>CAVTZJ010000006.1:0-460802 GCA_963739205.1 uncultured Pseudomonadota bacterium | reverse complement strand
CCAGCGCGCCGGCCGCTTTTCGACGAACGAGGCAAGACCCTCGGCCGCTTCCGCGCTGCGGCGCTTGGCGGCATGCTGCGCGACGAGCCTGTCGAAAACGGATTCGTCCACCGAGCCCCACGCGAATTCGAGGGCGACGCGCTTGGTCTGAATATTGGCCTCAGGGGCGTTCTGCAGTAGCTGCTCGACCAGCCGCGCGCCGGCGGTTTCCAGCTCGGCAAGCGGCACCACCTCGTGCACGAGCCCGATCCTGCGCGCCTCCTGTGCGCCGAAGCGCTCGCCGGTCAGCGCGTAGCGCCGTACCTGCCGCGCGCCGATCGCGTCGGCAAGCTGCGGCAGGATGATTCCCGCCATCAAGCCCCAGCGCGTTTCCGCTATCGAGAACATTGCATTGTCGGCGGCGAAGACCACATCGCATGCCGCCACGATGCCCGTTCCCCCGCCGAAGCAACCCCCTTGCACGAGCGCGATCGTCGGCACCGGAAGCCCGTTCAGCCGCCGCACCGCCTCGGCGGTGGCTCGCGAGGCGCGCTCGTTTTCTTCCGCTGACTGCGCCGCGACGCGCCGGATCCAGTTCAAATCGGCGCCGGCCTGAAAGTGCTTTCCCGCGCCGCGCACGACGACAGCGCGCAGTCCACCGCGCGCGCCCAGTTCGTCCATCGCGTCCAGCAGACCCTGGATGACGGCGTCGTCGTAGGCGTTGTTCACCTCGGGACGATTGAGGAGCAAGGTGGCCACGCCACGCGCGTCAATGTTGTGGAGTACTGCGTCGTTGCTCATGGTGGACTCCTTCAGATTCCTCGAATTAGCCAACGCTACCAACTCCGCCAGCCTTTGTGCAGCGGGAAGTACAGCCCGCGGCTCGCGCCGCTGAGAGCTTCAGAGTATGCGTCAAGCTGAGCCGCATAGCGCGCGCGAGGCAGCCCGGTGCCGTCGTAGACGGTCGCTCGCGCGATCGAGAGATCGTTCGTCCGCCCGGTTTAGCGGTTCGTCGGCGCCGGCTGCGATCGGTCGCATTCCGGTGGAGGCGCGGATTCGCGAGGCCCAGAGTGCGATCCATCGATTCTCGAATGGAGGTCGTTATGGACGCAGTGAAGTACGGATTCGACGCCGTGATCGTTGCGCACATGACCGCCGCGTTCCTGGCGATCGGCGTCGGCGCCCTCGCCTTCGCCGCGCGCAAGGGCTCGGTAGTGCACCGCGCTGCCGGCCGGAGCTGGGTCGTCCTCATGCTGGTCGCGGCGGTCTCCAGCTTCTGGATCCAGACCAGGGGGCATTTCTCCGCGATCCACATCCTGTCCGTCGCGGTGCCGATCCTTCTCGGGCTGGGCATCTACTTCGCCGCGACGGGCCGCATCCGGCGCCACCGCCGGATGATGGTCGGGATCTACGTCCTCGGTCTCGGCGTCGCGGGTCTGTTCACGCTGCTTCCCAACCGCCTGCTCGGCCACATGCTATGGACGAGCCTTGGAGTGATCTGACCATGCTCGCATTCACCATCGTACAAAGGGCGATCGCGGGAACCCCGGTGTGGGTCTGGGGCCTGCTCGTCGCGCTCGTCGTGCTCGGCTTGCTGCAGGCGCGCACCCGCACCGTGCACGAGCTGCGCCTCGCCGCCCTGCCCGTCGCGATGACGGCGTATTCGTTCTTCGGGCTGACGCTCCTCTTCGGGTTCACGCTCGCAGGCGCGGCTGCCTGGATCTGCGGCCTCGCGGCGAGCGTGGGCGCCGGGATCGCGCTCGGCCGGCTCGCGGGCGCGCGCTACCTCCGGGAGTCGCGCAGCTTCGTCGTGCCCGGAAGCTGGGCCCCGCTCGCCGTCATCCTCGCCATCTTTCTTGCGCGCTACGTGGTCGCGGTGTCGCTGGCGATGCACCCGGACCTGCGTCAGGCGGCCGCATTCGCGCTCGGCACGAGCCTCGCCTGCGGCGTGCTCGGAGGGTACTTTCCGGCGCGCGCGGCGCGCGTCTGGTCCCAACGCCGATCCGACTGAGGCTAAGCTTCGCCTCGCATGCAGGGATTCCGCTTCGCGCTGGTCGCGGTGCTCGCCTTCAACACGGCGATCGCCGCGCTGCTCACGCTGCTGCGCTACGGCGGCGGATTCGGCGTCAACCTCGTTTTCTCGAACTGCATCGGGCTCATCGTCCTCGCCGTGATCCACCTGGGCTGGCGCGCGCTGTGGCCCGGCCGCAGGCCGCCGACCGCGCCGCTTCTCGCACTGATCGCGCTCGGGATCGTCGTCGGCTGGCTCGCCGGCAGCGCGCTCGCGTCGGCGCTGCTCGGCATCCCCTGGACCGCGGGCCGCGACGCCGGGGCGGCGCTCGGGGTCACGCTCGCCGCCGGCATCGCCGGCACCTGGTTCTTCTGGAGCCGGCACCGGGCCGCCGAGCTCGAGCGCGGCCGCATCGAGGCGCAGCTCAAGCTCCTGCAGGCGCAGATCGAGCCGCATTTCCTCTTCAACACGCTGGCGAACCTCGACGCGCTGATCGCCACCGATCCGCCGCGGGCGCGCGAGATGCTGCGCCACCTCAACGACTACCTGCGCGCGACGCTGGCCGCCGCGCGCCGCGAGCGCAGCCCGCTCGGCGAGGAGTTCGCGCTGCTGCGCAACTACCTCGAAGTGCTCGCCATCCGCATGGGGCCGCGACTGAAGTACGAGCTCGCGCTTCCGCCCGAGCTTGCCGCGGTCGAAATTCCACCGATGCTGCTGCAGCCGCTGGTGGAGAATGCCGTCAAGCATGGGCTCGAGCCGAAGGTCGAGGGCGGCACGGTGACGGTCGGCGCAAGATCCGATGGACAAATGCTGGTGCTCGAAGTCGCGGACACGGGGGGCGGAGCCCCCGCGTCCGGCGGCGCGGGCGTCGGGCTCGCCAACGTGCGCGAGCGCCTGGCGGCGGCGTTCGCCGGCGCCGCCCGCGTCGAGGCCGGCGGCAATCCCGCGGGCGGATTCACCGTGACGCTCAGCCTGCCGCGATGAACGCGCTCATCGCCGACGACGAGCCGCTGCTCTCGCTCGCTCTCAAGACCGCGCTCGCCGAAGCCTGGCCGGAGCTCGAGATCGCCGCGGTCGTGCCGAACGGCCTGGAAGCCGTGCAGGCGGCCGAGCGCCTGAAGCCCGACGTCGCGTTCCTCGACATCCAGATGCCGGGCCTGACCGGGCTCGAGGCGGCTGCCGAGATCGCCGACCGCATGGGCGAAGCCGCGCCGGCGATCGTCTTTGTCACCGCCTACGACCAGTACGCGACCAAGGCCTTCGAGGTCGCGGCGATGGACTACGTGCTCAAGCCCGTCCAGGTCGACCGGCTGAGGGCCACGGCGGAGAGGCTGAAGGCGCGCCAGCGCAGCTTCGAGCTGCTCGCGCGGCAGTTGAGGTCCCTGGGCACGCTCGCGCCGAAGGCCGAGCCGCTCACGCAGGTGATGGCCGGGTCGGGCAGCACGGTCAAGGTGATCCCCATCGACCACGTGTGCTACTTGCAGTCCGCCGACAAATACACCACCGTCGTCACCGCCGAGGGCGAGAGCCTGCTGCGCACGCCGCTCAAGGAGCTCGCGCCGCAGCTGCCGCAGACCTTCCAGCAGGTGCATCGCGGCACCATCGTCAACCTCAAGGAGGTTGCAGCCGCGGTGAAGGACGAAACGGGGCGCGTGGCGCTGCAGTTACGGCACCGAAAGGAAATGCTGCCGGTGAGCCGCGTCTACGCGGACCTGTTCAAGGCGATGTAGCGCCGAGTCCCGCCTCGCGAAGGCGCTCAGAGGATGCGGTCGAACCAGCGCAACGAGAGCAGCGCGGCGATGATCGCGAGCGCCGCGCCGAGCGCGGCGAGCGGCGCGCTCAGCTCGGTGGTCCGGGCTCGCCCGAACGTCAGGCGCGCGCCCAGCGTGTCGAAGATGCGCTGCCGGCGCGCCGCGTCGCCGGAGCGGAAGTACTCGCCCCCCGTGAGCTCGGCGAGTTTCTCGAGCGGCGCTTCTTCCAGCCGCACGCGCATCGCCCAGCCCTCGGCGCGCACGACCGCGCCGTCGGTCGTGCCGATGCCCACGCCGTAGACCGGCACGCCGTGCTCGGCGGCGAGCGCCGCGGCCTGCTCGAGGTCCGGGCCGACGTTGTTCGCGCCGTCGGAGAAGAGCACGATCGCGCCGTCGGCGCGCGCCGCGCCGATCGGCGGTTCGATGCCGGCGGGCGGCGGGATGCGGCCCTCCGTCGCCGCCTGCACGTCGATGCCCGCGTCGGGAAGGAGCGTGGCGAGCGCGATCACGATCCCGGTGCCGAGCGCCGAGCCGCGCTGCGCCTGCAGCCGGTCGATCGCCTGGTCGACATCCTTGCGGCTGCTCGTCGGCGCCTGGGCCACCGCGGCGGTGCCGGCGACCGCGACCACGCCGACGCGCACCCACACCGGCTGGTTCGCGACGAAGGCCTTCGCCGCCTCCTGCGCCGCCTTGAGGCGCGTGGGCTTCACGTCGGTCGCGCGCATACTGCCCGAGATGTCGATCGCGACGACAATCGTGCGCGCGCTCGACGGCAGCACGAGCTTCGCCTGCGGGCGCGCGACCGCGAGCAGCAGGACGGCGAGCGCCGCGAACATGAGGGCCGCGGGGAGCCGGCTGCGCAGCGCGCTCGCCGCCGGCCCGGCCGGCTCGAGGGCCGCGCCGCGCGCCGTGCCCGCCCTGCGCCGCGCGTACAGCGCCGCGAGGACCGGCAGCGCCGCGAGCAGCCACAGCATCGCGGGCCACTGGAACTCGAGCGAGCGGAGCGCGGCGAGCGCCGTCATGCGGCGGCACGCCCCCGGCGGGTCCTGAGTTGCGCGAAGCGCAGCAGCGCCGCGTCGAGGCGCTCGTCGGTGGCGAGCTCGAGGCAGTCGACGCCGGCGGCGGCGAGCACCTCGCGCAGGGACTGCTCGTGCGCCGCGGCCGCCTGCTCGAAGCGCGCGCGAAAGCCCGCGTCGTGGGTATCGACGAAGAGCTGCTCGCCTGTCTCGGCATCCTGCATCACCACGAGCCCGAGGTCGGGCAGCTCGGCCTCGAGGGGGTCGATCAGGCGCACGGCGACCGTCTCGTGCCGTCGCGCGAGCAGCCCGAGGGGTTTGTCCCATCCCGGCCGGCCGATGAAGTCCGACACGATGAATACCGCCGAGCGGCGCCGCAGCATCCGGTGCGCGGCCTCGAGCAGCTCGGCGAGCGCGGTCTCGCGCCCGGCGCGCGCCTCGCCCCGCGCGAGGCGCGCGATCAGATGCAGCACGTGGCGGCGACCGGTGCGCGCCGGCACCACCTCGTCGACGCCGTTGCGGTACAGGATCGCCCCGACGCGGTTCCCGTTGCGCGTCAGCAGGCGCGCGAGCACCGCGGTGAGCTCGGCCGCGAGCGCGCTCTTGCGCACGCCCCGCGAGCCGAACTCGACCGACGCGCTCAGGTCGAGCAGGAACCAGACGTCGATCTGGCGGTCCTCGTTGAACACGCGCACGTAGGGCGTCTGCAGGCGGGCGGTCGCGTTCCAGTCGATGTGGCGCACGTCGTCGTTCACCTGGTACTCGCGCAGGTCAGCGAGATCGAGGCCGTGGCCGCGCAGCAGCGTGCGGTAGTCGCCCTGCAGCAGGCCGTCGAGCCGCCGCAGCACCGTCCACTCGAGGCGCTGCAGCAGCCGCTCCGGATCGCGGTCAGCCGCCGGCGAGCGCGACATGATCGGCCAGCGGCCTGGCCGGCGCCGGCACCGCCTGCATGACGCGGCGGATCAGGGCGTCGGGTGTCTCGCCCTCGGAGAGCGCCTCGTAGGTGAGCACGAGGCGGTGGCGCAGCACGTCGGGAGCGAGATCGACGAGGTCCTCGGGCAGCACGTAGTCGCGCCCGCGCAGGAACGACAGTGCCCGGGCGCCCTCGACGAGGTGGATGGTGGCGCGCGGGCTCGCCCCGAAGGCGATGTAGCGCGCGATCTCGCCAAGCCCGTAGCGCGCGGGATGGCGCGTCGCGGCGGAGAGGCGCACGGCGAACTGCACGAGCCCCGGGTCGACGTAGTTGCGGCGGCACTCGCGCTGCAATGCGGCGAGCTGCGCGGTGGTCGCGACCTCGGCGACGACCGGCGGCTCGCCGGTCATGCGCTCGACGATCACGTACTCCTGCTCCTCGCTCGGGTAGCCGACCAGCACCTTCATCATGAAGCGGTCGACCTGCGCCTCGGGCAGCGGGTAGGTGCCTTCGGTCTCGATCGGGTTCTGCGTCGCCATCACGAGGAAGGGCTCGGGCACCTTGTGCGTGACGCCCGCGATCGTCACCTGGCGCTCCTGCATCACCTCGAGCAGCGCGCTCTGCACCTTCGCCGGCGCGCGGTTGATCTCGTCGGCGAGCAGCAGGTTGGTGAACACCGGGCCGAGCGCGGTGCCGAACTCGCCGGTCTTCTGGTTGTAGATGCGCGTGCCGACGAGGTCGGCGGGCAGCAGGTCCGGCGTGAACTGCACGCGCCGGAACGAGCCGCTCACGGCGCGCGCGAAGGTGTTGACCGTGAGCGTCTTTGCGAGGCCCGGAACGCCTTCGACCAGCAGGTGCCCCTGCGCGAGGATCGCGACCAGCACGCGCTCGAGGAAATGATCCTGGCCGACGACGACGCGCTTCACCTCGAAGAGCACGCGCTCCATGAGCGCTGCGCTGTCGTTCTGCTGCGGAGTCCTGTCGTGCATGGGGCGGCTCTCCTTGGGTCGATGGCCTCGAAGGTCAGAACGGCGGCATTCCGACCGCGCTGCCGGCGGTCTCCATCGTGGTGGCGAAGCCGATGCCGAGGAAGGTTCGCGCAGCGGGGTTGAGGATCGCGCTCACCACCCCGACCACCTCGCCGTCGAGCGTCACCAGCGGCCCGCCGGAGCTTCCCGGATTGACCGCGGCGTCGAACTGGATCAGCCCCTTGAGCTGCGCGCGGCCGTCCTCGGAGCGGAACTCGCGGTCGAGCCCGGAGACCACACCCGCGGACACCGAAGGGCCGAGGCCGAAGGGAAACCCGACCGCGACCACGCCGTCGCCCGGGCGCAACCGCGCGCTCGAGCCGAGGGTCGCCGGCGGCAGGTCGTCGGGGATCATCTTCGCGCGGATCACCGCGAGGTCGTGGTCGGGCCGGGTGCCGAGCAGTACCGCCTCGGATTCGCTGCCGTCGTAGAACGTGACCACGATGCGGTCCGCGCGACGAACGACGTGCAGGGCGGTGAGGATCGTTCCGTCGTCGACGATCACCACCCCGGAGCCGGTCTCGACGCCCTTGGCCTCGGCGTTTGCGGCGCCAGCGGGCAAGCTCTGCACGCGCACCACGGACTGGCGCACCGAGTCGGCCGCCTCGGCGGCCTTGGCCGGCAGGCTGTGCGTCTTGAGCGTGCGCAGTACCGCCGAATCGACCGCTTCCTGTTCGAGCGCCGGAGCGGCCGGCGGCCGCAGCGCGTCGCGCGCGAGGAAGGCGAGGCCGGCGAGCGCGAGGCCGGCGAGGAAGACGAGCGCCTTGTCGTGCCGGCGGGCGAAGCCGGCGAGCCGGGCCGCGCGCGGCGGCTCGGTGCGCGGCGGGCCGGGCGGGGCCGTCGGCGCGGCTTTTTTCCGCGGCCGGCTCGCGCTGCTGTAGAGCGCCGCCCTTTTCATGCCGCGATCAGTATAAATTAGCTAAAGTTGGGCGACGAGTTCGATGCGCTTCCTCTGGCCCGAGCTGCTCTGGCTGCTTCTGCTGCTGCCGCTGATGGTCGCGGCGTACGTCGGCATGCTGCGGCGCAAGAAGAAAGCGGCCCTGCGCTACGCGAGCCTGCGGCTGGTGCGCGAGGCCCTCGGCCAGCGGCCGGGCTGGCGCCGGCACGTGCCGCCGCTTCTCCTCCTCCTCGCCATGGCGGCGGCGCTCCTCGCCGCGGCGCGCCCGAGCGCGGAGGTCATCTTGCCCACCAGCCACGCCACGCTGATCCTCGCGATCGACGTCTCGCGCAGCATGCGCGCGACCGACGTGGCCCCGAGCCGCATCGAGGCGGCGCAGGCGGCGGCCAAGGAGTTCATCTCCGAGCTGCCGAAGTACGTGCGCGTCGGCATCGTGACTTTCGCGGGCACCGCCGTGCTCGCGCAGGCGCCTACCGAAGACCGCGACCTGGCGCGCGCGGCGATCGACCACTTCGAGCTCCAGTTCGCCACCGCCACGGGAAGCGGCCTGCTGGTGGCGCTCGCGGCACTGCGGCCCGACGCCCGCATCGACCTCGACCCGGTGCTCTTCGGCGGCGAGCCGGCGACCGAGGCGGCGAAGGCGCGGCTCAAGCCGGTGCCGCCCGGCTCCTACGCCTCGGGCGCGATCATCATGCTGACCGACGGGCGGCGCACCACCGGGCCCGATCCGCTCGATGTGGCGGAGCTCGCCGCCGACCTCGGCGTGAAGGTGCACACGGTGGGCTTCGGCACCGAGCAGGGCGCCGAGGTCTCCGGCACGCCGGGCTGGTCGTTCTTCGCGCGCTTCGACGAGCAGACGCTCAAGGCGATCGCGCGCTTCACCGGCGGGGAATACTTCCACGCCTCGAGCGCCGAGGACCTGCGCAAGATCTACAAGAGCCTCAATACGCAGCTCGAGCTCGAGCACAAGGAAAGCGAGCTGAGCGCGCTCTTCGCCGCGGCCGCCGCCGCGCTGCTCGCGGCCGCCGGGCTGCTTTCGATGCTGTGGTTCCGGACGCGCCTGTAGCGCCGCGGGCAGCGGACGCTACCAGCTCCGCCAGCCCTTGTGCAGGGGGAAGTACAACCCGCGGCTCGCGCCGCCAAGAGCTTCAGCGTAGGCGTCGAGCTGCGCAGAGTAACGCTCGCGTTGATCGTCGAGGAACGTTTCGATCCCCGCGCCTTCGTGCTCGCTCAGCTTGTAGTCCGCGACCCACTTCGTTCCCTGCACGTCTTCGATGTATCGGTCGATGCGGAAGCTGCGCTCGCGGTTGCGCAATCGGTATTCGTTGCGCGCGACGGGATGCGGGCCGAGCAGCCAGCGGCCGCGCTCGTCGGTGATGGCGTTCTTGAGGGCGGTCGTGATGAGGTTCGCGGCGCGCTCGAGGTCGGCGGGGGCAACGCCGCGGCGCTCGAGGTCGCGCACGAAGCGCTCGCGCAGCGTATCGACGCGCTTCGCGTCCCAGCCTTTGAGCTCGTCCTCGGCGATGCGCTGCAGCCAGGCGTGGGCGACGATACCGGCGTGGCGCACGGCTTCCTTGGCCCACGAGAATTCGATTTCCACTTCTTCTCTACCCTCTTCCGGCGCCGTCCACTTCACTGCCTCGGGCGGCTCGGGGAGCCTGAAGTCCGCGGGCAGGCGCTTCAGTTCACCTGCGGGCAATGACGGCGGTGCCTCCGGTTGCGGCGCGACCTGTGCGGGCAATCTCAATCGATCCCCCAATGCGTCCCAAGCCAATCCGAGCAAGCTGCGTCGCGGCGGCATTTCGAGCACGCCGTCTTCGTCCACTTTCACGCAGCCGAGCAGGTGCAGGTGCGACTCGGCGCGCGTGGCGGCGACGTAAAGGAGGCGTCCGGCCTCGATGTCTTCGGCCTCGCGGTCGAGCGTTCGGACGTACTGATAAAGCGGCTCCTTCTCGCCGCCGGTTTCGTCGATCGGCGCGAGCAGAAGCTGGCCTCCGGGTAAGGCGCGCCAGGCGAAGAGCGGCTTTCTTCCGGAGCGTGGTGCGCGGTCTAGGCCGGGCACGATGACGGTGTCGAACTCGAGGCCCTTCGCCTTGTGGATGGTCATGATCTCGACCGCGTCGGGGCCGGCGTCGACGTCGGGCAGCGCATAGAGCTTGTCGAGGCTCTCGGCCAGCAGCTCGAAGTGCTCGAGCTCGCCCGCCTCTTCCAGGCGCTCGAGCTCGTCGAGGAACGCTTCGCCGTCTTCGAGATCGGTGGCATCCTCGACGCAGGCCGGGCCGCCGAGCGCGAGCCACACGCCTTCGACGCGGTCGCGCAGCGTGCCGCGCAGCCGGTTCTCGAGCGCGGGCTCGAGGACGGTGACGATTTTTGAGAGCTGGGGAATGTCCTGGATGAGCTCCCAAATCGCTTGGTCGTTCTTCCCCTCGAAAAAACTGCTCAGATCATTCAAATCCAGACCGCACCACGGCGCGCGCAGGATGGCGAGCCAGGCGACGCGGTCGGCGAGGTGGGTGAGCGCGCGCGTGAGCGCGTAGAGGTCCTGCACCACCTGGCGCTCGCCGAGCTGCTCGATCTCGACCGCGCGAAAGCGCAGGCCGGCCTCCTTCAGCGCCGGGACGACGGCATCGAGGTGGTTGCGGTTCCTGACCAGGATCGCCTTGGTGCCTTTCGCCGCGCGCAGGATCTCGACCACGCGCCGCGCCTCGGCCGCGCGCTCGGCGAAGAGCTCCAATGCCGGCTCGCCATCGGGATGCGCGTCCTTGAACGGCACCGACGGCGCGTACGGCACCGCGCCCGCGGCCTCGTCTTCGCGCGCGGGCAGCACGCGCGGAAACACCGCGTTCACCCAGCCGACGATCGCGCCCTGCGAGCGGAAGTTGGTGGCGAGCGTCAGCGGCTCGAGCTTCACGTTCGGCAGGCCCGCGCGGCGCGCGTGCAGGAACAGCCCGACCTGCGCGTCGCGGAAGCGGTACACCGACTGCATGGGGTCGCCGACCACGAAGACCGTCCTGCCGTCGCCCGGCTCCCAGCCCGCGGTGAGGCGCTCCAGAAGCTCCCACTGCGAGTTCGAGGTGTCCTGGAACTCGTCGACCAGCAGGTGCCTGACGCGCACGTCGAAAGAGAGCAGCAGATCGGTCGGCGCCTCAGGCGTGCCGAGCGCCGCGAGCGCGCCGTGCGCGATCTCGGTGAAGTCGACCTCGCCGCGCTCGGCGAACAGCACGCGCAGCTCGGCGACCGCGGGCTTGAGGAGCGCGAGGATCGCCTCGAGCGCCAGCCACTGCGTCTCGGTGTAGCGCTCGGGCGGCGCATTGATGAGCGCGGCGAGCGCCTGCTCGAGGCCGGGGATCGCGACGAGCTCGGGCGGCGCCGGCGGGCGCTTGCGCCACTCGCCCTTCTTCGTGAGAACTTCTTTGGCGAGGTCGAACGTTGCCGGCGGGTGGAGCGCCTGGGCACGGGAAAGAAGGCGATCTCTCTCAAAAGCCAGAGCCGCTTCCAGCTCGGCGCGCGTCGGCGCCTCGCCCGTCTGGCGCAGCCACTGGTCGCGGCGCGCGAGCATCTCGGCGAGCAGCGCCGCGGCGTCGGCGACGTTGTTGTCCAGGTGCGCGAGCAGGCGCGCGACCGGCGGCGTGAGGCGCGCCAGCGCCCGTCCCGCCGCCTCGCGGTAGAGCTCGCTCGCGTCCTCGGCGATTCCCGGCTGCGCCCCGAACTTCGCCAGCACCGGCATCTGCGCGGTGAGCGCGGCGCAGAGCGCGTCGATGGTCTGGATGCGCAGCCGCGGCGCGAGCTCGGGCGGCACGTTCTCCAGCACGCGCGCGCGCATCTCGCCCGCCGCCTTGCGCGTGAAAGTGATCGCTACCACCTCCTCGGGCTGCCCAACGGCGGCGAGCAGCTTGAGGAAGCGCTCCACCAGGAGCGAGGTCTTGCCCGAGCCGGCCGGCGCCTGCACGATGTACGAGCGGGCGGTGTCGAGCGCAAGCTCGCGCTCCTTGCGGTCGGCTATCATGTCCATAGGAGGAACCTCCCATGCGGACCCTTCCCGACGACACCATGCCGGCGATCGACGCCGAGCTGGCGGGCGGCGGCAGCTGGCACATCGCCGACGAGCAACCGCAGATGCTGTCGCTGCTCGTCTTCTACCGCGGGCTGCAATGCCCGATCTGCCGCAAATGGCTGCGCGAGCTCGAGCGGGTGCTGCCCGAGTTCGAGCGCCGCGGCGTGTCGGTGATCGCGCTGTCGACCGACACGCGCGCGCGCGCCGAGCGGGCGAAGCTCGAGTGGGGCCTCGCGAGCCTGCGCGTCGGCTACGGCGTCGAGCCCGAGGACGCGAGGAAGGCGGGCGTGTACCTCTCCGAGGGCCGCGGCGCGCACCCGGGCACCGGCATCGAGGAGATGACGCTGTTCACCGAGCCGGCGGTGCTCGCGGTGAAGCCCGACGGCATGCTCTACATGGCGTGGACGCAGAGCGGACCGCACGCGCACCCGCACATGAGCGAGCTGCTTTCGGCGGTCGAGGGCGCGCTGCTCGACGGGCTGCCCGCGCCGCGCGGCTCGGCCTAGGGCGCGCTTCACTCGCCCTCCTCTTCGCCGGCGCCGAGCGCGCCGATGCGTTCGTGCACGCGGCACAGCGGCTGCAGGTCGCAATAGCGGCAGGTGGCCAGGCCGTCCTTCGGATCGACGCGCGCCTCGCCCGCGGCGAAGCCCGCGCCGAGCGCTTCGAGCTCCTTCTTCCAGTCCTCGAGCAGCGCGTCCCAGTCCTTGGCCTGCGCGACCAGGTCCTTTGCGCGGCCGAAGCCCATGAACTTCATGCCGCCGGGCTGCAGCTTCGCGTAGGCCACGGCGGCGACGTCTTCCGCGGCGGAGAGCGCGTAGAGCGGCAGCTGCGGATCGTCGGGGCGCGCGCCGAGCCAGGCGTTCGGCGTCGTGCGCCCGGTCTTGTAGTCGATCAGCGCATGTCCGCCGGAGGCGAGCCGGTCCAGGCGGTCGATGCGGCCGTTCAGCTCGAGTCCCGCCACCGCGAGCTTGCGCTTTTCTTCCGTCGCGACGACCTCGAACGGCGCGCGCGCGCGCTCGACTTCGAGCCACTCGGCGGCGAGCTTCGCGAGGCGCGTCCTCTCCATTCCGGCGAAGGGCTCCTCGAGCCCGGCCTCTGCCACCGCGGCATGCGCTGCGCGCGCAATCGCCGCCGCGCAGTCGCCCTGCAGGGCCGCGCTGTCCTTCAGCTCGCTCCACAGCGCCTTCATGAGCGCGTGCAGCAGCATCCCTCGCGCGCGCGCATCCGGCCCTTCGGCCGGCGCTTCGAGCGCCTCGGCCGCCAGGCGATGGTGCGCGAAGGCGCGGAACGGGCACGCGGCCTGGTCGGCGAGGATGCGCGTTCCGCCCCGCGGCGTGCGGGTCGCGAGCGCGGGCGCGCGCCCGTCGGGCGCGGCCTCGAGGCGCCGCGCGGCGAAGACGAGGTCGCGATAGCGCGCGTACGCGGGCAGCGCCTGCCCTTGCGCGAAGGAAATGCCGGCGATGAGCGGCGAAGGCAGCAGCGCGCGCTCGCCGTCCAGCAGCGGGCAGGAGACGACGACCTCGGCCGCCGCGCCGAGCCAGCCCGCGGTGATGCGCTGCGCGCGCGCGATCGAGGCGTCCGCGGAAGCCTCGGGAATGCCCGCCTTCCTCTGCAGCGCCGGCGGAATGAACGGATTGGGGCGCGCGGCGAGCGGCCAGGCTTCGTCGGTCAGGCCGCTCACCCACAGCGCGTCGAATTCGAGCCCCGCGGACTCGAGCACGCCGAGCACCTGGATCGGCGCCTGCGGCGTTTCGGGCTGGAACAGCGTCTCGCCGCACAGGCCGCGCAGGCGCGCCAGCGCGCGCGCCATGCTCATCTTCGGCGCGACGCGCTCGAGCTTCGCCAGCTCGGCGAGCAGCTCGTTCAATTTCGCGCGCGCCTGGTACTCGGCCGAATCCAGGCTGCGCCCGGGAAAGCCGGCGGCCTCCAGCAGCGCGCTGAACTGCCGACCCCACTCGTGCGGCGAGGCCGACTCGCGCTTCGGCAGCGCGTAGAGCGCCTCGAGCCGCTGGCGGAGCACCGGGCAGCCCCCGGCGAGGCCGACCAGCTTCCCGAGCGCGATGCGCGCCGGGGCCGTGCGCCGCAGCGACGCGTCCAGGCGCGCGCGGCGCGCCGCCTCCTCCTCACCGCCGCCGAGGAACGGCGAGCGCAGCAGCCGGCTCGCCTGCTCGAACGGGATCTCGCCAGCGGCGAGCTCGAGGATCGAGAGCGCCGCGCGCACGAGCGGAAAGTCGGCGAGCGGCGCGCCGAGCGAGACGTTGAACGTGGGCGGCTTGCGCTCGGCGCCCGGCAGGTTGAAGCGGGGGTCGAGCACGCGCGCGAAGATGCGCAGCACCTCTTTGCGCCGCGCACCGAGCTCGGGCACCACGACGCCGATGCGCCGCGCGCCCGCTTCCAGGCGCGCGCGCGCCCACTGCGCGGCGGCCTCGAGCTCGTCGCGCGCGCCGGGGAAGGCGTGCCGCGCCGCTTTCGCCTGTGCCGCCTGCGGCCCGCAAACGGCGAGCGAAACGCCGTGCGCCGCGCAGGCATCGAGAAAATCCTGCTGCTGCGGCGTGTGGACGTCGAAGCCGTAGGCGACGAGGAGCTCGGGCTTCCTCAGGGCGTCTTCGGCAAGCAGCGGCGCGACGACGTCGGCAAGGCGCGCGGCGTCGGTATGGCCGCCCGCCGCGCAGCGGCGCGCGTAGTCCTCGGCCCACTCGGCAAAGGCGCGCGCATCGTCGTTGCCCGGGAAGCTCGCGAGCGCCCCCGCGATGCGCCAGGCCTGGGCAAGCTCCCAGGCGCGCGCGCACTCGCGCGCCGCCTGCGGCACCGCGAGCAGCGTCGCGCCCCAGCCGCTCGCGCGGATCGCCGCTTCCCACAGCTCGTCGGCTTGCGCATCGGTCAGCGCGAACGGCAGTCGCGCGGCGAGCTCCGAGTAGAGCGCGTCCTCGTAGAGCCGCGCGACGAAGGCGCCGAAGGGCAGGATGTCGGCGGTCTCCCACACCGCGTGCCCGCTGGCCGCCTGCGCGTCGTCGAACTCGCGCGCAAGCGCCTGCGCCAGCCGCCGGTTCGGCGTCAGCACCGTCACGCGCGCCGCCTGTCCCTGCGCAAGCTGCATGAAAAGATCGTTCTTGCCGATTGAGGGCGGGGACATGCCGCCGCATAATAAGTCATGGACGCGAGCGACGCGCTGCACCTCGCCAGAGCCCAGTTCGGGCTGAACATCGGCTTCCACATCCTGTTCCCGAGCATCACCATCGGGCTCGCGTGGCTGCTGGTGTACTTCCGCCTGCGCTACGCGCGCTCGGGCGACCCGGCCTGGCTCGCCACCTACCGGCTGTGGACCCGCATCTTCGCGCTCACCTTCGCCATGGGCGTGGTCACGGGCATCGTGATGTCGTTCCAGTTCGGCACCAACTGGCCCGGCTTCATGAACCGCGTCGGCAACGTCGCGGGGCCGCTGCTCGGCTACGAGGTGCTAACCGCGTTCTTCCTCGAGGCGACCTTCCTCGGCGTGATGCTGTTCGGCATGAACCGCGTACCGGGCTGGGTGCACATCGTGGCCGCCGTGCTCGTCGCGTTCGGCACCACGCTGTCGGCGTTCTGGATCCTGGCGCTCAACTCGTGGATGCAGACGCCGGCAGGCGTCGCGTACCGGCCCGACGGCGCGCTGATCGCCGGCGACTGGTGGCAGGTGATCTTCAATCCTTCGCTGCCCTACCGGCTCGTGCACATGCTGCTCGCCTCGGGGCTCACCGCGGCGTTCCTGGTGGCCGGCCTGTCCGCCTGGCGCCTGCTCAAGGCGGGCGGCGACGCCGCCGCGCGCGGAACGCTGCGCACCGGCGTGCTGATCGCCGCGGTGCTCGCGCCGCTGCAGATCGTCGCCGGCGACTTGCACGGGCTGAACACCCTCGAGCACCAGCCGGAGAAGATCGCCGCGATCGAAGCGATCTGGCACGGCGGCCGGGGCATTCCGCTCGAGCTGTTCGCGCTTCCGAACCAGCAGACGCGCAGCAACGACTACGCGATCGGCATCCCGAAGGGCGCAAGCCTCGTGCTGCGCCACGACCCCGACGGCGAGCTGCCCGGTCTCGACCAGTTCGGCGACGACATCCCGCCGGTGCTGCCGGTGTTCTTCGCCTTCCGCATCATGGTGGGACTCGGCCTCGCGATGCTCGCGCTCGCCTGGTTCGGCGCGTGGGCGACGCATCGCGGCAGGACGGCGCCGCGCTGGCTGCTGTGGACCTTTGCCAGTGCGACCTTCATCGGCTGGCCGGCGGTGCTCGCGGGCTGGATCGTCACCGAGATGGGCCGCCAGCCGTGGCTGGTGACCGGGATCCTGAAGACGAACGACGCGCTCGGCCACGTGCCCGACGCCGCGCTCGGCGCGAGCCTCACCGGCTACATCCTGACCTACGGGCTGCTGCTGCTCGCCTACATCGTGGTGCTCACGCACCTCGCCGGCGAAGGAAGCGGAGACGCGCGATGAGCCTCGACCTGCCGCTCGTGTTCACGGCGCTCATGGGCGTCGCCATCCTCGCCTACACGGTGCTCGACGGCTACGACCTCGGCGTCGGCATGCTGATGCCGGCGGGCAGCGCCGAGGAGCAGGACGTCATGGTGTCCTCGATCGGTCCCTTCTGGGACGCGAACGAGACCTGGCTCGTGCTCGGCATCGGCCTGCTGCTGATCGCGTTTCCACCCGCCTACGGCATGATCCTGGGCGCGCTCTACATTCCGGTCGCGATCATGCTGGTCGGGCTGATGCTGCGCGGCGCGGCCTTCGAGTTCCGCGTCAAGGCGCTCGGCTGGCACCGCGAGCTGTGGAACTGGCTGTTCTGGTTCGGCTCGTTCCTCGCCGCGCTCGCGCAGGGGCTGATGCTCGGCCGAACCGTCACCGGCTACGCGGAGGGCTTCGGCTACTGGCTGTTTTCGCTCGTGGTGGCGGGCGGGCTGTGCGGCGGCTACGTGCTGCTCGGCTCGACCTGGCTCGTGCTGCGCACCGAGGGCGCGCTGCAGCAGAAGGCGATCGTCTGGGCGCGCTGGGGCCTGGGCTGGGTGGCGCTCGGCGTGGCGCTGGTGAGCCTCGCCACGCCGCTCGCGAGCGCCGCCGTGCGCGCGAAGTGGTTCGACTTCCCGCACACGCTGGGATTGATGCTGCTGCCGCTCGCCACGCTCGCCGCCGGCGCGTGGGTGTGGCGCACGCTCGGACGCTCGGACTGGAAGCCCTTCGCCGGCGCCGTGGCGATCTTCGCGCTCGCCTTCGCCGGGCTCGCCTACAGCCTGTTTCCCTACCTGATCATCGACCGGATGACGATCTGGCAGGCTGCGGCCGATCCTTCATCGCTCGAGTTCGTCCTCGTCGGCGCGCTCATCGTGCTGCCATTCATCGTCGGCTACACCGTATTCTCCTACCGCGTGTTCCGCGGCAAGGCGCGCGCCGGGCTGTACGAGCACTGACAGGGGCGCGGTCTCAGTCCTCGCGCGCCGGGTCGCCGGCGGGCAGCACGTCGCGGAACTCCGGATAGCGCTTCCACTTCGGCACCGGCGGCACCTTGCCCTCGCAGGGGGCGTAGGGCGACATCTCGAGCCGCTGCATGCGGTGGATGTAGCGCGGGCAGTTCGGGAAGATGCGCTCCGCGCGCACGCGCACCACGAGCTGCGCGCCCTCGAGGTCCTCGAGCAGCGGATCGCGCTCGTCGATGCTCGCGGTGCCGACCACGCGCAGGCGGCGCGGCTGCTCGAAGTCGATGAACAGGAGCCCCACCGCGGGGTTGACCGACACGTTGCCGAGGCTGCGGAACATGCCGTTGCCGTCGTAGCTCGGGAAGGCGAGCGTGCGCGCATCGAGCACGCGCACGAAGCCGGGCAGCCCGCCCTTGTGCGAGCAGTCGGGGCGCCCCTCGGCGTCGGCGGTCGCGAGGAAGAAGAGCGCGCTCGATTCTATGAACGCGCGGTCCTCGGGCGTGAACTCGGTGCGCGAGAGCTTCTCGGCCAGCCTATCTGCGAGCTTGCGCGTATCGAAGCGGTCCTGCCAGCCGCGTGCGCCTTCATGGTACATGCGCCCTCCTTGCGCGTTCCTGTCACGACGCAAGAATATTCCTCTTCAGGGTTCCTCGGCCACCAAGCGGTAGCCGACGCCCGTGTCGGTGAGCAGGTACTTCGGCTGCACGGGGTCGGCCTCCAGCTTGTCGCGCAGCTGCTTCACATAGATGCGCAGGTAGTGCGCGTGCTCGACGTGCGAAGGGCCCCAGACCTCGCGCAGCAGCTGGCGGTGCGTCACGACCAGCCCGAGGTGCTGCGCGAGGCAGGCGAGCAGCCTGAATTCGAGCTGGGTCAGGCGTACTTCGCGCCCCGCGCGCGTGACGCGCCGGCGCTCGAGATCGACCTCGACCTCGCCGAAGCGCACGAGCGGCGCGCCCGAGCCACGGCGCGCGGCGTGGCGCAGCGCGACCCGCAGGCGCGCGAGCAGCTCGCCCACGCCGAAGGGCTTGGTCACGTAGTCGTCCGCGCCCGCGTCGAGCGCCTCGACCTTCGCCCGCTCCTGCGCGCGCGCCGACAGGACGACGATTGGCATCGGCGACCAGGCGCGGATGCGGCGGATCACCTCGATGCCGTCCAGGTCCGGCAGCCCGAGATCGACGATCGCGAGATCGGGCTTGTGCGCGCCCGCCTCGGCGACGCCGCGCGCGCCGCCTTCGGCCTCGACGACGCGGTAGCCTTCGGCGCCGAGGGCGCTGCGCAGGAAGCGGCGGATCTCGGGCTCGTCCTCGATCACGAGCACCGTGGCGCGCAGCTCGCTCACCCCGCCTCCGCGGGTACGCCCGGCGCCTCCTCGAGCGGCAGAGTGAAGCGGAACGCCGCGCCGCGCCCGAGCAGGCGCTCGGCCCAGATCCTGCCGCCGTGCAGCCCGACGATCGCGCGGCAGATCGCCAAGCCGAGTCCTGCGCCGGCGATGGCGCCTTCGGCTGCCCCGCGGTAGAACTTCGCGAACAGCTGCTCGGGGTCGCCCGGGGGCAGGCCCGGGCCGTCGTCCTCGACCGAGACGAGCAGCTCGCCCGCGCGCCGCTCGGCGCGCAGCCGCACCGTGGTGCCCGGCGGAGTGAACTTGGCGGCGTTCTCCAGCAGGTTCGCGAACACCTGCTCAACGAGCGTCGCGTCCACGCGCAGGAGCGGCAGCTCGCCGTCCAGCTCGACCTGCACGCGGTGCCCGGCCAGGCGCTCGCGCAGCCGGCCGAGCGCGGAACCGGCGATCTCGCCGAGCGCGTGCCAGTCGCGCGTGAGCGCGATCGCGCCGGCCTCGAGCCGCGTCATCTGCAGCACGTTCGCGATCAACTGCGCCATCTGCTGCGACTGCTCGAAGATGCTGTGCGCGAGCGCGCGGCGCTCCTCGGGCGGGAGCTTCTCGCCGCGCTCGGCAAGGTTCGAGGACGCGCCCGAGATGACCGCGAGCGGCGTGCGCAGGTCGTGCGAGATCGACGCGAGCAGCGCGTTGCGCAGCCCCTCGGTCTCGGCGTCCAGGCTCGCGCGGTGCGCCTGCTCGGCGAGCTGCGCGCGCTCGAGCGCGAGCGCGATCTGCCCGGCGAAGGTCTCCATGAGATGGAACTGCTCCGGCAGCAGCACGCGGCGCGGGTTGCCCGGCAACACGGCGAGGACGCCGAGTACGCTCTGGCTGCCGGCGAGCGGCAGATACAGGATCTCGCCCCCCGGCAGCGTGTCGGTGCCCAGGCCGGCCGCGCGACCGTGATCCTGCACCCACTGCGCGACCGCCAGATCGGCGCCGTGCAGCGAGCCGCTCACGCTCTGGTCGCGCGGAAAGCGCATGCGGCCGTCGGCGCCCGGCAGCAGCAGGACGACCTGGCTGTCGAACACCTCGCTCACGTGCTTGACCGCGACGCGCGCCATCGATTGCGCGCCGCGCGTGGCGGCGAGCTCGCGGCTCATCGCGTACAGGAGCGCCGTGCGCCGCTCGCGGTGCCCGGCGACGCGCGCCTGCAGGCGCACGCTCGCGGTCAGATTCGAGGTCACCAGGGCGACCCCCAGCATGATGGCGAAGGTGATGAGGTACTGCACGTCCGAGACGGCGAAGGTGAGCTGCGGCGGGACGAAGAAGAAGTCGAACGCGGCGACGTTCAGGACGGAGGCGAGCATCGCCGGTCCGCGCCCGAAGCGCACCGCGACCAGCACCCCGGCGAGCAGGTACACCATGGCGATGTTCACCAGCTCGAACAGCGGGCTCATCGCCATTCCGAGCAAGGTGCAGAGCGCCGTCGCGGCGACCGCCCAGGCGTACGCGGGCCAGCGCCGCTTGGCGGCCGGCGGCGCGACGCCGAGGTAGGCCTGAGCGCGCGCGAGCACCGGGTTGCGGCGCGCCGCGGCCTCGTCTGCGCCGCCGACGACCTGGATGTCGATGCCCTCGCTGCGCGCGAGCAGCTCGCCGTAGGTGGAGGGACGGAACAGACGCCGCCACAGCGGGCGCCTCGGCCGGCCGATCAGCACGCGCGTCACGTTGCGCTCGCGCGCGTAGTTGGCGAGCTCCTCGCCGACCGACGAGCCGCCGAGCGTCACCGCCTCCGCGCCGAGCGACTCGGCGAGGCGCAGCAGCGCGATGCGCCGGTCGCGCTCCGCTTCCTTCAGTCGCAGCAGGCCGGGGGTCTCGACGTACACCACGATCCAGTCGGCGTGCAGCGCGGTGGCCATGCGCTTGCCGGCGCGGATCAGCCGCTCGCCCTGCTCGTCCGGACCGATCGCCACCAGCAGGCGCTCGCCCGCCGCCCAGATCGCGCGGATCGCCTCGCCCTCGCGGTACTCGCGCATCGCCGCGTCGACGCGGTCCGCCGTGGTGCGCAGCGCCAGCTCGCGCAGCGCGATCAGGTTGCCCTTGCGGAAGAAGTTGTCGATCGCGTGCCGGATCTGCTCCGGAAGGTAGATCTTGCCCGCGTGCAGGCGATCGAGCAGCTCGTCGGGCGGCAGGTCGATCAGCTCGACCTCGTCGGCGCCCTCGAACACGCGGTCGGGCACGGTCTCCTGCATGCGCACGCCCGTGATGCCCGCGACCACGTCGTTGAGGCTCTCGATGTGCTGCACGTTGACCGTGGTGAACACGTCGATGCCGGCGGCGAGCAGCTCCTCGACGTCCTGCCAGCGCTTGCCGTGGCGCGGTCGCGGCTCGCCCTCGGCGGGATTGGTGTGCGCCAGCTCGTCGACGAGCATGAGCGCGGGCTTCCGCGCGAGCGCGGCATCGAGGTCGAAGTCGCGCAGCAGCGTGTCGCGGTAGCGAACCAGCAGGTAAGGCAGCCGCTCAAGACCTTCGAGCAGCACCTCGGTCTCGGCGCGCCCGTGCGGCTCGACGTAGCCGACCACGACGTCGACGCCCTTCGCCTTGAGGGCGCGCGCCTCCTCGAGCATCCGGTAGGTCTTGCCGACGCCCGCGGTAGCGCCGAAGTAGATCTTCAGCTTGCCGCGCTTCGCGCGCGCCTCCTCGCGCTGGACGCGCGCGAGCAGGGCGTCCGGGTCGGGCCGCGCGTCGCTCATCCGGCTACTTTATCGCATCGAGCGCGAGGTTCAGCTCCAGCACGTTGACGCGCGGCTCGCCGAGCAGCCCGAAGCTGCGGCCCTCGGTATGCGCTGCGACGAGCGCGCGCAGCTTGTCTTCGGACATGTGGCGCGCGCGCGCGACGCGGGCGATCTGGTACTCCGCCGCCTGCGGGCCGATGTGCGGGTCGAGGCCGCTCGCCGACGCGGTCACGAGGTCGACGGGAACCGGCGCGCTATTGCCCGGGTCGGCTTTGCGCAGCGCCTTGACGCGCTGCGCGACCGCTTCGGCGAGTTCGGGGTTGGTGGGGCCGAGGTTCGAGCCGGAGGACGCGGCACCGTTGTAGGGCATGGGAGTCGTAGCCGAGGGCCGGCTCCAGAAATACTTCGGGTCGCTGAACGGCTGGCCGATCAGCGTCGGGTCGCCACCCGCCTTCAGCGGAAAGAGCTGGGCGAAGGCAGTGACCAGCAGCGGATAGACGATCCCGGTCAGCAGCGTGAGGACGAGGAACGCAAGCAGCGCGGGACGAAGTTCCTTGAGCATGCGGATCTCCTTAAGCGAGTCCCAGAGCGACGAGCAGCATGTCGATCAGCTTGATGCCGATGAACGGCACGATGATGCCGCCCAGCCCGTAGATGAGCAGGTTCCTGCGCAGCAGCTGGTGCGCACCCGCCGCCCGGTACGACACGCCCTTCAGCGCGAGCGGGATGAGCGCGATGATGATGAGCGCGTTGAAGATCACCGCCGACAGGATCGCCGAGGACGGCGTCGCGAGGTGCATGACGTTCAGCGCATTCAGCTGCGGGTAGGTCGCGGCGAACGCCGCCGGAATGATCGCAAAGTACTTGGCGATGTCGTTTGCGATCGAGAACGTGGTGAGCGAGCCGCGCGTGATCAGCAGCTGCTTGCCGATCTCGACCACCTCGATCAGCTTGGTCGGGTTGGAGTCGAGGTCGACCATGTTGCCGGCTTCCTTGGCCGCCTGCGTGCCCGAGTTCATCGCCACCGCCACGTCGGCCTGCGCGAGCGCGGGGGCGTCGTTGGTGCCGTCGCCGCACATCGCCACCAGCCGCCCGTCGGCCTGCGTCTGGCGGATCAGCTTCAGCTTCGCCTCGGGAGTCGCCTCGGCGAGGAAGTCGTCCACGCCCGCCTCGGCGGCGATCGCCGCCGCGGTGAGCCGGTTGTCGCCCGTGATCATCACCGTGCGGATGCCCATGCGGCGCAGCTCGGCGAAGCGCTCGCGGATGCCGCCCTTGACGATGTCCTTCAGCTCGACCACGCCGAGCACGCGCCGGCCGTCGGCGACGACGAGCGGCGTGGCGCCGCGGCGCGAGACGGTCTCGACCAGCTCGACCACCTCCTGCGGAAACCTGCCGCCCTGCGACTCGACCCAGGCGCGTACGGCTTCGGGCGCGCCCTTGCGCACGCTCCGCCCGGCGAGGTCGACGCCGCTCATGCGCGTCTGCGCCGAGAAAGGCACGAACTGCGCGCCCAGCGACTTGATATCCCGCTCGCGCAGGCCGAACTTCTGCTTGGCGAGTACGACGATCGAGCGACCCTCCGGCGTCTCGTCGGCGAGCGAGGCGAGCTGCGCCGCGTCGGCGAGCTCCGGGTCCTGGGCGCCGGGCGCGCGCCAGAACGCCGAGGCCTGCCGGTTGCCGAGCGTGATGGTGCCGGTCTTGTCGAGCAACAGCACGTCCACGTCGCCCGCCGCTTCCACCGCGCGCCCGGAGGTGGCGATGACGTTGGCGCGGATCATGCGGTCCATGCCGGCAATGCCGATCGCCGACAGCAGCCCACCGATCGTGGTCGGAATCAGGCACACGAGCAGCGCGACCAGCACCGTGATCGACACCGGGACGCCCTGCCCCGCAGCCTTCACCGAGTAGATCGAGAACGGCAGCAGGGTGGCGCAGGCGAGCAGGAAGATGAGCGTGAACTTGGCGAGCAGGATCGAGAGCGCGATCTCGTTCGGCGTGCGCTGGCGCTTCGCGCCTTCCACCAGGCCGATCATGCGGTCGAGGAAGGTCTCGCCGGGATTCGCCGTCACGCGCACGACGAGCCAGTCGGACAGCACGCGCGTGCCGCCGGTCACCGAGGAGAAGTCCCCGCCCGACTCGCGCACGACCGGCGCCGACTCGCCGGTGATCGCGGACTCGTCCACCGTCGCCGCGCCTTCGATCACCTCGCCGTCGGCGGGGATGAGGTCGTTCGGTTCGACCAGCACCAGGTCGCCTTTGCGCAAGGAGGAGCCCGAAGCCATGCTCCAGGGCGCGTCGCGGCGCGCCTCAGGCAGCTTTTTCGCCATCACGTCGCGCCGCGTGCCGCGCAGCGCCGCGGCCTGCGCCTTGCCGCGGCCTTCGGCCACGCTCTCCGCGAAGTTCGCGAACAGCAGCGTGAACCAAAGCCACAGCGCTACCGCGAGCACGAACCCAGAAGATTCCTTCCCGGCCCCGGAGACCCACAGCAGCGTGACCAGCGCGCTGCCGACCAGGACTACGAACATCACCGGATTCTTCCACTGCACCCGCGGATCGAGCTTGACGAAAGAGTCGAGCACCGCGCGCTTGAGGATCGGCGCGCTCAGCGTCTTCAGGGCGCGGGTAGCGGAAGTCATGTCAGCGGCTCCAGAGTTGCAGCTGCTCGACGATAGGGCCGAGCGCAAGCGCCGGAACGAAGGTCAGTGCCCCGATCACCAGCACCGTGCCGATCAGGAACGCGACGAACAGCGGCGTGTGCGTGGGCAGCGTTCCCGCGCTCGCGGGCACCAGCTTCTTGCGCGCGAGGCTGCCCGCGAGCGCGAGCACCGGCACGATCAGCCAGTAGCGCGAAGTCCACATCGCGATGCCGAGCGCGGTGTTGTAAAAGGGGGTGTTCGCGTTCAGGCCGGCGAAGGCGCTGCCGTTGTTGTTGCTCGCCGAGGAGAACGCGTAGAGCACCTCGGAGAAGCCGTGCGCGCCGGGGTTCGCCATGCTCGAGACGCCGGGCTCGATCACGACCGCGACCGCGGTGCCGATGAGCGCGGCGAAGAACGGAAACAGCACCGCGAGCGAGGCCATCTTCATCTCGAAGGACTCGATCTTCTTGCCGACGTACTCGGGCGTGCGGCCGACCATCAGGCCGGCGATGAACACCGCGACGATGGCGAACACCAGCATGCCGTACAGTCCCGAGCCGACGCCGCCGAAGACGATCTCGCCGAGTTGCATCAGCACCATCGGCACCAGGCCGCCGAGCGGCGTGAACGAGTCGTGCATCGCGTTCACCGAGCCGTTCGACGCCGCCGTGGTCGCCGTCGCCCACAGCGCCGAGTCGGTGACGCCGAAGCGCACTTCCTTGCCTTCCATGTTGCCGAGCGGCTGCGACACGCCGAGATGCGCGAGGATCGGGTTGCCCGCCTGCTCGGAGAGCAGGCATACGGCGAGGAAGCCGACAAAGAGGATCGTCATCGCGGCCATCAGCGCCCAGCCCTGGCGCGTGTCGCCGATCATGCGGCCGAAGGTGTAGCACAGCGCCGCGCCGATCAGCAGGATCGAGAGCAGCTCGAGAAAATCGGAGAGCGGCGTCGGATTCTCGAACGGATGCGCCGAATTGACGTTGAAGAAGCCGCCGCCGTTGGTGCCGAGCTGCTTGATCGCAACCTGCGAAGCGGCGGGCCCGAGCGGCAGCGTCTGCTCCGTCGCGGTCTTCGTTTCCTTTCCGTCCTGGTACTGTACCGGCTGCACGAGCGTCACGGTCTTGTATGGCTCAAAGGTCTGCACCACGCCCTGCGTCACCAGGACGCAGGCGAGCAGGAGCGAAAGGGGCAGCAGGATGTAAACGGTCGAGCGCGTCACGTCGACCCAGAAGTTGCCGATGCCGCTCGCCTGCCTGCGCGCGAAGCCTCGTATGAGCGCGATCAGCACCGCCATGCCGGTGGCCGCCGAGAGGAAGTTCTGCACCGCGAGCCCGAGCATCTGCGTCAGGTAGCTCATCGTCGTCTCGCCGCCGTAGCCTTGCCAGTTGGTGTTGGTGGCGAAGCTCACCGCGGTGTTGAACGACGAGTCCGGCGACACCGCGGCCATTTTCTGCGGGTTGAGCGGCAGGACGTCCTGCAGGCGCTGCAGCGCGTACACGGCACCGAAGCCGATGAAATTGAACCAGAGCGTCGCCCACAGGTAGCGCTTCCAGTCCATGTCGTCGTCCGGCTTCACGCCGGCGACGCGGTAGACGAGATTCTCAAGCGGCGCGAGGAAACGGGTGCGGCCTTCGTACACGTTCGCCATGTAGGCGCCGAGCGGCTTCGCCAGCGCGATCAGCACCACCACGTACACGGCGCATTGCAGGAACGCGTTCATCTAGAAGTCCTCCGCGTTCAGCAGCGCGTAGACGAGATAGGCGCCGAGCGCGACCGCCAGGACGAGCGCAAGCCACATGAAGCCGGTCATGATTTCCTCTCCATCAGGCGATCGCACAGCACGCCCAGGCCGACGGTCAGCGCGAACAGCGCAGCCGTGAGCAACACGAAGGTCAGGTCCATGGACATTCCGGAGTAAGGTTGGTGAAGGAAGCGGCATCAATCTAGCGGGCCGGGCGTAATGACGGCGTTAAGACTGCGATGATGTTGCGCCGCACAATGCGCGCGCGGTATAGTCGCCCGCTTTGTCGTAACCTCGGGCCCTTCATCTAAATGGTTCGTTCCGAGACACCGGAAAAGTCCTCGCTGGGCGCGCTGACGCTCGCCGCGCTCGGCGTGGTGTTCGGTGACATCGGCACCAGCCCCCTCTACGCGTTCAAGGAAGCGTTCGGCAGTGCGCACGGCCTGCCGCTTAGCGAAGCGAACGTGCTCGCGGTGCTGTCGCTCATGTTCTGGTCGCTGACGCTGGTGGTGTCGCTCAAGTACGTCAGCATCGTGCTGCGCTTCGACAACGGCGGCGAGGGCGGCATCCTCGCGCTGCTCGCGCTCGCGATGCGCGTGACGCGCGAGCACCCGCAGCTCGCGTGGACCGTGGCGACGCTCGGCATCTTCGGCGCGTCGCTCTTTTACGGCGACGCGATCCTCACCCCCGCGATCTCGGTGCTGTCCGCGGTGGAAGGCGTATCAGTCGCGACGCCCGCGCTCCAGCATTGGGTCGAGCCGCTCACCGTCGGGATCCTGGTGTGGTTGTTCGCCATCCAGAGCCGCGGCACGGGCGCGGTCGGCAGGCTGTTCGGGCCGATCACGGTGCTGTGGTTCCTTGCGCTGGCCGTGCTCGGCGCGGTGTCGATCGCGCGCGCGCCCGCGGTGCTGGCCGCACTCGATCCGCGCCACGCGCTCGGCTTCGCCATGCACTCGCCCGGACTCGCGTTCCTCGTGCTCGGCGCGGTGTTCCTCGCGCTCACCGGCGCCGAGGCGCTGTACGCCGACATGGGGCACTTCGGCCGCGCGCCGATCCGGCTCGCGTGGTTCGGCCTGGTGTTCCCGTCGCTGATCATCAACTACTTCGGCCAGGGCGCGCTCGTGCTGCGCGATCCGGCCGCGCTCAAGAACCCGTTTTATCTGCTCGCCCCGCAGGAGCTTCTCGTGCCGCTGGTGCTGCTCGCCACCGCGGCCACGGTGATCGCCTCGCAGGCGACCATCACGGGCGCATTCTCGGTCACCCAGCAGGCGGCGCGCCTGGGCTATCTGCCGCGCATGCCGACGCGGCACACCTCGGCGACCGAGCGCGGCCAGATCTACGTGCCGCCGGTCAACTGGACGATGCTCGCGCTGGTGCTGCTGGTCGTGCTCGGCTTCAAGTCCTCGAGCGCGATCGCCAACGCCTACGGCATCGCGGTGTCGGGGACCATGGTGCTCACCACCGCGCTGATCGCGATCGTCGCGTGGTCGCTGCCCAAGCGCGTGAATCCGCTGTTTCTCCTGCTGCTCGCCGCGATCGGTCTGGTGGAGCTCCTGTTCTTCACCGCCAACGCAACCAAGTTCGCCGACGGCGGCTGGTTCCCGTTCGCCTGCGGCCTCGTGCTGTTCGCGATCCTGACCACCTGGAAGCGCGGCGGGACGGTGCTCGCGGCGCGCGAGGCCGCGCGGCGCGTGCCGATCGCGCGGCTGGCCGAGGTGTGCGACCCGGCCGTGCCGCGCGTTCCCGGAACCGCGGTTTACCTGTCGGCCGATCCCGAGGCGGTGCCCGCGGTGATGCTGCACAATCTCAAGCACAACAAGGTGCTGCACGAGCGCATCGTGTTCCTGACGATTGCGGACGCCGAACGGCCGCGCATTCCCGACACGGAGCGCACCGAGCTGCGCGTGCTCGAGCGCGGCCGCGTCTACCAGGCGACGCTGCGCTACGGCTTCATGGAGGAACCGGACGTGCCGGAGGGGCTGCGGCTGCTGCGGCGCCACGGGCTCGTGATCGACCCCGCGGAGGCGACGTTCTTTCTCGGCAAGACAAGCATCGCGCCCGCCACCCGGCGCGGGCTGTTCACCTGGCGCCGCACGCTGTTCCGCTGGATGCAGCGCAACGCGCCGCCGGCAGCGGAATACTTCAAGCTGCTGCCCGAGCGCGTGGTCGAGCTCGGCACGCGCATCACGGTCTAGGCTACTTCTCGAGCAGCCCTTTCTTGTCCTTCTTCTTGGCCCACTCGTCCGCGTCGGGCGGCGCGGGCTTGCGCTCGATGATCGGCGGCCACTTGGCGGCCAGCTCGCGGTTCAGCGCGGTGAATTCCCGCTGCGCATCCGGCACGTCGTCCTCGGCGAAGATCGCCTCGACCGGGCACTCCGGCACGCACAGCGTGCAGTCGATGCACTCGTCCGGGTCGATCACCAGCATGTTCGGCCCCTCGCGGAAGCAGTCGACTGGGCACACGTCGACGCAGTCGGTGTATTTGCACTTGATGCAGGTCTCGGTGACGACGTAGGTCATGCCAGCGCTTGCCTAGGACGGAAAAAAGGATAATCGAATCCGCAGTTTAGCACTTTAGCCGGAACGGCGGCTTGCGTTCCGGGAAGGCGTCCCCATAATTTAGGCCGAGCGGCCTTTCGGCCGTCGATCTCCCCCCCCCCGTCACACGCTTCCGAGGAGCCATGAGCAGTCCAGACATCAGCCACGTCACCGACGACAGTTTCGAGCCAGAAGTCCTGAAGTCCGAAGTCCCCGTGCTGGTCGACTATTGGGCCGAGTGGTGCGGCCCGTGCAAGTCCATCGCCCCCATCCTGGAGGATGTGGCGAAAGAATACGACGGTCGCCTCAAGGTGGCGAAGATCAATGTCGACGAGAACCAGCTCGTCCCGGCCAAGTTCGGCATCCGCGGCATTCCCACCCTGATGCTGTTCAAGAACGGCAACGTCGAGGCGACGCGCGTCGGCGCGCTGTCGAAGTCGCAGCTCACCGCGTTCCTTGACAGCAATATTTAAACCCCTTACCCTCTCCCTCGAATAACTGCGCCGGCAAAGGACCGGCGCACGGCAGTCTTCCAGCGCCGGCGGGCTCGGGCGCAACCCACCCCCGCAACACTTCTTCTGGCAGTTTCGGCGCAATCCTCGCGTCATTCTCGGCAGCATCTCGTCCACGTCATGCAACTCTCGGAACTCAAGACGCTCCACGTCACGCAGCTGGTGGAAATGGCGGTCGGCAACCAGATCGACGGCGCCAACCGCATGCGCAAGCAGGACCTGATCTTCGCGCTGCTCAAGAACCAGGCGAAGAAGGGCGAGTCGATCTTCGGCGACGGCACGCTCGAGGTGCTGCCCGACGGCTTCGGCTTCCTGCGCTCTCCGGACACGTCGTACCTGGCAAGCACCGACGACATCTACGTGAGCCCCTCGCAGATCAGGCGCTTCAACCTGCACACCGGCGACACGATCGAAGGCGAGATCCGCACCCCGAAAGACGGCGAGCGCTATTTCGCGCTGGTCAAGGTCGACAAGGTGAACGGCGAGCCGCCGGAGAACGCGAAGTCGAAGATCCTGTTCGAGAACCTGACGCCGCTGCACCCGGACAAGCAGTTCAGGCTCGAACGCGACATCAAGGCCGAGGAAAACATCACCGGGCGCATCATTGACATCATCGCCCCGGTCGGGAAGGGCCAGCGCGGCCTCATCGTCTCGCCGCCCAAGGCCGGCAAGACCGTGATGCTGCAGCACCTGGCGCACGCGCTGATCTCCAACCAGCCCGACGCGGTGCTGATCGTGCTGCTGATCGACGAGCGCCCGGAGGAAGTCACCGAGATGACGCGCACGGTGCGCGGCGAGGTGGTCGCCTCCACCTTCGACGAGCCGGCCTCGCGCCACGTTCAGGTCGCGGAAATGGTGATCGAGAAGGCCAAGCGCCTCGTCGAGCACAAGAAGGACGTGGTGATCCTGCTCGACTCGATCACCCGTCTCGCGCGCGCCTACAACACCGTCGTGCCCGCCTCGGGCAAGGTGCTCACCGGCGGCGTGGACGCCAACGCGCTGCAGCGCCCGAAGCGCTTCTTCGGCGCGGCGCGCAACATCGAGGAAGGCGGCTCGCTCACCATCATCGCCACCGCGCTGATCGACACCGGCAGCCGCATGGACGACGTGATCTACGAGGAGTTCAAGGGCACCGGCAACATGGAGATCCACCTCGACCGACGCATGCACGAGAAGCGCATCTACCCGGCGATCAACGTCAACCGCTCGGGCACGCGCCGCGAGGAGCTGCTCATCGAGCCGGCGATCCTGCAGAAGGTTTGGGTGCTGAGGAAGCTCCTCTATCCGATGGACGAACTGGAAGCCGCCGAATTCCTCATCGACAAGATCCGCGCCACCAAGAACAACGCCGAGTTCTTCGACTCGATGCGCCGCGGCTAGCCCGGCGTTGCCTTAAGCCCTTGTTTTCCGTATAATTCGCGCCTTTTCCGCGCCAGGCCAGCCATGAAGACCGGAATCCATCCCGAATATCACACGGTGATCTTTCACGACACCAGCTCGAACCACTCGTTCATCACGCGCTCGGCGGTCGACGTCAAGGGGCGCGAGAAGATGAAATGGACCGACGGCAACGAGTATCCGGTCGTGAAGGTCGAAGTGTCCTCCGAATCGCACTCGTTCTACACCGGCAAGCAGAAGATCATGGACACCGCCGGGCGCGTCGAGAAATTCAAGCGGCGCTACACGCGCGTGAAGAAGCCGGCGTAGACGCGGGCATTCGGCTAAAGAAGGCGGCTGCGGCCGCCTTTTTTGTTTTCGCGCACCGCCGCGCCGCCTAGAATAGCCGCATGCTCCCCCGGCTCGCGCTGCCGCCCTCGCTCGCGGTGCTGGCGCTGATCGCGCTGGTCTTCGTCGCACCGGGGCTCCTCGGGCACGACCCCTGGAAGACTTACGACGTCATCAGCATCGAGATCGTGCACCGCATGCAGCTCTCGGGCGACTGGCTCGTGCCCCACGTCGCCGAGTCGCGCTGGCTCGCCGATCCGCCGCTCTATTACTGGACGGGCCTCGCGTTCGCCAAGGCCTTGGGCGGGCTGCTCGGCTTCCACCAGGCGGTGCGCCTCGCGAGCGGACTGTTCATGATGGTCGCGCTCTCGCTCGCCTACGTCGCGGCGCGCGACTTCGCCCCGCAGTCCGAGCGGCGCGCCACGGCCGCCGCGGCACCGCTGTTCATCGTCGGCGCGATCGGCCTGATCGTGCACGCGCACGAGGCGCTGCCCGACCTCGCCGGCATGGCCGCCGCCTGCGGCGCCTTTGCCGCCCTGGCGCGCGCGGCGCGCCGCCCGCTCGCCATGGGCGCAGCGTTCGGCGCCGCGCTCGGCATCGCTTTCCTGTCGACCGGCTTCGTCGTGCCGGCCGCGCTCGGCGCCGCGGCGCTCGCCGCGCACCTCGTGTGCGACGAATGGCGCACCCGGCGCGGCGCCGCGTTCATCGCCGCCGGCGCGCTCGTCATGCTGGCGATCGGGGCGAGCTGGCCGCTCGCGCTTTGGCTGCGCTCGCCGAAGCTCCTCGCAGAATGGTGGTCGCTGACGACCGAACTGCAGGGGACGTTCCCGGGCAACCTCAGATATCTTCTCGTCGCCGCGAGCTGGTTCGTCTGGCCGGCCTGGCCGGTCGCCGGCTGGGCGCTTTGGTCGCAGCGCCGCCACTGGCGCGATCCGCGCGTGTTCGTGCCGATTGCCGCCGCGCTTGCAACGCTCGCGGCGATCTCGCTCGCCGGCCCGCCCCAGGAGATCACCACGTTTCCCCTGGTCGTCCCGCTCGCGCTGCTCGCCGCGGGCGGCGTGCCGCGGCTGCGGCGCGGCGCAGCCAACGCGCTCGACTGGTTCGGCGTCATGACATTCACGGTCGTCGCCGCGCTGATATGGCTCGGTTACGTCGCCACCCTGACGCCGGTGCTGCCGACGATCGCACACAACTTCGCCAGGCTCGCACCCGGCTTCGTCGCGCACTTCGCGCCGCTGCCTTTCGCGGCGGCGCTCGCGGTCACCCTCGCCTGGCTCTACGTCGCGTTCTACACCGCGCCTTCTCCCACGCGCGGCGTCACCCGCTGGGCCGCCGGGATCGCGCTGCTGTGGTCGACGCTGTCGTTCCTGTTGCTGCCCTGGGCCGACCACGTGAAGAGCTATCGCTCAGTGGCGCTGCAGATCCGTGCGCATCTGCCCGCGGGCGCCGGCTGCATCGCGCGTGAACATCTCGGCATCTCGCAGCGCGCGGCGCTCAGCTACCACGCCGGCATCGTCACGCGCGAGTTCGACCCCTTCGCGCCCGACGCCTGCGCGCTGCTGCTGGTGCAGAGCACGCCCGAGGAGGAGCCCGACATCCCAAGCCCTTCGTGGCGCAAGATCGCCGACATCGGGCGGCCCGGCGACAAGGCCGAGCGCCTGCGCCTGTACTACCACCGGAAGCGATGAATACGACGCCGCCCACGCGCTGCCCCGCCTGGCCCGCGCTCGCGGCGCAAGCCGAGCGCTGGCGCGCGCTGCGGCTGGCCGACGCGCTGCGGGGCGACCCGGCGCGCGCGGCGCGCATGGCCGCGACGGCGCCGGGCCTGCGCTACGAGTTCGCGCGCCAGCGGCTTGATGCGCACGCGCTCGAGCTGCTGCTCGCGCTCGCCGAGCAGCGCGGCCTGGCCGGCTGGCGGGAGGCGCTGCTCTCGGGCCGGCCGGTGAATTCGACCGAGCAGCGCGCGGCGCTGCACACTGCGCTGCGCGCGGGCGAGGCGGCGCCGCCTGAGGTGAAGGCGGCGCTCGCGCGCATGCGCGAGCTCGCCGGGCGGCTGCGCGCGGGCGCCTGGGCGGGCGCGACAGGCAAGCCGATCGCGCGGCTGGTGCACCTGGGGACGGGCGGCTCCGACCTCGGTCCGCGGCTGCTCGTCGACGCGCTCGCCGAATCCTGCGACCCGCGACTTCCGGTCGAATTCGCGGCCAACGTCGATCCGCTCGATCTCGACCGCGCGCTTGCAACGGCCGACGCGGAGCGCACCCTCTTCGTCGTGGTGTCGAAGACCTTCACCACCCAGGAGACTCTCGAGAACGCGCGCGCGGGCAGGAGCTGGCTCACCGAGCGGCTGCCGAGCGGGGCCGCGCTCGAGCGCCATTTCGTCGCCGTGAGCGCCAACGAGCGCGCGGCGCGCGAGTTCGGCGTCGGCGAGCTGCTGCCGATGTGGGACTGGGTCGGCGGGCGCTACTCGTTGTGGTCCTGCGTGGGCTTCAGCGCCATGTGCGCCTTCGGGCCAGAGCGATTCGATGCGCTGCTCGCCGGCGCGCGCGACGTCGACCGGCACTTCGCCGAGGCGCCGTTCGCGCACAACGTCCCGGTGCTGATGGCTCTGGTCGGCGTGTGGAACGTGAACTTCCTCGACGCGCGCGCGCACGCCATGCTGCCCTACGCGACGCCGCTGCGGCTGCTGCCCGCGTACCTGCAGCAGCTCGAGATGGAGTCGAACGGCAAGTGCGTCGACCGCGAGGGACGCGCGCTGGAATACGCGACCGCGCCGGTGGTGTGGGGCGCCGAAGGCACGGTCGGGCAGCACTCTTTCCATCAGCTGCTGCACCAGGGCACGCAGGCGGTGCCGGCCGACTTCATCGTCGTCGCCGAGGCGCCGGGCGACCCGCGCCGCCGCAGGATCCTCGCCGCGCACGCCACGGCGCAGGCCGAGGCGCTCGCGCTCGGGCGCGACGATCCGGCGCTGCCGCCGCACCGGCGCTATCCAGGCAACCGGCCTTCGAGCACCCTCACGCTCGAGCGGCTGGACGCGCGCAATCTTGGTAGGCTCGTGGCACTGTACGAGCACAAGGTGTTCGTGCAGGGCATCATCTGGAACATCAACAGCTTCGACCAGTGGGGCGTGGAGCTGGGCAAGGAAATGGCGCAGCGCTTACTTTCGGAGGACTAGCCGTGGACCAGGAAACCTTCAATCTCAGCATCCGCAAGTTTCTCAAGATGGTCGGAGTCAATTCGCAGCGCGAGATCGAGCAGGCCGTGCAGAAGGCGCTCGCCGGCGCCAAGCTCAAGGGCGAGGAAACGCTCGCCGCCAAGGTGACGCTCGAGATTCCCGCACTCGGCGTAAGGGTGCCTTTCGAGGGCGAGATCAAGCTAAAATAGATTTTATGAATAAAGCGAGGGAATTCGACCGGACCGTGCTCGAGGAGCTGCAGGCGCTGCTCGGTGAGCGCGTGACCACGTCCTCGGGCATCCGCGAGCACCACGGCAAGGACGAGTCGTATTTTCCCTACGCGGCGCCCGACGCGGTGGTGTTCCCGCACAGCACCGAAGAGGTGCGCGACGTGGTCGATATCTGCCGGCGGCACCGCGTGCCGATGATCCCGTACGGCGTCGGCACCTCGCTCGAAGGGCACATCCTGGCAGTGAACGGCGGCGTGACCGTCGACCTGTCGCAGATGAACCAGGTGCTCGCAGTGCACGAGGAGGATCTGGACGCCGTGGTGCAGGCCGGCGTCACGCGCAAGCAGCTGAACGAGTACATCAAGCACACGGGGCTGTTCTTTCCGGTGGACCCGGGCGCCGACGCGACGATCGGTGGCATGGCCGCGACGCGCGCCTCGGGCACGAACGCCGTGCGCTACGGCACCATGCGCGAGAACGTCGTCTCGCTCAAGGTGGTGCTCGCCGACGGGCGCATCGTGCAGACCTCGCGCCGGCCGAAGAAATCGGCCGCCGGCTACGACCTGACGCGCCTGTTCGTCGGCTCGGAAGGCACGCTCGGCATCATCACCGAGGTCACGGTGCGGCTCTACCCGGTGCAGGAGGCGATGTCCGCCGCGGTGTGCGCGTTCGATTCGATCGACGGCTGCACGCGGACGGTGATCCAGGCGATCCAGGCCGGCATCCCCGTGGCGCGCTGCGACATCGTGTGCGACAAGACGATCGCGGCGATCAACGCCTACAAGAAGACGAGCTACCGCGTGGCGCCGACGGTGTTCTTCGAATTCCACGGCTCGAAGGCGAGCGTGGTCGAGCAGGCCGAGGCGGTGCAGGCGATCGCCAGGGAAAACGGCGGCATGGACTTCCAGTGGGCGACCCGGCCCGAGGAGCGCAATCAGCTCTGGGACGCGCGCCACAACGCGTATTTCGCCTGCCTGCAGATCCGGCCGGGCTCGCGCGCGGTGTCGACCGACGTGTGCGTGCCGATCTCGCGCCTGGCCGAATGCGTGCACGAGACGATGGACGACGTGAAGAACTACATCGCCCCGGTGCCCCTGCTCGGGCACATCGGGGACGGCAACTTCCACCTCATGTTCCTGGTCGATCCGGCCAAGCCCGAGGAAACCGCGCTCGCCAAGGAGTTCAACCGCCGCCTGATCGAGCGCGCGCTCGCCATGGAAGGTACCTGCACCGGCGAGCACGGCGTCGGGCTCGGCAAGCAGGAATCGCTGCGCGCCGAGCTGGGCGAGGAAACGATCTCGGTGATGCGCGACATCAAGCACGTGCTCGATCCGGACAACCTGATGAACCCCGGCAAAGTGGTGCCCGCGCCATGAGCGCCGAGCAGCAGCTCAAGCAGCTCGGGATCGAGCTGCCCGAGGTGAGCGCGCCGCTCGCGAACTACGTGAACGTGGTGCGCTCGGGAAAGCTGCTGTTCCTGGCCGGCAAGGGCCCGTCGGCGGTCGACGGCATGCGTCCGATCGGCAAGCTCGGGCGCGAATTCGACGTCGCGCAGGGCTACAAGTTCGCCCGCTCGACCGGCCTCGCGCTGCTCGCGGTGATGAAATCCGAGCTCGGCAGCCTGGATCGCGTCGTGCGCGTGGTGAAAGTGCTGGGCATGGTGAACGCGATGCCGGAGTTCGCCGACCACCCCAAGGTGATCAACGGCTGCTCGGACCTGTTCGTGGAGGTTTTCGGCGAGCGCGGGCGCCATGCGCGCTCGGCGGTCGGCATGGGCTCGCTGCCGAGCGGCATCCCCGTCGAGATCGAGGTGATCGTCGAAGCGACGGCCGCGCGCCGCGCGGCGAAGAAGCGCCCCGCGCGCATGCGACGGCGCTAGATCTTGAGCGCCGCTTCCCTGTAGTACCTGAGCTCGGCGACCGACTCGAGGACGTCGGCGAGCGCCTGGTGCTTGCTCTCCTTGGAGAAGCCTTTGGCCAGCTCCGGCTTCCAGCGACGTACCAGTTCCTTCAGCGTGGACACATCGAGGTTGCGGTAGTGAAAATAGGCCTCCAGCCGCGGCATCCAGCGCGCGAGAAAGCGCCGGTCCTGGCAGATCGAATTTCCGCACATCGGCGAAGCGTTGGCCGGCACGTGCAGAGCGAGGAATTCGAGCGCGCGCTGCTCGACGCCGGCTTCATCCATGCCGGATGCGAGCACCCGCTCGACCAGACCCGAGCGTCCGTGCACGCTCTTGTTCCAGGCATCCATCGCATCGAGCGTCTCGCGCGGCTGCCGGATCGCCATCACCGGGCCCTCGGCGACGATGTTGAGGGACGCATCGGTGACGAGCAGCGCGATCTCGATGATGCGGTCTGAGTCGGGTCTCAGGCCCGTCATCTCGAGGTCGATCCAGATCAGGTTGTTCGCGTCCTGCGCCACCGCCGCCTGCCTTTATCCGCCTGAAAAGTCGCGGTATTCTCTCATAGCGTGACAAACGCCTTCACTTGGGTGTTCCTCGCGGCGCTCGCGGCGACGATGGGCGTGCGCGCATGGCTCGCGCGGCGCCAGATCCGCCACGTGCGCGCGCATCGCGCGACGGTCCCGCCCAGCTTCGCCGAGGCGATTCCCCTGGCCGCGCACCAGAAAGCGGCCGACTACAGCGTCTCCAAGACGTGGCTCGGCCTGGCCGAGACGGCGCTCGCCGCGTGCGCGTTGCTCGCGCTCACCCTGGGCGGGCTGCTCGACTGGCTGCACGGGCAGTGGGCGCGCGTGTTCGAGGCCGGCGGCCTGGCGCACGGTACCGCCCTGATCGCGAGCGTCGTGCTGCTGCTCGGCGCGCTCGAGCTGCCGCTCACCCTGTACCGCGTTTTCGTCGTCGAGGCGCGCTTCGGTTTCAACCGCGTGACGCCGGCGCTGTTCGTCGCGGACCTGGTCAAGCAGCTGCTGCTCGGGACGGTGCTTGGCCTGCCATTGCTCGTGCTCGTGCTGTGGCTGATGGCGCGCATGGGCGCGCTGTGGTGGCTGTACGTGTGGGTCGCCTGGACGTGCTTCAACCTCCTCGTGCTGCTGATCTACCCGACGTTCATCGCCCCGCTGTTCAACAAGTTCTCGCCGCTGCGCGACCCGGCCCTCGAGGCGCGCATCAAGGGATTGCTCGGACGCTGCGGCTTCCGCTCGAGCGGACTGTTCGTGATGGACGGCTCCCGGCGCTCGAGCCACGGAAATGCCTATTTCACCGGACTGGGAGGCGCCAAGCGCATCGTGCTGTTCGACACGCTGCTCGCGAGGCTCGCGCCGCCCGAGGTCGAGGCAGTGCTGGCGCACGAGCTCGGCCACTACAAGCGCCACCACGTGTGGAAGCGCGTGCTGCTGCTGTTCGTGACCTCGCTGGCGCTGCTCTGGGTGCTGGGCCTGCTGATCGACCGGGACTGGTTCTACGCCGGCCTGAACGTGTCGGCGCGCGACACCGCGACCGGCCTGCTGCTGTTCGTGCTGGTGATGCCGGTGTTCACCTTCTTCCTGCACCCGGTCACGAGCCTGTATTCGCGCCGGCATGAGTTCGAGGCGGACGCCTACGCCGCGGCGCATGCGAGCGCTCCCGAGCTGGTGAAGGCGCTCATCAAGCTGTACCAGGACAACGCCGCGACGCTCACGCCCGATCCCGTGCATTCGGCCTTTTACGATTCCCATCCGCCCGCCGCAACGCGCATCGCGCGCCTGCAATCCTAGGAGGACGACATGCAACCGCTGAGCAGCAGGAAATGCGCCCCTTGCGAAGGCGGAGTCGCGCCCTACACCGCCCGGCAGGCCGAGGAAATGCTCAAGCAGCTGAAGGGCTGGATCATCGAGGACGGCAAGCTGGTCAAGCTCTACCCGTTCAGCAACTACTACCAGACGATGGCCTTCGTGAACGCGCTCGCCTGGATTTCGCATCGCGAGGATCATCATCCCGACCTCGACGTAGGCTACAACAAGTGCCGCGTCGAGTACTGCACGCACGCCATCGGCGGCCTGAGCGACAACGACTTCATCTGCGCGGCCAAGTGCGACGCCTTGTACGGAATCTAACGTGAGCGGGCCCGCGGCCGCGGGCACCGTCGTGGCCGCGTTCGGGCGCGAGTGCCTGGTGCGCGCCGACGACGGGCGGCTCCTTCAGGCGAGCGCGCGCAATCGCCGCATCCAGCCGGTCTGCGGCGACCGCGCGGCCCTGGGCGCGGTCGCAGGCGGGCGCGCGGTGATCGAAGCGCTCGAGCCGCGGCGCAGCGTGTTCCTGCGCTCGAGTCGGCACCGCACAAAAGTGCTCGCCGCCAACGTCACGCAGCTGGTGGTACTGGTCGCCTGCGAGCCGTCGTTCTCCGACGAGCTCGTGTGCCGCTTCCTGGTGGCGGCCGAGCACGCGCGCCTGCCCGCGCTGCTGGTGCTGAACAAGGTCGATCTGGCGGACCTGCGCGAGCGCGCGCTCGGCATGCTCGCGCCGTTCCGCGACCTGGGCTATCCGCTGATCGAGCTCGCCGGCAAGCACGATGCCCGGCCGCTGCTGCCGCATCTCGCGCGCCAGCGCAGCCTGCTCGCCGGGCAGTCGGGCATGGGCAAGTCGACCCTGATCAGGACGCTGGTCCCAGACGCCCAGGTCCGCATCGGCGAGATCTCGCGCTTCCTGGACAGCGGCCGGCAATCGACCACCGCGGCCCGCCTGTACCGCGTGGACGAGGAAAGCGAGATCGTCGACACGCCGGGCGTGTCGGAATTCGGGCTGGCGGGCTTCGAGGCGCGCGACATCGCCGACGGATTCCGCGAATTCGCCGCGCGCGCCGCGCGCTGCCGCTTCCAGGACTGCCGCCATCTCGCCGAGCCGGGCTGCGGGGTGCAGCAGGCGGCGGATTCCGGCGCCATCCATCCCCGCCGCCTGCAGCTCTACCGGCGCATCGTCGAGCAGGAGCTCGCCGCGCGCGTCGAGCGATGAAGCGCGTGTTCAGCTCGTTCGACCTGGTCGCGGTGCACCACGCGCGCAACCTGCTGCAGGTCGAGGGGATCGCCGCCGAGGTGCGCAACGAGCTGCTCGGCTCGGCGATGGGCCAGCTGCCCCCGAGCGAATGCCAGGTCGAGCTGTGGGTGCTGGACGATGGCGAGGCGGAGCGCGCCGAGCGCCTCCTGCGCCATGGCGCCCAACGCGCCGTCGGCGCGAGCCCCTGGCGTTGCAGCGCCTGCGGCGAGGCCGGCGAGCCGCAGTTCACGCAATGCTGGCGCTGCGGCGCCTACCGCAGCGCCTAGGAAATCAGTTGCGCGAGCGCGAACAGCAGGAGCACGAAGACCCACATCACCACCGCGCGCCAGAGCAGGCCCACCGTGCTGTCGAGCGTAGGGATGTCGGCGCTCGCGCCCAGACCCAGCTCGGGCCGCGGCTGAACGCCGCCCGCCTCCTGCACCGGCATGCCGAGGCGCACGCCCATCGCGCCGGCCGCGGCGGCGAGCAGCACACCCGCGTTGCGGTCCAGCCAGCCGCGCGCCTGCGTGCGCCAGCAATACAGCGCGTCCTCGAAGTCGCCGACCACGGCGAAAGCCGCCGCGGTGAGCCGCACGGTGGGCCACTCGAGCAGATATAGAGCGCGTTCGGCGAATCCGCCGAAGGAGCCCATCGTGCTCCAGCGCTGGCGCACGAACGCCGCCAGCCGGTAGGCGAGCGCGCCGCTCGGGCCGGGCAGCACGACGTACCAGAAGATCACGCCGAACACGTGCCGGTGCGCAGCGAAGATCGCCTCCTCCACCGTCAGACGAATAATCTCCTCGCGCTCGCGCGGCAGGGTCGGCTCGCCGCGCCAGCCGGAGATCAGTTCACGCGCGCGCTCGAGCTCCCCGCCCTTGAGCGCCGTCTGGAGCGCGGTGAAGCTGTGGCTGAACTGGCGGAAGCCGAGCGTCAGGTAAAGCACGCCCACGTTGAACAGCAGCGCGAGCAGCGGACTGAGCCTGTATAGCACCGCGTGCAGCACGATCGCGGCGGCGGCAGGGGGCAGCACCGCGAGTGCCCAGGCGAGCGCGCCGTTGCGCCCTTCGGTCGCGTGCAACGTGCGCTCGATCCAGCCCGCCGCAGCGGAGAGCCAGGCCGAGTAGGCCTTGCGCTCGCCCAGGGGTCGCCACTGCTCGAGGATCAGCGCTGCGACGATCGCAATGACGCTCATCGATTGGGCCTACGCGGAGAGGCGTGAAGATATCACGCCGGCATCCGAGCTGGCGACGGGCCCTGTGCTAGACTGGATCGGCGAGGCTCGCGGGAGGGGGAACGTGGATCCAGGGGCCGTTTTCGCCAAGACCGACAAGGGTCGCGAGGAGATTTCGCAGCGCCGCTACGGCTTGCCGCCGCGGCTGCGCGCGCTGCTCGTCATGATCGACGGGCAGACCAGTGCCGGCGAGCACGGCGAGAAGTGCAAGGGGCTCGGCGACGTGGCTGGCATGCTGGCCACCCTGTCCACGCAAGGCTTCATCTCCGAGAAACGCGGGGGAAAGGGCGCCGCCTAGAACCGGGCACGCGCCAGCTGGCGATGCAGGTTTACGAGCATCCCCGCCGTGGCACCCCAGATGTAGTAGTCGCCGTACGGGATGGCGAAGAACGTTCGCAGCTCCCCCTGGAACAGGCGCGAGTGCCGCTGGAAATTGCGCGCATCGAGCAGGAACGCGAGCGGCACCTCGAATGCCTCGTCGACCTCTTCGGCATCCGGGCGCAGCGCGAGCGGCGGGCGCAGCACCCCGATCACGGGAGTGACCCGGAAGCCGGTGCGGGTGCGGTATTCCGCCAGGCGTCCGACGAGCTCGACTTTCGCCGGCTCGAGGCCAAGCTCCTCCTGCGATTCGCGTAGCGCCGTCGCCTCGGGCCCGGCGTCGCCGGGCTCGGCGCGCCCGCCGGGGAAGCTGATCTGTCCCGCATGGCTGCGCAGGTGCTCGGTGCGCCGCGTGAACAGCATGGTCCACTCGCCCGCGCGCAGCACGATCGGCATCAATACCGATGCCGGCATGAGCCCCGCGCCGTCGCGCTTTGCGCCCTCGTCTCCGTACACCGCGGCGAGCGGCTGCGCGCCGAGGCGCCTGCGCAGCTCGTCCAGGTCGAGCTCCTCGACGCGCTCGTGAATCAGCCGCACGCGCATCGGGCGAGGCCGATCTCCCTCGCTACGGCACGAGGATGATCTGGCCGGTGGTCTTGCGCGCCTCGAGGTCGCGATGCGCCTGCGCCGCGTCCGCCAGCTTGTAGCGCGCGCTGATGTCCACCTTGACCTTGCCCGACTTGATGGCGTCGAACAGCGCGCTCGACGTGGCCTCGAGGTCCGCGCGCGACGCGATGTAAGTCACGAGCGTCGGCCGGGTGAGGTAAAGCGAGCCCTTCTGCGCCAGGATGCCCGTATTGAACGGCGGAACCGCGCCCGAGGCGTTGCCAAACGACACCATGAGCCCGAAGGGGCGCAGGCAGTCGAGCGAGCCCTCGAAGGTGCTCTTGCCGACCGAGTCGTACACCACCGGAACGCCCTTGCCGCCGGTGATCTCCTTCACGCGCTCGACGAAGTTCTCGCGCGTGTAGACGATCGCATGGTCGCAGCCGTGAGCCTTGGCGATCGCCGCTTTTTCGTCGGACCCGACCGTTCCGATCACCGTCGCGCCGAGCGCCTTCAGCCACTGGCAGGCGAGCAGCCCGACGCCGCCGGCCGCCGCGTGGAACAGCACGGTGTCTCCGCGCTTGACCGCGTAGGTGCGATGAATCAGGTATTGCGCGGTCATGCCCTTCAGCATGATCGAAGCGGCCTGCTCGTCGCTGATGCCCGCGGGCGTCTTCACCAGGCGATCCGCGGGATACAGGCGCGTTTCGCTGTAGGCGCCGGGAGTACCGCCGGTGTAGGCCACGCGGTCGCCCGCCTTGAGCTGCGTGACGCCCTGCCCGACCGCCTCGACCACGCCCGCGCCTTCATTGCCTGCGCCCGAGGGCAGCTGGATCGGGTACAGCCCTGAACGCTGATAGGTATCGAGGAAATTCACGCCGATCGCGGTGTGCCGTACGCGCACCTGGCCCGGCCCGGGCTCGCCGACCGAAACCTCGTCCAGCTGGAGAACCTCGGGGCCGCCGGTCTTGTGAAAGCGTATTGCCTTTGACATGTCGTTCTACTCCTCAGTGAAAAACCGTCAGCACGCCGGTGTAGCCGTACAGCCGGTCGTGCGAAATCTCGCCGCCGCAGAAGAATCCTACCAGCGGCACGTCGCCCAGCCCATCGCGTACCAGCTCCAGTTCCGCGCCGCGGCGCCCGAACATGTACTCCCCGCGCCCGACACAGGAGAAATACAGCGCGCCGCGCGGCTCACCCGGCAGATCCTCGCGCAGCTCGCCCAGGATGCGGCGCAGATCCTCGGTCGCGCTCGGGCCGTCGCGCCGGCAAAAGATGAGCTCATCGCCGGGCGCCACGTGTTCTCCGATCGCGATCAGCTTGTTCTGCACGTCGATGCCGACCAGGTGGCGCGCCAGGAAGTCTTGCCTGTCCGAGCCGCGCACCGGCAGGCCGACCAGCACGTGCGATGCGGCGCGCCGCAGATCGCGCGCCAGGAGCTCGCCGGCCGCTTCGCGAAACACGTCGAGCGCCGGGCGCCCGTCCAGCGACACGATCACATTATCGTCGCATGCGGTGATGCGGTAGCGGCCGCCGGGCGACTGCGCACCCGGCGGCGGCAAGGGTGAGCAGCCCTGCGTGAGCCGCGTCGAGACCGCGACATCCGAGGCGAGCACCACACCCGAAAGACCGCCCGAGACCACGTCGTTCGCGACCTGCACCACATCGCTGCGCGCGCTCGACAGGCCACCCACGACGAACCCGCTCGCCAGCTTGCGTGACATGTCAGCTACCAGGCCCGCCACGTCCGGCGTCTGCGGATCCGCATGCACCACCGCGAAGTGCGCCGCGCGCGCCCCGCCCGGCGTGCGCTCGCCGATCGCGGGAGGGCGGGTGCGTCCGGAAAACACGCGGTAAGTCGCCGGCTCCAAGTCGGCCACCATGACCGCGAGCGCCGGCTCGTCGAAATACTCCACTCCGGTCGCCACAACGCCCAGGCCGACCGTGCCGACCCAGTCGGCGACGCCGGTGGACTGCCGCAGCCGCTCGACGATCTCTCGCGCCCGCGCAACGAACGGCTCGGTGAAGTACGCGAATCCCAGGCCGCGATCGGGCCGTCCCAATTGCGCGGCGCAGTCCGCGACGCTGCGCTCCCAGTCGGCGTGCGCCGCGTGCGCGTAGCGAAAGCGACTCACGTCTTCCCGCCGCCCTCTGGCGCCGGCTCGCCCGGTTGCGCGGCCGCGCCGGGCTGGACGCCGCCCGTCGCCATGGCCTGCTGCATCATGGCCCACGGCCAGAACAGCGTGCTCGCCGCGCTGCTGGCCGCGTCGGCGGCCATCTCGCCGAACGGCGAGCCGGCCGCGCCGGCCGAGGCTGCCTGCGCTCCCGCTTCGCCCGCAGCGCGCATCGCATTCAGCGCCGCCTTCTGCAGCTCGAGTCCCTGGATCGAGAAACGCACCATGTTCAGGTTCATCGAAAGCCACGCCTCGACCGAACGCAGGTCCGAGATGCGCTTCTCGATTTCCTTCGGGTCGAGGGTGGGCATGGCCATGCCGGGCGCGGGCAAGCCAAGCGGGCCCCACAGGCGGCGGAACATTTCGAACGGATCCTGCGTCTGGGACGTGTCGGCCATACGAACCTCCTCTAGACACCCTCAAAGAACGCGCGCACCTCGGCCTCGCGGGCCACCGTGTCCTGATAGCCAAGGTCGATCAGCGCGCGGCAAAACGGCTCCTCGAAGAGCAGGTAACTCGCCAAGTTGGAGCCCGCACGGCTGAGCGCGCCGGTGGGCCGCAGCAGGAAACGGACGGTACTCGGCAGCTCGTGCAGGAATCGCGCCGCGATGCGCTCGATCGCCTGCGAGGGCGCGATGAACAGTACTTTGACCGGGCGCAGCTCGACGCCGGACCCCACGAGCCGCTCGGGCGGGATCGCGCTCAGCGTACGGTTGATGCGCTCCAGGCGCTCGATGTCGACCATCAGGCTGTCGAGGAAGATGCTGTTCAGCGCGTGGCCGGCGATCTGCGCGAGCGACGGATAGATGTTCGAGCGCGCGCGCGCCTGGTCGAGCGTCTGCCTGCCGGTGCCGACGATCAGCACGCGGTCCGCGCCGAGGTGCAGCGCCGGGCTCACCGGCGCGATCTGGCGCATCGAGCCGTCGCCGAAGTACTCGCGATGCACCTTGACCGCGGGAAAGATGAAGGGCAGAGACGCCGAGGCGAGCAGGTACTCGAGCTTGAGCGTCACCGCCGCGCCGATCCGCTGATTGCGCTCCCAGCCCTCGAGTCCGGAACCGCCCTGAAAGAACGACACGCTCTGGCCCGACGTGTAGCCCGACGCGGTCACGCACGCCGCGTACAGCGCGCCGGCGTCGATGTGCTGCTGGATGCGCTCGAATTGAAGGCTCGACTCGAGCATCTGCCGCAGCGGCGCGTTGTCGAGCAGCGATACCGGGTTGTGCCGCGATACGAGCATCATCGACGAAAGCCAGCGCGCCCCGCTCTTGAAGATGCTCCAGGGGTCGGTGCGATAGATGTTCGCGCAGCGCATATGCTCCCAGACCTCGAGCAGCCGCGACACGCCCTGCGTGAAGTCGCCTGCATGCACCGCGAGCGTCGCGACGTTTATCGCCCCGGCCGAAGTCCCGCACAGGATGGGAAACGGATTTCGCACCGGGCTGCCGAGCACATCGCGCACGGCCTTGACGACCCCCACCTGGTAGGCGGCGCGCGCGCCGCCGCCGGTCAACACCAGTCCGGCGCGCGGGTGGGTGCGCCGCGGCGGCGCGCTGTCCGCGGATGAGCTCTCGCTCGTCATGCTCGACGCCGCCGCACCTCAGAACAGGCTCTGATCCTGCCCGCGCGGCGCATTGACGTCCACGACGGTCAGGGCGGTCATATTGACGATCCGGCGCACGCTCGCCGAGGGTGTCAGGATGTGAACGGTGCGTGCAGCGCCGAGCAGTATCGGCCCGATCGTCACGCCGTCGCCCGCAGCCGTCTTGAGCAGGTTGAAAGCGATGTTCGCGGCTTCCAGCGTCGGCATGATGAGCAGATTGGCCTCGCCGCGCAGGCGCGAATTCGGGAACACCTTGAGGCGGATTTCCTCCGAAAGCGCCGCGTCGCCGTGCATTTCGCCTTCGACCTCGAGCTCCGGGGCGCGCTCGTGCAACAACGCCAGCGCGCGGCGCATCTTCCCGGCCGAATCCAGCGCCACCGAGCCGAAATTTGACGCCGAGAGCAGCGCCACCTTGGGCGCCATGCCGAAACGCCGGACCTCGTCCGCCGCGAGGATGGTCATCTCCGCGATGTTCTCTGCGTCCGGATCGGGCGTGACATAGGTGTCGCAGATGAACACCATGCGCTTGGGCAGCATGAGAGCGTTCATCGCCGCGTAGTGGCGCACGCCCTGGCGCAGGCCTATGACCTGATCCACGTAGTGCAGGTGCAGCGCGTGCGCGCCGAACGTACCGCAGAGCATCGCGTCGGCTTCGCCCTTGTGCATGAGCATCGCGCCGATCAGGGTATTGCGGCGCCGCATCTCGATCTTCGCGTACTCGGGCGATACGCCCTTGCGTTCCGTCAGTTTGTGATACGTTGTCCAGTAGTCGCGATAGCGCGGGTCCTCGTCCGGATTGACCAGGTTAAAATCGGCCCCGGGCCGCATGCGAAGGCCGAGCTGCTTCAGCCGCCGCCCGATGACCGCGGGACGCCCGATGAGCAGCGGCCTGGCCAGACCCTCGTCGAGCACCACCTGCACGGCGCGCAGCACGCGCTCGTCTTCCCCTTCGGCGTACACGACGCGGCGCGGCGCGGCCTTCGCCGCCGAGAACAGCGGCTTCATGATCAGGCCGGAGTGGTACACGAACTGCGTCAGCGACTCCCGGTACGCATCGAGATCGGCCAACGGGCGCGTCGCCACGCCGGAATCCATCGCCGCTTTGGCTACCGCCGGGGCAATTCGCGCGATGAGCCGCGGATCGAACGGCTTCGGGATGAGGTAATCGGGGCCGAAGCTGAGCGACTCGACGCCGTAGGCCTGCGCGACCTGCTCCGAAGTCTCGGCGCGCGCGAGCTCGGCGATCGCACGCACCGCCGCCAGCTCCATTTCCGTACTGATGGTGGTCGCCCCGACGTCGAGCGCGCCGCGAAAGATGAACGGAAAGCACAGTACGTTGTTCACCTGGTTGGGATAATCGCTGCGCCCGGTCGCGATGACACAGTCCGGACGAGCCGCCTTGGCGAGCTCGGGACGGATTTCCGGTTCGGGATTGGCGAGCGCGAGGATAAGCGGGCGCGCGGCCATCTTCTCCACCATCGCCGGCTTCAGGACACCGCCCGCAGACAGTCCCAGAAAGATGTCGGCGCCCTCGATCACCTCGTCCAGAGTGCGCGCCCGCGTATCCCTCGCGTAGCGCTCCTTGTCGGGGTCCATTTCCTCCTTGCGGCCCCTGTACGCCACGCCCTTGATGTCGGTGACCGTGATGTTTTCTATCGGCAGTCCCGTCTTGACCAGCAGATCGAGGCAGGCGAGCGCTGCCGCGCCGGCGCCGGAAGTCACCAGCCGCACCTTCGTAAGCTCCTTGCCGACGACCGCCAGGCCGTTCAACACGGCGGCGCCGACGATGATCGCGGTGCCGTGCTGGTCGTCGTGGAACACCGGGATCTTGAGCCGCGCCCTGAGTTTGCGTTCTATCTGGAAGCACTCGGGCGCCTTGATGTCCTCGAGGTTGATGCCCCCGAAGGTCGGCTCCAGCGCGGCGATGATCTCGACCAGCTTGTCTGGGTCGCGCTCGTTCAGCTCGATGTCGAAGCAGTCGATGCCGGCAAACTTCTTGAACAGCACGGCCTTGCCTTCCATCACCGGCTTTGCGGCAAGCGGTCCGATCGCACCCAGGCCGAGCACCGCAGTGCCGTTGGTCACGACCCCGATCAGGTTGGCGCGCGAAGTCAGATTGACCGCCTGGGCCGGGTCCCGGACGATCTCCTCGCAGGCGGCGGCCACGCCCGGGGTGTACGCCAGCGCCAGATCGCGCTGATTGATGAGCTGCTTGGTCGGAAGTATCGAGATCTTGCCGGGGCGCGGCAGCTGGTGATACTCCAGCGCGCCCTTCTTCAGTTGCTCGTCCACGGTTGCTCCTCGCACCCCCGCGCGTGCGGCTCCACAGCGGTGCGAAAACCGGAGCGCCCGGGGGAAAAATTATAGCGCGGGACTCCGTATAATCGGCGCCATTCTTCCTTGCGGCTCAAGCGCATGCGCATTCCCGGCGCGCCCTCTAGAGTGCTCACGGCGCGTCGCGCCGCGGAGATCCAGCCCTTCGAAGTAATGGAGGTTCTGTCACGCGCCCAGGCGCTGGAGGCGCAGGGACGCCGCGTGATCCACATGGAGATCGGCGAGCCCGATTTCACCGCGCCCGAGCCGGTAGTCGAAGCGGGCGTGCAAGCGCTGCGCGAGGGCCGCACTGCCTATACTGCCGCGCTCGGTCTTCCGGCGCTGCGCGAGGCGATCGCGCGGCACTACGCCGCGCGTTACGGGGTAGAGGTCCCGGCCTCACGCATCGCCGTCACGGCAGGGGCCTCGGGCGCGCTCCTGCTCTTGCTGGCGCTGTACGTGGAACCCGGTGCCGAGGTACTGATACCCGACCCGGGTTACCCGGGATACCGGCATTTCGTGCGCGCCTTCGAGGGAGTCGCGCGCGCGCTGGAGGTCGGCCCAGCATCGCGCTTCCAGCCGACGCTCGCGGGCGTGCAGAACGCCTGGCGATCCGCCACCCTGGGCCTGCTGGTCGGCTCGCCTGCGAATCCGAGCGGCACCATCTTGCCACGCATCGAGCTCGAGCGCATCGCGTCGTTCGTGGCCGAGCGCGGCGGCCTGCTCATCGTCGACGAGATCTACCAGGGACTGGTGTACGGCGAGGCGCCCAGCACGGCGCTCGGCTTGCCGGGCGACATCGCGCTGGTGAACAGCTTCTCCAAGTACTTCTGCATGACCGGCTGGCGGCTAGGCTGGGCGGTCGTGCCGGAGGCGAACGTGCGTACTTTCGAGAAGCTTGCGCAGCACCTGTTCATTTGCGCGCCCGCGGTCGCGCAACACGCCGCGCTCGCGGCGTTCCTCCCGGAGACGATCGAGATCCTCGAAGGGCGCAGGCGCGAATTCGAGTGCCGGCGCGATTTCATCGTGGCGGCGCTGGAGCGGGCCGGTCTGGATGTGCCGGTCAAGCCGAACGGCGCGTTCTATGTCTACGCGGACTGCTCGCGTTTCGGCAGCGACGCCAAGCGCTTTGCGATGGAGTTGCTCGAAAAGGAAGGCGTTGCGGCTACTCCCGGAGTGGATTTCGGCCAGAACGGAACGCGCAGCCGCCTGCGCTTTGCGTATACGCGGGCGATGGCCGACCTGGAGGAGGGGGCGAGCAGGATCGCTCGCTTCTGCGGAACGCTCGTCTGAGCCGAGCGGCGGCTATCCGGGACGGCGCAGGCGTTCCTGGACCTGCTTCAGGCGCGAGCGCTCCGCCAGCACCTTGCTCGCGTACTGCGAAGTCGGCTCGTCGATCGCGCCCGCGTACACCTGGAGCGCCGTTTCGGTCTCGCCAAAGCGCTTGAGATACTCGCGCAGGATTTGCGTGCCCACCTCGATGTTGACCTCCGGATCGAGTAGCGCGTCGGCGCCGCCATGCTCGTTCAGTTTGTCCTGGTGAAACTTGGGCAGCACCTGCATCAGTCCCATCGCGCCGACATCGCTTTCCGCGACGGGGTTATAGCGCGACTCGACCGCCATCACGGCGAGGATGAGCAGCGGATCTACTGCGAAGCGCCGGCCGGCGCGATACGCGGTCGCCACGAACCCGGCCACCGCCTGGTCGGACACGCGGTAGCGCTTGGCGATGAAATCCGCCACCGCGCGCTGCTCGTGCTCGGCCACCCCCAGCCTGACCTGCGCCGCGGGGCCGGTTGCCGAAATGGGTGACGCGTCGCTTGAGCTGTCTTCGGAGCGGACCATTGCCCCGGCCTGCTCGACCAGGAACTGGCGCGGCGCAGGCAGCGTTACGGCGAGCACCACGAACAGGCCGACTACGGCGAATACGCCACGCATCAGCGACAGCAGGCGAATGCCCGCCGAAAGGAGCGGAATCCGAATAATCGTGTTGCGCGTTGCGTCCATCTTGCACCTCCAGGCATCTTGCGCCGCCCGTACCCTTGCTTGCGCTCTGGCCGCTACAAAGCCCGGGTCACCAGGCAAAAGGTCCGACCACGCCAACTTTGACCGCTCGGCGGTCTGGCGGGCTGCTGTCCAAGGGCCTGAGCGGCCCTGTCCTCAGCACGGCTGCAGGCATGCTTCGTTAGACGCATGTTGCAGCGCAGCGAATCGAATCATAGCCGAAATTTCCATGATTCGTCAATCACTTCCATTCGGTGCAGACTAGACATTACGAACCGTTTCGAACCGACTGTTCGTTCGGCTTTTTTCTGCTTTGTGACAGATCTGGCACCCGGTAAAATACCCAGGAGGTTGAGCCCGGCCGACCCGTCAGCCGGGATCAAAGGAAGCTTCGCGGATCCGCCTAGGTCCTTGCGTAAGGGCCAAACGACCAAGGCGGTCCGCTCAGCTTCAGGGCCAGGCGAGGGGTTCACACCCCAAGCCGCATTCCCGATCGGGTTCCGGTTACGGCCGGGATCCGGTTGGAAATGGCCATGCGGCTGCTGGATTCAGCGCGGTTCTCGCGCCGGGGGTCGCAGCAGTTGACGGCGGTGGTGCCTCGACCGTCGTCAACGGGGCCGCAGGCTCGGCCTCAGGTTTCGCGGGTTTCTTCGCCGCTTTCTTCTTCTTGGCAGCCTTTTTCGGCTTTTTCTTGGCTGCTTTTTTCTTTTTCTTGGCGGATTTCTTCTTACCCGCTGACTTCTTCTTAGCAGACTTCTTCGCAGCCTTCTTCTTCTTCTTCTTTGATGCCTTCTTCTTCTTTTTCTTAGCGGCCTTCTTCGCTTTCTTCGCCTTTTTCTTTGTTGCCATAACGATCTCCTTAAAGGAAGTTACAAAGAGAGCCCGGCCTTGCTGGCCCGGACTATTCAACCATCCGGGAACACATGTCCCCGGACGGGCTGAATCCCTCGCTGCTGCAAGTCATCGTTCCAACCTCGACGCCAGGTCGTGGTAAAGAATCTCGGGATCGAGCCGGATTCCCCCTTCCCACGTAACGGTCGCGGACTCCGGATCCACGCTCACCTTCTCGAATTCACGTACGTCGCGCCACAGCCTGAACGCGCCGATCTCGAGGAGATTGCCGAGGAAAACGCTGCCCTCCAATCCATCGTCAAAGCGCAGCCACAACTTGTAGTCCTCTTCAGCCTTGCAGGCGGTAATCTTGTGCATCGTGCTCGTCTCCTGTTGCATGGCGGCAGTGGGCAAAAAAAGGCCCGCGTTCAGTCCCAGCTCAGCGCGCCGCCCGTCTGATACTCGATGACCCTCGTCTCGAAGAAATTTCGCTCCTTCTTCAGGTCGATCATTTCACTCATCCACGGGAAGGGATTGCTCGCACCCGGGAACAGCGCGTCTAAGCCGATCTGCTGGCAGCGGCGATTGCAGATGTAGCGCAGATACTCCTTGAACATCGGCGCATTGAGGCCGAGGACTCCGCGCGGCATGGTGTCCTCGGCGTAGCGGTACTCGAGTTCCACCGCCTTGCGGAACAGCTCGCCCAGCTCCTCACGGAACTGCTGAGTCCACAGGTGGGGATTCTCGAGCTTGATCTGGTTCACCATGTCGATGCCGAAATTACAGTGCATCGACTCATCGCGCAGGATGTACATGTACTGCTCGGCGGCCCCGGTCATCTTGTTCTGGCGCCCGAGCGAAAGGATCTGCGCAAAGCCAACGTAGAAGAACAGGCCTTCCATCAGGCACGAGAATACGATCAGGCTCTTGAGCAGTCTCTTGTCGTTCTCCGGGGTGCCGGTGCGAAACGCAGGGTCCGTGAGAGTATCGATGAACGGGATCAGGAACTCGTCCTTTTCGCGGATCGACGATACTTCATGATAGGCGTTGAAGACCTCCCCTTCCTCGAGGTCGAGGCTCTCCACAATGTACTGATAGGCGTGCGTGTGAATGGCTTCCTCGAACGCCTGGCGTAGCAGGTACTGGCGGCACTCCGGCGCGGTCACGTGCCGGTAAGTACCGAGCACGATGTTGTTCGCGGCCAGCGAGTCGGCCGTGACGAAGAAACCGAGGTTGCGCTTCACGATACGCCTTTCGTCCTCCGTCAACCCGGCAGGATCCTTCCACAGCGCGATGTCGCGGCTCATGTTGATTTCCTGCGGCATCCAGTGGTTGGCGCAAGCCGCGAGGTACTTCTCCCACGCCCACTTGTACTTGAACGGGACGAGCTGATTGACGTCGGCGCGCGAATTGATGATGCGCTTGTCCTCTACCGAAATGCGACGGAAGGAATTGCCGGCGGCGAAGCGCTCCTCCTGTACCGGGCTTGCTGCGGAAGACGGCACGAAGGCGCTCTTCGGCTTGATCGACAGCCCGGAGATCGGGTTCAGCTTTCCTTCCTCTTCAAAGCTCAGCATGGCGCACGCTCTCCTGTCTTGTGGTTATTGGCACGCCTCGCACTCGGGATTGTCGATCGCACAGAACTTGGGCTCGGAAGTTTCGGAGGTCTCAGTGTTCGCCGCGGTCGGCACGGCATTCAGCTGGCCGCTCTTGACCGTCGATTTCTCGGCATGCGTCGCGCCGAGCGCGCGCAGGTAGTAGGTCGTCTTGAGCCCGCGGATCCAGGCGAGCTTGTAGGTCTCGTCCAGTTTGCGACCGGACGCGCCCGCCATATAGATATTGAGCGACTGCGACTGGTCGATCCATTTCTGTCGCCGAGCCGCAGCTTCGACTAGCCACTTCGGCTCGACCTCGAATGCCGTGGCGTACAGCCGGCGCAGTTCCGCGGGGACCCGGTCGATGCGCGCCAGGTTCCCGTCGAAGTACTTCAGGTCCGAAATCATGACCTCGTCCCACAGGCCGACGTTCTTCAGGTCGGTCACCAGAGACTCGTTGACGACCGTGAATTCCCCGGACAGGTTGGATTTGACGTACAGGTTCTGATAGGTCGGCTCGATCGAGGCGGACACGCCAACGATGTTGGCGATCGTCGCCGTGGGGGCGATCGCCAGACAATTCGAGTTGCGCATGCCGAACTGCCGGACCCGCGCGCGCAGAGCATCCCAGTCGAGCGTCGCGGAACGGTCGAGCTCGACGTAGCCGCCGCGCTCCGCGGCAAGCAAGTCGAGCGTATCCTGCGGCAGCACCCCCTTGTCCCACAGCGAGCCCGCGAAAGTGCTGTAGCGGCCGCGTTCCTCGGCCAGCTCGGTCGACGCCCAGTAGGCGGAGTACGCGACCATTTCCATCGAGCGATCGGCGAATTCGACCGCCTCCTGCGACCCATACGGGATCCGCAGTTTTTGCAGACAATCCTGGAATCCCATGATCCCCAGCCCGACGGGCCGATGACGCAGGTTCGAGTTCCGTGCCTTGTCGACTGCGTAGTAGTTGATGTCGATGACGTTGTCGAGCATGCGCATCGCAGTGCGCACCGTGCGCCGCAGCTTGCCGAAATCGAGCCCGTTGCCGTCAAGGTGCGCGACCAGATTGACCGAGCCGAGATTGCACACCGCGATCTCGTCGGCCGACGTATTCAGGGTGATCTCCGTGCAAAGGTTCGAGCTGTGCACCACGCCCGTATGCTGTTGCGGGCTGCGGACGTTGCACGGGTCTTTGAACGTGATCCAGGGATGCCCCGTCTCGAACAGCATCGACAGCATCTTGCGCCACAGATGGACGGCGGGAATCTTCTTGAACAGCTTCAGTTCCCCGCGCGCCGCCTTGTCCTCGTAGCGCAGGTACGCTTCCTCGAACGCCTTGCCGTACTTGTCGTGCAGTTCGACGGCATCCGAAGGGCTGAACAGCGTCCATTCGGCGTTCTCGAGCACCCGCTTCATGAACAGGTCGGGTATCCAGTTCGCCGTGTTCATGTCGTGCGTGCGCCTGCGGTCGTCGCCGGTGTTCTTGCGCAGTTCGAGAAATTCCTCGATATCCAGGTGCCAGGTCTCCAGGTACGAGCACACCGCGCCCTTGCGCTTGCCGCCCTGATTGACCGCCACCGCGGTGTCGTTCACGACCTTGAGGAACGGCACCACGCCCTGCGACTTGCCGTTCGTCCCCTTGATGTGCGAGCCCAGCGCCCGAACCGGGGTCCAGTCGTTGCCCAAGCCGCCCGCGTACTTTGCCAGCAGGGCGTTTTCCTTGATGGCCTCGTAGATCCCGTCCAGATCGTCCGCTACCGTGGTCAGATAGCAGGAGGAGAGCTGGGATCGCAGTGTGCCGGAATTGAACAGCGTCGGAGTCGAGCTCATGAAATCGAACGTCGACAGGACGTCGTAGAACTCGATCGCACGCGCCTCGCGGTCTTTCTCGCGCAGTGCAAGCCCCATCGCAACCCGCATGAAGAAGGCTTGCGGCAGTTCGATACGCCTGCCCTGCACGTGAAGGAAATAGCGGTCGTAGAGCGTTTGCAGCCCGAGGTAGCCGAACTGCAGGTCGCGCTTGGCAGCAAGCGCCTTGCCGAGCCGTCCGAGGTCGAAGTTGGCGAGCTCCGGGTCGAGAAGCTCGGCCACGATCCCGCGCTCGATGAATTGCTGGAAGTACGTCGCGTAGCGCGCCTCCATATCCGCCTGGCTCACCTCATCGCCGAGCACCTCGAGACGGATGGTGTTCAGCAGCAGCCGCGCGGTCACGTAGCTGTACCCGGGGTCCTTCTCGATCAGTGCCCGGGCCGCCAGAATGGTCGACTTGCGCAGTTCCTCGACGGGTACGCCGTCGTACAGGTCGCGCAGCGTCGCTTCCAGAATCACGTCCGGGTCGGCGGACGCCTCCAAGCCGGTGCAGGCCGACTGCAGCAGCCGCTTAAGCGGCTCCAGATCGAGCGGCCGGCGCAGTCCGCCCTCGACGACCGCGATGCCGGCGCCGCCAGCCTGCGCGTCGCGCGCCGACTTCTCTTGCAGACGCGCCTTGGCGCGCTCCTCGCGATAGAGCACGTACGCGCGGGCGACATCGTGCTCGCCCGAACGCATCAGAGCTAGTTCCACCTGGTCCTGGATATCCTCTATATGGAAGGTGCCGCCCTGCGGCTGGCGGCGCATCAGGGCGCCGACCACGGTGTCGGTCAGCCCGCCGACGAGCTCGCGAATGCGTGCGGACGCCGCCCCCTGGCTGCCATTGACCGCCAGGAACGCCTTCGTCATCGCCACCGAGATCTTGCTCGGCTCGAAGCCGACAACCGCGCCGTTGCGGCGAATCACGCGGAAATCGGCGTACGGGGTGCGTGACGACTGGTTCGACTCCGGAATGCCGACGCTCATCGCGTTGCTGGTCTTCGCGTTCTCCTGAGCGATCTGCATAGGCATTCCCCACCGTCTCCTTGCGGTTAACCAGTCTTCAGTCTTCTTGTTCCGGCCTGGCCCGTCGACCGCCGTCTCCTCTAGCGGCCCCGCCGGAACCACAATATATAGTGTTCGATACGCGCTCTCGAACTAATTCTAGTGTGCGCAATTTACCACGGCAACAAGAAATTGCAAGCGCGCGCGATGCGCTCACAGCGCGCGTGACAAAATTCGCGTGCTGCGCGGCCGCGCAACCGAGCGAGCTAGCGTCGCGGGAGCTCGCGCAGAAAGCGCATCCAGTCGAAATGCGTCCCGGGATCGGTCTTGCGATGTGGCGCGATATCGCTATGACCGGCGATGTCGCGAATCGGCAACAAATCGAGCAGTTGCCGAGTCAGGCGCGTCAGCGTCTCATACTGGGCGTCGCTGAACGCGCTATCGTCGGTGCCTTCGAGCTCGACGCCGACGGAATAGTCGTTGCAGCGCGCGCGCCCGCGCCACATGGATTCGCCCGCGTGCCATGCGCGCAGGTGCACGGGCACGAATTGCACCAGCGCGCCATCACGGCGCACAAGGAAATGCGCCGAAACCCGCAGGCCGCGCAGCGCGGCAAAGCTCGGGTGGGCGTCCGGATCGAGCTGGTTGGTGAACAGCCGCTCAATCGCCTCGCCACCGTACTCCCCGGGCGGCAGGCTGATCGAGTGCAGTACGAGGAGCGTGACCGCCTCGCCCGGCGGCCGGGGGTCGCAATTTGGCGAAGCGATCAATTCGGCGCCGGCGACGCGGCCGACGGCGTCTAACTCCACTACGCCCCCGAACCGGCCGGCGAGGTCGGCTCCCGGATGCCGAGACGCTGCATGCGGTAGCGCAACTGGCGGAACGTGATTCCGAGGAGCTTCGCGGCCGCCGTGCGATTGAACTCGGTCTTCGCGAGCGCGTCCAGGATTGCATCGCGCTCCACTCGGTCCAGATACTCGGGCAGCGGGGCAGCGCCCGCACCCGCAGCGGCAGGGCCGCCCGCTTCTCCCGTACTCTCGGGACCGGTCAGCGGCCGCAGCTGCAGGTCCTGCGGCTCGATCTCCTCCGCCGCGGAGAGGGCGGTAGCACGCTCGAGGATGTTCTCCAATTCACGAATATTGCCGGGGAAATCGTAACGCATCAGCTCGTCGCGCGCCTGCGCCGACAGCCTCGCCGGCGCGCCGCCGCTCTGCGCAGCAATGCGTGTAAGGATACTTTCGGCGATCAACGCTACGTCGTCTCGGCACTCGCGCAACGGGGGCATCTTGAGTTCGATCACGTTCAGCCGGTAATAGAGATCCTGCCGGAAGCGGCCGGACTCGACGCACGCGGCGAGGTTCTGGTGCGTCGCGCAAATAACGCGCACGTCCACCGGTTCCTCGCTCGTCGTACCCAGCTTGCGCACGCGCTTTTCCTGGATGACGCGCAGCAACTTCACCTGCATGGCGAGCGGCAGGTCGGCGACCTCGTCCAAGAACAGCGTGCCACCGTTGGCGGCCTGGAAGAACCCGTCACGGTCCTGGTCGGCGCCGGTGAAGGCCCCCTTCTTGTAGCCGAAAAACTCGCTCTCCATGAGCGTCTCCGGGATCGCGCCGCAGTTCACCGGAACGAAGAGTCTATCGCGACGCGCGCCATGCGCGTGGATGTAGCGCGCCGCGAGCTCCTTGCCGCTGCCGGATTCACCCGAAATGTAGACCGGTGCCTGCGTGCGGGCGAGCTTGGCGATGAGCTCGCGCACAGCCGTGAGTGCAGGGCTGGTGCCCAGCAGCTGCGGTTCGCCAAGCGCCGGCGTCTCTTCGTGATGCGGCAGCGAAAGCGCAGATTTCACGAGCAATCGCAGCTGCTCGAGTCCGACGGGCTTCGACACGTAGTCGAAAGCGCCCGCCTTTAGCGCAGCGACCGCGTTTTCCGTGCTGCCATGCGCCGTGATGACCGCTACCGGAAGATCTCCGGGCAGATTCGCGATGTGGCGCACCAGCTCGAGACCCTCGCCGTCGGGGAGCCGCATGTCCGTCAGGCAAAGGTTGAATCGCTCGCTCTTCAGATGTTCCTTGGCCTCGGCGACCGTGCCGGTCGACACCACGGCGAGCCCCATCTTGATGAGCGTAAGCTCCAGCAGCTCGCGAATATCGGGCTCATCGTCCACCACAAGGACGCGGCCGTCCCGGTGCACTCCCCGACGTTCGACTCGCTTCATGCGGTCCGCGCCTCCTTGCACAGAACCCTGAAATGCGCCCCCGCCATGTCGCCTACGTACTCGAGCGCGGCCCGGTTCGCGGCACAAAGTTCACGTGCAAGATATAGCCCCAGGCCCGTCCCCTTGCTGTCCGTGGTGAAGAACGGCTCGAACAGCTGGCCCCTGTTGTCGGTCGCGACGCCAGGGCCGTTGTCGATCACGCTCAATTCTACTTGATCGCCAAATCCCCTGAGCACGATGCGGACGCTGCCCGCCTCCTGTCGCGAGTGACGGACCGCATTGCGCAGGAGGTTCCACAGGACCTGGCGCAGATGCTCCCGGTCAAACCTTACCCACGCGTCGCGCATCGTCTCGATCACGACGCGGTCCGGTGGCACCGACTCGTTCGCCACGAACTCCTCGAGAAAGCCGGTCAACCAGCCGTTGAGGTGAATGCGCTCGCCTGCGACGCGATCGCGCCGGCTGAGCTGCAGCACGTCGGTTACCAACCGCTCGAGGCGCTGGCTGTTGTCGCGGATGATCCGATAGAGGCGACTGCGATCGCGCTCGCGCTTTTCCTCGCCGAGCAGCTCGGTCGCGTGGCTGATTGCCGAGAGCGGATTCCTGATCTCGTGCGCAATGTTCGCGGTCAGCCGTCCGAGCGCTGCCAGCTTGAGTTGTTGCGCCTGCTCGCGGGTACGGGTCATGTCCTCGATGAACAGCACCCGGTAATCCTCGTCGGCGCCGGTCTCCAGAAGCCTGAGCCTCACATCCCTGCCATGCACCTCGAAATCGGCGCCACCCTCCCTGCCGTTGCCCGCGCGCCAGAGCGCCCAGCGAGCCGCGAACCCCGGCAGCACGCGCGCGAGTTCTGTGCCGAGCAACGGCTCGACGCCCATCAGCCTCTGGGCCTGGGGATTGTGTTGAACCACGCGTCCGTCCTGGTCCAGCACGATGACGCCATCGTGCATATCCTCGATCACGAGCTGGTTGACGCGCATTTGGATCTCTAGCGCCCGACCGCGCATGCGCGCCAGGATCTCGTTGGCCGCCACGCGCTGGGCGAGCAGCCCGGTAATGCCCGCGCTGGCAAAGCAGCCTATCGCCAGCAGGGCGGCCTGCAGGAAGTCGGCGCTCGGCGCGTCGCGCACCAGAACCCAGTAGCTCTGCTCGAGCAGCAGGGCGATCGTGGCGAGCGCGGCGTACAAAAAGGTCAGGCGGCGCGGCGCGACCAGCGCCGCCCCCGTAAGCGTGATGAGCAGCATCACGCCCAGGCCGCTGCGCACGCCGCCACTCGCGTACATGAGCAGCGTGATGGCGACTATGTCCACGCACACCTGCAGGCTGAGCTGCAGGTTGAACCTGTCGCGCAATTTGCGCAGCGCGACCTGGAACCCCAGGCCGACGAGAACGTACGCCGCGCTGACGTACCGGAACAGCTCGAGCGATTGCGAGCCCAGGCTGAGCGCATCGTCGTAAATGAGCGTCGAGCCGAGGAACAACAACGCCACGATGATGCGGTACAGGTTGAAGTACCGCAACGATGTCCAGAAGGAATCGGGCGTGCGTTCGCTTGCCCAAAGGAGGCTCGCGTAGCGCGGCGCGGCGCTCATCGACCGCCTCTCGGGCCGAGACGCGCGTGCTCTTCACTGCAGTAGCGCCTGCCGTCCTTTTCGTGCGCTTCGGCGCGCGGCAGGTACAGGCCGCATTGCTCGCAGCGCACCAGTTCGCCGTCCGAAGATGCGGGTGATTTCGAACCCCGCTGCGCGTCAGGCGGCTCGGCGAAGCTGCGCTTGAGAAGCCAAACGAGCGCGTACACCGCGAGCGCGAAGAGAAGAAAGCGTGCCATCGCCCGCTATTATGAGAGAGATGGCGTCGCGCGCCACGGGAAACGGGAAATGGTCGGGGTGAGAGGATTTGAACCTCCGACACCTGCGTCCCGAACGCAGTACTCTACCAGGCTGAGCTACACCCCGACGGCGGGCGCGCGCCGCGCCCAGTGCAGGCGCTAATAGCGCCGCGCCACGGAAAAGGCCGCCAATTCTAGCAAAGAATCCTTGTGGCTTGAGCCTGGCACTGACTCGATCGCCGCGCTCGCCAGCGCCGCCTCGCGGCGCGCCACGTCACGCACGTAGTCGAGCGCCCTGTTCGCCCGGATCGCCTCGAGCACGCCGCCGAACGCAGCGCGTCCTCCCTCGACGACGGCGTGGCGCACGAGTGCCGCCTGCTGCGCCGTGCCGGTGGCCATGACCCGTATCAGCGGCAACGTGGGCTTGCCCTCGGCCAAGTCGTCGCCAAGGCTCTTGCCGATGGTACCGGCGTCGCCGGAGTAGTCCAGCACGTCGTCGATCAGCTGGAATGCGGTGCCGAGGTGCATCCCGTAGCGCGCGAACCCCTCCTCGACGCCTTGCGGCACGCCCGCGAGAACCGCCCCGAGCCGCGCAGCGGCCTCGAAAAGCTTGGCGGTCTTGCGCCGGATAACTTCCAGGTAGCGCTGCTCGCCGACCTCCGGATCATGGCAGTTCATCAACTGCAAAACCTCGCCCTCGGCAATCGTGTTCGTGGCGTCGGCGAGCACCTGCATAACGCGCATGTTTTCCACGCGGACCATCATCTGGAACGCGCGCGAGTACAGGAAATCGCCCACTAGCACCGATGCGGCGTTGCCGAAGGCCGCGTTCGCGGTCTCGCGCCCGCGGCGCAGCTCGGAGGCATCGACCACGTCGTCGTGCAACAGCGTGGCGGTATGGATAAACTCGACCACCGTCGCGAGCTCGGTATGCGCGTTGCCTCGGTAGCCGAGCGCGCCCGCGGCAAGCAGCAATAGCGCCGGCCGCAGGCGCTTGCCGCCCCCGGCCACGATGTATTCGGCCACCTGCCTGACCAGCGGAACGTCGGACTCCAGCCGCTCGCTGATCAGCGCGTCGACGCGCCGCATATCCTCGGCGACCGGGTCAAGTGCGGGGATGCTCGGCATCGCGGGCATGGACAAACTCGCTTTGACGCGGGGCGACATATTCTCCTATAATTCCAAGTCTTTGCGGTCCAGCTACGGAAATTTCCCAATGTATGCGGTCATCAGAACGGGCGGCAAGCAGTACCGGGTCAAGTCCGGCGAACAGCTGCGCGTCGAGCTTCTCCCCGCGGACGTCGGCGCGGCGGTCTCTTTCGACCAAGTATTAATGGTCGGCGAAGGCGGGGAGGTGCGCGTCGGCGCGCCGCTCGTAGCCGGCGCCAGGGTTCAAGCCACGGTGGTCGCGCACGGGCGCGGCGACAAGGTGAAGATCTTCAAGCTGCGCCGCCGCAAGCATTACGCCAAAACGCAGGGGCACCGCCAGTCGTACACCGAGGTGCGCATCGACGATATCGTCGGCGGCGCCTGAGACAGAAGGACGCGCAACCATGGCACACAAGAAGGCAGGCGGCAGCTCGCGCAACGGGCGCGACTCGCAGGCGAAGAGGCTCGGCGTGAAGGTCTACGGCGGGCAGCGGGTCAGCCCGGGAGCGATCCTGGTGCGTCAGCGCGGCACCCGCATCAGCGCTGGCAGCAACGTCGGCGTGGGACGCGACCACACTCTGTTCGCGCTGGCGGGCGGCACCGTGCTGTACGCAGTCAAGGGCGAAGACAGCAAGAAGACCGTGAGCGTGATTCCGGCCTGAGCTCCGGGGCCCGGCCGTGAAAAGCCCTATCGTTGGCGGTAGGGCTTTTTTGTTTGTATGACATCATGAAGTTCATCGACGAAGCGAGGATCGAGGTACACGCGGGCAAAGGCGGCGACGGTGTCGCCTCCTTCCGGCGCGAGAAGTACGTGCCGCGCGGCGGCCCGGACGGCGGCGACGGCGGCCGCGGTGGCAGCGTGTTCGCGATCGCGGACCGCAACATCAACACGCTCATCGATTACCGCTTTGCACGCATCCATCGGGCGCAGAACGGAGAGCGCGGTCAAGGTTCGGATTGTTATGGCAGGGGCGGCACGGACGTCGAATTGCGCATGCCGGTCGGCACCATTGTCCGCGATCTGCACAGCGGCGAGCTGGTCGCCGACCTCGCCCACGACGGCGAGCGCGTACGTCTGGCAAAGGGCGGGGCGGGCGGCCTGGGCAATCTGCACTTCAAATCGAGCGTCAACCGCGCGCCCCGCCAGTTCACCCGCGGCGAGCCCGGCGAGAGCCGCGAGCTCGCGCTCGAGCTGCGCGTGCTGGCCGACGTCGGACTGCTGGGCCTGCCGAACGCGGGCAAGTCCACTTTCATCCGCGCCGTGTCGAGCGCGCGCCCGAAGGTGGCAGATTATCCGTTTACGACGCTCAACCCGTCGCTCGGCGTAGTCCGCGTGGCGAGCGGCGCGAGCTTCGTCCTGGCCGACATCCCCGGCCTGATCGAGGGCGCAGCGGAAGGCGCCGGTCTCGGACATCAGTTCCTGCGGCACCTGGCGCGCACGCGCCTGCTGCTGCACATCGTCGATATCGCGCCACTGGGCGAGCACGCCGACCCGGTGCGCGACACGCGCTCAATCGCCAAAGAGCTGAAGAAATACGACGAGGCGCTGTACCGCAAGCCGCGCTGGCTGGTGTTCAACAAGATCGACCTGGCGGACGACGCCGAGGCGCGCATCCGGCGGATCCTGAGCGGCCTGCGCTGGAAGGCGCCCTGGTTCGCGGTGTCGGCGTTGAGCGGAAAAGGTTGCCGGGAGGTGTGCAGCGCCGCGCAGCGTTTCCTTGCAGGCGGCAGGCAACCCGCCACGCCTACGCGCCGCGCGGCCTGAAGGAGACCGCGATGACCGGGCCGATCGCGACAGCCACGACCATGGTGGTGAAGGTCGGCAGCTCCCTTGTCACCAACGAAGGCCGCGGCCTGGACGTCGAGGCGATCGCGCGCTGGGCCGCGCAGATCGCGCGGCTACACGAGCTTGGCAAACGCTGCGTGCTCGTATCGAGCGGCGCGATCGCGGAAGGCATGCAGCGCCTCGGCTGGACGCGCCGGCCGCATGCGATGAACGAGCTGCAGGCGGCCGCCGCGGTCGGGCAGATGGGCCTCATTCAGTGCTACGAGACGTGCTTTCGCGAGCACGGCTTGTCGACGGCGCAGATCCTGCTCACGCACGCCGACCTGGCGGACCGGCAGCGCTACCTGAATGCCCGCTCGACCCTACGCACGCTGTTGCAGCTCGGCGTCATCCCGGTGATCAACGAGAACGATACCGTGGTGACCGACGAGATCAAGTTCGGCGACAACGACACCCTGGCCGCGCTGGTCGCGAACCTGATCGAAGCCGACGCCCTCGTCATCCTGACAGATCAGGCCGGCCTGTACGATGCCGACCCCCGGCGCAACCCGAATGCGCGCCTGATCGAGCACGCAGAGGCGGGCGATGCGCGCCTTGAGCGTCTCGCCGGAGGCACGGGTAGTGCTCACGCCAAAGGCGGGATGATCGCCAAAGTGCTCGCCGCGCGGCGCGCTGCCCGCAGCGGCGCGCACACCGTAATCGCATCCGGGCGCGAGCCGGAGGTGCTGCTGCGGCTGGCGCACGGCGAGCGCGTCGGCACCCTGCTCGTCGCGAAGACCATCCCGCTCGCGGCGCGCAAGCAATGGCTCGCCGATCACCTCACCGTCGCCGGCAGGCTGATGCTCGACGCCGGCGCGGTGAAGGCTCTGGTGCGTGACGGGAAGAGCCTCCTGCCGATCGGCGTGACGGGAACGAGCGGCAGCTTCGAGCGCGGCGAGGTCGTCGCCTGCGTGGATCCGGACGGACACGAGATAGCACGCGGCCTGGTTAATTATTCCGCCACGGAAATCCGGCTCATCATGCGCCGCCCTTCCGCCGACATCGAGGGGATCCTCGGCTATGTCGACGAGCCAGAGCTCATCAACCGCGACAATCTGGTGCTGCTCTAGTTGCCGCTGGTCGGCCGCGAATCCCCGGCCGCAGCGGGATTGCCGCCGCGCCGGAGCGCGTCGATACCCTCGGCGGCCGAAGCGATCATGCCCCCACGCGGGCAGAAGTAGTCGTCATTCAACGCGCGCCGCCAGTCGATCGGCTCGTGTCCGATAGGACGCCAGCTGTCGTCGCGCGCCTTGGTCCAGGTGCCGTCGCGCCGCCCCGTGGCGTACAAGCGATAGCTCGCGCCCTTGCAGCGGATGCCTTCGTAGCTCACGTTCTGCGCACCGCTTGGACTGCGCGCGACAAGCACGTAGCGCACGACGCCGTCGGACCCGACGCTAAGCGAAGACGCGTCGATGAAAAAGCGGAAATTGGTCACCGCGGCGACATTGAACTCGAGCAGGTGATCCGCCTTGGGATAGGGCGGCAGCGCATCTGGAGCGTGCTCCAGCCAGTTTTGCTTTTCTTGCTCGACCTGCCAGTCGCTCTTCATCGGCGCGGGGGGCCCGCCGGCGCAGCCGAGCAGCGCGCACAGTGCGAAGGGGACGAGCCTGCGCACGGCTCGCCTAGAGAAGGTCGCCCGCCAAAGACGCCCGGATTTCCGAGGGCACGCTGTCCAGCGTCGCGCGGTATTCCGGATGGTCGATACCCATGCCGAGCGCAACGCCGTACTTGAGCGCCTTGCGCATCTCGTCGCTCAGCTCGAAGCGCAGAAAGTGCACCGAGGACGTCTTGCTCTCGTTCTCCCGCTCCAGATCCTCGTCCGCGATCGCGTACACGCGTTCGCATCCCTCGACCTGAATCCAGACGCGGTCCTCGACGCCTTTCAGCCGCGCCAGCATGCGCTGGCGCTCGGCCGGATCCGGGTACTCGATCATCATGGTCGTCTTGAGATTGCTGCCGTCCGGTATCAGCGGATTGTACGCGTCCAGCTCTTCGCGGATGCCCGCGTCCTCGAAGATACGCTCGATACGCAGCATCTCCTGGATCTGGTAGCGAATGGTCAGCTCGTCCTCGAACTGGAGCGTCACGTGCGCGCCGAGGGCGACCGTGCGCAGCTTCTTGTGCGCAATCACCTTGGCGCGGAACTCCTTGCGCTGGCGCGCGTAGTCCTCGAGCGTGAGCAGCGAGTCTCGTGCAATCCGTGTCATATCGCGTCTCCGAATGGAAAGCGGGAGGCGCGGCCCGCGCCGCCCTCCCGCGCCACCGCCTTCGCGTTCAGTCCTGCAGTGCGTCCAGCGCCTTCTGGAAGCGGTTGGCGTGCGAGCGCTCGGCCTTGGCCAGCGTCTCGAACCAGTCCGCGATCTCCTCGAACTTCTCCTGGCGCGCCATCTTCGCCATCCCCGGGTACATGTCGGTGTACTCGTGCGTCTCGCCCGCCACCGCCGCCTTCAGGTTGTCGCGCGTCCTGCCGATCGGCAGGCCGGTGGCCGGGTCGCCCACCTGCTCCAGGTACTCCAGGTGCCCGTGCGCGTGCCCGGTCTCGCCCTCGGCCGTCGAGCGAAACAGCGCCGAGACGTCGTTCTGCCCTTCCACGTCCGCCTTGGCGGCGAAGTACAGGTAGCGCCGGTTCGCCTGGCTCTCGCCGGCGAACGCGTCCTTCAGATTCTGGTGCGTCTTGGTTCCCTTGAGGTTCATAGTCATGCCTCCTTGTAAATGCTGCTGCATCCCGCTTCGATGCGGCTAGAGTACAGAGCCATCGTCCATTGATCAAATCGATTTTTGCAATCTGAGTGATTGACGGTCGCTATGCCGGCGCCTCGTCTTCAGCGACCGAGCGCAACCTCGATCTCCGCGAACGTGCGCGCGACCTCGGCGAGGTGTAGGGGCTTGCCGAGCTGACGGGCGACCTGCGACAGGGAAAGGATGCCGCGCACCATGAGGCGGCCGGTATCGGTCTCCGCATCGACGACGAGCGCGTGCTGCCGCCCCGCGTACAGCAAGGTCGCCACGACATGCCCGACGTGCGCGCCGTCGATATCCTCGAGGGCAATCACCTCGACCTGGTCCGCCGGCGTCATGATGTCGGCGACGGTCAGCTCGTCGCGCCGCAGCCCGCGCGCAGTTGCCACCCGCATCGTGCGCTCGCCGAGAATATCGGTCGCCGATATCAGGCCCAGCACGCGCTCGTGCTCGTCGATCACCAGCAGGAGGCGTACGCCGCGCGCCATCATGAACTGATTCGCGCCTTCCACCGGCGCCTGCGGGCGGATGGTCGCCGCGCTGACGCGCGTCAGATCGGTCATCACCTCACGTGCGGGCGATTCGAGGTCGACGCTCGCTTGCGTTTGGGTAGGTCGACGAAAACCCGCCCCTGCGCCCAGGGTGCGGCTCGGCAGTGCATGATAGTTGCGTTCCATGTCGCCTCCCGCAGGTCCGCCAGCCGGGGCGCGCTGCGCCCGGCGCGGGTTCAGCCGGTAACGTGCTCTGCGCGGCTCGGTCGCTGGCGCCGGTCGATGGCGAGGAAGCGGTGCAGTTCTTCGAGCGCCCGCTGATAGACATCGCGCTTGAACTCGATCACCACCTCGAGCGGTATCCAGAATTCGTGCCAGCGCCACGCGTCAAACTCCGGATGGCCGCTGGCGCGCAGCCTCACGTCGCAGTCGCGGCCGACGAGCCGAAGCAGAAACCAGATCTGCTTCTGTCCTTTGTAAGTCCCGCGTCCGTCGCGCCGCACCCAACGCTCGGGCACTTCGTAACGCAGCCAATTGCGCGTGCGCCCCAGGATCCTGACGTGCTCCGGCAGCAAGCCGATCTCCTCCTCGAGCTCGCGGTACATCGCCTGCACCGGGGTCTCGCCGTGCTTGATGCCTCCCTGCGGGAACTGCCAGGCGTGCTGGTTGACGCGCTTGCCCCAGAACACCTCATCGCGTGCGTTCGCCAGGATGATGCCTACATTTGGCCGGAATCCATCCTTGTCGAGCATGAGCACGGCGCCTTACGTTAGAATCGGCAACGATTTTTCCACAGCCTTCCGGCAATTACAACGCCGCAGCGAGAACGGCGTAAGGCCGCGAAGCACGCCAAGGATGCGCAGCTCCAGATTCTTCATCGGCACGCTCAAGGAAGCACCCTCCGAGGCCGAACTCGTCAGCCACAAGCTCATGTTGCGCGCGGGCCTAATCCGGCGCCTGGGCTCTGGGCTGTACACCTGGATGCCCATCGGACTGCGCGTGCTGCGCAAGGTCGAGGCCGTGGTACGCGAAGAAATGGACCGCGCCGGGGCGCTCGAAGTTCAAATGCCGTGCGTGATCCCCGCCGAGCTCTGGCAGGAAACCGGCCGCTGGGAGACCTTTGGTCCGCAGCTGCTGAAGATCAAGGACCGCCACCAGCACGACTTTCTTTTCGGGCCTACGCACGAGGAGGTCGTCACCGACATTGCGCGGCGCGAGATCAAGAGCTACCGGCAGCTGCCCGTGCACTTCTACCAGATGCACGTGAAATTCCGCGACGAGATACGGCCGCGCTTCGGCGTGATGCGCGCCAGGGAATTTCTCATGAAGGACGGCTACTCGTTTCACGCCAGCCACGAGGACCTGCAGCGCGAGTACGGCAACATGTACGAGACCTACACGCGCATCTTCTCTCGCCTGGGACTGCGCTTTCGCGCCGTTGCGGCGGACACCGGGGCGATCGGCGGCACCGGTTCGCACGAGTTTCATGTGCTCGCGGACTCTGGCGAAGATGCCATCGCCTATTGCCCGGATTCCCCCTATGCGGCGAACGTCGAGCTGGCCGAAGCGCTCGCGCCGGCCGCGCCGCGCAAGGCGCCCGCCGAGAGCATGAGGAAGGTGCCGACACCGGGCAAGACCCGCTGCGAAGAGGTGGCCGAGCTGCTCGGAGTGCCGCTCGAGCGCACGGTCAAGGCGATCGCGCTGATGCACGACGATCAGTTCAATCTGCTCCTGTTGCGCGGCGATCACACGCTGAACGAGGTGAAGGCGGGCAAGCTGCCAAACCTCACGCCTTTTCGCTTCGCCACCGATGCCGAGATCCAGCGCCACCTCGGTTGCAGGCCGGGCTACATCGGGCCTTTGGGCGCGGCCGGCGTGCGCGTGCTGGCCGACCGCAGCGTCGCGGCGATGAGCGATTTCGTATGCGGTGCGAACGAGGAGGGCTTTCACCTCGCAGGCGTCAACTGGGGCCGCGATCTGCCCGAGCCGGCGCTGGTCGGCGACCTGCGCGACGTGGTCGAGGGCGACCCCAGCCCCGACGGCAGGGGCGTGCTGCGTATCCAGCGCGGCATCGAGGTCGGCCACATCTTTCAGCTGCGCACCAAGTATTCCGAGGCGATGAAGGCGACGTTCCTCGACGAGAAGGGCGAAACCAGGCCCATGGAAATGGGCTGCTATGGCATCGGCGTGACGCGCATCGTGGCCGCCGCGATCGAGCAGAACCACGACGAGCGCGGCATCGCCTTTCCGCGGCCGATGGCGCCGTTCGAAGCGAGCCTGGTGCCGATCGGCTATCACAAGAGCGCCGCGGTACGCGAGGCTGCCGACCGTCTCTATACCGGGCTGCGGGCCGCGGGCGTGGACGCGCTGCTGGAGGACCGCGACGAGCGGCCAGGCGTGCTGTTCGCCGACATGGACTTGCTCGGGATTCCACACCGCGTGGTGCTGTCGGACAAGGGTCTCGCCGCAGGCACTCTGGAGTACAAGGGCAGGCGCGACGCACAGCCACGCCATATCGCCCTGGGTGACGCGGCGCCCTTCCTCCGGGAGCGGCTCGCCGAGGGATGAAACGCCGGGCTGCGCGACACTGCCTACTGCTCGCCGTTGCGCTGCTCATGCCGACGGCGGCCATGGCCGGTGCCCAGCAGTACGAGCCGCTCGCCGACGCCGTGCGCGCGGCGCTGTCGGCGGCTGTCGGCGATCGCCCTCCGCCGACGCTCATGTTCAACCGGCAGGAGGACGCGCAGCGCTGGCTGAGCGAGATGTCCCAACGCCTAGCGAAGCAGATGCCGGACCGCTGGATGCGTCTGCAACTGCTCAAGACGGTGCAGTACGAGGCGACGCGGGCGGGACTGGATCCGCAGCTCGTGCTCGGCGTCATCGACGTGGAGAGCGCGTTTCGCAAGTACGCGATATCGCAGGCCGGTGCGCGCGGCTACATGCAGGTGATGCCGTTCTGGGTCAAGCTGATCGGCCGGCCGCACGACAACCTGTTTCACCTGCGAATCAATCTGCGCTATGGTTGCGTCATCCTGCGCTACTACCTCGACCGGGAAAAGGGCGACTACTTTCGCGCCCTGGGTCGCTACAACGGCAGCCTGGGGCAGGCCGACTATCCCAGCCGGGTAATCGCGGCGTGGAAGCAGCGATGGCACTACGACGGCCCGACGAACTGAAGCGCGCGTGATCCGCAGCCTGCTCGCCCGTTCGCGCTTTGCCAGCTGGCTGTACGGCTTCTCGCCGCCCGAGCACGGCACCGTGGTGCTCGGGCACCGGCGCGTGTACATCGTGCCAACGCGGCTGGGGTGGATGTACGGCGCAGCGCTCCTCATCTTGCTCGTCGGCTCGATCAATTACGCCATCTCGCTCGGTTTCGCCCTGACCTTCCTGCTTGCCGGCGTAGGCCTGGCGGCCATGGTGCAGACGGCGCGCAATCTCGCACGCATGTCGGTAAGCGTGGGGCGTGCCGAGCCGGTTTACTCCGGCGAGGCCGCGCAGTTCCGCATTTACCTCGACGGCGGCATCGGCATCGAGCGCCCTGCGATCCTGTTGCGCCAACTGGCGAGCAATGCACAGATGGTCACCGACGTGCCACCCGATACCGTAGCGGAGGTGGTGCTCGCGGTGCCTGCCGCCCGCCGCGGCTGGCTGCCGCTTGGCCGCGTGATGCTCGAGACCCGGTTTCCGCTCGGCCTGTTTCGTGCCTGGAGCTACGTCGAGCCTGACGCGCGCTGCCTGATCTATCCGCGCCCCGAACGTTCTGCGATGCCTCCCGCGAGCGCGGGCTCGAGCGCCGGTGCGGCGCGCGCCCAGGCGCAGGGCAGCGAGGATTTCGCCGGTCTGCGCGGCTACCAGCTGTCCGACTCCCCCCGGCACGTGGCGTGGAAGGCGGTTGCGCGCAGCGACGACATGCTGACCAAGCAGTTCTCCGGCGACGTCGCAGCCGAGCTCTGGCTCGACTGGCAGCTGCTGCCCGCCACGGCCGGGCTCGAGCAGCGGCTGTCGCGCCTGGCGGGCTGGGTGCTGGCGGCCGATCGCGCTGGCCCGCGCTACGGGATGCGCCTGCCGGGTGTCACGCTCGCGCCGCAGCGCGGCGATGCGCATCGCGCCGCCTGCCTGCAGGCACTGGCGCTGTACGAGGCGCCATGAGCGCGGTGCCGCACCCGCTCGCGCCGGAATTGCGCGCCGTTACGGGCCGCGACCTGGCCGGTCTCCTGCTGTCGCTCGTCATCGTCGTAGCGCCGCACGCCGCGCGTGCGCCCTGGTGGGTAAGTGCTCTGGTGCTCGCGCTGTACGCCTGGCGCGCATTGCTTGCGCGGTTGGGCAGCCCGCTCCCCTCGCGCTGGGCCCTACTGGCAATCGCAGCGGCAGCGATGGCCGGAATCTGGGTCCAGTACCACACGTTGTTCGGCCGTGTCCCGGGAATCGTGCTGCTCGTCCTGTTCTCCGGCCTCAAGCTGCTCGAGATGCGTACGCACCGCGACGCCACGGTCATTGCGCTGCTGTGCTTTTTCCTGATCATCACGAACTTCTTCTTCACGCAGAGCATCCCCACTGCCCTCGCGATGTTCGCGGCGCTGCTGGCGATCGTCGCCACGATGGTCGGCTTCAATGCCCCGCAGCGCCCGGTGCGCGCAAATCTGCGCACCGGCGCCGTGCTGCTCGCGCAGGCCGTACCTGCGGCGCTGGTGCTGTTCCTGCTCTTTCCGCGCGTCCAGGGGCCATTGTGGGGTCTGCCGCAGGACGCTTACGCGGGTGTCACGGGGCTGAGCGACAGCATGTCCCCCGGCGCACTCGCGCACGTCGCGTTATCCGACAGCGTCGCGTTTCGTGCCGAATTCCAGGGCGAGCCGCCGTCGCAGGCGCTGCGTTACTGGCGCGGTCCGGTCCTGTGGGACTTCGACGGCCGCACGTGGCGCATGGGGGCAAGCGTCATCGCCCCGTTCAAGCCGCCCGTCGGGGGCACGGCGCGTTACAGCTACGAGATCGTGCTGGAGCCGCACGAGCGCGACTGGCTGTTCGCGCTGGAGACCGCGGCGAGCCTGCCCGACGGGACGCGCTTCACGAGTGACGGGCAGATCTTCGCCCGCCGCCCGGTGCGCAGTCGCATCCGCTACCGGCTCACCTCGGTCACCGACGCCGCGCCCGATCCGCGCGCGGACCCCTCCGAGTTGCGGCGCGCGCTGCGCCTGCCCAGGGGCTTCGACCCGCGCGCCACCGCGCTCGCACAGCAGTGGCGCCGCGAGTCGGGCAGCGATGCACAGGTATTGGCGCGTGCGATCGCCTGGCTGCGCGCGAGCCGCATTGCCTACACACTCGAGCCGCCCGCCCTCGGGCGCGATTCGATCGACGAGTTCCTGTTCGAGACGAAGGCCGGGTTCTGCGAGCACTTTTCCTCGGCGTTCGTGTTCCTCATGCGCGCTGCCGGCGTTCCCGCCAGGGTCGTGACCGGCTATCAGGGCGGCGATCTCAATCCGGTCGACCATGTAATCACCGTGCGCCAGTCCGATGCGCACGCCTGGGCCGAAGTCTACCTGCAGGGCCAGGGCTGGCTGCGCGTCGATCCAACCGCGGTCGCGGTACCTGGCCGCATCGAGTCGGAGCTGGTGCGCGGGAGCCCCTCGGGCGAGGCAGTGCCGCTGCTCATGCGGCCGGAGATGAAATGGCTGCGAGCGCTGCGCTACGACTGGGAAGCGCTCGCGCACAAGTGGAACGTCTGGGTGCTCAGCTACGATCCGCAGCGCCAGCGCGACCTGATGAGCTTCGTCGGCATCCCGGACGCCGACTGGCGCAACCTGACGGTAGCGCTGTTCACGATCCTCGGCGCCCTCATGCTGGGGCTGGTCGCGTGGTCCTTGCGCGGCCTCTCCGCGCCCGACCCGGTGCAGCGCGCCTGGCATAGCTTCTGCCGCAAGTTACGCGCGACCGGGCTCGAACGCGCGCCCGGCGAGGGGCCGCGCGACTTTTCGGAGCGCGCGGCGCGCAGTCTGCCCCGTGCGCGCGCTACCATCCACAGGATCGGCGAGCTGTACTTGGCGCTGCGCTACGGCGCCGATGCACCGCCGGGCAAGGTTCACGAATTGAGGCGTCTGGTGCGAGAATTGCGCCTGACATGAGGACCCTAACTGCCACGCTCGGGGCGATGCTGATGCTTGCCGGCGGCGCCGCGCTGGCGGACCCGCCCGCGCCGACTACGTACGCCGAGCGGCCGGAGGTGCGCGCCTTCGTGCGCACCATGGTCGAGCGGCACGCCTTCCAGGAACCGCAACTGCTGAGGCTGTTCGCCAAGGCGCAGCGCCAGAACGCGATTCTCGAGGCGATCGAGCGGGCCGCGCCGGAAAAGGCGCCATCGTGGGAGGACTACCGCAGCATTTTCCTCACCGAGCGTCGCATCGAGGCTGGCCTGGCGTTCTGGTTCCGCAACGAAGAGGCGCTCGAGCGCGCGCGCCGGCTGTACGGAGTTCCGGAAGAATATATCGTCGCGATCCTCGGAGTGGAGACGTTCTATGGACGTCACACCGGCCGCTGGCGCGTGCTCGACGCGCTTACCACGCTGGCGTTCGACTATCCGCGGCGCGCCGACTTTTTCAGGGGAGAGCTGGAGAAGTACCTGCTGCTCTCGCGCCGCGCGCGCATCGACGCGCTCACGCTCAAGGGCTCGTACGCAGGCGCCATCGGCATCCCGCAGTTCATGCCGAGCACCTACCTGCGCTACGCCGTCGATTTCGACGGCGACGGAGTCGTCGATCTGCGCAACAGCGCGGTCGACGCGATCGGCAGCGTCGCGAACTTCCTGCGCGCCCACGGTTGGGGCTCCGGCGAGGCAGTGCAGCTGCGCGCGCTCGTCGACGGCGACGGCTATCGCCCCTACGCCGGCGCGGGGCTTCAGCCGCGCTACGCTCTGGCCGAGCTCGCGCGCGCCGGCGTCGTGCCCGTCAGCTCGCCGCCTGCGGGAGATCCACTCGCCGCCCTGGTCGAGCTGGGGAACCCGGATGCGCCAAGCGAATTCCGCATCGGACTGCGCAACTTCTACGTGCTGACGCGCTACAACCGCAGCTCCTTCTACGCCTCCGCGGTGGCCGACCTCGCCGAAGCGCTGCGCGCGGCGCGCGACTGAAAATCAGGAAGGCGGTTTCCCGCTCGGCAGGTACTTCAGCGGGTCGACCGGCTTGCCCGACTTGCGGATCTCGAAGTGCAACGCGGGCTTGTTGGCATCGGTCTCGCCCAGCTCGGCGATACGCTCGCCGCGCGTCACGGTCTGGCCTTCCTTGACGAGGATCGTCTTGTTGTGCGCGTAGACGCTGTTGAAGCCGTTCTCGTGCTTGATCACGATCAGCTTGCCGTAGCCCCTGATGCCGGTGCCCGTGTACATCACGCGACCCGGCGCAGCGGCGTAGACGGGGTCGCCGAGCCGGCCGCCGATGTCGACCCCCTTGTTGCTCTGCTCGGAAAATTCCGCCACGAGCTGGCCATGCGCCGGCCAGATGAAACCGATGCCTCGCGCGTCTGGATCCGAGGGCTGCCAGGTCGGCTTGGCCTCCGCTTTGGCCACCGGCGGGACCTCAGCCTTCGTCTCGGGCTTCGTCTCGGACTTCGGCGCGGGCGCAGCGGCGGGCGAGCCGCGGGCGGGCGCAGACGGCTGCACGCTCGAGGGCTGCGCCTCCTTGCCCAGCATGGCGAGGTTACCGCTCGAATACGGCAGGCGCAGCGCCTTGGGCGAAGTCTTAACGCCGCCGTCGCCGACGCCCTGCTGCGCGCTCGAGGTGGCATCGAGTGGGTGCGACTCGACCGGGCCGATACCGCGCGCCGCGCCGACCTCGACGCCCGGCGGCGGCGCGGCAGCGGCCTCCTGCGGTGAGGTCAGGCGCAGCGTCTGGCCCACGCTTATCTTCGTCGGATCATCGAGGTTGTTCCAGCGCGACAAATCGCGATAGTCCACGCCATTCTCGAGCGCGATGCTGTAGAGCGTGTCGCCGGGCTTGACCATGTACTCCGTGCGCGCACCCGGCACCGGTGTCCGCTCGGCGACAGGTGGCTTGGAGGCAACCCTGCCCGTCGGTCCATGCTCACGTACCGGCGCCGTATTTGGGACGCTCGAGCAGGCGGCAAGCGCGGCAACGGTCGCGAGCAGCGCCAATTTCCAGTCGGACATGCATGTAAGTCGCTTCATGCCTTACCCGCCTCCAGCGGGACAAAGCGCACCGCGTCAAGCTCCGTTTCCACGTAGCCGCGCGTGCCGCGCTCGATGAGAACGAGCCGCTGCGCGTCGCGTGCTGCGCGCGGTTTGCGTAGCGGAAGCACCATTCTGCCACCCTGCGCGAGCTGACGTAACAGGGCCTGCGGCACGTGCGCGGCGGCGGCCGCGACAATGATCGAATCGAAGGGCGCGGCCTTCTCGAGACCGTGGCCGCCGTCGCCGTGCGCCAGCCTCAGCTTTGAAAGCTTGAGGCCGAGAAGGTTCGCGCGTGCGCGTTCGAGCATGCCGGCCAGGCGCTCGATCGAGAACACCTCGCCGGCGATCTGCGCGAGCACGGCAGCCTGGTAGCCGCAACCGGTGCCCACCTCGAGCACCTTGCCGAGCCCGCGGTCCGCCCGCGGCCCCTCGAGCAGAACCTCGATCATGCGCGCCACGATGAACGGCTGCGAGATCGTCTGCGAGAAGCCGATCGGCAGCGCCGTATCCTCGTAGGCACGACTTGCGAGCGCTTCTTCGACGAACAGGTGACGCGGTACCGCGCCCATCGCGGCGAGCACGCGCTCGTCGCGAATGCCCTGCTCGCGCAGCCGATCGACCATGCGCGCTCGCGTGCGCTGCGAGGTCAAGCCGATTCCCGACAAGTTGCGCGGGCTGCGCGCGTTCACCGGGGAAGCCAGTCCCGCACCATCGCGAACTGCCCGCCGAAGGTGAGGTCGATCTGCAGCGGCGTCACCGAAATCCTGCCGTGCTCGACGGCGTGAAAATCGGTACCTGGCCCCGCGTCCGCCGCGCCGCCCGCGGCCCCGATCCAGTAGGCCGTGTCACCGCGCGGCGTCGCGATCTTGACGACCGGCTCCGCCTTATGGCGCCGGCCAAGGCGCGTCACCTCGAAGCCGTCCAGCTCCGCGTAGAGCATGTCGGGCACGTTTACGTTCAGCAGCACGGGCTGCGCAAGCGGCGCCTGCGCAAAGCGCTCGACGAGGCGCGCCGCGACCTCTGCCGCCGCGGCGTGGTGTCGCCCCGCCTTGCCCACCAGTGATACCGCGAGCGAGGGGATCCCGAGAAGAAAGCCCTCGGTCGCGGCCGCCACCGTGCCCGAATAGATCGTGTCGTCGCCCATGTTCGCGCCCAGATTGACGCCCGAAACGACGACGTCGGGCAGGAAGTCCAGCAGCCCGGTCACCGCGAGGTGCACGCAGTCGGTCGGCGTGCCGTTGACGAAATAGAAGCCGTTGGCCGCCTGCCGCACCGATAGCGGCCGGTCGAGAGTGAGCGAGTTTGACGCCCCGGAGCGGTCCCGCTCGGGCGCCACCACGGTGACGTCGCCTAGGGCGCGCAGCGCCTCGGCCAGTACGGTGATTCCAGGGGAAAAGTACCCGTCGTCGTTTGAGATAAGAATGCGCATCGCGTGACCGTCGAATTCTAGCCGACGCGCGCGCCTCCTCAAAGCCTGCGGACAAGGTCTCGCCTTGTCCGTGTTCCTGCCACATAATGTCGCGCGCCGCGAGGCTGCGGCGCGTACGGAGGGCCTACATGAAGCTATACATGCACCCGGTGTCGACCACCTCGCGCACCGTCCTGCTATTCATTGCCGAAGCGAAGCTGGATGTCGAGCTGAAGGTCGTCGACCTGCTCACCGGCGAGCACCACAAGGAGCCGTTCATCTCGATCAACCCGAACCGACTTGTCCCGGTGCTGGAAGACGGCGGCATGATCCTCACCGAGTGCTCGGCGATCCTGAAATACCTCGCCGAGAAGAGTGGCTCGGCCGCATACCCGAAGGACCTGCGCCAGCGCGCCAAGGTGAACGAGATGATGGACTGGTTCAATTCCAACATCTACCGGGACTACGGCTACGGGCTGCTCTACCCGCAGATCTTCCCCAACCACCAGCGGCCCGACGACACCGTCCACAAGGGCACGATCCAATGGGGCCTGGAGAAATCGAAGGGCTGGCTCGAGATCCTGGACAAGTATCTGCTCGGCACCCATAAGCCCTACCTGTGCGGCGACGCCATCACCATCGCCGACTACATGGGCGCCGTCATCCTCGAGGCAGGGAAAGCGGTCGGCTGCAAGTTCAGCGCCTACCCGAATGTCGAGCGCTGGATGCAGCGCATGCGCAAGCTACCGAGCTGGAACAAGGTGCACGAGGTGTTCTACGGCTTCGCCGACTCGCTCAAGGGGACGCGCTTCGTCTCCCTCTGAGGCGATGGAGGAACCCATGATCAAGGGACTGCATCACAACGCTTACCGCTGCCGCGATTCGGAAGAGACGCGCGCCTTCTACGAGGATTTTCTCGGGCTGAGGCTCGCGGGCGCGCTGGAGATCAAGGAAACCAAGACCGGCCGCCGCACCGACGTGCTGCACACCTTCTACGAGATGGGCGACAGCTCCTACCTCGCGTTCTTCGAGGCACCGGACCGGCCCTTCGAGTTCAAGGTCCAGCACGATTACGACCTGCATATCGCGCTCGAAGTGGACCGCGCCACTCTGGAGCGCATGTACAAGAAGGGCAAGGACGAGGGGCGCGAAGTGCGCGGCGTATCCGATCACGGCTTCATCGACTCGATCTACTTTCGCGATCCGAACGGCTATGTGGTCGAGCTCGCCTGCAAGCGCGCAGGGCACGATCAGGCGATGGACCCGACGCTGAACGGCGCGCGTTCGATTGTCGAGCGCTGGACCAAGGCACGGCGCGCGAAGGCGGCCTAGGCGGGCCGCAGCGGTGGCGCGCTGAAATCCAGCTGCGGGCCGAGCGGTACGATGCCGCTCGGGTTGAGCTTCTCGTGGCTGCCGTAGTAATGGCGCTTGATGTGTCCGAGATCGACGGTCGCCGCGACCCCGGGCCACTGGCACAGCTCGCGCGTAAAGGACCATAGGTTCGGGTAGTCGATCAGGCGGCGCAGGTTGCACTTGAAGTGGCTGTAGTACACCGCGTCGAAACGCACTAGCGTAGTGAACAAGCGCCAGTCCGCCTCGGTCACACGATCGCCTGCGAGGTAGCGCTGCGCGCCCAGCCGCGCCTCGAGCCAGTCGAGCGTCTCGAATACCTGAAGGAACGCCTCCTCGTAGGCCTCCTGGTTAGCGGCAAAGCCGGCCCGGTACACGCCATTGTTAAGCGTGCGGTAAATGCGCTCGTTCAGCGCATCGATCTCGCTGCGCAGCGCCCGCGGATAGTAATCGCCCGCTGTCGCGCCGACGCCGTCGAACGCGGAGTTGAACATGCGGATGATGTCGGCCGACTCATTGCTCACGATGACGCCGCGCTCGCGATCCCACAGCACAGGCACCGTGACGCGGCTGGTGCAGCGCAGATCGGACTTGAGATAGATCTCGCGCAAGAAGCGCGCGCCGTTGACGCCGTCTGCGATCACGCCCTCGGCCGGCTCGAACGTCCAGCCGTCGCGCCCCAGGTGCCAGTGCACCACCGACAGCCCAACGTCGTCCTCGAGCCCCTTCAGGCTGCGGAAGATGAGGGTGCGATGCGCCCACGGACAGGCGCGCGACACGTAGAGGTGGTAACGCCCGCGCGCGGCGCGAAATCCCCCCTCTCCGGTCGGGCCCGGGCTGCCGTCGGCGGTGATCCAGTTGCGGAACTTCGACTCGGCGCGCACGAAGCGGCCGTTCGCGATCTGCCAGTCGCTGCGCGCGTCGTGCCACTCGCCGTCGATCAATCGTCCCATGCGCCGCGATCCAGGAACTTCGACCGCGTATTGTGCGCGCGCAGGTCCCAGAAACAAAAAGGCTTCCTGACAGAAGCCTTTGGAATCTATGGTCGGGGCGGCGAGATTTGAACTCGCGACCACCTGCACCCCATGCAGGTACGCTACCAGGCTGCGCTACGCCCCGAGGCCGTGGATTATATCAGTGGGCCGCGCCGCACCCGCGGCGCCGCTAGGCGCCGAGCGAGTCCAGCACTTCGCGCAATTCGCGCTTGAGCGCGGCGAGATCCGTGCCGCCTGCGGCCGCGCGCGACGCGCGCGCCGGGGGCTCGCCGCGCTCTTGGGGCGCGAGCGCATGATCGAGGCGATTGCGCGCGCCGCTTATCGTGAAGCCTTCCTCGTACAGCAACTCGCGGATGCGGCGGATAAGCAGCACCTCGTGATGCTGGTAGTAGCGCCGGTTGCCGCGGCGCTTGACCGGCTTGAGCTGCGTGAACTCCTGCTCCCAGTAGCGAAGCACATGGGGCTTCACCCCGCACAGGTCGCTTACCTCACCGATCGTGAAGTAGCGCTTCGCGGGGATCGGCGGAAGCTCAGCCTTTTTGCGGTTCTGCTCCATGGCGCGCCTTCTCCACCATGGCCTTCAGCTTCTGGCTGGCGTGAAAGGTGACGACGCGACGGGCGCTGATCGGGATCTCTTCGCCCGTCTTGGGGTTACGCCCCGGGCGCTGGGGCTTATCGCGCAACTGGAAGTTGCCGAAACCGGAGAGCTTGACGCTTTCGCCCCGCTCGAGCGCCCCGCGGATCTCCTCGAAAAACGCCTCGACCATGTCCTTGGCCTCGCGCTTGTTCAGCCCAACCTTTTCGAACAGCAGGTCGGCCAGTTCGGCCTTGGTCAGAGTCATCACTGCTCCCCGAGCTTTGCTTTTCCGATTTCTCTTTTAGGAACGCAGAGTTGCCGAAAACTTACGCGCTAGGAGCCCAACCAGGGCATCGCGCGCGGAATCCGCTTCGGCATCCGTGAGCGTGCGTTCAGTATGTTGCATAACTACCCGAAAAGCAAGGCTTTTTCTTCCTGGTGGAAGGCTTTTTCCCTGATATAGGTCGAAGATCGTGACCTGCTGCACGATCTGGGGTCTGTCCGCCTCGATCGCCGCTAGGATTTGCTGCGCTGCAATGCCGGCCTCGAAGAGCATCGCGATGTCGCGCACCACCGGTGGGAACCTGGAGGGCACCTGCGCGCGCGGAACCGGGACTTGCTCGAGCGCCTCCGCGTCGACCTCGAAGAGCACCGCCGGCTGGGGCAGCTCGTACTTGCGCTGCCAACGCGGATGCAGCTCGCCTAGCCAGCCCGCCAGTGCGCCGTCGATGAGCACGCGCGCCGAGCGCCCGGGGTGGAAGGCGGGGTGCGCCGCCGCCTCGAAGCGCGCCACGCGTGGCACGAGCAGCGCCTCGAGGTCCGCCTTGACGTCGAAGAAGTCTACGCCGCGGCGCGCCGGCTCGCCCCACTGCTCCTCGAGCGCCGGGCCGCAGGCCGCCGCGCCGATGCGCAGCGGCTGGCGCAGGCCGGCCACCGCGAGCGGCCCGTCCCCGGCGTGCGCGTCGCGCAGGAACACGCGTCCCAACTCGAACACCCTGATGCGCGGCTGCTTGCGCGCGTGGTTGTACTGCAAGTTGGCGACCAGCGAGCCGATGAGCGTGGTGCGCATCACCGAGAGCTGGCTCGCGATCGGATTCACCAGCCGGATCGGGTTCTGCTCGCCGGCGAAATCTGCTTCCCAGGCGGGCTCGACGAAGCTGAAATTGATCACTTCCTGATAGTCGCAGGCCGCCAGACGCTCGCGCAGCGCGTGCAGCGAGCGCCGCCCTTCCGGCAGCGGGCTCATGCGCGCCGCGGCGCGCGGCGGATGCGCCGGGATGCGCTCGAAGCCGTGCACGCGCGCCACTTCCTCGATCAGATCCTCCTCGATCTCCAGGTCGAAGCGGTAGCTCGGGGGCGTGACCACGAATGCCTCGCCTTCCCACTCGTAGGGTAGGCGCAGGCGCGTGAAGACGTCGGCCATTTCCTCGCCGCTCACCGGCACGCCGATCACCTTCTGGGCGCGTGCCACGCGCATGCGCACCGGCTTCCTGCTCGGCAGTCGCGCGACGTGATCTTCGGTCGGCCCCGGCTCGCCGCCGCAGATGTCGAGGATCAGACGCGTCGCGCGCTCGATTCCGGCGAGATTGTTGTCGTAATCGACGCCGCGCTCGAAACGGTGCGACGCATCGCTCGCGAACCCCCAGCGGCGCGCGCGCCCGGCGATCGCCTCGGGATAAAAGAACGCCGATTCGAGGAGGATGTTTTTCGTGGTCGGCTCGGCCTTGGTGGACTCGCCACCCATGATTCCGGCCAGGCCGATGACGCCCGACTCGTCGGTGATGCACAGCACCGAGCCGTCGACTTCGACTTCCTGCCCGTTCAGGAGCAGCACCTTCTCGCCCTTGCGCCCGTAGCGCACGTCGATCGCGCCGTGCAGCTTCTCGAGGTCGTAGACGTGCAGCGGCCGTCCGAGCTCGAGCATCACGTAGTTCGTCACGTCGACCAGTGCCGAGATCGAGCGCTGGCCGGCGCGCTCCAGGCGCCGGCGCATCCAGTCGGGCGTCGGCGCGGCGGCGTTCACGTTGCGGATCACCCGCGCGCTGAAGCGCCCGCAGCCGCCCGGCTCGCTTATGCGTACGGGATGGCGCGCCGCGTCGGCTGCGGTCACCGAGGTCGCGTCGGGCTCCTGCAGCCTCGCGCGCGTCAGCGCGGCGACCTCGCGCGCCACGCCGAGGATCGACAGGCAATCGGCGCGGTTCGGCGTCAACTTGATGGTCAGCACGCGGTCATCCAGCGCGAGCGCCGCGCGCAGATCGCTGCCCGGCACGGCGTCTGCGGGCAGCTCGAGCAAACCGGCGTGCTCCTCGGAGAGCCCGAGCTCGCGCGCCGAGCAAAGCATGCCGTGGCTCTCCACGCCGCGCACTTTCGCGATCTTGATGGCGAGGCCGCCCGGCAGCTGCGCGCCCGGCCGCGCGTAGGGGGCGAGCATGCCGCCGCGCACGTTCGGAGCCCCGCACACCACCGCGACGATTCCCGCGCCGGCATCGACGCGGCAGACGCTCAGCTTGTCCGCGTCGGGATGCTTGGCCACCTCTAGCACACGCGCCACCGTGACGCCGGAGAACTGGGGCGCAACCGGCGCGCTCGACTCGACCTCGAGCCCGGACATGGTGAGCAGGTGCGCGAGCTCGTCCGTCTTCACGGGCGGATCGACCAGGGTGCGCAGCCAGCTTTCGGGAACGTTCATGGCTCAGGCGAACTGGCGCAGGAATCTCAGGTCCCCGTCGAAGAACAGGCGCAGGTCGTCGATGCCATAGCGCAGCATGGTCAGGCGCTCCAGCCCCGAGCCGAACGCGAAACCGATGTAGCGCTCGGGATCGAGACCGAAGTTGCGCACTACGCTCGGGTGCACCTGCCCGGAGCCGGAGATCTCGAGCCACTGTCCTTCGAGAGGCCCGCTGCCGAAGCGCATGTCGATCTCGGCGGAGGGTTCGGTGAATGGGAAGAACGAAGGCCGGAAGCGGACCTCAAGCGCATCGGTCTCGAAGAAGCGGTGCAGGAAGTCGGTGTACACGCCTTTCAGGTCGGCGAAGCTGATGTCCTCGTCGATCCACAGGCCTTCGACCTGGTGGAACATGGGCGAATGCGTCGCGTCTGAGTCGACGCGGTAGGTGCGCCCCGGCGCGATCACCTTGATCGGCGGCTGGTGCATGCGCGCGTAGCGCACTTGCATCGGGCTGGTGTGCGTGCGCAGCAGCAAAGGCGTGCCGCCAGCGTCGTTCAACTCGACGTAGAAAGTGTCGTGCATCGAGCGGGCGGGGTGATTCTCGGGCTGGTTGAGCGCCGTGAAGTTGTACCAGTCGGCCTCGATTTCAGGTCCGTCGGCGACGTCGAAGCCTATCGAGCGGAAGATCTGCTCGACGCGCTGCCAGGTGCGGATGACCGGATGCAGCCCGCCGCGCCCGCGGCCGCGGCCCGGAAGCGTCACGTCGAGCGCTTCCTGCGCGAGCTGTCCGCGCAGCTTCTCCTCGGCGAGCTCGCCGCGGCGCGTCTCGAGCGCCTGCTCGAGGCGCTCCTTGGCCGCGTTGATCGCCTGCCCGGCCGCCTTGCGCTCGTCTGCAGGCAGCTTGCCGAGCGTCTTGAGCAGCGCAGTCAGCTCCCCGCTCTTGCCGAGATAGCGCGCCTTGGCATTCTCCAGGGACGCCGGCTCGGCTGCGCCGCCGAATTCGGCGAGGGCGCGTGCGACGATGGCTTCGAGGTCTTCCATCCCTGGAAACGAGAAGCGAGGGTCTGGCCCTCGCTTTCCGCCCTTTCTTCTAGAGTGCGCTGCTCAGTGCGCGAGGCTTGCCTTGACCTGGTTCGCAATCTTGGCGAACGCCGGCTTGTCGAGCACTGCCAGGTCCGCGAGCAGCTTGCGGTCGATCTCGATATTGGCGCGCTTCAGACCGGCCATGAAGGCGCTGTACGTCAGACCCAGCTCCCTCACGGCAGCGTTGATGCGGGTGATCCAGAGCGAACGGATCTCGCGCTTGCGCTGGCGGCGGTCGCGATAAGCATACTGACCCGCCTTCATCACGGCCTGCTTGGCGACGCGGTAGACGTTGCCGCGCCGACCGCGGAAGCCCTTCGCCTGCTTAAGCACCTTCTTGTGCCGGGCGCGGGCCGTCACTCCTCTCTTGACGCGTGGCATGGCCGGCCCCTCAGCGCGAGTACGGCAGCATGGCGCGCACCTGCCGCTCGTTGCTCGGAGACACCGAGGCCGTACCGCGCAGCTGGCGCTTGCGCTTGGTCGACTTCTTCGTGAGGATGTGGCGCATAAAAGCGTGCGAGCGCTTGATGGTGCCGCTCGAGCGGACCTTGAACCGCTTCGAGGCGCTCTTCTTGGTCTTCATCTTGGGCATGTTTGCTCCTGTGTTTTAGCTTGACGCCGGGTGGCCCGCCGCGCGGGCGCTTGATACCCGGACATCACTTGTGACACGCGCCGCGCCCGCCCTTGGGCGCCGCACGGACTACTCTCTCGCGGCCGCCGCCTTGGCTGCCGACTTCGCCGCTGCCGGCGCGGGCTTCTTGGCCTTTGTCGGCACCACCTTCTTCTTCGGCCCCAGCACCATCACCATCTGGCGGCCCTCCATCTTCGGAAACTGCTCCACCGCGCCGAAAGGCTCCAGGTCGGCTTTTACGCGCTCCAGCACCCTGAAGCCAAATTCCTGGTGGGCCATTTCGCGGCCGCGGAACCGCAGCGTCACCTTCACCTTGTCGCCTTCCTCGAGGAACTGGATCAACTTGCCCAGCTTGATCTTGTAGTCGCCCTCGTCGGTGCGCGGCCTGAACTTGATTTCTTTGACCTGGATCTGCTTCTGCTTGAGCTTCGCCTCGTGTGCCTTCTTCTGCTCACGATAGCGAAACTTGCCGTAGTCCATCAGCTTGCAGACCGGCGGCCTGGCGAGCGGCGCGATCTCCACCAGATCCACGGCTCTTTCCTCCGCCAACCGCAACGCTTCGGCGATCGGCACGATGCCAAGCTGCTCTCCGTCGTCCGCGACCAAACGCACCTCGGGTGCGGTGATCTCGCCGTTTAGACGCTGCGCTTTTTCGAGTGCTATGTGGGCTACTCCTTCTGCCAGCGGCAGTCTCCGGTCGCCGCGTCCACCGTGCGGATCGCCGATCCGCCAAAAAGTCAGGCTGTGCCCAGCGCGCCCGCCTCGCTGCGGAGGCGTTCGATGAAGGCCGACAGGGACATCGCCCCGAGGTCCTCACCGCCGCGCGTGCGCACAGCCACGTTTGCAGCCTGCTTTTCCTTGTCGCCCACGATCAATTGGTAGGGCAACTTTTGCAGGCTATGTTCTCGAATTTTATAGGAAATTTTTTCGTTCCGCAAATCAGCGCTCGCGCGCCAGCCCGCCTTACGCAACGCGTCAGCGACCGCTGCGGCGTAATCGGCCTGATGCTCGGAAACGTTGAGCACCACCACCTGCTCGGGGGAAAGCCAGAGCGGGAACGCGCCGCCGTAGTGCTCGATCAGGATGCCCATGAAGCGCTCCATCGAGCCGATGGTCGCCCGGTGCAGCATCACCGGCGTCCTGCGGGTATTGTCCGCGGCGACGTACTCCGCGCCGAGCCGTCCCGGCAGGTTGAAATCGACCTGCATCGTGCCGCACTGCCACAGGCGTCCGATCGCGTCCTTGAGCGAGTATTCGATCTTGGGGCCGTAGAAAGCGCCTTCCCCGGGCGAGATCTCGTACGGGCAGCCGGACTCCTTGAGCGAGGTGATCAGCGCCGCCTCGGCCCGGTCCCACTGCTCGTCGGTTCCGATGCGCTTTGCCGGCCGCGTCGCGACCTTGTAGGCGATTTCGGTAAAGCCGAAATCCGCGTAGACCTTCTGCAGCAGCGCCGTGTAGGCGACGCATTCGGGCAGGATCTGCTCTTCGGTGCAGAAAATGTGGCCGTCGTCCTGGGTGAAGCCGCGGATGCGCATCAGGCCGTGCAGCGCGCCGCTGGGCTCGTTGCGGTGACAGGAGCCGAACTCGCCGTAGCGAAGCGGCAGGTCGCGGTAGCTGCGCACGCCCTTCCTGTAGATGAGCACGTGCCCCGGGCAGTTCATCGGCTTGAGCGCGTAGTCGCGCTTCTCCGACTCGGTGACGAACATGTGCTCGCGGTAGTTCTCCCAGTGCCCGGTGGTCTCCCACAGGCTGCGCGGCAGCACCGCGGGCCCGCGTACTTCGAGATAGCCGTTTTCGCGGTACACGCGCCGCATGTACTGCTCGACCAGTTGCCAGAGCATCCAGCCCTTCGGATGCCAGAACACCATGCCGGGAGCGTCCTCCTCCATGTGAAAGAGGTCGAGCTGGGTGCCGAGCCGTCGGTGGTCGCGCCTTTCCGCTTCCTCGAGCATCTTGAGGTAGGCATCCTGGTCTTCTTTCTTCGCCCAGGCGGTGCCGTACACGCGCTGCAGCATTTCGTTCTTCGAGTCGCCGCGCCAGTACGCGCCTGCGAGCCGCATCAGCTTGAACACCTTCAGCTTACCGGTCGAGGGAACGTGCGGCCCGCGGCACAAGTCGACGAACTCGCCCTGCTGGTAGAGCGAGATCTCCTCGTTCGCGGGAATCGACGCGATGATCTCGGCCTTGTACGCCTCGCCCATGTCGCGGAACAGCTTGACCGCTGCGTCGCGCGCCATCACTTTGCGCGTCACCGCTAGGTCGCGTTTGGCGATCTCGCTCATGCGCTTCTCGATCGCCGAAAGATCGTCCGGAGTGAAAGGACGCTTGTAGGAGAAATCGTAGTAGAAGCCGTTTTCGATGACCGGACCGATGGTCACCTGGGCCTCGGGAAAGAGCTCCTTTACCGCGTGCGCGAGCAGATGCGCCGTGGAGTGGCGCAGGATTTCCAGCCCCTCGCGGTCGCGTTCCGTGACAATCGCCAGGTCGGTGTCCGCCTCGATGCGGTGGCTGGTATCGACGAGCCTGCCGTTCACCTTGCCCGCCAGCGCCGCGCGCGCCAGCCCGGGGCCGATCGCCTGGGCGACCTCGGCCACGGTCACGGGGTGCGGAAAGCTCCTTTGCGAGCCGTCCGGCAAACGAATAGTCGGCACTTATGCGGGGTACGTGGTAGGCGCGATTGGACTCGAACCAACGACCCCTACCATGTCAAGGTAGTGCTCTAACCAGCTGAGCTACGCGCCTAAAGGGCAGCAATTCTATCGTATCCTGTGCCACGGGCTCAACGTGGTCATGAGCCGGTAGCAATCACCGAACAAGGTAGCCGTCGCCGTGTCGAAAGAAGACGGGGAGACGCAAACATGGACCTGATCCTGTGGCGCCACGCGGAGGCGGAAGAAGGCGGTCCCGACTTGGAGCGGCGCCTCACCGCGCGCGGGCACAAGCATGCCGCGCGCATTGCCAAGTGGCTGCTGCAGCGCCTGCCGTCCAAGTGCACGGTCATCGCCAGCCCTGCGCGGCGCGCGCGCCAGACAGCGGACGCGCTCGGCATGCCCTACAGGACCTCCGAACAACTCGCACCCGGCGCATCGGTGGCGGAAGTGCTCGAGGCGGCAGGCTGGCCAAAGCATAAGAGCGCCGTGCTCGTTGTCGGCCATCAGCCGACGCTCGGGCAGGTGACTGCCTACCTGCTGAGCGGCGCGCGCGAGGATTGGACCATCAAGAAGGGCGGCCTCTGGTGGCTGAGCAACCGCGTGCGCGACGAAGAGGCCCAGGTCGTCGTCCGGGCGGTGGTCGCCCCGGACCTGCTCTAGCTACGGACGGCTAAGCACGGCGACCTTCTTGTCCGACAGCGCGTTCACCGTGAGCTTCATGCCGACTGCCTTCCAGTAGTCGGCCTCGGACTCGAGCGCCGCCGAAGTGAGCGGGTTCTCCTCCAGCCAGGCCTGCGGCAGCGCGAGCGCGAACCCGCCTTCGTCGGCGGCCACCTGCAGGAGCGGAAGCTTGAGATCCGCGCGCCGGCGCAGGATGAGCGACGCCACGCGCAGCGCGAACACCAGCGCCCAGTCGCCCGCCTCGGGCGCCGGGTCCTCGACCTTCTCCAGCTTGCCGCGGTGCGCGAGCACGATGCGCGCCAGGCGCTGCTGCTCCATGCGCGAGAACCCCGGCATGTCGGCGTTGGAAATCACGTAGGCGGAGTGCTTGTGATACTGGGCGTGAGCGATCGACAGGCCGATCTCGCCCAGCCGCGCCGCCCAGTCGAGCGCCATGCGGTCCGGATCGTCCTCGCGGTCGCGGTCGGAGCCGGCATGCAGCGCGTCGTAGATCGCGAGCGCGAGGTTGCGTACGCGCTCGGCCTGCGCGGCGTCCACGTGATAGCGGCGCATGAACTGCCCTACGGTCGCCTCGCGCATGTCGCCGCGATGCTGCACCCTGCCGAGCAGGTCGTAGAGCACGCCGTGCCGCAAGGCGCCGTCGGACACGCGCAGCGTGTCGATGCCGAGCTCGTCCAGCGCCGCCCCGAGGATCGCCACGCCTCCCGGCAGCACCGGCGCGCGGTTGGCGCGCAGGCCGGCGATGCGCTCGGGGTCGGCCCGCTCGTGCTTGATGAGCAGGCTCCTCAGGCGATCCAGCCCCTCGCGCGTGATCCCGTCCTCGGCAAAGCCGTTCTCGCGCAGGATGTTCTCCACCGAGCGCGCGGTGCCCGAGGAGCCGACCGCCTCCTCCCAACCGGCATTGCGGTACGCGCGTACGATGCCCGAGAGTTCCTGGCGCGCCGCCAGCTCGGCACGCTTCATGCGCCCCTTGTCGATCTTGCCTTCGGCGAAGTACGTCAGGCTGTAGCTCACGCAGCCCATGTACAGCGACTCGGTGAGCTGCGGCTCGAAGCCTTCGCCGATGATGAGCTCCGTGGAGCCGCCGCCGACGTCGATCACCAGTCGGCGGTGCGCCGCGGCCGGCAGCGCGTGCGCGACCCCCAGGTAGATGAGCCGCGCCTCCTCGCGTCCCGCGATCACCTCGATCGGGAAGCCGAGCACCTGGCGCGCCTCGCGCAGGAACTGGGGCGCGTTCTTCGCCACGCGCAGCGCGTTGGTACCGACGGCGCGCACCGCCTGGCGCGGCAGGCCGCGCAGGCGCTCGCCAAACTTGCGCAGCGCCTCGAGCGCGCGCGCCTGGGTGGCGCGGTCGAGGCGCTTCTCGGCGGTCAGGCCGGCGCCCAGGCGCACCACCTCGCGCAGCGAGTCGAGCGCGTAGATCTGCCCGTCGACCACGCGTCCGATCTGCAGGTGAAAGCTGTTCGAACCGAGGTCGACTGCCGCTAGGGTCTCGTGGCGCGCCATCGCGGCAGGCAGCTTAGCGCCGCCGCCGACGCCTCGCAAATGAGCCAGGCGTCGCGCCGCACAGCCGACATCCTCCGGTCACGCCGAGGCAGTAGACTGTCAGGCTCCATGCTCAAGAAAGCCCTCCCGGCAGCGCACTTCCTGAACCGCGAGCTCGGCATCCTGGCGTTCAATCGCCGGGTGCTGGCGCAGGCGGCCGAGGACACCGTGCCGCTGCTCGAGCGGCTGCGCTACCTCACGATCGTGTCCTCGAACCTGGACGAGTTCTTCGAGATCCGGGTGGCGGGCCTCAAGGAGCAGATCAAGCTCAACATCCCCGAGCCAGGACCGGACGGCACGAGCCCCGCGGAGGCCTTCGCGCTGGTCGCCAGGGAGGCCCACGCGCTGGTCGCGGAGCAGTATCGGCTGCTCAACGAGGTGCTGCTGCCCAGGCTCGTCGAGCAGGGCGTGCGCTTTACGCGCCGCACCGACTGGAGCGCCGCGCAGCGCCAGTGGATCCACGACTATTTCGTGCGCGAGGTGCTGCCGGTGCTCACGCCGATCGGGCTCGACCCGGCGCACCCATTCCCGAAGGTGCTAAACAAGAGCCTGAACTTCGCCGTCGAGCTCGAGGGGCGCGATGCGTTCGGCCGCAGCTCGCGCGCGGCGATCGTGCAGGCGCCGCGCGTCCTGCCGCGGGTGATCCGCCTGCCGCGCGAGCTGTCCGAGGTCGAGTACGACTTCGTGTTCCTGTCTTCGGTGCTGCACGCGCACGTCGACGAGCTGTTCTCCGGCATGAAGGTGCAAGGCTGCTACCAGTTCCGCGTGACGCGCAACTCGGACCTGTTCGTCGACGAGGAAGAGATCAAGAACCTGCGCATCGCCCTGCAGGGCGAGCTGCTGCACCGGCACTTCGGCGACGCGGTGCGCCTGGAAGTCGCCGACAACTGCTCGCCGGCCATGGTCGAGTTCCTGCTCCAGCAGTTCGGGCTGGACGAGGCGGACCTGTACCGCGTCGAAGGCCCGGTCAACCTGTACCGGCTGCGCGAAGTGCCCGACCAGGTCGAGCGGCCGGCGATGAAGTACGCGCCCTTCCAGTCCGGCCTGCCGAGCGCGCTCGACAAGCGCGAGAGCCTGTTCGAGGTGCTTGCGCGCGAGGACATCCTGCTGCACCAGCCCTACCAGTCGTTCGTGCCGGTGATCGACTTCATCCGCACCACGGTGACCGACCCGCAGGTGATCGCGATCAAGCAGACCGTCTACCGCGCCGGCACCGACTCCGAGCTGATGGAGCTCCTGATCGACGCGGCGCGCCGCGGCAAGGAGGTCACGGTCGTGGTCGAGCTGCTGGCGCGCTTTGACGAGGAGGCGAACCTGAACTGGGCCGCGCGCCTCGAGGAAGTCGGCGCGCACGTCGTGTACGGCGTGGTCGGCCACAAGACGCACGCCAAGATGGCGCTCGTCGTGCGGCGCGAGGACGGGCCCGCCGGCAAGCTGCTCAGGCGCTACGTGCACCTGTCCACCGGCAACTACAACCCGCGCACGGCGCGGCTGTATACGGATTTCAGCCTGCTGACCGCGAACGACGAGATGTGCAGCGACGTGAACGAGGTGTTCAAGCAGCTCACCGGCCTGGGGCGGGCGAGCAAGATGCGCCACTTGTGGCAGTCGCCGTTCACGCTGCACAAGCGTATCGTCGAGGCGATTCGCAACGAGGCGAAGAACGCCGCCGAAGGCAGGCCGGCGCGCATCATCGCCAAGATGAACGCGCTGCTCGAGCCGGCGATCATCGAGGAGCTCTACGCGGCCTCGCAGGCGGGCGTCAAGATCGATCTCATCGTGCGCAGCGTGTGCGCGCTCAAGCCCGGCATCCCGGGGCTGTCGGAGAACATCCGCGTGATCTCGATCGTCGGGCGCTTCCTCGAGCACTCGCGCGTATTCTGCTTCCACGACGGCGGCAAGGAGGACGTCTACCTCGCGAGCGCCGACTGGATGGACCGCAACTTCTTCCGTCGCATCGAGCTGTGCTTCCCGGTGCTCGACCCGGCGCTCAAGCGGCGCGTGATCCGCGAGGGCCTGCAGCCGTACCTGGACGACAACTGCCAGGCCTGGCTGATGAACGCCGAAGGCGCCTACGAGCAGCTCACACCGCGCCGCGGCAGGCGCCGCTCGGCGCAGGAAGAGCTGCTCTACACGCTCGCGACGCCGAGCTAGCGCATGCAGAGCCCGCACAAAGGCAAGACCGGCCTGCGCCGGCTGATCAACGCCACGCGCTACTCGCTCGCCGGCATCGCCGAGGCGGCGCGCCACGAGGACGCCTTCCGCCAGGAGCTCTTGCTCGCCGTGGTGCTCGTGCCGCTCGGTCTGTGGCTCGGCCACTCAGGGATCGCGCGCGCGCTGCTGTGCGGCTCGGTGCTGCTCGTGCTGGTCGTCGAGTTGCTCAACTCCGCGGTCGAGGCCACGGTCGATCGTATCTCGCTGGAAGACCACAAGCTCGCCAAGCGCGCGAAGGACCTCGGCAGCGCGGCGGTCATGCTGGCGCTCGTCACCACCGGGTTCGTCTGGATTCTGGTGCTGCTCGACTGAGCGTCCGCCTAGCCGCGCGCCGCGCGGATTACGCCGGTGACGTCCTTCACCGCCGCGAACGCGCGCCGCAGCTGCGCGAGATCCGCCACGTCGAACGTGAAGCGCATGAAGGCGAGCTCCTCGCGGCTCTGGGTGCGCACCGCGGTGACGTTGATATGCTCGCGGGCGAGCGCGTCGCCGATATCGCGCAGCAGGCCCGGCCGGTCGCTCGCGGTCACCACCATGTCGACCGGATAGGCGGCGCCCGCCTTGCCGCCCCACTGCGCGTCGATCAGCCGCTCCGGATTCCGCTCGGCGAGACGCTTCAGGCCCGCGCAGTCCTCGCGGTGGATCGACACGCCCTTGCCGCGCGTCACGAAGCCGCGTATCGCGTCGGGCGGAACCGGCTTGCAGCACTTGGCGAGCTGCGTGAGCAGCCGGTCGATGCCCACCACCAGGATGCCCTTGTCGCCGTTCGCCGGTCGCGCTCGCCGCGGCGCGGGCGTCTTCGCCGGCGCCTGCGGGGCGGGCGCCGCGGCGCCTTGCGGCGCACGCAGCGCCGCCTGCAGCTGGCGCAGGTTCACCTCGTCGCGCGCCACCGCGGCGTACAACTCGTCCTGGCGCCCGAACCCGAGCCGCGCGGCAAGCGCGTCCAGGTTCGCCTGCGTCGTTCCCTCGCGCTTGATCTCCTTCTCCACCACCGCGCGCCCGGCCGCCACGGTCTCGGCGTGCGCCTGGCTGTTGAACCACTGCCTGATCTTCTGGCGCGCGCGCGGGCTCTTGACGAAGCCGCGCTCGGCGCTCAACCAGTCGCGCGAGGGGCCGCCGCTCTTCGCCACGACCAGCTCCACGCGCTGGCCGCTGCGCAGCGCGGTCTCGAGCGGCACCAGGTGGCCGTCGACCTTGGCGCCGCGGCAGTGGTGGCCGAGGTCGGTATGCAGCGCGTAGGCGAAATCGATCGGCGTCGAGCCGGCCGGCAGATCGACCACCTTGCCCTGTGGCGTCACGACGTAGACGGTATCGTCCAGCGCCGCCTGGCGCGTCTTTTCGGCCCAGCTCGCGCTGTCGGCCACCTCGTCGCGCCAAGCGAGCAGCTCGCGCAGCCAGGCGATCTTCTCGTCGAACTTGCCCTCCGCGCGCGCGCCCGCCCCTTTCTCCTTGTAGCGCCAGTGCGCGGCGACGCCGAGCTCCGCGTGGCGGTGCATCGCCTCGGTGCGGATCTGCACTTCCAGCGTCTTGCCCTCCGGCCCGATCACCGCGGTGTGCAGCGACTGGTACATGTTGCCCTTGGGCCGCGAGATGTAGTCGTCGAACTCCTTCGGGATCGGCTGCCACAGGTCGTGCACAACGCCGAGCGCGGTGTAGCAGTCCTTGGTCGAGTCGACGATCACGCGCAGCGCGCGCACGTCGTACAGCTCGGAGAAGTCGAGCCCCTTGCTGCGCATCTTGTTCCAGATCGAGTAGATGTGCTTGGGCCGGCCCGCGATCTCCGCCTTGACGCCGGCGGCGCGCAAGGCGTCTGCGAGCAGCGCCATTGCGTTCTCGATGTAGTGCTCGCGCTCGACGCGCTTTTCATCCAGCATCTTGGCGATCTTCTTGTACAGCTCCGGCTCGAGGTAGCGGAACGAGAGGTCCTCGAGCTCCCACTTGAGCTGCCAGACGCCCAGCCGGTTGGCGAGCGGCGCGTAGATGTCGAGCGTCTCGCGCGCGTAGGCCGCGCGCTCGGCCACCGGGTTCTTGGCGAACCAGCGCAGCGTCTGGGTGCGGCTCGCCAGGCGGATCAGCACCACGCGCACGTCCTCGACCATGCCGAGCACCATCTTGCGCAGCACCTCGTGGTGCTGCTGCGGCGAGCCGCGCGTCAGCACGCGCAGCTGGTAGAGCTTCTCCACCCCGGTCGCGAGCGCGGCGATGTCCTCGCCGAAGCGCTCTCGCAGCGGCTCGACGTCGCCAAGGTACTTCGGCGCGGCGAACAGCACGCCCGCGGCGCGCCCCGCAGGATCGAGGCCGATCGCGGCCAGGCTCGCGCCGAGGCCGAGCGCGTGCGACCAGACCGGCTCGCCGGTGGAAAGCGCCTGCCCGGCGTACAGCGGCTCGGCGAACTCCAGCGCCCGCGCGACGAGCGCGCGCTCTTCTCCCGGCAGCCCCTCGGCGACCGTGCCGAGCGCCGCCGCGGCGGTGTTTTGCGGGTGCAACTGGACGACCGAGACCATGCTGTTATTGTACTGGGCGCCGATGTCTGACCGTGACGCCGCGCAGAAAGTTTCGCCGCACCTGCTGCTCGTCCTGACCGCGCTGTTCTGGGCCGGGCACTGGATCGTCGCGCGCGCGGTGCACCTGGAGGTCACGCCGGCGGCCCTCTCGTTCTGGCGCTGGATGACCGCAATCGTGGTGCTGATACCGCTCGCCGGTCGCCAGCTTGCCCGCGACTGGCCGGTCGTGCGTGCGCAGTGGAAGGCGATCGCGTTCTTCAGCCTCACCGGCAATGCCCTCTACAACATGGTCGGCTACTACGGCATCCGCGAGACCACCGCGACCAACGCGCTGCTCATCCAGTCGGTGACCCCCGCGCTCATCCCGCTGTTCGCTCTGCTGCTGTTCGGCGAACGCGTCGGCCTGCGCGCGCTGCTCGGGGTCGCGGTTTCCTTCTGCGGGGTGCTGGCGATCGTCGCGCGCCTGGACGCGCATGTGCTCGCGACGCTGCAGGTCAACCGCGGCGACCTGTACCTGCTCGCCAACGTCGCGCTGTGGGCGCTGTACACGGTGGGCCTGCGCTGGAAGCCGCCCACGCTCTCGCACATGAGCTTCCTGCTCGCCTGCTCGCTCGCCGGCATGGTGCCGATGCTGCCGATCTACGCCGCCGACCTGGCCGCCGGAGGGCGCATGGCCCTCGCCTGGGGGCCGGTGCTCACGGTTCTCTACCTGGGCATCTTTCCGTCCGTGGCCTGCTTCCTGATGTGGGGCCGCGGGGTGCAGGCGATCGGGCCGGGGCGCGCGGGCGCCTATCTCTACCTGATCCCGCCCTTCGGCATCCTGATGGCGGTCGTGTTCCTCGGCGAGCGCCTGCACGCCTATCACCTCGTAGGCATGCTGCTCATCTTCGCCGGCGTCTGGCTGGCCGCGCACGGCAGGCGGCGCTGACATGGGCTGGCTCAGGGCATGGCGCAGGCGGCGGGTGCTCGCGCGCCACCGCATCGACGACGCGCTTTGGCGCGGCACGCTCGCAAGGCTGCCTTTCCTGCGCGGACTGGATGCCGATAGATCGCGGCGGCTGCAGGAACTGACGCTCGTGTTCCTCGCCGAGAAGGAGTTCTCGGGCGCCCGCGGGCAGAAAATCGACGACGCGATGCGGCTTTCGATCGCCGCGCAGGCCTGCCTGCTGGTGCTCGAGCTGGGGCTGGACTGGTACAACGGCTGGATCGGAATCGTCGTCTACCCGTCCGACTTCCGCGTGCGGCGCAGCGAGCTCGACGAGACGGGCGTCATGCACGAGTGGGACGACGAGCTGGCGGGCGAGTCCTGGCCCGGAGGACCCGTGGTGCTCTCCTGGGACGCCGCGCAGCACGACGAGTTCGCCAACGTGGTGATCCACGAATTCGCCCACAAGCTGGACATGTGGGACGGCGAGGCGGACGGCGTGCCGCCGCTGCACCCGGGCATGGATCGTGCCGCCTGGCGCGCGGCGCTCGAGGAGGCCTACGCCGGCTTCTGCGACGCGGTCGACCGCGGCAAAGACACCTGGCTCGACCCCTACGCGGCCGAGGACCCGGCGGAATTCTTCGCCGTGCTGAGCGAAGCGTTCTTCGAGTCGCCGAACGGCACGCGGCGCCGCTATCCGCGGGCCTACGCGCAGCTCGCTCTCTTCTACCGGCAGGATCCGGCCGGACGGCTCAGGGCATGAAGACGCTGCTCATCGTCTACCACACGCACGGCGTGAAGACCGCGCACATGGCCGAGGCGGCCGAGCGCGGCGCGCGCGCGGCGCTCGCCGAGGCCGAGGCCGCGGACGCGGTGCGCGTGGTGGTCAAGCGCGCTGCCGAGGCGGGGCCCGCAGACCTGCTTGCCGCCGACGCGCTGCTGCTCGGCACGCCGGAGAACTTCGGCTACATGTCGGGCATGATGAAGGACTTCCTCGAGCGCGCGTTCTACCCCTGCGAAGGCAAGGTCGAGGGGCGGCCCTACGCCCTGTTCATCAGCGCCGGCCAGGACGGCGCTGGCGCGAGAACCTCGGTCGAGCGCATCGTCACCGGGCTGCGACTGCGCAAAGCGCACGAGGCGATCATCGCGCTGCGCGAGGTAACGCCGGAGGTCCTGCGCGCATGCGAAGAGCTCGGCGCGACGTTTGCCGCAGGGCTCGCGCTCGGCGTGCTCTAGCGCGCCCGGCCGAGCCCGATGTGCGTGAGCTCGGCGAGATTGCGCGGCCTCGCGCTGCCGGCCGCGAGCCGTCCGTCGTCGGCCGGCGCGCCGGCCACCTGGCGCACGGGGACGAGCCCCGCCCAGATCGGCAGCGCGTAATCCTCCTCGTCGTCGTGCGGCGGGCCGCTGCGGATCTTGGCGGAGGCCTCGCCGATCGGCATGCCGAGCACCGTCGTGGCCTTGAGCTCGCGCTTCGTCACCGGGCGCAGTCCCCGCCAGCGGCCCGGGAACATGCGCTCGACGAACGCCTCGAGCTTCGCGAGCTTGTCCGCGGGGTCCTCCACCTTGTGCGCGCGCCCGAAGAGCATCGCCGAGCGGTAGTTGATCGAGTGGTTGAAGCCCGAGCGCGCCAGCACGAGCGCATCGACGTGCGTCACCGTGAGGCAGCATTCGACGCCTTTTTCCAGGCAGCGCAGCATGCGCGAGGCCGCCGAGCCATGCCAGTACACCGCGTCGCCTTCGCGCCAGTAGCAGGTCGGCGTGACGTAGGGCTGGCCGCCGATCGCGTAGCCGACGTGGCACACGAAGCCGGCGTCGAGCACGGCGTACACCGTCTCGCGGTCGTAGTGCCCGCGCTTGGGCCGGCGCCGGACCCGCGAGCGGGCGGTGGGGGCAAACGATTTCACGTGCACCTCCTGGCGAAGCGGCGATGTTAGCAGCGTGGATATACCGTCGCGCAGCGCTCAGTGCGCGCCCGCGTCGGCGGGCACGCGCTGGGCGACGCTCGCCGGCTTGGCGATCCACACCAGCGCCATGAGCAAAATGAACAACACCCCGGAGAGCCAGAACAGGTCGATGGTGCTCAGCATGCGCGCCTGCTGGTCGATCAGCCGGTCCACCAGCCCGAGCGCCTGGCCGTGGCCGAGCCCCTGAGCGCGCAGCGCGCCGAGCGCCGCGCGCGCGTCGAAGTCGTAGGAGGTGATCTGCTCGACCAGATGCGCGCGGTGCAGCGCGGCGCGTTGGTCCCACAGCGTTACCGACATCGAGGCGCCGAAAGCGCCCGCGGTGAAGCGCGCGAAGTTGCTCAGTCCGGTGGCCGCCGGGATGCGCTCGGGCGGCAGCCCGGCGAGCAGGAGCGCGGTGAGCGGCAGGAAGAACGACACGGTCGCCGCGCCCTGGATCACGGTCGGCAGCACGATCGACCAGAAGTCGGCCTGCAGGTCGAAGCGCGCGCGCATGAATGACACCGCCGCGAACACCAGGAACGCGGCGCTCGCGATCTTGCGCGGGTCCAGGCGCCCGAGATTGCGGCCCAGGATCGGCGCGATGATCAGCGACAGGATCCCGATCGGCGCCACCGCGAGCCCCGACCAGGTGGCCGTATAGCCCATGATCGTCTGAAGCCACAGCGGCAGGATCACCGTGGTGCCGAAGAATACGCCGTAGCCCACCGCGAGCGCCACGGTGCCGCTGGAGAAGTTGCGCAGCTTGAACAGCGACAAGTCGACGATCGGGTGCTCGTTGTCCACCAGCTCCCAGACCAGGAACAGCGCGAAGCCGACCGCCGCGACGCAGGCGAGCGCCACGATCAGGCCGGAGCCGAACCAGTCCAGCTCGTTGCCCTTGTCGAGCATGATCTGCAGCGCCGCCACCCAGGTGATGAGCAACCCGAGGCCCACGTAATCCACCGGCACCTTGCGCGTCGCGGAGTCGCGCGCGCGATAGATCTGCCAGGTAACCGCGGCGGCGAGCAGCCCCACCGGTACGTTTATGTAGAAGATCCACGGCCAGGTCGCGTTGTCGGAAATCCAGCCGCCGAGCAGCGGGCCGGAGATCGGCGCGAGCAGCGCGGTCATCGACCAAAGCGCCAGCGCGAGGCCCGCCTTCTCGCGCGGGAAGGTGGCGAGCAGCATCGCCTGCGACAGCGGCACCATCGGCCCCGCGACCGCGCCCTGCAGCACGCGGAACACGATCAGCGTTTCGAGGTTCGGCGCGAGCCCGCACAGCCACGACGCCGTGCTGAACAGCAGCACCGAGGTGACGAACAGCCGCACCTGGCCGAAGCGCACCACCAGCCAGCCGGTGAGCGGCACGGCGATCGCGGTCGACACCGCGAACGAGGTGATGACCCAGGTGCCCTGGCTCGGGCTTACGCCGAGGTCGCCGGCGATGGTCGGGATCGAGACGTTGGCGATCGTCGTGTCGAGCACGGTCATGAACACGGCGAGCGACAGCACGAACGCGCCGACGACGCGCTCCACGCCCTCGAGCGGCGGCACCGCTGCGGCCGGCGCCGCGCTCATCCGCCGCGCCCCAGGTTGGCGGCGATGATCTCGCGCACGCGCGCCTCGGCCGCAGCGGCCTGCTCGTCGAACGCCTTGGTCGCGTAAACAGGGCCGGACACGGGATTGCGCGCGAGCTGCGGCCCGCTCGCGTCGCGCACGTCGACGTCGACCTCCATCGACAAGCCGACGCGCAGCGGGTGCGACGCGAGCTGCTTCTTGTCGAGCGCGATGCGCACCGGTAGGCGCTGCACCACCTTGATCCAATTGCCGGTGGCGTTCTGCGGGGGCAGCAGCGCGAACGCGCCGCCGGTGCCCGCGGCGAGGCCCGTCACGCGCCCCCGATACTCGACGCGGCTGCCGTACAGGTCGGCGATGAGCCGCACCGGTTGCCCGATGCGCATGTTGCGCAGCTGCACCTCCTTGAAATTGGCGTCGACCCAGATTTCGTCCAGCGGCACGACCGCCATGAGCGGATCCCCGGGGGCGACCCGCTGGCCGACCTGCACCACGCGCTTGGCGACGTAGCCGGTCACCGGCGCCGGGATCGCATTGCGCGCCACCGCGAGGAAGGCGACGCGCACGCGCGCTGCGGCGTCCCTGACGCTCGGCTGCTCCTCGACCGTGATGCGCTCGGTGAGCGCGCGGTTGGAGGCGAGCCGCTCGCGCGCTTCGACGAGCGCCGCCTTGGCGGCCGCGACCGCGCTGCGCGCGTGCTCCAGGTCTTCCTTGGTCACCATGCCCTGGGTGTCGAGCTGGACGCGCCGCGCGAAATCTTCCTCGGCCTTGCGCAGCTCGGCCGTACGCTGGGCGACCGCAGCGTCGAGCACGCTGTTGTTCGCGTAGACGGTGCGCGCGGCGCGCACCGACTGCGCGAGCTGGGCCTCGGCCTGCGCAAGCGCCGCGCGGGCATCGGCCGGGTCGAGCCGCACCAGCGTCTGGCCGGCCTCGACCAGGTCGGTATCGTCTGCGCCGATCGCCACCACGGTGCCCGCGACCTGCGGCGTGACCTGCACCAGATTGCCCCCGACGTAGGCATTGTCGGTGGTCTCGTGGCCGCGCGACTCCAGGTACCACCACGTCAGCCAGCCGATGCCGGCGAGTACGAAGGCGGCGATCACGAAGCTCAGTGCGCGGCGGCGGCGTGCCCCGCGCGTGGGGCCTTGCGGCATCTCAGCCATTTCCCGCTCCGGCGTTCGCGAGCATGCGCTGCAGCAGCGCCTTCAGCTGCGCGAACTCGACAGCGCTGAATCCGCGCAAGTGGTGGTTCAGCACCCTGGCGGCGACCTTCGGGATGCGCCTGGCGACCGCGGCCCCGGCGCGCGTCAGGCGCAGGCGCGCGACGCGCCGGTCGCCGCCGTCGCGCACCCGCTCGAGCAGCCCCTTGCGCACCAGGCGCTCGACCATGCGCGTCATCGAGCCGGTGTCGTAGTCGTAGTCGCGCGCGATGTCGGCGGCGCGGTCGCCGCGCCCGTGCGCGATGTAGATCAGGATCGAGCCTTGCGCCGCAGAGATGCCCCACGACGCCACCTCGCGGTCCACCGCGGCGAAGATCGACGCGCGCAGGCGCGTCACCAGGTAGCCGACGCTGTCCTCGACGCGATAGGTTTCCGCCCGGTACAAGCCGGCCGGCCGCTTCGCCGCCACCCCGCCCCCCTTGGTTTGCTGCCAAGGCAGCAAATTGCCTGCCTAGGCAGGCACTGTCAAGGGGCCGTGCCCGCCTGCGCGTGGTAGCGCGCCAGCAACGCGCGCAGCGCGCCGCCGATCTCGCGGTACGCCTCCAGCGGCAGGTTGGCCAGCGAAATTCGGATCGACCAGTCGGGCGCCTCGAAGCCGCCGCCCGGCAGCACCACCGTCGCGTGCTCGCGCGCCAGGTCGAACACCGGGTCGAGCGGGTGCCGCGCGCGCGCGAGCCAGGCGGCGAAATCCGCGCCGTGCAGGCGCTGCGCGAGCCGCAGCAGGTCGAGCGTCGCGTAGTAGTCGGTGTGCAGCGGACCGCCGGGCGCCGGCACGCCGAGCGCCTCGTACAGCGCGGCGTGGCGCGCGTGCACCAGCGCGCGCGCCTGGGCGCGATAGCGCGCGCCGCGCGCCGAGAGCGCGTGCAGCGCGAACAGCGCCATCTGCACCTGCTGCGGCGTCGACAGGCCGGCGGTGTGATTGAGCGCCACCATGCGGCTGTCGGCGACCATGCGGTCGATGAACGGCAGCGCGCCGGGGTCGGCGCACAGCGCAGCGTAACGCGCCGCGGCGGCCGCCCGCGCCCCGGCCGGCAGCCGCGCGAGGAGGCGGTCGCAGACGTTGTCCTCGGCAAGCGCGATTAGCCCCAGGCGCCAGCCGGTGCAGCCGAAGTACTTGGACAGCGAATACACGGTGATCGTGTTGTGCGGCGCCACGGACGCGAGGCTGCGGTAGCCCTCGGCGAAGGGCGCGTACACGTCGTCGGAGATGACGATCAGGTCGGGGCGGCGCGCGCGCACGAGCTCCCCGAGGCGCTCGAGCGTGTGCGCCCCGATCGCCACCGGGGCCGGATTGCCCGGGTTGACCACGAACAGCGCGCGCACGCGCGGGTCGGCGAGCCGGTCGATCTCGGCGTCGGGATATTGCCAGTCGGCGCCCTCCTCCGCCGCGAGGTGCAGCGCCTCGAAGCGGAAGGCCTCCAGGCGCGGAATCTCGAGGTACGGCGTGAACGCGGGTACGCCAATCGCGATGCGCTCGCCGGGAGCGAGCAGCCGGTTGGCGAGCAGCGACTGGAAGAGGTAGCAGATGCCCGCTGTCGCGCCTTCGGTCGCGAACAGCCGCGGGGGCGCTGCGGCTGGCGCACCGCGCTGCAGCTCCTGCGCGAGGTACGCCTGCACGACGCGCTCGACGCCCGGCAGCATGCGCGGCGGCGCCGGGTAATCGGCGCCGAGCGCGCCGAGCGCGAGCTCGCGGGCGAGCGCGTCCTCGCCGAGCCCCAGCCGAGGCGCCGCATCGAGCGCCTCGCGCAGCAGCCCCGCGCCCGGCAGCGGCACCGCCGTCGCCGCGCGCAGCCGCGCGGCAATTCCCGGGGCGGGCGGGTGGCCGCCGAGGCCCTCGGCGATCCCGCAGGCCCGCGCTTCACCGAGCGCGAAGCGCGCCAGCTCGACGAAGGCCGCGCGCGGCTCGAGCGCAAGCCAGTCCGGGTTGGCGCGCCCCGCGTCGAGCAGCAGCCGCGCGCTCGTGCGCGTGCACTCGGTCGCAAGCTCGACCAGACGGTCCTTGAGCTCGAACGGGCTCAGGCCGGCGTAGCGGCGGTCGCCTGCGGTGCCGGCCACGGCGCATCCGAGAGCAGGAACTCGCGCACGATCGCGATCTGGTCGGCGTGCATGAGCGTCGGCGCGTGGCCGACCTCCGGGATCTCGACCACCCTCGCGCGCGGCCCGCAAGTCGACATGCGCTCGCAGGTCTCGCGCGTGAGCAGGTCCGAGAGCGCGCCGCGCAGCACGAGCGTCGGGCAGCGCACCGCCTCGTAGGTCGGCCACAGCTCGAGGTCCTTGTCCGGCAGCTGCGCGCGGAACGGCTCGGCGATGCGCGGGTCGTAGTGCATGCGGTAGCTGCCGTCGTCGTTCCTGCGCACCGCGACCTCGGTGAGAAAGCGCCACTCCTCGTCAGTGTGCCGGCCGAACGGCGCGGACACCGCGCGCACGTAGCTCTCGGCGGCGTCCAGGTCGGGGAAGGTCGGCGCCATGCCGAAATACTGGGCGATGCGCTCGAGCGAGGCGCGCGTGATCACCGGGCCGGCGTCGTTCATCACCAGCCGGGTCAGCGGCGTGCCCTCGAGCGCGGCGAGCGCCATGCCGATCAGGCCGCCCATCGAGGTGCCGACCCAGTGCACCGACTCGACGTCCAGGCGCGCGATGAGGGTCACCACGTCCGAGACGTACTGCGGCACGCCGTAGGACATCGGGTTGCGCAGCCGGTCCGAGTCGCCGCGCCCGGCCATGTCCGGACACACGACGCGGTAGCGGTCGGCGAGCGCGCCGGCAAGCGCGTCGAAGTCGCGCGCGCAGCGCCCCAGGCCGTGGGCGCAGACGAGCACGCGGGAATTGTGCGGATCGCCCCACTCGAGATACGCGATGCGATGCAGCCCCGTCGGATCGGTGCACAGCACGCGCCGCCGGCGCGCGCTCGCCCTCATCGCCGCGCCTCCCAGAGCGCGCGCAGCAGCGCCGGCAGCTGCGCGGCGCCGGGCGGCAGCCGCTCGATGCGTGCCGCGCCGGGCAGGCGCGCGCGCTGCTCGGCCTTCAGGTTCGCGCCGCGTACCGGCCAGCCGCGCGCGGCGTAGCGCGAGCGCTCGAGCGCGGTCTGCTCGGCCGGTTGTTCGTCGAACCACAGCCATTCGTCGGCGAAGCGAAACGCGATCTGCTCGAGCTCCGCGAGCAGCGCGTCGGCGATCGGCTCGTCCAGCGCCTGCGCGCGCCCCGCGCGCAGGCGAGCCGTCCAGCGCGCTCCGGCGTCCTCGGCGAGGCGCAGCTCGTCGGACGCCTCGTCAAGCGCGAAGTACGCGTGGCGCGCCGCGCTCGCGCCGTAGCCGAGCCACTGCGCGCCGTGCCGCGCACAGGCAAGCGCGAGCTCGAGCTCGCCGTCGGCCGAGGTATCGAGCGCGCAGGCGAGCGATTCGTCCCCGAGCGGCGCGCTATCCTGCTCGATCAGCCGCCCGTTTTCGATCAGGGCGCGCCCGCGCACGCCGCGCCGCGCGTCGCGCCATTCGGCCTGCACGCGCAGCTCGGGAAACTCGGCGGAGGCCGCGGTAAAGGCCGGGAACGGGATGCCCTTCTGCGGAACGAAGCGGTATTCCAGCCGGTCTTCGCGATGGTGCTCGACGTATTCTTCCGCGTCGATGTCGCGCACCATCAGCCAGCGCAGGCGTTCGCGGAAGTCCCCGAGGCGGCCGGGCCCCTCGACCCGTACGACGGCCGTGAACGCCGGCTCGCCCCGGAGCACCGCTCAGGACCCGTACTTGAACGACAGCAGCAGCCGCGTGCGGAACGCCGCCACCTTGCCGTTCTCCACCTTGACGTCAAGCTTCGTCACCTCGGCGATGCGCAGGTCGCGCAAGGTCTTGGAAGCGATCTTGATCGCGTTGCGCGCCGCGTCCTCCCACGACTCGGTGCTGGTGCCGATTACCTCGGTGACGCGGTAGACCGCCTCGGCGCTCTTCTTCGCCATCTGTGCCTCCTCGCGATAGTGGGTGCGGAGGATTCCGCCGGACGATTATATGCCCCGCCAGTAGCGCGCCCTCCTGTGCCGCTCGCTATCCGCGCGCAGGCCGGGGGCGCCGAGGCGCACCTGCACCGCGCCGTCGAGGTCCGTGCGCAGCAGCGCCGCACCCGACGCGCGGTAGCGCTCGAGCACCTCCTCGGCCGGATGGTGGAAGCGATTGCGATAGCCCGCGGTGACCACCGCCCAGCGCGGCGCGACCGCGGAAAGGAACGCCGGGCTCGATGAGCTGCGGCTGCCGTGGTGCGGCACGAGCAGCAGGTCGGCGCGCAGCGCGCGCGCCTCGCGCGCGACGAGCTGCGCTTCGGCCACGCGCTCGATGTCCGCGGTGAGCAGCGCGCTGTGGCCCGCCGCGCTCACGCGCAGCACGCAGCTCAGGTCGTTGCCGCGGCGCGCCGTGCGGTAGTCGCCGGGCGCGGGATGCAGCAGCTCGAATTCGACGCCGTCCCACTGCCAGCGCTGCCCGCGCGCGCAGCGCGCCGCGGTGGCGGCGAAGGCCGGCGCCGCGTGCCGCCCGGGAAGCGACGAGAGCAAGAGATCGGTCTCGAGGTTCTCCATCACCGAGATCGCGCCGCCTGAGTGATCGGCGTCGTCGTGGCTGAGGATGAGCGTGTCGAGGCGCGTCACGCCCACGGCCTGCAGGTACGGCACGACGATGCGCTCGCCCGCGTCGGCCTGCGCACCGTAGGCCGGGCCGGCGTCGTAGAGCAGAGCGCGCCCGGCGGTGCGCACCAGCACCGCGAGCCCCTGCCCCGCGTCGAGCACGCTCAGCCAGGCCTCGCCGGGCGGCGGCGCCGGGGCGGGCAGCGCGAAAGCGGGCAGCATCAGCACGAAGCCGGTGGCGCGCCACGGCGTGCCGCGCGGCGCGAGCAGCCAGGCGACGCCCGCGAGCGCGAGCGGCACGCTCCACAGCGGCGGCACGTGCGATTGCCAGACCGCCGCCGGCAGCGCCGCGCACCACTCGAGGAATTCGAGCAGCCGCTCGGTGAGCCAGGCGGCGAGCCGCAGCGGGAGGTCGAGCGGCAGCACCGCCGCGGCGAGCGCGAGCGGCGTGATCACCGCCGACACGAGCGGGATGGCGAGGGCGTTCGCGAGCGGACCGACGAGCGACACCTGGCCGAACAGCAGCAAGGCCGCCGGCGCGAGCCCGAGGGTGATGGCCCACTGGATGCGCAGCCATTGCGCAAACCAGGACTCGCGCTCGGTCCAGCCGGCCGCGACGTAGAAGATGAGCGCGACTGCGCCGAACGACAGCCAGAAGCCCGGCGCGAGCACGGCCCAGGGGTCGAGCGCCAGCACCGCGCCGAGCGCGAGCGCTAGGCTGCGCGCGGGCGAGGCGATGCGGCCCGACCACAGCGCGGCCGCGACCACGGTGACCATCAGCAGCGTGCGCTGCGCCGGTACGCCCGAGCCGGCGAGCAGCGTGTAGCCGAGCGCCGCGGCGACGGCCGCCGCGGCGCCGACCTTGCGCGCGGGGAAGCCGCGCGCAAGGCGCGGCGCGAGCCGCGCGAGCCCCCGCCAGCCGAGCGCCGCGAGCCAGGCCACGAGCCCCGAGATGAGCGTCACGTGCAGCCCCGAGATGCTCATCAGATGCGTCACGCCCGTGCGCCGGAACAGGCGCCACTCCTCGTTCGAGATCGCGCGCTGCTCGCCCACCGCGAGCGCGGCGAGGATTCCCGCGGCCGGCGTCTCGCCGAGCGCGGCGAAGAAGCGCTCGCGCACCGCCGCGCGCAGGCGTTCGATGCGGTCGAAGATGCCGCCGCGCAGGCCGAGCCGCTCGGCCGCGGGCTGCGCGCGCACGCTGCCCGTGGCACCGACGCCGCGCTCGAGCAGCCACAGCTCGTAGTCGAAGCCGTGCGGATTCACGTGGCCGTGCGGCCGGCGCAGCCTCACGGCCAGGCGCCAGCGCTCGCCCGGCTCGACCTGGGGCGGCTCGCTGCCAGGCGGCGGGTACCAGGCCAGCCGCAGGCGCTGCGGCAGCCGCTCGCCGCCCGCCGCGTGCTCGACGTCCAGCTCGAAGCTCAGACCGGCTTCGTTCCTCGCCGGCAGGCCGGCCACCACGCCGGTCACCTCCAGGTCGCGCCCTTCGAGCTCGGGCGCGAGCCGGTCGGCCAAGCGCAGCTGCGCAAATCCTGCGGCCCACAGGAAGCCGAGCGCCAGCGCGGCCGGCAGGCGCAGCGCGCGGCCGCATGCGGCCACGGCGACGAGGCCGGGGATCGCCCACGACCACGCCGCCGGCGGAAGCGCCGCCTGCTGCTGCAGCAGCAGCACGCCCGCGGCGAACGCCAGGATGCCCCCCGTCATCTAGAATGCAACGCTCCGGCCGCGCGCCGGATGACTCCATGCCGAGAAAGTATTTCCGCAAGTACCTGCCCGACGCCGCCCGCGTACGCAACCACCGCGTGATCGCCCTGTTCGGCGGGCTGCTGCAGCACCACAACCTCTGGCACCTGAACCGCGAATCGGTCGCCGGCGGCGTCGCGATCGGCCTGTTCGCGGGCCTCGTGCCCGGCCCCTTCCAGATGCTGGTCGCAGCGCTGCTCGCGATACCGCTCAGGAAGAACCTGCTCGTCGCGCTGCTCGTCACGCTATACACCAACCCCTTCACCATCGTGCCGCTGTATCTCCTCGCCTACCAGTACGGCAAGCTGCTGCTCGGGACGAATGCGCGCGCGCACCCGATCGAGCCGTTCCAGATGGACTGGACGCACCTCTTCGCCTCGCTGCGCGGGCTGGCCGAATGGTCGATCTCGCTCGGCAAGCCGCTCGCCGTCGGTCTCGTGGCGCTCGCGCTCACGCTCGCCGTGATCGGCTACTTCGGCGTGCACCTCGCCTGGCGCGCCTACGTGATCCTCGCTTGGCGCGCACGCAAGCGACGCCGCCGCGCCCGATGACGCACGCCGAGTTCGTCGCCGCCTACCAGGCGGGGCAGCTCAAGGTCGGCATCGATCGCGACTCCGCCCGGCGCTTCGTCGCCGGGCGCGGCCTCCTGCCCTTCGTGCTGCTGCCCGTGCTCGGCATCTCGGTCGCGATCGCGCTGCTGGGCCACTTCATAATCGGCGCGATCGTCTTCCTGCTCGCGCTCGGCCTGCGCTATCTCGTGCGCGCCAGCGCGCAGGGCTTCGTCCTGCAGCGCGCGCTGCGCGACGAGCGCTTCTACCGCGAGGCCGTCGCGGCGCGCGTGCTGCGAGTGGAAGAAGAATCCCAGCCGCTCTCGGGCGCATAGCGACCCGGACATCGACCGCTGCCGCCTCGGGCCTTTGCAGTTCGTCCCACAGTTCGTGGCATAGCCGCGACAAATCAGCGGCTTGTCCTTTTGTTGCTGATTATGCAGCTACAGAGAGCGGGGAAGAGCAGCCAACGCATTGATTCAAGGTTCCGTTGACGCGCATTCGCCCGGCGGCGACCATGTTATCTGGCTACATTTCGTATCTATATAACCTTAGGCGACTATGCCGACGAAGCCGCTCGACCGACTGATGTTCGCTCAAGGGGGATTATGTTTCTTCTGCGAAGATCCTCTTCCGCAAAGCGAGGCGAGCGTCGAGCATCTTGTTGCAAGCGCCAAGGGCGGCAGCAACAACGACGAGAACTGCGTAGCGTGCTGCAAGTCATTAAATGCCTTGTTCGGAAGCATGTCTCTGAAGGAAAAGATCCAGCTCGTCCTGAACCAGAAGGGGCAGTTCAAGTGCCCAAATAAAACTGGCGCAGGGAAGGTGCGGAAGCCAGCTACTCTCGCGCAGGCGTCATCGCCGCATGCGGCGAGGTCGTTGAGTGAAAGACTGGCGGCTGTCGTTACCGATCTTCACAAGAGGGGTTCAGCTAGACCACGTACTGTGAAGACGCTTACGAGCACTATCAGTGCACTGTTTCAGAAGCAACTGTCGGAGCACGAAGTGGCGTCTCTGATCGAGCACCTGAGAGCCCAAGGAATAGTCACGGTGAGCGATACAAAGGTGTCTTATGAGTCTCTACATAAGGTCGCCTAACCCCTTAGTGCAGCCGACGCGCCGCGAGCGGCGCGCGGCTCACCAAGCACGTTAGCTGGCCGTGAACCATCAACCGAAAGGAGTGCAACTATGAACATCATCGAGAAAAAACTGGCTGCCATTCTGTTTCGTAACTGGTGGGTGCTGCTGTTGCGCGGTCTCGTTGCGATCGCGTTCGGTGTCCTGGTCTGGTTTCAACCCGGGATCTCGCTCGCTGCGCTGGTGTTGCTCTTCGGCGCCTACTCGATGGCGGACGGCATCCTTGGCGTCTGGACCGCCATCGCGGAACGCAAGGAACGTGAGCACTGGGGGCTGCTGCTTCTCGAGGGATTGCTAGGCATCGGTGTCGGGATCCTGACTTTCTTAGTCCCCGGTATCACCGCGCTCGCGCTCGTGTTCTACATCGCGATCTGGGCGATCGCCACGGGTGTTCTCGAGATCGTGGCCGCATTTCGTCTGCGCAAGGAGATTGAGGGCGAGTGGCTGCTCATCCTCAGCGGGCTCGTCTCGGTCGTGTTCGGCGTCATCCTCATGGCGCAGCCGGGAGTGGGCGCGCTCGCCGTGCTTTGGCTAATCGCCACGTACGCCATCGTCTTTGGCATTCTCCTCGTAATCCTGGCGCTCAAGGCTCGTTCGTTCGTTAGTGAGGCGGCACGCTCGTGAAAGCGCATACGAGCGCCTATTTGCCGGGAAGTCTTCCGTGAAGAGGGACTTCACCTGCGGTGAACTGGCAGAGCCAGCTAGCAACCGGCTGCAGCGGACGGCGCCGCCGCGCCGTCGCTGAACCGGCACATTTGACGTCTCATGTGAGTTGCCATGCCCACGCGAGTCGTTGCATCCTTCAACAACTCCGCCGGGGACCATTGCGTCGATATCTTCGTGCGCGACGACGGCACGTTCGGCTTTGAGGAGTACCGCATGGATCCCGAGGACCTGAGAGGATGGTTTCCGCTCCATCGCTACTCGAGCCAGGTCTTCGCCACTGACCAGGACGCTCTGGCAAAAGCGAAAACCACGGTCGCATGGATGGCCGCAGATTCCCGATGACCCCCTCGTTCGGAGTCCGTGTTGGACGCGCCCGCTCGCAGGGCCGCGACGAGACGTCTACCCCCCCGTTCGAGCGGGCGGCGCAATGGGAATATGCCTTCAATCGCGCTAGCTGAATTCATCGAACAGGCTAGGCGTCGAACCGCGGCGCATTCGGATCCCGCCGATTGCGTGCTCGTTCTTGCCCCGCTGATGCTCGACCTGATCACTCAGGCTGCGGCGTTTCTTGAGCCGCAGCACTACCTAAGCGATCCGAACGGCTACGCCCGAAACCTGGTCTACCAAGCGCCCGACGCAAGCCTGTCGCTGTATGCGCTCGTGTGGCTGCCGGGGCAGTGGACGCCCATACACGACCACGGAAGCTGGGGTGTGGTTGGCGTGGTCGAGGGTGTCCTGGAGGAGCGTAGCTACGTGCGACTATCGCCGGATCGAGACTCCGACCACGACATTGAACTCGCCCGCGGTGGCACCGTACTCCTTGCGCACGGGGCCGTGACCAGCTTCGTCCCGAATCCCGACCATATCCATGTCACCGGAGTTCCCGCCGACCGGAGGCGTGCGGTCAGCTTGCACCTGTATGGGCGAATGATGAGTAGCTTCAACGTATACAACCCCGAAACGCGCAGCCGACGGCGAATTGAGGTGGCACACAACGAGAGCTGACCGGCATGGTTCGGCCCGAAGTAGGATGACGCCTGTTGGGCTTCCCCCGCTGTTCCGGACAATTGAGAGAGTCTGGAAGTTTTAGGAGGAGAACGTGAAGAACTCGGGTTCGACCGGGGGCCAGTCGGCATCCGAGCTGATCGACGGAAGAATCGCCGAGCTCGGGGACTGGCGCGGGGAGACCTTGAGCCGGATGCGCAAGCTCATCAAAGAAGCGGACCCGGCCGTCGTGGAGGAGTGGAAGTGGATGGGCACTCCCGTATGGTCGCACGACGGGATCATCTGCACCGGCGAGTCATACAAGTCGATAGTGAAGCTGACCTTCGCCAAGGGCGCTTCATTGAAGGACCCGGCCAGGCTCTTCAACGCGAGCCTCGAGGGGAACGCAAGGCGCGCGATCGACATCCATGAGGGGGCGAAGGTCGACGCGAGGGCGTTCAAGGCGCTCATCCGTGCCGCGGTCGCCCTCAATACATCCGGCGGAAAGGCAAGTCCGAGGCGGGCGAAGTAGGCTGGGGGGCGCTTGAAACGGAGCCACCCGACACCGAGTCAATAGAGGAGGAGGCGCAAATGGCGATTGAACTGTATTCCTGGCCGCGCAGCTCGGGCACGCGCGTTTCGTGGGCGCTCGAGGAGCTGGGCGTGCCCTACAAGTACGTAGAGCTCGACCCGAAGAAGCAGGAGCACCTCGCGCCGAAGTACCTGGCCATCAACCCGCACGGCAAGGTGCCGGCGCTTGTCGACGACGGTCAGCGCTTGTTCGAATCGGCCGCGATCCTGCTGCATCTGGGCGAAAAGTACGGCGTCGCGAAGAAACTATGGCCTGCGCCGGGCAGCCAGGCGCACGCCGACGCGCTTTGCTGGACCGTGTGGGCGAGTTGCGAGCTTGTCGCCTACATGATGCAGTACCTGTACCACGGCCTGGACACGCCGGTCTCGTACCGGCCGCAGGACCGCAGCAAGGCCGCCGCCGAGTACTGCCTGTCGCAGCTCGGACGCCAGCTGCGCGCGCTCGAGGCGCAACTGCAGGAGCGCGACTATCTGTTCGGGGGGTTCTCGCTGGCCGACGTCGCCGCGGGAAGCGCGCTCGCCCTGGGCGCCAGTCTCGGATTCGGGCTCGAGCAGTATCCGCGCACGGCGGCCTGGTGCCGCCGATGCACGGACCGGCCGGCGTTCAAGCGCGCGCGCTAGCTTCAGGCGTGCGCGACGGGACGCAGCATGCCGGCGCGCAGCTCGAGGATGCGCTCGGCGCGCGCGGCGATCGCCTGGTCGTGCGTGACGATGACGAAGGCGGTGCCGTGCGTCTGCGATAGGCGCACCATCGCCTCGAACACCTCGTCAGCGGTCTGCGAGTCGAGGTTGCCGGTCGGCTCGTCGGCGAGCACGCAGGCAGGCTCGGTGACGAGCGCGCGCGCGAATGCGCAGCGCTGGCGCTCGCCGCCCGAGAGCTCGCCCGGCCGGTGCGCGAGGCGCGCGCCGAGCCCCACCTCCTCCAGCACCTTCGCGGCGCGGCGATGCGCCTCCGCGGTCGGCATGCGGCGGATGACGAGCGGCATGGCGACGTTCTCGACCGCCGAGAACTCGGGCAGCAGATGGTGGAACTGGTACACGAAGCCGAGCGTCGCATTGCGCACCCGGCCGCGCTCGGCTTCGCCCATGTCGCTGAACGCACGGCCCTGGACCGTCACCGTGCCCGCGCTCGGCAGGTCGAGCCCGCCGAGCAGGTGCAGCAGCGTCGACTTGCCCGAGCCCGAGCGCCCGACGATGACGATGCGCTCGGCCGGCCGCACCTCGAGGTCGACGCCTTCCAGCACGCTGACCGGCGAGGGCCCGAAGTAGGTCTTCTTGAGGCCTGCGCAGGCGAGCACCGCCTCACTCATAGCGCAGCGCCTCGGCGGGGTTGACGCGCGAGGCGCGCCAGCTCGGATAGAGCGTCGCGATGAAGGACAGCACCAGCGACACGATGGCGATGGTGACGACGTCGCTCGAGTGCACCTGCGAGGGCAGCTCCGGGATCAGGTACACGTCCTTCGAGAGGAACTGCACGCTGAAGGTGCGCTCGATCCACGGCACGACGGTCTCGACGTTTAGCGCCGAGATCACCCCGGTCACCACGCCGGTCAACGTGCCGATCAGGCCGATGATCGCGCCCTGCACCATGAAGACCTGCATGATCGAGCGCGGCGAGGCGCCGAGCGTGCGCAGGATCGCGATGTCGGCCTGCTTGTCGGTGACCAGCATCACCAGCGCGGAAACGACGTTGAACGCTGCAACCGCGACGATCAGCGTGAGGATCAGGAACATCACGCGCTTCTCGATCTCGACTGCGCGAAAGAAATTGGCGTGGCTGCTGGTCCAGTCGCTCGCATACAGCCCCCGGCCGAGGCGCGTCATCTCCTCGCGCGCCACCGAGCGCGCGGCGAACAGGTCGTCGAGCTTCAGGCGTATCCCGGTGACGGTGCTGCCCATCTGGTAGAGCCTCTGCGCGTCCTGCAGATTGATGAGCGCGAGTCCCGCGTCGGCCTCGGAAAAGCCGATGTTGAAGATGCCCACCACGGTGAACTGCTTGAGGCGCGGGATCAGGCCGGCGGGCGTGACGAGCCCCTGCGGCGCGATCAGCGCCACCTTGTCGCCCGGGAACACGCCGAGCGCGCGCGCCAGGTCTGCGCCGAGCACGATGCCGAAGCTGCCCGGCTTGAGCGCGGTGAGGCTGCCGGCGCGCATGTGCGTGCCGAACGCCGCTACCCGCTCCTCGTCCTCCGGGACGATGCCGCGCACCACGGTGCCGCGCACCGCCTCGCCGTAGGTGAGCAACGCCTGCGCGCTGACGAACGGCGCGGCGCCGATCACGTGCGGATTCTTCATCGCCTCGCTTTGCACCTGACGCCAGTCGGACAGACGCCCGTCGGTGCCGAAGATCTGCACGTGCGACACCACGCCGAGGATGCGCGAGCGCAGCTCCTGCTGGAAGCCGTTCATCACCGAGAGCACGACGATCAGCGCCCAGACGCCGAGCGCGATGCCCGCCATGGAGATGAGGGAGATGAAGCTGATGAAGTGGTTGCGGCGCTTGGCGCGTGTGTAGCGCAGGCCGATCAGCAATTCGTAACGCACGGTGCCGCGAGAATACTACAATCGCCGCAATGGATTCCGGCGAGACGGTGCAGCTTGCAAGTCTCCTGCGCGGCCAGCGCGTGGCGGCGCTCGGCACGCTGCGCCAGGGCGCGCCGAACGTCTCCATGGTTTCGTACCTCGCCGAAGCAGACTTCGACGCGTTCGTGCTGCGCGTCAGCCGGCTCGCCTGGCACACTCAGGACATGCTGCAGGACCCGCGCGTGTCGCTCGTCATCGCCGAGCCGGACGACGTGCGCGCCGACCCGCAGACGCTCGCGCGCGTCACCCTGCGCGGCACGGCCGTGCAGCAGCCGGGCGAAGGCGCCGAATTCGAGCGCCTGAAGCGCGCGTGGCTCGAGCGCTTCCCCCAGTCCGCGGTCACTTTCGAGCTGGCGGATTTCGCGTTCTGGCGCATCGCGCCGCGCGATGCGCGCTTCGTCGCCGGGCTCGGCCGCACGTACAATCTGTCGGCCGAGGCGCTGCGCCTGGCGGCCAACTGAACGCAACGGAGGAAACGAATGGCGAACGAGGGTTTCCACGAGCCGGTCGAAGAGCTGTCCGACGAGACGCGCGACATGCACCGCGCGATCACCTCGCTCATGGAGGAGCTGGAGGCGATCGACTGGTACAACCAGCGGGTAGACGCCTGCAAGGACAAGGTGCTCAAGGCGATCCTCGCGCACAACCGCGACGAGGAGAAGGAGCACGCGGCGATGGTGCTCGAATGGATCCGGCGCAAGGATCCGAGCTTCGACAAGGAGCTGAAGGACTACCTGTTCACGAACAAGCCGCTCACGCACGACTGACGCCGCGGCGATGCGCATCCTCGGCGTCGATTTCACCTCGGCGCCGCGCCGGGCGAAGCCCATCGTGGTCGCGCACGCCGAGCTCGCCGGCGGCACGCTGCGGCTCGACGCGCTCGAGCCGCTCGTCGATTTCGACGCCTTCGAGGCCGTGCTCGCGCGGCCCGGCCCCTGGGTCGGCGGCTTCGATTTCCCCTTCGGGCTGCCCGCCGAGCTGGTGCGCGACCTGGGCTGGCCGGTGCGCTGGCCGGCGCTGGTCGCGTACTGCGCGCGCCTGACGCGCGCCGAGCTGCGCCGGGTGCTCGACGCCTACCGCGCCACGCGCCCGCCGGGGCGCAAGTACGCGCACCGCGCGACGGACAGGCCGGCGGGCTCCTCCAGCCCGATGAAGCTCGTCAACCCACCGGTCGCGCTCATGTTCCACGAGGGCGCGCCGCGCCTCGCCGCCGCGGGGCTGAAAGTTCCCGGGCTCGCGCGCGGCGACCGCGGCCGCGTCGCGCTCGAGGCCTATCCCGGGCTGCTCGCGCGCGCCGTCACGCGCGCCTCGTACAAGAACGACGCGCGCGCCAAGCAGACCCCGCAGCGCCTCGCCGCGCGGCGGCGTATCCTCGCCGCCCTCGAGCGCGGGCGCCATCCTCTGCGAATCAGGGTATCGATACCCTCACCTCCGCTGAGAAAAGACCTTCTCCAGGACGGCTCGGGCGACCGCCTGGACGCGCTGCTGTGCGCGGTGCAGGCCGCCTGGGGCGTCGGCCGGCCGAACTTCGGCCTGCCGCGGCGCGTTCCGGCCTGCGAGGGCTGGATCGTGTCCGCCGCCGCGTAGAATTCCCCTCCATGGAAGCGCTCGCCGAATTCGCCGACGAGGCCAAGGAAGAGCTGCTGCGCGAGGACCGGCGGCTGCTCGGCCGGCTGCTGGGCGACGCCATCCGCGAGCAGGTCGGGGAGGAGATGCTCGAGCGCATCGAGCGCATCCGGCAGACCGCGGTCGCGTTCAGGCGCGCCGAGTCCGGCGCGCGCGAGGCGAAGGCCACGCTCGAAACGCAGCTGAACGCGCTAAACATCGAGCAGACGCTGCATGTGGTGCGCGCGTTCAGCTTCTTCTCGCACCTGCTGAACATCGCCGAGGACACACAGCAGAACCGCAGGCGGCACGCGCACGCGGAGGCCGGCTCGCCCCCGCGCCCGGGGAGCCTTGCCAGCGCGCTCGACCGGCTGCGCGCCGAGGGCGTCGACGGCGAGGAGCTGGTCGCCTGGTTCGCGCGCGCGCGCGTGAGCCCGGTGCTGACCGCGCACCCGACCGAAGTGCAGCGCCAGAGCATCCTCGACTGCGAGCGCGAGATCGCGCGCCTGCTCGCGCTGCCACAGGACGCGGCGCGCGACGCGCAGCTCAGGCGCGAGGTGCTGCGCCTGTGGCTCACCTCGATCCTGCGACTCACCCGCCTGGAGGTGAGCGACGAGATCAACAACGGCCTGGCGTACTTCCGCATGACCTTCCTCGCCGAGCTGCCGCGCGTGTACGAGGAGCTGGAGGCGGGCCTGAAGGAGCGCTTCGGCCTCGCGGCGACGCCCTGGCTCGCGCCTTTCCTCACCGTCGGCACCTGGATCGGCGGCGACCGCGACGGCAATCCGAACGTGAATGCGCACACGCTCGCGCTCGCGCTCGCGCAGCAGGCGCAGCTCGCGCTAGCCCACTACCTCGAGGAGGTGAACCGGCTCGGCAAGGAGCTGTCGATCTCGACGCGCATCAAGCAGCTGCCGGCGGCGCTCGCGGCGCTCGCCGAAGGCTCGGGCGACGACTCGCCCTACCGGCGCGACGAGCCCTATCGGCGCGCGCTGACCGGAATCTACGCGCGCCTCGCGGCCAGCGCCGAGGCGCTCGCCGACTTCCGTCCCGTGCCGGCGCCGAGCATGCAACGCGCGCCCTATGCCTCGCCCGAGGAGCTGGCGGCCGACCTCGACGCGATCGCGCAGGCGCTCGCCGAGCAGGGCGCCGCGCGCCTGGCCGAGGGGCGCCTCGCGCGCCTGCGCCGGCAGCTGAGCGTGTTCGGCTTCCACCTCGCGCCGATCGACTTGAGGCAGAGCTCCGACGAGCACGAAGCGGCGGTCGCCGAGCTGCTCGCGCGCGCCGGGGTGGAGGCGCACTACGCCGCGCTCGACGAAGAGCGGCGCGTGCTGCTGCTCGCACGCGAGCTCGCAGGGCCGCGGCCGCTGCGCTCGCCGCACCTGGAATATTCGCAGCGCGTCGGGCGCGAGCTGGCGGTGCTCGCCGCCGCGGCCGAGGGCCACAAGCGCTTCGGTGCGCGCGCGGTGCCGCGCTACGTGATCTCGCATTGCGAGTCGCTCTCCGACCTGCTCGAGGTCGGCGTGCTCCTGCGCGAGGCGGGGTTGCTGCGCCCGGGCATGCGCCCCGAGCTCGACATGGACATCGTGCCGCTGTTCGAGTCGATCGCCGACCTGGAAAAGAGCGGCGCAATCATCGAGCGCGCGCTCAAGCTCCCCCTGTACCGCGCCTGGGTCGACGCGCGCGGCGGCGAGCAGGAAGTGATGCTCGGCTATTCCGACAGCAACAAGGACGGCGGCTATCTCGCCTCGAACTGGTCGCTGTACGAGGCCGCGACCGGGCTGCTGCGCGTATGCCACGCGCACGGCGTGCGGCTGCGCCTGTTCCACGGCCGCGGCGGAACGGTCGGGCGCGGCGGCGGGCCGAGCTACGAGGCGATCCTGGCGCAGCCGCCGGGCAGCGTGGACGGCGCGCTGCGCCTGACCGAGCAGGGCGAGGTGATCGCGAGCAAGTACGCCGACCCGGAGAGCGGACGGCGCAACCTCGAGACGCTCGCCGCTGCGACGCTCGAGGCGAGCCTCGGCGCGCGCACGCGCAGCGACGCTGAGCGCGAGCGCTACGCGAAAGTGATGGAGCAGCTCGCCGCGATCGCCTTCCGCGCCTACCGGGCGCTGGTGAAGGACACGCCGCACTTCCTCGAGTACTTCCGCGCCTCCACGCCGATCGCCGAGATCGCCGACCTGAACATCGGCAGCCGGCCCGCCGCGCGCCGACACTCGGCGCGGCTGGAGGACCTGCGCGCCATTCCCTGGGTGTTCAGCTGGACCCAGTGCCGCCTGATGCTGCCCGGCTGGTACGGCTTCGGCGCCGCGGTCGAGCAGTGGCTGGCGCAGCCGGGCGCACAGCTGGAAGAGCTGCGCGCCATGCACGCCCACTGGCCGTTCTTCCGCAGCGTGCTGTCCAACCTGGACATGGTGCTTGCGAAGACGGATCTCGCGATCGCCTCGCGCTACGCGGAGCTGGTGCCGGACGAGGCGCTGCGCAAGCGCGTATTCGGCGACATCTCCGCCGAATGGCATCGCACGCGGCGGGCGCTCGCCGCGATCACCGGCCACGACGAGCTGCTCGCCGACAACCCGACGCTCGCGCGCTCGATCCGCAATCGCTTCCCGTACCTCGACCCGCTCAACCACCTGCAGGTCGAGCTGCTCAGGCGCTACCGCGCGGGCGACACCGACGAGCGCACCAAGCGCGCCATCCACCTGACGATCAACGGCGTGGCCGCGGGGCTGCGCAACAGCGGCTGAGGTGCACGGCATGGTCACGCTCTACGGCATGTCCGACTCGGGCAATTGCTACAAGCCGCAGCTCGCGCTCGAGCAGCTCGGCATCGCCTACCGCTGGGTCGAGGTGCGCGACACGCGCACGCCCGAGTTCCTGGCGAAGAATGCGAACGGCAAGGTGCCGCTGCTCGAGCTCGAGGACGGGAGTTTCCTCGCCGAGTCGAACGCGATCCTGTGGTACCTCGCCGAGGACACCGAGCTCGCGCCCGCCGGGCGCCTGGGGCGTGCGCGCGCGCTGCAGTGGATGTTCTTCGAGCAGTACAGCCACGAGCCCTACGTAGCGGTGGCGCGCTCGATCGTGCGGCACACGCCGGTCGCCTCGCCGCGCCGCGCCGAGCTGCCGCGGCTGCGCGAGCGCGGCCACCAGGCGCTCGGCGTGATGGAAGGCCACCTCGCGCGCGAGCCGTATTTCGTCGGCGGCGCCTATTCGATCGCCGATATCGCGCTCTTCGCCTACACGCACTGCGCCGAGGACGGCGGCATCGAGCTCGCGCCCTACCCCGCGATCCGCGCCTGGCTGCGGCGCATGCACGCCCAGCCGGGCTTCGTACCGATGCGATGACGGTGCTGTTTCTCAAGGGCCTGGCGTTCGGCTTCGTGCTGGCCGCCACCGTGGGCCCGATGTGGCTGCTGTGCTTTCGCCGCACCGTCGCCTCGGGCGCGCTCGCCGGACTGGTCACCGGCCTGGGCATCGCGGTCGGCGACACGATCTACGGCGCGCTCGCCGCCTTCGGCCTGACCGCGGTATCGGGGCCGCTGCAAGCGCACAGGCTCTGGCTCGGCCTCGCCGGCGCAGCCTTCCTCACCTATCTTGGCGTGCAGGCCTTGGCCTCGGCTCCGGCCCTGCCAGGCAGCGCGGCGATCGAGAAAACTTCTCTCACGAGAGCGTTTCTGTCCACGCTCGGCCTGACGCTCGCCAACCCGCCGACTATCCTCGCTTTCGCCGCGATCTTCGCCGGCCTCGGCCTCGCGCAGGGTGCGAGCTACACCGCGGCGGCGCTGGTGACGCTCGGCGTGTTCCTCGGCTCGGCGTCGTGGTGGCTGATCCTGGCGGCTGCAGCAAGCCGGCTGCACGGCCGCCTCGGGCAGCGCCCGATGCGCGCGATAAACGTGGTGTCGGGCGTCTCGATCCTCGGCTTCGCGGCGTGGCAGCTCGCGCAGCTCGTCTGATATCCTGCGGACTGGACGGATATCCACCATGCCCCTGCTCGACGCGCCGCTCGCCATCGTCGACCTGGAGACCACCGGCGCGAACGCGAGCTGGGACCGCATCACCGAGATCGCGGTGATCGAGGTCGAGGACGGCGAGGTGAGCGGCGAGTGGTCGACGCTCGTCAATCCCGAGACCCCCATCCCGCCCGCCATCCAGGCGCTCACCGGCATCAGCAACGACATGGTGGCGAACGCGCCGACCTTCGCGCTGCTCGCCCCCGACCTGCACGAGCGGCTCGCCGGGCGCGTCGTGGTCGCGCACAACGCGCGCTTCGACTACGGCTTCCTGCGCCAGGAATTCGAGCGCAGCGGGATCCGCTACAGCGCGCGCACGCTGTGCACCGTGAAGCTGTCGCGGCGCCTGTACCCCGGGCACGCGCGCCACAACCTGGACAGCCTGATCGCCCGGCACGGGCTCGCCTGCCGCGCGCGGCATCGCGCGCTCGGCGACGCCGACGCGGTGTGGCAGTTCCTGCGCGTCGCGGCGGCCGAGCACGGCGCCGATGCGCTCGCCCTCGCGGCGCGGCAGGTGGCGAAGCAGCCGTCGCTGCCGCCGCACGTCGAGCGCGCGGCGATCGACGCGATCCCCGACGCGCCGGGCGTGTACCTGTTCTACGGCGAGAGCGACGCGCCGCTGTACGTCGGCAAGAGCATCGCCCTGCGCACGCGCGTGCTCGCGCACTTCGCCGACGACCTGCGCTCGGCGCGCGAGATGCAGCTCGCGCGCGAGGTGCGCCGCATCGACTGGCAGCGCACGGCGGGCGAGCTCGGCGCGCTGTTGCGCGAGGCGGCGCTGGTGAAGGAGCTGACCCCGGTCTACAACCGCCGCCTGCGGCGCGCGAGCGATCTGTGCGGCTTCGTGCGCGACGGCGCGTCGCTGCGCCTCGCGCAGGCGGACGAGATCGACGCCGACGCGGTGCCCCACGTCTACGGCGTGTTCCGCTCCAGGCGCGCGGCGCTCGCCGCGCTGCGCGGCCTCGCCGACGAGCACGGTCTGTGCCTGCAGGCGCTCGGCCTGGAGCGGGCGCAAAGCCGGCGCGGCGCGTGCTTTCGCCACCAGATCGGGCGCTGCGCGGGCGTCTGCGCCGGCCGCGAAAGCGCGGCCATGCACGACGCGCGCCTGTCGGTCGCGCTCGGACGTCTGAAAACGGTGTCCTGGCCCTGGCGCGGGCCGGTCGGCGTGGTCGAGGACGACCGCAGCCGCGAGGCGACCGACGTGCACGTGGTGCACAACTGGTGCTACCTCGGCACCGCGGCTTCCGAAGCCGAGATCGCGGAGATACTCGAGGGCGGCGCGCGACCGCACTTCGACCTCGATCAGTACAAGATCCTCGCGCGCCACCTGCTGCAAGGTCGCGCGCGTGTCGTCGAGCTCGCGGCCGACTGATGCACCTCGAGCTGCTCGTCCCGGGCCTGCTGCCCGCACGCGAATCGCTGCGCGAGGCGCTCGGCGGGCTGCGCCTGCCGGCGCTCGAGATGCTGCTCGCGCGCGGGCGCCCGGACTGGTCGCAGGCGCTCTCGCCCGAGCGCTGGCTGGCCGAGGCCTTCCTCGGCGAGAACGCGCCGCTCGCCGCGGGCGCGCTCACCGTGCTCGCCGACGGCGCCCCGGACGGCGCGCCCGGCACGGCGTCGTGGATGCGCGCGGACCCGGTGCACCTGCGCCTGCACGGCGACGCGATGGCGCTCGTGCCGAGCGCCGCCTTCGCGATCGCGCGCGAGGAGGCCGAGGCGCTGTGCGAGACGCTCGGCCGCCATTTCGCGGGCGCACTCGCCCTGTACCCGCTGCGCCCCGAGCGCTGGTGCGCGCGGCTCGAGGCCGACATGGCCGTCGCCACCGAGTCGCCGCTCGCGGTGGCCGGCTCCGACCTGGACTCCCAGCTCGCCGCGGGCCCGGATACGCGCCGCTGGCACGCGCTGCTGAACGAGCTGCAGATGCTGCTGCACGATCATCCGGTGAACCGCGTGCGCGCGGAGTGCGGCGCACCCGCGGTGAACAGTCTCTGGCTGTGGGGCGCTGGCGCGCTGCCCGGCTCTGCGCACGGCCCCTGGCAATCGGTCACAGCGGACGAGCCGGTCGCGCTCGGGCTGGCGCGGCTTGCCGGCATGCGCCAGCGGCCGCTGCCGCGCTCGGCCGACGAGTGGCTCGCGCGCGCGCCCGAGGACGGCACGCACCTGCTGGTGCTGGACGCGCTGCGCGCGGCCTGCGCGCTCGGCGAGGCCGAGGTTTTCCGCGAGGGGCTGCTCGCGCTCGAGTCGCGCTGGTTCGCGCCGTTGCTCGAGGCCCTGCGCGACGGGCGCCTCGGCATGGTAACGCTGCGTGTTCCGGACGGCGCGCAGGCGCTCTCGTTCGAGACGATCCGCGGCGACCTGCGGCGCTTCTGGCGTCGCGCGCGCGCGCTCGGGAGCTACGCTTGAAGTTCGCGGTGCGCACCTACGCCGAGGCCGACCGGCGCGCGCTCGAGCGCGCCGGCCTGCACCCGGTGCTCGCGCGCGTGTACGCCGCGCGCCGCATCCGCTCGCCCGAGGAGCTCGCCTACGACAGCGCGCGCCTCGCGCCGCCGTCGCTGCTCGGCAACGCGGAAGCGGCCGCGGCGCTGCTCGCCGACGCGATCGCCGCGCGGCGCAGGATCCTGATCGTCGCCGACTACGACGCCGACGGCGCCACTGCCTGCGCCGTGGGCGTGCGCGCGCTGCGCGCGTTCGGCGCGGAGGTCGACTACCTGGTGCCGGACCGCTTCGCGCTCGGCTATGGACTTTCGCCCGAGCTGGTCGAGCTGGCCGCGCAGCGCAGGCCCGAGCTGCTCGTCACCGTCGACAACGGCATCGCGAGCGTCGAGGGCGTGGCGCGCGCGCGCGCGCTCGGCATCGCGACGCTTATCACCGACCATCACCTGCCCGGGCCGGAGCTGCCGGCCGCCGAGTGCATCGTCAACCCGAACCAGCCCGGCTGCACGTTCCCGTCCAAGGCGCTGGCCGGCGTCGGCGTGATGTTCTACGTTGCGCTCGCGCTGCGCGCCGAGCTGCGCAGGCGCGGCGCCTTCGGCGCGGGCGGCGAACCGAACCTCGGCGCGCTCGCCGACCTCGTCGCGCTCGGCACGGTGGCCGACGTGGTGCCGCTGGACGCCAACAACCGCATCCTGGTGGCGCAGGGGCTGAAGAGGCTGCGCAGCGGCCGCAGCCAGCCGGGGCTCGCCGCCCTGCTGCGAATCGCGGGACGCGCGCCGGCGCAGGCGAGCGCGTTCGACCTGGGATTCGTCGCCGGCCCGCGCCTGAACGCTGCCGGACGCCTCGCGGACATGAGCCTGGGCGTGGAATGCCTGGTGACCGACGACGAGGCGCGCGCGGCCAACATCGCGCAGCAGCTCGACGGGCTGAACCGCGAGCGCCGCCGCATCGAGGGCGAGATGCTCGACGCGGCGCTCAAGTCCACCGAGCGCCTCGCCGAGCCCTGCGGCCCGGCCGTGGCGCTGTTCCAGCCGGGCTGGCACCAGGGCGTGGTCGGAATCCTCGCCGCGCGCCTGCGCGAGCGGCTGCACCGCCCGGTGGTGTGCTGCGCCAGGGCCGACGGCGGGCTGCTGCGCGGCTCGGGGCGCTCGATTCCCGGGCTGCACTTGCGCGATTGCCTGGACCTGGTCGCCAAGCGCGAGCCCGGCCTGATCCTTCGCTTCGGCGGCCACGCGCAGGCCGCGGGGCTCACGCTGCGCGAGCGCGACTTCGAGCGCTTCGCCGCCGCCTTCGAGCGCGCGGCGGGCGAGATGATTCCGCCCGAAGCGTTCGCGCCGGTGCTCGAGACCGACGGCGAGCTGGCGCCCGAGCACGCGACGCTCGGCGTCGCGCAGCTCATCGAAGAGCAGATCTGGGGCCAAGGCTTTCCGCAGCCGATGTTCTGCGATACATTCGCCGTGGAAAGCCAGCGCGTCGTGGGCGAGCGGCACCTGAAGCTGCGCCTCGCGAAGGACGGCAGGAAGTTCGAGGCGATCCGCTTCAATGCGCTCGAGCGCGGCGCGCAGGCGCACGGCGCCCCGCTCGGCGCGCGCGTGCGCGCCGCCTACCGCCTGGCCGTGAACGAGTTCAACGGCCTGAAGAGCGTGCAGCTGAACGTCGAGCACTTCGAGACCTGAGGCAAATCCCGCCCCATGCGCAGGCTGCGCATCACCGCCGGTAAGACGAGCTTCGAGGTCGCGCTCGACGACACGCCGACCGTCGAGGCGCTGCTCGAGGCGCTGCCCTTCGAATCGCGCGCCCAGACCTGGGGCGAGGAGCTGTATTTCGAGGTTCCCGTAAACGCGACTCTCGAGCCCGAAGCGCGCCAGATCGTCGAGCCGGGGACCGTATGCTTCTGGGTCGAGGGCTCGGCGCTCGCCCTGCCCTACGGTCCGACCCCAATCTCCACCGACGGCAAGCCGAAGCTCGTCGCGCGCTGCAACCTGCTCGGCAGGGTGGTGGGCGACGCGCGCGTGCTCGCCGCCGTGCGCGCCGGCGACAAGGTGCGGGTGGAAGGAGGCTGAGATGGAGAGGAAGCGCGTCAATTCCTCCAAGATCCGCTCGGTGGGCTACGACGAGAAGAGCCAGACGCTCGAGGTCGAGATGTCCAACGGCAGGGTATTCCAGTACGCGAAGGTCTGGCCCGAGGTCTACCGCCGTTTCATGGCGGCGCCCAACCCCACCAGCTTCTTCGAAGACCGCATCGCCGAGGATTACAACGGCACGGAGGTCAGATGAGCGCCGCGTCGGATATCCAGGAGCGCTGGAAGGGCCTGTTCCCCGAGCTGATGGGCCTGCGCTTCACCGAGGTGGGCCCCGAGCGCGTCGTGGCCGAGCTCACGGTGCGCCCCGAGCTGTGCACCCTCGGCGGCGTGCTGCACGGCGGCGCCGTGATGGCCTTCGCCGACACGCTGGGGGCGGTCGGCACCTTCGTCAACCTGCCGGCGGGCGCGCGCACCACGACGATCGAGTCGAAGACCAATTTCCTCGCTGCGGCGCCGGTGAATACGCGCGTGCGCGCCGAGTGCACGCCGGTGCACCGCGGCAAGAGCACGATGGTGTGGCAGACGAGGCTCACCGCCGAGTCGGGCAAGCTGGTGGCGCTCGTCACGCAAACTCAGATGGTGCTGCCGCCGCCTGTATAATTCGCGCTTTGGCCGCCCGCCATGGAAGCCGAACGCAGCAACCAGATCGCCTCTTCCCTCGTGGACCTGCAAGTCCGGGTCGGCGAGCTCCGGAGGTATCTTTGACTTCGACGCGAAGAAGAAGCGCCTGCTAGAGCTCGACCGCGAGCTCGAGGACCCGAAGCTCTGGGACAAGCCGCAGCGCGCCCAGGAGCTCGGCAGGGAAAAGAAGCAGCTCGACGGCGTGGTGCGCACGCTGGAGCGCGTCGGCTCGGCGCTCGGCGACGCGCGCGAGCTGTTCGAGCTCGCCGCCGCCGACAGGGACGACTCCACGCTGGAGGAGATCGGACGCGAGGCCGCGGGCCTGGAGAAGGACGTCGCCGCGCTCGAGTTCCGGCGCATGTTCTCCAACCCGCTCGACCCGAACAACTGCTTCGTCGACATCCAGGCCGGCGCCGGCGGTACCGAGGCGCAGGACTGGGCGCAGATGCTCGAGCGGATGTACGTCAAGTACTGCGAGCGCAAGGGCTTCAGCGTCGAAATCCTTGAGCAGTCCGAGGGCGAGGTCGCGGGCATCAAGAGCGCGACGCTCAAGGTCAACGGCGACTATGCCTACGGCCACCTCCGCACCGAGACCGGGACCCACCGTCTCGTGCGCAAGTCGCCGTTCGACTCGAACGCGCGGCGCCACACCTCCTTCGCGAGCGCGTTCGTCTATCCCGAGGTCGATGAGACGATCGAGATCGACATCAACCCGGCCGACCTGCGCATCGACACCTACCGCGCCTCGGGCGCCGGCGGCCAGCACGTGAACCGGACCGACTCCGCCGTGCGGATCACGCATATTCCGTCCGGTATCGTCGTGCAGTGCCAGAACGACCGCTCGCAGCACAGGAACCGCGCCGAGGCGATGGCGATGCTCAAGTCGAAGCTCTACGAGCTCGAACTGCGCAATCGCCAGGTCGAGCGCGACAAGCTCGAGGAATCGAAGACCGAAATCGCCTGGGGGCGCCAGATCCGCTCCTACGTGCTCGACCAGTCGCGCATCAAGGACCTGCGCACCGACATCGAGGTCGGCAACACGCAGGCGGTGCTCGACGGCGACCTTGACGTGTTCATCACCGCGAGCCTCAAGCAGGGGTTGTAAAGGAGAATGAGCATGCAGGAGCCCAAGAAGCCCGAGCCGCAGACCGCGCAGGACGAGAACCAGATCGTCGCCGAGCGGCGCGCCAAGCTCGCCAAGCTGCGCGCGGAAGGGCCGGCGTTTCCGAACGATTTCGCGGGCGCGGACGCGAGCGCGCAGCTCGCCGCGCGCTACGGCGCACTGTCGGCCGAGGAGCTGGAGAAGAACCCGCCCGAGGCGTCGATCGCGGGGCGGCTGATGCTCAAGCGCGTGATGGGCAAGGCGAGCTTCGGCGTGCTGCAGGACGGCAGCGACCGACTCCAGATTTACGTCTCCGACGACCACAGCGGCAAGGACAGGCACGCAGCCTACAAGCACTTCGACATCGGCGACATCGTCGGCGCGCGCGGCGTGCTGTTCAAGACGCGCACCGGCGAGCTCACGCTGCGCGTCAACGAGCTGCGCCTGCTCGCCAAGTCGCTCCGGCCACTGCCGGAGAAGTTCCACGGGCTCACCGACCAGGAGCAGCGCTACCGGCAGCGCTACCTCGACCTGCTGGTCAACGAGCGCGCGCGCTGGGTGTTCGAAGTGCGCTCGCGCGCGATCCGCGCGCTGCGCGAGTACATGTCGCGCCAGGGCTACCTGGAGGTCGAGACGCCGATGCTGCAGCCGATCCCCGGCGGCGCCGCGGCGCGCCCGTTCCGCACGCACCACAACGCGCTCGACATGGACCTGTACCTGCGCATCGCGCCGGAGCTGTACCTAAAGCGCCTGGTGGTGGGCGGCATGGAGAAGGTGTTCGAGATCAACCGCAGCTTCCGCAACGAGGGCATCTCGACGCGCCACAATCCGGAATTCTCCATGATGGAGATGTACTGCGCGTTCACCGACTACCGCTACATGATGTCGCTGGTGCAGGAGCTGCTGCGCGAGGCGGCGCAGACTTCGCTCGGCACGACGCTGCTCGAGTACCAGGGACGCAAGATCGATTTCGGCAAGCCCTTCGCGCAGCTCAGCATCCCGCAGGCGATCCGCAAGTATGCGCCGGAGCCGTGGAGCGACGCGCAGCTGCGCGACCGCGCGTTCGTCGCCGCGCGCCTGCGCGCGCTGGGCGTGGAGTTCGGAGAAGACCAGGGCTGGGGGTCGCTGCAGCTCGTGCTGTTCGAGACGCTCGCCGAAAAGAACCTCGTCGAGCCGACCTTCGTCACCGAGTTCCCGGCCGAGGTGTCGCCGCTCGCGCGCCGCAAGGACTCCGACCCGGAGATCACCGAGCGCTTCGAGCTGTTCATCGACGCCAAGGAGATCGCCAACGGCTTCTCCGAGCTGAACGACCCCGAGGACCAGGCGGAGCGTTTCCTCGAGCAGTCGAAGAAGAAGGACGCCGGCGACCAGGAAGCGATGTACTACGACGCCGACTACATCCGCGCGCTCGAGTACGGCCTACCACCGACCTCCGGCGCCGGCATCGGCATCGACCGGCTGGTCATGCTGCTCACCGACAGCCCGTCCATCCGCGACGTGATCCTGTTCCCGCACATGCGCCCCGGGGCCTAGGCCCGACGGGCACGCGGGCAGCCCGGCACTACAGCCGCAGCAGCACCAGTCCGGCGAGCACCGTGCCGGTCGCCAGCATGCGGCGCCGCGTGAAGTGCTCGCCGAGGAACAGCGCGCCGATCGCGGCGGCGAAGATCACCGACACCTCGCGCAGCGCGGCGATGAGCGCGACCGGCGCCTGCGCCATCGCCCACAGCGCGATGCCGTATGAGCCGAGCGTGCAGGCGCCGCCGAGCGCGGCGCGCGCCCAGTGGCGCGCGAGGTAAGGCGGCACTTCGCGCGCCCGCTTCGCCAGCCCGAACGCCAGCTGCACCACACTGTTGGCGACGAAGAACCACATCGCGTAGCTGACCGGCGCTCCCGAGAGGCGCACGCCGCGCGCGTCGATCAGCGTGTAGGTGGCGATCACCGCCGCGTTGCCGAGCGCGAAGGCCAGCGCGCGCCGCACGGCGGCCGGCTCGCCGCGCGCCACCGTCGCGAAGCCGAGGACGCCGGCGCAGATGAGCGCCACGGCGGCGGCCTGGCCGGCGGGCAGCAGCTCGCCGAAGACCGCCGCGCCGGCCAGCGCCACCAGCGCCGGCGCGCCGCCGCGCATGATCGGGTAGGCGAAGGACAGGTCGCCCCAGCGGTACGCGCCGGCGAGCGCCCAGAAGTACGCCACATGCACCGCGACCGAGGCCGCGATCCACGGCCAGGCAGCCGGCGCGGGCAGCGGCAGCCAGGGCACGATCGCGAGCGCGAGCGTGCCGCGGCTCGCGGCGAGCGCGACGTTCTCGAGCGCCTTGTCCGGGCTCGACTTGAGCAGCGCGTTCCAACCCGCATGCAGCAACGCCGCAGCGAGCATCGCCAAGGTTACCGGCAGGGATATTTGCACGCCGGCAGTCTAGCAAGGCTCGCAGCGAGCCATTGACAGCTTCGCGGCGCCGACGTTACAAGCGTGCTGTCCCCAGGAGCTGCAATCGATGACCAAGCGCATGGTGCTGATGCTGGTGCTCGCCGGAGCACTGTTCGGCGCGATCTTCGGCTGGAAGGCCTTCGTCGCGCGCATGACGACGAAGTTCCTCTCGTCGCAAGGCGTGCCGGTGCAGACCGTGTCGACGACCCAGGCGGGCTACCAGGAGTGGCAATCCACGGTCAGCGCGGTCGGCACGCTGCGCGCGGTGCACGGCGCCGACCTCGCGCCGCAGGTCGTCGGCGTCATTTCGGCCATCCACTTCGGCTCCGGCCAGGAGGTCAAGGCCGGCGCGCCGCTGGTGCAGCTCGACAACGCGTCGGATCTCGCGCTGCTCGCGTCGCTCAAGGCCACGGAGCAGCTCGCGGAGACGACCTACCAGCGCGATCTGCAGCAACGCAAAGCGAACTTCATCAGCCAGGCCGCGGTCGACACCGACGCCGCCAACCTGCGCGTCGCCCGGGCGCGCGTCGCCGAGCAGCAGGCGGCCGTCGACAAGAAGCTCGTGCGCGCCCCCTTCGACGGGCGCCTCGGCGTGCGCGTCGTCGACCTCGGGCAGTACGTCGCCGCCGGCACGAAGCTCGTCACGCTGCAGTCGCTCGACCCGATCCTGGCGGATTTCAGCGTGCCGCAGAACCAGGCCGGGCAGGTCTCTCCCGGGCAGAAGGTGGTGCTCACCAGCGACGCGCTGCCAGGCGAGCAGTTCGAGGGCAGCGTCGAGGCGATCGACGCCAAGATCGATCCGGCGACGCGCAACGTGCTGGTGCGCGCCTCGCTGTCCAATTCCGGGCACAAGCTGCTGCCGGGCATGTACGCGAAAATCGAGATCCGCCTGGCGGCCGCGCAGCGCTACCTGACCCTGCCGCAGACCGCGATCACCTTCAACCCGTACGGCGACACCGTGTTCGTGGTCGAGGAGCAGGGCAAAGGGCCGGACGGCAAGCCGCGGCAGGTGGCGAACCAGCGCTTCGTCACGGTCGGCCCGAAGCGCGGCGATCAGATCGCGGTGCTCTCGGGCATCAAGGAAGGCGAGACGGTGGTCACCGCCGGCCAGCTCAAGCTGCGCAACGGGACCCCGGTCGTCGTCAATAACTCCGTGCAGCCTTCGGACCAGGCGGCACCCAGGCCGAAGGACGAGTGAGCGCGCGGCGATGAAATTCACCGACATCTTCGTCCGCCGGCCGGTGCTCGCGACGGTGGTGAGCCTGCTGCTGCTGGTGCTCGGCCTGCGCTCGGTGACGCTGCTGCCGGTGCTGCAGTTCCCGCGCACGCAGAACGCGGTGGTGACCGTGACCACGGTGTACACCGGCGCCGACCCGGCGCTGGTGGCGGGCTTCATCACCGCGCCGCTCGAGAACTCGATCGCCCAGGCGAACGGCATCGACTACATGACCTCGACCAGCCGCCAGAGCGTGAGCACGATCACCGCCAACCTGCGGCTCAACTACGACTCGGACAAGGCGCTCACCGAGATCAACACCAAGGTGAACGCGGTGCTGAACCAGCTGCCGCAGGGCGCGCAGCAGCCCACCCTGTCAGTGCAGATCGGCCAGACGATCGACGCGATGTACATCGGCTTCTCGAGCCAGGTGCTGCCGGCCAACAAGATCACCGACTACCTGGTGCGCGTGGTGCAGCCGCGGCTGCAGGCGGTGGAAGGCGTGCAGACCGCCGAGATCCTCGGGCAGAAGCTTTTCGCGCTGCGCGCCTGGCTCGAGCCGGACAAGCTCGCGGCCTACGGCCTGACGGCGGCCGACGTGCAGCAGTCGCTCGCGGCCAACAACTTCCTGTCGACGGTCGGCAGCACCAAGGGGCAGATGGTGCAGGTCAACCTCACCGCCTCGACCAGCCTGCACTCGGTGGACGAGTTCAAGCGCCTGATCGTCAAGCAGAAGGACGGCGCCGTCGTGCGGCTCGAGGATGTCGCCAACGTCACGCTCGGCTCGGAAGACTACGAGACGGCGGTCGGCTTCGACGGCAAGCAGGCGGTGTACATCGGCATCCAGGTGGCGCCGGCGGCGAACCTGCTCGAGGTGATCAAGCGCGTGCGCGACGTCTTCCCGGCGATCCAGGCGCAGCTGCCGCAGGGGCTGGACGGCCGCATCGTCTACGACTCGACCAAGTTCGTGAACAGCTCGATCGACGAGGTGGTCAAGACCATCGTCGAGGCGCTCGTCATCGTCACCCTGGTGGTGTTCGCGTTCCTGGGCTCGCTGCGCTCGGTGGTCATCCCGACCATCGCCATCCCGCTCTCGCTGGTGAGCACCTTCACGGTGATGCTGATCCTCGGCTTCAGCATCAACCTGCTCACCCTGCTCGCCCTGGTGCTGGCGATCGGCCTGGTGGTCGACGACGCGATCATCGTGGTCGAGAACGTCAACCGCCACCTCGAGCAGGGCATGCGTCCGATGGAGGCCGCGATCGTCGCCGCGCGCGAGCTCGCCAACCCGATCATCGCCATGACGGTGGTGCTGGTCGCGGTGTACGTGCCGATCGGCTTCCTCGGCGGCCTCACCGGCGCGCTGTTCACCGAGTTCGCCTTCAGCCTGGTCGGCGCGGTGACCATCTCCGCGGTCGTGGCGCTGACGCTCTCGCCCATGATGTGCTCGCGCATGCTCAAGCCGCACGATCCCGCGGGACGCGGCTGGGAGGCGCACCTGGTGCTGTGGCTCGACCGCGCCTTCGAATCGCTGCACAAGCGCTACGAGCGGCTGCTGCATCGCACGCTCGACTACGTACCGGTGACCACGGCGTTCGCGCTCATCGTGCTCGGCAGCATCTACTTCCTGTACGCCGGCGCGAAGTCCGAGCTCGCCCCGCAGGAGGACCAGGGCGTGCTCATCGCGTCGTCGACCGGCGCGCCCGACTCCACGCTGCAGCAGCGCAGCCTCTACACGCGGCAGATCTACCAGACCTTCGCCTCGCACCCCGAGAACGACCACGTGTTCCAGCTCGACGTGCCCGGACGTACGATCGCCGGCATGGTGCTCAAGCCCTGGGACCAGCGCACCAGGTCCGCCGCGCAGCTGCAGCCGGTCGTGCAGCAGGAGGTGAACCGCATCTCCGGGCTGCAGACCGTGCTGTTCCAGCCGCCGCCGCTGCCGGGGGCACGCGGCCTGCCGGTCGAATTCGTGATCCAGACCACCGAGCCCTTCGAGCGGCTGAACGAGGTTTCGCGCGCATTCTTGCAGGAGGCGCAGAAGAGCGGCCGCTTCATCTTCATCGACAGCGACCTCAAGGTCGACCAGCCGCAATCCACGGTGGTGATCGACCGCGAGCTCGCCGCGCAGCTCGGCCTGTCGATGCGCGACGTCGGCGGCGCGCTCTCGGCGATGGTCGGCGGCGGGTACGTCAACTACTTCAGCCTGTACGACCGCTCCTACAAGGTGATCCCGCAGGTGCGGCAGGTCGACCGCCTGAACGCGAGCCAGCTCGGCAACTACTACCTGCGCGCCGCCAACGGCGACATGATCCCGCTGTCGACGATCGCGCACATCGAGACCAAGGTCGTGCCGCAGGCGCTGAACCACTTCCAGCAGCAGAACTCGGCCACGATCGCCGGCGTGCAGTTCCCGGGCGTGTCGCAGGGCGAAGCGCTCGCCTACCTGCGCCAGCTCGCCGCCAAGACGCTGCCGGAGGGCTATTCGGTGGATTATTCCGGGCAGCTGCGGCAGTTCGTGCAGGAGTCGAGCGCGCTGGTGGTGACCTTCTTCTTCGCGCTCATCATCATCTACCTGACGCTCGCGGCGCTGTTCGAGAGCTTCCGCGATCCCGTCATCATCCTGGTGTCGGTGCCGATGTCGATCTGCGGGGCGCTCATCTTCATCAGCCTCGGAGTCGGCGGGGCGAGCCTCAATATCTACACCGAGGTGGGCCTGGTGACGCTCATCGGCCTGATCAGCAAGCACGGCATCCTGATCGTCGAGTTCGCCAACAACCTGCAGCGCGAGGGCAAGACCAAGCGCGAGGCCGTCGAGACGGCGGCCGGCATCCGCCTGCGTCCGATCCTGATGACCACCGCGGCGATGGTGCTCGGCGTGGTGCCGCTCATCACCGCGAGCGGCGCCGGAGCGGTGAGCCGCTTCAACATGGGGCTGGTGATCGCCGCGGGGATCGCGATCGGCACGCTGTTCACGCTGTTCGTGGTGCCGGCGATGTACATGCTGCTCGCCGCCAGCCACGCCGAACGCGAAGCGGCCAGGGCGCTGCCCGGCGAAGCCGGCTAGGCGACGAGCGGCCGCCTGCCCGCGGGCGGATAGCGCGGGTCGCTGTAGCCGGGCGTCGAAGGATGCCCCGCCGGCACCAGCCGCTCGACGAGCGCCTCATCCTCGGCAGTGAACCGATGCTCGAGCGCGCCGAGGTAGCCCTGCCACTGCTCCAGCGTGCGCGGTCCGGCGAGCACGCTCGACACGCCGCCGCAGTTGAGCACCCAGTTGAGCGCGAACGCGCCTGCGCTCATGCCGCGGCGCTCGGCGTGCGCCTTGATGGTCTGCGCGAGCTGCAGCGACTCGGCGCGGAATTCGGTCTGCATGATGCGCTTGTCGCCGCGCCCGGCGCGCGTCTCGGCGGGCGGCGTCTCGCCCGGCTTGTACTTTCCGGTCAGCACGCCACGCGCGAGCGGCGAATACGGCACCACGCCCAGCCCGAAATGCGCGCAGGCGGGCAGGATCTCGACCTCGGGCTGGCGGTTCATCGCGTTGTAGTAGGGCTGGCACACCACGGGGCGCGGCATGCCCATGCGCTCGGCGAGCAGCACGGCCTGGGCGATGCGCCAGCCGCGGTGGTTCGACAGGCCCCAGTAGCGGATCTTGCCGGCGCGCAAGAGGTCGTCCAGCGCCGAGAGCGTTTCCTCGAGCGGCGTGCGCAGGTCGTCCAGGTGCAGGTAGTAGATGTCGACGTGGTCGGTCCGCAGCCGCGCGAGCGAGCCGTCGATCGCGCCGAGCACGTGGCGGCGCGACAGGTCGGCGTCGTCCGGCGGCGGCACGCGCACGTTGCCGACCTTGGTCGCGACAATCCAGCGCGCGCGCTCGGACTCGATGAGGCGCCCGAGCATGCTCTCGGATTCGCCCGCCGCGTACACATCGGCCGTGTCGACGAAGTTGACGCCGGCGTCGCGCGCCGAGGCGACGATGCGCGCGGCCTCCGCCTCGTCGGTGCGGTCGCCGAACATCATCGTCCCCAGGCACAGCGCCGAGACCTGGAGCCCGCTCGAGCCGAGCCTGCGGATCTGCATGGCGGCTAGTGCAGGCGCTCGAAGATGGCGGCGATGCCCTGCCCGCCGCCGATGCACATCGTCACCAGCGCGTAGCGCTTCTGGGTGCGCGCAAGCTCGTACAGCGCCTTCACCGTCAGGATGCAGCCGGTCGCGCCGATCGGATGGCCGAGCGCCACCGCGCCGCCGTTCGGGTTGACCTTCGCCGGATCGAGGCCGAGGTCCTTGGTCACCGCCATCGCCTGCACCGCGAAGGCCTCGTTCGACTCGACCACGTCCATGTCGGTGGGCTTGAGGCCGGCCTTCTCGAACACCCTCCTGACCGCCGGGATCGGCCCCAGGCCCATGAGCTGCGGCTCGACGCCCGCATGCGCGTAGGCCACGAGGCGCGCGAGCGGCCTGGCGCCCGCCTTCTCGGCGGCCTTCGCCTCCATCAGCACCACGGCGGCGGCCGCGTCGTTCAGGCCCGAGGCGTTGCCCGCCGTGACCGTGCCGTCCTTCTTGAACACGGCCTTGAGCTTCTGCAGGTCCTCGATCTTCGCGCCGGGGCGCACGTGCTCGTCGAGCGTGAACGGCTCGACGCCTTTCTTCGTCTTCAGCTCGACCGGGACGATCTGGCTCTTGAAGCGGCCTTCGGCGAGCGCGGCCGCGGCGCGCCGGTGCGATTCGAGCGAGAAGGCGTCCTGCTGCTCGCGCGTAAAGCCGTACTTCGCGGCGACGTTCTCCGCGGTCACGCCCATGTGTCCGTGGCCGAACGGATCGTGCAGCGCGCCGGTCATCGCGTCGACGACCGACCCGTCGCCCATCCGGGTTCCCCAGCGCGCGCCCGGCATGAAGTAGGCCGCGCGGCTCATGCTCTCCGCGCCGCCGCCGATCGCGACGTCGGTGTCGCCGAGCAGGATGTGCTGCGCCGCCGAGACGATCGCCTGCAGGCCGCTGCCGCACAGCCTGTTCACCGTCAGGCAGGGCGTGCCGACCGGCAGCCCGGCATCGAGCGCGCAGACGCGCGACATGTACATGTCGCGCGCCTCGCCGTGTATCACGCTGCCGATCACGACGTGACCCACGCTCGCCGGCTCGATCCGGGCGCGCGCGAGCGCCTCCTTGATCGCGGTCGCGCCGAGCCGCGTGGGCGCCACGTCCTTGAAGGCACCGCCGTAGTCGCCGATCGCGGTCCGTGCTCCGCTCACCACCACCACTTCACGCGCTGCCATAGGGCCTCCTTGCCGTAATTTTCAGGCGGCCAGCCGGGCCGCCAGATCGTGCTCACCCGCCTGCTCGACGACGATCTCGGCGAAATCGCCGGGCCCGAGCTTTGCGCCGTCGCGAATCCGCACCACCCCGTCGATCTCCGGCGCATCCGCGCTCGAGCGCGCAAGCGCCGCGCCGGCGTCAACCTGGTCGACGAGCACGCGCATCCTCGCGCCGACCTTGGCGGCGAGGCGCGCGCGGCTGATTCGCGCCTGCAGCGCCATCAGCCTGGCGCGGCGCTCCTCCTTCAGTTCCTCGGGCACCGGATCGGGCAATGCGTTCGCTGCCGCGCCTTCCACGGGCGAATAGGCGAAGCAGCCGACGCGGTCGAGCTGTGCTTCCTCGAGGAACGAGAGCAGCTCGCGGAACTCGGCCTCGGTTTCGCCCGGAAAGCCGACGATGAAGGTGCTGCGTAGCGTGATCCCGGGGCAAAGCGCGCGCCAGCGGCGCACGCGCTCGAGCGTGTCGCCGGCGTTCGCCGGGCGCTTCATGAGCCGCAGAATGCGCCGAGCCGCGTGCTGGAACGGCACGTCGAGGTAGGGAAGGATGCGCCCTTCCGCCATCAGCGGCACGACTTCGTCCACGTGCGGATAGGGGTAGACGTAATGCAGCCTGACCCAGACGCCCAGCTCGCCGAGCGCGCGCGCGAGCTCGGTCATGCGCGTCTTCACTGGCCGGCCGCGCCAGAAGCCGGTGCGGTACTTCAGGTCGACGCCGTAGGCGCTCGTGTCCTGCGAAATGACGAGCAGCTCCCTGACGCCCGCGGCGACCAGGTTCTCCGCCTCCCGCATCACCTCGCCGATCGGGCGCGACACGAGGTCGCCGCGCATGGACGGAATGATGCAGAACGTGCAGCGGTGGTTGCAGCCCTCCGAGATCTTCAGGTAGGCGTAGTGGCGCGGCGTGAGCTTCACGCCCTGCGGCGGCACGAGATCCGTGTACGGGTCGTGCGGCCTGGGCAGATGGGCGTGCACCGCGCGCATCACGGCCTGCACGTCGTGCGGGCCGGTGACGGCGAGCACGTCAGGGTGCGCCGCGCGCACCACCCCGTCCTTCGCCCCCAGACAGCCGGTGACGATCACCTTGCCGTTCTCGGCGAGCGCCTCGCCGATCGCGCCGAGCGACTCCTCCACCGCCGCGTCGATGAAGCCGCAGGTGTTGACGAGCACGAGGTCGGCGCCGGCGTAGCTCGCCGAGGTGGCGTAGCCTTCCGCGCGCAGCTGCGTGAGGATGCGCTCCGAGTCGACCAGGGCCTTGGGACAGCCCAGGGAAACGAAGCCGATGCGCGGCGCTTCCCTTGCGGCCGCCCTAGGATTGCTTTTCTGGACCGCCTGGGTCTTTCTGCTGGGCACCGGGAAAACCGGGGAAGGAAAGGCCCGCGAACATGTTGCGCGCCTGGCTCTGCATCTGCTCCTGGAACTGCGAGAACATCTTCTGGCTCTGCTCGATGTAGGCCTGCATCAGGCTCTGCATCGCCGGCCCCTGCAGGTTCATGAACTGCGTCCACAGCTCCTGCGAGGCGCGCGGCGTATCGCCGTACATGCGCTGCGACTGCTCCTGCAGCGACTTCTGCATCTCCTGGAAGGCGTGAATGTTCTTTTCAAGGTAAGCGCCCATCAGCCCCTGCATGGCGTTGCCGTAGAAGCGGATCAGCTGCGCGAGCACGTCCGAGGAGAACATCGGCAAGCCGCCGGACTCCTCCTCGAGGATGATCTGCAGCAGGATCTGGCGCGTGAGGTCGTCGCCCGACTTGGCGTCGACCACCTGGAACTCCTCGTGCTTGAGCACCATCTGCTTCACGTCGACGAGCGTGATGTAGCTCGAGGTCTTGGTGTCGTACAGACGCCGGTTCGGGTATTTCTTGATCAGGCGGGCCCGCGTTTCCATTTGCCGCTCCTCAATACATGTGCTGTCCGCCGTTGATGGAGATGTTCGCACCGGTCACGAACGCCGCCTCCTCCGAGCAGAGATAGATGATCAGGCCCGCCACTTCGTCCGGCTTGCCGAGCCGCCCGAGGGGAATCTGCGGCAGGATCTTGGAGTCCAGGATCTCCTTGGGAATCGCGGTCACCATCTGGGTGCCGATGTAGCCCGGCGAGATCGTGTTGATCGTCACGCCCTTCTTCGCAACCTCGAGTGCGAGCGCCTTGGTGAAACCGTGGATGCCGGCCTTGGCCGCGGAATAGTTCGTCTGCCCGAAGGCGCCCTTCTGCCCGTTCACCGAGGAAACGTTTATCACGCGCCCCCAGTTGCGCTCGGTCATCGCGTCCATGACCTGCTTGGTCATGTTGAAGCACGAGTCGAGGTTGGTGCGCATCACCGCGTCCCAGTCCGACTTCGTCATCTTCTTGAACGTCATGTCGCGCGTGATGCCTGCGTTGTTGACCAGGATATCGATCGGGCCGCATTCCTTGACGACGCGCTCGCACTTCGCCGCGCAGTCGTCGAAGTCGGCGACGTCGACCGGATAGGCGGCGAAGTCGTAGCCGTGCCGTTTCATCTCCTCGAGCCAGGATTTCCACTTGGTGTTGGACGGCGAATAGGTCACCACCACGCGGTAGCCGGCGTCGGCCATCTTGGTCGAGATCGACTCGCCCAGCCCTCCCATTCCGCCGGTCACCACCGCCAGCCTTTTGTCGCTCATCTCCCCCTCCTCGAGTGTCCGCGTCGCGCGCTCAGCTCATGTACATGCCACCGTTGATCGCGATATTCGCGCCCGTAATATACCCGGCTTCTTCCGATGTCAGGAAAGCGATGAGCGCCGCGATCTCCTCGGGCTTCGCGAGCCGTCCCATCGGGATGCCCGCGACGATCTTTTCGAGCACGTCCTTGCGGATCGCCTTCACCATGTCGGTCTCGACGTAGCCCGGCGAGATCGAGTTCACGGTCACGCCCTTGCGCACCACTTCCTGCGCGAGCGCCTTCGCGAAGCCGTGCACGCCGGCCTTGGCCGCGGAATAGTTGGTCTGCCCGAACTGCCCTTTCTGCCCGTTCACCGAGGAAAGGTTGACGACCCGCCCCCAGTTCCGCTCGGTCATGCCGTCGATCACGTGCTTGGTGACGTTGAAGGCGCTGTTCAGGTTGGTGTTGATCACCGACAGCCAGTCCGAGGGCGACATCTTCTTCAGCATGTTGTCGCGCACGATGCCGGCGTTGTTCACCAGGATGTCCACCGGCCCGATCTCCGACGCGATCTTGCGCACCATCGCGCCCGTCGACTCGTAGTCCGCCACATCGCCCTCGGCCGCATGCACGTTCTCGAATCCTTCGGCGCGCATGCGCGCGAGCCATTCGTCCTTGCGCTCGTAGGCGGGCAGGCAGTTCGCCACGACCGCGTTGCCGTTCATGCTCGCGAGACGCCGGCACACCGCGGTGCCGATGCCGCCCATCCCGCCCGTCACAAGTGCTACACGTCTGGTCATTCTCGATTCTTCCTTCGGTCTGTCGGGCAGGATCAGCGCTCGACGGCCAGGGCGACGCCCATGCCGCCGCCGATGCACAGGGAGGCGAGCCCCCGCCGCGCATCGCGCTTTTGCATTTCATGCAGCAGCGTCACCAGGATCCTGCACCCCGATGCGCCGATCGGATGGCCGAGCGCGATCGCTCCGCCATTCACGTTCACCTTGGAGGTGTCCCAGCCCATCTGCCGGTTCACCGCGATCGCCTGCGCGGCGAAGGCCTCGTTTATCTCCATCAGGTCGATGTCGCGCGGCGTCCAACCCGCGCGCGACAGGCAGCGCTTGGAGGCCGGCACCGGGCCCATGCCCATGTATTTCGGGTCGACCCCGGCCGATGCGAAGGACTTGATGCGCGCGATCGGCCTCAGGCCGAGCTCCTTCGCCTTGCGCGCCGAGGCGAGCACTACGACCGCGGCGCCGTCGTTGATGCCCGAGGCGTTGCCGGCGGTGACGGTGCCCGCCTTGTCGAACGCGGGCTTGAGGCCCTTGAGCGCGTCGAGCGTGGCGCCGTGGCGCGGGTACTCGTCGTCGGCAAACACCACCGTTCCCTTCCGCGACTTGATCTCGAAGGGGATGATCTCGTCCTTGAACCTGCCGGCCTTCTGCGCCGCCTCGGTCTTGAGCTGCGAGGCGAGCGCGAACTCGTCCTGCTCCTCGCGCGTGACCGCGTACTCCTTGGCGACGTTCTCGGCCGTGACGCCCATGTGGTACTGGTTGTAGACGTCCCACAGCCCGTCGACGATCATCGAATCGATAATCTTCCCGTCGCCCATGCGCAAGCCGTCGCGCGAGCCCGGCAGCACGTGCGGCGCCATGCTCATCGATTCCTGGCCACCCGCCACCACGATGTCGGCGTCGCCGTTGGCGATCGACTGGGCGCCGAGCATCGCGGCCTTGAGCCCCGAGCCGCACACCTTGTTGATCGTCATCGCGGGAACCATGTCGGGCAGGCCTGCCGCGATCGCCGCCTGGCGCGCCGGATTCTGGCCAACGCCGGCGGTCAGCACCTGGCCCATGATGACTTCGGAGACCTGCTCCGCAGGCACCCCCGCGCGCTCCAGCAGCTTGCGGATCACGTGCGCGCCGAGCTCTGAGGCCGGCGTATGCGCGAGCGTCCCGGCAAACTTGCCGATGGCCGTGCGCGCGGCCCCTACGATCACGATCTCTTCCATGGCGTGTGCCTCCTAGCTTACGGGTGTGGACGCGACCACAGCGGGCGCCCTCTGCTTCACGTAGCGGCCCGGCGCGGGCTCGATCGCCCTGTACTTCGCATTACCTGCCTTGACCGGCGCCTTGCGCTCGCCGCCCTTGAACTGCTCCATCCAGCGCGACCATTGCGGCCACCAGCTGCCCTGGCGCTCCTCGGCGCCGGCGAGCCAGGCGTCGGGCTCGGCCGGACAGGCGCTGCTCTGCCAGTAGCTGCGCCGTTTCTTGTCGGCCGGATTGATCACCCCCGCGACGTGGCCGCTCGCGCCCAGCACGAACGTCTTCTCGCCGCCGAGCAGGCCGATCGAGTGGTACGCCGCGCGCCACGGAACGATGTGGTCCTCGCGCGTGGCGAGAATGAACGAGGGCAGGCGCACGCGCCCGAGGTCCACCGGCACGCCGCAGTTGGTGAGCGCCCCCGGCACGCGCAGCTTGTTCTCGAGATAGGTGTTGCGCACGTAATAGCAGTACATCGGCCCGGGCAGGTTGGTGCTGTCGGCGTTCCAGTACAGCAGGTCGAACGCCGCCGGCGTGCCCCCGAGCAGGTAGTTGTTGATCACGTACGGCCACACGAGGTCGTTGGCGCGCAGCGCGGAGAAGACGAACGCGAGGTCGGAGCCCGGCAGCACGCCGCCGCGGCCGATCATCGCCTCGCGTGCCGCGAGGCTCGGCTCGTCCACGAACAGCCCGATCTGCCCGGGCTCCGCGAAGTCGAGCATGGTCGTGAGGTAGGTAACGCTCTCGACCAGCGCCTCGTCGCGCGCCGCGAGCACCGCCAGCGCGGCGCCGAGCAGCGTGCCGCCGACGCAGAAACCGAGCGCGTTCACGCGGTCGCTGCGCGCGATGTCGCGCGCGATGCGGAGCGGCAGCAGCACGCCACGCTCGATGTAGTCATCCCAGCCGAGATGGCCGAGCTCCGAGCCGACGTTGCGCCAGGACACCATGAACACCGTATGGCCTTGCGCCACCGCGTAGCGCACGAACGAGTTATCGGGCTGCAGGTCGAGGATGTAGTACTTGTTGATGCACGGCGGCACCATCACCAGCGGGCGCTTGCCGACCTGCGCGGTCGAGGGCGAATACTGGATCAGCTGCGCGAGCTCGTTCTCGAACACCACCCGGCCCGGCGTCGTCGCGAGATTGCGCCCCAACTCGAACGCCGACTCGTCGGTCTGGCTCAGGCGGCCCTTCTGCACGTCGCCGATCAGGTTCGCCAGGCCGCGCGACAGGCTCTCGCCCTTGGTCTCGAGCGCCTTGCGCAGGGCCTCGGGATTCGTGGCGATGAAATTCGCAGGCGACATCGCGTCGACCCACTGCCTGAGCGCGAAGCGCACGCGCTCCTTCGCCGGCGGCGCGAGCTCGGCATGCTCGATCAGGTCGTTCAGGTAGCCCGCGGCCAGCAGGTAGGACTGCCGCACGTAGTCGTAGAAGCGGTTCTCGCGCCATTCGCGCGCCGCGAAGCGGCGATCGCCCGGCTCGCCGTCGACCAGCGTCTGCGGCGCGAGCCCTGCGCTAAGCGAGCTCCAGAGTTGCGTCTGTTTCTCCAGATACGTCGATTGCAGCTGCGCGACCCGCGCCGGATCGACCCCTAACTGCCCGAGCCATGCAGTCGAGTCGCCGGCGGGCGACGGCGAGGACAACAGCCCCATCCAGCCGCGCGTCAGGTCATTGCCTGCCTGGGTGATGGCGGCGACGAAGGCATCGGAAGCACCGGATTGCTGCACAGCGATGTGGGGGCGCACTAAGGGGGCGATTTTGCGACGCACAATGGCGGTGCGTCAAATGGCCGCGCGCGCGCCGTCAGCTTATGCCCTAAGTGCCTGTATCTAGGTTCCTTCCAGCCAGATCAGGGCAGCCATGCGCCCCGTCTTCGGCTCGCGGCGGTACGAATAGAAGCGCGCCGCCTCCGAATAGGTGCAGAACCCGCCGCCGTAGACGCGCGTCACGCCGCTCGCGGCGAGGCGCTGGCGCGCAACCGCATACAGGTCGAGCAGCCAGTGGCCGGCGCGCACCGCGCTAAATGCGCTCGCGGCGGCGGCATCGCGTGCGAGGAAGGCGGCGCGCACCTCGTCGCCGACCTCGTAGCGGCCTGGGCCGATCGCCGGGCCGAGCCAGGCGATGAGGCGCTGCGGCGCAACCTGCATCGCGCCGACCGTCGCCTCGAGCACGCCCCCGCTCAGGCCCCGCCAGCCCGCATGCGCGGCCGCAACGACCGTTCCCCCGTCGTCGGCGAGTAGCACCGGCATGCAGTCCGCGACCAGCACCGCGCACACCGTCGCGCGCGCGCGCGCCACCGCGGCGTCGGCCTGCGGCTCGAGCGCCTGCTCGCGCGCGCGGTCCGCGTCGACGACCGCCGTGCCGTGCACCTGGCGCAGCCAGACCGGAGACGCCGGCAGCAGCGCTGCGAGGCGGCGCCGGTTCTCGTTCACGGCGGCCGGGTCGTCGCCGCTGCGCACACCGAGGTTCAGGCTCGCGTAGGGGCCGACGCTGCAGCCGCCGGCGCGCGTCGTTACCAGCGCGTGCACGCCGCGCGGCGCAGGCCAGTCGGGCTCGATCGGCTGCATCAGGCCTTCTCGCGCAGCGTCTGCAGCAGGCGCTCGAAGTCCGGCGGCAGCGGCGCACGCCAGGTCAATTCCTTGCCGCTGCGCGGATGCACCAGCGTCAGCTCGCTCGCGTGCAGCGCCTGGCGCGCGAAGGCGAGCCGCCGGCGCGCGCCGCGCCGGTACACCGGATCGCCCACCAGGGGATGGCCGATGTGCTGGAAATGCACGCGTATCTGATGCGTGCGCCCGGTCTCGAGCCGGCACTCGACGAGCGCCGCCCGGCCGAAGCGCTCGAGCACGCGATAGCCCGTGCGCGCGGCCTTGCCGCGACGCGAGACGGTCATGCGGGTGCGCGCGCGCGTGTCGCGTCCCACGGGCGCGTCGATCGTGCCGCTCGGCGGCGGATCGCCCTCGACGACGGCCAGATAGGTGCGGCGCATGCTGCGCGCGGCGAGCTGGGCGGCGAGCGCGGCCTGAGACTCGACGTTTTTCGCCACCACCAGCAGCCCGCTTGTGTCCTTGTCCAGGCGGTGAACGATCCCGGCGCGCGGCACCGCGGCGAGGCGCGGAGCGTGCGCGAGCAGCGCGTTCAGCAGCGTGCGGTCGGGAACTCCGGCGCCGGGGTGCACGACCAGGCCGGCCGGCTTGTCGATGACGATCAGATCGCGGTCCTCGTGCACGATCTCGAGCGGCATGCGCTGCGCCCGGGGCGGAGCGGCCTCGGGCATCTCCGGCGGCGCGAGCTCGACGCGCTCACCGCCGATCACCGCGCGCTTGGCCGCCGCGGCCGCGCCATCGACGCGCACGTGGCCGGATTTCAGCCACGCCTGCAGCCGGCTGCGCGAATATTGCGGGAACAATCTGGCGAGCGCCTGATCCAATCTCAGCCCGCCCATCGACGGCGGCACGGTAACGTTATAATTCTCCGCCTCTAACGCGCTACGCTGCCCCATGCGCACAAGTTTACTTGCTCCCCTGCTCCTCGTCGCCGCACTCGGCACGGCCTCCTGCAGCTGGCTCGAGAGCCAGCAGGACGAGACCGTCGGCTGGTCCGCCGACAAGCTGTACGGCGAGGCCAAGGACGAGATGGCCTCGAAGAACTGGAGCAAGGCGGTCAAGTACTTCGAGAAACTCGAGGCGCGCTATCCGTATGGCCGCTACGCGCAGCAGGCGCAGCTCGAGATGGCCTACGCGTACTGGAAGGACGGCGAGCGCGCGTCCGCGGTCTCGGCGGCCGACCGCTTCGTCAAACTGTACCCGAACCATCCGAACGTCGACTACGCGTACTACCTGAAGGGCCTGGTCAACTTCAACGAGGACGACGGCTTCTTCATGAAGCTGGCGAACCCCGACATGACCGAGCGCGACCCCAAGGCGACCCGCGACGCCTTCGAGGCGTTCAAGGAGGTCGTGACGCGCTTTCCGAATTCGAAGTACGCGCGCGATTCGGCCGACCGCATGCACTACCTGGTGAACTCGCTCGCTTGGCACGAGGTGCACGTGGCGCGCTACTACATGCGGCGCGGCGCCTACGTGGCGGCGGCCAACCGCGCCCAGTACGCGATCAAGGAGTACCCGCGCGCGCCGGCCATCGAGGAAGCGGTGTTCATCCTGGTCAAGGCCTACGACGCGCTCGGCCTGACCGATCTGCGCGACGACGCCGACCGCGTGATGCGCGCCAACTTCCCGCACAGCAAGTATCTGCAGCCCGGCGGCTACAACACGAGCGCGCCGTGGTGGAGGATCTGGGACGCGAACTGGTGAGGCGGCCGCTCCGGCGGCGCGCCGCGCTCAGCCGACGCGGATGCCTTCGTCGGCGATGTAGTCGCGGATCACCGTCTCGATGTCCGCATCGGCGCGAAAACCCAGCGACAGCGCGCGCGGCGTCTCGAAGCGCACCGGCCAGGTCCTGACGATCGCCTGGATGCGCGCATCGGCCTTGAAGACCACGCGCTCGGCGGTCGCCCGCCCTGCGACGCGCCCGAGCGCGTCCAGCATCTGCGCCACCGTGGCGGTGATCCCCGGCAGGTTCACCACGCGCCGCGCGCCCCAGGCCGAAGGCGGCAGCTCGTGCGCGTGCAAGAACGCTTCGATTACGCGCTTTGGCGAGAGCAACCAGACGCCGGTCGCCTCGTCCACCGGGCATTCGCAGGCGACACCGTTCAGCGGCTCGCGCACGATGCCGCTCGCAAACGAGGATGCCGCCGCGTTCGGCTTGCCGGGACGCACGACGATGGTCGGCAGGCGCAGCGACCTCCCGTCGATGTAGCCCTTGCGCGAGTAATCGGCGATCAGGTACTCGCCGGCGACTTTCTGCGTGCCGTAGGACGTCTGGGGGAAGGGCGTGGTCGAATCGTCGAGCACCGGCGGAAGCTCCCCGCCGAAGGCCGCCACCGAGCTCGTGAACACGACGCGCGCAGGCCGCGCGCAGCGGCGCAGGCGCTCGAGCAGCAGCCGCGTGCCTTCGAGATTGACGCGCATGCCGAGATCGAAGTCCGCTTCCGCCGCCCCGCTCACCACCGCAGCAAGGTGGAACACCGACGCGGTATCCGGTGCGACCGCGCGCGCGATCGTTTCCGGGTCCGAGATGTCGCCGACGATCGCCTTCAGCCGCGGATCGTCCGGGACCTGCGTGGGGAAGGCCGCGTCGAGCAGCACCAGCGAGCTGAGCGGCTGCTGCGCGCCCGCGGCCGCGCTCAGCTTGCCGCGCGCGAGCAGCGCGCGCGCCAGGCGCAGGCCGAGAAACCCGCCGCCTCCCGTGATCACGACCTTCATGCACGTCCCTGCGCTGTGTGGCTGGAGCGCGCGATTGTAGCTTGCGCGTGCCCGGAGAAGAACGCCTCCACCTCGGCCAGCTCGCGCGTCGGACGCATCGGCGGCAGGCTCGCGCGGATCAGGCGCCCGTAGGGGCGCGTGTACAGCCTCGGATCGCACAGCATCAGCACGCCGCGATCGGTCTCGTCGCGGATCAGCCGGCCCGCGCCCTGCTTGAGCTGCAGGATCGCCTGTGGCAGCTGCAGGGCGGTGAAAGGATTCCCGCCATCCGCGCGCAGCGCCTCGATGCGCGCGGCGAGCACCGGATCGTCGGGCGGGGCGAAGGGCAGCTTGTCGATCACCACCAGCGAAAGCGCCTCGCCGCGCACGTCGACGCCCTCCCAGAACGACTGGCTGCCGAGCAGCACCGCGTTGCCGAGCGCGCGGAAGCGCGCCAGCAGCTCGCTCCGCGAGCCCGTGCCCTGCACGAGCAGCGGGTACTCGAGCCCGTCCTCTGCGAAGCGCGCCGCGAGCAGCTCGTGCGCGCGGCGCAGCGCGCGCAGCGTGGTGAACAGCAGGAACGCGCGGCCGCCGCTCGCGCGCAACACGGGATACGCCGCGTCGACCACGGCGGCGGTGAATCCGGCGTCGTTCGGATCCTCGGGCAGCCCGCGCGGCACGTACAGCAGCGCCTGGTGCGCGAAGTCGAACGGGCTTTCCCAGCGGCGCGCCTCGGCCTCCGCGAGACCGAGCTCGCGCGTGAAATGGCCGAAGTCCTCGCCCACGGCGAGTGTCGCCGAGGTGAAGATCCAGGCGCGCGGATGGTCTGCCATCTGCTTGCGGAACAGCTCGGCGCATGAAAGCGGCGTGACGCGCAGCTGGGCGCTCTGCGCGTACACCTCGATCCAGCGCACCTCCTGCGCGCCATCCACCTCGCGCAGCCGCACGAGCGTCGCCTGCGCGGTCGCCGCCCGGCGCTGGCAGGCGGCCAGCCCCTCCGAGCGCTCGGCCTGTGCGGCGAGCGGCTCGGCGAGCGCCCCGAGCGCGCCCGCCAGGGCCTCGAGCGCAGCCCCGAAGTCCGGCCGCCGCAGCGCCTGCGACCAGGCAAAGCGCACTGCATCGACGCCGAGCGCGAGGCGCAGGTCGCGCGCCGCCTTGTCCAGGCGCAGCGCGAGCCGGTCCGCGTCGGGCGAGGCGCCGCCCGCCGCGCGCAGCTCGATGCGCAGGTCGCGCGCCAGCTCGATGACCTGGCCGGTCGACAGGCTCAGGCCGAAGAACAGGCGTGCCGTCTCGGGCAGCTGGTGCGCCTCGTCGAACACGAGCGTGTTGCACGCGGGCAGCAGCTCGGCGACGCCTTCGTCGCGCAGCACGACGTCGGCGAAGAACAGGTGGTGGTTGACCACCACCACGTCCGCGGCGAGCGCGTTGCGGCGCGCCTGCATGACGAAGCAGTCCTTGTAGCGGCTGCATTCCTGGCCCAGGCAGTTCTCGCGCGTCGAGGTCGCGTGCGCCCACACCGGCGCGTCTTCAGGCACTTCGGCGAGATCGGCCCGATCGCCGGTCGCGCTCAGGCGCGCGAAGCGCTCGATGCGGCGCAGCTGCTCGGCTTCGTCGCGCGAGGCGAGTCGCGCCTCGCCGGCGGCGCGCTCGAGGCGGTAGAGGCAGACGTAGTTCGCGCGCCCCTTGAGCAGCGCGGCGCTCGCGCCCGAGGCGAGCGCGTCGCGCACCGCAGGAAGATCCCGGTCGAAGAGCTGGTCTTGCAGCGTCTTGGTGCCGGTCGAGACGATCACCTTGCCGCCCGAGAGCAGCGCGGGGACCAGATACGCGAAGGTCTTGCCGGTGCCGGTGCCCGCCTCGGCCACCAGCACACCGCTGCGCTCGATCGCGCCGAGGACCGTCTCGGCGAGCTCGACCTGCTGCGCGCGCCTGCGGAAACCGGGCACGTGCGCGGCGAGCGCGCCGTCCTCGGCGAAGGCGCGCCGCAGGAGTGCGGCGGAGCGCGCCGCGGGGGCTGTCAGGGCCGCACCTCGTCGACTCTCACCCAGATGCCGCCCGCTTGCTCGCGGCGCGCGGCGCCCGAGTAGCCGATGCCGCCCTCGGCGCCGTGCGCACGCTCGAGCGCGGCGCCGACCTCGAGCCATGCGCCCAAGGGCCCGCTCACGGTGCTCGCGGCGCGCTCGCCCTGCACGCTACCCGGCATCGCACCGGGCGACTCGCGCTGCGCGTCGAGCTCGAGGATCACGTTGCCGCCTGCGAGGCGCGGCACCACTTCGAACCCGGTCATGCGCTCGCGCGCATAGGGCGAATCGCTGTCCAGCGACGCGATGAAGGCGCGCCCGCCCTCGAGCACCTGGACGCGCTGGTCTACGTTCTCGCCGAGCGCCGTCTCGGACGCGCCGGCGCCCAGGCTGACGCGCGCGCGGCCGGTCGAGCTGATCCTGCCGGAGGTCTCCAGCGAGCGCCGCTCCTCGCTCGCTGCGTGCTCGAAGCGCACCGAGATTACGAGGCGCCGCGCGGGCGTATCGATCGTCTCGAGCGCGGCGCGAATCTCGGCCAGGTTGCGCGGGCTGGTGCGCACGATGAGCTGGTTCGCCTGTCCGCTTAGCGCGCCGCCGGGCTCGACGAGCGGGCGCAGCGCCGGCAGCACCTGATCGGCGGTACGGTGTCGCAGCGTGATCACTTCGAGCGTGTCCTGGGCATTCGCCGGCGCGCAGGCAAGCGCGGCGAGCGCGATCAGCAGGGGCGGCAAGAGCTTCATCGGCGGTCTCGAATGTCGGCGATCCTAGCCGAGCAACGCGCCGCGCGCGCGGGCGCTGACAGGCGCCCCTTTACTTCGGCCCGGCCGTCGCCTACATTGCCCGCATAATGCATCGTAATACCCTGTATTCGATTGCATTTTTGCTCGCTGGTGCGGGTTGCGCCACGCCCGTCCCTCCGCCCGACGCGGGCGGCCCGCCGGGCGCCGCGCTCACCGCCGAGCGCTCGGAGGCTCTCCTGCAAGCGGTTCTCGCGCTCGGCGACGACTACCGCTACGGCGGTGAATCGCCGCGCACCGGCTTCGACTGCAGCGGCCTGGTCGCCCATGTGTTCGAGCAGGCTTGGGGCATCTACCTGCCGCACAGCGTCGAGGCGCAGAGCGCGATCGGTACTCCGGTGAGCCTGGCGCAATTGCAGCCAGGCGATCTGGTCTTCTACGACACGCAGCACCGGCCGTATTCGCACGTCGGCATCTATATCGGCGACGGGCGCTTCGTGCACGCGCCGAAAACCGGCGCGCAGGTGCGCATCGAGGAGCTGCGCAGCCGCTACTGGGCGAGCCGCTTCGACGGCGCGCGTCGCATCCAGCCGCCGCCCGAGCGCTAGGACTCGGGCGCCTCCAGGCTGAAGACCACCGGGATATCCACCGTGAAGGCGGTGCCGCGCAGGCTCGCGGGGATGGGCGTCGCGGGCTTCGCCTTGCGGATCATGTCGAGCGCCTCGCGATCGAGGATCTCGTGCCCGCTGCTGCTGCGCACGCTCAGCGCGGCGATCGTGCCGTCGGCGCCGATCGCCATGCGCACTTCCGCCTTGCCCTGCCAGTTGTTGTCCAGCGCGACGGGCGGGTAGCGCTTGTAGCGGCGCGCCGCCTCGATCACGGCCAGGCGGTACTGCGCGAGCATGACCTCGCCCGCTTGTTCGGAAATCGCCGCCGGTGCCGCGGTCTGCGGCGCGATGCTCGCAATCGGCTGCGATGCGGCCGCGGGCGTCGCTGCCGGTGGCATCGGCGGTGCGACCGGCGCCGCCTCGGCTACCGCCGCCACCGGCTGCGCCGGCACGGGAGCGGGCGGTGGCGGTGCTTTTCTCACGGGCTTTGCTCGCACGAGCGGTTTCGCTGGCGGCCTGTGCACGACGGGCTTTGCCGGCGGCTTCCTTGGCTCGGGCGGCGCGGCGACTGGCGCCTGGGGCAAGGCCGCGGGAGCGGGTTGCGCGGGCTCCAGCCGCGCCACGAGCGGTGACTGTTTCGGCGGCGGCTCCAGCGTCGCGAAGTGCACCGCGGGAAAGACCACGAACAGGGCGAGATGCAAGCCGAGCGACGCGACGAGCGCGTATTCGAGCGTGCGTCCGCTCGCGCCGTGCGCGGATATGTCGCCGTCCAACAGCGCCGCCGCCATGCGTGCTCACCTCGCAGAGCGCGCCACTATACACCGGCAAGGCGGGCCGGCCGGCGCCTCAGCGCCCGCCTTGCAGCGCGCGCCAGACTTTCTCGGCCGTGAGCGGCATCTCGAGGTGCAGCACGCCGCGCTCGGCGAGCGCGTCGAGCACCGCGTGCACCACCGCAGGTACCGCGCCGATGGTGCCGAGCTCGCCGCAGCCTTTCACCCCCAGCAGGTTGGTGGTACAGGGCACGCTCTCGTCGAACTCCGTCGCCATCGATGGAAACTGGTCGGCGCGCGGCAGGCCGTAGTCCATGAGCGAACCCGTGAGCAGCTGTCCGCTGTCCGGGTCGTACACGGCTCGCTCGTAGAGCGCCTGGCCGACGCCCTGTGCGATGCCGCCGTGAATCTGGCCTTCGACGATCATGTGATTGATGACCCGCCCGATGTCGTCGACGCTCGCGATGCGCGCGACCTGCACCTCGCCGGTTTCGGGATCGACCTCGACCTCGCACACCTGGGCGCCGTTCGGCCACGATGGCGTCGACGGCGTCTGGGTGGCGGAAACGCGGATGAAGCGCTCGGCCTGGCGCGCGGCGAGCTCGTCGAGCCGGATCGTGCGGTCGGTGCCGGCGATGCGGAACTTGCCGTCCCGGTATTCGATGTCGGCCACTGCCGCCTCGAGCGCATCTGCGGCGAGCTCCTTGCCGCGCACGATCGTCTTGTGCCCAGCGGCCACTACCGCGGAGCCGCCGACGAAGGCGGAGCGCGAGCCGACGCTACCCACGCCGTTCGCCCGGTCGGTGTCGCCCTGCACGATGCGGATGCTCGCGGCGGGGATCTGCAACACCTCGGTGATGAGCTGCGTATAGGTCGTCTCGAGGCCCTGCCCCATCGCCTGCGTGCCGGAGAACACCGTCACCGCGCCGTCGGCGTCCACCTGGATGTCGACCGTCTCGGTGGGCACGGCGCCGGTCCATTCCAGGTACATCGAAAGCCCGCGCCCGCGCAGCTTGCCGCGGCGCCTGGACTCCTCGCGCCGCGCGGCGAACCCGTTCCAGTCGGCGCGCGCCAGCACCGTGTCCAGGACGTGCGGGAAGTTGCCCACGTCGTAGACGTCCCCGAGGTGCGTGCGGTACGGGAAGTCCGTCGGCTGCAGCAGATTGCGCCGGCGGATTTCCGACGGGTCGAGCTTCATCTCGCGCCCCGCTTTTTCGATCAGGCGCTCCATGAGGAAATTGGCCTCCGGCCGACCGGCGCCGCGGTAGGCGCCGGTCGCCATGGTGTTCGTCAGCACCGCGCGCACGTGATAGTCGACCACCGGGACGCGATACACCGTGGTCTGCACCTTGGGGCCGAGCGCCAGGGGAATGATGGCGGAGGAGCCCACCGGTACGGACCCGATGTTGGCGAGCATCTGCATGCGCAGCGCGAGGATGCGCCCCTCCCCGTCGAGCGCGAGGCTCGCCTTGAAATGCTGGTCGCGGCCCATGTGCGCGGCGAGGAACTCCTCGCTGCGCTCGGCGCGCCATTTCACCGGCCGCTTGAGCTTCTTCGCGGCGTAGCAGACGAGCGCATCCTCGGGCGTGAGGCCGGTCTTCATGCCGAAGCCGCCGCCGATGTCGCCGTTGACGATGCGGAAGTCCTCCTGCTTCGTGCCGAACACGGCGCCGAGCAGCTCGCGCGCGCCGGTCGGCGTCTGGTTCTGGGTGTAGAGGGTGGTGCGTCCGCCGTCGAACACCGCGATCGCACAGCGCGGCTCGAGCGCGTTCGCGATCAGGCGCTGGTTGTGCAGGTCGAGTTCGGTGACGTGCGCCGCCCGGGCGAGCGCCGCGTCCACCGCCTTGGCGTCGCCGTAGCGCGACTCGGCGGAAACGTTGCCCGGTGCCTCGGGCCAGATGAGCGGCGCGCCCACCTGCACCGCGCGCACGGGGTCGACAACGCACGGCAGCTCCTCGTACTCCACCGCCGCGAGCTCCGCCGCGTCCTCCGCCTGGTCGCGCGTGGCGGCGACGATCGCCACCACCGGCTGGCCGGCATAGAACACCTTGCCTTCGGCGAGCGGCGTGCGCAACGGGGCCGCCATCGGCGAGCCGTCGGCACGCTTGAACAGCGGCGGGAACGGAATGTGGCCGACGCCGTCCTGGCGCAGATCCTGCATCACCCAGGCCGCCAGCACGCCCGGTGCCTGGCGCACCGCCGCGAGGTCGACCGACACGATCTTCGCGTGGGCCTGCGGCGAGCGCACGAGAACCATCCAGGCCACGTTGGGAAAGGCCCGGTCGTCGCTGAAAAGCCCCTTGCCGACGAGCAGGCGGTCGTCTTCCAGGCGCTTTTGCGTGCCCGAGGCGCCGAAACGGGCGGCTTGCGGGTCGAATTGAACGGCTGGCGCGTTATCCATGATCTCCTGAGTGCTCTATCAATAACCGATTGCGGCGCCGTCGCTGCGCGGATCGGCGCCGCCGATGCGCATTCCATTGCGCGCATCGACGGTGATGCCATGCGCATGGCCCGCCTTTTCCATCCAGTCCGGCCAGCGGTTGACCTGATGGCCGCGCCGCTCGAGCTCGGCGACCGTGGCAGCGGGGAAGCGCCCCTCGATGTTGAGCAGGTCGCGCGGCTCGCCGATTCCGAAGCGCCCGGAAAGCCAGCGCGGCGCGTCGATCGCTTCCTGAACGGTGCGGCCGAAATCGAGCATGCCGACGTAGCCCTGCAAGTGGATCTGCGGCTGGCCGTCCGCCCCCATGCAGCCGAAGACGTGCCGCAGCTTGCCGTCCGCGAAGGCCATCGACGCGATGAGCGTATGCAGCGGCCGCTTGCCGGCCTGCAGCCGGTTGGGATGCGCCGGGTCGAGCGAGAAATAGGCCGAGCGGTTCTGCAGCAAGACGCCGGTCGCGCCGGCGACGACCCCGGAGCCGAACAGCGAATACAGGCTGTGGATCAGCGAAACCGCGTTGCCCTCCGCGTCGACCACGCACACGTACACCGTGTCGCCGGCGAGGGACCCGTAAGACGGCACCCGGTCCCAGGCGAGCGCGCGCTCAAGCGAGATCAACGCGCGCCGCTTGTCCGCATAGCCCTTCGAGATGAGCCGCTCGATCGGCACCGGCGCGAAGTCCGGGTCCGCCAGCAGGGCGTCGCGGTCGCAGAAGGCGATCTGCTTCGTCTGCACGAGCAGGTGCGCCACGTCGGGTCCGAGCGGATCCATCTTCGCGATCCCGAAGGGCTCGATCAGGTTCAGCATCTCCAGCACCGTGAACCCTTGCGTCGGCGCGGGCGTCTCGAAGATCTCGACGCCGCGGTAGCTGCCGCGGATCGGCTCGCCCCATTGCGCGCGCTGGCGGTCGAAGTCGGATGCGTCGAAGAAGCCGCCTTCTTCGCGCGCGAACGCCGCGAGCTCGCGCGCGGTTTCCCCCGCGTAGAAGCCGTCGCGGCCCGCCTCGCCGATGCGCTCGAGCACGCGCGCAAGGCCGCGGTTGACCAGGCGCTCTCCCGCGCGCGGCGATCTTCCCTCGGGCAGGAAGATGGATTTCGCCGCCGCGTTGAAAACGTCCGCGCCGCGGCCGGTTTCGATCGCGCCCGCGACGCGCTCGGTGACCGGAAAGCCGTCGCGCGCGTAGTCGATCGCCTGGGCGAGGATCCGTGGGAGCTGCAAGCGGCCGTAGGCCGCGTGCGCGGCGCACCAGCTATCGACCGAGCCGGGCACCGTCAGCGTCGCCGGCAGCACGCCGGTGAGCGGGATCTCGCGCAGCCCGCGCGCCTCGAACCATCCGAGATCCCCGTTCCGGCTCGCGCGGCCCCCGCCGGCCAGGTACCTGACCTTGCGCGACTCCGCTTCGTGGATCAGCCAGAAGGCGTCGCCGCCGATCCCGGTCATGTGCGGGTAGAGGACGGAAAGGGCGGCGCTCGCGGCGATCGCCGCGTCGACGGCCGAGCCGCCCGCGCGCAGCACATCGACGCCCGCCGCCGACGCGAGCGCATGCGGAGAACAGACCATCCCTTTGGGCGCCAGGGTCGGCGGCCGCACGAGCAGCGGTTTAATCAAGATGAAGTGGCGGAGAGAGAGGGATTCGAACCCCCGGTACGGTTACCCGTACAACAGATTTCGAGTCTGCCGCATTCGACCACTCTGCCATCTCTCCGCTTCGCGATCGAAAGACGCGAGGCGCGGATTCTATCAGGCTCGGGCGATTTTCTGCGCCCCGCCCATGTAGGGGCGCAGCGCGGCAGGCACGGTGACCGAGCCGTCGGCCTCCTGGTAGTTCTCCAGGATCGCGACCAGCGTGCGCCCGACGGCCAAACCCGAGCCGTTCAGCGTGTGCGCGAGCTCGGGCTTGCCCTTTTCGTTCCTGAAACGGGCCTGCATGCGCCGCGCCTGGAAGGCCTCGAAGTTGGAGCACGACGAGATCTCGCGGTAGGTGTTCTGGCCGGGGAGCCACACCTCGATGTCGTAGGTCTTGGCGGAGGCGAACCCCATGTCGCCGGCGCACAGCACCACCGTGCGGTAGGGCAGCTCGAGTTTCTTGAGGATCGTCTCTGCGTGCGCGGTCAGCTCCTCGTGCGCGCGGTAAGAATCTTCGGGCCGCACGATCTGGACGAGCTCGACCTTGTCGAACTGGTGCTGGCGGATCATGCCGCGCGTGTCCTTGCCGGAAGCGCCGGCTTCCGAGCGGAAGCACGGCGAGTGGCACACGAACTTGAGCGGCAGGCTCTCGAGCGGGACGATCTCGTCGCGCACGAAGTTGGTGACGGGGTACTCGGCGGTCGGGATGAGATAGAGGTCGCGGCCCTCGAGCTTGAACAGGTCGTCCTTGAACTTGGCGAGGCTCGAGACGCCGTTGGCGCACTCGCCGCTCACCATGTAGGGCACGTACACCTCGGTGTAGCCGTGCTCGGCGGTGTGCACGTCGAGCATGAACTGCGCGATCGCCCGGTGCAGGCGCGCCACGCCCGCGCGCATCACCGCGAAGCGCGCGCCGGCGAGCTTGGCGGCAGTCTCGAAGTCGAGCATGCCGAGCGCCGCGCCGACGTCGACGTGGTCCTTCACCGGGAAGGCGAACGCACGGGGCGTGCCCCAGCGGCGCTGCTCGACGTTGTCCTCGGCGCTCGCGCCCTGCGGCACGCTCTCGTGGGGAAGATTGGGGATCACGTCTAGTAGCTGCCGCATGCGCTCCTGCGTTAGGGCGAGGGTCTTCTCCAGATCCCCAAGCTGCGCGTTTATCGCGCCCGACTCGGCCATGAGCGCGGCCACGTCCTCGCCCTTCGCCTTCGCCTGGCCGATCTTCTTCGCGTGCGCGTTCCTCCCCGCCTGCAGCTCCTGCGTGCGGGTTTGGATATTGCGCCGCTCGGCTTCCAGCGCGAGGAACTCCGCGCGCGGAAACTCGTAGCCGCGCGCCACCAAACGCCCGGCGACGGCATCGAGATTCGTCCTAAGTAATTGGATGTCGATCATTTCCTTCTCTTTCCTTCCGCCTCGGCGTCCAGCGCGCGCAGCTGCTCGAGCTTGTCGCGGATTTTCGCCTCCAGCCCGCGGTCGGTCGGCCGGTACCATTCGACCTCGGGCATGCCCTCGGGGAAGTAGTTCTCGCCCGCCGCGTAGGCGCCCTGCTCGTCGTGCGCGTAGCGGTAGTCCCTGCCGTAGCCGAGGTCCTTCATCAGCCGGGTCGGCGCATTGCGAATGTGCAGCGGCACCGGCCGTGTGCCGTCGCGAGCCACGAAATCGCGCGCCGCATTATAGGCGGCGTACGCCGCGTTCGATTTAGGCGCGCAGGCCATGTAGAGCACTGCCTCGGCGAGCGCGAGCTCGCCCTCCGGCGTGCCCAGCCGCTCGTAGGTCTCGCAGGCATCGAGCGCGAGGCGCAGCGCGCGCGGGTCCGCCAGGCCGACGTCCTCGGTCGCCATGCGCACGATGCGGCGCCCGAGGTAGAGCGGGTCCGCGCCGCCGTCGAGCATGCGCACGAGCCAGTAGAGCGATGCGTCCGGATCGGAGCCGCGCACCGACTTGTGCAGCGCCGAGATCTGGTCGTAGAACTGCTCGCCGCCCTTGTCGAAGCGCCGCAGGTTCCTGGCGAGCGTCGACTCGACGAACGCGGCGTCAATCACGCCCGCGGGGCGCGCATTCTTCAGGATTTCGACCGCGTTCAGCAGGCGGCGCGCATCGCCGTCGGCGAAGCCGATCAGGCGCCCGCAAGCGCCATCGTCGACCTCGATTCCCGTGCGCGCGAGCAGCGTCGCCAGGTCCTCGGGCGAAAGGCTCTCCAGCACGTAGACCGTGGCGCGCGACAAGAGCGCGCTGTTCACCTCGAAGGACGGGTTCTCGGTGGTGGCGCCAACGAAGGTGAGCAGGCCGCGCTCGACGTACGGCAGGAAGGCGTCCTGCTGCGCCTTGTTGAAGCGGTGCACCTCGTCGACGAACAGGATGGTGCGCCGGCCCGAGCGCGCCAGTACCGCTTCGGCCTGCTGCACGGCCTCGCGGATGTCCTTCACCCCGGAGAACACGGCCGAAAGTGCGATGAACTCGCAGTCGAAGGCGGTCGCCATCAGGCGCGCGAGCGTCGTCTTGCCCGTTCCGGGCGGCCCCCAGAGAATCATCGAGTGCGGCTTGCCCGATTCGAAGGCGAGGCGCAGCGGCTTGCCCGGGCCGAGCAGGTGGCGCTGGCCGATCACCTCGTCGATCGACTGAGGGCGCAGCGCCTCGGCGAGCGGTGCCGCGGGCGCGGGGCTGCCGAACAGATCGCTCATGGCGCTGGAGTTACGGCTCGCCGAGGACGTCGGCGCCCTTGGGCGGAGTGAAGCGGAAGTCGCGCGGATCGATCTTCGGATTGCGGATGAGATCGGAGAACCGAAGCACCGTAGTCTGCCCGAAATGGTCGTGCAGCTCCATCGCCTGCACGCCATCCGGCCCCATGCCGAGCAGGATGCGGCTGAACCCCGCCTCCTGCTCGCGCGGCTTGGCCTCGAGCCATGCCAGCCCGTCATGCTCGCCCGCCTCGCTCAGGCGGAAGGCCTGCTCGACCTCCTGGCTGCCGGCGAGCAGCGCCGCGGGGGTCGAGCCGAGGGCGTGGGCCATGCGTCGCACGGTCACCTGGTCGAGGTCCTGGTCGTAGATCCAGACGCGCTCGCCGTCGCCTACGATAAGCTGAGGCATGGGCGAGGCGTAGATCCAGCGAAAGCGTCCCGGACGCTGGAACAAGAAGCTGCCCTTCGATTCCTGCACCAGCTTGCGATTCTGGTCATAGACCTTCTGCACGAAGTTCGCGCTTGCGGCCGGCGTCGAGCGCACGAAGGCGCGGAAGCGCTCGAGCGCGGAGGCGTGCGCCGCCAGTGCCACCAGGGACAGCGCGGCGGCGAGCAGCGCCCGACCGGCAAGGCCGCGCATCTGCCTACTCCGCCTTCGCCGGCACCAGCACCTCGCGATTGCCGTTCGATTGCATGGGCGAGACGAGCCCCGCGCGCTCCATGTCCTCGATCAGCCGGGCAGCGCGGTTGTAGCCGATGCGCAGGTGGCGTTGCACGAGCGAGATCGACGGCCGCCGCGTGCGCAACACGATCTCCACGGCCTGGTCGTACAGCGGATCCTTCTCGCCCGAGGGCTCGCCGCCCCCTCCCTCCGACGCGTCCAACCCCTCGGCTGCCTCGAGTACGCCTGTCAGGTATTCGGGCGTGGCGAGACTCTTCAGATGGTCGACCACCTTGTGCACCTCGTGGTCGGCGACGAAGGCGCCGTGCACGCGCTGCGGCAGGCCGGTGCCCAGCGGCTGATACAGCATGTCGCCTGCGCCGAGCAGCGCTTCGGCGCCGGAATGGTCGAGGATGGTGCGCGAATCGACCCGGCTCGCCACCTGGAACGCGATGCGCGTCGGGATGTTGGCCTTGATCAGGCCCGTGATCACGTCGACCGAGGGCCGCTGGGTGGCGAGTATCAGGTGAATTCCCGCGGCGCGCGCCTTTTGCGCCAGGCGCGCGATCAGCTCCTCGACTTTCTTGCCGACCACCATCATGAGATCGGCGAGCTCGTCGATCACCACGACGATATGCGGCAGCGTCGTGAGCGCCTGAGGGCTTCCCGATTCGATCGTCGCCGGATCCTCGAGCGGCTTGCCCGCCTTCTCCGCGTCGGCGATCTTGTGGTTGTAGCCCGAGAGATTGCGCACCCCGACCCAGGACATCAGCTTGTAGCGCCGCTCCATCTCGGCCACGCACCAGTGCAGCGCGTTGGCCGCCTGCTTCATATCGGTGACCACCGGGGCGAGCAGGTGCGGGATGTCCTGGTAAACCGAAAGCTCCAGCATCTTGGGATCGACGAGGATCAGGCGCACGGCGCGCGGCTCGGACTTGTACAGCAGCGACAGGATCATGGCGTTGATCGCGACCGACTTGCCCGAGCCGGTGGTGCCCGCGACCAGGAGGTGGGGCATCTTGCCGAGGTCGGCGACCACGGGATTGCCCGCGATGTCCTTGCCGAGCGCGAGCGCGAGCGGCGAATGCGCGTCGTGGTAGACCTCCGAGCCGAGAATCTCCGACAGGCGCACCGTCTGGCGGTGCGGATTGGGAATCTCCAGGCCCATGCACGATTTGCCGGGGATCGTTTCGACCACGCGGATGGAGACCACGGACAGGGCGCGCGCCAGGTCCTTCACCAGGTTGACGATCTGGCTGCCCTTCACGCCCACCGCCGGCTCGACCTCGTAGCGCGTGATCACCGGGCCGGGATAGGCGGCCAGCACCTTGACCGAGACGCCGAAATCCGAAAGCTTCTTCTCGATCAGCCGGGAAGTGAACTCGAGCGTCTCGGGCGTGACCTGCTCGCCTTCGTGGCTCGCTTCGTCCAGCAGCTTGAGGGGCGGCAGCGGCGTATCGGGAAGGTTCTCGAACAAGGGCGCCTGCTTCTCCTTCTGCACGCGCTCGGATCTCTTGATCTCAACGATCGCCGGCTCGATGCGCAGCGCCGGGTGTTCCTCCTCGCGCTTGCGCTCGGTCTCGACGACGAACTCGCGCTCTTCACGCGCAATCTCGCCCAGCTTGCGGTCCTTGCGCCGGTCCCAGGCCCCAAGCGCGAGCGAGTAGAGCCCCTCGAGCAGGAAGCCGAGCATTTCCGAGACGGTGAGCCACGAGATTCCCGTGAACAGGCTGAGGCCCACTGCGACCAGCGTGACGAGCGCAAGCGTCGCCCCGGTGAAGCCGAGCGCTCCGGAAACCAGCCGGGCCGAGGCCGCGCCGATCAATCCGCCGGGCGCCAGGGGCAACTCGGCGGCCAGGGAGTGCATGCGCAGGGCCTCGAGCGACGCGCTGGCGCCGAGCAGCAGCGCAAATCCCGCCAGCGCGACCGCCAGCGGGCGGTGGTCGATGAGCGACGTACCGTCCAGGCGGCGGTATCCCCATACGACGACGTAGATGCAGAGCGCCGCCCACCAATAGGCGGAAAGGCCGAACAGATACAGCAGCACGTCCGCGAGCCAGGCGCCGAAACGCCCGCCCGCGTTCTGCGTGAGCGCGTGCGTGACGCTGTGCGACCACCCCGGATCGGTCCGGTGGTAGGTGGCCAAGATCAGCAACAGGTAGGCCGCGAGCGCGACCAGCAGCAGCCATTTCGCCTCGCGCAGCAGGTTCGCCAGCTTGGCCGGGAGAGGAGCGACCGAAGATTTCTGTGCTGCTGCCATTGCGGCCCGCGGGGAGTGCGCAATTGTACCCCACGGGTGCGGCCCGCCCGGCCGGCCGGAAACGAAATCCGGCCGACGCCGCGTCAATCCGGCAGCATGATCGAATCGTGCAGGACGATGTTCGAGCCGCGCATCTCGATGTAGCCGCCCATCTGCAGGTCCTTCATCACGCGGCTCACCATCTCGCGCGATGCGCCGATCATCTTGGCGATGTCCTGCTTCGGCAGGCGCTTGGTGACGATCTTCTGTCCGTCGACGGTGTCGGCCATGTCGAGCAGCAGCCTGGCTACCCTGCCGTACACGTCGAGCAGCGCCAGGCTGCCGATCTTGCGATCGGCCTCGCGCAGGCGGTGCACCAGTCCGCGCATGACCGCCATCGCCATATCGAAGCTTTCGGAAAGGCACTTGTTGAAGTCGCGCTTGGCGATCGACAGCAGCTCGCACGGCTCGATGCAGACGACGCTGGCCGACCGAGGGGCGTCGTCGATCAGGCCCATCTCGCCGAAGAACTCGCCCGGTCCGAGGATGCTGAGAATGACTTCCTTCCCGTCCGCATCGCTCATCATCACCTTGAGCCGGCCCGAGATCACGATGTATAGCGAGTCGGTCGGATCGCCCGCCGCCATCACCATGGCGCCGCGCGGCAAGCTCTTGCGACTGACCATCGTCGTGAGCGTGCGCAGCTGCTCCTCCGGAAAACCGGAGAAAAGCGGCACCGACCTCAGCACCGCGGTCGAGACAATTGCAGATGTGCCCGACATAGATTCTCCCCGCTTATGTACTTTTGGTTGGCTCACAACATGTTAGCAGAATCCAGTGCACACTCGCCTAGTCTCGTGGCGACGTTCACAGTCGGCCGCCGCGCACGCCGGCGCCGGTCTCTCCTGCGGCAGGCGGGTGCCGGTTGTATCCTTCTACGCTGAAAGGTCCATTTCTTCGGTCGGTCCCGATCCACCACAACCCGCCTTTATAATTTGGCGCACCGCGAAACACGTCGAATAGCCGCCCCGAACTATGAATTCCCGTCATGCTCGCCTGCTCATCCTCGGCTCCGGACCCGCCGGCTACACGGCGGCGGTGTACGCGGCGCGCGCCAACCTGCGCCCCTTGCTCGTTACCGGCCTGGCGCAGGGCGGCCAGCTGATGACCACCACGGACGTCGACAACTGGCCCGCCGACGCCGAAGGCGTCCAGGGGCCGGACTTGATGGAGCGCTTCAAGAAGCACGCCGAGCGCTTCGAAACCGAGCTCGTCTTCGATCAGATCCACAGCGTCCGGCTCGGCGAGCGCCCGTTCGTGCTGGAAGGCGATTCCGGCCGCTATACCTGCGACGCCTTGATTATCGCGACGGGCGCGTCGGCCAAATACCTGGGCATCGAGTCGGAGCAGAAATTCATGGGGCGCGGCGTCTCGGCGTGCGCGACCTGCGACGGCTTCTTCTTCAAGGGGCAGGACGTCGCCGTGATCGGCGGAGGAAACACCGCGGTCGAAGAAGCGCTCTACCTCTCGAACATCGCGCGGCGCGTCGTGCTCGTGCACCGGCGCGACAAGCTGCGTGCGGAAAAGATCATGATCGACAAGCTGCAGAAGAAAGCCGCGGAAGGCAACGTCGCCATCGAGTGGAACCACGTCCTCGACGAGGTACTGGGAGACTCGCGCGGCGTGACCGGGATTCGCATCCGCGACGTCTCGGGCAAGGCGGCGAAGGAGCTCAAGGTAAGCGGCTTGTTCGTCGCCATCGGGCACTCGCCGAACACGGGCATCTTCGCGGGCCAGCTCGAGATGGAGAACGGCTACATCGTCACGCGTGGCGGTCGCAACGGAAACGCCACCGCGACGAGCGTGCCCGGCGTGTTCGCCGCCGGAGACGTGCAGGACCACGTCTACCGGCAGGCGGTCACCAGCGCGGGCAGCGGATGCATGGCGGCGCTGGACGCCGAAAAATACCTCGACGACCTGGCCGAGCACGGGTAAGGCAACCGTGCCGGGGGACAAACCGACTGGGGACGACGACGTCGACTTCCGCCGCGCGGTGGCCGACGTCAAGCCGCTCGCACCTTCGCGGCGCGTGGCCCTGCGACCGCCCCCGCCCGATCCGATCCCGCACCAGACTCGCAGGGACGAGCGGGCGGCACTGGCCGAGACGCTTAGCGGCCCGGTCTCGCTGGACGACGCGCTCGAGGGAGGCGAAGAGCTAAGCTTTCTGCGCGAAGGCTTGTCGCGCCAGGTGCTGCGCCGGCTGCGGCGCGGGCACTGGGTGGTGCAGGAGGAGCTCGATCTTCACGGCCTGAACCAGGCGCAGGCGGCGCTAAGCGTGGCCCAGTTCCTGCGCCATTGCAGCTCGCACGGACTGCGCTGCGTGCGCATCGTGCACGGCAAAGGGCTCGGCTCGCCGCGGCGCGAGCCCGTGCTGAAGGTCAAGCTGAGGAAGTGGCTGATGCCGCGCGACGAGGTGCTCGCCTTCTGCCAGGCGCCGCCGGCGCACGGCGGAAGCGGCGCCGTGCTCGTGTTGCTTAAGGCGCGGCGCTAGCGCGCGCCTAGACCGCGGCCTCGTTCGTTTCGCCCGTGCGTATGCGTACGACGTGCTCGACGCCGGTCACGAAGATCTTCCCGTCGCCGATCTTGCCCGTGCGCGCGGCGCGCACGATGGCGTCGATCGCGCTGTCTACGCGATCGTCGGCGACGACGACCTCGATCTTGACCTTGGGCAGGAAGTCGACCACGTATTCGGCACCGCGGTAGAGCTCGGTATGGCCCTTCTGCCTCCCGAAACCCTTCACCTCGGTGACGGTCAAACCGGTGACCCCAACTTCCGAGAGCGCCTCGCGCACTTCGTCGAGCTTGAACGGTTTGACGATGGCTTCGATCTTCTTCATCTGCTTCTCCCCGCGGCCTGTCTGCCGACCGTGCCGATTATAATCGAGCCATGGCCGTCAGGGCGGCGCGGCATTGAACCGACTGAGCATCGTTGACTCGCTGGCGGGCGTCGATGCGGGCGAATGGAACGCCCTGTGCGGCACGAATCCCTTCGTCACGCACGAGTTCCTGAGCGCGCTGCTCGACACCGGCTGTGCGAGCGCGCGCACCGGCTGGCAGCCGCAGTTCCTGCTGCTGCGGCGCCATGGCGCGCTGGCGGGAGCCATGCCGCTGTTCGCGAAGGCGCACTCGTACGGCGAGTACGTCTTCGACTGGGCCTGGGCCGACGCCTACGCGCGGCACGGGCTGGATTACTACCCGAAGCTGCTCAGCGCCGTGCCCTTCACTCCCGTCGCCGGCCCGCGCCTGCTGGCCGCTTCGGACGACGTGCGCGAGGCGCTGCTCGCCGCGGCGCTCGAGCTGGCGAGGCACGCGTCCTCGCTGCACGTGCTCTTTCCGACGGAGGGCGAGGCGCAGCTCATGGCGCGCCAGGGAATGATGCTGCGACGCACGGTCCAGTTTCACTGGCGCAACGCCGACTACGCCGACTTCGACGCGTTTCTCGCGCGCATGTCGCACGCCAGGCGCAAGAACATCAAGCAGGAGCGCCGCCGCGTGCGCGAAGCGGGCGTAGGCTTCCGCTGGCTGCGCGGCGCGCAGATCGATCGACGGTATTGGGAGTTCTTCCACCGCTGCTACCGGGCGACCTACGCGGCTCACGGCTCCAGCCCCTATCTGAACCTGCAGTTCTTCCTGCGCCTGGGCGCGAGCCTTCCGCAGCACACGCTCATGGTCCTCGCCGAGCGCGGCGGTGCGCCGATCGCGGCTTCGCTGTTCTTGGTCGACGAGAGCACCGTCTACGGACGCTACTGGGGCGCGGTCGAGCACGTGCCGCTGTTGCACTTCGAATGCTGCTACTACCAGGCGATCGAGTACGCCATCACCCACCGCCTGGGTACGTTCGAGGGCGGCGCGCAGGGCGAGCACAAATTGTTTCGCGGCCTCATGCCGGTCGAGACCGTCTCGGCGCACTGGCTCGCGCACGCCGGGTTCGCGCGCGCGATCGAGGACTATCTGGCGCGCGAGACGCGCGGTATTTCGCGTTACGTGAACGAGCTCGCCGAGCACTCTCCGTTCCGCGACGACTAGGCGATAATTTGCCTTGAAGGAGGACAGGTCCATGCGATTGAACGGCAAGGTGGCCATCGTGACCGGCGCGGGCAGCGGCTTCGGCGAGGGCATCGCGAAGCGTTTCGCCGAGGAAGGCGCCAAGGTCGTCGTAAACGACATCAACCGGGACGGCGGCGAGCGCGTCACGCGGGAGGTCCGCGCGGCGGGCGGCTCCGCGGAGTTCGTTCTGGCGGACGTCACGCGCGATGCGGACTGGTCGCGGCTGGTGCAAGCAGCCGCCTCGGCGTATGGAGGGCTGGACGTGGTGGTCAACAACGCGGGCTGGACGCATCGCCGCAAGCCCTACCTCGACGTGACCGAGGAGGAATTCGACCGTGTCTACGCGGTGAACGTGAAAAGCGTCTATCTGTCCGCTCGCCATGCCTTGCCGGCATTTCGCAAGCGCGGCGGCGGCTGCTTCGTGAACGTCGCCTCGACGGCCGGGCTGCGGCCGCGTCCCGGACTGACCGTCTACAACAGCTCGAAAGGCGCCGTGATCCTGATGAGCAAGTCGATGGCCGCCGAGTTCGGCCCGGACAAGGTGAGGGTGAACTGTGTCAATCCGGTGTTCAGCCCGGACACCGCCCTGTCGGCGGATTTCGCCGGCGGTGCGCTGACCGCGGAGGCCAAGGCCGCGTTCCTCGCCACCATTCCGCTGGGCAGATTCTCCACGCCGCTCGACGTGGGGAACGCCTGCCTTTATCTCGCGTCGGACGAGGCCGCGATGGTCAGCGGGACATGCATCGAGGTGGACGGCGCGCGCTGCGTCTAGCCGCGCGCGCGCTTCTGGCCGCCGAGCAGCGCGGCAACCTGGCGTTGCTTGCCGCGCGGGGCGGCGGCGGGCCGCTCCTGCGGCGCGGCTTGCGGCGGCTGCGCGGCCTCGTACGGCTTGGAGAAGATCGGATCGGTCGGCAACCGGGCGCGCGCCGGCGCTGCCTCGCGGCGCGGCGCGTGGCGCTCGCGCGGCTCCCTCGTCTCCTTGCGCCCGCCGCGGCCTCCCTCGCGACCGATGAGCGCCGCCACGGTGCCGCCGTCCGTCGCGAAGCCCGGCACCAGGACGCGCTCGAGCTTGCGCTTGATGAGCTTTTCGATGGCGGCGAGCTTTTCTTGGTCCTCCGGTGCGACGAGCGAGATCGCCTCGCCCGTCATCCCGGCGCGCCCGGTCCTGCCTATGCGGTGGACGTAGTCCTCGGGCGAGTGCGGCACGTCGAAATTGATGACCTGGGGCAGGCCCTCGATGTCCAGCCCGCGCGACGCGACATCGGTCGCTACCAGCACCGCCACCTTGCCCGCCTTGAAATCCTCGAGCGCAACCAGACGCTCGGCCTGCGACTTGTCGCCGTGGATCGCATCCGCATGGATGTGCTCGCGGCGCAGCTGGTGCGCGAGGCGGTTGGCGCCGATCCGCGTTCCGGTGAACACCAGCACCTGCGCCAGGTTGCGCGAGCGGATCAGGTGACAGAGCAGCTCGCGCTTCTTCTCGCGCGCCACGGGGTGCACGACGTGCGTCACGAGGTCGGCGACCGCGTTGCGCGCCGCGACCTGCACTTCGGCCGGGTTCTTCAGGATGGTGGCTGCGAGCTTGCGGATCTCTTCCGGGAACGTCGCCGAGAACATCAGGTTCTGCCGCGCCGCGGGCAGAAGCGCGATGATGCGACGGATGTCCGGCATGAACCCCATGTCGAGCATGCGATCGGCCTCGTCCAGCGTCAGCACGGACACCTGGCCGAACATGACCGTCTTGTTCTGCACGTGATCGAGCAACCTGCCGGGCGTCGCCACGAGGATCTCGACGCCCTGGCGTAGCTGCGCGATCTGCGCGTTCATGTCGACGCCGCCGTAGACGACAGCGCTGCGCAGCGGCAGGTGCCTGGCGTACTCGCGAAAGCTCTCCTCGACCTGGATCGCCAGCTCGCGCGTCGGCGTGAGGACCAAGGCCCGCACGGGGTGGCGCGCCGGCGACGCGCTGGCGCTCGCAAGCGGCGCCAGCCGCTGCAGGATCGGCAGGGCGAAGGCCGCCGTCTTTCCGGTGCCGGTCTGCGCGCCCGCCATGAGATCGCGTCCCTGGAGCACCAGGGGAATCGCCTGTTCCTGCACCGGCGTGGGCTTTGTGTAGCCGAGGTCGGCTACCGCTGCGACCAGCGGCGCGATGAGGCCGAGTTGTTCGAAGTCCGAGCTGATAACGAATCGCCTTGCGGAGCAGGGCGTCGCAAAAGGGCGAATTATACTCCGATCCCTCACGGGTTCGCCGAATGATTCTGCTCCGCAATCTGACCCTCGCGCGTGGCTCGCAGCGCCTGTTCGCTGGCGCCTCGCTCACGCTCGAGCGCGGATGGAAGGTCGGCCTGGTCGGCGCCAACGGCAGCGGCAAATCCAGCCTGCTCGCCCTGATCGCCGGCGAGCTCGCGCCCGATTCGGGAGACTGTGAGCTGCGGCCTGGCACGCGCCTCGCGCGCATCGAGCAGGAAGCCCCCGCGCTGACGCAGAGCATCCTGGATTACCTGCTCGACTCCGATGCCGCGCTGCGCGCAGCGCAGGGAGAGATCCTCGCGGCGGAGGCCTCCGGCGACGGGGCGCGCCTCGCGCTTGCCCACGAGCACTACGCGCAGGCCGGCGGCTATACCGCCCAGGCGCGCGCGTACGGGCTGCTCGCCGGCCTGGGCTTTGCCCAGGAGGACGGCGCGCGCCAGGTGCGCGAGTTCTCGGGCGGCTACCGCATGCGCCTGAATCTCGCCCGCGCGCTGATGCGCCCCTCGGACCTGCTGCTGCTCGACGAACCGACGAACCACCTCGACCTCGACACGATTCTGTGGCTCGAGACCTGGCTGCGCGGCTATCCCGGCACGCTGCTCGTCGTGTCGCACGACCGCGACTTCCTCGACCGCGTCACCGACCACACGCTGGCGATCGCCGGCGACTCGCTGCGGCTGTACGCCGGCAACTACTCGCTCTACGAGCGCCTGCACGTCGCGGAACTCGAGCAGCAGGCTGCGCTCGCGGCGCGGCAGGAGCGCGAAGTGCGGCGCATCACGTCGTTCGTCGAGCGCTTCCGCGCCAAGGCGACCAAGGCGCGCCAGGCGCAAAGCCGGCTCAAGCAGCTCGAGCGCATGGTCCGGGTTGCGCCCGTATACGCCAACGAGACGTTCCGCTTCGCCTTCGAGGAGCCCGAGCGCCGGCCGGAGCGCATCGTGAGCCTGGAGGACGTTCGCGCCGGCTACGGGGAGCGCCCGGTGCTGGCGCAGGTGTCGCTTGCGATCGCGAACGGCGACCGCCTCGCGGTGATCGGCGCCAACGGCGCCGGCAAGACCACGCTGGTGCGCCTGCTGGCGGGCGAGCTCGCCCCGCTCGAAGGCCGGCGCAGCGAAGCCCGCGGCGTCGTGATCGGCTACTTCGCGCAGCACCAGATCGAATCGCTGCGGCCCGATGAAACTCCGCTTGCCATGATGCTGCGCCTGTTTCCGCGCGACCGGGAGCAGCAGTTACGCGACTTTCTCGGAGGCTTCGGCCTTGCCGGAGAGCGCGCGCAGCGCCCCATAGGACCCCTTTCGGGCGGCGAAAAGTCGCGCCTCGCGCTCGCTGCGCTCGTCAAGCAGCGTCCAAACCTGTTGCTGCTGGACGAACCGACGAACCACCTCGACCTCGATATGCGCCGCTCGCTCGCCCTCGCGCTGCAAAGCTATGCCGGCGCGCTGGTCGTCGTGTCGCACGACCGCCATCTGATCGCGACCTGCGCCGATCGCATCCTGCTCGTCGCCGACGGCAGGGTGTCGGAATTCGATGGAGACCTTGACGACTACCGCCAGCTGCGGCTCAAGGAGGAGCGCGGTGCCCGCAAGGAGGCCGCGGGACCGAACCGCCGCGACCTGCGCCGTGCCGAAGCCGAAGCGCGCGCGCGCAAGCGGGTGCGCACGCGACCCCTGGAAAAGCAGCTCGCCGATCTCGAGGCGCGCATTGCCGCACTGACGCGCGAGGCGGAGACCGTGCGCGCCGCGCTGGCCGAGCCGGCGGCCTATGCCGAGGGTGCGCGCGACCGGCTGCGCGAGCTGATGCAGAGCGAGGCGCGCCTGAGCGCCGGGCTGGCCGAGGCCGAGGAAGCGTGGTTGCACACCGCCGCCCGCCTCGACGCCTTGCGCGAGGAAGAAGCCTAGACTAGTTGATGGTCCGCGGCGCGCGCTCGGGGGACTCGCGCGGCTCGCCGCCCGGCAGCTTGAGCTCCACGTCCCAGTCGCTCTTCTTCACCGCGGCCTGCAGCAGCCGGCATACCGAGTGCAGCAGCACCGAGTCGAAGGTGAGCGTGACGCCCTGCCCCTCGGCGGGGTGCAGCGCGACCACCGGCTGCCCTTTGCGGTCGTGGCCGGTCTGAATGCGCGCGAGCAGCAGCGGCGATTCTCCGAGCGGCGTGGCGTGCGCCTGCGCTTCGTACGGCTTGGCGAAGTTCGCGCGCGACACCGCCTGCTCGTGCTCCAGCCCGAGCAGCGCCTTGCGTGCCTCGGGGTTGGCCTGCGTGCGGATGCGCGGGCTCGCATCTTCCGCCAGCTTCACCAGCAGCGGCCACAGCAGCTTCACGAAGCGGCGTGTCAGCCATAGCCGTACTTCGACACCTTCGCTGGTCGAGACCAGCATGAGAAGCCGGTCCTCTTCCGCCTGGTAATCGATCTTGATCTGGTGCAGGCGCATGTAAATAGTATCCCTACTGCAGCCCGACGGCGCAACGGCGGTTGCGCACTGTTACGCACGCCGGTCGATCAAGCGCCGCGGATGCGCTCCAGCAAGCGCGTGGTCGAACGCTGATGCTCGAAAGGGATGGAGTACACCTTGCCGCCGCGCGCCAATACCTCTCGCGCGCCGACGATGCGTTCGATCGGCCAGTCTCCGCCCTTGACGAGCACCTCGGGGCGGCAGACCTCGACCAAGCGCGCGGGCGTGTCGTCGTCGAACCAAGTGACCGCATCGACGGACTCGAGCGCCGCAACCACCGCCATGCGATCCTCCAGCGAATTGACCGGGCGATCGGCGCCTTTGCCGAGGCGCCGCGCCGAGGCGTCGCCGTTCAGGGCCACGAGCAGGGCGGCGCCGAGCGCCCTGGCGCGCGCCAGATAGGTGACGTGGCCGCGGTGCAACAGGTCGAACACTCCGTTGGTGAATACCAGCGGCCGCACCAATGCGCCGAGCCGGACCGCGAGCTGGTCCGGCGCGCAGAGCTTTGCGTTCGAAAGCCGGCGGCACGGTTGCCATGCGAATTCGCGCCGCGCAGCGTCAGCTCTTCTACGACTTCGCCTTGGGTTCCTCGCGCGGGTGGCAGATTTCGTCGGTCGGCTTGCAGTATTCGAAGACTTTGACCACCTTGAGAACGCCGCCCGTCGTGCGCGCAATTTCGACCGCGTCGGCCGCCTCTTTCTCGGTCACGATACCCATCAGGTAAACCGTCCCCGCTTCGGTGACGACCTTGACGTGCAGGGGGTCGAACAGCGCCGCGTCGAAGAAGCGCGTCTTCACCTTGCTGGTAATGTACGCGTCGTTGCTGCGCGCCGGCAGCGACGAAAGACCCGCGATCTGCAGCTCGTTCACCACGGAGCGTACCTTCGGCACGCCGAGCGTCAACTTCTCGCAGTCCTCCTTCGTAGCCTGATCGGGCACTTCGCCGGTCAGCAAGGCCGTGCCGTCATACGACGTGATATTGACGTGCACCCTCTCGCCGTAGGCGTCGCCGATGCGCCGGCCGGCGCGCAGCTCGATGCTCTCGTCGTCCACCTGGGCGCCCGTGCTGCGCCGGTCGTTCGCCGAGACCGCCGCTGCGCCCGCTCCCACCGCGACTGCACCCAGGCAGCCCTGCAGCGACACCGCCGCCACGGGAATCAGGATCGCCAGCAGCAGCTCGTTTCTGTTCATCGCTTCGCTCCAAAAAGCAGTTCGTCGATGCCATCGCACAGGCAATGCAGCGCCAGCAGATGGACTTCCTGGATGCGCACCGTCCTGTCGTGCGGCACGCACACGTGCACGTCTTCGGGCCCGAGATGAGCGGCCATCTTGCCGCCGCGCCTGCCGGTAAGCGCGACGACCCGCATGCCCGTCTCGCGTGCCGCGACCATCGCCTCGATCACGTTCGCCGAATTGCCGCTCGTCGAGATCGCGAGCAGGATGTCGCCCCGGCGTCCCAGCGCGCGCACCTGCTTGGCGAACACCTGATCGTAGCTGTAGTCGTTGGCGATCGAGGTGAGGGTGGAGGAGTCGGTGGTCAGCGCGAGCGCAGCAAGCGGCGGGCGCTCGATCTCGAAGCGGTTCACCAGCTCCGCCGCGAAGTGCTGGGCGTCGGCCGCCGAGCCGCCGTTGCCGCAGGCGAGCACTTTGCCGCCGTCGCGCAGCGTCCGCACCATGAGCGCAACGGCGTGCGCGATCGGCACGCAGAGGGAATCCGCGCAAGCCGCCTTGAGTCGCGCGCTCTCGGCGAAATGCGCCGCGACGCGCGCCGCGAGTCCAGCGGTCTGTTCAGCGTGACCCATGGCGCATCTTACACCGGCCGCACGTGCACGATCGCCGTCGGGGCGACGCGACAACCCGCCCTAAGCTTCGAATGCGTCCCGTAGCCACTCGATGCGCGCCGCGTCGGCGCGGTCGAGCAGCAGCACGTCGAATCTGCAAGCCACCTCGCGACGTCCGGCCAGGTAGAGCCGCGCCGCGGCCACCAGCCGACTGCGCTTGGCGGCGGTGACACTCTCGGCCGCACCGCCGAAAGAGGCGCTACGGCGCAGCCGAACCTCGACGAATACCAGCGTGCCGCAGTCCTCCGCGATCAGGTCGATCTCGCCGTGCCGGCAGCGCCAGTTGCGCGCCAAGATGCACAGGCCGGCTCTGCGCAGAAACTGCGCGCACAGGTCCTCGGCTCGCGCGCCGGCCCGGTTCATGGCAGGCTTAACGTGCGGCGACAGACCGCGTTGACCTACCGTGAACCCAGGTACCCTTTACGTCGTCGCCACCCCGATCGGCAATCTTGCCGATGCCAGCCCGCGCGCGCTCGAGGCGCTCGCCAACGCAGACCTGGTCGCCTGCGAAGACACGCGCACTTCGCGCACGCTGCTGGCGCGCCACGGCATCGCGGCGCGCACCGTTGCACTGCATGCGCACAACGAGCGCGCCGCGACGGCACGGCTGCTCGACGCGCTGCAACAGGGCAAGAACGTCGCCCTCGTGAGTGACGCCGGCACGCCCGCGGTGTCCGACCCAGGCGCGGTGCTGGTGGCAGCCGCGCACGCGGCCGGCGTGCGCGTGGTGCCGCTGCCCGGACCGAGCGCCGCGATCACGGCCTACAGCGCGGCGGGCTTCCCGGCCGACCGTTTCCTGTTCGTCGGTTTCCTGCCCTCGGCGCGCCCGGCGCGGCGCAAGGCGCTCGAGGCCCTCGACATCGCCTGCCCCGTCATCCTGTACGAGGCGCCGCACCGCGTCGCGGAAACCGTGCAGGACCTCGCCGAGCGCTACGGCGGCGCGCGCGAGATCGTCATCGCGCGCGAGCTCACCAAGAAATTCGAGGAGATCGTGCGCCTTCCGCTCGCTGCGGCGGCCGACTGGCTGGCCGCGGCCCCGCACCGCCAGCAGGGCGAGTTCGTGCTGGTGCTGGGCCCCGCGACGGCGCGGATTGGCGCCGACGAGACCGAAGCCGGGCGCGTGCTCGGCATCCTGCTCGAGACGCTGCCGGCGAGCGAGGCGGCGAAGCTCGCCGCACGCATTACCGGCACGCCGCGCAAGGCGCTCTACGAGCACGCGCTGCGCCTGGCCGGCAGGCAGCGCGCGCGCCCGGGCTAGAATTCCCGCATGGACCACATCACGTTCGTCCGTCCGGACGACTGGCATCTTCACCTGCGCGACGGCGCGTCGCTCGCGGCAGTGCTCGCCGACAGCGCGCGCCGCTTCGGGCGCGCGATCGTCATGCCAAACCTGAAGCCCGCGGTGCGCAGCACGCAGCAGGCGCTCGGCTACCGCGAGCGCATCCTCGCGGCGCTTCCCGACGGCGCGCGCTTCGAACCGCTCATGACCCTGTATCTGACCGACGACACGCCTCCCGAGGAGATCGTGCGCGCTAGAGCGTCCGGCCAGGTGCACGGCGTCAAGCTCTATCCCGCGGGCGCGACGACGCACTCGGACGAGGGCGTCACTCGGCTGTCGCGCTGCTTCCACACCCTGGAGAAGATGCAGGAGCTCGGCATGCCGCTGCTGGTACACGGCGAGACGACCGATCCGGCCGTCGACGTCTTCGATCGGGAGAAAGCGTTCATCGAGGACGTGCTCGGTCCGCTCGTCGCGCGTTTCCCGGACCTGCGCGTCGTGCTGGAGCACATCACCACGCGCGATGCCGTGCAATACGTCGAGGTCACCGGGCCGAATATCGCCGCCACGATAACCGCGCATCACCTGCTGATGAACCGTAATGCGCTGTTTCTGGGCGGCATCCGGCCGCACCACTACTGCCTGCCGGTGCTAAAGCGCGAGGAGCACCGCGAGGCGCTCGTCGAAGCTGCGATATCGGGCAATCCCAAGTTCTTTCTCGGCACCGACAGTGCGCCGCACGGGCGCCGTGGAAAGGAAGCGGCATGCGGCTGCGCCGGGATCTACACCGCTCATGCCGGCATCGAGCTGTACGCGGCGGCGTTCGAGGAAGCGGGCGCGCTCGAACGGCTGGAAGGCTTCGCCAGCCTGTTCGGCGCGCAGTTCTACGGCTTGCCGCCGAATCACGACACGATCACGCTCGTGCGCGAGCCATGGACGGTGCCGCCTACGCTGCCATTCGGCGACGACGAGCTGGTGCCGCTGCGCGCCGGCGAGACCGTGACGTGGAAGCTTGCCTGAGTCACCCCATCTACGACCCGGTCCGGCAGGCGCTAGCGCGCCTTTCGGGGGAGTCGGAATGGCCCGATTGCACGCGGCTGAACGCGCTCGCGCGGGAGCTCGGCGCGGCGCCGCGCACCGCGAGCGGCAAGCCGATCAGGTTCGCGTCGCCGCCGGGAGATGACGCGAATTACGAGATGCGCGTGCATGCGAGCGGCGCGGTCGCGACGCGCGCGCACAACTGGCACGACCTGTTCAACGCGCTCGCCTGGCTAGCGTTTCCGCGCGTCAAGTCGGCGCTGAACGCCCAGCACGCCGCCCAGATCCCGCACGAGAGCGGCCAACGCGGCCCGTTGCGCGACCTGCTGACGATCTTCGACGAGGGCGGTGTCATCGTGGCGTTCAGCGAGCCGTCCCTGGTCGAGCTGATCCGCAGCTTCCGCTGGCGTGAGCTGTTCTGGACGCGGCGCGAACAAGTCCTGCACAGCTTGCGCTTCGTCGTCGTCGGCCATGCGGTGCTCGAGCAGGCGCGCCGCCCGTGGCCCGGCATCACCTGCAAGGCGCTCTTCGTGCCGGTGGCTGCCGCGCTGCTCGACGCCCCCGCCGAGCCGCTGCGTGCTCACCTGGATGAGCAGGCCGCGCGCTGGTTCGTCGCCGCCCGGGACGATCTCACCCCCCGAGCGCTCGCGCCCTTGCCCGTATTCGGCTATCCGGGCTGGTTTCCCGGCAATGACTGCGAGGCGTTCTACGCCGACACTCGCTATTTCCGCCCGCTCAGGCGCGCCACGGTAGAATACGCGCGGGAGTCGGCCAGGCAGCCGCTGCGCGCAAGCGCAGAGGAAAGTCCGGGCTCCACAGAGCGGGATGCGGGGTAACACCCCGGCGCGTATAAGCGCCGCGCGAGCGGTGCCAAGGCGACGAACAGGGCCACAGAGACGAGTCCCCGGGTCAAACCGGGGGGTGAAACGCGGCGACCTCCATCCGGAGCAACACCAAATAGGCAAGCGTTCGAGGTCGGCTCGGCCGAGCTTGCGGGTAGGTGGCTTGAGCCGCAAGGTAACTTGCGGCCCAGAGGAATGGCTGCCATGGCGTGACCCGGATTCGGGACCGCGCCAACAGAACCCGGCTTATCGGCCGTCTCCCTTTTTTGCGCACTGCAGCGAGACAGGAGGATAAGCCTTCTTGCCGCTGCCGACGGCCTCGGGTAATAATCGACCAGTGACACGAAGCTCCGTGGGGGGGACTTCGCATGCGGGATCGCCTGAACCAGTACGACGTAGCGAACCGGGTCGACGTCGAAGACGCCAACCGGGTGCGCGACTTCGTGCACTCGATGTTCGCGGCGCGCTATCCAGGCGCCGACTTGCAGCCGCTCACGCGCGCCTTCGAGGACGTCAAGTCCCTGTTCGAAGGGACCTTTCCGGGATACCTGGGCTGCGACACGCTGTATCACGACCTGCGCCACACGCTCGATATTTCGCTCGCCACGGCGCGGCTGATCGATGGCCACGACCGCGTGCAAGCGCAATCGGACCAGCTAGGGCCGCGCCGCGCGGTGCTCGGCGTGATCATTTCCCTGCTGCATGACTCCGGCTACGTCCGCCGCGCATCCGAGGCGCATATCGAGAACGGTGCCGTGTTCACCAAGATCCACGTCACCCGCAGCGCGGAGTTCCTGCAGGGCTACCTGCCGCAGCTCGGATTCAGCGCCGAGGCGCCGCTCGCGGCGCAGCTGGTGCATTTCACGGGCTACGAGAAGGACCTCGAGGACATCAAGATCGACGATCCAGTGGACCGTCTCCTTGGTCACATGGTGGGCACCGCCGACCTCATCGGCCAGATGTCCGACCGCATGTACCTCGAAAAGTGCCGGGAGTTCCTGTACGAGGAATTCGTGTGGGGCAACATCGCGCGCGACCGCACCCCGGACGGACGCGAAATCGTGCGCTACAGCTCGCGCGACGACCTGATGTACAAGACGCCCGGCTTCTACGAGTTCGTGGCGCGCGACCGGCTGGGCAACAAGCTTGGCGGCGTGGAGCGATTCGCCGGCGCGCATTTCGACGGCCCGAACCTGTATCAGGCCGAGATCGACCGCAACATGAACTTCCTGCACGAGGCCATTGAGACGGCCGACCTGGGCCGCTTGCGGCGCTTCTGCTACTCGCTTTCGACGCGAGCGCGCCGCGCGCCTGTCTGAGCGCCCGCACCAAATCGATGCACGCGCCATCCGGCGTGCACCCTAGATCGACTTGAATCCAGCCTGACACGGCCCGCACGTGCGCATCGCGCACTGGCATGCCGATTGCAATCCTCGAGGAGGAGGGCTCACTCGCCCGAATCGCGAGAGGATCGGATGATCGTTGCACGCGCTTTGCAGGTCCTTGTCCGCGGGGACGATAAGGCGCGCGACCTCCCGGAGCAGGACGCCTTCGACCTGTTCTCCGCCGTGCTCGACGGCGGGGTTCCCGAGCTCGAGCTGGGCGCCGCGCTCGCCGCCCTGGGGATGAAGCGGCTGGTGTCAGGCGAGATTGCCGGCTTCCGCCGCGCGCTGCAGCGACGCCTGAACCGACTCGACGCGATCGAGCGGGTGCGGCCCGTTGTCATCCCGAGCTACGGCGGTGCGCGCGAACATGCGAACCTGATGCCGCTGCTCGCCATGCTGCTGGCGCGCTTCAGTGTCCCGGTCCTGGTCCACGGTGCACTCGAAGCGCAGGGCCGTGTAGCGAGCGCCGCGGTGCTGCGCGAGCTCGGAGTTCTTCCGTGCAAGTCGCTCGGGGAGGCGCAAAGCGCGCTGCACGCAACGCGGCTCGCTTTCGTCCCCACCGGCCTGCTCTCACCCGCACTCGCACAGCTGCTCGCGCTGCGCGCGCGGCTTGGCACTGCGGGCTGCGCGCGCCAGATCGCACGGCTCGCGGATCCGTTCGACGGTGAGGCACTGATGCTCGTGCCTGCGGACGACGAAGACGAGAAGGTAGCCCTGGCCGCCGTGCTCGGCATGCACCACGAGCACGCTCTGCTGTTCCTCGGCACGGAGGGCGAGGCCTATGTGAATCCGCTCCAGCGTCCGGCGATCGTTCACTTCCGTTCGGGAGAGCCATCGCTCCTGTTCGACGCGGAGGCGCCGCACGGCGCACCGCCGGGCGAGGCCCAATCCGATGCGAAAAGCGCGGCGCGCCGGATTCACGATGTGCTGACCGGAAAGGCGCCGATACCTTCACCGATGTCCAGACTGCTCGCCGCCTGCCTGTACGGCGCGGGCTTCAGCGTGGACCTCTATCAGGCCATGGCGCTCGTCGCCTTGGGTGCCCGCGGCGAAGCTGCCGCGTAAGACCTCCGCCGTCCGCCTCAATGAGTGTGGTCTAAGTCACATTTCATTGAAAAATCTCGGGTTATTGCCTCTCTGGTCGCTTGCCTGGACCGCATGATCGTGGCAAAAACAAGCCATGACTCTTGCTGACACGAGCGGGCGGCTCAGGATGCCACCCCGGCCGCGCAATCCGGCCGGGGCGACCGCCGCGAAATCGAGGGTCGAGTCGGCACCCGCCTTGTTTCGCCTGCTCTCGGACAGCGCGCTCGCGCGAGCGGCGCTCTCGGCCTGCGGCTTGCCGGTCGCACTACTGGACGCCAGCGCTCCCGGACGCCCGATTACTTACGTCAATTCCGCGTTCGAGGGATTTTTCGGCTTTTGCGAAGCCGACGCGCGCGGGCGCGGTGTGATCGACTTGCTGTTCCGCGGCGATGAGCAAGTAGCTGAGCATTTGTTCGGCGAGCGCGTCGCACGCAGGCGCCTGCGCGCCTGGCGCAAGGACGGCTCTCCTCTGCATGTCGAGGCCGCAGTCGGCGGCATTCGCGGCGCCGATGGCCAGCTGACGCATTGGGTGCTTGCGTTCGTCGACCGTTCCGAGCTCGAGATGCTGCGCGAAGAGATTGCAGCACTCAAAACCAGCCACGCCGCCGCGGCCTGAGTGCAGCTAGTCTTCCCTCGATCTCAGCGATTGCCAGAGATCGACGAGCATCATCCCGAGCCCGATCAGCACTACGATGCCGAGTGTGACGTCCTTAAGCTTGAGCACGACCGGGCCGATAAATATGATGAGCAGGCCCGCCGCCAGGATGCCGCCGAGGATCTTGAATAGCATGTCGCAGGTCTCCGTTTCCGCTCAGGCTGCCGCGACCCGGGCCACCAGCCAGCGCGCCGTGCGCAGTAGCCGCGCATCGCCGCCACGCGGTCCGACCAGCTGCACGCCGATCGGCAACCCGTTCTCGCCTCGCATCAGGGGTAGATTCAGCGCCGGCATGCCGCACAGCGTCCACAGCGTGCAAAAGGCAGGATCACCGGTCGACTCGAGCCCGCGCGGCGCGGTTCCCGCCGCCGCCGCGGTGAGGATCGCGTCGCAGCGCTCGAAGATGTCGTCGAACCCTGCGTTGAGCAGCGGGATGCGCGCCAGCGCACGCTGGTAATCCAACGCCCTAATTTCGCGGCCGCGCTCGAGCTGCGCACGCAGCGACGCAGAGATCCGATCGCGCCCCTTTTCCCATTCGAGGTCGAGGTTGGCCGCCATTTCGGCTTCCATGATGGTCCGATGCCATTCGAGCGCCTGCTGCGCAGAGCCGGGCAACTCGACCTCGACGACGCGATCGCCGAGCGCGGCAACCAGCTCGGCAAGCGCTTCTTTGGTTTCGTCACTCGCGCGATCCCAGACCGGGCCATTCATGTAGGCGAGGAGCGGCGGCAACGGGGGCTCCTCCGAGGCGGTTGCGACCAGGGGGATGCGCGCCCGTGGCCGCGTATCGGGGTCGCGCGCTTCGTAGCCGATGAGCTGCTCGCCGACCAGCGCGACGTCTTCGATGCTTCTCGCGAACACGCCGATTTGGTCCAGCGTGCGCGACAGCTTCAGCACGCCGCCGCGCGGAATCAACCCGTGCGTGGGCTTGAAGCCGTAGACGCCGCAGAACGACGCCGGTCGGATCACGGAGCCGTTGGTCTGGCTGCCGAGTGCGATCGGCACCATGCCCGCCGCGACAGCGGCGGCGGAGCCACTCGAGGACCCGCCGGGGGTGTGCTCCGGGTTGTGCGGATTGCGGGTCTTGCCGGGTGCATAGGTCGCGAGCTCGGTGGTCACCGTCTTGCCGAAGACGACGGCTCCGGCCGCGCGCAGCATCCACACCACCGTGGCATCGTCGGCGGGCGTGCGCCCGGCATGCAGCACGCTGCCGTCTTCGGTCGGCATGTCGCCCGTGTCGATGATGTCCTTGATCGCGACCGGCACTCCGTGCAGAGGCCCCGTCGGTCGCCCCTGGCGCCGCTCCTCGTCGCGCGCCCGCGCCTGGTTGAGCGCATGCTCCGGGTCGAGAAGCGCCCAGGCCTGCACCTGGTCGTCCACCTCGCGCACCCGCGCGAGACAGGCCTCGGTCAATTGCTCCGAGCTGATCGCGCCGTCGCGGATGGCGCGCGCCGCGTCGGTGGCGGAGAGCCAGTTGAGTTGCGAGGCGTCCACGCGGGGTCAGCGCCCGTACATGAGGTTGGGCAGCCAGAACATGAGCTGCGGGAAGACGTACACGAGAATCATGGTGATGAATACCATGCCGAGGAACGGGAAGCAGCCCTTGAAGATGGTCCACAGCTGCACGTACGGCGGCGCAATGCCTTTCAGGTAGTACGCCGACATCGCCATCGGCGGCGTGAGGAACGAGGTCTGCAGGTTCAGCGCCACCAGGATGCCGAACACCATCGGGTCGACGTGAAAGTGGGGCAGCAGGGGCAGGAAGATCGGCACGAAGATGATGATGATCTCGCTCCACTCCAGCGGCCAGCCGAGAAGGAAGATGATGAATTGCGAGATGATCAGGAACAGGATCGGATTGAGGTTCAGCCCGAGCACGAACTCCTTGATGATGCCTTCGCCGCCCAGGTACGAGAACACCGACGAGAACGTCCACGAGCCGACGAACAGGAAACACACCATGGCCGACGTGCGCGCCGTGAGGTAGACCGCCTCACGCAGGCGCTGCCAGGTAAGCGCGCGGTACCCGGCCGCGAGCAACATGGCGCCCAGCGCACCGACGGCAGCGGCCTCGGTCGGCGTCGCCAGGCCGAACAGGATCGAGCCGAGCACCGAAAGGATGAGCACTGCCAGCGGCAGGAACGCCTGCGCCAGCAGCAGGAACGCCTTGCCCCAGGGAACGTTGCTTTCCTCCTTCGGCAGCTTCGGTGCGAGGCTGGGATTGAGCACGGCGCGCGTGATCACGTACACGACGTACAGGCCCGCGAGCAGAAATCCGGGCAGCATTGCTGCGGCGTAGAGCCGCACTACCGACACCGAAGCGGTCGCCGAGTAGACGATCAGCATGATCGACGGCGGGATCAGGATCCCGAGCGTGCCGCCGGCGCAGATCACGCCCGCGGAGAGCCTCTGGTCGTAGCCCGCCTTGAGCATCGCCGGGAACGCGAGCAGGCCCATCAGCGTCACAACGGCGCCGACGATCCCGGTCGCGGTCGCGAACAGCGCGCAGGTCACCAGCGCCGCGACCGCCATCGCGCCCGGAACATGGCGCAGCGCGACCTGCAGACTGTAGAACAGGCGGTCCAGGATGTTGGAGCGCTCGACCACGTAGCCCATGAACAGGAACAGCGGCACCGCGACGAGCACGTCGTTGCTCATGATGCTCCAGGTGTTCTGCGTCAACAGGTAGAAGATCCGGTTGTCGAAGAACTCCTGGCCTGCCTGGTAGTACGCGTAGTAGCCGAAGCCGACGCCCATTCCCATCAGGGTGAAGGCAATCGGGAATCCGAGCAGGATGACGAAGATGAACAGCCCCAGCATCATCAGGGCGACGGCCGGATCGCTCACTTGGCGCCCCCCTGCTTGCCTTTCTCCGCGGCGTGCTGCGCGATCAGCACGTCTTCCAACTCCTCGACGTCGTGCAGCCGCGGCGGCCAGCGGTTGTCGCGGATGCACATGATGCAGCGCAGGACCTCGGCGAACCCCTGCAGCGCCAGCAGTGCGGCGCCGACCGGGATCAGGAGCTTGAGCTGCCACACCGGAATTCCCACCGGGCTGTTGACGCTCACCTCGCGGATCTTGAGGGCTTCGGCGCCGTAGCCCCAGCCCGCATACATGAGCGCGAGCACGCCCGGATAGAAAAACAGCACGTACAGGGTTAGTTCGATGATTCCCTGCACCCGGGGTCGCCACATCCGGTAGATGAAGTCGCCGCGCACGTGGCCGTTGCGCGACAGGGTATAGGCGCCGGCCATGAAGAACAGTCCGCCGTACATGAGGTAGCTCATGTCGAACGCCCAGCTCGTCGGGTCGTTGAGCACGTAGCGCACGAAAACTTCGTACGACGTCCCGAACGTGAGGATCACGATGCACCACGCGAAGGCGTGGCCGACCATCCTGCTCAGCTGGTCGATGCCGTAAATCAGCTTGCTGACCATGTGCGCCGGCTCGTCACAAGAAAATGGGGCGGCACCTTGAGCGCCGCCCCAACCCGTTGTCGATGTTTGTCAGTGCCCCCTGTCGATCAGGACGGGAGCTTGGTCTTGAACACGTGCTCGTAGCCCAGCTTGAATTCCGCGTCGTTCAGGAACCAGTAGTAAACCACGTCCTTGGCCCAGGCGCGCTGCGATTCGACCACCCGCTTGAAGAACGGGTCGGCGTCCGAGAGCCGCTTGGTGAGCACGTCCCAGGCCTCGAGCTGCGCGACGAACACCGACTTCGGCGTCCGGATGACGTTCACCTTGTCCTTGTCGATCAACTTGCGCAGGTCCTTCGGGTAGTTCGCCATGGCGGTCCAGTAGTTCGACTGCGACGCGGCCTCGACCCCGTGGCGCCAGATCGCCTGCAGGTCCTTCGGCATCGAGTCCCATTTCTTCTTGTTGATGACGATCTCGAAGAACTCCATCGCCTGGTGGAACGACCCCATCTCGTAGTTCTTGATCACGTCCGCCGCGCCGAAGCGCATGTCCGAGGTCGGATTGTTGAACTCGAAGGCGTCGATCACGCCGCGCTCCAGCGCCGGGATGATCTCGCCGCCGGGCAGCTGGGTCACCTTGGAGCCCATCTCCTGGAACAGGTCCGCCGCGAGACCCACCGTGCGGTACTTGAGGCCCTTCAGCTGCTTGGCGTCCGTCACCGGCTTCTTGAACCAGCCGAGCGGCTGGGTGGGCATCGGCATCGCGAAGAAGCCGACGTAGTTGAGGTCGAGCTTTTTCAGCAGCTCGTTGTACAGCTCGAGGCCACCGCCGCGATAGATCCACGACAGCGTCTGGAAGGCGTCCATGCCGTTGATCGGACCCGAGCCGAACAGCGAGGCAACCTTCGACTTGCCGTACCAGTACACCGGCACGGTGTGGCCGGCGTCGAGCACCCCCTTGCTCACCGCGTCGGTCACCTCGAAGGGTTTCACCACCGCGCCGCCGACCAGGTAGTCCACCTTCAGGCGTCCGCCCGACATATCGTTGACGCGCTGGACGAACTCCATCGCGAATTCGTTGAAGATGTCGGTCGAGCTCCACGCACCCTGCATCTTGATCACGATCGGCGATTGCGCCTTGGCGATCATCGGGAAGCCGAGCGCCGCCGCACCCGTGGCCGCCGCGCCGGCACCAGCCAGGAATTTACGGCGCGACGCTGCAGGCTTTGTCTGCTGATTGTTCATCTGGATCCTCCTCCACTGTGGCTCGATATGGCGGGCCGGAGCCCTTGACGGGAGCACGCCCGTGCCCCCTCCCAAGCACGCAGGGCTAGAGGCCCATTGCGCCACGGGGCGGGCGGATTCTAAGCCCCACGCGCGAAAAGAAGCAAGGTTAGCGCAAGCCTCGCGCAAGTAGAATGCAAGTAGCCTGTTACAAAGCTGACATCCCGCCGGTATCGATGGCGCGGCGACTTTGCCGCGTGCGATTAGCGCAATGCGCTCGATTCGAGCTTCGCGTGGACGCGCCGCTCGCGGCGCAGCAACATTGCGAGCATCGGTGGCGTGATCAAGGTGGTAAACATCACCATGAGAACGATCACCGAGAACAGTTCGTCGGTGACGACTCCGACCGACTTTCCGACGAAAGCGAAGATCAGTCCGACTTCGCCGCGCGGCACCATCCCCCAGCCGACGAGCCAGCGATCGACCTTGCCGGCCACGATCCCGGCCACCAACTTGCCGAACACGGCCACCACGGTCAGGACGCCAGCGAGGGCGACGAGCTTCGCGTCGAGCAGATGCTCGAGGCGCACGTGCATGCCTGCGACGACGAAGAACACCGGCACCAGCAGATAGCCGACCGGCTCCATCAGGTGCTCGAGATGGTGGTGCGCATGCTTGTCGAGGACCGCGTCGACCCTTTCGCGCAGTTTCGGATCGGCGTCGGAAACGGCGGCGCGCAGCTCCCGGTTCACGCTCGGCTGGTCGAACTGGCGGAAGTGCACCTCTTCCAGAATCAGCCCCGCGGCGAACGCGCCGACGATCGGCGCCAGGCCGATCTGGCCGGCCAGAAACGCGAACAGCAAGCACACGCCCAGGGCGACCGTCACCTTCATGCCCGGACCAGTGTTGATCATCGCGAACAGCCGGCTGAACTGGCGCGCCGCGATCTGGCCGATGACGAGCGCGCCCGCCAGGAATCCGAGCGCTTGCAGGGTGACGGCCGCGATTTCCTCGAGCGCGATGCTGCCGCGCGTCGCGATCGCGGACACGACCGAAAGGATGATCAGGCCGAGCACGTCATCGATGACCGCCGCTCCGAGCACGATCTGCGCCTCGGGCCGCGACAGACAGCGCATGTCGCGGAATACGCGCCCGGTGATTCCGACGGACGTCGCGGTGAGCGATGCCCCGATGAAAAGATAAGCGGCGCTCGAGAGACCCGGCAACAGGAGCGGTCCGACCAGCACCGTTCCGAGCACGAACGGCGCAACGACGCCGACCGTTGCCACCCACAACGACCGCGCGCCGACACGGCGCATGGAATGAATGTTGGATTCGAGACCGATCTGGAAGAGCAGGATCACCGCGCCCAATTGCGCGAGGAACTCGATGATCGCCGCGGCGCTCGAGCCCTGCATGGACGGCAGGCCGAAGAATGCGAGGCTGCCGAGGCCGATCCCGACGAGAATCTCCCCCAGCACTGCGGGCAGGTGCAACCGCTCGACCAGGGTACCGACCTTCGCCGCGAGCAGAATGACCCCGAGCCAGAGAATTCCCTCCGGCACTTCGTGACCCGCCGAGGCGTAGGCGACGCCGCTTCCCGCGAGCCACAATGCGCCGCCGAGGAGTGCCGCCCTCCAGGACTTCCGACGTTCCATCATTCAGCGCTGATGGGCCGTGAGACGCGGCGCCGGGCGGTCGCGCCGCGAGAAACCGGCGTCCGTCCGGTCGGCTCCGGCGGAGGGCCGACGCGAGTGCATCGCGTCGGCGAGCAGTCCGAGCAGCGCAATCGCAAATGGCAGGAGGAAAAGGAAGGCGGTGGCGGGATCGATGCCTGCCAACCAATCATTTAGAGCGCTCATAGCGTGCTCATCCTAGGAGCGCAATGAAGGCTTGGAAATCGCGGATGCCCGTAAGGGCATCCCGTAGCGCCCCGCAGAAGCTAGCGCGGCTTCTTGGGACGAGCGGAGACCACCAGGCGCACGAGGTCCGGAATGCGCCGCGCGCCGAGTTTCTCCATGAGCCGCGCCTTGTACACCTCCACCGTGCGCGCGCTGATGCCCAATTCGGCCGCGATCTCCCGGTTGTGCCTGCCGGACACGACCCGCTCCATGACCTGCTTCTCGCGCGCCGTAAGCCGATCAATGCGCGCCTCGATCTCAGCGGCCAGCGCCTGCGAACTGCGGTACTCGGCGTCGCGCCCGAGAGCGATGCGGATCGCAGCGAGCAGCTGCTCGTCGTCGATTGGCTTTTCGATGAAATCGACCGCGCCCGCCCTCAGCGTGCCGCGCGCGGCTGCGACGTCGCCATGCGCAGTGACGATGATCACCGGCAGGGAGGCACCCCTTCGCTGCAGGTCTCTTTGCAGCGCGGCGCCGTCCATTCCAGGCATGCGCAGATCGACGATCGCGCAGCCGCTCGCGCCCGGATCGAATCCTTCCAGAAACGCCTCGGCCGACCCGAACGCGCGCGTCTGGTAACCATGCAGCTCGAGCAGCAGCGCGAGCGAGTCGCGCACTCCCGCGTCGTCGTCGACGATGTATACGGTCGGCCGCTCCGCGCTCATTGGCTCTCCGGAGCGCCGCGCACGAAGGGCACGGTGAAGCAGAAAACGCTGCCCTTCGCGCCCGGCTCGTACCACAGCTTGCCGCCGTGGCTCTCGACGATCGTGCGGCTGAGGGCGAGGCCCAGTCCCATGCCGTGCGGCTTGGTCGAACGAAAAGGCAGGAACAGACGCTTCGCGACCTCGGGGTCGAGCCCCGGGCCGGTGTCGGCCACGCACACGCGCGCCGCCGCATCGGCTCGCCGCGCGGTAATGTCGATTACGCGTGCCGCGCTGCTCGCGGATGCCATCGCGTCCACGGCATTGCCGACGAGATTCTGGACCACCGTCTCGATCTGCATCCTATCGACGTGCACCTGCGGCAGCCCGGGCTCGCAGTCGATGCGCACGCGCACCGCATGTCGCTGGAAGCGCCCGCGGAGCGGCTCGACCGCGTGCGCGAGCAAACCGGGCAGCTCGACGTACGCAAGCTGGCCCGCGCCGCCACGGAAGAATTCGCGCAGACCGCGCACCACCTCGGCGGCGCGCCGCGCTTCGTCGTTCGCCCTGGTCATCGTCTCCTCGAGCCGCGCGCGATTCGCCACGGGGTCCGCCAGCATGATCTGGCAGGCGCGAAGATAGCTCACCACGGCCGAAAGCGGCTGGTTCAGCTCATGCGCGAGCGCCGAGGCCATCTCGGCGGCAGCCGCATGTCGCAGCGCGCGCTCGAGCTCGAGCTGCTTGTCGTGCAGCTCCGCCTCGCGGGCGAGGAGCGCATCCTGCGCAGCACGGCGCTCCGAGATCGCCATGCCGAGAAAAAGGGCGCCGAACGCGAGCACCAGCATGAACAGCTGCAGCTCCACGACCGTCGCTGCCGCGTAGCCCCGCGCCTGGCCAACGATGATCAGTCCGACCTGTATCGCGAGCAGGGCAAGCGTCGTTCCGCGAAAGCCGCCCGTCGCGCCGATCCAGATGAGCGGCAAAAAGAGGAGGTAGAAATACCGCACGGCCTGCGCCTCGGGCAACGTGAACAGCACGCCGAGCAGCGCGAGCAGCACGAAAGCCTGCAGCCGCGCGGCCAGCGTCGGCTCGCGCAGCACGTCCCAAGCCTCGCGCGACCGCCCGCTGAACGACAGCACGAAAGGCGTGGTGACCACGATTCCGATCACGTCCCCGACCCAGAAGCGCAGCGCGGCGTCGTAGAAGTCCTTCGGAGCAAGCAAGCCGTGCAGGGCGAGCACGCTCACATAGCCGATCGCGATAAACGAGGTCGCGACCGCCACCGTTCCCGAGAATATGGCGAGGTCGCGCAGCGTTGCGAGCCGCGGATCGAAGCGCAACACGTGCAGCATGAGCGCGGCCATCAACGTATAGCCGGCGGTGAGCGTCAGCGCCAGCGAGGCCACCGCGAGCGGATGCACCGCCATGCCGCGCACCACCACGTCGGCCAGCACGGCCGCAACGAACAGTGCCGGCGCGAAGCGCAGGCCTGAGACGAGCAGCAGCGCAAGACTCAGGCCCGGAGGCGGATTCCAGGGTGTGATGCCGTACGGCGCGAGAGGGTGAACGTAGCTGATGCGGTCAAGCAGCACGTATCCCGCAATGTACACGAGCGCCACACCCCACTCGCGCCATCGCCGCATCGGCCGCGCCTAGGCCGATCTGGCCGCCGTCGTCGCCGCCGCCGCGGGCTTTGCCTTGTGCGGCGGGTGCGGGTGCCAGCCGACCAGCGCGAGCATCACGAAGAAACCGATGACGTACGCAACGGTGACGTGCCAGCCCTCGCGCAGCCAGCGGCCCACCGATTTCGCCTCGGGGTACATGTTGGACAGCGCCACGCCCGCGCTCGAGCCGAACCAGATCATCGAGCCGCCGAAACCCACCGTGTAGGCGAGCATGCCCCAGTCGTAGCCGCCCTGCTTGAGCGCAAGCGCGGTGAGCGGAATGTTGTCGAATACCGCAGAGACGAAGCCCAGCCCCATGGCGACGTGCCACGAGGCGAGCGGCAGCTTTTCCACCGGCATGAGCGAGGCGCAGGTCACGAGCGACAGCAGAAAGATGCTGCCCTTGAGCGCGTCGGGCAGCAGGCTCCAGGTCGGACGCCGCAGCGCCGCGGTGACGAGGATCGCCGCCCAGACGGTGGCGCCGAGCACCGGGAAGCGGTCTCCGAGCCCTTCGACGTAGACGTTCATCGCCACGTTCGCCACGATGGCGGCGACCAGGATGAAGGCGACGATGGCCACGCGCGCCCAGTCGACGCGGCCCTCGAGCTTCGCGTCCTTGATGATCGGCGAGTAGCGCTGCTGCTGCTTCGCGGCGGGGATGCCGCAGACGACGAGCGCCACGGCCGCCGCAGCGTAGGCGTGCAGGACGTCGAGGGGATTCACGCCGTCGATCCACATCATGGTAGTCGTGGTGTCCCCGACCACGCTGCCCGAGCCTCCGGCGTTGGAGGCCGCGACGATCGCGGCGAGAAAGCCGATGTGCACCTTGTGCCGGAATACGACGCGCGCCATTGCGCCGCCGATCAATGCCGCGGCGATGTTGTCGAGGAACGACGACAGCACGAAGACGATGACGAGCAGGGCGAACCCGCCGCGCCAGTCGTCGGGAAGGAAGTGGGGCAACACCGCCGGCACCTTGCTGTCCTCGAAGTGGCGCGACAGCAGCGCGAAGCCGAGCAGCAAGCCGAGGAGGTTCGTCAGGATGACCCACTCGTGCTGCATGTGCAGGGCGAGGCCGCCGAAGCCGGGCCCTTCCCTGAAGCCGGCGAAGCCGAGCTTGTACAGGACGATCGCCGCGAGGCCCGTGAGCGCGACTTGCAGCGTGTGATGATGGAACAGGGCGACGCCCGCGAGCGTCAGGCCGAAGAGCACGAAGTCGACCGGCACGCCGAACATCGCGAGTGTCACGCCGATCACCAGCGCACCTGTAAACAACCCGCGCTCGCGCGCGAGAAGGCGCAACGCCACCTGCTTGAGCAAGGTATCCCCCCGGAAAGTCGGCCGGATTGTAGTGCATCCTGGGGGCGCCAGTACGTCCCTGCCTTAGCTGCGGTCGCGCCCTCCCGCCCATGCGGTGCTCGACTCGCGCACGACGTCCAGGAGCGAGCCCGCTTCCGCGAAGCGCGCGCGCAGCCATGCGGCATCGGAGTAGCCGCGATGCACGCCCGCGGCGAGCTCGGCGAGCGCGTCGCCCGCCTCCAGCTGCGCCGCGTGCGGCATCACCGTCCGGATCGTGTCCAGTATGTCCTCGCCGATCTTCACCCGGCGGCGTTCGAAAGGCTCGATCAGCTCTCCCGTGCAGCCGAAGCGGCTCGCCTCGAAGCGGTTGAAGCTGTTCACCTGGTACACGGCGCGCGCCGGCTCGCGCGGCCGCTCGGCCAGGTGGTAGGCGACGAGCGCCTGGGCGTACGCGGCGAGCAGTGCCGCGTGCTCGACGGTGAGCGGCGTATCGCACACCCGGATCTCGACCGTCCCGTACTCCGGCTTCGGCCGGATATCCCAGTAGAAGTCCTTCATGCTCGCGACGATGCCGAAGTCGCGCATCGTGTCGTAGTACTCGAGGAATTCCGCCCAATCGCGCACGAACGGCATGTGCCCGGCGAGCGGGAACGCGCTGATCGCGGTCAGGCGCGAGCTCTGGAAGGACGTGTCCTCGCCCTGGTAGAAGGGCGAAGCGGCCGAAAGCGCGATGAAGTGGGGAACGTAGCGCGTCATCATGTGCACCAGGTACACCGCGTCGTCGCCCGTGGGACAGCCCACGTGGATGTGCTGGCCGAACACCGTGAACTGCTTGGCCAGGAACCCGTAGCGCTCGAGGATCGAGCGAAAACGCTCGGTCGGATAAATGCGTCGGTCGGCCCAGTCGTGAAAAGGGTGCGAGCCGCCGCCCGAGACGCGCAGGTTGAGCAGGCCCGCCTCCTTCACCACGATGTCGCGCATCGTCCGGAGCTCCTCGGCCAGCGTGCCATAGCGCAGGTGCACGCTGCTGTTCAGCTCGATCATGCTTTCCGTTATCTCGGGCTTGGCTGCCCCAGGAAGACTGCGCTTGGCGAGCCTGCCGAGAAGATCCTGCGCGTCGCGCGCCAGGTCGAAGTCGTGCGCACGCACCAGCTGGAGCTCCAGCTCGATGCCGATGCTGGCGCGGGCGGACGGCCGGAAATGCATCTCGTCCATGAGTTGCGTCTCAGACACCGCCCCTCCCGGGGTGGGCCTCACCGGCGCGCCGCAGTGCGTACTGCGTGCCAAGCGGTCCCAGCAGTTCAAGCACGACGACAGCGGACAGCACCACGCCCGACAGCTCCTTGCCGAAGCCCGGATAGAGCACACTCGTATCGTGCACCATCACCACGGCAAGCCCGGACATCGGCAGGAGCGCGATCGCGAGCAGGCCGGCGCCTCCCGCGCGCACGCCGGAGGGACGGCCGAACAGCAGGATGGCGAGCGCCTTGCCGAGAAAGCGCGCCACGATGAACGCGCCGACCACCAGGCCGGAAGACCAAAGTGCGCCGAATTGCAGGCTCGCGCCCGTCAGCACGAACAGGATGACGAAGAACAGCTGACCGCCGTAGCCGAAGCGCAGCGGCATCAAGGTGTGGCGGTAATCGAGGTTGCGCGCAAGCATGCCAAGCGTCACGAGCGTCATCACGACCGAGAGGTTCAGGCCGCGCGCGGTTCCTACCGTCAGTACCACCAGGGCGACGAGCAGCACGAACTGCCGGTCCTCGCGCTTTCCCAGCCAGCGCGAAAGCCACAGCAGCAGCATGCACGCGGCGATCCCGAGGAGCGCCGAGCCGCCGAGCAGATACAGCGGATGGAGCAGCGCCTCGGGCCAGGTCGCCAGGTGCTCAAGGTGCAGGAAGGGCAGCAGCAGGGTAAGCGCGAGATAGGCGAGCACGCAATTGACGGCGGTGAACAGAAGCATGCGCTCGGTGATCTGGCCCTCGGCCCGCAGCTCGTGCGCGACGAGCAGCACCACCGCGGGCGAGGTCGCGGTCCCGATCGCGGCACCGCATGCCGCGAGCAGCGGCCGGAAGCCGAAGTAGTCGAGCGCGGCGTAGACGGCGATGAAGGAGAACGCGCTCTCCGCCAGCGCGGTCACGAACAGCCAGCGGTTCAGCCTGAGCCACGCGAAATCGAGCCGGAACCCGAGCTCGAACACGATCAACCCGAGCGACAGGTCGATCAGCACGCGCAGCGTCTGCAGCGCTTCGCTGCCAAGCAGGCCCGAGACCTGCGGCCCGAGCAGCACCCCCGCAAGCGCAAATCCGGTGATGCGCGGCAGGAATGCGTAGCGGTTGAGCGCTTCGCCGACAAGCAGCCCCGCGGCGAGCAGCGCACCGAAAAGCACGGGCTGCGACAGCGCGAGCGGGAAATGCGGCAGAAAGCTCAGCTCCATTGCTTCTCCGTGGTCGGGGGCCGCTGTGGCCCCGGTGTCACGCGCCGCGCGCGGCGCGCAGGAACTCGTCGAGAATCGGCGCGCTGTCGAGCAGCCCGCCATCACCCGGAGCATGGAACTCCGGGTGCCACTGCACCGCGAAGATATAGCTCTTGCCGGTGCCGCGGATCGCCTCGACTATTCTATCGGGCTCAGAGTATGCCTCCACCACGAGGTTGCGCCCGAGCACCTTGATCGACTGGTGGTGAATCGAATTGACGCGCGACTGCTCGAGGCCCGGAAACATGCGCGCAAGCCCCGTTCCCGGCTCGATGCGCAGCGCGTGCACGTTCTTGTCATGTGCGTCGGTCACGTGCGCCTGCGACCCGGGAACTTGCGTCGCGATGTCCTGGTAAAGCGTGCCGCCGAACGCGACGTTTATCAGCTGGGCGCCGCGGCAGATTCCGAGAACCGGCTTGCCGGCCTCGACGAACTCGTGCAGCAGCTCGATCTCGTAGACGTCGCGCAGCCGGTCGCCCGTCCAGGCCGCGTCCTGCGGCTCCTCGCCATAGGTGAGCGGGCTGACGTCCGAGCCGCCCTGCAGCACCAGCCCGTCCAGCACCCGGGCGTAGTCCGAGACGCGAATGTTGCTGCGGTGTAGCACCCCGTCCTTGTCGACCGTGGGCACCATGAACACCAGCACGTCGCGCGACATCACCCAGTGCGCGACCGCGGGCTCGAGGTACTGCATGTGCTTGGCATACAGGCCCGAGGCGCCCGGCTTCGGATGCAGCAGGCGCGCGGACATGCCGATCCTCAGGGTCGCGGGCGGAAGCTTGCGCGCGAGAAAGCCGCGCAGCGCGCGCGTGCCGCCGAAGATGCCACGTCGCAACTGCGCAAAACCGATCGCCGGCAAGTCCGCCTTCCAGGCCGGGCGCATGCCTCAGCCGACCAGGACGATATGCACGCGGAATGGTCCGTGCGCGCCGAGCACCAGCGTCTGCTCGATATCCGCGGTGCGCGACGGGCCGGAAATGAAATTCACCGCGCGCGGCAGCTGGCCCTGCTCGGCGCGCAGCAGATCCCAGCCGTCCTCCATGCACGCTACAACGCGCTCCAGCGGCACGATGGCGACGTGCGTCTCGGGCAGCAGGCTGGTCGCCGCCGGCGTATCCGCGCCGGATACCATCATCAGGGTGCCGGTTTCAGCGAGGGCGCAGTACACGCCCGTGACGCCGAGCCGATCCTCGCCGCGGCCGGCGCGCGCCTCGAGCTCGAGCCCGGCGCCCTTCCAGTCGAGATGCGCGAGCCGCGGCCAGACGCAGCCCGACTCGGGCAGGCGGTGTGCCTCGAGGAAACGCGCCACCGCCGCGGGCGCCTCGGCGAGGGACGCGACGCGCTCGCCGGTGCTCGCCGCCGCCGCAGCGCGCGCGAGCAGCCGCGCGCCGAGGTCGCCGCTCACCTCGGGGATCGGGCCGCGCGGATGCGCCCGCAAGTACGTGCGCTGCTCTTCGAGTTCGGCGCGCGAAGGCGCCGCGCCGCCTCTGGCCTGGCGCCGACGGATGTCGGCGAGGATGTCTTCGCGCGATGCCACGCTAGTCGAGCGCCTTGACGATGTCCTCGACCACTTTCTTCGCGTCGCCGAAAACCATCATCGTCTTGTCCATGTAGAAAAGCGGATTGTCGAGCCCCGCATAGCCTGCGGCCATGCTGCGCTTGTTTACCAGCACCGTGCGCGCCTTGGCGACTTCGAGGATCGGCATGCCGTAGATGGGGCTGCCTTTCTCGTGCGCGAGCGGATTGACGACGTCGTTCGCACCGAGCACCAGCACCACGTCCGTGTTGCCGAACTCGTTGTTGATGTCGTCCATCTCGAACACCTGGTCGTAGGGCACCTCGGCCTCGGCGAGCAGCACGTTCATGTGACCCGGCATGCGGCCGGCGACCGGGTGGATCGCGTAGCGCACCGAAACGCCCTTTTCGATGAGCTTGTTGGCCATCTCCTTCACCGCGTGCTGCGCGCGCGCCACCGCCAGGCCGTAGCCGGGCACGATGATCACCGACTCGGCATTCGCCATGAGGAACGCCGCGTCGTCGGCCGACCCCGAGCGCACCGTCTTCTGCTCGCCGCCCGCGACCGCGCTGCCTTCCGCCGCGCCGAAGCCGCCGAGAATCACGCTGAAGAACGAGCGGTTCATCGCCTTGCACATGATGTAGGACAGAATCGCGCCCGAGGAGCCGACCAGCGAGCCGGCGACGATCAGCATCGAATTGTTGAGCGAGAAGCCGATGCCCGCCGCCGCCCAGCCCGAGTAGCTGTTCAACATCGAGATCACCACCGGCATGTCCGCGCCGCCGATCGGGATGATGATGAGCACCCCCAGCACGAACGCAATCGCGGTCATGACCAAAAACGGCGTCCACGCCTTGTCGGGAGCGAGGAAGAACGCCACGCCGAAGCCGATCATCACGAGCGCGAGCGCCAGGTTGAGCAGGTGCTGGCCCTTGAACACCACCGGCGCCGAGGAGAACAGGCGGAACTTCTTGCCCAGGCCGGCGAGCTTGCCGAACGCGATCACCGAGCCGGAGAAGGTGATCGCGCCGACGAAGGTGCCGATGAACAGCTCGAGCCGGTTGCCGACGGGCAGCGGATCGTGCTCGCCGAATGCGGCGGGATTGTTGACCACCGCGATCGCGATCAGCACCGCGGCCATGCCGACCATGGAGTGCATCGCCGCGACCAGCTCGGGCATCTGCGTCATCTGCACGCGCCGCGCGACGATCGCGCCGACCGAACCGCCCACCAGCATCGCGATCAGGACCAGGTCGACCCTGCCGCGCGCGACCACGGCGAGCGTCGTGAGCACGGCGATCGACATGCCGATCACGCCGAACAGGTTGCCGCGCCGGGCGGTGGTCGGAGACGACAGCCCCTTGAGCGCCAGGATGAAGCACACCGAGGCGATCAAGTACCACAGAGTGAGCTGATTGGCGCTCATTTGCCGCTCTCTTTGTCTTTGGGCTGCTTCTTCTTGAACATCTCGAGCATGCGCTGCGTGACGAGGAAGCCTCCGGCAACGTTAATCGAGGCGAGCGCCACCGCGATGACGCCGAGGATCGAGCCGAAGTCGGTCTCGGTCGGCGCCGCGGCGAGGATCGCGCCGACGATGATCACCGAGGAGATGGCGTTGGTGACGCTCATGAGCGGCGTATGCAGCGCCGGCGTCACGTTCCAGATGACGTGGTAGCCGACGAATACCGCCAGCACGAACACCACGAGGTTGATGATGGTGGGATCTACGGTTCCGCTCATGTCAGGCTCGCTTGGTGACTTCGCCGTTGCTGCAGGCCAGGGTGCCCGCGACGACTTCGTCTTCGCGGTCGATCTTGAATTCGCCCGTCTTGGGATCGAGCATCAAGGCGAGGAAGTTGTACAGGTTGCGCGCGTACAGCGCCGAGGCATCGAACGGTACGCTCGCCGGCAGGTTCGCCAGGCCGACGATCTTCACGCCGTGCTTGAGCGCGACCCGGCCGTTCTCCACGCCTTCGACGTTGCCGCCCTGCTCGACCGCCAGGTCGACGATCACCGAGCCCGGCTTCATCTGCCGTACGGTGTCCTCCTTGATGAGCTTCGGCGCCGGGCGTCCGGGAATGAGCGCCGTGGTGATCACCACGTCGGACTGCAGCGCGCGCTGGTGCACGAGCTCGGCCTGGCGGCGCATCCAGTCCGCCGGCATCGGCCGCGCGTAGCCGCCCGTGCCCTGCGCGATCTCGCGCTCCTCGTCGGTGAGGTAGGGCACGTCGAGGAACTTGGCGCCGAGAGACTCGATCTGCTCCTTAACCGCTGGCCGCACGTCGGAGGCTTCGATCACCGCGCCCAGGCGCTTCGCGGTAGCGATCGCCTGCAGGCCGGCGACGCCCGCGCCGAGCACCAGCACCCGCGCGGCCTTGACGGTGCCGGCAGCGGTCATCAGCATCGGGAAGAAGCGCCCCAGTTCGGCCGCGGCGAGCACCACCGCCTTGTAGCCCGCGATGTTCGCCTGGGACGAGAGCACGTCCATCGACTGCGCGCGAGAGATGCGCGGCAGCCGCTCCATCGCGAAGCCGATCACGCCGGACTTGGCAAGCGTCTCGAGCGCTGCCGCGTTGTACGGGTCGAGCAGACCGATGAGGGTCGATCCGCGCTTGAGCTGGGCGACCTCCGTCTGCTGCGGCGCGCGCACCTTGAGCACGATGTCGGCATCGTAGGCCTCCGCCGCGGTGGCGACGATCTTCGCCCCGGCGGCCTCGAAGTCCCGGTCGGGGATGCTCGAGGCGCTGCCGGCGCCCGCCTGAACCCTGACCTCGTTCTTGGCGGCGAATTTCTTGACCGTCTCGGGCGTCGCGGCGACGCGCGTCTCGCCCGCGAGGGTCTCGGCGGGAACGCCGATTCTCATGGCCTGATTCTCCCTAGTTCGAGAACGCGGATTCTACCCGGTACCCGGTCCGATTACCTTTAGGTGCGCCGGCGCGTCAGCACGCGCTCGGCCAGTTCGAACAGCGCGTGCACCAGCAGCGCGAGCGCGGCCGCGGGCAGCGCGCCCGCGAGCAGCATGACGTCGTCGTTCAGGGCCAGGCCCTGCGCGATGCGCTCGCCGAAGCCCCCGGCGCCGACGAAGGCGGCGATGGTCGCGGTGCCGACGTTCATCACCGCCGAGGTCTTGACCCCCGCCAAGATCGTGGGCGCCGCAAGCGGCAGCTCGATCTTCGCGAGCACGGTGCGCGGCCGCAGGCCGAGCGCGAGGGCGGCCTGGCGCAGGCCTCGCGGCACCCCCGCCAGGCCCGCATGCGTGTTGCGCACGATCGGCAACAGCGCATACAGGAACAGCGCGATCAGCGCCGGCCACAGTCCGATGGTGCCTGTGACGGGGATGAGGAACGCGAGCAGCGCGAGCGCCGGCACGGTCTGCACCAGACCGACGAGAGCCAGCACGGGCTGCGCCAGAGCACGCAGCCTGGCCGCGGCGACGCCGAGCGGAATGCCGGCGAGCGCCGCGGCGGTGAGCGAGGCGAGCACCAGCCCGACGTGCTCGCGCAGCAGCCGCCAGAAGTCGGGCGCGAACAGCGCGCCGGCGAGCGAACGGCGCGCCGTCGTCTTGCCCCCAGCGAGAAACTCGGCCGCCACGGCGGCAAACGAGCGCTTGTCGATCTCGGCGCGCGCGTTCAGCTGCACCATCCTTTGCGCGTCGATCGCGCCGCGCAGGCGCGCGAACGCGGCGAAGGCCGCCGGAAAACGCGCGTGTGCATCGCGGCGGTAGAGCAGCACTGCGTCGTAGTCCGGAAAGAAGTGCCGATCGTCCTGCAGCGTCACGATGTTATAGCGCGCGATCTTGGCGTCGGTGGTGTACACGTCCATGGCGTCGATCTCGCGCGCGGCCAGGGCCTCGTAGGCGAGTCCGTGATCCAGGCCACGCGGCGTCGGCTGAGGCAGTCCGTAGGCGGCCTTGAGTCCCGGCCAGCCGTCGCGCCGGCCGAGGAACTCGTGAGCGAAGCCGAACTTGAGCTCCGGGTGGCGTTTCAAATCGGAGATCCTGCGGACGTCGAGCCGCTCGGCCTGCGCGCGGCGCATGCCGATCGCATAGGTGTTGTTGAAACCGAGGGGGATTCCCGCCTCGAGGCCAAGCGGGCGCAGGCGCGCGTTGATCGCAGCAAGGTCGAGCGTCCGCTCGACCTTCAGGATCTCGCGCGCGATCGTTCCGGTGTACTCCGGATACACGTCGATCGCGCCGCTCTTGAGCGCCTCGAACAGGATCGCCGTGCCGCCCATACCGGGACGGTACTCGACCGGAACACCCGCGGCGCGCGCGCTCTGGGCGAGGATCTCGCCGAGGATGTAGGACTCGGTGAAGCGCTTGGAGCCGATCTGCAGCGCCCCCTGTCCGCGGGCGCCGGCCGCGACGAAGGCGAGCGCCAGCGCGAGCAGGACGCGCGCCACGCTACGCGGCCCGCACCCGCTCGGGCGCCGCCCCCGTGTCGAGGAACTGCAGCGCGGCCAGGTTCGCATACAGGCCGCCCTGGCGCATCAGTTCGGCGTGCGTGCCCTGCGCGACGATGCCGCCGCGCTCCATCACAACGATGCGTGGGGCGTGGCGCACCGTCGCCAGGCGGTGCGCGATGACCAGCGTCGTGCGGCCACGCTCGAGCGTTTCGAGCGCCTGCTGCACCATGCGCTCGCTTTCCGCATCGAGCGAGCTGGTCGCCTCGTCCAGCAGCAGGATCGGCCGGTCGGCGAGCAGGGCGCGCGCGATCGACAGCCGCTGGCGCTGTCCGCCCGAGAGCGTGACACCACGCTCGCCGAGCGGCGTGTCGAGGCCCTGCGGCAGCCGCTCGATGAACTCGATCGCGAACGCCTGCTCGCAGGCGCGCGCGATCGCCTGCGGGGTCGCGTCCGGGCAGCCGTAGCGCAGGTTGTCGCGCACGCTTGCGGCGAAGATCACCGGCTCCTGCGGCACCATGGCGATCAGCGCGCGCAGGCCGCGCGGATCGACGCTGCGGATGTCGACGCCGTCGACGCGGATCACGCCCGCCTGGGGGTCGTAGAAGCGCGAGAGCAGCGCGAACACGGTGGACTTTCCCGCTCCCGAGGGGCCGACGAGCGCCACGCGCTCGCCGGGCGCCGCCCTAAGCGAGAAGCCCTGCAGGGCCGCCGCCTCGGGGCGCGCCGGGTAGCGGAACGTCACCGCGTCGAATTCGATCGCGCCGGCCGCCGGCCGCGGCAGCTGCACCGGGTGCGCGGGCGGGGCGATGCGCGGCTCGGTCGCGAGCAGCTCGAGCAGGCGTTCCGCGGCGCCGGCGCCGCGCTGCAGCTCACCCCAGACCTCGGAGACCGTGCCCGCGCCGGTCGCCACAACGGAAGCGTAGAAGACGAAAGCCGATAGCTCGCCCGCGGTGAGCCTTCCGGCCAGCACATCGTAGCCGCCGATCCACAGGATCAGCCCGACCGCGCAAAACGCGATCAGCATGACGCTGGAAATCAGCAGGGCTTTTTGCCGGATGCGGGACACGCCCGCGGCGTACGCCGCCTCGGCGTGCCGGGCGAACCCCGCGCGGTCCATGTCTTCGTGCACGTAGGCCTGCACCGTGCGGATCTCGTGCACGGCCTCGTCTACGTAGGCCGACACGTCGGCGACGCGGTCCTGGTTCGCGCGCGAGAGCCTGCGCACGCGTCGCCCGAGCAGCAGGATCGGCACCAGCGTCGCCGGCACGCCGAGCGACACGAGCAGCGCGAGCTTCCAGCTCACGACGAAAAGCATGACCGCTGCACCCGCCATCATCAGCAGGTTGCGCACGAACATCGACAGACCGAAGCCGATCACCTGCTGCAGCAGCGTGGTATCCGCGGTCAGCCGCGAGATCACGTCTCCGGTGCGGGCGACCTCGAAGAAGCCGGGCTCCAGCCCGAGGATGTGATCGAAGACGGCGCGCCGCAGGTCCGTCACCACGCGCTCTCCGGTGGTCATCATCAGATAGAAGCGCACGTAGGTCGCGACGGAAAGCGTAGCAGCGATCGCCAGCAGCGCCGCGAGCGCCCGGTTCAGCAGCCGGGGGTCGCCGCTGCCGAAGCCGTTGTCGACGACGAGCCTGAGCCCCTGACCGAGCGCCAGCACGCAGGCCGCCGCGATCACCAGCGCCGCGAGTGCGCTCGCTACGCGCCCGCGGTACGGCCACATGTAACGCGCAAGCCGCGCGAGCCCCGCGTTTGCCGAGACCTTCACCTGCCAACTATACCGCGCGCTCGGCGTCAGCGGCCGAAGAAGCGGAACTGGTTGCGGCCGCGCTCCTTGCCGCGGTACATCGCGGCATCGGCATTGCGCAGCAGCGTCTCGCCGTCGCCCGCATCGGTCGGGTAGATCGAGATGCCAATGCTGGCGCCGATGCGGAAGCTGCGCCCTTCGACGCGGAATTCCGACTCGAGTGCGCTCAGAATCTTGCCGGCCACCACCGCGCAATCGGATTCGCGCTGCAGGTCCGGAATCACGGCCACGAATTCGTCGCCACCGTGGCGCGCGAGCGTGTCCGCCTTGCGCACGCAGCCCGCGAGGCGCTGCGCCACCTCGCGCAGCACTGCGTCGCCCGCGCGATGACCCAGCTCGTCGTTCACCCGCTTGAAATCGTCGAGGTCGACCAGCAACGCCGCGACCTTGGTGTCGCGCCGCTGCGCGAGATAGATCGCCTGGCGCAGCCGGTCGTCGAGCAGGCGCCGGTTGGGAAGGCCGGTGAGCGTATCGTGGTAGGCGAGGAAGCGCACTTCCTCCTCCTGACGCTTGCGCTCGGTGACATCCTGCGACACACCGATCATCCTGGCCGCCGACCCATCCGCGCCGGTAATGACCGAGCCGCGCGCGGAAATCCAGCGAACGTCGCCGTCGCGCGTCACGACGCGGAATTCGACCGCGTACGGACCGCAGCTCGCGAGCGCTTGACGTCCGGCGGCGAGGAAACGCTCGCGGTCGTCGGGGTGCACGAGGTCGCGGAAATCGGGCTTGACGGGCGCACGCTCGTCGCGGCGACCGATCAGGCCCTCCGGGTCGCGTCCCCAGCGCAGGGAATCGCTCGAAACATCCCATTCCCAGTAGTACAAGTTCGCCGTATCGACAGCCAGGCGCAGCTTTTCCACGTTCTCGTGCAGCGCCGCAGCGGCGCGCTTGTGCTCGGTCACGTCGCGCGCGGTTCCCGTGGCGCCGACGATGGCGCCGTTGGCGTCGCGCACAGGAATGGCGTTGAACGAGACGTCGACGGGGGTACCGTCGCGGCGCACATGGCGCGTCTCGTAGTCGAACACCGTTTCGCCGCCCAGGATGCGGCCGAACACCGCCGCGTCGCGCTCGATCACGGCCGGGTCGCTCAGCTGCGCCAGCGGGCGCCCTACGAGCTCCTGCGCGCCATAGCCGTAAATGCGTCGCGCAGCGAGCGGGTTCAGGTAGGTCCAGCGCCTCTCGGTGTCCAGCGACCAGATCAGGTCGTTCGAGGTCTCGACCAGGTTGCGATACAGCGCTTCGCTCGCGCGCAGCGCCTGCTCCGCCGCCACGCGCTCGCCGGCGTCCGAAAACGCGAAGATCGAAGACGCCTCGGGAGCCGCAGGGTCCAGCGCCCTGCCGAGCACCCGGCACCACAGCGGCGTTCCGTCGACGCGCGCGAGGCGCGCATCGTCTTCGGCGATGTCGCCTGCGGCGAGGCGCCGGTAGATGTCGTCGCCCGCCTGCCGCCAGCGCTCGCCGGAGTGATACAGGGTGCGCGTGGAGGTCCCCTGCAGCTCGCCCGGCCGGTAGCCGAGCATCTGCTCCAGGCGCTGGTTGCAGCGCACGATGACCCGGTTCTCGACGAACGCGACGCCGACGGGCAAGGTCTCGAGCACCAGATTCTCTTCGGCGAGCACCGCCAGATATGCGTCCTGTGCGCGCTTCAGGTCGGTGATGTCGCTCACTACGCTGACGTAGCCGCCGAGGTGTGCGCGCACCGTCTTCGCCTGATGCCAGCCACCGTCGCGCGTCTGGAACTGGTGCAGCTCGCCGGCCCCCTCGCGATGCCTGCGCACGCGGCCATCGACCCAGACGTCGCGGCGGTCGCGGTATTCCGGCGGCACGATTTCCATGTCGAACGCGTTCTCGGCGACCTCGACGTAGCCGACGCCGACCAGCTCCTTGGGCCTGCGACCCCTGCCATGCAGTTGGGCGTAAGCCTCGTTGCACACCACCAGGCTGTCGCGCTCGCTCCACACCGCGATCGCGTCGGGGAAGCTCTCGATCGCGTCGCGCAGCTGCGCCTCGCTGCGCGCCTGGCGCGCCACCAGCTCCTCGTTCTCGAAGCGCGTGCGCAGCGTTTCGACGATGTTCAGGTGGTACTGGCGGTACACGCGCAGCATGGCCGCGCCGAACACGATCACCATCAGGCCGAGCAGGCGGTACGTCCCGCCCGGCTGGCGCATGAACTGCACGACAACGGACAGGAAGGGCAGCGCGCTGAAGCCGTAGAACGCGAACGGGCTCACGCCGTAGACGCCCGCCGCGCCGATGATGCTGCCGCCGATGACGAACACCACCGCCATCTGGCGCAGCGGGTCGAGCTCGGGGAAAAGAATCGCCGGCGCCAAAGCCCACACCGCGCCGGCGGCGAACACACCGAGCGCGAATTGCCTCTCCCACTCGACGAGCTTCCCGGCCGCCCTGGCGCGCGCAAAGCGCAGGTGCACGACCAGGCGCGCGGCGGTCACGGCGAGCACGACCGCGAACCATGCGATCAGCAGCTCCGTCCCGACCGCCCCCCACAGAGCGATCAGCAGGATCGTTGCGTTTAGCAGCGTCGCGGCATAGGCCGTCGCGGCAACGCGGTGCAGCGCCGTCATGCGCGCCTCGTGCAGCCGCTGCGTTTTGCCCGGCGCCTCGCGGTCCGGCTCGCCCCGGTTGGTCATGTCGCCCTTCAAATCTTCCTAAGCCGGCAAAAGCCTAGTCCACCCCGGACCCCGGCGCGACGAATCACCCCGCACCGTTGACCAATTCTTGCACCACCGCGCACCAGGCCGAGCTCAGGTTATCCAGGCTGTAGCCGCCGCCGCCGAAAACCATCAGCCGGCCGCGCGCGTGCCGCTCGGCGAGCACCAGCAGGCGCCGCGTCGCGTGCGCATGCGCGGCGGGCGTCAGGCGCAGGTCGGCCAGCGGATCGCCGGCCAATCCATCCGCGCCGCATTGCAGGAGCACGAATTCCGGCGCGTGGCGCTCGAGAAAGCGCTCGGCCTCGTCCCAGGCACGGAAGAACTCGGCGTCGCCGGCCCCCGGCCGGAGCGGCAGGTTGAGCTTGGTGCCCTCGGCATCGCCCTTGCCCGTTTCGTAGGCGAAACCCGTTCCGGGATAGAGATAGGAGCCGTCTTCGTGGATGTCGGCGACGATCAGTTCCGCGTCGCGCTCGAACTCGTAGAACACTCCGTCGCCGTGATGCACGTCGATGTCCACGTATGCGACGCGCCGCACTCCGTACTCGGCGCGCAGCGTCTCGATCAGCACGCCGAGATCGTTGAACACGCAGAATCCGGCCGCGGCCGCGCGCCGCGCGTGGTGCAGGCCCCCGATCGGCTGGAAGGTCCGCCGCGCCTCGCCGCGCATGATGCGCCGCGCGCCTTCGAGCGCCGCGCCGACCAGGTGCGACGCCGCCTCGTAGCAGCCTGCGAAGGCGGGAGTATCGCCGTAATCGAGATAGCCGGTGCCGGCGCGCGAAGCGGCGATCACGCGCTCGACGTACTCGGGCCGGTGGAAGCGCTCGATCGCCGCCCTCTCGGCCGCGCGCGACTGCGCCACGGTCACCCTTCGGTCCAGGCCGCGCGCGCCGGCAGAGCGCCAGAACGCACCTTGCCGGTCGACCGAAAGCGGATGACCGTCGGGGAAGCCGTACTGCCCGAGTGCTTCGCTCAGAAAGAGATGCGTGGCCGTGCTCAGGACAGCTTCTCGACTTCCACCAGGCAGTCGTAAAACGTCGCACCGCCGCCGAGATCGGCGATGCGCTGCGAAGTGACATCGTTCGCATTGCCACCGTCGCGCGAGAATTTCTTCCACCAGACGGATGGAGCCACCACGACTCCCGGCCGCGGCTTGCCGTTCACCACGGCACGCAGCGTGAACGAACCGCGGTCGTTGAATATCCGCACCGTGTCGCCGTCGCGAATGCCGCGCGGGACGGCGTCATCGGGATGCAGCTCGAGACGCGGCTCGCCCTCTGCGTCCCGGAAGCGCGCCAGGTTGGCGAAGGTCGAATTTAGGAAGTTGCGCGCCGGCGGGGAAAGAAACGACAGCGGATAGCGGCGCGCGAGCGCAGCGTCGTTCAGCGCGGACTCGGCGGGCGGGTTGAAGAACGGCAGCGGATCGACACCCTGCCGCTCGAGGCTCGCGCTGTAGAACTCGCACTTGCCCGAAGGCGTGGGAAATCCGCCCTCGGCAAACGGGGCGAAGCGCTCGGGCACGCCCAGACGCCGCCAGCCGCTCGCCTTGACCGCGGCCCATTCGACTCCGCGCATGCGCGGGCTCGCCGAGGCGAGCGCCTGCGCGCAGATCTGCTCGTCGCTGTCGCGAAAGCACGATTCATCGAAGCCCATGCGCGCGGCGAGACGCCTGAACACCTCGGAGTTCGCCAGCGACTCGCCGAGCGGCGCGATCGCCGGGCTGTTCGCCAGCACGTAGAGATGGCCGTAGGACTTGTGCACATCGTAATGCTCGAGCTGCGTGGTCGCCGGCAGCACGATGTCGGCGTAATCGGCGGTGTCGGTGAGGAACGAGTCCATCACTACGCAGAACAGGTCCTCGCGCGAGAATCCGGCGGTCACCTTGCGCGAATCGGGGCACACCGCGACCGGATTGTTGTTGTACACGACGATCGCACGCACCGGCGGCTCGGCACGCGTGAGCGCATCGCCGAGCGCCGCGTGGTTGAAGCTGCGCGGGCTTGCGCCGCCGAGCAGGTCCGGCCGCTCGAGCGCCGCGTGATCGAAGCCGTAGAAGTCGGCGGTGGTGAGCACGATGCCGCCGGCCGCATCGCGCCAGGCGCCGGTGAGCGCGGGCAGGCAGGCGATGGTGCGCGCAGCGATGCCGCCCCCTGCGTGGCGCTGCATGCCGTAATTCAGCCGGATCGCGGCCGGCTTCGTGCGGCCATACTCGCGCGCCAGCTGGAGCACCTCCTGTTCCGAGATGCCGCAGGTGCGCGCAGCCCATTGCGGCGTATAGCGCGCGACGCGCTCGGCGAGCGCCTGGTAGCCGAGGGTGTAGCGCTCGACGTAGTCGCGGTCGACGAGCCCCTCGGCGATCAGCACGTGCATCATGCCGAGCGCGAGCGCCCCATCGGTGCCCGGCATCAGCGAGATGTGCTGGCTGCACTTCTCCGCCGACAGGCTGCGATAGGGATCGATCGCGATCACCTTCGCCCCGCGTCGCTTGGCCTCCTGAACGCGCGACCACAAGTGCAGGTTGGACACCACCGGGTTCGCGCCCCAAAGGAGGATGAGCTTCGCTTCGTCGAAGCGCTCCGGGTCCATGCCGACCGAGCCGCCGAGCGTCGCCTTCAGGCCGACCTTGCCCGCCACCGAGCACAGCGTGCGCTCGAGCAGCGACGCCCTCAGGCGGTGGAAGAAGCGCCGGTCCATCGAGCTGTACTGGACCATGCCCATCGTGCCGGCGTAGCTACACGGGAGGATCGTCTGCGGCCCCTCCGGCGAGTCGGCGAGCGCCTTGAGCCGGGCCGCGATCTCGCCCAGCGCCTCGTCCCAGGAGATCCGGCGGAATTCGCCGCGCCCCTTCGGCCCGACGCGCTTCAAGGGGTGCAGTACGCGATCCGGCGCGTAGGTGCGCTCGAGGTAATAAGCGACCTTGGTGCAAAGCGAGCCGTCGGTGAACGGCATCGAGGGATCGCCCTGGATCTTCACCGCGACGCCGTCCTTGACCGTCACCAGCATCGCGCAGGTATCGGGGCAGTCGTGCGGACAGGCCGCGCGCACGACCTTCACCGCGCCGTCCGAGGCGGCGAGGCTAGCGGATTTCTGCGGGGCGTTCATGGCCGGGCTTGGCGAGATTGTCCGCCGTTTCCGGGCGCCGCGCCAAGCGCATCGTCGAGCAGCTCGATCCAGTGCCGAACCGGCACATCGGAGGCGGCCTGCAGGTGCGCGAGACAGCCGATGTTCGCGGTGGCGATGGCGTCCGGCACGCCGGAGCTGAGCGCGGCGAGCTTGCGCGCGCGCAGTTCGCGCGAAAGCTGCGGCTGCAGGATCGAATAGGTGCCCGCCGAGCCGCAGCATAGATGGGCGTCCGGTACCGGCAGCGCCTGGTATCCGGCACGCGCGAGCAGGCCCTCGATCAGGTCGCGAATGCCCTGGCCATGCTGCAGAGAGCACGGCGCCTGAAAGGCGACGCGGCCGCGCGCCGGCGCCCCGGCGAGCAGGCGCTCGAAGGCGCCCGTTTCGGCCGCGACAATCTCCGACAGGTCGCGCGTCATCGCCGCGATGCGCGCGGCCTTGTCGCGATAGGCCGGGTCGTTGGCCAGAACGTGGCCGTATTCCTTCACCGTGACCCCGCAGCCGCTCGCCGTCATCGCGATCGCCTCGACCTCGCCGCGCTCGACGAGCGGCCACCATGCGTCGATCAGCACGCGCATGTCCGCGAGCCCGCCGGCCTGGTCGTTCAGGTGGAAGCGCAGCGCACCGCAGCAGCCCGCGGTGGGCGCTTCGACGAGCGAGATGCCGATGCGATCCAGCACGCGCGCGGCGGCCGCGTTGATGCGCGGCGCCAACACGGGCTGAACGCAGCCCGCCAGCGTAAGCATCTTGCGCGCATGGCGCGCCGCGGGCCAGGTGCCCGGGGCCGGCGCAGGCGCGGGCACCGCGCTCCTGAGTCCAGCGGGAAGTAACGGGCGCAGCCATTGTCCCAGCCGCAGCGCCGCGCCGAACAGGCGCGTGCGCGGCAAGGCGAACCCCAGGGCTGCACGCCGGGCACGGTCGAGCGCGCCGCGCCTCGCCCGCTCCTCCACCACCTTGCGGCCGATGTCGGCAAGACGGCCGTAGCGCACGCCCGACGGGCAAGTCGTTTCGCAGGCGCGGCAAGTCAGGCAGCGATCCAGGTGCAGGCGCGTGCGCGCGCTGACCGGCGCACCCTCGAGCGCCTGCTTGATGAGGTAGATGCGGCCGCGCGGTCCATCCAGCTCGTCGCCGAGCAGCTGATAGGTCGGACAGGTCGCCGTGCAAAAGCCACAGTGCACGCACTTGCGAAGAATCGCGTCCGCCTCGCGCCCCTCGGGCGTGTCGCGGATGAAGTCAGCGAGGACAGTCTGCATTGTTCAAATCGAGGCGGCCGATCTATAGTCTTGCCCGCTCGCGTCCGAGGGAAAGCGCGTGGATCGACCGAACTGGAAAGTTGTTCTGCCGGCAGCCGCGGGTGCCGGATTCCTGCTGGTGGGCTTCTGGGGCCTGGTCCTCGGCCCGATCGCTGCGGTTGCGTACATTTCCGCGCGCAGCGGCAAGGCGGGTGCCCAGAACGAGGCAGGCGATGAAGCGCGCCGGCTCGCCGCGTACATGGCGGAGGCGGCGAAGGCGGAGCTGGCGCGCGCCGACCCGCGCAAGACCGCTTCGCCGGCAGGCGCGGCGGCCCCCGCCGCGCCCGCGCCATCGGTCGCGGCCGGCCGCAAGCCCACGTTCGACGAGATCAGGCAGCGCGTCGCGCAGCTCGACGCCAAGCGCGCCTTCGAGGCTCTCGCTGTGGCACGCCTGGCCTTGCTCGACAACGGCCGCGACGCGCATACCGCGACCGAGGCGGCGCTGCTCACGAAACGCCTCGCGGCCGCAAAGGCGCAGCCCGCCGCGCGCCTGCGCGCCGCGGCGAACGCGATCGGCGCGTCGCTCGCCGGCGGCCAGGCGCCGCTCGCATGCGGCGTGTTTTCCGAATTCATCGCCGAGCGCACCGCGCTGCCGCTCGCTCCACCGCAGTGGGAAGCATTGGGTCGCGCACTGCTCGGCCAGGACGACCTGATGGAGGCCGCCTGGGCCATGCACGCCGGCGCATTGATGGCGGGCGATCGCGCCTCGGCGCAAAAGCGCCTCATCGAGGTGGCGGGCAAGGCGGCGGAAGGAGGCCAGTCCGCGGTAGCGCTCAAGCTGTACGGCACTTTGCTCGCGAAATATCCCGACTCGCAGTATGCGGACTTCGTGCGCGCCAACGTCAAGGCGGAGCAGAAGAAGCTCGGCAAGGCCTGAAGCGCCGTCATAGGTCGGGATACAGGCGCCCGCGGTTGAATACCCCCGCCGGATCGAACGCGGCCTTGAGCTCGCGATGCAGGCGCGCAGAGACTGTCGAAAGCGGCGCGAACGCACCGCAGGACTTGTCGCGCGCACGGAACAGCGTCGCATGCCCGCCGGCACGCCGCGCCGCGTCGCGAATCGCTCCGGGCTCGGCGTCCGAAGCGAGCCAGCGCAGCGCGCCACCCCACTCGATGATCTGCGTCCCCGGCAGCGCGAGCGGCGGGGTAGTGCTGGGCACCGACAGGCGCCAGAGCGGCCGCTCGCCCGCGAACGTCGGGTGGCTGTGCTCGCGCAGGGCCGTCCAGTATTCCGCTGCGCGCGGCAACTCCGCGCCGCCGAGCGACTCGCGCGCCGCGCGCACCGCGGCCGGCGCCCCGGACAAGCGCACGCACAGCACGCCGTCCGCGAAGCTGGTCGCCGATACTGGCAGCGGCCTGCCCGCCCAGCGGTTCATCCATTCCAGCGCCTCTCCCTCGGCAGTTTCGAGGCGCAGCGAGTCTTCCTCGGCCGGGCGTGGCAGCACCTTGAGCGACACCTCCAGGATCACGCCGAGCGTGCCGAGTGAGCCGGCGAGCAGTCGCGAAACGTCGTAGCCGGCGACGTTCTTCATCACCTGGCCGCCAAAGGACAGCACCCTGCCGCGGCCATCGAGCAGGCGCGCACCGAGCACGAAATCGCGCAGCGCGCCGGCGCTCGCGCGGCGCGGGCCGGACAGCCCCGCCGCCACGCAGCCGCCGAGCGTGGCGCCGGCGCCGAAGTGCGGCGGTTCGAAGGGCAGCATCTGGTTCGCCTCGGCCAGCGCATGCTCGAGCTCAGCGAGCGGCGTGCCGCAGCGCGCCGTCACCACCAGCTCGCTCGCTTCGTGGCTCAAGATGCCCGAGTAGGCGCGCGTATCGAACGGCTCGCCTGCGAGCGCATTGCCGTAGAAGTCCTTGGTGCCGCCGCCGTGCAGTCGCAGGGGCTGCCCGCCCTGGGCCGCCGCGCGCACGCGCTCGGCCATTCCCTGCAGCGCGGCATCCATCAGAAGCGCGGCAGGTCCGGGAACCTGGGCGCCGCGGAGTGCACGCGCATGCGTCCGAACTCGGCGCAACGTGCGAGCGTGGGAACCGCCTTGCCCGGGTTGAGAAGCCCTCGCGGATCGAAGGCGCGCTTCACCGCGTGGAACGCTTCCAGCTCCTCGGGCCGGAACTGCACGCACATCTGGTCGATTTTCTCGACGCCCACCCCGTGCTCGCCGGTGATGGTGCCGCCCACTTCGATGCACTTCTCCAGCACCTCGGCAGCGAAGCGCTCGGTGCGCTGCAGCTCGTCGGCGCTGTTCGCGTCGAACAGGATCAGCGGATGCAGATTGCCGTCGCCCGCGTGGAACACGTTCGGGCAGCGCAGGCCGTACTTGGCCTCCATCCCGGCGATGAAGCGCAGCACCTCGCCCAGGCGGCGACGCGGGATCGTGCCGTCCATGCAGTAGTAATCGGGCGAGAGGCGCCCTACCGCGGGAAACGCCGCCTTGCGTCCCGACCAGAACTTCAGGCGCTCGCGCTCGTCGCGCGACACCCGCATGTGCGTCGCGCCGGAGCGCGCAAGCACGTCCTTGACGCGCGCGATCTCCTCCTCGACTTCCTCCGGCGTGCCGTCGGACTCGCACAGTAGGATCGCGGCTGCGCCGACGTCGTAATCGGCGTGCACGAACTCCTCCGCCGCCCCCGTCGCCTGCCGATCCATCATCTCCAGACCCGCCGGCACGATGCCTTCGGCGATTACCGCCGCCACCGCGGCGCCCGCCTTTTCCACGTCGTCGAAAGAGGCCATCACGACGCGCGCGAGCGGCGGCACGGGAAGCAGCTTCACGGTGACCTCGGTGATGAGCGCGAGCATGCCTTCGGAGCCGACAATCAGCGCGAGAAGGTCGTAGCCCGGCGCATCGAGCGCCTCGGAGCCGAACTCCACCGGCTCGCCCGCGATGGTGTATCCCCTCACGCGCATGACGTTGTGCACGGTGAGCCCGTACTTGAGGCAGTGCACCCCTCCGGAATTCTCCGCCACGTTGCCGCCGATCGAGCACGCGATCTGGCTGGACGGATCGGGCGCGTAGTACAGCCCGAAGGGCGCCGCCAGGTCGGAGATCGCCGCGTTGCGCACCCCAGGCTGCACGACCGCGAGGCGCGCCTGCGGATCGATACGCAGCACGCGCATGAACTTCGCCATCGAGAGTAGCACGCCGTCGGCAAGCGGCAGCGCCCCGCCCGACAGGCCGGTTCCGGCGCCGCGCGGCACGACGGGCACGCCCATCGACGAACACGTGCGCAGCACGTGGCGCACCTGCTCGTCGTCCTCGGGCAGCGCAACGACCATCGGAACGCGCCGGTAGGCGGTCAGGCCGTCGCATTCGTAGGGCCGCGTGTCCTCCTCTTCGTACAGCACCGCGCGCGCGGGCAAGCGCGCGCGTAGCGCCTCGGCTACCGCGCGCCGGCGGCCGGCGTCGATGTGCTCGACAGGTACGGCTTCGCCCATGTCAATCCTTGCAGGGTGTCACCCACGGGATTGTATTCGCAGCCAACGGCACCGGCATAACCGATGCGGTCGATGTGCGCGAGCAGGAACGCGAAGCTGATCTCGCCGGTGCCGGGTTCGTGCCGCCCGGGCACGTCGGCGAGCTGCATGTGGCCGATGCGCGGCAGGAGCGTCTCGATCGTGCGCGCCAGGTCGCCCTCCATGACCTGCATGTGGAAGATGTCGTACTGGAAGTGCGCATTGTCGGCGCCGGCGGCGTCGAGCGCTGCGATCGCGTCGCGGCTGGTCGAGATGAAGAACCCCGGGACGCTGCGCGTGTTGCACGCTTCCAGCATCAGCTGCATCCCCTCGCCGCGCAGCGCATCGGCCGCGAAGCGCAGGTTCTCGACCAGCGTATCGAAATGGCGCGCGCGCGGCGCATCGCTCGGCACCACTCCGGCCAGGCAGTTGAGCCGCCTGCAGCCCGCCGCGCGGGCGTATTCGAGCGCCCGCCCGACGCCGTCGCGGAACTCGCCCCGGCGCTCCGGCAGGCAGGCGATGCCGCGATCTCCGGCGCCGAGATCGCCTGCGGGCAGGTTGTGCAGTACCACCTCGAGTCCTGCCGCGCGCACACGCTCGCCCACCTCCGAGGCGCGCCAGGCGTAGGGGAACTGGTATTCGACACGGCTGAAGCCGGCGCCTGCGGCGGCGGCGAAGCGATCGAGGAAGTCGAGCTGCGGAAACAGGAGCGAGACGTTGGCGGCGAGCTTCGGCACGGCAAGTGGCGGTTCGAGTCCGTACGGCGGTTTCGCGGCGGGCGTGGTGCGCGCAAGTGGGAGAGAGTCCCCGTAGACCGGGACTTCGCCCCCCATAAGCGCGTTTTAGCCCCGCCCGGGGCGCATCCTGCGACAATCTCGGCCTGCCACCCTACCACGGGCCCGTTGCGCTTGAATCCTGCCCGCCGCGGGCACCGTGCCCGATCTCTCGCCGCAGTTGCGATACTCCTGTTCGCGCTCGCCGCGCCCGCGTTCGCCGCCGAGCGTGCCGCCGCGGCTTGGTGGGCGTGGCCGCTCTCGCTCTTCGTCGTCACGTTCGTCCTGGGTGTAATCGCGGTCGTGGCCGGGGTCGGCGGCGGCGTGCTGTTCGTCCCGATCGTCGGCGGCCTGTTTCCCTTCCACCTCGATTTCATACGCGCGACCGGCCTGTTGCTCGCGCTCTCGGGCGCGATGTCAGCGGGGCCTAGCCTGCTGCGCTCGGGCATGGCGAGCCTTCGCCTCGCCATGCCGCTAGCGCTGGCGGGCTCGGTCGCCTCGGTCGCCGGCGCGCTGCTCGGATTCGCGCTCCCGACCCACTGGCTGCAGACGGCGCTCGGAGCGACGATCATCGGCATCGCCGTGCTGATGTGGCGTGCCAAGGGTTCGCTCCATCCGCATGTCGAGTCGAGCGACGCGCTTGGGACGCGGCTCGCGCTGCATGGGCGCTTCCTGGAGGTCTCGCAGGGGCAGGAAGTTCACTGGCGCACGCATCGCACGATCGCCGGCATCGCGGTCTCGGCCCTGATCGGCCTGCTGGGGGGGCTGTTCGGTCTGGGGGCGGGATGGGCCAACGTGCCCGCGCTGAACCTTCTTATGGGGGCTCCATTCAAGCTGTCGGTGGCCACGTCGGGGCTGCTTATCTCCATCGCGAACTCCTCTGCCGCGTGGGTGTACCTGCACAAGGGCGCGGTGGTGCCCATGATCGCCGTGCCGTCTGTAGTCGGCGTCATGGCGGGCGCGCGTCTCGGGGCGCACGTCCTCGGCAAACTGCCGGCACGCGCGGTGCGGCAGGTCGTCGTCGCTTTACTCTTCGCCGCCGGCCTGCGTGCGCTGCTGGCGGGGCTCGGCATATGGGAGTGAGGAGGAGAAGTGACCACGCACCATGAGGCCGATGCGCATGTCCAGCACGTGTATGCGCGCTGGCTCGACGCCGGAACGAAGCTCGGTTTCATCCTGTTGATCTGCAGCTTTATCGCCTATGCGATCGGCGTTACGGAGCCCTATGTCCCGGTCGACCGACTGCCGGACCTGTGGCGGCTTCCCGTCGACCGCTACAACGCCGCGACCCAGGCTCCTACCGGCTGGTACTGGCTGCATCACTGGTGGCGTTCGGACTATCTCACGTACTTCGGCGTGGTCGCACTGCTCCTGACGACGATCGCATCCATGCTGCGGACGGTGGCGGCGTTCTATTCCTTGGGCGAGCGCCTGCAGGCCGGAATCGCACTCGCGCAGGCTATCGTGCTCCTCCTTGCGGCGGTAGGCTTCGGCTCGACGCACTGAACGTCCCGCGCTGGTTCCGCCCCGTCAGTGCTGCGCAAGGCCGGCGTGGCGCGCTGCGGCAAAACCCTGAGCAAGCCGCGCCTATTGGGCTTCGGCACTGTGCTAGACTTTTTTCGGTCCGCCGTAACCCACTATAAGGAGAAAAGCATGGGTGCAATCCTGCAGTCTCTCGGCCGCACCGTCACCGCGGGTGTGGTCCTGCTGATCGCGATCATCGTCATCGTCGGCGCGACGACCGGCTCGTGGATTCGGGCCGACTATCTCTGGTGGGCGTTCTTCGTCCGCTGGCTGCACGTGCTTTCGGGCGTGATGTGGATCGGTCTGCTGTGGTACTTCAATTTCGTGCAAACGCCGTCCATGCCGAAGATTCCGGACGAGCAGAAGCCCGCGATCAGCAAGGTGATCGCACCGAAGGCCCTGTTCTGGTTCCGCTGGGCAGCGCTGTCGACAGTGGTCACGGGCCTGATCCTTGCCACGATGAACGGCTACGTACTTCAAGCGTTGACGCTGCAAAAGGACGTCCACGCCATCGGCATCGGCATGTGGCTGGGCCTGATCATGGCATTCAACGTCTGGTTCATCATCTGGCCAAACCAGAAGAAAGTCCTAGGCATCGTTCAGGCCGCGGCCGAGGCAAAGGCCGCCGCGGCCAAGCTCGCCGGGCAAGCCTCTCGCATCAATACCTTGCTGTCGATTCCGATGCTGTTTTGTATGGTCGCCCAGCAAAACGGTGGGCTTTAAGCCTGCTGATCGACGAGCGGGCAGGGCCGAAGCAGGCTCTGCCCCCTAGGCCCGTCGCACGTCAGCGCGGAAGCTTGTCCAGCCCGCCCAGGCGCATGCCCGGCTTGAAGCCGCGCTGCGCGAACCAACCCTGCTCCATCTCCAGCGCGTAGCGCACGGGTTCGGCCGCGCAGTGCGCGTCCTCGGTCTGCGGCTGCATGTCGGCGATGTTGACGATTTTTCCGTTATCGTCGATGAACGCGACAGACAGTGGGATCAGGGTATTTTTCATCCACATGCATTGCGTGTCGGCCTTGTCGAAGACGAACAGCATGCCCCCGTTCGGCGCAAGCGATGTGCGGTACATGAGTCCCTGCATGCGGCTGGTAAAGTCGTCGGCGAGCTCCGCATGAATCAGATTCACGCCGGCTGTCAGCTGAACGTCCGGCAGCTGCGCCTGCTGAGCCTTTATAGGCGGCGCCAGCAATACGGCGAACGCGCAAGCGAGCAGCGCCGCCGGACGCGATAAGAAAGAGAAAGGCAGGGGCGACCCTGCCTTTCCACGGAGCGCGGCGCGCTCCATACAGACCTTCAAACTGACCAAACGTTACTGCTTGGCCGGCTCCTTGCCGCTTTCCTTCATCGACTCCTTGGCGTGATCGGACTCTTTCTTCTTTTTCGATTCTTTCGCGTGCGTGGACTCTTTCTTCTTTTTCGACTCCTTCGCGTGCGTGGACTCTTTCTTCTTCTTCGTGTCTTTCTGGGACTCTTTTGCGTAGTCGCTCTCCTTCATCTTTTCCGCGGAAAAGGCGGCGACGCTGGTGGCCGCGAACGTCGCGGCGATAAGGACGGACAACAACTTCTTCATCTGCTTCTCCTGATCAGTAGATTGAGCGGGCGGCACTACGCTATGCGTACTCCGACCCATTTCTTTTAACGCGCCATTGGCACGCCGGTTGACGAATCGCATGAATCAGACTTCATTCGCTTCCTAGGCCGCGCGATGCGCGGACGCGATTCTAGAGAAGCGACGTGTCGACCACAACTAGTTTCGGTACAACTGCCTGTTTCCAATGTCGTTATCAGGCGACAGGCCACATTAGACTTACTAGCGGCAGCGCGGCGTAACGCTGAGGGTATCATCGGCCCAAGAGCCGGACCGACACGCCGTTGCGCGCTTGTCAGTTCCCCCGGAGAGCGTGGCGCAAAGTGCGCCGGCGGCTGACACAACTCTTATATAATATATCTTTTACTGGATTCCTCGGTTTCCTCACGATAGCTCCAGGAGCAGCCATGGCGTACAAGCACATCAAGGTTCCCGCCGGCGGCGAGAAGATCAAGGTCAACAAGGACTTCTCGCTGTCCGTGCCCGACAATCCCATCATCCCCTACATCGAGGGTGATGGCACCGGAATCGACATCACCCCGGTCATGATCAAGGTGGTCGATGCCGCGGTGAAGAAGGCCTATGGCGGCAAGAAAAAGATCGTCTGGATGGAAATGTACGCCGGCGAGAAATCCTGCAAGGTCTACGGCGAGAACGTCTGGCTCCCCGATGAGACCCTCGAGGCCTCCAAGGAATACGTCGTTTCGATCAAGGGTCCGCTCACCACTCCGGTCGGCGGCGGCATCCGATCGATCAACGTCGCCTTGCGCCAGGAGCTGGACCTCTATGTCTGCCTGCGTCCCGTTCGCTGGTTCAAGGGGGTTCCGAGCCCGCTCAAGCACCCCGACAAGGTCGACATGGTGATCTTCCGCGAGAACGCGGAGGACATCTACGCGGGGATCGAATGGCCGGCCAAATCAGCCGAGGCGAACAAGGTCATCGACTTCCTGATCAAGGAAATGAAGGTCAAGAAAATCCGCTTCCCGGCCAGTTCCGCGATCGGGATCAAGCCGGTGTCGATCGAGGGATCGGAGCGCCTGATTCGCAAGGCTTACCAGTACGCGATCGACAACAAGCGCAAGTCCGTGACGCTGGTGCACAAGGGCAACATCCAGAAGTTCACCGAGGGCGGATTCCGTGACTGGGGCTACGCGCTGGCGCAGCGGGAGTTCGGCGCCAAGCCGATCGATGGCGGCCCGTGGTGCAGTTTCAAGAACCCGAAGGGCGGCCCGGATATCGTCGTCAAGGACGTGATCACCGACGCGATGCTGCAACAGATCCTGCTCAGGCCGGCCGAGTATGACGTGCTCGCCACCACCAATCTGAACGGCGACTACATCTCCGATGCGCTCGCGGCGGAGGTCGGAGGCATCGGCATTGCGCCTGGGGCCAATATGTCCGACTCGGTGGCGATGTTCGAGGCCACTCATGGCACAGCGCCCAAGTACGCCGGCAAGGACTATGTCAATCCGGGCTCCGAGATCCTGTCGGCCGAGATGATGCTGCGTCACATGGGGTGGACCGCGGCCGCCGACGCGATCGTGAAGTCGATGGAGGCCGCGATCGGCGACAAGGTCGTGACCTACGATTTCGCCCGCCAGATGGAGGGCGCCAACCAGGTCTCCTGCTCCGGCTTCGGTCAGGCGATGATCGAGCGCATGTGAGTCCGCGCGGCGTGGGTTGCTCTACCGGGCACTCGTGACCAAAACAAAAAGGCCGCCCGCGGGCGGCCTTTTTTCACATTCTTGCAGGTCGGGCGCTAGGCTTTCTGGATGTTGGAGGCCTGCTTGCCCTTCGGACCCTGGACCACATCGAAGGAGACCTTCTGCCCCTCCTTGAGGGTCTTGAAACCCGACATGTTGATCGCCGAGAAATGCGCGAAAAGGTCTTCGCTACCATCGTCGGGCGTGATGAACCCGTAGCCCTTCGCGTCGTTGAACCATTTAACGGTGCCTGTCGCCATGTGCCGCTTCCTTTCCACCTGGTTTTGAGGATGACCGCGGGAAACCCCGGGATGCCTGAACTTCACGACCCCGCCGCCCCCATTGGCGAAACAGACAGCCTGAATCCAAACACGGTTCGCCTTTTACGCCGCCTCCCATCCCTCGTCAAGAGCCGCCGCGGGGCGGCGCCCGCTGGCAGCGCGCGTGCATAGTGCCTCCCCGCGTCTGCCGTCGCATTGCGCCGCCCGGACACATTGATTACGATAAGAGCAAGCAATTGGGCGGTACAGGTCTGACTCATTACGGCACATGGAGCGGGAACGGGCGAACCAGAGGGATGTCTGACGACATTGAGCTCGACGGCGCGAAGTAAGCGGGCGGGATGGCGACGCAGTTCAGAGACGACACTGTACTCGAGGCGCAGAAGCGCAAGCTCAAGCCGCCTCCGTTGTTCAAGGTAATGCTGCTGAACGACGACTACACGCCGATGGAGTTCGTAGTACTGGTCCTGCAGAAGTTCTTCGGCATGACCAGGGAGCGGGCAACCCAGGTAATGCTCAAGGTTCACCGCGAAGGGATCGGGGTCTGCGGGGTGTATCCTCGCGATGTGGCCACGACGAAGGTGCAGCAGGTGGCTGCGTATGCACGCAAGCACCAACACCCGCTGCAGTGCGTAATGGAGGAAACGTAGCATGATTGCCCAGGAGCTCGAAGTCAGTTTGCACATGGCGTTCGTCGAGGCGCGGCAGAAGCGTCACGAGTTCATCACCGTCGAACACCTGCTGCTCGCGCTTCTCGACAATCCGACCGCAGCCGAGGTGCTCAGGGCCTGCGGCGCGAACATCGACGAGCTGCGCAAGAACCTCACGCAGCACATCACTGAGCAGACTCCCCGCATCGCCGCCGACCGCGAAGTCGACACTCAGCCGACGCTCGGGTTCCAGCGCGTGATCCAGCGCGCCATCCTGCACGTGCAATCGTCGGGCAAGAAGGAAGTGACGGGTGCCAATGTCCTGGTAGCCATCTTCGGCGAGAAGGACTCGCATGCGGTGTACTTCCTCCAGCAGCAGGGCATCGCACGGCTCGACGTGGTCAACTACATATCGCATGGCATCACCAAGACCCCGCAGCCGCATGCTGGCAAGGCCGAGCAGGACGCCGACCAGGAAGGGCAGGCCGAGACGGCCAATAGCCCGCTGGACAACTACACGCAGAACCTGAATGCGCTGGCGCTCGCGGGAAAGATCGATCCGCTCATCGGGCGCGACAAGGAGCTGGAGCGCGTCATTCAGACCCTATGCCGGCGGCGCAAGAACAACCCGCTGCTCGTTGGCGAAGCGGGCGTCGGAAAGACGGCTATCGCCGAGGGACTGGCGCGGCGCATTGTCGAGGGTACGGTGCCTGATCTGCTCTCCAAGTGCACCGTGTACGCGCTCGATATGGGCGCGCTGCTCGCAGGCACCAAATATCGCGGGGATTTCGAACAGCGCCTCAAAGCGGTGCTCAAACAGCTCGTCGACAACCCGAACGCGATCCTGTTCATCGACGAAATCCATACCGTGATCGGCGCGGGCGCAGCGTCCGGAGGGACGCTCGACGCGTCGAACCTGCTCAAGCCGGTACTGTCGACGGGCCAGCTGAAATGCATCGGCGCCACGACTTACAACGAGTACCGCGGAGTGTTCGAGAAGGACCACGCGCTATCGAGGCGCTTCCAGAAGATCGACGTGATCGAGCCCTCGGTCGAGGAGACCGTCGAGATCCTCAAGGGCCTGAAGACGCGCTTCGAGGCGCATCACAGCGTCAAGTACACGGCGAACGCGTTGAGCACCGCCGCGGAGCTTTCGGCGCGCTATATCAACGACCGGCATCTGCCTGACAAGGCGATCGACGTTATAGACGAGGCCGGGGCGGCGCAGCGCATCGCGCCGAAGAGCAAGCAGAAGAAGGTCATCGGCAAGACGGAGATCGAGGAAATCATCGCCAAGATCGCGCGCATCCCGCCGCGCTCGGTCTCCACTGATGATCGGAGCGCTCTCGCGAACCTCGACCGCGACCTGAAAGCGGTGGTCTTCGGCCAAGATAAGGCGATCGAGGCGCTTTCCAGCGCGATCAAGATGGCGCGCTCGGGCCTCGGCAACCCGCAAAAGCCGATCGGCTGTTTCCTGTTCTCGGGACCCACCGGCGTCGGCAAGACCGAGGTGGCGCGCCAGCTCGCCTACTGCCTGGGGATCGATTTGATCCGCTTCGACATGTCCGAATACATGGAGCGGCACGCGGTGTCGCGCCTCATCGGCGCGCCTCCGGGCTACGTCGGCTTCGAGCAGGGCGGCCTGTTGACCGAGCAGGTCACCAAGAAGCCGTATGCCGTGCTGCTGCTCGACGAGATCGAGAAGGCGCACCCCGACATCTTCAATATCCTGCTGCAGGTCATGGATCACGGCACCCTGACCGACAATAACGGCAGAAAGGCCGACTTCCGCAACGTGGTGATCGTCATGACGACCAACGCGGGGGCGGAGCAACTGTCGAAGAACGCGATGGGCTTCACGGTGGCAAAGCAGACAGGCGACGAGATGGAAGCGATCAGGCGCATGTTCACGCCAGAGTTCCGTAACCGGCTGGACGCGATCATCTCGTTCCGCGCCCTCGATCAGGAGATCATCCTGCGCGTGGTGGACAAGTTCCTGATGCAGCTCGAGGAACAGCTTCAGGAGAAGAAGGTCGAACCGATCTTCACGCAAAAGCTCAAAGAATATTTGGCGAAGAAAGGCTTCGACCCGTTGATGGGCGCTCGCCCCATGGCTCGGTTGATCCAGGACACGATCCGGCGCGCGCTGGCTGACGAGCTGCTGTTCGGCAAGCTGCTGCACGGCGGCAAGGTGACCATCGACGTCGACGACGCCGAGAAGATCTTTCTCAAGATCGAGGAGGAGCCGGCCGCCGTTGTCTGACGGTCGATCCGCAAGTATCGTCTAGGCCCCGCTGCGGCGGGGCTTTCGTTTTCTAGGAGTGCCCCGTGCTGCCGAAGCCGCCCGCACCCCTGCCCGACGCCGCGAACTCCTCGACTACGTGCAGCTCGACCTGGGCAACCGGGATCACCACAAGCTGAGCGATGCGGTCCATCGGCTCAATGGTGAAGGCAGACTTGCCGCGGTTCCACACCGACACGAACACCTCCCCCTGATAGTCCGAGTCAATCAGGCCAACCAGGTTGCCGAGCACGATGCCGTGCTTGGCGCCGAGGCCCGAGCGCGGCAGCACGATCGCCGCGTAGCCGGGGTCGCCCAGATGTATGGCGAGTCCCGAGGGAACGAGCTGGCTGTCGCCGGGCTCGAGTGCGAGCGGCACCTCTAGGCAGGCGCGCAGATCGAGCCCGGCCGCACCCGCGGTGGCGTAGTGCGGCATCGCGTGGCGAATCCTCTGATCGAGGATCTTCACTTCGAGTCTTCGCATCGTCTTATTTGCGCCTGCCGGCCGCGAGCATGCCCGCGATGTGCAGGATCAGCTTGCGCGCAAGCTCGATCTTGGGGGCGCGCCCGAGCGCGTGTGCGCCGCGGTCGTCGAACAGGGTGATCTCGTTCTCCTCCGCCCCGAGCGCGTGCTGCGCGAGGTTGGCGGCGAGTAGCGGCAGCTTCTTTTTCGCGCGCTTGGCCATCGCGTGCTCGGCGAGATTCTCACTCTCGGCCGCGAAGCCGACGCAGAACGGCGGCTTGGGACGCGCTGCGACCCAAGCCAGGATGTCCGGGTTCTCTTCCAGTGCCAGGCTTGCCGGCCGTGCGGATCCCTTCTTTATCTTCTGCTGCGACCCATTCGTCACCCGGTAATCGGCCACCGCGGCGACAGAGATGAACACGTCGCACGCGCCCACCGCAGCCTTGACGGCCTCGAACATCTGCTGCGCGGTGAGCACGTCTACCCTGGCTACTCCCGCGGAAGCCTGAAGCGCCACCGGCCCGCTGATCAGCGTGACCTGGGCACCCGCTTCACGCGCAGCCCGCGCCACCGCATAGCCCATCTTTCCGGAGCTGGCGTTGGTGATGACGCGCACTGGATCGATCGGCTCCTGCGTCGGACCTGCGGTCACCAGCACGCGCTTGCCAGCCAGGACTTTCGGCTGAAAAAACGCCTCGATCTCCTCGAAAATGGACGCCGGCTCGAGCATACGTCCCATCCCGGTTTCGCCGCACGCCTGGTCGCCCGCCTCGGGTCCGACGACTGCGATGCCGTCGTCGCGCAAGGTGAGGACGTTTCGCTGCGTAGCGGGGTTTTGCCACATCTCGACGTTCATCGCGGGAGCCAGCATGAGGGGACAGCGACGCGCCAGCACCAGCGTCGAGAGCAGGTCGTCGGCGAGCCCCGTCGCCGCCTTGGCGATAAAATCGGCGGAAGCCGGCGCAATCACGATCAGCTCGCGGTCGCGCGAGAGCTCGATGTGCCCCATATTGTCCGGGACCCGCGGATCCCACAGGTCCGTCCACACCGGCTGCCCGGTCAAGGCCTGCATGCTCACCGGGCCGACAAAGCGTGTAGCCGCCTCGCTCATGGCGACCCGGACGTCCACTCCTGCCTTGACCAGAAAACGCGCGAGCTCGGCGGCTTTGTACGCAGCGATTCCGCCCGTCATGCCGAGGAGGATCTTCTTTCCCTTGATCGATGTCATCCGGCCGGGCGCCAGCGCGTTGAAGGGAAGGGAATTCTAGGTGAATTCAGGGGAGTCCGCATGGCGATCACGGACTGGCCCGCGGACCAACGTCCGCGCGAGAAACTGCTGGCGCAGGGCCCGGCCGCACTTTCCGATGCGGAGCTGGTCGCGCTGTTCCTGCGCACCGGAATCGCCGGGAAGAACGCCATCGAACTAGCCCGCGAGCTGATCGGCGTCTGCGGCGGGCTAAACGGTTTGCTGTCCGCCGATCGGAGCGCGCTCGCGCACGTAAGGGGCCTCGGCAGCGCAAAACTCGCGCAGCTCGCCGCAGTGCTCGAGCTGGCGCGCCGCTGCCTGGGTGAGCAACTGCGTAGCGGCACGCCGCTCAATTCGCCCAGCGCTGTACGCGATTACCTGCGGCTCGCGCTCGGCAGCCGAGAGCATGAAGTATTCCTTGCATTGTTCGTGGACGCGCAGCACCGGGTACTGTGCGCCGAGGAGCTGTTCCGTGGCACGCTCACCCAGACGAGCGTGTATCCGCGCGAGGTGGTGAAAGCCGCGCTGCGCGCCAACGCGGCCGCAGTGATTTTTGCGCACAACCATCCGTCGGGCGTCGCGCAGCCCAGCCAGGCCGACGAGCTTCTCACGCGCAGCCTGAAGGACGCACTTGCGCTGGTGGAGGTGAAGGTGCTCGACCATTTCATCGTCGCTGGCCGGCAGACGCTCTCGTTCGCTGAGCGGGGACTGCTCTAATCCTTGAAAAGCCACTGATTATTCGCGTATAATTCCAGCTTTTTCGCGGAGCCTCTTCCATGTCCCGAGTCTGCGACGTCACCGGCAAGAAGCCGATGAAGGGCAACCTCGTTTCCCACGCCAACAACAAGACGCACCGCGTGTTCCAGCCCAATCTGCATTACCGGCGCTTCTGGGTAGAGAGCGAGAATCGCTGGGTGCGTCTGCGCGTCTCGACGGCGGGACTGCGCCGCATCGACAAGCTAGGCATTGACGCCGTGCTGGCCGAGGTGCGCGCCAAGGCCAAGGCGAAGTCCGGGGCCCCGCAGCCCAAGGCTGCACCGAAGGCATAACGGGAATTCATCATGCGCGAGAAGATCAAGCTCGAATCGACGGCCGGGACCGGCCACTTCTACACTACGACGAAGAACAAGCGCACGACGCCGGACAAGTTCGAAATCAAGAAGTACGATCCCAAGGCACGCAAGCACGTGCTCTATAAGGAAGGCAAGCTCAAGTAGCGTACGCCCTTCGCACCAACAAAAAAGCCCGCCTGAGCGGGCTTTTTTTCGTGCGACACCGGCCTAGGCGTAGCAGCGCAGGCGGCGCGAAAAGTCCTGCAGCGGCACGATACCGCTCGTCTCGGCCCGGCGGCACCAGTCCTGCAACTGCCGCAAGAGCTGCTCTTTGGACGCGCTGGAGCGCTCCCATAGCGCCGCCAGCTCGTGGCGCATCGCTACTAACGTAGCCAGCGCGCGCGAATTCTTCAGCGCTTCGGCGAGACGCGACCGCTCGTGATCCGAGAGCTCCTGGACGCGCAGCAGCGCTCGTTTCAGCGACTTGAGCGCGGCGGCATCCTTGGGCGACCAGTGCGCGAGCCGCTCGAGCTCGACATGGTAGGTCTGCTTGATCGATTTTGCGTAGCGCGAGAGGACGTCGTAGCGGTTCGCGATCACCGCATGCAGCGTATCGAAGTCGGCCGCCGGCTTCGGCGCCGCGAAGCGCGGCTTCGGCGCCACCTTCTTGACGCTCGCCAGCCCGAACGTTTCGAGGATGCGGATGTACATCCAGCCGATGTCGAACTCATACCACTTGGTGGAGAGTTTCGCCGACGAGGCGAATGCATGGTGGTTGTTGTGCAACTCCTCGCCGCCGATCAGGATCCCCAGCGGAATGATGTTGGTGCTGGCATCGGCGCAATCGTAGCTGCGATAGCCGAAATAGTGGCCCAGACCGTTGATGACGCCCGCCGCCCAGAACGGTATCCACACGATCTGGGTGATGAGGATGAGCGCGCCGGGCACCAGGCCGAACAGCAGGAGGTTCATCGCACCCATGAGCGTCAGGCCGACGATCGCGAACCTGGAATAGAGATTGCGCTCGATCCAGTCGTTCGGCGTGCCGTGCCCGTAGCGCTCCATAGTCTCGGAATTGTGTGATTCCTTCACATAGAGGAACACCCCGCCCCAAAGCACGCGGTTAATACCCAACACCTGCGGGCTGTGCGGGTCTTCCGGCGTTTCGCACTTGGCGTGGTGCTTGCGGTGGATGGAGGCCCACTCCTTAGTGACCATGCCGGTCGTGAGCCAGAGCCAGAAGCGGAAGAAATGCGAAACCAGCGGGTGCAGGTCGAGCGCGCGATGCGCTTGATGCCGGTGCAGGAAGATGGTCACCGACGCGATCGTGATATGCGTAAGGCCGAGCGCAACCAATGCGTAGCCCCACCAGGGTAGATCAAAGATTCCGGAGAAGATCATCAGGACAGTGATGTAATAGTAGTTATGGATGTCAGGCCGGCGTCATTCTACGCGAATCCCTCCCTGCCGCAAGGAAGGATCTGCCATCGCCGCCTCCGCGACGGGCGGCCTTCTAACCGTCCGTCCCACAAGGAAAAAATGCACACCCAGACGGCGCGGCGAGACGGCGTGAATACCGCAATCAACGTTGGACAACGCAAATGATCGAATTGCTCACTGATCCTCAGGCGTGGATCGCGTTCGCAACCCTCACCGCGCTCGAGCTGGTGCTCGGGATCGACAACATCATCTTCATCTCGATCCTCGTCGACCGCCTTCCGCCCGGGCAGCGCGAGCGCGCGCGCCGAGTGGGTCTGTTCGGGGCGATGTTCATGCGCGTCGCCCTGCTGCTGGCGCTCGCGTGGATCATCGGCCTAACCGCGCCGCTGGTCACCGTTCTGGGTACCGAGATCTCTGCCCGCGACCTTATCCTGATCGGTGGTGGAGTGTTCCTGCTGTGGAAAAGCACGCTCGAAATCCATCAGCTGCTCGAAGGCGAGGAGGACCGCGGCGAAAAAGGAACCGCGCGCGCGACGTTCGGCGTGCTCATCGCCCAGATCATGGTCATCGATCTTGTGTTCTCGCTGGACTCGATCATCACCGCGGTGGGCATGGTGCAGCAGATCGAAGTGATGATCGCGGCGGTCATCGTGTCCGTCGGCCTCATGATGGTCTTCGCGGGCCCCATCGGGCGGTTCGTCTCCAGGCATCCGAGCGTCAAGATGCTGGCGCTCTCGTTCCTGGTGGTGGTCGGCGTCGCTCTGGTCGCGCAAGGGTTCGATCACGAGGTGCCGAAGGGCTATATCTACTTCGCCATGGCATTCTCGGTCTGCGTCGAGATGCTCAATATCCGCATGCGCCGCGCACGCGCGCGACCCGTGCACCTGCACGCGCGCTACGCGCCGCCCGAAGACGAACGGCCGGACGATTGAGCGACACCGCGGCGTTCGAATGCGACCGCGAAGAAGCCATCGGTGCCGTGGCGATGTGGCCAGAGGCGCAGCGTACGACCGGTGTCCAGCGCGATGCGCTGCGCGGCAAGCAGCTCAGTACAGGAGAGCGGCGTGAACTCGGGGTGCTCCGCAACGAATGCCTCGGCGACTGCCTCGTTCTCCTCCCGCAGGATGCTGCAGGTTGCGTAGACAAGGCGGCCGCCAGGCTTTACCAGCCGCGCCGCCGCCTTCAGGATTCCGTTCTGCTTGCGCGCAAGCTCGGCGACCGCCCCCGGCCCGTGACGCCACTTGAGATCGGGGTTGCGACGCAAGGTGCCGAAGCCGCTGCAAGGCGCGTCGACCAGCACGCGGTCGATCTTGTTCGACAGGCGCCTGGCACGAAGGTCTCCCTCTCCGGTTAGGACCAGGGGGTGCACATTCGAAATACCGGCTCGCGCCGCGCGCGGCGCGAGCGCCTGCAGGCGCCTTGCAGACACGTCCATCGCATAAATACGGCCGGTGCCACGCATGAGCGCCGCCAGGGCAAGCGTCTTGCCGCCCGCACCTGCACAGAAGTCGGCGATCATCTCGCCGCGGCGCGGGGCCACGAGATAGGCAAGCAGCTGGCTGCCCTCGTCCTGGACCTCGATCAGGCCCTGCTCGAAGAGCTCGTGCCGATTGATCGCGGGCTTGGCGGCCAGCCGGATGCCGGCCGGCGAGTAGGGCGTCGCCTCGCCATCGATTCCGCTCGCCGCGAGCTGCGCCAGGGCGGACTCGCGCTCGAGGCGCCCGAGATTGACGCGCAGGTCGAGCGGCGCCGGGGCGAGCATGCCGTGCGCGATGCGCATCGCCTCCTCCTCTCCGTGCTCTGCCACGATCCGCTGCCACAGCCAGTCGGGGAGATCGGCGCGCACCGCCGCCGGCCAGTGCTCCGCCTTGGCGGCGCGCACACGAGCGATGAGGGCCGCTTCGCCCTCGCGCAGCACTCCCTGCAGCGCGCGCGCGGACATTCCCTGCACGCGCACGAGCGTTGCAAGCAGCAGCGCGCGCGGCGCACCGGACTCCGCCGCGGCCTCCAGGGAGCGGCGCCGCCGCAGCAGCGCGTAAACGATCTCCGCGATGAACGCGCGATCGCCCTGACCGAGCTGTCGGTGCGCACGGAAATAACGCGACACGGTCTGATCCGCGGGCCCGGAAAAGCGCAGCAATTCCGCCGCAAGCGCTTCGGCGTGCGCGAGCTGCCCCGCATGCGGCGTCACGGAATGCTCAGGCGCTTTGCGACCTGGTCGATGCGCGTACCGTCCTTGTCCACGATTAGGAGGCGCACCGGCAGGTTGCCGTGGTCAGTCGCCAGCCACAGCTCTGTCGACTTGTCGTCGGGCCCGTCCCGGACCTTTTCGAGCTTGAGCGTATCGAACACGCCCGCGGACGTCGTGAGGCGTTCGTGGCCAGCGGCCCTGTACGTGTAGGTCGAGATACCCTTGCCGTCGGCGGAATGCACGGTCACGGGCTGGGCACCGGGTGGCGCAAAGGAGAACGTAAAGGCCACCGACAGGCGATCCTGCGCGTTCGCCGGCATCTGCAGCACCTGCGGCGGTCCCTTGAACGTCATGGTGAGCGTCTTCTTGGTCCAGTCGAAGCTGACGCTCGCCGGATCGCGCATGGGACGATGATCGGTGTACTGGAGCGGCCGCAGGCCATCGGAAGCGATCGTGCCGCGGCTGGTCCGCTCGCTGTGGTAGACGGAAAGAATCCCGAGGCCACTGGTCTTCTCGTCGATGCTGTAGGTCTTGTCGTCGTGCCGCAGCTGCTCGACGACCTCGGCGAGCACCGTGCCGTTGCGACTCACGTCGTAGACGATCTCGGCCTGCCGCGGCGGCGCCGCGTGGGCACCGAAGCTGACACTAATCGCGATCGCAATAAACCAGCTGCGCATCGTTATCTCTAACGCGAACCACCCCGTCGCCGATGACAAGCCGTCCGTCCAGGAACCAGCGCAGCGCGCGCGGATAGACGACGTGCTCCTGCCGCAGGACGCGCGCCGCGAGCATCGCGACGCTATCGTCGGAGCGTACCGGCACAGCAGCCTGCGCGATGATAGGACCGTGGTCCAGCTGCTCAGTTACGAAGTGCACCGTGCAGCCGTGTACCTTGACGCCGGCGGCCAGGGCGCGCGCATGCGTATCGAGGCCCGGAAACGAAGGCAACAGAGATGGGTGGATGTTGACCAGACGCCCATCGTAGCGCCGTACGAACGCCGCAGTGAGGACACGCATGAAGCCGGCGAGCGCAACCAGTCTCGGCGCATGGCGATCGATCTCCTCGGCCAGCGCGGCTTCGAAGGCCTCGCGCGACGCGAATTCCCGATGCGCCACCGTGCGGGTGGCCACGCCGCGCGCACGAGCGATCGCGAGGCCCGCCGCATCAGCGACGTTGCTGATGACCGCCGAGACCGGCAGTTCCGCATCGAGCAATGCCTGCATGTTGCTGCCGCGGCCGGAGATGAGGACGACGATCGACATGGCGGGTCGCAGTGTAGCAGCCCGGCATTCACAGACGCCTTGCCCGAGCCCTTCATGGACCGGGTCGCGTCATGTCCTGCGGGCGCACCCAGCGATCGAAGTCCTGCGCGCTGACGTAGCCGAGAGCGAGAGCGGCCTCGCGCAGCGTGGTGCCCTCGCGGTGCGCCTTCTTGGCGATCTCCGCGGCGCGGTCGTAGCCGATCTTAGGCGTGAGCGCGGTGACGAGCATGAGCGAGCGCTCGACCAACTCCGCGATACGGTGCTCGTTCGCCTGGATGCCGCGCACGCAGTGCTCCTCGAACGACGCGCACCCGTCGGCCAGCAGGCGGGCGCTCTGCAGGAAGTCGTAGATCAGCACGGGCTTGAACACGTTCAGCTCGAAATTTCCCGAGGCTCCGGCGAAATTGACCGTGACGTCGTTACCGAACACCTGGGCGCACAACATGGTCAGCGCCTCGGCCTGCGTCGGATTGACCTTGCCGGGCATGATTGAACTGCCGGGCTCGTTCTCGGGCAGGCTGAGCTCGCCGAGTCCCGAGCGCGGCCCGGACGCTAGCCAGCGCAGGTCGTTCGCGATCTTCATGAGGGCAGCGGCGAGCGTCTTGAGCGCGCCGTGCGCGAACAGCAGCGCCTCGTGCCCCGCGAGTCCGGCGAACTTGTTGGCGGCAGCGGTGAACTGCAGCCCGGTGTCGCGCGCGATTTCATGCGCGACGCGCGTGCCGAACTCCGGGTGCGCGTTTAGGCCGGTGCCGACCGCCGTGCCCCCAATCGCCAGCTCCTGCAGGCCCGGCCGCGACTGGACCAGGGCTTCCCGAGCGCGCTCGAGTTGCGCCACGTAGCCCGAGAACTCCTGTCCCAGAGTGAGCGGCGTCGCATCCTGCAGGTGGGTGCGCCCGATCTTAACGATGCCGGCGAACTCCTTCGACTTCGCCGCCAGCGCTGCGCGCAGCTGCGCGAGCGCCGGCAGCAGCGCCTCGTGCAGCGCGCGCGCCGCGGCGACGTGCATCGCGCTGGGGAACACGTCGTTCGAGGATTGCCCGCGGTTCACGTCGTCGTTGGCATGCACCAGCCGCTTCGCGCCACGTTCGCCGCCCAGCAGCTCCGATGCGCGGTTGGCCAGCACTTCGTTCACGTTCATGTGCGACTGGGTGCCAGAGCCCGTCTGCCACACGAACAGTGGAAATTCATCGTCGTGCCGCCCCGCGAGCACCTCGTCCGCGGCACGCGCGATCGCATCGGCCTTCGCCGCGTCGAGCAGCCCGAGTTCGCGATTCACTGTCGCCGCTGCGCGCTTGACGAGCGCCAGCGCGCGAATCACCTCGAGCGGCATGCGCTCGCCGGAAATGCGGAACAGGCGCCGGCTGCGCTCGGTTTGCGCGCCCCAAAGCCTGTCCGCAGGAACCTCGATCGTGCCGAAGGAGTCCTGCTCGAGGCGCGTCTCTCCCACTGCCCGCGCGCTAGGCCAGGTCGAACAGCAGCACTTCCGCTTGCCTGCCGTTCTCGAGGACGATCTGCGCAATGCCGCTCGCCTTGAGCGCGTCGCCCGCCGCCAGCCGTTCTGCGTTCACCGAAATCTCGCCGCGTGCGACGTGCACGTAGACGCGCCGCCCCGCGGCAAGGCTATGCACCGCACGCTCGGCGCCGTCGATGAGCGCCGCGTACACGAAGGCGTCCTGGTGGATCGTCACCGAGCCCTCGCGCCCGTCGGGCGACGCGACCAGCCGCAGGCGGCCGCGTTTCGCAGCGGACTCGAAGTGCTTCTGCTCGTAACCGGGCGCGATGCCGCGCACGCTCGGCTCGATCCAGATCTGCAGGAAATGCGTGACGCCCGCCGACTCATGGTTGAACTCGCTGTGCCGCACGCCCGTCCCGGCGCTCATGCGCTGCACGTCGCCCGGGACAATGGTCGAGCCGTTGCCTATCGAGTCCTTGTGCGCGAGCGCGCCGGCGAGCACGTAGCTGATGATTTCCATGTCCCGGTGGCCATGCGTGCCGAAACCCGTGCCCGGCTGGATGCGATCCTCGTTTATGACGCGCAGGCTGCCGAAGCCCATGTGCCTTGGGTCGTAGTAGTCGGCGAAGGAGAAGCTGTGAAAGGAATCGAGCCAGCCGTGATCGGCGTGCCCCCGTTCCCCCGCGCGTCGCAGCTCGATCATTGTGGCACTCCGTGCTCAGGGTTCTCTTGCCTCGGCGGCCTCGCGCTCGGCGATTTCCTGGTGCACCTTCGCCATGTCGAGCGCCTTGGCCTGCGTGATGACCTGCTCGAGCGCCGAGGCGGGCAACGCGCCGGCCTGCTGGAACAACAGTACTTTCTCGCGGAACACCATCAGCGTCGGTATCGAGCGGATGCCGAACGCCCCGGCGATCTCCTGTTCGACGTCCGTGTTGACCTTGGCGAAGACCACGTCCTCGTGCTCTTCCGACGCGCTCTCGAACACCGGTGCGAAACCCCTGCAGGGGCCGCACCACGGCGCCCAGAAATCCACGACCACCATCGGGCTGTCGTTCACAACCTGCTCGAAGTTTTCCTTGCCGAGCTCGACCGTCGCCATCCACGGATCTCCTATGAAAAATGGCACTATACGCTCACATGCCTTACATCGGCCGCTTCGCCCCATCGCCGACAGGGCCAATGCACTTCGGCTCGCTCGTCGCCGCGCTGGCGAGCTGGCTCGACGCGCGCGCTGCACGCGGCACTTGGCTGTTGCGCATAGAAGACCTCGACAAGCCGCGCGAGACGGCGGGCGCAGCTGACACCATACTGCGACAGCTCGAGGCGCTCGGCCTGGTTTGGGACGGAGCGGTGCTCTATCAGAGCGCGCGCGTCGCGTCCTACGAAGCAGCACTCGAGCGCCTCGCCGCGCGCGGTGCGACCTACGCCTGCGGTTGCACGCGCAGCGAGATCGCCGACTCCGCGCTCGCGATCGACGGCGCGCGCATCTACCCCGGCACCTGCCGCGCCGGCCTGCCGCGCGGGAAACCCGCGCGTACTACGCGCGTGCGCACCACTGCCGAGCCCGTGCGCTTCGTCGACCGCGTGCAGGGAGAGTGCGTGCAGTCTCTCGAGCGCGACGTCGGGGACTTCGTGCTGCGGCGCGCGGACGGCCCCATCGCCTATCAGCTCGCCGTCGTGGTCGACGACGCCGAGCAGGGAGTCACCGACGTGGTGCGTGGTGCCGACCTGCTCGATTCCACGGCGCGCCAGATCTGGCTGCAGCGCCTGCTAACTTACCCGACACCGCGCTACCTGCACGTTCCCGTCGCCGTAGACGCCACCGGCGAGAAGCTGAGCAAGCAGTCCGGCGCACGGCCGGTCGAATCCGGCGCGGCCGCCACATCGCTGGCGAGGGCGCTGGCGTTTCTCGGCCAACCCGCGCCGCCCGATCTCCGCGCGGGCGAGCTACTGCAATGGGCGGTCGCGAAATGGGACGTCGCGCGCATCCCGGCGCTGCGCATGCTGACGGTGCGGGACTAAGGGGTCCTGCGCGAGGGCAGCACGACGGTGAGCAGCGAACCGATCACCAGTGCGAGTGCCGCGTACTCGGCCCAGCTCGGCCGCTCGCCGAGGAACAGCATCCCGCTGATCACGCCGACAACAGGAATGATCAGCATGCTGAGCGACGACACGGCGACCGGGACCGAAGTGGCGATGCGGACCCACGCCCAGGTCGCGAACGCGAACGCAACCAGCACGTTGTACAGCACGCCGAGCGCCGGCCAAAGGCTGACCGAGAGCAGGCGCGCGGGGTCCTCCAGCAAGAGCGCACCCGCCAGAATGGGGATGCCCCCGAGCAGCATCATCCACGCGGAGTAGGCTCCCACCGGCATCGACATCGGATAGCGCTTCTGCAGCACCGTGCCGAGCGCCCAGGTAAACGCCGCGCATAGCACGAGCAGCGACCCAAGCGGCGCCGACCTGAGCCCGATCGCTCCTTCGCCGAGCAGCAGCGCCATACCGCCCATGCCGAGCGCAAGTCCGGTGACGCGGCGGCCGTTCATGCGCTCACCGAGCAGCCACACCGAAAGCGGAATCGCCCACGCAGGCATCGTATAGGCGAGGATCGCTGCACGCCCGGAAGGAATCATCTTCACCCCGAACACCACCAGCACGTTCCAGGCGGTCATGTTGAAAAAGCTGAGCATCAGTAGGCGCGTCCATTGGTGCCTGGGTACAGCCAAAGATTGCCCACCGGCGCGCAGGACGGCAAACAGCACGGCCGAACCCGCACCGAGGCAGATCGCCCGGAACGTGAGCGGCGGCACTTCGCTCAGCGCCACCTTGATGGCAGTCCAGTTGAAGCCCCAGGCGAGCGTCAGGCCCGCCAAAGTGAACCACAAGGCACGCGGCAGATGGCTCGCCTCGCGCGCCGTGTTCACCGCAGCGCTCCGCGCAGCTCCGTGCGCAGGAGCTCGACGAACGCGCGCGCGATGTCTGACGGCGAGCGTTTGCCACGCCGGTACCATGTCGGAGCCCAGTTGAGCGCCCCGAGCAGCATCAGGCGGACGTCGCTGCGGTCGATGGCCGCGCCGAGCGGCAACGCATCGATCAACCGGCCGACCAGGCGCTCGTAGCCGTCGCGCACCGCGACCAGCCGGCGCGCCGCTTGCGGCACGTCCTGCGGCTGAACGCGCACCATGACCTGCGCGTAATCGCTGCCTTCGAGCAGGGTCTCAAGATGCGCCTCGCACGCCGTCTCGAGGCGCCGCCAGGGATCGGTTTCGCGCGCAAGCGCATGCTCGACCCCGGCGCGCAGGCGGCGCACTCCTTCCTCGTAGACCGCGACGAGCAGGTCCTCCTTGGAAGCGAAATGGCAGTACAGCGAGCCCGGCAGCATGCCAACCGCGCGTGCGATCTCGCGCATCGACGCGCCGTGATAGCCGTTGCGGCGAAAAGCTCTCGCGGCGCAATCCAGGACGCGCGGCAGCCTGCTGTCGGCGCGCATCGGGCGTTCCCTGAGGGTGACGACACTCAAATCCGGACCCGCACCGGCAATGACTCCATGCCGCGAAACACCATTGAATTGATCCATGCGAGCCTGTCGGCGGCGAGTTCGATGGAGCGCCACCTGCGCAGCACGGCGGGCAGGCTGATCTGCCCCTCCAGCCGTGCGAGCGGAAAGCCGAGGCAGATGTGCGCGCCAAAACCGAATGTGAGGTGCGGCACGCCGTCGCGTTGCAGGTTGAGCCGGTCGGGATCCGGGTACGCGCGCGGGTCGCGGTTGGCGGCATTTAGCATAAGGAACACGCGCTCGCCCGGCCGCAGTGTCTTGCCGTGGAATTCGCGCTCCCTGGCCACGATGCGCACCTGGGCGCCGCTCGGGCCGTCGTAGCGCAGCAGCTCCTCGACGGCCGACGCGGCGAGTTCCGGTCGCTCGCGCAGCAGGCGCATCTGCTCGGGAAAGCGGATGAGCGCGAGCAAGGCGTTCGCGATGTGATTGGTGGTCGTTTCGTGGCCGGCGAACAGCAGCAGGATGCAGGTCGCGAGCAGCTCGTCCTCGCTTAGACGATCTCCCTCTTCCTGCACGGCGACGAGCGCCGACAGCAGATCATCGGCGGGTGCCGCGCGGCGGGCGGCGATCAAGGCGCGGAAGAATTCCACCATTTTGCGCGTCGCCGCCTCGGCGACGCCGTATTTCTCCGGCGAAACGCGCGAGCTGCCGACGAACAGCGCCATGTCGTCCGACATGCGCTTGACGCGCACGAGCTCCTCGCGCGGCACGCCGAGCATGTCCATGATCACGAGCGCAGGAAGCGGACCGGCGAACTCGGCGATGAAGTCGAACTCGCGTCGCCCGCCAATCCGGTCGAGCAGCCACCCGGTGAGCTCGGCCACGCGCTCGCGCATCGCGTGCATCGAGCGCACGTTGAACACCTTGCTAACCAGTCGGCGCAGGCGCGTATGGTCCGGTGGATCTCGAAATACCATCCACAGGGACAGATAACGGATGATCTCGGCGATGCGCTGCGCCTCGGCTCCCGGCAGAGAGGCGAAGAACGGGCGCAGGCGATCAGACGACATCCCCTGGTCGAGGCAGACCGCCTTGACGTCGCCGTAGCGCGTCAGCACCCAGGCCTTGAGTCGGGGGCTCCAGTGTGCCGGATCGTGGTCGCGCATCCGGCGGTAGAGCGGAAATGGATCGGCGAGAAATGCGGGATCCTCGGGTCGGTAGTCGATGCTCATCAATGGCGCGGGCGGGCTATGGGGCAAAAGCAAACAAGTGTTTGTCTTAGCCACCGACCCGTCAAGGCCAGCCGAGTGCCGCGGCGACGACCTTAGGCGCCTGAGGCGCGCCGCTTTGGGCCTTTGTGCGACACATCAAAGGCTTACGCTGCACTGCACAAGGGACTTGACTTTTAAGGCTGAAGGCCTAAAATTCGTATTGCTGCGCTGCACAAAACAGCGCCCGGAGCATCACCCGATCATAGCTGTAGCAGACTGCCTACCCAATCGACCAATCATAGGAGCCAGACCATGTACGTCACCCCCGAACAAATTCAGACTGCCAACAAGGCCAACGTAGAAGCCGTTCTCTCGCTCGCCGCGACCCAGTTCGCCGCGCTGGAGAAGCTCGCCAACCTGAACGCAAATGCGATCAGGGCCGCGTTTGAGGACTCGCTCGCCAATACGCGCGCGCTGCTCGGCGCGAAGGACGTGCAGGAATTCGTGAACCTGCAAAGTACCCTGGCGCAGCCCGCCATCGAGAAGGCGATCGCCTATTCGAAGAGCGCCTACGAAGTCGCCACCGAAGCGAACGGCGAACTGTCGAAGATGGCAGAGAAGCGCATCGCCGAGTGGAACGAGAACTTCGTTTCGATCCTCGACAAGGCGACCAAGAACGCGCCCGCCGGTTCGGACGTTGCCGTCGCCGCGGTGAAGTCGATGCTTGCGGCGGCCAACTCGGCGTACGACAACCTCAGCAAGGTCGCCAAGCAGGCGACCGAGATCGCTGAAGCGAACGTCACCGCCGCGACCGAGACCGTGAAGGGACTGAGCAAGGCAAAAAAGGCCGCCTGAGTCCCGCTGCGCGCTCGCGGGCGGCGGCGAAACGCCGCTCCCTGCGTGGTCAAGGACCAGGTGTCAAGCGGGCCGCTCGGTCCGCAAAGCGCAAGTAGCGAAAAGGCCCGGGAGTCCTCCCGGGCTTTTTCTTTTTCAGGGCTCTCGAAACGGAAATCCCGCCTGCTCCAGGCCGGCGCGCAGGTCTATGAGCGCCCGTGCGACCTCGGCCGGGTCGCCGCGCACCCCGAGCTCGACATGCCTGCGACTGCCATCCTCGCCCATGGAAGGCAGGCTGAACACCTTGACGCCGGGATAGCGCGCACCGAGCGTCTCCATAAGCGCGATCAGCTGGCTTTCACCGGCCTCGAAGACGAGCACGGAGGCCTCGCTCCAGCGGTCGCGGTCGAACAGGTGCCGGTAGCGGTTGTCGAGCACCCATTCCACCATCGGCCAGGCCATCTGCGGGAAGCCGGGCACGAAATGGTGCTCGCCAAGCGAGAAGCCCGGCACACGGTTGACCGGGTTCGGAATGATCTTCGCGCCCAGCGGAAACTCGACCATCATCAGGCGCTGCGGCGTAAGCTCGGCACCGAAGCGCGCGCGCAGCTCGCGCTCGCCTTCGGGATGCACGGCGAGCGCCGTGCCGAACGCCGCTGCCGCGCATTGCCGGGTGTAGTCGTCGGGCGTAGCGCCGATGCCGCCGAAGCTGAAAACGACGTCGCCGGACGCGAATGTCCGCTTGAGCGCCGCGGTCAGCCGAGCAGGATCGTCACCGTAATATTCGCAGAATGCGAGCCGCAGGCCTCGCCTGGCCAGGGCCGCCACGAGAAATGCGAAGTGCTTGTCCTGGCGCTTGCCGACCAGGATCTCGTCGCCGATCACCAGCGCACCGAATGCCGCGGCGGTCATGGCCGCACGATCTCCGCCTCGATAGGCGCCTCGCGCAGCGCCGCGAGCTCTGCGAGCAGGTAGTGCACGAACGCCAGGCCGAACAGCACCGGCGCGAACAGCCCGATGATCGGCACATAGGCGACCAGCGCGAGCACGATACCGAGCAGGTACATGGCGAGCCGGCGTTCGGAGAACACCGCTCGCATCTCGCGCCGGTCGGCATGTTCGGCGAGCGCGTCGTAGCGCAGGATGCGCTGGTTGACCCAGCCCATGATCGCCACCGGGATGGCGGGCCACAGCGGCGGGAAGATCCAGAACGGGATGCTCAGCATCCCGAACAGCGCGAGCCCCAGCAGCGCGACGACGCTGTTCCAAATGCTGCCCGCGAAGCTTCCGCCGTGCCGACGTTCGAGCGTCGCAAAGGAGCGCCGGGCGACGTGATCGACCATCGCCGGCATGCCGAACACCCCCAACAGGAGCAGTGCAGTGAGCTGGATGAGCGGCACGAGACATACGATCACGAGCACCTTCGCGGCTAGCAGCGCGACCGTGCCCGCGTCCCAGTGCACGAAGAAGGTGGCGCTCTCGATCAACCGGCGCAACACGTCGGCGAGCCAAAGCACCAGGCCCGTCCAGCACCAGATCACCACCGCGCCCCAAAGCGCGACCGCGACCAGTACCGGCCACAGCATCAGCCACAGCATTCGCGGATGAAGCACGCTGGCGAAAGCGAATGAGAGCGAAGGGCCGATGCCGCGCATGGGGCTCAGTATTGTGTGCGTTTGATACTGTGCCACAACTTCGTCAGGCGCTTTGGCGACACCGGCACCGGCGTCTTCAGCTCCTGCGCAAACAGGGATACGCGCAGCTCCTCGAGCAGCCAGCCGAACTGCTCGAGCTCCGCAGCGGGCGCGCCCTGCCGGGCGCGCGCGGCGTGCTCGCGCCTCCAGGCGTTCTGCAGCGGCGCGAGCTCGGCCATCAGGCGCGCGTCGCGCGCGGGGTCGGCGCGCAGCTTGTCCAGGCGCAACACGGCGGCTTTTAGGTAACGCGGAAGGCGCTGCATGCGCTCCCAGGGCGTCTGCGACAGGAAATGCGGGTGAAGCAGCCGCCCCGTGCTCTCCCTAATATCCGCGACGGCATCCGGGAAGGACTTGGCGGCCGCGGCGAGGCGCTTTTGCAGCTGCACGTGCTCGGCGAGGATGGTCGCCGCCAGGCGGAGGATTTCCTGCGCGATCAGGTTCAGGCGACCGCGCCCTTCCTCGACGCGCTGCGCGAAGTCGTCCTGACGCATCGGCAGCGACTCGGCGAGGAAACTGCGCTCGAGCGCGGCGCCGACGATCTCGTCCTTCAGCTCGATGTCGCGCGCAAGCTGGGCGAACTGCAGGTTGAGCGCGTTGTCCCGCGCCACGGCTTTTTCGATGTCGCGAATGCGCTCGCGGAAGGCGAGCGCCAGCAGGCGCCTCACACCGACGCGGTGCACTTCCCGCGCACGCTCGGGGGAGTCGAATACCTGCAGCGTGACGCCGTCGCCGGCGTCGACCAGCGCCGGATATCCGACCAGCGTCCGGCCGTCGCGCTCGATCTCCATGACTTCGGCCAGATCGCCGAAGCTCCAGCTGCGGTAGCGCTCGCCTTCGGCGACCGGCGCCTGCTCGCGCAGCGCCGCTTCGGATTCGGGTGCGAGCACGCGTTTCAGGGCGACGAGATTGCGACCCAGGCCGAGCTGGCGCCCGTGCTCGTCGATCACGCAAAAGTTCATGTGCAGGTGCGGCGGCGCGGAGTCCGGCCGGAAGGCGTCGATCGGCACCTCGAGATTCACGCGCTCGCGAATGTAGCGCGCGAGCGCCGCGCTTAGCGTCACGTCGGCGGGCTGCGCGGCCGCGACGAACTCCTCGGCGAACTCGTCCAGCGGACCGAGCTTGTGGCGCAGCCGCTGTGGCAGCGACTTGGCGAGTGACCGGACCTTTTCCTTCAACAGCCCCGGCACCAGCCATTCGCAGCGCGCCACCGGCAGCTGGTTCAGCAGCGCGACCGGGACGGTCAGCGTGACGCCGTCGCGCGCCGAGCCCGGCTCGAAGTGGTACTCCAGCTCGAACTCGTTCGCCCCGAGGCGCAGCCGCGGCGGAAAGTTGTGCGTTGTGATGCCTGCGGCCTCGTGGCGCATCAGGTCTCTGCGCTCCAGGTACAGCAGCTTCGCGTTCGCGCGCTCGGCTTCCCTGCGCCAGGTCTCGAATTCCGCGCCGCTGTGCACGCCCTCAGGCACGCGCGCATCGTAGAAGGCGAAGATCAGCTCGTCATCCACGAGGATGTCGGGGCGGCGCGACTTGTGTTCGAGCTTCTCGATGTCGTGCAGGAGCTTGCGGTTGTGCGCGAAGAACGGCGCGCGCGTGTCGTAATCACCCTCGACCAGCGCGGAGCGGATGAAGATGTTGCGCGCCTCGGCGGGCTCGAATTGGCCGTAATCGACACGCCGGTTGGCATATACGGGCAGGCCGTACAGCGTCCCGCTTTCCAAAGCCACCACCTGCGCGCGCGACTTCTCCCAGTGCGGGCGATCGCGGTGGCGCTTGATCACGTGCGCGCCAAGTTCCTCGAGCCACTTGGGGTCGATCGACGCCACCGTGCGCGCGAAAAGGCGCGTTGTCTCGACCAGCTCGGCGGCAACTATCCATTTGCCCGGCTTCGTGGTCCACGATCCCGGATGCATCCGGAACTTGATGCCGCGCGCCCCGGCATATGCGCCGCCCTCCTCGTCGCGCATGCCGACGTTGCCCAGCAGCCCGCTGAGCAGGGCACGGTGGATCGCGCGATAGCCCTCGGGAGTCGCCGGGTCGGAGCTCGACGCGCGCCAGCCGAGCTCGGACACCATGGCATGCAGCTGGCCGTGAACGTCGCGCCACTCGCGCATGCGCGGAACCGAGATGAAGTTCTCGCGGCAAGCCCTCTCCCACCGGCCCTCGAACAGCTTCCACATCTTGAGGTAGGAGAGAAAATCGGAGCGCTCGTCCGCATAGCGCGCGTGCCGCTCGTCGGCGGCCCCCGCGTTCTCCATGGGCCGCAGGCGCGGATCCTGGGCCGAGAGCGCAGCGCCAATGACGAGCAGTTGATCCAGGCAGCCTTCGCGGCGGGCGGCAAGCAGCATGCGGCCGATGCGCGGATCGACCGGCAGGCCCGCCAGCTCGCGGCCCGCGTCGGTCAACTCGTTCGCCTCGTCGACCGCGCCGAGCTCGGCGAGCAGCGCATAGCCATCGGCAATGGCGCGCGGACTGGGCGCGTCGAGAAAAGAGAACTCCTCGATGCGTCCGAGTCCGAGGCTCTTGGCGCGCAGGATCACCGCAGCGAGCGATGAGCGCAGCACCTCGGGATCGGTGTAGGGCGCGCGCCGCGCATAGTCTTCCTCGTCGTACAGCCGGATGCAGATACCGTCGCGCACCCGACCGCAGCGCCCGGCGCGCTGCGTCGCCGCCGCCTGAGACACGCTCTCGACCTGCAACTGCTCGACCTTGTTGCGGTAGCTGTAGCGCTTGACGCGCGCGAGCCCGGTATCGACGACGTAACGGATGCGCGGCACCGTGAGCGAGGTCTCGGCGACGTTGGTGGCGAGCACGATGCGCCGCGCCACACCCGGCCGGAAAACGCGGTCCTGCTCCGCGGCCGACAGGCGCGAGTAGAGAGGCAGGATCTCGGTGTGCGGCGGATGGTGCTTGCGCAGGACTTCCGCAGCGTCGCGGATCTCGCGCTCGCCCGGAAGGAACACGAGCACGTCGCCGGGGCCCTGCGCGCACAGCTCGTCGACCGCCGCGGCGAGCGCCCGCTCCTCCTCCTCGCGCGTGGTGTCCTCGGCGTCGCCCTCGACGGGCCGGTAGCGCACCTCGATCGGATAGAGGCGTCCGGACACCTCGATCACCGGCGCGCCGCCGAAGTGCTGCGCGAAGCGCGCGGCGTCGATAGTCGCCGAGGTGACCACGAGCTTCAGGTCGGGCCGTCGCGGCAGCAGCCGCTTCAGGTAGCCGAGCAGGAAGTCGATGTTCAGACTGCGCTCGTGCGCCTCGTCGATGATGATCGAATCGTACTGCCGCAGCTCGGGATCAGACTGTGTCTCGGCGAGCAGAATGCCGTCGGTCATCAGTTTGACGACAGAATCGCGACCGACCCTGTCCTGGAAGCGCACCCTGTAGCCGACCAGCGCGCCGAGCTCGCTGCCGAGCTCCTCGGCGATGCGCGCGGCCACCGAGCGCGCGGCGATCCTGCGCGGCTGCGTGTGGCCGATGAGGCCCGCCGCCCCGCGCCCCATAGCGAGCAGGATCTTCGGCAGCTGCGTGGTCTTGCCGGATCCGGTCTCGCCGCACACGATCACCACCTGGTGGCGCTCGACCGCGGCGCGGATCTCCTCGCGGCGCGCGCTCACCGGCAAGGCCGGATCGAACTTGGGGGATGGCAGGCCGGCGAGACGCTCGGCGCGAGTCGAGGCGGAATTCAATGCGCGCCCATTCTAGCGCGGCCCGCCCCCGTACCCCTTGGGGCCCGATTGCCAGATTCACATCGGGCAATGTACGCTCTCTGCCCGAGGCCCGCGCTGCGGGGAGGAGGAGTGGATGGTCTGCACTTGCCGTCGCGCGGGCGCCGCGCGCGTTAGCGCTCGTGGCATCGCCTAACAGCATTCTCGAGGTGCGCGACGTCGCCGTGCATTTCGGCGGCATCGTCGCGCTCGATGGCGTGAGCTTCGAGGTCCCGCGCGGCGGCATTCTCGGGCTGATCGGGCCCAATGGCGCCGGCAAGACCACGCTGTTCAATTGCCTGAGCTGCCTCTACGTTCCGAGCTCGGGAGACGTCCTGTTCGAGGGGCGCTCGATTCTCGATCTTTCCCCGCATCGCATGGCAGGAATCGGCGTCGGACGTACGTTCCAGAACCTGGCGCTGTTCCATCGCCTGACCGTGCTCGAGAACGTGCTGGTGGGCGCCCAGACCCGAGGGCGGAGCGATTTCCTGTCCAATGCGCTGCGGCTGCCCTGGGTGCAGCGCGAGGAGCGCGTACTCGCAGACAAGGCCTGGGGTCTGCTCGAGTACCTCGGCCTGGCTGCGGTCGCGCACCTGCCCGCCGGCGCGCTGCCATTCGGCACGCAAAAGCGCGTCGAGCTCGCGCGCGCGCTGGCGAGCGAGCCGAAGCTCTTGCTCCTCGACGAACCCGCGGGCGGCCTGAACCACGAGGAAGTCGAGGCGCTGGGTCAGCTGTTCAGGAAGATCCGCGACGACATGCACCTCACGGTGCTGCTCGTCGAGCACCACATGAGCCTGGTGATGTCGATCTCCGATCACGTCGTGGTATTGAACTTCGGCCGCAAGATCTTCGAAGGGCTTCCCGCCGAGGTGCAGAAGCATCCCGAAGTGATCGAAGCGTACCTGGGCACCGGGCACTGATGGCGCTGCTCGAAATCACCAACCTCGAGGCTTTCTACGGCCAGACGCAAGTCCTGCGGGGCCTGAGCTTCACGCTCGAGGAGGGCGGCGTGACGGCCATTCTCGGCGCGAACGGCGCGGGCAAGACGACCACGCTGCGGGCGATCTGCGGCATGGTACGCACTACCGGAGAGGTGCGCTTTGCCGGGGAGCGCATCGCCTCGCGATCCACGGAAACGATCGTGCGCTACGGCATCGCGCACGTGCCGGAAGGGCGCGGCACCTTCGTGCGGCTGAGCACCGAGCAGAACCTGAAGCTCGGCGCCTACGCGCGCAAGGACGCCGCCGGCGTGGCCGAGGATCTGGAGCGCGTCTACCGCTACTTTCCGCGCCTGAAAGAGCGCCGCAGCCAGCAGGCCGGAACGCTCTCGGGCGGCGAGCAGCAGATGCTCGCGGTCGGTCGGGCGCTGATGATGCGCCCGAAGCTGATGCTGCTCGACGAGCCGTCGTTCGGGCTCGCACCCCTGCTCACCGAAGAGCTGTTCCGCATACTCGGAACGATAAGCAGCGAGCGGCAGGTGAGCATGCTGATCGTCGAGCAGAACGCCTCGCTCGCGCTCGGAATCGCCGAGGAAGCCTACCTGCTCGAGACCGGGCGCATCGTGATGAGAGGCAAGGCTCGCGACATCAGGCGCGACGAGACGGTGCGCAAGGCGTACCTCGGATACTAGGGAACGCGCGATGGATCTCTTTTTGCAGCAGACCTTCGACGGGCTCGCTTTCGGGGGCATCTACGCCTGCGTCGCGCTGGCGGTGGTGATGATCTATCAGGCCACCGACCACCTCAATTTCGCCCAAGGCGAGATGGCGATGTTCTCCACTTATATCGCATTCACGCTGTTGCATCACGGCGTGCCCTACTGGTGGACCTTCGTGCTGACCATGGGAATCTCGTTCATCGGCGGAGTGCTGGTCGAGCGCATCATAGTGCGCCCGGTGGAAGGCACCACGGTGCTGAACGAGGTCATCGTGTTCATCGGCCTGCTTGCCATCTTCAACTCGCTCGCCGGCTGGATCTGGGACTACACGATCAAACCTTTCCCGAGCCCCTTTCCTGACAAGACGCCTTTCGGCATTACGTTCATCGGCCCGCACGATTTCGGCGTGATCGGTGTGACGCTGGTGGTGCTCGCCGCGGTGTTCCTGTTCTTTCGCTTCACGCCCGTGGGCCTGGCAATGCGCGCGGCGGCGCAGAATCCCGATTCGGCGCGGCTCGTGGGCATCCGCGTCGGCTGGATGCTCGCGCTCGGCTGGGGCCTCGCTGCGGCGATCGGGTCGGTGGCGGGCATGATGGTGGCACCGATCGTGTTTCTCGAGCCAAACATGATGATGGGTATCCTGCTCTACGGCTTCGCCGGCGCACTGCTCGGCGGCATCAGCAATCCCGTGGGAGCGGTCGCCGGCGGCTTCATGGTCGGAGTGCTGGAGAATTGGGTGGGCACTTACGTGCCCTTCGTTGGAAGCCAACTCAAGCTCACCGTGGCGCTCGTGCTGATCGTTACGGTGCTGGTGTTCCGGCCAAGCGGGCTTTTTGGTCACGTCATCGTGAAAAGGGTCTAGCCCATGGATGCTCGCTCCAATGCGAAGACCCGCGAGCTGGCAGCGCTCGCGAGCGGGGCCAAGCTCTCCAAGGCGCAACTCGTCGGGCTGGCGCTCGCGCTCCTGGCGGCGCTCGCGCTGCCCTGGTTCGTCAGCGACTATCGCAACTTCCAGTTCACGCTGGCGATCAGCTACGCGATGGCGGTGCTGGGCCTGAACATTCTCACAGGCTACAACGGCCAATTCTCGCTCGGTCACGCCGCCTTCTACGCGATCGGCGCGTACACCGCTGCGATCATGATGGAGCAGGGCGGAATCGCGTATTACTGGACCATCCCGGTGGCCGGGCTGGTCTGCCTGGTGGCGGGCTTCCTGTTCGGCCTGCCGGCGCTGCGCCTCGAGGGCCTCTATCTTGCGCTCGCAACGTTCGCTCTCTCGCTTGCAACCCCGCAAATCCTGAAGTACGACGCGATATCGCCCTGGACGGGCGGCGTTCAGGGCGTCAGCATCACCAAGCCCGATCCGCCCTTCGGTCTGCCGATCTCACAGGATCAGTGGCTATACCTGTTTTCGCTTGCCGTCATGCTGGTGCTGTTCGTGTGCGCCTGGAATCTGTTGCGCGGGCGCACGGGGCGCGCACTCAAGGCGATCCGCGACAACCCGATCGCGGCGAGCGCGATGGGCGTCAACACCGCGCTCTACAAGTCGCTGACGTTCGGCGTCAGCGCGCTCTACACTGGCGTCGCGGGCGCGCTCGGAGCGATCGCGATCCAGTTCGTGGCACCCGACACGTTCAATTTCTTCCTCTCAATAGCGTTTCTCGTCGGCGTTGTGATCGGCGGGCTCGCCTCGATTCCCGGCGCCGTGTTCGGCGGCTTGGTGATCGTATTCATCCCAAACTTCGCGGAGCAGGTTTCCAAGGCCGCCCCCTGGGCGATCTACGGTGCCGTCCTGATCCTGTTCATGTACTTCATGCCGGCGGGAATTTGGGGCTTCATCAGAATGTTGTATGCTAGGTTCACAAGAAAGCGCGGGGTCGCGAAAGCGACCCGCGCACTCGCAGACCGGGAGCAGCCGTCATAGTTCACAAAGGAGGAGGTGCGTGATGTTTCACAGAAAACTGCTGGTAGCGGCCGCGGCCGCCGCATTGGCGATCGGCGCGGGCCCCGTCGCCGCCAAGAAGATGTACGGCCCAGGGGTCACGGACACCGAGATCAAGATCGGGAACATCAACCCGTATAGCGGCCCGGCGTCGGCTTACGGCGCCATCGGCAAGGGTATCGCCGCCTACTTCAAGATGGTGAACGACAACGGCGGCGTGAACGGGCGCAAGATCGACTTCGTCAGTCTGGACGACGGCTATAGCCCGCCCAAGGCCGTCGAGGCGGCGCGCGAGCTGGTCGAGAAGGACCAGGTGCTCCTCATCTTCCAGTCGCTCGGCACGCCGAGCAATACCGCAATCCACAAGTACATGAACGCGAAGAAGACGCCGCAGCTCTTCGTGGCCACCGGCGCGGGCAAGTGGAACGACCCGAAGCACTTTCATTGGACCATGGGCTGGCAGCCGTCCTATCCCGGCGAAGCGGAGATCTATGCGGCCTGGCTGCTGAAGAACAAGCCGAACGCCAAGGTCGGGATCCTGTACCAGAACGACGACTACGGTAAGGACTACCTGGACGGCTTCCTCAAGGGGCTGGGCGCGAAGGCGAAGACGATGGTGGTGGCCAAGGAGTCCTACGAGGTGACGGACCCCACGGTCGACTCGCAGATCATCAAGCTCAAGGATTCTGGCGCAGACACGTTCTTCAACATCACGACGCCGAAGTTCGCCGCACAAGCGATCCGCAAGGCTTACGACTCGGGCTGGAAGCCGCTGCAGTTTCTAAACAACGTATCAAGTGCGATCGGGTCGGTGCTGAAGCCCGCCGGTTTCGAGCAGTCGACCGGGGTGATCACGACCGTGTACCAGATGGACTACAGCGACCCGCAATTCAAGGATGATCCTGCCATGAAGGCGTGGGAGGCGTGGATGGACAAGTACATGCCGGGCGCCGACAAGACCAACGGCAACTACATCTTCGCCTACAACGTGGCCTACACCATGGTCCAGGTGCTGAAGCAGGCCGGCGACGACCTGACCCGCGCGAATGTCATGAAGCAGGCCGCGAACCTGAAGCATGTCAAGGTACCGCTGTTGCTGCCCGGGATCACGGTGGATACTTCGCCGACCGACTATGCCCCGGTCCAGTGCGAACAGCTCGCAAAGTTCGACGGTAAAGAATGGCACCGGTTTGGCGACGTAATCTGCCCGAAATAAGCTTCGGCCAGGAGTCTCGTGAGAAGGCCCGTCGCAATCCGGCGGGCCTTTTCGTTTGCGCAGCTCAGCGCTCGGCGAGCATCCGCTCGACGTAGCGCGCGATCAGGTCGATCTCCAGGTTGACGCGCGCGCCGCGCGCAAGGCGCGAAAGCGTGGTGGCGACCAGCGTGTGCGGGATCAGGTTGATGTCGAACGCGTCGTCCTCGACCCGGTTGACGGTGAGCGAAACGCCGTCGACGCAGATCGAGCCCTTGCGCGCGACGTAGCGCGCCAATTCCCGCGGCGCGCGCAGGCGCAGCAGCATCGACTCGCCGGCAGGCTCGAGGGCGAGCACCTCGCCGAGGCCGTCGACGTGACCGGTGACGAGATGTCCGCCGAGCTTGTCGCCCAGAAGAAGCGACTTCTCGAGGTTCACGTTACCCGGCCGATCGAGCCCCACCGTGCACGCCAGCGTCTCGCGCGAGACGTCGAAAGACAAGCGCTTGCCCGCGATCGCCGCCACAGTCAGGCAAGCGCCTTGCACGCACACCGAATCGCCGAGCGCGACGTCCGACAGCTCGAATCCGTCCGCCGCGACCGTGATGCGCACGCCCGCTTCGAGCGGGGCCGCCGCCTCGATCGTCCCAATCGCCTGCACGATGCCGGTGAACATCAGAGCCTCGCGAGAATTCTCAAGTCTGCGCCGATTCGATCGACCGAGCGCAGCGTCAACCGGACGCGTTCGTCGAGCGCGGCCACCGCCGGAAGGTCGAACATGCCCTGCGCCGCATCGCCGAGGATGCTCGGCGCCAGATAGATCAGCAGCTCGTCGACGCAGCGCTCGCGCAGCAGCGACCCGTTCAGCTTGAATCCCGCTTCGACGTGCAGCTCGTTCACGCCGCGGCGCGCGAGCTCGGCGAGCATGGCGCGCAGGTCGACCTTGCCGCGCGCGTCCGCGAGCGCGATCGCCTCGACGCCCTCGGGCGGCTCGTTGCCCGTGGTGCCGTAAAAGACGAGCACGTTCCCGCCTTGCAGAATGCGCGCCCCTGGCGGGGTCTCGAGCCGGCTGTCGACCACCACGCGCAGCGGCTGGCGCGGCGTGTCCACCTCGCGCACCGTAAGGCGTGGATCGTCCGCCCGCACGGTGCCGATGCCGGTGAGCAGCGCGCAGGCGCGCGCGCGCCAGTGATGGCCGTCCCTGCGCGCATCGGCGCCCGTGATCCACTGCGATTTCCCGTTCGCCAGGGCGGTCCTGCCGTCGAGCGTGGCTGCGATCTTCATGCGCACCCAGGGACGGCCGCGCGTCACGCGCGACACGAAGCCGATATTGAGCTCGCGCGCCTCGTCCTCGAGCAGCCCCTGCTCGAAGCGCACGCCGGCCGCCGCGAGGCGCTCCGCGCCCCGCGCGGCTTCGGGATTCGGATCGCGCATCGCCGCCACCACCCGCGCGACTCCCGCGGCCGCGAGCGCATCGGCGCACGGCGGGGTGCGGCCGTGATGGTTGCAGGGCTCGAGCGTGACGTAGGCGGTGGCGCCGCGCGCGGCGCCACCCGCCGCAGCGAGCGCGAGCGTCTCGGCGTGCGGTGCGCCCGCTTTCTCGTGCCAGCCTTCGCCGACGATGCGTTCGCCCTGCGTGAGCACGCAGCCGACGCGCGGGTTGGGCGTGGTCGTATACAGACCGCGCTCCGCCAGCGCCAGTGCGCGGCGCATCATGGCGTGGTCGAAGGCGGAGAACGAGGTCACTTCCTGCGCCGCGGCTTCTTGAACTCCTGCACCGCCTCGCGGAAGTCGTCCGGCGTCTCGAAGCTGCGGTAGACCGAAGCGAAGCGGATGTAGGCGATTTTGTCCAGCTTGGCGAGCTCGCGCATCACCAGATCGCCGACCCGCCTGGTTGGAACCTCGCGTTCGCCCAGGGAGCGCAGCTTCTCCTCGATGCGATCGAGCGCCGCGTCCACGGCCTCCGTCGCGACCGGTCGCTTGCGCAAGGCGACCATCATGCTGCCGAGCAGCTTGTCGCGATCGAAATCTGTGCGGCTGCCGTCCTTCTTCACCAGGCGCGGCATGCGCAGCTCGACACGCTCGTAGGTCGTGAAGCGCTTGTCGCATTTCGGGCAGCGGCGCCGCCGCCGGATGACGTTCGCCTCCGGGTTGGAGCGCGTGTCCACCACCTGGGTGTCGTCGTGATTGCAGAAGGGGCAGCGCACGGCGCGTCTACGCGTACACCGGAAAGCTGGCGCACAGCGCCTTGACCTCGCCCGCCACATGGCGGATGCGCGCGTCGTCCGAGGGGCCGTCGAGCACGTCGGCGATCAGGTTCGCGAGGATTTCGGCCTCGCCGCCGCGGAACCCGCGCGTGGTCATCGCCGCAGTGCCGATGCGGATGCCCGAGGTGACCGTCGGCTTCTCCGGGTCGTTCGGGATCGCATTCTTGTTGACGGTGATGTGCGCGCGCCCCAGGGCGGCCTCGGCGTCCTTGCCGGTAATGCCCTTCTTGCGCAGGTCGACGAGGAACATGTGGCAATCCGTGCGTCCCGACACGATGCGCACCCCGCGCTCGGCGAGCACCCGCACCATTGCGCGCGCATTGTCGAGCACATGCTGCTGGTAGTCGCGGAAATCGGGGCGCAGCGCCTCGCCGAACGCGACCGCCTTGGCGGCGATGACGTGCATCAGCGGACCGCCCTGGATGCCCGGAAAGATTGCCGAGTTGATCGCACGCTCCTGCTCCGGCCTGCCCAGGATCAGTCCGCCGCGCGGCCCGCGCAGCGTCTTGTGCGTGGTGCTGGTGACGAAGTCCGCGATCCCCACCGGCGAGGGATACAGTCCGACGGCGACCAGCCCCGCGTAGTGCGCCATGTCCGCCATCAGCAGCGCGCCCGCCTTGTCGGCGACGGCGCGAAAGCGCCTCCAGTCGATCGCCGGAGCGTAGGCCGACGCGCCCGCCACGATCATCTGCGGCCGGTGCTGCATGGCGAGCGCCTCGACCTGCTCGTAGTCGATCTCCTCGTTTTCGTCCAGGCCGTACGACAACACCCGGTAGAGCTTGCCGGACAGGTTGACGGGCGATCCGTGCGTCAGGTGCCCGCCGTGCGCGAGCGACATGCCGAGGATCGTGTCGCCCGGCTTGAGTGCCGCCGCGTACGCCGCCTGGTTGGCCTGGGAGCCCGAGTGAGGCTGGACGTTCGCCCAGCCGGCGCCGAACAGCCGCGTGGCGCGCTCGATGGCGATCTGCTCGGCCATGTCGACGTACTCGCAGCCGCCGTAGTAGCGCTTGCCCGGATATCCTTCCGCGTACTTGTTCGTCAGCTGCGATCCCTGCGCGACCAGCACGGCCGGACTGACGTAGTTCTCCGAGGCGATCAGCTCGATGTGGTCTTCCTGGCGCCGGTGCTCCAGGCGTATCGCATTCCAGAGCTCGGGGTCGGATTGCGCGAGTAGATTGGCCGCAAACATGTCGGGTTGGGAGGGCGGAAACGCGCGATTCTACCGTGAGCCGCCCCGCCGCTCAGTGGCCCTTGGGCTCGATGCGGAAACGCAGCGCGTGCTCGCCGTGCTCGCTGGCAGTGCGGCCCAGTCCGATCCAGCCGCGCTCGCCGAGCACCGCTTCTTCGCGGCGCAGCACGATCTCCCTTCCCCCGCTGTCCGCCAGCAGGTAGGTGCCGTTGGAGGACGTGTCGGCGAGGACGAAGTGCCCGCCGCGCGGCAAGATACGCGCGTGGAAGCGCGAGGCGAGATTGCTAGTGACCACGACGTCGTTCGCCTTGTCGCGACCGAGACGCACCTCTCCCGCATCGCGCGCGATTGAAACCGCCCTACCCGCGTACGCGAGCCTGAGCTCCGTGTCCACCTCGCGCGCGCGCATCACGTTTGCTTCGGTGAGGTCGAGATCGGCGCGCCACAGCATCTCGTACGCGGTCACCGTTTCCTGCCTGCCCTTCAGCCGTACGGGAAACAGCATGCGGCAGCGCTGGCGCAGCTCGGGCGGAAGCGCGTCGAGCGTCTGCTCGTTGGTGAGCACCTGCTCGGAGTTCGCGATCGAGGCGAGCCGTGCGCAGACATTCACGGTGTCGCCAAACACGTCATCGCCGGCTAGCACCACCGGGCCGAAGGTGAAGGCGACTTTGATCGCCAGCTTGCGCGACGCCTCCGGATCGCGCGCGGCGACCGCTTTCTGCATGTCGCAAGCGGTGCGCGCCGCGGCGCCGGGGTCGCCGAATGCGCACACGATGCCGTCGCCGAGGTGCTTGATCACCGTGCCGCCGGCGCGCGCGACGTCCGCCTGCAAGCCTTGCAGCAGCCGATCGATGAGGTCAAGCGCGCGCGCGTCGCCGAGCGACTCGTAGATCGTGGTGCTGTCGGTAACGTCGGCGAAGAGGATCGCTCGCTCGGCCGTTTGCACTTCGGGATCCCGCTGCTGGAAAGCGCGCGATTTTATCGTATCGTCGCGCGCTGCACGACTGCGCTAGACCGCGAGCGGCGGCGCGAGGTCCCCCGGCGCGTCGATGTCGCGGATCACGCCCGGGTCGCCGCACGGCACCTTGAGCAGCAGCGACGCGTGCCGCTCGAGCAGCCTGCGGGCGCCTTCGTCGCCGCCGAGCGCCAGCAGCTCCTCGCGGAAGCGCCCCGAGATGCCCACAGGATGGCCGCGCCGGCGGCGAAAGTACGGCGCCGCCAGCAGCGCGCCGTTTTCCAGCGCCTCGCGCACCGCGGCGATCGAGCTGGGGCGCACGAACGGCATGTCGGCCAGCGCGACGACGTAGCCTTGCGCCTCGCCCGCGGCGCGCACCGCGCAGGCGAGACTCGCGCCCATGCCATCGCTTGCCTCCGGACATACGACCACCTCGCATCCCTCGGCGGCGAGTTCGCGCGCGCTCTCTTCGGCGCCCGGACGCACGACCGCGATCACGCGCCGGAACTGGCCGAGCAGATGGCGCGCCGCCTGCACCGCGATCGGCACGCCGTGCGGCAGGCGATGGCGCAGCTTGTCCGAGCCGAAACGTGAGGCCGAACCGGCCGCCAGCAGCAGCCCGAGGATACCCGGGTCGCTCAAGCTTTCTGCGGCGCGACCTCGCAGGCCGATGGCGCGAAGCGGCTCTTCTCCTTTTCGCCCCAGTCGGGCGAGGCGACCCCGTGGCGCACCGCGGTCATCTCGGCGAGGATCGCCACCGCGATCTCGGGCGGCGTCTTGGAGCCGATGTACAGGCCGACCGGGCCGCGCAGACGCGCGATTTCCGCGTCCGACAGGTCGAATTCCCGCAGGCGCCGGCGGCGCGCATCGTTGTTCTTTTTCGAACCGATCGCGCCAACGTAGAACGCCGCCGACTTCAGCGCCTCGAGCAGCGCCATGTCGTCCAGCTTGGGATCGTGTGTGAGCGCCACCACTGCGCTGTGGCCGTCGAGATTCAGGCCGGAAATCACGTCATCCGGCATGCCGCGATCGAGCGTCACTCCGGACAGGTCCCAGCCGTCCGCGTACTCTTCGCGCGGATCGATTACCGTCACGTGGTAGTCGAGCATCTTGCCCATCCCGGCGAGGTAGCGTGTGAGCTGGCCAGCGCCGATCAGCACCAGCCGCCAGCGCGGACCATGCACCGTGGTGAGCAGCTTGCCGTCGTACTCCAGCACGTCCTGCCAGCCGCCCGGTTCGAGCGTGACGCGCCCAGAATCCATCTCCAGGCGCCGCCGCACGAGCTGCTGCTCGCCGATCGTCTCGAGCAACTCGCCGAGCCTGCTAGCCGCAGTCACCGGCTCGAGAACGATCTGCAGGGTCCCGCCGCAGGGCAGGCCCCAGCGCGTGGCTTCCTCGTTGGTGACCCCGTAGGTCAACTCCTGCGGCCTGGTCGCCGCCACGGCCTTGGCGCGCACCTTCTCGACCAGGTCGTCCTCGACGCAGCCGCCCGAAACCGAGCCGGAGATCTGCCCGTCGTCGCGCACGGCGACCAGCGCTCCTACCGGCCTCGGCGCCGATCCCCAAGTCTTCACGATCGTACCCAGAGTGACGCCACGACCCGCCGCGCGCCACGTTTCGGCGTCGCGCAATACCTCGATGTCCACGCTGTCCATGACCGGCCCCCGCTTCGCAGTGATGGAGCTATTCTATTCCCTTATGAAGGCGCTGCCGGGAAAGTCAAGGTCACCTTGCAGCCGCGACCTGCCGGCGTCGCCGCGCCGATTTCCAGCCGAGCCCCGTGAGAGGATGCGATTTCGCTCACGATCGAAAGCCCCAGCCCGCTGCCGGTGCCGGAAGTCCCCGGCATACGGTAGAAGCGCTGCAGGACCAGCTCGCGCTCTTCGGGCGGAATGCCGGGCCCGTCGTCCTCGACCTCGAGTACCGAATGCGCGGCGCCATCGCCAGCGCGCGTACAGGTGCGCACCGTGACATGGCTGCCCGCGGGAACATACTCGAGCGCATTGTGGATCAGGTTTGCGAGCGCCTCGCGCAGCAGGAACTCGCTGCCGCGCACGCGCGCTTCCGCAAGGTCGAAGCCGAGATCGATATCGCGCGCCAGGGCGCGGTGCACCCACTCATCGGCAACGCCCTCCACGACGCGACGCATATCGAGCGTTTCCATGCCGGCGGCCGAGTTGCCGCCCGGTTCGGCGCGCGCCAGGGCGAGCAGCTGGTTGGCCAGCCGCGCGGTACGCACCGTCGCGAGGTGAACCTGCTCGAGCTCCACGCGGCACGACTCCGGCACCGGCTGCGACAATGCCAGCTCGGTGTGCGCCTGCAGGCCGGCAAGGGGGGTGCGAAGCTGGTGCGCCGCATTGGCGAGAAAGCGCTGCTGGTTGCTGTTCGCCTCGGCCACCTGGCCGAACAGGTCGTTCAGCGCACTCACCAGGGGCTTCGCCTCTTCCGGCGCCTGGACGACTTCTATCGGCCGCAGATCGCGCGGGGAACGCTCCTTGATCTGCTCGGACAGCCTGTCGAGCGGCGCCAAGCCGGTCTTCACGCCGAACCACAGGATGACCAGGGCGGCGACCGCGATCAGCAGGGTCGGCACGAGGCTGGAGAGCACGATGTCGCGCACCAGGCGCCTGCGCTTTACGGTGGTCTCGGCTACCTGCACCGTACAGACTTTGCCGCCGCAGGGGACCAGAACCGCGACCGCCCGCACGCTGTTGCCGCCATATGAGTCGTCGTAGGCGATGACGCCGTCCTTGGGCGTGTCGTCCGGAGGCGCCGCCGGCAAGTCGCGATCGCCGGCGAGCGGCGTGCCGTCGGGCCCCTGCACGCGAAAGTAGATGTGATCGTACCGGTCGGTGCGCAGCACGCGCTCCGCAGCTTCGGGCAGATCGAGCGTGTAGCGTCCGTCCAGCACGTCGATGCGCTCGCCGAGCGCCAGCCCGACGTCGATGAGCGCCTGGTCGTAGGCCGCCTGCGCCGGCTCGATCGACGCGTAATAGGCAACGACCGCGCCGAGCGTCAGCAGTGCCGCGATCGGGAGCAGCAGGCGCCGCAACAACTGCACGCGCAGGCTTCGCCCGGCGGCCACCTCATGCCTCCCTTGGCTCTTCGAGCATGTAGCCGAAGCCGCGCACGGTGCGGACGTGTACGCCGGCCGGCTCGAGCTTGGTGCGCAGGCGCGAGACGTACACCTCGATAGCGTTGGCTGACAGCTCCTCGCCCCAGCCTACGACCGCCTGGATGATCGAGTCTTTCGAGACGATGCGGCCGGCGCGCGCGAGCAGCACTTCGAGCACCGCCCACTCGCGCGCCGCGAGCTCAAGCGGCACGCCCGACAAGTACGCGCGCCGCGCGACGGTGTCCAGCACCAGCGGGCCGTGCACCACCTTGGGTCCTGCGCGCGCCTGGCTGCGGCGAATCAGGGCGCGCACGCGCGCCACCAGCTCGGACATCGCGAAGGGTTTGGCGACGTAATCGTCCCCGCCGAGGTCGAGGCCCCGAACCCTGTCGTCCAGCGTGTGACGCGCAGTGAGCAACAGCACCGGGGTGGGCTCAGGCACCGCGCGCAGCCGGCGCAGCACCTCGAAGCCGTCCATGCCGGGCAGTCCGACGTCGAGAATGACCAGGTCGAATCGCTCTTGCTTCATCGCGAGCAACGCCTGCTCGCCCCTAGTCACCGTATCTACGGCATAACCTTCGGACTCGAGAATGCGGACCAGGCCGCGCGCAAGGATGGCGTCGTCCTCGACGATCAGGATGCGCATGCACCGTGCGCCATGGGTTGACTAGCCGCATGATAGCGGATGGCGTCCCGGGCAGGACGGTGCTTGCGCGCGTGTCGCCGCGCGACGGGCGGTCAGCTTGCCTTGCGAGCCGGGTGCTCGAGCAGCATATAGCCGAAGCCGCGCACCGTGCGAATGCGGATGCCTGCGGGCTCGAGCTTCGCGCGCAGTCGCGAGACGTACACCTCGATCGCGTTCAGCGACAGGTCGTCGCTCACGCCGGCGACCGCCTCGATGATCGCTTCTTTCGACACCGTGCGCTCGATCCGCTCGAGCAGCACCATCAGTACCGACCATTCACGCGCCGCCATCTCGAGCGGCTGGCCGTTCAGCCAGGCGCGGCGCGCATTCGTATCCAAGGTGAGCGGCCCGTGCACGATGCGCGGACCGGTCTGGCCGCGGCCGCGCCGTCCGAGCGCGCGCACGCGCGCGGCAAGTTCGGGCAACGCGAACGGCTTGGGCATGTAGTCGTCCGCGCCCAGGTCGAGTCCGCGCACGCGGTCGTCGATCGCATCGCGTGCAGTGAGGATAAGCACGGGCTGCGCGTGCCCCGCGGCGCGCATGCGCTTGAGCACCTCGAAGCCGTCCATGCCCGGAAGACCGATGTCGAGCACCATCATGTCGAAGCGCTCGGAGGCGATGCGTCCAAGCGCGTCCTCGCCGCTCACCGCCGCGGCGACCTCGTAACCCTGATTGGCGAGTGCGCGCGTCAGCCCGTTGGCGAGCGAGGCGTCGTCCTCGACGAGCAGCAGGCGCACCGGCGCGGGACCCGACACCGCAACAGGGGCGCCGTTGGAGTCCTGAGCGTGGTTGACGTCGATGTGATTCATGATCGGCTCCTAGAGGTGGTTGGCGGTGGGCCGCAATGCGCGGATTGCGCAACCCTAGTGTTGCCGGCTTACCGTTTCCTTAAGGGCACCTTGCTGCAGGCTTACGTGGCGGACCCACCCGACGCGCTGCACGATTTCCACGCGACCCGACGGATATGCCGCGCTGCAACATTGCCCCGGCCGGAGGCCTTAGCTACCATAAGCCGCGCTAATCGCGCGACCGACCGCCCCGAAGCAAGCCCTTACAAGGGGCGAGTGCCGGCGCAGCACATCCGTCCAGCCACAAAGAACCGTCCCGAAGGAGGCAATATGGCAGTGAAGATTTCCATGAAGGTCAACGGCAAGCCCGTCTCGGCCGAGGTCGAGGCGCGCACCCTGCTGGTGACGTTCATCCGCGAACACCTAAGACTCACCGGCACGCACGTGGGTTGCGACACTGCGCAGTGCGGCGCCTGCACCGTCCACATGAACGGCAAGGCGGTGAAGTCGTGCTCGATGCTGGCGATGCAGGCCGAGGGTGCCGAGATCGTGACCATCGAAGGCGTGGCCAAGGCCGACGGCACGTTGCATCCGATGCAGGCCGCGTTCAAGGAGCACCACGGCCTGCAATGCGGCTTCTGCACGCCGGGCATGGTGATGAACGCGATCGACTACGCCGGCAAGCATCCGGGCGCGAGCGAGCAGGAAGTGCGCGAGAGCCTCGAGGGCAATCTGTGCCGCTGCACCGGTTACCACAACATCGTCAAGGCGATCATGGCCGGTTCCAAGACCATGGCCGCGTCCAAGTAGGGAGGACATGCCATGGCCACACCCCTGATCGGCGCTCGCGTAGAGCGCAAAGAAGACTACCGCTTCCTCACCGGGGCGGGCCAGTACACCGACGACGTGGCCCTGCCGCGTCAGACTTACGCGGTGTTCGTGCGCTCGCCGCACGCGCACGCGAAGATCAAGTCGATCATGAAAGACCAAGCGCTCAAGGCACCGGGCGTGCTCGCCGTCTACACCGGCGAGGACCTCGCCGCGGCCAAGGTCGGCGGGCTGCCCTGCGGCTGGCTGATCACCGGCACGGACGGCCAGCCGATGAAGGAACCGCCGCACCCGCCGCTCGCTCAGGGCAAGGTGCGGTACGTCGGCGACCACGTCGCGGTGGTGATCGCGGAGAGTCAGAGCGCGGCGCGCGACGCCGCGGAGCTCGTGCAGGTCGATTACGAGCCGCTGCCCGCGGTGGTGGATGCGTCCAAGGCAACGCGGAAAGGCGCCCCGGTACTACACGACATCGCGCCGGACAACAAGTGCTACACCTGGGCGCTCGGCGACAAGGCCGCGGTCGACGCGGCGTTCGCCAAGGCCGCGCACGTGACGAAGCTCGATTTCATCAACAACCGGCTGATCCCGAACGCGATCGAGCCGCGCGCGGCGAACGCGACCTATTCGCGCGCCGACGACAGCTACACGCTGTACGTCGCCAGCCAGAACCCGCACGTCGAGCGCCTGCTGATGACCGCGTTCGTACTCGGGCTGCCCGAGCACAAGGTGCGCGTCGTGGCGCCCGACGTCGGCGGCGGCTTCGGTTCCAAGATCTACCTTTACGCCGAGGACGTGGTGGTTACCTGGGCCTCGCGGCAGCTCGGCCGCCCGGTCAAGTGGACCGCGGAGCGAAGCGAGTCGTTCGTCTCCGACGCGCATGGACGCGACCATCACACGGTGGCAGAGATGGCGATGGACAAGGACGGCAAGTTCCTCGCCATGCGCGTGCACACCACGGCGAACCTCGGCGCCTACCTGTCGACCTTCTCCACGTGCATCCCGACGATCCTGTACGCGACGCTGCTCGCCGGGCAATACACCACGCCCGCGATCTACTGTGAGGTCACCGCGGTGTTCACCAACACCGCCCCGGTGGACGCCTACCGCGGCGCCGGGCGACCCGAGGCCACCTACGTCGTCGAGCGCCTGGTCGAGACCGCGGCGCGCGACATGAAGCTCGACCCGGCCGAAATCCGCCGGCGCAACTTCATCAGGACGTTCCCCTACCAGACGCCGGTCGCGCTCATGTACGACACCGGCAACTACGACGCGACCCTCGATGCGGCGATGAAAATGGCCGACGTCGCCGGCTTCCCCAAGAGAAAGGAGGAAGCCGCGAAGCGCGGCAAGCTGAGGGGCCTGGGCTACACCTGCTACATCGAGGCCTGCGGCATCGCGCCATCAAACATCGCCGGCGCGCTCGGCGCGCGCGCCGGACTGTTCGAAGCGGGCGAAATACGCATGCACCCGACCGGCAGCGTGACGGTGTTCACCGGATCGCACTCGCACGGCCAGGGCCACGAGACCACCTTCGCCCAGGTAGTCGCCGACAAGCTCGGCCTGCCGATCGAGAGCGTCGACATCGTGCACGGCGACACCTCGAAGGTCCTGTTCGGCATGGGTACCTACGGCTCGCGCTCGATCGCGGTCGGCGGCACCGCGATCGTCAAGGCACTCGACAAGATCGTCGCCAAGGGCAAGAAGATCGCCGCGCACCTCATGGAAGCCGCCGAGACCGACATCGAGTTCGACCGGGGCGTGTTCAAGGTCGCCGGCACCGACAAGCAGAAGACCATCGGCGAGGTCGCGTTCGCAGCGTACGTGCCGCACAACTATCCCCTGGACAAGCTCGAGCCCGGCCTGAACGAGAACGCGTTCTACGATCCGACTAACTTCACCTTCCCGGCCGGCAGCTACGTCTGCGAGGTGGAGATCGACCCGGACACCGGCGTCACGAAGGTGGTCAAATTCACTGCGGTGGACGATTTCGGCAAGATCATCAATCCGATGATCGTCGAGGGACAGGTGCACGGCGGACTGACGCAGGGCATCGGCCAGGCGCTCACCGAGAACTGCCGCTACGATCCGGAGACCGGACAACTGTTGAGCGGTTCGTTTACCGACTACTGCATCCCGCGCGCCGACGACGTGCCCTCGTATCAACTCGACACACGGGAGACCCCCTGCACCCACAACCCGCTCGGGGTGAAGGGTTGCGGCGAAGCGGGTGCCATCGGCGCGCCGTCGGCGGTGATCAACGCGATCACCGACGCCCTCGGCGTCAGGGACCTGCCGATGCCTGCCACCGCGGAAACCGTGTGGAAGGTGATCCGCGCGAACAGAAAAGCAGCCTGAGAAGGAAAAAGGAGAACACCATGCACGCATTCGAATACCACCGCCCCTCGTCGCTCGCCGACGCGTCCAAGCTGGCGACCAAGGGCGCCGACGCCAAGCTTCTCGCCGGCGGCCAGAGCCTGGTGCAGACAATGAAGCTGCGCCTTTCCGCGCCGAGCGACCTCGTAGACCTGAACGCGATCGGCGAGCTGCGCGGCATCAAGTCCGACGGCAAGACGGTCACCATTGGTGCGATGACGCGCCACGCCGAGGTCGCGGCCTCCGCGGACGTGAAGAAGGCGATCCCCGCCCTCGCCGCCCTCGCCAGCATGATCGGCGACCGGCAGGTGCGCCACCAGGGAACGATCGGCGGCTCGCTCGCCAACAACGACCCCGCCGCCGACTACCCGGCCGCGGTGCTCGGCCTCGGCGCCACGGTCGTCACCAACAAGCGCAGGATCGAGGCCGACAAGTTCTTCAAGGGCATGTTCGAGACCGCGCTCGAGGGCGGCGAGATCATCACGCAAGTCTCCTTCCCCGTGGCGAAGCGCGCCGCGTACACGAAATTCAAGAACCCGGCCTCGCGCTTTGCCATCGTCGGCGTATTCGTCGCCGACACCGGCAGCGGCGTGCGGGTGGCCGTCACCGGCGCGGGTCCGAGCGTATTCCGCCAGGGCGACATGGAGAAGGCGCTGTCGGCCAAGTTCGATCCCGCATCCGTCGCCGGCGTCAAGCAGAAGGCCGACGGCCTGAACAGCGACCTGCACGCGAGCGCGGAGTATCGGGCTCACCTCGTCACGGTCATGGCCAAGCGCGCGGTGGAGGCGGCATTGAAATAGGCGCCCTCGCCGCGTCGCTCGCGAGCGGCCCGCCCCTGGCGGGCCGTTTCTTTTCTACAATGTGCCTTTTGCAGGTCCTCCCGCCATGGCCCGCCCCCTGCCGAAATCGATCGACGAAACCCAGCAGCTGCTCACCTCGGCCGATTACGTCGCCGACCGCAGCCTCGCCACCGCCCTGTTCCTGGCGCTCGCCATGCGGCGCCCCCTGTTCCTCGAGGGCGAGGCCGGGGTCGGCAAGACCGAGATCGCGAAGGTCATCGCCGAAGCGCTCGGCCGCGAGCTGATCCGGCTGCAATGCTACGAGGGCCTCGACATCGCGCAGGCGGCCTACGAGTGGAACTACTCGCGCCAGATGATCGAAATCCGCCTGGCGGAGGCGGCGGGCGAAAAATCCAAGGAAAAGATCTCGCAGGACATCTTCAACGAGCGCTTCCTGGTCAAGCGCCCCCTGGCGCGGGCCCTCGAGGGCAAGCCCGGCAGTGCGCCGGTGCTGCTGATCGACGAGCTCGACCGCACCGACGAGCCCTTCGAGGCGTACCTGCTGGAAGTGCTCTCCGACTGGCAGATCTCGATTCCCGAGATCGGCACCCTGCGTGCCAGCGAGCCGCCCATCGTGGTCATCACCTCGAACCGGACGCGCGAGATCCACGATGCGGTAAAGCGGCGCTGCTTCTACCACTGGGTCGATTACCCCGACGCGGCGCGCGAGCTCGAAATCCTCAAGCGCAAGGCACCGAAGGCGGCCGAGGCATTGTCCAGGGAAGTGGTCGCCTTCGTGCAGCGCCTGCGCAGCGTCGAGCTGTTCAAGCTGCCGGGCGTCGCCGAGACCATCGACTGGGCCAACTGCCTGGTGGCGCTCGACCGCATCGCGCTCGATCCCGAGACCGTGAACAACACGCTCGGGGTGCTGCTCAAGTACCAGGACGACATCGAAAAGATTGCCGGGGACGAGGCGACGCGCCTGGTCGCGGACGCGAAGGCGGCGGCTGCCGCCTGATCGAACGATGCGCCTGCCAACGCTGCTCGGGCGACTGATCGCCACGGGTCTGCGACGTGGTGCGAACGGCACGCGCCGGGCCGAGAACCTGTGCCGCGCACTGCTCTCGGAGCGGGGCGAAGCCGCCGGTACGGCACTCGCGCGCGAGACGCTCGATGCCTGCGAGTCACTCGATGACGCGGACCGCGCAAGGCTGTTCGATGCGCTGGCGCGGGACTTCTCCCCCGACCCGGAGCGCGTCGCGCGCGCGGCCGAGGCCTACCGGCGCGACCCCTCCGCGACGAACCAGGTTCACCTGCAGGCCACGGTGGAAGCGCCGCGCCAGGAGCTCTTTCGGCGCCTGAACATGGCCCCCGGGGGCACCACCGCGCTCGTCGCGCTGCGCCGGAAGCTGCTCGGCGCGCTGCCGCAGCATCCGGAATGGGTCGCGGTAGACGCCGACCTGCTGCACCTGCTGCGCTCCTGGTTCAACCGGGGGTTCCTCGTGCTCAAGCGCATCGACTGGCGCAGCTCGGCGATCGTACTCGAGAAGCTCATCCAGTACGAGGCGGTGCACGAGATCAAGGGCTGGCCCGATCTTCACCGCCGGCTCGAGTCCGACCGGCGCTGTTTCGCCTTCTTCCATCCGGCGCTGCCCGACGAGCCGCTGATCTTCATCGAAGTGGCGCTGACGCGCGGCATGGCTGGACGCGTGCAACCGCTGCTCGACGTCGGCGCCCCGCTCGGCGATCCGCAGCGGGCGCGCTGCGCGATGTTCTATTCGATTACCAATTGCCAAGAGGGCCTGCGCGGCGTGTCGTTCGGCAACTTCCTGATCAAGCAGGTCGCCGAGGAGCTGCGCCGCGAGCTGCCGCAGCTGCGCGTCTTCGCCACGCTGTCGCCGATCCCGGGTTTCGCGCAGTGGCTGCGCGGCCAGAAGCAGCCGGGCCTCGAACGCCTCGCTCAGCGCGGCTGGTACGAAGCGAAAGACAGCGACGCGCTCGCGGCGCGGCTCATGCCCCTTTGCGCGCGCTACCTGGCGCAGGCCAAGCGCGGCGACGATCCCCTCGACCCGGTGGCGCGCTTCCACCTGGGCAACGGTGCGAGGCTCGAGCGCATAAATTGGCTGGCAGACACCTCTTCGGCGGGGATCGAGTCCTCGGCCGGAATGATGGCGAACTACGTCTACCGGCTCGACCAGGTGGAGCACAATCACGAGCTGTTCGTGAACGAACACCGCGTGATCGGCTCGCGTCACATCGAGCGGCTGCTGCGCGAGGGACTGGCCGAAGAGCACCGCCCGGCCATAGCGAGCGCCTGACGTGTTTCCCGGTCTCGATACCGATACGCGCGGCGCCGGCCGGCTGGCGCAGAACGTGATGCACTTCGCGCGGCTGCTGCGCGCCGCGGGCCTGCGCATCGGTCCCGACCGCGTGATCGACTGCGTCCGTGCGCTGGAGATCGCCGGCGCGTCGCGGCGCGACGACTGGTACTGGACCATGTCGAGCGTGCTGCTTTCGCGCGAGGAGCAGCGCCCGATATTCGACCAGGCGTTCCGCATATTCTGGCGCGACCCGAAGCTGGTCGAAAAGATGATGCAGATGCTGCTGCCGAAGACCTACGGCCGGGCGGGCAAGGAGGACGAGCAGCAGGCGCAGCGGCTCACCGACGCGCTGTTCGGGCAGAAGAGGCCGGAGCCGCGCGAGCAGCAGGAACAGAAGGTCGAGCTCGACGCGAAGCTCACGTTCTCCGCCAGGGAAGTGCTGCAGCGCCTGGATTTCGACACCATGTCCGCCGCGGAGCTCGCCGAGGCGAAGAAGATGATCGCGGCCCTGCGGCTGCCGCTGCCCCAGATCCGCACGCGTCGCCTGGCGCCGAGCGTGCGGGGGCGGCGGGTCGACCTGCGCGCGACCTTGCGCGAGAGCCTGCGCGAGGGCGGCGACGTGATCCCGCTCGTGCGCGCGGCGCCCAAAGAGGTGCATCCGCCGCTCGTCGTGTTGTGCGACATCTCCGGCTCGATGAACCCCTATTCGAGGATGTTCCTGCACTTCCTGCACGCCATCACCAACGACCGCGACCGCGTTTCGGTTTTCGTGTTCGGTACCCGGCTCACCAACATTACGCGGCAGTTGCGTCACCGCGACGTCGACGTGGCGATGGCCAAGGTGGCCGACGCGATCAAGGACTGGTCGGGAGGCACGCGTATCGGCGTGTGCCTGCGCGAATTCAACTGGCGCTGGAGTCGGCGCGTACTCGGCCAGAACGCCTGCGTGCTGCTGGTCTCGGACGGGCTGGATCGCGAGGCGGGCGAAGGCCTCGGCGAGGAAATGGAGCGGCTGGCGAAGTCGTGCCGCTATCTCGTGTGGCTCAATCCCCTGCTGCGCTACGAGCGCTTCGAGGCGCGGCCGGCGGGCGTGCGCGCCATGCTGCCGCATGTCGACCTGTTCCTGCCGGTGCATAATCTGAAGAGCCTGCTGGACCTTGCCCGCACTCTTAACGGCCCGATGACGCGAACGACTCAGGAGAACCGCGCATGGAAATGACAGGCGAGCAGCTCATACCCGCATCGCAGCAGGACACGTGGAATGCGCTGAACGACCCAGAGATCCTCAAGGCCTGCGTGCCTGGCTGCGAAGCGATCGACCCGGTGGCGCAAAACGAATTCCAGGTGGCGATGGTCGCCCGCGTGGGCCCGGTGAGCGCCAAGTTCAAGGGCAAGCTGTCGCTCTCCGACCTCGATCCGCCGAATTCCTATTCGATCGCCTTCGAGGGTCAGGGCGGCGCCGCGGGCTTCGGCAAGGGCAGCGCCCGCGTGACGCTGGCCCCGCAGGAAGGCGGTACGCGGCTCGGCTATAAGGTCAATGCCAGCGTGGGCGGCAAGCTCGCGCAGATCGGTTCGCGCCTGGTCGACGCGGCCGCACGAAAGATCGCGGACGACTTCTTCAAGGCGTTCAACGACAAGGTCGCCTCCCTGTACGGCGCCGCCGCGCAGGGCGAGGAGCATGCCGAGCCGGTGCGCGCCGACCCCGACATGCCCACGATCTCGAGCTCGGCAATCGCCATGATCGCGGCCGCGGCGCTCGTGGCCGTGATCGTCGCGCTGTTCATGCTCTACGGATGAGCGCGCTGCTGTTCCGCGACGACGCGTACCTAAAGTCCTGCGACGCGCAGGTCGTTGCCGTCCAAGACGGCGCGCTCGAGCTGGACCGCACGGTGTTCTACCCCGCCGGCGGTGGCCAACCGGGCGATCGGGGCGTCCTGCGCTTCGACGACGGGACCGAGCTTCGCGTGCTCGATACGCGCCGCGGCGAGGGGCCCGATCGGGTGCTGCACATGCTGGCGCCGGGCAGTCCCTTGCCGGTACACGGATCCGAGCTGCGCGCCGTACTCGACTGGGAGGCGCGCCATCGCCACATGCGCCTGCACACTGCGCTGCACCTGCTGTGCGCGGTGGTGAAAGCGCCGGTCACCGGGGGACGCATCGGCGAAGACAAGGCGCATCTGGACTTCGACATCGAGATGGACAAGCTCGACAAGGCGTCGATCGAGGCGGACCTAAACACGCTGGTACGCGCGGCGACGCCGACCAGGACGCGCTGGGTGAGCGACGCGGAGCTCGACGCGAGCCCCGATTTGGTCCGGACGATGTCGGTCGCGCCGCCGCGCGGTGAAGGTCGCGTGCGCCTGCTCGACATCCCCGGGGTGGACCTGCAGGCCTGCGGCGGGACGCACGTCGCCAATACCGCCGAGATCGGGCCGCTGCGCGTCGCGCGCATCCGCTCGGAGGGTAAGCACAACAAACGGGTGACGCTTGAGCTCGCACAATAGGACATGCCTCGCGCCGCCCCGCCCGTCGGCCGCTGCGGCCCGTCCATCTACCGGCCCATGGCTGCAGGTACTATTTCCTCCTTTGCGCTTTTTTACGGGACCTATGATGGGCGCGAGCGTTCAAGCGAGGGCTGAGTCGACATGGGAGACATGCCAATGGCCGCGTTGAGGCAGCGCGAGCGCGCCGTGACCGAACGGCGCCCGGCGGTGATTCTGTTCGCCGAGCTGCGCAACTTCACGCGCATGTCGGAGATGCTGCCGCCGGAGAAGGTTCTCGCGCTGGCAAGCCAGTTCTTCGCCCTAGTGGCGAGCGCGGTCGAGGAGCAGGGCGGCGAGCTGCTCGCCGTGCACAACGACGAACAGATGGCAATGTTCCGCAGTGGCGACATGGCCCAGGATGCGAGACAAGCGGTCACCGCGGCGCAGCGCGTGCAGCGCGAATTCGGCACGCTCACCCAGTCCTGGGAAGAGGAGTACGGGCTGCGCGCCGCGGTCGCGATGGGACTGCACCTTGGTGAGGCGGTGTTCGGTATGGCCGGCCCGCAGGGCGCCGAGCAGTACGTCGCCTTCGGCGACTGCGTCAGCATTGCCGAACGCCTCGTGCACCGCGCGCGCGCCGGCGAATTCGTTTTTTCCCAGGCGCTCATGGAAGCGCTGACGGCCTCGGGCATGGACCTCGATGCCGCCGAGTTGCCGCCGATCGAGCTCGTGCGGCGCGAGCCTATCGAAATCTACGGCGTGCTGCTCAACACGCGGCTCGATTTCACCTGAGCAGCTAGGCGGCCTCGGCCGCGGTTTGCCGGATGGCCGCAGCGATCGCCTGCGGCGGCTGCGCGCCCGAGACGGCGTACCGGCGTCCGATGATGAAGGTCGGCACGCCGGCGATGCCGAGCGCCTTGAGCTCTTCCTCGAGGCGCGCAAGGTGCCGCGCCTTTTCCTCGTCCGCCCAATGGGCCTGGAGCCTCGCGGGGTCCAGGCCGCAGGCGAGCGCGATTTCCTCCAGCACGCGGGCGTCGCCGGTGTCGCGCGCCTCCTCGAAATAGGCGCGGAACAGCGCCTCGACGACCTGCGCGCCGACGCCCTCCTCTTGCGCGAAGTCGATCATCTGATGCGCGGCAAAGGTGTTTGGCGTGCGCCGCATGCGCGCGAAGGCGAATTCGATCCCCTCGCCGCGTCCCTCGGCCGCCACCCTGGCGTCGAGCTCGGCCGAACGCTCGGCCGAACCGAACTTCGCGCGCCGGTACTCGGCGCGCGCCACGCCCTCGCGCGGCATACCCGGGTTGAGCTGGAACGGCAGCCAGGCAACGCGCGGCAAGAGTGCCGGCTCGAGCTGCGTCAGGGCCTTCTCAAGTCGCCGCTTGCCGATGTAGCACCACGGGCAAATGACGTCCGACACGACCTCGATCGACATGCTTCTCGGTTCGACCACGCGCGCCTCAGGGAGATAGACCGGTTGCCCAGCGGCTCGCGGCGACCGCCTCGTCCACGTTGCGCTGCTGCGCGGATTGTCCCTCGGCCGCATGTCGCGCGGCTCCATCCGTCGCAGTAGGCTCGACCAGGGCCGCCTCGATGTCTCGCGTGCCGATCACCACGACGCGCAGCCAGACGAGAAGGACGATGGTCGCGACGATCGCCAGCAGCCCGACCCAGCCGACCACCGGGTGGTCGCGCCGGCCGGCCCCGCACCCCCAGGCGCGGCGATGGTCCTTGGCGGCTTGCATAGGCCTTTTGACAGCGTTCCGGGGCGGCTGTTCACAGCTCTCAGTCGCCCGCGATAGTCATGTTGTCGACCAGGATGGATCCCGAGCGACGCGCACCGCGCACGATCACGTCGCTGCCCACCGCGACAATCCCGCGCAGCATGTCCTTGAGGTTGCCCGCGATGGTGATCTCCTCCACCGGATAGCGGATTTCGCCGCCCTCGACCCAGTAGCCCGCGGCGCCGCGCGAGTAGTCCCCGGTGAGCAGGTTGACGCCCTGCCCCATGAGCTCGGTCACGAGCAGACCGGTGCCCATCGTCCTCAGCATGCCGACGAAATCGGGCGCCGGACCGGCGCCGTTCTGCCGCACGCTCAGGTTGTGGTGCCCGCCCGCGCTGGCCGTGCTGCGCAGGCCCAGCTTGCGCGCCGAATAGCAGCCGAGGAAATAGCCCTGCAGCACGCCGTCCCGCACCACGTCGCGGCGCCGCGTGGCGACGCCCTCCTCGTCGAACGGCGCGCTGGCCAGCCCCCGGGGCTCGAGCGGGCTCTCCTCGATGCTGACGATCGGCGAGAACACCCGCTTTCCCAGGCTGTCGACGAGAAAGGAGGTCTTTCGGTACAGGCTGCCGCCGCTCGCCGCGGACACGAACGCGCCGATCAGCTGGGTCGCGATCGGCGCCTCGAACAGCACCGGCACCTTGCGGGTGCTGATCTTGCGCGCGCCGAGGCGCGCGAGCGCCCGCTCTCCCGCGTAGCGGCCGAGCGCGGCGGCGTCGGCGACGTTGCCGGGCACGCGCGCGGCGCTGTACCAGTCGTCGCGCTGCATCAGGCCCTTGTCCTCGGCGATCACCGAGCACCACAGCGAGTGGCGCGAGGTCGGAAACCCCGCCATGAAGCCGAGGCTGTTCGCGAACACGAACTGCGAATGATGCGACGCGAGGGATGCGCCTTCGGAGTTCTTCAATTTGCGCGACAAGGCGAAGGCCGCGGCCTCGCAGCGGCGCGCGATGTCTATCGCCTGCTCGGTTTCCAGGTCCCAGGGGTGAAACAGGTCCAGATCCGGCAGCTCGCGCGCGAGCAGCTCGGGTTCTGGCGGACCCGCGCAATCGTCCTCCGCGGTGTGGCGCGCGATCGCCAACGCGGCGGTGACGGTCTGCTCGCGCGCGGTCGCGGAGAAGTCGGACGTGCTGGCGTGCCCGCGGCGCACGTGCGGCCGCTCGCCGAGATAGACGGTGACGCCGATGCCCTTGTCGCGATTGTGCTCGAGCGTGTCGATCCCGCCCTTGCGTACCGTGACCGCCAGGCCGTAGCCCTCGGAAACGTCGCACTCGCAGGCGCTCGCGCCGAGACGCGCGGCGTGCGCAAGGATGGCGGCGGCGAACTCGCGCAGCTCATTTGCTGTATGTGTGAAGCGATGCATCTTCGGCATGTCGCGCTATGATAACAGCGCGATGCAAGATGACGTTCCGAGCAAGACGAAACGCAAGCAAGCGATGCACGAGCTGCAGGCCCTCGGCGTGGCGCTGGTCGCGCTCCCGCAGGGGCAGCGCGCCGCGCTCGGATTGCCCGCTGAGCTCGGCGAGGCTGTCGCAGAGGCACAGCAAATTACGAGCCGCGAAGGACGGCGCCGTCAGCTGCAGTACATCGGCCGGCTGATGCGCAAGCTTGACCCCGCGCCGATTCGCGCCGGGCTGGATCGCATCGCGGGCCGCTCTGCCGAGGACAACGCACGCCACCGCCGGCTCGAGCAGTGGCGCACGCGCCTGCTGGAGGACGACGCGGCCCTCACCGACTTCGCGGGCGCGCATCCGACGGTCGATCTGCAGGCCTTGCGCGCGCTGATCCGCAACGCTCGCCGCGAGCAGGAAGAGGGGCGCCCGCCGCGCGCTTTCCGCGAGATCTACCGCGTGCTGCGCGAGGTGGAGTAGCGATGCTTCGGCTGGAGCCGCTGTTCCGCGCGGAGATCACTCTTGCGCAAGCCCAGGAGCTAGGCGATACGCCGCTCGGCCGCAGACGCATCATCCCGATCACCGGCGGGAAGGTATCCGGCACACGCCTCTCGGGCGAGGTGCTGCCCGGAGGCGCCGACTGGCAGGTCATCCGCCCGGACGGCGTCGCCGATCTCGATGCGCGCTACACGATCCGCACTGCCGACGGGGCGCTCGTTTACGTGCGCAACCGCGGCTACCGGCACGGCCCGCCCGAGGTAATCGCGCGCCTGGCGCGCGGCGAAAGCGTCGACCCCTCGCTCTACTACATGCGCACGACGCCGCGTTTCGAGACCGGTGACGAGCGCTACGCCTGGCTGAACCGTATCGTGTGCGTGGGTAGCGGGGCGCGCCTCGCTGGCGCAGTGAGGATCGATTTCTACGCCGTACAATGACGTGCCATGAGCGCCAGCGAACGGCTTGTCGTCGGTCTTGTCTCGATCAGTGATCGCGCCTCCAAGGGCGTGTACCGCGACGAGGGTGTCCCGGCGCTCAGGGAGTGGCTCGCGGGCGCGATTGCCTCGCCCGCATGGCGCGACGAAACACGCCTGATCGCCGACGAGCAGCCGGTGATCGAGGCCACACTGAAGGAGCTTGTCGACGAGATGGGCTGCCATCTGGTTCTGACCACCGGCGGCACCGGTCCGGCGCCGCGCGACGTCACCCCGGAAGCGACGCTCGCGGTCGCGGACAAGGTGATGCCCGGCTTCGGCGAGCAGATGCGCCAGATCAGCCTGCGCTTCGTACCGACCGCGATTCTTTCGCGTCAGGTCGCGGTCATCCGCAAGGGGGCGCTGATCATCAATCTTCCCGGGCAGCCCAAGTCGATCAGGGAAACGCTCGAAGGCCTGAAGGACGAAACCGGCAAGACGCTCGTGCACGGCATCTTCGCCGCCGTGCCCTATTGCGTCGACCTCATCGGCGGGCCGTATATCGAGACCCACGAGGCCGTGGTGAAGGCGTTCCGGCCCAAGTCCGCCATCCGAGCCAAGCCCTGATCCGGTTCGCTCCATGCATTTCATCATCGTCGACGAATCGCCCGAGCTGCGCACGGCGCTCGGCATCATGCTGTGCGCGCGCTGGCCGGACGCGGATCTCGACCTTTTCGATCCCACCGAGCGCAACGCCTTGCAGGTCGCGCTCGCCAAGGGAGGCGTGTCCGCCCTGCTGCTGCAGACGCCGTTTCCGGGCGAAGACGTCGTGGCGCGGATACGCGCCATCTGCAGGGACCCGAAAGCGCCGCCTGTGCTGCTGCTCGCCGAGAAGGGCAGCGAGGAGCTGGCGGTACGAGCCATGAAGGCGGGCGCGGCGGACTTCCTTCCGCGGCGCGGCCTCACGCGAGCCTTGCTCGGCCGCCTGGTCGAGGACGCGCTTGCCGAGCACGAGGCGCACGCGCGCGTTTCCGCCGAAGTGGGCGCGCGCGAGAAGACGACCACCCTGCCGCTGGATGCGCGCGAGCTGCGCGGCGCGGCGCGCGGCGACGAGCAGCTGGTGCCGGGCTACCGCATCCTCGGGCAGATCGGCGAGGGCGGCATGTCGCGCGTGTACCTCGCCGAGCGCGAGCACGACGGCCTGGAGCTGGTGCTGAAGCTGCTCGATCCGGCGCTGTGGGAGGACAAGACGTTCCTGCAGCGCTTCGTGCAGGAATACAAGATCGTTGCCGCCCTGCAGAACGAATACGTGGCGCGCATCTACGATCAGGGCTTCGCCGGGCGGCATCCGTACATTGCGATGGAGTACTTCCCGGGCGGCCATCTGAGGGCGCGCATGCAAGGTGGCATCTCACCGCTCGAGGCCGCGCGCATTACCGCGCAGATCGCGCGCGCGCTGGACGCGATCCACGGCCACAACATCGTGCACCGCGACCTCAAGCCGCAGAACATCCTGTTTCGCGCCGACGGACGGCCGGCGATCGTCGATTTCGGGCTGGCCAAGGACCTCCAGTCCGACGCCGACCTGACGCGTGGCGGCGTGGTTTACGCTACTGCCCGCTACATGAGCCCGGAGCAGGTGCTACGCCTCCCGGTAGACGCGCGCTCCGACCTGTACAGCCTGGGCGCAGTCTTTTACGAGATGTTGACCGGCAGGAGGCTATACGAGGAGTACAAGGAAACAGAGCTGCTACGCATGCACGTCTCGGGGCCGCTGCCCAGACTGCCGCAGGGGATAGCCGGCTTCCAGCCGGTAATCGACCGGCTGCTCGCCAAACGCCCCGAAGACCGCTTCCAGAGCGCGCGCGAGCTTTTCGCTACCATTGCGGTATGAACTCCGGGACCGAAGAGCGGCAGTATCTCGACTTGCTCGCGGAGCTGCTGCAGCGAGGCGCGCGCAAGACCGACCGCACGGGCACGGGCACGCTGTCGCTGTTCGGACGGCAGTTGCGCTTCGACCTGCACGAGCGCTTTCCGCTGCTCACCACGAAGAAGCTGCACCTCAAGTCGATCATCTACGAGCTGTTGTGGTTCCTGCGCGGCGACACCAACGTGAAATGGCTGCAGGAGCGCGGCGTCACGATCTGGGACGAGTGGGCCGACGCGCAGGGCGAGCTCGGACCGGTGTATGGCTACCAGTGGCGGCACTGGCGTACGGCGGACGGGCGCGAGATCGACCAGATCGCGCGCGTGGTCGACTCGCTGCACCGCAATCCGGATTCGCGGCGTCATCTCGTCACAGCGTGGAACCCGGGCGACGTCGAGCGCATGGCGCTGCCGCCCTGCCACGCGCTGTTCCAGTTCTACGTCGCCGAAGGCCGCTTGTCGTGCCAGATGTACCAGAGGAGCGCGGACGTGTTCCTGGGCGTGCCGTTCAACATCGCCTCTTACTCGCTGCTCACCCTCATGATGGCGCAGGTGAGCGGGCTGGCAGCGGGCGAGTTCGTGCTGACGCTGGGCGACGCGCATCTGTATCTCAACCATCTGGAGCAGGCGCGCGAGCAGCTCGCTCGCGCGCCGCACGCCTTCCCGCGCATGCGGCTCGATCCTTCGGTGCGCGACTTGTTCGCGTTCCGCTTCGAGCACTTCACGCTCGAGGACTACGACCCGCACCCCGCGATCAGGGCGCCGATCGCCGTCTAAGGAGATCAAAATGAATGTCGATACCAAACTGCAGTGGGTCTTCAATCTTCAAGACGAGGCACAGGGTATCCGGCGCAAGCTCGGCGAGGGCATCGTCACGCGGATCTTTCCGGGCGAGCAGGCCATGCTTTCGGTGGTGCGCATCGCACCGCACTCCACGGGCACCTTGCACAGTCATCCGCAGGAGCAATGGGGCGTGCTGCTCGAGGGTCGCTGCGTGCGCATCCAGGGCGGAGAGGAGATCGAAATGCGCGCCGGGGATTTCTGGCACACGCCGGGCGGGGTCGCGCACGGCATCCGCACGGGCGCCGAGGGCGCGCTGGTGCTGGACATATTCAGCCCGCCGCGCGAGGAGTACCGCAAGGCGGGCGAGGGATTCGGCGGACCACGCTGAGAGCCCGGCGATGAGCGCTGCGCCGGCGTTGCGCCTCGTCGTATTCGACCTCGGCGGCACGCTCATCCACGACACCGCCGACGTCGCTGCCATCTTCAAGGCCGCGCTCGAGCGCCATGGCCTGCCGGTGAACGAGCGTCAGCTCCTCGCATGGCGCGGCGCCGCGAAGCGCGAAGTGATCACCCGCCTGGCAGCAGGCGGTCGCGCCGAGCCGCAGCATGTGTACCAGACCTTTCAAGAGCTGCTGATCGGCGCATTCGCGCAGCGAGGCGTACGCGCCATCGACGGCGCCGCGCAGGCGCTCGAGCGCCTCACGCGTCGCGGCATCCGCATCGCGCTCACCACGGGATTCGACCGCAAGGTCACCGAAGGTCTGCTGGCGCGGCTGCCCTTCGCCGAGCGCATCGACGCGGTGGTATGCGCCGACGAAGTCGCGCTCGGACGCCCGGCACCCTACATGATCTTTCACGCGATGGAACGAACCCGCGTCGAGGATGTGCGCGCGGTGGTCAACGTTGGCGACACGGATAACGACCTTCTCGCCGGTCTGCACGCGGGCGTGGCGGCGAACCTCGGCGTGCTGAGCGGAGCGCACGACCGCGCGCGCCTGGAAAAGCTGCCGCACAGCGCATTGCTCGGCAGCGCGACCGAGGTACCGGACTGGCTCGAGCGATTTCCGGCCGCAGAAAAAAAGAAGGCCCGCCGATAGGGGGAAGTGGCGGGCCCAGGGGAGAAGTTATTGCGGGTCGGTTTGGGTGGTCGGTAATTCCTCCGTTTTCGGGATTGAATCCGATGGCGGCTCAGAAGCGGCTGCCGGAGGCGATCTGCCACACGAAAAGCAGCCCAGCGCAGGCGAATGCGTAGAGGACGACGTCCGTGATGCGGTGCTTGTCTCCCGCCGAAGCCCATTCGCGGGCGAACCATCCGACGGTTGCGACGAACACGAGCGAAATGGCCGCCGCAGCACCGAGCGACGCGCCAGGGCCGAGGGTACGTGCGAGCCAGCCCTGCGGGGCAATGATCTCGAGGATCGAACCACACACGCCAATCAGCACCAGCGCAAGCAGCCAAAAACCCGCCACCGTCTGCAGAAGTACGCTCGTGTCCTTGAACTGTCTCAGGTCTTGCAGCATGGGTTCCTCCTCCCGTTTCGGTGACGATCACTCACGCTTTCTGCAATCGGCGTGCCAAGTGAAAAATCTATCTACAACACAAGAGTTTGCAGACCAGTCGTGAACGAATTGGCAGGCGTGATTGGGCTCGAAACGTCTGTCTGCGGCGACGACGGAAGTCACACTCGCGCGATGTGCCTGATGGGACGCGGGTTTCGCTGTCGCTGAATGGCGACGGTTTCGACGCAGGCTAACATCGGCGCCCATGAGACTCTCGATTCTCGATCAGTCGCCTATCATTTCCGCTCTCGGAGCGCGGCGTGCGCTCGAGGAAACGCTGGAGCTGGCGCGCCGCGCCGATGCGCTCGGTTACGAGCGCTACTGGCTCGCCGAGCACCACGCGATCGGCGCCCTCGCCGACCCCTGTCCCGAGGTGCTGCTTGCGCGCCTTGGCGCCGAGACGCGGCGCATGCGTGTCGGCACCGGCGGCGTGCTGCTGCCGTACTACAGCTCCTTCAAGATCGCGGAAGTGTTCAGGATGCTCGAGGCGCTCTACCCGGGACGCATAGACCTGGGCATCGGCCGCGCACCCGGCGGAGACGCGCGCACCGCGCAGGCGGTCGGCGGCGGGCGGATGCCCGACGCGCGCGACTTCCCGGAGCAGGTGTGGCAGCTCGTCGGCCACCTGGACGGCACGCTGCCGGAGGAGCATCCGTTCCGCCGGCTGCGCGTGCAGCCCGAAGTCGACACCGCCCCGCAAGTCTGGCTGCTCGGCTCCTCGGATTACAGCGGCGCGCTCGCCGCGCAGCTCGGCCTGCGCTTCGCCTTCGCGCATTTCATCAACCCGCACGGCGGCGACGAGGTGACGCGCGCCTACGGCGAGCAGTACCGTCCGTCGTCGCGCGCGCCGCGGCCGCAGGCCATCGTGTGCACGTTCGCGATCTGCGCGGAATCGGATGCCGCTGCCGAGCGGCTCGCCGCCTCGATCGACCTGCGGCGGTTGCACATGGCACTCAACCTGGACACGCCCGTGCCGACCCTGGAGGAGGCGCTGCGCCACGCGTACTCCGAGGACGAACGCCGCTACGTCATGGCGCAGCGCGCGCGCGCCATCATCGGCGGGCCGGACAAGTGTCGCAGGGAAATCGAAGCGCTCGCCGCGCGCTATGCCGCGGACGAGGTGATGCTGCTGACGATCACGGGCGATTACGCCTCGCGCCTGCGGTCCTACGAGCTGCTCGCCGCCGAACTGCTCTAGTGCGTATCGAGCCGCTTGCGGCGCGGGTCGTCCATGTCGAGCGTTTCGAAGTTGCTCTTGGGCTCGATCTTCGCGTGCGTCTCGATGCGCTTGGCGATCGCCTGGAATCCGCCCTGGACGGCATAGTCCGCCGCGCTCAAGCCCTTGCGGTTCTTGGCGAGCGGATCGTCGGTCGCGGGAAGCAGGATGTCGACGACGCGCAGGTGGCCGCCGTGGGCCGCCGCGTGCAGCGGAAGGTTTCCCTGGGCATCGGCGAGGTTCGGGTCGGCCCCCGCGTCGAGCAGTACCCGGACGGCGGCCGCGTTGCCGCTCAGCGCCGCCCAGTAGAGCGGTGACTCGCCCGCCTCGTTAGGCGCGTTCGGGTCGGCGCGCGCCTTGAGCAGCAGCCCGACGAGGCGCGCGTAGGGGCCGAGCACAGCGAGGTGCAGCGCCGTCTCGCCGTGCGGCGAGCGCGCGTCGACCCGCGCGCCGGCATCGATCAGCATGCCTGCCAGCTCCGCCATGCCCTGCTCCACCGCGCGCTGCAGCGCGGTCTCGCCGTCCGCATTGCGCGCGTTTGCGTCGGCCTCCTTGCGCCGCACCAGCCCCTCGGCGACCAGCTCTTTGCCCGCGTCAATCGCGGCGAACAGCCTTTCATCGGGCGACGATACGGGCGGGGACTGCGCGAGCGCGGGCACCCCGGCGACCATAAGGACTGCGAGCACCAGCGTACGCATGAGGGAATTCTAGCCGTCGAGCGCGCGCGCAAGGAGCTGCGCCAGATGCAGCGTCTCGCGGCCGTCGAGGCCTTCCACCTGCTCGCGGCAGGAAAAGCCGTCGGCGACGATCTTGGTACCGTCCTGCACGGCGCGCAGCGCCGGCAGGAGCGCGAGCTCGGCGATGCGCCGCGAGGACTCGTAGTGCTCCGGCTTGAAGCCGAAGGAGCCCGACATGCCGCAGCACCCGGTGTCCGGCGTCGACGCTTCGACCTGCGCCTCGCGCAGCAGCGCGAGCTCCGCCGCCATCCCGCCGAGCGCCTTCTGGTGACAGTGCGCGTGCAACAGGGCGCGCCCGCCGACGTGCGGCGGACGCCAGCCGCGCGCGCGCAGCAGCTCGGCGAGCGTCACCGCCTGGCGCGCGAGGCGCTCGGCGCGCGCGTCGCCCGGCAGCAGCTGGCGCAACTCGTCGCGGAATACGGACAGGCAGCCCGGTTCGAGCACGACCACCGGCATGCCCGCTTCCAGGCGCGGCCCGAGCACGGCGAGCAGTCGCTCGAGCGTGGCGCGCGCGCGCCCGAGCATACCGAAGTCGTAATATGGTCGTCCGCAGCAGATCGGCTCGTGCGGCACCTCGACCGCGCAGCCGGCGGCTTCGAGCACGCGCGCGGCGGCGTGTGCCGTGTCGGGACGGAAGTGGTTGTTGAACGTGTCGGTGAACAGCACGACCGGATCGCCGCCGCGCTTTGCCGAGCGAAAGTCTGATTTGAATGTACGCGAGGCGAAGCGCGGCAGCCTGCGCTGCGGCGCCACGCCCGCGACGCGCTTGGCGAGCGCGGCCAGGCCCGGCGTCTGCGTGAGAAGGTTCACCAGCCCCGGCATGCGCGCCGCGAGCGGGGCCCATTCCCCGATGCGTCCCATCGAGTGCGCCTGGCGCGGGCGCGCGCGCCCCTCGTAGTAGTGCGACAGGAACTCGGCCTTGTAGCTCGCCATGTCGGTGTGCGTCGGGCAGTCGCTCTTGCAGCCCTTGCAGGCGAGGCACCAATCGAGCGCCTCCTTCACTTCCTCGCTCTGCCAGCCGCCGGTGATCAGCTCGCCGCGCAGCATCTCGTTCAGCAGTCGCGCGCGGCCGCGCGTCGAATAGCGCTCCTCGCCGGTGGCGCGGTAGCTCGGGCACATGGTGCCCCCGGAGGCCGCGCGGCACTTGCCCATGCCGATGCAGTGCTCGGTCGCGCGCGTGAAGCCGTCGCCGACCTCGGAACGGAACGCAAGACGGGTCGAGAGCGTCACCGGCCGGTACGCCGGGCCGAGGCGCAGATGGTCGGTCGCGCGGTTCACCTCGCCCGCGGCGTTCACGAGCTTTCCTGGATTCATCCGGTTCTCCGGATCCCAGATCGCCTTGAACTCGCGCAACGCGGCCATGAGATCCGGGCCGAACATCGCCGGCAGGAACTCGGCTTTCGCCTGGCCGTCGCCGTGCTCGCCCGAGAGCGAGCCGCCGTACTTCACCACCAACTGCGCCGCCTCGCCGAGAAAGCGGCGCCAGTGTGCCACGCCCTCGGGCGTGCGCAGCTCGAAGGTGATGCGCGCGTGGATGCAGCCGTCGCCGAAGTGCCCGTACAGCGAGGTGCGATAGCCGAAGCGGTCGATCAGCCCCTGAAATTCGCGCAGGTAGTCGCCCAGGCGCAGCGGGTCGACCGCCGCGTCCTCCCAGCCGACCACCGGATCGGGCGCCTTGCCACCCAGGGCGAGCGACGTCGCCGAGGCGCCCGTCTCGCGGATGGTCCACATGCGCGCGATCATGGCCGGATCGCCGATCAGCCAGGCACAAACCCCCGCGCGGCCGGCGAGCGCCGCTTCGAGCGCGCGCGCCTGGGCGAGCGCCGCCGCGCGTTCGTCGGCGCCGAACTCGCACATCAGCCAGGCCCTGCCGGCGGGCAGCAGCGCGATGTCGTCCAGCTTGAGGCGGCGCTCGCGCAGCCCGCCAATGATCTTCTCGTCCAGGCCTTCACAGGCGATCGGGCGCGCGGCGAGGATCTCGGGCACCGCGTCGCCCGCGAGGTAGATGTCGGGGAAGCCGAGAACGAGCAGCACGCGCGCGCGCGGGCTGTGGACAAGCTGCGCCTCGGCCGCGAGCGTGAAGGCGCAGGTGCCCTCGGAGCCCACCAGCGCGCGCGCCACGTTGAAGCCGTTCTCGGGCAAGAGCTGCTCCAGGTTGTAGCCCGAGACGCGGCGCTTGATCTTCGGGAAGCCGGCGCGGATACGGTCGGCGTAGCGCTCGGCGAGCGCCTTCAGGCGCGCGTAGATCTCGCCCTGGCGCCCGCCCGCGGCGACGATGCGGGCCAGCTCGGCGTCGCTCGTCGGGCCGCACCAGAAGCGCGCGCCGTCGTAGGTGAGCACCTCGAGGCGCTCGATGTTCTCGACCGTCTTGCCGGCCATGACCGAGTGCGGGCCGCAGGAGTTGTTGGCGATCATGCCGCCGAGCGTGCAGCGCGAATGCGTCGCGGGGTCCGGAGCGAAGGTGAGGCCGTGGCGCTCGGCAGCGTCGCGCAGCGCGTCGCACACCGCTCCCGGCTCGACGAGCGCGCGGCGCGCCTGCGGATCCACCGAGCGCACGCGGTTCAAGTACTTGGAGCAGTCGATGACGAGCGCCACGTTCACGCTCTGTCCGTTCTGCGCAGTGCCCCCGCCGCGCGCGAGCACCGGCGCGCCGTGCGCGCGGCACACGGCCATCGCCGCGACGATGTCCTCCACCGAGCGCGGCAGCACGACGCCGATCGGCACCTGGCGGTAGTTCGAGGCGTCCGCGGAATACGCGGCGCGCGCGCCCGCGTCGAAGCGCACCTCGCCCGACACCGCGCACGCGAGATCCGCCTCCAGCCCGCGCCAGCCGCTCATTTCAGCGTTGTCGGGTCGAGCTCGGCGAGCACCGGCGGAAGCGGGCAATCGAGCGTTGCGGCGACCAGCCGCACCAGCTCCGCCTCGACCAGCGTGAGCGTGCCGTCGGCCGAAGCCGCGTCCAGGCAGGCCTTCAGCACGCGCGGCTTAGCGAGCGGCGCGAGCAGCCGCAGGCGCTCGAGCGAGGCGCCCACTGTCGCCGTGGAGAGCTCGGCCGTCGCCAGCGGCTCGCGCAGGTTCAGGCCGAGGTACTCGGCGCCCTTGGCGTACGCCGCCGCAGTATCGCCGGCCGCCGCGTGCGCCACCAGCGAAAGCACCACGCGCGCATCGGCATCCACCTCGGCGACGCCTTGAAACTTGCTCCGCACCGGGCCGCCGGCGCCCTCGCGCAGGCGCTGCCTGACGATCGTCGCCAGCACGAACTCCCCGAGCGTGACCTTGCCGTCGGCCTCGACGACTTTCGCCACGTCCTCGATGAGCGCGTCGCGCTCGCCCTGCTTGAGCCCTTTCAGCACCGGGAGCGCGATGCCGACCAGGGGCAGGGCGTGCGCCCGGCCCAGTCCCGCGGCGCGCATCTCGTCGGACGCCGCCTGCACCGCGGCCGCGGTCGCCTCGCCGCGGCGCGCCCGTACCGCCTCGAGCTTGGCGCAGCGCGAGGCGTCGTCGCCCGCGATCGCGAGCGCGAAGACCACCTGCTCGGCGCCCTCGGCGCCCGCCAGCCGCGCGCGCAGCGCCGCGGGGATCGCAGCCAGCAGGCGACGCGCGTAGTCGACGTGCTCGGGCGTCGGGTTGCCGACCGAGGCGGCCACCGTGATCGTCTTCACCAGGTTACCTGCGCCGTCGAGCACCGCGACCGGACTGGCGCGCTCGGCGTCGCGCTGCGCGCGATAGCGCGTGCGCTGGAAGCCCGGGCGCACGCGGCGGATGCGCTCCTCGATCGGCGGATGCGTGTCGAACAGCGCGCCCATCCAGTTCGCCACGCCCTGCACGAAGAACATGTGCGACAGCTCCTCGGCGTGCACGTCGTGCACGAGCGTGCTGCGCGACGACGAGGCGATCGTGTCGAGCGCCCCGGCGATGCCGTCCGGATTGCGCGTGAACTGCACGCTCGAGGCATCGGCGAGGAATTCGCGCTGGCGCGAAATAGCGGCCTTGATCAGGCGCCCGAGCTCCAGGCCCATGAAGCCGATGAGCGCGAGCGCGATGCCCGCGAAGACCAGCATGATTCCAGGGCCGCGGCTTTCGCGGCTGACGCGCGCCATCGATTGCGCGGTACTGCGGATCAAGAACTGGCCGAGCTGGGCGATGCAGACGATGCCGAACAGCACGCCCAGCAGCCGCACGTTGAGGCGCATGTCGCCGTTCAGGATGTGGCTGAACTCGTGCCCGATCACGCCCTGCAGCTCGTCGCGCGACAGCGTCTGCAGCGTGCCCTGGGTCACCACGATGACCGCCTCGTGCGGCGAGTAGCCCGCCGCGAACGCGTTGATGCCCGTCTCGCGGTCCATGACGAATACCGGCGGCACGCTCACGCCCGAGGCGATCGCCATCTCCTCGACCACGTTCAGCAGGCGCCGTTCCTCGAGCGGCGCGCTGCCCGCATCGATCACGCGCGCGCCGACCATGTCGGCGACCGCGGCGCCGCCGCCGGCCAGCTGGACCATCTTGTAGGCGGTGGCGCCGAGGATCAACAGCAGCGTGATGCCTGCGCCCCAGGCATACACGCCGTGCGGAACGCCGCGCAACAGGATCTCGAGCAGCGCCGAGCCGAGATGGTCACCTTCGATCACCACCTCCCTGGCCGGCGGCAGGGTGCCGTACACGACGCCGATCGTGTAGGCGATCCCCAGCCCGAGGCAGACGGCGCCCGCCACGGCGGCGACCGCGAGCACGTACAGCAGCACGAGCAGGCGCGTCGTGCGCCGCGCGAGCTCTTCCGCCTCAAAGAAGTTCAAGGATCAGCTGAAGGATACTTTGGGCGCCTGGCGTTCGGCGGCCGATTCGGTCGCCTGCAAGAGCTCCGCCGGGCCGAAGCCGAACATCCCGGCCATCATGTTGTCCGGGAACGACTCGCGCTTGGTGTTGTATTCCATCACCGCGTCGTTGTAGGCCTGGCGCGAGAACGCCACCTTGTTCTCGGTACTGGAGAGCTCTTCCTGCAGCGCGAGAATGTTCTGGTTGGCCTTCAGGTCGGGATAGGCCTCGAATACGGCCATCAGCCGTCCGAGCGCGCCGCCGAGCGCGCCCTCGGCCCGCGCCAGGCCTTGCATCGCGGCCGGGTCGCCCGGCGAGCCGGCCGCGCGCTGCGCCGCGCTGACCGCAGCGCCGCGCGCCGCGGTCACCGCCTCGAGCGTGCCGCGCTCGTGCTGCAGGTAGCCCTTCGCCGCTTCGACGAGATTGGGGATCAGGTCGTAGCGCCGCTTCAGCTGCACGTCGATCTGCGCGTAGGAATTCTTGTAGCGGTTGCGCAGCGCGACCAGCCGGTTGTACACGGCGATGACGAACGCCACGAGCGCCACCACGACCGCGATGAAGATCCAGCCTCCGGTGCCCATCTCCCCTCCCGAGCTGCCCCCGATGGTCGGCTACTATAGCGCATGCGCGCTCTGCTCTGCCGCGCCCTGCGCGCCCAGCCGCACGAACTGCCCGCGCTCGCCTGGGCCTTTGCATATTTTTTCCTTCTGCTGGGCAGCTACTACATCCTGCGGCCGGTGCGCGACGACATGAGCGTGCTCGCAGGCGCGGGCCGCCTGCAATGGCTGTTCACGGCGACGTTCCTCACGATGCTCGCGCTCACGCCGCTGTTCGGCTGGCTGTGCCGAGCGTTGCCGCGCGCGCGCCTGCTGCCCGCGGTGTACCTGTTCTTCGCCGCCAACCTGGTCGCCTTCTGGGGCGCGCTCGAGGCCGGGCTCGCGCCGCGCGCGCTGGCGCCGCTGTTCTTCGTTTGGCTGAGCGTGTTCAACCTGTTCGTCGTGTCGGTGTTCTGGAGCTTCATGTCGGACCTGTTCGACGCGGCGCAGGCGGCACGGCTGTACGGCGCCATCGCGGCCGGCGGCAGCTGCGGAGCGATCGCCGGCCCTTCGCTCACCGCGCTCGGCGCGGTGGCGCTCGGCACCGCGAACCTGCTGCTCATAAGCGCCGGCTGCCTCGCGGCCGCCACGGGCTGCATCGGGATGCTGCTGCGCTGGGCGCGCGCGCATCCGCGCGCCGGCGACCCTCCGGCCGACAGCCCGATCGGCGGTCCGATCGGCGCCGGTGTGCGCGCCGCCTTCGGCTCGCCCTACCTGCTCGGCATCTGCGGCTACCTGCTGTGCTACACCGCGCTTTCGACCGCGCTGTATTTCGCCCAAGTCGATATCGTCGGGCGAGCGATCCCCGACTCGGGCGAGCGCACGCGGCTGTTCGCCACGCTGGACCTCGCCGTGAACAGCCTCACCCTGCTCGTGCAGCTCGGCGTGTTCGCGCGGCTCGGCGCGGCGATCGGCATATCCCGCATGCTCGCGCTGATGCCGCTCGTGTCGCTCGCGGGTTTCCTGTGGCTCGGCGCGGTGCCCACGCTCGCCGTGCTGATCGCGTTCGGCGTCACGCGGCGCGTCGGCGAGTTCGCGATCTCCAAGCCGGCGCGCGAGGAGCTGTTCACCGTGGTGCCGCGCGAGCAGCGCTACAAGGCGAAGAACTTCATCGATACCGTGGTGTACCGGGGCGGCGACGCGCTCGCGGGCTGGACCGTCGGCGGCCTGCGCGGCCTCGGCCTGGGCCTGTCCGCGATCTCGTTTCTCGCCGCGCCGCTCGCGCTCGCCTGGCTCGCGCTCGGACTGTGGCTCGGGCGCCGCCAGGAACGTCTGCGCCGCGCGCCGGTCTAGAATGAGGTCATGCCGCGCAGCCCCTTCAGGCTCGCCCGCCGACGCGCCCTTGCCCTGCTTGCGGGAACGGGCGCGGCGCTCACGATGAAGCCGACCATGGCTCAACCGGTAGCGACCCCGACCACGCGCCCAATCCCTGCGAGCGGCGAGCGCCTGCCCGTCGTGGGCCTGGGCACCTGGCAGACCTTCGACGTCGGCGCGGATGCGCGGGCGCGCGCGCCGCTCGGCGAGGTGCTGTCGATCCTCGCCGCCGCGGGCGGCAAGCTGATCGACAGCTCGCCGATGTACGGCTCGAGCGAAGCGGTGGTCGGCGACCTGGTGGCCGAGCTCGGCCTGCGCGAGCGCCTGTTCCTCGCTACCAAGGTCTGGACCAGCGGGCGCGCGGAGGGAATCGCCCAGATGGAGCAGTCCCTGCGCCGCCTGCGCGTCAATCAGCTCGATCTGATGCAGATCCACAACCTGGTGGACTTCGCGACGCACACGCGCACGCTCGAAGACTGGAAGCGGGCCGGGCGCGTGCGCTATGTCGGCATCACGCACTACACCTCGTCGGCCTACGACGAGGTCGAGCGCGTCCTGAAGGCCGGGCACTACGACTTCCTGCAGATCAATTATTCGCTCGACGAGCCCGAGGCGGCGGAACGGCTGCTGCCGCTCGCCGAGGAGAAGAAGGTCGCCGTGCTGGTGAACAGGCCGTTCGGCCAGGGCAGCATGTTCCGGCGCACGCGCGGCAAGCCGCTGCCGGAATGGGCGCGCGAATTGGGCATCGGCAGCTGGGCGCAGTACTTCCTGAAGTGGATCATCGGCCACCCGGCGGTGACCTGCGCCATTCCCGGCACGGCCAAGCCCGAGCACATGCGCGACAACCTCGGCGCGGCGCTCGGGCCCCTGCCGGACGCGGCCATGCGCCAGCGCATGGCCCGGCACTTCGCCTCGCTCTAGACCACGGCGCGCGCTACTGCGCGCACTTGCCGACCTTCAGCTCCTTGCACGGGTCCTTCACCTGCGGGATGGTCTGCAGCACCTTGACGTGCAGGCGGTCGCCCTTCTCGACGACTTCCTCGACGTGCTCGTTCTGCACGATGTCGCGCGTCTGCGGGTCGATCATGATCGGCCCGCGCGGGCTGTCGAACTTCCAGCCTTCGAGTGTCTTCATCGCCTTGTCCGGGTCGATCTTGCCGTCGAGCGTCTTCACGACGTGAGCGATGGCGGCCATGCCGTCCCAGCCCGCCACCGCCATGAAGTCGGGCGTCGACTGGGCGCCGTAGGCCTGGTGCCAGGCCTTTACGAACGCCTTGTTGGCGGGATTGTCGTAGTCCGCGGCGTAGTGGCCCATCACCACCATGCCCGAGGCCGCCTTGCCCATCTGCTGCAGCTTGGTGTCCTGGATGATGTCGAGCGGCCCGATCAGCTTGATGCCGGCCGCGCGCAGGCCGAGGTCGCCGTAGGTCTTCACCAGCGACGCCGCATGCACCCCCGCCGGCACGAACACGTAGAAGCAATCCGGCTTCTCGTCCTTCACGCGCTGCAGGAACGGCGTGAAGTCCGGCACCTGCGCGGGATTGCCCATCGGGATCTTGTCGATCACCTTGCCGCCCGCGCCGTCGAAGCCCTTCTCGAAAGCCTCCAGGCTGTCCTTGCCCGGCGGGTAGTCGGTGTAGCCGACGGCCGCCGTCTTGCAGCCGAGCGTCTTGGCCGCGTAGCTGCCCATCGGGTAGGCCGCGTGCCACATCGAGAACGAAGTGCGCACGATGTACGGCGAAAGATTGGTGATCCAGGCCGTGCCCGCGTTCATCACGATCATCGGCACTTTCGCCTCGGTCGCAAGGGGCGCGCTGGCGATCGCATCAGGCGAGAATACGAACCCGGCCAGCATCTCGACCTTGTCGCGCGTGATCAGCTCCTGAACCTCGGTCTTCGCGACCGTGCCGCTCGGGTTCTTCGAGTCGCGCTTGATCAGCTCGATCTTGTTGTCGCCCGCCGCTTTCGGGTGCTCCTTCATGTACAGGTTCATCGCGCGCAGGATCTGGTCGCCGTATTCGGCGTTGACCCCCGAAAAGGTCAGCACCACGCCCACCTTCACGGTGCGCGCCTGCGCCGCCGGAACCGCGAGCACCGCCAGCGCGGTGCCGCATGCCAGCATCTTCAGCAGCCTCATCTCTCCTCTCCTCTCCTGATTGGATTCCCCCGGGGCGAGGATTATATGCCCCCCTGCTCAGCCTCCCGCAACACCGATCAGCGCGTCGAGCCGTGCCCTATCCTGCGCCAGCGCCTCGCTCGGGCCGTCGTACACGACGCGGCCACGGTTCATGACCAGCGCGCGCGGCGAGAAACCGAGCGCGACGCGCGTGTTCTGCTCCACCAGCAGGCAGGTCATGCCTTCCCTGTCGCGCAGCCGCTTGAGCGCCCGCACCAGCTCCTCGACGATGAGCGGCGACAGGCCCTCGGAGGGCTCGTCGAGCAGCAGCACGCCGGGATTGCCCATCAGCGCGCGGCCGATCGACAGCATCTGCTGCTCGCCGCCCGAGAGCTGGTTGCCGCGGTTCGCCTGGCGCTCCGCGAGCTGCGGGAAGAGCTCGAACACCGCTTCGATCGACCAGCGCCGCAGCCCATGTCCGCCGCGCGCCGCGACCTCCAGGTTCTCCCTCACGGTAAGCGAAGGAAACACCTCGCGCTCCTGCGGCACGTAGCCCAGGCCGGCGCGCGCGCGGCGAAACGGCGCGAGCCCGTTCAGCGCGCGACCGTGCAGGCGGATCGTGCCGCCGTGCAGCACGGTGTGTCCCATGACGGTCTCGAGCAGGGTCGACTTTCCGACGCCGTTGCGCCCGATGAGGCTCACGCTCTCGCCGGCTTCGAGCGCCAGCGCGAGCCGCTCGAGCACCACGGTCTCGCCGTAGCCCGCCGACACGTCGTGCAGCGCGAGCGCCTCAGCCAAGCGTTCCCTCCCCGAGGTAAGTGGAACGGACGCGCTCGTCTGCGGCGATTTCGCGCGGCGTGCCCTGTGTGAGGATCGCGCCGGCGACCAGCACCGTGATGCGTTGCGCGAAGCGGAACACCACGTCCATGTCGTGCTCGATGATGAGCACCGCGATGTCGCGCGGCAGCGCGTCGATCAAGTCCAGGATGATGTGGCTCTCGGCCGAGGGCACGCCCGCCGCGGGCTCGTCGAGCAGCAGCACGCGGGGGCGCTGCCCGAGCGCGATCGCGATCTCGACCAGGCGCTGGCGGCCGTAGGCGAGCTCGCTCACCGGCTTGAGCGCGTCGTCTTCGATGCGCAGCGCCTCGAGCAGCGCGAGCGCCTCGTCGGCGGTCTCGCGCCGCGCGCCGGCGGCGCGCCACAGGTTGTTGCAGGCCCCGGTGCGCTCGCCCACCGCGAGGCACACGTTGTCGAGCACGGTGAGGCCGCGGAACAGCTGGTTGATCTGGAAGGTGCGCGCGATGCCGCGCCGCGCGCGCGCCGCCTGCGACAGGCCCGTGACATCCTCGCCGTCGAGCAGCACGCGCCCCGCGCTCGGCCTGAGCACGCCCGTCAGCAGGTTGACGAAGCTCGTCTTGCCGGCGCCGTTCGGCCCGATGAGCGCGTGGCGCGCGCCGCGCTCGAGCGCGAAGTCGATTCCGCGCGCCACCTGCAGGGCGCCGAAATTCTTGTACAGGCCGCGGGTCTCGAGTGCCGGTGCGCCGCTCATCGCCACAGCCTCTTCGCCCGGCGTGCCGCTTGTTCGATGAGCCCGAGCAACCCGCCGCGCGCGAACATGACCGTGAGCACGAGCACGAGCCCCACGCCGAACTCCCAGAATTCGGGGCTGAGCCGCGCCAAACTGTCCTCGAGCAGCATATAGATCGCCGCGCCGAGAAATGCCCCGTAGAGGCGGCCCGTCCCGCCCAGGATGAGCATGATCAGCACCGCCGCCGAGCGCTCGAAGCCCAACGCGCTCAGCGTCACGAAGGCGTTGGACTGGGCGTAGAGGCCTCCGGCGACGCCCGCCATTGCGGCGGCGATGGTGTAGACGGTGACCAGCCGGCGATGCACCGGGGAGCCGACCGCCTCCATGCGCCGCAGGTTTTCGCGGATGCCGACCAGCGCCTGGCCGAATGGCGAGTACACGATGCGCCGCGCGATCAGGAACAGGACGAACAGCACCGCGAGCGCATAGAGGTAATAGGTGTGCCCGTACAAGTCATAGCCGAAGCGCCCGAACAGCGGCTTGATCACGATCCCGGTCACGCCGTCGTAGCCGCCCGTAATGTCGGCGCGCGCGTTGCCGAGCTCGTACAGCATGATGGCGACCGCGAGCGTCAGCATCAGCAAGCTCAGCCCGCGGTAGCGCAGCAGGACCCAGCCGGACACGAAGCCCACGAGCGCCGCGCACGCCCCCGCGAGCACGAGGCCGCTAATCGGCTCGCTCCAGCCGAGGCGCGCCGCCAGCAGCGCCGTCGTGTATGCACCCGTGCCGAAGAAAGCCGCGTGGCCCAGCGTGACGATCCCGGCGTAGCCGAGCACGAGGTCGAGCGAGAGCGCAAACAGGATGCCGATGAGGATCTGCGTGCCGAGCGGCATGTAGTCGGGAAACGCGAAATACGCGCCGATCGCGACGAGCCACGGCAGCGCCTCGGTCGGACGAAGGCGATGCCGCCGCAGCAGGAATTCGGCCGCCGCCGCGCCCGCGCTGTGCTCACTCCCTGGCATACAGGCCCGCGGGCTTGAGCATGAGGAGCGCGACCGTCGCGGCGTAGATGAAGAACGCCCCGCCCGCCGGGAACAGGTACTTGCCCGCGTTGTCGGTGACGCCGAGCACCAGCGCGGCCACCACCGCGCCGCGAATGCTGCCCAGCCCGCCGACCGCCACCACGATCAGGAAGAACACCAGGTACTGGATGGCGAAGGTCGGCGTCAGGCCCATCAGGTTCACCGCGAGGCCGCCACCGAGCGCGGCAAGTCCGCTGCCGAGCGCGAAAGTGAGCGTGAACAGGCGGTCGACGTCGATGCCGATGGACTGCGCCATGTGCCGATTGTCGACAGCAGCGCGGATCCTGGCGCCGAGCTTCGTGCGCTCGAAGCCGTACCACAGCGCGCCGACCAGCAATGCGCCCACCAGGACCATGAACAGGCGGTACGCGGCGAAGGTGCGGAAGCCGAAGTCGACGCTGCCGCTCAGGTAGCGCGGGACACTGATCGCCTGCGGCGCGGGGCCGTAGGCGAAGGTGAAGGCGGCGATCGCCATGAAGACCAGGCCGATGGTGAGCAGCACCTGGTCGAGCTCGCCGGCGCGGTACAGCCGCGCGTACAGCAGGCGCTCGAGCGGCACGCTCGCCGCGCCGACCACGAGGAAGGCGCCGACCAGCGCGAGCCCGAAAGGCACGCCGAACGCCGACATCAGGCTTACGGTGACGTAGCCGCCGGCCATCGCGAAGGCGCCGTGCGCCAGGTTGACGAAGCCCATCAGCCCCATGGTCACCGACAGGCCCACCGAGATGACGAACAGCACCATGCCGTAGGCGAGCCCATCGAGCAGGATGCCGGCCGCAATGCTGAGAATATGCTCCACGCTCACGCCCCCTTCCGGGGCGCAATTATGCACGGGCGACGCGCGCGCCGGATCGCTTGCAAACGCACGTAATCGCGCGTAGCGTGCACGCATGGCGCGCGAGCAGCGACCGGCGTTCGACCTCGAGCGCCACGTCTTCTACTGGATCACGCAGGTCATCGGCAGCCGCGACCGCATGCTCACGCAGGAGCTGAAGGCCGCGGGATTGCGCGTGCCCGAGTGGCGCGTGCTCGCCTCGCTGTGCGCGCGCCGCCGCTGCTCGATGAGCGAGCTCGCGGACATCGCCACCATCGACCGCACCACGCTCACGCGCACGGTGGACCGCATGCAGCATGCGGGCTGGGTCGCGCGGATTTCCGACAGCGACGACATGCGCATCACGCGCCTCGCGCTCACCGCTGCGGGCGAGCGCATGTTCGCGCGCATCTGGCCTGCCGTCGAGCGGCTGAACCGCGCCGCCGTCGCGGGACTGCCCCCGGCCGCGGTCGACGCGCTGCGCGCGACGCTCAAGCGTATGAAGGGCAATCTCGACCAAGGGCTCGCCGGCGACGAGCGGGCCGCCTGAAGGAGGACCAAGCCATGTTGCAGGAGCGCATCCCCGATCTTTCCAAGTACGTCGAGCCGGATCGCGTGCGCAGGGAGGTCTACACCGACCCGCAGATCTTCGAGCACGAGATGCAGCGCATACACGAGACGGTGTGGATCTACTGCGGCCACGAGTCCCAGGTGCCGAAGCCCGGCGACTACTACGCCGTGCAGCTGGGGCGGCAGCCGATGGTCATGGTGCGCGGCAAGGACAGGCGCGTGCACGTGCTCTACAACCGCTGCCCGCACCGCGGCAACATGATCTGCGGCGACCACCACGGCAACACCGGCGAGTTCTTCCGCTGCTCCTACCACGCCTGGACCTTCCAGCACGACGGCCACTTGCGCAGCATCCCGATGATGGAGTCGGGCTACCAGGGCACGAGCCTGAGAAAGGACGACCCGGCGTGCAGCATGAAGCGCGCGGCGCGCGTCGAGAGCTACCGCGGCTTCGTGTTCGCGAGCCTCGCCAAGGACGGCCCCGGGCTGCTCGAGTTCCTCGGCCGCTCGAAGATCGCGTTCGACGACATTTGCGACCGCTCGCCCGAGGGCGAGGTCGAGGTGGTGCCAAACTGCTTCCGCGTCATCCAGCGCTCGAACTGGAAGATCTTCCTCGAAAACCAGCTCGACGCGCTGCACCCCTCCGTCACGCACCAGTCGACCGGGCGCGCGGCGCACGACGTCGAGAAGCTGATCGAGAAGAAGACCGGCAAGGCTCCGCTCTCCTACCACATGCTGTCGGCGTTCGCGACCGTGACCATAGACAAGTGGGACGCCTTCCAGACGCTCAACTATCCGCACGGGCACTGCATCCTCACCGGCTACATGGGGCTGCGGCCGAAGGATCCCGACACGCTCGAGTACGAGCGAGTGCTCGCCAAGGCCTATGGCGAGAGGCGCAAGGAAGAGATCCTTTCGACCAACATCCACCACGTGCTCATCTACCCGGGCCTCTCGGTGCAGTCGCCGCTGCAGCAGCTGCGCGCCGTGCGCCCGCTGGGTGTGGACCGCACCCTGACGGAAATCTGGCATTTCCGCCTGAAAGGGGCTCCCGAGCCGATCTACCGGCGCGCGCTCGCCTACTACAACCTGGTCAATTCGCCTTCCACCATGATCAACGCCGACGATCTGGAGAATTTCTGGAAGTGCCACCAGGGGCTCGCTTCCGACGGCGGCGACTGGGTGAGCTTCCAGCGTCACTACGGGCGCGACCTCGACAAGGACGGCGTCATCGAGACCGGCCCGAACATGGGCACCTCGGAGGCCCCGATGCGCAACCAGATGAAGGCCTGGGCGCGGTACATGGCCGCGGAGAAGTGACATGGCGACAGGAAAGAAGAAGGCCTCGCGCCGCGGCCGGACGGCCGCACGGAGCAAGCCGGTGAACGCGGCGACGCAGCACGCCGTCGAGCAATTCCTCTATCGCCAGGCTGACATTCTCGACGGCAAGCGCTGGCAGGACTACATCGAGCTGTTCACCGACGACGGCGTGTACTGGATGCCGCCCGAACCGTCGCACACCACCTGGGACGGCATGCCGGCGATCTTCGCCGAGGACAAGAACCTCATGACGGTGCGAATGAAGCGCGTGCTGCATCCGGACGCCTGGTCGCAGCGCCCGCAATGGGGCACGAACCACGTGGTGGGCAACGTCGTGATCGAGAAGCAGTCGCCGAACGGCGACATCTTTGTGCGCTCGCGCTTCCACATGCTGGAGCTGCGCCGCGACGACGTGCGCCACTTCGCCGGCAGCTACCTGCATCACCTCAGGAAGGCGAAGGACGGCTACCGCATCAAGCTGCAGCGCGTAGACATGACCAACGCCCAGGCAGCCTACGATTACGTGCTCCAGGTCTGGGTCTAGAGGCCTGCGAACCGCCGTTGACAGCCGAGTAAGCGCGGCATCTAATCAGTTCCCCGCGGCGGGGGAACAAGACCGCTGAAAGCAGCTCCCTGCCGCTCTAAGAGGAGGAAATCCGAAATGCAAGCCAGTCAAAAGTCGCTGATCGGCGCGGCCGTGCTCGCTGCTGCGCTCATCGCGGCCCCAGGGGCGCAAGCCCAGGGACTCAAGCACTACGATTCGAGCAAGAAGTCGTTCTGGGAGCACCCGCCCGCGGACTGGTTCCTGGGTGACGAGACCGAGGCGCAGAAGGGTCTGGCGCCCAAGGCGCCGCCCGCCACCGGCGTGCCGATGGAGGAGATCCAGGCCACGCTCAAGCAGATCAAGCTGCCCAAGGGCTTCCACATCAGCCTGTGGGCGAGCGACGTCCCGAGCGCGCGGCAGATGGCCTGGGGCGACAAGGGCACGCTGTTCGTCGGCGCGTTCGGCGTCGGCAACGTCTACGCCATCACCGGCCCCGAGGGCAAGAAGGAAGTCAAGGTCATCCTCAAGGGCCTCAAGATGCCGACCGGCCTCGCGTTCCGCAACGGCGCGCTGTACGTCGCGGACATCGACAGGATCCTCAAGTACGACAACGCCGAGGCGAACCTGGACAACATGCCGCAGCCGCAGGTGGTGTACGACGACATGCCGTCGTTCGTGGCGCACGGCTGGAAGTACCTCGTGTTCGACAAGGATGGCTGGCTGTGGTTGGCATTCGGACCGCCGTTCAACATCGGCATCCCGCCGACCAGCGTGTCGCAGATCCGGCGCGTCAATCCCGAGAACGGCCTGGCGGAGATCCGCGCGCTCGGCGTTCGCAACAGCGTGGGCGGCGACATCGATCCGCGCACCGGCGATTACTGGTTCTCGGAGAACGCGCGCGACTGGCTGAGCGACAACACGCCGAGCGACAAGCTGAACCACATCTCCCGCATGGGCGAGCACTTCGGCTATCCGTACTGCCACCAGGGCAACATCCCCGATCCGAAGTTCGCGATGGGGCACAAGTGCTCGGAGTTCACGCCGCCTGTGCTCAACCTCGGCCCGCACGTCGCCCCGCTCGGCATGAAGTTCTATACGGGCAAGATGTTCCCGGCGCAGTACAAGGACAACATCTTCCTCGCCGAGCACGGCTCGTGGAACCGCCACGTGTACCAGGGTGCGCGCATCATGCGCATCATCGTCGACCCGAAGGGCAAGCACGCCAAGCAGGAAGTGTTCGCCTCGGGCTGGCTCAAGGGCAAGCAGGACTTTCACGGCCGCCCCGCGGACGTGATCGTCGCCCCGGATGGCGCGCTGCTCGTCGCCGACGACTGGGCGAACGCGATCTACCGCATCAGCTACGGCAAGTAAGCTCTGCGCGCACGCCTAGTCCGTACCGTCCTCGCCGCGGCGGCGCTTTCCGCCGCCGCGGCTGCGGGCGCCGCCGATCCCGTTGCGGGAAAGGCGAAGTTCGAACCCTGCCTCGCCTGCCACGGCAGCGGCCCCGCGCCCCAAGGCGAGGTGGCGCCGCTCCTCGCGGCGCAGCCCGACAATTTCATCCAGTGGCAGCTGGTGTACTTCCGCACCGAGACGCGCAAGGACGCGTCGATGACGCCGATTTCGCTGCTGCTCAGCAATGAGGACATCCGCAACATCGGAGCCTACCTTTCGTCGCTGCCCCCGCCGAATCCCCCGGAGGGCAAGGACGAGCGTCCCGACCTGACCGAGGGCGGCGAGCAGCTCGCCAAGGCAAATCACTGCGCCAGCTGCCACCTGGACGGTTTCGTCGGCAAGGACGCGGTGCCGCGGCTCGCGGGCCAGCGCGAGGCTTACCTGCTCAAAGCGCTGCGCGATTTCAAATCGGGCGCGCGCCGCGGTGGCGGCGTAGCCGCCATGCCCGACGCGGTCTACCCCTTGAGCGACGAGGGCCTGCAGGCGCTCGCGCACTATCTGTCGCGGCTGCGCTAGGCAAACTTTTGCGCGGCCCCGGGGTCAATGCCTCTTTCCATCGATAAAGTGACTCATCATGTCTGACATCGAACGCAAGAAAATATCCCGCCGCTCGGTCCTGAAGGGCGCCGCGCTGCTCGCCGGCCTGGCCTCGATCCCCGTCGTCGCCGCGGCTGCCGGGACCGTGCCGAAGGCGTCGATGCAATACCAGGATCATCCGAAAGGCGATCAGGACTGCAGCAATTGCATCCAGTTCATTCCCGGCAAGACGGCGACCGCGATGGGCGAGTGCAACGTGGTCGCGGGCCCGATCAGCCCGAAGGGCTGGTGCGTCGCCTACGTGAAGAAGGGCTGAGCGCCGCTCAGGCGGGCGGCGCGCTCGGCACCCGGATGCCGTCGTAGAGCCAGGCCACGCCTTCGAAGCCCGGGTTCTCCGGGTCCGTGCCGGGCCTCGGGGCGAGAAACTGGTTGCGCAGCTCGCGTACCACGCCGGCGGCGTGGTAGATGTCGCCGTAATAGCGCGAGGTGATCTGCACGCGCGCCGTGCGCAAGTAGCGCGCGTCCTGGTACCAGCGGAAGGCCTTCGCCCAGTCGCGGCCTGAAAGCTCCGCGTAGGCGGCGAGCACCACCGCGTCCTCGATCGCCATGTTGGCGCCCTGCGCCATGTATTGCAGCGTCGGGTGCGCCGCGTCGCCGAGCAGCGTGACGCGGCCCCTCGACCATTCGCGCACCGGCTCGCGGTCGCACAGCACCCACATCTTCCAGGCGTTGATCTTGGCGAGCAGGCGCTTCACCTCCGGACGCTCGGCGGCGAACTTCTGCTTCAGCTCCTCTGGGTCGCCGTAGACGTTCCAGCCCTCCTCGTACTTGTCGCTATGGAACACGGCGACCAGGTTGTACAGCTCGCCGCGGCGCAAGGGGTAATGCACCAGGTGCGTCTTCGGCCCCGCCCACAGCACGACGTTGTTCTGCCACAGGTCGTCCGGCACCTCGGCGCGCGGCAGAACCGCACGGTACGCGATATGGCCGGAGACGCGCGGCTTTGCGTCGCCGAGCAGCTGGTTGCGGACGCGCGACCACAGGCCGTCGGCACCGACCAGCGCGCTCCCCTCGACGCGCTCGCCATCGTCCATGTGCAGCAGCACGCGCTCGCCGGATTCCTCGCAGCGCAGCGCCTTCCTGAGAACATTCAGCTCGACGTTCCTTTCCCCTTTGCAGGCCTCGAGGAACACCTCGTGCAGATCGGCGCGGTGGATCACGCCGTACAGGTAGCCGCCGAAGCGCCTGCGGAACGCCGCGCCGCCGACCGGCAGGCGGATCACCTCCTCGCCCGTGAGGCCGTCCATCATGATCATGTTCTCGGGATGCACCGAATAATGCTCGATGGCATCCGTGAGCCCCAGCAGTTCGAACATGCGATAGACGTTCGGTCCAAGCTGGATGCCGGCGCCGATTTCCTTGAATTCCGATCCTTGCTCGAAGACCCGCACCCTGAGCCCCTTGCGAGCAAGCGCGAGCGCGGCGGCCAGCCCGCCGATGCCGCCGCCGACCACGAGTACGGGAAGATCCTGCGCCATCGCTTCACCCCGCCAGCAGATCCGGCCCGACCTCGGCCATGCTGCGCGCGCCACACAGCCTGAGCGTGCGCTCGATCTCGTCGGTGAGGATGGCGAGCGCGCGCCGCGCCCCCGCCTCGCCCGCGGCCGACGCGCCGTAGAGCGTCGGACGGCCGACGGCGACCGCCTGCGCGCCGAGCGCGCGCGCCTTCACCGCATCCGAGCCGCGCCGCACGCCGCCGTCGATCAGCACCGGCACCTTGCCCGCGAGCGCCTTGGCGACCGCCGGCAGCGCCTCGAGCGCGGTGATCGCGCCATCGAGCTGCCTGCCGCCGTGGTTCGAAAGCCACACCGCGTCGGCGCCGAGCGCGACGGCGCGCTCGGCGTCCTCGGGGCGCGCCACTCCCTTGACGATCAGCTTGCCTTGCCACAGGTCGCGCAGCCGCGCCAGGCCGCGCTCGTCTAACGAGGCGTCGAGCTGCTGGCCGACCGAGGACGAAGTGGCGATCATGCCCGCGCGCGAGCGTCGCTCGAAGCCGCGCAGGTTGACGAGCTCGGGTATGCCGCCCGCCGCGACGATGCGCCAGGCCCAGGACGGGTGCGTGAGGCCGGCGAGCAGCTCGCGCCAGCCCGGCTTGAACGGCAGCACGAAGCCGTTGTGCGTATCGCGCTCGCGCTTGCCTCCGACCGGCAGGTCGACGGTGACCACCAACGCCTCGTAGCCGGCGGCCCTGGCGCGCGCGACCAGGCCGTCGGTGAATTCCCGGTCGTACAGCACGTACAACTGGAACCACAGGCGGCCGGGCGCCTTGTCCGCGATCTCTTCGATCGTCGCGGTCGCGGTCGTGGAGAGCGTGTACGGGATGCCGCAGGCGGCGGCACTGCGAGCGATCGCCAGGTCGGCGCCGGGCCAGCCCATGCCGATGGCGCCGGTCGGGGCGACGACCAGGGGATATTTCGACTGCCCGCCCAGGATCTCGGTCGAGGGATCGACCCTGGCGACGTCGCGCAGCACCCTGGGCGCGAAGCGCAGCCGCTCGAAGGCGGTGCGGTTGGCGCGCAGCGTGACCTCGTCCTCGGCGCCGCCGTCGAAGAAATCGAACACGATCCTCGGCAGGCGCCGGCGCGCGAGGCGGCGCAGATCGTCGATATTCGCGACGCGGGACAGATCCATGGGCCGCGAGTCTACCGCGGCCGCGCCGCTTACATATAATTGGGCCCATGAAGACACCTGCGCGTATCACCGGCGTTCTGTCGCCCGTCGTCACCCCCTTCGGCAAGGACCTCGCGCCCGACGCGCAGCGCTTCGTGCGCCACTGCAAGTGGCTGCTCGCGAACGGCTGCTCGGGGCTCGCGGTATTCGGCACCAACAGCGAGGCGAACTCGATGTCGGTCGCGGAGAAGCTCCAGCTGCTCGATGCGCTGGTGGCGGGAGGCGTTCCGGCCGCCGCGCTGATGCCGGGCACGGGACACTGCGCGCTGAGCGACTCGGTGGCGATGACGCGGCGCGCGGTGGAAATCGGCTGCGGCGGAGTGCTGATGCTGCCGCCCTTTTACTACAAGGGCGTGAGCGACGAGGGCCTTTTCCGCAACTTCGCGGAGGTCATCGAGCGCGTCGGCGATCCGCGCCTGCGCCTGTATCTCTATCACATCCCGCCGGTGTCGCAGGTGCCGATCACGCTCGCGCTCATCGAGCGGCTGCTGAAGAAATATCCCGGTGTCGTCGCCGGCGTGAAGGACTCCTCTGGCGACTGGAACAACACCAAGGCGATGCTGGATGCCTTCGCCAAGAGCGGCTTCGACGTGTTCGCGGGCAGCGAGGTGTTCCTGCTCGATACCATGCGCCACGGCGGCAAGGGCTGCATCACTGCTACCGGCAACGTCAACCCGGGGCCAATCGACCAGGTGTACCGCAAATGGCAGTCGGTCGACGCCGACCGGCTGCAGGCCGGCATCACCGCCACGCGCAAGATCGTGCAGAAGGTGCCCATGATCCCGGCGCTCAAGGCGATCATTGCGCACTTCGGGAACGACCCCGCGTGGCGCACCGTGCGGCCGCCGCTCACCGAGCTCGAGCGCAACCAGGAAGAGGGCCTGATCGCCGAGCTGCGCTCCTCGGGCTTCAGAATGCCGGGGCTTGCCGCCTGAGATGCCGGTCGCGCTCGTCACCGGCGCGGGCCGGGGGATCGGGCTCGAAACTGCGCGTGCCTTTGTCGGCGCGGGGTTCGAAGTGCTTGCCCTGGACAAGGATTTCTCGCACTCCGACCTTTCCACGAGTCGGATCGAATACGACCTCACGAACGTCTCCGGCATCCCGGCGCTTGTCGACCGGCTTGGCGCGATCGATACGCTGGTGAATAACGCCGGCGTGCTGTACTGCGAGGCCTACGACGCGATTCCGGATGCCCATCGCCGCGAGATCATGACGGTTAACCTGGAGGCACCGGCGGCGCTCATGCTGGCGCTCGCCCCGCAGATGATGAAGCGGAAGTCCGGGCGCATCGTGAACGTCGGCTCGGTGGCGGCTTTCACGGGGCATCCCGACCTGTGGTACGGCGCGAGCAAGGCGGCGCTACTCAACATCACCAAGAGCTACGCCGGCTGGCTCGGGCGCCACGGCGTGCTGGTGAACGCTGTGGCGCCCGGCCCGACGCAGACCGCGATGTACGAGCAGCTGCCCGCGTCGCGCAAGGAGGGGGTCATGCGCGCGGTGTATTCGGGCCGCGTGTGCACGCCGCGCGAGGTGGCGCAGGCGATCCTGTGGCTCGGCAGCGCGAGCCCCGAATATCTGAACGGCACCACGCTCGACGTGAACAACGGATCCTATCCGCGCTGATGGCGGCGACGCTGTTCGACAAGGTCTGGGACGCACACGTCGTCGAGCGACTGGGCGGCGGCACCGACCTGCTGCACGTCGACCGGCACCTGCTGCACGATCTGGGCGGCGCCAAGGCGCTTGCCGAGCTCGGCGAGCGCGGCCTGCGGGTGCGCAATCCCGAGCTCAGCTTCGCCACCGCCGATCACGTCGTGTCGTCGGCGCCTGGCCGTACGGGCGGCGCGCACGACTGGGCGCAGCTGCTCGTCGACCAACTGCGCCTCGAGACACGCAAGGCCGGCGTGCGGCTGTTCGACGTCGGCAGCGACGAGCAGGGCATCGTGCACGTGATCGGCCCCGAGCTCGGCATCACCCAGCCCGGCACGCTCGTCGTGTGCGGCGACTCGCACACCTGCACCAACGGCGCGCTTGGCGCGCTCGCCTTCGGCATCGGCGCCACCGAGATCGTGCACGTGCTCGCCACGCAGACGATCGAGCAGCGCAGGCCGAAGAACCTGCGCGCGCGCTTCGAAGGGACGCTGGCGAAGGGCGTCTATGCCAAGGACATGATCCTCGCGCTGATCGCCCGCGTCGGCATGGCGGGCGGCGTCGGGCACGCGGTGGAATACGCCGGCGGCGCGGTGCGCGCGCTCGACATGGAAGCGCGCATGACGCTGTGCAACCTGTCGATCGAGCTCGGCGCCAAGATCGGCATGGTGGCGCCCGATCAGACGACCTTCGACTACCTGCGCGCACGCCGCTTCGCGCCGCAAGAAAAACTGTGGGGCGAGGCGCTCGGCTGGTGGCGGACGCTTTCCTCGGATGCGGATGCGAAGTTCGATCGCGAGGTCGAGCTGGACGTCTCCCGCCTCGCCCCTCAGATCACCTGGGGCACGAGCCCCGAGGACGCGATCGCGGTCGGCGCATCGATCCCCGAAGCCAAGCCGGAAGCGCTCGAGTATATGGGGCTCGCGCCGCGCCGGCCGATTGCGGGGACCCGGATCGACCGCGTGTTCATCGGCTCGTGCACCAACTCGCGCCTGTCCGACCTGCGCGCGGCGGCCGAGGTCGCGCGCGGGCGCAGGGTCGCGCCGCACGTGCGGGCCTGGGTGGTGCCCGGCTCGATGGGCGTCAAGCGCGCCGCGGAGGCCGAGGGTCTGCACCAGGTTTTCCGCGACGCGGGCTTCGAATGGCGCGAGCCAGGCTGCTCGCTGTGCGTCGGCGCGAACGGCGAGCTGGTCGAGCCCGGCGCGCGCTGCGTTTCGACGTCGAACCGCAACTTCGTCGGCCGCCAGGGCCCGCGCGCGAGGACGCACCTTGCCAGCCCGGCGACCGCCGCGGCTTGCGCCGTGGCGGGCGAGATCGCCGATGTCAGGGATTTTCTACCTTGAACATGAACCCCTTCACCGTCCTGCGATCCACCGCCGCGGCACTTCCCTGGTCGAACGTCGACACCGACATGATCATCCGCGTCGAGCGCTGCGTGCGCACGCCGCGCGCCGAGATGGGCCGCTGGGCCTTCGAGATGGCGCGTTTCGATGCCGCGGGGCGCGACAATCCAGAATTCCCTCTGAACCAGGAGAAGTTCCGCGGCGCGCAGATCCTGGTCGCCGGCGAGAACTTCGGCTGCGGCAGCTCGCGCGAAATGGCGGTTTGGGCGATCGCCGGCATGGGCTTTCGCTGTGTCGTCGCGCCTTCCTTCGGCGACATCTTCTACAACAACTGCTTTCAGAACGGCGTGCTGGCGATCCGACTGCCGAAGGCCGTCGTGGACGGCGTGCTGCGCGCGCTCGGAGCGGCGGCCGCGCCGCTCGAGCTGACGGTCGATCTGCCGGCGCAGACGCTCGCCGCGCCCGACGGCGAGATGCACGGCTTCGAGATCGACGTGCTGCGCAAGAAGGCGCTGCTCGAGGGGCTGGACGCGATCGGCGTCACGCTCACGCGCGCGCCCGCGATCGCCGCCTGGCAGGAGCGGGACAGGGCGCACCGGCCCTGGGTCTGGTCCTAGGCCGGTCTACCTCACTTCGTAGATCTTCTGGGCGAAGTCGCCGCGCGCGACTTCGAGGCGGGCGTACCTCGTCCCAAGGCGCACCGTGACCTGCGCGGCGACATCGCCGTCCCGCCAGGCCGCCTTGTAGATCTTGCGGTCTTCCTTGCCTTGGCGCGTGATCGTGTCGGTCCGCTCCGCGGCCGGGTCGCCGTACTGCGTCTTGAGGAACGCGACGACCCGTTCGCGATCGCGCGGGTCGAAGGCCACGTCGAAGGCTTGCACCTTGTCGTGCTTCAGGTAGAACGTGACGCGCGCCGGCGCCCCCCCGAACGAGATCCTCGAGTCGTCGCAGCGCCGTTCCGCGGCGACGGACTTCCATTCGAGCGGCTGGCAATAGGCGCTCGGAAATGCCTGCCTCACCTCGCGCTCGCTCGCGCCGAGCGTGATGCCGTTCACGTCGTAAGCGGCGAACGCCGAGGCCGCGCCGAGCAGCATGACGATCGCCAAAAGCGCCCTCATTTGCGCGCCAGCCTCGCGTGCCGGAAGCAACCGGTGGTGTGGTCGTTCGCCATGCCGACCGCTTGCATGAAGGCGTACATGATGGTCGAGCCGACGAACTTGAAGCCGCGCCGCTTCAGGTCCTTCGAAAGCGCATCCGAGACTTCGCTGCGCGCGGGGACGTCGCCCGGGCGCCGCCGCCGGCCCTGCAGCGGGCGGCCATCGACGAAGCCCCAGACATAGTCCGCGAAGCTACCGAATTCCTCCTGCACCTCGAGAAAGCAGCGCGCGTTCAGCACCGCGGCGTCGATCTTCGCGCGGTTCCTGACGATTCCCGGGTCGGCGAGCAGGCGCGCCTTGTGCGCCGCGCCGAAGCGCGCCACCTTGCGCGGGTCGAAGCCGGCGAAGGCTCGCCGGTAGTTCCCGCGCTTGGCGAGGATCGTGTTCCAGGACAGGCCCGCCTGCGCGCCTTCGAGCACCAGGAACTCGAACAGCCTGCGGTCGTCGCGCACCGGCACGCCCCACTCGCGGTCGTGGTAGTCGATGGCGAGCGGATTGTCCGCCCAGGCGCAGCGCTTCATGCCGCGATCTTAACGCCGGACTTGGACTCGTCCTTCAGCTCGTGGCTCGCGGGCCGCGCGCGCAGCCGCACGTCGGTCAGCTCGGCGCGCTCGCGCGGCGCGTTGCGGAACGCCTGGTCGCGGCCCGACAGGTATTGCGGCGGCCAGTGCTGCGGCGCGTGCTGGTACCAGGCCGAGGCCTGCAGCGTGAAGTACGGGTTGGCGAGGTGCGGGCGCGCGAGCGCCACTAGGTCGGCCTTGCCCGATGCAAGCAGCGTGTTCACCTGGTCCGCGGTGGTCACGGCGCCCACCGTCATGGTGGCGATGCCGACCTCGTTGCGCACCCAGTCGGCGAACGGCGCCTGGTACATGCGCCCGTATACGGGTTTTTGCTGCGGCACCGTCTGCCCGGTCGAGCAGTCGATCAGGTCGCAGCCCGCGTCCTTCAGCATGCGCGCGAGCGTCATCAGGTCCTCGCCCGAGAGCCCCCCGGGCGCCCAGTCGGTCGCCGAGATGCGCACCGACATCGGTTTCGCCTCCGGCCATGCGGCGCGGCAGGCGCGGAACACTTCGAGCGGATAGCGCATGCGGTTCGCGATCGGCCCGCCGTAGTCGTCGGCGCGCGTGTTGGTGAGCGGCGAGATGAAGCTCGCGAGCAGGTAGCCGTGCGCCATGTGCAGCTCGAGCATGTCGAAGCCGGCCTGGTCGGCGTAGCGCGCCGCACGCACGAACTCTTCGCGCACGCGCTCCATGTTGGCGCGCGTCATCTCGCGCGGCACCTGCGACTCGCCCTCGTAGTAGGGAATCGGCGAGGCCGACACGAGCGGCCAGTTGCCGCGCTCGAGCGGATGGTCGATGTTCTGCCAGCCGAGCTGCGTCGAGCCCTTGCGCCCCGAGTGTCCGATCTGCATGCACAGCCTCGCCCTCGAGTTCGCATGGCAGAAATCCGCGATGCGCCGGAAGGCGTCGCGCTGCGCCACGTTCCACAGCCCGGTGCAGCCCGGCGAGATGCGCCCCTCGGGCGAGACGCAGGTCATCTCGATGTAAACGAGCCCCGCACCGCCGACCGCGCGCGAGCCGTAGTGCACGAAATGCCAGTCGGTCGGCACGCCGTCCACCGCCGAGTACTGGTCCATGGGCGAGACGACGACGCGGTTCTCGAGCGTCATGCCGCGCAGGCGGAACGGCGTGAACATCGGCACCGGCGGGTTCGCAGGATCGACGTCGAAGCCCCTGGCGCGCACGTCCGCCGCGTACCAGCGCTGCACGTCGCGCACGAAGCCGGGGTCGCGCAGCTCGAGGTTCTCCCAGGTGATCTGCTTGGAGCGCGACATCACGCCGAAGGCGAACTGCAGCGGATCCATGCCCCAGTAGCGCTTCATGTGCTCGAACCAGGCGAGCGACACGTTGGCCGCGTGCTGGGTCTTTTCCACCTCCTCGCGGCGCGCAGTGTCGTAGCGCAGCAGCGCGCCCTTGACCGATTCCTCCGCCTTGAGCGACTCGAACAGCGCGATCGCATCCTCCATCGCGAGCTTGGTGCCCGAGCCGATCGAGAAGTGCGCCGTGGCCTTGGCATCGCCGACCAGCACGACGTTCGGCTTCTCTTCGGTCATCACCCAGGTCTCGTTGGTGATGGTCGGGAAGTTGCGCCAGATCGAGCGGTTGACGATGAGCGGGTGGCCGGCGAGCTCCTCGGCGAACGCGCGCTCGAGCACCGGCAGCATCTCGGCCTCGCTCATGCGGTCGAAGCCGAAGTTCTTCCAAGTCGCCTCGTCTGTCTCGATTACCCAGGTCGAGCGCCCCTCCTCGTACTGGTAGCAGTGCGCGAGGATGATGCCCTCGGGCGTCTCGCGAAAGAAGTACTTGAACGCGTCGAGCGGCCGCGTCGAGCCGAGCCAGGTGAATTTGTTCGGCCGCAGATCGACGCTCGGCTTGAAGTGCGCCTTGTGCTGCTCGCGAATCCTGGAGTTGATGCCGTCGGCCGCCACGATGAGCTCCGAGTCCGCGAACGCCGCGAGGCTCTCGACCTCAGACTGGAAGCGGATGTGCACGCCGAGCTCGCGGCAGCGGTCCTGCAGGATGGCGAGCAGCGCGTTACGCGAGCAGCCGCAGAAGCCGTTGCCGCCCGAGCGCATGACACGCCCCTTGTAGACGACGTCCACGTCGCCCCAGTAGGCGAAGCGGCGGCGGATGCGCTCGTAAGTGACGGGGTCGTAGACCTTGAAGGTGTCGAGCGTCTGGTCGGAGAACACCACGCCGAAGCCGAAGGTGTCGTCCGGGCGGTTGCGCTCGTACACGGTGATCTCCCAGCGCGGCCAGGCCTTCTTCGCCAGCAGCGCGAAGTAAAGGCCCCCGGGTCCGCCGCCGATGACGGTCACTTTCATGGCTCCCCCTTCAATCCGGGACGACCGCGGTCGCCTCGATTTCCAGCCGCGCCTGCGCTTCGACCAGGCCGCCGACCTGCAGCACCGCCATGGTCGGGTAGTGCCTGCCGATCAGCTCGCGGTAGGCCGCACCGACCTCCTTGAGCGCATCGAGGTACTCCTTTCGGTCGAGCACGTACCAGGTGAGGCGCACCAGGTGCTCCGGTCGCCCGCCCGCCTCGGCGAGCACCGCGAGGATATTGGCGAGCGCCTGGCGGAACTGGCCGGCAAAGCCGGTCTCCTGCCACTCGCCCTGCCCGGTCCAGCCGACCTGCCCGGCGATGTACACCGTGCGCCCGCCGCGCACCGCGATGCCGTTGGAGAAGCCCTTGGGGCGGGCCCAGCCCGGGGGTTGCAGGATCTGCATCACGACGTCCTCCTGAGCTTGAAGCGCTGCAGCTTGCCGGTCTCGGTGCGCGGCAGCGCGTCCAGGAACTCGATCGCGCGCGGATACTTGTACGGCGCGATCGACTTTTTCACGTGCTGCTTGAGCTCCTCGGCCAGCGCCTCGCTCTTCGCGTTGCCTGCCTTCAGCACGACGAACGCCTTGACGATCGTGCCCCGTTCCTCGTCCGGCCATCCTACGACGCCGCACTCGGCCACCGCGGCGTGGCCGAGCAGCGCGCCCTCCACTTCGGGCCCCGCGATGTTGTAGCCCGCGGAGATGATCATGTCGTCGGTGCGCGCCTGGTAGAAGAAATAGCCGTCCGCGTCCATCGCGTAGGCGTCGCCGGTGAGGTTCCAGCCGTTCTGCACGTAGTTCGCCTGGCGTTCGTCCGCGAGATAGCGGCAGCCGGTCGGACCCTTGACCGCGAGACGGCCGATCTCGCCCGGCTTGCACGGCCGTCCCTCATCGTCGAGCACCGTGGCGCGGTAGCCGGGGATCGCGTAGCCGGTCGCGCCGCGCCGCACTCGCTCCGGCGTGTGCGAGATGAAGATGTGGATCATCTCGGTCGAGCCGATGCCGTCGATGATCTCGATTCCGGTCGCGCCCTTGAAGAGCCGGCGCGTCGCGTCGGGCAGCGCCTCGCCGGCCGAGACGCACTTCTTCAGGCTCGAGAGATCGTAGTTCTGCGCGATTCCGGCCATGGCGCGGAACATGGTCGGCGCGGTGAAGCAGACGCTCGCGCGGAACTTCTGTATCGTCTCGAGCAGCGTGTCGGGCGCGAGCCTCTCAACCAGCACCGTTGACGCGCCGAAGCGCATGGGAAAGCACAGCATCCCGCCCAGCCCGAAGGTGAAGGCGATCGGCGGCGTGCCGCAGAACACGTCGTCCGGCGCAGGCTTGAGGCAGGAGCGCGGGAAGCAGTCGCACATCGCGATCACGTCGCGGTGAAAATGCATCGTGCCCTTGGGCTTGCCGGTGGTGCCCGAAGTGAAGGCGATCAGCACCACGTCGTCGGCCGCGGTGTCGACGTTGCGGAACTCCGCCGGCCGCGCCGCGGCGAGGCGGTCGAGCGACCCCGGGGCGTCGTCGTACCAGTACGCGATCGTCTTCAGGCTCGGGCAGACCGGCAGCGCCGCGGCGAGCTCGGCCTCGAGCCGCTTGTCGCACAGCGCGTGCGTCACCTCGGCCTTGTTGACGATGTCGGTCAACTCCTTCGCGCGCAGCAGCGGCATGGTCGGCACCACGATGCCACCCGCCTTGATCACGGCGAACCAGCAGGCGGCCATCATCGGGTTGTTGGGGCCGCGCAGCAGCACGCGGTTGCCGGGCCTCAGTCCCAGGTCGCGCGCGAGCACGTTCGCGAGCCGGTTCGCCTGCGCGAGCAGCTGCGCGTAGCTGCAGCGGCCCTCCGGGGCGTGCAGCGCGACGCGCGCCCCGTGGCCTTTCCGCACCAACTCGTCCAGCAGCACGGCGGCGCAGTTCATGCGCGCCGAATACTTGAGTTCCGGCAGCTCGAACAGGAACTCCGGCCATTTGCTGCGCGGCGGCAGGTTGTCGCGCGCGAACGTGTCGCTATGCGCCGTATAGCTCATTTGAGCAGCTCCCTGGCGACGATCAGCTTCTGTACCTCCGTCGCGCCCTCGTAGATGCGCAGCGCGCGCACCTCGCGGTACAGCAGCTCGACCGGGTGGCCGCGCATGACGCCGAGCCCGCCGCAGATCTGCACCGCGCCGTCGACGACCTGCTGCGCCGTTTCCGTGGCGTGCATCTTCGCCATGGCGGCCTCGCTCGTGATGCGCTTGGCGTGCACGTCGCGCGCCCAGGCGGCGCGGTACACGAGCAGCGCCGATGCCTCGATGCCGGTCGCCATGTCGGCGAGCTTCGCCTGCGTAAGCTGGAAGTCCGCGAGCGTCTGGCCGAACATGCGCCGGCCCTTCGCGCGCCGCAGCGCCTCGTCGAGCGCGCGCCGCGCCAGTCCGAGAGCGGCCGCCCCGACCGTGGTGCGGAACACGTCGAGGTTGCGCATCGCGAGCTTGAAGCCCTCGCCCGGCTCGCCGAGCAGCGCTTCGGCCGGCACGCGGCAGCCGTTGAAGCGCACGGTCGCCATCGGATGCGGCGCGACGATGTCGATCCTCTCGCGCGCGTCCAGCCCCGGCGCATCCGCGTCGACCACGAACGCGGAGATGCCGCGGCTGCCCGCCGCTGCATCGGTCCTGGCGAATACCACGTAGAAGTCGGCGAGGCCGCCGTTGGAGATCCAGGCCTTGACGCCGTCGAGCACCCAGTGCGCGCCGTCGCGCCGCGCGCTGGTCGCGAGCGCACCGACGTCCGACCCGGCCTCTGGCTCCGACAGCGCGAAGGCGGCGATCGCTCTCCCCGCGGCGACCCGGGTGAGGTAGCGCTCGCGCTGCGCGGCGCTGCCCGCGAGCGCGATCGGGCCGCTGCCCAAGCCCTGCATGACGAAAGCGAAGTCGGCGAGCCCCGAGTGATAGGCGAACACTTCGCGCAGCAGAGCGATCGCGCGCACGTCGAAATGGTCGGTACCTGGCGCGCAATAGCGCAGGTAGCCCGCCGCGCCGAGCGCCTCGACGAGTCCGCGGCAGACGGCGTCGGCGTCCCCGCCGTGCGCGCCGCCCAGGTTCGCCTCCGCCCAGGCGTCGGCTTCCCGGGCGAGCGCGGCGTGGCGCTCGTCGAGGAACGGCCAGTCGTAGTGCGCGAAGCGGTTCATGTCGCCCCCTTGGCGATGTTCGTGAGCGCGTGCTGCTTGACCTTGGCGAGCAGGCGGAAGAGCTCGGCGTGCTCACGCCGACTCAAGCCCGCGAGCGTCGCAACGATCCATTCTTCGTGCGCGCGCGCCATCTCGGCGAACGCGCGCTCGCCGGCGCGCGTCAGGCGCACGCGCAGCGCGCGCCGGTCGGCCGCGTCGGCCTGGCGCTCGACCAGTCCCTCGGCGGCGAGTTGGTCGACGATCCCGGTGACGTTGCCGCCCGTCACCATCATGCGGCGCGACAGCTCGTTCATCTTCAACCCCTGCGGATGGCGCTCGAGCTGCGACATGAGGTCGAAACGCGGCAGCGTGGTGGTGAAGCGCTCGCGCAGCCGGCTGCGCACCTGCCCCTCGATCAGCTGGGTGCAGGTGAGCAGCCGCAGCCACAGCCTGAGCGCGCGGTGGTCGTCGGCGCGCGAGCCCGACTCGCGGTCCTCGCGTCCGGCGGCGGCGGCCTGGCGCAGCATTGTATGAGACCTAAATAGATTAAACCTAAAGCATCTTGCGCCCGTAGCTCGCCCCTGTCACGCTGCAGTGCGCAATCGGGCGCGTCTTCTGGTATCGTTCGACCCGAGGAACCGATGCTTAAGCGAATCTTTGTCTCGTTGCTTGCGGTGCTCTGGCTGGGTATAGCCGCGGCCGCCGATGGCCAAAAGGCGGATGAGCAGCAGCCCAAGGTCGACCCGAAGATCGTCCAGGACGTCTTCAACTGCATGGCGGCCGGCCTGCCCAAGGACTGGAAGCGCACCTGGGTGGTGGTGACCGAACTGGGCGTCGAGGGCGGCACGCGCCGCTTCGAGGCAGCCTTCTTCTATGCCGTTGGGGCCGACGATTTGAAGGGCAAGCCGCTGCAGCCCTGCGACAAGGAACAGGTGGCGAAGAACGTGTACTCGCTGAACCAGTTCCTGCCGGCCGGCGAGAAGCGCCAGTGGAAGCAGGCCACGCTGGTGTTCGACAGCGACGGCAGCTTCAATCTCAAGTACGACTACGACAAGTAGCGCCGCGTCAGGCCTTGCGCAGGAAGTCGAAGTCGCAGCCGTCTTCGGCCTGCAGCACGTGATCCATGTAGAGCTTCGCGTAGCCGCGTGACGGCTGCGCGGCGGGCGCTCGCCATTGCGCGCGCCGACTGGCGAGCTCGTCGTCGGCGACAAGCAGATCGATTTGGCGGCTTCTGACTGAGATGCGGATGCGGTCGCCGTTCCTCACCAGCGCAAGCGGGCCGCCGGTCGCCGCCTCGGGCGACACGTGCAGCACGATCGTGCCGTAGGCGGTGCCGCTCATCCTCGCATCGGAGATTCGCACCATGTCCTTCACCCCGGCGCGCGCGAGCTTCGCCGGGATCGGCAGATAGCCCGCCTCGGGCATCGCATAGCCGCTCTTGGGACCCGCGTTCTGCAGCACGAGGAAATCCTCGGGCCGCACGTCGAGGTCGGGTGAATCGATCCTCGCGGCGAGGTCGTCCAAGGACGAGAACACCACGGCGCGGCCTTCCTTCTCGAACAGCGACGGGTCGGCCGCCGAGCGCTTGAGAATCGCGCCGCGCGGCGCGAGCGAGCCGAACAGCGCGACGAGCCCGCCTTCCTTCTGGAATGGCTCGGCCAGGGGCCGCACCACGGCGCGGTCGACCCAGCTCGCTCCGGCCTGCTCCTCGCGTGCCAGGCGCTCGCCGAGTGTCTCGCCGGCCACCGTCATGCAATCGAGGTGGAGCAGCGGCTTCAGTTCACGCAGCACCGCGCCGACCCCGCCCGCGGCGTAAAGGTCCGACATGTAGTACTGCCCGGTCGGCTTGAGATCGACCAGCACCGGCGTCGAGTCCGAAAGCCGGTTCAGGCGCGCAAGCTCGAGCTTCACCCCAACGCGACCGGCTATCGCGGTGAGATGCACGATGGCGTTGGTCGAGCCCCCGATAGCGAGCAGCACGCGCAGCGCGTTCTCGATCGACTTCTCGGTGATCACCTGCGAGGGCCGCACCGGGGCGCGCGCCATCTCGGCGGCGCGCCGGCCGCTCGCCTCGGCTGCGCGCAGGCGATCGGCGTGTACCGCGGGAATCGCCGCGGTGCCGGGCAGCGCCATGCCGAGCGCCTCGGCGAGCGAGGCCATGGTCGAGGCGGTGCCCATCACCGCGCAGGTGCCGGCGGTGGTCGCGAGATTCCCTTCGACTTCCTCGATGCCGCGCTCGTCCACTTTGCCCGCGCGATGCAGGGCCCAGAAGCGGCGGCAGTCGGTGCAGGCGCCGAGGCGCTCGCCATGGAACGAGGTCGGCATCATCGGCCCGGCGAGCAGCTGCACCGCCGGAACGTCGGCGCTCGCCGCGCCCATCAGCTGCGCCGGCACCGTCTTGTCGCAGCCGCCCATCAACACCACGGCGTCCATCGGCTGCGCACGCACCATCTCCTCGACATCGATCGACATGAGGTTCCTGAACATCATCGAGGTGGGCGAGAGGAACACTTCGCCGAGCGACACGGTCGGGAATTCGATTGGCAGGCCACCGGCGGCGAGCACGCCACGCTTCACGGCTTCGAGCATCTCGGGGAAGTGCCGATGACAGTTGTTGAAGCCGCTCTTCGAATCGGCGATGCCCACCACGGGCCGCACGAGCATCTCGCTCGAGTAGCCCATGCTCTTCGCGAATGAGCGGCGCAGGTATAGCGAGAACCCTGCGTCGCCGTAGTTGGTGAGGCCGCGGGCGAGGCCGCGCGGGGGCTTGTCGCTCATAGGTGGTGGATTGTAACGGAGCCATCTGGCCGTTTTTAAGTCTTTGATTAACCTTGGTGGGCAACTTCCCACTTTCAATGACGAAGGGATTGTGGTTGTCTTCCCAACGAGCCGGGCCGTAGCGTCCGGTCAAGGAGGCGGCCATGGAGACGCTTGCGCAGCGCGGCGGCGCGCTGCTCGACAGCATTGCCGAGTTCTGTCGCAGGAACGGCATGGCCGAGTCCACTTTCGGCCGCCGCGCAGTGAACGACGGCAAGTTCGTTGCGCGCCTGCGCGACGGCGCGCGCATCACGCCCGAGACCCTGGAGCGGGTGGCGAGCTACATGACGCGCCACGGCGCGACGCCCCCCGCGGAACCGCCCGAGCTGCTGCCGCTCATTCGCCCGCGCAGCGTTCCCGCCGCAGCCGGAGCGCCGCCCGAGGGGGCGCCGTCGCGCAATTTCCGGTTTTTCGACAACCGCCAGAAGTACCTGCTGTTCGTCAACACCTGCGGCGAGAAGGAGGTGATCGCGCAGCGCGTCGGCCTGGAGCTCGCGCACATCCATCCGCGCCCGCCGGCGGTGCGCGTGTTCGACGCCGGCATGGGCGACGGCACGGTGTTGACACGGGTCATGCGCGAGATGCACCGGCGCTTTCCCACCATGCCGTTCTATTTCGTGTGCAAGGAGGTGAGCCTCGAGGACGTGCGCCTGTCGCTGCACAAGATGGCCGACCGCCTCTACGAGCACCCGGCGACGGTGCTGGTGGTGACCAACATGTACTACAACGAGGCGCCGTGGCTCGCGCCCAAGGCGCTGAGCGCCGCCACCTCGCTGGTCTGGCACGAGGCCGCGCTCGGCGGCACGACCGCGCACGAGTTCGACGAGCAGATCGCCGCGCTCGAGCCGTTCCTCGCGCGCAACTGGCAGGCGCGCCACAGCCCGAAGACCGGCAATCCGATCTACGAACGGCCGGTCGCGCTCGTCATCTACCGCGAGGATTTCCGCTTCCTCTTGCACGACGTCGTCCCGCGCCAGGGCGGGGCGCGCGCCGACTACGACCTGGTGATCGCCTCGCAGCCGTACCGCGCGCGCGTGCCCGCGGATTTCAAGGCGTCCAGGGTGGTCGGGCCGCTCGCGCGCGCGCTCGGGCCCGGCGGGCGGCTGCTCGGCATCCACAGCTACGGCAACGATCCCGGTCTCGAGATCGTGCGCCGGGTGTGGCCGGACGAGAACCCGTTCCAGACCGGGCGCCACGACCTGCTGCGCGCCGTGCGCGCGGAGCTCGGCCGCGACGCGCGCCATTACAACTTCAACTCCTATTCCGACAGCCGCGCGGTATTCCGCTACGACATGCACACGCTGCCGAGCGAGATCGCCGACAGCATCGGCACCTCGACCTTGTTCGCCGCCTGGAACGCCGCCGTGTACGTGGCGCAGATCGACGACGAGCGCCTCGCTGGAGCGCTCGGCGAGCGGCGCTACCTCGAGGCGACGCGCGAGGTGCTCCAGCGCCATGGCGGCCTGTGGTTCCTCGACGAGTCGTACGTGGTATCGCGCAAGAAACGCTAGGAGACCGCCATGAGCACCCTCACCGCCGCGCCGGACGCCGTCGCCGAAACCATCGCCGAGCTGATGTCTTGCGGCTCGGTCGAAATGACCGCGCACCGCGTCGAGGATGCGCGCGCGCTGGGCGAACTGCTACCCGCCGGCACCAAGGTGTACGTCAACCACCTGCCGCGCCACTCGCTCGCCGACACGCTCGCCGCGCTCGAGGCAGTGCGCGCCGCGGGCCTCGAGCCCGTGCCGCACCTCGCCGCGCGCCGCGTCGCCTCGCGCGCCGAGCTGAAAGGCTTCCTCGCGCGCGCAGTGCAGTCAGCGGGCGTGCAGAAGGTGCTGCTGATCGGCGGCGACGACCCCGCGCCACGCGGCCCGTGGGCCGACAGCGTCGCGCTGCTCGCCGACGGCGCGCTCGCTGGCTGCGGCGTGCGCGAGGTCGGCATCGCCGGCTACCCCGAGGGCCATCCGCGCATTCCGCGCGCCGCGCTCGAGCGCGCGCTCGACGAGAAGCTGTCGCTTGCCGCGGCGCAGGGGCTCGGCGCCTACGTCGTCACCCAGTTCTCCTTCGCCCCGGCGCGCGTGGTCGAGTACTGCGCCGAGCTCGCAGCGCGCGCCCCGCGCGTCCCGGTGTTCGTCGGGGTCGCCGGCCCTACCGACGCAGCGACGCTGCTGCGGTTCGCGCAGCGCTGCGGCGTGAGCGCCTCGCTGCGCGCCCTGCGCGCGCAAGGCATGGGCATCGCGCGCCTCGTCACCCACACCGACCCGCGCGAGCAGCTCGTCGCGGTCGCCCGCTACTGCCTCGCGCGCGCCGCGTGCAACGTCGTCGGCGCGCACTTCTTCAGCTTCGGCGGCGCCGCGCACACCGCGAGCTGGATGAACCGCCTGATCGCCGCGGCGGGCGGCGCCTAGCCCCAGATCGCGCGCGCGGCGTCGACGCAGAGCTTCAGCTTCGCGCGCTCGTCGGCCTCGGTCACCGGGTTGCCGCCCATGGTGCTGGCGAAGCCGCACTGCGGGCTCAGCGCGAGGCGCGCAGGATCGACATATTTCGCCGCCTCGTCCGCCCTTCTCTTCAGGATGTCCAGGCTCTCGAGCTGCGGCGTCTTTGAGCTGACCAGGCCGAGCACCACGCCCTTATCGCGCGGCATGAAACGCAAGGGGGCGAAATCGCCCGCGCGCGGCGTGTCGAACTCGAGCAGGAAGTGGTTGACGCGCGCGCGGCCGAAGAGCTTCTCTGCGACCGAGTCGTAGCCCCCTTCGGAGAGGTACATGCCCTTGTAGTTGCCGCGGCACATGTGCACGCCGATCACCATTCCGGGCGGGCGGTTCGCGACCGCCGCGTTGATCGCCTCGACGTACAGATCGACGAGCCGCTCGGGATCGCCGCCTGCCGCCCGCACCTTGTCGCGCGCGGCCGGGTCGCACAGCACGGCGAGCGCGACTTCATCGAGCTGCACGTAGCGCGCGCCCGCCCGTGCCAGGTCGGCGATCTCGGCCTGGTACACCTTGCCCAGGTCGGCGAAGAATGCACCCACGTCGGTGTAGGCGCGGGGCGCCGCGTAGTCGGTGAAGCGGTAGAAGTGCATCGTCGAAGGCGCCGGCATGGTGATCTTCGGCGTGCGTTGCGTGATCCCCTTCACGAACTCGAATTCGTCTAGCGCGATCGGTGCGCCGCGCGCCACCTTCTTCGTCACGTACGGCGCGGTGAACTCGCTTTCGTGCCCGTGCGCGTCGTGAAAGCGGAATACCGCGCTCCTGACCTCGAGCCCCTGGGTGAGGCGCACGAACTTCTCCCAGTAGGAGATGCGGCGGAACTCGCCGTCGGTCACGACCGCGAGGCCGCAATCTTCCTGCAGCCGCACGACGTCGCGGATCGCCCGGTCCTGCGCGGCGCGAAGGTCGGCGTCGGAGAGTTTCCCTTCGGCGTGCGCGCGGAACGCCTGGCGCAGGCTCGCGGGGCGCAGCAGGCTGCCGATGTGGTCGGCGCGAAACGGCGGGCAGCCGTTCGGTTCGATGGGGTTGGTCATGGCCACGGTATTCTATGGGCCACCTCGGGAGGAGCGCCATGGCTGACACCGACCGCAAGCACGCAACGCGCCGCAAGTGGCTCGAAACGCTCGAGCAGCACCGGCGCGATTTCGAGCGCCCCGGCTCGGCCGAGTACTGGTCGCCGTCGCTCGACTGCGCCCCGCGCGACGAGCTGCGGCGGCTGCAGGACGAGAAGCTCGCGGTGCTGACGCCGTTCCTGTACGAGAACTCTTCCTTCTACCGGCGGCGCTTCGAGCACCTGGGCATGACGCCGGACGACCTACGCACGGTGGACGACCTCGCCAAGTGGCCGCCCGTCGACAAGAAGGAAATGGCCGAGGACCTGATGGCCAACCCACCCTGGGGCACCTACACCACGCACGACGACGAGATCTGGAACCAGCGCGGCTGGACGCTGTTTCCGACCTCCGGCACGACCGGGCTGCCGCGCGTATTCCGCTATTCCAAGTTCGACCTGAAGCAATGGCAGTGGGCGAACGCGCGTGCGCTGTGGTCGCTCGGCGCGCGGTCGGGCGAGAAAGTGTTCCTGGTGGTCGGCTTCGGCCCGCACGTGTGGGCCTGGGGCGTGCTGCACGCGCTCGCGCACATGGGCGTCCCGTGCATCCCCGGCGGCGGCCTCACCGCCGAGCTGCGCTGCAACGTGATCCTGCGCTACCAGCCGACCATCCTCGCGACGCTGCCCTCTCAGCTCCTGCGCCTCGGGCGAACCATGCAGCAGATGGGCCACGATCCGCGCAAGACCTCGGTGAAGACGCTCTTCACCGGCGGCGAGCCGGCGGCCGGAGTCGCTGCGACGCGCGAGCGGCTGGAGGACATGTGGGACGCGAAGCTGGTCGAGTTCTACGGCTGCACCGAGGCCGCGCCGCATTCGGGCGGCTACTCCTGCCCGGCCGCGGTGCGCCCGGACGGCAGGATCCAGACGCACCTGATGGAAGACTTCCAGGTATGGGAACTGATCGACCCCGAGACCGGCAAGCGCGTGCCCGAGGGCGAGCGCGGCATCACGGTGTGCACCAACATGAATTCGGAGAGCTCCTCGCAGCTGCGCTTCGTGGTCGGCGACTATACGGTGTTCGACAGCACGCCCTGCGCCTGCGGCCGCACCCACGTGCGCGCGATCGGCGGCTTCCAAGGGCGCGCGGACGACCTGATCAATCTGCGTGCGATCAAGTTCTATCCTTCGGTGCTCGAGGAAGGCGTGCGCTCGGTGCCCGGGGTCGGCGACGAGTACGAGGTGGTGCTCGACACCAACCAGGAAGGCATCGACTTCATGACCATCCTCGTCGAACACCCGGACTATCAGAAATCCGCTGCGGTCGTCGCCGCGGTGCAGAACGCGATCAGCTCGCGCATCGAGCTGCGCGTCGGAGTCGAGGTGCTGCCGCCCGACACGCTGTCCAAGACCGAGTTCAAGGCGAAGCGCATCAAGGACCGGCGCAGGAAAGGCTGAGGCGGCCGAATTGCGCTTGCTCCTCGGTTTCCTCGGCCGGCACGCGCGCTGGGCGCTGCCCGCAGGCGTGTTCGTCGGCATCGCGCTGCCCGACCTGGCCGCGCTGCTGCGCCCGCTGCTCGCCTACCTCGTGATCGGCACGCTGACCACGGCGCTGCTGCGCCTCGACTGGACCCGTTTCGCCGAGGCCGCACGGCGCCCGGCGCTGCCCGCATGGATCGCGCTCTGGCAACTCGTCGCCTCGCCGCTCGTCGTGTGGTTCGCCGCCGGCCTCGCGGGCCTCGCCCCCGAGCTGCGCCTGGTGCTCGTGCTACAGGCGGCGGCGCCGCCGATCGGCTCGGCCGCGGTATTCGCGCTGATCCTCGGGCTGGACGGCGTGCTCGCGGTCGTCGCCACGATGGCGACGACGCTGCTCCTGCCGTTCACCCTGACGCCGCTCGTCGGGCTGCTGCTGCCCCAGACCGGGCTGCAGGTCGACCTGGCGGCGTTCTTCGTGCGTGTCACGCTGGTAGTCGCCGCGCCCTTCGCGCTCGCCTTCGCGCTGCGGCGCGCGCTCGGCACCGCGCGCCTCGCGCGCAACGACGAGCTGCTCGCAGGGCTGAACGTGGTGCTGCTGGTCGTGTTCGCGATCCTGGTAATGGACGGCGTCACGGCGCGGCTGCTCGCCGACCCGCGCTTCATCGGCGTGCTGTTCGTCACCGCCTGCGTTTCGACTGCGCTCTTGCACCTCGCGGGCTTCGCGCTCTTTCGCCGGGCGGGAGCCGCGGCGGCCTACGGCGCGGCGCTCCTGAGCGGCAACCGCAACATGGGACTGATGCTCGCGATCACCGCGGGCACCGCCGGCCCCGCCTTCTCGCTCTACGTCGGCGTCACCCAGATCCCGATGTACTTCGCGCCGCTCGCGCTGACGCCCTTCGTGCGGCGCAGCCGCCGCTAGCTCAGAGCGGGAAGCGCGCGACCGGCACGCCGGCCACGTCGAGCTCGAGGCGCACCGTGCAGCCCGCGTTCGTATGCGGATCGCGCACCAGCGAAGTGACGTACACCGTCTTCAGGTCGTCGCCCGCGAAGCACGGCATGGTGGGATTGGGCATCGGCAGCGCGACGCGCCGGACGAGCTCGCCATCAAGCGACCAGCGGTTCAGGCAGCCGGCCGAGACGCCTGCACTCCAGTAGAAGCCCTCGACGTCGGTTGCCGCGCCGTCGGGCCGCCCCTGCTCGAGCGTCGGCCGGGCGATCTCGCGCATGTGCGAAATCGCGCCCGTCGCCGGATCATGGCGGTAGCGACGGATCCAGATGCCGCGGCTGTCCGAGTGGAACATCGTGCGGCCGTCGGCCGACCAGGCGAGTCCGTTCGAGACGCGCAGGCCGGTCGCCTTCTTCTCGACGCGGCCGTCGGCGGTGACGCGGTACAGGCTTCCGGTGGCCGCGAGCGCCGGCGTGTCGTCCATCGAGCCGACCCAGAAGCTGCCGTCGGGCGCCACCTTGCCGTCGTTCAGCCGGTTGCCCTCGGGCGCATCGTGCTCGACGTCGGTGAAATGCTCGAGCTTTCCGCTCGCCGGTGCGAGCAGATGCAGGCCGCGGCGCAGCGCGACCAGCACGCGGCCGCTCTCGCACAGGCCGATCGAGCCGCAGCGCTCGGGCATAGGCCAGGCGTCGAGCCGCCCGGTGGCGACGTCCAGCCGTTGCACCGCCGGCGCGTGCACGTCGACGAACCAGAGCGCGCGCGAGCGCGCATCCCACACCGGCGACTCGCCGAGCTGCGTGCGAAAGGGCAGGATCTCCATGCGCGCACCCTACTCCTTCTCGGCGAACAGCTCGAGGATCAGTTCGCGCAGCCAGCGGTTGCCCGGGTCGCGGTCGAAGCGCTCGTGCCAGTGCACGCCGACGTCCGCGGGCGGGATCGGCACCGGCGGCGGCAGCGACTTGAAGCGCCCGCCCTGCTCGAACACGCGCGCCGCCCGGCTCGGCAGCGTGAGCAGCAGATCGGTGCGCTCGAGCACCATCGGCACGACCGTAAAGTGCGGCACGCGCAGCGCAATGCGCCGGGTGAGCCCGTGGCGCTCGAGCGCCTCCTCGATCACGCGGTGGCCGCTGCCGGTCGAAGACACGAGCGCGTGCGAGGCCTCCTCGAACAGCTTGCGGGTAAGGCGGCTCTTGATGCGAGCATGATCCGCGCGCATCAAACAGACGTAGTCATCGCGGAACAGGCGCCGGCGCCGCACCGGCGCGGCAAGCCCGGGCAGGAAGCCGATCGCCAGGTCGAGCGCGCCGCTCGCGAGCGCATCGGGGATCTCGTCCAGCGCGAGCCCCGAGGCCTCCAGGTGCACCTGCGGGGCGAGCCGGCGCACGCGCTCGACCAGAGGCGGCAGGAAGGAGATCTCGCCCAGGTCGGACATGTAGAAGCGGAACACGCGGCTCGAGCTCGCTGGTTCGAACGCGGCGCCGTGAGTGAGCGCCGACTCGATCAGCGCCAGGGCCTGCCTCACCGGCTCGTCCAGCTGGCGCGCGAACGGGGTCGGCGCCATGCCCGCCGAAGTGCGCACGAACAGCGCGTCGCCGAACAGCGCGCGCAACCGCGCGAGCGCATTGGACACGGCCGGCTGGCTGAGGCCCAGGCGCGCCGCGGCGGGCGTGACCCCGCGCTCGCGCAGCACCGCGTCGAACACGCGCAGTAGGTTTAGGTCGACATCCGCGAAATTCATGGCCGTGATTCATAGCATGGGCGCCATCAATTTGACAAATGGCGCGGCCGGCCCGTAGCCTTGCCCCGGCCATGGAAAGATCCTTTGAGGCGGAAGTCAGGAAGCTCACGCTCGGCGACGGCGAGGTGTTCCACGGCGAGGGCATCCTCGCGGTCACCAAGGCGCTGCTGCAGTCGGGCGTCGCCTACGTCGGCGGCTACCAGGGCGCGCCGGTGTCGCACATGATGGACGTGCTGAACGACGCGCACGATATCCTGGAGGAGCTCGGCGTGCACGTCGAGACGAACGCCTCCGAGGCGGGCGCCGCGGCGATGCTCGGCGCCTCGATCAACTACCCCTTGCGCGGCGCGGTGACCTTCAAGTCGACGGTGGGCACCAACGTCGCTTCCGACGCGCTCTCCAATCTCGCGAGCGCGGGCGTCAAGGGCGGCACGTTGATCGTGCTCGGCGAGGACTACGGCGAGGGCGCTTCGATCATCCAGGAGCGCAGCCACGCCTTTGCCATGAAATCGCAGATGTGGCTGCTCGATCCGCGGCCGAGCCTGCCCAAGATCGTCGAGATGGTGGAAAAGGGCTTCGACCTGTCGGAGGCTTCCAGCACTCCGGTCATGCTCGAGTTGCGCATCCGCGCCTGCCACGTGCATGGCAGCTTTCCGGCGCGCGCCAACCGGGCGCCGCAGTTCTCCAAGCGGCATGTGCTCGAGAACCCCGATTTCGACTACGGGCGAATCTGCCTGCCGCCGGCGACCTACGCGCAGGAGAAGCACAAGGTCGAGGTGCGCTGGCCGGCGGCGGTCCGCTTCATTCGCGAGCGTGGCCTGAACGAGACATTCCCAGGAGAGCTCGTCGACGTGGGCATCATTTGCCAGGGCGGCATGTACAACGTGACCGTGCGCGCGCTGCAGCAGCTGGGCCTGGCCGACGCGTTCGGTGCCTCGCGCGTTCCGATCTACTGCATGAACGTGACCTACCCGCTGGTGCCCGAGGAGGTCGTCGGGTTCTGCGCGGGCAAGCGCGCGGTGCTGATCGTCGAGGAAGGGCAGCCGGCCTACATCGAGGACGCGGTGCTCGCCTGCCTGCGGCGCCACGAAGTGAACGCCGTGCGCGTGCACGGCAAGGACGTTCTGCCACTCGCGGGCGAGTACACCGGCGAAGTGGTGCTCACCGGGGTCGCGCGCTTCATGGAGCAGGTCGCGCCCCGGGGCGTCGACACCAGCCGCATCCACGAGACGTACGACGCGCTCACCGCGCCGAAGACGAAGGCCGCGGAGCTGCTCGGCAGCCTGGTGCCGACGCGCCCGCCGGGTTTCTGCATCGGCTGCCCCGAGCGCCCGGTGTTCGCGGCGATGAAGCTGGTAGAGCGCGAGTCCGGCGCCTTCCACGTTTCGGCCGACATCGGCTGCCACACCTTCTCCACGCTTCCGCCGTTCAACATCGGCCACACCGTGCTCGGCTACGGCCTCGGTCTCGCCTCCAACTCGGCGGTCCAGCCGATGTTCGGCCGGCGCTCGGTCACCATCATGGGCGACGGCGGCTTCTGGCACAACGGCCTCACCTCGGGCGTCGCCAACGCGGTGTTCAACCGCGACGACGGCATCCTCGTCATCATGAAAAACGGCTACAGCTCGGCGACCGGCACGCAGGAGATCCCCTCCTCGCCGCAGCACACCGCGCACAAGGCGCCGGACATGAGCATCGAGCGCGCGCTGCAGGGTCTCGGCGTGGGCTGGATGAAGACGGTGGACAACTATCACGTGGGCGAGGTGGCCGAGACGCTCAAAGACGCCATGACCACCGACTACCCCGGGCTCAAGGTCATCATCGCCGAGGGCGAGTGCCAGCTCGAGCGCCAGCGGCGCATCCGCCCGCAGCTGGCCGCCGCGCTCAAGGCCGGCCAGCGCGTGGTCCGGACGCGCTTCGGCGTGGACGAGGACGTGTGCTCGGGAGATCACTCCTGCATCCGGCTCTCGGGCTGCCCCTCGCTCACGGTCAAGGACGCCTCCGACCCGCTCAAAGTCGACCCGGTGGCGCACGTCAACAACGGCTGCGTGGGCTGCGGGCTGTGCGGCGAGGTGGCCCATGCCGCGATCCTGTGCCCGTCGTTCTACCGCGCCGAGATCGTCCAGAACCCCTCGCGCTGGGACCGGCTGCTTCACCGTATCCGCCAAACCTTCATCGGCTGGTTGCAGCCGGCTTGAAACTCGAGGCTCACATGCACTTACCCGAACATCCCATCACAGTGCTGATCGCTGCGCTCGGCGGCGAAGGCGGCGGCGTGCTCGCCGACTGGATCATCGACGCGGCCACCGCGCAGGATTATCCGGTGCAGAGCACTTCGATCCCGGGGGTCGCGCAGCGCACCGGCGCGACCACCTATTACCTCGAGATCTACCCGGTCAAGGCCGCCGAGCTCGGCGAACGGCGGCCGGTGATGACGCTCGCCCCGGCGCCGAGCTTCGTCGACGTGATGGTTGCCTCCGAGCTGCTCGAGGCGGCACGCGCGATGCAGAACGGCTTCGTGACGCCGGATCGCACGACGCTCATCGCCTCGACGCACCGCATCTACACGACCGCCGAGAAGATGGCGATGGGCGACGGCCGCGTCGACGCCGAGCGCATCGTCAAGGTGGCGCGCGAGCTCGCTCGCCGCGCGGTGCTCCTCGACATGCAGGCGCTCGCCGCCCAGGCGGGAACGGTGATCAGCGCGGTCATGTTCGGCGCGCTTGCGGGCTCGGGCGCGCTGCCGCTGCCGCGCGCCGCGTGCGAGGCCGCGATCCGCGGCTCCGGCAGGGGGGCGGAGGCGAGCCTCGCCGGCTTTGCCGCCGGTTATGCGCACGCAGCAGGCACGGCTGCGCCTGTGACTCCGGCCGAGGCGAAGCGCCTGCGCGCCGAGCCCGCCGAGCGCGTGCGCAGGAGCTTTCCGCCCGAGACGCACGCGATGCTCGGGGAAGGCGCGGCGCGCTGCGCGGACTTCCAAGATGCAGCCTACGCCGCGCTCTACCTCGATCGCCTCGAGCCGATCGCCGAGGCGGAGCGCGAGAACGGACAGGCGCACGCGGGATACCGCCTCACCAGCGAGACCGGCCGCTTCCTCGCGCTGTGGATGTGCTACGAGGACGTGATCCGTGTCGCAGACCTGAAAACGCGCCGCAGCCGCTTCGAGCGGGTGCGCGCCGAAGTGCTCGCCAAGCCGCACGAGCCGGTGCACGTTGTCGAGTTCCTCAAGCCCGGGCTGGAAGAGCTGGCGGCGCTGCTGCCGCGCGGTCTGTCCCGGCGCCTGGTGCAGTGGGCCACGCGCCGCGGGCTCGCGCACAGGCTGAACGTCGGCCTGCACGTCAAGACGACGAGCGTGAGCGGGTTCCTGATGCTGCGGCTGCTCGCCTGGCTGCGCCCGTGGCGGCGCATGAGCGCGCGCTACGCCGAGGAGCAGGCGCTCATCCAGCGCTGGCTCGCCGCGATCCGCGGCACCGCGCGCGAGCCCGCGCTCGCGCTCGAGATCGCGCTCTGCGGCAGGCTCATCAAGGGCTACGGCGACACGCACGCGCGCGGCAAGGGCAATTTCCTGCGCATCATGGACACGCTGGTCGAGGGCGGCGCGGTGGCCGACGCCGCCGCGCGCGCGCAGGCGATCCGCATGGCGCGCGAGGCGGCGCTCGCCGACCCCGAGGGCCGCGGCCTCGAGGGCTCGCTCGCCGCGCACGGCATCGCGCCGCTGCCGCCCAAGGCGAAGCCCGTCCAGTTCTTCCGCCGCCCGGCGGGCGAGCGCAAGGCGGCCTGACGATGGAACGCCAGTTCACCGAGGAGATCGAGCTCCTCAAGCTCGGTGCGGGCGAGACTTTCCGCGGCGAAGGCATCCTCGCGGTCACCAAGGCGCTGCTTCAGTCCGGCGTCGCCTACGTCGGCGGTTACCAGGGCGCGCCGGTCTCCCACCTGCTGGACGTCATGGTGCAGGCGCGCCCGTATCTCGACACACTCGGCGTGCACGTCGAGGCCTGCACCAACGAGGCTTCGGCCGCGGCGATGCTCGGCGCTTCGATCAACTATCCGGCGCGCGGGGCGGTGACGTGGAAGTCGATCGTCGGCACCAACGTCGCCTCCGACGCGCTCAGCTACCTCTCGACCGCGGGCGTCGTGGGCGGAGCGCTCATCGTGGTGGGCGAGGACTACGGCGAGGGCGCGAGCGTCGCCCTCGAGCGCACGCACGCGGTCGCGCTCAAGTCGTCGCTCTGCCTGCTCGATCCCCGGCCCAACCTCGCCACGATCGTGCGCATGGTGGAGAAGGGATTCGAGCTGTCGGAAGCCTGCAACACGCCCGTCATGCTCGAGCTGCGCATCCGCGCCTGCCACGTGCAGGGCGCGTTCGTGGCGCGCGACAATCGCGCACCGGCGGTGTCCGGGCGGCATCCGATGGAAGCGCCGGCGGCGTTCAACTACGACCGCTTGTCGCACCCGCCTGCGACCTTCAGGCAGGAAAAACTCAAGGCCGACGTGCGGCTGCCCGCGGCTCGGCGCTTCGTGCACGAGCAGCGGCTGAACGAGACCTTCGACGGCGACCTGGCCGATATCGGTCTCATCGTCCAGGGCGGGCTGTACAACAACCTGCTGCGCGCGCTCAGGCTGGCCGGGCTTGCCGACGATTTCGGCGCCTGCCGCATTCCAATCCTGGCGCTAAACGTCGTCTATCCCCTCGTGCCGGAGGAGATCACGGCATTTTGCGCCGGCAAGCGCGTCGTGCTCGTGATCGAGGAAGGACTACCGGAGTTCATCGAGCAGGACATCGCGACGATCCTGCGGCGCGCCGACCTGCAGACCCGGCTGCACGGGAAGGACCTGCTGCAGATGGCCGGCGAGTACACGACCGACGTCATCGTGCGCGGGCTGCGCGCGCTGCTGGCCGCCCACGCGCCGCGGGTCGATACGTCACCGGGTGAACGTTGGCTGGAGACGGTCGATGCGATCCGCAAGCGCGCGGCCGAGCTGCTCGGCGGGACGCTGCCGCCGCGTCCCCCGGGCTTCTGCATCGGCTGCCCCGAGCGCCCGGTGTTCTCGGCGCTCAAGCTCGCCGAGCGCGAAGTGGGCCGGCCGCATATCGCGGCCGATATCGGCTGCCACGCCTTCGCGACCTTCGAGCCCTTCTCGATGGGCAACTCGATCCTCGGCTACGGCATGAGTCTCGCCTCGAGTGCCGGCGTCGGCCCGATGATGGCGCGCCGCCCGCTCGCGATCATGGGCGACGGCGGCTTCTGGCACAACGGCCTGCTCTCGGGCGTGGCCTCCAGCCTGCTGAACAAGGGCGACGCGGTGCTGGTCATCATGAAGAACGGCTTCACCTCGGCCACCGGCACGCAGGACATCGTGTCCAAGACCGCGGATCGCACCATCGAGAGCACCTTGCAGGGTCTCGGCGTGGGCTGGATGAAGACGGTGGACAACTATCACGTGGGCGAGGTGGCCGAGACGCTCAAAGACGCCATGACCACCGACTACCCCGGGCTCAAGGTCATCATCGCCGAGGGCGAGTGCCAGCTCGAGCGCCAGCGGCGCATCCGCCCGCAGCTGGCCGCCGCGCTCAAGGCCGGCCAGCGCGTGGTCCGGACGCGCTTCGGCGTGGACGAGGACGTGTGCTCGGGAGATCACTCCTGCATCCGGCTCTCGGGCTGCCCCTCGCTCACGGTCAAGGACGCCTCCGACCCGCTCAAAGTCGACCCGGTGGCGCACGTCAACAACGGCTGCGTGGGCTGCGGGCTGTGCGGCGAGGTGGCCCATGCCGCGATCCTGTGCCCGTCGTTCTACCGCGCCGAGATCGTCCAGAACCCCTCGCGCTGGGACCGGCTGCTTCACCGTATCCGCCAAACCTTCATCCGCATTGCGGCAGCCGCCTAGACCGGAGAAAATCCCCGCTTTCCGACCCCAGGAGGACGCCATGGCTTCGGTGGTGAAGGCCGAACCCGCGAGCACCGCGGGCGGCGCCCGCGCCGAGTTCTACGGGCGCATGGACAAGGACAACCTCGCTCCGCTTTGGGAGGTGCTGCACAACCTCGTGCCTCCGCGGCCGCAGTCGCCCTGCGTGCCGGCACTGTGGAAGTATCGCGAGATTCGTCCGTACATCCTCGAATCGGGCAAGGTGATCACCGCCAAGGAGGCGATCCGCCGCGTGCTGGTGCTCGAAAACCCGGGCCTGCGCGGCCAGTCCTGCATCACCCGTAGCCTCTATTGCGGCCTGCAGCTGATCCTGCCGGGCGAGATCGCGCCGAGCCACCGGCACACGCAGTCCGCGCTGCGCTTCATCGTCGAGGGCACCGGCGCCTATACGGCGGTCGATGGCGAGCGCACCACCATGCATCCAGGCGACTTCATCATCACTCCGCCCTGGACCTGGCACGACCACGGCAATCCGGGCAACGAGCCGGTAGTGTGGATGGACGGGCTCGACATCCCGATCGTGCAATTCTTCGATGCAGGCTTCATGGAGACTTTCCCCGAGGAGGCCCAGCCGGTCAGCCGCCCGGAAGGCGATTCGTACGCGCGCTACGGGGCCAACCTCGTGCCGCTCGGCGGATTGCCGGCATCGAGGACCTCGCCGATCTTCAATTACCCATATGCGCGCAGCCGCGAGACGCTCGAAACGCTGTCGCGCAATGGCGAGCCCGATTCCTGCCACGGCTGGAAAATGCAGTTCATCAATCCGCTCACCGGCGGCCCCGCGATGCCCACCATGGGCGCCTTCATCCAGCTGCTGCCCGGACGATTCCGCTCCAGCGCATACCGCGCGACCGACGCGACCGTGTATTCGGTGGTCGAGGGCACCGGTCGGGTCGACATCGGCGGGCAGGCATTCGCGTTCGAGCCGCGCGACACGTTCGTCGTGCCGAGCTGGCAGCACGTCAGCATCGAGACCGACGGCGAATGCGTGCTGTTTTCCTACTCGGATCGCCCCGCGCAGCTTGCGCTCGGGCTGTGGCGCGAGGAGCGCGCATGAACGACAGGGCCTTCCTCAGCCGCGAGTACAACAACCGTGCGCTGGTACCGGATCACGCACAATACTTCGCCGGTTGGGCGGAGCGCTCGGCGCACGCCCGTGCGACCATGACCTGCTATCTGGACCGCGAGTACGGGCCGGCCCCCGGGGAGAAGCTCGACATCTTCCCGGCGCGCAAAGGCGACGGCTCGGTGCTGATGTTCATCCACGGCGGCTACTGGCGTTCGCTCGACAAGCGGGACTTCTCCTACCTGGCGCCCACCTGGGTCGATGCCGGCGTGTCGCTGGTGGTCGTGAACTACGATCTGTGCCCGACGGTCACGATCGAGGAGATCGTCTGCCAGATGCTGCGCGCCTCGGCTTGGCTGTATCGCCACGCGGAGGAGTACGGCATGGACGAGGAGCGGCTGTTCGTCTGCGGACATTCGGCCGGCGCGCATCTCACCGCGATGATGATGGCGGCGCTCTGGCCGGTGTTCGATCCCGGTCTGCCGCGCGATCTGTTCAAGGGCGGCCTGGCGATCAGCGGCGTCTACGACCTGCGCCCGCTGGTCGACGTCGATTTTCTGAGCACGGACCTGCGCCTGGACGAGGCGTCGGCGCTGAAGGTCTCGCCGGCATTCCTGCCGCCGGCGACGCGTGCTCCCGTCTACACCTGCGTCGGGGGCCTGGAGAGCTCCGAGTTCAAGCGCCAGAACGGGCTGCTCGCGCAGCGCTGGAGGTCGGCGGTCGCCGCCGACGTACCGATGCCCGGCCGGCATCACTTCTCGGTGGTCGACGAGCTCGCCAATCCCGCGAGCGCGCTGTTCGCCGGGGCGAAGCGCATGATGAAGCTTGACCGCTGATGGGCGCGCTGGAAACCTACCTGCAGCCCGGCGTCTTCATCGACAGCGACCACCCCGCGGTCGTCGAGTACGCGCGCCGGAAGGTTCGCGGCGCGACCGACCTCGAGCGCGCCGTGTCGCTGTACTACGCGGTGCGCGACGATATCCGCTACAACCCGTTCCTCGACTTCACTGTCGAGTCCGCGTACCGGGCAAGCGACTGCCTCGCCGCGGGCGAAGGCTTCTGCGTCGGCAAGGCCGCGCTGCTCGCGGCCTGCGCGCGCGCCGTCGGCATCGCCGCGCGGGTCGGCTTTGCCGACGTCAGAAACCACCTCTCCACGCCGCGGCTGCTCGAGTACATCGGCAGCGACTTATTCGTCTACCACGGCTACACGGAGCTGTTCCTGGAAGGAAAGTGGGTCAAGGCGACGCCTGCGTTCAACCTGGCCCTATGCACGAAGTTCCGCGTCAAGCCGCTCGAGTTCGACGGACGCAAGGACTCGATCTTCCATCCCTACGACGCCGACGAGCGCCGCCACATGGAATACCTGCGCGACCACGGCAGCTTCGCCGACGTGCCCGCAGCCGAGATCCAGCGGGCGTTCCGCGAGTTCTATCCGCGTCTCTACGGCCTGGGTCGCGACGCCGCGCGCGAGACCTTCGGCTGACGCGCGCACGGGCCGCCGGTGCGCGCGCTGCTCGAGGAAAGCTTTCGCACTGCGGTCGCCGCCGCCGACCCCCTCAGGATCCTCGCACCGCAGCTCCCGCGTCCGCCGCGCGGGCGCACCCTGGTCGTCGCCGCCGGCAAGGCAGCCGCTTCGATGGCGCTCGCGGTCGAGCGCGCCTGGCCCCGGGGCGCGCAGCTCGAGGGCCTTGCCGTCACGCGCTACCGCCACGCGCTGCCCACGGAGCGCATCCGCGTCGTCGAGGCCGGCCACCCGGTTCCCGACGAGGCGGGCGAGGCCGCCGCGCGCGAGATGCTCGAGCGGGCGCACGCGCTCGGAAAGGACGACCTCCTGCTCGCCCTCGTCTCCGGCGGCGGCTCGAGCCTGCTATCGCTGCCCGCCGAAGGGCTGTCGATGGCGGACCTGAAGGCGGTGACCTCCCAGCTGCTGCGCTGTGGCGCCACGATCCAGGAGATCAACACGGTGCGCAAGCACCTGTCGGCGATCCAGGGCGGACGGCTTGCTGCGGCGTGCAAGGCGGCGGTGCTGGCGCTGATCGTCTCGGACGTCACCGGCGACGACCCGACGCACATCGCGTCGGGTCCTTGCGCCGCCGACCCCACGACCTACCGCGACGCGCTCGACGTGCTGCAAAAGTACGGCGTCGCACCCCCACCAGCGGTGCGCGCGCGCCTCGAGGACGGCGCCCGCGGGGGCATCGCCGAAACGCCCAAGCCCGGCGACCCGGTGTTCGCCCGCGTCGAGAACCGCGTCATCGCCACCGCGCACGCCTCGCTCGAGGCCGCGGGCGCCGTCTTCGCGGCGCGCGGCATCCGGCCGGTCATCCTCGGCGACACGGTGACCGGCGAGGCGACGGAGGTCGCAAAGGTGATGGCCGCGCTCGTGCGCGAGCTGCGCCGATACCGGTCCCCATTCCCGCCGCCTGTCGCGCTCATCTCGGGCGGCGAGTGCACCGTCACGCTGCGTGCCGAGGGCGGCCGCGGCGGGCGCTGCAGCGAGTTCCTGCTCGCACTGGCGATCGAGCTCGAAGGCGTGCCGGCTATCCACGCGCTCGCCGCCGATACCGACGGCATCGACGGCTCGGAGGACAACGCCGGCGCGCTGCTCGCGCCCGATACCCTTTCGCGCGCGCGCGCGGCCGGACTCGACGCGCGCAAGCTGCTCGCCAAGAACGACAGCTACGGCTTCTTCGCCGCGCTGGACGACCTGCTGGTCACGGGACCGACGCGCACCAACGTGAACGACTATCGCGCGATCGTCGTCGCCTAGATCGCCTCATATTCGCACGGCAGTGCCCACGCGCAGTCCAAGCTTGCGAGCGGCGCTCGCGCCATTCGCCGCGATCTCCACCAGGCCGATGCTGTTCTCGTACCAGAACGCCGCGCCGGCGCGCGCATCGCAGAAGGTCGCCGCCCGGGCGAGGCGGCGTCCCGCAACGCGCAGCCGCGCCGTCTGCGCGATGCCCGCCGCGCGCAGCCCGGTCATCGCATTGCCGTAATGATCGATGTAGATCACCCGCCCGAGGTCGCGCGCATCGAGCAGCACCTTCGGCGCGCGCTGGCGCACAAGCCAGCCGCGCGGCGCTCGTCCGCGCGCAAGCGCCGCTGCAACCGGAGCAAAGAGATCGCGGCCGTGAAACGACCTCGACAGACGCGCCGGACGCCATAAGATGCGCCAGCAGGCGCGCCGCGCGGCGCGCTGCCAGACGAGCGACATCAACCCGTTATCCGGTCCGACGAAGCGGCGGCCATCCGCTTGCACCACGATCGCCTCCCGCAGTCCGCCAACCCCCGGGTCGACGACCGCGAGAAACATACTTCCGCGCGGGTAGTGGGGAGCGAGAGCGGCGAGCAGGTGCGCCGCCGGCTGGATGCCAAATGCCGGAACGTCGTGCAGCGCATCGAGCACCGGTACGCGCGGCGCGCGCGCCTGAAGGACCGCCTTGACCTGGCCGACGTAGGGATCGGCGCCGCCGAAATCTGTGAACAGGACGATCACGTCCTGTGCGCGGTCAAGCGGCTTTCTTTTCTTCCTTCTGCTCGGGCGCCGGCTGCTCGGGCCGGTCGAGCAGCGTGACCAGCGCGAGCGGCGCATTGTCGCCCTTGCGGAACCCGCTCTTCAGGATGCGCAGGTAGCCGCCGTTTCGCTTGGCGTAGCGCGGACCGAGGTCTTCGAAAAGCTTGCCGACGATCTCCCGGTCACGCAACCGGTCGAACGCCAGCCGCCGGTTGGCGAGCGATGGCTTCTTGCCGAGCGTGATCATCGGCTCCACGACGCGCCGCAGTTCCTTGGCCTTCGGCAGCGTCGTCGTGATCTCCTCGTGGCGCAGCAGCGAGTTCGCCATGTTGCGAAACATCGCGAGCCGGTGGCTCGTGGTGCGGTTTAGCTTGCGTTGTCCGTGGCCGTGGCGCATGGCTTAGGTCCTCGTTCTTCGGGGGCGCCTAGACGCGGTGGTGATGCTCGAGACCGGCCGGTGGCCAGTTCTCGAGGCGCATGCCGAGCGTGAGCCCGCGCGAGGCGAGCACTTCCTTGATTTCGTTCAGCGACTTGCGCCCGAGATTGGGCGTCTTGAGCAGCTCGGTCTCGGTGCGCTGGATCAGGTCGCCGATGTAATAGATGTTCTCCGCCTTCAGGCAGTTGGCGGAGCGCACCGTGAGCTCGAGGTCGTCGACGGGGCGCAGCAGGATCGGATCCACCTGCGGAGACTTGGGCTGCTCGGTGGGCGCCGCGGTGCCTTCCAGCTGGGCGAACACCGAGAGCTGGTCGACCAGGATGCGGGCAGCGTGCCGGATCGCTTCCTCGGGCTCGATCGCGCCGTTGGTCTCGATGTCCATGATCAGCTTGTCGAGGTCGGTACGCTGCTCGACGCGCGCGGATTCCACCGCGTACGACACCCGGCGCACCGGGCTGAACGAAGCGTCCAGGATGATGCGGCCGATGCCCTTGGTTTCCTCCGGCAGGTAGCGCATGTTGCCGGGGACGTAACCGCGGCCCGACTCGACCTTGATCTGCATCTCGAGCTTGCCGCCCGAGGCGAGGGTCGCGATCACGTGGTCGGGATTGACGATATCGACGTCGTGCGCAGCCTCGATGTCGGCCGCGGTCACGGGCCCCTCGCCCTTCTTCTTCAGCGTGAGGATCGCTTCCTGCCGGTTGTGCAGGCGGAACACCACACCCTTCAGGTTGAGCAGGATGTCCACGATGTCCTCGCGAACCCCGTCCAGCGTGGAATACTCGTGCACGACGCCCGCGATTTGCACCTCTGTCGGCGCGTACCCGGTCATCGAGGAAAGCAGCACGCGGCGCAGCGCGTTGCCGAGCGTGTGGCCGTAGCCGCGCTCGAACGGCTCCATCGTCACCTTGGCGTGATAGGGCGACACATTCTGCACATCGACGATGCGCGGCTTGAGAAATCCGGTTTGCGGCATTTGTTGTCGTCCTTACTTCGAATAGAGCTCGATCACCAGGCTCTCGTTGATTGACGAGGGCAGTTCGGTACGCGCCGGCAGGGCCTTGAAGGTCCCCTTGAGTGCCTTCGCATCCACTTCCAGCCACTCGGGAATTCCGCGGCCCTCGGCGGCCTCGGCCGCCGCCTTGACCCGCAGCTGGCTCTTCGCCTTGTCGGTGACCTCGATAACGTCGCCCGGCTTGACCTGGTAGGAGGGGATGTTGACCCGCTTGCCGTTCACGAGCACGCCGTTATGACGCACCAACTGCCGCGACTCGGTACGCGACGCCCCGAATCCCATGCGATAGACCATGCTGTCCAAGCGCGTTTCCAGCAACTGGAGCAGGCGCTCCCCGGTGACGCCCCGCGAGCGCGCTGCTTCGGCGTACGTCTTGCGGAACTGGCGCTCGAGGATCCCGTAGATCCGGCGGATCTTCTGCTTTTCGCGCAGCTGCTTGCCGTAATCGGACAGCCGCTGGCCGCTGCGCTGGCCGTGCTGGCCGGGCGCGTAGCTGCGGCGCTCGATGGCGCACTTGTCGGTAAAGCACTTCTCTCCCTTGAGGAAGAGCTTCTCGCCTTCGCGCCGGCACTGGCGGCACTTGGCATCTAGGTTTCTGGCCATGTTTACCTGCTCGTTCGACTCAGACGCGGCGCCGCTTCGGAGGGCGGCAGCCGTTGTGAGGGACTGGCGTCACGTCGGCAATGCTCGTGATCTTCAGTCCGATTGCATTCAGCGCGCGCACCGCCGATTCGCGGCCGGGCCCGGGGCCCTTGATGCGCACTTCCACGTTCTTGACACCGCACTCCTGCGCGGCGCGACCCGCACGTTCCGCGGCCACCTGCGCCGCGAACGGAGTGGACTTGCGCGAGCCCTTGAATCCCGCGTTGCCGGAGGTCGCCCAGGCAAGCGCATTGCCCTGCCGATCGGTGATCGTCACGATCGTATTGTTGAATGACGCGTGCACGTGCGCGATGCCCTCGGCCACGTTCTTCTTGACCTTCTTGCGTACGCGCGCGGCCTGCTGCTGTTGCTGCTGCTGTTGCTGCGTGGGATTCCTGGTCGCCATGTATGTCCTTTGCGCCCCTTACACCTTGCCGACTTGAACGTTCAGTTTGACCGCAGCCTTGCGCGGTCCCTTGCGCGTGCGCGCATTGGTGCGCGTGCGCTGTCCGCGGACCGGGAGCCCCTTGCGGTGGCGCACGCCACGGTAGCAGCCGAGGTCCATCAGCCGCTTGATGCTCATCGACACCTCGCGTCGCAGGTCGCCTTCGACCGTCAGGCGCGTGACGTTCTCGCGCAGCCGATCCAGCTCGGCGTCGGTGAGGTCCTTGATCTTGCGCGCCTTGTCGACTCCCGCAGCCGCGCAGATCGCCTCCGCGCGCGCGCGACCGATGCCGTAGATCGCCGTGAGGGCAACACCAGCGTGCTGGTGGTTGGGAATGTTGATGCCAGCTATGCGTGCCATGGTGCGTCTCGAAACTGGGCCGAAAGGGGAAAACCTGAGATGATAAGCGAATTACTCTGCCACATCAAGAAGTTAATCATCCCTGACGCTGCTTGTGGCGCGGATCGCTGCAGATGACCCTCACCACGCGTTTGCGGCGGACGATCTTGCACTTGCGGCAGATTTTCTTCACCGATGCCATTACTTTCATGTCCTGCTCCTTGCCTATTTTGCGCGGAAGACGATGCGTCCACGCGTCAGGTCGTAGGGGGTCAGTTCCACAGTTACCTTGTCTCCCGGGAGGATGCGGATGTAGTGCATGCGCATCTTTCCTGAGATATGCCCCAGCACCACATGCCCGTTCTCGAGGCGAACGTTAAACGTCGCGTTGGGTAGCGTCTCCATGATCTCGCCCTGCATCTGGATCACGTCTTCCTTGGCCATTTCGCACGGATCCCTAACGCACCGGCAGGCCGCCCTTGAAGTTGGCCTTGCGCAGCAGGCTTTCGTACTGGTGGCTCATAACGTAGGCCTGCACCTGCGCCATGAAGTCCATCGTCACCACCACGAGGATCAGCAGCGAAGTCCCGCCGAAATAGAACGGCACGTTCAACTTGAGGATCAGGACCTCAGGCAACAGGCAGACCAGGGTGACGTAGACCGCGCCCGCAAGCGTCAGCCGCGTCAGGATGCGCTCCAGATAGCGTGCCGTCTGATCGCCCGGTCGGATCCCGGGAACGAACGCACCCGATTTCTTCAGATTGTCCGCAGTCTCCTTGGGGCTGTACTGCAGGGCCGTGTAGAAGAAGCAGAAGAAGACGATGAGCGCGGAATAGAGCAGCACGTAGATCGGCTGACCGGGGGTGAGGGTTCCGGCGATATCGCGCAGCCAATTGAAGCCCTCCGTCGATCCGAACCAGCCGAGCAGGGTCGCCGGGAACAGGATCAGCGAGCTTGCGAAGATCGGCGGGATGACGCCGGACATGTTTAGCTTGAATGGCAAGTGGGAGCTCTGCCCGCCATAGACACGATTGCCCACCTGGCGCTTCGCGTAGTTGACCAGGATCTTGCGCTGACCACGCTCGACGAAGCACACGAATCCAGTCACCACCACGACCGCTGCGGCGACCAGGAGCGCGGTGAACGGGTTCATGGCGCCGGTGCGCACGAGCTCGAGCGTCCCGGCAACGGCATTCGGCAGGCCCGCGGCGATGCCGGCGAAGATGATGATCGAGATTCCGTTACCCAGCCCGCGCTCGGTGATTTGCTCGCCGAGCCACATGAGAAACATCGTGCCCGTGACCAGAGTGGTCACCGCCGTGAGGCGGAACATGAGTCCCGGATTGAGCACCAGCCCGGGCTGCGATTCCAGCGCGATGGAGATCCCGGTCGCCTGGAACAGCGCGAGGAACACCGTCGCGTAACGCGTGTACTGGGTGATCTTGCGCCGGCCCGATTCGCCCTCCTTGCGCAAGGCGTCGAGCTGCGGCGAAACCGAGGTCATCAACTGCATGATGATCGAGGCCGAGATGTACGGCATGATCCCGAGCGCGAAGATCGTGAAGCGCTTCAGCGCACCGCCGGAGAACATGTTGAACATCCCGAGGATGCCGCCCTGTTGCCCCTGGAACAGGTCGGCGAGCACCTTCGGGTCGATCCCCGGCACGGGAATATGCGCACCAATGCGGAACACGACCAGCGCTCCAAGCAGGAACAGCAGGCGCCGCTTCAGGTCGCCGTAGCGGCCCGTCTTGCCGACGTTGGGTAGCCCGGTTGCCAAGCTAATGTCCTCGCTCTAGGCGCCTTACGCGGCAGGCGCCGCCGGCGCCTCCTCGATCTTGCCGCCCGCCGCCTCGATGGCTGCGCGCGCTCCCTTGGTCGCCCTGATGCCCTTGAGCGTGAGCTTGCGCGCCAGCTTTCCCGAAAGGATCACTTTTGCCGCCGTGGCCTGGCGCGGCACGATGCCTTCGGACTTGAGCACGTCGAGATCGATTTCGCTCGCCTTCATATGTTCCAGCTCCGACAGGCGCACTTCGGCCGTGGCGTCGCGCGTCGGCGAAGTGAAGCCGCGCTTCGGCAGGCGGCGATGCAACGGCATCTGTCCGCCCTCGAAACCGATCTTGTGAAATCCGCCTGACCGGGCCTTCTGGCCCTTGTGTCCGCGACCCGCGGTCTTGCCCAGGCCCGAGCCGATACCGCGCCCCACCCGGCGCCGCGCGCGCTTTGCGCCCTGCGCAGGCTTGAGTCCGTTTAGACGCACGATACCATCGCCGCTCATCCGATCACCCTAACCAGGTAATTGATCTTCTCGATCATCCCGCGCACTTCCGGCGTGTCCACGAGTTCGACCGTGTGATTGATGCGCCTAAGCCCCAGCCCGCGCACCGTCGCGCGGTGGCTCGCCTTGCAGCCCGCCAGGCCCTTCAACAGCTTCACCTTGATCTTGCCGTTCGACATAGCGCGCCTCAGGAAAGGATTTCCTCGACCTTCTTGCCGCGCTTGGCAGCGATCTCCGCGGGCGTGTTCATCGCCTGCAGGCCATTCAGGGTCGCGCGCACGACGTTGTACGGGTTGGTCGAGCCGAAGCATTTCGCCAGAACGTTGGTCACACCCATCACCTCGAACACCGCGCGCATCGGCCCTCCGGCGATGATGCCTGTGCCTTGCGACGCGGGCTGCATCAGGACCTTCGCCGAGCCATGTTTGCCCGTCACCGCGTGCTGCAGCGTGCCGTTCTTCAGCTTGACCTTGAAAAGCTTGCGGCGCGCTTCCTCCATCGCCTTCTGCACCGCGACCGGCACCTCGCGCGCCTTGCCTTTGCCCATGCCGATGCCGCCGTCGCCGTCGCCCACCACCGTTAGGGCCGCGAAGCCGAGCACGCGCCCGCCCTTCACCACCTTGGTGACGCGATTGACCGACACCATCTTCTCGCGCAGTCCGTCGGTGCGATCGTCCGACGTCTGCATCCTGGGTTGAATTTTCGCCATGAGCGTTTCCTAAGCGTCAGAACTTCAGCCCGCCGGCCCGGGCGGCGTCGGCGAGCGCTTTGACGCGCCCGTGGTACCGGTAGCCCGCCCGGTCGAACGCGACCGCGTCGATGCCGATCTGCTTGGCCATTTCGGCGATGCGCTGCCCGACCATCTCGGCCGCCTTGATGTTCCCGCCATTCTTCAGTTTCGCGCGCAATTCCTTCTCGGCGCTCGAGGCGGCCGCCAGCACCTTGTCGCCGCCGGCGGATGTAAGTTGGGCGTAGATGTGGCAGTTGGTGCGATGCACCGTAAGACGCACCGCGCTTAGCGCACGGATGCGCAGCCTCGTCTGGCGTGCGCGCCGCAAGCGCGCTGATTTTTTGTCGAACATGTCGTGTCCCGTTACTTCTTCTTCGTCTCTTTCAAAATGACGATCTCGTCGGCGTAGCGCACGCCCTTGCCTTTGTAAGGCTCAGGCGAGCGGTACGCGCGCACCTCCGCCGCAACCTGGCCCACCTTCTGCTTGTCGACCCCCGAGATCACGATCTCGGTCTGGGTCGGCGTCGCAACCTTCACGCCTTTGGGCATCTGATGCACGACCGGGTGCGAAAAGCCGAGCGTCAGGCTCAGCTTGTCGCCCTGTGCCTGTGCGCGATAGCCGACACCGACCAAGGCCAGCCGCTTCTCGAATCCCTTGCTGACGCCGGCGACCATGTTGGCAACCAGCGCGCGCATAGTGCCCGACATGGCATCGGCGTGACGCGAATTGCCGAGCGCCTTGCATACGATCTGATCGCCGCTCCTTTCGACCGACACGTGTGGATTGAGCGATTGCGAAATCGTTCCGAGCGGGCCCTTTACGGCGATCTGGCCCGCGGCCAGATTCACTTCCACGCCCTTGGGCACCGGAATAGGATATTTTGCGATGCGTGACATCGTCCGTTCCTCAGGCAACGATGCAGAGAACTTCGCCGCCGACGCCCGAATCGCGCGCCTTGCGGTCCGTCATCACACCCCGCGACGTCGACAGGATCGCAATTCCGAGGCCGTTCATCACGCGCGGGATATCATTGCGCCCCTTGTAGACGCGCAGGCCGGGCTTCGAAATGCGCTCCAGGCGCTCGATAACAGGCCGGCCGGCATAGTATTTGAGGCCGATCGCAAGCTCTGCCTTGCCGTCTCGCTCGCGCAGGGCGAAGTCGTCGACGTAGCCCTCGTCTTTCAACACTTGCGCAATGGAGACCTTGAGCTTCGATGACGGCATGACGACTTCGTTATGCCCGATCATTTGGGCGTTGCGAATGCGCGTCAACATATCCGCGATGGGGTCGCTCATGCTCATTCTGTGACTCCTTACCAGCTGGCCTTGATCACGCCCGGCACCTCGCCGCGCATCGCGAGTTCGCGCAGCTTGTTGCGCGCCAGCCCGAATTTCCGATACACGCCGCGCGGACGCCCGGTCAGCGCGCAACGGTTGCGCAGACGGGTAGGCGAGGCATCGCGCGGCAGCTTCTGCAGCGCCCCGCGCGCCGTCTCCTTGTCCTCGTCCGAAGTAGATGCGCTGTGCAACACGTCGAGCAGCGCCTTGCGCTTCGCCTTGAATTTCGCGACCGTCTTGCGACGCTTCTGTTCCCGATTCTTGAGAGCGAGCTTGGCCATAAGTCGAACCTCAGGTCCTGAACGGAAAGCGGAACGCGGTGAGCAACGCGCGCGCCTCCTCGTCGGACTTCGCAGTGGTGGTGATGTTGATGTCAAGACCCCGCAGTGCATCGACCTTGTCGTAGTCGATCTCGGGGAAAATGATCTGCTCCTTGACGCCGAGGCTGTAGTTGCCGCGACCGTCGAACGCGCGGCTCGAAATGCCGCGGAAATCCCGGATGCGAGGAATGGCGATATTGACCAGTCGATCCAGGAATTCGTACATCCGCGCGCCGCGCAGCGTGACCATGCAGCCGACCGGATAGCCCGCCCGCACCTTGAAGGTTGCGATCGACTTGCGCGCCTTGGTGATCACCGGCTTCTGACCGGCGATCTTCGTCATGTCTGCGACGGCGTTGTCGAGGATCTTCTTGTCCCCCGTAGCCTCGCCCACGCCCATATTGACAGTGATCTTCTCTATGCGCGGCACCTGCATGACCGACTTATAGCCGAACTTCTTGGTGAGCTCCGGCACAATCGTTTCGCGGTAGTGGCTGTACATGCGCGCAGGCGGTACCGGCGCGGTGCTCTTCTGGTTCTGTGCGGTTGTCGCTTTCGCCATATCCGATTCCTCAGGCGTCGACCTGTTCGCCGTTCGACTTGAATACGCGCACCTTGCGTCCGTTGCCGAGATCCTTGAATCCCACGCGATCGGCCTTCTTGGTCGCCGGATTGAACAGCGCGACATTGGAAACGTGTATCGGCATGTCCTTGTCGACGATGCCGCCGGTCACGCCCTTCATTGGGTTCGGCCGCTCGTGCTTCTTGACGCGATTAATTCCCTCGACGACGACATGCTCGTCATCGACCCGGCGCAGTACCGTCCCGCGCTTGCCCTTGTCGCGGCCGGCGATGACGATGACCTCGTCGCCCTTCTTGATCCTAAGCATCGTGCGATCTCCTTGGACGCTTCGCTACAGCACTTCGGGCGCGAGCGATACGATCTTCATGAACCGCTCGGTGCGCAGCTCGCGCGTCACGGGCCCGAAAATGCGCGTGCCGATGGGCTCGAATTTGGCAGTGAGCAGTACCGCGGCGTTGGAGTCGAATCGAATGAGCGATCCATCCGCACGGCGCACGCCCTTGGCGGTGCGCACCACGACCGCGTGGTAAATCTCGCCCTTCTTCACACGTCCGCGCGGCGCCGCGTCCTTGACGCTGACCTTGATCACATCGCCAATGCTTGCATAGCGGCGCTTCGATCCACCGAGCACCTTGATGCACATAACCGAACGCGCGCCGGTATTGTCGGCGACGTCCAAAATGGACTGCATCTGAATCATTGCCTAATCTCCATCCAACTTCCTCTGCATCGCCGCATATGCGCCGGCGCAGCCAGTATTGGATCCCGTCCGGGTCAACGCCCCGCCGGAAGCCGGCAAGGGGCGGAAAAGTGCGAAATTTTAAACCAAAGCGACGTCTGTCGGCAAGACAAAGACGCCTAGACGACCTTGGCCTTCTCAAGCAGCCGCGTGACCGTCCAGGACTTGGTCCTCGAAAGCGGCCGGCACTCGGCGATCTCCACCAGGTCCCCCAGCTTGATATCGCCCGAGTCGACGTGCGCGTGATACTTCTTCGAACGGGTGAGCGTCTTGCCCACGAACGGATGCTTGACCCTGCGTTCGACCAGCACCGTCACTGTCTTCTGCATCTTGTCGCTCACCACGCGCCCGACGAGGGTGCGCCTGTTCTTGGCAGGAGTGCTTACGGCGGTCTGTTCGGTCATTTGGCGGCCTTCTCGTTCAGCACGGTTCGCACGCGCGCGATGTCGCGGCGCATCTTCTTCACCTGGCTAGTATTGCTCGTCTGTTGTGTGGCCAGCTGCATGCGCAGCCCGAACTGGGCCTTGAGCAGCTCAGCCAACTCCTTTTGCAGCTCATCGCCGCTCTTTTCGCGTAGTTCCCTTGCTTTCATGGTTCACCCCAGCATACGGTGTACGAACGCGGTCTTGAACGGCAGCTTGGCCGCCGCGAGCGCGAAGGCCTCGCGCGCCAGCGCCTCAGTGACCCCGTCCATCTCGAAGAGAACCTTGCCCGGCTGGATCTCGGCGACGAAGAACTCCGGGTTGCCCTTGCCGTTGCCCATGCGCACCTCGGCGGGTTTTTGCGACACCGGCTTGTCGGGGAAGATGCGAATCCAGATCCGCCCGCCGCGCTTGATGTGCCGCGACATCGCGCGCCGCCCGGCCTCGATCTGACGCGCCGTGATTCGACCGCGATTGATCGCTTTCAGGCCGAACTCGCCGAAGGAAACCTTCGTGCCGCGCGTGGCCACGCCCTTGTTGCGGCCCTTTTGCTGCTTGCGGTACTTGGTACGTGCTGGTTGAAGCATCGCTTGTTACCTCTTGCCTATTCCTTCGTGTCCTCGCCGCCGGTCGCTTCGCCTTCCGGGGAAACCGGCTTACGCGCACGCTTGACCGTGGTTTTCGGCTTGGCTGCGCCAGCCGCAGCATCCTCGTCCTTCTTGGGGCTACGGGCACGCGCCGGCTTCTTGGCGGCCTCGCCCTCGGGCTTGTCTCTCGCCTCGGTCCTGCGTGCGCCAGGTCGCGGCGCGGGCTTCTTGGCCTTGCGCGCAACAGCTGGCTCCTCGGGCGCCGCAGCCGGCGCGGCGCCGGGCAGCGCGGCCTGCGCCTCGGTCTTCGGCATCACTTCGCCCTTGTAGACCCAAACCTTTATGCCGATCACGCCGTAACTCGTCTTCGCCTCGCCGAATCCGTAGTCGATGTCGGCACGCAGAGTGTGCAGCGGAACGCGTCCTTCCCGATACCACTCGGTACGCGCGATCTCGATGCCGTTCAGTCGCCCCGCGCTCATGATCTTGATGCCCTGCGCACCGAGGCGCATCGCATTCTGCATCGCGCGCTTCATGGCGCGGCGGAACATGATCCGCTTTTCCAGCTGCTGCGCAATCGAGTCGGCGATGAGCTGCGCGTCGATTTCGGGCTTGCGGATCTCCTCGATGTTCACGTGCACCTGCTGCACGCCCATCAGGCGCCGCAGCTCGCCCTTCAGCGCCTCGATTTCCTCGCCCTTCTTGCCGATGACTACGCCGGGGCGCGCGGAATAGATCGTGATGCGCGCGTCCTTGGCCGGACGCTCGATCACCACGCGCCCAACCGAGGCATGCGCGAGCTTGCGCTTTAGAAACTCGCGTACCTTGATGTCGTCAGCCAGCATTCCCGCGAACGCGCGCCCATTCGCGTACCAGCGCGAGCTCCAGTTCTTGTTGACCGCGAGCCGGAAGCCGATCGGATTGATCTTCTGTCCCATAGCGCCTCTTTCAGTCTCCGACCGTGATGTAGATGTGACAGGTGTGCTTTAGCACCCTGTTGCCGCGACCCTTCGCGCGGGCATGGAAGCGCTTGAGGAATGTCCCGCGCTCCACGTAGATGAGCTTCACCTTGAGCTCGTCGATGTCCGCGCCGTCGTTGTGCTCGGCGTTGGCAATCGCAGATTCCAGCACCTTCTTGACGATCGCCGCTCCCTTGTTCGGCGTGAAGGCAAGAATGCTCAGCGCCTTGTCAACGGGCTTGCCGCGGATGAGGTCGGCGACCAGCCGCCCCTTCTGCGCGGAGAGGCGCGCACCTCGAAGAATCGCACGTGTTTCCATATCGACTCCTACTTCTTCGCAGGCGCGGCGGCGGGCGCTGGCGCGGGCGCAGCGCCCGTCGGCGTTCCGCTGGTCTTGCGATCCGCGGAATGCCCCTTGAACTGACGCGTGAGCGCGAACTCGCCGAGCTTGTGCCCGACCATGTTCTCGGTGATATACACCGGGATGTGCTGCTTTCCGTTGTGCACCGCGATCGTCAGACCGACGAAATCGGGCACGATCGTCGAGCGGCGGGACCACGTCTTGATCGGACGCTTGTCGTTCGTGCCACGCACCGCGTCGACTTTCTTCATGAGATGCAGGTCCACGAACGGACCCTTCTTGATTGAACGCGCCATCTTTTACCTCGCGCTGCGTTATGCCCGACGCCGGTCGCGGACGATCATGACCTGCGTCCGCTTGTTGCGCCGAGTCTTGTAGCCCTTGGTTTGCACGCCCCACGGCGAAACCGGGGGTTGCGCCGCCGCGGTGCGGCCCTCTCCGCCGCCGTGCGGGTGATCGATCGGGTTCATCGCGACGCCACGCACGGTCGGCCGAACGCCGCGCCACCGCTTGCGCCCCGCCTTGCCAATCGACTCGAGGTTGTGTTCCTCGTTACCGACCTCGCCGATGGTCGCGCGGCAGTCGACATGCACCTTGCGGATTTCCCCGGAGCGCAGACGTAGCTGGGCATAAGAGCCCTCGCGCGCGAGCAACTGCGCGCTCGCGCCGGCCGAGCGCGCGATCTGCGCGCCCTTGCCGGGCAGCATCTCGATGCAGTGTACCGTCGTGCCGACGGGAATGTTCCTCAGCGGCAGCGCGTTGCCCGCCTTGATCGGCGCCTGCGCGCCGGACACCAGCTGCGCGCCCGGCGTCAGGCCCTTGGGTGCGATGACGTAACGGCGCTCGCCGTCCGCATAGAGCAGGAGCGCGAGGCTCGCGCTGCGGTTCGGGTCGTACTCGAGGCGCTCGACCTTGGCAACGATTCCGTCCTTGTCGCGGCGGAAGTCCACGATGCGGTAATGCTGCTTGTGGCCGCCACCCTTGTGCCGCATGGTGATGCGGCCCTGATTGTTGCGGCCGTTGCCCTTCGACTGCCTTTCGAGCAGCGGCGCATAGGGTGCACCCTTGTGCAGCTCCGGATTGACCACCTTGACGAGCGCGCGTCGGCCGGGAGACGTCGGTTTGACTTTGACCAATGGCATCGTATTACTCCGTCGCGCCGAAATTGATTTCCTGCCCGGGCGCCAGGCAGACGAAGGCCTTCTTCCAGCTGCGCCGGCGGCCGCTGAAGCGGCCGAAGCGCTTCTCCTTGCCCTTCACATTGGATACGGTCACCGCCTCGACTTTCGTCTTGAACAGCAACTCGACTGCCGCCTTGATCTCCGGTTTGGTCGCGTCGTCCATCACGCGAAACACGTACTGCCGATTGCGATCGGCAAGCATGGTGCTCTTCTCCGACACCACCGGCGCGAGCACGACTTTCATCAGCCGATTGCTGTCGTACTTCTTCGCGGCCGTCATTTGAGTATCTCCTCGAGCTTCTGAACCGCTTTCTTGGTCAGCAGCACGTTGGGGAAGCGTACCAGCGCCACGGGATCGGCATGCTGCGCCGCGACCACCATCACGTTCGGCAGATTGCGCGACGAAAGGCGCAGGTTCTGGTCGACTTCGTCGGTGATCAGCAGCAGGTCATCGAAGCCCATTGACTTGAGCTTCTGCGCCAGCAGCTTGGTCTTCGGCGCATCGACCTTAAAGTCTTCGACTACGCGGATGCGATCCTCGCGTGCGAGCTGCGACAGGATGGAGGCCATGCCTGCGCGGTACATCTTGCGGTTCACCTTGTGCGAAAAGTTCTCGTCCGGGCTTGCGGCGAAGATCTTTCCGCCACCTCGCCACAGCGGGCTAGACGCCATACCAGCGCGCGCCCGCCCCGTACCCTTCTGTCGCCAGGGCTTGCGCGTCGACTTGGCGATCTCGCTGCGCTCTTTCTGCTTGCGCGTACCCAGGCGCGCATTCGCCTGGTAAGCAACTACGATTTGGTGCACCAGTGCTTCGTTGTAGTCGCGCCCGAACAGCGTATCGGGCGCATTGAACGTGCCCGCGGTACCTTTCTCGGCCACCATCTTGAGTTCCATGGCGCCCCCTTAGCCCTTGACCGCCGGACGCACGATGACGTCGCGGCCGCTTGAGCCAGGAACCGCACCCCTCACGAGCAGGAGCTGGCGCTGCGGGTCTACGCGAACGACCACAAGGTTCTGCACCGTGCGCCGCACGTTGCCCAGATGTCCTGCCATGCGCTTTCCGGGAAACACGCGTCCGGGGTCCTGGTTCTGCCCCGTCGAGCCGGGTCGATTGTGCGAGACGGAGTTACCGTGCGAGGCGCGGTTCGAGGCAAAGTTGTGCCGCTTGATCACGCCCGCGAAGCCCTTGCCGAGGGTGACGCCGGAAACGTCGACCTTCTGCCCCACCTTGAAGATCTCGACGCTGATCTTGCCGCCCACTTTCAGCTCGGCAACATCCTCCGGCTTGGCGCGGAACTCCCTGAGAGTGTGTCCGGCTTCGACCGCGGCCTTCGCGAGATGCCCGGCAAGCGGCTTGACGACACGGCTTGCGCGGCGCTTGCCGAACGCAACCTGAACGGCCGTGTAGCCGTCCTTGTCCGCAGACTTAATCTGGGTGATCCGGTTGTCGGATACGTCGAGCACCGTCACCGGCAGCGTGTCGCCGTCGTCGGTGAAGATGCGCGTCATGCCGACCTTGCGGCCGACGAGTCCAATAGTCATTTTGTTGACCTCTCTTGAGGCGCCGGCTGCAATTGGCCGGCTTTGCTATCAATCATGTTCCCGGTTTCCCGGGATCCCAGCGCTCCGGCGCAAAAGACAGCCGGAGCAAAAACATCCTCTTGCCTACTACTGCACTTTGATTTCCACGTCCACGCCGGCCGGCAGGTCGAGCTTCATCAGCGCATCGACCGTCTTGTCGGTGGGATCGATAATGTCCATCAGCCGCAGATGCGTACGGATCTCGAGCTGGTCGCGCGACGTCTTGTTCACGTGCGGCGAGCGCAGCAGATCAAAACGCTGTCTGCGTGTCGGCAGCGGCACGGGTCCGCGCACGACCGCGCCAGTGCGCTTTGCCGTGTCGACGATTTCCAGGGCCGACTGATCGATCAATCGGTAGTCGTAGGCCTTGAGGCGGATACGAATGCGTTGGCTCTGCATGTTCCCTTACTCGATGACCTTGGCGACGACGCCGGCGCCCACGGTCTTGCCGCCCTCGCGGATGGCAAAGCGCAGGCCCTGCTCCATCGCGATCGGAGCAATCAGCGTCACCGTCATCTTGATGTTGTCCCCCGGCATCACCATCTCCGTGCCCCCAGGCAGCTCCACGCTGCCGGTCACGTCCGTGGTGCGGAAATAAAACTGCGGCCGGTATCCGTTGAAAAACGGCGTGTGCCGCCCGCCCTCTTCCTTCGACAGCACGTACACCTCGCACTCGAACTTCGTGTGCGGGGTGATCGAGCCGGGCTTGGCCAGCACCTGACCGCGCTCGACCTCTTCTCGCTTGGTGCCGCGCAGCAACACCCCGATGTTGTCCCCCGCCTGCCCCTGATCCAGGAGCTTGCGGAACATCTCCACGCCCGTGCACACCGTCTTCGTGGTGGGCTTCAAGCCCACGATCTCGATCTCCTCGCCCACCTTGACCACCCCGCGCTCCACGCGCCCCGTGACCACCGTGCCCCGACCCGAGATCGAGAACACGTCCTCCACCGGCATCAGAAACGCCCCGTCGATCGCCCGCTCAGGGGTCGGAATGTACGAATCGAGCGCATCGGCCAGCTTCATGATCGCCCCTTCGCCCATCTCGCCCTTGTCGCCCTCCAAGGCCTTCAACGCCGAGCCGATCACGATCGGGGTCTTATCCCCCGGAAAGTCGTACTTGCTCAGAAGCTCTCGCACCTCCACTTCGACGAGCTCCAGCAGCTCCTTGTCGTCGACCATGTCGGCCTTGTTCATGAACACCACGATGTACGGCACCCCCACCTGGCGCGCCAGCAGAATATGCTCGCGCGTCTGCGGCATCGGACCGTCGGCGGCCGACACCACCAGGATCGCCCCGTCCATCTGCGCCGCTCCCGTGATCATGTTCTTCACGTAGTCGGCGTGCCCCGGACAGTCCACGTGCGCATAGTGGCGCTTGGCCGTCTCGTACTCCACGTGCGCCGTGTTGATCGTGATCCCGCGCGCCTTTTCCTCCGGCGCCGAGTCAATCTGATCGTAGCTCCTGGCCTCGCCTCCAAACTTCTTCGCCAAAATGCTCGTCATCGCCGCCGTCAACGTCGTCTTGCCATGGTCCACATGCCCAATCGTGCCTACGTTCACGTGCGGCTTGGTCCGCTCAAATTTGCCTTTTGCCATGACGCTCTTCCCCGGGTCTTGTGGTTACTTCTTGCTACTGATAACAGCCTCCGCGACGCTTTTCGGCGCTTCGGCATAGTGTTTAAACTCCATCGTGTACGTTGCGCGGCCCTGTGTCAGCGAGCGCAGCGAGGTCGAGTATCCGAACATCTCTCCCAGCGGCACCTCGGCCTTGATCGCCTTGCCCCCGGGCAGGTCGTCCATGCCTTGGATGATGCCGCGCCGGGCCGACAAATCGCCCATGACGTCGCCCATCTTCTCTTCCGGCGTCTCCACTTCGACCGCCATTACCGGCTCGAGCAACACAGGCGAGGCCGTGCGCATGCCGTCCTTGAACGCGAAGATCGCGGCCATCTTGAAGGCGTTTTCATTCGAGTCCACCTCGTGGTAGGAGCCGTCGAACAGGGTGGCCTTGACATCGACCACCGGGTAGCCGGCGAGCACCCCGTCCTGCAGGGCCTCGTGCACGCCCTTCTGCACTGCGGGAATGAATTCGCGCGGGACCGAGCCGCCCTTAATGGCATCGACGAACTCGAAGCCCTTGCCCGCGGGCTGAGGCTCGAGACGCAGCCACACATCACCGTACTGGCCACGACCGCCGGATTGCTTGACGAACTTGCCCTGTTGCTCGACCGGCTTTCTCAGAGTCTCGCGGTAGGCGACCTGCGGCTTGCCGACCGACGCTTCGACGCCGAACTCGCGCTTCATGCGGTCGACCAGGATCTCCAGGTGCAGCTCGCCCATTCCCGAAATGATGGTCTGACCCGATTCTTCGTCCGTATGCACGCGGAAGGACGGATCTTCCTGTGCCAGGCGACCGAGTGCCACGCCCATCTTTTCCTGGTCGGCCTTGGTCTTGGGTTCCACCGCCTGGGATATGACGGGATCGGGAAACTCCATCTTCTCGAGCACGATCACTTTGTTGACATCGCAAATCGTCTCGCCGGTGGTGACCTCCTTCATCCCCACTGCGGCGGCGATATCGCCTGCGCGCACTTCCTTGATTTCCTGGCGCTCGTTGGCGTGCATCTGGAGCAGACGCCCGACACGCTCCTTCCTGCCGCGTATCGACGTGTAAACGGTGTCGCCCGAGCTGAGCACGCCCGAGTAGACGCGGATGAACGTGAGCTGACCCACGTACGGATCGGTCGCGATCTTGAATGCAAGACCGGCGAACGGTTCAGCGTCCTCCGCTTTGCGCACATCCGGTTCGCCGTTCTCCTTTTGCCCCTTCACCGGCGGGATGTCGACAGGCGACGGAAGATACTCGACGACCGCATCGAGCATCGCCTGCACGCCCTTGTTCTTGAACGCCGAGCCGCACAGCATCGGCACGATCTCATTGTTGATCGTGCGGATGCGCAGCCCCTTCTTGACCTCCTCGACCGAGAGCTCGCCCGACTCGAGATACTTGTTCATGAGCTCTTCGTTCGCCTCGGCAGCGGCCTCGACCATTTTTTCGCGCCACTCATTGGCCAGCCCGAGGAGCCCGGCAGGGATCTCCTTGCGCTCGAACTTCATCCCCTGGCTCGCCTCGTCCCAATAGATCGCCTGCATGGCGACCAGGTCGACGACGCCTTCGAACTTGTCCTCCGCCCCGATCGGAATCTGGACGGGCACCGGGTTGCCCTTGAGGCGCGCCTTCATCTGGTCGTAGACCTTGAAGAAGTTGGCGCCGACCCGGTCCATCTTGTTCACGAACGCGAGCCGCGGCACGCGATACTTGTTCGCCTGCCGCCACACGGTCTCCGACTGCGGCTGCACGCCGCCCACCGCGCAGTACACCATGCATGCCCCGTCGAGCACGCGCAGCGAACGCTCCACTTCAATCGTGAAGTCGACGTGTCCCGGGGTGTCGATGATATTGATGCGGTGCTCCGGGAAGGTGAGGTCCATGCCCTTCCAGAAGCAGGTCGTTGCAGCCGAGGTGATGGTGATGCCGCGCTCCTGTTCCTGCTCCATCCAGTCCATCGTGGCCGTACCGTCGTGCACCTCGCCCATCTTGTGGGATACGCCGGTATAGAAAAGGATGCGCTCGGTGGTCGTGGTCTTGCCCGCATCGATGTGCGCGCTGATACCGATGTTGCGATAGCGCTCGATTGGAGTCTTGCGTGCCACGTGAATGCCCATCCTATGTCGTTGCGGGTCCCCTATATGGGGGCCGATACCGTCAATTCCAACTCTCAGAACCGATAGTGCGAGAAGGCCTTGTTGGCCTCCGCCATGCGGTGCACTTCCTCGCGCTTTTTCATCGCCCCGCCGCGTCCCTCGGACGCCTCCTGGAGCTCGCCAGCCAGACGCACGGTCATCGACTTCTCGCCGCGCTTCTGGGCCGCCTCGCGGATCCAGCGCATGGCGAGCGCGACGCGGCGTACCGGGCGCACCTCTACCGGGACCTGATAGTTCGCCCCGCCGACCCTGCGGCTCTTGACCTCGACCAGCGGCTTGACGTTCTGTACGGCCTGCGTGAACACCTCCACCGGATCCTTGCCGCCCTTCGACTTGATCACATCGAAGGCGCCGTACAGAATGCGCTCGGCGACCGATTTCTTGCCGCGCGTCATCAGGACGTTGACGAACTTGGCAACGTCGGTGTTATGGAACTTCGGATCCGCCAGGATCTCGCGCTTGGGGACTTCTCTGCGACGGGGCATGTTTTCCTCTTCCTCGCCTTATCAAGCCGCCGGCTTGGCGCGCTTGGCGCCGTATTTGGAGCGGCTTTGCTTGCGGTCTTTCACACCCTGGGTGTCGAGCGACCCGCGCACGATGTGGTAGCGCACGCCGGGAAGGTCCTTGACCCGACCGCCGCGAATCAGCACGACCGAGTGCTCCTGCAAATTGTGGCCTTCGCCGCCGATATAGCCGATCACCTCGAAGCCGTTGGTAAGGCGCACCTTTGCGACCTTGCGCAGCGCCGAGTTCGGCTTCTTCGGCGTGGTGGTGTACACGCGCGTGCACACTCCGCGCTTCTGCGGTGATCCGGCAAGCGCCGGGACCTTTGATTTCGGGCGTCGCGCAATGCGTACGCCGCGGACTAACTGATTGACGGTAGGCATCTTTTCCCGCTTCCAAAAACGAACCGGGCGACCGCGGAAGACATCCGCTGTCGCCCCAGGTGCAAAAAAGAGGCCGGATTATAAAGGGGTTTTTTGCATAGCGTCAAGGATCCGCCCGAACCCGCTAGCCTCGCTCATGGCCGCGGTTCGGGGGTGAAGCCAAAGCGGGCCGGTACTTCGCCGCTGACGATGCTGCCGAGCGGGGTTCGGGCCCCGGCGCATTCGAAGTACCTCGCCCGCGCAAGGCGATCGGCCGGTGCGCCGGATTCGTCTACCAGACGCTCGCTCGCTTCGGCCAGATCCCGGTCCTCGAGCACTCCGACCCCCGCGAGCCCGAGCAGCAGGATCCCCCCGCGCTCGTCCAGCCAGGCGCCCTGCGGCGCTCCGGCGCGTCGTCCGCAGTGGTCGACGAGCGCGTCGTCTTCCAGCCGATATACCAGCGGCGTGTAGGCTAGCCGCACATACACGCGTTGCGGACCGTTCTGAAAATACCAGCAGCCGCGCGAGTCGCGCTCGTAATTGCGTGCGATGAACTCGCGCAGCGCGGCGTTGCCGATGCGCTCGAAAGCTTCGCTCGCCGGATTGCGCAACAGCCAGTTGCCGCGCGCATCGAGCGCGAGCCAGCCGTATACGGCCGGCACCTCCGGCCATTTGGCGACACTGCGCATCACCGTCGGGTCCACGCCCGCGATTTTAGCGGCAGGATCGCGGCTAGAATGAACCAGGGAGGAGCATATGGACGTGCTTGGGCAATATCTCGCAAGACCGTGGCTCGCCCATTATCAGCAGGGCGTTCCGGCGACCGTCGAAGTGCCGATGGAATCGGTTCCGCAGACGTTCGACAGAGCGACCGCGCGCGCGCCTCAGCGCCGCGCGGTCGTGTTCTACGGTCGCGATATCAGCTACGGTGAGCTGCGCGAGGCGACCGACCGATTCGCCTGCGCGCTGGCCGATCTCGGCGTGCGCAAGGGAGACCGGGTCGCGCTCTACCTGCTGAACAGCCCGCAGTTCATCATCGCCTACTTTGCGGCGCTCAAATGCGGCGCCACGGTCACGCCTATCAGCCCGGTCTACACGAGCCACGAGGTGCGCTACCAGCTCGAGAACAGCGGCGCGTGCGCGATCGTCTGCCAGGATATTCTGTACGACAAGGTGGCGAAGTGCGGCGCGCCGCTCGACTTCGTCGTGCTCACCAACGTAGGCGAGTACCTGCCGAAGCTGAAGCGCATGTTCGGCAAGGGACCTTTCGCCAGGCTCTTTTCCGACGTGAACCTCGGATCGCCCGACATCCCTTCCGCGCCGAACCTCCACTGGCTGCAGGACCTGATCGCGCGGCATCCGGCGAGCCCGCCGCGCGTCGAGATCGACCCGCGCCGCGACATCGCGGCTCTACCCTACACCGGCGGCACGACCGGCCACCCGAAGGGGGTGATGCTGACGCATTACAACCTGATCGCCGCGCAGACCGGGGCGCAGGCCGCCTTCCCGGGATTCGAGCAGGGCAAGGAAGTGATCATGGCGTTCCTGCCCTTTTTCCACATCTACGGCCAGGTCGTGATCATGCTGAACGGTATTACGCAGGGAAACCTGCTCGTGCTGTTCACGAATCCCGATACCGAGGCGATTCTCGCGGCGATGGAACGCTACGAGGCGACGGTGTTCTACGGCGTCCCGACGTTGTTCGAATATCTCAAGGACCACAAGGACACCGACAAGGTGAACTGGCGCCGGCTCAAGCTCGTGCTCTCCGGCGCCGATACGCTGCACGAGTCGACCATGAAGGACTGGGTGCGACGCACGGGCTCGAGCATCATCGAGGGCTACGGCCTGTCCGAGACCTGCGCTACCAGCCACGTCAATCCCCTGCACCGCCCGAAAACCGGTTCGTTCGGCTGCCCGGTGCCGAACATGCTCGCCGCGGTCCTGAACCCGGAAACGATGCAGTTCGTCCCGGGGGGCGAGACGGGCGAACTCGTGCTGAGCGGGCCGAACGTGATGGCGGGCTACTGGCAGCGCCCGGAGGAGACGGCGCAGGTGTTCGTCGAGCGCGAAGGCATGCGCTGGCTGCGCACCGGCGACATCGTGCGCATGGACGAGGAAGGCTACTTTCACTTCTATGACCGCTCGAAGGATCTCATCAAGTACAAGGGTTACTCGATCTTCGCCAAGGACGTCGAGGACGTGCTCTATTCGCATCCGCAAGTGAAGGCCGCCGGCGTGATTGGCGTCCCCGACCCGGCGGTGGGGCAGCTGATCAAGGCGATTGTCGTGCTGCAAGGTGACGCACGCGGCAAGCTGACCGAAGAGGACATCAAGACCTACTGCCGCGGCCGGCTCGCGGAATTCAAGGTTCCGCAGGTGGTGGAATTCCGCGGCGAGCTTCCCAAAACCGACGTCGGCAAGGTATCGCGTCGCGAGCTGCGCGACGAGAGCGCAGCGCACTGAGGCGGCGCCCGGTCAGCGACCGGTCGGCAGCTCGTCGATCGGCGTGGGCCGGGCGATACCGAAGCCCTGTGCGTAGTTGACGCCGAGCTCGCGCAGCTTGTGCAGCACGTCCTTTTCCTCGACGAACTCGGCGACGACGCCCGCGTTGATCGCCTTGCCTACGCGCAGGATGGTCCGCAGCTTGTTCAGCGCGTGCTCGCTGCGCAAGATGTTCCGCGTGATCGACCCGTCGACCTTGATGTAATCCACGCGCATGGTCTTGAGAGGTGCGAAGGAAGTGGCGCGATAGCCGAATCCGTCCACTGCGATCTTGCAGCCGAGGCTGCGGACCGCCGCAGCGAAGCCTGCGACCGCGACCGGGCGTGCCAGCACGTCGCTCTCATCGATCTCGAAGCACAGCGCGTCAGGGCGCACATTCGCGTGCAGGAGATTCTCGAGCACGAAGCCGGGCACGTCGGTGCGTCCCAGCGTCTGGCTCGCGACATTGATGTTAAAGCGCCGTAACGCGCCCTGCGGCCGCCGCGCGAGGCGCTGCACGATGCGGCTCACGACCCAGCGGTCGAGCTCCGGCATCATGCGGTAATGCTCGAAGGCCGGCAGAAAGTCTCCGGGCGGTAGCAACTTGGCCTCCTCCTCGCGCAGCCGCACCAGAACCTCGGCCATGGCGAAGCGATTCTGCGCCAGGGCGAGGATCGGCTGCGCGTAGAGCTGGAGCTCGTTCTTGACGAGCGCCTCGCGCAGGCGCTGCTTGGGTTGCTGCCAGCCGACGAAGTCCCGATGCGCCTCGTCCAGAAGCGCGTCTTCGTCCGCTGCGGGCTTCGTTCTCTTGGCTTGCATTGGCGCGGGAAAGCAGCGCTAATGTATGCCAGGTCCGACTGCAAAATGCGACATTTCGGCTAACATCGGACCGGCTGATAAAACCGGCGTAACTATTTGCATGGCCGCTTCGTTTTTTTCGGTGGAGCACCTCAGCAAGCGCTTTGGCGGCCTGACCGCGGTGGACGACGTCGGGTTCGCGCTGCGGCGCGATCAGATCGTTGGATTGATCGGACCCAATGGTGCGGGAAAGACCACCTTGCTGCGCCTGATCACCAAGATCCTGCGTCCCGATGCCGGCCGTATCGAGTTCAACGGGGAGGACATCACCGCGCTGCGTCCCTGGGAGGTGGTTAACCGCGGCATCGCGGGAACTTTCCAGAATACCCGCCCGTTTCGCCACCTGCCGATCATCGCCAACGTCATGGTGCCGCTCATGGCGCCGCGCGCGAGGAGCCGCGGCGAATGGGTCAAGAAGGTCGAAGCCAAGGCCATGGATGCGCTCGAGTTCGTCGGTATCTCCGACATGGCGCTCGAGCCGGCTTCGGCACTGTCGCAGGGGGACCTCAAGCGCCTGGAGGTCGCGCGTGCAATCGCCACCGAGCCCGACTTGCTGCTGCTCGACGAGCCGCTGGGAGGCCTGAGCCCCGCCGAGTCGGAGCTGCTTGCGAAATCGATCCGGCGGCTGCACAAGGGAGGGCGCTTCGGCCGGCTGCATTCGGAAGGTCCGGCTGTGCTCATGGTCGAGCACAAGCTCAAGGAACTGATGGCGATCGTAGACCGCGTGATCGTCGTCAACTACGGGGCGGTCATCGCGGACGGAACGCCCGCTGAAGTGGTCAAGAACCCGAAGGTGATCGAAGCCTACCTGGGATCCGGGCATGCCGCTGCTTGAGGTGCGCGATCTCGCCGTGCGCTACGACAAGGCGGTGATCCTGAACGGCGTCTCGCTGCAGAGCGCCGAGCGCGAGTTCGTCGGCGTCGTCGGGCCGAACGGTGCGGGCAAGTCCACCCTGCTGCGCGCCATATCGGGCCTGGTGCGCTTCGAGCAGCGCATGAAGCGGGGTACCGCAGGAGAGATCGCGCTCGAAGGCGAAGTGCGCTTCGCAGGCGAGCGCATCGACCAGCTCCCGGCGCACGAGATTCGGCGGCGCGGACTGGTGCATTGTCCCGAACGCCGCCGGCCGTTCCGCGAGCTCACGGTGCTCGAGAACCTGCTTGCGGGCGCGTACCTGTCGCGCGACACCGCCTCCACCGCGCGGCAGCTCGAGCGTTGCTTCGCGCTCTTCCCGCGTCTCGCCGAGCGCAAGGAGCAGGTCGCGGGAACGCTCTCGGGCGGCGAGCAGCAGATGCTCGCCACCGCGCGCGCGCTGATGTTCGAGGCCAAGCTCCTGGCGATCGACGAGCCCTCGCTCGGGCTCGCGCCACGCATCCGGGAAGAGCTGTTCGCGGCGATCGCGCGCATCCACGCCGACGGCGTCGCGGTGCTGCTGGTAGAGCAGGAGGTGGGACAGGTATTCAAGATGGCCGCGCGCAGCTACGTCCTTTCGCAGGGACGCGTGATCGCCGCGGGTAGCGCAGCCCAGCTGATGGGTGACGAGACGCTGCGGGCCGGCTACCTCGGACTCTAGTCGGTCGCGCCGCGCGGCAGCGAGAAACCCTCCCTTGCGGCGCCAGCCGTGCTCCGCTACGCTCGGTCGTCCGCCAAATCCTGGGGAGGGGGCGACGATGGCCGACAATCCGTACGCCGCACCGCGCGCGCACGTCGCGGACGCCGGATCCGACGTCCAGGGCGAGTTCATCGCCGATGGCCGCGCGGTTCCCGCGGGCAACGGCTGGACCTGGATCACTGAAGCCTTTTCGCTGTTTCGCCAGCAGCCTATCGCCTGGATCCTGATCGTAATCGTGTTCGTGGCGATTTCCGTCGCGGTGAGCGCGATCCCGGGTATAGGCAAGCTTGCCGTGCAGCTGCTCACTCCGGTGTTCACCGGTGGAATCATGCTGGGCTGCAGGGCGATGGACGAAGGCGGCGAAATCGGGGTCGGCAGCCTGTTCGCCGGCTTCTCGGCGAACGGCGCGCGGCTCGCACTGCTGGGACTGGCCAGCATGGCGGCGGTCGCGGTCGTGCTCTTAGTCACCGGGGTGATGCTCGGCATCGGCGGCGCCCTACTCGGTATGGGCGCAAACGCGGGCTCGATCGGCTTCACCACAAGCCTGCTCGCCATGCTCATCGTGCTGGCGCTCACGCTGCCGATCTACATGGCGGTCTGGTTCGCGCCGGCGTTGATCGCCCTGAACGACCTTGCGCTCGGCACGGCGCTCGCCGCGAGCTTCAGGGGCTGCCTGCGCAACGTCGTGCCGTTCCTCGTGTACGGCGTCGTAACCTTCATATTCTTCATGCTGGCCGTAATTCCGGTCGGCCTGGGATTGCTCGTGATGATCCCGGTGTTGTTCGCGTCGGTCTACACCTCGTATCGCGACATCTATTACGCACGCTGAGGTGGTACTCGATACCGCGCACGAGGTACCGACGCCGGAAGGCATCGACATCGCGCTGCGCCCCGCCGGGCCCTTGGCGCGCGCGTCGGCTTGGCTGATCGACCTGCTGCTGCGCCTCGGCATCCTGTTGGCAATCTGGATCGCCGCCGGCCTGCTCGGCAAGTTTGGCCTGGCGCTTACGCTGCTCAGCGCGTTCTTTCTCGAATGGCTGTTCCCCGCATGGTGCGAGGCGCGCTGGAACGGCGCCACGCCGGGCAAGAAGGCGCTCGGGCTGATGGTGGTGCACGACGATGGCACGCCAGTGCGCTGGCCTGCGGCGCTCACGCGCAACCTGCTGCGGGCGGTCGATTTCCTACCGCTGCTGTATCTCTTCGGTTTCGTCGCGATGTGCGCCAGCCGGGACTTCAAGCGCCTGGGCGACTTCGCGGCGGGCACGCTGGTGGTATTCCGGCCCGCGCTCGGCGGCTCGCATAACGTGCCGCCGGCCGCGGCGCTCGCTCCCGCCCGCGCACTTTCTCTCGCAGAGCAGCGCGCGATACTCGACTTCGCCGAGCGCTCGGCAACGCTCACGACGGAGCGCGCGGCCGAGCTCGCGGAGATCGCAGAGCCACTCGTCGGCGCGGCGCGCGGCGCCGCCGCGACGGAGCGCCTGATCGGCATCGCCAACCACCTCGTCGGACGGCAATGAAGCAGGTCTCCTTCGAGACCCTGCACGCCTCCGAGTGGAGCGCCTTCGAACGCCTGCTCGAGGACGACCGGCGCGCACCGCGACAGGAAGGGGACTTCCCGCGCCTTTACCGGCGCGTATGCCAGCACTTGGCGCTCGCGCGCGACCGTGCTTACGGCCCGGACCTGGTCGACCGCCTGAATGCGCTCGCGTTGCGGGGACACCGCATCCTGTACGGTGCGGAAGGCATGCGCCGCAACCGGCTGGCGGAGTTCTTCCTGCGCCAGCTGCCGCGCATGGTGCGGGAGGAGCGGGCAACCGTGCTGACGGCGGCGCTGCTGTTCTTCGGCCCGCTCGCGCTGGTCGCGCTCGCGCTGCAGCGCTACCCGGACTTCGTCGCCTACCTTCTCTCCCCGCGCGAGCTCGCGGACCTGCAGCGCATGTACGACCCCGCCAATCCGCATCCGGGGGTGCGCGCGGCGGATTCCAACGTCCTCATGTTCGCGTTCTACATCTGGAACAACGTCAAGATCGGCTTCCAGACTTTCGCCGGCGGCATGCTGCTCGGCCTGGGCACCATCGTCTACCTGATGCTGAACGGCCTGCAGATCGGCGCCGCGGCCGGCTACCTGACGCAGATCGGCTTCGGCGTGCCGTTCTGGTCGTTCGTCGCCGGGCACAGCGCCCCCGAACTCACCGCGATCGTACTCTCGGGCGCTGCAGGGCTCAGGCTCGGCGCCGCGCTCATCGCGCCCGGTCGGGTCACGCGCCGCGCGGCGCTGGTCGCCGCCGCGCGGCGCGCGGTCCAGTTGGTGTACGGCGCAGCGGCGCTGTTCACGTTCGCCGCGTTCGTCGAGGCCTTCTGGTCGCCGCTCGGTATCGTACCTGCGCACGTCAAGTACGCCGTCGGTGCGGTGCTCTGGAGCGCGCTGCTCGCCTACTTCGGAGTGCTCGGGGGTCGCTATGCGCGCTGAAGACGTCGCGGTGCAGCTGCGCCCGCGCAATCCCTGGGAGGCGATGGATCTCGGCTTCGCGATGGCGCGCCGCTGGAGCCTGCCGATCTGGGGGCCCTGGTTCGCTGTTTGCGTGCCGACCGTGCTCGCCCTGTCGCTCGCCTTCCGCGCCTCGCCGTGGCTCGCGGCGCTCGCACTGTGGTGGCTCAAGCCGCTGCTCGACCGCTTCGTGCTGCACGTCACCAGCCGCGCAGTGTTCGGGACCGTCCCCAGCGTGGCTGCCACGCTGGCCGCCTGGCGCGAGATCCTGTCTCCGGAGCTGCTCGGCGCGCTCACGCTGCACCGCTTCGATCTGGCGCGCTCGTTCCTGCTGCCGGTGTGGCAACTCGAGCGCCAGACAGGGCACGAAGCACGCGTGCGCAGGACGACACTGCAGCGCCGCACGCGCAGCTATGCCGTATGGCTCACGCTGATATGCCTGAACGTCGAGGGGCTGGTGTTTCTTTCCGGCGGGTTGCTGCTCGATCTTCTCAAGCCTGCCGAGGTCTCCAGCGGCTTCGACCTGCTCGCGTCGCTGCGCGGCGCAGGTGGGGCTCCGGCGTGGACCTGGCACGACACGCTCGCGTACGCGGCCGCAGTGAGCGCGATCGAGCCTCTGTACGTGGCGGCCGGCTTTTCGCTCTACCTCAACCGCCGCATGTCGCTCGAGGCCTGGGACGTCGAGCTCGGCTTGCGCAGGCTGAGCGAGCGCCTCTCGGCCGCCGCGGCCGCGCTCGGCGCTATCGCGCTCGGATTGGCGCTGTCTTGCGCGCCCGGCGGGAGCGCCGCGCTCGCCGCTCCCGGATCGCCCAAGCAGGAGATCGCCAAGGTCCTTGCGACGCCGGAATTCGGCACCCAGCGCGAAATCACGACCTGGCGCTATCGGGGCTCCGCGCAGACTCCGCCGCCGGCGGACCGCCCCGCGCCCGGCGAAGACTTTTCTACGGCACTCGGCCGGCTGCTGGCGAAAGCGGTGCAGCTCGCCGGTTGGCTGGCGCTCGCGGTGCTGCTGGTGGTGCTGGTGGCTTACGCCGCGCGCCTGCTGCCGACCCCGGCGCCGCCGCAAGCAGCGCCGCCGGCAGCGCGCGCGCCGGCATTCCGCGCCGCCGCGCACGAGTCCTTGCCTTCGGACATCGCCGGGGCCGCGGGCGCGCTGCTCGCGGCCGGGCAGCCGCGCGAGGCTCTGTCGCTGCTCTATCGCGGCGCACTTGCCGCGCTCGCGCGCCGCTACCGGCTGGAGATCGGCGAGGCCGAAACCGAGGGCGAATGCGTCGCGCGCGCGAGCGGCGCACTCCCCGCGCCCACGCTCGCCTACTTCGACGCGCTGGTGCAGGCCTGGGGGAGCACCGCCTACGCCGCCCGGGCGCCGGATGTCGCCCGAACCCAGTCGCTGTGCCGCGACTGGAACCTGCATTTCGCTCCCGGCGAAGGGGCCGCCGGATGAAGCGCCCCGTCCTCGGCTGGCTGGTCGCCGGCCTCGCTGCGGCCCTCGGCACGGCGTGGTTCTTCGCCAACTTCGAGCGCGTGACCGAGACCATCCACGTCGGCTTTCACGGGGAGGCGCGGCGCAATCCCTTCCTCGCCGCCGAGCGCATGTATGCGCGGCTGGGCGCGCGCGCGCGCGATCTGCACGCACTCTCCGTGCTGCAGAGATTGCCGCACGGTGCCGTGCTGCTCGTCGCCGCGCCGCATGGAGCGCTCGGGCCGCGCGAGCTCGACGCGCTGCTCGCATGGGTACGGTCCGGCGGGCGTCTGATCGTCGAAGCCGAGCGGCCGCCACTGCCTGACGCGCTGCTCGAGCGCCTGCGCGTACAGCGCACGCAAAGACGAGGCGCGCGCGTCACCCTCGTGCCGCTCGCCGGATACGACAAGCCGCTGCACGCGCTCGGGCTCGGCGCCTTCAGCCTCGCGCCGCCCGATGCCGACGTGCTCTGGAGCATCGACAGCGACGCGGGTACCTGCCTCGCTGCCCTCAGGCACGGCGCCGGCAGCGTGCTCGTCGCGACTTCGCTGGACTTCATGCGTAATGCGCTGATCGGCGAGCTCGACCACGCCGAGCTCGCCTGGGCGCTCGCCGGGCGCGGCGCGGCGCACGAGATCCTGGTGCTCGGCCCGCTCGAGGCGCCCTCGCTGCTCGAGTGGTTGCGGGTCAACGCCTGGCAGGCGCTCGCGGGCGCGGCCGTGCTCCTCGCGTTGTGGCTGTGGCGCATCGTGCCGCGCTTCGGGCCGCTCGCCCCCGACCCGGCATCCGGGCGCAGGCGCCTGCTCGACCACCTGCGTGCCACGGGGCGTTTCCACTGGCAGCACGGCGATCGCGCGCGGCTGGTCGACGCGGCGCGCGAGGCTTGCCTCGCGCGCATCGCGCGCGCGCATCCCGAGGCTGCAGCGCTCGGCGCCGCAGCCCGCGCCGCGCGACTCGCGGAACTCTACGGCTTGCCCGCGGATGCCGTGGCGGGCGCCTTGAGCGCCGAGCCGCCGCGCGACGCGCTCGCTTTCACGCGGCGCATTGCGCTGATGCAGTCGGTCCATGAGCGCCTGGCGCACCGCCCGGGCGACCGGAACACGAGGGGGGAGAAATGAGCGCTACGCCGCAACAGGCGAATTTCGAGCGCGCCGCGCAGATCGTCGCGGCCATCCGCGAGCAGATCGCCCGGGCAGTGGTCGGCCAGCGCGAGGTCGTCGACCACGTGCTGGCGGGTCTGCTGGCCGCCGGCCACGTGCTGATCGAAGGCGTGCCCGGGCTGGGCAAGACGCTGCTCGTGCAGTCGCTCGCGCGCACATTCGGGGGCAAGTTCGCGCGCATCCAGTTCACGCCCGATTTGATGCCCGCGGATGTCACCGGCCACACCCTGTACGACCCGGCGACGCATGCTTTCACCACGCGACGCGGGCCCGTCTTCACCAACCTGCTGCTCGCCGACGAAATCAACCGCGCGCCGGCCAAGACGCAAGCGGCGCTGCTCGAGGTGATGCAGGAGCAGCAAGTGACGATCGAGGGGGTGGCGCACCCGCTCGAGCCGCCATTCATGGTGCTCGCGACCCAGAACCCGATCGAGCAGGAGGGCACCTACGCGCTGCCCGAGGCGCAGCTGGATCGCTTCCTGCTCAAGATCCGCATCGACTATCCGCCGGCGGCGGAGGAGCTCGAGATGGTGCGCAAGATCGCCACCGGCCGCGTCGGCGAGCGCCTGAACGTTGATGCGGTGCAGGCGCTGCTCGAACCGGCTACCGTGATCAAGCTGCAGCAGGTGACCGCCGCACTGCCTGTCGATGAGCGCGTGCTCGACTATGCCGTGCGCATCGTGCGCGCCACGCGCTCATGGAGCGGCGCGGCAGCCGGCGCCGGGCCGCGCGGCGGCATCGCCCTGGTGCGCGCGGCGCGCGCCGCGGCGCTCATCGCCGGGCACGCCTTCGTGACTCCGGACGACGTGAAGCACATGGCTCCCGCGGCGCTGCGCCACCGCGTCACGCCTGCGCCCGAGCTGGAAATCGAGGGCCAGAGCAGCGACACCCTGCTCAAGGCGCTGCTCGCCAAGGTCGAAGCTCCCCGGATCTAGCGCGCATGGTGCTCCCTTCGTCGCGCCTGCTGGCCCTCGCCGGCTTGCTCGCGGGCGCCGGGATCGCGGCCGCCGCGCTCGGGTCCGCCCCGCTCCTTTGGCCGGCCGCCGGCGCCCTGCTCGGTTTGGTCGCCCTAGTCGATCTGGGCGCGGCGTCGCGCGACGCGCGGCCCGCGGCGAACCGCCGCGCGCCCGGCTCGCTTTCGCTCGGAGTCGAGCGCGAGATCGAACTGGCGATCGCCAATTCCGGCCGGCGTGCGCTCGACATCGTGGCCTACGACCATCACCCGGCGGCCTTCCGCGCGCGCGGGCTGCCGCTGCGGGTCAGAGTGCCGGCGGGCGCGGTCGCCGAGCTCGCCTACGTCGCGCGACCGGTGTCTCGCGGCGAGCACGCGTTCGGCCAGCTCGAGCTGCGCGTCGCCTCGCCGCTCGGCCTTTGGCAGCGCACGCTGCGCGCGGGCGAGCGGTGGCGGGTACGGGTCTACCCGAACTTCGCCGCGATCGCCGGCTACGCGCTGCTCGCGACCGACCACCGCCTGTCGCGCATCGGCGTGCTGCAGCGTCAGCGCCGCGGCGAGGGCCTCGAGTTCCACCAGTTGCGCGAGTACCGCGAGGGCGACGTACAGCGCCAGATCGACTGGAAGGCGACCGCGCGCAGGATGAAGCTCGTATCGCGCGAGTACCAGGAGGAGCGCGACCAGACCGTCATGCTGCTGCTCGATTGCGGCCGCCGCATGGGCGCCAAGGACGGCGACCTGGCGCATTTCGACCACGCGCTGAACGCGGCCCTGCTGCTCGCCTACGCAAGCCTGCGTCAGGGCGACGCCGTGGGGCTCATGACGATGAGCGGCCCTTTGCGCTGGCTCGCGCCGCGCAAGTCGGCACATACGGTCAACCTGATCCTGAACCGCGTCTACGACATCGAACCCAGCGCATTGACGACCGACTACCACAGCGCGGCGCTCGAGCTCATGAAGCGCGTGCGCAAGCGCGCGCTGGTGGTGATCCTGTCCAACCTGCGCGACGAGGACGACGATACGCTCGCGCCCGCGCTCAGGCTGCTGCAGTCGCGCCACCTGGTGCTGTTCGCCTCGTTGCGCGAAGAGATCCTGTCGCGCGCCCTGGTCACGCGCGTCGACAGCCTGGACCGCGCGCTGACGCACGCCGCGGCGGCCGACTACCTGCGCTTGCGCGCGCTCGCCTTCAAGCGCATGGAGCGCGGCGGCGCGTTGTGCCTGGACGTGGAGCCCGAGCGCCTGCCGATCGCGCTCGTCAACCGCTATCTGGAGATCAAGCGCGCGCGGCGGCTGTAGGCGCGAGCGGCGCCGCGCACAGGCGGCAGGCCGCGCGCCATGAGGCGTTCCGCTGCTTGCAGCGCGGGCATTGCGTCTCGATCCTGTCGCGCACCCAGGGCGTCAGCCCGCGCGGCATGAAAAGCAGCACCAGCAGCACGATCACCGCGAAGATCAGCAGACGCAGCTCGCCGAACGCCCTGAAGCTGCCGAGCCACTCGGTGAGCGGGTAGAGGATGAATACCGCGGCCACCGGTCCGTAGATCGTCGCGACCCCGCCGAAGATGCCCCAGATCACCACCTGGAACGACAGCGCCACCTCGAGCGTCGAGGGGCCGGCGACGCGCAGGAAATGCGCGTACAAGGCCCCTGCGACGCCGGCCGCGAAGGCCGAGACGGCGAACACCGCGAGCTTGTAGCGCGTCGTGTTGATACCCGAGGCGCGCACCGCCACCTCGTCGTCGCGGATCGCGTGCAGCACGAGGCCGATTTTCGAGTCGGCGATCTTCCACATGCCGAAAACGAGCAGCAGCATCGCGACGGCGATGATGTAGTAGTTCGCCGTACGCGACAGGGCGAGCGAGCGCACGCCCCCAATGCCGAGCTCGCCTCCCGAGAAATCGGGAAACGCGAACAGCACGCCGGTGGCGATGAGCGGAAAGGCGAGCGTGGCGAGCGAGAGGTACGAGCCGCGCAGCCGCAGGCACAGGAAGCCGACCGCGCAGCCCGCCAGCGCCGCGGCCGCCGCCCCGGCGCACACGCCCAGCCACGGCGGCACGCCGAGCCGCAGGGAGACGAGCGCCGAGGTATAGGCCCCGGTGCCGAAGAACAGCGCGTGGCCGAAATTGATCTGCCCGGCATAGCCGGCGAGCAGGTCCCAGCTGGCCGCGAACAGCGCGAAGATGCAGGTCATCGCGAGGATGCGCAGCACGTAGGGATCGCCGTAAACGAGCGGCACGAGCAGTACTAGCAAGACCCAGGCGAGCGCGAGCGCGCGCGAAGGGAGCACCAGCACTTCGTTGCGCAGGTTGACCCACGACCAGCGCGCGGCGAAGAGCAGCGGATTGCTCAACGCTCCTCCTCGAATGCCACCCCGAACAGTCCTTCCGGCCTCGCCAGCAGCACCAGTACCATGATCGACAGCGCCACGGCGCCCTTGAGAAAGGCGCCTTGCGGCAGCGCGAACACCGTGATCGCCTCGACGTAGCCGATCACCAGGGCGCCCACGAGGCTGCCCTTCAAGCTGCCGAGCCCGCCAAGCACTACGATCGCCAGCATGGTGACGAGCGGCGTGAGCCACATGAAGGGATCCACCACGAACACCGGAGCGACCACCACGCCTGCGATCGCTGCCAGCGCCACGGAAATCGCCACGGTGGTCATCGCCACTCGATGCACGTTCATTCCCATCAAGTTGGCGACTTCCAGGTCGTTCGCCGTGGCGCGGATAGCGAGGCCGAGGCGCGTGCGGTACAGCAGGTACCAGGTCGCGACCAGTGCCGCCGCCGCGACCGCCAGGATCAGCAACCGCTGGTACGGAATGCTCACGCCGAACAGCATCAGCACGCCGTCCACCGCCGAGGGGATGCCGAGAAAGTTGCCGCCGTAGAAGTACAGCATCAGCTCCTGGAAGATGAGCGCCAGCGCGATGGTCGCGATCAGGACCGCGGATTCGTGCTCGCGTACCGGCTCGATCACCAGGCGGTAGCACAGTACCGACAGCGCCGTCACCGCGACCACCGAAGCCAGCGCGGCGAGCGCGCCGGGTACGTGCAGGCGTACGAGCAACGTGTAGAAGCAGTACGCCGCGAGCATGTAGAACGCGGTATGCGCGATGTTGACGATGCGCGCGACGCCGAAGATCAGCGAAAAGCCGATCGCCAGCAGCGCGTACACGCCGCCGTTCACCAGGCCGGTGACGAGGATGTCCTGCAGCATCGGCCGGAAACGACGCGCGTGCTCAGGGCAGCAGGAAGGGCTTCATCCCCTTGATCTGCTGTGGCCAGAACGGGACCTTCTTGCCGTTCTGCCACTGCACCGCGATGCCCGAGGTCTTGCCGACCGCCCAGACCGGGTCGTGCGCCTTATCCCAGGTGAGCGTGCCGGATGTGCCGACGTGGTCCTTGAAGCCCTCCAGCACCGGCACCAGCTTATCGGCGTTGGTGGTGCCCGCCTGCTCGATCGCGTCCTTGAGGATCATGATCGCGTCGTAGGTCGCCGCGGTGTAGGTCGGCTCCTTGTGGAAGCGCGCCTCGAACTCCTTCACAAAGGGGATCATCATCGGCGTCACTTCGACCATGCCGTAGGTGTCGAGCGTCGAGACGTAGTTGCCCTTGCCGGCAGTCGCCTCCCAGAAGCCGTCCTTTTGCGCCTCGACGTTGATGCCGAAGGCGATGGCTTTCATTTTGCGCTCTCCCATCTGCCGTCCGAGCACGATTCCGACCGGCCCGGACACCGCGGTGAACACGATATCGGCGCCGCTGCGCTCGATCGCCGAGAGCTCCGCGCTCACGTCGGTAGCCGTCGGCGAGGGCTGCCACAGCCCGACCACCTCCATCCCCATCTTCGGCAGGTTGGCCTGCAGGGCTTTGACGATGCCCTGCGTCCAGAGCACCTTCTCGGCGACGATCGCGACCTTCGGTTTGTCCTTCTTCAGGTCGGTGCGGATCTGCCCGGCGATGCTGCCCAGCACCGCGAACAGCGTGCGCGCCAGATCGGGCGCCTTGGTCGGCGTGACGCGGAACCAGTACTTGTAGCGGTCGTAGTTCGCCTCGACGTGCTGGCCGAGCAACGCGTCCGCCGCACCGCAGCCCAGGAACAGCTTCTTGTAGTCCATTGCGACTTCCTGCATCGCGAGCACCGCCTCGGAGCGGAACCCGCCGACGATGAAGTCGGCCTTGTCGCTGGTGATGACGCGCTCCATAGCGTTGGTGGCGTCGGACACAGACTGGATTTCGTTCGAATCGGCGCGGATCAGCTCGACTTTCATCTTCTTGCCGCCGACCGAGATGCCGCCCGCATTGTTGATGTCGTCACGCGCCAGCTCGGCTCCCATCCAGTGGTTCTCGCCCTGCACGTAGGCCATCGGGCCGACGACGGCGATTTTGATCGTTCCCTGCGCCAGCGCCGCCGGCGCGACCAGCGCCGCAGCGAGCGCGAAGATCAACCTGCGCAACATGGAAGCCTCCTTTGGTTTAGTTTGCACTCGGGTTTCTTGTAAGGCTCTGATGTTGCCGCAAAAATCCAACTCCGTCTAGAATGCGCGCGGCGCGCTCAGTGGTAACCCTCGTAGCTCGCCAGGCTGATCAGCAGTCGGGCGATGCCGTAGGCAACCCAGATCCGTACGCGCAGCCAGAGTCGCTGTCGCTTCCATTGCTGCGGCGGTAGCGCGCGCGCGCCGTTTTGCTGCGCTTCCGCCAGGCTCGCACGCAGCTCCTGCGCGAAGCCCGCGTCGTCGACGAACACATTCGCCTCGCGCGCCAGCATCAGGCTGAACGGATCGATGTTGGAGGAGCCGACGCTCGCCACCCGGCGGTCGAACACCGCCACCTTCGCGTGCAGGAAGCTGAGGTAGTACTCATGGATCTGGATGCCCGCCTCGAGCAGCGTGCCGTACAGCGCACGCGAAGCGTAGTGCAGCAACGCGTACTCGACGCGCCCCTGCAGCAGCAGCACGACCTTCACCCCGCGCGCCGCCGCTTCCGCGAGCGCGCGCCGGAACCTGCGTCCCGGGAAGAAGTAGGCGCAGGCGATGAACACTTCCTCGCGCGCGCCTGCGATCGAGGCGAGGTAGCCATCCTCGATGTCGCGCCGGTGGCGCAGGCTGTCGCGCACCACCAGCGCCGCGCGCTGCCCACCGGCGATCGGCGCCGGGTCCGGGAGAATAGCGAAGGTCGCGCGCCTGCGCAGCCCGGGCCAGCGGCGACGGGACGTCGCCCATGAAACCTGCGCCCACTGCCTGGCGGCAACCGCGCGCAGCTGCGCGGTGAGCGGCCCGTCGATGCGCACCGCGTAGTCGTAGCGCGGCGGCGTCTGCCCCGCTCCGTCGTAGTCGTCGATCACGTTGATTCCGCCGACGAAGCCGACACGTCCGTCGATGCAGGCGAGCTTGCGGTGCATGCGCCGCAGCCGCCCCCGGCGGAGCCGCCAGGGACTGCGCTCGGGCCGGAATACGAGCACTTCTGCTCCCGCGCTCCGGAGCGCCGCACGGAAGCGCGGCGCGAAGTCGCGCGCGCCGAAGCCGTCGAGCAGCAAGCGCACGGCGACGCCGCGTGCCGCGGCGCGCGCGAGCGCGTCGGCCACCAGGCTGCCCGTCTCATCGTCGGCGAAGATGTAGGCCTCGAGAAACAGCTCGTTGCGCGCCGCGTCGATCGCCTGCACGAGCGCGGGGAAATACTCCACTCCGTTGCGCAGCAGGGTCAGCCGGTTGCCGCCGACGTGCTGCATCGCGCTAGCGCCGCTGCCCCGCCTGCGCGGGCACGCGACGCAGATCGGCGCTCAGGGCGAGATGGTCGGAGAGCAGCGACCATGGCGCGCCGCGATGCGCCTGCGAGGACACGATGTCGAAGCCGCGCACGTAGATGCGGTCGAGCTTCAGCAGCGGCAGCAGGCTCGGAAAGGTGCGCGCCGCACGGCCAGAGTGCGCAGTCGACACCTCTGTCATGCCCAGGCGCGACTCGAGGATCGACGAGGCGCGCTGGCGCCAGTCGTTGAAGTCGCCGGCGACGATGATCGGCATGCTGCGCGCGGCGATCTCCTCCAGGCGCTCGGCGATGGCGTCGAGTTGCTTGCGCCGGCCGCGCTCGTGCAGCGACAGATGCACGCATACGCAGTGCACGTTCTTGCGCCAGCCCGGCACCGAGACCACGCAATGCAGCAGTCCGCGCCGCTCGAAGCGGTGGTCGGAAACGTCCTCGTTGGCGGTCGACAGGATCGGAAAGCGCGAAAGGATGGCGTTCCCGTGGTGGCCGTGATCGTAGACCGCGTTGCGCCCGTAGGCGTGCTGCCAGCCCTCCTCGGCGAGGAACTCGTATTGCGGCGTGTGCGGCCAGCTCGCGAAGCGCAGCGCATGGCGCTCGTTAAGGCCGAGCACCTCCTGCAGGAACACGAGATCCGGCGCGAGCGTGCGCAGGCCCTCGCGCAGCTCGTGGATCACCATGCGACGGTTGAACTGCGACAGGCCCTTGTGGATGTTCAGCGTCGCGACACGCAGTTCGTGCGCGGCCGGCGCATCCGCCCTCGCGCGGCGCGCGCGCTGCGGGCCCGGCGGCGCTGCCTTGGGGCGTCCCTGCATACGAAGGGGATTTTACGCCGTGCGCCCCCGCGGGCGCTGAGGCAGCATGGCGATCGCCTCACGGTTGGACCACGAGGCGCACTTGTCCGCCGCCTCCTGCCACGACAGCCAGAGGAACGCGAGGTGCTCGCTCGCATCTAGGCGCACCGGCACGCGCCTGGGTACCTGCAGGCTGAATACGTGCTCGGTGTTGTGCGTCGTGCCAGGAGGAAACCGGTGGCGCCATTGCTCCCAGATGCGGAAGGTGTTGATCACGTTCCAGCGCAGCAGGCGCTCGTGCGGCGCTTCAACGCCCGTTTCCTCGCGCACTTCGCGCTGCGCGGCGTCCTCGAGGGGCTCCTCAGGACGGTCAAGCGATCCGGTCACCGACTGCCAGAATTCCGGCCGCGCGGCGCGCTGCAGCAGCAGTACTTCGAGCGCCGGCGTGTGGATCACGACCAGCACCGAGACGGGGATCTTCCAGTTCACGGGGGGCGGGGACGGTACAGGTCGGGCAGCGCGAGCGTGCGCACCGGGTCGACCAGCACTGCGAAGAACGGCCGCTCGCGCTCCCGCCAGTAGTCCGCGCTGCTCGCCAGCACGTCGAGCAGCACGCCAAAGTCGTCAGGCTGCAAGGCGCGCAGTGCCTCGAAACTCTCGATGAGCAGCACGTGACGCGCGCGCGCGCGCCAGCCGAGATCGGCTAAGCAGTCTTCCAGCGCGTCCCAATTGCCGCCGAACCATTGCGGGAAGTCGAGCGCCTCGGCCAGCCGCGCGAGCAGCGCCGCCTTGTCCGAGGCGCCCGACAGGTCGACGCGCACCACGTCGAAATCCGAGCCGCGCAGCGCGTCGAGCACGTCGTCCGGGCGCGGCGCACGGTAAACGCCGGAGCGTGACGCATCCTGCAGGCGGGCCAGCAGCTTGCTCATGTCACTCTCGGATGCGCCTGAAGCTGCGGTAGTGATCGCCACTGTAATAGAGCTCGCCGTCGCGGCCGGCGACGATGCGCCGCGCGCCCCGGTCGCGCGCGCCGGGCGTGCGCACCGTGTACTCGCGATAGTAGCCGCGCGCCTGCGCGGGCAGCCGCGCCTCGCGGTTGCCAAACAAGGACCCGTCGCGGTCATAGGGAAACGGACCTCCGCTGCGGATCAGCGCCACGGTGTAACGCGCCTCCGGCGGCAGCTCGGCAAGACCGATCTCCGCGGGCGGCCGGAACGCCTCGGCGCCCGTCGCGACGACAAGCGCAACGAGCGCCGCCAGCAGCCGCATCACGCCTTGGGCTGCTCCCGCAGCCGCAGGCCAAGCTCACGCAGCTGCTTGTCGTCGACCGGGCTCGGAGCCTTGGTCAGCAGGCACTGCGCGCGCTGCGTCTTCGGAAACGCAATCACGTCGCGGATCGACTCGGCGCCCGCCATCATGGCAACCAGGCGGTCCAGGCCGAAGGCGATGCCGCCGTGCGGCGGCGCACCGAACTGAAGATTCTCGAGCAGGAAACCGAACTTGGCCTGCGCCTCCTCGGTCGAGATGCCGAGCGCCTGGAACACCTTCGCCTGAACGTCGGCGCGGTGAATGCGCACCGAGCCGCCGCCGATTTCGGAGCCGTTCAGGACCATGTCGTAGCCCTTGGAAAGCGCGCGGCCCGGATCGCTCGCGAGCAGGTCCTCGTGTCCGTCTTTGGGCGAGGTGAAGGGATGGTGCATTGCCGCCCAGCGCTTCTGCTCTTCGTCCCACTCGAACATCGGGAAATCGACGACCCATAGCGGGCGCCAGCCCTCGGCGGCGTAGCCCTTGTCGTGCCCGAGCTTGACGCGCAGCGCGCCGAGCGCGTCGTTCACCACCTTGGCGCGGTCCGCGCCGAAGAAGATGAGGTCGCCGTTCTCGGCGCCGGTGCGCTCGAGAACGCGCGCGAGCACCTCGGGCGGCAGGAACTTCACGATCGGCGACTGCAGACCGTCGGGCAACCGCGCGCGATCGTTGACCTTGATGTAGGCCAGGCCCTTGGCGCCGTAGATGGCGACGAAAGCCGTGTAGTCGTCGATCTCCTTGCGCGTGAGGTCCGCCTTCGGCACCCTGAGCGCGGCGACCCTTCCGCCGGGCATGTCGGCGGCGCCGCGGAACACCTTGAACTCGACCGTCTTCATCAGGTCGGTGAGCTCGGTGAGCTCGAGCGCGACGCGCAGGTCCGGCTTGTCCGAGCCGTAGCGTGACATCGCATCGGCATAGGTCATGCGCGGGAACGGCGCGGGAAGCTCGACGCCGAGCACCTCCTTGAACACGGTGCGCACCAGCCCTTCGTTGATGTCCTGGATGGCGCGCTCGTCCAGGAACGAGGTTTCGATATCGATCTGCGTGAACTCTGGCTGGCGGTCGGCGCGCAGGTCCTCGTCGCGGAAGCACCTCACGATTTGGTAGTAGCGGTCGAAGCCGGCGACCATCAGAAGCTGCTTGAACAGCTGCGGAGACTGCGGCAGCGCAAAGAACTCTCCCGGATGCACGCGCGAGGGCACCAGGTAGTCGCGCGCGCCCTCGGGCGTCGAGCGCGTCAGCATCGGCGTTTCGATGTCGATGAAGCCGCGCGCGTCGAGGTAGCGGCGCACCGTCATCGCGACGCGGTAGCGCAGGCGCAGGTTTCTCTGCATCGGCTCGCGCCGCAGGTCGAGGACGCGGTAGGTGAGACGCGTGTTCTCCGACAGGTTCTCGTCGTCAAGCTGGAAGGGCGGCGTCGCCGACGGGTTGAGCACTTCGATCTCTTGCGCGAGCACCTCGACCTCGCCCGAGCGCAGGTTCGGGTTCACGGTGCCCGGCGGACGGCGGCGCACCTTGCCACTCACCTTGAGCACGTATTCGTTGCGCGAGCGGTCGGCGATCGCGAACGCCTCGGCGCGATCCGGGTCGAACACGACCTGCGCGAGGCCTTCGCGGTCGCGCAGATCGATGAAGATCACGCCGCCGTGGTCGCGCCGTCGGTGCGCCCAGCCGCAAAGCGTGACGGTTCGATCGATGAGCTCGGCGTTCAGATCGCCGCAATAGTGCGTTCGCATATCCTGGATCTCGCTCCCGCTCAGCCCCTGGCGCCCTCGCGCTCAGGTCTCGCCGGCGGCGAGACCACCCCCATCGAGATGATGTACTTGAGTGCCTCGTCGACGCTCATGTCGAGCTCGATTACATCGGCGCGCCGCAGCATGACGAAATAGCCTCCGGTCGGGTTCGGCGTGGTCGGCACGTACACGCTGACGAATTCTCCGTGCAGGTGATTGACGACGTCGCCCCCGGGGATACCGGTCTGGAATGCGATGGTCCACATGCCCTGGTGCGGCCACTGCACCAGCAGCGCCTTGCGGAACGCCTGGCCGGACGAGGAGAACAGCGTGTCCGAAACCTGCTTCACGCTCGAGTAGATCGACGAAACGAAAGGGATGCGATGCAACAGCTCGTTCCAGATGCGCACCAGGCGCTCGCCGATGAAGTTCGCGGCGAGCACCCCGGTGAGGAACACGATGACCAGCGTGAGCGCCACGCCGAAGCCCGGCACGTGTACGCCCAGCCAATGCTCGGGACGCCAGCCCTCCGGGACGAGTGCCATGCTCTGGCTGAGCGTGTCGACCACGATCTTGAGCACCCAGATCGTGATGACGAGCGGGATCCAGATCAGAAGCCCGGTGATGAAATACTTTCTCACGGTGGCTAGGACGTGGTCGTCCCGCCGCTCGCAGGCGCGTCAGGCTTGTTCGGCGCAGGCTTGGATTCGCTCTTGGCCTCGGTCTTGGACTCCACCTTGACCTCCGGCTTCGCGTCGGTCTTCGCGTCGGTCTTTGCGTCGGTCTTCGCCTCGGGCTTGCTGCCGCCGCGGAAATCGGTCGCGTACCACCCGCTGCCCTTCAGCTGGAAGCCCGCCGCCGTCAACTTCTTGCGGAACGAAGGCTTGCCGCACTTCGGGCAAACGGTCAGCGGCGGCTCGGAGATCTTCCGCAGGTACTCCTCCTCGAAGCCGCAATCGGCGCAGCGGTACTCGTAGATCGGCATGGCGGCCCTCGGTCCTAGAACGGAATGTCGTCTTCCATGTCGTCGAACTTGCCCGCCGGTTTCTTCGCCGCGGCCTTGGCTTCCCCCTTCGGCGCCCCGGGCGCCGCGGGTGCCGCGGGCGCCTCGGCGCGCGGCTCGGCACGCGGCTCGCCCGAGCCGCCGCGCGCGCCCAGCATCTGCATCGTGTCGCCCATGATCTCGGTCGTGTAGCGGTCCTGCCCCTCCTTATCCTGCCACTTGCGGGTGCGCAGCCGCCCTTCCACGTAGATCTGCGAGCCCTTCTTCAGGTACTCGCCGGCGATCTCCGCGAGCCGCCCCCTGAAGACCACCCGGTGCCACTCGGTTTCCTCCTTCTTCTCGCCGCTTGCCTTGTCGGTCCACTGGTACGACGTGGCCACCGATACGTTCGTGATCGCCGCACCGTCCGGCATATAGCGCGTCTCGGGATCGCGTCCCAGATTGCCGACCAGAATCACCTTGTTCACCGAAGCCATGTATTCCTCCCCTTCGCAAGTCCTCCCGCGGCCACCTGGCCTGCGGGCTCAAGCTCCCCCAGAGCGGGAAACGTCGGACTGCGCCATTCCGTTGACATGCCTGGACGCGAGCGGACGCATGCCCGCTGCCGCCACCAGCCAGATCGCCGCCAGGCCAGCACAGGCGCTGAACACCGCGGCGGGACCGTGCGCGTGCGCGAGCCATCCGCCCAGCACGCCGCCGACAAATAGCCCCAGCGTCTGCGTCGTGTTGTACACCGCGATCGCCGTTCCGCGCGCGCGAGCCGGGGCAATGCGCGACACGAGCGAAGGCAGCAGCGCTTCGAGCACGTTGAAGGCGACGAAGAAGGCGAGCATAAGCCCGGCAAGCGGCATGATCCGGTCCGGCGCAGCCGCGAGCCCCAGCTCGACCAGCGCGAGCAGCAGCACCGTGCCGAGCAGCACCGTCTTGTGATGGTTGCGCCGATCGGCGTACAGCACGGCGGGCGCCATGATCACGAACGACGCGAGCACCACAGGCAGATAGAACTTCCAATGCGCCGCCAGGGGCAACCCCGCCTCCACCAGCATCGGCGGCACCACCACGAACATCGCCATCTGCGACACGTGCAGCGCGAAGATGCCGACGTTCAGGCGCAAGAGTTCAGGCTGCGCGAGCAGCGCCGGCAGGTCGCGGGCGCGCACCGGCGGCTCGGCATGCACGGGCGGCGGCGCCGTGGGAACCAACGCGAACAGGACCCAGATGGCGACCAGCGAGAGCGCTCCGGTGACGTAGAACACCCCGCTCAGCCCGATCCAGTTGTCCAGCACGGGGGCGATGACCAGCGACAGCGCAAACGCGAGGCCGATCGTGCTGCCGATCATCGCCATCGCCTTCGTGCGCTGCTGCTCGCGCGTCAGATCGGCGGCGAGCGCCACGACGACCGAGGAGATCGCGCCGGCGCCCTGCACGACGCGGCCGGCGATCACCATGTAGATGCTGTGCGCCGAGCCTGCCAGTACGCTGCCCGCCGCGAACAGCAAAAGCCCGGCCACGATCACGGGCTTGCGTCCAAGGCGATCGGAGGCCATGCCGAACGGGATCTGCATGATCGCCTGGGTGAGACCGTAGGCGCCGAGCGCCAGACCGACCAGCGTCAAGTTCTCGCCGCCGGCCAGATTGTGCGCCTCGACCGAGAGCAGCGGCAGGATGAAGAACAGCCCGAGCATACGCAGGCCGAAGAGCGAGGCGAGCGAGGCGCCGGCGCGCCGCTCTTCTGGGCTCATGCGCGAGGAATCCATGGGCGCTCGTCTGACAATGCCGGAGTAGTGGAAGGGTGGAACGACCCGCCGAGAACTCGTTATAGTAGCAGGTTTCCTTTTTCGCTCGCCGCACGGCGGCGGCATATGGACTCGATCCGCATCCGCGGGGCGCGCACCCACAACCTCAAGAATCTCAACCTCGAGCTGCCGCGCAATCGGCTCGTCGTGATCACCGGCCTGTCAGGCTCGGGCAAGAGCTCGCTCGCGTTCGACACCTTGTACGCCGAGGGGCAGCGGCGCTACGTCGAGTCGCTGTCGGCCTACGCGCGCCAGTTCCTGCAGCTGATGGAAAAGCCCGACGTGGACCTGATCGAAGGACTGTCGCCGGCGATCTCGATCGAGCAGAAGGCCGCTAGCCACAATCCGCGCTCGACCGTCGGCACTGTCACCGAGATCCACGATTACCTGCGCCTGCTGTACGCGCGGGTCGGCACGCCCTACTGCCCGGAGCACGCGCTGCCGCTCGAGGCGCAGTCGGTCGCGCAGATGGTCGACCACGTGCTCGCACTGCCGGAGGACACGAGGCTGATGGTGCTCGCTCCGGTAATCGCGGGCAGGAAGGGAGAGCAGGGCGAGCTGCTCGACGAGCTGCGCGCGCAGGGCTTCACGCGCGTGCGCATCGACGGCAAGGTATTCGAGCTGGATTCGGCGCCCCGCCTCGCCAAGAACGTCAAGCATTCGGTAGACGTGGTGATCGATCGCCTCAAGCTGCGGCCCGAGATGAAGCAGCGTCTGGCCGAGTCGTTCGAGACCGCGTTGCGCCACGCCGAGGGGCGCGCGGTGGCGGTCGAGACGGACAGCGGCAGGGAGCACCTGTTCTCCTCGCGCTTCGCCTGCCCTGCGTGCAGCTATGCGCTTGCCGAGCTCGAGCCGCGGCTGTTCTCGTTCAACAATCCGATGGGCGCCTGCCCTGCCTGCGACGGTCTCGGCACAGTCGAATACTTCGACCCGAAGCGCGTTGTCGCTCACCCGAACCTCAGCCTCGCCAGCGGGGCGATCAAGGGCTGGGACCGGCGCAATCACTTCTATTACTCCATGCTCCAGTCGCTCGCACAGCACTACCGCTTCGACATCGAGCAGCCCTGGGAGGCGCTCGAGGATCGGGTGCAGCAGGTGCTGCTGTACGGCTCGGGTAAGGAAAAGATCGCCTTCCGCTACCTGAGCGAGCGCGGCCGTACGTCCGTCAAGGAGCACGCCTTCGAGGGAATCATCCCCAGTCTCGCGCGGCGCCACCGCGAGACGGATTCGACGGTCGTGCGCGAGGAGCTGGCCAAATACCTGAACCGCAAGGCCTGCGCGGAATGCGGCGGCACCCGCCTGCGGCGCGAGGCGCGCCACGTGCTGCTCGACGGGCGGGCGATCTACGAGATCTCGCACCTGCCGCTGCGTGAGACCCTGGCGTTATTCCAGAAGCTCAGGCTGCCGGGAGCGCGCGGACAGGTGGCCGAGCGCATCGTGCGCGAGATCGCCAACCGCCTGGAGTTCCTGGTGAACGTGGGGCTTGACTACCTGTCGCTCGAGCGCTCCGCCGACACGCTGTCGGGGGGCGAAGCGCAGCGCATCCGCCTCGCGAGCCAGATCGGCTCCGGTCTCACGGGCGTCATGTACGTGCTGGACGAGCCGTCGATCGGCCTGCACCAGCGCGACAACGCGCGCCTCATCGATACGCTCAAGCGCCTGCGCGATCTAGGCAATTCGGTGATCGTGGTCGAACACGACGAGGAAGCGATCCGCGCCGCCGACTTCGTGCTCGACATGGGGCCGGGCGCGGGCGAGGCGGGCGGCCAGGTGATCGCCGCCGGCACGCCTGCCGAGATCCTCGCCGACGAGCGCTCTCTGACCGGGCGCTACCTCGGCGGGGCGCTGCAGATCGAGGTGCCGCGCCAGCGCAACCGCCCCGGCCGCAGGCGCCTCGCGCTGCGCGGGGCGCGCGGCAACAACCTGCAGAACGTCGACCTCGAGCTGCCGCTCGGTCTGCTCGTGTGCGTGACCGGCGTCTCGGGCTCGGGCAAGTCGACCCTTATCAACGACACCCTGTACGCGGCCATCGCGCGGCAGCTCTACGGCAGCGCCGTGGAGCCTGCGCCCTACGAGTCGCTCTCCGGCATCGAGCAGCTCGACAAGGTGATCAGCGTCGACCAGAGCCCGATCGGCCGCACGCCGCGCTCCAATCCCGCGACCTATACCGGGCTGTTCACGCCGATCCGCGAGCTCTTCGCCGGGGTCCCCGAAGCGCGCACGCGCGGTTACGACCCGGGGCGCTTCTCCTTCAACATCAAGGGCGGGCGCTGCGAAGCCTGCCAGGGCGACGGGCTGATCAAGGTGGAGATGCACTTCCTGCCCGACATCTACGTGCCCTGCGACGTCTGCCACGGCCGGCGTTACAACCGCGAGACGCTCGAGATCCGCTATAAGGGCCGCAGTATCCACGACGTGCTCGAGATGACCGTGAGCGAGGCGGTCACTCTGTTCTCCGCCGTGCCGGTGATCGCGCGCAAGCTGCAGACCCTGATCGACGTCGGGCTCGGCTACCTGCGCCTCGGGCAGTCCGCGACCACGCTCTCGGGCGGCGAAGCGCAGCGCGTCAAGCTCTCGCTCGAACTCTCCAAGCGCGAAACCGGGCGCACCCTGTACATCCTCGACGAGCCGACCACGGGGCTGCATTTCCACGACATCAAGCAGCTGCTCGACGTGCTGCGGCGGCTGCGCGACGCGGGCAACAGCGTGGTGGTGATCGAGCACAACCTCGACGTGCTCAAGACCGCCGACTGGATCGTCGACCTCGGCCCCGAGGGAGGCGATGGCGGCGGGCGCATCGTCGCGCAGGGCAGCCCAGACCAGATCGCCGCCAACAAGGCGAGCTACACCGGGCAATACCTGAAGCACGTTCTGGGCGAGCCGCGCCGCCGCGCCGCGGCCTAGAGCGCTCGCGCCGCGCTAGGCCGGTGCGAGTCGCGGCGCGCCCTCGCCCGTGGCTTGCCAGGCAAGCCGCCGCTCATGGAAGCCGGCCAGGCTCGCGCGGTGGCCGATCGACACCAGCGTCGTCTTCGGCAAGCGCTCGCCGAGCAAGCGGTAGAGCTCCGCCTGATCGTCGTCGGGGAGCGCAGACGTCGCTTCGTCTAGGAACAGCCAGTCCGGGTGCGTGAGCAGCGCGCGCGCGAAGGCGAGCCGCTGCTGCTCGCCGCCGGAGAGCACCTGCGCCCAGTTCTCGCGCCGCTCGAGCGCGCCCGCGAACTGCCCCAGCCCGACCGACTGCAGCGCGTCGCGCACTTCGTCGTCGCCGATCACCTTGTGGTCACCCGGATAGCACACTGCGTGCTTGAGCGTGCCGATCGGCAAATAGGGCTTCTGCGGCAGGAACAGCAGGCGGCTGCCGTTAGGCAGCGAGATCCTCCCCTTCCAGTACGGCCAGATGCCGGCGAGCGCGCGGAACAGCGTCGACTTGCCCGCGCCCGAGGGACCGGTGACCAGCACGTGCTCGCCGCGCTTGAGTTCCAGCGTGCTCGGCGCGAGCAGCGGCTGGCCCTGCGGCAGCGCGAGCGCCAGGCCGTCGAGCGCGAGCGTCGAGGTGACGCCCTCGACGCGCTCGCCGTCCAGCCGCTCGGCCTCTGCGCGCACGTGCGCGAGCGAGGCGGTGAAGCCGGTAAGCCGGTCGACGGTCGCCTTCCACTCCGCAAACTGCGCGTACGCGTCGATAAACCAGGACAGCGCGCCCTGCACCTGACCGAAGGCGGAGGCGATCTGCATCAGGCCCCCGAGCTTGATCGCGCCCGAGAAGAAGCGCGGCGCGCCGACCACGAATGGGAATACGACCGCGAGCTGCGCGTAGGAGATGGTGAAGAAGCCGAGCTGCTTGCGCTTGCGCATGATGCCCCACCAGTTCGCGATCACGTTGCCGAAGCGCGCGCGGAAATTCTCGACCTCTTCACCTTCGCCGCGGTACAGCGCGACGCCCTCGCTGTTCTCGCGCATGCGCACGAGCGAGAAGCGGTAGTCGGCCTCGAAGCGCTGCTGGTCGAAGTTGAGGCGTATGAGGGGTCGGCCGATTACGTGCGTGAGCCAGGAGCCGAGGATCGCGTACACGAGCGCGCACCACACCATGTAGCCCGGGATGGAGAGATGCATACCTGCGAACGCGAAGCTCAGCGCCCCGGAGAGCGTCCACAGGATCGTCACGAAGGACACCAGGGTTACGACCGCCGAGAGCAGCCCGAGGCCGAGCGAAAGCGTGTCGTCGACGAAGATGCGCAGGTCCTCGGCGATCCTCTGGTCCGGGTTGTCGGTCCCGCGGTCGAGGAGCTGCAGCCGGTAGTAGGCGCGGTCCTTGAGCCAGTCGGCGAGAAAGCGCTCGTTCAGCCAGTTGCGCCACTCGATCTGCAGCATCCGCTGCAGGTAGACCTGGTACACCGCGACGATGATGTACGCAAAGGCGAGCAGCGTGAACCTGAGCAGCTGGTGGTAGAACTCGGCCTGGTTCTTCGTCTCGAAAGTGTTATAGAAGTCGTTGTACCAGTGATTGAACTGCACGTTCAGCCACACGAGCACGAGCGCCATCGCCACCACGGCGACGAGCAGCAGGACCCCGGTGCGCCGCTCCTTCGACACCCAGTAGGGCTTGGCCAGCGCCCAGAATGCGGACATGAATTGCTTGCTGCTCATGGTGTTCCTCTCGCTTTCGAAGAATCGGACTTAAGGAGGGCGGGGAGTTTACAGAACGCGCGCGATGGGGTGACAATGGCCCGCATGTCCTCCGGCAGGGTCTATCGCTTCGGCACCCCGCCGGAGCGCGAAGCAAACCGCCTGTTCGTGTTCCTGCACGGCTGCGGAGCGACGGCCCAGTCGATGATCCCGATCGCGTTCAAGTTCCAGGCGCGCTTTCCGAGCGCGGCGCTGGTGGTGCCGAGCGGCTTCGCGCCCGGCGCGCGCGGCGGCGAGGCGCAGGACTGGTTCCCGACGCGCGGCCTGAACGCCGACAACCGCGCCGAGCGCGTCGACGCGGTGCTGCCCGACGTCGAGGACCTCGTGCGACGCGAGCAGACCAATTTCGGCGTGCCGGCGCATCGCACCGTGCTGATCGGCTTCTCGCAGGGCGGCACGGTGGCACTCGAAGCGATCAAGAAGCTGCGCGGCCTGGCGGGCGCGGTCGTGGCCTTCTCGGCGCAGTTCGCACGCCTGCCGCAGCCCGGCACGCGCATCGACGCGCGCATCCACCTGGTGCACGGCGAGTTCGACTCGGTCGTGTCGCGCGTGCACGCCGAGCGCGCGGCGCGCGTGCTCGCCGGCCTGCACGTGCCGGTAACGCTCGACATCGTCGAGGACCTCGGCCACGCGCTCACGCACCGCGCGATCAGCCTCGGCTCGCTGCGCCTGCTGCAGGGCATCTTCGAGCGGCGGCACGCGACCCTGCACTGACTCAGTCCCGCAGCTCCGGCAGGTCCCTGTAGAGCTCCAGCGCCTCGGGGTTCGCCAACGCGTCCGTGTTGGCCACCGGCATGCCGTGCACCACCGCGCGAACCGCGATTTCCACTACCTTGTTGTTCTTGGTGCGCGGGATGTCTGCCACCTGCACGATCTTCGCCGGCACGTGGCGCGGCGTCGCATTGTCGCGGATCGCCTTGCGGATGCGCTCCTCCAGCTCGGCGTCGAGGACGTATCCTTCGCGCAGCTTGACGAACAGCACCACGCGCGTGTCCGAGGGCTTGTCCGGCGGCCACAGCTGGCCGATCGCGACCGATTCCTCGACCTCGTCGATTCTCTCCACCTGCCGGTAGAGCTCGGCCGTACCGATGCGCACGCCACCCGGGTTGAGCGTGGCATCGGACCGTCCATAGACGATCATCGTGCCGCGCTCGGTCAGCTCGACCCAGTCGCCGTGGCACCAGACGTTCGGGTAGCGGGCGAAATAGGCTGCGTGGTACTTCTCGTGATGACGGTCGTTCCAGAAGCCGAGCGGCATCGAGGGAAACGGCCGCGTGCACACCAGCTCTCCCTTCTCGCCGACCACGGAGTTGCCCTGCTCGTCGAACACTTCGACCGCCAGGCCGAGCGAGCGGCACTGCAGCTCGCCTCGGTAGACCGGCAGGACCGGGTTCGCGTCGGCGAACGCCGCCATGATGTCGGTGCCGCCGGAGATCGATGACAGGCACACGTCCTTTTTGACGTGCGCGTAGACATAGTCGTAGCTCTCCGGCACGAGCGGCGAGCCGGTCGAGACGATCATGCGCAGCGCGCCGAGGTCGTGCGTCTCGCGCGGCTTGAGGCCGCGCTTGGCGATCGCGTCGACGAACTTCGCCGAAGTGCCGAAGTGCGTGCAGCGCTCCTCGGCGGCGTAGTCGAACAGGATGCGCGCGCCGCGCGCGAAGGGCGAGCCGTCGTACAACATCAGGCTCGCCTCCGCCGACAGCCCCGCGAACAGCAAGTTCCACATCACCCAGTTGCAGGTGGTGTAGTAAAAGAAGCGGTCTCCCGGGCGGACGTCGAACTGCAGCTTGTACATCTTCAGGCCCGCAAGCAGCGAGCCCCCGGCCCCGTGCACGATGCATTTCGGCTTGCCGGTCGTGCCGGAGGTGAACAGGATGTAGAGCGGATGGTCGAACGGCATCTGCGCGTAGTCGATATCGCCCGGCGTGAAGCGGCGCAGCCATTCGTCCAGCGTCACAGCGTTCGGGATTTCGGACACGTCGGGGCGCTGTTCGAGCAGCGGTGCGACCACCACCTTGCGTACGCTGGGCAGTTGCGCCGCGACTTCGCGCACCCGGCCGAGCGAATCGTGCCGCTGGCCGTTGTACACGTAGCCGTCGGCACAGAACAGCACCTTGGGCTCGATCTGGCCGAAGCGCTCGAGCACGCCGTCGGTGCCGAAGTCAGGGGAGCAGGAGGACCAGACGATGCCCTGCGAGATCGCCGCCAGCGCAAACACCACGGTCTCCGGCATGTTCGGGATGAAGGCGGCTGCGCGGTCGCCCGGGCGCAGGCCCAAGCTCTTCAGCGCCTGCGCCGCGCGCGACACGTCGCTGTACAGGTCCGCGTAGGACACGCGGCGCCGGAAGCCCGTCTCGTCCCAGAACACGAGTGCGTCGCCGCGATCGCCGCGCCTGAGCAGGTTCTCGGCGAAATTCAGGCGCGCCTCGGGGAACCACCTGGCGCCAGGCATCTTGTCGCCGTCGACCAGTACCGTCGCGCCCTTGCGCGAGGCGATTACGCCGCACCAGTCCCACACCGAGCTCCAGAACTCCTCGGGATTGTCGACCGTCCAGCGGTAGAAGTCCGGGTAGCTGTTCAGATCGAGCTTCAGACGGCGCACGATCCAGCGCGCGAACTCGGTCATCTGCGCCCGCTCAATCGCCTCCTGCGACGGCTCCCAGAGCTTTTGCGGCGCGGACACCGGCCCTCCTCGCGGCGACGTTTTCAGTGGCGAGCCACATTATAAGGGCTGGCATGCTTGACACCTCTTTCAGGCATGCTGAGAATGGCCCGGCAAGAAGGCGCCCGTTCGCGGCGCCCGCGTCCATACGGGAGACCCAGATGACCAGCCTGAAACGCACGACCATTTTCCTCGCCCTGCTCGCCGGCGCTGCGCTCGCCGCGCCCGCCTCGGCGCTTGAAGGAACGCTCAAGAAGGTCAAGGAAAGCGGCACGATCACCATCGGCCATCGCGACAGCTCGATTCCTTTCTCTTACTACGACGACAAGCAGCGCCCCGTCGGCTACGCCATGGACATCTGCTACAAGATTGTCGATGCGGTGAAGGCCGACCTGAAGATGCCGAACCTCCAGGTCAAGCTGCTGCCGGTGACCTCGGCCACCCGGATCCCGCTGATGGCGAACGGGACCATCGATCTGGAGTGCGGCTCGACCACCAACAACGCGGAGCGCAAGAAGCAGGTCGATTTCGGCATGACCTACTACGTCGTCAAGTACCGCTATGTGTCGAAGAAATCGGCGCACATGGACAAGATCGACGACCTGAAGGGCAAGACCGTGGTCTCGACCGCCGGCACGACCGACATGCAGGCGCTGAACGTGCTCAATACGACGCGCAGCTTCGGCATGAACATCCTCTCGGCGAAGGACCACGCCGAGGCCTTCCTGATGGTCGAGACCGGCCGGGCGAGCGCGTTCCTGATGGACGACATCCTGCTCTCGGGCCTGGTCGCGAACGCCAAGAACCCGTCCGAGTTCACGATCTCCTCCGAGAGCCTGGGACTCGAGCCCTACAGCCTGATGCTGCGCAGGGACGACCCGGAGTTCAAGAAGCTGGTCGACGCCACCATGAGCAAGCTGTACACCAGCGGCGAGATCATGAAGATCTACGACAAGTGGTTCATGAGCCCGATCCCGCCCAAGGGCATCAACCTCAATATTCCGGTGGGCGATGCGCTGAAACGCGTATACGAGCATCCGACCGACTCGCCGGACCCGAACGTCTACAAGTAGCGGCTCGGCCGACGTCACAGCGCAACGGGGGCGTTAGCCCCCGTTGCATTTTCGACCCCGCGCGCGCCCATGCACTACAACTGGAACTGGGGCATCTTCTGGCAGCAGTCGCCGGACGGCGACGGCACCTACCTGCACACGCTGTTCGTCGGGCTAGGCTGGACGCTTGCGCTCGCATTGCTCGCCTGGGCGATCGCGCTCGCGCTCGGGATGGTGGTCGGCGTCCTGCGCACCACGCCCGCGAAATGGCTCGAGCGCCTCGGTTACGCCTACGTCGAGCTGTTCCGCAACATCCCGCTGCTGGTGCAGATGTTCCTGTGGTACTTCGTCATGCCCGAGCTGGTGCCGAAGGGTCTCGGCGACTGGATCAAGCAGATGCCGCCGCCCTGGGGTGCGTTCGTGCCCGCCGTGCTTTGCCTGGGCACGTTCACCTCGGCGCGGGTCGCAGAGCAGGTGCGCGCCGGCATCAATTCGCTGCCGCGCGGCCAGCGCATGGCGGGGACCGCGCTCGGCCTGACGCTGCCTCAGACCTACCGCTACGTACTCCTGCCGATGGCCTTCCGCATCATCGTGCCGCCGCTCGGCTCGGAATTCCTAAACATCATGAAGAATTCCGCGGTCGCCCTGACGATCAACGTCGTCGAGCTCACTGCCCGCGCGCGCGCGATGCAGGAGTACAGCTTCCAGGTCTTCGAGGCCTTCACCGCGGCCACGGTGATCTACCTGCTCGTCAACCTGGTGGTGGTGCTGCTGATGCGCTACCTCGAGCGCAAGGTCGCGGTCCCCGGCTTCATCGGACCCGTCGGCGCGCCCGCCTCCGGCCACTGAGCGCACATGTTCGGCAGCTTCGACTTCGACGTCATCGAGCGCTCGTGGCGCTACCTGTTCTTCACCGGCATGTCGTTTACGCTGCGCCTGACGCTGCTCGCGATGGCGGGGGGCATCGTGTTCGGCACGCTGCTCGCGATGATGCGGCTCTCAAGCATCAAGCCGCTCGCCTGGATCGCAGGCACCTACGTCAATACGCTTCGGTCCATCCCGCTCGTGCTGGTGATCTTCTGGTTCTACTTCCTGGTGCCGTACATCGGCGCCTGGGTGCTGCGTTCCGACACCCCGATCCACGTCGGCGCCTTCGCCTCGTCGCTGCTGACTTTCGTCATGTTCGAGGCGTGCTACTACTGCGAGATCATGCGCGCCGGCATCCAGTCCATTCCGCGCGGGCAGGTCTGGGCGGGCTACGCGCTCGGCCTCAACTACTGGCAATCGATGGCGCAGATCGTCCTGCCGCAGGCCTTTCGCAACATGCTTCCCGTGCTGCTGACCCAGACCATCGTCCTGTTCCAGGACGTGTCGCTGGTCTACGTGCTGTCGATCACCGACTTCGTCGGCGCCGCGAGCAAGGTCGCCGAGCGCGACGGGCGCCTGGTCGAGATGTACAGCTTCGTCGCCGTGGTCTATTTCATCGCCTGCTTCGCCCTTTCGCAGTTCGTCAGAGGGCTCCAGGCGCGCATCGCCATCGTCCGTTGACCCTCCGGGAATCCCGTCCATGATCAATATCAGCGGCGTCAGCAAGTGGTACGGCGATTTCCAGGTGCTCACCGACTGCTCGACCGAAGTTGCGAAGGGCGATGTGGTCGTCGTCTGCGGCCCCTCGGGCAGCGGCAAGTCGACCCTCATCAAGTGCGTAAACGGTCTGGAGCCGTTCCAGAAGGGGACGATCACCGTCGACGGCATCTCGGTGGGCGACCCGAAGACCGACCTGCCCAAGCTGCGCGCGCGCATCGGCATGGTGTTCCAGAATTTCGAGCTGTTCCCGCACATGACCGTCACCGAGAACCTGACGCTCGCTCAGATCAAGGTGCTCGGCCGCGGCCGTGAGGAAGCGCTCGCCAAGGGCCTGGCGCTGCTCGACCGCGTCGGCCTCAAGGCGCACGCCGGGAAATTCCCGGGCAACCTTTCCGGCGGCCAGCAGCAGCGGGTGGCGATCGCGCGCGCGCTGTGCATGGATCCGATCGCCATGCTGTTCGACGAGCCGACCTCCGCGCTCGATCCGGAGATGATCAACGAAGTGCTCGACGTCATGGTGCAGCTCGCGCAGGACGGCATGACCATGATGGTCGTCACCCACGAGATGGGGTTCGCGCGCCGCGTCGCGGACCGCGTCATCTTCATGGATGCGGGAAAGATCGTCGAGGATACGAGCAAGAACGAATTTTTCGGGACGCCGCGCTCGGAGCGCGCGCAGCTGTTCCTGTCCAAGATCCTCGGCCATTGACATCCCTATCGACGGAGGCAACGACATGACGACGGTGGCATTCATCGGCTTGGGCGCGATGGGATCGCGCATGGCGGCGAACCTGCAGCAAGCGGATTTCAAGCTGCGCGTCTACAATCGCGACCGCGCCAAGACCAAGACCCTGGCGGAAAAGGGCGCAGAAGTGGCCGACTCGCCCGCCGCGGCAATCCGGGGCGCGGAATTCGCCGTGTCGATCGTCTCGGACGACAACGCCACGCGCGAAGTGATGCTGGGCGCAAACGGCGCGCTCGGCGCGGCGCCCAAGGGTTGCATCATCATCGACTCGAGCACCAATACGCCCGGCATGGCACGCGAGGTGGCGCGCGAGGCCTCTGGCCGCGGCTGCGTGTACCTCGATGCGCCGGTCTCGGGCAGCATCAAGCAAGCGCAGGGGCGCGAGCTGGTATTCATGGTGGGCGGCTCGCACGACGCCTTCGACAAGGCGCAGCCTCTTTTCGCGGCCATGGGCCGCATGGCGCGGCACGCCGGCGACTCCGGCGCTGGGGCCACCGTCAAGCTGATCAACAACATGCTGTCCGGCGCCATGACCGCCGCGCTGGCCGAAGCCGCGCAGATCGCCGAGGCGGCGGGCGTGGGCCGCGAGGCCGTGCTCGAGATCCTGGGCGAGGGCGCGGCCGGATCGCGCCTGCTGAAGGCAAAGCTGCCGATGATGTTCCAGCGCGACTTCAAGCCGCAATTCCAGCTGCAACTGATGGAAAAGGACCTGCGCTACTTCCTCGGCATGGCGCAGGAACTCGACCGGCCGACGCCGCTCGCGGCGCTGGTGCGCAGCCAGTTCCAGGCGGCGCGCCGCGGCGCGCTCGGCGGCCTCGACGCCTGCGCGGTGTTCCTGCAGGTTGCGGGCGAGAAGCCGCCGGCCTAGCGGCGCTCGACGCGCTTAAGCACTGCCTCGGGAATGCGGTAATCCGGGAAGCGGCGCCGGAATTCGGCCAACAGTCGGTCGGCCTCGTCGTCGCGCCCCGCACGCCGCAGCTCGGCGATGCGCTCGAGCCGCCGCTCCGGCGACTCCTCGGCACCCAATTGCTTGGCGCGCTCCTCGGCCGCCGCGGGCGCGGCGCGCTCGAAGCGTTCGCGATCGGCGGACTCGCGCGACAAGCGCCCCGCTGCTGGCGCATTAGGGACCGCGGCCGGCGCGGACAGGCTTTCGATTTTCCGTTCCTGCTGGGTTTCGATCCGATTCTCCGGCTGCGCTCGCTCGCGCTGCATCTCCAACGTGACCGTAACCGAGAGAACGATCACCGCGGCAACGGACAGCGGCAGCACCCAGCGGCGCAATCCAGAGCGGGCGCGCGCCGCGGCGAGGATCTTCGCGTCGAGTTCCCGCGGCGGCTCCTCGCGCCCGAGCGCGCGGTAGCGCTCGCTTAGCTCGGGGTCTTCGTGCTCAGCCATCCAGGGCTCCGCGGAGTTTCGCCAACGCGTAGCGAAGCCGGCTCTTGACCGCCTCCTCGTTGGCGCCGGTGGCGGCCGCGATCTCTGCGATCGACAGCCCGCCCTCCTCGCGCATCAGGAATACCTCGCGTTGCGCCGCAGGCAGCGCTTCGAGCGCGTGCGCCAGGCGCGCGAGCTGCTCGTTCGTCTCGGCCTGGCGCTGCGGCTCGCGCGCTCGGTCTGCCGCCGGCTCGGGAGGCGCCGGGTCTTCGGGATCGTCCGGGTCGAGCGAGACCACCGCCAGGCCGCGCTTGCGCCAGTGGTCGATCATGCGGTGGTGCGCGATGGTGTAGAGCCACGTGCCGAAGCGCGCCTGCGGAGCGTAGCGTGCACGCGCCTCGATCACGCGCATCCAGATCTCCTGGAACAGCTCCTCCGCGATGCCGCGCTCCTTGATGCCGCGCAGCAGGAAACGGAACAGCCCGCCCTTGTGCCGCGCGTATAGCCTCTCGAAGGCCGCCGCGTCGCCCGCCGCGTAGGCGAGCATCAGCTGTTCATCCGTGGCCTCCATGCCAGGGTAGTGTAACCCCCGGCGGATCCGGAACGAATCCCGGGAACGGGCGCGGCTCTTCCAGCACGCCGCGCGCAGCCAGGTTCGCGCGGCTGTCGTAGTAAAGCGTCACGGTCTCCGCCGGCACGCTGCTCGCCCGCTCGAAGCGAACGTAGTACGCCTGCGATTCCTCGTAGCGTCCGTGCCCGGTGCCCAGGGGGCTCGCCACGGCGTCCCCGATGCGCTCCGCGGGCGCCGCTCGCTCGGCACGGCCGAGTTGCGCGGGCGGACGCACCATCTGTCGGAACAGCGCCACGCCGATCACCCCGACGTCGTCCGGCCTGCCGGTGCGCGCCGCGTAGGAGTCGCCGAGGTCCGTGAAATAGAACGCCGCGGTGTGCGACAGGCTCTTGCGCCAGCCGAGAATCTCGACCGAGCGCCCGGCGGGAATCACGTAGCCGCCTTGGCTCGGGTCGGCGGTCTCTCCGGTGACGACGTTCACCCCGTCCACGGACACCACCGCGAGCAGCGGCTCCGCGCTGCGGTTGCGCAGCAGCAGCCGATATTCGTGGCCAGGCGTACCTGCCAAATACGCGCGTCCCTCGTGCCAGTGCACCGGCAGGCGCGTGCCCAGCGCGCGGTCGTATACGCCCACGTCGACCATCCCGCCCGCGCCACAAGCCGACGTCGACAGTGCGATCGCGAGCATTGCTGCAAGCATCTTCAGCATCTTCATGGTTCATCTCCTTTCGTTTCGGTCCTGCATGCTTGAAACGAACCACGGCGCAAAAAGGGTTAAGCGTCAAAACGGCTGCGGAAGTCGCGTAAAATGCGCGCCTTCCTTTTCGATGCCCGGCAATGATGAAGAACGGCAAGGACTTCCCGATCCCGGTGCGCAGCGAGCTGCGCACTAACGGCGGCGCACGCCGCCTGTATTCGTGCAGCAAGTGCCCGGCCTATTGCTGCAGCTATCCGCTGATCGAGATCACCAAGCGCGACGTGGCGCGGCTCGCGCGCCACTTCGGCCTCACCGATGCCGAGGCGGAAGCGCGCTTCACGAAGTACGACTCAGGCGAGAAGGCGATGGTGCTGCGCCATCGCAAGGACGACGTGTTCGACACCGTGTGCATGTTTCTCGACCGCAAGACGCGCCGCTGCAGCGTGTACGAGTCGCGTCCGGGCGTATGCCGCGACTATCCGGACAGCGCGCGCTGCGGTTACTACGAGTTCCTGAAGTTCGAGCGCGAGCAGCAGGACGACCCGCAGTACATCGCCACGACCTAGCTCGTCTGCCTGCGGCGCTCGAGCGCCTGGGCGCGGACCTTCGTCAACGTCGTGCCGGTGGTGATCGCGTCGGGGTCGATGCGCAGCTCGATCACCGCGGGCTTGCCGGAAGCGCGCGCGCGCTCGAAGGCGGGCGCGAACTGCGCGGTTTCCTCCACCGTCTCGCCGTGCCCGCCGAAGGCGCGTGCATAAGCGGCGAAATCGGGGTTCTTCAACTCGCTGCCGCTCACCCGCCCGGGGTACTCGCGCTCCTGATGCATGCGGATGGTGCCGTACATGCCGTTGTTGACCACCAGCGCGATCACCGGGGCGCCGTACTGCGCCGCGGTCGCCAACTCCTGGCCATTCATGAGGAAGTCGCCGTCGCCGCACACGGCCACTACTGTCCGCTCGGGCGCCGCGAGCTTGGCCGACACGGCCGCGGGTAGTCCGTAGCCCATCGACCCGTTGGTCGGGCCGAGCTGGGTGCGAAACCCTTTGTAGCGGAAGTAACGGTGCATCCAGCCGGAGAAGTTACCCGCGCCGCCTGATACGATCGCATCCTCCGGCAGCACGGCGTCCAGCCACTTCACCACCTCCCCGTACTGCAGCCTGCCCGGGATCGGCTGCGGGCGGCTCCAAGCCTCGTAGTCCGTGCGCGCGCCCTGCGTCCACTCGCGCCAGCGCGCGCCCTCCAGCTTCACGCCCGCAAGCGCCTCGACGAATTGCGCATGACCCGAGTTGATGGGCAGCGCGGCCCGGTACACGCGCCCGAGCTCCCCGGCGTCGGCATGCACGTGCACCAGCGTTTGCTTGGGCACCGGCACCTCGACGAGCGTATAGGCGCTCGTCGTCATCTCGCCCAGGCGCGCGCCGACGACCAGCAGCACGTCGGCCTCGCGCACGCGCTGCGCGAGCTTCGGATTGATGCCGATGCCGACGTCGCCCACGAAGCTCGGGCTGCGGTTGTCGATGAGGTCCTGGCAGCGAAACGACGTTCCCGCGGGCAAGCCGCTGCGCTCCAGCCAGGCGCGCAGCGCGTCGCTCGCGGCCTTCGACCACCCGCCACCGCCGACCAGCACGAACGGGCGCTCGGCGCCGGCAAGCAGGCGCGAGAGCTCGTCCATGTCGCGCGGCGCGGGCGCCGGACGCACCGCCTTGTAGCGCGGCACGTCCGCCACCGCTGCCTCTGCGAACAGCATGTCTTCGGGAAGCGCCAGCACCACCGGGCCGGGCCGCCCCGAAGTGGCCGTATGGAAGGCGTGGCTCAGGTACTCGGGAATGCGCTCGACGCGCTCGATCTGCGCCACCCACTTCGCCATCTGACCGTACATGCGCCGGTAATCCATCTCCTGGAAAGCTTCGCGATCCGCGAAGTCGCCCCCGACCTGCCCGACGAACACCAGCATCGGCGTGGAATCCTGGAATGCGGTGTGCACGCCAACGGCGCCGTTGGTGGCGCCGGGTCCGCGCGTCACTAAGAGGATCCCCGGCTCGCCGGTGAGCTTGCCGTAGGCTTCGGCCATGTACGATGCACCGCCCTCCTGGCGGCAGACGACGAACTTCAGCCGGTCGCGCACGTCATACAGGCCGTCGAGCACCGGCAGATAACTCTCGCCGGGCACGCCGAACGCCATCGTCGCGCCATGGCCGACGAGCGCGTCGACCAGAATCTTGCCGCCGTGGCGAACCGTGAGGTCCTGTTTCATCGCTTCGCTCCGTCAAACGCAGCGCGCAGGGCGCTGCAGCATTCCTTGACCGCGACGTTCGCCGTGTCGAGTGCGCCGCCCATCAGCAGGAAGCCGTGCACCATGTCGGGGAAATCCCGCTGCGCAACCGGCACGCCCTCGCGCGCGAGCCGCTCCGCGTACGCCTTGCCCTCGTCGACCAGCGGGTCGAACCCCGCGGTGATCAGCAGCGCCGGCGGCAGCCCAGCGAGGCTCGGTGCGAGCAGAGGTGACGCGCGCCAATCGCTCCAGTCCTCGCGACGCGGAAGATACTGGCTGCGAAAGTAATGCATCGACACCCTTGGTGAGCAGGTAGCCCTCGCCGTTGCGCTCGATCGAGGGGAAGCTCATACGCTGGTCGGTCGCCGGATAGACGAGCAGCTGGAAGCACAGCCGCGGCGCGCCGATATCGCGCGCCAGAAGCGCGACCACCGTGGCGAGATTGCCGCCCGCGCTGTCTCCGCCGACCGCGATGCGCGCCGCATCGACGCGCAGCGCATCCGCTTCGGCAGCTACCCACTGTGTCGCCGCCAGGCAATCGTCCACTGCGGCGGGAAAGGGACTCTCGGGCCCCATGCGATAGTCGACCGAGAATACGGCGCAGCGGGCGCCGTTCGCGACCTGGCGGCACACCACGTCGTGCGTGTCGAGGTCGCCGATCGTCCAGCCGCCGCCGTGGAAGTAAACGAGCGCGGGCAGCACCTCCTCGGCGCGCGATGCCGAGGGGCGGTAGGCGCGCAGCGGAATCGGGCCACCGGGCCTCGGCGCGAGCAGCAGCTTCGCCTCGGCGACCTCGGGCGCGGGAGGCGACACCGCGGCGCGCGTGTCGCGGTAGATGCGGCGCGCGACGAACGGCGGGACCGTGGCGTAGGGCGGCAGCGGCGAGCGCGCCACGCGCTCCAGCAACATCGCCACTTGCGGGTGCACTCCGGCCATCGCGCTATCTGGCGGCGGCGAGCATCTTCTTCAGACGCTCGACGAAGAACGGCGCGCACTTGAGCACGCGCGTGTCCTGGGACACGATGAAGGGCCGCACCTTGGGCAGGTAGGCCTGCCAGGCCGGGTCGGCCTGCATCGCCGCGCGGCACTTTTCGCGCTGGTTGAGATCGTCGTAGGCCCACATGTGCACCACCATGTTCTGCGGCCCGATCTCGGTGACGTAATAGCCGACGAGGTGCGGCAGGTGCTTGAGCTGCACGGCCATGCCCTCGGCTTCGTAATGCTTGAAGTACTCAGGCGCTTTGCCCGGTTGCAGCACGTACATGCGCTCTTCGACGTACACGTTCCCCTCCTCCCCTCAAAGCGGACGATTATAGGCGCAGGCCTCCGGTATAGTCCCCACGATGGACGACATCCAGACGCTACGCCGCATCCTTGCAGAGAACCGCGTGGTGGCGGTCGTCGGGCTTTCGGCGGACTGGTACCGGCCCAGCTACTTCGCCGCCAAGTATCTGCAAGAGCACGGCTACCGGGTCATCCCGGTCAACCCGCGCTACGCGGGGAAGAAGGTGTTGGGCGAAACCTGCTACGCGAGCCTGCGTGCGGTTCCCGAGAAGGTCGACATCGTCGACGTGTTCCGCCGCAGCCAGGACTTGCCGCCGATCGCCGACGACGCCATCGCCATCGGTGCAAAGGTCCTGTGGCAGCAGATCGGGGTGAAGAACGAAGCGGCCGCCGAAAAGGCGCGCGCCGCGGGCCTCGATACGGTCGTGGACCGCTGCGTCAAGATCGAGCACGCGCGCCTGTTCGGCGGACTCAACTGGGTAGGCGTAAATACCCGTGTTATATCGGCAAAACGCCCTCGCTGGCTGGCCTACTGAGCGCCCAAAAATACCTCTGGCGCGAACCCCGGGGCGAAAGTATGCTTGACGGACCATGAGCACACCGCTGCGCGTATTCGACGGGCCCTTTGGGCGCCTCATGCTGCTGGAGGTCAAGGCGGCCGGGGCACCGCAGGCCCTGCCCGACCCGGCGATCCTGCTCAAGCACGATGGCGGCGACACCGAGTACCTGATCGGCGACGAGCGCCTGGCGCTCACGCGCGAGGATGTGCTGCTCGCCAATCCGCATGAGCCGATTGCGGACGTGCGCACGGCGGGAGTGGCTCCCACGCGGATGCTGGTGCTGTACGCCTCGGGCGCCTGGTTGCAGCGCAACTTCCCGGCGGTGTTCGCGACCGGCGACGGGCACTTGTTCCCGCACCGGCGCGAGCCGATCACGCCGCGCATCCGGCGGCTCGCGGACACGCTCGCGATCGAGGCGCTCAACGACCAGTTCCTGTCGGCGGAGCGGCTCGAATTCATGCTGCAGGAGCTGATGCTCTCGATCGTCGACACCTACCTGGCACGGCGCCGCGCGGGCTCCGCGCTGTGGCGCGGCTCGCGCTTCGAGGACTCGCGCATCCGGCGCGCCATCGCGCTCTTGCGCGCGCACCCCAACAAGGAGCTCAACATGGACGAGCTCGCCAACCAGGTGGGCTTGTCGCGCTCGCGCTTCTACGACCTGTTCCAGCTGTGCACAGGACGCTCGCCGCGCGCCTACCTCGACATGCTGTGCGTCGAGGCGGCGATTGCCAAGCTCTCGAGCGGCCGGGTCAAGATCGCCGACGTCTCGGCCGAACTGGGTTTCTCGGCGCAGAGCAACTTCACGCGATTCTTCCTGAACCAAGTCGGAATTCCGCCCTCCGAGTACCGCCGCGCAGCGCGGAGGCCCGAAGCGCAGCCGCAGCAGCCGCCCGCCGAGGGCGAGCCCGACCCCGCCGCCTGAGCCGCTGACCCAGGCATAGCCTCGTGCCGTATGGCACGCGGATTGCTATCCTCCCAAGTGGGGGAATCGGCTTGCAGCGACACCACTACGACGAGATGCACACCGCCGACGGCGCGGTGCGCCCGCATTACCGCGCACTCGCCGACTGGCTCGCTGCCACGCCGGCCGAGCGTGTGGCCGAGAAGCGGCGCGAGGCCGACCTGCTGTTCCACCGCGTCGGCATCACCTTCGCCGTGTACGGCGACGAGCAGGGCGCCGAGCGCCTGATCCCCTTCGACACGATTCCCCGCATCATTCCGCTTTCCGAGTGGCAGCTGCTGGTGCGGGGCCTCAAGCAGCGCGTCGCGGCGCTGAACCGGTTCCTGCACGACGTCTACCACGGCCAGGAGATCCTCAAAGCGGGAGTCATCCCGGCCGAGCAGGTGCTCGGCAACTCGGCCTACCAGGTCGCGATGCTGGGGCTGGACCTGCCGCACCAGGTCTACTCGCACATCGCGGGCGTCGACCTCATCCGGCACGAGGACGGCACCTGGTACGTCCTCGAGGACAACTTGCGCACGCCCTCGGGCGTTTCCTACATGCTCGAGGACCGCAAGATGATGATGCGCCTGTTCCCGGAGCTGTTCGAGCAGCAGCACGTCCACCCGGTCGAGCACTACCCGGCGCTATTGCTCGAGACGCTGCGCAGCATCGGCCCGCACGCCATGAGCGAGGCGAGCGTGGTGGTGATGACGCCGGGACAGTACAACAGCGCCTACTTCGAGCACGCGTTCCTCGCCCAGCAGATGGGCGTCGAGCTGGTCGAAGGCGCGGACCTGTTCGTCAAGGACGGCTACGTCTACATGCGCACCACGGGCGGACGCCAGCGCGTCGACGTGATCTACCGGCGGGTGGACGACGCGTTCCTCGACCCGCTCGCGTTCCGCGAGGATTCGCTGCTCGGGGTGCCGGGGCTGCTCTCGGCCTATCGCGCGGGCAACGTCTCGCTCGCAAACGCCATTGGCACCGGGGTGGCCGACGACAAGTCGACCTACCCCTACGTGCCCGACATGATCCGCTTCTACCTCGGCGAAGAGCCGCTGCTCGCCAACGTTCCCACCTGGCAGTGCAAGCGCCCCGAGGACTTCGCCTACGTGAGCGAGCATCTCGCCGAGCTGGTGGTGAAGGAAGTGCAGGGCTCGGGCGGCTACGGCATGCTGATCGGCCCGGCCTCCACGGCGGCGCAAGTCGAGACCTTCCGGGCGCGGCTGAAGGCGAACCCCGCCCACTACATCGCCCAGCCGACGCTGTCGCTTTCGACCTGCCCGACGTTCGTCGAGCGCGGCATCGCGCCGCGCCACGTCGACCTGCGCCCGTTCGTGCTCTCGGGGCGCGAGGTGACGCTGGTGCCGGGAGGCCTCACGCGCGTTGCGCTCGGCGAAGGCTCGCTGGTGGTGAACTCCTCGCAGGGCGGCGGCACCAAGGACACCTGGGTGGTCGACTGATGCTGTCGCGCGTCGCAGACCGGATATTCTGGATGAGCCGCCAGATGGAGCGCGCCGAGAACATGGCCCGCATCCTCGGCGTGACCGCCAACCTGGTCCTGTTCGGCGCCAGCGACCGCAGAGAGGAGAACCTGCGCGCCCCGCTCACCATCACCGGAACGAGCGAGGCGTTCGCGGAGCGCCACCAGTCGCTAACGCTCGAGACGCTGATCGCGTTCCTCGCGCTCGACGAGGCGAACCCCTCTTCGATCTATTCCTGCCTGCGCGACGCGCGCGACAACGCTCACGCCGTGCGCTGGCAGATCACCTCCGAGATGTGGGAGACGCTGAACGCGACCTGGCTCGAGGTGCGCGGCATCCGCCGAGAGCGCGTCATCGGCGCCGGCGCGACGCAGTTCTTCGACTGGGTGAAGGAGCGCAGTCACCTCTTTCGCGGCGTCACCTACGGCACCATCGTGCGCGGCGAAGCGTTCAACTTCTCGCGCCTGGGAACCTTCCTCGAGCGTGCCGACAACACCGCGCGCATCCTCGACGTCAAGTACCACATTCTGCTGCCCGCGGTCGAGGACGTCGGCGGCGCGCTCGATTACTACCAGTGGACCGCGCTGCTGCGCTCGGTATCGGCGTTCGAGACCTACCGCGCGCTGTACCGGGACCAGATCTTCCCGATCAAGGTGGCGGAGCTGCTCGTCCTCGAGCGGCGCATGCCGCGCTCGCTCGCGGCCTGCCTGGAGCAGATCAACCTGTCGCTCGAACGCATCCACGGCGAGCACGACCACGCCGTCAAGCGCCTGGCGGGCGAGCTGCTCGCGCGGCTCACGCACTCCGACATCGAGGAGATCTTCCAGGCCGGACTGCACGAGTTCCTGACCGCATGCCTCGCCGACTTCACCGAGCTGGGCAACCGCATCCAGCGCGCTTACCTCGGGACCGTATGAGAATCGTCATCCGGCACGAGACGCTCTATTCCTACGGCGCGCCGGTGCGCTCGCTGACCCAGTACCTGCGCCTCGTGCCGCGCGACACGGCGCGCCAGAAGGTCCTCGAGTGGAAGCTCGACACGCCGGCACCCACGGTGCGCACCCAGGACGGCTACGGCAACGTGCTCGACGTGTTGACGATCGACAAGCCGGTCACTGAAGTCTGCATCGTCGCCTCCGGCACGGTCCAGACCTCGGCCGCCGTCGACGAGCCCTCGGATTTCACCGGCCCGCCGCTCTCGCCGCTGCTGTTCCTGCGCGCCACCGGGCTCACGCTTGCCGACGCGGCGATCGCCGCGCTCGCCGAGGGCTTCCGGCCCGGCGCACATTCGCTCGCCGGCCTGCGCGCGCTCGCCGCGCGGGTGAGGGAGCGCATCCGCCCGCGAATCGGCGAACCCGGCTTCAGTCCGCGGGCGGGCGACGCGCTGGCTGCCGGCTCCGGGCCGCCGCCGGACCTCGCGCACGTGTTCATCGCCTGCTGCCGGCACCTCGGCGTACCGGCGCGCTATGCCTGCGGCTATGTCTACATGCCGGAGCGCGGCGCAGATCCGAGCGTGGGCCACTCGTGGGCCGAGGCCTGGGTGGAGGAGCGCTGGCACAGCTTCGATGTCGCGCTCGGCGGCTCGATCGGCGAGCGCCACGTCAAGGTGGCGATGGGCGGCGACCACCTCGACGCCTGCCCGATCCGCGGCATGCGCATCGGCGGCGGCAACGAGACCATGACCGTCCGCGCCCAGGTGCGCCGGCAGCAGCAGAACTAGGCGCGCGGTTGCGCTATGATCGTTCGCGCATGACCTACTGCGTCGCCGCCGCCGTCGCCTCCGGCATCGTATTCGCCTCGGACACGCGCACCAACGCGGGCGTCGACCACATTTCGACCTTCAGCAAGATGAACGTCTTCGAGATCCCCGGCGAGCGGGTGGTCGTGATCCTCAGCTCGGGCAACCTCGGCGTCACGCAGAGCGTGTTGAGCCTGCTGAAGCTACGCCAGGCCGACGGGGTGCTCGGCGCGAAGAGCATGTACGACGTCGCCGTGCTGGTCGGCGAGACGCTGCGCGAGGTGCTGCGGCGCGACGGCGCGGCGCTCGAAGCGCGCCATATCGACACCGGCTGCAACTTCATCCTCGGCGGACAGATCGCGGGCGAATCACCGCGCCTGTTCCACCTCTATCCCGAGGGCAACTTCATCGAGTCGAGCATCGACACCAACTACTTCCAGATCGGCGAGACGAAGTACGGCAAGCCGATCATCGACCGGGTGGTGAAGTTCGACGTGCCGATGAAGGACGCCGCCAAGTGCCTGCTCGTGTCGTTCGACTCGACCATGCGCTCCAACCTGTCGGTCGGCCTGCCGATCGACCTGCTCGCCTACGAAAAAGACTCGCTGCGCATCACGCTCAGGCGCCGCTTCCAGGAAAACGACCCTTACTTCCGCGAGATCAGCCAGTTCTGGTCGAGCGGGCTGCGGCGCGTGTTCCAGGAAGTGCCCGACGTGAGCTGGAGCTGAGCGCGGCGTGGCCGCGTTCCTCGTCGCGCACGGCGCCTGGTCCGCGGGCTGGGCGTGGAAGAAGATGCACCCGCTCATGCGCAGCCGCGGCCACCGGCTCGTCACGCCCACCTACACCGGGCTCGGCGAGCGCGCGCACCTCGCGCACCCCGGCATCGACCTCGATGCGCACATCGACGACATGCTCGCGGTGCTGCACTACGAGGACCTGACCGACGTCGTGCTCGTCGGCCACAGCTACGGCGGCATGGTCGCCACCGGCGTCGCGGACCGCGCCCCGGCAAAGATCGCGCGGCTCGTCTATCTCGACGCCTTCGTGCCGCGCCAGGGCGAAGCCCTTTTCGACCTCGTCTCGGCCGAGGCGCGCGCCGGCATGCGCAAGGCGGCCGACGAAGCGGGCGATGGCTGGCGCATCCCGCCCAATCCGCTTCCGCCCGATACCGACCAGATCGACGTGTCGTGGATCATGCCGCGGCGCGTGATGCAGCCGAGGAAGACCTTCGAGCAGCCCGTCCGCCTCGCGGGCGCCGGCGGGCAGCTGCCCCGCAGCTACATCTACTGCACGCGTCCTTCGCCCGGCGACGTGTTCCGCCAGTTCGCCGAGCGCGCGCGGAGCGAGCGAACCTGGCGCTCGCTTGAGATCGACGCCAGCCACAGCCCGCACGTCACCGCCCCCGCAGTCCTCGCCGACCTGCTCGCCGGCCTTGCCACCTGATGAGGATCCTATGAATACCGAGAAGATCAAAGTGCGGGTCACCGAGACCGGACAGACCGTAGACGTGGTGGTCCTGAGCAAGCGGCCCGAGCACATCACCGTAGTGCTCGGCGAAGGCGCGCACAGCGTCAAGTGCGAGCTCAGCCCGACGCGCAACGAGCGCGCCTACGCCGGCTCTGTGATGGGGCGCGAGATCGTGTACGAGCGCAGCCGCGCCCAGGTCCAGGCCGAGTTCGAGTTGCTCAACCCGACGTTGCGCAAACCGCGCCGCTACTAGCGGCGGCTCGCCGCCCGCGTTTGGAGCGATAGTTTCATGCAAATGTCTGCCATTCCGTTCGGCACCACCGATTGGTCGCACGTCGAACGTACCGAGCACCAGGGTGAGCGCGGCCGCGCATATTGGCGTACCAGAACCTTCGGCGGCATTCGAGTCCGCATTGTCGAGTACACGCCTGGTTATCTGGCGAACCACTGGTGTGTCAAAGGCCATATCCTTCTCTGTACGGATGGTGAACTGCATACCGAGCTCAAGGACGGGCGCGTCTTCACGATACGCCCGGGCATGAGCTACCAGGTTGCCGACAACGCCGAACCGCACCGCTCGTACACCGAAGTTGGCGCCAAGCTATTCATCGTCGATTGATGGCACGGATGCTCGAGGACCTCGCGCTCATCACGGCAAGGACGGTCGAGCACTACAATCAGCGCGCTGTCGAGTACCGGGAAGGCACGCGCGACCACGATGTGAAGCAGAACATCGAGGCGCTGCTGCGGCACATTCGCGGCGCGCCGCCGTTGCGCATCCTCGATTTCGGCTGCGGCCCGGGGCGTGACCTGGCGGCGTTTCGCGCCCTGGGCCACGAGCCGATCGGCCTCGAAGGCTCTTCGCGGCTCGCCGCCATGGCCCGCGAGCACAGCGGCTGCGAGGTCTGGGAGCAGGATTTCCTCGCGCTGCAGCTTCCTCCCGGGAGCTTCGACGGCATCTTCGCCAACGCCTCGCTGTTCCACGTACCGCGCCAGGAGCTGCCGCGCGCGTTGAGCGAATTGCGCGCGGCGCTCAAGCCCGATGGCGTGCTCTTTACATCGAATCCCCGGGGAAATAACGAGGAGGGCTGGAATCGCGGGCGGTATGGGGTATATCACGACCTCGAATCATGGCGCGCGTTCCTTGAAACGGCGGGGTTCACAGAATTGGAGTACTACTACCGTCCTCCGGGGTTACCGCTCGAGCGACAGCCCTGGCTTGCCAGCGTGTGGCGCAAGACCGGCGTATCCGGTGAGATCTGACAACTCGTTGTAGCGGGCCGTGAAAGGGCGTGGCTTCGACTGCCGCTGATATGCGGCCGCTCAACGCGGTCGTTGATCCGCTCTTCGAGCTCGACGGCACTCTCACCGATCCGGGCGGCGCGGTGTGCTAGTCTCGGCCCGCGAGTACCGACCCTGAACATGCCCCGCGAGCTGCTCGCCGACTACCCCCTTTCTTCCACGCGCTACGACGAGATGCTCGAGGCGCCGCTGACGCCGCGCGCGCACTGGCGGCCGATGTTCGAGCAGCTCTCGGCGGCCTCCGCGGCGCTGATGCAGGAGCGCACACAGGCGGTGCAGCGCCAGGTGCGCGAGAACGGCGTCACCTACAACGTGTACGCCGATCCCGAGGGCGCGGACCGTCCCTGGGAGCTCGACGTGCTGCCGCTCATCATCCCGGCCGATGAATGGCGCGGGATCGCCGCCGCGCTGGCACAGCGCGCGAAGCTGCTGGATCTCATCCTGGGCGACATCTACGGCGAGCAGGCGCTGCTGCGCGAAGGCCTGCTGCCGCCGACGCTGGTGTACGGGCACGCGGAGTACCTGCGCCCGTGCCGCGGCGCGAAGCTCGCCGGCGACGTGCGGCTGCACCTGTACGCGGCCGACCTGGCGCGCGCGCCCGACGGACGCTGGTGGGTGATGGCCGACCGGACGCAGGCGCCTTCGGGTGCGGGCTACGCGCTCGAGAACCGGCTGGCGATCTCGCGCCTTTATCCCGAGCTGTTCCGCGACCTGAAGGTCGAGCACCTGGCGGGATTCTTCGCCACGCTGCGCGACAGCCTGGCCGAGTGGGCGCCGCACGGCGACGGTGCGCCGCTCACCGTGCTACTGACGCCGGGGCCCTACAACGAGACCTACTTCGAGCACGCGTACCTCGCGCGCTACCTCGGCGTCCCGCTCGTGGAAGGGAGCGACCTCACCGTGCGCGAGGGTAAAGTGTGGCTCAAGACGCTCTCGGGCTTGCGGCGCGTGCACGCGATCCTGAGGCGCCTCGACGGCGACTACTGCGATCCCCTCGAGCTGCGAGCCGACTCGACGCTCGGCGTTCCGGGCCTGGTCGAGGCGGTGCGCCGCGGCAACGTGCTGGTGGCCAACGCGCTCGGCTCGAGCATCCTCGAGTCGGGCATGCTGCTCGGCTTCCTGCCGCGCCTGTGCGAGCGGCTGCTCGGCGAGCCGCTCAAGATGCCGTCGGTGGCCACCTGGTGGTGCGGCGAGCCCGCGGCGCTCGAGGACGCGCTCTCGCGCCTGGAACGCCTGGTGATCAAGCCCGCATTCCCGCAGCTCGGCTTCGAGCCGGTGTTCGGCGAAGACCTGGGCGGCAAGGAACGCGAGGCGCTGGTGGCGCGCATGCGCGCGCGGCCGCGCGACTACGTGGCGCAGGAGCTGGTGCACCTGTCGCAGGCGCCGGTGTGGGACCGCGCGCAGCCGCAGCGGCTCGCGGCGCGCGCCACGGGCCTGCGCGTGTACGCCTGCGCCAACCCGGACGGCTACGCGGTGATGCCCGGGGGCCTGACACGCGTCGCCACGGGGCCCGACGCGCGCGTGGTGTCGATGCAGCGCGGCGGCGCGAGCAAGGACACCTGGGTGCTGTCTTCCGGCCCGGTGAGCCAGTTCACGCTGCTGCACCGCCCCAGCACGCCGCAGGACCTGGTGCGCAGCGGCATCAACCTCTCCAGCCGCGTGGTCGAGCACCTGTTCTGGTTCGGGCGCCACGCGGAGCGCTGCGAAGGCGTGGCGCGGCTGCTGCGCGTCGCGCTCGGGCGCATGGTCGATGAGACCGCGGACGACCGCGAGCGCAGCTGGGCCGGCATCGCGGGGCTGCTGGCTCACGCCGGCATCCGCAACGGCGGCGACGCCGCGCTGGCGCGCCTGCTGCGCGCCGCGATCACCGACGATACGAAGCCCGGGCTCGCCGCGAACCTGCGCCTGCTCGTGCGCAGCGCATCCCGGCTGCGGGAGCTGATTTCGGCCGACCACTGGCGCGCGCTCAACCAGATGATGCGCGGCGTCTCGCGCCGCAGAGGCCAGCCGCTGGGACTCGCGGACGCGCTCTCCGAGCTCGACGGCGTGATCGCCTCGCTCATGACGCTCGCCGGCTTCACGCTCGACGGCATGACGCGCGACCTCGGCTGGCGATTCCTGTCGATGGGCCGCAGGATCGAGCGCCTGCAATGGATGTGCGCGGCGCTCACGCAGGCGCTGTCGGCGCCGCGCGAGGCGGACCTCGGCTGGCTGCTCGAGCTCGCCGACTCGACGCTCACGTACCGCGCGCGCTATATGGGCGAGCCCGACTGGCTGCCGGTGCTCGACTTGCTGGTGCGCGACGAGACGAACCCCCGCTCGGTCGCGTTCCAGCTGCTGGGGCTGCGCGATTACATCGCCCGCATCGCCGCCGCGGTCGGCTACGCGGGTGAGGAGCGCATGGAGAACGCGGTGCTCGAGCTGCGGGCACTCGACCCGGCCGCCGACCTGCGGTACGGCAGCGCGCGCCTCGCGCGGCTGCTGGACGACTGCTACGGCGCGGCTCACCGGCTCTCCGAGCAGCTCGGCCTGAGGTTCTTCGTACATGCCGGCGAGATCAATCGCCAGACCGTCGCGACCTGAGTATGCGCCTGTCGATCATCCACGAGACGCATTACCGCTACGCGAGCCCGGTGCTGCTGTCGCAGCAGCTGCTGCACCTCACGCCGCGCGTGCTCGAGCGCCAGAGCTTCGGCGCGCACCGCATCGACATCGATCCCGCGCCGAACGAGTACGACGTCGGCACCGACTACTTCGGCAATCCCGTGACGCGGGCCCTGTTCTCGATGCCGCATACGGCGCTCAGCGTGCGCGCCTCGTCCGAGGCGACGCTCGCGCCGCGCCACTCCGACCCGCTCGCCCACGGCTCGACCGCGTGGGAGCGGGTGCGCGACCGACTCGCCGGCCTCGACGCACCACCGCTGCTCGAGCCCACCGAGTTCGTGTTCGAATCGCCGCACGTCGAGATATTCGGCGCGCTCGCCGACTACGCCGCCGCGAGCTTCCGCCCCGGCACCGGCATCCTGCGGGGCGCCGCCGACCTGATGCGGCGCATCCACGCGGACTTCGAGTTCGACGCGATGGCGACCGGCGTCGCCACGCCGCTGCGCGAGGTGCTCAAGCTGCGGCGCGGCGTTTGCCAGGACTTCGCGCACCTGATGATCGGCGCGCTGCGCGCGCTCGGCCTGCCGGCGCGCTACGTGAGCGGCTACATCCTCACCTCGCCACCGCCCGGCTACCCGCGCCTCGTCGGCGCTGACGCCTCGCACGCCTGGGTGTCCGTCTACGATCCCGCCGCGGGCTGGATCGACTTCGACCCGACCAACGACTGCCTCGCCGACGACGAGCACGTGACGCTCGCCTGGGGGCGCGACTTCGGCGACGTGACGCCGATGCGAGGGGTGATCCTCGGCGGCGGCGAGCACAGCTTGAGCGTCCACGTTACGGTGACGCCGGTAGAATCGCGCCATGGCTGACCGCACGTTCGGCATCGAGACGCTCTGCCTGCACGCCGGTCAGATTCCCGACCCGGCCACGGGGGCGCGAGCCGCGCCGATTTACCAGACCACCTCCTTCGTTTTCGATTCGGCGGACCACGCGGCGAGCCTCTTCAACCTGCAGACCTTCGGCAACGTCTACTCGCGCATCTCCAATCCGACGGTCGCGGTGTTCGAGGAGCGCATGGCCGCGCTCGAGAACGGCCGCGCCGCGCTCGCCACCGCCACCGGGCAGGCGGCCGAAGTGGTGGCGATCCTCACGCTCGCGCGCGGGGGCGATCACATCGTCTCGGCATCTACCCTGTACGGCGGCACGCACACGCTGCTGGGCGTGAACCTTGCCAAGCTCGGCGTCGAGACCACCTTCGTACACCCAGACGATCCGGAGAACTTCCGCCGCGCGATCCGACCGGGGAAGACCAAGCTCCTGTACGCCGAGACGCTCGGCAACCCGCTCATCAACATCGTCGACATCGAGGCGCTCGCGGCGATCGCGCACGAGGCGAAGATTCCGCTCGTGGTCGACAACACGGTGCCCTCGCCGTACCTGTGCCGGCCATTCGAATTCGGCGCCGACATCGTGGTGCACTCGGCGACCAAGTACCTCGGCGGACACGGCACCACCATGGGCGGCGCGGTCGTCGAGTCGGGCAAGTTCGACTGGGGCAACGGCAACTTCCCCGAGTTTACGACTCCCTCGCCCGGCTACCACGGCGTGATATTTCACGAGACCTTCGGCGACTTCGGCTACACCATGAAGGCGCGCATGGAGGTGATGCGCACCTTCGGCCCAGCGCTCGCGCCGTTGAATGCCTGGCTGCTGCTGCAGGGCATCGAATCGCTGCCGGTGCGCATGGACCGCCACTGCGCGAACGCGCTCGCGGTGGCGAAGTTCCTGCAGAACCACAGGCAGGTCGCGTGGGTGAATTATCCGGGGCTGCCAGGCAGCAGGTACCACGCGCTCGCGCAGAAGTACCTGCCCAGGGGCGCCTCGGGGCTGCTCAACTTCGGCGTCAAGGGCGGCGCGCGCGCGGGCGAGAAATTCATCGAGGCGGCGCAGTTCATGAGCCACCTCGCCAACATCGGCGACGCGAAGACCCTGATCATCCATCCGGCCTCGACTACGCACCGCCAGATGAGCGACGAGGATCAGCTGAAGGCCGGCGTCACGCCCGACATGATCCGCATGTCGGTGGGCATCGAGTCGCTCGACGACATCCTGTGGGACATCGACCAGGCGCTGGGGGAGGCAGCCAAGACATGATCAGCTATGACATCATCGAGCACGGCAAGCCGCTGCAGAAGGTGCTCAAGGAAACGCCCAAGCCGCAGGGGACCGAAGTGCTGGTGCGCGTCACGCGCGCGGGGGTATGCCACAGCGACCTGCACATCTGGGACGGCTACTTCGACTGGGGCGGAGGCAAGCGCTTTTACGTGAAGGAGCGCGGCTGCGTGCCGCCGTTCACGCTCGGCCACGAGCCGTTCGGCGTGGTCGAGGCGTTCGGGCCCGCGGCGGCGAGGACGGCGAAAAACCTGCGGGTCGGCCAGAGGCGCCTCGTCTATCCCTGGATCGGCTGCGGCAAGTGCGCGGTGTGCAAGGCCGGCAAGGACAACTACTGCGTCTCCGGTTCACGCTTCCTCGGCGTAAATCGCGCCGGAGCCTACTCGACGCATGTGCTGGTGCCGCATCCAAAGTACCTCATCGACGCGAGCGGCATCGACGAGAGCTTCGCCTCCACCCTCGCCTGCTCGGCGCTCACCGCCTACAGCGGCATCAACAAGCTGCCTGCGCCCGGGGCGAAAGACTGGTTCGCGGTGCTCGGCTGCGGCGGACTGGGTTTGATCGCGGTGTCGATCTTCAAGGCGAAAGGCGTGAAGAACGTGATCGCCTGCGACATCGACGAGGCGAAGCTCGCAGCGGCCCGCAAGCTCGGCGCAAAGGTCGTGCTCGACACGCGCGCGCCGGACGCGGCGCAGAAGCTCGTGCAGCTGGCGCAAGGCAACCTTGCGGGGGCAATCGACTTCGTCGGCATGCCGGCGACCGCGCAGCTCGGCATCGGTGCACTGCGCAAGGGCGGGCGCTATGTGCTGTGCGGTCTGTTCGGCGGCGAGCTCGTCTATCCCCTGCCGCCGATCGCGCAGCGCGCCATCGGCATCATTGGCTCCTACGTCGGCGACCTGCAGGAGCTGAAAGAGGTCGTCGCGCTCGCGAAAAGGAAGAAGCTCAAGCCCTCTCCGATCGAAACGCGCCCTGCCGATGAAGTGAACCGCACGCTGGACGAACTCAAGGCCGGACATATCCTCGGTCGAGTGGTACTCGATTTCGAACACGCAACGAACTGATTGATGAAACCGATCTCCTGGGAATTGCCTTACGCCTGGCCGCGCAAGCCGGTCTTCGCCGCCAATATCGTCGCCACCTCCCAACCGCTCGCTGCGCAGGCCGGGCTCGCCATGCTCGCCGCGGGGGGCAACGCGGTCGACGCCATCCTCGCCACGGCGATCACGCTCACGCTCGTCGAGCCGGTATCGAACGGCATCGGCTCGGACGCCTACGCGATCGTCTGGGATGGAAAGAAACTCCACGGCCTGAACGCGTCGGGACGCTCGCCCGCGGCCTGGACGCCCGAATTCTTCGCCGGGCAGAAGGGCGTTCCGGTGCGCGGCTGGAACTCGGTCAGCGTGCCCGGCTGCGTGTCGGCCTGGCGCGCGCTCAGCGAGCGCTTTGGCAAGCTGCCCTTCGAGAAGCTCTTCGAGCGGGCGATCGGCTACGGCCGGGACGGCTTTCTCGTGTCGCTCACCATTGCCGGCCAGTGGGCCGCGCAGACTCCCGAGCTCAAGGTGCAGCCGGGCTTCGCCGAGGCATTCCTGCCGCAGGGGCGCCCGCCCGCGCCGGGCGAGCGCTTCCGCTTCCCGGCGCACGCCGCGACGCTGGAAAAGATCGCCGCCACTAAGGGCGAGGCGTTCTACCGGGGTGAGCTCGCCGCAAAGCTCGAGGCGCACGCCAAGGCGCACGGCGGGGTGATGAGGACCTCCGACCTCGCGGCACACAAGCCCGACTGGGTCGACACGCTGACGATGGATTACCGCGGCTACACGCTGCACGAGCTACCGCCGAACGGCCAGGGCATCGTCGCGCTGATCGCGCTTGGGATCCTAGAGAACTTCGACGTCGCGAGCCTGCCGGTCGACTCGCCCGACAGCGTGCACCTGCAGATCGAGGCGGTGAAGCTGGCATTTGCCGACGCACAGGCCTATGTCGCCGATATCGACCACATGCCGTTCCCGCCTAGGCAGCTGCTCGACAAGAACTATCTTGCGGCGCGCGCCAAGCTGATCGACATGAAGAAGGCGCAGCCCTTCGCCGCCGGCACGCCGCCCCGCGGCGGCACCGTGTACCTCGCCGCGGCGGATGCCTCCGGGATGATGGTGTCGATGATCCAGTCGAACTACATGGGCTTCGGCTCGGGAGTGGTGGTGCCGGGCACCGGCATCTCGCTGCAGAACCGCGGCGCCACGTTCGTGCTCAAGGACGGTCATCCGAACCGCGTGGGCCCGAGCAAGCGCCCTTACCAGACGATCATTCCGGGATTCGTCACCCGCGACGGCAAGCCGGTGATGAGCTTCGGCGTGATGGGCGGCACCATGCAGCCGCAGGGCCACACGCAGGTGATGGTGCGCATCGCCGACTACGGGCAGAACCCGCAGGCGGCGAGCGACGGGCCGCGCTTTCGCTGGGTACAGGGCCTGGACGTGAGCGTTGAGGGCGGCTTTCCTGCGACGACGCTCGAGGAGCTGAAGCGCCGCGGCCACCGCATCGTCACGGTCGACGACTACAACCAGTTCGGCTGCGCGCAGATGATCTGGAAGCTGGACGGCGGCTATCTGGCCGCGAGCGACCCGCGACGCGACGGGCAGGCCGTCGGATTCTGAGGAGAAAGCGATGTTGAAGATCTGGGGCCGACCCAACTCGGTCAACGTGAGGAAAGTGCTGTGGTGCTGCGAGGAGCTCGGGCTGCCCTTCGAGCGCGTCGACGCCGGCATGCAGTTCGGCATGGTCAATACCCCCGAGTACCGCAGGCTCAATCCGAACGGCCTGGTGCCGACCATCGAGGAGGACGGCTTCGTGCTGTGGGAGTCGCACGCCATCGTGCGCTACCTCGCCGCCAAGCACGGCGCGGGAAAGCTCTGGCCGAACGACCTGCGCGTGCGCGCGGACGCCGACCGCTGGATGGACTGGGCGAGCGGCACCTTCGGCGCGGCGTTCCGCCCGGTGTTCTGGGGGCTGGTGCGCACGCCGCCCGAGAGCCGCGACATGAAGGCAATCGGCGAGGCAGCGAAGAAGTGCGGCGAGCTCGCGGGCTATGTCGACGCGGCGCTCGCCGGGCGGCGCTTCGTCGCCGGCGAATCATTCACCATGGGCGACATTCCGCTCGGCTGCCACCTGCACCTGTGGCTCAACATGCCGGTCGAGCGTCCGGCGTGCGGGAACGTCGTCGCCTGGCACAAGCGGCTGCTCGAGCGCCCCGCGTTCAACAAGTGGGTCAACACCGCGATCAGCTAGACCCTGCACCCGGGGCGCCCGCCCCGGCCTCGAGCAGCGCGTCGCGCTCGGTCTTGGGCAGGCGCGCGAGCGCCTTCACGCGCACGTAGAACGCTCCGAGGTCGCCATGCGCGGCCGCGAGCTCGCGCCGGAACGCGGGCACCAGGCGCGTGTAGGCGGAAATCGAGGCGAGCAGCGCGTTGTCTGGTGCCGCCATCAGGCGATCGAAACCCGCGTAGCCGCCCCAGCGCTCCTTGAGCGCCGCGTAGCGCTCGGCAAGACGCGCGAATTCCGCCTGCTTGGCCGCGCGCATCGCTTCCGGCGCGAGCGGCTCGGCGTACACGCGCGCGAGCCGCGCACGCGCTTCTTCAATCAGGTCGACGAACTCGCGCTTACGCGCCTCGGCCTCGCGGAACGCCGCGAGCTCGCCGCCGCGGCCCGCGGCCTCGAGCCAGCGGCGCACGCCCTCGTCCTCCACGGTCACCGCAAAGGACTCGTTGAAGGTCGTATCGCCCTTCACGTACACCAGCTGGTGCGCGAGCTCGTGGAACATGAGCCGGGCGAGCTCCCAGTCCGGATAGCCGATGAAGGTCGAGAGCAGCGGATCGTCGAACCAGCCGAGCGTCGAGTAGGCGGGAACGCCGTAGCTGAACACGTCCAGACCCTTGGCGCGCAATTGCGCGGCGTAGCGCTCGGCATCCGCGCGCGCGAAGAAGCCGCGGTAGTCGACGCAGCCGGCGACCGGGAAGCACGATTCGACCGGCGTCAGAGAAAATTCCGGCGCGGCGAAGACGTTCCAGACCGCGTACGGCCGGTCCAGACGCGCGTAGCTGCGGTAACTACCGTTGTCCGGCAGCATGAGCTCCTGCGAGGCGAAAGCGCGCATTTGCGCCGCGAGCTCCAGGCGCCGGCGCAGCGCGGGCGGTGTCGCGGGGTCCGCGATCCACTCCGAGACCGGCTGTGCCTTATGCATCAGCTCGAACTGGCCTCCCACGGCCTGCGCGTAATACGACAGCGTCTCGCAGCCGCTCAGCGCGAGCAGCGCGGCGAAAGCGAGCCACCTAGCGCGCATGCGGCGGAAAGCTCCCGACCTCGAGGAACGCGCGCAGGCTCTCGGCGACGCGCGCGGAGAGCAGCATGCCGCTGTGGCTCACGGGCAGCACGCTGCACGCCGCCATGCCGTCGATGCGCGTCTCCTCGACGCACACGACGCCGTCGTTCACGCACGGCAGCCGCGCGAACACGCGTCCCATGCCGATCGGCACGGTCCCTGCGATGACGCCGAGCGGCTCGGGGCGCGTCCAGCGCGCCGCGCGCCCTTCGCGCCACAGCGCCTCGCTCTCGCCGAGCAGCCAGTGGCCGAAGCCAAACCGCGCGAGCCGGCGCGCCGCGAGGCAACCGCGCGCCGGAGTGCCGAGCAGCGCGACGCGCCCGACCGGAAGGGACGGTTCGCGCGTGAGCGCATCGAGCACCACCAGGCCGCCCAGGCTGTGGCCGACGAAATGCGCAGCCCCTACCTGGCGCGCGAGATGAGCCAGCCGCTCGGCGTTCGCCGCGAGCGGCCGCTCGCGCCCGGTGTAGTCGAACAGATGGCAGCGCAGGCCGGCGCGCGCCAGACGCGCAGCGAGCGGCCGCATCACCAGGCCGCGCATCCACAGGCCGTGCACCAGGATCGCGTCGCGCAGCGCGCCCGGCTCAGACTGGCTTGGCACTTAGCGCGAAGATCGCGCTGGCGCGCACGATGCGCTGCTCGCCAGCGATCAGGTAGCAATTGGCGAATCCCAGGCGCGCGCCGACGCGCTGCACCTCGACCTGCGCCTCGACCCAATCCCCGATCTTGGCGCTGCCGACGTAGTCGATCGTCAGGCTTGCGGTCACCAGCGCGAACTTGCCGCCCGTCCTCGCCCCCATGGCGTGGCCGAGCGCGCTGTCGGCGAGCGTGGCGAGCAGTCCGCCATGGCAGATGCCGCGGCGATTGGCGTGCTTCTTCTCGATGCGCAGGCCGAGCGATACCTCCGCGCCGAGGCGACGCTCGTACAGGGGGCCGATCAGGCTGGTAAAAGCGCTCACGCGCTCGAGCGGGCGAAAGCCCTCGGGAACCGGTTGCATGACTTTTCGATTCTAAACCGGCCGCACGAGCAGCAGCCGCGCGCCGATCGCCAGCCCAGCGGCGCCGAACGCGGCATATGCGTCAGCGTAGCTGCCCGAGACATTCAGTACCAGGTGGAACAGCGGCGGCGCGACGACAACGCCGAGAAAGGTGAAGAATAGGCATCCTCCGGTCGCTGCGCTGATCTGTCCGGGTGGCGCGAGATGCGCGACCTCGGCAAGGTAGACTCCGTTCCAGCCTACCGCCGTGGCGCCGAAGGCCGCGGCGTACGCAAACAGCAGCCAGGTAGGCCAGGACGGGCTCGCCGCGAGCGTGGCCAGCGCGGAAAGTCCCATCCCCAGGCCCAGCAGGGCGAGCATGGTGCGGCGCTTGAGCAGCCGGTCAGCCACCAGGCCCCAGGCGATGCGCCCCGCCACGCTCGCCACTTGCGAGGCCGCCATCACCAAGCCCGCGAGCACCAGGCTCATCGCGAACGAACCGGTGAGGAACGTGACCAGGTAGCTGACCAGCGTGATCTGCACCCCGCCGTAGACGAACGAGGTGAGCGCCATGTCGCGCAGGCGCGGCGTGGCAAGCACCAAGGCGACGGGCGCGAGCGCGGAGCGCAGCGAGATCGGCGCGCGCACGTTCAGGTCGCGATCGTAGCGCGCGCGCACCGGCTCGATCGCGAGCGCGACCGCAAGACAGGCGACGCCGATCGCGAGCGCGGCGCCGCGCCAGCCGAGCGCGAGGATCATCGCAGGCACCGCGAGGCCCGCGATCGCGCCGCCGAGCGGCACACCGGTCTGCTTGATCGAGAAAGTGAGTGCGACCATGCCGGGCGGCGAGGCGCGCAGCAGGATATGCGAGCTGGCGGGTGTTGCCGGACCGTAGCCCAGGCCGATCACCACCGCGCCTGCGAGCACGAGCGGGAGCCAGCCGCTCGCCCCGAGCGCGAGTCCCGTGCAGCTGAGCGCGAGCGCGCATTGGCTGACACGGATTGCGCCGAAGCGCGCCACCCATCCGCCCGAAGTGACCGTGCCGAGCATGCTGCCGAAATACACCACCGCGACGAAGTAGCCGATCGCCGAGGGTGCGACGCCGAGCGCGCGCGCCGCGACGGGCGCCATCACCGGGGCGCTGTACACGGCGAGCGCCACCAGCGTCTGCACGGCGAGCGTCGCCGTGAGCGGCAGCGCGATCGAGCGCAGCGAGGTGGCCGGGTCCGCCAAGCTCGCGTCAGCCGCGCCTGGCGCGTGCTTCGCGCGCGGCATCGAGCACCGCCTGGGCGCGGTGCACCACCGGGTAGTCGACCATCTGCCCGTCGACCTGGATCGCTGCGGCGCCGGTCGCCTCTGCCTGCCGGAAAGCGGCGACGATCTTCTCCGCGCTCGCGATTTCCGCCTCGCTCGGCGAATAGGCACGGTTCACCGGCTCGATCTGGTCGGGGTGAATGCACAGTCTGCCCTGGAAGCCGCTGCGCCGGCTGCGCTCGAGCGAGCGCGCGAAGGCCTCGGGCTCGCGCAGGTGGAACCACGGGCTGTCGAGCGGCCCCTCGGCGCCCGCCGAACGCGACGCGAGCACGAGGCGCGCGCGCGCGTCGGCGAGCTCGGCCTCCTCCAGCGTCGGTGCAAGGCCGAGATCGTTCGCGTAGTCGGCAGCGCCGAACGCGAGGCGCCGCACGCGCCAGCGCTGTGGGTACGGGCGCAGACCGCGCGCCTGGAGAATTCGGTCGACGCGCTGCACACCGACCGCAGTCTCGACGATCGGCATCAGCTCGATCGCGCCCGAAACGAGGCCGCGCTCGCGCTCGAGGCTCGCCATCAGCCAGTCGATGGCGTGCAGGTCGGCCGCGCTCTCGATCTTCGGAATGACGACGCCGTCGATTCCGGCGCGGACTACCGCCACCAGGTCGCCATAGCAGAACGGCGTCGAGGGCGCGTTCACGCGTACGTAAGCGCGGCCGCGGCGCGGGCGCCCAAGCGCCTCGGCGACGGGCTTGCGTGCCGACTCCTTGTCCGCAATCGCGACCGAGTCCTCGAGGTCCAGAATCACCGCGTCCGCATCGAGCGACAGCGCCTTCTCGACGCGGCGCGCCTGGTTGCCTGGAGCGAATAGGAACGAGCGGTTCAGCGGCATGACAATTCTCCGTTACTCGATCGGCTTGCGTTCGTCCCAGCGCGGATACGGCAGCTGCCAGTGCGCCGTCGCGCGTTCTCTTGGCCAGACTATCTCCGGCCGGCCCCGCAGGATCTGCACGACAGGCGGCGTGGCCCCCAGCTGCTCGCGGGTCGTGGGATCGATCCTGTAGTGCCCCAGCACGGTGTCGCCCTCGAGCGCTGCGAGCGCGGCGGCAAGCTTGTCCTGCTCGAGCGAACCGGCGCGACGCACCGCCTGCTCGAGCACCTGGCCGGCGGCGTAGGCCTGCGCCGCCGCGAGATCGGGCGGCGTGGACCACCGCTCGGCATAGGCCTGCACGAACAGCGCGTTGCCTTCCGTGGCGAAATCTGGCTGATAGGGGTTCACCGCGAGCGTGAACTCGGCGTCCTGGCCCACGTCGCGCACAAAGCGCGCCTCGGCCGCGCCGCGCGCGAAGAAAAGCTTCGGGGCGTACTTCATGCGCCTCATGGTCTTCACCATCTCGGCGGCATCGCGCTCGCCGCCGAATGCGATCAGCGCCTCGGCCTCGCTCGCGCGCGCCGCAGCGAGCTGCGGCGTAAAGTCTGGTACCGCGCCCGGATAGATGTCCGCCAAGCCAGCGGTCAACCCGTAGCGCGGCGCGCGCGCGACGAACCGTTGCGCCATCTCGCGCGAAGCGGGATCATCGCGCGCAAGGACATAGAGCTTCGCGTAACCGGACGCTCGCAGCAGCCCGAGCAGCTCCTCGCCATAGGCCGCGTAAGGTGCGGCCACGTGAAACACGTAGCGCTGGCCGCTGCCGAGCACCGAGAGCGTGGCACCGGTCGCATCGAGCAGCACGCGCCGATCCCGCTCCGCCACGGCCGAGGCAGCGATGGTCGCGGCCGACCCGAAGGGGCCCAACAGCACATCGGCCTTGTCCTCGCTGACAAGCTTCGCGTACAGGGAGCCGTCGCGATTCGCCTCCGAGCGATCATCGAACAGCCGCAGCTCGACGCGGCGCCCGAGCAGGCCGCCTGCCGCATTGACCTCCTGCTGCCACAGCAGCAGGCCGTTGCGATAGCCGGACGCGAGATCGGCCAGGTCCCCGGTTTGCGGCAGCACCGCGCCCACCACCACGGGGGACGTCTGCGCCTGCGCGCAAAGCGGGACGAGCGCGAGCAGCAATGCGCGAACCAGTCTCATAGGCCGAAACTAAGGTGTGCCAAAATCGCAGTCAAGGATCATGTCGCAGATGCCGCGGGACGCATTTCTCGAACGGCTGCGCGCGGTGGTGGGCGAGCAGCACGTGCTTACGCTCCGCGAACAGACCGAGCCCTATTTCACCGACTGGCGCAGACAATACCGCGGCACTGCGGAGTGCGTGCTGCGCCCGGCGAGCACCGCCGAGGTCGCGCAGCTGGTGGGGCTGTGCGCGCAGCAGGGTGTCGCGGTGGTGCCCCAGGGCGGCAACACTAGCCTGTGCGGCGGCTCGGTGCCGACCGGCGCGCGGCGCGAGGTGTTGCTGTCGCTTGCGCGCATGAACCGTATCCGTGAGCTCGACGCGTTGAACGACACCATAACCGCCGAGGCGGGCTGCGTGCTGGCTGCCGTCCAGCAGGCTGCCGAGCAGGCGGGAAGGCTCTTTCCCCTGTCGCTTGCCGCCGAGGGCAGCTGCATGATCGGCGGCAACCTCTCGACCAACGCCGGCGGGGTGAACGTGCTGCGCTACGGAAACGCGCGCGAGCAGGTGCTTGGCCTCGAGGTCGTGCTGGCGGACGGCAGCGTGTGGAACGGACTGCGCGCGCTCCGCAAGGACAACACCGGCTACGACCTGAAGCAATTGTTCGTCGGCGCCGAGGGCACGCTCGGCGTGATCACGGCCGCGGTGTTGAAGCTCTACCCCAAGCCTAGCGCCGGCGCTACGGCGTGGATCGCCGTGCAAAGCCCCGCGCGCGCGGTCGAGCTGCTCGCGCTCCTGCGCGTGCGTCTGGGCGAACGGCTGACCGCCTTCGAACTCATCTCGCGATCCTGCCTCGAGGCGGTGCTTGCGCACGCGCCGGGAACGCGCGACCCGCTCGGTATCGCGCACCCGTGGTATGTGCTCGCCGAGCTGACCGATAGCGGCGAGAACGCCGCGCTGCATGCGCTCGCCGAGCGCGCGCTCGTCGAGTGCAGCGAACGCGGCGCGCTCGCCGACGTGGCGCTCGCGGCAAGCGGAGCGCAGGCGCTTGCGCTGTGGAAGATCCGCGAGACGATTCCCGAGGCGCAGTTCACCAACGTAAAGCACGACGTATCGGTGCCGGTGTCCAGGGTCCCGGATCTCATCGAGCGCGCATCGTCCGCCCTCGCGCGCACATTCCCGGGGGTCGTCATCTTCGCCTTCGGCCATATCGGCGACGGCAATGTGCACTTCAACGTCGGCATGCGTGACGCGGCCACCACGGCGACCTTGATGGAGCGCCGCGAGCAGGTGAACCACATCGTCTACGACGTGGTCGATGCGCTCGGCGGATCGATATCGGCCGAGCACGGCCTGGGCCAGCTGAAGCGCGAGGAGATCCGTCGCCACAAGGATGCGATCGAGCTCGCGCTCATGCGTACGCTGAAGCGCGCACTCGACCCCCAGGGGCTGATGAATCCCGGCAAGCTGCTCTGAGACGCGCGCTCAGAACTCGAGCGCCTCGCGTATCGCCTCGACCCCGGCCTTGGCGCAGAGTTCGTCCTCTGCCCCTCCGGGCGCGCCCGAAACGCCGATCGCGCCCACCAGCGTACCGCCGCTCTCCAGCGGAAGCCCCCCGCCGATCATCACGACGCCCGGCAGGTGACGCACCCCGTTTTCCGGCTTGCCGGCCTGCGTCACGCCAACCATGTCGGCGGTGCTCGTCCTGAAGCTTGCAGCCGTCCAGGCCTTCCCCGTGGCGGTGCGCACGGTATGCACTCCGGCGAATCGATCGCGCAACATAACCTGCGCGACGCCGCTGCGGTCGACCACCGCGACCGCCACCTGGTAGCCGAGGCCGCGACAGTGCTTGAGCGCCGCCTGCGCCGCGGCAAGCGCGGTCTCCGGAGTCATGAACTTCACCGTATAAGTGGCGTCTTGCGCCCCGGCGGAGACCGATGCCGAGACGAGCGCGGCCGCGAGTATGGCTGTCTTCATGATTCCTCCTTGCGAAACGTAGACAGGGCAAGCGTCGCCGCGGTGACGATGAACAACCCGATCGCAAGCGCACTTCCGGCGCCGCCCGCAGCGCGCAGCGACGCGCTTGCGGACAGGTCGCCTGCGACGCGCACCGCGAGCGACAAGTGCAGCAGGGCGAGCGGAGCATAGAGCGCCGCGCGGTATGGAATCGCGATGCGCAGCACTGCGGGCAGTATGACCGGCGCGTGCCCGAACACCATCGAGAACACGAAGCCGAGGAGGATCGCGTGCAGCGCTGCGTCCCAGGGTTCGCGGCCCACTGCCTGCGGTAGCGCAAGCAGCACGCCGCCGAATGCCAGCCAGGCATAGCCGGCCAACAGACAAAGCGCGATGTAGCGGGTGAGGCCCACGCCGCGCGCCGTGCGGGTGGCGATGTCGTAGCGCACGAGCCAAAGCGCGATCAGCAGCAGCAGCACGCCGAGCACGCGCGGCGCGAAGGGCAGTGCGACGAGGAGCAGCGCCGCCGCGAGCACGCCGAAGGCGGTGCGCGCGGCGCGCGGCACGGGCGCAAGCCGCGACAGCTCGAGGCGTTCGCCGCCGATGGTGAGCACGAAGAACGCGATCCAGGAGGGTACGGCGGCCTCGGACGGTCTTCCCGCCAGGAGGAGCAGGTTCGCGGCGAGCAGGGAGAGCGCGCCGAGCGAAAGCACGCCCGTATGCAGCGCGCGCTGGCGCAGCCAGATGGCGCCCGAGGCGACGGCGAACAGGACGCCGCCTGCCGCGAACAGGACGAATCCGGTGCGCGTGGCGCCCGCCAGCAGCGCGATACCGCCGGCCCCGAATGCGGCTGGTGCAAGATAGGCCCAGGCGCGTCCGATGGCGACCGCGCGCTCGAGCGAGATCAGCGTGCCGAAGAAGGCGCTCGCCATCAGCGCGCCGTGCCAGGTGATGCCGGCGACGGGGGCCGGCGCGTCGAAACCTAGGCGTGCCAGCCCGCCCGCGACGCCGGCGACGAGCGCCACGAAGCCGAGCAACAGCAGCGGCGCACGCGCGGGTGGCGGAAGGTCGCGCATCGCCGCGCTACCACCCGAAGCGCTGGCGCACTTCCTCGCTCATGCGCTCGGGAGTCCAGGGTGGGTCGAATACGAGCTGCACTTGTACCTCCCGGGCGTGCGCGCAGGTAGCGCGGATCGCCTGCTCGGCTTCCTCGGCGATGGCGCCACCCATCGGACAAGCGGGCGAAGTCATGGTCAGCTCGACGCGCACGCTGCCCGGCGCGCACGACACGCCGTATACGAGGCCCAGGTCGACGATGTTCTCGCCCACCTCGGGGTCCAAAACCCCGCGCAGCGCGTCCCACACGGCGGATTCGTCCGGTATCGTCTCCTCGGCCATTGCGCAAGCCTAGGCCGCAACCATGCGCCCGCCTTGATCCGCGTCAATACGCGGCCGCAGTGCGCAGCGGCGGCTTCGCCGTCAGCCCTTCAATCGTCTCGCGCGTGCGCTCGTCCGACCAGTCGCGTGCGCCGACATGGTTGTAGCGGATCCGCCCGTCGGGGCCGATGATGAAGGTGGTCGGCAACGCGTGCGCCCTCCAGGCGCGCGCCGCCCCGCCCTCGGCGTCGATCAGCACCGTGAAGCCGATATCCGCTTGCTCGGCGAAGCGGCGCGCAACGCGCGCGTCCTCGCCGACGTTCACGGCGAGCACGGTGAACGGCTCACCGCGCAATTCCCGGCGCAGGCTTTCGATGGAAGGCATTTCCGCACGGCAGGGCGCGCACCAGCTCGCCCAGAAATTGAGCAGGACAACCTTGCCGCGGTAGTCGGAGAGCCGGTGCACCCTGCCCTGCAAGTCAGGTAGCGAGAGCGCCTGGGCCAGGGCGGCCGGCGCCGCAAGGAACACGAGGCAGGCAAGCAGCAAAGCGCGCATCGCCGCAACGATAGCAGAGGCTGCGCAGATTCTATAATGGCACGCGTCGTGAGCGTTGATAGCCACTTCCAGCGGTTCTTACCCTCCGGGCGGCAAGGCGATCTGTGGGTCTTCGGCTACGGCTCGCTCATGTGGTCGCCGGGCTTCGCGTACCGGCATCGTTCGGCCGCCTTCGTGCACGGCTATCACCGTTCGCTGTGCGTATATTCGCACCGCTACCGCGGCACGCCGCAACGGCCCGGTCTGGTCATGGGCCTGTGCCGCGGCGGATCGTGCTGGGGCATCGTGTATCGCGTGCCGCGCAGCGACGCGCGCGAGGTGCTCGAATATCTCTGGCACCGGGAAATGAGGAACCGCGTCTACATGGCGCGCCTGGTCGCTGCGCGCACGAGAGGCAGGACCGTGCGCGCGCTGGCGTTCGTCGCGGACACTGCGCACCCGCAGTTCGCAGGCGACCTGGGACTCGCCGAGGCCGCCGGAAGGGTTGCGCAGTGCTCGGGCGAGCGCGGCCACAACCTCGAGTATCTGGAGCGCACCATGTCGCACATGCACGAGCTCGGCGTGCGCGATCCGCACCTCGACCGCGTGCTCGCGCGCGCGCATGCGCTCGTCGACGGAGGTCGGGATCGGCGCTAGGCCGAGCGCAGCGCGGTCCGCATGCGTGCGAGCGCCTCGACCAGGCGCGCGCGCTGGGTGCCGAAGTTTAGCCGCACGAACGCGCTGCGCCCGAACTGCGCACCGGGCGAGAGCGCGACGCCATGCTCGAGGAAATGGGCCTGGGGATCGGCGCGCCCAAGCGCCGAGGCGTCGATCCACGCGAGATAAGTCGCCTCGACGTGTGCGAGCTCGAGCCCGGGCATCGACGCCACCTCTTTTTCGACCACGTCGCGGTTCGCGGCGAGGTAGGCGAGCTGCGCCGTGAGCCACTCATCGCCGTCGCGGTACGCGGCCAGCGCGCCGGCGTAACCGAACACCGAGGGGTCGTGCACCGTAGCGTGGTGGTCGGCCGAAAACGCGCGCCGCAGCGCCGGGTCCTCGATGATTGCGAAGGCGCAGCCTGCGGCCGGCACGTTGAAGGTCTTGTTCGGCGACATCAACGTCACCGAGCGGCGCGACACTTCGGGTGCGAGGCTTGCGATTGGCACGTGCCGCTTGCCGGCATCGAGCACGATGTCCGCGTGAATCTCGTCCGAGCAGATGACGAGGTCGCGCCGCAGCGCGATGTCGGCGAGCCGCCCGAGCTCGGCACGAGTGAAGATCGTGCCGCCCGGATTCTGCGGATTGCACAGATATAGCAGCCTGCTGTTCGGGCGCAGCGCCGCGCGCAGTGCGTCCTCGTCGAATACCCAGCGCCCTTGCGTCAGGACGAGCGGCACGTCCGCATGAGCGCGCGGCGCGTGCTCCACCGCGCGTTTGAAGTGATGGTAGATCGGCGTCGGCACCAGCGCGTGGCCATCCGGCGGCACAAGGTGGCGCGCGGCGAGATGCAGCCCCGGTACCACGCCCGGCAAGAAAACGATCCAGCCGGGCTCGATGGCCCAACCGTACAGGCGCTGCATACGCACGACAATCGCCGCGCGCAACTCCTCCGGCGGATTGGTGTAGCCGAAGACCCCATGCTCGATGAGCCTCGCAAAGGCCTCGAGAACCGCCGGCGGCGCGCGGAAATCGGTGTCCGCGACCCAGAGGGGGATGACGTCGCGCTCCCGGTACCGCTCCCAGCGCGAGCTCCAGGTGCCGGCGCGATCGATGGGTGCGTCGAAGTCGTAGCGCATGCCCGCTTTTAGCATGAACCCGATGCCGGAAACAAAAACGCCGGGACTCGGTCCCGGCGTCGAATCATGCCGCCCCGCCCGTGGGCCTGCGGCGCTGGAGCTTCTTGTTATTGGGGGCGTTGTCTCGCCCAGTGGCTTATCACCCTTCTCCGGATCGTCTCCTCCCTCCTTCTCCTCCTCCAATTCTCACTAAAGCGTCGACGAAGCAGCCGATCTTATACGGCCGAGGCAGCGTGTCAACCACGTGACAGAACGCCCATCAATCGAGCCGGGCCACAATTCCCTCGAGCTCCTTGCGCGGCGCGGGATAGCGCTCCATCACCTGCGGGTCGTGGCCGGGAATGATGTGCTGCGGCGATTCGGCGAGCGCGCGCAGGCGCGCGTAGCCTGCGACCATGTCGGCCACGGAATAAACAATCGGGAAGGGCCGCACCTGCTCCATGTTCGCGTAGAAATGGCTCGCATCCGATGCCAGTACGACCCAGCCGCGCCGCGTGGCCACCCTCACGACTTGCAGGCCCATTGTGTGTCCGCCGATGCGGTGCACCGAGATGCCCGGAAAAACCGCGGCGTCGCCGTCGTGGAATTGCACACGTCCGCGATAGACGTTGCGCACCATGCCGACGACGTCCTCGACGTCGAACGCCCCGTTGAACACCTCGTGGCGCATGTGCCTGCCAGTCGCGTAGCGCATTTCGTCGTCTTGCAGATGGAAGGTCGCCACGGGGAACAGATCGAAGTTGCCGACGTGGTCGTAATGCAGGTGCGTGATCACAACATCGCGCACCGCGGCCGCCTCGACGCCCAGCATGCGCAGGCCCTCGGTCGGGCAGCGCAGGTGCTTGCGCTGGCGGCGCGCCGCCGTTGCTGCAGAGAAACCGGTGTCCACCACCAGCGTGCGCTCGGCGTTGCGCACGAGCCAGACGAAATAGTCGAGCGGCATCGGCCCGTCGTGCGGATCACCGCCGATGAAGTTCTCCCTTGCATGGCGCTCGTGGTACGCGTACTTGATGGCGTAGATTTCGTAGTGCTGAGGCTCGGCCATACGTCGCCTCTCACTGCAACACGATGCGGGCAAAGCGGCGCTTGCCGACCTGGGCCACCAGCTTGCGGCCGCGCGCCACGCGCAGCGCCTTGTCGACCACGCGCTCGCCGTCGAGCTTCACTCCGCCCTGCTCGATCATACGCAATGCCTCCGATACGCTCGGCACCAGACCGGCCTGCTTGAGGAGCTGCGGCACCGCAAGGCCATCTTCTGGGACTTTGAGCGTCACCTCGGGCATGTCGTCGGGCAGCTCGCCGTGGCGGAAGCGTCGCTCGAATTCCTCGTTCGCCTGCTCGGCAGCGCGCGTACCGTGAAACCGCGCAACGATCTCGCGCGCGAACAGCACTTTGACGTCGCGCGGGTTGCGTCCGCTGGCGACCTGCTCGCGCCAGGCGCGCACGGTCGTCATCGGCTCGAACGACAACAGCTCGATGTAGCGCCACATCAGCTGGTCGGAAATCGACATGAGCTTGCCGAAGATCTCGCTTGGAGACTCGGCGATGCCGACGTAGTTGCCGAGCGATTTCGACATCTTGTTTACCCCGTCGAGTCCCTCCAGCAACGGCATCGTCAGGATGCACTGCGGCTCCTGCCCGTAGTCCTTCTGCAGCTCGCGCCCGACCAGCAGGTTGAACTTCTGATCCGTCCCGCCAAGCTCGACGTCGGCCTTCATCGCCACCGAGTCATAGCCCTGCATGAGGGGATAGAGGAACTCGTGCACTGCGATCGGCTGGTTGGCCCGGAAGCGCTTGCCGAAATCGTCGCGCTCGAGCATGCGCGCGACGGTGTAGCGTGCCGCGAGCCGAATGATTCCCTCGGCTCCGAGCTTGTCGGACCACGAGGAATTGAACAGGATTTCGGTCTTTTCCGGATCGAGAATCTTGAATACCTGCTCGCGGTAGGTCGCCGCATTGCGGGCGATCTCGTCGCGCGAGAGCGGCGGGCGCGTTTGGTTCTTGCCCGTGGGGTCGCCGATCATGCCGGTGAAGTCGCCGATCAGGAACTGCACCTGGTGGCCGAGCTCCTGAAAATGCCGCAGCTTGTTGATGACCACGGTGTGACCGAGGTGCAAGTCGGGCGCCGTCGGGTCCAGGCCGAGCTTGATACGCAACCGCCGACCGCTCGCCAGCTTACGCGAGAGCTCTCCCTCGACGAGCAATTCGTCACAGCCGCGCTTGATGAGCTCCATCGCGTCGTCGACGGATCCCTTGCCTCGGCTTTCTGCTGAGACATTATTGTTTTGCATCATGGGCAAACTTTGCTAGACTGCGCCGGTCTTTGAAGAACAACCAGCAGGCGCCTGAAAGAGCACGGATTTTAGCCCGAAACCGAACAACAGACGCGATCGTGACAGAGCCCGTCCTCTCACCCCGTGCAAGTATGACGCGTATCGCGGTGCTGTTGGCGCTCGCATTATCCGGCGTGGTGGCGGCGTTCGCGACCATCACGCCGGCTCCCAGGGTGGACCCCGTCTATCGGGAGTCGGTGACCGAGCAGATTGCCATCCCGCCCAGCGCTCTGCAGCCTGGGCCTGCATCGTACGTGCAGGAGACGCGCTTTCAGCGCGGGGAAACGCTCGCGACACTGCTTCGAAAGCTGGGGGTCGAGGACGAGGAAACGAGCCGGCTGCTGCGTTTAGGCACATTGCAGCTGCTGCGCCCGGGCAGCACGGTGACCGCCAAAGTGAAGAGCGACGGCGAGCTGCTCGGCCTGAGCTACCTGAACGGGGCCGACACCATGCGCAGCATCGTCCCCTCTCAAGAAAAATTCCGCGTCGTCGACGAGCCAGCGCAGTTCGAAACGAGCACCTTGGTACGTTCGGCGGAGATTCGCTCATCGCTGTTCGGTGCAGCGGACGCTGCCGGCATCCCCGACAGCGTCGCCATTCAGCTCGCGGATGTGTTCGGCGGTGAAATCGACTTCTATCACGAGCTACGCAAGGGCGACCGCTTCTCCGTCGTATACGAGATGCACTACCTCGCGGGGCGACCGGTGCGGGCGGGGCGCGTGATCGCCGCCGAGTTCATAAACAGGGGCAAGAGCCATCGCGCGGTGTACTACGTGGACGCTCAGGGCAAGGGCGGCTATTACGCGCCTGATGGCCAAAGCCTGCGCAAGGCCTTCCTGCGCGCGCCGCTCGTGTTCACGCGCATCAGCTCGCGCTTCGGCATGCGCGAGCATCCATTCCTGCATACCTGGCGCAAGCACACCGGGGTGGATTTCGCGGCGCCGGAAGGCAGCCCCGTGCGCGCCACAGCAGACGGCGTGGTCGAATTCGCGGGACGCAAGGGCGGCTACGGCAACGCCATCATCTTGCGGCACAACAGCCAGTACAGCACGCTATACGGGCACCTCAGAGGCTTTGCGCGCGGCATCCACGGTGGGGTGCGAATCGAACAAGGCGACGTGATCGGCTACGTCGGGCACACGGGCTGGGCAACCGGCCCGCACCTGCATTACGAGTTTCGCATCGCCGGCGTAGCGCGCAATCCCCTTGCCGTATCCCTGCCGGCGGCGGTCCCAGTTCCATCGAGAGAGCTGCCGGAATTTCGGCGGTACGCATCCCCGCTCATCGCACAGCTCGATCTGCTCAGCACCAGCACTGTCGCGCTGCTGGAATAAGGCTACGGGGCGCCGCGGAGCATCGTGCCCAGCCGTGAGTTCTATATCGGCTTGATGTCGGGCACCAGTGTGGACGGTGTAGACGCGGCACTGGTCGATTTCGACGCTGGTCGTCCGGATCTGGTTGCCGCGGCGCACCGGGCCTTCGAGCCCCGCCTGCGCGCGGCGCTCCTCTCACTGAATAGCCCCGGGGCAGACGAAATCGATCGGGTGGCTGTGCTCGGCAACGCGTTGGCGCAGCAGTATGCGCAAGCCGTCTCGGAGGTGCTTTCGCATGCAGGGGTAGCCGCCGACGCGGTGCGCGCGATCGGCTGCCACGGGCAGACGGTGCGCCATCGCCCGGAACGCGGTTACACGGTTCAGATCGGCAATCCTGCCCTGCTTGCTGAGCTCACTCGCACCCGTGTGGTCGCAGATTTCCGCAGCCGCGACGTGGCGGCAGGCGGTCAAGGCGCACCGCTCGCTCCGGCCTTCCACGCCTACGCCTTAGGCCGTCCCGGTGAGTCGCGGGCGGTCCTCAACCTGGGCGGTATCGCGAACATCACTTGCCTGTCGGGTGAAAGAGCGATTGCTGGCTTCGACTGCGGCCCCGCCAACTGTCTGCTGGACATGTGGGCCGAGCGGCACCTCGGCACTCCGATGGATCGCGATGGGGCTTGGGCTGCGGGCGGACGCGTCGACGAGGCACTGTTGCGCAGCCTACTCGCCGAGCCGTTCCTGGCGGCCCCGCCGCCGAAAAGTACCGGCCGCGAGCTGTTCAATGCTGGCTGGCTGGCACATCGCGAGGTCTCGGATACCGATCCGCGCGCAGTGCAGGCGACCCTGCTCGAGTTCAGCGCGCGCTGCGTCGCGCAGGCGCGCGAGCGTTACTGCCCCGCAAGCGTCAGGCTGATCGCCTGCGGCGGCGGGGTGCGCAATGCGGCGCTGATGGCACGACTGCGCGCGCTAAACGCACCGGTACCGGTCGAAACGAGCGACGATTACGGTCTACCCGCCGAAATGGTTGAAGCGGCGGCGTTCGCTTGGCTGGCCAGGCAGGCGCTCGAGGGTATACCGGCCAACGTTCCCGAAGTCACGGGCTCGCGCGGCGCGCGCGTGCTCGGCGCGGTCTACCCGGGCTAGCTGCTGGACTGCACAATGAGAAAGGGGGCCGTAGCCCCCTTTTACGCAAAGCGCGCCGGCGCGCTCAAACCGAGAACGAAGAGCCGCAGCCGCAAGTAGTAGTCGCGTTCGGGTTCTTGATCACGAACTGTGCGCCCTCGAGGCCTTCCTGGTAGTCGATCTCCGCGCCGACCAGATACTGGTAGCTCATCGGATCGATCAGGAGCGTCACGCCGTTTTTCTGCATCGTCGTGTCGTCCTCGTTCTGGACCTCATCGAACGTAAATCCGTACTGAAAGCCAGAGCAGCCTCCGCCGGTGACGAACACGCGCAACTTAAGCTCCGCGTTTCCCTCTTCCTCGATCAGCTCTTTCACCTTGTTCGCGGCGCCGTCTGTAAATACCAGGGGCGCCGGCATTTCCGTCACTGCATCCATTGCAAACTCCAGAAAATCTGTCGGAAAATTATCCTGCCGGCGTTCCCACGCAGTCAACGCGGCTATTTACTGGCATCTAGGAGCTCAGGTTCCCGAAGCGAGCTTCAGTTCCGTTGCCTTGACCTCTGCTCCCTGGTGCATCAGGCGCCCTTCTACGACTGCGCCCTGCTGCATCTCGATGCTCTTGTAGTGCACGTCGCCTTTGATTCGCGAACCGGCCTGGAGTTCGAGCGACTCGCTGGCATTGACCCCGCCGTTGATGGTGCCGCTCACGACGATATGGGTCGCCTGTATATCGCCCTCGACGCGCCCATGCTCGGAAATGACGAGGGTGGCCGGTTGATCGGGCAAACCCGACACGTTGCCCTGTACCACGCCATCCACGCGCAATCCGCCGCTGAAAAAGAGGTTTCCCTCGATACGCGTCGTCGAGCCCACCAGGCTGTCGATGCGGCCTTGCGGCTTGCCAGTCTTGTTGAACATCGTCTGTTACCCTCTCAGCCAAGCGTCAAAATCTGCGTCGCGCGCACCTGGTTAGAACCGTCCTCGAGCACGCGGATCTGTACCTGCTCCAGCTTGGCGCTCGGCGTGACGCGGAAGGTGCCCTCAACGCGCCGGAAGTACTTGAATGCCAAGGAAAATCCTGAAGCGCTAGCATCCCCTTCTTGAGGCAATCTGATGATAGCACTTTTGCCCTGGTCCATCAGGCTTAGCACCAACTCCAGGTGGCCCTTGAATTCCCGGTCGCGCTGGGTGCCCGACGAGATCAGCAGCAGGCGATAGCGGTACTCGCCGGGTAGGACGTCGGGTATGACCTTGAAGCGGTAGATCGCGACCGCGGGGGCCGAGCGCGGATCCGACGACAGCATGCGCTCGAAGATAGCGAGCTCTTCCCGCAGGTTCGAGTTCTCGTCCTCCAACGCGCGCAATTGCTGCGCAAGGCGCTGCTGCGCGGTTCGTTCGATGGCAATGCGGCTGTCCGAGGCGTTGGCAATCGCACGCAGCTTCTCCAATTCCTTGCGGTCCGCATCGAGCTCTGCGTTGGCCGCGCTGAGCTTGCGGGCCATTTCCCCGCGATCAAAACCCGAAAGGCGCTGGCCCGCGTTATACACCCACATGCCGACGGCCGCCGTCAGCGCGGCGAGCACCAGAACGACGATCCAGCGCAAATACCAGGGCATCTCGGTGCGTACCGAGACCCGCCGCGCGGTGATGCCGAATCGCCGGCCTATTTTCTGTAGCTTGCGAACCATGGCCTCCCGTGCGGAAAAGAAAAAGCCGCCCGGAGGGGCGGCTTTCTGATGATCGAGCCCAGACGGCGCTCAGCGCTTCGAGAACTGCTTGCGCCGACGCGCCTTGTGCAGGCCAACCTTCTTGCGTTCGACTTCACGCGCGTCGCGCGTAACCAGGCCGGACGCGCTCAGGAGAGGTTTTAGCGCAGCGTCGAACTCGATGAGCGCACGGGAGATACCGTGGCGCACGGCGCCAGCCTGTCCGTTCTCGCCGCCGCCGTAGACGTTTACGCTGATATCGAAGCTGGTGAGATTCTTGGTCAGCTCGAGCGGCTGACGCACGATCATGCGGCCGGTCTCGCGCGCGAAGAATTCATCCACCGGCTTGCCGTTGACGATGAACTGTCCCTTGCCAGACTTCATGAACACGCGGGCGACCGCGCTCTTGCGACGCCCGGTACCGTAATAGTAGTCACCGACCATGTGTGTTGCCTCAGATTTCCAGTGCCTGTGGTTGCTGCGCAGCGTGCGGATGCGCGCTGCCCGCATACACCTTCAGCTTCCTGAGCATGGCGTAACCGAGCGGTCCTTTCGGCAGCATGCCCTTTACCGCCTTCTGCAGGGCACGGTTCGGATGCGTCGCCTGCAGCTTCGCGAAATCGGTTACGCGGATGCCGCCGGGAAAGCCCGTGTGGCGGTAATACTTCTTGTCATGAGCTTTCTTGCCAGTCACCCTGATCTTCGACGCATTGACGACGACGATGTAATCCCCAGTGTCGACGTGCGGGGTGTACTCGGGCTTGTGCTTGCCGCGCAGCCGCGACGCGACCTGAACAGCGAGGCGCCCCAGCACCTTGCCCTGGCCATCTATGACGTACCACCCATGGCGCACGTCGGCAGGTTTTGCGGAATACGTTTTCATCTTTCCGTTACTTGGGAAAAGCACGCGATTTTATTGAACCTCGCCTGCCTCGTCAAAGAGAAAGACGCCGAGGGCAAAAAAAAGCGCAACTCTGTAGAGAGTTGCGCTGAATCCACCAAAGGAGGAGGGTGGAGGAGACAAAAGCTCAATGCTCATACGAGCGTCGAACTTGCATGCATGTTAGCGTGTGGTATGTTGCATTGCAAAACCAATTATCTTATGAATTCATTATATGGATCTATTGAACTGTAGCATGATTAGTCCGTTGATTGTACGAACGGATCATGTTTCCTGCAGAGCGGAGTGTGAAATAATGAAACTAAAACCACGACCACTCAACGGCACTTACCTTGCAGTGCAACAAGACTCTGATTTCATAAGGATTCTGTGATGGAGTGCAGCGTCCGTTGGGTCGGTGAAGCGACCTTTCTCGCGGAAACCGGGAGCAATCACGTCGTGGCGATGGATGGAGCCCCGGACGGTGGAGGACGCAATCTGGCCCCGAGGCCGATGGAAATGGTCCTGCTCGGAACGGGAGGCTGCGCCGCCTATGACGTAGTCGTGATATTGAAAAAGAGCGGCCAGGACGTCAGGGGTTGCGATGTGAAGGTGACGTCGGAGCGTGCCGTGGCCGACCCCAAAGTGTTTACGCGCATCCATATGCACTTCGTCCTGCGCGGCAAGGGGCTCAAGCGCAACCTGGTCGAGCACGCCATCCGCCTCTCGCACGATAAGTACTGCTCTGCATCGATCATGCTCGGCAAGACCGCCGAGATGACCAGAGACTTCGAGATCGTCGAGATGTGAGCCGTGCCTGGCGCGGCAAAACCCCACGCGCTACAGGCGGTAGGCGACCTTGGTCATGACCTTGGCAAGTGCGCGCATCGCGGTCTTGACCGCGTCCGGAAGCTCGGCCGCGCCGAGCGCTAAGGCAGTATCGCGGTGCTTCGCCTCGTCGGTGCGCATCGCCTCAACGACGGCCCGCGTGCGCCGGTCCTCCGGCGGCAGCTGCTCAAGGTGCCCCGCGAGATGATTCTCGACTTGGCGCTCGGTTTCAGCGAGGAACGCTAGATTCCAGCGGTCGCCCAGCGCCCCGGCAGCGACGCCGATAGCCAGCGAGCCAGCGTACCAGAGCGGATTCAGCAAACTCAACCGCCCGCCTAGCTCGTCGATACGCTCAGCGCTCCAGGACAAGTGGTCTTCCTCTTCCCGGGCCGCGACCTCGAGCGAGGCGCGCGCATCCGGATCGTGCGCGGTGAGCGCCTGGCCCTGATATAAGGCCTGCGCACAAACCTCGCCCACATGATTGACGCGCATCAGTGCAGCCGTATGCGCACGTTGCCGGGGATCGAGTTCCGCTTCCGGGATCGTGCCTGCGGGCGACGCGCGCTCCGCGCGGTGTACCCCGCTTACCGCTCGTAGCGCTCGGTCAAAGCCGGCTATCAGACAATCGATCGCCGATGCTGGCGACTCGCCCGTGCGCTGCACTGGCATTTGCTAGAAGGCGTGCTTCAGGACCGTCGAAAAGAGCTGCGGGTCTTCCCCGAGCAGGGGTGCCGCGTTGAGTGAAGACTGCGTGCCGCCGTTGTCGGTGTAGAACTGATACGAGGCGGCCGAATCGTTCTTGATGCGCGCATAGGTCAGTCCGACCGAGGTGCGCTTCGACACGTCGTACACGTATGACAACGCGAACATGTTCGCGCCGGTGTTCGCCCCCTGTATCTTGTCGTCGTTCGCCCAGGTGTAGTGCGCATATAAATTGTGCGCGCCGTAGGTATAGCTGAGCGGAACGGTCCACGCATCGCGCTTTGCAGCATCGATACCCGCGGCCGACTTAAGCTTCGAATTGTTCCAGCCGACGCCGACCTTGAGGCCGCTCCACTTGTAATAGCCGTAGACCGTATCGCCGCGCTGATCGGCGAGCGACGCGTCGGGCTTCGAATTCCAGTAGCTGTAGCCGACCTGCCAGTCGGACCTGCCGTAGCTCGGGTTCAAGTTCCACGCCGAGCCCTTGCGCACCGTGCTCGCGAGGTCGGCTTCGGGTCCCGCAGCGTTGGTCGAGTATGCCGTCGTCATCCGGAAGCCGCTCCAGTTGGGGGTATCCCAGCGCACTACGTTCGGCGTGCGTGTGGCGTTGGCGATCGCTTGGGTGGTCGCACCGTTCTGCACGAAGTCGAACAGCGATACCGAACGCGCCTTGTCCGAGCCCGCCTTGGTGGCGATGTCGTCCGGCTGAAGCCCATAGTGCAAGTCCCAGCGACCGAACGTCAGGCTGCCCCACGCGGGACTGCGCAGCCCAACCCAGGTGTTGCCCGCGGCAGTAGGGCCCGCGCCATTGTCGGGGGAGAACCGGCTGTCGAGCTGTGCGATCGCCTGCAGCCCGTTGCCGACGTCCTCCGTGATGCCGAATACGATGCGCGAGTTGTTGTCGGTCAGGCGGGTTTCGCTCGTATTTCCTACCCGCGCGGCATTAGGGCTGTCGATCTTGACGTTCTCCAGCCCAACCTTGAAGAAACCGCTGATCGTCACGCTCGATTCCGCGAGCGCCAAGCCCGGAATGGCCGTTAGTACGCCAGCGAGTGCCGCGATTTTGATTTGCCTCGTCATAGCCGACCTCCCCGGCAGAACACCTCGCCGTAAATGCTACTCGCACGCGTTCCGCAATGTCCATGACCCGCTCGGGGCGCGTCGGTCCGGACGCGTAATTCTGCTCAACAAGACGAAAAAAAAACGGGCGTCTTGCGACGCCCGTTTCAGGTCCTGCGGCCGGGATGGTCTCCGGCCCGAGCAAAGCCCGATTTAGAATGCGTGATACATGATCAGCGCGAGCAGCTTCGGATCTTCACCCGCCTGCGGCGTCGCACCGAGCGATGACAGGTCGCCGTTGCCAGCGTCCGTAAAGAAGTGGTACGCGGCGTTCGATTCGTTGCGGATCTGTGCGTAGGTCACGCCGACCTGGGTGCGCTTCGAGAGCGAATACGTGTACGCCACCGCAGCCATCGTAGCGGCGGTGCCGTCGACTGGCGACACCTTGTCCTTGTCGGCCTTGGTGTAGTGCGCGTAGATCGCGTGCGGGCCGGTCGTCCAGCTCAGCGGGATCGACCAGGCGTCACGCTTGGCTAAATCATTGCCCGTGAGCCCGTCCTTCAGCTTCGACTGGTTGTACGACAGACCGATCTTGAAGCCGCTCCACTTGAAGTAGCCGAAGGCGTTCTGGCCGAGTTGGTCGGCAAGCGAGCCATCGGGCTTCGCGGACCAGTAGCTGTAGCCGAGGCCCCAGTTTTCAGCGGTGAAGTGCGGGTTGATGTTATAGCCGTAACCCTTGCGCACGGTCGAGGCCAGGTCGCCGTCAGCCCCGGTCGGGCTAGTGCTGTAGGCCGCGATGATGTCGAAGCCGCCCCAGTTCGGCGATTGCCACTTGAGCGAGTTCGGCGTACGCGTGGTGTTAGCGATCGGTGCGCTGGTCGCCGTGCCCGCCACCGTAGCGACGTTCACGTAGTCCATCAGCGAAATCGACGTCGCCTTCAGGGCGCTTGCGCCCGCGCCCATGTCGGACGCGTTCTGGCCGTAGTGCAAGTCGTGACGGCCCATCGTAAACGAACCCGCACTCGCGCTCTTCAAGCCGACCCAGGTGTTGCCCGTCGCGTTGATGTTGCCGTTGTCCGGCGAGAAGCGGTTGTCGAGTTGTGCGATGGCCGACAGCCCGCCGCCCAGGTCTTCCGAAACGCCGAAGATGATGCGCGAGGAGTTGTCCGCCATGCGAATCTCGCTCGTGTTCGTCCCGGCTGCTTGACGCGCAGCGCTCGCGCTGTCGATCTTGATATTTTCAATTCCGACCTTGAAGAAGCCGCCGATCGTGACGCTCGATTGCGCGAGCGCCAGACCAGGCATCGCCAGCGCACCGGCGACTGCCACAGCCATGAGTTTCTTGTTCATCAATAAATCTCCCGACTATTGTTGAAGGGACTGGGCGGCTTTCGCTGCCCGGCTAACTTCTGCCGGCGGCATTTTTTGGTCTTGTCGCCGCCCGGCCAACTTCTTCGCGAAGAAGTTGAACAGATTCTGCCGAGAGCCGTCTTTGCCGGGCAATCGTTTCGCGATAAAACTCCTTGCTCCGACGCGTTTTGTTGCGTATTTACAACAAATAGCTTATTAAGCCATTTCAGGTATTTACAGAAATCTCCAAAAGTTCAGCTAAAGCTTTTCCAGGGTCCGTGGCCCGCATGAATCTCTCTCCGATGAGGAGGCAATCGACTCCGGCGAGCCGCAGTCTCGAGACATCCGCACCGCCGGAAATGCCGCTTTCGCTCACCGGGATCCGGGCCCGCGGAATGCGGGAGCGAAGGCTGAGCGTCGTTTCGAGGCGAGTCTCGAAGCTGCGCAGATCACGATTGTTTATACCAATCAAAGGTGTAGAGAGGGTAAGGGCGGCGTCCAGCTCGACCGAGTCGTGCACCTCGACCAGTACCGCCATGCCGAGACTCAGCGCGATCGCCTCGAGCTCGCGCATCGTCTCCGCCTGCAGCGCCGCCGCGATAAGTAGGATGCAATCGGCTCCCATGGCGCGCGACTCGTACAGCTGATAGGGCTCGATGACGAAATCCTTGCGCAGCACCGGCAAGGCGCAGGCCGCGCGTGCGGCGACGAGGTGCTCGGGCGCACCCTGGAAGTACTGGCGGTCGGTAAGCACTGACAGGCAGGCGGCTCCGCCCGCCTCGTAGCTGCGCGCGATCGCCGCCGGATCGAAGTCGGCGCGCAGCAAGCCCTTGGAAGGGCTCGCGCGTTTGATCTCGGCGATCACCGCGGTCCGTCCCGCCGCGATCTTGGCGCGCAGCGCACCGACGAAATCGCGCGGCGCGGGCGCCGCGCGGGCGCGCGCCTCGAGCTCGTCCTGCGGCAGAACGCGGCGCGCGGCCTCAATCTCGCCCCGCTTCGTTTCGAGGATGCGCTGCAGGATGTCCGCCACGCTCAGCCCTTGGCTTTGACGCGTTGCGTGTAGGCGACGAACTCTTCCAGCTTCGCCTTCGCCGCGCCGCCGGCGATCGTCTTGCGCGCGTGCTCGATGCCGCTCTCCAGCGTCTTCGCCATGCCCGAGACGTAGATCGCGGCGCCGGCGTTCAGCAACACGATGTTCAGCGCGGGGCCGGGCTGGTTGTCGAGTACGGCGAGCACCATCTGCTTCGATTCGTCGACCGTGTTGACCTGGATCGCGCGCCGGTCGTAGAGCTCGAGCCCGAATTGCGAGGGGTGCACCGTGTACTCGCGCACCTCGCCCTTCACCAGCTCGCCGACCAGGGTCTCCCCGGAAATCGAGATTTCATCCAGGCCGTCCAGGCCGTACACCGTCATCACGTGGCGGCTCCCCAGGCGCTGCAGCACGCGCACCTGGATACCCACGAGGTCCGGATGGAACACGCCGAGTACCTGGTTGGGGGCCCCGGCCGGGTTGGTGAGCGGCCCCAGGATATTAAAGATGGTGCGTACGCCGAGTTCCTTGCGCACCGGCCCGGCGTACTTCATCGCGAGGTGATGTGACGGCGCGAACATGAAGCCCAGGCCGATTTTCTCGATGCTGCCCGCCACCTGCTTCGGGTCGAGCATGATGTTGGCGCCGAGCGCCTCGAGCACGTCGGCGCTGCCCGAGGAAGAGGACACCGCGCGATTGCCGTGCTTGGCGATCTTCACGCCGGCGGCGGCAGCGACGAAAGCCGACGCGGTGGACACGTTGAAGGTGCGCGCCGCGTCGCCTCCGGTGCCGACGATGTCGACCAGGTGCCGGTCGTCGGTCACCTCGACGCGCGTGGCGAACTCGCGCATCACCTGCGCCGCCGCCGCGATCTCGCCGATCGTTTCCTTCTTCACGCGCAAGCCGATAATGAACCCGGCGATCTGCGCCGGCGTCAGCTCGCCGCGCATGATCTGCCGCATGATGTGCAGCATCTCGTCGTGAAACACCTCGCGGTGCTCGACGGTGCGCTGGATCGCCTCGGCGATCGTGATCTGCTTCATTGCATCCTCCCCTTCAGGAAATTTTCCAGCATCTTGTGACCGTGCTCGGTGAGCAGCGCCTCAGGGTGGAACTGAACGCCCTCGACGAGCAGGCTGCGGTGACGCAGCCCCATGATCTCGCCGTCCTCGGATTCGGCGCTCACTTCCAGGCACTCCGGCAACGAGGCGCGCTCGACGACCAGCGAGTGATAGCGCGTGGCGATGAAATCGTTCGGCACGCCAACGAACACGCCGCGCCCGTCGTGCCGGATGCGAGATACCTTGCCGTGCATCACCTGCCTTGCGCGCACCACCTTGCCGCCGAACGCCTGGCCGATCGCCTGATGGCCGAGGCAAACGCCGAGGATCGGCACGCGCCCGGCGAGCCGGTCGATCACGCCGAGCGAGACGCCCGCCTCGCTCGGCGTGCACGGTCCGGGCGAAATGACGACGCGGGCCGGCGCGAGCGCCTCGATCTCGTCGATCGAAACCTCGTCGTTGCGCACGACCCTCACTTGCTCGCCGAGTTCGCCGAGATACTGCACCAGGTTGTAGGTGAACGAGTCGTAATTGTCGATCATCAGCACCATGGCGCGCCCCTCAGGCAGCCGCCGCGCTCGCACGGCGCGCCGCGCCCGCGCCGGAGGCATGCTCGGCGGCGGCCATCTCGGCCGCCCGCAGGATGGCGCGCGTCTTGTGCAGCGTCTCCTGCCATTCTGACCGCGGGTCGGAGTCCGCCACGATTCCAGCGGCGGCCTGCACGTGCAGCAGGCCGTCCTTGAGCACCGCGGTGCGGATCGCGATCGCCACGTCCATGTCGCCGTAGAATCCCAGGTAGCCGACCGCCCCGCTGTACACGCCGCGCTTCACCGGCTCGAGCTCGTCGATGATCTGCATGGCGCGCACCTTGGGCGCGCCCGTCACCGTGCCGGCCGGAAAGCTCGCCTTGAAAACGTCGATCGCGTCCAGTCCGGGCGCGATCTTCGCCTCGACGTTCGACACGATGTGCATCACGTGCGAGTAGCGCTCGACGACCATTTTCTCGGTGACGCGCACGCTGCCGATCTCCGCCACCCGCCCAGCGTCGTTGCGGCCGAGGTCGATGAGCATCACGTGCTCGGCGCGTTCCTTCGGGTCGGCAAGCAGCTCCTCGGCGATCCTCGCGTCCTCCTCCGGCGTTGCGCCGCGCGGCCGGGTGCCCGCGATCGGCCGCACCGTCACGTTGCGTTCCCGCGAGGCGCACCAGGATCTCGGGCGAAGCACCGACGACGTGATGATCCTCGAAGTCGAAGAAGTACATGTAAGGCGACGGATTGAGGCCGCGCAACGCGCGATACAGCGTAAGCGGCGGCGCGTCGAAGCGGCGCGTGGTGCGCTGCGAGATCTGCACCTGCATGCAGTCGCCGGCATAGACGTACTCCTTGGAGCGGCGCACCGCCTCGAGGAATCCCTGCTCGCTGAACGAGCGCTCGACCGGGGCAGCCTCGGTCGCGGGGGGTTCGGCCGCGAGCGCGAGCACCAGGCTTTCGGGCAGCGGCGCCGCGAGCCGCGCACGCAACCGCTCGAGGCGCTCGCGCGCGGCCTTGTGCGCATCGGGCTGCCGCGGATCGGCGTAGACGACGAGGTAGAGCTTGCCGAGCACGTTGTCCACCACCGCCAGCTCGTCCGACACCAGGAGCAACATGTCGGGCGTTCCCAGCGCGTCGGGCTTGCCGCCGGCGAGCGCGGTCGGCTCGATATGCTTCACCGTCTCGTAGCCGAAGTAGCCGACGAGCCCCCCGCCGAAGCGCAGCGCCGCCGGAACGGGGGCCACGCGATTGCGCTTCAGATAGTCGCGCACGTACTGGAATGGGTCGGCGTCCTCGAGGCGCTCGAGGCACACGTCCGCGCCGCGCGCGTCGCGCACAAGGCGGCGCACGACAGCGCCGCGCGCCTCGATGCGCTCCGCGCACGCGAGGCCGATGAACGAATAGCGCCCGAAGCGCTCGCCGCCGACCACCGACTCGAGCAGATAGGTAAATGGGCCGTTCGCGAGCTTGGCGTATACCGCGAGCGGCGTGTACAGGTCGGCGCGCGCCTCGGCGACCACCGGGACGCGCGTGTAACCCTGCGAAGCGAGCTTGGTGAAATCGAGCTCGGTCATGGAAATCTCCACCTGATGCCTACGGAACTGAAACTTGCGGCTGGGGCATCCCGCGCCGCCCGTGCCGCGCGGGGACGCGTAAGGATCTAGCGGCGCCGGGGGCGCCAGCTACGCCAGAGGTTCGACCAAGTTCCGTTGGGGCAGTGGTTCACGACCGATTGAGCAATTCGTCTGCAGCGTGGAAAAGCGAAGCGACTATACCATCACATTCTATGCTGCGCACATCCTGCCCCTCGCGGTAACCGTAGGGCACAAGCAGCACGCGGCATCCGGCGGCGCGTGCGCCCAACGCGTCGTTCGCCGAATCGCCGATCGCGACCGCCTCCGCGGGCAGCACGCCGAGTCGCTCGCAGGCGAGCAGGAACGGGCCTGGAGCCGGCTTGCGGCTGCCCGCCTGGTCGCCGGTGACCACGGCGTCGAAATATCCGGCGAGCCCGCTCGCCGCGAGCAGCGGCCCGGTGAAGCGCGCGGCCTTGTTCGTCACGCAGGCCAGGCGCAGCCCGCTCGAGCGCATCGCCTGCAGGCCTTCGACCACCCCGGGGTACGGGGTCGACGCACTGCCGTTGATGCTCTCGTAGTGCGCGGCGAAGCGCGTCAGCGCCGATTCGAGGAGGACCTCATCGGGGGCGCGCCCGGCGGCCGCCTCCAGGCAGCGCCGGACCAACACCGCGATGCCCTGGCCGATGAAATCGCGCACCTGCGACCCGGCCAGCTCGCGCAGGCCGAGCTCTGCGAGCATGCGATTGGCGGCCTGTGCCAGGTCCGGCGCGGTATCGAGCAGCGTGCCGTCGAGGTCGACCAGCGCCGCGCGGATCACGCTACGCGACGCACCGCCCCGAGGCGCGTGCGCATGTCGCGAATCGTGGCGGCGTAATCCTTCGAGCCGAAGATCGCCGACCCGGCGACGAACGTGTCGGCGCCCGCGGCGGCGATGGCGGCGATGTTGTCGGTCTTCACGCCGCCGTCGACCTCGAGCCACACCTCGCGCCCGAGCCGGTCGATGCGCCGTCGCACCTCGGCGATCTTCGGCAGCACCGAGGCGATGAACTGCTGGCCGCCGAATCCCGGGTTGACCGACATGAGCAGCACCAGGTCGAGCTTGTCGAGCGTGTGGTCGAGCCAGTCGAGCGGCGTCGCCGGATTGAACACCAGCCCCGCCTTGCAGTCGTGCTCGTGGATCAGCCCGATCGTGCGGTCGACATGCTCGCTCGCCTCGGGGTGAAAGCTGATCAGGTTGGCGCCCGCCTTGGCGAAATCGGGAACGATGCGATCGACCGGCTTGACCATCAGGTGCACGTCGATCGGCAGCGACACGTGCGGACGCAGCGCCGCGCACACGAGCGGCCCCACCGTCAGATTCGGGACGTAATGGTTGTCCATGACGTCGAAATGAATGAGGTCGGCGCCGGCCTGCGCGACCGCACGCACTTCGTCGCCGAGGCGGGCGAAGTCGGCCGAAAGAATGCTGGGGGCGATGCGAAACGTCATGGCGCGACGAGTTTACAATGCGCGCATGGCCCAGGAGAAGCGCTACGACATCGCGGTGTCCGCGAAGACGCAATATCTGCCGGAGCAATCCGACGAGACCGCGGGTCGCTACGCGTTCGCCTACACCATCACCATCCGCAACGTCGGTACCGTCACCGCGCAGCTCATCAGCCGGCACTGGATCATCACCGACGCGCAGGGGCTGGTGCAGGAAGTGCGCGGGCTGGGCGTGGTCGGGGCGCAGCCGGTGCTCGCGCCCGGCGAGCGCCACGAGTACACCAGCGGCGCCGCGATCGCGACGCCCGTCGGCACGATGCGCGGCAGCTACCAGATGGTTGCGGAGGACGGCACCCGCTTCGAGGCGCCGATTCCCGAGTTCACCCTTTCGGTTCCGCGCGTGCTGCACTGACGCGGCGCCGAATCAGCCCGGAGGGTCCTTGGTATCGTCGTCGCGCGGGCGCTTCTTGGGCCAGGTCCACCACACCATCAGTAGCCCCAGCATCAGCGCAACACCCATTTCGAGAAAGATGACCCACATTGGACCGCGCGCCCTCATCGCGCTGCTCGTTATTCTAGCGGTTGCCGGATGCGGGCAACTCGTGTGTCGCTGCCCTCCTGCTCCGCCCGGCCCGGCGCGCTATGTCGAGACGCCGTTGGACAATCTACCCGGCTGGCGCAGTGCCGCGCTCGCGCCGTCGCTGGCGGCTTTCGTCGCCGGCTGCCCCAAACTGCAGGCGACCGCAGCCATGGCGCGGGTATGCAGCGTCGCGACCGCCCTGCCGGCCGGCGACGAAGACGCCGCGCGGAAGTTCTTCGCCGCGAGCTTCACCGCCTACGCCATCATCTCGCCCGAAGGATCCGACACCGGCCTGGTGACCGGCTACTACGAACCGGTCATCGCCGCGAGCCGCACGCAGACGGCCGCCTATGCCTACCCGATTCTCGGCGTGCCGTCTGACCTGATCGATGTCGACCTGGCGAGCGCGTACCCCCAGCTGGCCGGGATGCGCCTGCGTGGACGCCTGCAGGGCCGCAATTTGGTGCCCTATTACACGCGGGCCGAAATAGACGCACGTGGGGCAGACCTGTCGGCGCCGGTGATCGCGTGGGCTGCGGATCCCGTGGAGCTGTTCTTCCTGCAGATCCAGGGCTCCGGCCAGCTCCAGTTCGACGACGGAACTCGGCTGCGCGTCGGGTACGCCGACCAGAACGGCCATCCGTACAGCTCGATCGGCCGCTATCTGGTGGCCAACGGCGAGCTGGCGCTGGAGCAGGCATCGATGCAGGGCATCAAGCAGTGGGCGCAGGAGCATCCGGACGAGCTGCAGCGCACCCTAGATCAGAACGCGAGCTACGTATTCTTTCGCGAACTGCCGCCTGACGGCAGTCCAGTCGGCGCGCTCGGCGTACCGCTAAGCGCCGCCTACAGCATCGCCGTCGACCGGCGCTACGTTCCGCTCGGCGCACCGATCTGGCTCGCGACCACCAACCCCCTGTCTACCGATCCGCTCGAGCGCCTGGTCGCCGCGCAGGACACCGGTGGCGCGATACGCGGCGCGGTGCGCGCGGACTTCTTCTGGGGCAGCGGTGCCGAGGCCGGCGTGCTCGCCGGCCGCATGCGTCAGCCGGCGAGGATGTGGCTGCTGTGGCCGCGCGGCGAGCCGCTGCCGCGGCCCTGAGCGCGACGCCGGCTATTTCGCCTTGGCTTCGCGCGCCGTGTCGTCCAGCGTCTTCTCGAGCGCCGCGGTGGTCAGGCCGCCGCGCACGCGCTCGCCGTTCGTGAAGAACAGCGTCGGCGTGGCGTTGACGCCGAGCTGAGCTCCGAGCGCGAGATTGCGTTCGATCGGCGTGCTGCAGCTCCCCTGCGCGACGGGCACCCTGCCGTTTAGCGCCAGGTCGATCCACGCCTTGGCCCTGTCGGGAGAGCACCAGATCGCGCGCGATTGCTCGACCAGCTCAGGGTGAATGACCGGGTACATGAACACGTAGATGGTGACGTCGTCCACGCGTGCCAGCTCCCGCTCGAATTTCTCGCATGCCGGGCAATGCGGGTCGGCGAACATCGCCAGCACCCGGCGGCCGTTGCCGCGCGTGATCTTGACCGCGTCCTGCAGCGGCAGCGATTCGAACTTGATCACGAGCAGCTTGTTCATCTGCTCTTCGGTCAGGTTGCGATTGGTCTTGGTGTCGTAGATGCTGCCGACGATGATGTTGTTGGCCTGGGCGTCGGTGTAGACGATCTGCGGCCCTTCGTGCGTGCGCAAGCGCACCTCGAACAGGCCTTTCACCGGAGCAGGCTGGACGCTTTCGACGCGCGCGTCGCCCAGCTTCGCCTCGATGACCTTGCGGATCTGCGCCTCGTCGGCAAACGCCGGCATTGCGGCCAGACAAGCGAGCAGTGTGACAAACAGTCGAACAGAAGCCATGGATCTCCGGAGCGCGCCTCAGCCCATCGCCCGGCGCATGAGAATGTTCTTTAGGACCGTCAGATGGTTGGTCAAGTTCAATCCGGCGTTGCGCGCCTGCACCACCGCGCCGGCGCGCGCCTGAAACAAACGGTACAGGCCATGGACCGTGAGATCCATCGCGAGCACCGGCTCGGCGCGCGCCCGCTCATAGCGCCGCAGCAGGCGCGGGTCGCCCGGGTCGCGCACCGGTTCGCGCGCGGAAAGCACCCGCGCGAGCTCGGCAGCGTCCTGGAATCCCAGGTTCGCACCTTGTCCTGCGAGCGGATGCACCACGTGCGCCGCATCACCCACCAGCGCAACGCGCGTCCCGACCATGCGGCGCGCCGAAATGCGTCGCAGCGCGAAGCCGCGCGGCTCACCGACGAGCGTCAGCTCGCCGAGCACGCGCCGGGAAGCAATCTCCACCTCGCGCGCAAGCGCAGCCGGAGCGAGCGCGAGCACGCGCGCGGCCTGCGCTTCGGGCAGCGACCACACCATCGATACATGGCTGCCGGGAAGCGGCAGCAAGGCGAGCACCGGGCCGCCCTGGAACCACTGGTAGGCGACGTTGCGGTGCGGGCGCTCGCAGGCGAAGTTCGCCACCACGGCGGTCTGCCCGTAGGGTTGCTCGCGGGCGGCGATGCCCGCCTGCGCGCGTACGAATGAGTGCGCCCCGTCCGCACCGACGACGAGCCGCGCGCGCAAGCTGCGCCCGCCGCGTAGCGCCACGTCGACGTGCCCGTCGGCCGGTTCGAGACGCTCGCACTCGCTGCCGGCGAGAATTTCGAGTTCATCGCGCGCCTCGAGGCCGCGCCACAGCGCAGCCTGCAGCAGCGCGTCCTCGACGATCCAGGCGAGCTCCGGCGCGCCCGCCTCGTAGGCGTCGAAATCGAGCACAGAGGCGCCATCGTCGCCGTACACGCGCATGGCGTGCACGGGCGTGAGACGCTCTGCCGGCATCGCCTGCCACACCTTGAGGGCGCGCAGCAGCGCGACGTTCGCCGGAGTGAGTGCGTACACACGCGCGTCGAACGCGCCCGCGGGCGCCGCGGCGGGCGCCTTCGCCGGCGGCGCGAGGAGCGCAAGCGACAGGCCGCGCGTGGCGCGCGCGAAGCAAGTGCCGACCAGCCCGGCACCGACCACGATGACGTCGAAGTTCATGGCGCAATTGTAGCCGTGCGCCCCTTCAGCCCGCGGGGCGGCCGCCAGCAGCAATAACCCTCTGGTTTCAAGCGCCTTATTTGGAGCGTGCGGCCGGGCTTGACCGGAATGCGGTCGAGGGCGAAAATTCGCGCCCTTTCCGGGGCGAATTAGCTCAGCTGGTTAGAGCAGCGGAATCATAATCCGTGTGTCCGGGGTTCGAGTCCCTGATTCGCCACCATCTTTCTGCTCATCTCATTTCTCATTGACTGACAGACGCCTATTGGGGCTTACTGAACACTAGGCGGGTGAACACCGCCCGATACGGAGCGAGCACCATGCAGAGCAGCGGCCCGCTATCGGTACTAGAGCAGCTGCTTCAGCACGTCCCGGGCAGCATGCGGGGCCTGATCTATTTCCTAGCGATCGCCGTTGTCGTCGCACTCGCCCTTGTGTGGGTCTTGGTGCCGTTTGCCGCAATGGCCGCGACGGTACGCCTGAAGCGCATGAAAAACGGAATCGATGCGATGGGGACTACGCTCAATGCGATAGCAGCGAAGCTGGATTCAACGAACAAGGCACTGCAGGAGATGCGAGCGATGGAGGCCACCTGGGTTCAAGACCCGCTTCCCATGGCCGCGAAGGGGCGACTCGATCGCATAGCGACGCTTATCGACGGGGTCGCGGCAAAGCTTGATCTCACAAACAGGGAACTTCAGGAAGCGAGGAAGCTGCAAGCCGTACAAGCTCAAGAATCGCTTCAGTTTGGCGCGAAGGGACGGCTTGATCGGATGGTGAGCCGCCTCGATGCGATAGGCACGACACTTATAGCGCTCAATAAAGAGCTTCAGGATACAGGGGCGCTCCAAGCCACCCAGCCTCTGGAACCGCTTCGGAACGAACCCAGCAGCAAGATCGCGCCGCCGCGTTAGTCCCACTGCGATCGGGCAGGAATCCGATTAGGGCAACGCGCGACCCGACCTGCATTCGATCCCTTCAACGCCCTTGCCCGACCGGCAGACGTAGACATTGCGGTTGCTCGCGTCATAGAACCACGCAAAGGAAACGCCATCCGAGGACGACGTACCCACGGGAGCGACGAGCGGACGCACGTCGATAGGAGTCTGAGCCATCGCGAACAACCAGTATCCCAGTAGTACCGCGACAAGAGCTACGGCTGCGATCTTGACCATTGCATCCTCCCATTTTCTCTTATGCTCGGACGGGCCGAGCGGATCGTGGATAGCGAGGTTTCGCGGACACGAGACTACTGCGCACGCGCGAGAATCGATAAGCGATCCTTACTTTCAAGGGCCCGGCCGACCATCGCCCCGAGGCTCGTGTCGCGCTAGACGTTTCACGTGCAGATTGCCTTCCCACTGGCACTGAAAGTTGTTGCAGCGGTAGCGCTCCACCTTCCAAATCATGCTGATCACTCGGTCCATCGAGCGACGACGAACTCGAACCAGTAGGCCACCGCAGCGAGGGCAGGTTCGAGGGTTCATGTCGTTTTGTCAAGGTCACGCATCTGGACCCGCGGGGCGAAGCAACTCCTTCGGCCGGGACGTTTCTCCCATCACACCGCATGTCGACAACTAAATCGGTCAAGAGTGCCCGATGCCGACGACTCTGGGCAGTTCTGGATGCCTACCGTGCGGTAGCCGAAGACGGCGTGAACTTATCCATCTGTCCGCCACGGAAACTGCGGTGGGGCGAAAACCGAATGCACTGCCTTCTCAGCCCTGCGCGAGGCAAGGCTCCCGAATCGCGGCGATAAGTTCATCCGCAACGGTGAGTAGCGCTTTGAAGTCCGGTCGCTTCGGATAGCCCCGCAGGGCTTCCGCAAGCGCAGGATATTCAAAGACCTTGCGTGCGTAGTAGAGAGAGGCCTTACGTATCTCGCTCACCTCCTTGATGCGGAAGCGAATGAGTCCGTCCAGACCAAGCGACTGCGCCTTCGACAGGAGCCTTCCCAAGTCGTGTCCGCCCGCGCGCCGTCCCGAATCGTCGAGTGAACCTGCAGCGAGCGACACGAATGCTCTCAGGCCCAATTCCAATGAATGGCAAACTAGATAGAGTCGTGCGGGCCTGAAAGACCTGTTCGCCGACCGCATCGACTTGGCGGCCCGAAGAAAATCAGCGGCGTACGCGTAGAGGCTCGCCGCTTCAAGCCGCGACCTCACTCCGTTCCTGGCGGCTCGCTCGCCGCGAGAAGGCCGCTTTGCGCGTCGTCTTCGCGCCAGGGAACGGGGCAGCATGTCAGTCGTCCAACCGGCGCGGCCACTCCACGAGCACCGCAGTGTAACCAAGGCATGCCAATAGCACGCAAGCCATGCCAGCTTGCAGAATCGTGCCCACCTGATAACCGCCGAGCCAGTAGGCCCCCGCCAGACGCGCCGCAAGGGCCGCGATGATCGTGACGACGCCCAATCCACCGGTAAGGCGGCCGATCCATGTCAGCAAGGTCCGCATGAGCGGTATCTCTCTGGGCAATTGTGAGTTTAGGCCATCCGCGATACGCGAGCACATCGCGTTCCAAGCAAGCAGTGTAAATCTAACGCACTGTGTCAGTGCGTGCACATCTCAAGAGCGGACTCGCGTTAGTACGCAAGGACTATTGCGGCGCTCCTCCTGCGGCGATAGAGTTTTTGCGCGGATCGTTTCGCGCGATTCGCAAGTGTCGAGTTTCGACGTCGGTGGCAAGCCTGACCGAACGAACACCGCCCATGCACACAACATTACCGCCCTGCAGGCTTGCCCTCGCCGAAGACACGTTCGCGGAGTCAATGCACCACTGACAACAAGCCTTAACACGCCGTCCACATAATTACGGCGCGCTCCCTGCGGGGGCGTCTTGGGTCCGACCTCTTTGGACTTAGGGAAGATCGATTTTGGGGGACAACGTGTCCGAAGGTTCGTTGATCGGAAGGCAGACGCAGTCGATCGCATCCCGGCGCAGCAGGCTGATTCCGCACAGCATTCTCAACGGACACCTGCGACCGCTTTTAGTGCTCTTGGGACTTGCCGAAATAAGCGTCGTGTTCGGAGCGGTGTATGCCTCCGTACTCGTTCGCTTCATCGGCCTGTCCAGTCTGGATGCAGCGATCAAGATGTTCCAGACGACGGTGGGATCGATCTGGCCCCGAGCCTTGCTGGTAGCCGGCGTTACGGTCCTGTGCTTGGCGTCAATGGGTCTCTACCAGCTCAAGCATCGGGCCCCATTCAGCGGCATCGTATTGCGCGTGCTGACCGCAGTGCTACTCGCCGAGACCGTGCTTGCGCTGGTCTTTTATGTGGCTCCGTCGCTGTTCGTCGGGCGCGGGATCATAGGACTCGCGGGAATATTCTCCTGTGTCGGGATTACGCTGATCAGATTCGGCTTCGTGAGGCTCGTCGACGAAAACACCTTTCGGCGTCGAGTTCTCGTTTGGGGAAGAGGCTCCAGGGCAGCGAGCATCACGAACAAGCTTCGTCGGCGAACTGACCAGCGCGGCTTCAATCTCATCGGCTTCATGGAAGCCCCCGGGGACGGTCCCATGGTTCCGCAGGATCGCATTCTTCGATCCGAGGATGGCCTGCTGCGTATGGCCTTGCGCCATGACATCGACGAAATCGTCGTCGCGCCGGATGATCGCCGTCAGGGTTTCCCGGTCGCCGAGCTGCTCGAGTGCCGGGTGCGCGGTATTCAAGTCTGCGATGTGCTGGAATTCTTCGAGCGCGAGTCCGGCCGCGTCGATCTGACGCTCATGCAGCCGAGCTGGCTCATCTTTTCCAAGGGCTTTCGCAGCGACGGTTTGCGGCTCGCAACCAAGCGGGCTTTTGATATCGTGGTAAGCGTCTGCGTTCTGCTGTGTGCCGCACCGATCGCCTTGCTGACGGCGGTGGCGATCTTCGTGGAGGACCGTGGGCCGATTCTCTTTCGTCAGACGCGAGTGGGACAGGATTGCCGTCTGTTCCGGATGCTCAAGTTTCGCAGCATGCGTGTCGACGCGGAGCGGGACGGCGAAGCACGCTGGGCGGCTCGCAACGATTCGCGCACGACGCGGGTCGGCAAACTGATCCGCAAGCTCAGAATCGACGAACTGCCCCAGGTCATAAATGTGCTCATGGGACACATGAGCTTCGTCGGCCCGCGCCCGGAGCGGCCCGAGTTCGTCGAAAACCTCGCGCAAGCCATTCCCTACTATCGCGAACGGCACTCGGTTAAGCCGGGAATCACCGGATGGGCGCAAGTCCGGTTCGCCTATGGCTCTTCGGAGAAGGATGCCCGAGAGAAACTAGAGTACGACCTCTTCTACGTCAAAAACCACAGTTTGGCCGTCGACCTCATGGTCCTCGTGCAGACCGTGGAGGTCGTCCTCTTCGGGATCGGGTCGCGCTAGCCGGACGCACTGCGTGCGCGGTTCGGCCGGCGCTTAAGCCGGCCCCCTGGCCTCGCGTAAAATTCGCTTCGGCTTCGCGAGACAGCATCATCCACGTGTAATCATGTCCACGGTTATGCGAAAGGCTCATTGCCGGATGCAAGGGAGCGCAAGGCGTGCCTGAGCTCCCGTTCGAGGGACCAGCGGCTGCAAGCTACGCGCTCAGCGCCTTAGCATTCCTGGCGTTTTCAGTGCAGCTTTGGTTCGGTAAGAGCCACGGCGCGCGTGCGTTCGCGCTGCGCGCAACCGTGGCGCTAAGCGCGGTGTGGGCGGGACTCAACCTTGGCTACGCGCTCGACGGACGGCCGGAACTCTGGATCGGTCAGTCGGTCTTCGACGCGTTGCGGATCGCTGGCTGGCTCCTGTTCATCGGCATCCTTCTCGGCGCAAAAATGGACGTCGATCGCAGACCATCGGGGGCGGCGCCTCCGACCGCGCCGGTCTCGTCACAGGCAGGCTCGGACGTGGCGCGCCAGTCCGGCCAGGGATGGTGGGCAGTGGGTCTGCTTATCCTGCCCGTTGCGGTCTGGCTGTTTCCTCCGGGAGAACCGGTTCGTGACGCGACGTCCCTTGTATCGCGCGCACAGCTGCCGTACGGACTGCTTCTCGGAATATCGATATTGGGTCTGGTACTGACGGAGCAGCTCTATCGCCGCGCTCGTGAAGCCTCGCGCTGGTCGATAAAGCCCCTGTGCCTGGGCCTAGGCGCGAACTTCGTCTTCGATCTATACATGTATGCGGACGCGCTGCTGTTCGGCCGTCTCGACGCGAACATCTGGGCGGCGCGCGGGTTCGCACAAGCCATCGCGGTGCCTTTCGTCGTCTTGTCCACGGCGCGCAACAGGGACTGGACGATCGATCTCGCATTGTCCCGAGGCGTGGTGTACCACTCGACGGCATTCCTCGCCTCCGGAATCTACCTGCTTGCCGTGGCGGCGGCAGGCTACTACGTGCGCTACTTCGGCGGCAGTTGGGGAAAGACCTTCCAGGTCGGCTTCATTTTCGCTGCGCTGCTGCTGCTCGGATGGCTTTTCTCGTCGGGTACGCTACGTGCGAGGTTCAGGATCTTCATAAACAAGAATTTCTTTTCCTACCGCTACGACTATCGGGAGGAATGGCTGCGTTTCACCAGGCTGCTGGCCTCCCGCGACCCCGACTCGAACGCCGCACAACGCTGCATTCAGGCGCTGGCAAATCTGGTCGAAAGTCCTTCCGGCGCCCTCTGGCTGCGCGGCGACGACGACATACTTAGACCTGCGGCGAGGTGGAACCTGCCCGCCGTCCAGGCCGACGAACGCGTCGATCAGTCTTTGCCCCGCTTCCTGCAAAACACCGGCTGGGTGGTTAACGTGGACGAGTGCAGGAATTCACCGGCACGCTACCCTGGTCTGGAACTTCCGCACTGGATCGACACCATCGGCTCGGCCTGGCTCGTCGTCCCGGTCATCGTGCAGGATGAACTCGTTGGCTTTATGATTCTCACCGCCCCGCGCGCTGCGCTCGATGTCAACTGGGAAGTACTCGACCTGCTCAAGACCGCCGCGCGCCATATCGGAAGCTTCCTCGGGCAACTTCAGGCTTCGGAAGCTCTGCTCGAGGCGAAGAAATTCGACGCCTTCAACAAGATGGCGGCCTTCGTGGTGCACGATCTCAAGAATCTCGTTGCACAGTTGTCCTTGCTTCTGAAGAATTCGCAGCGCCATCGCCAGGATCCGCGATTTCAGGACGACATGTTGTCCACCGTCCAGCACGTAACCGACCGCATGAACAAGCTGCTCCTTCAGCTGAGTACCGGGAGCCGGGCGGCCGAGACGCCGCGCCCGATCAGCCTCGGCAGACTTGCCCAGCGCGTCGCTGAGTCGAAAGTCAGACAGCGCAGTGACATCGGCATCGAGACGTCTGGCGAGATTATGACCCTGGGACACGAGCAGCGATTCGAGCGCGCGGTAGGCCATCTGGTGCAGAATGCGATCGATGCGACTCCGGCCGAAGGCACGGTCCGGATGCGGGTGTTCGAAGAACACGGAAGCGCGGTTCTCGAGATCGCCGATTCGGGATGCGGCATGAGCGAAGAATTCGTGCGTGACAGGCTATTCCGACCGTTTCAGACGACCAAGCAGAGCGGGATGGGTATCGGCGCCTACGAAACGGCGCAGTACGTAAAGGAACTCGGGGGAAGGATCGAAGCGCAAAGTCGGCCGGGCGCGGGCACCAGGATGAAAATTGTTCTGCCGCTTTACGTCGGCAACCCTTCGGACGAACAACGCAACCGCGAAGTCGCGTAAGCGATAGCACATGGGCACCCGCAGGCCACCGCTTCTGATCGTCGAGGACGATCCCGCGTTGCAGACGCAGATGCGCTGGGCCTTCGAACAATACGAGCCGGTGACGGCCACCGATCGGGAAGAAGCGCTGACCCAGATCAGGCGTCACCAACCCGCGGTCGTCACCATGGATCTAGGATTGCCCCCGCATCCCGACGACCCCTCCGAAGGCTTCAAGCTCCTGCAGGAAGCGCTGGCTTCCGCGCCGGATACCAAGGTGATCGTCCTCACCGGCCAGAACGACCACGACAACGCGCTGCGCGCAATCGCACTGGGCGCGTACGACTTCTACACTAAGCCCTTTCAGCCAGACGTCCTTGCTCTGATGATCGAGCGCGCGTACCGACTACACGACCTCCAGGCCGAGAACAGGCGCCTGCAGGCCGCGTTGCATGCCGGGCCGCTGAACGGCATCCTCACCCGCGATCCGCAAATGCTGAAGGTGTGTGGCATCGTCGAAAGGGTCGCCCCGACCGACGCAACTGTACTGCTGCTTGGCGAGTCCGGTACCGGCAAGGAGCTGCTTGCACGCGCTCTTCACGAGCTGTCCGACCGGAAGGGTGCCCGCTTCGTAGCCATCAACTGCGCCGCAATCCCCGAGAACCTTTTGGAGAGCGAGCTGTTCGGATACGAAAAAGGGGCGTTCACTGGCGCCGCGAAGCAGACACTGGGGAAGATAGAGGTGGCAAACCGCGGCACATTGTTTCTCGACGAGATCGGCGATTTGCCTGCCGCGCTGCAGGCCAAGATTCTGAGATTCCTGCAGGGACGAACCATCGAGCGCATCGGCGGAAGAGAGGAAATCCCGGTCGACGTGAGGGTCGTGTGCGCGACGCACCAGGATCTGTCGGCGATGATCAAGGAGGGACGCTTTCGCGAGGACCTCTACTACCGGCTCGCCGAAATCGTCGTCAACATTCCGCCGCTGCGCGACCGCAAGGGCGATGCGGTGCTGCTTGCACATGCGTTCGTGCGCCGCTTCGGCGAAGAGCAGAGGCGCGGTTCCATGACCCTGCTTCCCGAAGCTCTCGCTGCCATCGAAGCGCACTCGTGGCCGGGAAACGTGCGTGAATTGCAAAACTGCACCAAACGCGCAGTCATCATGGCCGAACGACCCACCCTGCAGGCGGCGGATTTCGGGCTTTCGCCGGCGAATCCGGAAAACGAGGTCAGAACGCTCAAGCAGGTGCGGGAAGAAGCGGAAAAGGACGCCGTCGTCCGGGTGCTGTCCTGGGTGAACGGCAACATGAGCCGCGCGGCCGAACTGCTCGGCGTCAGCCGGCCGACGCTGTACGACCTGATCAACCGATTCGGACTGAAGGAACTCGAGCGATGAACATGCGGAAAGCGGCAGTCGGCCTGATTGTTGCGCTCTCACTCGCAGCATGCAGCCGCAATGACCCAGGCGCCCTGCTCGACTCGGCAAAGCAGTACATCGCGAAAGGCGACTACAACGCCTCGATCATTCAGCTGAAGAATGTCCTGCAGAAGGATCCGAAAAACGCGCAGGCGCGCTATCTGCTGGGTCTGTCGCTGCTGAAGAACGGCGATCCGGTCGCCGCGGAAATCGAGCTAAACAAGGCGGTCGATTCGGGTCTGACATCGGATGACGTCCAGGTCGCTCTGGCACGCGCCGGACTCGACAAGGGCGACGCAAAGAAGGTCATCGACACGTACGGATCGAAGACCCTTTCCACGCCGAAGCTGCAGGCGGAGTTGCGCGGCATCGTCGGCATGGCCCAGCTCTCCCGCGGCCGCAAGGAGGACGCGCGCAAGTCGTTCAGCGACGCGCTCGCCCTCGATTCCAGCGACGCAACCGCGAATCTCGGGATGGCGAGAATTGCCGCATCGGAGAGCGATTTCACGCAAGCCCTTGCGCGCGTGGACGGCGTTCTTTCTGCGTCGCCCTCGAACGTGGAAGCCCTCATGCTAAAGGGCAACCTGCTCGAAGCGCAGGGAAAGAGCGAGCCGGCAGAGCAGGCCTATCGGCAGGCCGTGCAGGCCGCCCCACATCAGGTACCCCCGCGTCTGAGCCTGGTCGCGCTGCTGGTCAACAACCACCTGCTGGACAAGGCTTCGATCGAGGTCCAGGCGCTCGAAAAGATGGCCCCGAAGGATCCGCGCACCTTCTACGCAAAAGCGTTGCTTCTTGTCGAGGAGCGCAAGTTCGCGGCTGCGAAGGAGGCGATCCTTCACGTCCTCAAGGTGGCCCCGACCCACATACCGAGCCTGCTGCTCGCGGGCACGGCGGCCATGGAAACCGGCGCGTATCCCGAGGCCGAGAGCTATCTGCGCAAGGCGGCCTACGAGGCGCCCGACGCGGTCGCCCCGAAGCGGCTGCTGGCGACGACCTACCTGCGCATGGGCAAAAAGGATCTCGCGCTGAACGAGGTGAAAGAGCTGTTGCCGAAGGCCCCGAACGATCCGAACGTCCTGACCCTCGCCGGCGAGGTCTATCTCGCAAACGGCGACATCGCGCATGCGGTTCAGTATTACGAGCAGGCGAACAAGCTGGTGCCGGGAAATGCCGCCATCGAGACGCGTCTGGCCGAAGCCCGCTATGCCGCGGGAGACCGCGATCGCGCCATTAAAGAGTTGGAGGCCGTATCCGCCAGCCATCCCGACCGGTATCAGGCCGATCTGGCGCTTGTTACGACTTACCTCAGCCAGCGCCAGCCGGACAAGGCGCTCGAAGCGCTCAAGGTGCTCGAGAAGAAGCAACCGGACAATCCGATCACCTACAACTTGCGCGGCCTGGCGCTCGTCCTGAAGCGGGACTTCCCTGCGGCGCGCGCAAGTTTCGAGCAGGCGTTGAAGCTGCAGCAGAACTACATGCCCGCGGTCATCAATCTCGCGAACCTGGACCTGCGCGACAAGAATACCGACGCGGCCAAGCAGCGCTACGAGACGGTATTGAAGACCGACCCCAACAATGAGGAGGCGCTCTTCCGTCTTGCAGTTCTGCAGCGGATCACGGGCGCGAAGCCGGAAGACGTCGAAAAACTGCTCAAGCAGGCGGTGACCGGCAATCCCTCTTCTGCGCGGGCGCGACTGGTCCTGATCAACTACCATCTCGCGAACCGCGACTTCAAGGGAGCGCTCGCGGCCGCGCAGGATGCGCAGGCCGCGTTGCCGAATTCTCCGGCGATCATGGAGGCGCTCGGGGTCGCCCAGCTCGCCGGCGGAGACACGCGGGCGGCAATCTCCACCTTCGCGCAGCTATCCGACCTGCTGCCGAATTCCCCGCAACCGCTGGTCCGCCAGGCGCAGGCCTACCTGGCCGCCAAGCAACCCGACGATGCGATCCGCGTGCTGCGGCAAGCCCTTTCGCTGAATCCCGACCTGGCTAGCGTGGAGCGCGACATCGCCGCGATTTATGTTGCGAGCGGACGCATCGACGACGCGCTGCGCGAAGCCAAGGCGGTTCAAGCCAAGAAGCCCAATCAGCCCTTCGGTTATGCGCTCGAAGGCGAGATCTACGCCGCGCAAAAGAAGTGGAGCGCCGCAGCGCGCGTATATCAGGACGCGGTCAAGAAATTCCAACTCCCCTTGCTCGTCGCGCGCGCGCATGCGCTCATGGAGGTCGCCGGCGAGGGCACGAAGGCCGATGCCATGGCACGAAACTGGATCAAGGACCATCGCGACGACACCGTGGTGCTCGCGTATCTGTCGGAACGTGAGCTGGCGGGCAAGCGCTACAGCGACGCGGCCAACCACTTGCATACCGCACTCGAGCGGCAGCCGAACAATCCGATCTTCCTGAACAATCTGGCCTGGGCGATGCACGAGCTCAAGCAGCCGAACGCGCTGCAGTACGCAGAACGCGCCCATGATCTCGCGCCCGACAACGCGGCCATCATGGATACGCTCGGCTCAATCCTCGTCGACACCGGGGACACCGCGCGGGGTCTCGAGATGCTCGGGCGAGCGTCCGAGCTCGCGCCGAACGCCTACGACATCCGCCTGCATTTTGCCAAGGCGCTCATCAAGGCCGGCCGCAAGGATGCGGCCCGCAAGGAGCTCGAAGTGCTGTCGAAGCTGGATAGCCGCCTTCCGGTGCAACACGAGGCCACCGCGCTCTTGTCGGGACTCTGAAATGGCCACGGTCGCTGTCATCGGACTCGGGTACGTCGGCCTGCCCCTGGCGGTCGAGTTCGGCAAGAAATACCGCACTATCGGCTTCGATCTGTCGGAACAAAAGGTCGGCGCGTACCGCAGGCACGTCGATCCCACGGGCGAGCTCAGTATGGATGAGCTCAAGGCCGCTACCCGCCTGGAGGTGACGACCAGCCCGGTCGCGTTGCGGGAGGCGGACTTTCTGGTCGTAGCGGTGCCGACGCCGGTCGACGACGCGCACAATCCCGACTTCGGACCCTTGCTCGGCGCGAGCGCCGTCGTCGGCGAAAACCTCAAGCCCAACGCGACGGTCGTCTTCGAATCCACGGTGTATCCCGGAGCGACCGAGGAAGTGTGCATTCCGGTCATCGAGCGGCGTTCCGGGATGCGCTGGAAGAGCGATTTCTTCGTCGGCTACTCGCCCGAGCGGATCAATCCTGGCGACAAGCAACGCACGCTGACCAAGATCACCAAGGTCGTGGCGGGCGATACGCCGGAAACGCTCAACCGCGTGGCGGAGATCTACGGCAGCATCATCGGCGCCGGCGTGTACCGCGCGAGCAGCATCAAGGTGGCCGAAGCAGCCAAGGTGATCGAGAACACGCAGCGCGACCTCAACATCGCGCTCGTCAATGAGCTTGCAATCATCTTCCACCAGCTCGGCATCGACACGCTCGAAGTGCTCGAGGCGGCCGGCACCAAGTGGAACTTCCTGCCCTTTCGCCCGGGCCTCGTCGGAGGCCACTGCATCGGAGTCGATCCGTACTACCTGACCTACAAGGCCGAGACCGTGGGCTACCACCCACAGGTCATTCTCGCGGGCCGCAAGATAAACGATGGGATGGGCAAGTACGTAGCCGAGCAAACGATCAAGCGAATGATTCTAAGGGGCTTCCAGGTCAACCGGGACCGCGTGATCGTACTCGGCCTGACGTTCAAGGAGAACTGCCCGGACACGCGCAACTCGCGCGTCGTGGACGTCGTTCGCGAGCTCCAGTCGTTCGGCGCGGAGGTTTTCGTCCACGATCCGGTCGCCGATCCCCAGGAGGCGGAACGCGAGTACGGAATACGTCTCACGCCGTGGGAAGAACTGCCCCGGGCGGCCGCAATGGTCGCGGCCGTCGCGCATCGCGAATTCACGCAGCGGCCGCTCGATGACATGCTAGCGAAAATCGCGCCGAATGGAGTTTACGTCGACGTGAAGAGCCAGGCCGACTCGGCGGCGTTCAATGCGCGCGGCATCGAGGTGTGGCGACTGTGAAGGAGCCGGTTTGACCGCCGATCGAAATATCCGGAGCCGGCTGGGTGGCAGGAAGCTCAACTGGCTCGTAACGGGAAGCGCCGGCTTCATCGGCTCGCATCTCGTCGAGACGCTGCTTGGCCTCGAGCAACGGGTCGTCGGCCTGGACGATTTCTCCACCGGCCGCCGCGAGAATCTGCGCGAGATCGAGGAGTCAGTCGGTCCCGACGCCTGGAAGCGGCACCGCTTCATCGAAGGCAGCATCGTGCAACTCGACACCTGTCGCGATGCTTGCCGCGGCGTCGACATCGTCCTGCACCAGGCCGCACTCGGCTCCGTGCCTCGCTCGATCGCGGATCCGCTCGCGACTCACGCCGCGAACGTCACCGGCTTCCTCAACATGCTGGTGGCCGCCCGCGAAGCGGGCGTGCGGCGCTTCGTCTATGCGTCTTCGAGTTCGGTGTACGGCAACCATGAGGCGCTGCCCAAGGTCGAAGGCGTCGTCGGCCGGCCGTTGTCGCCGTACGCGGCGAGCAAATGCGCCGATGAACTGTACGCCGACGCGTTCGGGCGCTGCTACGCCGTGCAAACCATCGGCCTGCGCTACTTCAATGTCTTCGGCGCCCGCCAGGATCCGGAAGGCCCCTACGCCGCGGTGATTCCCCGCTGGGTGCGCGCAATGCTGCTGGGGCAAGCCGTCGAGATCTACGGTGACGGCAAAACCACGCGCGATTTTTGCTACGTTGCCAACGCCGTACAGGCCAACATGCTCGCCGCCCTCACCGACGACCCACAGGCGTTGAATTGCGTTTACAACGTGGCGGTCGGCGAGCAGACGTCTCTGCAGCAGTTGTTCGAGATCCTGCGGTCCTTGCTGGTTGCAGACCGCCCGGCACTGCATGTCGCCGATCCGATTCACCGCCCCTTTCGCGAAGGCGACGTGCGACACTCGCTCGCCGATATCGCCGCCGCGCGCCGCCTGCTCGGCTACGAGCCCACGCACACGCTCGCGGAGGGACTGCGCGAAGCGCTGTCCTGGTATCTGAACCAATTCAGCGCGACGCGTGAGGGCACAGCGGAGGTCCGATGAGCTTCGCGTTCATTCGATCGCGAGTCGTCGCCCAGTGTCGGGTAATTGCCATGCTCGCGATCCTGTTCGGAGTCCCGGCCGCGAGCTCGGCGCAGTCGGAAAACGTCGCGGCGATCGAGAAGGTCAAGCCGTCGATTGTCGCGGTAGGCACCTTCGAGCGCCTGAGAAACCCAGAATTCCAATTCCGCGGCACTGGATTCGCGGTCGGGGACGGCTCGCTCATCGCGACCAACGAGCACGTCGTGCCCAACATTCTCGATAGCGAACACGACGAGAGGCTTGCAATCGCCGTTCCGTCATCGGGCGGCACGGTGCAGGTAAGGAGCGCCCGCAAGGTCGCCTCGGAACCGTCCGCCGACCTGGCGCTCCTGAAGATCGACGGCGCCCTCCTGCCTGCCTTGCGCATCGGAGACTCGGACCGGGTACGCGAGGGCGAGATCTACCTCTTCACCGGATTCCCGATCGGTCCCGTTCTCGGGCTGATCCCGGCGACCAACCGCGCCATGATTTCTGCAATCACGCCGATCGCGCTCCCGGCCGCCCGCGCAAACGAGCTCAACGCCCGCTCGATCCGCAGATTGAAGGCAGGCGCGTTCTCGGTATTCCAGCTCGACGGCACCGCCTATCCCGGCAATAGCGGCAGCCCGGTCTACGATCCGCGATCCGGGGACGTCGTCGGGATCGTAAACATGGTGTTCGTCAAAGGCACCAAGGAAGCCGCGTTGACCAACCCGAGCGGCATCACATACGCGATTCCGGCGCAGAATCTCAAGGAGCTCCTGGAGCGTACTCAGTAGCGCAAGCCTCCTTACTGGAGCCGCTTGAGGTAGTCCTTGGTGAACACCCGGTCGGGAAGGTCGCGCGGCTTCAAGTCGGAATAATCGAGCGTGGAGACCTCGCCCTTGTTCAGCGCGTCGGTCATGACGAGCCTTGTCGGCCGCATCACGTCGCCAAGCTTGCGGAATTCCTCGTAGCGGCAGGTTTTGAGCAGTCGGCCCGATAGCGAATAGAACTCGGCCTTGTAAGGCCAGTAGTTACGCTGCTCAACCCAATAGCGTACGCGCTGGTAGGTCACCGAACGGTCGACCGCAGTGAGTTCGAGCACGTACAGCGGTTTGCCGTCGATCGTCTGCGTGTCGACAAGCTTCGGCGTGTAGTCGCCGACGAAATTCGCGCGCGCCAGGTCACCATTCGACACCTGACCGACGAGGCGTTGCGCAAGAGAAAGACGTACCGGCTGCGAGACCCTGGGAAGAAAGATCCACAGATCGCGTCCCTTCATCAGCAGGATCTGGCCGCGTTCCGAGGCGGGCTCGAGCGTCAGTACGAGCGAGTTCTCGTTCCCCTTGGAGAGTACCTTGTAGACGCCTTCACCCGCAGGCTTGCCATCGACCGCGGTGCGAATGTCCACGCCGACTTCGAACGCTTCCTGCGGAAAGCGAACCGCATCCGCGCGACGCAGGATCTCCTCTGCCGAGATCTGAGTCGGCGCCGTCGCAGAGGCAGTTGTACAGCAAAGCACAGCCAGCATGGCAAGCAGGAGATTCCTGAGGCCGTGCCGCGCAGGTATGCGAATTTCGTCACCGACCGTCATCTCGGCCCCTTGCGTTAATCAAGCAATAAGTTAGCATGAGATCGAACCAGCGACGCTGACGCCGAGAGGCAGATGGAGATCGTCCGTCTCGAGCATGTGTACAAGGAATATCCGTTAGGCGACCACAAGGTCAATGCGCTGACGGATATCAGCTTCAGCGTCGATGCGGGCGTGTTGCTTGCGCTGGCCGGGCCATCGGGCAGCGGAAAATCCACTTTGCTCAATCTGATCGGCCTGATCGACGTGCCGACGTCCGGCCGGGTCATCGTCGACGGGCAAGACGTGTCCGGTAAGAATCCGGACGCGCTTGCGGATCTGCGCGCCCGCACGATCGGGTTCATCTTCCAGAACTTCAATCTGTTTCCGGTCCTGACTGCCGAAGAGAACGTCGAGTTCCCTCTGCTTCAGTTCCACGAGGTCGACCGCAAGAAGAGAAAGCGGCTCGTGGCGAAGCTGCTCGAAGTCGTCGGCCTCTCCAAATTTGCGCGCCATCGCCCGAACCAGCTGAGCGGCGGGCAGCGCCAGCGCGTCGCGATCGCGCGTGCGCTGGTCCATCGGCCGAAGATCGTGCTCGCGGACGAACCGACGGCCAACCTCGATCACAAGACCGGCGAAGGCATTCTCGCGCTGATGAAAGAGATCAACCGGCGCATGGGCGCAACGTTCGTCTTCTCGACACACGACCAGAAGGTGATCGACTTCGCCGATCGTTACATCGGGATCGAAGACGGCGAGGTGAGGTTCCTCGGCGTACGCAAAGAAGGGAAGTGGCTGATTCGGGACGAGTGGCGCCAGAAGGGGCGTATCGATCTGCCAGAGACCTCCGTTTCGGGCGCAAGCTCGCATGCGGCTTAATCGCGCCGCGTTCGTTGCGCTGCTCCTCTGCGTCGCGACTTCAAGAGCGCTTGGGGCGGAGCTCGGCGCGCTGACCGTTCATTCATTCCTGGATCAGCCGCTCGATGCGAGGATCGAGATCCTTTCGGTGGGACCCGGCGAAGACAAGGGCCTCGACGCGCGGCTCTCCTCCAAAGCAACCTTCGGCAGGGCTGGTCTCGAGTACGACCGGGCGCTGTTCGGAATGCGCGTTTCGATCGAGCGCAGCGGCGATCGCCGGTTCATTCGGCTGAGAACCAACGAGCCGGTTCGGAAGCCGATCCTGCGGATGCTGATCGAGCTGCGCTGGAAGACAGGCTTCGAGAGGAGCCTCTACAAGGTGCTGCTCCACCCCCAGGCCTACCAAGGCGGGCAACCGGCCTCGACGCCGCCCGCCGCTGCAGTCCAACCTCCCAAGCCCGGGGAAACCTCCGCGCCCACGGCACCGGCTGCCGAGGCGACGAAGCCTGAAGTCGAAAGTGCGCCTCTTTCTCGCGAGGAGCTCTTCGGCGCATCCAAGCCGCAGGCCGCCGGCAAATCGGAAGCGAAGCCGCTGGAGTGGCATGGCTACGTTTCGAACTACACCGCCTATGACTATACCGATCCCACGCACTGGTCGCGCGGCGTCTTCAGGGCCCAGGTCGGCACCGAAGGCGGCTCGAGCGGCCTCGGCGGCGGCCTCAAGTGGAAGGTCACGGCCCGTCTCGATGCGGACCCGGTGTATGCGTCGTCCAACTTCTATCCCGCCGATGTACGCGACGATCAGAAGGTGAATCTCCTGCTGAGAGAGACCTACATCGATACCGGAGCGGGCAACTTCAGCCTGCGCCTCGGAAAGCAGAACATCGTGTGGGGCGAGATGGTCGGGCTGTTCTTCGCCGACGTGGTTTCGGCACGCGACCTGCGAGACTTCATCCTGCCGGATTTCGAGACGATACGGATTCCGCAATGGGCGGCGCGCGGCGAGTACTACGGCGAGAATTCGCACCTGGAAGTGATCTGGCTGCCTTATCCGGACGTCGACAACATCGGCAAACCGGGCGCCGAGTTCTATCCGTTCCAGATTCCTCCGCCGGCCGGGTTCAACCAGCAGTTCAACAACGAGGTCCGTCCTGACCGCACGCTAGCGAACACCAACTACGGCCTGCGCGCGTCGACCCTGCAGGGCGGATGGGACCTTTCGGCCTTCTACTACCGGAGCACGGATGCTCAAGCGACCTTTTATCGGGAGGTGATTCTCACGCCTACGCCGACCCTGATCTATACGCCGCAGCACGACCGCATCTGGCAAGCCGGCGGAACGCTCGCGAAGGCGTTTGAGTCGGTCGTCGCCAAGGCGGAGTTGGTCTATGCCTCAGGGCGGAGCTACAACGTGACTCGCCTGAGCGAGCCCACCGGAGTGGTTCCACAGGACACGCTCGACTATGTTTTCGGGTTCGACTTCACGCTTCCGAGGGAAAATCGGCTCAACCTTCAGTACTTCGAGCGCGTCTTCTATAACCACGATCCGGATCTGCTCTATGACCGTCGCGAGGGGGGAGTCTCGCTGCTGCTCAGTGGAGCAAGCGGCGCGAAGGTTCAGCCCGAATTGTTCATCATCCAGAGCGTCAATCGCCGCGACCGCATGGTACGCGCCAGCGTGAGCTACATACCTGCGGTGAACTGGCGCCTCACGACCGGCGTCGTGACCTTTACCGGTCCCGTGACCGGATTCTTCGGCCGCTTCAACGCGGACGACCGCGTGTACGTGGAACTGCGCCGCGACTACTAGAACCTGCCTTAGGCCGCAGCCGACAACTCCAGTCTTCGGCCGAACTGCGCGATGTCAAGCTGCATCAGCACCGAGGGCGCGCCGGCGCGGGTGCACATGCGCTCGCCCGCTGCGACCACGAAGCCCAACACATGCTGGTAATAGCGCACGTGTCGGGGATTGACTTCGATCAGCACGTCGGTAAGCGCGTGAACCACATGCGTGACCAGGTAGGCCGATTGCACCAGCACGTCGAGCGCCGCCTTCCAGTCGACACCCTCTTCGACAGCCAACTTCACCACCTCTCCGATTCGTCGGCCTTCGCGACGCAGGCGCTCGATCTCCGGGCCGTAGCTCTCCTCCGCCAACAGCCCTTGCGGAGAATCCGGGCGCACGGTGAGCGTGCCGAGCAGCTTGTCGCGATCTTCCGCGAGCAGCGTGACCGGATAGCCTTCGCTCCCCGGCGTGCCGGCCTCGAAATCTTCGAGGGAAGCGACGCGATAGCCGCGCCAGGCATACCGCCTGCGCACCAGTTGGTCGGCAGCCTGGATCTGTTCCGGGCGCACCGCGACCACGGCGCGTAAGCCACCATCGGCTTGTCGTATCGGGACGCTGCCAGTCAGTCGCAGCTCGAAGTCGCGATTAAGGCATGCGTTGCGGTGGAAATGCGAGTTCTGAAGAAGAGGTTGGATCCAGTGCGTGCTGTGAAGGATTTCTAGGGGCAGCGCGCTTTGTTCGACGACCTGTTGCTTATCCACTTTGACCTATGACCGGGTTTGGTTTGCGGGACGGGACCCCTTTCGGTTAAAAAATCGCCGGGGAATCCCCGGCGGAACAGATTTGCAAGATGTGCGCCATGTTGCAATAGCTCACTGGGTTAGTAAAGGAAATTAAGAAAAAGGATGACAAAACCGTCGGGGTCTCCCGACAGAGCAGTCCACCGCTCGGCTCCAAGCTGCCGAATAGTTGTTTATGGCCAGACGCTTGACCACTGTCGCGGAGTACCGACAGCGCGGCCGGTCAAGCGAGCGTTCGAAGGGCTTCAATAATTGGGAGCCGGGAGACGCGATACGCCGCAGGCAGCGACGCGAGAACGGTCGCGATGGCTCCGACCAGGAACGCCCCGGCAAGCACCGACGGCACAAGGCGGATGTGCGCGAGATAGCCAAGGTTGGAGTTCGGCGGTGGCGGCATCGGGATGCCAATCTTGGAAATGAGCCACCCGAGTCCCGCGCCCAGAAGCAGCCCCACCAGCGCGCCAAGCAATCCCAGCAGCCCCGCTTCGAGCACTACCAGGCGGACGACGTCCCACCGCTTGTTGCCGAGCGCCTTCATGGTCCCAAATTCCCCCGTGCGCTCGAGCACGCTCATGTTGATCGCCCCGGTCACCGCCAGCATCACCATGATCAGGACGACTAGCCGTAGTACGCCGAACTGCCGGTCGTACAGCGCGACCGTCTTCCAATAGAAATCATTGAGTCGATCCCAGGTCTTGACCTTGAGACCGAGCGGCTCGACTTTGGCGCGCAGCTCGCGCGCGACGCGCGCGGTCTGCCGCGTCTCGTCGAGGAGCAGCGCCAGCACGTTAACGCCCTGGGTATTCAGCAGCTCCTGCGCCGTGGCCAGAGAAACTCGGACTACTCGATCGTCGTAGTCCTTCGAATATGTCTGGAACGTGCCCACGACCTGAAGATCGACCGTATTCATGGCGCCGTCCACGGTAGGGGCCACGAGGCTGATCGAACTTCCCGGCCGGATGTTCATCGCACGGGCGACGCCCGCCCCGACGAGTGCGCCATAGGGATCCTTCGGGCCAAGGCTCCGGCCATTCAGAAGAACCACGTACGTTCCGATCTCGGCCTCCTTCTCCGGCTCGACGCCCTCGCCGATGATCGGATAGCTGGAGCGTCCGTTGTTCACCAAGCCCGAGAAAGCGAGGCGCTCTGCGACGAGCTTCACGTGCCGGAGGTCTTGCGCCCCCACGCGCTGAACCTGCGCGCGTTCCAGCAAGTAATTGGCCGGAGAACGGGAGCCCACGTCGAAATATCCTGCCTTCGCGACCTGGATATGCCCGGACTGTGAATGAATGACCGCCTCACCGAGCTGGAAGATGAGGTCGTATACGAAACCGCCGCTCAGAATGAGCCCGGCTACGCCGCAAGCGATCGCGGCGAGCGACAGCCCCGACCGCCCCTTGTTGCGCCCGATATTGCGCGCAGCCAAAGCGACCAGGACCCTCCATGGCAATTGTCCTCGTGTCGCGTCAGCGGCCATGTCTCAGTGCGTCCGCGATGACCATGCGTGAGGCTTTCCAGGCGGGATACAGGCTCGCAATGAGCGCCGTCACGGCCGCCACAAAGAGCGCATTCCAAGCAAGACCTTGCGTCACGAGTATCTGCCCGACGAAACCCCGGGCCATGCCGGGCGGCGGAGGCATCGGAATGCCGATCTTCGAGATGACCACCGCCAGCACGTATCCAAGGCCGATGCCGATCAGTCCGCCCATCAGCCCGATCAAGACACCCTCGACGAGGAACCTCGAAAGGATGCGGCCACGGCGCAGCCCAAGGGCCATGGCGGTCGCGATCTCATTGGTCCGCTCCATCACGTTTGTCATCATCGTGTTGGAGATACTGAGGATGACAACCAGCCCAATAATGACCTTCATCACCAGCACTTGACGCGAGAATAGCGTGACGGTCTTGTTGTAGAAGTCCGCGGCCTCGTACCAGGGAATCACTTGCAAACCCCGGTCGAGACGGCCGTTGAGCGCCTGCACGACGACGCGCGTATCGCTGGTCCGATCCAGATACACCACCCATCTCGAGGCGCCATGTGCCTCGAGCATCTCGTTCGCTAGCGCAAAAGGAACCTGGGCCGCCATATCGTCATAGGCCTTGGTGACGGTGGAGAAGATGCCCCTGACCTTCGCCTCGACGCCGTTCAGCGTGCCGTTGCGCCGGTTGACCAGCAGCACCACCGTGTCTCCGACTCTTGCGCCCAGATTGGCCGCCAGACCCTGCCCTAGCAGGATCCCTCGCGGATCGGCGTTCGAAAGGCCCTCGCCTGACTCGATGACGGTCGCACCCTTTGCGCTCACCTCCCGGGCGGGGTCGAGGCCCCGGCCGAGGAACGACAACGTCGAGTTGCCGTGGCTGACGAGGCCGGTGAAGCTGAGCCGTGGGGCAACCTCAAGGATATGTGGCGTGGCCTCCACAAGCTTTCTGTCGGGAGAGCTGTCCGGTAACAGGTACTTGAATGGATCCGCTGTCCCGTGCTCCAGAAATCCCGCACGTACGATCTGGATGTGCCCAAGTCCGGAGTGTATGGTCCCCTCCCGCATCGCCCAGAAGATCCACTGAATGAAGCCAGCGGCCAGGATTAGCGCCACCGTGCCGAAGGTCACGGCGGCTGCGCTGGCCAAGCTTCGTCGGCCGTGGCGAATGACGTTGCGCCAGGACACGAAGAAATCGGTCAGCGCGGGCTTCAAGCTATGTCGAGAACGCATTGCGATATGGGGAGTGTCAAGTTGCGCGCGTCGCCCAGTGCTGAGATTATGCCTAATAGGTCAATCGGAACCGCGCATCCGTGAGCAAAGCCAACTCGTTTGATTACGCGACGGCGTTTTCGCGCAATCTCGGTTGGGTCACCGCCGACGAGCAGGCACAGCTGCGCAGCAAGCGCATCGCGATCGCCGGCCTCGGCGGCGTAGGCGGCTACCACCTTCTTACACTTGCGCGCCTCGGGGTCGGCGCGTTCACGCTCGCGGAATCCGATTCGTTCGCGCTGGCCAACTTCAATCGACAGGCCGGAGCGACGATATCCAGCATCGGCCGTCCGAAGCTGGATGTAATGGTCGAAATGGCAAAGGATATCAATCCCGAGCTCGATATTCGCGAATTCCCGGCCGGTGTCACGCGCGAAGATGTCGGGGACTTCCTGCGGGGGGCAGATGTGTACGTCGACGGCCTAGACTTCTTCGCCTTCGACGCCCGCGCTGCGACTTTCGACGCATGTGCGCGGCTCGCTGTGCCCGCAACGACGGCAGCGCCGCTCGGGATGGGGGTCGCGGTTCTCAATTTCCTGCCAGGAAAGATGACATTCGAAGAATATTTTGGCTTCCGGGACCAAACGGATTCGGAGCGAGCATTGCGCTTCCTGTTGGGCCTTTCCCCCGCAATGTTGCAACGGAGCTACCTCGTCGACCGATCGCGGGTTGATTTCGCGAAGCAGCGCGGCCCATCCACCGTGATGGCGTGTCAGCTCTGCGCCGGCGTCGCAGCGGCCGAGACGCTAAAGATCCTGCTCAAGCGCGGACGCATCCTTGCGGCGCCGTGGGGACTTCATTTCGATGCTTACCGCAACCGGTATAAGCGAACGTGGCGGCCCGGAGGCTTCCGGAACCCAGTGCAGTGGATCGCTCGCGCAATCGCCAGGCGACAGCTTGCGAATATGGGGGCAGCGGCCAGCAGCGCATAACCGTGATGGAACTCGCTACACTCATGGAGATCCTGGAGCTTGCGCGCTGGGCGCCCAGCGGAGATAACACTCAGCCCTGGCGGTTCGAGATTGTTGCCGCCGATCACGTCGTCGTGCACGGGTTCGACACGCGTGAGTATTGTGTCTACGACCTGGATGGGCGCGCGAGCCAGCTCGCGATCGGAGCGCTTCTCGAAACCATGCGCATTGCCGCCACCGCACGTGCTCTGCGGGCTGAATGCACACGGCGCATCGATTGTCCCGAGACGCGCCCAACATTCGACGTCCGCTTCGTTCGTGATGTTGGCGTAGTTCCAAGCAACCTGTTGCCGTGCATCAAGAAGCGTTGCGTTCAGCGGCGCCCGCTCAACACAAGGCGTCTCACAACCGACGAGAAGTCCTCACTTGAAGCAAGCGTCGGGAGCGACTTCGAGATATTCTGGCTCGAAACCTGGTCGGAGCGTTTCGCCGCCGCACGCATCACGTCGGCCAACGCCAAAATCCGCCTCACCATTCCAGAGGCCTTTGAAGTTCACCGGAAGGTGATCGAATGGGGGGCGCAGTTTAGCGAGGATCGGATCCCGGACCAAGCTCTTGGCCTCGATGCGATATCGACACGTCTAACGCGATGGCTGCTTAAGGATTGGCGCCGCATCGAATTTTTCAACAAATTTTTGGGTGGGACACTCTTACCCCGTCTGACGCTTGAGCTTATTCCGGGTCTAAGGTGCGCGGCCCATTTCGTCCTCCTGGACAGACGCGACACCGCGGACATCGATTGCAGCATTCGTGCGGGGGCGGCGGTGCAACGCTTTTGGTTGACCGCCACGCGCCTCGGCCTTCAGCAACAGCCGGAGATGACGCCATTGATCTTCGCACGCTATGCCGGGGAGGGCCGCGCCTTTACAAGCGTTTCCAGGTGTCGGGAGGAGGCCCAGCGCGTTGCAGCCAAACTCGATGATCTCTTGAGCCCCGGGCGCCGAACACGGGCACACTGGATGGGGCGGGTCGGCGCTGGCGGGCCTGCCCGAGCTCGCTCCCTGCGATTGCCGCTGGAGCGGCTGATGCTCGCTGGCGCCAATGAAGATCGAGTTTTCAAGGGAAACAGCGCCGTGGACGGCGGAAAGCCTGCGGCACGAGCCAGCGGCGTCGAGAAATTTTACAGTTAGACGCCGAAGGCTTCGACCCAGGGCCGGCTAAAACAACATTCATGCTGTGCATCAATAGGTTAGATATCCGGGCATGGCGCTTGCTTTTCTGAACGTCGAGCGAGCTTTCGGCTCGATAGCCCTGCTGGCAGATACGCCCGGGATCGATCAAGCAGCATCAAGGAGGCGCACAAAATGAAACTTTCCAAATTAGCATTGTCAGTGACCCTGGCGACGGCGGCGATGGCTGCCGGGATTTCAACGGATGCGCGGGCCGATGCCCTTTCCACGGGTGCCATTAACGTCACCAACTTCGCCTTTTACAAGGCGCCGGGGACGCCGTTCGCCGTCACAGATTTTTCGCAACTCAGCTTCGTTGATACGCTGCAGAACAGCGCCGGTGTGACCGGCTTTGGCACCTCCTTCCAAGGACAGAGCGTTTCCGGATTTGGTGGGCTGGATCTGCCAGCCGCCTGTGCGGGTTCGGGGTGCGGACCTTTCGTTCCGAACGCGAATAACTTTACGATGGCGAGTCCTCCGCCTTCCTCTCTTTACGCACGCTCCGATTCGTTACTTGCAGGCGCTCCGATAAGCGGTACTCCTTTCCCGGTGGGCGTCAGCGCCGACACATTCAGCGAAACTTCGCTAAATGCACTTGCAATAGGCGGCTCGAACTCCAACATTCTCCTGACTGCGTCGCTCACGTTCGTGCTCACCACGACCGCGAATAACGGAGAAGTTGCGTTCAACGCGGAACAACTGCTCCAAGCGTGGACTTCGGCTGGCAGTCTGCCGGGAACCCTGGCCGGTGCGAGTACCAACTGGTCAATTAGTTTGAAGGATGCCTCGGGGGCGGACGTCTTCGCTTGGAATCCGAACGGAAGTGTGGACGGAAGCATCACCAATGGAACCGAGCTCGCGGATGGCTGTAATCTCAATAGGACGACATCGGCGCCGGCGAACTCGCCCAATCCGTCACTCACCTGCACCGGCTCGTTTGATGCAACCTTCTCGCAGCCGCTGGTCGCGGGTGTTCAGTACAGTCTTTCAATTTCGCAGATCGGGCAGTCGAACGCGATCACTGTTCCTGAACCCTCGACCGTCGCCCTGCTGGGTGTTGGACTGCTCGGCATGTGGGCCGGCCGCCGCAGCTGGAATCGTCGGCAGAAGGCATAAGCAAGCGGCAAGACGCGCCTTTACCCTAACGTATCGCGGAACGGCCCTTTGTCGGGCCGTTTTTTTTGCATCGGGATATCATGCTGCTGAGGAATGGTATAGCCCGCCGCGACGATTCCCTTTCGATCTTGGGCTGCAAAAATACTGTCGGCAAAATTTACAGATATATTTCTTAGCGCGTCTGCTGGCAAGATTTTCACAGCTAATCAAGGTATTAACCAAATGGCACAATCTATGCTCCATATGCCACTACCGGCATTTGCTATTGAATTTGCCAAGAACAGTACGATAGGAGATTCTTGCAGCGTAAGCAGTGCTGGCGCCCGGAGCGCGGATAGGTAACGAAACACAGCATGGCGAAAAGAATATCGAGCGACATGGTTCCTGCTGGGTCGGATCCCAGTCCGAAGTCGCACCCAAACGAGGATCGCCGTCGCCTGCTGCGCGGCGGGCTTGCTGCCGCGCCCATTGTCCTGACCTTGGTCAGCCGCCCCGTTCTCGGCGGGCAGTGGCAGGTGGTGGGTGGTGGTGGTGGTGGCGGTGGTAACCTGGGCGGCGGCGGTCAGTGCTACGCGCCGTCCGGCTTTGCGTCGATGCCGACCAGCCAGCACGGCAAGAAGACATACTGCAGCGGATGCAAGCCCAGCTACTGGCAGAATTGCGACACGAGTAAGGGGGGCAACCCCTGGCCGAGCCCCTATTGCGGGAACGGCTCGTACGACAGATGGGGAAATTGGCAGCAGCCTACGAAGTTCAGGCAGCCTTTTTCGCCGTGCTATGGCTCCTACCAAACCTGCACGATGCTGGACGCGTTGAACCTTGGAGCGGGATATAGCCGTCGGAGGCGGCTACGGCCAGTGGGGGAGCAGCCAGCAAAGCCAGGTGGCTCAGTACTGCACGGCCGCATTGCTTAATGCCGCCTCCGGATGGACTCCGGTGTTGACCGAGGCCAGAGTGAAGGGGATCTGGTCGGAGTACTGCACGCAGGGCTTTTTCGAGCCGACCGCCGGCGTGAAGTGGTATGGCGACGACATCGTCGCCTACCTCAGCTCGACCATGACGCGCATTTAGGCACGCCGAGGAACGCCGGTTTTCGCGTAACATTTGCTCCCCCGCCCTCTCAGGGGAGCGTTTCGATTGTCTGAATCCGCCCAGCGCTGGCACACCGCGCCCGTCGACGCACTGGCTTGGCGTGAGCTCGACGGAGAAGTGGTCGTGCATAACGCTCGTAGCGGCAGCACGCACCTCCTCGAACCCTTCGCCGGCGATGTGCTGCAGGCTCTCATCGAGGAGAAGTCCGGCATGAGCGTCCCGGATCTCGTCGACCGGTTGCGCGAAGACTCCACGGAGGATGATTTGTCCGACTGGTTCGCTGCGATCGAGCGCGTGTTGACGGAATTCGAGCGGCTCGGCCTGGCGGAGTCCGAACAGTCTTGAACGTCGCCCAAGCTGTCCCGGCAGGAACTCTCGCGCCGCCTGGCCGGTCCGGGCCTGCGGCTGCGCACGGGACCGGTGGTCACCTGCGTGCAGTCGAGCCTCTCGGCGGTCACCGAAGGCGTAGCCCTGCACTACGCCGAGCACGCGGTCGAGCCGGCGGATGGCTTCGCGGATTTCCACGTCCGCATTGCCCGGCCACAAGGTGTTCGACGCTGGGTCCAGCCGCAGGTTCTCTTCCAGTTCGACGGCGCCCCACCCTTTTACCCTCTTCCCGCCGACCAGGCGTTTCCTATGCTCGAGTGGGGACTGAACTGGTGCGTCTCGGCGCACTGCCACCAGTACCTGGTCCTGCACGCGGCGGTCGTCGAACGCTTCGGCCACGCGCTCGTGCTGCCCGCGCCGCCCGGATCGGGCAAGAGCACACTGTGCGCAGGTCTGGTGAGCCGCGGGTGGCGACTGCTCTCGGACGAGCTCGCGCTCATCGAGCCAGCGAGCGGCGAGGTCGTGCCCCTCCCGCGTCCGGTCAGCCTGAAGAACGCGTCCATCGATGTGATCCGCGGCTTTTCCGCGCACTCGGTGCTCGGCCCGACCGTGCACGACACCCTGAAGGGGTCGGTCGCGCATATGAAACCGCCGGTCGAGAGCGTGCGGCGCGCGGGCGAACGCGCACGGCCGCGCTGGATCGTCGTGCCTCGCTACGCGGCGGGCGCGCCGCTTCGCTTCGAGCCGCTTGGCCGCGGGCGCGCCTTCATGCACCTCGTCGACAGCGCCTTCAACTATCACCTGCACGGCCGCAGAGGCTTCGAAGTTCTCGGGCAGTTGACTGCCGACTCGGCATGCTACGAGCTCACCTCCAGCGAACTCGCGCAGGCGGTCGAGGCCTGCGACAAGCTCGCGGCGAGCGCATGACTATGGCGGGGAAAGATTTCGTCAGCCTGGCGCTGCGCCGTCCGCAGGAGGTCCCGGGCTGGCCGCTGGCGCAATGGGAACAACTCGTTCGCCAGGCGCGCAGTGCGAACCTTCTCGCGCGCCTCGCCGCACGGCTCGAGGACCTGGGATCGCTCGAGCAAGTCCCGCAGGCTGCGCGCGCGCATCTCGAAGCGGCGCTTGTCGTTTCGCGCGCGCAGGAAGAAGCCGTTCGCCGCGAGGTCGCGTACGTGCTCAATGCGCTGACCCGGACCGGAATCGACATCGTGCTCCTGAAGGGCGCGGCCTACCTGTTCGCGGGGCTGCCGGCCGCACGAGGGCGCCTCTTTTCGGACGTCGACATCCTGGTTCCCCAATCCGCCCTCGCCGAGGTGGAAGCCGCCCTAATGCTCCATGGTTGGGCGACGACCCATCACGATCCGTACGATCAGCGCTATTACCGCGACTGGATGCACGAGCTGCCGCCCGATGCTGCACGTCGCGCGCGAGACCGTGCTCGACGTGCACCACGCCATCGTGCCGATCACGGCGCGGCTCAAGCCCGATTCGGGGAAGTTGCTCGCGGCCTCGCGCCCGATCGCGGACGACCGTCGCCTGCGCGTGCTGGCGCCGCCCGACATGGTACTGAACAGCGCCGTGCACCTTTTTCTCAACGAGGAGCTCAGCAGCGGCCTGCGCGACCTTGCCGATCTGGACAGCCTGCTGCGCCAATTCGGTGCGCGGCCGGGATTCTGGATGGAACTCGTGGAGCGGGCTCGGGAGCTCGATCTCTCCCGTCCTCTCTTCTATGGGCTGCGCTACGCCAGGCTGATTCTCGAGACTCCGGTGCCAAGCGAGGCACGTCAGGCAAGCGAAGCCGACCGGCCGCCCGCCTGGCTACGTAGCATGATGGACGCACTGTTCTTGCGCGCTCTGCGACCGCATCATTTCAGTGCCGCCGACCGGTTCAGCGACATCGCGCGCCTCGCGCTCTACGTCCGCGCGCACTGGCTGCGCATGCCCCCTGTCTTGCTTGCGCGTCACCTTACCGTAAAGGCGTTCCGCACGCGCGAAGCGACGCCTGCCGCCGGCTAGGGTGCATCACGACGAATCAGGCGTCGTCTAGTACCAATGGATCATTGTGGACTACTGCCCGCAACGGATAGAGTGCGATTCGCCATCGCCCGTCGCGCGGCGAATAGGCAACTAGTTGCAAGTCCGCGAAAAGACGAACGATTGTCTACATTAGATGCTAACCTTTTCGTGCTGCTGAAGTATCCTTATCCCATTGTCCGAACGCTACTGGAGACTCGACCGTGCCTAAGTGTCTCGTGAGTTTGGGTGCCTTCCGATCGTTGCTCTTTGCGGCTTGCCTGGTGATGCTCGGCGCGCTCGCCGCCTGTAGCACGTCCTACCCGCCGGCCGAGGCGACGGTGGCGTCACCCGACTACAACTACCTCATCGGGCCGCTCGATACGGTGAACATCGTCGTCTGGCGCAACCCGGAACTCTCGATGAGCGTGCCGGTCCGACCCGACGGAAAGATCACCGTCCCGCTGGTCGAAGATCTTCCTGCACTGGGCAAGAGCTCGACCCAGCTCGCGCGCGACATCGAGAAGCGGCTCGCGAAGTACATTCGCGACCCGGTGGTGACGGTGATCGTGACGAACTTCGTCGGACCGTTCAGCCAGCAGATCCGGGTGATCGGCGAGGCGTCCAAGCCGCAGGTGGTGCAATATCGCCAGAAGATGACGCTGCTCGACGTCATGATCGCGGTCGGCGGGCTCACAGATTTTGCTGCAGGCAACAGCGCTTCGATCCTGCGCGACGGCAAGCAGTACGGAGTGCGGCTGAACGACTTGATCCGGCGCGGCGACACCTCGGCGAACGTCGAGATGAAGCCCGGCGACGTCCTGGTCATTCCGCAGAGCTGGTTCTAAGGGCGAGTCGGCTCCGCCGCGCGGTGTAACTCGACAATTTTCAGTTCATCCAAAAAATGGAAACATTCGTCCCACAGCTCACGGAAGCGCTTCGCGGTATGTGGCACGGCCGCTGGGTCGGACTGGCGGTCGCCTGGCTGGCGGGTCTGGGCGGGGCGGCGTACATCTTTCTGACGCCGGATAAGTACGAGGCGAGCGCCCGCGTCTACGTCGATACCCAGTCGATCCTGAAACCGCTCATGTCGGGCCTGACGGTTCAGCCCGACGTCGAGCAGCAGCTCGCGATCCTGAGCCGCACGCTCATCAGCCGGCCCAACGTCGAGAAGCTCGTGCGCATGACCGACATGGACCTGAACGTGCGGTCGACGCAGCAGCGCGAGAGGCTCGTCGACGGGTTGATGCAGACGCTCTACATCAAGAGCATCGGCCGCGACAACCTCTACACGATCGCCTACAGGGATTCGGACCCGGCGCAGGCGCGACGTGTGGTGCAATCGCTGCTCTCGATCTTCGTCGATCAGGGACTCTCCGAGAAGACCAACGACACCGGGCGCGCGCAGCGCTTCATCGAGGACCAGATCAAGGCCTACGCGAAGCGGCTCACGGATGCCGAGAACAGGGTCAAGGACTTCAAGCTCAAACACATGGACTTCGGCGGCGCCGGCGATGACTACTTTGCCGGCATGTCCAAGCTGGCGGAAGATCTGCAGAAGGCCAAGCTCCAGCTCCAGGAGGCGAACCAGTCGCGCGAAGCGCTGAAGCAGCAGCTCGTGCAGGAGCAGACCCATCCCACGGCTTCGGCCGACGATGACAGCGCGTCCTCGGCCGCAACGCCCGACCTCGACGCGCGTATCGACGCGCTGCAAAAGAACGTCGACGACATGATGCTGCGCTACACCGACCAGTATCCGGACGTGATCAATGCGCGCAAGATCATCGCGGAGCTCAAGGAACAAAGGAAAGCCGAACGCAAAAAGCAGCAGGAGGCGCTCGCCAAGCGCGTGCAGGCGGGCGGAGTCGGCGACGCCAGCGATCCGGTGACTCAGCAGCTCAAGATCGCGCTGGCCGACTCCGACGCGCAGATCGCCGGGCTGAAGGCGCGCGTCGCGGATTACGAGCGGCGCTACGCGAAGTTGCGCGCGAAGGCCGAGTCGATCCCGGAAATGGATGCCGAATACGCCCGCCTGAACCGCGATTACACGATCGAGAAGCAGAATTACCAGAACCTGGTTCAGCGGCGGGAATCGGCGCTCATGTCCGGAGAGCTGGAGCAGGCGACAGGCGTCGCCAACTTCCGCGTGATCGACCCGCCTCGAACATCGCCCAATCCCGTTTCTCCGAACCGGCAGCTGCTTGTTCCCCTGGTGCTGCTCCTCTCTCTGGGCACAGGGTTCGCGGCAAGCTACCTTTTCAACATCGTGCGGCCGACGTTCCATGACAGTCGTAGCCTGAAGACGGTCGGCAAGCGCCCGGTGCTGGGAGCCGTGTCGCTCATCCGCAACGCGCAGGTCTTGGCGAAACGGCGCCGGCACGCGATGCTGTTCTTCGGCGGCCTGGGCGGACTGGCGGTGTCCTACAGCGCGGCGATTGCAGTCGTCTTCTTGCGCGGCCTTTCCCTCTATTGAGAGTGGCATGAACATCATCGAAGAAGCGAGCAAGCGGCTCGAGCAGCTCGGCAAGGCGGGCATCGAAGTACCGGGCAAGCCCGAGGCGCGCCGGCGCGCCAGACTGCCCGCGGAAAGCATGCTGGACGAGCGGGTAGAACCCAAGTCGGACAGCGCGAGCGCGCAGGTAAACCGCGTCACGCTCGATTTCGCGCGGCTGCAGGCGAACGGCATCATCAGTCCAGCCAATCCGGATCAACAGCTGCTGCACGAGTTCCGGGTGATCAAGCGCCCGCTGATCCGCAATGCCCTCGGGAAATCGGCCGCGCCGCTGAAAAATGGCAATCTCATCATGGTCACCAGCGCGCTGCCGGGAGAAGGGAAGACGTTCGCGGCGGTCAACCTTGCCATGAGCATCGCCATGGAAGTCGACAGCACGGTCCTGCTGGTGGATGCCGACGTGATCGCGCCGACGGTGCCGAGGGTGCTGGGCATCGCGCCGGCGAAGGGTCTGATGGACATCCTCATCGAACCTGAACCCGACCTGGGCAGCGTCGTACTTAAGACGAATCTCAGCCGGCTGGCGCTGGTGCTTGCAGGCAAACAGCACCGCAGGGCGTCGGAATTGCTGGCAAGCGATGCAATGGCCGAATTGCTGGACGAAGTCTCGAAGCGCTACCCGGAGCGTATCGTGATCTTCGACTCGCCACCGCTGCTTGCGACGACCGAATCGAGGGTGCTCGCAGCGCACATGGGGCAGGTTGTGGTCGTCGTCGAGGCCGACCGGACCACGCACGGCACGCTCGAGGCAGCGCTCGCGACGGTCGAGACCTGCCCGGTCGTACTGACCATGCTAAACAAGGCGAGCGCATCGGACGTCGGATCCTACTACGGCTACTATGGCTAGGGTCGTCCGGACGGCCAAGCCAGTGAAAAGGATCGTCGCCGCCGTCGTATTTCCCCTTCTGCTGGGACCTGGCGCCAACGCCGTGGCCGGCAAGTGGACCGTGACACCGGACATCACGGTGAAGGAAACCTACGACGACAACGCCTCGCTCGTCGCCGCGCCGACCGAGGGAACTTTCATCACCGAGATCATGCCGGGGATCCACATCGCGGGAAGCGGAGGACGGTTCAAGGCTGATGTCGCCTACCACGCTGATGGGATCATGTATTCGAACCAGTCCTCCGAAAACAGGATCGCAAACTATCTAAATGCGACAGCCACGTTGGAAGCGATCGAGAAATTCTTCTACATCGATGCGTTCGGCTACATCGACCAGACCTACCTGTCGCCGTTTGGCGCCCGCCCGGCCAACGCCACCACGATCACCGGGAATCGCACCGAGAGCCGCACCTACGGCGTGAGTCCGTACGTGCAAGGGAACGCAGGCAATGCGTTTACCTATAATCTCCGTTACCGGTATTCCTGGTACGAGACGGACAACAACGTACTGCCTTACACGCAGACCGATGAGTGGATCGGGCGTGCCGAGAGCCCGATCGGGCGGGGTGGCTGGGCGCTTGATTACTACGACAGCACCATCGGCTACAACAACTATAACATCGGCAATCAGTTCGAGCGGCTCTATCGGGCATGGCTTTTCTACCAGCCGGACGTGACCCTGCGCCTGAACGTCACGGGAGGCTGGGAGGAAAACAACTATTTCGCGCTCGAGACGCGCTCCAACGCCACCTACGGCGGAGGTTTCTCATGGAAGCCAACCCCGCTGACTTCGGCCGAATACCAATATGAGTACCGGTACTTCGGCCCCTCGCACCTCGCGAAGCTGCAACACCGGTCGCGTCTCAGCGTGTGGACACTCTCCTACTCGCGCAACGCGACGAACCAGCAGCAATCGCTGCTGACGATTCCGCCGGGAAATACGGCTGCGCTGCTCGATGCAATCTTCACGAGCAGCATTCCCGATCCCGCCGAGCGGCAGGCTGCGGTCCAGCAGTTCATCCAGACGCGTGGCATCCCGGCCTTCATCTCGGGACCGATCTCCTTCTACACCCTGCGGCCGTTTCTCGAGGAGCGCGGCGACGCGTCGGTCGCGCTGCTCGGCAAGCGTAGCTCTGTCATCCTGAACGCCTTCGGCAGCAAGACGCAGGCGTTCGAGGCCGCCTGTCCGAACGGAGTGCCGGATGCGGTCTGCCCGGCGCAGGGCGCCCCCCTCTGGCAGAACGGCTTCGGCATAAGCGCCACCCGCCAGCTCACCGGCTCCACGACGCTCGGGGCGGGTGCGACGCGAACTTACGCGCATCAGGACCTGCCGGTCGTCGCCAAGTCGCGCAACGATTTCTACAACGTGAACCTCAATCGGACGCTTTCTCCCAAGACGAACATCTTCGCGGGCCTGGGCTATACGAAGTTCGTCAATGAAGTGCCGACGACAAGCTCGGCGCAATCCAGGTCGGTGTATGCCGGCCTTTATCACCGCTTTTGAGATTCCCCGATGTTCGAGCCCTTTTACGGCCTGTCCGCCTCGCCTTTCCAGCTTAGTCCGGACCCGTCGTTCTTCTACGGCAGCCGCGGGCACAAGCGCGCCTACGCGTACATGCAGTACGGCCTGTATCAGGGCGAAGGCTTCATCACGCTCACCGGCGAGGTCGGCGCGGGCAAGACGACGCTCATCCGCAGCCTGCTGCAGCAGCTCGAATCGACCAAGATGGTGGCCGCGCAGCTCGTCTCGACGCAGCTCGACGCCGACAGCTTGCTGCGCGCGGTTGCGACCGCCTTCGGCCTGGTCGTCAAGGACTTCGACAAGGCGCGGCTCCTCGCGCAGATCGAGGCCTTTCTCGTATCGCTCGTGCCCAAGGGCAGCCGCGCGCTGCTGGTCGTCGACGAGGCGCAGAACCTCGCACCGGAGGCGATCGAAGAGCTGCGCATGCTCTCCAACTTCCAGCTCAAGAACAAGGCGCTGCTGCAGAGTTTCCTGGTCGGTCAGCCCGAGCTGCGCAAGCTGATGCAAAGCGGCGGGATGCAGCAGCTGCGCCAGCGGGTCATCGCCTCGTATCACCTCGGGCCGCTCGACCGCGATGAGACGCGCGCCTACATCGAGCACCGCCTGAAGCACGTCGGCTGGAAAGGCGACCCGAAGTTCGAGGACGAGGTCTTCCACCTGGTCCACGGTTTCACCGACGGGATTCCGCGCCGCATCAATACGCTCTGCAACCGTACCCTGTTGGCGAGCTTCCTGCTCGAAAAGCACCTGATCACCGCCAAGGATGTCGCGGAGGTCATCAGCGAGTTCAGGGAGGAGTTCGGCGAGGCCGCCTTTGCGAGGCCCGGGGCGAACGAGACTGAAAAGGTGGCGCGCGTGAACGGCGCAGACTCGGGCAATCCAATGCTCGTCGCCGGCCCGCAGGATCTGACTAGCCTGGAGGATCGCATCGTCAGGATGGAAAAGACGATCGGCCTCACTGTCAACCTCCTGCGGCAGATCATCGCGACAAAGCGGGCCGCAAGCCGCCCGGCACAGGAGAAGGCACCCTGATGGGAAGCGCCTCGGACGCGCCCGGAGTCATCGTCTGCGTCGTCGGCGCTCGGCCGAACTACATGAAGATGGCGCCTTTGCTCCAGGCGTTCCGCGCGCAGCCGGGCCTGCCGCGAGCCGTTCTCGTCCATACCGGGCAGCACTACGACCCGATGATGAACGACCGGCTCTTTGCGGACCTCGAGCTCCCCCGTCCCGACATCAATCTCGAGGTCGGCTCCGCGACGCACGCGGTGCAGACGGCGGAAATCATGCGGCGCTTCGAGCCCGTGCTGGACGAACTGCTGCCCGTGGGCGTGGTCGTGGTCGGAGATATCAACTCGACCCTTGCCTGCAGCCTGGTCGCGGCGAAGAAGGGCGTGCCGGTCGCGCACGTCGAGGCGGGCCTGCGCAGCTTCGACCGGTCGATGCCCGAGGAAATCAACCGCGTCGTCACCGACCAGCTGTCCGCGCTGCTCTACACGACCGAAGAAGATCGGCGCACGCGAATCTTGCGCGCGAAGGCATCCCTTCCGAACGCATCGTCTTCGCCGGCAACGTGATGATCGATTCGCTCTACTCGCACCGCGCGCGCGCGGTACCGGCCGAGGCGACGTTTGCACGCGCGCAGTGGCGCGCCGCGCCGGGGCCCCTCGGCGTCGTGACGCTGCATCGGCCTTCGAAGGGGCCGGTACCAATCGACCTCAGACGCTCGCCGAGTGCCTGGACATCTTATGCGAAGTGGCGCAGCGGGTTCCGCTCGTTTGCGCCCTGCACCCGCGCACCATGGGAATATCGCGAGCTTCGGCTCGCAGGAAGGCTCGGCGAACGCGTGCTGTGCTGCCGCCGCAGGGCTATCTTGAGATGCTCCGCTTGATGTCCGCCGCCGCGCTCGTGCTGACCGATACGGGCGTGCGGAGGAGACCGCGGCGCTCGGCGTGCCCTGCCTGACGATGCGCGAGAACACCGAGCGGCCGATCACGGTCGAGCAGCACGGTGGTCGGGCGCGACCGGGCGCGCATCCTCGGCCTGGTCGGTGAGATCCTCGAGCACGGCGGCAAGCGCGGCCGGCGCGCCGATCTGAGACGGGCACGCGGCCGAGCGCATCGCGGCGCACCTCTGACGCTGGATCGCCGCGCGGCCTTGCCGCACGATCTAGCGGAGCGCGATGGGCACGCGTCGGGTGGAGCGCCAACGCGCTCACGCGACGCGCGAGACTCTTCCAGGTCTCGGCGCTCGCGCCGCACTTCGATCGCGGCGATTGGCACCGTATCTGGTACGCCTCGGCCTGCTCGACGAATCGGCGCCAAGGCCACCTTCTTCACGCTCGGCTGGATCGCGGAGCGCTACCCGCAGCTGGTGAGGCGCATCGTCGCCGAAGCCACGAGCTTGCGAGCCACGGCTACGGCCACCACCGCGCCACCGATCAGCATCGCGCCGAACTTCCGAGGATATATCAAGGCCAAGGCCCTGCTCGAAGATCTCGCCGGAGTCGAGGTAAAGGGCTATCGCGCCCGAGCTTCTCGGCCAGCGAAACCCCTGGGCATTCGACTTGCATCGCCGAGGCGGGCTATCGCTACAGCTCGAGCGTTTACCCGATCCGTCACGATCATTACGGCGCACCCGATGCGCCGCGCTTTCCGCATGAGTTGCGCGACGGCCTGCTCGAGATTCCAGTGACCACCGCCCGGGTGCTGAAGACCAATCTCCCCGCCGGGGGCGGCGGGGCCATTTCCGGTTGATGCCGTACGCCCTCTCCCGCTCGCTGATTCGCCGTGTAAACGAGGTCAACGGCCGGCCCGCGGTGTTCTACTTCCACCCCTGGGACTCGATCCGGATCGCACGCCGTACCCGGCCCGGACCCGCTAGGCACTACGTCGATCTGCACCGCACGGAGCCCCGGCTGAGCCTGTTGCGCGACTCCTCGTGGCGCCGGGTCGACCACGTCTTTCTCGAGGCGCTTCCGTGACACGCGGCGCTCCTGCGGCGAAGCGCCCGCCTTCTTCCGTTCGTGGCGCTGGGCTACCTGCTGTTCGTCGTCTACGACAGCCTCGTCCCGCTCGACTATCACTGCATCCGTGGCACGAGGCATGGACGCAGTTCGCTCACATTCCCTACCTGTCGCTCGGCGTCGCCGAGCGGCAGACTGGGTGGCAAACATCGTCCTCTACGTTCCGCTCGCGTTCTTTTCTGCGCGTGGACAGGCAGGCGAACCGCACGGTGGCCGGCGCTATCGGTCTTCTTCGTCGTCGCGGTCGAGTTCACGCAGATCTTCCTCCGCGCACCGTATCGCTGAACGACATCGTCGCGGAGGTGATCGGGAGCGCCATGGGATCGCGATCTGGTGGACCGCCGGCGAAGAGCTTCAGGCTCTGGCGCGTGGTGGAAGTCGGAGGGCCGCTCCGCCGTTCGCGCCGCGCTAACGCTCTACCTGCTCGCCTATCTGGCGATCAGCTTCTTTCCGTACGATTTCGTCGTCTCCTGGGCCGAGCTCTCGGCGAAGCTCACTCGGCATCGCGACGGATGGCTGATTGCGCCTCAGTCTTGCGTCTCCGGCATGCGCTGTGCGGCCAAGCTCGGCTACGAGGTGCTCGCGGTCGTGCCGCTCGGCGTCCTGGTGGGAATGCTATCGCGCGCGGCCCGGGACACCTCCGCGGTCCCGCGGGGCGCGCTCCTTGGGTTCGTCACCGAGAGCGTTGAGCTCTTCATCGACTCCGGATCCGCCCGAGGCATTCGATCCTGACCCGCATGGCTCGCGGCGCAGGCCTGCTTCTACACCATTCCCGTTCTGCGGGGCCTCAAGCCCTATCTGCGCCCGGCAGTCGTCGTCGCTTCCGCGCTCTACCTCATATTCCTCGCGGCATTTCAGGGGTGGTTTACGAGCGCCTGGCTGCCTCTCGCAACCGGCTCAAGCGGATACTCCACTGCACTTCCTGCCCTTCTACTATCGCTACTACACCTCCGAAGCGGTCCGCTGGTGAGTACGCAACGCGGCGCTGTACGTCCCGGTCGACTCGCCTGCTGGGGCTGGCAACAGGGAAAGGGCTCGGGCGGGAGGCGGCGGCTGGGCCGCCGCGTCGGCGGCGTGGTCGCGCTGGGGGTCGAATCTTCGAAGCTGTTCCTGCCCACCAGCGTCCGGGACCCGAACGTGCTGATCGGCCTGGCCTCCGCAGGTATCGCCTTTGCCGCAGCGATTGGCTGACCCGGTGGTCGACGGGAACTCTTCCCGGCGGCGCGAGCAGTCGAAACACATGACGTAAACCAGAATTTCTCGTTGCGAGCTTTTCCGCGGCGCTTATCATCACCGCGCTGGTCTGGGCGACGGCGTCATACCCGCTAGGCCGTACGTGGCTCGCGCTGGCACTGCTGGTCTACATGGCGCTCCTTCTTCGCTATCCCCTGGCGTGGCTGGCGGTGATTCCGGCGCTGCTGCCGACTCTGGATCTCGGGCCCTGGAGCGGCCGGATCTTCCTGGATGAATTCGACCTGTTCGTGCTCGCCACGCTTGCCGTCGGGCTCTGGAAGGCGGATCCGGGCGCGCGCGCACCGCAGATCTCAAGCCAGCGGCAGTGCTCTTCGCATTGCTCATCGTCTCCACCCTGATCAGCGTGGCGATCGGCCTGCTGCCTCTGCAGCCGCTGGACCACAACGCCTTCTGGCTCCCTGACCACTACAACGCGCTCAGGGTATCGAAGGGCCTCTTGAGGCAGCCGCGCTCTTTTCTCTCCTCGGATTGCATAAACAGCGTTCCCGACACGGACAACTATCTGGTCGCGGGTTCCTGCCAGGCATGGCGCTTCGGCCTGCTCATCGGCGCGATCCTGTGGGAGCGCGAGGCGTTCACCGGCCTGCTCGACTGGCCTACCGTACAGGGCTACGGGCATGTTCGCCGCCATGATATCGAGGCGTACCTCGTACTCGCGCTGGCGCTCGGCATGTACTGGGGGATGCTCGCCCGACGCTGGCCCGTGCTGCTGCTCGTCGGCGTCGCCGTGGCGGGCGGCGCCTATTCCTCTGCGTGTGACTTTCGCGAGGGGAGGCTACCTCGGCATGGGCGTCGCGCTTGTTCGCGCCGCGGGACATGCTTGCCCTCGCGCACAGTGGTGCGAAGCGAGTGGCGACGAAGACTCGTGCCGCTGGGGCTGGGACTGTTGGTTGTCGCGATCGGGGCGGCGGCGTTCACCGGTTACCGAGATATGGCCACGCGGGAAAATCCGAGTCGATCTCGGATCCGCCTGGCCCGCTGCGCAGGATTCGCTGGCGATGATCGACGATTCCTGGCGGGCCAGGTTGTTCGGCATGGGCGTGGGCCGCTACCCCGAAACCTTTCTGCTCAAGATCGCTGGGGCCTGATACCTGGAAACTTCCGCTACGAGGCGCAGGACGGGAAAGAGCTTTCTGCGCCTCGGGTCCGGGGACTGGCTCCTACCTGTCGGCCAGATCGGTTCGTCTCCGAGCAGCTACGCGCTCTCCGTCCGACGTTCGCGCCGTCCGGAGGGCCGGTCGGTCCGACGTGTACCTCTGCGAAAAGCACATTCTCAAGATCAAGCTGCCAGTCGTACGCGCCATGGCCGTGGACATTGAGGCTGGGTTCAGCGCGAGATCCAGATGGATGAGCCGCAGGCTCGGGCACCGCGGTGCAGGGGTTTTCCGCCGGCACCGGTGGAGCCGTTCACCAATCAGCGGGCCGCTGCCATCGACTTGACCCGCGTGCAGCTGACGGACGACGGCCGCAATCTGGTAGCGAACAGCGATTTCACTTTCAACAGCGTGGTTCTTTTACGACCGACGACTACCTGTCATGGCGGGTGGAGAACCTTCCGCTTCAGATGCTGTTCAATCAAGGATGGCTCGGGCTGACCGCATTTGCTTCTGACCGTATACCTGGCGTCAGGGCTCTCTTCCGGAGCCTCGGCCGCGGCGACGCGCTTGCCGGCGACTCCTCGCCGCATTCACCGCACATGCTCACCGTCGGGATATTCGGTAGCGTCCTCGATTCGCCGCGAATCGCTCCTCTTTACCTCACCTTCCTTCTCGCGCTGCGCAGCGCCGAAGAGGCAGTGGGAGGGCACGGGCGGGATAGTCACGCGACATGCAGCGGCGCCGACACTTTTCTTCGAATCTCGCTGATCAGGCACACTGGGGATCGCGGCGGTGGCGCTGCGCAAAACAGGTCTGCTGCGCGGCGCCCCGCCGATCCAGACGTGGATCGACGAGAGCAAGCTTGCAAGGCTTCGGCGCCAGGTGACTTGCCGCCTGCCGCACTGCCGCATTTCAAGAGCCTGCATCCTCGGTGCGAGCCCGTAATCCGCTAAGCTGGCGGCCGCTCCGATGCCGGCGCAACATGAAGCATGGCGCCAGGCCAACAGCCGCCATTCGCCGTGCGCCTTACGGGCTGATCGTCAGCGACGTAGATCTCGATCTGCTCGAGCGCCGGCTGATGGCGCTCGTTGGCCTCGGTCGGCCACGAGCAGCTCAAGCCACTCGCGCTCGCCTACGACTGGCTGTGCGCTGGACCGATGAGGAACTGCACACAAGATGGCGGAGGGCTGCGAACACGCGTGATCGACAGGATCCGCGGGGCCTGTCTCCCTACAACGTCATTCTCTACAACGCGCCCTTGCAGGCGCTCATGGCAGGCAGCATCGCGCTACACGCGTAAATCTCCGCGGCACCGCGTCGCAATCATGGCGTTCACCTACGATCTGTGGAAGAACCGCGTGCTGCCTGTATGAGCGGCGAATAGCAGTGGGTACACGAGGGCGGTTGCGTCGGAATCGGATCGGACAGGCTATCTACGAGCTACCCTCGATGTGGCGAAAGGCAACGGGCGAAGACCTGTTCGCCTCCGAGCCCGGAATTCGCCGTTTGCTCGACTTCCTCGTTTATCGCACGCGGCCTGACGGCACGGATTCCCGATGGCGGAAGTGGCGCCTGGTTCGATCGGCGTGCCCGACCGGATTCCCCTCGCGCTCGAGTACCGCGATAGCGCAGCCTACAGCCTGCACCCGGTTCCCAAAGCGCCGAATCCCTCCGCCTGGCCTTCGGATCAGCTCACCGACTCGACTCTCTTTGATCCGAAGGCCATGACGACAATGCCACTCGTGCGGTTATTCGACGGAATCGGACTGCTAGTAGCACGCAGCGACTGGTCGGCAAATGCCACCTACGTGACCTTTAAAGCCGGCGACAACTTCTGGTCGCACTCGCACCTCGACCAAGGCGCTTCACGATTTATGGGCGGCGCGCTGGCGATGGACGGTGGATTCTACGGGCCAAAGTACGGCTCCGACCACGACATGAATTACTCTTACGAGACGATCGCCCCGACACCATCACCGTCACCGATCACGAAGATACTGTTCCGCCCCGCGAAGCGGAACGCGACGGCCAATCGCCAACGACGGAGGTCAGCGGCGCATCGGGTCGGGCTGGGGCGTCGAGGCCGCGCCGCTCGATCTGAAAACGAATGGGAAACCAAGCGCGATACCACGTCCATGGGACCACTCCTGGACCAGGACGGCCTGGCAGTCACATAGCGACGTCTCGCTCCCGCCTATACGATCAGAAATCTGGAACAGGGACCTTCTCGGACCCGGACGCGCCGCGTGGACGCGCTCGGCGCAGTCTTCGGCTACGACCGCGTCGATGACGTAGTCGTGCTGCTCGACCAAGATGACCAAGGCCTCGTTTCGCAAGCGGCTCGCTGTGCACACCCTCGAAGCACCAGGAAAAGGACTGAGGCAGGTTCAGCGCGAGCGTAGCGCCGCAGGATCGCCAGGGGTGGCCGCCTCGAGGCGAAGGTGCTGCCCAAGGGAGCGCTCATCGACGCGATCGGCATCTTGGCTTTCAGTTCTTCGTCGACGGCGTGAACTACGACGAGCATGGAACGCTCGAGTCCATCATCAGCAAGCTCAAGAAGAGACCGAAGACGGAGGCGAGTAGAGCCCGCGAGAAGGAAAAATACGTTCCTGGTGTCGGACGAACCGCCTCCCGGTGTGCTGCCGACCTGGTGCGGCTGCTCGAGTCGGGCGGGTGCGAGGGGCCAAATCGCACGACGCGCTGGT
>CAVTZJ010000005.1:370000-924192 GCA_963739205.1 uncultured Pseudomonadota bacterium | reverse complement strand
TCAGTCGGGCAGCTTGCCAGGCAGCGTGAAGCGCTGGCGCGTGGTGCAGTAGCGGTTGGCGTACAGGCGCCCGATCGGCCGGTAGTGGGCATCCGAGATTCTCTTCGTCTGCGGGTCGATCACGCCCTCGCGCGCGTGTACCAGCAGGATTTCGCCGATAATGAATACGCGCCCCGGTACGATCTCCAGGTGCCTGAACACGCGGCACTCGAAGCAGGCCACGGACTCGGCGATGCGCGGATGGCGCACCATGAGCGCGGGCACGGGCGTGAGGCCGGTCTTTTCGAACTCGCTTTCTTCCTCGGGGATTTCCTCGCTCGAGAGGTGCATCGCATTCGCGGTGTCCTCGTCGACCAGGTTTACGACGAATTCCCCGGTGTCGAGCGTGTTCTTGAGCGAATGTTTCACCTTGCGATCCTGGCGCGGCCCGTAGCTCACCATGACGAGCGGCGGATCCTCGGCGAACGCGTTGAAGAACGAGTACGGCGCGCAGTTCGCGACGCCCTTCGCATTGACCGTCGAGATCCAGGCGATCGGGCGCGGCACCACCAGGCCGGTGAGCAGCTTGTAGCGCTCGGTCGGCGCCAGCTCGGCCATGCGCAGGTCCATCAGGGCGCCGCGCGGCGGAAGAACTGCCGCTCGCGCGAATCGAGCCACTGCAGCGCCGTGGCCAGGTACTTCTTGAAGTGCGGCGTTTGCTGGTGCGCCTCGAATGCGGCTTCGTCCTTGTACACCTCGTACAGCATCACCGAGGTCGGGTCGTTGGGGTCGACCAGGATGTCGAAGGTCTTGCAGCCGGGCTCGGTCTCGCGCGCCGCCTTGCCGTTTTCCTGCACCGCGGCCATGAACTTGTCGACCGCGTCGCGCTTCACCTTGAGTTTCACCGCCAGCACGAATCCGCTCATTTGCGCCTCCTTTGTGTGGGACAGGCGATTATCGGCGCCGCGGCGCGAGCGTCAACAAATGGGCGAACCATTGCGGGGAGCGTTTTGCTATAATTCGCGCCCTCGCGCCCGTAGCTCAGTTGGATAGAGTACCTGGCTACGAACCAGGGGGTCGTGGGTTCAAATCCTGCCGGGCGCGCCAATCAATTCAAGCAGTTCCGAAGAAGGGGCCAAGCGCCCCTTTTTCTTTTTCCCGAAATCTGCCCGAATTTCTCCGGCGCAATTTCCGCAGGCCCTCTAGCCCTCTAGCCCGCTACGCCACGACCCGCAGCAGGGTGAGGGGACGGCTGTCGGTGGCTGCCTGCTCAAGATGCGTCACCGCATCCAGGAGCTCGCGAACCTCCGCGGCCGAGTAGTGCGTCGTGATGTTGCCGTTCTTGTGTCCTAGGACGTCCTGGCGTGTTTCAAAGGGCACTTGCAATGCCCTGAGCCTTCGACCCACCGTGTGCCGCAGATCGTGAACGTGGAGCGTCCTGAAACCCTCCGGGCAGGGTCGCCCGAAGCGCTCTGCGTACTTCTCTGCCGCACGCCGCCGTGCCGACTGCCACGCCGTGTTGTTCATCGTCTCGATCCGGTGTCCTCGGTAAGAGAACACGTACTCGGGATGCTGGCCCCGCGCCTCGTCCACCACCGCCCGGGCGATGCGATTGAGCACCACCACCCGCGCGATCCGGTTCTTCGGCCTGGGTAGGACGAAGACCGACGTACCCAACTCTTCGAGCGGCTGCTCCCACTCCCAGCGAAGCCCACAAATCTCGCCGTCCCGGCAGCCTGTGTTCACCGCGAAGAGCGCCATCCGCGCCAGCCGGTTGGGCAGCTCCGCAAAGAGCAGGCGCTGCTCGTCCCACGATAGCGGGTAGGGCAGTCGCGCGTCGGTCAAGGGCAGCAGATCGATCTTCGGCGCCTGGGCTAGCCAGGTCAGGCCTGTCGCCTCGTCGCGCCATTTCGTTGCGGCGAGATTCAGGACCCTTCGGACCAGCGCGAGCTTCAGGTTGACCGTTTTCGTCTTGTTGCCCGCGCTTCGCCGCGCCTTCACGAACGCTGCCAATGTGCCGTCGTGGACTCGGTCCAGCTCCAGCTTCCCAATGAACGAATCGAGTTCCTTCAAAAACGATGCGTCCGTGGACAACGACGCCTTGGGCTCGGGTTTCGCAAGTTCGGTCTCCAGGTAATGGCTTGCCGCTTCACGAAATGTGCGTTTCGGCCGAGTCCCGAACATCACCCCTTGGCGGATTTCCGATACCCGCTTCAGGTAATAGGCTTCGGCTTCCTCGCGCGAGCACTTTCCAATGCTCTCGTAAAGCGCTCCATGCCCTTTGATCCGCAGGCCGTTGATGTGCCAATGGCCATTGCGTTCTCTGAGCCCCGGATAGTTTGATCGCCCCATATGTCATCTCCTTTCTCGAAGATGGGGCGGCGTCCGTTGCGGCTCTTATACTCGTCCGCCCAACGGTCGAGGTCAAGGCGATCGAAGGCGATTCCCTGCGTGCCGATCGGAATCACCGTAAGCTGGGGCCGCACCTCGCGATTGAAGCGATTGCGGTCCATACCGAGATAGCCTGGTGCGTCCCGGAGGCGGATGAAGCGGGGAAGAATTGCCGACATCGCGCTAGCCTGCCCCAGTGCGGAACGGGCAGACCTCACGCAACAAATGCATTCGGCGCTGGGCGACACTTGCCCAGCGCTTCTGCATCACATCGTCACTGGCGAACCCGCTCCGCACGATTGCTCCCGTTCCGGGAGGCATGGAGAGGCTCAATCCATGATGCGCGCCACCAATGGCCACCCCGGCCAATAACAACTGCTGGTAGCGCGCTCCGCCGACTGCAGAAAGCCCGTTAGGGCTCGCGGAGGGCGGCGTGCTTATCTGCCGTCCGCGGCAGCGATATAGGCGATCTGACTATCTTTCGCTGTCTGCGCCGGGAGCTGATGCGCGGCTGACTCTTGGCGCATCCGTAGGCTACGCAAATCTAAGCGTGCGCGTCAACTGCTGGGGACCTTACTAATCCATCAAAGCCCCCACGGGGCTTGATGCCTACAGCGATTTGGCGATGGTAAGTAGTGTCCAGTACTTACCACCTTCTGGCCGCTACGACCCCTGCACGAAGCACGTAATTTTTCCGGAGTCGTGGTCGACGCTGCACGCGAAAAGCTGTCCACTGGTCGTGTCAACCTCCCACATGAGAGCGCCCGCCGTAAGGAGACCGACGGTAAGCACGAGACCAAATAACCGATGCATGTCGCGCGCTCTCAATTACTTTTCTCGCGTGCTTACGATTCTCAATAGCTCCTCAATCTCTTTGCCTGTCCCCTGATTTAGCTTCGTAAGGGACGGCAATATCTGGCGCGCCGTTTCAAGATCTCCCGTCAGAATAGAAAGGAACGCCAGTTCGAACATAGAGTCCTTGTCGTCTGGCTTGAATTCAATCGCCTTTCTGTACATTCTGATTGCGTCACCATACCTGCCGACGTCCTCATAGGCAGATGCGAGGTCGCTTATCACTTCATAGTCGTTCGCTGCGAGCGAATATGCTTTTTCGTAAAACGCCACCTCGGATTTGTAATCGCCGTTCTCGTAATAGATGCCGCCGATGCCTGTGTATGCCGGCTCATATGTGGGGTCCAGTTCGATCGCCTTGAGGTAGTACTGCATTGCCTTGTCCAGTTCGTGTTTCAGTTCTTCTAGTTGTCCGAGAGAGTAGTAATAAGACGGGCTGTCCGTCGTTAAGCTGTTGTCCTTGCCTGCCAGATTGTCGCGAACGAGATTAATTGGGACAGCAAGGTTAAGGTTCTGTCCAGGCTGCTCTGCCGTTCCAGGGATTGACGCGGCAGTTACGCCTATGACTTTGCCTCGTTTGTCGAAAAGACCGCCACCGCTACTGCCCGGAGATATCGGTGCCGTGAACTGAATGAATCTTGCGGCAGCCACCCGTCGCTCGGGATTGCTTATGATTCCTTCCGATACGGTGTTTTCTAATCCTAGGGGCGCTCCGATTGCGACCACTTTCTGCCCTACTTTGAGTTTGCTGGAATCGCCTAGTTGTACGTAAGGCGTGTCTTTCGCATCGCATTGCAGCAGCGCGATGTCTCTCTTCTCGTCCCCAGCAATGAAGTTCTTTACCCGAAAGATCGCTCTTGATTTGGCCAACTGTACAACCACACGCGAAAGCCTTGCTCCGCTAATGACGTGGTAGTTCGTTGCTAGCACCCCGTCCCTGTTGATGAAAAAGCCGCTTCCCTGACCAAGTCGTTCCCCTTTGTCGTTGTACGTGGTTACGACCGCAATCGCCTTCGAATTGCTGTCAAGAATCTCCTCAGCGGATTTGTCGCTGTACCAATCGAGTATGACGGCCGCAGCGAGAGCGAGAACAAGAGCGACGACGAGTTCTTTTGTCCAGTGCTTTAGGAAATCTCTGGTCTGTTGGACGTAGACCGGGAGATTCATTTTGAGGAAGCCCATGAGATCGCTTTGTGCCGTAGGACCGTGAGATGGGCGTGCCTTTGGCGCTTAGGTGACGGTACGCCGGCCACCCACGCAGGTCAACGCGAACTGCAATGACATGTTGGGGGCGACATGCGCGACAATGATGCAAGTGAACCAGCCGCAAACCCTGCATCGTCATTTCACGCCCTGGCGCGATAGCGCCCAGCGCAGCTGCTGGACGTGCGCGTATTCGACCGGCTACGACGGTGTGCACCTGTGGTGCGAGCAGCACCGGCTGGTCGTCACGAGCCCCTGCCCGTGGTGGGAGCGCGGCGCGGGGTGCGACACGGCTGAGTAAGCAGTATCGCCGGCAAAGGGGCTGATTACTGCTAGCAGCACAGAAGGAATCCGATTCGAAATGGAAATCTACTGAATTTCGCGTGGGTTCGCGACACGGCGGACTTTCTCGCGGGTCGCCTCTTTTTCTAGTAGAACGCGCACGGCCATAGCGAGACGGGCATCCCTGAATTCATACTCGTTGCCCGCTGCCGACCGCTTCAATATTGGATGGTCGCGGCCGCACAGCTCGGTAAGTATTTGGCCAATCGCCAGGGTAGTGTCGGCAGTAGATTCTGGAAATTCTGTACGCACGATGCTCTCTACTGTCGCCGTTGAAAAACTCGCCGCTTGCACTCTACCTAGAGCGTAGAGCACCTGATCTCGTCGTCCAGCTCTTGTTTCCCGCTCATTCATTCGCACGGTGACGTGACCTGCGGCAAACGCCAAACCCTGCTTTAGCCACCGAGCATCGGCGTCGCGCAACTGCGCAAGCGTGCCCTTCCAATCCGATTCTTCTACCAAGTAACCAAGCTGCTCGCAGTACTCTTGAACGGCTTGTGCGTAACCAAGCGTCACATAGTTAATATGGAAAGCCCAGGTGGCCAAATCAGTTTCACTTACGTGGACCTTAAGTAATTCGCGAAAGCCCTTGTGCACCAGTTCCGCGACTTGGGCCGACGACAGCCTGGGTACCTCGCTCACTTCGATCAAACGATTAGCGATACTCTGAGTAGCGGGTGAATTTAGAAAATAGTCGCGGACGACTGACGGCACGCCAACCAAGAGCAACTTCACTTGGAATTTCGCAAAACGCGAATCATCGATAAGAGTGATGATCGACGCTAACTCCTCCATCAACGGCTTCGAACCGACGATCAACTCGAGGTTGTCAATGACGAGAACCGCGGGGGCCGAGCGTGCTGCTTTCCGGATCCGCTCGAACGCGACATATAGCGGGTCACCCGTATCAATTTCGTATGACCTCGTGCTGGTTGCGCCTCCCCTTGCAACGACCGCGTTTGCCTCCGCGTGAATTGTTTCGTCCATGGCCTTAAGTGTCAGCTGTTCGGGCGCACCGCTGGCGATAGCTATTTCGCGCGTGAGTGACCCCAGCCGTTGTGCAGTTCCCGAATTGGCTACCACCACGTATGCGTTTAGGCCAGAGAGCACCTTCTTGTAGAGCCACGACTTTCCGCTGCCGCTCTCCCCATACACAACTGGATGTTGGGCACCCTGAATCGCGCGTTGCAGCTCCTTCTCAAGCGCCGGCCGCTCCACGTAAATTTCGCGGTTTACCTCATTGCGCCGGGGTGTAAATACCTCGTTGACCTTATGCCGACCCAGTAACATCTCCGCCCCTTATCTGGTAATCCCTATCGTACGCCAGTGAACGAATGGTTTCTAAATTCCTTCACTGGCCTCTGGCGCCGAAGGGACGTTTGTGCGGTGGCCGGAATTACAGATAAATCTTGATTCGTCCCCTAGCGCTCCAACCGACCGTTCATGCTCACGAGAATGGGCGTAACCAGATCCTTTAATGAGCGTGACGCCTTGGGTGCACCTACAGGTGCAATCGAGCGTGAAGTCGTCAGCGACGAAGGTCCGCTAACGGCCAGAACCGGACGTTCCCTAACTTCTACATTCACCAGCCTGCGCGGCTTTTCGTGCAGGTCCGGTGGATTGATGGTCTTGGCGGTACGGCCGCATTGGGGGCACGGTGTGTTGATGGTGCATGAGCCTACCGACCGGCGATCGCGTCTCGAAGCTCTCGAATCCGGCGAAGCAGGAAATACCACGCATATGGTGCGGCGAAGAGAACGAGCACGATCACAGCAAGCACAAGTGAGTTATTTAATGCTCTCCCAACGTTCAATTGCGTGACAACTATTTCTTTCTGAACCCCCACCACGTCGCTCACTCGGAGTCCAGCAAGGTCGGCCGGATCACACACGAGCGGTGCCTTTCGATAATTTAACCAAGGTCCTTTGGGAGCCTGTAAAGCTTCTGCGTTGCACTTCTCTACCAGCGATGTGAGCTGAGAATTTTCATAGAGCGAAGCTAGGTATCCAACGATACAAATCAGCGCCGCGAGTGCGAGTCCCGCAAAGAGATACTTCGTCGGCTTGTCCATTTGTGCTCTACGCTACCGTTAATGGTGTGCCGCCCAACGCCGGCGCTCAGCTAGACCGCGCGAGTGAGGCGAGTGTGGGGTACGAGTGCGCCGCGCGAGGGCGTCAGCTGGGGCGCCTCGTTGGGCGTCATTTTGTAGGTGACCTTCTCGATTGGCGAAATCCTTTAAGAACCCAACCTACCGTCCAACCGAACGCCCATAGAACTGCCAGCGGTACAAGAAGAATCGTCAAGAAGCGCGGGTTATTGGGTTCGAAGTCGCGAACGTATCCCGCTGGTCCCGGCGCAAGCAGGTCGACCGGGCGCCAAGTAAAGAAATATGGGGTCGCCTTGGGTTCGATTACGAACCCCTTCGGCGGCGGAGGGAGCGAAAGGTTGTCTGCTCGCTCAGCCGAAACCTCGCGATATTCGATAAGGAGAGTGGATCCAACAGTAAGTGACCAAATCACCGTCAGGACGATTCCGAGGCGTGCCCACCCACCGAGACTACCTGTGCCGATCATAATGACGCCCAACGTTCCGGTTGTGCCGCGCGGAACACGTCGGCCACGAACCGGCGGTTAGGTGACTCCGCGTCCTGATCGCCACCAAGCGTCATCCCCTTCCACCTCCACGTCGATGATCGAGCCTGGGGAAAGCCCAAGCTCACTTGTAAGATGGTATTCGCTAAGTAATTCAAGGTGAGCAGGGCCATGCCCAAACGGTGGCGTTCTTTCGTGAGTATCAGGCCGCATGATAAGAGCGCGAAGTCCTCGAACTAAGCAGCGCTGCAGCTTTATTGTCTCGCCCGAGAAGTATTCATTGCCAGTGATAATCGCGTCAGCCGCGACGATGTACGGCTCCTGAAGCGAAAGATTAAGGGTCCCTTTCACGAGGGAACGCAGTCCTGTGCGTTCCAGTATTAGCGGAACTACCGGTGCAAGATTGTCCCCGGCGACGCCAAATGCTTTCTTTCCGGTGAATGTGCCTCTGAGAATGCGCACTGAAGTCACCTAACTCTTATTTATCCTGCACGAGACGCCGGATAACACGGAAGTGTTGAGATAACACATGGTCCCCGTTGTGGTAACGAAGTCCGTGTTGGGATAACAAAGTTGCGCCAGCGGTCGAAGGACGATTGGACGCTGCGATAAACATCAATTCCCTTCCCGCCGATAGATTACTCCTGGGCGTCACGCGAGCGAGGCTAGCGCACGATTGTCCGCTCCGGGTCGTAAGCAGACGTTCTCTCAATTCTAGAAATCCCTCGTCCCTAGCGCTCCAGTCGCCCGGCCATGCTCACGGAAATGGGCGTGACCAATCCATTTAATGAGCATTAGATGGCCAACCTTGACGCCGGCAATTGCGACGCGGACTTCTGCGGAGTCTGACTGGGTCTATTGAGTGATCCACTTCTTGATCTGGGTGCCTGTCGTTGAGCGGCGCGCGTTGAGGGCTTTCGATTCAGGCCTAGGCATTCGCGACCGAAGAGATCTAGGACAGAGTGCACCGGCCGATAACTTAGTGACTACCTAGGCACCACGAGACGATGCGTTGAGTCCTATCTTTGCCAGAGGGTCTAGGTGACACCAAGAACGAGACTCACCACAGCGGAGTCTGGGTGATTGCTGATATGTCTTACGCCGCTTATTGTTCCCCACAGTGTCGACCTAGCGGGTCCTGGCGGCTTTCACAAACTCGAGCGACGCCTGAAATAGCGGGAGATCCTTCTCGTAATCGGCCGCCTCGGCACGGTTGATCTGTATCCATTCCCTCGAACTCGCGATACCGCCGGGCTGAAACGGGACGACGTTGTCCCTTGAGAATTGCAGTTCGGTCGTGGTGGCGACAGGCAGGCGAAGCCCCACGCCGTGGCCGCTAATGCAGGCGAACATCTTGTCGCTGACAAAGTAGGCGTCAAGGCCGTTGATTTTTTTTGTGCTGACGCCCGGGAGCTTGAGAAGCAAAGCGTCGATCTGAGGCTTACGACTGGACGCAGGTGCATCGGCATTCATGGGAGATCCCGTTAGGTTGTCATGAACACAACGATTGAATCAAAAATGCCAGATCCGGGACGCCCGGCCTGGCGCGTGATCTCTATCAGAAAGAAGCAGGCCGCGTTCACGCCTATCGTACTGGCTAATGCCTGGCGACGCTTCTAGCTGGTCTTAGCGCCCATATCGGGTCGAAAATTGGCCATCCGTCAACGAACCCGCTACCCAAAGCGGACATTCGACTGCACCGGACCTGACAGCCCGTGCGGACTAATATTGCTGGGTAGGCCCTTCCTTTAACGTCAGCACGAATCGGTCGCGAGACTCAAGCGTTCGACCACGTGAAAGGAGATCTCAGTGACTAATGTTATCGTCGTCATCGGTGCGGGGTCGATCGGTCAGGCCATCGCGCGGCGGGTCAGTGTAGGCAAACATGTCCTGCTAGCTGATCTGCGCCGCGAAAACGTCGAAGTGGCCGCGAACGTTCTCAGCGACGCCGGGTTCGACGTGACCACTGCTATCGTTGACGTGTCCTCGCGCAAGGCAGTCCACGCGCTTGTCGAAGTGGCTAAGGCGACCGGCACCATAAGTGGCCTTATCCATGCCGCCGGTGTATCGCCTACGCAGGCATCGCCGGCCACAATCCTAAAGGTCGATCTGTATGGTACCGCGCTCGTGCTGGAGGAATTCGGCAACGTCATTGCGCGCGGCGGAGCGGGCGTCGTCATCGCGTCGCAATCGGGGCACCGTCTCCCCGCGCTGACGCCAGAACAAAACAAGGCGCTGGCGACTACGCCCGCCGACGAGTTGCTCGCTCTTCCGATGCTCCAGCTCGACCGAGTGACGGACCCGCTCCACGCCTACCAGCTCTCGAAGCGCCGGAACTCGTTGCGGGTGATGGCCGAGGCGGTGCGGTGGGGCAAACGGGGGGCGCGGATCAACACAATTAGCCCCGGAATAATCTCCACGCCTCTCGCTAAGGATGAGCTGACCGGTCCGCGGGGTGAAGGATACCGGCGCATGATCAACCTGTCCGCGGCCGGGCGCGTCGGCACTCCGGATGAGGTCGGAGCCGTTGGGGCCCTTCTGATGGGGCCGGACGGCGCGTTCATCACTGGTAGCGACTTCCTAATGGACGGCGGAGTCACAGCTGCCTACTGGTACGGCGACCTCGCTCCGAAGTGATGGAAGGGCTCGCGCTTGGCCAAGCTCCGGCGTTAGTCGATGTCCGCTATTGGCCGTTAGCAGTCATCGCCTGCTGGCCCGCCGCGCGTAATTGGAGACGACGACACGTTAACTATCTAACGCATTAACCCTCGGCTTGTCGCGACGTAGTAGGGCGTCCTCGCGCATCATCTCCAGCAAGTAGCAACCGTACGGAATTTGCGTTTCTTACGAGGTTCTGCAGGCAATCCCTACGCCAGTTACCTACCCGTTTTCCTACCCTTATCCCTACCTTTTACGTACCCTCGACCTACCCCCCTCCCTACGCCCTTCGCTACCCATCTTCGATTTACCTTGTGGGGTGCTTACGGGCAGTCCTGAACGAATCGCTGGATAGTCACTAGCCGGCCGTTCTCTCGAAGCTCGGCTTCCAGACAACTTCATAACGTGCGCCATGGGCCAGGAACAGTCACTCGACTGCGTAGTCGGCGCGGCGCGGGGCGACTAACGGACCGAATATGGCCTCAGCGTCTTTTCTGCGTGCGATCGGCCATGATCTTGGCGTAGCACTGAGCGCACACCGCGCGCTTCGCCTTCAGTCCTGGCAGGAGCCGGAAGCCAGCGCGTGGCATGCAGTGCTGGCCATGAAAGCAGTACTTCAGCGGATCGAGGATTGCCATCGATTGTCCGATTTTCGACTCACTCTAGTCTCGCCCTTCAGATTGGTCGACTTGTCCGCTGACCCAATTTAGCTGAGCCGCGTCTGCAGCCATTTCCGGGAGCGCGTGTCTAGTGCCCGTACGCTAGCCAATTGCGCAGCCGCTGCGCGCACGGCTCGTCAAACCCAGTTGCCGCGTTAACCAGGATCAGCGGAGCGCCGCGTTGATATTGCTCAGCGTCGTCGTCAATCGCAATCCAGCGAGTGCCGCGCGCAGCATGCACTGCGAGATACGCTTGGATTTCGGCGTGACGGGGATAGCCCTCGACCTCGGGAAAGTCGGGGGTCGCACCCTCGATTCTCGCCCTCAATTCCGTGGGGAACAGGGAGCGCAGCGCGTCAAGCGGTTGCACCAAGCGCCACGTCGACGTAATCACCACGGGCACGTCTGGGTGCGACAGCACAGCCGACCCGAAAGTGCGAACGCAATCGGCGTCCAACCTCGCGTTCGGCGACGACTCGCGGCGAAGCACGCCGTCGAAGTCCAAGAAGATCTTCATTCGCGCCCGAGAGTACCGATGAGACTTTCTGGCGCGCCATGGGTCGTTACGGATCCCCGCAGAACAATCTGATCCACGACGCGCCTCCTAATTGACGGCGTTTTGCGCGCTCATTAGCTGCCCGCGCAGGGCGTGGATATCTTTACGTAGCCGGATGCTCCAATACGTGTCAGATCCGAGGAACCGCGCATCGGTCTCTGGGCGCTTGTTCGGGCTGCTGATCCGCCTTGCGTGTTGCTCGATAGCGCCTAGCAAATAGTGGATCGGGCCCGTGAGTTCCTTCGCACGCATCCGTTGACAGGTCTCAAGGATGAGAGCGGCCGCCTCGAGAGGTTTCGATACTCCGGATAGGCACTTGTCGAGCTCTAGGTCTAGATCCTTTACCATGCTAAGGAATAGCTCGACGTCGGGTGAGTCCATGGTCGCACTCGCTGAGGCTGCGTACCGTGCATCCAATCACGCCAGCCAACGATAAGGCTAAGAATCAGGCCGCGCTTTGCACTCTTTGACGATCGGCGCGGCCCGTATGAGCTGCTGGGCGTGCAGCGCAGGATGCGACTCGCATGATGACCGCTATCGGGGGGCCCAGCGCCTAATGCAGGAATTTCTCGTCGCGGGTGATGATCGTCAGGTCGACGTAGGACGACCCGTTGTGATCGGTCGGTGTGAAGCTTACGTTGAAGCCGCCGAGATCGAAGTCCGACATCGTCTCCAGGCCCCTGATCAGGCTCTCGCGGCTCAGGTTCTTGCCGGCGCGGCGTAGACCCTCGACGAACACCTTGGCGACCAGGTAGCCCTCGACGCTCGAGAAGTTGACGTTGACCTTGTTCCGCGCGGCCAGCGCGTTGAACTCGGCGATGACCGGCGTCGATTCGCCCCACGGAAACGGGACGACCTGAGAGATCACCACGCCGCGCCCTTCGTCGCCCAGCTCGTGAGCGAGCGCGGTGCTGCCTACGAAGGACACGTTCAGGAACTGTCCCCTGTAGTCGAGCTTCTTCATTTCCCGGATGAAGGCGGCGATCGACTTGTAGGCGCTGATCATGATGATCGCGTCGGGGTGCTTCGGCTCGATTTCCTTCACCGCCTTGGCGACGTCGACGGTATTGCGCTCGACCGTGCCGAGCGCAACGATGTCCCCGCCGCGCTTCTTCACCGCAAGTTGCACACCGGTCAGCCCTGCCTGGCCGTAAGCGTCGTTCTGGTAGAAGACGGCGAAGCGCTTGATGCCCACCGTCAAGAGCTGCTCGACGATCTGGTCGGTCTCGTCGTAATAGCTCGCCCGCACATTGAAGATGTAGCGGTTGAACGGCTTGCGCAGCAGTTCGGCGCCAGTGAACGCTCCGATGAACGGCACCTTCGCCTCGGTGAAGATCGGCAGGGCCGCCTGGCTGGTCGGCGTACCCACGTAGCCGATGAGCGCAAACACCTTGTCGTTCTCGATCAGCTTGTGCGTGTTCTCGGCGGCCCGGTTAGGCTCGTAGCCATCGTCGCGCGTCACCAGCGCGATCTTGCGCCCGTATACGCCGCCCTGCGCGTTGACCTGGTCGAAGTACAGCTTCATGCCGTCGCGCATCTGGATCCCAAGCTGTGCGGCCGGCCCGGAGAAGGCGGCGGATTCGCCGAGGACCACGCTGGTTGCGGTGACTCCCGGGGTCTGTCCCGCCGCGAATGCCGACCAAAGAAGCGCCGCGCCGGCCACCAGGCGCAACCGCATTTGACGTCTGAATCCGCAGCACATGGCTCTTTCCCCCGTCGTCACCGAGCCTGCGGAGGATTTAGCCGCCTGCGTCGAATCCGGTCAAGAGTCGACTGAGGGAAAGTACGCGCGCAACTGCAATCAGTTTCTTTTTGTGCCCTTTCAGGATCCTGACTCGCGCTGCGTTCTTCGCGCGTGCCGCCCTCTAATTTCCGCTATCGACCAGAAGCGGTCACGCACCAAGTCTTATCGCCTATTTAGCTAGCTCTCCACGGGGGGACGTTCATCCGTGAGAGCTTTCTCGACCCTGTCCTGACTGTTGTTGCCCAGCTATTGGGTCCTCAGAATTTGGCCCAGATAGCCAACAAGTAGGCAATACAAGACGATGGGCAAGGGAAGTCCCAGCAGTGTGCCGGCCAGATATTGCCGAAACTTAAGGCCCGACATTGCAAGAGCGTAATTGAGCGCGGGCATAGTCTGAAACAAGGTCCGCAGCATGAAAATGCTTGTTATCGGCCGTGCATCCAGATGACTGAAAATTCTGGCGGCAAGTCTATTGTCTAGCTGCCGCAGCGCATCGCCGCCCACGTATCGAATGCTCAGGAATGTCACGACGCATGAGACGCTCGCCGCAATGTACGTGACCACAGCGCCCATGGTTTTCCCCAAGGTCAGTACGGCTGCCGCAAGAAAGACCAAGCCCGGGATATGGATGAAGTTGCCTAAGGCAAACAGAAGCACAAAGATCAAAATTCCGCTGAACTTGTTCTCCGATATCCGATGCTGCAGGAACTGAAGGCTGAAGTGATCCCTAAGGCCGGAGGCCTCGAAGACAGCCATCAACACACCCAGAAACAGCAGGACGCCCAACAACCGCCTATAGCGAAGCAACAGAAGAATTGCGGAATTCATATGATGAATTCTATTCGCATAAATAGAGCGTACACGACACCGGCAACCTGAGAACCGATGGAGCTGTTCAGTCGAGTTGCCTTTTGTGGGAATGTCCGCTTCGGGTCGACAGCGGACATCCAGTTCCACGGCGAAGATGCAACTGCTAAGCGGGTATCGTCGCGACCCTGCGGGCAATTGGTGGCCAGGTTAAGTAGTCACTAAGCTCTCGCGTAGCATTCTCTGCTATTGCCAGTCGCGCTCCGTGGTAACGCGCCTTGGCCCGCTCGCGCGACGCTAGTAGCGTGGCCTCCCGATTAGCCGGCCTCCGTTTTCAGGTCTGATCTCGGCCGAACTTAAGCATGGATGGCGCTGATTCCACTTGCTCGACATTGCCAGGGGACTGACTCATCGTCTCGCGCCTCGTTAACTAGGTGTGACGCTCTGTCGCCGAGGCGGGTTGCTCGTGCCTGTGGGACAACTTGTCCGCAGATGGCGCATGGGGGGAGCACGAGAAGCACTCCGCGAGGCTTGGCTTAGCTGACCTCGTGGTCTTTCATCACATGCCTTGATGCGCATCAAACGGTGAAGTTTCTAATGAGTTAGCTTTCCCTCCTAGTTCGGCAGTTATTCGATAAAAAGAGCGCCTGCAAGAGGACAAATCTACTATGACGGACAGTCCTTCTAGCGGTGATTGCTCGTCTCGCGGACGCACGCAAGTTCGCTGCAGTGTCATCGGTGAGAATCTCGTCCGGCTATTCGCGCGCAATGGGCGCGATCGAATAGGGGGCGCGGCAGGCTCAATAGCCTTGCGAGGTGCCGCGGGCGGTGATTCCGATAGGGGGATCTCATCATGCTCCGCTCAATTGCCCTTCAGCAGCATGCGCTCAAGCCATATGTCCTAGCGGTCTTCGCTGCTCTTTCGGGCACTCGCCTCGCAGGCCACGACGCCTGTGTCGGGAGCGATTGCCAAGGCGACCAATCAGCAGGGATCAACGTCACTGCGCCGCCAAGCACGCTGAATATCTTCATGATGTTCTTGAATGTCGGCGAGCGGCTGCGAGCAATCCCGATGCGCCTCGGGTCGCTTACCGCGGCGCTTATCTTTGCGTTGAGCGGCGGCGTCGCGGATTTTGGAGCCACGCTGGGCGCAGCGGCGCTTACCTACGCGGCGAGCGGCGTGCGCGAGGTCGAAGCGCAGGTCAATGCCTCGTGTTCCGGGAGTCCGACTGCGAACTGTGCCGACGTAGGCCCCGGCGGCGTCCGCTATACCAGCGGCGTCACCACCGTGAACGTGGGCGACGGCGTGCCTGGCACGACGGTTGTCAATCCGGGCACGATCGGCATCGAGCTTTCACGTACCGGCGTGAGCGGCGCGGCCGCCCCCGACGCCGATCTCACGACCATCAAGTGGGATACGGATAACGACTCCAACACCCCCGCGGTCGACGTGGTGTCGATGGACGGCAATACGCCCTACCTGATCAACGGCGGCTATATTACGGTTGTAACGTACGATGCCAACCAACATCCTGAGACTTTCAGGATCGGCACAGGGCCCGACGCGGTCACATACAGCGGCACGGAACTCGCCCAATACCTGGCGGGTAATGCACCGGATAGCGGAGCCGCCATCAGCGGCAGCCTGACGGTCAACAACAACGCCGGTGCTTCGTCGCAAGGCGCTCCCTTCGGCACTACCAATGCAGGAGGCATTGTCGTGAGCTCGACCGGCGGCAATGGCGGCAACGGCCACTGCTACACAATCCTGTTCCTTTACACATGGTGTGACGACGGTTCTCGCGGGGGCAACGCGGGCTCGGTTGCGGTAAACAGCAACTCAACCATCATCGTGAATGGTGATGCCAAAGGGAAAAACGGGATCACGGCCATCAGCCAGGGTGGTACCGGCGGCGACGGCGGCGGTTTCGTAGGCCTCGTGTCCTCTGCGGGAGGAGGCGGCGACGGCGGCGACAGCGCACTGGTGTCGGTCTTGCTCGGCGCGAATTCGAATATCACCACACACGGGGACAAGGGCGACGGCGTATTCGCCTTGAGCCGGGGCGGCAATGGCGGAAGTGGCGGCCATGCGAGCGCCGCGGTTGCACTCGGCAGCGACGGAGGAAACGGCGGCGATGCCGGCGACGTCCTCGTCGTCAACCAGGGCACCATTCTGACCACCGGCTGGAACGCTCATGGAATCTACGCGAGCAGTGTCGGTGCCGGTGCTGGTTCTGGGAGCAGTTCGAGCGGGATCTACGCGGAAGGCGGCAACGGCGGCGGCGAATCCAACGGCGCCGCGGTGACGGTCAACAACAGCGGCACGGTCACGACGCAGAACTCCGATTCCTTCGGCATCCTCGCGCAATCGATCGGGGGCGGCGGCGGCGACGGCGGCGGGGCCGGCGGCTGGTTTACGGTTGGCGGCCGGGGCGGTTCCGGGGGCGGCTCCGGCGTGGTCACGGTGTTTGATTCCGGCAAGGTCCGGACCGGCGGCGACCGTTCGACGGCCATCTTCGCCCAGTCGATCGGCGGCGGCGGGGGCAACGGCGGAGACGCGGTTTCCATTTCTTCGACGGTCAGCGTCGCCGTGGGCGGTGCCGGCGGCTTGGGTGGAAAGGGCGACGAGGTTCACGTCACCGCGCAGGGCGGCGACATCGAAACAGCCGGCGACAGTTCGCCCGGCATTCAGGCGCAGTCGATCGGCGGTGGCGGGGGCAACGGCGGCCTGGCCGTCGCCGGGACGCCCCCGGGAGGCTCGACCATCAACGTATCGGTCGCCCTGGGCGGCAACGGCGGTGGCGGCGGCGACGCCGGCGACCTCGTCGAGGTCAAGACCGACAGCGCGACGACGATCGGCACCAGCGGCAACGGGTCGTACGGAATCATGGCCCAGAGCATCGGCGGCGGCGGCGGCAACGGCGGCATGGCGCTCTCGGGCTCGGGCGGCCCCGGCCTCAGCGTGGCCGTCAGCGTCGGCGGCAAGGGCAACGTCGCCGGCAGCGGCAAGAACGTGAGCATCGACAACGCGGGGACGATCGCCACGACGGGCGATCTTTCCGCGGGGATCTTCACGCAAAGCATCGGCGGCGGCGGGGGCAACGGCGGCTTCGCCGGCAGCCTGGCCGTCGGCGGTACTTCGGTCGGCGTCAGTCTCGGCGGCTCCGGCGGCAGCGGCGGCGCCGCCGGTCAGATAGGCATCACCAACTCCGGCACGATCGCAACGGGCGGAGAGAGCGCAGCGGGCATCTTCGCGCAAAGCATCGGCGGGGGCGGCGGCAACGGCGGCTCCGCGTTTGCGGGCAGCATCGGCGTGGCATCCGTCACGACCACGGTCGGCGGCGCCGGCGGCGCCGGCAACGATGGCAGCCTGGTCAACATCGTGAACAGCGGCCTGATCGCGACGCAGGGCAACAACTCGGCCGGCGTCTTCGCGCAGAGCGTCGGCGGCGGCGGCGGCTCGGGCGGCGATGCGACCAGCCTTTCGCTGGCGGGGCCGGTGGCGGTGGCCGTGGCGGTCGGCGGCAACGGCGGCTCGGGCGGCAACGGCGGCCAGGTCAGCGTCGACAACCAGGGGCGCATCGCGGCCACGGGGCCGAACAGCGACGGTGTCTTCGCGCAGAGCATCGGCGGCAGCGGCGGCGCGGGCGGCAGCGCCACGACCGGCACGCTCGTGTTCCCGATCGAGATCGAAGACGTCCAGATCCCCGCGATTTCGGTCAACGTTGCGGTCGGCGGTCGCGGTGGTGGCGGCGGCGTGGCGAACACGGTCACGGTCACCAATGGCGGCGAGATCGATACCACCAATTTCATGTCCAACGGCGTCTTCGCGCAAAGCGTGGGCGGCAGCGGCGGCAAGGGCGGTAATGCGACGAACATCTCCCTCTCGTACGACGCCACCTTCACCGGCAAGGTGGCTGTCGGCGGGTCGGGCGGCCAAGGCGGCACCGGCAACAAGGTCACCGTCGGAAACGGCGGCGTGATTCACACGCAGGGCGACTTCTCCAACGGCGTGTTCGCGCAAAGCGTCGGCGGCGGTGGCGGCGCCGGCGGCAATGCGACCAACTTCTCCCTGTCGCTCACGCCTCCGCCCACCGCGCCGGAGGACTTCATTCCGTCGCCAAGCGGCAATTTCGATCTCGCGATCGGCGGCAACGGCGGCAACGGCGCAACCGGCGGCGACGTCGTGGTCAACAATACCGGCACCATCCGCACCGACGGAAAATTCGCCGCGGGCGTCATGGCGCAGAGCGTCGGTGGCTCGGGCGGCACCGGCGGCGACGCCCGCAGCATCCAGGTCGAGCTCACCGCCGACCCAATGGACTTCATGCCGCTGACCTCGCTCACGAGCCTCGACATGACGATGGTCTTTGGCGGTACCGGCGGCACCGGCAGCCACGGCGGCAACGTCACGGTGACCAACGAAAGCAACGTGACGACGACCGGGGCCTTCTCGCACGGCATCGTCGCGCAGAGCGTGGGCGGCGGCGGCGGTTCCGGCGGCAGCGCCATGACATTCCAGTTCTCTAACGCGGACGTCGTGCCCGAGATCCCGGTGCTCGACGACATCTCCGGCCTGACCAACCTGTCGATGACCCTGCAGGGCAGCGGCGGTGCGGGCGGCAACGGCGGCGACGTGACGCTCAACAGCACCGGCCGCATCAGGACCTCCGGCGATTTCGCCATGGGCGTGGTCGCGCAAAGCGTCGCGGGCGGCGGCGGCCTGGCCGGCTTCTACAACCCGCAAGGCGTGACCAGCAACGAGATCGTCAATTCGATCTTCAACACCTTCGTCGACACCGAAGCCGGCCTCAGCTTCGCCGGCAGTGTCGGCGGCGCGGGCACGGCGGGGCACGTCGTCGTTAACCACACCGGCACGATCGAGACGACGGGAGATGGCGCCCACGGCCTGTTTGCGCAGAGCGCAGCCGGCCAAGGGACCGCGGGGAACGTCGACATCACGCTCCACGGCTCCATCACCGCCTCGGGCAAGAATGCCGACGGCATCTACGCGCAGAGCGGCGGGGGCGGCGGCAACGGCAACATCACCATCGCCGTCAACGACGGCATCGTCTCGGGTGGCAGCGGAACCGGCGCGGGCGTCGCCTTTTCAGGCGGCGCAGCCAACAGCCTGGTCAACCACGGCATCATCACCTCGGTACCGGGCGTTCAGGGCCGCGCGATCGTCGCCAATTCCGGCAACGAAGCCATCGACAACTACGGCACGGTCACCGGCTCGGTCGATCTCGGCACCGGCCTCAACTCGTTCCACAACGAACGCGCCGCGACGTTCAATTCCGGAGCTGGGGTGAGCCTCGGCGCCGGAAATCTTCTGACCAACGAGGGCGTAGTGTCGCCCGGCGGTGCGCGGACCGTCATGACCACCTCCGTCAGCGGCAGCCTGACTCAGACGGTGACGGGGATCTATGCTGTGGATCTGGATCACGCGAGCGGTATGGCAGACCGGCTTGACGTTTCCGGGACCGCCGGTCTTGCCGGCAAGGTGCAACCGAACAACGTGAATGTCGGCTATGTCATGCCCGGCGTTCATCGGCTCACCATACTGTCCGCTTCCGGAGGTGTCGCCAATTCCGGTCTCGGCATTGATGCCCGGCCCTCGGCCGTTATTCAGTACCAGCTGCTATTTCCTGATCCGACCGATGTGGTTCTAGGCTACAGCATCGACTTTTCGCCCGCAGGGCTGAGCGCGAATCAGAGCGCGATCGGTCATAACGTTACTGATTTTCAGTCGGCGGGAGGCTCATCACGTCTGGCGCCCATTGTTGCTGCACTACTCGACCTGCCGGATGCGCGCAGCCTTGGCGACGCCTACGATCGCTTAAGCCCCGAGCCTTACCTTGGTACGGCCACGGGAACGCTGTTCTCGAATATCGGGTTCAGTGACGCGCTGCACAGCTGCGGTGTGCCTGACGGTTCAAATCGATTCGTGCGCGAAGGCGAGTGTGACTGGTTCCGGCTGATGGGCGGTGAGGCCAACCAGGAGCGGACGGCCGAGAACATGGGCTTCGACCGCCGGTCAGTCAACCTGTCCACTGGGGCGCAGCGGGCTTTCGGCGACGGCAGCTGGCATGGCGGATTCGGCTTGTCCTACGAGTACAGCACCTTGGATGTCGAGCAAGACGCCAGTACGTCCGGCGATCAGATTCAAATCGGCGCGATCGTAAAGAAGGAATACGGGGCGACTTCCCTTGCCGCCGATCTTAGTGCCGGATACGGCAATTACGATACTGCCCGCTATGTGAATCTCCCTGGGCCGGGCGTGACGGCGAAAAGCAATCAGGATGTGGAGTTCGTTTCGGGCCACTTGCGGCTTGCCCATGCGTACGAGCAAGGGGTCAACTGGTATGTCAAACCGCTGATCGACCTTGGCGTCACGCAGGCGTGGTTCCCCGGATTCCAGGAGACCGGGGCGGGCGCCGCCAACCTCAATGTCGCGAGGCGCGACGAGACCTACGTCAATTTGACGCCGGCGCTTGAAATCGGTGGCGAGACGAGCCTCGAGAACGGGCTGCTGCTGCGGCCCTACGCGAAGCTCGGCATCACCCAATTCCTCTCGGGAACCTCACCCGAGATCACGGCCACCTTCCAGGGTGCGCCGGTGGGTGCTGCCCCGTTCACGGTCAAAGGCGAAATGGACAAGACCTATGCGGACGTCCACATCGGCCTGACAGTGCTGAACAACAAAGGGCAAATTCTGCAGGTGGGTTACTTTGGGAGTTTCTCTGACCACCTGAAATCCAACAGTGGTACGGTCAAGCTGTCTATTCCCTTCTAAAATTTGAACGGCAGCAATCTGCGACCGGGTCATCACTCTTGGCAGCATTTGAGGCGCCGGTCGATAGGCTCAGCGAGGTTCCTGCTGTCCATCGCGGATAGAAACGCCGCCCGATATTTGCCCAGATTAGTCGTGCTCTGTTGTGCAGAGTCGTGCAGAAGGGCAACGGACGGTCGCCCCTAAGTTGTTGAAATTGCGTCTGTCGATTTCTAGTTCGTAATCTACGAACCAGGGGGTCGTGGGTTCAAATCCTGCCGGGCGCGCCAGTCAAAAGAAGGGGTTGCATCCATGCAACCCCTTCGTCATTTCGGGGGTACAGTCTCGGCGCATGCGCCGCCGTCGTTTCCGCCGTTTGCGCCGCGCATGGCGCGCGCTAAGGGTTGCGCCGCAGAGTATCCAGGCCGGCGTCGCCGTGCTTGCGCTCATCGCGCTCGCGTTCGCGGTCAACTGGACATATCAGGCTGTGCGCAAGCCGGCAGAGCTGTTCTTCCCGGTGAGCGGCGCGCTGTCCAAGACGCCCCAGGAGACCTGGAGGGCGTACGCGCCGCTTTTCCGCGAGAACGCCACTGCCGTGATCACGCCGGAGTTTCTCGCGGCGCTCGCGCAGGTCGAGGCGGCCGGGAACCCCGTGGCGCGCACCTACTGGCGCTGGCGCCTGACGGCGGAGCCCTTCGACGTTTACCGCCCGGCGTCGAGCGCGGTCGGGATGTACCAAATCACCGACGCGACGTTCCGCGACGCGAAGCGCTTCTGCATTCACGATCACGCCGTGGCCGAGGACGGCCCATGGCACAAGTGGCGCTCGTGCTGGTTCAACAGCTTATACCTGCGCGTCGTGCCGAGCGATGCTGTAGAGATGACTTCGGCCTTGCTCGATCATCGTGTCGCCGACGCGCTTGCTCGCCGGCCGGGCGTCCGCGCTACGCTCGGGCAGAAGCAGGATCTGGCCGCCGTGATCCACGTGTGCGGCGCGGCGGCGGGCGAGGCCTACGCCAGGCGCGGTTTCCGCCTGTTGCCCGGGCAGCGCTGCGGAGATCACGACGCCGCCCGCTACCTGGCGCGGGTAGATTCGATGAAGCGACTTTTCGCGCGTCTGGCAGCTACGGGTTGAGCCGGACCGGTTACCATGCGGCCGATGAAGCCGCTCGCCGCACTTGCGCTGGCGATTCAGCTTGCGGCGTGCGCCGCGGGGTTCGGCTCCGACATGCCGCCCGGCGCGACCTTCCGCGATTGCGACCATTGTCCCGAGATGGTGGTCGTCCCGGCAGGCAGTTTCGTAATGGGCTCGCCGACAACTGAGCCGGGAAGGTTTCCCGACGAAGGCCCGCAGCACCGAGTCACGTTCGCGCATGGTTTTGCAGTCGGCAGATACCTGGTAACGCGCGCGGAATTTGCGCGCTTCGTGCAGGAGTCTGGCTACCGCGCCGGCCCAGGGTGCCTAATCCGGAGACCGGGCGGCTGGATCGACGATCGCAAGGCCGACTGGCGCAGGCCGGGGTTCAAGCAGACGGAGCGCGACCCGGTCGTGTGCATGAACGTGGACGACGCAGCGGCCTACGCCGCCTGGCTCAGCCGAAAGACCGGCCACGCGTACAGGCTTCTTGCCGAAGCCGAATGGGAGTACGCCGCGCGCGCCGGGACGCTCAGCGCATATCCCTGGGGCGCCGAGGCGAGCCACGATCACGCGAACTTCGGTGAGGAGCCGTGTTGCCAGCCCGCAACAGAGGGTAAGGACCGCTGGCTAACTACCTCGCCCGCGGGTAGCTTTCCGCCGAATGCTTTCGGCCTCTACGACATGCACGGCAATGCCTGGCAATGGACGCAGGACTGCTGGCACCGGAGCTATGAAGGCGCGCCGACGGACGGGAGCGCCTGGGTTTCGGGCAGCTGTGTGGACCATGTCTTGCGCGGTGGCTCATGGAACTGCAGCGCATCTACCGTTCGCAGCGCCGAGCGCGAGGTGCACGACGGCTCGGGGCGTTACGCCGTCGTCGGTTTTCGCGTGGCCAGGCCGCACTGATCCTCAGAGCGGGTACCAGGACGTATCGTCGCAGAGCCGAACGCGTGTAATGACCGCGGACTGCTCGCGGCATTGATGCACGCAGGCACCCGCATCACCCTCGTCCTCGCAGCGGTCAACGCAACGTGCGGCCTCTTGCGTGGCGCGCTCCGCGTCCTGGTCTCCGGCATCAAGCGCGAGCGCAAGGCTCGCGGGCTCCAGGTGTGGGACGCGTGGCGTGAGGAAGCGCTGCAGACGGTGCAGATTGGACGAAACGCGCTCCTTTTCCTCGAGGATCCCGCTCTGGATCTCCGCCGGGGTGTCCGGCGGCATGCTGTTGAATAGGGCCAGTTGATACTGCAGGACCGCGACGCAATAAGTGGCGCGCAGCTCGATCGCGCTTGGCAGTTGCTGCGCCTCGGCGCCGCTGCACGCCGCCAGCAGAGCCAATGCGGTCGCAGTTGCGCGAGACCTTCTGGATGACTTCCCTCGGGGCATGTGGTTCTTCAGGCTTCTCTTGCATAATACCGGCCGGCAGGTGGCAAGTTTGCGGGACCGGCGTGGCAAAGTTCCGCCGTTTGCGCCTCGCCGCGGTCAGGCCGTTCAAAAAGGCGATCGAGAAACTGCACGAGGCGTGAAAAATAACCTGGCGTACGGCAAGCGATTTGCTGATCATTGGGCCGTTCAAATATCCTTAGGGGGATCGCCATGAATTCGCGTCGCACTTACACCGCACGAGCCACCGCCGCCGTCCTGTTCGGGGCGCTGGCCGCTGCGTGCACGACCGTTCAGACGCCGCCTCAGCCGGTCGCCGTCGCACCGGCACCGCGGGTGGTCGAGCGGGCCCCCAGGTCGCAATACGCTTCGATGCAGCAGTACGAGGCTGCGGTCGCGAAGCGTATTTTCGACGCAAACCCCGACAGGACGATCAAGGGCGATCTGCAGCCGCTGCTGCGTGCGATCGTCATCTTGCGGTTCGACGTAGACAGAAACGGCGGGGTGCACAATGTGCGCACCTGGCGCTCGCCCGAAGCAGAAGCCGACCGCATCGCTCGCACGACCCTGCATCATGCAGGCGAGCTACCCGCGCCTCCCCAGACATGGCTGCGGGGCGGCATGGTCGAGGTCACGGAAACCTGGCTCATCGATAAACACGGCAAATTCCACCTGCGCGCGCTCAAGCCGCGCCAGCTCTAGCAGTACAACCGGCCTGCGCTGCCCGGTCGAGAGGCGGCGCAGGCCGTTCCATTTTGATCGAGGCGTTACGTACGGGAGGGGCACGATGAAAATTAGAACCTTGCTTATCGCATCGTCGATTTTGTTGCTCGGCGCTTGCGCGGGCCAGCAGACCAAGGAAGAGGCGCAGCCGGGGGCGCAGCCCGCCGCAGGGGCCGGGCAGCAGCCGCAGGCCGGCGCGGTGAGCCCGGGCGGCGTGGCGGGGAACCCGCTGCACGATCCGAACAGCATCCTGGCCAAGCGCAGCGTGTACTACGACTTCGACAAGTCCGAGATCAAGTCCGAGTACCGGCCGATGATCGAGGCGCACGCGGGGTACCTGCGCGATCACGCGCAGGCGACGGTGAGGATCGCGGGCAACTGCGACGAGCGCGGCAGCCGGGAGTACAACCTGGCGCTTGGGCAGCGGCGCGCCGACGGAGTGAGGAAGGCGCTGGCGCTGCTGGGGGTGGCCGACTCGCGCATCGAGACGGTGAGCTGGGGCGAGGAGAAGCCGCGCGCCCAAGGGCACGACGAGCAAGCCTGGGCGCAAAACCGGCGCAGCGACATCGTCTATACACACGAGTAGCGCGAAGCGCCGGTAGCACGCGGATCCGGGGGCCGCACGATGCGGCCCCTTTTTCATTTCAGTGCTACTCCTTGTAGTAGACGATCTGATGCGAAGTGGCGAGCAGGGCGGCTTTCTCGCTCCACACTTCCGCCGTCTGGTCGAAGTAGCCGTTGCGGAACTGCTGCGCGCGCGCAGTGCCCAGCACCGGCGCTTCTCCGTTTCCGGCAAGCTGCGCCGCATCGGCATGGAAATAGGTCGTGAACGAGACCGTACCGATCGGCGCCCAGACCGGGCGGCGCACGAAGAGGCGTGGGAAAAATGCGTCGCAGATCGCGACCAAGGACACGAAGTCGAGCGGCCGCGGCGGGGCATCGCGGATCCAGAGTGTGCTCCTCGAGTTGCCTTCCTGGCGTGCGGGCGAGGAGAGCCGCACCGCGCCGTCGACGAAGCGCATTTCGTAGCTGCGCGTCCAGGGCGCCCGCTCGAGGTTCGGCTCCACCGGCAGCTCATACGCAGCGGGGACATCGGGAAAACGCGCCTCGAGCGCGGACCAGGTTTCTCGGCGAGACGCGAGCACCGCGCTTGCCGTGGCAGCGATCTGCTCCTCCTGCTTCATGACGAGCAGCCAGTGCTGCGTCGAGCGGTTGGTGCGCACGGGACTCGCTTCCACGGTGTACCCGCCGTCCGCGAGCGGTCCAGCGTAGTTGACCGTGAGTGCGATCGGGTCGCCCTGGCGCCCCGGATGCTGCAACGCCGCGTTCAGCAGCGTCGCGGCGATGACGCCGCCGAACGGTCCGACCATGTTCGCGTAATCCGCAGAAGTGTGGCCGCGATAGAGGCCGGCGGCGAGGGGCTCGAGGTGCGTGGCGGCGTCAAGAGGGTGCTTGGGCGTCAACATGGCCCGAGTGTCGCGCATCCCGCCGCGCCGCGGAAGCATCGCTAGAATGCGGCATGCAACTCGTAGCGATCGCCCGCAAGCTCGGCCGGGAGGCGGGGGCATTGCACTTTGCGGCCCCGGTAGCGTACGTCTACAACCCTCTGCAGTACGCCTGGTCCGCGCACCGGCGCTATCTCGAGCTCTACGGCGCGGGGCGGCCCGAGGTGCTGCTGCTCGGCATGAATCCCGGTCCGTTCGGCATGGTGCAGACCGGCGTGCCCTTCGGCGACGTGCGCATGGTTCGCGAGTGGCTGCGCATCGAGACGCCGGTCGGCCGGCCGGCGCGCGAGCATCCTAAGCGGCGCGTGACGGGATTCTCCTGTCCGCGCGGCGAGGTGAGCGGCCGGCGCCTGTGGGGCTGGGCGCGCGAGGACTTCGGCATCCCGGAAAGATTCTTCAAAAAGTTTTTCGTGGCGAACTATTGTCCGCTCGCCTTCCTCGAGGCGAGCGGGCGCAACCGCACGCCTGACAAGCTTCCGCGTACCGAGCGCGCCCGATTGTTCGCGATTTGCGATCGCGCTTTACGTGCGAGCGTGACGCAGCTGGCACCGCGTTATGTCGTCGGCATCGGCGTGTTCGCCGCAGCGCGCGCGGCCGAGGCGCTGGCCGGCTTGCCGGTGACCATCGGCCGTATTCCCCACCCTAGTCCGGCGAGCCCCGCGGCGAACCGCGGCTGGAGCGCCGAAATGCGGCGCGCGCTTGCAAGGCTCGGGCTACACAGTTGAGCCCGCGCTGATCTAGCAGCGGCGGGCGATGAGAAAGAGCCCGGCGGAAGTGGTGGCGGCGAGGAACGCCACGGTGAAGGCGAGCGATCTTCCCCTCCAGAGGCCGGCGAACCAGCGGTCGAAATCGGCGAATAGCAGCGCGGCCTTGCCACCGATACGCTCGAGTTCACGGTTGTACATCTTGGAATCAGTAGGTGCTACGGAATATGCCTGACCGTTGATGATTTCGTAGGTGACCGCCTCGTCCGCGCCTGCGTCGGCGGCACGATAGATGAGCACGGCGGCGCACAGTCCAAGCACCAGGATGAGGCCAGACGCGAGCTGCAGGCGCCTCTTCAGCCTTGGAGCGTCCCCGGCGGATTCCTGAAGCGACATTGCGTGGGATCAAGTCGTCGATCGCAGCAAAGCATACGCTTTTCGAGATCGGCGTGAGGTGTGTACTGCCCGTGCTAGACCGTCGGAGATTCCTGGAGGTGATGCTCATGATGCCAAGCGCTGTTCTTGCAAAGGGCCAATCACGGATCGCGCTTCCTCGGCCTGTGGCAAACGTCGGATGTGATCTGATTGACGCGCTGAAGGCGCGCCGCAGCATGCGCGAGTTCACAGTGAAGCCCTTGCCAGCGGAGACTCTTTCCTCCCTGTTGTGGGCAGGCTTCGGCGTGAACCGGCCACGCGGCGGCGGCCGGACTGCGCCCTCAGCACACGGCTGGCAGGAGATCGGTGTCTATGCCGCGCTTGCCGAAGGGCTTTACCGCTTCGACGCCGCGGCACACGCGCTCGAAATGACAGTGGAACAGGACCTGCGCGCGCTGACCGGCGTGCAGGACTTCGTCGGCGTTGCGCCCGTCAACCTCGTCTATGTCGCCGATTTCGCGCGCATGTCGGAAGCGAGCGACGACGACCGGCTGTTCTTCGCTGCTTGCGATGCCGCGGTGATCGCGCAGAACGTCTACCTCTACTGCGCAGCGGCGGGCCTCGCGACCGTCGTGCGCGGCCTCGTCGACCGCAAGCGGCTCGCTCCCGCCATGCGGCTGCGACGCGAGCAGCGTATCATCCTCGCGCAGACGGTCGGCTTCCCGGCGCGGTAGCCGCCTCTAACCATCCTAGCTGCGCAGCGCAGGGGACTGCAGCACTTCGGGATTGACGACGTTGGTCGGCGCACCGGCGGCATAGGCGACGATCTGGTCGAAGATGTCGGCGAACTGGATCTCGTACTCTTCGAATGTCACGTAGCCAATGTGCGGCGTGCAAACGACGTTGTCCAGCGCGAGTAATGGATCGTCGGGATCGCGCAACGGCTCCTTCTCGTACACGTCCACCGCGGCCATGCCGGGCCGCCCGGCCTTGAGCGCCGCCACGAGCGCGCCCGGTTCTATGAGCGGGGCGCGACTGGTGTTTACCAACAGCGCGCTCGGCTTCATGCACGCCAGGTCGGTCGCGGTAACGATGCCGCGCGTGGCATCGACTAGCCGCATGTGCAGCGACAGCACGTCGCAGCGCGCGAAGAATACTTCCTTGCTGGCGGCCACGGGCCAGCCGTCGCGGCGTGCGCGCTCGCGCGAGGCCGCGCGCGCCCACACCAGGACGTCCATTCCGAACGCCTTGCCGTAAGCCGCGACCGCCGCGCCGATCCTGCCGTAGCCGTGGATGCCGAGCGTCTTGCCGCGCAGGCCGTGACCGACGCCGATCTGCCATTTTCCTGCCTTGAGCGCGGCCATCTGCTGCGGGAGCTGGCGCATCGCCGCCAGCACCAGAGCCCAGGTGAGCTCGGCGGCAGCGTACGAGGGCGTACCCGGGTGCTGGCTCGACGAAACGACGATGCCGAGCCGCGTGCAGGCCGCGACATCGATGTGCGGGTAGACGCTGCGTTGGCTGATGAGCCGAAGCTTCGGTAGCCGATCTAGCAGAGGGGCGCGGATCGCGGTGCGCTCCCGAATCAAAACCAGCGCCTCGGTGTCGCGCAATCTGCCCGATAGCGTCTCGATGTCCTGGACGTGATCGTTCGAGATCGCGACGTCGTGACCCGACAGCTTGCGGAAGCAGTCCAGCGTCCGCAGGGTGTCAAAGTAGTCATCAAGGATCGAAACCTTCAATCGCGCGGTCCCTTTGCCGTGCGTCAAACGCCCCGCAGAAAGGTAGCACACGCTCCATTGAGCCGCGCGCAAGGCCGCGGCGGCAGCCTGTCGGCCGGCTCGGGCGCCGCGCGCTGAGCCTCGGTTGTCCGCTATGCTTGCCGCGTGGACGCCCGCCTCGTGCCCCCTCACGTCGCGCCGCCGCGGCGCGCGCCGGTCGGTCCGGCGTTCGTGGCCAAGTTCGTGCGCAATCCGCTGCAGGTCATTCCACAGGCGGTCTATGAACAGGACTTCGTCCCGTATCGCGGCGGCAGGGCGGCGCTCGCCTGGATAACCGCGCCCGCGTTCGTCAAGACGGTGCTGCTCGACGAGCGCGAAAAGTTCCACAAGCTGGCGCAGATCCGGGTGCTCGGCCCTTTGCTCGGCAAGGGTATTCTCACGAGCGAGGGTGCGGACTGGAAGTGGCAGCGCCAGACCGCCGCTCCGCTGTTCCGGCAGCAGGAGCTCGCGAACTTCGTGCCGAACTTCGTGCGCGCGGCAGAGGACGTCGTCGCTCGCTGGCGCGCCGCGCCGCAGGGCGCCGTGCAGGCGATCGAGCGCGATATGACGCACGTCACGTTCCAGGTCATCTCGACGACGCTGCTGCCGATGGCCGACGCGCAGGTCATGGACGCGATCGAGCATTCCACCGCGAACTTCCAGAGGACGGGCGCGTGGTCCCAGTTGTACGCTCTCGCCAGGTTGCCGCGCTGGCTGCCCCAGCCCCGCCAGCGGGCAAATCGGCGCGCGGTGCTCGCGCTGCGCGCGGCGGTCGGCCGGCTGCTGACCGAGCGGCGCGCGAGCGGCCTCGAGCCGCACGATCTGATGCAGAGCCTTATGCGCGCGCGCGATCCCGATACGGGGCACGCGATGAACGACGAGCAGCTTATCGACAACCTGCTCACTTTTTATCTCGCTGGGCACGAGACGACGGCGAAGGCGCTCACCTGGACGCTCTATCTCCTGGCGCGCTCGCCGCATTGGACTGCGGCGCTGAAGGACGAAGTCGCGCGCGTCACGGGCGGCGCCGCAGTCTCGGCCGGGGACATCGATCGACTGGTGCTCGTCCAGCAGGTTCTCAAGGAGAGCATGCGGCTCTACCCGCCGGTGCCGATGATGACGCGCCAGGCGGTTGCCGAGGCGCAGCTCGGCCCTCATTCGATTGCCGCCGGGACCTCCGTCGTGATGTCGATCTACGCCATCCACAGGCACCGCACCCGGTGGAGCGATCCCGACGCGTTCGATCCGGAGCGCTTCGCACCGGCGAAGGAGGCGCAGATCCCGCGCTACCAGTACATGCCGTTCGGCGCGGGGCCGCGCATCTGTATCGGCATGGCGTTCGCGATGCTCGAAGCCACCGCAATGCTCGCCACTCTTCTGCAGCGAGCGCGCTTTGCCCCGCTCGAGGGTCACGAGCCGCTGCCGGTCGCGCGCGTCACGCTCGTCCCGCGCGGCGGAATGCCACTCAGGGTGTGGACCGATTAACCCTGCGCCTTCCCTATTTCGCGCGCCAGCCGCCGTCGACCACGAGCGCGTGGCCGTTGACGTAATTTGCTTCGTCCGAAACGAGCCAGCATACGGCGGCGGCGATGTCTTCCGCGGTGCCACGCGTGCCGACCGGCACCAGCGCGCGCACCTGGTCGTCGTTTACCGCGACACCGCGCTTGCTCATGTCTGGAACCCCGGCCCCGAGGATCGCCTGCGAATGGGCGCGCAGCCCGGTCGGGATCGCGCCGGGACAGACGCAATTCACGCGGATGCCGCGCGCGCCGTAGGCCACTGCCATCTGGCGCGTGAGTCCGACTACGCCGTGCTTTGCTGCGATGTAGGCGGCGCCACCGCCTGTGCCGTTCAACCCTGCCACGGAGGCCATGTTGACGATGCGGCCGCGGCCGCGCGGCAGCATCTCGCGCAGTGCCCGCTTGCAGCCGAGGAACACCCCGGTCAGATCGATATCGAGTACGCGTCGCCAGATCGACTCGTCGAGCTCGTGCACATCGAAGTAGCCATCCAGGATGCCCGCGTTGTTGAACAGGATCTCGAGCGGTCCGAGCTCGGCGATCGCGTTGGTCACCGTCTCGTCGAGTGCGGCGGCCTTGCTCACGTCCGCCGCGTAGTCCGCCGCGCGCCCGCCGGCGCGCACAATCAGCTCGGCGGTCTCGCGCGCAGAAACGGGGTCGAGATCGACCGCCGCGACCGCCGCACCGCGCGCGCCGAACATGAGCGCAGTGGCGCGCCCGATTCCCGAGCCCGCGCCGGTCACCACCGCCATGCACCCGGCGAAGTTCACCGGCCCGGTCCCTCGAGGATGATGATCGAGCAGGCCGCCTCGTCGAAGCCGATCACCCCGCCGCCGTTCTCGGCAAGCGCAAGGCGCGCGCCGCGCGCCTGACGCTCACCCGCCTCGCCGCGCAGTTGCGTCGCGAGCTCGTGGATCATCGACAGGCCCGTGGCGCCGACCGGGTGGCCCTTGGAGACGAGTCCTCCGGAGAGATTGACCGGCAGCTTGCCGCCGAGCGCGGTCGCGCCCGAATCGACGAAGCAGCCGCCTTCGCCGGGCTCGCAGAAGCCGAGCATCTCGCACTGGTACAGCTCGCAGAACGAGGTCGCGTCGTGCACCTCGGCGAGATCGAGGTCCGATGGCGCAATGCCGGCAGCGCGATACTTACCGCCCGAGAGCGTGTTCGCGCGCACCTTGAGCGCACGCTCGCGCACGCGCGCAGGGAGCGAGGCGAGGAAGCGCTCCGAGCACAGGAGCGCCGCCGCGGCGCCGTCACCGATCGGGGCGCACATGGCGCGCGTGAGCGGATAGCTCACGACCCGGTCGGCGAGGACCTGCAGGTAGGCCTCGCGCGCGAGGTCCTTGAAGGATTTGTGCGGCAGCTTGCCGAACCGCGTGCACGACGTGCCGATCACGTAGACGGAGCTCATGGGGCGATTATCGCACCGGCGCGATCCGGGAAAATGCGACAATGGGCGCATGCGTCTGCTCACCTTCAGGCCGCGGCGCGGCGGCGCGACGCGCGTCGGGATGCTGCTCGGCGGCGAGCGTGTGCTAGACGTCGGCGCGGCGGCAAAGCGCGCGCGCCAGCGCCTGCCCTTCGATGCGGGCAACATGCTATCGCTCATCGGCTCGGGGCGGGCAGGGCTCGCGGCGCTGCGCAAGCTCACGCGCGGCGCCGCAGGAAAGGGCGCGTCGCTGGGCGCGCTGCGCGTGCTGGCGCCGATCCCGCGGCCGCGCAAGAACGTGTTCTGCGTCGGCTGGAACTACGTGGAGCATTTCGAGGAGGGTGCGCGGGCGCGGCCGCAGGTGCAGGAGATGCCGGCGCATCCGGCATTTTTCACCAAGGCGCCAACCGCGGTGAACGGTCCGTTCGACGCAATTCCGTTGCACGCTGGCGTCACGGAAAAGCTCGACTGGGAAGTCGAGCTCGGCGTCGTGATCGGACGCGGCGGCCGCAACATCGCCGAGGCCGACGCCATGAAGCATGTCTTCGGCTACACGGTGGTGAACGACATTTCGGCGCGCGAGGTGCAGCGTCAGCACGGCCAGCAATGGTTCAAGGGTAAGAGCCTGGACGGCACCTGTCCGATGGGGCCGTGGATCGTCACCGCCGACGAGGTACCCGACCCGCACGCGCTGCGCGTCATCTGTCGCGTGAACGGCGCGGTCAAGCAGGATTCGAGCACCCTCCATATGTATTTCCGCATCCCGCGCATCATCGCCGAGCTGTCGGCCGGCTTGACCCTGGAGCCGGGCGACGTCATTTCGACCGGCACGCCCGCCGGCGTCGGCCACGCGCGCACGCCGCCCGAGTTCCTGAAGGCGGGCGACCTGCTCGAGACCGAGGTGGCCGGCATCGGCGTCCTGCGCAACCGCATCGGCAGCTGAGCAGCGCTACATGATCTGGTTCACCACGCCGCCGTCGGCGCGCAGCGCCGCGCCGGTCGTGGCCGAGGCGCCCTCGCCGCACAAGTAGACCGCCAGATTCGCGACTTCCTCGGCGGAAGTGAAGCGCCTGAGCAGGGACGTGGGACGAAAGTGTGTGAAGAAGTCCGCCTCGATCTCAGCGACCGACTTGCCGGCGGCCCTGGCGCGCGCGGCGCGCAGGCGCTCGGTATTCTCGGTCCGGGTCGGGCCCGGCAGCAGCGCGTTGACCGTGACCCCGGTACCCGCCAGCTCCATCGCAAGCCCTCGCGACACGGCGAGCTGCGCGGTCTTCGTCATGCCGTAGTGGATCATCTCCTTCGGGATATTGAGTGCCGATTCACTCGAGACGAACAGCACGCGACCCCAGCCGCGCCTCGCCATGCCGGGCGCGTAGCGGCGAGCGAAGCGTATGCCGCTCAGCACGTTCGTCTCGTAAAGGCGCAACCAGTCGGAGTCCGGGATGTCGAAGAACGCTTTGCGCTCGTAGATGCCGAGGTTGTTCACCAGGATGTCCACCTCCGGCACGTGCGCGAAGACGGTCTCGGCGCCTTCCGCCGAAGCGCAGTCGGCAGCGATGCCATCGGCCTGGGCACTGGGCAGCAAGCCGCGCAGGCGGCCGAGCGCCGCGTCGACCGAGGCCTGGCTGCGTCCCGTGAGCGTGACCCGCGCGCCCTCCGCGGTCAGGCCGTGGGCAATTGCGTAGCCGATTCCGGCAGTTGATCCGGTAATCAGCGCGCACCGGTTCTCGAGCTTCAAATTCATATGGAACTCCCGTAAGCGTGCCTATAATCCGCAATAGTGTTAGTTTGAGGCATGAACGGGTTGTCCATCCTGGAAAGGAGAGTTATGTGTTCTGCTAAGTGTTGCGCTACCGGCGTCGCGCTTTCACTTGTGCTGGTTCTGGCGGGGTGCGGCGGAGGTGGTGCGGAAGTTAGGACCACAACGACGACGGTGTCCATAGGTCAGCAGCTAATCGATCTCAAGAACGCGCACGACAAGGGCTCGATGTCAGATTCGGAGTACCGGAAGCTGCGCGAAGAGATCGTCGACAACGCGAAATGAACGGCGGCATTGGGCCATACTATTCGAAGGGACACGTCATGAGGATCATGCGCAATCTCGCTATTGCATTCGTCCTGGGCCTGCCGCTCGCGTTCACCGGCTGCGGCGGCGGAGCCGAGGTCGAGCAGCACATTTCGACCGTTTCCAAGGGCAAAGAGCTGGAGGACCTGAAAAGGGCGCTGGACGAAGGAGCCATCAATCAGAAGGAGTACGACGGCTTGCGTGAGAAGGTGATGCGGCGCAAGAACTAGGCGCGCTTGCACCCGCGGAGCCCCTGCATAAGCAGGGGCTTTTTCTTTTCTTCGCGGGCGTCGTGAGCGAGGAGGACAGATGAGGCTGGACCTGAAGCTCGGCCAGAAGGCTGTCTGGCACCGGCGCATCGAAGCCGAGCACGTGCGCATGTACCGCGATATCACCGGCGACGCGAATCCGCTGCACTTCGACGAGGCGTACGCGAGGGCCACGACCTTCGGCCGGCTGATCGTGCACGGCGGCATCACGGCCGGGGCGCTGAATGCGCTCGTCGCCGAGCGTATGCCCGGACCTGGAAGCGTGTTCATCAAGCAGGAGCTGGAATACGTCGGTCCGGCCTACATCGGCGACGAGCTGAGCGCGCACGGCGAGGTCGTTTGGTTGCACGACAGCAAGCCGGTATGCCGCCTCGAAGTGCGGGTTGCCGCCAGGGGGCCGGGCGACGTGGCGGAGCGAATCTGCATCAAAGGGCAGTGCATCGTGTACCGGGCGGCGCCGGACTGAGGAATTATCCCGCAGTCCCGTGGCATTCTCACTTGCCGACCCCGGGGAATTCAGAGTAGCTTAACCGCAGCCAGGAGAGAAAAATTACCAGCCTGGAATCGGACTTTTCGCAGAACGTGCGTTGAATGGACCAGGGGAGACTCGGCCGCTACCGCATACTCGGCGTACTTGGCCGCGGCGCCATGGGCGTCGTGTATCGCGCGGAAGACCCGCTGATCGAGCGCGAGGTCGCGATCAAGACGCTCAACCCGGACCTCCCCGAAGAGGTCATGGACGAGGTGCGCGAACGCTTCCTGCGCGAAGCGAAGAGCGCCGGGCGGCTCAACCACCCGAACGTCGTCACCATCTACGATGTCGGCGAGCAGGACCAGATCGCGTACATCGCGATGGAGCTGATCGAAGGGCGCACGCTGCAGCAGATGCTGCGCGCACCAGAGCGCCTGCCGCTCGAGACCGCGGTCGATCTCGCGGTGCAGATCGCCGAGGGACTGGATCACGCGCAGCGCTTCGCGATCGTCCATCGCGACGTGAAGCCCGGCAACGTCATGGTTTCGCCCTCGGGGCGCGCGAAGCTCACCGACTTCGGCGTGGCCTACGTGCCCTCGTCGGACGTCACGCAGGTCGGTACCGCGCTTGGCTCGCCGCGCTACATGTCGCCCGAGCAGGTGCTCGGCTTGCCGATCGATCCGCGCTCGGACATTTTCTCGCTCGGCTCCGTGCTGTACGAAATGCTCACCGGCAAGACGCCGTTTGAAAGGCCCGGAGAGCCGACGACGCTGAACCTCATGAATCGCATCGCGCGCGAGCCGCACGTTCCGGTGACCCGCTTCGATCCGCGCATCCCGGCAGTGTTCGATCGGATCCTCGCGCGCGCGCTGGCTAAGAACGCGGCCGAGCGCTATTCGCGCGCCGGCGACATGGCCGAGGATCTGCGCAATTTCCGCGCCCCCGGGCACAGCGTCACGGCGCCGGCTCCCGACCCGGACGAATCGAGCGCCCAGCTGCTGCAAGAGCTCGAGGCGTTCTCACGCGACTTCGAGCTGGCCCAGGAGGAGCGCTCGCGCGCCGAGCGCGAGCAGCGCGCGCGCAAGGGGGAGGCGTTGCGGCGCTGGGCCGAGTCGGAGGCGCACAAGCAGGCGGAATTCGAGCGCCGGCGTGACGCCGACGCGCAGGCCCCAGCGCGGCGCGTCGGCGCGCTCGAAACGCTGCGCAGCCGCGCCGCGACTCGCAGTCCGGTCGAGGAGCAAGCGCAACGCCGCGCCGAGACGGTCGCGCGTATCGATAGCAGCCTGCGTACCGCCTACCAGTACTTCACCGAATTCGCGGCTGAGCTCAATCGAGTGCTGCCGACTTCAGGGCATCCGCTCGAGATGGTCTACCTGCGACAGTCGCCGCACACCACGCTTTCGGACGCGTTTGCCGATTACCGCACGCACAAGATCGACGACGCGCACGTCTGCGACTACGTGGTGCTGCGATTCAAGGCACGCTATGCGCCGCCGCCGGCCATCGACCTGGCGGGCCAGGACATCCAGCGCTGCAAGGAATACCTGGCCGGGCATAACGTGCCCTACGAGCTGCGCGAGACGAAGCGGAACGACTTCGGCCAGGTCACGCACGCGACGCTCACCTTGAGCGGCCTGGTTCCCTGCGAGGTGACCCTGCGCGCTGACTTGGACACTCTACGCATCGCGATCGACCTCCTAAATGTGCGCAAGATCGGCCGCGCACGCTTGAGCATCGTGCCCGAAGCGCTCACCGACGAACTGGCGGATCAGCTCGGGACGTACGCCCTCGGGCTCGATTCGGAATTCGGCAAGCACCTCGGGCGTTGATCGCGGGCCGGGCGGCCGCGCTCACGCGCTCGGGCGCGGCGGATCGTCGGCCGGGAAAGCAGACGGCGCGCCCGCGAGCCAGGCGCGGCCGTGGGCGTACAGGCGCTCCACCACCGGCCCCTTCAGCTGCGGCAGATCGAGCTTGATCGTGAAGCCGTTCTTCGACTGCAGGTAGGCAAGGTGCCGGTAGCCTTCCGGAAAACGTGCCAGGAGCGCTGCATCGAGACACAGTTGCGCGCCGGGATCGACGGGATCCATGCGATCCTTTTCGTAGATCGGCTGTCGCCGTACGATCGCCCAGCGCTCGACGCGCTTCTCGAAGAAATCAAAGAATCGCCCCGTGCACACAACGTCCACCGGCACCCCGTCGACCAGGGCACGCTGGCTGATCGTCATCTTGGTCTGCGCTACCGCGCGCCCCCCGTGCAGGTCGATGCTCGTGCCGCCGAGGAAATGCAGGATGCTCACGCCCTTCTCGAATCCCGCGCGGCTGACCTCGATGAAACGCGATGCGGGTCCCTGGAACCAGGTTGCGGTCATCCAGCCGTCGTCGTGCCACACCGTGCGAAAGCGCTCCCAGTCGCCCGCGTCGCGCCACAGCGCCCAGTTCTGCACCGTCTCAGCGATCGCCAGCCGGTCCAGTAGCAAAGCGTCCATGGTCGGGAATTTATTTGATCTGGCTCAACGCGACCAGTGGCCGCTGCCCCATCATGTCGTGTCGCGCGCGGGGCTCAGAACGGCTGCGAATGGGGGTATCAGCGCGCTTGATAACCGGACTGGAGGGGCCCTCGGATAATGCATCGGCTGGGGCGGGCGAATGACAAGAGGCTGACATGTCGAATCGGTTGAGCATCATGGTGGTATCCGGCAGCCGCGAGCGGCTGCAGATGGCGGCGATGGTCGCGTCGGTGGGGGCGGTGGGCGGAAGCGACGTCCGCGTGTTCCTGTCGATGAACGCGTTGCCGTTTTTCGTCAAAGGCAAGGGCAAGGACGCGCCAGCGGAAGGCAAGGTCGGCGAGCTGCTGGCGCAGAAGAAGGCGCCGCCGTTCACCGAGCTGTTCTCCAACGCGGTGGAACTCGGCGACGCGAAGATCTATCCTTGCTCGATGGCCATGGATGTGCTCGAGCTCGAGCAGAGCGACCTCGAGCCCTATGTGGGCGAGGCGATGGGCCTGACCAAGTTCCTAGACGATGCGAGCGAAGGGCAAGTCTGGTCCTTCTGAGATTGGCACGACGAGAGGCGTAAGACGATGACGACCAGGAAACTGGTGGATGCGCGGGGCAGCTTCTGCCCGGGACCCCTGATGGAGCTGATCGCGGCGATGAAGGCCGCTTCGATCGGCGACGAACTGGAGGTGCTGTCGACCGACAAGGGCTCGGCCAACGAGATCCCGGAGTGGATCCACAAGGTCAAGCACGAGCACCTCGAAACCAGAGAGGAAAACGGCGTCTGGCACGTGGTGGTGCGCAAAGCCAAGTGACGGCGCGGCGAATGATGGCTAACCGGAGGAGGAGACGATGAAGATCCTGGTGGTAGGCGGGGGGATGGGGGGCACGATTCTGGCGAACAACCTGGCGCGTCGGCTTGCGGGCGAGCTGCGCGGCGGCAAGGCCCGCATCACGATGCTGTCGGCCTCCGACAAGCACATGTACCAGCCCGGGCTGCTTTACCTGGCGGTCGGGCGCGCGACCCCCGACGAGCTGTACCGCGACCAGCGGAGCCTGCTGGAGCCGGGAATCGAATTTCACGTCGATCCGGTCGAGAAGTTCGAGTTGGACAAGAACCAGGTCACGGCCAAGAGCGGCAAGACCTACGGCTACGACGTGATCGTCATCGCCACCGGCTCGCGCCCGGTCGCCAACGAAATTCCCGGTCTTGCCGAAAACGCCGAGCAGTTCTACACCGAAGAATCGGCGCTCAAGATGTTCAAGCGCTTGCAGCAATTCCAGGGCGGTCGCGTGGTAATCGCGGTCGGCGTGCCGCACAAGTGTCCCATGGCGCCGCTCGAGATCATGTTCATGCTGTACGACTACTTCAAGGACCGCGGCATCCTCGACAAGACCAAGATTCACTACACCTATCCGATCGGGCGCACACATTCTCTAGAGAACGTCGCCAAGTGGGCGACGCCGGAAATGGAGCGGCTCGGTATCACCTACGAGACGCTGTTCAACATGAAGGAAGTGGACGGCGCGAAGAAGGTGGTGCGCAGCGAGGAAGGATCCGAGGCCGCATTCGACCTGCTGATCACCATCCCGGCGCATCGCGGCATGGAGGTGATCGAGAAGAACGGCCTGGGTCAGCGCGGGTTCATCCCGACGCACCGGCACCGCCTCAACATGGAGGGTCGCGACAACGTGTTCGTCGTCGGCGACACGACCAACCTGCCGATCAGCAAGGCGGGCTCGACCGCCCACTTCGAGGCGGAAGCGCTGGCAGAGAACATCGCGGCGATGGTCAAGATAGGTACCCCGGTGCGCGACTACGACGGGAAAGTGTTCTGCTTCATAGAGGCCGGAAAGGACCGGGCGACTTACGCCATGTTCAATTACCAGAACCCGCCCGATCCGAAGGCGCCGACGCGGGCGGTGCACTGGTTCAAGATGGCCTACAACAAGCTGTACTGGGCCTCGGCCCGGGGCTTGCTCTAAGGAGGCGACGATGAGCAACCCTAACGAGGCAGTATCGACGGACCTCGAAGTGCAGCGCGTGGTCGAGGCTGCGCGGGATGCGCTGACCGACGAGATGGTCGGCAGGCTGACCGAGGCCGTTGGCGAGGGGCTGAGCCTGCTCGACCAGATCAACCGTTCAGGGCTGGAGAAGGCGCTGCCTTCCATCGCCCGCATGGTTCGCGACGGCGACCTGGAGCGGCTCGTGCAGCTCGCGCGCGTCTATGGCTCGGCGGAGGACGCGCTAAGTGACGAGATGATCGGGCGGTTGGCCGAGACGGTGGCCGAAGGGCTTTCGCTGATGGACCGCCTGAGCCGCGGTGGCGTTCTGCGCCTGGTCGAAATGCTGGAGAAGATGCAGGCATCTGGCGCGCTTGAGCGCATCGCGGTGACGCTGCCCAGGCTGATGGAACGGCTGGACGCCGTAGAGCATGTGCTCGGCAGCCTCGAGGCTGCGGTCGAGGAGACCTCGCGCCTGCCGGCGCCCTCCGGCGGCCTGGGCGGGACGTGGCACGTCTTGCGCGACCCGCAAGCGCAGCGCTCGCTACAACTGCTGCAGAACTTCGGGAAGCACCTGGGCAAGCCGCGGAAATGACCGTCGTGGTGACCGGCGCGGCCGGATTCATCGGCCGCGCTCTGGTCACCGCGTTGCTCGATCGCTCGCCGGGCGCCGAAGTGCTGGCGGCTGACCAGTCGCCGATGGAACCGTCCGGGGCACGGGCGCTCATCGGCAACATCGCCTATCCGCAGTTCGCCCGCGCGCTCATCGACCGCACGGTCGATACCGTGTTCCATCTCGCGTCGCTAGTGTCGGGAGGCGCCGAGCAGAACTTCGAGCTCGGTAGCAAGGTCAACCTGGACGCGACGCGCGACCTGCTCGAAGCTTGCCGGCTCGCGGGGCACCGCCCGCGCTTCGTGTTCAGCTCGTCGATTGCGGTTTACGGCGGCGCGCTGCCCGACCCGGTGACGGACGAAATAGCCGCCGCGCCGCGCATCTCGTACGGCGTGCAGAAGCTGGTTTGCGAATTGCTGATCAACGATTACACGCGGCGCGGCTATGTCGACGGCAGGTCGCTGCGGTTACCGACGGTGATGGTCCGCCCGGGCAGCGCCAACACCGCCGTTTCGGGCTGGGCGAGCGCCATCGTGCGCGAGACGCTCGCCGGGCGGAACTACACCTGTCCGGTGCGCCCGGATACGCGCATGGCCTGCCTGTCACTGCGGCGCACTGTGGAGGCGCTGCTGCATGGGGCGCAATTCGACGGCGAGCGACTCGGCTGGGACCGCACGGTGCTGCTCACCGGGATTCCGGTCGCGGCGAACGAGATGTGGCGCGCGGTGCAGCGCCATGCCGGCGGTCGCGCTCTCGGGAAACTGCGCTTCGAACCTGATCCCGTGGTGCAAGCGGTCATCGATACGGTGCCGCGCGCCACGCGCTCGCGGCGCGCCGCCAGCCTGGGATTCGCGCACAACGCAGACTTCGAAGAAATCCTTCTGGAATATCTTGAAACCCTTACATTTTGAGGGGCTTGCCAGATTAGGTGAGAACTATTATCATTCGCATGCCGCTCTCATAAAGATTACTTCACACTGATTTGTCGATGGATCTGGTTCGCTTTGCCTTCCTGCTGACGCTCGCATTGCCTGTCGCGGCCCACGCGCAGACGCCGGAGTACACCATTGTTATCAAGGAACATCGCTTCCAGCCAGCGGAGCTGACCGTCCCCTCCGGCAAGCGCATCAAGCTGGTGATCGACAACCAGGATGGCACGCCGGAGGAGTTCGAGAGCCACGAATTGCGCGTGGAGAAAATCGTTCCAGGTGGTAGCAAGGGAATGGTGAGCGTCGGCCCGCTGAAGCCCGGCACCTATCCGTTTTTCGGCGAATTCCACGAAGCCACCGCCCAGGGCAAGCTGCACGCCAAATAGCGACCCGCCATGCTCGGATCCGCCGTCATCGTATTCCGCGAAACGCTCGAAGCGGCTTTGATCGTCGCCATCGTCATGGGCGCGACGCGCGGCGTGGCGCACCGCGGGCGCTGGGTCGCGGGGGGCGTGGCGCTCGGCATCGTCGGCGCGCTCGTGGTGGCGCTGTTTGCCGGCGCGATCTCTCAGGCGGTCGAAGGCCGCGGCCAGGAGCTGTTCAACGCGGCGGTGCTGCTCGTCGCGGTGGCGATGCTCGCCTGGCACAACGTGTGGATGAGCTCGCATGCGCGCAAGCACGTGGAAGAGATGCGCCACCTGGGCCACGACGTCCAGGTAGGCGCTCGGCCGCTTTCGGCGATGCTCGCGGTCACCGCGCTCGCCGTGCTGCGTGAGGGCGCCGAGACGGTGCTGTTCCTTTACGGCCTGGTGGCGAGCGGCGGCAGCGCCGGCCTCGCGGTCGGTGGCCTGCTGGGTCTTGCCGGCGGGACGGGGATCGGCGTGCTGCTCTACTTCGGCCTGCTGCGCATACCACTGCGCCACTTCTTTACCGTGACGGGCGTGATCGTGCTTCTGCTGGCCGCCGGGCTCGCCGCGAGCGCAGCGGGCTTCCTAGTGCAGGCGGGACTGCTGCCGACACTGATCGACCAGGTTTGGAACTCCTCGCGCCTGTTGAGCATGGACAGCATGACCGGCCGCATGCTGCACGTGCTGGTCGGCTACAACGACCGGCCGACCGGCATCGAACTGCTCTTCTACGTCGTGACGCTGGCGACGATTCTCTTGCTCATGCGATTGTTTGGCGCGCGCGCGACGCGCGCGGCACGCAGCGCGGCGGCAAAGCAGGGCGCTCCCGCCTAGCGCGCCGCGGGCGCTCGCGCGCTACACTGCGCGCATGAAGGTCCGCAAGCTGCCTTCCCGCATCACGGTCGAAGGGCTCGACCGAGCGCCGCATCGGGCGTTCCTGCGCGGCCTCGGCCTATCCGACGCGGACATCGGCAAACCCTTCGTTGGCGTGGTCTCGGCGGACGGCCGCGTGACACCCTGCAACGCTCTGCTCGGCAAGTTCGCACAGGAGGCTTGCGCCGCAGTGCGCGAGGCGGGCGGCACAGCTTTCGATTTTGCCTCGATCTCGGTCGCCGATTCGATGTCGATGAACCACGCCGGCATGCGCTACTCGCTGCCGTCGCGCGAGATCATCGCCGACGGCATCGAAGCCGTCGCCCGGGGCCACGCCTATGACGCGCTGGTGACGTTTGCGGGCTGCGACAAGACGCTGCCGGGAATGATGATGGCGATAACGCGCCTGAACCTGCCCTCGGTATTCGTATACGGGGGCGCGGCGCTGCCGGGCACCTGGCGTGGGCGCGAGGTCACGGTGCTCGACGCTTATGAGGCGGTGGGCGCGGTGCTCGCGGGAGACATGACGCACGCCGAGCTGGACGAAATCGAGCACGTTTGCCTGCCGACGCTAGGCGCATGCCCAGGCCAGTTCACCGCCAACACCATGGCGATGGTGGCCGAGACGCTGGGGCTCGCGCTGCCGGGGTCGGCGACCATGCCCGCGGTGGCCGGCGAGCGGCCAGCCCTGGCGCGCGAAGCGGGCAGGGTGGTCATGCAGCTGCTCGCCCGCGGCGGTCCGCTGCCACGCGACCTGGTGACGAAGAAGAGCCTCGAAAATGCCTGCGCCGCCGTTGCGGCGACCGGCGGTTCGACCAACGCGGGATTGCACATTCCGGCAATCGCGCACGAAGCGGGCATCCGTTTCTGCCTCGACGACCTCGCGCGCGTGTCGAAGCGAACGCCGCTCATCGCCGACATGAAGCCGGGCGGACGATTCCTCGCCAAGGACCTGCATGCGGCAGGCGGTGTGTACGCGGTGCTGCGAGAGCTGCTGCGGCGCGGCGCCCTGCATGGCGACAGCCTCACGTTGTTCGGCACCACGCTCGAAGACGAACTGGCCGATCATCCCGGCGCCGACGGTCGGGTGGTGCGCACGGAGCCCCTGCTCGCGAGCGGGGGCATCGTCGTGCTAAAGGGAAACCTTAGCCCCGAGGGCGCCCTGCTCAAAGTCGCCGGCCTCAGGGCGCTCGCTTTCGAGGGTACCGCTAGGGTTTTCGATTCGGAAGAAGCCTGTGCGGAGGTCGTGCGCAAGCGGACCTACCGCGAAGGCGACGTGCTCGTGATCCGCTACGAGGGGCCGAAGGGAGGGCCGGGCATGCGCGAGATGCTGGGCGTGACCGCGCTGATCTATGGCCAGGGCATGGGCGAGAAGGTCGCGCTGCTCACCGACGGTCGCTTTTCAGGTGCGACGCGCGGCATGATGATCGGCTACGTGTCGCCGGAGGCGGCGGTAGGCGGGCCCCTGGCACTGGTGAAGGACGGCGACCGTGTGCTGATCGACGCGCGCAAGGGGCAGCTGTCCCTTCAAGTCAGCGCGGCCGAGCTCGCCCGACGGCGCAAGGCGTGGCGCGGCCCCTCGCGCGCCCCGCTCTCGGGCGCGCTCGAGAAGTATGCGGCGCTGGTCGGCTCGGCGTTCACAGGCGCCGTAACCCATCGCGGGGCAAAGAAACGGACGGCACACAGATGAGCGACAAGCCCAGGGTGGGTTTCATCGGCACTGGCCTGATGGGAGCGCCGATGGTCGTACGGCTTCTCGACGCTGGCTATCGCGTGCAGGTATGGAACCGCACGCGCGACAAGCTTGCACCCCTGCTCGAGCGCGGTGCGGCCGCGGCGGAATCGCCCGCGGCGCTGGCGCGCGCTTCGGACATCATCCTCATGTGCGTGACCGACCAGCACGCGGCAGAAGAAGTGCTCTTCGGGGCGTCGGGCGTCACTGAAGGCGGCAGCGCGGGGAAGCTCGTGGTCGACTTCTCCAGCATCGCACCCGAATCCACGCGCGCTTTTGCCGCGCGCCTCGAGCGCCAATGCGCGATGGGCTTGATCGACGCCCCGGTCTCCGGCGGCGTGGCCGGGGCGCAGCAGGGGAAGCTTGTCGTCATGGCGGGCGGCAAGGCGGAGCATCTCGAGCGCGCGCGGCCCGTGCTGCAAGTGGTCGCGCAGCGCGTCACGCGCATGGGGGAGTCCGGCGCCGGCCAGGTCACGAAGCTTTGCAACCAGGTGATCGTCGGCTGCCTGTTTCCAGTAATCGCGGAGGCGGTGCGGCTCGCCGAGGCGGCGGGGGTCGATGCCCGCATGCTCCCGGAGGCCCTGAAGGGTGGTTTCGCCGACTCGCTGCCGCTGCAGGTGTTCGGTCCCCGGATGGCGCGGCGCGACTTCGCCAATCCGAGCGGTACCGCATATACGCTCTTGAAGGACTTGGAGAATGCGGCTGCAGTGGCGCGCGGCGTAGACGTGCCGCTGCCGATGGCGCGTATGGCTGCGGAGCTCTATCGGTTGCTGCTCGCGCAGGGCCGGGGCGCCGAAGAGCCGAGCGTGTTCGTCGAGCTGCTTGCGGGTGCGCGCTGAGCGCTTCGCGCTCGCAACACCAGATCACGCGGAAGAACAGGACTTTTGCCCCTGCCTGGCAAGTCGCAAGTCAGCTCACGGAAAAAAACAAACGCACAGCCCCGCACGATCAGCGGCGCTGCTGAGGCGTAAATGGGACTGTGCTGATCGTGCTTGCTTCACTGCGCAGTTCGACGCGTTCATTATTGTTTGGCAATCGTCGTGCGCGAAATCACGCGTGCGCGTTGTGTTCGCGTTGCGGATTCGCTACGATGCGTGCTCGCTCGCGGAGCAAGCGCGCAGCGAGGAAGAACTGGGAGATGCCCGGCACGCGATCGGGCAGATATGGAGAACGTATGCCAGCCGTGATTACGAAATCCGACCTCGTTCAAGCCGCCGCCAAGGCGGGCAATCTCAGCCGCAGCGAAGCGGGCGAAGCGGTCAACGCGGTGTTCGAGGCGATCGTCATGGGCGTTGCCAAAGGGAATCGTGTCACGGTGGTCGGCTTCGGCACGTTCATGCCGCGCAAGCGCAAGGCGCGTGCCGGACGCAGCCCGGTAAACGGCAAGGAAATCAAGATCTCGGCCAAGACCATTCCTGCCTTCGCGGCGGGCCAGGGGTTCAAGGACGCAGTCGACCGGCGCTGACCGCGCGCTGCGGAAGACATCATGCAGTGTGCGAAAATCCGCGCCTAAGCCCGCGGATTGACGCGCCGTTGCAAAGCACAAGAAGGCTTGGCAGAATCGTTGCGAACTAAGTTCCTGCCATGGACAATCCGCTCATCCTCTCACTCGACAGCCACGGTGTGCCGCACCGCTGGATCAGTTGGCAGCAGGCTTGCTTCTATTACGCAAAGAACCTGGTTGCATGGACCATGGGCGAGAGGACGTTCACGTTCTACGGCGGCATCTCGCGTGCGACCGGCCAACGCTCGACCATTACCGCGGCGTCGATCATCGCCGTTAAGGGCAAAGCGCTGGCGGTGCGCGGATTCGATCAGGTCCCGCCGCTCAACAACCGCGAGCTATTCAGGCGCGACCGCCACCTGTGCGCATACTGCGGCGGCGTGTTCAGTTTCTTTCGTCTGACCCGCGACCACATCACGCCCTTGTCGCGCGGCGGACGCGACGGCTGGATGAACGTGGTGACAGCCTGTCGTCAGTGTAATGGGCAGAAGCGCAACCGCCTGCCTCAGGAGGCAGGCATGGAGTTGCTGTACGCCCCCTACGTGCCGAACAAGGCCGAGTACCTGATCCTGAGCAATCGACGCATCTACGCCGACCAGATGGAGTTCCTCAGGCAGCACGTGTCGGCGCATTCGAGACTGGTAACCGCCGTCGCCTAGGCGGCGCGCGGGAGCGCGCGGGACGGCATGCGCGTGCCCGATTTCTGGCGCAACAGCGGCTTTCATCTCTTGCGGCGGGACGCTCGGGGTCGCCTAGGGATCACAGACGATTTCCTGCGCGCGTACTTCCTGCGTCCCGAAATCCGCCCCGCCGAAGAATCCTCCGAATTCGAGCGCCGGTTGCACGCGGCGCTGATGGACGATCCGCGGCGTGAGGTCATTGCCCGAGAAATCGAATCCTTGGCCGATCGTGACCTGGAGCACAACTACCGCGTGCTGCTCCGCTTCCGCCAGCGTTTAGTCGATGCCGGCAGCGTGGAGGCCTGCTACGTTTCCCTGTTCGAGGGCGGCGTGGACGTGCCGCCGCTCTTCGTACAACAGCTGGTGCATGTCATCTTGAGAAACGTGCTCGACGGCTGCGACGACCCATTGCGCGTGCGCGCGGCCGAATTGCTGTTTCGCGAACAGAGAGTCGCTTTGCACGACGGTCAGCCCCTCCTGGCGGACCTTGAAACCGTGCAGCGGCATGCCTCAGGCGAACGCTACGGCAGCCTTGGCCGGCTGATTGTCGAGGCACGCGGCGCGCTAGGAGGCACAGGGCTGGACGTGCTCGATCGAGCCAATGCGAGCAAGTACTGGGAGTGCGAGTCGCGCTTCGACACGGTGATCAGTCTCGCTTACGGACGCCCAGCGCTCGAAGCGCTGTGCGCAGTCATCGAGGCTTGGGTGAGCCACTTGCGTGGCGTACGCGTGCATGTCCGTGCGCTGCGCGAGATCGAGGAGAGTCGCTGGTCGTGGCACATCGGGCTCGACGCGGAGTCGACTTCCATACTCGACGACCTATGGCACGGTGCGGACGTCGGACCGGAGCGCATGCGCCGCATACTCGCGCTGCTGCGCATGGATTTCGTGGAACCTTCGGACGTGCGCAAAGAACTCCGCGGCCGACCCGTATATCTCGCGCTGTCATGCGACGAGCATGACGTCGTGCGCCTCAAGCCGCAGAACCTCTTGCTGAATCTCCCGCTCGCTCAACCATGAAGCCGATCTACTGGGACAGGGCCAAGCGCGAACTGTCGCGCCGCGACCCCGTTGTGGGCGAGATCATGCGGCGCCATCCTCGCGTGCACCTCGTGGCGCGCGGCGATCCCTTCGCCACGCTGGCGCGCTCGATCGTCGGACAGCAAATCTCGGTGAAGGCCGCGCAGGCGGTGTGGGACAGGGTGCTCGCCACAGTCGGGCAGGTGAGCCCGCGCGGCGCCGCAGATGCGGGAGCGCGGCGGCTGCGCGCGTGCGGGCTCTCGCGGCGCAAGGTCGAATACGTGCTCGACCTGGCGGCACACTTTTCCTGCGGCGCGATCGTCCCCGCGCGCTGGCAGGACATGGACGACGAGCGGGTGATCGCCGAGTTGACGGAGGTGCGCGGGATAGGACGCTGGACCGCCGAGATGTTCCTGATATTCAATCTGCTGCGCCCCGACGTGCTCCCGCTCGACGACCTGGGGTTGCGACGCGCAGTCAGCCTGAGCTACCGCCGCGGACGCGAGGTCAGCGCGGGCGGTATCCGGCGTATCGCGCAGGCCTGGCAGCCTTGGCGCTCGGTTGCCACCTGGTACCTGTGGCGCTCGCTGGACCCGGTGCCAGTGGAATACTAGCCGTGCGCCTTGAGCGTAGAATGCCGCACCGATGAAAACGACCTTTCTCGATTTCGAGCAGCCGATCGCCGAGCTCGAGCAGCGCATCGAGGAACTGCGCTTCGTGCAGGACGATTCCGCAGTCGATATTTCCGAGGAGATCGGCCGTCTAACGAAGAAGAGCCAGGCGCTCACCAAGGACATCTACGCCAAGCTCAGCCCCTGGCAGGTGGCGCAGGTCGCGCGGCATCCGCAGCGGCCGTATACGCTGGATTACGTAGGCATGCTGTTCACGCACTTCGAGGAGCTGCACGGCGATCGCAGCTTTGCCGACGATGCGTCGATCGTCAGCGGGCTGGCGCGCTTCAATGGCACACCGTGCGTCGTGATCGGCCACCAGAAGGGGCGAGATACGAAGGAAAAGATCCTGCGCAATTTCGGCATGCCGAAACCCGAAGGCTATCGGAAGGCGCTGCGCCTGATGTTGCTAGCGGAGAAGTTCCGCTTGCCGGTGTTCACCTTCGTCGACACTCCTGGCGCCTATCCCGGCATCGACGCCGAGGAACGAGGTCAGTCCGAGGCAATCGGTCGCAACCTGTACGTCATGGCGGGCCTCAAGACGCCGGTCATCGTCAGCGTAATTGGCGAGGGCGGCTCGGGCGGGGCCCTGGCGATTGCGGTTGGCGATGTGGTGCTGATGCTGCAATACGCCACATACTCGGTAATTTCTCCGGAAGGATGCGCCTCGATCCTCTGGCGCAGCGCCGAAATGGCACCCGAGGCGGCCGAGGCGCTCGGCATCACCGCCGGCAGGCTGAAGACGCTCGGCCTGATCGACAAGATCGTCAACGAGCCGCTGGGCGGTGCGCACCGCGATCCGCAGGCGACCGCTGCGTCGCTCAAGAAAGCGCTCGCCGAAGCGCTCAAGCAGGTCCAGGGGAAAAAGCCGAAAGAGCTCGTCGAGGAACGCCTCGAAAAACTCATGGACCATGGCAAGTTCAAGGACCTCGCGGAGCGCAGCTGAGCCGCGCAAGCGCCGGAGCGGCGCGGCCGCGGCAGTCGATCGCATCCTGGCGGAGACCGACCTGCGGGGCAGGACCCTCGCGGTGGCGCTCTCGGGGGGCGTCGACTCAGTCGTCCTGCTACATCTGCTCGCGCACCTGGCGCCGCGCCACGGCTACGCGCTGCGCGCGATTCACGTCGATCACGGCCTGAGCGCGAACTCCGGGAGTTGGGCGCGCTTCTGCCGGCGCCTGTGTCGTGACTGGGGCGTGCCGTTCGAGGTACGCCGCGTAAAGGTAGGCGAGAGGCGCGGCGTCGGGCTCGAGGCCGCCGCGCGAGCTGCGCGTCGCGCGGCCCTCGGCCGCGCACGTGCCGAGATGTTGGCGCTCGCGCACCAGCTCGACGACCAGGCCGAGACGGTGCTCATGAACCTCCTGCGCGGCACGGGTCTGCGCGGTGCGAGCGGCATGCCGGTGCGCGGCACGCTCGGCGACAAGGTCGTCGTGCGACCCCTGCTCGCAGTGCCGCGCAAGGTGATCGTGCGCTATGCGCGCGCCCACGGTCTGCAGTGGGTCGACGACGAAATGAACGACGATCTGTCGCTGACGCGCGGCTATCTGCGCCGGCAGATCCTTCCGCTGCTCGAGAAGCGCTACCCCCGCTGGCGCGAGGCGCTGGCGCGGGCGGCGCGCCACTTCGCCGAGGCCGATGCGCTGCTGCGCCGTCGCGGGGCGACCTCCCCCGCGCTCGCGCTGCGCGAGCACTTGGCGGCACACGGCCTGCGTGCGCCGACGGAACGACGCCTGGCGGACATGCTGCGCCAGCTGAGCGGGCGCGGCGCGCGTACCGCGATACGCCACGATGGCGCGGTGATGCGCGCGTATCGCGGGGAGGTCACGGTTGAGCGTGCGGCGCCACCGATCCAGTTCGCGCCGGTCAAGTGGTCGGGTGAGCGCAGGCTGAGTCTGCCCGCGCCTGCCGGCGAGTTGCGGCTGCGGCCGGCGCGCGGCGCTGGCATCGACCGGGAGCGACTCGAGGCAGGCGAGGTGCGCGTGTGCCAGCGCCGCGGTGGGGAGCGGTTGCAGCCGGATCCCGAGCGGCCGCGTCGCACGCTCAAGAACCTGTTCCAGGAGGCGGGTGTGCCGCCCTGGTGGCGTGAGCGCCTGCCGCTCCTTTACTGCGATGGCGAGCTGGTCTGGGCGCCGGGGCTGGGCATCGATGCGCGCTATCGCGCCGCGCCAGGAGCGCCCGGCCTGCTCCCGGAATGGCACCCGGGCGCACCTCTATCGCAAGCGCAAGCCCTTGTTTTTAAGCGATTCGACCAGGGTACGTGATAGAATTTCAGCTTTCATATACGAGCCTTGGTTACGGAGCGAATAATGGCGGTCGAGAGGACCTTGTCCATCATCAAACCCGACGCGGTGAAAAAGAACGTCGTGGGAAAGATCTGTGCGCGGTTCGAGGCCGCGGGCCTGAAGATCGCGGCGGCGCGCATGATGCATTTGTCGCGCGCGCAGGCTGAGGGCTTCTACGCGGTGCACCGCGCACGACCGTTCTTTCGCGAGCTGGTCGATTTCATGATCTCGGGCCCGGTGCTGGTGCAGGTGCTGGAGGGTGAAGCCGCAATCGCCAAGAACCGCGAACTGATGGGCGCCACCGATCCGAAGAAGGCGGCAGCGGGCACGATCCGCGCGGACTTCGCGGAATCGATCGACGCGAATGCGGTGCACGGCTCGGACGGATCGGACACGGCGCGTTCCGAGATCGCGTACTTCTTTCCGGCGTGCGAAATCTATTCGCGATGACAGACAACTTGCTCGCTTTCGACGCGGCGGCCATGGACCGGTACTTCGCCGCACTCGGCGAGAAGTCGTTCCGTGCGCGCCAGGTCCTGCGCTGGATCCACCAGTTCGGCGAGTCGGACTTCGCGCGCATGAGCGACCTCGCCAAGACGCTGCGCACGAAACTCGCCCAGCACGCGCATGTTCGAGTGCCGCAGATCGTCGGCGACGAGACCGCGCCCGACGGCACGCGCAAGTGGCTGCTCAAAGTGGACGGCGCGAATGCGGTCGAATCGGTGTTCATACCGGAGCACGGCCGGGGCACGCTGTGCGTATCGAGCCAGGCGGGCTGCGTGCTCAATTGCGCGTTTTGCTCAACCGGCAAGCAGGGCTTCAATCGCAATCTGGACACCGCTGAGATCATCGGGCAACTGTGGATCGCCAACCGCCAGCTCGGGCGCGATCCGAGGGGCGAGCGGGTCATCAGCAACGTCGTGATGATGGGCATGGGTGAGCCGCTGCTCAATCTGGACAACGTGCTGCCCGCGCTGCGCCTCATGCTCGACGACAACGCTTACGGCCTTTCGCGCCGGCGGGTGACCGTATCGACTTCCGGGGTGATCCCGGGCATGGACCGGCTGCGCGACGAAAGTCCTGTCGCGCTCGCGGTGTCGTTGCACGCACCGAACGACCGATTGCGCGACCAGCTCGTACCGCTCAACCGCAAGTATCCGATCCGCGAGCTGCTCAAAGCGTGCAGCCGGTATCTGGACAAGGCACCGCGCGATTTCATCACCTTCGAGTACGTGATGCTCGACGGCGTAAACGACTCCGATGCGCATGCCAGGGAGCTGCTCGGGATCGCGCGGCGCGTGCGCTGCAAATTCAACCTGATTCCCTTCAATCCGTTCCCGAACACGTCATTCCGGCGCTCGGCTCCGGAGCGCATCCGGAGCTTCGCGGAAATCCTGCGCGCCGGAGGCGTCACGACCACCGTGCGCAAGACGCGCGGGGAGGGGATCGACGCGGCATGCGGCCAGCTCGCCGGGGACGTGGCCGACCGCACGCGGCGCTCCGGTCGCGTTGTGCAAAGGCTGACGGAGCTAAGCGCGTGAGACGCCTGATAGGCGCTGGTCTGGTGCTGCTTGCTAGCGCGTGCGCGACTCAGCCGCCGCCGCCGCCAAGCGTCGACACCGGGCAGATCGTCGGAGAGGTGGGCGATCCCCAGAACAGGGCGAAGCTGCACACGGAGCTCGCGGCGCTCTACTATCGACGCGGCAGTATGGCGGTCGCGCTCGAGGAGCTGCGCAGCGCCACGTCCGCCGACTCGAACTACGCGCCTGCCTACAGCATGTTCGGACTGGTGTACATGGATCTAAAGGAAAACCGGCTTGCGCAGGAAAACTTCGAGCGCGGGCTGAAAATCTCGCCCAACGACCCCGATATCAACCACAACTACGGCTGGTTCCTGTGCCAGACGGGGCGCGAGACCGAATCGATCGGCTACTTCGAGAGGGCAATCCGTAATCCGCTCTATCCGGCGCCCTGGCGCTCGTACACGGCGGCCGGAATTTGCTTGCTGCGCCAGGGCAAGGTCGACGATGCGGAGAAGTTCATCCAGCAGGCGCTGCGGCTGCAGCCAAACGATCCCGGCGCCTTGCTGCAGATGGGGCTGATCCGCTACCGGCAGGGCGACATGGAGGAGGCGAGGCGCTACGCGCTGCGCTACAACCGGAGCGTGCCGCCGACCGCCGAGTCGCTTTGGCTGGCGCTGCGCGTCGAGCGCAAGCTTGGCAATACCATCGCCGAAGCGGGCTACGCCAACCAGCTGCGCCGGGACTTTCCCAGATCGAGCGAGTACCAGCTCTTGCAGCGCGGAGCCTATGACTAGCATGGTCGAAGGGCGCGAGCTGGAGGTGCCGCGCGAGGAAGAGATCGGTGAGATCCTTGCCCGCGAGCGCGCTGCGCGCGGGCTGACGATCGAGGAAGTTGCCCAGCAGCTTAAGTTCGGTGCGCGCCAGCTCGAGGCGCTGGAGCAAGACCGCTTCGACCTCCTGCCGGGCGGCACGTTCGCGCGCGGCATGGTGCGCAGCTACGCCAGGCTGCTGAAGCTCGACGCCGAGTCCCTGCTGACGCGCATGGAGGGCAAACTTGAGGTTCCGGATCCTGGCCGGCTCGCGGACCGCTTCAGGCAACCCGTGCCCTTTGCCAACGCGTCACGGCGCTCGAACGTCATTTACGGAATTCTGTCGCTGCTGATCCTGACGGCCGTGGCCGGGGTGCTGATCGAATGGAAGCAGGAGCGCGCCAAAGTTGCGGGTCCGGTGGTCGTTGCCTCCGCCCCGGCGCAGGCCGAGAAACCGCGCGCGGCGGATACTGTGACGCCAGCCGAACCCGCGCCGCCTGCACCTCCTGCGCCCACCGCCGCAGCCATGCAACCGAGTGCCGCGCCTGCGGCAGCGCAGGCTCCGGCCACGATGCAGAGCGCGCAGGACGTTGCCAAGGCGCAAAAGCCCCCCGCCGCCAAGGCTGCACCTTCCGCGGACCCCGACGCGCGGCGTATCGTCATGCGCTTCGATGAGGAGTCGTGGGTGGAGGTGCGCGACGCGGCGGGACACACGCTGCTTGAGCAGCTGGTTCCCGCGGGCAGCCAGCGCGTCGTCAGCGGCCAGCCGCCGTTCGACATGGTGATCGGCAATGCGCAGCACGTGCAAGTCATGTACCAGAACCAGCCGTTCGACCTCAGGCCTCACACCAGGGTCGACGTGGCGCGCTTTACCCTGAAATGAGCGCCGGCATGAACGTTGCGCAACGGCGCCACGCGACGCAAGTGATGGTCGACGGCGTCGCCATAGGCGGCGGCGCTCCGGTCGTCGTTCAGTCGATGACCAACACGGACACCGCCGACGCAGCTGGAACTGCCGCGCAGGTGCGCGAGCTGTGGCTCGCGGGCTCTGAGCTGGTGCGCATCACGGTGAACAATGCGGAGGCGGCGGCGCAAGTGGCGCGCATCCGCGAGCGCCTGGACGCGGCCGGCTGCCGCGTACCGCTGGTGGGGGACTTTCATTTTAACGGACACAAGCTGCTCACGCAGTTTCCGGAATGCGCGCAGGCGCTCGCGAAGTACCGCATCAACCCGGGCAATGTCGGTACGGTTGCCACGCGCGACGAGCAGTTCGCGACCATGATCGAGTGCGCGATGCGTTACGGCAAGCCGGTGCGAATCGGCGTCAACTGGGGTAGCCTCGACCAGGGATTGCTAGGCCGATTGATGGACGAAAACGGCCGCCGCGCGCAACCGCTGTCGGCCCAGGAGGTGATGCGTGAGGCGGTCGTGCGATCCGCGCTCGATTCTGCGCGCCAAGCGGAAGCCTGGGGTTTGGCGGCCGAGCGGATCGTGATCTCCTGCAAGATGAGCCAGGTGCAGGATCTGATCGCGGTGTACCGGGAACTCGCGCGCCGCTGCAACTACGCGTTGCATCTCGGGCTCACGGAAGCGGGCATGGGCTCCAAAGGGATCGTCGCCTCCACCGCCGCTCTCGCTGTGCTGCTCCAGGAAGGCATCGGCGATACCATCCGCGTATCGCTCACACCCGAGCCGGGGGGCGACCGGACGCGTGAAGTGCAGGTTGCGCAGGAAATCCTGCAGACCATGGGCCTGCGCAGCTTCACGCCGATGGTAAGCGCCTGCCCCGGTTGCGGCCGCACCACTAGTACCTATTTCCAGGAGCTCGCAGAAGGCATTCAGGCGTATCTGCGCCGGCAAATGCCCGTGTGGCGCGAGCAGTACCCGGGCGTGGAGGAGATGCGCGTCGCCGTGATGGGTTGCGTGGTCAACGGACCGGGCGAATCCAAGCACGCCGATATCGGCATCAGCCTGCCCGGAACCAACGAGTATCCGGTGGCTCCGGTGTACGTCGACGGCGAGAAGACGGTGACGCTCAAGGGCGACCGAATCGCCGAGGAATTCCAGGCGCTCATCGCCGAGTACGTGCGCCGCAATTTCTCTCCGGAGGCCGGACGCCGCCGCCCGGCGAACAACGAGTCGAAACAAATCAGGATCAAGGCGATTTCCTGATCGCCGCTGCGTGCATGAGCAAAGGCATCCAGGCCGTTCGCGGCATGAACGACATTTTGCCCGACGAGGCCGTGTGGTGGCGCGACTTCGAAGCGCGCGTCGAGGCGTGGCTCGAGCGCTACGGCTACCGGAACATCCGCATGCCATTGGTCGAGCACACCCAACTGTTCCGGCGCGCGATCGGCGAGGTGACCGATATCGTGGAAAAGGAAATGTACGCCTGGCGCGACGAGTTGAACGGCGAGGACCTGACCTTGCGTCCGGAGGGCACGGCCTCCTGCGTACGCGCGGCGATCGAGCACAATTTGCTGTACGACGGACCGAAACGCCTCTGGTACGCGGGCCCGATGTACCGCCACGAGCGGCCGCAGAAGGGCCGTTACCGACAGTTCCATCAGTACGGCGTCGAGGCGCTCGGCTACGAGGGACCCGACGTGGATGCCGAGCTGATCGTCATGTGCGCGTCGCTGTGGCGCGAGCTCGGCCTGCAGGGCATCCGGCTCGAGCTGAACACCATCGGGTCACCCGAGGAGCGCGCGCGCTATCGCGCAGACCTGGTGCGCCATCTGGAGGCGCACGTCGATCGGCTCGACGCCGATGCCAAACGCCGCATGCACACCAATCCGCTGCGCGTGCTCGATTCCAAGAATCCGCAGGTGCAGGATGTCGTGGCGGGTGCGCCGCCGCTGATGGGATACCTCGGCGCCGCGTCGCTCGCGCACTTCGATGAGCTGAAGCGGCTGCTCAGGGCGGCCGGCGTGTCTTTCGAGCTCAACCCGCGATTGGTGCGCGGTCTCGACTATTACAATCTCACGGTCTTCGAATGGATCTCGGACGCACTCGGGGCGCAGGGCACGGTGTGCGGCGGCGGACGTTATGATGGCCTGTTCGCGCAGATCGGCGGCAAGCCGGCGCCGGCAGCCGGCTTCGCGATGGGCAACGAGCGCCTGATCACGCTGCTGCGCGAACCCGGCGGTGCGCGGCAGCCGCGCGTCCCGGACGCCTACGTGGTCGCACAGGGCGAGGGCGCGCAGCCCTATGCGCTGGTGCTCGCCGAGGAGCTGCGCGCGGCCGGCTACGCGGTGGTGCAACACGCCGGAGGCGGCAGCTTCAAGTCGCAATTAAAGAAGGCCGATGCGAGCGGCGCGTGGACGGCGCTCATCGTCGGCGAAGATGAAGTACGCGCGCGGCAAATTGCGGTCAAGCTGTTGCGCCGCACGGAACCACAGTTCAGCGTCCGACGCGAGGTGGCGGTGGCCGCCTTCGGCGACGCATTGCAGAGGGCAAAGTCATAGCATGGCACTCGATCATCAAGAGCAGGAACAGATTGAAGCGCTGAAGTCCTGGTGGCAGGAGAACGGCAACCGGGTGCTGCTCGTCGTGTCCGTCGTCCTTATCGCGATCGCGGCGTGGCGCGGCTGGGACTGGTATCAGCGCAGGGAGGCGCTGCAGGCAAGCGTACTTTACGAGGCGCTCACCAAGGCGGTGGAAACGGGCGATGCGAAGATGATGCGCGACGCTGGCGGCGAGCTGGCGGAGAAGTATCCGGGCACCCTGTACGCGTCGATGGCAGCCCTCGTCTCGGCGCGCTTCTATTTCGACCGGCGCGATGACAAGAGCGCCGAGGCGCAATTGCGCTGGGTGCTCGAGCGCTCGCCGTCGGACAATTTCAAGGACATCGCGAGGCTGCGCCTCGCGGCGATCTTGCTCGACAGGAAGTCCTTCGACGAGGCGCTCAAGCTGGTCGACGCAAAGCACGGTGCGGCCTATGCGGCCCAGTATGCGGCGCTCAAGGGCGACATCCTGGCTGCGCAGCACCAGACGGCCGCCGCCCGCGCGGCGTACCAGCTGGCGCTGGACAAGGCAGGTGCGCAGGAAGGCGCGTTTCGCGAGAGCGTGCGTATGCGGCTGGAGGCCCTGGGCGGATGAGAAAGCGCACGCTACTCGTTCTGCTCGCCGCGGGTCTCTCGCTAGGGGCTTGCTCGAGCCTGAACCCGCTAAATTGGTTCAGCGGCCCGTCCGGCCCGACACCGGCGCCGCTCACGCCCATCGCCGACGCCAAGGCGGTGCGCGTGCTGTGGTCGGCGAGCGTGGGCGGAGGCGGCAGCTTCACTTTCAGCCCGGTGTTCGCAGGCGATAGCGTGTACGCCGCCGACCGCGACGGATCGGTCGCGTCCTTCGATGCGGCGAGCGGTCGGCAGCGCTGGCGCGTGTCGCTCGAGTCGCGCCTCTCGGGCGGAGTCGGCAGCGATGGCGCGCTAGTGGCCGTAGCGACCGACGAAGGCGAGGTGTTCGCCCTCGATGCGCAAAGTGGCAAGGTACGCTGGCGCGCGCGCGTTTCGAGCGAGGTGCTGGCGGCGCCGGCCGTCGGCGCAGGGCTGGTGCTGGTGCGCAGTGAGGATAGCCGCATCTTCGCGTTCGATGCCGTCGACGGCAAGCGCATCTGGGTCTACCAGCGGGCACCCTCGTCGCTCATCGTGCGCTCTCCCGCCGGAGTGACGATCGCCGCGGACACTGCGTATGCAGGCTTTTCCGGCGGCAAGCTTGTCGCCATCGCATTGAACAATGGCATCGCTCGCTGGGAAGGAAGCGTCGCGGTGCCGCGCGGTGCGACCGAGCTGGAGCGCATCACCGAGGTGCTCGGCGTCCCGGTCGTGCGCGGGCGCGAGGTCTGCGCCGCAGCTTACCAGGGCCGCGTCGCATGCTTCGACACAGGGAGCGGGAATCTGCTTTGGTCGCGCGAGATGTCGTCCGTGAACGGGGCGAGCGTGGACGAGGCGAACGTCTACGTGAGCGACGACACGGGTGCCGTGTACGCGTTCGAGCGGCGCAGCGGCCGCAGCCTCTGGAAACAGGACCGCCTCGCCAACAGGCAGTTGTCGTTGCCGCTGCCGGTCGGATCGGAAATCGTCGTCGGCGACCTGGAAGGATACGTGCACTTCCTCGCGCGCGATTCGGGGGCCTTCGTCGCGCGCATGGCGACGGGCGGTGCGCCGATTCGTGCGGCGCCTATCCGCCTGCCGGAAGGCTGTCTGGTGCAGACGCAGAGCGGCGGCCTGTTCGCGCTGGCTCTGTAGCGCCACGGCATGCAATGAAGGCGGTCATCGCCCTAGTCGGGCGCCCGAACGTCGGCAAGTCGACGCTGTTCAACCGGATCACCCGCAGCCGCGACGCCATCGTGGTGGACGTCCCGGGCGTGACGCGTGACCGACATTACGGCGAAGGCAGGCTCGGCGACCGCTCCTTCATCGTCATCGATACCGGCGGCCTCGAGCCCGGGACCGCCGACGCGATCTTTGTGGCCATGGCGCGCCAGACCGAGCAGGCGATCACGGAGGCGGACGCGGTCGTGTTCGTCGTCGACGGCCGGAGCGGCTTGACCGCCACCGATCGTGAGATCGCCATGCGGCTGCGCAAGCTGAGGGCGCGCGTGCAGGTCGCGGTCAACAAGTGTGAGGGGCTTGCGCCCGACACGGCAGCCGCCGAGTTCCATGAGCTCGGACTCGGCGTACCTGCCGCGATATCCGCTGCGCACGGCGAGGGCGTGAGCGACCTGCTCGAGTCGGTACTCGCCGGCCTGCCGCAGGAGGCCGAACCCGAGGAAAGTGCGGAACGTCATCCGCGCGTGGCGATCATCGGACGGCCGAACGTCGGCAAATCGACGCTGGTCAATGCCCTGGCGGGCGAGGAGCGGGTCATCATCTTCGACCAGCCCGGAACCACCCGCGACGCGATCGATGTGCCATTCGAGCGCGGCGGAAAGCGCTATACGCTGGTGGATACAGCCGGCCTGCGCAAGCGGGGCAAGCAGGGTGAGGCGGTGGAGCGCTTTTCGATCGTGAAGACACTGCAGGCGATCGAGGATGCGAACGTCGCCATATTCATGCTGGACGCGCTCGAGGGCGTGAGCGACCAGGACGCGCATGTCGCGGGCTACATTCTCGAGCGCGGGCGCGCGGTGGTCGTCGCGGTGAACAAGTGGGACGTGGCGGACCGCGAACAGCGCGAACGCGTGAAGCAGGAACTCGCCTGGAAGCTCGGGTTTCTCGGCTTCGCCGACGCGCATTTCATTTCTGCGCGCGGCGGCAGGGGATTGAGCGAGTTGATGCAATCCGTGGACGTCGCCTACGCTGCGGCGATGGCGAAGCTGTCGACGCCGAAGCTCACCCGAGCGATGATCGCTGCGGTGCAGCAGCAGGCCCCCCCGCGTAAGGGCCTGGTGCGGCCCAAGCTGCGCTATGCGCATCAGGGCGGGATGAATCCTCCGCGCATCATCATTCACGGCAACGCGCTCGACGCCGTGCCGGACAGCTACCGGCGCTACTTGGAGGCCAGGTTTCGGAAGGCATTTGCCCTGCGCGGTACTCCGCTTTCGGTGGAGTTCCGTACGCACGGCAATCCGTTTCTCGGGCGCCGGCAAGCGCGTCGAGGCTGATCCGAGGGAACTTATGTTGACAGCAGCTACACGCTTGCCGGCATAATGTTGGCGATGCCTACATATGCCCGCCCAAGGCGGCGTTATCACCACGGTGACCTGCGCGCAGCACTGACGCGGGCGGCAGCCTCGCTGCTGGACGAGCGCGGCGTGCACGGAGTCACGTTGCGCGAGGCGGCGCGGCGTGCCGGGGTGTCGCACGGCGCTCCGTATCGGCATTTCGCCGGCCGCGAAGCGCTGCTCGCGGAACTTGCGTGGGACGGATTCGCGCGCCTCGCCAACGCGCTCGATGCGGCCGCGCCGCGCGGGGGGCGCGAGGTGGCGCGGACCTACATCCGTTTCGCGCTCGCGCAGCCGGACCGCTTCCGTCTGATGTTCGCACTCGCAGCGGTTGCCGGGCGCAAGGCGGCTTGGCGCGACGCGCTGCAGGGCACGATGCACGCCTTCGCGCGCGCGTTTTCGGGTCTCGCTGAAGCGCAGGAGACGCAGCGCGCCGCAGCGGCCGCATGGAGCCTCGTGCACGGACTCGCACAACTGATGCTGGACGGGCACCTAGGCGCAGCGCGCGACGGGGGAAGCCCCGACGAGCGCTTTGTCGACGAAGTGCTCGGCGCGCTGCGCTTCAGCCTGCGCGCACAGCCGCCGCGGTTCGTCGCGTAGCGCCACGACTGGGCCGCCATGCCGGTCGCCGCGCGTCTCGCGATCTATTACTTCGCCCACTTCGCCTACGCAGGCGCATTCATGGCGTATTTTCCACTTTATTTGGCCGAACGCGGGCTGGACGCGGGCCGAATCGCCGCAGTGCTCGCGCTTCCCCAGCTGGCACGCATCTTCGCGCCGGGACTCTGGGGCTGGGTCGCGGATCGTTGGCGCGCGCAGCGCGGTGTCGTGGTGCTCTCCTGTAGCGCGCTCGCAGCGGGCCTCGTGCTGTTGCCACTCGCGCAGGGGTTTGCCGCAATCGCGGCGCTCATCGCGCTGATGAGCGTGTTATCGGCGGGCGGCCTTCCGCTCGTAGAGGCCATCACGCTGGCATCGCTCGCCGGACAGAGCGGGCGCTATGGGCCGATCCGACTCTGGGGATCGCTCGGTTTCATCGGCGCGGTACTCGCCGTGGGCGCCTGGCTGGACGCCGCCGCGATGCGCCTGCTGCCCGCCGTGTTGTTCGGCTTGGCGTTCGTTGCGCTCGCGGCAGCGCTCGCCCTGCCCGGCGCGAGCTCCCACGGTCGGGCAGCAGCCTACGATGGGGAACGCGGGCGCTTCGCGATCAGGGGCGTGCGGGCGCTACTTGCGGCCGGCTTCTGTATGGCCATCGCGCACGGCGCCTTGTACGCGTTCTTCAGCCTGCACCTGGAGCAACTGGGCTACAGCGGCAAGTCGATCGGCGCGTTCTGGACGCTTGGCGTGTTAGCCGAGATCGCCGTCTTCCTCTATCTGCCCGCGATTTTCAGGCGCTTTGCGCTGTCTACCATCCTGCAGGCGAGCTTGCTCGCCGCGGTGCTGCGCTTTCTGGCGATCGCTTGGGCGGCCGAGCATGTGGCCGTGCTGGTGCTGGCCCAGCTCCTGCACGCCGCAACCTTCGGCGCATTTCACGCCGCTTCAGTGGCCGCGGTGCACCGGCTGTTCCCGCGTTCCGCGCAAGCGCGAGGCCAGGCGCTGTTTTCCAGCCTGAGCTACGGCGCCGGAGGCGCGGCGGGCACGCTGCTCGCCGGCTGGGCCTGGGGGTGGTACGGCGCTCCGGCGGCGTTCTCGCTGGCCGCGGTCGCCGCGCTGGCGGGGGCCTTTCTGGCACGCCAGCTAAAGCACGCGCGGATCTAGAATAGCGCTCGAGATCGCGCATGAAGCGAGCGCCGGCCACTGTGTTTTGCTGCGGCCTGCTGGCGTTGACGGCCGGTTGTCAGACCGTGCGCACCACCGAGGCCGGCGTGGTTGGCGTTGAACGCCAACAGACGATGCTGCTGTCGTCGGAGAAAGTCAATGCGAGCGCCTCCGGCGCATATCGGGATGTGCTCGAGGAGGCCGCGCGCAAGGGGCGCCTCAACAACGATCCGGCGCAGGTAGCGCGCGTGCGTGGCATCGCGCAGCGCTTGATCGCGCAAGCGACAGTGTTTCGAGCAGATGCGGCAGCTTGGCGCTGGGAGAGCAACGTCCTGACCTCGAAGGAGATCAATGCATGGTGCATGCCCGGCGGAAAGATTGCCGTGTACACCGGTCTGATCGATCGCGTGCAACCGACCGACGATGAGCTGGCGGCAGTGATGGGCCACGAGATCGCCCACGCTCTGCGCGAGCACGGGCGCGAGCGCGCCTCGCAAGCCATGGCACAGAGCATTGCGATCGGCGTTATTGCCGCCGTCGCCGGTTTGCCAGGCGCTGCGCAGGACCTGTCGCGCGTGATACTGGACGTGACGGTCAACCTGCCCAATTCGCGCGCCTTCGAGACAGAGGCCGACCGCATCGGGGTGGAGCTTGCGGCGCGCGCTGGCTACGACCCGCGTGCTGCAATCAGCCTGTGGCAGAAAATGACCAGCCTGGGCGACTCCCAGCCGCCCCAGTTTCTATCCACGCACCCTTCCTACGCCTCGCGCATCGACGACTTGAAGGTCTACGCCGCCCGCGTTGCGCCGCTCTACGAGCAGGCGCGGAGCGCGCGATGAGTACGGCGCGGTACGCGGTCGGTGTGCCATAATTTCACACTTCCTATGGGACAGACGCTCTACGACAAACTCTGGAACGCGCACGTCGTGCACGTCGAGGAGGACGGCACGGCGCTGCTGTACGTCGATCGCCACCTCGTGCACGAGGTAACCAGCCCGCAGGCCTACGAAGGGCTCAAGGCGGCCGGGCGCAAACCCTGGCGCACCGGATCAGTGGTCGCGACCGCCGACCACAACACGCCGACGACGGGCTGGGAGCGCGGAATCGAGGGCATTCGCGATCCGATTTCGCGCCTCCAGGTCGAAACCCTGGACGTGAACATCCGCGAGTTTGGTGCCAAGGCCTACTTTCCGTTTCTCGACCGTCGCCAGGGGATCGTGCACGTGATCGGACCGGAGAACGGCGCCACGCTGCCTGGAATGACAGTGGTGTGCGGCGATTCTCATACGAGCACGCACGGTGCATTTGGCTGCTTGGCGCACGGCATCGGTACTTCCGAGGTCGAGCACGTGCTGGCCACGCAATGCCTGATCGCGAGGAAGATGCGCAACATGCGGGTGCTGGTGGAAGGTCCGCTGGCGCGCGGCGTAACGGCGAAGGATGTGGCGCTCGCGATCATCGGCCGCATCGGGACCGCCGGTGGCACCGGCAGTGCGATCGAGTTCGCCGGTAGCGCGATCCGCGCGCTGTCGATGGAAGGCCGCATGACGCTATGCAACATGGCGATCGAGGCTGGCGCGCGCGCGGGCATGGTGGCGGTCGACGACGCGACCATCGAATACTTGAAGGGCAGACCGTTCTCGCCTAGCGGCCCCGACTGGAATCAGGCAGTCGCCTATTGGCGCAGCTTGCGCAGCGACCCGGACGCGGTTTTCGACCGCGAGGTGGCGCTTGACGCGCGCGAGATCAAGCCGCAGGTGACTTGGGGTACGTCGCCCGAGATGGTGGTGCCGGTCGACGGCATGGTGCCCGACCCGGAGCGTGAAAAGGACGGCACCAAGCGCGAGGGCATGGAGCGCGCGCTGATCTATATGGGGCTGAAGCCGCGCACGCGCATTACAGACATAAGGCTAGACAAGATCTTCATCGGCTCGTGCACGAATTCGCGCATCGAGGACCTGCGCAGTGCGGCGGCGATGGTCAAGGGCCGGCGGGTGGCGCCTGGCGTGCGGCTGGCAATGGTCGTGCCCGGCTCCGGGCTGGTGAAGGCACAGGCCGAGAGGGAAGGGCTGGATCGCATCTTCCGCGACGCCGGCTTCGAGTGGCGCGAACCGGGTTGCTCGATGTGCCTGGCGATGAATGCCGACCGCCTGGAGGCGGGCGAGCGCTGCGCCGCGACTTCGAACCGAAATTTCGAGGGCAGGCAAGGCGACGGCGGCAGGACGCACCTCGTCAGCCCTGCGATGGCGGCGGCGGCGGCGATTGCGGGCCACTTCGTCGACGTGCGCTCGAGCTTCTAGGTCAACACATCGGAAGACGCGCTGGGGTATGCAGAAATTCACGCGATTGGAAGGCATCGTCGTCCCGCTCGACCGAGCGAACGTCGACACGGACGCCATCATTCCGAAGCAGTTCCTGAAGTCGATCAGGCGGACCGGCTACGGGCCCAATCTGTTCGACGCCTGGCGCTACCGCGACCACGGCGAGCCCGGCATGGACCACAGCAAGCGGCCGCTTAGGGAGGATTTTGCGCTCAATCAAGCGCGCTTCAAGAGCGCGCAGATCCTGCTTGCGAGAAAAAACTTCGGTTGCGGGTCGTCCCGCGAGCACGCGCCGTGGGCTCTGCTCGATTACGGCATCCGCTGCGTCATCGCGCCCTCGTTCGGCGACATCTTCTTCAACAACAGCTACAAGAACGGTTTGCTTCCCGTGGTGCTCACGGAAGCAGAGGTCGACCGGCTGTTCTACGACGTGGCCTCGTTCCCGGGATTCAAGCTGGCCGTCGACCTGGAGCGGCAAACGGTCGCTACGCTGGACGAATCGTTCCTCGCGCGCTTCGACGTCGAGCCGTTTCGCAAGCATTGCTTGCTGAACGGTCTTGACGACATCGGCCTCACACTGCGTCACGCCGACAAGATCCGGGCATTCGAGGCGAGACGGCGCGAGCAGTTTCCCTGGATTTTCAGCTAGGCGCCCCGTGAAAGTCGCGGTCCTCGCCGGTGACGGCATCGGCAACGAGATCATTTCCCAGGCGGTGCGCGTCCTGCGTCGGCTGGGTGAAGACGGCCTGCGTCTGGAGCTCGAGGAGGCACCGGTGGGCGGCGCCGGCTACGAAGCATCCGGCGACCCCTTGCCCGAGCAGACCCTCGCGCTGGCGCGCCAGGCCGACGCGATACTGTTCGGCGCCATCGGCGGGCCGCAATACGACTCGCTGCCACGCGACAAACGCCCTGAGCGCGGCCTGCTGCGCCTGCGCAAGGAGCTCGGATTGTTTGCGAACCTTCGGCCGGCGCGCGTGTACCCTGAGCTCGCGGCAGCATCGTCGCTCAAGCCCGAGGTGATCACGGGCCTCGACATCCTGATCGTGCGCGAGCTCACCGGAGACATCTACTTCGGCGAACCGCGCGGCATCAGCACTCTCGCGGGAGGCGAACGCGAGGGTGTCAATACGATGCGCTACCGGGAGAGCGAAATCCGGCGCATCGCCCGCGTGGCGTTCCTGGCGGCAGGCAAGCGCGCCAAGCGTCTTTGCTCGGTGGACAAGGCCAACGTGCTGGAGACTACCGAGCTGTGGAAGCAGGTCGTGACGGATTGCGCCAAGGAGTATCCGGACATATCCCTGTCGCACATGTACGTGGATAACTGCGCCATGCAGCTGGTGCGCGATCCGAAGCAGTTCGACGTGATCGTTACAGGCAACATGTTCGGCGACATCCTGTCCGATGAAGCTTCGATGTTGACGGGCTCGATCGGCATGCTGCCGTCCGCTTCCCTCGACGAGCGCGGCAAGGGTCTGTACGAGCCGATCCACGGATCTGCGCCGGACATCGCGGGCAAGGGCGTGGCCAATCCGTTGGCGACGATCCTGTCCGCGGCAATGCTGCTGCGCTACTCGCTCGGCCGGGAAGAGGCGGCGGACCGCGTCGAGCGAGCCGTGCAAAGGGCGCTGCAGCAAGGCGTACGCACCGCCGACATATACACTCCCGGTACCCGGAAGGTCGGGACGGTTGCAATGGGGGACGTTGTGGTGGCGGCCCTAAGCTAGCGGAAAAGTCGCGGAAATCGAGTCATGCTGAAGGTCGGGATCATCGGCTGGCGCGGGATGGTGGGCTCGGTGCTCGTGCAGCGCATGCGCGAGGAGCATGACTTCGCGCACTTCGAGCCGGTATTCTTTTCTACCTCCCAGGTGGGCGGCAAAGGCCCCGCCATCGGCCGCGAAACCGAGGCGGTGCGGGACGCAAAGAACCTCGATGCCTTGCAGGCGCTTCCGGTGCTCGTCTCTTGCCAGGGGGGCGACTATACGAATGAGGTGTATCCGCGTCTGCGATCGGTAGGCTGGAAAGGCTACTGGATCGACGCGGCGAGCGCGCTGCGCATGAACGACGACGCGGTGATTGTGCTGGACCCGGTAAACATGCCCCTTATCAAAGATGCGCTCGCCGGTGGCACCAGGAGTTTTATCGGTGGAAACTGCACCGTCAGCCTCATGCTGATGGGCATGGCCGGCCTGTTCCAGCACGATCTGGTCGAGTGGATGACCAGCATGACCTACCAGGCGGCGTCGGGTGCCGGCGCGGCGAACATGCGTGAACTCGTCGAGCAGATCGCGCATATCGGCGAGGATGCGAGGCGCTTGCTGGAGGACCCGGGCTCGAGCGCGCTAGACATTGACCGGCGAGTCACGGAAACGCTGCGCGACTCGGCTTTGCCGCGCGCGCAGATCGGGCATCCGCTCGCGGGCAGCCTGCTGCCGTGGATCGACAAAGACCTTGGCAACGGTCAGAGTCGGGAGGAATGGAAGGGTCAGGCGGAGACGAACAAGATTCTCGGTCGCAACGGGCGGCCCGTACCGGTAGATGGCGTCTGTGTGCGAATCGGCGCGATGCGCTGCCACAGCCAGGCGCTGACCATCAAGCTGCGCAAGGACGTGCCGCTCGACGAAATCGAAGGCATGCTCGCCGAGGCACACGATTGGGCGAAGGTGGTACCCAACCGGCGCGAGGAAAGCCTTGCGCAGCTGACGCCCGCAGCGGTAAGCGGCAAGCTTGCGGTGCCTATCGGTCGTCTGCGCAAGTTGCCCATGGGGGGCGAGTATCTGACCGGCTTTACGGTTGGCGACCAGCTCTTGTGGGGTGCGGCCGAGCCGCTGCGCCGCATGCTCCGACTCCTGCTGGACGCCGGCGTGAAGGGTTGATGCCAGGACTACGCGTGGGATTGGACGCCAAGGAGCAAATCCAGAACTCGAGGCATAAATTCATAGCTAGTTCCGGCTGGAAGCCGCAAAACTGCAGAAGATCTCTCAGCTTGCAAGCCTAAGACCATGATGTTATGTTACTTGGCGATCAAAGAAAGACTCAGGGCGGAATAGTGGGCAAATCCATCGCCGGAAGAATGCTCGTAGCGGCGCTGCTGTTCGCGCCGCTGCTCGCACACGCGGTCGGATTGGGCAAGCTCACCGTTCTCTCCGCTCTCGGGCAACCTCTCAATGCCGAGATCGCAATCGTCTCGGAGCAGTCCGACGAACTCGACTCCCTGAATGCGCACATCGCCTCGCAGGACGCGTTCGCGAAAGCAGGGATCGAATACAACCCGGTGCTGCTCGGCATAAAGCTCGATGTAGAGCGCCGCGACCGAAAGGCTGTCCTGCACCTGCGCACCACGCAACCGGTGAACGAGCCTTTCCTCGACATCCTGGTCGAATTGCAGTGGTCGAGCGGCAGGTTGATGCGCGAGTACACGTTCCTGCTGGATCCTGCAGAGTACAAGGGACCGCAGCCGATCGCCGCCGCGCCGCCACCTGCGCCGCCCGTTTCGGTTCCGGCGCAAAGTCCGACACCGCAGGCAGCGCCGGCGCCCCAGTCGGTCGAAGAAAAACCCATCGCACCGGCTCCGGAGCCGGCGGCAGCGGCACAGCCGCCGGAGCCCGCGAAGGAAGCGGTGAAAGAGCAGGTGAAGGAGCCCGCGAAGGAGCCCGCGAAGGAGCAGACATACGAGGTCAAAAAGGGCGACACGCTCGGCGAGATTGCCCGCCGTTACATGTTGAAGGGCGTGACGTATAACCAGATGCTGATCGCGCTGTTTCGCGCCAACCGCGAGGCGTTCATTCGCGACAACGTCAACCTCGTGAAGGCGGGGGGCATATTGAAGATCCCCGGGCAGGACGAGGTTTCGGCCGTAGACCCGGAAGAGGCGCGCGAGCAGGTGCGAGCGAATATGGCTGAGTTCGCGGAGTATCGGCGCAAGCTCGCTGCAGCCGCCGCAGCCGCGAAACTCGCGAAGGGTGAATCGACCGGACAGCAGACCGCTGCGGGCCGCATCACCGAGAAGCCGGCCGAACCGACGCCGCAAGCGACACAGGATCAACTCAAACTCTCGAAGGCGGAGCCCGGCAAGCCGAGTTCCGCCGCGAACCTCGCCGCCCGCGGCGACAACGCGGTCGCGCGTGAGCGCGCGCTGGAAGAGGCGCAATCGCGCGTTCGCGACCTCGAGAAGAACGTCTCCGATCTGCAGAAGCTGCTCGAAGTCAGAAACGAGCAGCTGGCGGAGCTGCACAAACAAGCCGCCGCGCAGCAGGCTCCCGCCCCGGCGTCCTCGGCGCCTCAGCAGCAGGCTCCTCAGCCCGCACCTCAGGAGCAGGCTCCTCAGCCCGCGCCTCAGCCGCCACCGCAGGGCACGCAGCCAGCGGCATCGGCGCCGCAGCCGCCCGCGCATCCGGCCCCTCCTGCAGCGGTACAGAAACCCAAGCCGCAGCCGAAGCGAGTCGCGCCGCCACCGCCGCCCGAACCCAGTCTCGTCGACGAAGCGCTGGAGAACCCGCTCGCGCTGGGCGGCATAGGTGCCGTCGTAGCATTGCTGCTCGGCTACGGCGCCTGGTCGTGGCAGCGCAAGAAGTCGGCGCGCACCAGCTTTCAGGAAAGCGTAGTGGCCGGCGGGTCCGAGGGTCCCGGGGGAGACGCGGCGCCGGGCGCGCCGGAACAACAACCTGGGGGCATCCCGTCTCAGGTCTCGGTGAGCCAGGCGGGCGTCGGCGAGTTGGGGGCTGACGAGGTCGATCCGATCGCCGAGGCCGACGTTTACATGGCCTACGGGCGCGACGCGCAAGCGGAAGAGATCCTCAAGGAGGCGCTGCAGAAGGATCCCAATCGCGCAGCCGTGCACGCCAAGCTGCTGGAAATATATTCTGGGCGCCGTGATACGAACGCCTTCGAGCAGACCGCGCTGAAGCTGAAGGGCCTTACGAACGGCACTGGCGCAGATTGGGAGAAGGCGGCCGCGCTCGGTCGCTCGATCGATCCGACGAACGGCCTATATGGTGGCGGCGCTGCCGAATCCGCCCAGGTGGACATCTCCTTGCAGTCGGCGCCCGCTGCGGCGCCGACGCTAGATTTCGATCTCGACTCCGCACAGAGCACCGAGGCAGGGAAGGCGGATGTTGACTTCGATCTAGGTACCGGAACGCACGAAGCCTTGCCTACGGAGCAGAGCGCATTTTCGGCCGGCGGGACGCTGAAGATGAAGATGGACAAAGAGGAAGAGCGGACCGCGAGCAGTGGCATCGATTTCGATCTGGGCGCAGCCGACAAGACCAAGCCGCCGGATGTGGGCCTCGACTTCGAGCTTCCAGCCGCGACTCAACACGTCGAGCAGCCCGCGGTACACACGCAGGCGGCGGACAAGGCCGGGAGCATAGATTTTGATCTTGATCTCGATACCAAGGCGCCAAAGGAGGCGTCGGGTTCGAGCGCGGCGCAAGCGCCGATCGACCTGTCATCTATCAGCCTGGATCTCGGGGGCGCTGGCGAGTCAGTGGCGCGTGCGACGGAAACCGACCCCAAGTGGCAGGAAGTCGCCACGAAGCTCGACTTGGCAAAGGCCTATGAGGACATGGGGGACAAGGACGGTGCCCGCGAGCTGCTAAACGAGGTATTGAAGGAAGGCGACGCCGCGCAGAAAGGCCAGGCGCAGCAGATGCTCTCCAGCCTCGGCTGACGGCGCAAACCATACTTAGCCACGGATCGGCCGCGACAACTGCGGGCGCCGTGGCTAAACTTTTTCCGGGATGAGAATCGCGCTCGGCCTCGAATATGACGGGAGCCGCTTTCTGGGCTGGCAGACTCAGCCAAGCGGCGGCACCGTACAGGACGCGCTGGAAGCTGCGTTGGCGACGATCGCCGGAGAGCCGGTCGGCGTGACCTGCGCTGGGCGCACCGATCGCGGCGTGCACGCGCGCGAACAGGTGGTGCACTTCGATACGACGTCCGAGCGCCCGCTCGCGGCGTGGGTACGTGGCGTCAATGCGGTGCTTCCGGGGTCGGTCGCCGTGTTGTGGGCCAGGCCTGTGCCTGCAAGCTTCCACGCACGCTATTGCGCTCGGTCGCGCACCTACCGCTACGTGCTGCTGAACAGACCGGTGCGTCCCGCGCTCGCCGCGGCCTACGTTGGCTGGTTTCACCTGCCGCTCGACGTCGCGGCAATGCGCGAGGCCGCCGCGCTGCTGCTGGGCGAACATGACTTTTCGGCCTTCAGGTCCTCCGAGTGCCAGGCGAAGTCGCCCCGCCGCAGCGTGCATCGCCTCGACGTCGAGCGTCGCGGCGAGCGCATTGATTTCGTCCTCACCGCGAACGCGTTCCTGCACCACATGGTGCGCAACCTCGTCGGCACCCTAGTCTACGTCGGCAAGGGCAAACATCCGGCGGCATGGGTGGGGGAGGTTCTCGAGTCGCGCGACCGGGCGCGCGCAGCCCCGACGTTCGCCGCCGAGGGTCTGTATCTCGAGGCAATCGACTATGCGCACGCGTGTGGGCTGGACGTCGCGCGGAGCGAACTCGCGGCCTTGCCGCTGGCGTACTGATCGATGCGCACCAGAGTAAAGATCTGTGGCATTACGCGAGTCCCCGACGCGCAGACGGCCGCGCGAGCCGGCGCCGACGCGATCGGGCTGGTGTTTTATCCGCCGAGCCCGCGGTTCCTGCGCCTGGAGCAGGCGCGCGCGCTGCGCCGCGCGCTGCCCCCCTTCGTCAGCGCCGTGGCGCTGTTCGTCAATCCGTCCGTCGAAGAGGTGCAACGCGTGCTCGAGACAGTGCGGCCCGATACCCTACAGTTCCATGGCGACGAGAGTCCCGAATTCTGCGAGCGCTTCGGGGTTCCCTACCTCAAGGCGTGCCGGGTGAGGCAAGGCGTCGATTTGCTAGAATATCTGCGCCCCTATAGCGGCGCGAGCGGGTGGCTCGCAGACGCCTACGTCGAGGCTTACGGGGGTACCGGGACGAGCTTCGACTGGTCGGTAGTGCCGCAGCAGCGAGCCCTGCCGCTTATCCTCTCGGGGGGGCTCACCTGCGACAATGTTGGCGACGCGATTCGTATCGTGCGTCCGTGGGGCGTAGACGTATCCAGCGGCGTCGAGTCGGCCAAGGGGATCAAGGACGCCGGCAAGATCACCGCGTTCATCAGAGAGGTTAGGAATGCAGATGGTTGAGTTGCCAGACGCCCGGGGTCATTTCGGCCCCTATGGTGGCGTTTTCGTCGCCGAGACGCTCATGCACGCGCTCGAGGAATTGCGCGCAGCCTATGAGCGCTCGCGAGCCGACGCGGAATTCCAGGCCGAGCTCCGCTATGATCTCAAACACTACGTCGGCCGCCCCAGCCCCGTGTACCACGCCAAGCGTCTGTCTCAGAAGTATGGCGGCGCACAGATTTTCCTCAAGCGCGAAGATTTGAATCACACCGGCGCGCACAAGATAAACAATACCGTGGGCCAGGCGTTGTTGGCGCGGCGCATGGGCAAAGCGCGCGTGATCGCGGAGACCGGGGCCGGGCAGCACGGCGTGGCGACGGCGACAGTCGCTGCGCGCTACGGCATGCAATGCGTCGTGTACATGGGGTCGGAGGACGTCAAGCGGCAGGCGGCCAACGTTCATCGCATGAAGCTGCTCGGGGCGAGCGTAGTGCCGGTAGAGTCGGGCTCGAAGACGCTCAAGGACGCGCTGAACGAGGCGATGCGCGACTGGGTGACGAACGTGGAAAACACCTTCTACATCATCGGTACTGTCGCCGGTCCGCATCCCTATCCGATGATGGTGCGCGATTTCCAGGCGGTGATCGGGAATGAATGCCTGCAACAGGTACCCGAGATCGCGGGCAAGCATCCGGACGCGGTGGTCGCCTGCGTCGGGGGCGGTTCGAACGCGATCGGGATCTTTCACGCGTACCTCGGTATGGACAAGGTGCGGCTGATCGGGGTCGAGGCTGCCGGCGAGGGACTCGCCACCGGCAGGCATGCGGCATCGCTCGTCGCCGGCCGACCGGGCGTGCTGCACGGCAATCGCACGTACCTTCTGCAGGATGCCAACGGGCAGATCATGGAAACGCACTCGATTTCGGCCGGCCTGGACTATCCTGGCGTCGGACCCGAGCACGCCTGGCTGAAGGACAGCGGACGCGCCGAATACGTGGCCGTGACCGATGACGAGGCGCTGCGGGCGTTTCACGATTTATGTCGCTACGAGGGCATCATTCCGGCGCTCGAGTCGAGCCACGCGGTGGCCTACGCCGCGAAGATCGCCCCCGATTTGCCCAAGGACGCGATATTGCTTGTGAACTTGTCCGGTCGCGGTGACAAGGACATGCATACCGTCGCCGAGCGCTCCGGGATCGAGTTCTGACGATGTCGCGCATACGGTCGCGCTTCGAGGCGCTTGGCAAGGCTGGGCGCAAGGCATTGATCCCGTACATCACGGCGGGTGATCCCGAGCCGTCGCTGACGGTGCCGCTGCTGCACGCGCTGGTGGAGGCGGGCGCAGACGTCCTCGAGCTCGGCGTGCCGTTCTCGGATCCGATGGCGGACGGTCCGGTCATCCAGCGCTCGTCGGAGCGCGCGCTGGCGAATCGCGTCGGACTCTCCGACGTCATCGAGATGGTGCGGGAATTCCGCACCCGTAACACCGACACGCCGCTTGTGCTGATGGGCTACGCGAACCCGATTGAGGCGATGGGCGCGGAGACCTTCGTGGCGCGGGCGGCATCCGCGGGCGTGGACGGCGTGATCGTCGTCGACTACCCCCCGGAGGAAGCTGGGCAGTTCGCCGAGCTTGCCAAGCGCGGTGGTTTGGACGTGATCTTCCTGCTTGCGCCGACGTCCACCGCGGCGCGGATCAAAGAAGTGGCGCGCGTCGGAAGCGGCTATATCTATTATGTGTCGCTCAAAGGCGTTACCGGTGCGGGGCATCTTGATCTGAACGACGTTACCTCGCATTTGCCCGCGATTCGGGCCGCAACGACGCTGCCGATCAGCGTCGGCTTTGGAATTCGCGATGCGGAATCGGCGCGTCGTGTAGCCGAGGTTGCGGACGCCGTGGTAATCGGCAGCCGGATCATCCAGGAAATCGAGGCAGCAGGTCCCGCGAACGCGGTCTCGCGCGTCAAGGACCTGTTGCGCCCGATTCGCAGCGCGCTCGATCGACGTATATGAGCTGGCTGCAGAAACTCCTTCCGCCGAAGATCCAGCGCACGGCAGGCGGCGGGCGCAAGACGGTGCCCGAAGGTCTGTGGACCAAGTGCCCGGAGTGCGATGCCGTGCTCTATAGCACGGACCTCGAAAAGAACCTGAACGTATGCCCGAAGTGCGGCTTCCACCAGCGCTTGGGAGCGCGCGCGCGGCTCGACACCCTGCTCGACGCCGACGGTCGCTTCGAGATCGGAGCGGACGTGTTGCCGGTCGACAGCCTCAAATTCAAGGATTCGCGCCGTTATCCGGAACGACTCGCGGAGGCCCAGGAACAGACGGGCGAAACCGACGCCCTGGTAACGATGCAGGGCTCGATCAAGTCGATAGGCGTGGTTTGCGCAGCGTTCGAATTCGAGTTCATGGGCGGGTCGATGGGCTCGGTGGTCGGCGAGCGCTTCGTGCGCGGCGTGCGCGTGGCGATCGAGCAGAAGCTTCCATTCGTATGCGTGTGCGCGTCCGGCGGCGCGCGCATGCAGGAAGGGCTGCTGTCGCTGGCGCAGATGGCCAAGACCACTGCTGCGGTAGCCGAACTCGCGGAGCGCAGGCTGCCGTTCATCTCGGTACTGACCGATCCGACCATGGGCGGCGTGTCAGCGAGTTTCGCGATGATCGGCGACGTCGTCATCGCCGAACCCAAGGCGCTGATCGGGTTCGCGGGGCCGCGCGTCATCGAGCAAACCGTTCGCCAGAAGCTCCCCGAGGGCTTCCAGCGGGCCGAGTTTTTGCTCGAGAAAGGCGCGATCGACATGATCATGGATCGGCGCCAGATGCGCGACAGGCTTGCCGCGCTGCTCTCGATGCTGCAGGACATCCCCGCGGAGCAAAGCAGCTGAACACGCTTGCTGGGTGGCTCGAGTACATCGAGCGCCTGCATCCGCAGTCGATTGCGCTCGGGCTCGAGCGTGTGCTGCCGGTGCTTGAGCGGCTAAACGCGCGACCCGAGTGCCCGGTGGTGACTGTCACGGGCACTAACGGCAAAGGCTCGGTGTGCGCGATGCTCGAGGCGATGCTGCGCGCCGACGGTTACCATGTTGGCCTCTACACGTCGCCGCATCTGGTCCGCTACAACGAGCGCGTGCGCCTGGACGGCCGCGAGGCAAGCGACGAACAGTTGTGCGAAGCATTTGCCGAAGTCGAGCGGGCGCGCGGCGCCACGCCGCTCACATATTTCGAGTTCGGCACGCTTGCTGCGGCGTGGCTGTTTGCGCGCCCCGGTCTGGACGCGCTGGTGCTTGAGGTTGGCCTGGGTGGTCGCCTGGACGCGGTGAACGCGATAGACGCCGACTGCGCCGTGCTGACCAGCATCGGCATCGACCACGTCGAGTATCTGGGCGCAACGCGCGAGTCGATCGGGCGTGAAAAGGCCGGCATTTTCCGTCGCGGCCGCCCCGCGGTGATCGCCGATCCGTCGCCGCCCGCTTCGGTGCTGGAGCATGCGGCGACCGTGGGCGCGCAGGCATTCCTGATAGGGCGCGACTTCGGCTATGCCAGCGAGGACGGCCAATGGCGCTACTGGGGGCACGGTGGTACGCGTTCAGGCCTCGGGCATCCGGCGTTGCGCGGCGCGGTGCAGTTGCGCAACGCCGCGGCCGCCCTGTGCGCACTCGGCGCCCTGCGCGACCGGGTCCCGGTCGGGATGCAGGCGGTACGCGAAGGGCTTGCGCGCGCCACACTGCCGGGCCGCTTCCAGACGCTTCCCGGCCGGCCGCAGGTCATCCTGGACGTCGCGCACAACCCCGAGGCGGCCCATACTCTCGCGGCGAATCTGGGCGCCGGCAGTTTCGCGCCGCAGACCGTCGCGGTATTCGGCATGATGCGGGACAAGGACGTCCCCGCGGTAGTGCGCGAGGTCGCGCCGCGCGTTACGCGCTGGCATCTGGCGAGCCTTCCGGGGCCACGCGGCTGCACGAGCAGCGAGCTGGCCGCGATCTTGCGTGCCGTCGGCGTGGGAGGCGACGCGCGCGAGCACGCCTCGCCGGTCGATGCGTTCATCTCAGCGCGGGAACGCGCGCAGCAGGATGATAAAATTGTTGTGTTTGGATCGTTCGTGACAGTCGGCAATGTGATGGCGTATCTCGAAGCGGAACGCGGCGGAGCGGGCGGACATGGCTGAGACGCCCGATGTCAGCACCCTGAAGCGCCGCGGCCGCAGGCGACTGGTCGGCGCGATCGCGCTCGTGCTGCTTGCGGTCATCGTGCTGCCGATGGTATTCGATACCCAGCCCGGGCAGAGCGGCGCGCCGGTAAGTGTCCGTATTCCGAGCGAAGACACGCCGTTCTCGCCCTCGGTGCAGCCAAAGCCCGCCCCCGCACCGGCGGCTGAAGTCCCGAAGCCGCCGGCCGAAGCGGCCAAGCCCGCCCCCGCGGCGAAGCCCCCCGCCAAACCTTACGCCGCAGCGGAGCCGCACGTCACCGCGAGCAAGAAGACCGCCGCCGAAGCTGAGCGCGAGCGGGCCGAGGCGGCATTGGCGGACGTCGAGTACGTCGTGCCGGTGGCTGCGCTATCCAGCCGCGATAAGGTCAAGGAGCTCACGCAGCGCCTCGCTGCGGCGAAGCTTCCCTATTACACAGAGCAGATCGCGACGGCGGGCGGTCAGGTCACGCGCGTGCGTGTCGGCCCGTTCACGAGCCGTGAAGCGGCCGACAAGGCGGCACAGAAGCTGAAGAGCCTGGGCCTCAAGCCCGGTAACGTCACTACGAAGTCCGGATGACCTGGCTGGACTACGCCGCGCTCGGCGTCATGGCCGTGTCGGTGGCGTGGGGAATCTGGCGCGGGCTGGTGCGCGAAGTTGTCTCCGTTGGCGGCTGGGTGCTCGCGTTCGTGGCGGCGAACGTGCTCGGCGTGCCGCTGGGCGAGGCGCTGCCGCGCGCGATCCCGTCTCCCGAACTGCGCATGCTGCTGGCGTTCGTCGGCGTATTTATTGTCGTGCTCGCGCTCGCGGCGCTGGCGGGACTGTTCGTGTCAAAACTCGTCAAGACCGCCGGCTTGGAGGGACTCGACCGCTTGCTGGGCGCGCTGTTCGGCATCGCGCGCAGCGTGCTGATCGCCGTGGCTTTTGCCGTTCTTGCCGGATTGACAGCGCTGCCGCGCCAGCCGGCATGGCGCGATTCGTTTGTGGGATCGCCTCTCGCGCGTACTGCGCAAATGCTCAAACCCTGGCTGCCCCGGGCCCTGGCTTCGCGCCTGCGATATGATTGAGCCCTGACGAGGGGTAGGCAGCTCTCCTATGTGTGGAATTCTCGGAATCGTCGCGCGTACGCCGGTGAACCAGCTGCTCTACGACGGGCTGCTGCTCCTGCAGCACCGCGGCCAGGATGCGGCCGGCATCGTCACCAGCGCGCACAAGACCTTCCACATGCAAAAGGGCAGCGGGATGGTGCGCGATGTATTCCGCACCCGAAACATGCGCTCCCTGCCAGGCAATATCGGCATTGCGCATTGCCGCTATCCGACCGCCGGTTCGGCCTTCAATACGGCCGAGGCGCAGCCGTTCTATGTCAACTCGCCATTCGGAATCGTGCTCGGCCACAACGGCAACCTCACGAATGCCGATCAGCTCAAGGACGAGATGTTCCGCCAGGACCTGCGGCACATCAATACAAACTCCGACTCGGAGGTGCTGCTTAACGTTCTGGCGCACGAGCTGGAGAGCACGTCGGTTCGTTTGCGCCTCGACCCGCAGACGATCTTCACCGCGGTCTCGAACGTTCATCGCCGGTGCCGCGGCGCCTACGCCGTGATCGCCATGATTGCCGGCTACGGAGTGCTCGCGTTCCGGGACCCGTACGGTATCCGGCCTGCGGTGATCGGCTACAACGAGACTGACCACGGCACCGAGTACATGGTCGCTTCGGAATCGGTGGCTGTCGACGCCCTGGGCTTCCGCGTGCTGCGTGACGTGGCCCCCGGCGAGGCGGTGCTGATCGACGAGGACGGAAACTTTTACAGCCAGCAGTGCGCGCCGAAGGCGCGCCTGAATCCGTGCATCTTCGAGTACGTGTACCTGGCGCGTCCCGACTCGCTCATCGACGGTGCCTCGGTCTACGAGGCGCGACTGAACATGGGCGAGAAACTGGCCGAGAAGATCCGCCGGCAGTACCACCATCTCGACATCGACGTGGTGATACCGATCCCGGACTCGAGCCGGCCTTCCGCGCTGCAACTGGCGCTCGGGCTGGGCGTTCCGTATCGCGAAGGTTTCGTCAAGAACCGCTATATCGGCCGTACGTTCATCATGCCCGGCCAGGCCATCCGCCGGCGCTCGGTGCGCCAGAAGCTGAATGCGATCGGGATGGAGTTCCGCGGCAAGAACGTGCTGCTGGTCGACGATTCAATCGTGCGCGGCACGACCAGCCAGGAGATCGTCCAGATGGCGCGCGAGTCCGGCGCACGCAGGGTGTTCTTCGCGTCCGCCGCCCCTCCGGTACGCTTCCCGAACGTCTACGGCATCGATATGCCGACGCGCGCCGAGCTGATCGCCGCGCATCGCAGCGAAGAAGAGGTGGCGCGCGAGATCGGCGCGGACGCGCTCGTCTATCAGGATCTGGCGGAGCTTGAGGACGCCGTGCGGCGTGTCAACCCCAAGCTCGCGACGTTCGAGACGTCGTGCTTCGACGGGCGCTACATCACGGGCGACGTCACCAGCGACTACCTGCGCGCCATCGAGTCGCGGCGCGACGCGGCGCGCGATTCCGGGGACGAGTCGGACGGCGCGCAGCTCGACCTGAACCTGGCGACCTCCGACTAAGGACGCGCCCGGCCTGGGCCTTTACCCGCGCGGGGGGCGAGGCTAGAATTCCCATTGCGCCGATTTGAAACTACAGCTTGCGGGCGCATTAAAAATGCTGCTAAAGCGTGCCGCAAACCCGGTCCGCGCAGCCGGGTTTTTTTGTGCCCGCAAGCAAAGGATGTAATGCCATGGACGATACATTCGAGCTTGCAACATTGGGCGTGCGCGCCGGCCAGGCGCGTACCGGGTTCCGCGAGCATTCGGAGGCCCTGTTCCTCACCTCCAGCTTCGTGTTCGACAACGCGCAGCAGGCTGCCGCGCGCTTTACTGGGGCGGAGCCGGGATTCGTGTACTCCCGGTTCACGAACCCGACGGTGAGCATGATGCAGGACCGGCTCGCTGCGCTGGAAGGCGGCGAGGCGTGCGTAGCCACGTCCTCCGGAATGTCGGCGATTCTGACGCTGTCGATGGCGCTGCTCAACGCGGGCGATCACGTGGTCTGCTCGCGAGCCGTTTTCGGCACCACGCTACAGCTTTACTCTGGAATCCTGGCGCGCTTTGGCGTCGAGACGAGCTTCGTTTCTCCCACGGACGTGGCCGAGTGGCAGCGCGCCGTTCGACCCAATACGCGGCTGTTGTTTCTCGAAACGCCCTCCAATCCGCTGACGGAGATCTCGGACATTGCGGCAATCGCCGAGGTGGCGCGGCGCGCCGGGGCCCTGCTGGCTGTCGACAACTGTTTCTGCACGCCGGCCCTGCAGCGACCGCTGGCGCTCGGCGCGGACCTGGTCGTTCATTCGGCGACCAAATACCTTGACGGGCAGGGACGGGTCGTCGGCGGCGCCATCGTGGGCCCGCACAAGCTCGTGATGGAACCCGTCTTCGCCTTCCTGCGCACCGCCGGCCCGTCGCTGTCACCATTCAATGCATGGGTGATCCTGAAAGGCCTGGAGACGCTGCAGCTGCGCATGCTCGCTCAATCCGCCAGCGCACTCGAGCTCGCGCATTGGCTGGAGACGCAGCCGAACGTGGCGCGTGTCTACTATCCAGGGTTACCTTCCCATCCGCAGCATGCGTTGGCGCAGCGCCAGCAGCGTACGGGCGGCGCCGTCGTTTCGTTCGAGGTGAAGGGTGGGCGGAGCGCGGCCTGGAAGGTCGTCGATTCGACGCGCTTGATTTCGATCACTGCAAACCTCGGCGACACCAAGACCACCATCACGCATCCCGCGACCACAACCCACGGGCGCATGTCCGTCGAGGCCCGCGCGGCGGCCGGCATCGGAGAGGGTTTGCTCAGGGTCGCGGTCGGGCTCGAGGCGGTCGGCGACCTGCGTTCGGACCTGGAGCGCGGCCTTTCGCAGATCTAGAAGTAGACGAAGCGCGGAGCGCCGTCCTCGACGAGCAGGTAGCCACCACGCTCGTACCAGTCGGGCAGCACCCAGCGCTCGCACGTTCGGCCGCCGATCTCGAGCAGGTGGCGCCCCGGACGGTGCGTATGGCCGTGGATCATGCGGCTCACCCGATGCCGCTCGAACGCCTCGCGCACCGCCTCTGCATTGACGTCCATGATTTCGGCGGCCTTTCCCTTCTTGCTCGCCTCGCTTTGCTCGCGCAATGCCCGTGCGCGCTCGCGCCGCAGGGCAAGCGGCGCGGCGAGCAACTCGCGCTGCCAGGCTTCGGACCTGGCCGTCGCGCGCCATGCCATGTAGTCGCGGTCATCGGTGCATAGCGTGTCGCCGTGCATGAGCAGCGTGGCGACGCCTCCCACCTCGCGCACGGCGGGATCGGCGAGCAGGTTCGCGCCGCAATCCCGGGCGAACGCCTCGCCGACCAGAAAATCGCGGTTGCCGTGCATGAAGTAGAGCGGAACGTCGCCTCGGGTTAGCGCGCGGAACGCGGCCGCGACCTGCTTGGCAAGCGGGTCGCCGTCCGGCGCGCTCAACTCGTCATCGCCGATCCAGTACTCGAACAGATCGCCCAGCACGTACAGCGCGTTTGCGCGCGCCGCTTCTTCGCCGACGAAGCGCAGGAATCGGTCGACGGCGGCGGGCCGCGCCGTTGCAAGGTGAAGGTCCGATGCGAATAGGACCCGCGCCACTATTTTCCGGCAACCACCGTCATCGACTCGATGATTACCGTTTGTCGTGGTACGTCGCGCGGAAACGGCCCACCGGCACCGGTGGGCAGCTTCGCAACCTTGGTTACGGTGTCCATGCCTGACACGACCTTGCCGAACACTGCGTAGCCGTGGCCGTCGCCGCGCGGGTCGCCCCAATCGAGGAACGCGTTGTCTGCGACGTTGATGAAGAACTGAGCCGTCGCCGAGTCCGGGTTCGACGTGCGCGCCATCGCAATCGTCCCGGTGACGTTCTTCAGACCAGCCTTGACGCCCGTCTGCGCCTCGTTAGGGATCGGTTTATCGGTCGGCTTCTGGCGGAACTGCTGGTCGAAGCCTCCGCCTTGAATCATGAAGCCGTCGATCACCCGGTGGAAGATCGTGCCGTCATAGTGGCCATTGCGCACGTAGTGCAGAAAGTTCTGCACGGTCAGCGGCGCCTTCGCGGGGTACAGCTCAAGGCGAATCGTTCCCAGATTTGTTTTTACGTCGACTTGCACGTCGGCGCCGACTGCGCCTGGCGATACGGCAGTGGCCGAGAGCATGACGAGCGGAGTCCAGAGCTTAATGAGGTTCATCGGTCCGTAGCGGTAATTCGGGGCGTGCGGCGCTCTGCGCAATTCCAGCCCGGAGGGTTAAATCAAGCATTGTGTTATACTTTTCAAAGGCCTACCACACCATCTATTCTAGAGCAAGGTCTGTCCGCCGACAACGTCGGCGGGCGTTTTTCTGCGCCGCAAGACCGGGTCGCCTCGCGAAGTCCGCACATGCTGCAAATCTACAACTCGCTCGGCAGACAGAAGCAGGAGTTCGTTCCACTGCGTCCAGGCGAGGTGCGCATGTACGTGTGCGGCATGACAGTCTACGACCTGTGCCATCTGGGCCACGCGCGCGTCATGGTGGTGTTCGATGTGGTGCGCCGATGGTTGCGCGCGAGCGGCTATCGCGTGACGTACGTGCGCAATATCACGGACATCGACGACAAGATCATCCGGCGCGCGTCCGAGAGCGGCGAAGCGATCAGCGAGCTGACGGCACGCTTCACGCGCTTCATGGAGGAGGACGCGGCTGCGCTGGGTGTCGAAAGCCCCGATCAGGAGCCGCGCGCGACGCAATACGTGCCGCAGATGATCGGCATGATCGACGAGCTGGAGCGGCGTGGCCTCGCCTACCGATCCGCCAGCGGAGACGTCAATTTCGCGGTACGCAGATTTCCGGGCTACGGGATGCTCTCCGGCAAATCGCTGGACGAGCTGCGTGCCGGCGAGCGCGTCGATGTGGACGCATCCAAGCAGGACCCGCTCGATTTCGTGCTGTGGAAGCGCTCCAAGCCGGACGAGCCGAAATGGGATTCTCCCTGGGGCTCGGGACGGCCCGGATGGCACATCGAGTGCTCGGCGATGAGTTGCGCGCTGCTCGGCAAGCACTTTGACATCCATGGCGGCGGCCAGGATCTGCAGTTCCCGCACCACGAAAACGAGATCGCGCAGTCCGAGGGCGCGAGCGGCGTCAAGTTTGTCAATTACTGGATGCACAACGGCTTCGTGCGCGTGGACGACGAAAAAATGTCGAAGTCGCTGGGCAATTTCTTCACGATCCGCGACATCCTGAAGCAGTTCGATCCGGAGGTAGTGCGCTTCTTCATCCTGAGGGCGCACTATCGCAGCCCGCTGAACTATTCGGACGCCCATCTGCACGACGCGAAGGGGGCTCTGACGCGGCTCTATACGGCGTTGAAAGGCGTGCCGTCGTCCGCTGTCCGGCCGGACTGGAGCGAGCCGCATGCGACACGCTTCCGCCAGGCGATGGACGACGATTTCGGCACACCCGAAGCGATCGCAGTCCTGTTCGATCTGGCCAATGAGATCAATCGCGGGAGGGCAGATCTCGGGTCGCAGCTACGCGCGCTCGGGGGGGTAATGGGCATCTTGCAGCGCGACGCGCAGGCCTTCCTGCAGGGTGGGCCGGGAGTCGCGATGGGCGATGCGGAGATCGCGCAGCGCATCGCGCGCCGCGCCGAGATGAAGCGGCGCAAGGACTATGCGGCCGCGGATGCGGAGCGCAGGGCGCTCGAGGAAGCCGGCATCGTCCTCGAGGACGGTCCCTCCGGCACGGCTTGGCGACGCAAATAGGTTCGCGCCGGCCTCAGTACTTGAACTGCAAGTCCTTGCCGATGATGGTCAGCTCGACGAAAGAGCTGCCATTGTGATTGGTCGGCGAAAAGCTCAGGTAGTAGCCACCAGCATCGTAGTCCGACATCGAGTCGAGCGCCTGCATGAAGGACTCGCGCGTGATTCGTGGGCCCGCGCGGCGGATCGCTTCCACCACCACCTTGGCGCCGATGTAGCCCTCGAGAGAGGTGAACGAGAATTCCTTTCTGCCGAGCAGCTTCTCGGCCGCCTCGCGGTACTCGGCGACCACCGGTACGGATGCCTCAGACGGAGGCGGCACGACCTGCGAGATCGCGACGCCCACGCCTTCTGCGCCGAGCTCCTGCGCCAGCGGGCTCGCCCCGGGAAACGAGTTGCTGATCATCTGCGCGGTCGAGCCGGCGCGCAGCGCGGCCTTGATGAAGTCCGCGGTCGTCTTGTAGAGCGTGGTTAGGATAATCACGTCGGGGTTGCCCTTGAGCACCGTCTTCACGCCACCGGCGATGTCCGGATGGGCGCGATCCTTGAACGAGGCCTCGGAAACGGGCTCCAGGCCGCGTTGCTTGAGCGCGCGCACGACGACGTCATTGTTGGCGTTGCCGATCGGGTCGTCGTAGTGCACGACCGCGAAGCGCTTGATGCCGAACAGCGAGTAGTGGTCGACGATCTTCTCCAGCTCGTCGGCGTAGCTTGCACGGATGTTGTAAACGTACTTGTTAAATACCCGCATCGGCGCGGCGCCTGTAAACGGCCCGATGAACGGCACCTTGAACTTCTCCACGAACGGCAGCGCCGGGCCGGAGAGCGTGGCGCTCGCGTAGCCGTACAGGGCGAACACCTGCATCTCCTCGATCAGCTTCTGCGTATTGGCTGCGGAGCGCTTGGTGTTGTTGGCGTCGTCCAGGGTCGCCAGCTCCAGGCGGCGGCCGTAGATCCCGCCGCGGTCGTTCACCTTCTTGAAATACGCGAGCACGCCGTCGCGGATGTCCTCACCGAGCTCGCGGTTGCTGCCCGAGAGCGGCGCCGACTGGCCGATGACGATCGTCGTCGCAGTGACCCCGGGAACCGGCGAGGCGGCCAACGCGCATAGCGCGACCCCAAACAGCGCCAGCGCGCAGACCGAACGCAAAATTCGAGTTCTCATGCATCTCCCCCTCGTACCCGAGAGGCCTCGGGGTGCAGGCTTCCCCTCAATGGGAGGATTCTACTGATATCCAGGGAAGGGGACGCGGTACTACTTGGCGCGGCTGCGCCGCCGGACACTCCGACAAGCGCCTCGCGTGGCGACGACAAGTCGTCAGCCAGCGTGCCCTACTGCTTCTTGAACGCCGCGGCACCCAGTATTTGCGCGGAGCCGTCGTTGATCTGATAGGCGACGCCGGCACGCTCTGCGCTGGCACCGGCAAAAAAGCCTTGAACCTGCGAGCCGCAGCCCGCGGTCGCGCATGCACCGCCCGTGCCGCTTACTGACAGATTCTCGTTGTCAGTGCTCGCACTGAAGAAGCTCGAGGCGGTCGTCGTACTCCCAGTCATCGAGTATCCTGCGCCGTTCGGCATCGTGACGTTGAAGCTCATTCCCACATTTGCATAGGTCGGATTGAAGGCGACATTCAGCGACCCGGTGAACTTTCCGGGCGCGCTGCCGCCGTCCACGTAAGTCGGGCTGGTTGCGCCAAGCAACGCATAGGTCGCGGTGCCGCTTGTCGGCAGCGAAGGTGTCGGTAGGCCGACTACATAGTGCAGGCCTTGGTTGTCAGTGTAGGTGGGTTGCGCCGGGCAAAGCGCGGCTCCGCAGTTTATGTTGACGCCGCCAGTCCACCTTCCCCAAGCAATGATTCCATCGTTCCCCGATTCTCCCTTGACCTGCGTACCATCCGGATTGAGATCGAAGACAGATTCCGCCAAGGTCGACTGGTCATTGAAGTTGACGTGAGTGAGCGCCCCTGCCGCATCGAAGGCCGCGGTCGCAGGAGACCCGGCGGAAGCAGAAGCGTAGTCGGCCCCGTCGCCGTTCGGGACGCTGAACGCGACGGCTGCCGCATAGCCGCTTCCGCTCGGCAGCTGATTCGGCGGCTGATTATTTGTCGGTGGCTGGCCAATCGTCGCGATGCTCAGACTGGCCGGCGTGCCGTCGGGCTTGACCTGGTCCCCTTGGCGAAAGTCGTCGTTTAGCCCGCCGACAGGGGGCGGGGGCGGGAGGCTGGGCCCCTGGCTGGTCTCGTGGGGCGGAATGCCGGGATTGGCAGGCGCGATTGCCGAGGTGCCGGCGGGCACTTCGACCGATCCGGCGGGGCTCGAAAGTACCCAGATACCGCTGCTGCCCCTGATCAGCGTCGAGCCGTCGTTCAGCACCTGGATCAAGCCGCCGGTGCCGCGGATGCCGACCGTTGCCGTCGGCGTTCTAATCCGGTACTTGCTGTGGTCGACGTGGCCGATCAGTCCGGTGACGGCACGCATGGCGCCTTTCAACAGTGAAAAGAAACCTCGCTCGGTGCCGTCTGCCTTGCCGTCGAAGTTGTATTCCTTGATGCCGAATTCGGTGCCGGGTTGTAGCGAGACATACCCGCCGTCAGCGAAGCGGATCTGCGTGCGTCCCGCGTTGGTGTGGATGGTGTCGCCTTGCGACAGTTCTTCGCCGCGCACCAGCGCACGGTGCTGGCCGGCGGCCGAGACGGCGGTTACGTCGCCAGTGACGAATTCGACCCGGCCGACGTTGGCTAAGGCGTGGCCAGCGGCCCCCGCAGCCAACAGCAGCAGAAGCAGGCTCGCGAATTTCGGACGAGACGAATGAGCGGTGCACATCGTCGATCTCCTAACGCCGTAATTCCAGGCGCGACTTCAATGGGCGAAGCCTGCCACCAAACCGGTTTCGAAACACTTGTTTAGGCGCTCAGGCTAGCCGGCAATGCCCTATCCTGACAATCCCTTGCAGAAAGTTTGGGCTAGTAGTTAAAACGTACCGATATCAGCCCAACCGTGCGCCTGAACTTATAGAGCTGGATATTGGAATCGCTGTCGGTGTGGCTGACCTGGCCGAGAAGGGTGACGCCCGCGCGAATCAGGTAGCCGACTCCGGCGCCGACGTCGAGCTCGTTGTCCCGACGCGTCTCGAGAAAAGTCGGATCCGCGCCGTTGTACCGGCGCTGCTCGAAGGCTAGCGAGCCGAAAGCGGACCAGCCGTTGCCGAGTGTAGCTTGGCCGCCGAGCCGCACGCCCGCGGGCTTGTGCCCGAGCCAAGGGAATTGAGAGTCCCGCTCCTTCTCCCGGCCCGCGTAGACGCTCGCGTACAGCACCGGGGTGTAGGCCCCGGCGAACGCCTGCGCGTAGCCGATGCCCGCGATATCCCGGTCGGCGTCACGTACGCTCTGCGAGGGGTAATGCAGTCGCGCGTGCTGCAGGTATCCCGTAATCTGGCGGCGCTCGTCGTAGCTATGCTGCCACTGCGCGACTCCGCCCCAGGCGTCGCGGTAGCGGTCGTTCTGCAGCCGGAAGTCCTGTGCGAGCGCGCCCACGGTGATGGCGTCCGCGTCCTTCGCCCAGCGCGCGCCGAGGCTGCCGTCGAGCGTGAGCCGGTTGAAATCTGTCGCATCGCGATAGAAGCTGCCGGTGGCCGCGGCGCTGCCGACCGTCGACCAGGTGTCGCTCAGTTTGTGCGTGAAATTGAGGCCGCCCGCCACGCCGGTGAACAGGTCGCTGTTCTGCGTCGCTCCGGGATTGAGCGTCGCGATCACGCCGCCCAGGGAAGGAATGGCGATCTGCGAGCTGGCGGTGGCGGCATTGACGTTGCTGTCCGAGCCGATGCCCATCTCGAAATACGCCTGGACGCGCGTCACCTCCGAAGCCGCGATTGCCGAGAGGTAGCGATCCACGGTCTCGCGTGCCTTCTGGGGAATCTTTTCGTGCTTGACGTTCTCGAACTCGCGCCGCGCGGTGTCGCGCTCTCCCGCGAGGTAGTACGCGCGTGCGATCTCCGCGCGCGCCAGCGCATTGTCGGGCTGCACGGCGAGCACGCGCTCGAGCGCGAAGATCGCACGCTCGATTTCGCCGGAGTCGAGCGCCGCGATGCCGAGCAGATAATCGAATTCGGGGTCGCCGGCGCGCTGCGGTTCGAGCGGCGCCAGCATTTCGTACGCTTGCTTCGGCTGGCGCTCGACGAGCAGCTGCTTGGCACGCTCGAGTGTCGCGTCCGCGAACGCGCTCAGGCTAAGCGCCGCGAGGATGAGGCCGACAAGCACGGACACGCGCGCCGCACCCATGCGTCGCATCGACTTGTTCTCGCTTCTGTGTCCCTGCGGGGCAGTCTAGCACGGGGAGTGCGACGGCACGCCGACTGTGGCGTCTAGCTCTCGAAGAACGCCTTGACCTTGTCGAACCAGGTCTTGCTGCGCGGGTTGTGCCGCGCAGCATCCTTCTGACTAATCGCCTCGAACTCGCGCAGCAGCTCACGCTGGCGTTCGGTCAGGTTGACCGGCGTCTCGACGACGACGTGGCACAGCAGGTCGCCTGCCACGTGGCTGCGCACGCCCTTTATCCCCTTGCCGCGCAGCCGGAACATCTTGCCGCTCTGCGTCTCCGCCGGCACCTTGATGCGCGCCGAGCCGTCCAGGGTGGGGATCTCGATCTCGCCCCCGAGCGCGGCTGTGGCGAAGGCTACCGGCATCTCGCAGTGCAGATCGTCGTGCTCGCGTTGGAACACCGGGTGCGGCTTGACGTGCACTTGCACGTAGAGGTCGCCCGGCGGGCCGCCGTTTACGCCCGGCTCGCCTTCGCCGGACAAGCGCACGCGGTCGCCTTCGTCGACGCCCGCGGGAATCTTCACCGCCAGCGTCTTCTGGTGCTTCACCCGGCCCGCTCCGCTGCAGTCGGGGCATGGATTGGCGATCACCTTCCCACTACCGTGGCAGCGCGGGCAGGTCTGCGCGATCGAAAAGGGTCCCTGCGAAATGCGCACCTGGCCCGCGCCGTGGCAGGTGGGGCAGGTCTGCGGCTGAGTGCCTTTGCGCGCCCCGCTCCCGCCGCAGGTTTCGCATTCGGCGAGCGTGGGAATGCGGATCTTGGTCTCGAAGCCGTGCGCCGCCTGCTCGAGCGTGATCTCGAGGTTGTAGCGCAGGTCCGCGCCGCGGTAGACGGTGGAACGGCCGCCGCGCTGGCCGCCGAAGATCTCGCCGAAGATATCGCTGAAGATGTCGCCGAAGCCCTGCGCGCCGGCGCCCCCTGCAGCGTGCGGATCGATGCCGGCGTGGCCGTAGCGGTCGTACGCGCCGCGCTTTTGCGCGTCGCTCAGGACCTCGTAGGCCTCCTTGGCCTCCTTGAAATGCTCTTCGGCCTTGGGATTTCCCGGGTTGCGGTCCGGGTGCCATTTCATGGCGAGCTTGCGGTATGCCTTCTTGATTTCATCCTCGCCCGCATCGCGATTGACGCCGAGGATTTCGTAGTAGTCGCGTTTCGCCATGTCCCTTTCCAAGCGCGAAACGGGCGGCCGGCTCGCGCCGCCGCCCGCTGCGGATTACCTGCCTGCGGCGTCAGCCGGCCTTCTTATCCTTGACTTCGGTGAACTCGGCGTCGACGACGTCGCTTTCGGCCTTCTTACCGGACGCCTGCCCGGCACCGCCGGCGGCCTGCTGCTGCGCAGCCTGCGTTTCGGCATACATCTTTTCGCCGAGCTTCTGCGCGGCCTGAGCGAGCGCCTGCGCCTTGGCGTCGATCTTCGCCTTGTCGTCCGACTTGATGGCTTCCTCGGCTTCCTTCGCCGCCGCCTCGATCTTATCTTTCTCGCCCGCGTCCAGCTTGTCGCCGTAGTCCTTGAGCGATTTCCGCACGGAGTGCACCAGCGCCTCGCACTGGTTGCGCGCGTTGACCAGCTCGTGCGCTTTCTTGTCCTCCTCGGCGTGCGCTTCCGCGTCCTTCACCATGCGCTGGATCTCGGCCTCGGTCAGGCCCGAGCTCGCCTGGATCTTGATCTTGGCTTCCTTGCCGGTCGCCTTGTCCTTGGCCGACACGTGCAAGATGCCGTTCGCGTCGATGTCGAAGGTGACCTCGATCTGCGGCATGCCGCGCGGCGCCGGCGCGATGTCGGTCAGGTTGAACTGGCCGAGGCTCTTGTTGCCCGCCGCCATTTCGCGCTCGCCCTGCAGCACGTGGATGGTCACCGCAGTCTGGTTGTCGTCTGCGGTCGAGAACACCTGGTTAGCCTTGGTCGGCACGGTGGTGTTCTTGTTTATGAGCTTGGTCATCACCCCGCCCAGAGTCTCGATGCCGAGCGATAGCGGCGTCACGTCGAGCAGCAGGACGTCCTTGACGTCGCCTTTCAACACGCCTGCCTGGATCGCCGCGCCGACGGCCACTGCCTCATCGGGGTTCACGTCCTTCCTCGGCTCCTTGGCGAAGAACTCGCGCACCTTGTCTTGCACCTTGGGCATGCGCGTCATTCCGCCCACCAGGATTACGTCGTCGATTTCCGATACCTTGACGCCGGCGTCCTTGACCGCGATTCGGCAAGGCTCGATCGTGCGCTCGATCAAGTCATCGACCAGAGACTCGAATTTGGCGCGCGTGATCTTCATCGCCAAGTGCTTCGGCCCGGAGGCATCGGCGGTGATGTACGGCAGGTTGAACTCGGTCTGCTGCGACGACGAAAGCTCGATCTTGGCCTTCTCGGCCGCTTCCTTCAGGCGCTGCAGCGCGAGTACATCCTTGGACAAGTCGACGCCCTGGTCCTTCTTGAACTCGGTGACGACGTAGTCGATCATGCGCTGGTCGAAATCCTCGCCGCCGAGGAACGTGTCGCCGTTGGTCGACAGCACTTCGAACTGCTTTTCGCCCTCGACGTCGGCGATCTCGATGATCGAGATGTCGAACGTTCCGCCGCCGAGGTCGTAGACCGCGATCTTGCTGTCCTTCTTCGCCTGCTTGTCTAGGCCGAAGGCGAGCGCTGCAGCGGTGGGCTCGTTGATGATGCGCTTGACGTCGAGGCCGGCGATGCGGCCCGCGTCCTTGGTTGCCTGGCGCTGAGAGTCGTTGAAGTAGGCTGGCACCGTGATCACGGCCTCGCTGACTTCCTCGCCCAGATAGTCTTCCGCAGTCTTTTTCATCTTGCGCAGCACTTCGGCCGACACCTGCTGCGGCGCGATCTTCTTGCCGCGCACCTCGACCCACGCGTCGCCGTTGTCGGCCTTGACGATCTTGAAGGGCGCGAGCCCGATGTCCTTCTGTACTTCCTTCTCTTCGAAGCGGCGCCCGATCAGCCGCTTGACTGCAAAGAGTGTGTTCTTCGCGTTGGTCACTGCCTGGCGTTTGGCCGGCGCCCCCACCAGGATTTCGCCGTCTTCGGTGTAGCCGACGATCGAGGGCGTGGTGCGTGCGCCTTCCGAGTTCTCGATCACTTTGGGCTTTCCGCCCTCCATGATCGCCACGCACGAGTTGGTCGTGCCGAGGTCAATGCCGATGATCTTTGCCATGTCTCGATCCCTGTCCCGGTGGTTGCTGGTGGTCGATTAAACCTGTGTTCAATATGGGGTTTGCGGCCGGCCTTTCAAGCGTCGTTGGCCGGACGCGGCTTGGCCACCGTGACGAGCGCCGGCCGCAGTACGCGCTCGTGCAGGCGCCAGCCCTTCTGCAGCACGGCGACCACGGTATTGGGCTCCCCCCCAGACTCCACGGCGGCCATCGCCTGGTGCTGGTTCGGGTCGAAACGAACGCCGGGCGCTGGATCGATGTCCTGAACGTTCACTCTTTCCAGCGCCGCGCGCAGCTGCTTTAGGGTGAGCTCGACGCCGCTGCGCAGGGCCTCCGCCGCGCCGGCGGAGGGGCCCAGGGCGGCCTCTAGGCTGTCGATAACCGGAAGCAGCGTTTCGATGAATCGCTCGAGCGCGTATTTCTGGGCGCTGGCGGCCTCGGCGAGCGCGCGCTTGCGCGCATTGTCGGCCTCGGCGAGCGCGCGCAGCGTCGCCTCGCGCTGCTCCTCGAGCTTTGCGTTCACCTCCGCCAGCCGGGCCTCCGCCGAGGCCTGTTTGACGACTTCGGCGGGTTCGCCTTGGGCGGCGCCTGTTTCGTTCGACTTCATTTGAGGGGTCGGTTCGGACATCCTTACGGCTCCGCGGGTAGTGTCCCTAGACTGGGGATGGGTTCGGTCGTTTCAAGCCCCGGTGCGATTCGCATGCCAAAATGCCTTCATGAGCGAAACCCTTGATTTGCGGGGCGAAGCCGACAGCCGGCTCGCGCTCGCGGCACTCGGCGCGCTGCGCGAACTGCGTCCCGGCAGCGAACTGCGGCTGATCACGCGCGAGGATCCGACGCTCTTGCTCGAGAGTCTCAACCTGCAGCTGCGCGACGCTCTGCGCTGGGATCTAGGCAGCAGCGGCGGGCACTGGGAGGCGTGCGTCCGCCTGGCGGAGGATGCTGCGCCGCGCGATGTGCTCGATACCCTGCGCCGCGATCACCGCCGTCTGGACGAGCTGCTGGCGAAGGCGCTGCGCCGTCTCAACGCGGGGGACGTGGCGGGCGCCCGGCCGCTGCTCGAGACTTTCGCGGCGGGGCTGCGACGCCACGCGCGCGCCGAGAACGAGCTGCTCGCGCCTGCGCTCGGGCCGCGGCCGGCAGTCGAGCCTCTGGAGATCATGCTGCGCGAACACGACGAGTTGCTAGTCCAGCTGGACGCGGTCGAAGGCTGCTTCGCGGAGGCTCCCGCCGGTCAGGCGCCCGAGGCCTGGGAAATCGAGCCGTTCGTCGCGATCTTGTCGGGCACGCTCGCCAAGCACGAGTACCGGGAGGAAAGCCAGCTGTTTCCGCTGTGGGCGGCGGCGCTGCTGCGCCGGCCGCCGGGCGAGGGCGAATCCCTGCATCGGGCGTTACGCGCGCTGCTGGAGGGCTAGCGCCCGCGCCAACCTTGCTCGCTGCAGATTCGCGCCAGCGCCGCTATCCACTCGGGCGACTCATTTAGGCAAGGCACCAGCCGCAGCTCCTGACCCCCGTTCGCCTGGAAGCTTCGCCGCGCCCCGATTCCGATCTCCTCCAGCGTCTCGAGGCAATCGGAAACAAAGCCGGGGCAGGCGACATCGACACGCCGCACGCCCTCGCGCGCGAGCGCCACGAGCGTCGGCTCCGTATAGGGCTGCAACCACTCGGCGCGCCCGAAGCGGGACTGGAACGTCACGATGTATCGATCTTCGTCCAGGCCGAGCGCGTCGCCGAGCAGGCGAGCCGTGGCGCGGCACTGGCGTTCGTACGGATCGCCGCGCATGACGGCACGGCGCGGCAGCCCGTGGAAGCTCACAACCAGCCGCTCGCCCCGCCCGTGCTGTTCCCAGTGTCCGCGTATGCTCGCCGCCAGCGCTGCCACATATGCCGGATGGTCGTGAAAATGCTTCACGATGCGCAACTCCGGAACGTTGCGCACGCCCGCGAGCCAGGCGCAGACCGCGTCCACGGTGCTCGCCGTGGTGCTCGCCGCATACTGCGGGTAGAGCGGCACAACGAGAATGCGTTCGCAGCCGCGAGCACGCAGCCGGTCGAGGGCGCCCGCGATGCCCGGCGCACCGTAGCGCATCGCGTGCTCCACGGTCGGCCCGCTGCCCGCGAACGTGCCTGCGAGCAGGGCGGCCTGGCGCGCGGTGTGCACCGCGAGCGGCGAGCCCTCATCGGTCCACACTTCGGCATACTTGCGTGCCGAGATTGCCGGACGCACCAGCAGGACGACGCCGTAGAGCAGGGGCAGCCACAGCGCGCGCGGAATCTCCACCACGCGCGGGTCGGCGAGGAACTCGGCCAGGTAGCGGCGCACCGCGGACGCGGTCGGCGCCACAGGCGTGCCGAGATTGACGAGCAGCACGCCGTCGCGCGCCGCCCGGTCGCCGGATGGCGCCGGTTCGGGGCGATACCTGTCCGCCACCGCGCCTAGCCCTGCGAGAGCGCGCTGGAAAGCAGCTTCGCGGTGACGTCCACGATCGGCACCACGCGGTCGTAGGCCATGCGCGTCGGACCGACGACGCCCACGGTGCCGACCACCTCACCGTCGACCCGGTATGGCGCGGTGACGACGCTCACGTCGTCCGGCGTGGTGACGCCCGACTCCCCGCCGATGAAGATCTGCACGCCCTGGCCGCGCAGCGAAACGTCGAGGATGTGCAGCAGCGAGGTCTTCCGCTCGAACAGCTCGAACAGCTGGCGCAGGCGCTTCATGTCCTGCGACAGCTCGCTCACGTCGAGCAGATTGCGCTCGCCCGAGATCACGTAGGGCTCATTCTGCTCGCTTAGCGCCTCGGTGCTGGCCTCGAGTGCGGCGTTCATGAGATGGATCATGTCTTGCCGCAGCTCGCGCAACTCGTCGCGCAGGCGCTGGCGCGCCTCCTTGAAGCTCTGACCGGCGTAATTCTGGGTGATGTAGTTGCCGGCCTCGGCCAGCTCGGACTGCGAATAATCGCGCTCGGTGAGCAGGATCCTGTTCTGCACGTGCCCTTCGGGCGTGACCACGATCAGCAGCACGCGCTTCTCCGACAGGCGCAGGAACTCGATGTGCCGGAATGCGATCGCGCGCCGGCGCGGCGTCATCACCACGCCGGCGAAGTGCGTCAGCTGCGAAAGGAGGTTCGAGGCCGCCTGGATTACGCGCTGGGGATTGTCCGGATGGAGCTGGTCTTCGAGCTGGTGGATTTCCACCGTTTGCAGCGGCTTGGTCACCAGCAGCGTATCGACGAAAAAGCGGTAGCCGAGCGGGGTAGGAACGCGTCCCGCGGAAGTGTGCGGGCTGGTGATGAGGCCCATGTCCTCGAGGTCGGCCATCACGTTGCGGATCGTGGCGGGCGACAGGTCCAGCCCGGAGTACCTGGACAGCGTGCGCGAACCGACCGGCTGGCCTTCGGTGATGTAACGCTCGACCAGCGTTTTCAGCAGGACCTGGGCACGTTTGTCGAGCATGATTCCATTCTACACAAGCCGGGCCCCGCGATCCTTCCTCGGCGCCCGTGTGCTGTGGTTAAATCGCCGGCATCATGTCCCCTGCATTCCGTCGCGTCGCACTCGTCGGCAAGCAGCGCAGCCGCGAAATCGCGGCGTCCCTGGTCGAGCTGCGCGCGCTGCTCGCCGCGCGGGGCTGCGAGATCGTCCTGGAGCAGGACACGGCGGTCGCGCTCGGCAGCGCGGGCGGGGTGAACTTCGAGGCCCTGGGCCGGGGGGCCGATCTGGCGATCGTGGTCGGCGGCGACGGCACGATGCTGTCGGCAGCGCGCAACCTGGTGCGTTACGGCGTGCCGCTCGCCGGTATCAACCTTGGCCGCGTCGGATTCATGACCGACATCGCGCTCAAGGATATGCGCGATGCGGTCGGCGCGATCCTGGACGGGCGCTATACGCTCGAGGAGCGTGCGTTGCTGGATGCCGAGATCCGGCGCGACGGCCGCCAGGTGCTACGCACCCAGGCGCTTAACGAAGCGGTGGTCGGCAAAGGCTCGCAGGGCAGGCTGATCGAGTTCGAGCTTCATGTCGACGGCGAATACGTGTACACCTTGCGCGCGGACGGCGTGATCGTGGCCACCGCGACCGGCTCCACCGCCTACGCGCTGTCGGCGCAGGGTCCGATCCTTCATCCCGCGGTGCCCGCACTCGCTCTGGTGCCGCTCAATCCGCATACGCTTTCGGCGCGCCCGGTGAGCGTGCTCGACCGCAGCGTGATCGAGATCGTGCTGGTGCGCGCGCTCGACGCGCGCGCGCATTTCGACGGCTATGCGCTGGCCGACATGGCGCAGGGCGATCGCCTGGTACTGCGCCGCTCGGCCGACGCGGTGCGCTTCGTGCATCCGCCGGGCTACAGCTACTTCGTCATGTTGCGCGAGAAGCTGCGCTGGAGCGAGGCGGTCGGCCGGCCGGGGGAGCGCGCCGAGACCGAGGGCGAGTAAACGCATTCATGCTGCGGGCTCTCAGCGTACGTGACTTCGTGATCGTCGAGCGGGCCGAGCTGGAGTTGGGCGCCGGATTCTCGGCGCTCACTGGCGAGACCGGGGCAGGCAAGTCGATCCTCGTCGACGCGATCGAGCTGCTGGTTGGCGGACGCGCCGACTCGGCGATGGTGCGCGCGGGGGCGGAGCGCGCGGAGCTGGCGGCGGAATTCGAGTTCGAGCCGGGAGCTCCGCTCGCCGCCTGGCTTGACGAGCACGAGCTCGCCGGCGATGCAGGGGTGCTCCTGCTGCGGCGCACGCTGGACCGCAACGGGCGCTCCCGCTGCTTCATCAACGGCCGGGCCGCGACGCTGACCCAGCTCGCCGAGGCAGGGGCCTGGCTGGTCGACATTCACGGCCAACACGAACACCAGTCGTTGCTGCGCATCCCGGCGCAGCGCGATTTGCTGGACGCGCACGCCGGCGCGCAGGACCTGGCGCGGGCGACGCAGGAGACGTTTCGCGCCTGGAAGCGCCTGGAGGCGCTCGCTGCGCAGGCCGAGGAGCAGTTCGCGCAACGCGCCGCCGAGCGCGGCGCACTGGAAGAACAGGTCGCCGAACTGAAGAAGCTTGCCCTGCGCGAGGGCGAGTGGGAGTCGCTCGCCGCCGAGCACACGCGCCTGGCTCATGGCTCGAGCCTGCTGGCGGGTGCAGAGTCGGCGCTCGAGGCGCTGTCGGAGGCCGAAGGCGCCAGCCTGCCGCAACTCGCCGCGGTCGCCGCGCGGCTGCGCGCCCTATCCGGACACGATGCGCGGCTCGCGCCGATCGCCGAGCTGCTCGAATCCGCGGAAGCGCAGGCGGGCGAAGCGGTGCGCGAGCTGCGCCACTACGCCTCGCGTGTCGAGCTCGACCCGGATGCGCTGCGCGCGGTCGAAGCGCGTGTGGAGGCGCTGCACGCGGCGGCGCGCAAATACCGCGTGCGCCCGCCGGAGCTGGCGCGACTGTCCGAAGAGCTGGTAGCGCGACTAGCGGAACTGGAGCTGGCGATCGACCCGGAGGCGCTGCGGCGCGAGGTCAAGGCGGCCGGCGAGCGCTACGTCGCAGCCGCGGAGAAGCTCTCGGCACGCCGCAAGACTGCCGCGCAGGCGTTGTCCGAGTCGGTCAGCGAGGGCATGCAGCAGCTGGCGATGGGTGGCGGGCGCTTCGCGGTTCAGCTCAGGGCGCTCGAAGCGCCCTCGGCCGCCGGTGCGGAGGAAGTTAGCTTCGAGGTCGCCTCGCATCCGAGCCTGCCTCTTCGTCCGCTCGCGAAGGTGGCTTCCGGCGGCGAGCTGTCGCGCATCAGCCTGGCCATCCAGCTGGTGGCGAGCAAGGCATCGCCCGTGGGCACGCTGGTGTTCGACGAGATCGATTCCGGAATAGGGGGCGCGGTGGCGGAGACGGTCGGCCGCTCCCTCAAGCGTCTGGGCCGCAGCCGCCAGGTGCTTTGCGTCACGCACCTGCCTCAGGTTGCGGCGCAAGGCGATGCCCAGTGGTCCGTCTCCAAGCAAGGCGCGCGCGGCAAGCTGTCGGTAGGCGTCGCGCGCCTGGACCGCGCGGCGCGCATCGAGGAGCTGGCGCGCATGCTCGGCGGGACACAGATCACGTCGACTACGCGCAAGCACGCGGCCGAGCTGCTCGGGCGCTAGCTCAGCCGGACTGATCGTCGGGCGGGCGCTCCATGTCGCGCGCTGCGGCGCGATACTCGCAATTGGGCTTGGTGCAGTCCGCGTAAAGCGCCAGCGAATGGCCGCGCAGCTGGAAGCCGCGGCGGCGCGTCACCTCGGTCTGGCGCTTCTCGATCTCGGCATCGAAGAACTCCTCGACCCGGCCGCACTGCAGACAGACGAGGTGGTCGTGGTGCCCGCCCTGGTTGAGCTCGAACACTGCCTTCCCCGTCTCGAAATGCTGGCGCGAAAGCAGTCCCGCCTGCTCGAATTGCGTGAGCACCCGGTACACGGTCGCCAGGCCGACATCGATCCCCTCGGCGATAAGCTTGCGGTAGACGTCCTCCGCCGACAGGTGGCGCACGTCCTTGCTGGTCTCGAACAGTTCGAGGATCTTGCGTCGCGGGAGAGTCGCCTTGAGGCCGATGTCCTTCAGGCTCTGCGCGGTGGTCATGGAACGCACCGGTGATCGGGGATTCGATCGTTTATCATATAGGCTTTCTCTTCCCTTGAGAATTACGTCCTCGTGCCGTTCTCCCTTCGCGCGCTGACCGCCACCGCGCTGCTCGCGCTGTCGGGTTGCGGCAGCCTGTATCACGCGATCGGCGCCTACCGCATCGAGATCCAGCAGGGAAATTATGTTCCTGCGGAGAAGGTCACCGACCTCAAGCTGGGCATGAGCAAGGAGCAGGTGCGCTTCGTCCTCGGCACCCCGCTTGTTACCGACATCTTCCACGCCGACCGCTGGGACTACGTCTACTACCTCAAACCGCAGAACAGCAACCGCGTCGAGGAGCGCAGACTCACCGTGTACTTCAAGGACGGGAAGCTCGTGCAGATCGACAAAGATGTCGTCGCATCCGCGGATAAGGCGTCGACTGAAAAGGACGGCAAGTGAGGATTGCGATCGCAGGCGCTGCCGGCCGCATGGGGCGCACCCTGCTCGAAGCCGTGCTGCGCGACCCGCAACTCACGCTCGCGGCGGCGCTCGAGCCGGTCGGCCATCCTGCGCTCGGGCGTCAGGTTGGCGAGCTGGCTGGGTTGGCTTGCGACCTCAGGTTGCGCGCCGATCAGGCCGAGGCGCTCGCTGACGCGGACGTGCTGATCGATTTCACGCGACCCGAGGGCACGCTCGCGCATCTCGAGGCTTGCGCCCGGCTGCGCAAATCGCTGGTCATCGGTACGACTGGCTTTTCCCAGGACCAGAAGTCGCTTATCGCCAGTGCAGCGAAGACCATTCCGGTAGTGATGGCGCCGAACATGGCGGTCGGTGTAAACGTGCTGCTCAAGCTGGCCGAGATCGCGGCGCGCATACTTGGTGACGCCTATGACGTCGAGATCGTCGAGGCGCATCACCGGCACAAGATCGACGCACCGTCGGGCACCGCACTCAAACTTGGTGAAGTCGTGGCGCGCGCGCTCGGCCGCGATCTGGCCACGTGCGCGGTGCATGGCCGCCATGGCGACACCGGCGAGCGCGCTCCGAAGGCGATCGGATTTCACGCCATCCGCGGCGGCGATATCGTCGGCGAGCACACGGTGCTGTACGCCGGCGCCGGCGAGCGTCTCGAGCTGACGGTGCGCTCCTCGAGCCGCATGACCTACGCGCTCGGCGCGCTGCGCGCGGCCAAGTTTCTCGCCGACCGCAAGCCAGGGCTGTACGACATGTTCGACGTGCTGGGGCTGAGCTAGGGCGCGTTGCCGGGGTTCGGCGGAAGCCGGTATAATTCCTTGCTCAAACGAGCGGGAGGGGCGCCAGCCTCTTCCGCTTTTTCACATCTAGCCCTGGAGTTTGCGTCTTGCCTGCCCTCGAACCCGCGATCCTCGTCCTCGCCGACGGGACCGTGTTTCGGGGACGGTCGATCGGCGCACGCGGCCTCTCGGCGGGCGAGGTGGTGTTCAACACCGCCATCACCGGCTACCAGGAGATCCTCACCGATCCTTCCTATTGCAGCCAGATCGTCACGCTCACCTATCCGCATATCGGCAACACGGGCACTAACCCGGAGGACGACGAGGCGGACCAGGTCCATGCGTCGGGCCTCGTCGTGCGCGACCTGCCGGCGGCGCCCTCGAACTGGCGGGCGACGCACAGCCTGCCCGAATTCCTGCGGGCAAAAGGAGTGGTTGCGCTCGCCGACATCGATACGCGCCGCCTGACCCGCATCCTGCGCGAGCGCGGTGCGCAGAACGGCTGCCTGATGGCGGGCGAGGTCGACGTCGACAGGGCGCACGCAGCGGCGCGCGCCTTTCCCGGACTTGCCGGCATGGACCTCGCCAAGGAAGTGAGCACCGCGGCGCCCTACGAGTGGCGCGAGGGCGGCTGGACCCTCGGGGCCGGATTCGGGCGGCCCGCGGAGGAGCGCTTCCACGTGGTGGCCTACGACTACGGCGTCAAGCGCAACATCCTTCGCATGCTTGCGGAGCGCGGGGCGCGCGTCACGGTGCTACCGGCACGGGCGGGCGCCGCCGAAGCGCTGGCGCTCAAGCCGGACGGCATCTTCCTCTCCAACGGCCCCGGCGATCCGGAACCCTGCGACTACGCCATTCGGGCGATACGAGAGCTCCTCGCGACCGGGAACATTCCGGTGTTCGGCATCTGCCTCGGTCACCAGCTGATGGGGCTCGCGGCGGGCGCCAGAACCGTGAAGATGAAATTCGGCCACCACGGCGCCAACCATCCGGTGAAGGACCTGGACACCGGGCGGGTAGTGATTACCAGCCAGAATCACGGCTTCGCGGTCGATCCCGAAACTCTGCCCTCGAACCTGCGGGTCACCCATGTATCGCTGTTCGACGGCTCGCTGCAGGGCTTCGCCTACACCGACCGTCCGGCGTTCTGCTTCCAGGGTCATCCGGAGGCGAGCCCCGGACCGCACGACATTTCGTACCTATTCGACCGCTTCGCGGCGCTCATGAGGGATGCCAAGAAGAACTGACCTGAAGAGCGTGCTCATCATCGGCGCCGGGCCGATCGTGATCGGTCAGGCCTGCGAGTTCGACTACTCGGGCGCGCAGGCCTGCAAGGCGCTGCGCGAGGAAGGCTACCGCGTGGTGCTGGTGAATTCGAACCCGGCGACGATCATGACCGATCCCGAGACGGCCGACGCGACCTATATCGAGCCGATCACCTGGCAGGTCGTGGCGCGCATCATCGAGAAGGAGCGCCCGGACGCTTTGCTGCCCACCATGGGCGGCCAGACGGCGCTCAACTGCGCGCTCGACCTGGCGCGCGAAGGGGTGCTTGAGAAATTCGGCGTCGAGCTGATCGGCGCCTCCCGCGAGGCGATCGACAAGGCCGAGGACCGCGAGAAATTCAAGCGCGCCATGCAGAGGATCGGGCTCGCTTGCCCGCGCTCGGCACTCGCGCATTCCATGGAGGAGGCGCTGCAGGTGCAGGCCGGCATCGGCTTCCCGGTCGTGATCCGGCCGTCGTTCACGCTTGGCGGTACGGGCGGCGGCATCGCGTACAACGGCGAAGAGTTCGCCACCATCTGCGAGCGCGGCCTGGAGGCTTCGCCCACGCGCGAGTTGCTGATCGAGGAATCGGTGATCGGCTGGAAAGAGTTCGAGATGGAGGTGGTGCGCGACAAGCACGACAACTGCATCATCGTGTGCTCGATCGAGAACCTCGATCCCATGGGCGTGCACACCGGCGACTCGATCACGGTGGCGCCGGCGCAGACGCTCACCGACAAGGAATACCAGCTGATGCGCGACGCCTCGATCGCAGTGCTGCGCGAGATTGGCGTCGATACCGGCGGCTCGAACGTGCAGTTCGCCGTCAATCCGGCCGACGGGCGCATGCTGGTGATCGAGATGAATCCGCGCGTGTCGCGCTCCTCGGCGCTCGCGTCGAAGGCCACCGGTTTTCCGATCGCCAAGGTCGCCGCCAAGCTCGCCGTCGGCTACACGCTGGACGAGCTGAGAAACGAAATCACGGGTGGCGCGACACCGGCGTCCTTCGAGCCGACGATCGACTACGTGGTGACCAAGGTGCCGCGCTTCGCCTTCGAGAAGTTCCCGCAGGCGAACGACCGGCTCACGACGCAGATGAAGTCGGTCGGCGAGGTGATGGCGATCGGCCGCACGTTCCAGGAATCGTTCCAGAAGGCGCTGCGCGGCCTGGAAGTCGGAGTGGACGGCCTGAACCAGAAGACCACCGATCGCGAGGTGCTTGAGCGCGAGCTGGGAGAGCCCGGCCCGGAGCGCATCTGGTACGTGGGCGACGCCTTCGAGAACGGCTTCACGCTCGAGGAAGTGCACCGCCTGACGCGCATCGATCCCTGGTTCCTGCAGCAGATCAAGGAGATCGTCGAGCTCGAAATGGAGCTCGACGACCGCTTGCTCGCCGATATCGATGCGCATACCCTGAGGACGCTCAAGCGCAAGGGGTTTTCCGACCGGCGCCTGGCGTACCTGTTCAACACCAGCGAGGCGGAGGTGCGCGCCAAGCGCCACGCGTTCGGCATCCGTCCCGTGTACAAGCGCGTCGACACTTGCGCTGCCGAGTTCGCGACCACCACGGCGTACCTGTACTCGACCTACGAGGAAGAGTGCGAGGCTGCGCCTTCGGGCAGAAAGAAGATCATGGTGCTCGGCGGCGGTCCGAACCGCATCGGACAGGGCATCGAATTCGATTACTGCTGCGTGCACGCGGCGCTCGCGCTGCGCGAAGACGGCTTCGAGACCATCATGGTCAACTGCAACCCGGAGACCGTCTCGACCGACTACGACATCTCAGACCGCCTGTATTTCGAGCCGCTCACGCTCGAGGACGTGCTCGAGATCGTGGACAAGGAAAAGCCCTTCGGCGTCATCGTGCAATACGGCGGGCAGACGCCGCTCAAGCTGGCGCGTGACCTGGCGGCGGCCGGCGTGCCGATCGTCGGTACCTCCGCCGACTCGATCGACGCCGCCGAGGACCGCGAGCGCTTCCAGAAGCTTCTCGATCGCGTCAAGCTGCGTCAGCCGCCGAACCGCACTGCGCGCTCCGCCGCGGATGCTGTGCGCCTCGCCGAGGAGATAGGGTACCCGGTGGTGGTGCGTCCGAGCTACGTGCTCGGCGGGCGTGCCATGGAGATCGTGCACCAGCGCGCCGATCTCGAGCGCTACATGGAAAGCGCGGTGCGCGTGTCGAACGACTCGCCGGTGCTGATCGACCGTTACCTGTCCGACGCGACCGAGGTCGACGTCGATTGCGTGGCCGACGGCAAGGAGGTGTTTGTCGGCGGCGTCATGGAGCACGTCGAGGAAGCGGGCGTGCACTCGGGTGACTCGGCCTGCTGCCTGCCGCCGCATTCGCTGTCGGCCGGAGTAGAGGCGGAACTGCGGCGACAGACCGAGCTGCTCGCGCGCGCGCTCGACGTGGTCGGCCTGATGAATGTGCAGTTCGCCATCCAGCGCGACGTCGTATACGTGCTCGAGGTGAACCCGCGCGCGTCGCGCACCGTGCCCTTCGTGTCCAAGGCGACGGGATTGCAGCTCGCCAAGATCGCTGCGCGCTGCATGGTCGGCATCAGCCTGGCGCGTCAGGGCGTCACCAGGCCGGTCAGGCCGCCCTATTTCTCGGTCAAGGAGGCGGTGTTTCCGTTCGCGAAGTTCCCCGGCGTCGACACGATCCTCGGTCCGGAGATGAAATCCACCGGCGAGGTGATGGGGGTGGGCGCGAGCTTCGGCGAGGCATTCGTCAAGTCGCAGCTCGCGGCCGGAGTCAAGCTGCCGCGCGGCGGGCGCGCCTTCATCAGCGTGCGCGAAGGCGACAAAGCCGGCGCGGTGCAGGTCGCGCACGACTTGGTGCAGCTCGGCTTCTCGATCCTCGCCACGCGCGGCACGGCGGCCGTGCTGGCCAAGCACGGCGTGCCGGTGACCCCGGTGAACAAGGTCGCCGAGGGCCGTCCGCACGTGGTCGACATGATCAAGAACGGCGAGATCAGCTTCATCGTCAATACCGTCGAGGCGACGCGCACCGCGATCTCGGACTCGCGCTCGATCCGCACCACTGCGCTCGCGCGCCGCGTTACGTACTACACCACCCTGGCAGGCGCCCGTGCCGCCTGCGAAGGCATGAAGCATCTCGCGCAGCTCGAGCCCTACCGGCTGCAGGATCTACATGCGAAACTGCGCCTCACGGAAGAGCTTGCGTCGTAGGATCTGACTCAAATGGCGAAGACACCCATCACTTCCCGTGGGGCCGAGCTGCTGCGCGCCGAGCTGCAGCGACTGAAGACGGTGGAGCGCCCGGCCGTGATCAACGCGATCGCGGAGGCGCGCTCGCACGGCGATCTGTCGGAGAACGCCGAGTACGACGCGGCGCGGGAGCGCCAGGGATTCATCGAGGGGCGCATCTCGGAGATCGAGGCGAAGCTCGCTAACGCGCAAGTCATCGAGCCGAAGCTGGTCGATGCGGACGGGCGCTGCGTGTTCGGCGCAACGGTCGACTTGCAGGAGGAGCGCGGCGAGACGGTGACCTACCAGATCGTCGGCGAGGATGAGGCTGACATCAAGGACGGCCGCGTATCGATCAGCTCGCCGATCGCACGCGCGCTGATCGGGAAGTACGCGGGGGACCAGGTCGAGGTGCAGACGCCGGGCGGAGTGAAGCGCTACGAGATCCTCGACGTCCGCTACCTGTAGCGACGTAGCGGTGAGCAAGTCCAGCAAGCAGTGGCTGCGGCGCCACGTGACCGACGGTTACGTCAGGCAGGCGCGTGCGCAGGGCTACCGCTCGCGCGCCGCCTTCAAGCTGCTCGAAATCGACGCCCGCGAGAAGCTGCTGCATCCGGGCGCGCGCGTGCTGGACCTCGGCGCGGCTCCGGGCGGCTGGTCGCAGGTGGCGGCGGCGAAAGTCGGCCCTACGGGCCGCGTGGTCGCCATTGACCTGCTTGAACTAGCCCCCATATCGGGAATTAAGACGCTGCGCGGCGACGTGCGCGACGCCGGGGTGCGTGAAGCGTTGCGCGCTGAGCTGGGCGGGCCGGTAGACGTGGTGTTGTCCGATCTCTCGTCGAACATATCGGGGATCGCAACCGTCGACCAGGCACGCGCGGCGGAGCTCGTGGGACTCGCTGCGGGATTGGCGGCTGAGCTTCTGAAACCAAGCGGCGTCCTGCTGGTCAAGGCATTTCAGGGTGAGGCGTTTGAGGGAATTCTCGCCACCCTGAAAGGGGCATTTCGGTCGGTTTCGGTGCGTAAGCCTGGTGCATCGCGCGGAGAATCGCGGGAAACCTACCTGGTGGCGCGCGGCCCGAAGCCGCGCTGAGGCGGCAGAGTGCCCTTTTTGCTGTGCGCAAAGGGGGCTAGAATCCGCATGACGTTACGCGCATCGCGCGAAGGAGCAAGTCCTTGAACAATATGCTTAAGAACCTCGTCATCTGGCTCGTGATCGGGCTGGTGCTGATGACTGTGTTCAACCAGTTCAGCACGCGCCAGGTCGCCCAGCAGCCGATGGAGTACTCGCAGTTTCTGGACGAGGTCAAGACCGGCCGCATCGCCAAGGTGACCATCGAGGGCCGGCAACTTAAGGCGACCACCACCGACGGCAAGCGGGTAGTGAGCTATTCGCCGGGCGACATCTGGCTGGTGTCGGACCTGCTCAAGTACGGCGTCAAGATCGAAGCCAAGCCGGAAGAAGAGCCCTCGCTCCTCATGAACATCTTCGTGTCGTGGTTCCCGATGCTGCTCCTGATCGGCGTGTGGATCTTCTTCATGCGCCAGATGCAGGGCGGCGGCCGGGGCGGAGCCTTCTCGTTCGGCAAGTCGCGCGCGCGCATGATGGATGAGTCGACCAACACCGTCACGTTCGCCGATGTGGCGGGCTGCGAAGAGGCGAAGGAGGATGTCGCCGAGCTGGTCGATTTCCTGCGAGACCCTTCCAAGTTCCAGAAGCTGGGCGGCCGCATCCCGCGCGGAGTGCTGATGGTTGGCTCGCCCGGGACCGGCAAGACGCTGCTCGCGCGCGCCATCGCGGGCGAGGCGAAGGTGCCGTTCTTCTCCATCTCCGGTTCCGACTTCGTCGAGATGTTCGTCGGCGTGGGCGCCGCGCGCGTGCGCGACATGTTCGAGCAGGCGAAGAAGCACGCGCCCTGCATCGTGTTCATCGACGAGATCGATGCCGTTGGCCGCCAGCGTGGCGCGGGCCTCGGCGGCGGCAACGACGAGCGCGAGCAGACGCTGAACCAGCTGCTGGTGGAGATGGACGGATTCGAGGCCACCATGGGCGTGATCGTCATCGCCGCCACCAACCGCCCCGACGTGCTCGACCCGGCGCTGCTCAGGCCCGGGCGCTTCGACCGCCAGGTGGTGGTGCCGCTCCCCGACATCCGCGGCCGGGAGGAAATTCTCAAGGTGCACATGCGCAAGGTCCCGCTCGCTCCCGACGTCAGGGCGGATATCATCGCGCGCGGCACGCCAGGCTTCTCCGGTGCGGACCTCGCCAACCTGGTGAACGAGGCTGCTCTGTTCGCGGCGCGCAAGAGCAAGCGCCTGGTCGACATGGAAGACTTCGAGCGCGCCAAAGACAAGATCATCATGGGGGCGGAGCGACGCTCGATGGTGATGCCGGAGGAAGAGCGGCGCAATACTGCGTACCACGAATCGGGGCACGCCGTGGTGGCGAAGCTTCTGCCGAAGACCGACCCGGTGCACAAGGTGACGATCATCCCGCGAGGACGCGCGCTCGGTGTGACGATGCAGCTGCCGGAGCAGGATCGATACAGCCAGGACCGCGAACGCCTTTACAACATGATCTGCGTGCTGTTCGGCGGCCGAATCGCCGAGGAGCTGTTCATGAGCCAGATGACCACCGGCGCAGCGAACGATTTCGAGCGCGCAACCGAGCTGGCGCGGCGCATGGTCACGCAGTGGGGCATGTCCGACGAGCTGGGCACCATGGTGTACGGTGAGAACGAGGGCGAGATTTTCCTCGGACGCTCGATCACCACGCACAAGAACGTTTCCGAAGCGACCATGCAGAAGGTGGACGCCGAAATTCGCCGCATCATCGACACCCAGTACCAGCTGGCGCGCAAGCTGCTCGAGGAAAACCGCGACAAGGTCGAGGCGATGGCCAAGGCGCTGCTCGAGTGGGAAACCCTCGACGCGGACCAGCTAAACGACATCATGGCCGGCAAGCCGCCGCGTCCGCCGAAGGTCACGCCGCCTGCGCAAGGCTCCTCCGGCGCCGCAAACGATGGCGGCGCGCGCGGCGCCACCGCGCCCGCTCCAAGCGCCTGATCGCTCGATGCTGCGCTGCGGCAGGTACGCGCTGCCGCTCGAGCGCCCCTTGGTGATGGGGGTCGTCAACATCACCCCGGACTCTTTCTCCGACGGCGGGAAGTTCCTGGATCGTGCCGCAGCCATCGCGCACGCGCGCCGACTGGTCGACGAGGGCGCTGACCTGCTCGACCTTGGCGGGGAATCCACCCGTCCAGGGGCGCGACCCGTAAGTGAGGACGAGGAGCTAGACCGGGTCATTCCGGTACTGGAAGCGCTCGCGGATGCACCTCTGCCGATTTCCATCGATACGCGCCGCCCGGGCGTGATGCGCGCGACGCTGGCGCATGGGGCGTCGATGATCAACGACGTCGAGGCGCTGTCGGCGCCCGGCGCGCTCGAGGCGGTGGCGGATACCGACTGCGCCGTGTGCCTGATGCACAAGCGCGGTGATCCGGCAACCATGCAGCGCGATCCACGCTATGACGAGGTCGTGTCCGAGGTCGCGGACTACCTCGCAGGCAGGATCGCGGCTGCGCGCGCCGCGGGCATCGCCGCCGACCGAATCGTCGCCGATCCGGGGTTCGGGTTCGGCAAGGCGCTCGGGCACAACCTTACGCTGCTCAAGCGGCTGCCCGAGCTCGCCCGGCTGGGGGTACCGCTGCTCGTCGGCTGGTCGCGCAAATCGTCGCTCGGCGAGCTCACCGGACGCACCGTAGAGGATCGCCTGGCGGGAAGCCTGGCGGCGGCTTTGCTCGCTTTGCACGGCGGAGCGAAAATACTGCGCGTACACGACGTGAAGGAAACGCGCGACTTGGTTCTGGTCTGGGAGGCCTGGCGCAAAGCATGAGCCGCAAACACTTCGGCACCGATGGCGTCCGCGGCACGGTCGGCAGCTCGCCGATGACGGCCGATTTCGTCCTGCGCCTGGGCTATGCCGCGGGCGGCGTGCTCGCCGCGAGCGGGCAGGCGGCGCACGGCGAGCGCCCTGCGGTCCTGATCGGAAAGGACACGCGCATATCGGGATACATGATCGAGGCCGCGCTCGAGGCGGGATTCTCCGCCGCGGGCGTGGACGTGTTGCTTTGCGGGCCGCTGCCGACCCCCGGAGTGGCGTACCTGACGCGCGCGCTGCGCCTAAGCGCTGGGGTGGTCATCAGCGCCTCGCACAACCCTTACCCGGACAACGGCATCAAGTTCTTTTCCGGCGACGGTTACAAGTTGCCGGACGCGGTAGAGAATCAGATCGAGCGCGCGCTGGATGCTCCGATGGGATGCAACGCGGCAGCGAAGCTCGGGCGCGCGCGGCGCGTGGACGATGCGGCCGGCCGCTACATCGAATTCTGCAAGTCGACCTTTCCGAACGAGCTCGATCTCAAGGGTGTCCGACTGGTCGTCGACTGCGCGCACGGTGCGGCCTACGGCGTGGCGCCGCACGTTTTCCACGAGCTGGGCGCAGAGGTATTCGCGATCGGCGCCGAGCCCGACGGCTTCAACATAAACGAAGGCTGTGGAGCCACCGCGCCCGAGCGGCTGCGCGAGGAGGTCAGGCGCCGCGGGGCGCACCTCGGCATCGCGCTGGACGGCGACGGCGACAGGCTCGTGATGGCCGACTCGGCGGGGGTGCTCTACGACGGCGACCAGTTGCTGTACGCCATCGTGCGACACCGCGCGACCAAGGAGCGCGTCGCGGGCGTGGCCGGAACCCTGATGACCAACCTTGCGCTCGAGCAGGCGCTCGAGCGCGCGGGAATTCCCTTTGCGCGCGCCAGCGTAGGCGACCGCTACGTGCTGGAGCTGCTGCGCGAGCGGGGCTGGCTCTACGGCGGCGAGAACTCCGGCCATATCATCTGCCTGGACCGGCATACGACCGGCGACGGCATCGTATCGGCGCTGCAGGTGCTCGCTGCGATGCGCGACGGCACCCGTTCGCTCGCCGAGCTGACCGCGGATCTGGTCATGTATCCGCAGGTGCTGGTAAACGTCGCGGTGCCGAGCGGATTCGACTGGCGCGCGCACGAGGCGATTGCGCAGGCGCTGACGCAGGGCGAACGGCTGCTCGACGGGCGCGGCCGCGTGCTGCTCAGGCCCTCGGGCACCGAGCCGGTGCTGCGCGTTATGGTTGAGGGCGAGCCGCGCAGCGCGATCGAGTCAACCGCGCAGTCGCTCGCCGAGGCAGTGCGGCGCTGCGCGGGCTCCAGCTAAGCGCGTTTGTCATGAGGCCGTAACATCCGCGCAATAGACTGCGCTTCGCAAGTAAATCCACGCGACGGAGTCTAGGATGTTCCTCAAGAAGTTCAGGGAGTTATCTGTGATTACGGCAACCGCCGCGGCGCTCGCCGTGCCGGTGGCCGCGTCGGCTGCAGACATTACCGGTGCGGGTGCGACCTTCCCCTATCCCATCTACGCCAAGTGGGCCGACTCCTACAAGAAGTCGACCGGCATCGGAATGAACTATCAGTCGATCGGCTCGGGTGGCGGGATCAAGCAGATTTCCGCCAAGACGGTCGATTTCGGCGCCTCCGACATGCCCCTCAAGCCCGAAGTGCTCGAGAAGGAAGGACTGTTGCAGTTTCCGACCGTCATCGGCGGCGACGTGCCGGTCTACAACCTGAAGGGGTTCAAGCCGGGACAGCTCAAATTCTCCGGGACGGTGCTGGCAGATATCTACCTCGGCAGGATCAAGAAGTGGAATGATCCGGCGCTTGCCGCGCTCAATCCGGGAATGCCTTTGCCGAACCAGGCGATTAGCGTAGTGCACCGCTCGGACGGCTCCGGGACGACGTTCATCTGGACGAACTATCTCTCCAAGGTCAGCCCCGAGTGGAAAGAGAAAGTGGGCGACGGCACGTCGGTCGCCTGGCCCACGGGTGTCGGCGGCAAAGGCAACGAGGGCGTGGCCTCCTACGTGCAGCGCATCGACGGCGCAATCGGCTACGTGGAATATGCGTACGTGCTGCAGAACAAGATGGCCTACGGCCTGGTCAAAAACCGCGACGGCAGCTTCGTGCCGCCAAGCAGCGAAGCATTCCAGGCTGCGGCCGCTGGCGCCAACTGGTCGACCGCGCCGGGGATGTACATCATCCTCACGGATGCTCCCGGCAAGAGCGCCTGGCCGATCGCCGGCGCGACGTTCATCCTGATGCATAAGGTTCAGGACAAGCCGGAGCGCGCGGCGGAGGTGCTCAAGTTCTTCAAGTGGGCCTACGCCAGCGGCGACGATATGGCGGCCGCGCTCGACTACGTGCCGATGCCGAATTCGGTCGTGTCGCTGATCGAAACCAACTGGAAGCAGATCAAGGACACGTCGGGCAAGGCGGTCTATTGATCCGGTGGTGGCCTGCTACAGCGGGCAAGGGGAAAGGGGCGGTCCTGTGCCGCCCCTTTTCATTGAGGCAGCGGGTTTCAACTAGAATGCGCGGGACTCCTCCATGAGCGCCGTCCCCGTGTCCTTACACGGCGTAGATAACCAGATCAACGTCGCCGTCAGCGAAGACGGCTCGCTTCCGCCGCGCACCCGGTCGTCGGCGTGGCTGGACGCCGCGTTCGAATGGTTGACCCGGGGCTTCGCGATCCTGGTGTTCAGCCTCCTGGCCGCGATCCTTGTGTCGCTCGTGCTGGGCAGCACCGTGACGCTCGAGAAATACGGCCTGAGCTTCGTCTGGCGCAAGGAATGGGACCCGGTGCGCGAGTCCTTCGGCGCGTTGGTGCCGATCTATGGGACGCTGATCACCTCGTTGATCGCCATGCTGATCGGCATCCCGGTGAGCTTCGGCATCGCGCTCTTTCTGACCGAGCTGTCGCCGCGATGGCTGAAGCGCCCGCTGGGGACCGCGATCGAGCTGCTTGCGGCGATCCCGTCGATCATCTATGGCATGTGGGGCCTGTTCGTGCTCTCGCCGATCGTGCAGTCGAACGTACAGCCGATCCTGATCGATCTGTTCGGAAACGTCCCGATTCTTGGAAAGCTGTTCGAGGGTCCACCGCTCGGCATCGGCATGATGACCGCGGGCCTCATCCTGTCGATCATGGTCATCCCGTTCATCACCGCGGTGATGCGCGACGTGTTCGAGCTGGTGCCGCCGATGCTGAAGGAGTCTGCCTACGGCCTGGGAGCGACGACCTGGGAGGTGGTGTTCCGGGTGGTGCTCCCCTACACCAAGGTCGGCGTGGTGGGGGGCATCATGCTGGGACTCGGGCGGGCGCTCGGGGAGACCATGGCGGTGACGTTCGTCATCGGCAACGCGCACGAGCTTTCGGCGTCGCTCATGGCGCCCGGAAATAGCATCGCGTCCGCGCTCGCCAACGAGTTCACCGAGGCCGTGGGCAACGTCTACCTCTCGGCGTTGTTCGAGCTCGGCCTGATCTTGTTCGTTATCACGACCATCGTGCTTGCCCTTTCCAAGCTGTTGCTGCTGCGCCTGTCCCGGCAGGAGGGCGCGCGTGCCTGAGACGCGGCGATGAGCGAGATCGACGCCTCGAATCCGGTCTACCGCCGGCGCAAGCTCGTCAATCTAGTGATGCTTTCGGTGTCGGCCGTCGCCCTCGTCTTCGGGCTGTTCTGGCTCGCCTGGATCCTGACGACGCTGCTCTTCGAGGGGGGCGCGGCGCTTCTCAGGGCGGGCCTGTACTACCAGATGACGCCGCCGCCCGGTTCGGACGGCGGGCTGGCCAATGCTATCGCAGGCAGCCTGCTGATGGTCGTCGTTGGCACCTTGATCGGCACGCCCGTTGGCGTGCTGGCCGGCACCTACCTGGCGGAGTACGGCCGGCGCGGTTGGCTCGCATCGGCAACGCGCTTTCTGAACGACGTGCTGCTTTCGGCTCCATCCATCGTGATCGGCCTTTTCGTCTACTCGGTCTACGTTGCGCGTGTCGGTCACTTCTCCGGCTGGGCGGGAAGCATGGCGCTTGGGCTGCTGGTGATCCCTGTAGTGGTGCGCACGACCGACGACATGCTCAAGCTCGTGGCGAGCAGCCTGCGCGAGGCGGCTGTGGCGCTCGGCTGCCCGACGTGGAAGATGATCCTGCAAGTGACATACCGAGCGGCACGCTCCGGTATCCTCACCGGCATTTTGCTCGCCGTGGCGCGCATCAGCGGCGAAACGGCGCCGCTGCTGTTCACCTCGCTGAACAACCAGTTCTGGTCGCTCAACATGAACGCACCGGTGTCGAACCTGCCGGTGGTGATATTCCAGTTCGCCATGAGCCCGTACCAGGACTGGCAGCGGCTCGCCTGGGGTGGCGCGACGCTCATCACGCTCGCGGTGCTGTTCCTAAACATCGTCGCGCGCGTCATGTTCAAGAAGACTCGATAGGGAAAGAGCGCACATGGAAGCCAGCGACACCGCAATGCGACAGGTCCCGAGACCCGAGGTCACGGCGCGCGCCGAGCCCGCCGTCGAGCATCGAGTGAAACTGCAGGTGCGCAACCTCGATTTCTACTACGGCAGCTATCACGCGCTGAAGTCCGTCAGCATGGACATACCTGAGCAGCGCGTGACGGCGTTCATCGGGCCCTCCGGCTGCGGCAAGTCCACGCTGTTGCGCGTGTTCAACCGCATGTACTCGCTCTACCCGGAGCAGCGCGCCGAGGGCGAAGTGATCATGGACGGGGAGAACCTGCTCACTACGAAGCGCGACGTGTCGCTGATCCGCGCCAAGATCGGCATGGTGTTCCAGAAGCCGACGCCGTTCCCGATGTCGATCCACGACAACATCGCGTTCGGCGTGCGCCTGTTCGAGCACCTGAACAAGCGCGAGATGGACGAGCGCGTGGAGTGGGCGCTGCGTAAGGCCGCGCTGTGGGACGAGGTGAAGGACATCCTGCCGCAAAGTGGCGATAGCCTCTCAGGCGGCCAGCAGCAGCGCCTGTGCATCGCGCGCGGTATCGCGGTGAAACCGCAGATCCTCCTTCTGGACGAGCCGACCTCTGCGCTCGACCCGATTTCGACCGCGAAGATCGAGGAGCTGGTCGACGAGCTGAAGCGGGAATTCACCATCGTCATCGTCACGCACAACATGCAGCAGGCCGCGCGCGTCTCGGATTTCACCGCTTACATGTACCTCGGCGAGCTGATCGAGTTCGACGTCACCGACACGATCTTCATCAAGCCGAAGATGAAGCAGACCGAGGACTACATCACCGGGCGCTTCGGCTAGTTCAAGCTGCGCGGGCGCGCAGGCGCTCGAGGTCGGGAATGCGGATGTCGCGCCCGTCGACGCCGATCAACCCTGCGGCCGCCAGATCGTGCAGGATGCGCGAGAAGTGCTCCTGGGTGAGGCTCAGGCGCGAGGCGATGATCCCTTTGGCTGCGGGCAGGGTCACCGCGGCGCCGTCGCGCGGACATACCTGTACATTTGTCAGGAGATAGCCGACCACCCGCTCGGTACCGGAGCGCAGGGTGACGCTCTCCAGGTCGGACAGGAAATGGTCGAGCCGCCGGCTCAGGTCGGCGATGATGCGATGCGCAAATCCGACGTGGTGCTCGAGTTCGGCGAGCACCCGCGCCTTCGGGACGTGCACCAGCTTGGTCGGTAGCAGCGCCTCGGCACTCGCGCGGTGCGGCCGGTCGAGAAACAGTCCGGAGCTGCTGAGACTGTGCCCGGGCCCGATCAGCTCGAATACCTTCTCCGCGCCATTCCGGGAGTGCAGCGAAAGCTTGACCTGGCCGCAGATCACCACGTGCAGGCCGGTCCAGGGCTCGCCGCGCCGGAACACGAACGCCCCGCGTGGCGCTTCGAGCTGCGTGGCCCCGTTGGCCAGGCGCGCCAGCTCGTCCCGCGCAAGGCCGGCGAACAGCGGCACCCTCCCAAGGAAGTCCTCGATCGCGATGCACTGTTTGGCTGCCATGGCGGCTTTGAGATTCCGGTTTCGCAATGCAGCAATGATCGCTTCTCTCACGCCCCGCGTTGTGATGCAGATCAAATCCGGTGTGTTGCGCCCGCGACACATATCCCGCCCATCGCCATCGATCTAAACGACCGTTTGACACAAATCAAAGCGGCCCCCGATACTGCACCTTACATTCGGTTTGCAGGTTCCCGTCGAATACGAAGACTAACTGGCGGGGACGCAAGCGGCGGGAGGCGGCTTGAAACACAGCACTGCACACTGCGCACGGCCCGGGCATGAACGCCCGGCCCTGCGCTTATCCGCACCGCAGCAAACCAGGTTTCCCCCATCCCTTTTTCTCGCACGAGGAACGTCATGCGCTTGAAGCACGTGCTGCTTGCAGGTTTGGTGATGTCTTGCTGGCTCGGGGCCACGTCGGCCCGGGCGTTCGACGAGGACGCGGCCAAGTCGCTCATGAAGAAGAGCAACTGTTTCAAGTGCCACGCGATCGACAAGAAGAAGGACGCTCCGTCATACCAGGAGATCGCGAAGAAGATGAAGGGGAAGGCGGACGCCGAGAAGGAGCTCTACACGCACCTCACCACGCATCCGAAGGTAAAGGTCGAGGGCAAGGAAGAGGAGCACGCGTCGCTCAAGACCAAGGACGACGCCGAGATCAAGAACGTCATCCAGTTCATCCTGGCGCAATAAGCTGGGAAGGGAGCGTCCCGTGGTCATAAGAAAAATATGGGAAGCGATCCGGGGAGACAGCAAGTCGCCGGGAAAAATCGCGCTGCGCGTGGCGATCGCGGGCGCGATCGCCTTCGCCGGTATCACGATCGTGGCCATCGGCGGCGCCACCGGCCTCGCCTGGACCAGCACGCTCAAGTTCTGCACCTCGTGCCACGAGATGCGCGACAACGTGTTCAAGGAGTACCAGGGCACCATCCATGACACGAACCGGGTGGGAGTGCGGGTGACCTGCTCGGACTGCCACGTGCCGCACGAGCCCGGGCCGCTGATCCTGCGCAAGATGCAGGCGACGTTCGAGATCTGGGGAAAGCTCACCGGCGTCATCGACACGAAGGAAAAATTCCGCGCGCTGCGCCCCGAGCTTGCGAAGAAGGTATGGACGCGCATGCTCACCACCAATTCGCTCGAGTGCCGCAACTGCCACAAGGTCGAATCTTTCGACCCGGACAAAATGGGCGACAAGGCCAAGAACGCGCACGCCAAGGCCGAGCGCGAGGGCATGACCTGCATCGAGTGCCACTACGCGATCGCGCACGACGAACCGAAGGGCCCCGGGCCGCAGGAGCTGAAGAAGCAGCTCGGGATCGGAAAGCTGACGTGGCGAGTCGACTGATGCTTTAGCGAATTGGAAAGCTCAACAAGGGGGGTAGTTCGATGAAACCGTCGAGAATACGGATCATCAGCGCGTTGCAAGGGGTCGCCCTGGCGCTCGGCTTGGCGGTTGCCTTGCCGGGCCTGGCGCAGACGTCCGACAAGCCAGAGCACAAGGATCTGGTGTTGCGTGGCGACGCCAAGTGCACGCGCTGCCACGACGAAAACGATGATTACCCCGTGCTCGCCATCGCCAAGACCCCGCACGGGACCCAGGCCGATGCGCGCACTCCGACCTGCACCGATTGCCACGGCGAAAGCACCGCGCACGTCGAAAACCCGGGCGGCAAGGCCGACCGGCCGCTGCCCGACCGCATGTTCCGCAAGTCCTCCCCGACGCCGGTCGACGCGCGCAACGGCGCGTGCCTCGCCTGCCACGACCGGGACGTGTCGCGCTACCACTGGATGGGAAGCACCCACCAGACGCGCGACGTCGCCTGCACCTCGTGCCACCGCATCCACACCGCGCACGACGCCGTGCGCGACAAGGTGACCCAGCCGGAAGTGTGCTTCACCTGCCACAAGGAACAGCGCGCGCAGATCGACCGGCCGTCGCACCACCCGATTCCGGAAGGCAAGATGGGCTGCTCGGACTGCCACAACCCGCACGGCTCGGTCGGACCGAAGCTCATGAAGCGCGACAGCGTGAACGAGGTCTGCTACACCTGCCACGCGGAGAAGCGCGGTCCATTCGTGCACACGCACGAGCCGGTGAGCGAGGACTGCACGTTGTGCCACAACCCGCACGGTACGACGACCGAAAATATGCTTAAGGTGCGACCGCCGTTCCTGTGCCACCAGTGCCACACACCTCATGGCCCGAACGTTCCACAACTGCTCGGCCAGCAGCTCGTTCCAAACACGGCGACGACGACGGGGAAAAACGCAATCAATATCACGATGGCACGGGGTTGCCTGAATTGTCACACCGAGGTGCACGGCAGCAACAACCCGACTGCCACTGAACCGACCCCGCAATTCAATCTGCGCTGAGACCGGGAGACTCATCATGGGTACCTACAGCAAGCACGCCGTCTTCGGCACGGGGGCGCTCGCCCTTTTTGCGCTGGCGTTTGCCGGCGCAGCACGGGCGGACGACGAAGACTTCGCGAAGCTGACCAAGCCCGAGAGTTCGATTGGCGTAGGCGCCGCCGCGGTGAGCGGCGACTCGAAGGACCGTTCGATCTGGGGCCAGTACAACGGTATGCGGGAAGATAACGGCTACCTGCTACTTGATTTCGACTTCATCAAGCGCGACGACAAGACCGGCACTTGGACGAACATCATGGGCCGCAATCTCGGCCTGGACACGAGGGAGCTCGGCTTTAGCACCGAGAAGCAGGGTGACTGGAAGATTGGCCTGGATTATAGCGAGCTTGTCCATCGAGAAATCAGGACCATCAACACGAGCGAGGTCGGCGCCGGTACCACGACGCCGGTCGTGACCCGCCTCGCGACGCCCGGCACCGGCTCGGATGTAAATCTGGAAATGAAGCGGCAGAAAGTTGGTCTGGACCTCGACAAGTGGGTCAGCTCCGCCTTTCAAGTTCAGTTCAGCTTCAAGAACGAAGACAAGGACGGTGCCCGCCTGTGGGGGCGCGGCTATGACTGCGCCGCTTCAGTCTGTTCGACTACCCAGAACGCGACCAACCAGCGTTGGGGTGTGCTCATGCTGCCGGAGCCCGTTAATTCCAACACCAAGCAGATCGAGGCGAAACTGAATTACATTACTCCGAAGCTTGGGCTCACGGGCGGCTACTACGGGTCGCTGTATACGAACTACAACGGCAGCCTGCAGCCGACGGTGACTGCGCCACTGAACGGCCCGACTGGATTGCCGTTGGCACCGTTAGTGCGCTGGGTGTTCTGAACACGCCGATGTCGTTGCCGCCCGATAACCAAGCGCATCAGCTGTACGTCGCGGGCAATTACGCCTTCACCCAGACGACGCATTCGAACTTCAAACTGGCATACACGCACGCAACCCAGGACGAGAACTTTGGCGGCGCGGGCTTGTTTGGGGCGCCAGCCGGTGTGACGAGCCTGAACGGCAAGGTGGACACGACTTTGGCGCAATTCGGGTTGTCTGCTAGACCGTTGCCGAAACTCTCCCTAACCGGCAACGTACGCTACGAGGACAGAGTGGACAAGACGCCGCAATACCTCTATAGCGTCGAGACTACCGGAACCCCGAGCATTCCGCGCTTTTGGATGAATGACCAGGACTCGCGCAAGAGGCTCGACGTAAAGCTGGAAGGCAGCTACCTCTTGCCCGGCAATACTCGCGCAACGTTGGGTGTCAACTACAACTCGATCGATCGCGAGTTACCGACCGCGACCAGCGTCCTTATCGCCGGCATGTCCGGCCTGCGCGACAAGAACACTGAATGGGGCTACACGGCGGAACTGCGTCGCAGTGTCTCGGACACGCTGACAGGAGCGATCAGCTACGGACAAAGCCGGCGAGAGGGCTCGAACTGGTTGGATACCTGCAGCCCGACGGCATTTCCGACGAATCTTGGCCTGCGGCACGACGGGGTTCACGTACGGCAATACATACCCCGACTGCGCAAATTTGGGCGCGTACGGTGATCTATCCCTACATGATGGAAGATCGTACGCGTCAGAAGGTGAAAGGCGTCAGCGGACTGGGCGGCGACCGAGCGGCTCGGCGTACAATTCATCGCCGAAAACTCGTTCCGACCACTACGGCAGCCCGACCACCAAGGGTCTGGGCGACGGGCGCATGATCCTCTACAGCGTCGATGCGAGCTACAGCCTGTCGGATGCGTGGAAGCTCACTGCCTATGCGTCGCGTGGCGACCAGGTAACGCGTGTCGAGCAGTGCAACCGCCTACCTGGAGGACCTGAACGACATCAACGACGCGATCGGCATCGGCTTGGTGGGCAAACCCGTCCGGCCGCTACGAAGTTGGCGGCAACATTTCGTACATCACCGACACGAATGCTTACGGCACGAGGCGGACCTCGGGGCGAGCGCCGCGAACAACATAGCCCAGATCGCAGCGTTTCAGCTGCCCGACGTTGTGTACCGTGAGACGAGATTGAATCTCGTACGGCAAGTACGCGCTGGACAAGCACTCCGATATACGCGTGGACTTCGTGTACGCCGACTACTACTTTACCGAGTGGGCCTGGGGCGCTGCCGGAGTGCCCTTTACCTATCAGGACAACACGACCGTGAGCCTCGACCCGAAGCAGCACGTGGCCTACATTGGCGCGCGCTACATCTACCGCATGCGTTAACGATCTCCGAGGCGGTGGACAAGCGGGCGCAGCCAGACTGATTTCCTCCCTGCTGTTGGATTGGGGCCGGAATTGCCGGCCCCTGTTTTTTTGCGTTGCCGCGCCTGCGGTATGCTTCGCCCTTTTGCCGACCGGCATTCCCCACGCATGATGCTCGAAGCCCGCGATCTCGCCTGCGAGCGCGGCGATCTGCGCCTTTTTTCGGGGCTGGAGTTCGCGCTCGGCACGGGCGAGCTGCTGTGGGTGCGCGGTCCGAACGGCAGCGGCAAGACGAGCCTGCTCAGGCTCGTCGCGGGATTGTCGCGCCCGGCCGCCGGGTCGATCCGCTGGCGTGGCGAAGACATCCGCGCGCTCGCCGAGGAATACGCGCGCGAGCTTCTGTTCATCGGCCATGCGAACGCGGTGAAGGAGGAGTTCAGCGCGGAAGAGAACCTCGCCGTGTCACTCGAGCTCGCGGGCCGGCGCTCGTCGGCCGCGGAGCGCGCCGGGGCGCTCGAGCGCCTCGGGCTCGCGGCGCGCGCGCGCCTGCCGTCAAGGTATCTCTCGCAGGGGCAGAAGCGGCGCGTTGCGCTCGCTCGCCTGTGCCTGGCGGCCGACGTGCCGCTGTGGATCCTGGACGAGCCCTTCGCGGCGCTCGATGCGCGCGCGCTCGAGACGGTGGTCGGCCTGGTCGACGGCCACCTCGCGCGCGGCGGCGCGGCGATCCTGACGACGCATCAGGAAGTGACGATCGCCGCGCGCGCGCGCTTCTCGATCGCGCTCGGGGATTGAACCGCGGCATGTTCGGCGGACTCAAAGCTATCGTTGCCCGCGACCTGCGCCTGTCGATGCGCCGGCGCGGCGACGTGCTCAACCACCTGGTGTTCTTCGTCATCGTGGTCACGCTGTTTCCGCTCGGCGTTGGCGCGGAGCCGAACCTGCTGCGCGCCATGGCGCCGGGCATCCTGTGGGTCGCGGCGCTGCTCGCGGCGATGCTGTCGCTGCAGCGCCTGTTCGCCGCCGACTTTGCTGACGGCACGCTGGAGCAGATGCTGATTTCCGCACAGCCGCTGGGGGTAATCGTGGTCGGCAAGATGATTGCGCACTGGATGTTGTCGGGCCTGCCGCTGACGCTGCTCGCGCCCGTGCTCGGTGTGCAGTTTGATCTGCCTCAAGCGGCCCTCGTCACGCTGGTCCTATCCTTGGCCATCGGGACGCCCGTGCTCAGCCTGATCGGCGGCGTGGGCGCGGCGCTGACGCTCGGCGTACGAGGCGGCGGCGTTCTGCTTGCGCTGCTGGTGCTGCCGCTCTATGTTCCGGTGCTGATTTTCGGCGCCGGCGCGGTGGCCGAGGTATCGAGCGGCATGAGCGCCGCGCCGCATCTTTCGCTGCTCGGGGCGTTCCTTGCCATATCATGCGCGGTGGCTCCGTGGGCCACCTGTGCGGCCCTGCGGGTCGCCTACGACTGAAGGCGGACGGAAGGAAAGATTGACGATCGACAGCTACAGGCTCCAAGGCGAACCGGGCATCCGCGGCTGGCTGCTGTTCCGCTTCGCCGCGCCGCAGGCTTTCTTTCCGCTCGCAGGCCGCATGATTCCCTGGTTCAGCGCCCTGGCGACGGTGCTCGCCGCCGCCGGCCTGTACATCAGCTTCTTCGTCGCCCCGACCGACGCACAGCAGGGCGAGGCCTACCGCATCATCTTCATCCACGTCGCAGCGGCCTGGATGTCGATGTTCCTGTACGTCGTGATGGCCTGCTGGGCGGCGCTGGGCCTCGTGCTCAACACGCGCCTGTCCGGCATGATGGCCGCGGCGATCGCGCCCACTGGCGCGATGTTCACCTTTGTCGCGCTGTGGAGCGGCGCACTGTGGGGCAAGCCGACCTGGGGCACGTGGTGGGTGTGGGACGCGCGGCTGACCTCGGAGCTGATCCTGCTGTTCCTCTACTTCGGCTTCATGGCGCTCACCAACGCGATCGAGGATCCCCGGCGCGCCGACCGCGCCGGCGCGGTGCTGGCGATCGTCGGCGTGATCAACATCCCGATCATCTATTTCTCCGTGCAGTGGTGGAACACCTTGCACCAAGGCGCCTCGGTGAGCCTCACGCGCGCGCCGTCTATGGCGATGACCATGCTCACCGGCATGCTCTTGATGGCGCTCGCGGCTTGGATGTACAGCATCGCCGTGGTGCTCGCGCGCGTGCGCTCGATCATCCTCGAGCGCGAGCGCGGCGCAGAGTGGGTGCGCGGCTTGAGGGGAGTGGAATGAGGGGCGCCGAATGAACTGGGGCAGCCTGGACAATTTCCTCGCCATGGGCGGCTACGCGCTGTACGTATGGGGTTCGTACGGCGTGACGGCGCTGTGCATCGGCGTCGAGCTCTGGTCGCTCGCACGGCGCGCGCGGCGCGCGCAGAAGGGCGCATGAAGCCGCGCCATCGCAGGCTCATCCTGATCGTCGCAGGCCTGGCGCTGCTCGGCGTCACGGCGGCGTTGGTGCTCAGCGCCTTCAACAAGAACCTGGTGTTCTTCTTCAGCCCGAGCCAGGTGGCGGACAAGGAAGCACCGGTGAACAAGACGTTCCGCCTGGGCGGGATGGTCGAGAAGGGCAGCCTGAAGCGGATGCCAGACGGCCTCACGGTCGAGTTCCTGGTCACCGATACCGCCAAGACGATCCCGGTGCGCTACAAAGGTATCCTTCCCGACCTGTTCAGCGAAGGCAAGGGCGTGGTGGCGCAGGGCAGTCTGGACACCGACGGCACTTTCGTGGCGACGCAGGTGCTCGCCAAGCACGACGAGAACTACATGCCTCCGGAGGCCGCGGACGCGATCGCCCGGGCGCAGAAAGGACAGCTGCCGCACAAATGATTCCCGAACTCGGTCACTTCGCGCTAATCGTCGCGCTGGCGCTCGCGCTGGTGCAGGGCACTCTGCCGATCTACGGCGCGCAGCGCGGCATCCCGGGCTTCGTCGCGCTCGCGCGGCCGGCGGCGCAGGGGCAGTTCGTTTTCGTCGCGATCGCCTTCGGCTGTCTTGCATGGTCGTTCGTGACGAGCGACTTCTCGGTGCTCTACGTCGCCAGCAACTCGAACTCGCACCTGCCCCTGCAGTACCGCATCGCGGCGGTGTGGGGCGGGCACGAAGGCTCGCTGCTGCTGTGGGTGCAGATGCTCGTGCTGTGGATGCTGGCGGTGACCGTGTTCAGCCGCCGGCTGCCCGATGACGTGGTGGCGCGCATCCTCGGCGTGATGGGGCTGGTGAGCGTCGGATTCCTGCTCTTCATGCTGACGACTTCGGATCCGTTCCAGCGGTTGCTGCCGGCCGCGGCCGAAGGGCGCGATCTGAATCCGCTCCTGCAGGACCCCGGGATGGTGGCGCACCCGCCGATGCTCTACATGGGCTACGTCGGCTTCTCGGTGGCCTTCGCGTTCGCGGTCGCCGCGCTGATCGACGGTCGCCTGGACGCGGCGTGGGCGCGCTGGACGCGGCCCTGGACCATCGCCGCATGGTGCTTCCTCACCCTCGGCATCGCGCTCGGCAGCGCCTGGGCGTACTACGAGCTCGGCTGGGGCGGGTGGTGGTTCTGGGACCCGGTCGAGAACGCCTCGTTCATGCCCTGGCTGGTCGGCACGGCGCTGCTGCACTCGCTCGCGGTGACGGAGAAGCGCGGCGGCTTCAAGGCCTGGACCGTGCTGCTTGCGATCCTCGCGTTTTCCCTCTCACTGCTCGGCACTTTCCTCGTGCGCTCCGGCGTTCTCACTTCCGTGCACGCGTTTGCCACCGATCCGCGGCGCGGCATCTTCATCCTCGTGTTCCTCGCGCTGGTAATCGGGGCGTCGCTGACGCTGTTTGCGTGGCGCGCCCCGCGCGTCGGCCTGGGCGGGCGCTTCGAGCTGGTATCGCGCGAGTCGATGCTGCTCACGAACAACGTCCTGCTCGTGGTGGCCGCGGGCGCCGTGCTGCTTGGCACGCTGTATCCGCTCCTGCTCGACGCCCTCGGGCTGGGCAAGATCTCGGTCGGACCGCCGTACTTCGACACCGTGTTCGTACCGCTCATGACGCCGGCGCTGTTCCTGATGGGCGTCGGCCCGATCGCGCGCTGGCGCGAAGCGAGCGTGCCGGAGCTGGCGCGGCGGCTCAAGTGGGCGCTCGGCGTGAGCGTAGTGAGCGCGCTTCTCGTGCCGCTCGCCCTCGGGCAGTGGACGCCGATGAGGAGCTTCGGCCTGCTGATCGCGTTCTGGGTGTTCGCCAGCACCGTGTCAGCGCTGGCGGCCACGCTGCGCGCGCAGGCCGGGCGCGGGCTGCTCGCCCGCCTGCGCGGCATACCGCGCGCGCAGCTCGGCATGCTGCTCGCGCACGCCGGAATCGGCGTGTTCGTGGTCGGGGTCACCATGGTGAAGAGCTACGAGATCGAGCGCGACCTGAAGATGGATCTCGGTGACACCTCCGAGGTTGGCGGCTACACCTTCCGCTTCGACGGCGTGCGCGACGTGCGCGGACCGAACTACACCGCGGCGCGCGGCACGGTCAGCGTGCTGAGCGGCGGGGCGCTCGCCTTCACGCTGCATCCCGAGAAGCGCAGCTACAGCGCGCAGGAACCGCAGATGACCGAGGCCTCGATCCATACCGGGCTGACGCGCGACCTGTACGTGTCGCTCGGCGAGCCGGTCGGGACGGCGGGAGCCTGGACCGTGCGCATCTACTACAAGCCGTTCGTGGTCTGGATCTGGGGCGGGTGCGTGGTGATGGCGCTCGGCGGACTGCTCGCCGCGAGCGACCGGCGCTACCGCACGGCCGTGCGGCGGCGCGAGGCGCCGGCCGTGGAGGGCAAGGCGCGCCCCGGGCGCGGAGCGCTACCGCAGGGAGAGCGCGGGTGAAGCGCTTCCTGATCCCGCTCGGGATATTCATCGTGCTGTTGCTGTTCCTCGCGGTCGGGCTGCGCCTCGACCCGCGCAAGGTGCCGTCGCCGCTGATCGACAAGCCCGCGCCCGCGTTTACGCTGCCGCGGCTGGACGATCCCCAGCAGCGCGTGTCGGAAAAGGACATGCTCGGCAAGGTCTGGCTGCTGAACGTGTGGGCGTCGTGGTGCGTGTCGTGCCGCGAGGAGCACCCGGTGCTGGTCGAGCTGTCGAAGAGGAACCTCGTCCCGATCTATGGCCTGAACTACAAGGACGAGCGCAAGGACGCGCTCGCTTGGCTCGGGCAGTTCGGCAATCCCTACACGATTTCGATCATGGACGCCAATGGCCGCGTCGGGATCGACTACGGCGTATACGGAGTGCCCGAAACCTACGTGATCGACAAGCAGGGCGTGATCCGCTACAAGCAGATCGGGCCGGTCACGCCGGAGATTCTGGACGCGAAGATCCTCCCGCTCGTGCGAAAGCTGCAGGGATGAGGCGCGCCGCGCTGCTGCTGACGCTGCTCCTGTGGGCCATCGCGCCGGCGCTCGCCAAGGAGGCGGTGCCCGCCGGGGACGATCCGGTGACGGAGCATCGCGCAGTCGCTCTGGAGCAGCAGTTGCGTTGCCTGGTGTGCCAGAACCAGACGATCGCCGAGTCGCAGGCCGACCTGGCGATGGACCTGAAGAAGGAAATCCGCGAGCAGATCAAGGCCGGCAAGAGCGATGAGCAGATCATCCAGTACCTGGTCGCGCGCTACGGCGACTTCGTGCTCTACAAGCCGCCGTTCAAGGCCACTACGGTGCTGCTGTGGGCCGGGCCTTTCGCCCTGCTCTTTGGCGGGCTGATCGTGCTGTTCGTATACTTGCGCCGCCGCCGCGGCAGGCTCGCGCCGGGCGGGCTGAGCGACGCGCAGCGCACGCGCGCCGAAGCGCTGCTGGCAGCGAAAGAGGACCGCGCGTGACGGCTTTCTGGCTGGTCGCGGCGCTGTTCATCGCCGTAGCCCTCGCGCTCGTGCTGCCGCCACTGCTGCGCGGCACCGGCTCTGCCGGGCGCGCCGAGCGCGATGCAGCCAACATCGGACTTTACCGCGACGAGCTCGCCCAGCTCGAGCGCGAGCACGGCGAAGGCAAGGTGGACGCGCAGGAGTACCGCGAGGCGAAGGAGGAGATCGAGCGGCGCCTGCTCGAAGACGTGGCGCCCGCGGCGCCCGGCCGGGACAGCGCGGCGGCGCGTCGTGCCTCGCGCTGGGCGGCGCTGGCGATCGGCATCGCGCTGCCGGTGGTGGTCGTGCTGGGCTATCTCAGGTTCGGCGACATGCGCGCGCTCGAGCCCGGCGCGCAGCAGGCGGGCCACGAGGTCACGCCCGAGCAGGTCGCTGCGATGGTCGACAAGCTCGCGCAGCGCATGCAGCAGAATCCGGGCGATGCGCAGGGCTGGGTGATGCTCGGGCGCTCCTACGCGGTGCTCGGGCGATTCGCCGAATCGGCCCAGGCCTACGCGCGCGCGGTCGCGCTGGTGAACGACGATGCGGCCCTGCTTGCCGACTACGCCGACTCGCTCGCCATGTCGCGCAGCGGCAACCTGCAGGGGGAGCCCTACCAGATCATCAAGCGCGGCCTGGAGTTCGATCCCAAGAACGTCAAGCTGCTCGCGCTCGCGGGGAGCGCGGAGTTCCAGAACAAGGACTACGCCGCGGCGGTCGACTACTGGGAGCGCAGCCTGGCCGGGATGCAGGGCGAATCCGATTTCGCCCGCGAGCTGCGCTCGAGCATCGACGAGGCGCGCAGGCTGGGCAAGCTGCCGGTGGCACAGGCTCAGGCGCCGGCTCCCGTTGCGGCAGCGGCGACGTCGGCGATCACCGGCACCGTGCGGCTCGCAGCGGCGCTCGCCGGGAAGGTGGCCCCGGGCGACACGCTGTTCGTGTTCGCGCGCCCGACCGACGGCTCGCGCATGCCGGTGGCGATCCTGCGCGTGAGCGCGGCACAGCTGCCTTACGCGTTCCGCCTGGACGACAGCCTCGCGATGACGCCGGCCAGCAAGCTTTCCGGCCAAAAGCGGGTGCTGGTCGGCGCGCGAATTTCCAAGTCGGGCGACGCGCTGCCGCACGCAGGCGACCTCGAGGCCTCGAGCGCGCAGGCGGCGCCCGGCACCGACGGCCTGGTGCTGACGATCGACCAGGTCGTCAAGAATTGACGGAAGTCAAAGTCGGGCGGCTTCGCGCGGCGCATATTCGAGTCGGGAGAAGCCGCGAACAAGACGGATGGAAACGGTTTCGGCTGACGTAGCGATCATCGGCGCGGGCGGCGCCGGTCTGCGTGCCGCTATCGCCTTGGCCGAAGCGGACCCGAAGCTGCGCGTGGCGCTCGTGTCCAAGGTTTATCCGATGCGCAGCCACACCTGCGCGGCCGAGGGCGGCGCCGCGGGCGTGATCAAGCCCGATGACAGCCTCGAGCACCACTTCAACGACACGGTGGGCGGCGGCGACTGGCTGTGCGATCAGGACGCAGTCGACTACCTGGTACAGGAGGCGCCCAAGGAGCTGCTGCAGCTCGAGCACTGGGGCTGCCCGTGGAGCCGCGAGGCGGACGGATCGGTCGCGGTGCGTCCCTTCGGCGGCATGAAGAAGCAGCGCACCTGGTTCGCCGCCGACAAGTCGGGCTTCCACATCCTGCACACGCTATTTCAGACCTCGCTCAAGTACCCCTCGATCGAGCGCTTCGACGAGTACTACGCTACCGAGCTGCTGGTCGAGGACGGGCGCTGTCAGGGCCTGACCGCGATCGAGATGCGCAGCGGCCAGATGCGCCACGTGCGCGCGCGCGCGGTGATCGTCGCCGGCGGCGGCGCCGGGCGCATGTTCCCGTTCACAACGAACGGCGCGATCAAGACCGGCGACGGCATGGCGCTCGCCTACCGTGCCGGCGTGCCGCTCAAGGACATGGAGTTCGTGCAGTACCACCCGACCGGCTTGCCGAGCACCGGGACGCTGCTCACCGAGGCCTGCCGCGGCGAGGGCGGAGTGCTGCTTAACAAGCAAGGGCGGCGCTTCCTGCAGGACTACGGCATGGGGCCCGAGACGCCGCTCGGGCATCCGGTGCTCAAGACCATGGAACTCGGACCGCGCGACCGCGTGAGCCAGGCGTTCTGGCACGAGCAGCGCAAGGGCAACATGGTGCCGACGCAATGGGGCGACGCCATGCTGCTCGACATGCGCCACCTGGGCGAGAAACGCATCAACGAGCGCCTGCCGCTGGTGCGCGACATGTCGATCAGCTACATGGGCGTCGATCCGGTCAAGGACCCGGTGCCGGTACGGCCGGTGGTGCACTACATGATGGGGGGCATCCATACCGACATCCGCGCCGCGACGCCGCTCGCCGGCCTGTTCGCGGCGGGCGAATGCGCCTGCGTGAGCATCAACGGCGCCAACCGTCTGGGCTCGAACTCGCTCACCGAGCTGCTGGTGTTCGGCCGGCGCGCGGCGCTGAGCGCGCTCGAATACCTGGGCAGCGGCGCGCGCGCCGCAGGTGGCGCCGCGCTCGCCGACGCGGCGCAGGCGCGCGTGCGCGAGCTGATGCAAAGGAGCGGAGGCGGCGAGACGGTCGCCGGGCTGCGCAAGGAGATGATGCACGCGATGGAGGAGCACGCGGGCATCTACCGCAGCGGCGAGGGCCTCGCCGCTGCGGCTGCCAAGCTCGCCGAGCTGCGCCGCCGCTACCGCTCGCTCGAGCTGCACGACAAGACGAACGTCTACAACACCGACCTGCTGCAGGCGCTCGAGCTCGGCTCGATGCTCGACTGCGCCGAGGCGGCGGTGGTGAGCGCGCTCGAGCGGCGCGAGTCGCGCGGTGCGCACCAGCGGCTCGACTTCCCCGAGCGCGACGACCGCAACTATCTCCGGCATTCGCTCGCGCAGTACCGCGGCGGCGAGCCGCCGCGCATCGGCTACCTGGACGTCGTGATCACGAAGTCGCAGCCCGGCGTGCGGGACTACTCGGGACATCACGAGTGAAGACCTATCAGCTGGAGGTGCTGCGCTACAACCCGGAAACGGACCGCGAGCCGCATTTCCAGCGCTACTCGGTGCCGTGCCGCGAGGAGTGGGTGGTGCTCGACGCGCTGAATCACGTCAAGGAGAGCCTCGACCCGACGCTCAGCTACCGCTGGTCCTGCCACATGGCGGTATGCGGCAGCTGCGGCATGATGATCGACGGCGAGCCGAAGCTCGCCTGCAAGTCGTTCCTGCGCGACTACGAGGGCGTGATCCGCATCGAGCCGCTGCGGCACTTCCCGATCGAGCGCGACCTGGTGACGGTGATAGACGACTTCGTCGCCAAGCTGGCGCGCGTCAAACCGTATCTCATCCCAAAGGACGCAACGTCGCCCGAAGCGGGCGAGTACCGCCAGACGCCCGCGCAGCTCAAGCGCTACAAGCAATTCACGCTGTGCATCAACTGCATGCTGTGCTACGCGGCCTGCCCCGAGTACGGGCTGATCCCGCAGTACCTCGGCCCCGCGGCGATCGCGCTCGGGCACCGCTGGAACGAGGATTCGCGCGACGCGGGCCGCGCCGCGCGGCAGGAAGAGCTGGCCGCCAAGGAAGGGGCGTGGGAGTGCTCGTTCGTCGGCGCCTGTTCCGAGGTCTGCCCGGAGCACGTCGATCCGGCGGCCGCGATCCAGCAAGTCAAGATCAAGAGCACCGTCGACTGGTACGCCGCGCACCTGATGCCGTGGCTGTACAAATGAGCCGCAAGCCCTATCAGCGCCCCATCTCCTCCGAGTGGATCTTCCGCCACCCGCGCTACCTGCGCTACATGTTGCGCGAGTTTTCATGCCTTTTCATCGGCGGCTGGACGCTGATGCTGGTGTGCGGGCTGAGGCGGCTCGCCGAAGGCCCGACCGCCTGGGCGGCGTTCCTCGAGGCGCTCAGGAGCCCTGCGAGCATCGTGCTGCAGGTGCTGGCACTGGCGTTCTCGGTCTACCACAGCGTGACCTGGTTTAACCTCACGCCGAAGGCGCTGCCAATGCAGCGCGGCGAGGAGTTCGTGCCAGACGGCGTGATCGCAGGGGCGCATTTCGCGCTCTGGGGCCTGCTTTCGGTCGCGGTGCTCGTGCTGGCGGGGGCGTTCTAGCATGGCCAGGTCGAACAAGCCGATCGTCTGGGGCCCGTTCGCCGCGGGCGGCACGCTGACTGCGTTCGTGACGCCGGCGCTCATCGTGCTCACGCTGCTCGCCGCGCTCGGCCACGCGCCGGACCTGTTCTCTTACGATCGAATGCACGCCTTTGCGGCGCACTGGCTGGTCAAGCTGGTCATCGTTGGCGCGGTGTTCCTGTCGCTGTGGAGTGCCGTGCACCGGGTGCGCATCACCTGCTACGACCTGGGCCTGCGCGCAGACCGGCTGATCGCCGTCCTGGTGTACCTGGCGGCCGGCCTCGGCACTGCTGCCGCAGCATTATTCCTGGTGCGCATCTGAGCGCCGCCGGGCGGACGCAGGTTGACAGCTTGCGCCGGAGGGCCTAGCTTTTTGCCCAAAAGGAGAGGGGGGTAACCACAGATGACACCGCCGCCACTTGCTGTGCGCGAGGCGCTGCGCGAGCAGCGCTTCAACAGTGTCTGGACCAACGACCTGAACGTAGTGTTCGCCGATGTCGCGCCGTACTACGACCGCGCGAACTACATCGCCAGCCTGGGGCTGTGGGGCTGGTTCCTGCGCAGCTTCATGGCCACGGTGGACGTCAAGCCAGGCCAGCGCGTGCTCGACGTATGTGCGGGCACGAACGCCATCGGCATCGCGCTGCTCGAGCGCGAGCCGAGCCTGCAGGTGCACGCGATCGACCGCAGCGCCGAGATGCAGGAGGTCGGGCGCCAGCGCGCCGCGGCGCGCGGCTTCACGATCAGCAGCACCATCGGCGACGTGCACGAGCTGCCGTTCCCGGACAACCATTTCGACGTCGTGACCCTGCAGTTCGCGTCGCGCCACCTGCGCGTCAAGCACGTGTTCAGCGAGATCCTGCGCGTGCTCAAGCCGGGCGGCCACTTCCACCACTGCGACATGCTGCGTCCGCGCAGCCGCGTCGTCGAGACCCTGTACTACTCGTACCTGCGCATGTGCCTGGCGTTCACGGGACTGCTGTTCCGCAGCGGGCCGGCGGCGCTAAACTGCAAGAAGTACTTCATCCACGCGCTCGAGATGTTCTACTCGGCGGAAGAGCTCTCGGTCGTGCTGCGCGAGCTCGGCTACGTCGACGTGCGCGCGAGCACGGTGCTGTACGGGATGCTGGGGTTCCACCGCGCGGTCAAGCCGTCGCCGGCTTGAGAGAGAGAGCGCGCGCGCTGGCGCGGCTGAACCGCGCGCTCCTCGAAGCCTTCAGCCGGCGCACCACCGGCGCGTTGCGCGCGGCGCTGCCGCTCAGGCTCGCGCTGCCGCACCTCGAGCCGCTTCTTGCGCGCAACGTCGCCAAGGAAGTGCGCAAGGACGCGCTGGTGATCGAGCGTGCCGGCCGCGTAGCCCTTGCCGAGCAGCTCGCCGAGGCGCGCCGCATCGACGGCGAGTTCCTCGCCGGAGTGGGACGGCTGCCGATCCGCATCGTGATCCCCTACGCGGAAATCGAGCCGCTGCGCGCGCGGCGCATCGCGCTGCTCGGCGACGCCGCGCGTCGCGTGCTCGAGGCCTGGCTCCCCGGGCGACGGCTGCGCGCCGCGCTGCGCGCCTGCTTCACGCGCGCTGAGCTCGAGCAGCTGCTGCGCGAGGATCTGCGCCTCTATGCCATGGAGACGCTCGCGCTCAGCCGCGCGCTGCGCTTGCCTGCGATCCTGCGGCCGGCACGCGAGGCGATCGCCGAGCGCCTGTACGCGATCATGCAGGCGAGCGCGGGCGATCTCGCGCGCGACGCGGCCGCACGCGTATATCGCGCCGAAGCGCGCGAATTGGGTGCAAAGCCTTGATTCGCGTCCGGGTTTTTCATTGACCCGACTTGGCGCGGCACGGTAGAATTTCATGCTTTTTTCGGAACGGAATCGGAATGCGCGCGCGGCTGGTCGCCGGCAACTGGAAGATGCACGGCAGCCGGAGCACGAACCGGGCGCTGCTCGATGCGATCGTCAAGGGAATGAACGGGATTTCCGGCGTCGAATGCGCGGTGTGCGTGCCGTTTCCTTATCTTGCGGAGACCGTGGCGCAACTCGCGCGAACCCCGGTCGCCGTGGGCGCTCAAAACCTAAGTGAGCATGCCGAGGGCGCCTACACCGGAGAGGTGTCGGCGGCGATGCTCGCAGAGTTCGATTGCCGCTACGTGATCGTCGGTCATTCGGAGCGCAGGCATCTCTACGGCGAGACCGACGCGCAGGTGGCCGGCAAGTTCGCCGCGGCGCAGGCAGCAGGGCTGACTCCGATCCTGTGCGTCGGCGAAACGCTGGCCGAGCGCGACGCGAATCGCACCGAGGCTGTCGTCGCGCGTCAGCTCGACGCGGTGCTGGACGAAGCGGGCGCGGCGGCGTTCGCGCGCGCGGTGCTCGCCTACGAGCCGGTGTGGGCCATCGGCACGGGACGCAACGCGACGCCCGAGCAGGCCCAGGAGGTGCACGGTTTTCTGCGCGCGCGGCTCGCCGAGCGCGACAAGAGCGTGGCCGAGGGGCTGCGCGTGCTTTACGGCGGCAGCATGAAGCCGTCGAATGTGGCCGCGATCGTCGCGATGCCGGACGTGGACGGCGGCCTGGTGGGTGGCGCCTCGCGGGTGGCGGAGGATTTCCTCGCCATCCTGCGCGCCGCGGCAAGCTAAAGGTGAACAAATGGAATTCTGGAACAACCTCGTCATCATCGCCCACGTGCTGATCGCCGTGGTCATCATCGGCCTGGTGCTGCTGCAGCATGGCAAGGGCGCGGACATGGGCTCGGGATTCGGCGGCGGCGCTTCGAGCAGCCTGTTCGGCGCGACCGGGTCGGCGAACTTCCTGTCGCGCACGACCGCAGTGCTCGCGGCGCTCTTCTTCGTATCCAGCCTCAGCCTGTCGTACTTCGCCACGCACCGCGGCGACTCGGGGGGCGGCATCATGGACTCGGTGAAGGAACGGCCGGCGGCGGCGAAACCCGCCGCGCCGAAGCCCGCCGCGGAGCTGCCCAAGCCCGCCGCGCCCGCCGAGAAGGACGGTTCGAAGGCGAAGGAAGTGCCGAACTGATATGACGATGCGAATTGGAGGATAATCCGCCGTTCTGTTTTGTCGCCCACGTGGTGGAATTGGTAGACACGCTAGCTTGAGGGGCTAGTGGCCTAAAAAGCCGTAGCAGTTCGAGTCTGCTCGTGGGCACCACAGACGCCGCCGCTATGCTGGCCGAATACTTTCCGGTGTTGCTGTTCATCCTGGTCGGGCTCGCGATCGGCGTGCTCCCGGTGACGCTCGGCTGGCTGCTCGCGCCCAACCGGCCGGATCCCGAGAAGCTCTCGCCCTACGAGTGCGGCTTCGAGGCCTTCGAGGATGCGCGCATGAAGTTCGACGTTCGCTACTACCTCGTCGCGATCCTGTTCATCCTGTTCGACCTGGAGATCGCGTTCCTGTTTCCCTGGGCGGTCGTGGTGCGCGAGATCGGCCTGTTCGGCTTCGTTTCGATGATGGTCTTCCTCGGCATCCTCGTGGTCGGTTTCGTCTACGAGTGGATGAAAGGAGCGCTGGAATGGGAATAGAAGGCGTCCTGCAGCAGGGCTTCGTCACCACCACTGCCGACAAGCTCATCAACTGGACCCGCACCGGGTCGCTGTGGCCGATGACCTTCGGGCTCGCCTGCTGCGCGATCGAGATGATGCACGCGGGCGCCGCGCGCTACGACCTTGATCGCTTCGGCATCGTGTTCCGCCCCAGCCCGCGCCAGGCAGACGTGATGGTGGTCGCCGGCACGCTGTGCAACAAGATGGCGCCCGCGCTGCGCAAGGTGTACGACCAGATGGCCGAGCCGCGCTGGGTGGTGTCGATGGGCTCGTGCGCCAATGGCGGGGGCTACTACCACTATTCCTACTCCGTGGTGCGCGGCTGCGACCGCATCGTGCCGGTCGACGTGTATGTCCCCGGCTGCCCGCCGACCGCCGAGGCGCTGCTCTACGGGCTGGTGCAGCTGCAGAACAAGATCAAGCGGACCAGCACCATCGCGCGATGACGCCAAGGCTGCAGCGACTGCAGGATGCGCTAACCCGGGTGCTCGGCGAGCGCATCGAATCGCTCAGCGAGCAGCACAACCAGCTCACGCTGGTGGTCAAGGCGCAGCAGCATCGCGAGGTCTGCCGGACGCTGCGCGACGCGCCGGAGCTGCGCTTCGAGCAGCTCACCGACCTGTGCGGCATCGACTACCTGACCTACGGCGACCGGCCGCGCGACGAGGCGAAGCGCCCGACGCGCTTCGCGGCGGTGCTGCACTTGCTCTCGGTAACGCACAACTGGCGCCTGCGCGTGCGCGTGTTCTGCCCGGAGGACGCCTTCCCGATGCTCGACTCCGTGATCGAGATCTGGCCGAGCGTCAACTGGTACGAGCGCGAGGCCTTCGACCTGTTCGGCATCGTGTTCGACGGCCATCCCGACCTGCGGCGCATCCTGACCGACTACGGCTTCATCGGCCATCCGTTCCGCAAGGACTTCCCGATCTCGGGCTACGTCGAGATGCGCTACGACCCGGAGCAGAAGAGAGTGGTCTACCAGCCGGTCACGATCGAGCCGCGCGAGGTCACGCCGCGCGTGGTGCGCGAGGAGCACTACGCCGAGGAAGGCAAGTAGGCAGATGGCCGAGATCCGCAACTACACGCTGAACTTCGGGCCGCAGCACCCGGCGGCGCACGGCGTGCTGCGCCTGGTGCTCGAGCTGGACGGCGAGGTGGTGCAGCGTGCCGATCCGCATATCGGCCTGCTGCACCGCGCGACCGAGAAGCTCGCGGAGACCAAGACCTTCATCCAGAGCGTGCCGTACATGGACCGGCTCGACTACGTGTCCATGATGTGCAACGAGCACGCCTACGTGCTCGCGATCGAGAAGCTGCTCGGCGTCGAGGTGCCGCTGCGCGCGCAGTACATCCGCGTCATGTTCGACGAGATCACGCGCATCCTGAACCACCTGCTCGGGCTGGGCACGCACGGCCTGGACCTCGGCGCGATGACGGTGTTCCTGTATTGCTTCCGCGAGCGCGAGGACCTGTTCGACTGCTACGAGGCGGTGTCCGGCGCGCGCATGCACGCGGCCTACTACCGGCCCGGCGGGGTGTACCGCGACCTGCCGGACGCGATGCCGCAGTACGCCGAGTCGCGGTTCCGCAGCGCGCGCACGGTGCGCGACCTGAACCGCAACCGCCAGGGCTCGCTGCTCGATTTCGTCGAGGACTTCACCGAGCGCTTCCCGAAGTGCGTGGACGACTACGAAACCCTGCTCACCGACAACCGCATCTGGAAGCAGCGCACCGTGGGCATCGGCGTGGTCTCGCCCGAGCGCGCGCTGGCGCTCGGCTTCACCGGCCCGATGCTGCGCGGCTCGGGGGTCGCCTGGGACATCCGCAAGAAGCAGCCCTACGAGGTGTACGACCGGCTCGAATTCGACGTGCCGATCGGCAAGAACGGCGACTCGTACGACCGCTACCTGGTGCGCATCGAGGAGATGCGCCAGTCGAACCGCATCGTCAGGCAGTGCGTCGACTGGCTGCGCAAGAATCCCGGCCCCGTGATCACGGACAACCACAAGGTGGCGCCGCCCTCGCGCGTCGACATGAAGTTGAACATGGAAGAGCTGATTCACCATTTCAAGCTCTTCACCGAGGGCATGCACGTGCCGGAAGGCGAGGCCTTCGTCTCGATCGAGCATCCCAAGGGCGAGTTCGGCGTCTACCTCGTCTCCGACGGCGCCAACAAGCCCTACCGCATGAAGCTGCGCTCGCCGGCCTACGCGCACCTGTCGGGCATGGACGAGCTCACGCGCGGCCACATGCTGGCGGACGCGGTGACGGTGATCAGCACCCTCGACATCGTTTTCGGCGACATTGACCGGTAAGCCCGATGCTTTCCCGAGACGCTCTCAGCAAGATCGACCGCGAGATCGGCAAATACCCGGCCGGGCAGAAACGCTCGGCGGTGATGGCGGCGCTCATCATCGCGCAGGACGAGAAAGGCTGGCTGTCGACCGAGCTCATGGACTACGTCGCGCACTATCTCGACATGGCTCCCGTGGCCGTGTACGAGGTGGCCAGCTTCTACGGCATGTACAACCTCGAGCCGACCGGCAAGTACAAGCTCACCATCTGCACCTGCCTGCCGTGCGGACTGCAGGGCTCGCTCGAGGCGGCCGACCACCTGAAGGACAGGCTCGGCATCGACTTCGGCGAGACCACGGCCGACGGGCGCTTCACCCTCAAGGAGGGCGAGTGCATGGGCGCCTGCGCGATGTCTCCGGTGGTTCTGGTCAACAACAAGCGCATGTGCGATTTCATGTCCAAGGACAAGCTCGACGCGCTGATCGACGAGCTGGCGGGGAAGGGCTGAGATGCTCGACTACGGACCCGATGCGATCCTCATGGCCGGGCTGGACGGCGCCAACTGGCGCCTGGCCGAGTACGAGAAGCGCGGCGGCTACGCGGCGCTGAAGAAGCTGCTCGCCGACAAGGTGGCGCCGGACGCGGTGATCGCCGAGGTGAAGAAATCGGCTCTGCGCGGCCGCGGTGGCGCGGGCTTCCCGACCGGGCTCAAGTGGAGCTTCATGCCGCGCCAGTACCACGGCGACAAGTACATCGTGTGCAACTCCGACGAGGGCGAGCCCGGCACCTGCAAGGACCGCGACCTCCTGCGCTACAACCCGCACGCGGTGATCGAGGGCATGGTGATCGCCGGCTACGCCACCGGGGCGACCGCCGGCTACAACTACGTGCACGGCGAGATCTGGGCGGAGTACGAGCGCTTCGAGGAGGCGCTGCGCGAGGCCTATGCCGCCGGCTACCTCGGCAAGAACATCCTCGGCTCGGGCTTCGGCTACGAGCTCTACGCGCACCCGGGCTATGGCGCCTACATCTGCGGCGAGGAGACCGCGCTGCTCGAGTCGCTCGAGGGCAAGAAGGGCCAGCCGCGCTTCAAGCCGCCATTTCCGGCGAGCTTCGGGCTGTACGGCAAGCCCACCACGATCAACAACACCGAGACCTTCGCCGCGGTGCCCTGGATCATCCGGCACGGCGGCGACGCCTTCCTCGCGCTCGGGCGGCCGAACAACGGCGGCACCAAGATCTTCTCGGTGACCGGGCACGTCAACCGGCCTGGCAACTACGAGGTGAAGCTCGGCACGCCGTTCGCGCAGCTGCTCGAAATGGCCGGCGGCGTGCGCGCGGGCAGGAAGCTCAAGGCGGTGATTCCCGGCGGCTCCTCGATGCCCGTGCTGCCGGCGGACATCATGCTGGCGACCGACATGGACTACGACTCGATCGCCAAGGCGGGCTCGATGCTCGGCTCGGGCGCGGTGATCGTGATGGACGAGACCACCTGCATGGTGCGTGCGCTCGAGCGCCTGTCGTACTTCTATTTCGAGGAATCCTGCGGCCAGTGCACGCCCTGCCGCGAGGGCACCGGCTGGCTGTACCGGGTGGTGAACCGCATCGAGAACGGCAAGGGGCGTCCCGAAGACCTGGCATTGCTCGACGACGTCTCCGACAACATCGCCGGGCGCACCATCTGCGCGCTGGGCGACGCGGCGGCTCTGCCGGTGAAGAGCTTCATCAAGCATTTCCGCAGCGAGTTCGAATACCACATCGAGCACAAGCGCTGCCTGGTGCAGGGCGCACACAGCGAGCCGAAGTGGGGCCGCTCCGGCGCGCAGCGCACGCCCGCCATGGTGAAGGCGGCCTGACATGCCCAAGCTCGAGATCGACGGCAAGCCGGTCGAGGTCGCTCAAGGCGGCACGGTGATGGACGCCGCCAACCGGCTCGGCATCTACGTCCCGCACTTCTGCTACCACCGCAAGCTATCGATCGCGGCCAACTGCCGCATGTGCCTGGTTGAAGTCGAGAAGGCACCCAAGCCGCTGCCGGCCTGTGCGACGCCCGCGACCGAGGGCATGAAGGTGTGGACGCATTCGCCCGCGGCCAAGAAGGCGCAGAACGGCGTCATGGAGTTCCTGCTCATCAACCATCCGCTCGACTGCCCGATCTGCGACCAGGGCGGGGAATGCCAGCTGCAGGACCTCGCGGTGGGCTACGGCCACAGCGGCTCGCGCTACCAGGAGGCGAAGCGCGTGGTGCTGCGCAAGGACATCGGGCCGCTGGTGGCCGCCGAGGAGATGACGCGCTGCATCCAGTGCACGCGCTGCGTGCGCTTCGGCGAGGAGATCGCCGGCGTGATGGAGCTCGGCATGATCAACCGCGGCGAGCACGCAGAGATCGTGGCCTTCGTCGGCAAGACGGTCGATTCCGAGCTCTCGGGCAACATGATCGACCTGTGCCCGGTCGGCGCGCTCACCTCCAAGCCGTTCCGCTACAGCGCGCGCACCTGGGAGCTCGAGCGGCGCAAGTCGGTGTCGCCGCACGACGGCCTGGGCTCGAACCTCATCGTGCAGGTGAAGCAGAACCGCGTCATGCGCGTGCTGCCGCGCGATAACGAGGCGATCAACGAGTGCTGGCTGTCGGACAAGGACCGTTTCTCCTACGAAGGGCTGAACAGCGAGGCACGCCTGACGCGGCCGATGCTGAGGCGGGAAGGCGCTTGGCACGAGGTGGACTGGGAGGTCGCGCTCGAGCGGGTCGCCGCCGGCCTCAAGGCCGCGGGCAGCGACATGGCAGTGCTCGCCAGCCCGCACGCGACGCTCGAGGAGCTGTACCTCGCCGGCAAGCTCGCGCAGGCGCTCGGCGGCGGCGCTGACTTCCGCCTGCGGCAGGCGGACTTCTCGGCGGACGGCAAGCGGCGCGGCATCCCCTGGCTCGGCATGCCGCTCACAGAGCTCGGCGGGCTCGACCGCGTGCTGGTGGTGGGTTCGTTCCTGAGGAAGGACCATCCGCTCATCGCGCAGCGCCTGCGCCAGGCCGCCAAGCGCGGCACGCAGGTGCATGTGCTCCACTCGGTCGACGACGACTGGCTGATGCCGATCGCGAGCAAGACGATCGTGGCGCCCTCGGGACTACCTGATCAAGTCTTGAATTTCAAAGAAATGCTGCATGGGGGGAACAACGCCGCGGTGCTGCTCGGCAACTTCGCGCAGCAGCACCCGCAGGCCGCCCGCATCCATGCCGCGGCGCAGGCGCTCGGGGTGCGCGTGGGCGTCCTCGGCGAGGCGGCCAACTCGGTCGGCGGGTACCTCGCCGGGCTGCCGCGCGCCGGCAACGTCAAGGCGTTCCTCGACAGGCCGCGCCGCGCCTACCTCCTGCTGAACGTCGAGCCGCGCCTGGACTGCGCCGACCCGCAATTCGCGGCGGCGGCACTCGGTCGGGCCGACTTCGTCGTCGCGCTGTCCGCATTCAAGCCCGAGGCGCAGGACGCCGCGCACGTCGTGCTCCCGATCGCGCCCTTCACCGAGACCGCCGGCACCTTCGTCAGCACCGAGGGCCGGGTGCAGAGCTTCAACGGCGCCGCGCCGCCTCTGGGCGAAGCGCGGCCCGCGTGGAAGGTGCTGCGCGTGCTCGGCAACCTGCTCGGCGCGCAGGGCTTCGACTACCAGGGCAGCGACGAGGTGCGCGAGGAATGCCTGCGCGGCAAGGACGTCGCCGCGCTGCTGTCGAACGAGATCTCGCTGCCGGACGAGCCGGCAACGGCGCAGCCCGCGGGGCTGCAGCGCATCGCGGACGTGCCGATCTATTTCGCCGATCCGCTGGTGCGGCGCGCGCACTCGCTGCAGAAGACGCGCGACGCGCAGCCGCCGCGCGCCTGGATGAACGCCGCGCTGATGCAGCGCCTGGGCGTGACTGCCGGCCAGCCGGTGCGGGTGAAGCAGGGCGCGGGCGAGGCGCAGCTTGCGGCGGCGCTCGACGAGCGCCTCCCCGAGGGCTGCGTGCGCGTCGCGGCGGCGCATCCGAGCACCGCGGCGCTCGGCGCCATGTTCGGCGAGCTCGAGCTGGAGAAGCTCACCGTGGTGAAGGCGGCCTAGATGATCGACTGGCTCGTCTCGCGGCCCGATACGTGGTTCGGCCCGGCGTGGGGTCCGGCGGTGTTCGACACGGTGAAGGACCTGCTCTACATCGTCGCGATCGTCGCGCCGCTGTTCGTCGCTGTGGCCTACCTCACGCTGTGGGAAAGGAAATTGATCGGCTGGATGCAGATCCGCATCGGCCCGAACCGCGTCGGCCCGCTCGGCCTGCTGCAGCCGATCGCCGATGGGGTGAAGCTCCTCATGAAGGAGATCATCCTGCCGACCAATGCGAGCAAGGCGCTCTTTGTCCTCGCGCCGATGATCGCCATCCTGCCGGCCTTGGCGGCCTGGGCGGTGATCCCGTTCGCGCCGCAGGTGGTGCTGGCGAACGTGAACGCCGGGCTGCTCTACGTCATGGCGCTCACCTCATTCGGCGTATACGGCGTGATCGTCGCCGGCTGGGCGTCGAACTCGAAGTACTCGTTCCTCGGCGCCATGCGCTCCGCCGCGCAGATGGTGTCCTACGAGATCGCCATGGGCTTCGCGCTGGTGGTGGTGCTCATGGTCTCGGGTAGCCTCAACCTGTCCGACATCGTGAACGCGCAGGGGCGCGGCATGTTCGCGGCGCTGGGGCTGAACTTCCTGTCGTGGAACTGGCTGCCGCTCCTGCCGATCCTGGTGGTGTACTTCGTCTCGGGCGTGGCGGAGACCAACCGCGCCCCCTTCGACGTGGTGGAGGGCGAGTCGGAGATCGTCGCCGGCCACATGGTCGAGTACTCGGGCATGACCTTCGCGCTGTTCTTCCTCGCCGAATACATGAACATGATCCTGATCAGCGCGCTCACGACGATCATGTTCTTCGGCGGCTGGCAGGCGCCGATCGATTCGGCGCTGTTCGACTGGATTCCGCCGATCGCGTGGCTGCTCGCGAAGATGTTCGTCGTGGTGTCGCTGTTTCTCTGGTTCCGCGCCACCTTTCCGCGCTACCGCTACGACCAGATCATGCGCCTGGGCTGGAAGATCTTCATTCCCGTGACCCTGGTGTGGCTGGCGGTCGTCGGCCTGTGGATGCAGACCCCGTGGAGCATCTGGAAGTGAGGCGCGAGCGATGAGGCGCATCGTCGATTTCTTCCGCTCGTTCCTGCTGCTCGAGCTGCTGCGCGGCCTGGTGCTCACCGGGCGGCACGCCTTCGCGCGCAAGATCACGGTGCAGTACCCGGAGGAGAAGACGCCCATGAGCCCGCGCTTCCGCGGCCTGCACGCCCTGCGCCGTTACCCGAACGGCGAGGAGCGCTGCATCGCCTGCAAGCTGTGCGAGGCGGTGTGTCCCGCGATGGCGATCCACATCGAGTCCGAGCTGCGCGCGGACGGCACGCGGCGCACGACGCGCTACGACATCGACCTCATCAAGTGCATCTACTGCGGCTTCTGCGAGGAGGCCTGCCCGGTAGACGCGATCGTCGAGACCCGCATCTTCGAATTCCACGGCGAGCAGCGCGGCGACCTGTACTACACCAAACCCATGCTGCTGGCAGTCGGCGACCGCTACGAGGAGCAGATAGCGAAGGACCGCGCGGCGGACGCCGCCTACCGATAATCCACAAGAATAATGTTCGAGACCTTCCTGTTCTACGTCTTCTCGGCGATCCTGCTGCTGGCCGGGCTGCGCGTGATCACTGCGCGCAATCCGGTGCATAGCGCGCTGTTCCTCGTGCTCGCCTTCTTCACCGCGGCCGGGCTGTGGCTGCTGCTGCGCGCCGAGTTCCTCGCGATCGCGCTGGTGCTGGTGTACGTCGGGGCGGTAATGGTGCTGTTCCTGTTCGTCGTCATGATGCTCGACATCAACATCGAGCAGCTGCGCGCGGGCTTCTGGCGCAACCTTCCGCTCGCGCTGGCGGTGGGGGGGATCTTGGTGTTCGAGATGGTCGCCATCCTGGGACGGCAGTATTTCGGCGAGGCCGCCCCGCGCGAGCCCGGGCCCGGCTACAGCAACACGCGGGCGCTCGGCCTGCTGCTGTACACCGACTACGCCTACGCGTTCGAGATCGCCGCAGTGATCCTGCTGGTCGCGATCATCGCGGCGATCGCGCTCACGCTGCGCCGGCGCAAGGACACGCGCCGCCAGAACCCCTCCGAGCAGGCGCGCGTGCGCCGCTCCGAGCGCGTCGAGCTGCTGCCGATGCGCTCGGAAAAGGACGAATGATGGGCCCGGTCACGCTGAACCACTTCCTCGTTCTCGGCGCGCTGCTGTTCGCGATCAGCGTGGTCGGCATCTTCATGAACCGCAGGAACATCATCATCCTGCTGATGGCGATCGAGCTGATGCTTCTCGCGGTGAACCTGAACTTCATCGCCTTTTCGCACTTCCTCGGGAATATCGCCGGACAGGTGTTCGTGTTCTTCATCCTCACCGTCGCGGCGGCCGAGTCCGCGATCGGCCTGGCGATCCTCGTGGTGCTGTTCCGCAACCTGAATACCATCGACGTCGAAGAGCTCGACTCGCTCAAAGGATGAAGACCCTCTATCTGATCGTTCCGCTGGCGCCGTTGGCGGCCTCGATCGCCGCCGGGATGTTCGGCCGGGCGATCGGCCGCAAGGGGGCGCACCGGGTCACGATCCTCGCGGTACTCGCGTCCTTCGTCGCTTCGTGCGCGATCTTCGTCGACGTGCTGCACGGCAATTCCTTCAACGGCAGCGTGTACACCTGGCTCACGAGCGGCGCGACGCGCCTGGAGATCGGCTTCCAGATAGACCGGCTGTCGGCGCTCATGATGGTCGTGGTGAGCTTCGTCTCGCTGATGGTGCACGTCTACACCATCGGCTACATGGCAGACGATCCCGGCTACCAGAGGTTCTTCTCCTACATCTCGCTGTTCACCTTCTCGATGCTGATGCTGGTGATGAGCAACAACTTCCTGCAGCTGTTCTTCGGCTGGGAAGCGGTGGGGCTCGTCTCGTACCTGTTGATCGGCTTCTGGTATACGCGGCCGAGCGCGATCTACGCGAACCTCAAGGCCTTCATCGTCAACCGGGTGGGCGACTTCGGCTTCCTGCTCGGCATCGCCCTGGTGCTGGCGAATTTCGGCACTCTAGACTACGGCGCGGTGTTTACGCAGGCCCCCGCGCTCGCGGCGCGTACGATCGAAGTACTGCCGGGGCACGACTGGCAGCTGATGAGCGTCATCTGCATCTGCCTCTTCGTGGGCGCGATGGGAAAGAGCGCGCAGTTCCCGCTGCACGTCTGGCTGCCGGACTCGATGGAAGGTCCGACGCCGATCTCGGCCTTGATCCACGCCGCGACCATGGTGACGGCGGGCATATTCATGGTGGCGCGCATGTCGCCGCTCTACGAGCTGTCGCAGACCGCGCTTTCGGTGGTGATCGTCATCGGCGCGGTCACCGCGCTCTCCATGGCTATGGTCGCGGTCACGCAATACGACATCAAGCGCGTGATCGCCTACTCAACGCTGTCCCAGCTCGGCTACATGACGGTGGCGCTTGGCGCATCGGCGTACTCGGCGGCCATCTTCCACCTTATGACGCACGCGTTCTTCAAGGCGGTGCTGTTCCTCGGCGCGGGCTCGGTGATCATCGCGATGCATCACGAGCAGGACATGCGCCGCATGGGCGGGCTGCGCCGCTACATGCCGGTCACCTATTTCACCGTGCTGATCGGGGCGCTCGCCAACGCGGGCCTGCCCCCGTTCGCGGGGTTCTTCTCCAAGGACGCGATCCTCGAGGCGGTGCGCGGCTCGAGCACGCCCGGGGCGGGCTTCGCCTACTGGGCGCTGCTCGCCGGCGTGTTCTTCGGCGGCCTGTACACCTTCCGGCTGGTGTTCTACGCCTTCCACGGCCAGCCGCGCATGGACGAGCACACGAGAAAGCACCTGCGCGAGTCGCCGCTGGTGGTCACCGCGCCGCTGGTGCTGCTCGCGATTCCCTCGGTCGCGGCGGGCTGGTGGGCGGGCAGCTTCGCCTTCGGCGACTACTTCGGCTCGAGCATCGTGCAGCGCTTCCACGAGGAGTATCACGGCGCCTGGAGCTACATGCTGCACGGCCTGGCCGGCGCGCCGTTCTGGTGCGGGCTCGCCGGCGCCGCGCTGGCGGGCTACCTGTACCTGGTGCGCACCGACCTGCCCAAGAGGATCGCGGTCGCGCTCGGGCCGCTGTACGCGATCGTCGAGCGCAAGTACGGCTTCGACGAGCTCTACTCCTGGCTGTTCGCCGGCGGCGCGCGGCTCGTCGGCGCAGGCCTGTGGAAGGGCGGCGACCAGGGCGTGATCGACGGCCTGCTCGTGAACGGCTCGGCGCGCGCAGTCGGCTGGCTCGCCTCGGTGGTGCGCCTGTTCCAGAGCGGGCTCATCTACCAGTACGCGTTCACGATGCTGATCGGCGTCGTATTCCTCACCTACTGGTTCCTGCGCAGCTGACGGCGGCCGCATGCCAAGCGCGATCCCCTTCCTGTCGCTCGCCATCTGGGTCCCGATCCTCGCCGGGCTGCTGGTGCTCGCCACCGGCGATGACCGCAACGCGCCGATGCAGCGCGGCCTGGCGATGCTCGGCGCGCTCGCCGGCTTCGCCGTCACGATCCCGCTGTACACCGGCTTCGACTCGAGCTCGGCGGGCATGCAGTTCGTCGAGCTGCACCCGTGGATCGAGCGCTTCAACGTCAGCTACCACCTCGGCGTCGACGGCATCAGCGTCCTGTTCCTGCTGCTGAACAGCTTCATCACGATCCTGGTCGTGGTCGCGGGCTGGTCGGTGATCGAGAACCGGGTGGCCCAGTACTACGCCTCGTTTCTCGTGCTCTCGGGCCTCATGAACGGCGTGTTCTGCGCGCTGGACGGCGTGCTGTTCTATGTGTTCTTCGAGGCGACGCTCATCCCGATGTTCATCATCATCGGCGTGTGGGGCGGCCCGAACCGGGTGTACGCGGCGCTCAAGTTCTTCCTCTACACGCTCGCGGGCTCGCTCCTGCTGCTGGTCTCGGTGCTGTACCTTTACAACAAGTCCGGCGGCAGCTTCGCGATCCTCGACTGGCAGAGGCTGCCGCTGCCGCTGCGCGCGCAAGAGCTGCTGTTCTTCGGCTTCCTGCTCGCCTTCGCCGTCAAGGTGCCGATGTGGCCGGTGCACACCTGGCTGCCGGACGCGCACGTCGAGGCGCCCACCGGCGGCTCGGTGGTGCTGGCCGCGATCATGCTGAAGCTCGGCGCCTACGGTTTCGTGCGCTTCACGCTGCCCATCCTGCCGGACGCCTCGCGCGAGCTGGCCTGGCTGATGATCACGCTCTCGCTCATCGCGGTGGTGTACATCGGCCTGGTCGCGCTGGTGCAGACCGACATGAAGAAGCTGATCGCCTATTCGTCGATCTCGCACATGGGCTTCGTGACGCTGGGCTTCTTCATCTTCAACTCGCTCGGCATCGAGGGCGGCCTGGTGCAGATGATCTCGCACGGCTTCGTCTCGGCGGCGATGTTCCTGTGCGTCGGCGTGATGTACGACCGCATGCACACGCGCCAGATCGCCGACTACGGCGGAGTGGTGAACACGATGCCGAAGTTCGCCTCCCTCATGATGCTGTTCGCGATGGCCAATAGCGGGCTGCCCGCGACCAGCGGCTTCGTGGGAGAGTTCATGGTCATCATGGGCGCGATGAAGGCGAGCTTCTGGATCGCGTTCGCCGCCGCCTCGACGCTCATCTGGGGCGCCGCCTACACGCTGTGGATGTACAAGCGGGTGATCTTCGGCCCGGTCGCAAACGACCGCGTGGCCAAGCTCGCCGACCTCAACCCGAGGGAGCTGCTCGCCCTCGGACTGCTCGCGCTCGCGGTGCTGGCGATGGGCCTGTGGCCGCTGCCTTTCACCGACGTGATGCACGCATCGGTGAGCGAGCTGCTGCGCCACGTCGCGCTGCCCAAGACCTGATTGAGCGGACTGCACATGTCGCCTACGATGATCGCCTTCATTGACCATCTGCCGATGCTGCCGGAGGCGCTGCTGCTCGCCGGCGCCTGCGTACTGATGATCGCCGACCTGTACGTGAAAGACGAGCGGCGCGGCGCGAGCTACGCCATCGCGCAGCTGGTGCTGATCGGCTGCGCGGCGGCGACCGCGTTCGTGATGTGGGCCTCGAGGACCCACGAGCCCTACAAGTACTTCCTGTTCGGCGGGATGTTCGTCGACGACATCATGGCGAACGTGCTGAAGATGGCCGCCTACATCTCGGTCTCGACGGCGCTCGTGTACTCGCGCCAGTACCTGCTCGACCGGGGCCTGCTGCGCGGCGAGTTCATGACGCTGCTGCTGTTCGCTCTGCTCGGCATCATGGTGATGATCAGCGCCGGCAGCTTCATCACGCTGTACCTGGGCCTGGAGCTGCTGTCGCTCTGCCTGTACGCGATGGTTGCGCTGAACCGCGACTCGGCCGTGTCGACCGAGGCGGCGATGAAGTACTTCGTGCTCGGCGCGCTCGCCTCGGGACTGCTGCTGTACGGCATGTCGATGATCTACGGCGCCACCGGCAGCCTCGACATCACCGAGGTCGCGCGGCACGTGCGCGAGCTGAAGAGCGGGGCGACGCTCTTCGAGGGCTCGGCGACGCACCGCTTCCTCGTGTTCGGGCTGGTGTTCGTCGTGTCGGGCATCGCCTTCAAGCTCGGCGTGGTGCCGTTCCACATGTGGATCCCGGACGTCTACCAGGGCGCGCCGACCGCGGTCACGCTGGTGATCGGCACGGCGCCCAAGCTCGCCGCTTTCGCCATGGCGATCCGGCTGCTGGTCAACGGGCTGCTCGACCTCGCGATCGACTGGCAGCAGATGCTGGTGATCCTGGCGATCGCCTCGATGGCGCTCGGCAACATCACCGCCATCGCGCAGTCGAACGTCAAGCGCATGCTGGCCTATTCGACGATTGCGCACATGGGCTTCATGCTGCTCGGCCTGCTCGCTGGCGTGGTCGGCGGCAACCGCCTGAATGCGCCCGACGCGTACAGCGCCGCGATGTTCTACACCATCGTCTACGTGCTGATGTCGCTCGGCGCCTTCGGCATGCTGATCTTCCTGTCGCGCGCGGGCGTCGAGTGCGAGACGCTCGAGGACCTGAAAGGGCTTAACCGGCGCAGCCCGTGGTACGCCTTCATCATGCTGGTGCTCATGTTCTCGCTCGCCGGCATCCCGCCGACCGCGGGCTTCTACGCGAAGCTCGCCGTGCTCTCCGCGGCGGTCAACGCGGGGCAAGTATGGCTCGCCGTCGTGGCCGTGCTGCTGTCGCTGATCGGCGCGTTCTACTACCTGCGCATCGTGAAGCTCATGTACTTCGACGAACCCAAGCTGGTGCGGCCCGTCGGCGGAGGGCTCGACATGCGCGTGCTGCTGTCGGTCAACGGGCTGGCGGTGCTCGGGCTGGGAATCCTGCCGCAGAAGCTGATGGCGCTGTGCATGAGCGCCGTCATGGGCCTGTAGCGCAGCGGTGGCCCACAAAGACCTGAGCGAGCATTTCGTCTCCGGCGAGGAGGTGTTCTCCGGCAAGCTGCTGCGCGTGCGGCGCGACCTCGTGCGCCTGCCCGATGGCAACCAGTCGGTGCGCGAATACGTGCGCCACCCCGGCGCGGTGGTGATGGTGGCGCTGTTCGAGGACGGACGCGTGCTGCTCGAGCGGCAGTTCCGCTACCCGCACGGGCGCGACTTCATCGAGCTGCCGGCCGGCAAGCTCGAGCCCGGCGAGCCGCACCTGGAGACCGCGCAGCGCGAGCTGCTCGAGGAGACCGGCTATGTCGCCTCCGACTGGCGACGCCTGGGCGTCCTCCATCCCTCGGTCGGCTATACCGACGAAGCGATCGAGCTGTTCCTCGCCAAGGGGCTGACCAAGAGGGAAGCCAGGCTGGACGACGGCGAGTTCCTCGAAGTGCTCGAAGTGCCCTTCGCCGAAGCGATCGCCATGGTGCGCGACGGGCGCATCACCGACGCGAAGTCGATTGCCGGGCTGCTCTGGGTGAAGAGCTTCCTCTAGCCGCACACCCCCACGTAGCCGCAGGCGGTGCAGTAATCGCAGCCGTCCTTGCGGATCATGGTGTTGTTGCCGCACTCGGGGCAGCGTCCGCCCTGCATCACCGGCGCCTGGCCCTTCTTCTCGGGCTCCTCGAGGATGCCCATCTGCTGCTTCGGGACGCCGTTCTCGTCCAGGATGCCGAGCATCGCGTAGCGGTGCATGATCAGGCGCGCCAGGTACGACACGGTCGAGGGGAAGGTTTGCTGTTTCTGGCTGCCGGGCACGAAGGCCATGAAATCGCCCAGCGGCTCGGGGAAGTCGAGCAGCTTCCTCAGCTTCATGCCGATCCAGGCCGGGTCGAGCACGCGCATGTCGAGCGACAGCACCTTGCACAGCCCGTCCATGCAGCGCGGGTACTCGCCCGAGAGCCACATCGAGTAGGGCCGCGTGTGGCCGTCGGGCAGGGTGATCTCCTTGAGCCCCAGCACGAAGTCGTCGCCTGTCCTCGGGTTGAGCACGTCCACCGTCCAGGACATGGTGCCGTCGGTGCCGGTCTTCGGCTCCTTGAGGCTGAACATGGTGTCGATCACGTGCGTCGGGCCGCCCTCGACGAGCGCGCCCAGCTGCTCGACGCGCCAGCGCACCACCTGCGCGAAGGCGGACACGAGCGAGGGCATGCGCCGCTTCTCCCCGTGGGGCGGGAAGGACATCTCGAAGGTGTCGTCGCCCGCCGCCTTGGCGAGGGTGTCGAGCTTGAGCCTGAGCCAGGCGGCGTCGTTCGCGCGCATGTCCATCGACAGGGTCTTGGCGAGCGCGCCCAGGCCGCGCGGCTGCTCGCTGCCGTTCACCCACACTTCGAAGGCGTGCGGCTTGCCGTTCTCCACGTGGCCGACGAACACCGCGAAATGCCCGTGCGGGTGCTCGATCATGTAGGTCCAGGCCGGGTTGCCGCCGGTCAGGTCGGGCCGGCCGGGCCAGCGCAGGCTGGCGAGCACCGGCTGCGGCACGGTCTTGATCTGGATGCGGCGGTTGACGTCGTCGCTGCGGAAGTCCTGTGGCGCTTCGGCCGGCTTCTCGACGCTCAGGACCGCGCCAAGCACCTTGTTCGGGCGGTAGGTGGCGAGCCCCTTCAGGCCGGACTTCCAGGCGCGGAAGTACAGGTCCTGGAACTCCTCCCAGGGATAGTCTTCCGGCACGTTCACGGTCTTCGAGATGCTCGTGTCGACGAACGGCGCGACCGCGGCGACCATCTGCTCGTGCGCCCGGGCGCTGATCTCGAGCGCGGTGACGAAGTAGGGCGGCAGCCGCTCGGAATTGCCGCCCTGCGCCTTGTACAGCCGCCACGCGTGGTCCTCTACTGGAAATTCCTTCATGGTGCCGTCCGCCATGCGCTTCTTGCGCGTGTAGGTCCAGGAGAAGGGCGGCTCGATGCCGTTCGAGGCGTTGTCGGCGAACGCCAGGCTGATCGTCCCGGTAGGGGCGATCGACAGCAGGTGGCTGTTGCGGACGCCCAGCTTGCGGATGAGCGCCTTGATGTCGTCTGGCAGGCGCGCGGCGAAGCTGGTGCCGGAGAGGTAGAGGTCCGCGTTGAACAGCGGGAATTGCCCGCGCTCGCGCGACAGCTCGGCGGAGGCGCGATAGGCGTAGTCGCGCATCGCCTCGGCGATATTGGCCGCCATCGCCCGCGCCTCGTCCGTGTCGTAGCGCAGCCGGAGCATGATGAGCGCGTCGCCCAGGCCGGTGAAGCCCAGGCCAATGCGCCGCTTCGCCATCGCTTCCTTGTGCTGCTGCTCGAGCGGCCAGGCGGTGACGTCCAGCACGTTGTCGAGCATGCGCACCGAGGCCTCGACCACGCGCCCGAAGCGTTCGAGATCGAATGCCGCCTTGTCGCTGAAAGGCCGTCTGACGAAGCGCGTGAGATCGATCGAGCCAAGACAGCAGCAGCCGTAGGCGGGAAGGGGCTGCTCGGCGCAGGGGTTTGTCGCCTCGATGGTCTCGCAGTAGTTAAGGTTGTTGTCGCGGTTGATGCGGTCGAGGAACAGGATGCCCGGCTCGGCGTGGTCGTAGGTCGAGCGCATGATCTGCTCCCAGAGCTGACGTGCCGGCAGCTTGCGGTACACCCACAGGCCGTCGTCGCGCTGGTAGCCGCCGTTCTCGGGCCAGGGGCGCGCCTTGTGCACCAGCTCGACGTCGAAGTCCTTCTCGACCGCCTGCATGAACTCGTCGGTCACGCCGACCGAGATGTTGAAGTTGGTGAGCTCGCCCTGGTCCTTGGCGTGGATGAAGTCCTCGATGTCCGGATGGTCGCAGCGCAGCACGCCCATTTGCGCGCCACGGCGCGCGCCTGCGGATTCGACCGTCTCGCAGGACTGGTCGAACACGCGCATGTACGAAACGGGGCCGCTGGCGCGCGAGTGCGTGCCCTTCACCTCTGCGCCCTTCGGGCGGATCGAGGAAAAGTCGTACCCCACGCCACCGCCGCGGCGCATGGTTTCGGCCGCCTCGCGCAGGGCGGTATAGATGCCGGGCTTGCCGTCCACCAGCTCACTGATCGAGTCGCCCACGGGCTGAACGAAGCAGTTGATCAGCGTGGCCTGGATCTGGATTCCGGCCGCGGAGTTGATGCGCCCGGCCGGGACGAAGCCCTCTTCGAGCGCCTGCAGGAAGCGCCGTTCCCAGTGCGTGCGCTTTTCTTCGGGCTCGGCCTGGGCGAGAGCCCGCGCCACGCGCCGGCGCACCTCCTCGATCGACGACTCCTTGCCCTTGGCGTACTTCTCCAGCAGCGTGTCGCGCGAGATCTCCTGCGCCGCGAGCGCGGCGCTCGCGTCGAGCTTGTCCTGCGTGCCGGTTTGGTCGGTGCTCATCGTTGTCTCCCGGTTCTCGTTTGAACGAAGGCGCTCAGCATAACTGCGCGCCGCAATGCTTGGGCAGCGAAATCCGTGAATTGGTAACTTGGATCAAATGTTCCACCTAAAACCTTGAAAACACAACCAGTACGGCGTCGGGGTATTGCCGGCTACTAGATATAGTATGGCCTGTGGCGCCGCCGGACGCCCGGCGGCCGAGCTAGCCGATTGATTCGCAACCCGGTTCAGGCGCGGCGCATTGCTCCGGGCGGGGGCACGCCTCGTACTGTATAAGTATACAGCTTCAGCGCGAGTCGGCCGCGCGCCGTCGCGCGCGCCGCAGCAGCTCGGCCACCTCGCCGTGGCCGAAGCGCAGCGCCACTTCGACGGGAGTGTCCCCGTCCTTGATAGCGAGCGTCGGGCTGGCCCCGTGGCGCAGCAGCAGCTCGACCAGCAGGGCGTTGCCCTTCATCGCGGCGTAGGCGAGCGCGGTATAGCCGCTGTCGTGGCGCAGGTTGGGATCGAAATTCATCTCCAAGACCTTCCTGGCGTAGGCCGGGTTGCCCTTCTCGATGGCGTAGAACAGCGCCCGCACGGCCTCGCGGCTCGCTGCCTTCCTGCGTGGCTCGAGCCCGGTGGGCAGCAGCCTGACTACGTAGTTGACCAGCGACAACGCGACCAGCGCCGCCAGTGCGTAGAGCAGCGGCAGCTTCGAGATCCCCAGGCCCTCGGCGATGCGATCGGGCATGTTGGCCCCCGCGATCAGCAGCACGACCGCGAGGAAGAAGAAGAATTTCAGGTACAGGAAAAGCGACAGGATCACGATGCAGCCCAGCACCGCGACCAGCAGGTCGGGATTGAGGTTCAGAGACTGCTCGACGTATTCGCGCGGCAGATTGGCCAGCAGCGCAGTGGTCGCGATGAGGCCCATCAGCGTCATCTCGCGGATGCGAATGCGCGTCAGGAAATCGATAGTCGGTAAGGGAAGGGGCATGCGGCGGTGCGCGTGGGGCGCGAGCCATTTTGCGCAGTTGCTCCAGGGCTGGCAAGTCGCGCGCGTGGCCTCTAAGCGGTAAAATTTCACACAACATGTCGAAAGCTTTCCTCAAGGAAGACGACGCGACCGAGGAGCTCGCGGCCGAGGCGCCGCAGGCGGCGCCCGCCGCGGCGAGGAACTACATCTCGCCGGCGGGTTACGCGCGCCTGGACGCCGAGCGCCGGCACCTGGTGGAGGTCGAGCGGCCGGAAGTGGTGCGCACGGTGTCGTGGGCGGCGTCCAACGGCGACCGCTCGGAGAACGGCGACTACATCTACGGCAAGCGTCGCCTGCGCGAGATCGACCGGCGCGTGCGCTTCCTGATCAAGCGCCTGGAGAGCGCAGAAATCGTGGCCTCGGCCGGGCGCGAGTCCGACCAGGTATTCTTCGGCGCGAGCGTGACGCTGCGCGCCTCGCATGGCGCGCAGCGCGAGGTGACGATCGTCGGCATCGACGAGGTCGACCCCGCACGCGGGCGCGTGTCGTGGATCTCGCCGATCGCCCGGGCGCTGCTCAAGACGCGCGAAGGCGACGTGGTGCGCGTAGTGGCGCCGGCGGGCGTCGAAGAACTCGAGATCGTAAAGGTGGAGTACCGAACCGTCGACTGAACGGAAGAGGGGAAAGCGATGAGTGTGCTGAAGGAGTTCAAGGAGTTCGCGGTCAAGGGCAACGTGGTCGACCTGGCCGTCGCGGTCATCATCGGCGCGGCGTTCGGCAAGATCGTGACCTCATTCGTGGGGGACATCGTCATGCCGCCGCTCGGGCTGCTGATCGGGGGTGTCAACTTCACCGATCTCGCCGTGACGCTCAAGCCGGCCTCCGGGCAGACGCCGGCGGTGATCTGGGCCTACGGGAAATTCCTGCAGGCGGTGTTCGACTTCACGATCATCTCGTTCGCGATCTTCTTGGCCGTGAAGGGCATCAACCGCCTCAAGCGCGAGCAGCCCGCGGAGCCGGCCGAGCCGCCGGCGCCGCCGCGCCAGGAGCTGCTGCTCGAGGAGATCCGCGACCTTCTGAAGAAGAAGTAGCCGCCGCTACCTGAAGTCGCCGGCGGCCACCACCGACAGCCGCGCCGGGTCGATGTGGCGGCGCAGGGCCGCGTTCACCTCGTCGGCGGTGAGCGCCGCGATGCGCTTCTCGAATTCGACGTCCCAGCCGAAGTCGCGGCCCTTGTACAGGTAGTCGGCCAGGCGACCGACCAGCTGCCGGTCGTTGCGGCGCGCGAGGCGCCGCGCCTCGATCAGCGCCGCGGCGCCTCGCGAGACCTCGTCCGCGCTGAAGCCGTCGCGCACCGCGCGCGCCAGCTCCTCGCGCACGGCGCGCTCGACGCGCTCGCGGTTCGCCGGCGCGAAGATCGCCGAGACGCGGAAGGCCGCCAGCCGGTCGAAGCCGCTCGCATTGAACAGGCTGTAGACGCTGTAGGACAGCCCCTCTTTTTCGCGCACGCGGTGGGTGATGCGGCCCGTGAACGAGCCGCCGAGGAGGTAATTCGCGAGCACCAGCGGGGGAAAGTCCGGGTCGTCGTCGCGCAAGGGCAGGTTCATCCCGGCGCGCAGCACCGCGTTCGCCTTGTCCGGCGTGCGCAGCTCCTGCGCAGCCGGCGGCGCGTCGGAGAAATGCCCCGGCACGCGCGCAAAGGGCGAGGGATTCTTCCAGCCGCCGAAAAGCTCGACGAGCAGGCGCTCCAGCGCCTCGGGCTCGAAGTCGCCGGCGGCGGCGAAGTCCGCGCCGGTGGCGCCGAACAGCTCGCGGTAGCAGCGCTCGGCGTCCCCAGGCTTCGCCGCCTGCAGGTACTCCAGCTGCTCCTCGACCGTCTCGGTGTAGAGCGGGTGCCCCTTGGGATAGGGCGAGAGGTGGCGCGCGAGCTGGAGCTCGGCGATCGCCGCCGGGTCGCTGCGCAGCGCCTCGACGGCGGTGAGCGAGGCGCGCTTGAGCTCGGCGAACTCCCCGGGCGGGAACGACGGCTGCTCGAGCGCCTCCGCGACCAGGCGCAAGGTCTCGGCGAGCTGCGCGCTGCGCACCTCGATGCTCGCGCCTTCGCCGCTCACGGCGACCGACGCGTTCAGCCGCTCGAGCGCGTCGTGCAGCTCGGCGCGCGTATGCCGGCGCGTGCCGCGCGTGAGCATGCTGCCTGCGAGCGAGCAGGCGGTCTCGCGCCCGGTGAGGCTCCGCTCGTCGCCCCAGTGCAGCGCCAGTTGCGCCACGACGTTATTGCCGCGCGTCTTCTTCGGCAGCAGCGCGATACGAATGCCGTTTGCGAGCGTCTTGCGGACGACGCGCGCTTCGATGTTCGCGGGCGTCGGATCGAATTCTTCGCCCGCCGCGGTCCGTTCGCCGCCGCGCACCGCGGCGAGCGCCTCGCCCATGTCCGGCGTGGGCGGAATGACGGCGCGGTCGGGATGAGCCGTCGGCACGAACTGCGCGAGCACGCGATTGGCGGGCTTCAGGTAGGCGGTCGCCACGCGCTGCACGTCCTCGCGCGTCACCGCGCGCAGCCTTTCCCGGTACAGGAAGAACAGCCGCCAGTCTCCGAGCGCCGAGAATTCAGACAGCGCCTGCGCCAGCGCCCGTGTGTCGAGCTGCGACTTGTCGAAGTCGTTGAGCAGCTCCGTTTTCGCGCGCTGCACCTCCGAGGCGCGCACCGGATGGCGCGCGAAGCCCTCCAGCGTGCCGAGCAGCGCGTCGCGCGCCGCGTCGAGCGAGGCGCCGCGCGGCAGGCCGGCGCCGAAGTAGGCGAAGCCCGGGTCGTGCAGGGAGCGCTCGAAGGCCCACACGTAGCTCGCCAGCCCCTTCTGCACCAATGCGCGGTGCAGCCTGCCCGAGGGCTTGTTGCCGAGCGCGCGGACCAGCACGTCTAGCGCCGGGTAATCCGGGTGCGCCGCGGCGGGCAGGCGGTAGAGCGCCGCGACGAGCGGTGTGTCGCCGCTGCGCCGCAGGATCACGCTGCGCGGCCCGTCCTGCGTTGGCTCGACCGTGTAGAGCTCGGGCAGCTTGCGCGCCGGGCGCGGGATCGCGCCGAAGTCGCGCGCCACCGCGGCGAGCGCCTGCACTTCGTCGAAGCGCCCGGCGATGATCAGCACCGCGTTGTCCGGCTGGTACCAGCTGCGATAGAACGCCTGCAAGAGCTCGATCGGCACGTGCTCGATGTCGGAGCGCGCGCCGATCGCCGGGTTGCGATAGTTGTGCCACAGGTAGGCAAGCTGCACGGCGCGCTGGAACAGCACCGCGCCGGGGTCGTTCTCGCCCATTTCGAACTCGTTGCGCACCACGGTCATCTCGCTGTCCAGGTCGGCCTTGGAGATGAACGCGTTGACCATCCGGTCCGCCTCCATGCCGATCGCCCATTCGAGGTTGTCGCCTTCCGCGGGCAGCGTTTCGAAGTAGTTGGTTCGGTCGTTGGAGGTGGTGCCGTTCCAGCGCGCGCCGCGCGCGGCGAATTCCTGCTTGACGTCCTTGTGCGCCTTCGAGCCCCGGAACATCAGGTGCTCGAGCAGGTGCGCCGTGCCCTTCTCGCCGTAGCCTTCGTGGCGCGAGCCGACCAGGTAGGTGACGTTCACGGTCACCGTGTTGGCCGAGGGGTCTGGCACGGTGAGCACGCGCAGCCCGTTATCCAGGCGGTATTCGGTGACGCCCTCGATCGAAACGACTTTGCGCGGCGCCTCGGCGGCGAGCGCGCGGGCCGCGAGCGCGGCGAAGACCAGCGCGAGAACCAGGCGCGCGAAGGCTTGCGTCATGTCGGCCGATTGTGCCCGTTTTCAGGAGAGATGCGAAAACAGGTGTAGCGCCAGCATGCCTATGCCCAAGGTGACGTACGTGAGCCGGAAGCGCCAGGCGACGCCGATGGCCACGATGCCGGCGAGCAAGCGCGCGTTCGCGAGGCTCAGATCGGGCGCGTCGCACAAACGCCGGCAGCGGTACGCCTTCGGGCAGGAGCAGGAACGAGGCGCGCAGCGCAATCGTCACGAGCGCCATGCCGAGGATCGCCAGCCACAGGGTCACGCGCGCCTCCGCTCCGCGGCCAGCCCGGCGGCGATGCCGACGAGCGCGGCGAGCAGCAGGTTCAGGCGCAGCGGCAGGCCGCTCGCCAGCACCACTGTGGCGCCCGCCGCCAGCGCCGCGGCCACCATGCCGCGGTCGCGCAGCAGCGGCACCGAGATGGCGATGAACGCGAGCGGGGCGGCGAATTCCAGCTTCCAGGAAGCAGGCAGCCCGGAGCCGGCGAGCGCTCCCGCGAGCACCGCCAGCTGCCAGGCGAGCCACACCGGCGCGGCCGCGCCGAGGTAATACCAGAGCTTGCCGTTCATCCGGGGATGCTCGGTGAAGCGCGCGATGCACAGCGCATACGAGTTGTCGGCGAGCAGCGCCGCGGCGAGCAGGCGCCAGCGGCGCGGCAGGCCGGCGAGGTGCGGCCGTATCGAGGCGCTGTTCATCATGAAACGCAGGTTGATGAACAAGGTCGCCAGCAGCACCAGCAGCACGGGCGTGCCGGCCGCGAGCAGCTGTGTGGCGGCGAGCATCGAGGCCCCGGCGAACACGAGCAGCGACATCGCTACCGTCGCGTGCGGCGGGATGCCGGCCGCAACCATGGCAACGCCGGTCGTCAGGCCGAAAGGCACGACGCCGAACAGCACGGGCAGCGCCGCGCGCAGGCCGCCGAGTAGAGCGGCCCGGTCGAAAGGGGGCGTAGCGATCGGCGGAGGCGGAGGCTAGCCGAGCTGGGCGAGCATCGTCTCGGCGCCGGACACCTCGTACTTGCCGGGCGCCTCGACGTTCAGTTTCTTCACAACCCCGTTTTCCACCAGCATCGAGAAGCGCTGCATGCGCAATCCCATACCGCGCGCGCTGAGGTCGAGCTCAAGGCCGAGCTTCTTGGTGAAATCGGCGCTCCCGTCTCCCAGCATGCGGATCTTGCCGTTCGCCTTTTCGTCGCGTCCCCAGGCGTTCATCACGTAGCCGTCGTTTACGGCGACGCACCAGATCTCGTCCACGCCCTTGGCTTTGAGCGTGGCGATATTTGCGACGTAGCTCGGCACGTGCTTCGCAGAGCAGGTCGGCGTGTAGGCGCCGGGCAAGCCGAATATGACGATCTTCTTGCCCTTCGTTGCTTCGGCCACGCTCACCTCCTTGGGCGGAAGCGGGCAGCCGGTGGGGTCGAAATCATGCGATTCGCTGAGCTTGGCGTCTGGCAAACGGTCTCCGACCTTGATGGTCATGACACGACTCCTTTGCAGGTGCAGGGGCGGGGAAGCGATGATAGCGTACTGAGTCTCAATAATCGGTCATGCGGCACCCGAGAAACGTCAAGGTTCCGCAGTTCTGAAGGGCGCCCCGTCGGTGGCGCCTTACGCCTTTGCCAGCTACCTCGAAGCGGGTGGTGCTCGAGTAGGCCGCTCACGCGGCCAGTGCCGCGCGCCGCCCGCGCTCGACGTCGATGCCCGCGAGCAGGATCAGGCCGACGACGAAGTAGATTCCGACGGCGAAGATGCCGAGGCGATGGTTGCCGGCGAACGCCCAGGTGACGATCCCGTAGGTGATCGGGCCGAAGATCGACGCGGTCTTGACCGCCAGGCCCCACAGCCCGAAGAACTCGGCGAGCCGCGCTGGCGGGGCGAGGTAGCCCACCACCGCGCGCCCCGCCGCCTGCGAAGATCCCATGCATAGGCCGGCGATGTTCGCTGCCAGCCAGAACGCGGCCGCGCTGCTCGCCAGGCCGGCGATGAGCACCATCGCAATCCAGCCGAGCAGCGTGAGCGCCACGGCGCGCACGTGGCCGATGGCGTCCTGCAGGTAGCCGAAGGCGAAGGCGCCCGCCGCGGCGGTGAAGTTGACCACCAGGATGAGCGTGATCGTCTGCTGCGTGGTGAACTTCATCGCCTGCTCGGCGTAGATCGCCGCCAGCGCGATGACCGCGGAGATGCCCGCCTGGTAGAACACGGTGCACAGCAGGAACCTGCGCAAGTCGCGGAACTCGCGCGCGTGGCGCAGCGTCGCGTGAACGCGGGCCCAGGCCCCGCGCAGCGCGCCTGCCGCGGGCAGCGGCTGCGGCACCGCGCGCTCGCGCAGGAAGAGAAAGGTCGGCGTCGCGGCAAGCGCGAACACCGCCGCGGTGATCAGCATGGTAACCGGCACGAACGACGAAGCCGGCTGGCCCGCGTGCTGCGCCCAGGTGACGTAGGCGAGGCACAGCCCGAGCGAGACGATGCCTCCCAGGTAGCCGAAGCTCCAGCCCCAGCCGGAGACGCGGCCCATGGCGCGCGAGTCGGCCAGCTCGGGCAGGAAGGCGGCGATCAGGTTCTCGCCGCTGCCGTAGAAGAAGTTGGACACGATCACCAGCGCGATCGCGAGCGCGACCGCGCCGGGGGCGGCGAACCACAGCAGCGCCGTCGACAGCACGCAACCGACGGTCGATGCGAGCAGCAGGCGCTTCTTCGCCGCGTGCGCGTCCGCCCAGGCGCCCACCAGCGGACCGGTGACGACGATCGCGGCGTAGGACAGCGACAGCGCTGCGGTCCAGGCGAAGGTGGCCCAGTGCGCGGCGCCGGCGACGGCGGCGACGAAGTAGGCGTTGAACACCGCCGTGATCACCACCGTCGTGTAGCCGGAGTTCGCGAAGTCGTACATGCTCCAGGCCCACACCTCGCGCAGCGTGACATCCTGCGCGAGCGCGCCTGAACGATGGGTAAAAGCCATGGCGGATTCTAGCGTTAAGGTATAGTGTTTCACGTAATTTCGAGGGTACTGCATGCAGCAAGCGGTCCAGACTCCCGCCGCCGAGCACCGCCTGGCGCTCGTCGAAGTGATCGACTGGCTGGTCGAGGACCGGCTGCTCGACGGCGCGACCGCCGACCTGCTGAAGAAGGAGCGGCGCTACTACCGCGGCAGCCAGCACCCGCTTGTGGTCCTCGCCGACCACAAGCTGAAGGTCGCCGGTACTGTTGGCCGCCCTCTGACGCTCGACGCGCTAAGCGAATGGCTCGCCAAGCGCGTCGGCATGGAATACCTGCACATCGATCCCCTCAAGATCGACTTCTCGGCCGTCACCGAGGTGATGTCGAGCGCCTACGCGACGCGCTTCCGCGTCCTGCCGGTCGGCGTGAACAGCAAGGAAGCGGTGATCGCGACCGCCGAGCCGTACGTGCGCGAGTGGGAGCACGAGCTCTCGGCCATCCTGAAGCTCGGCATCAAGCGCGTAATCGCCAATCCCGCGGACATCGAGCGCTACCAGGTCGAGTTCTACAACCTGGCGAAGTCGGTGAAGGGCGCCAACCGCAATGCCGTCGGCAGCGCGAGCCTGTCGAACTTCGAGCAGTTGGTCGAGCTGGGCAGCGGCAACAAGCAGCTGGACGCGAACGATGCGCATATCGTGCGCGTAGTCGACTGGCTCTGGCAATACGCCTTCGAGCAGCGCGCGAGCGACATCCACATCGAGCCGCGGCGCGAGGCCGGCATCGTGCGCTTCCGCATCGACGGCGTGCTGCACCAGGTGTACCAGATCCCGGTCGCCGTGCTGCAGGCGATGACCAGCCGCATCAAGATCCTCGGGCGCATGGACGTGGTTGAGAAGCGCCGCCCGCAGGACGGGCGCGTCAAGACGCGCACGCTCGACGGCGACGAGGTCGAGCTGCGCTTGTCCACGCTGCCGACCGCGTTCGGCGAGAAGCTCGTGATGCGCATTTTCGACCCGGAGGTACTGATCCGGGATTTTCGCGAGCTCGGCTTCACTGACGAGGACCACCAGCGCTGGAAGGAGATGACCGAGAGGCCGAACGGAATCGTGCTGGTGACCGGGCCGACCGGCTCGGGCAAGACCACCACGCTGTACTCCACCCTCAAGCAGCTCGCGACGCCGGACGTCAACGTCTGCACCGTCGAGGATCCGATCGAAATGGTCGAGCCGCTGTTCAACCAGATGCAGGTGCAGCCTGCGATCGAGCTCGGCTTCGCGGAAGGCCTGCGTGCGCTCATGCGCCAGGACCCGGACATCATCATGGTGGGCGAGATCCGCGACCTGGAAACCGCCGAGATGGCGGTGCAGGCGGCTCTGACGGGCCACCTGGTGCTCTCGACGCTGCACACCAACGACGCGCCGAGCGCGGTCACGCGGCTGCTCGAGCTGGGAGTGGCGCCCTACCTGCTGAACGCCACGGTGAACGGCGTCATGGGGCAGCGCCTGCTGCGCACCCTGTGCCCGAAGTGCAAGCGCAAGACCGACCTGAACCGCAGCGAAGACCTCGACGCCTGGGACGCGCTCGTCGCACCCTGGAAGTCCAAGCGCCCGGCCGCGGTATACAAGCCCGTTGGCTGCCTGGAGTGCCGCATGACGGGCTTCCAGGGGCGCGTCGGTATCTACGAGACGCTGGTCTGCTCGATCGGCGTGAAGGACTTGGTCGCGGCCAACGGGGACGTGGCGCGCCTGCGCGACCAGGCGTACAAGGAGGGCATGAAACCGCTGCGCATCAGCGGTGCGATGAAGGTCGCCGCTGGCCTGACCACCATCGACGAGGTGCTCAAGGCCGCCCCGCCGCCGTACGACGTGGGCGGTGCGCGCTGAGCAGCCGGTGCGCCGCCTAGAGCTCCTCCTCGCGCGCATCCGGCGCGATCCATTCCTGCGCGGCGTCGCGCTTTACCTGGCCATCATCGGCCCGCTCGCGCTGGCGCTCAGGTTCGCGCTGTCGTCCTACTTGTCGCCCGAGGCCGAGGCCGGGCTCGATGCGGCGCTTCTCGCGCTGGTCGCTGGGGGCTTTATCTTCGTGCTGGTGCAGGGATCGCTGCGCCGCGGCGAGGACGAGATTCTGGCGCTGCGCTCTGACAGCGAGCGCTTTCGCAGCCTCACCGCGCTAACCGCGGACTGGTTCTGGGAGTCCGACGCCGAGCACCGCATCACCTGGGTGAGCGGCGGGGCCCCGGTGATGATGATCTTCGGCCACGGCGCCGTGTACGGGAAGCGCTTCTGGGAGGCGCCGGGCGTCGAAGTGGCTCCCGAGGTGCTTTCGCATCACCTCGAGCAGGTCGACACGCACCAGCCGTTCTTCGACCTGGAGATCGCGCGCTCCGACGAGCGCGGTGCGCGCGTGGTGCACATCGTGTCGGGCCAGGCGCGCGTGGACGCGGACGGCAGGTTCCTTGGCTACCGAGGCGTCGGACGCGACGTCACCGAGCAGCGGCGTGCGGAACGCGCGCTCAGCGAGGCCAAGGAACGCCTTGAGCTCGCGCTCGAGGGCGGCAGCCTCGCGACCTGGGACTGCGACCTCGAGGCCGGCATGACGCACTTCGGCACCGGCTGGGTACGATTGCTCGGGCGCAAGCCCGCGTCGGACGACGCCGACATCGCCGGCGTGCTCGAGGAGGTGCATCCCGACGACCGCGCGGCGGTGCGCGAGGCCTTCGTGAAGGCGCTGAAGGGCGAGGCGCCCAGCTTCAGCGCCGAGTATCGGGCGCGGGACGCCGCGGGCGACTGGCGCTGGCTGCAATCCACCGGCCGGGTCATCCAGCGCGCCGCGGACGGGCACGCGCGGCGCATGTCGGGCACCGCTATGGACATCGAAGTGCGCAAGCGGGCCGACCAGGCGGTGCGCGAGGCCGAGCAGCGCTACCGCTCGCTGATCGAGCTGCAGCCCGACGGCGTGATCGTGCACAGCGGCGGCCTGATCGAGTACGCGAACCAGGCGGCGGCGCGCATCTTGCGCGCTGGGGCGCCGCGCCAGCTGATCGGCCTGCGGCTGGAGGACTTCGTGCGGCCGGAGGAGCGCGAGCGCTTCCGCGAGCGGCTGCAGTACCTGCTCGCCGGCCCGGGCAGCACGCGCTTCGAGGAGAGGCGGCTACGCGGCGCGGACGGCAGCGACGTCCTGGTCGAGGCCGCCGGCGTGTCGTATCTCGAGCGCGGGCGGCTTGTCGTGCAGTCGGTGGTGCGCGACGTGAGCGAGCAGCGCAAGGCGCGCGAAGAGCTCGCCGAGCGCGAGCAGCGCTTCCGCGACGTGGTCGAGGCCGCTGGCGAGTACGTCTGGGAGACCGACGCCGAATGGCGCTACAGCTACCTCTCGGCGCGCGTCGAGCACGTGATGGGCTTCCTGCGGCACGAGATGCTGGGGCGCCGGCCGCAGGACTTCATGGCGCTCGGCGAGGCGCGAGCGCTCGAGGACTGGTTTACGCGCCACGCAAGCGATGCCAAGCCGTTCCGCGAGCTGGTGTTCCGCGCGGTCACCAAGACTGGCGGAGCGATCTTTCTGTCGGTGAGCGGCGTGCCGGTGCTCGACGCGGACGGGCGCCTGAAGGGCTACCGCGGTACCGGTGCGGACATCACGGCGCGCAAGCAGGCCGAGCAGCGCATCGAGTATCTCGCCACGCGCGACGCGCTTACCGGCCTGCCGAACAAGCTGCTGCTCGCCGATCGGGCGGGGCAGGCGATTCTCGCGGCGGCGCGCGTGCGCGCGCGCCTCGCGGTGCTGCTGTTCGACCTGGACCGCTTCAAGCTGGTGAACGATTCCCTCGGGCACCAGGCGGGCGACGCGCTGCTGCGCGCGGTCGCGGAGCGGCTGTCCAACACGCTGCGGCGCGAGGACACGCTGGCGCGCCTGGGCGGCGACGAGTTCGTGCTCGTGTGGAACGGGCTGAAGGGCGCGGAGGATGCGGCGCTGGTCGCGCAGCGCATCCTGGATGTGCTGGCGCGCCCGTTCACCGTCGAGGGGCGTACGCTGAACGTGTCGGCGTCGATCGGCATCAGCGTGTACCCCGACGACGGGCGCGATTTCGCCGAGCTGCTGAAGAACGCCGATGCGGCCATGTATCACGCCAAGGAGAGCGGGCGCGGCACTTTCCGGCTCGCTTCGCCCGGGCTCATGGAGCGCGCGATGGGGCGGTTGCGGACCGAGAACGAGCTACGCAGGGCACTGGCGCGCGGCGAGCTCGTGCTGCACTACCAGCCGGTCGTGCGCGGCCGGCCGGAGGCGGGCGGGCGCGTGGTCGGCGCCGAGGTGCTGGTGCGCTGGCAGCATCCCGAGCGCGGCCTGCTGCTGCCCGCGGAGTTCATCCCACTCGCCGAGGAGTGCGGGCTGATCCGCGCGGTCGGGGAATGGACGCTCGAGCGCGCGCTGTCGCAGATCGGCGCCTGGCAGCGCAGCCTGCGTGGACGGCCCTGGTTCGCGCTGAACGTTTCGGCGGCCGAGCTCGCGCAGGGCGAGGCGTTTGTCGCGCGCGTGCGCGCGGCGCTCGCCGCGAACGGCGTGGACGGACGCAGCCTCGAGCTCGAGCTGACCGAGCGCAGCCTGATGGCGCATTTCGACGAGAACGCCGAGACGCTGCGGCGCATCGGCGAGCTGGGGGTGCGCTGCGCGCTCGACGACTTCGGCACCGGGTACTCGAGCCTCGCCTACCTGCGCCGCCTGCCGATCGACAAGCTGAAGATCGACCGCTCGTTCCTGCGTGAGTTGGCCACGCATCCCGCCGACGAGAGCATCGTGCGCACCATCACCGCCATGGCGAGGACGCTCGGCCTGGAGGTAGTCGCCGAGGGCGTCGAGACCGCCGCGCAGCTCGAGCGCGTGCTGGCACTCGGCTGCGAAGAGTGGCAGGGGCACTACTACAGCGTGCCGCTCGAGGCGGCCGAGTTCGAGCGGCTGCTAAGGCGGCGTGAAGCCGCCGCCTCCTGACGAATGCGGCGTGAAGCCGCCGCCTCCTGACGAATGCGGCCCGAAGCCGCCGCGTCCTAGCCGACGCGCGATACCCGGCAGAGCAGCGCCTTCAGGTTGGTCTGGTCCGACACGGGATCACGCTGCGTCTTGTCGGTGAGGAAATTGACCGAGCGCCAGGGGTGGTACGGCTGGCGCTCGCCCCAGCCAATCGGCACGAACACCGTCTCGGGCCGGATGCCGGCGTGCAGCCAGGCCACCGCCTCGATCGCGCCATGGGCGGTCTCGACGCGCACCCGCTCGCCGTCCGCGACGCCCAGGCGCGCGGCCTTGTCGGGATGGATCTGGCAGTACAGGTCCGGCCACATTTCCTGCGCCTGCCAGAAGTAGTGCGTGAGGCTGTGGAAGTGCACGGCCGGCGGGCGCCCGGTGACGAGCTCGGTGTCGAAGCCGCGCGCGCGCAGGCGCGCGCCCGGCGCGTCGGGCGAGGGCGCGACGATGCGTGCGCGCGCCGCGCCGGTGTCGGGACGGCAGAAGGGCGAGAGCACGCCCGCGTCGCCGTCGCCATCGAGCAGCTCGACCCAGGGCAGATCGGCGAGGCTCTCGCGCTCGGCGTAGAACTCGGGCAGCGCCGACAGGCCGAGCGCGGCGAACTTCGCCTCCATCGCCTCGGTCCAGAACTCGAGCTTGCCGCTCGCGGTCGGAAAGCGGTGGCCCGGCGGCGCGCCGGCCGCACCCGTGCCTTCAAGGTAAAGCGTCTCGATCTCCGGCGCGGTTTCGCTCGCCACCGGCTGGCGCACCCAGCGGTAGGGCACCGAGTGCAGCCGCTTCTGCGTCACGCCGCGCAGCAGGTCGTTGTCGATGCACGCTTCGTCCCAGAACGCGCGCGGGTCCTTCCAGGCCTCCTTCAGCACGTCGCCCATGCCGAGGCGCCTGCCGAGCTCGATCCAGATCCAGCCGTCGGCCTTCGCCTCGCCCGGCGGCTCGATCATCTTGTCGATCCACACGATGCGCCGGTCGTCGTTGCCGCGCCCGATCTCGCCCTTCTCGATGCCGGTCGCGGCGGGCAGCACGTAGTCGGCGAAGGCCGAGGTCTCGTTCGGGAAGAGCTCGACGTGCACCAGCAGCTCGAGCGCGGAGAAGGCCTCGCGCGCGGCGTCCTGCCCCGGCCACAGCGACATGGGGTTGTTGCAGGCGATGAGAGCCTTGATGGGGTAGGGCTTGCCGCGCGTCATCGCCTCGGTCCAGCCCGTCGGGCTGCGGCGCACGCGCGGCTTCCCGATTTTCGGGCGGCGCTCGGACGGCGCGTTGGGCGCGATCGGCGTGCCGTGGCTCATGTTGAAGAACGCGCCGCCGCGCCGGCCCCAGTTGCCGGTGATCGCGGCGAGGAACATCAGCGCGCGGTTCGTCTGCGTGCCGTTCGAGTGCTGGTTGATGCCGCGGCTGGCGAAGATGACGCAGCCGTCGGCGGCGGCGATCTCCTCGGCCAGGCGCCGGATCTCGGCGGCGGCGATGCCGGTGACCGGCGCGGCCCATTCGGGCGTGTAGCCGCGCGCCAGGATGAAGTCGCGCCATTGCTCAAATCCAAGCAACCAATCGCGGCAGAAGGCTTTGTCTTCGAGGCTGTTCGCCAGGATGTGTTGGCACATGGCGAGCCCGAGCGCCATGTCGGTGCCGGGGCGGATCGCGAGCCAGCGGTCGGCCTTCGAGGCGGTCACCGTAAGCCGCGGATCCACCACCACCATCTTCGCGCGGTTGCGCAGCCGCCAGTCGTTCACCATGCCGAAGTAGACCGGGCGCGTCTCGGCCTGGTTGTCGCCCAGGTAGACGTACATCTGTGCCGAGCCGATGTCCTCGGGCGTATAGCTGTTGCCCGAGCCGATGCGCCCCTGCGTCAGCTCGTAGGCGACGTTCTTGCCGCTGGCGCAGAAGGGATCGGTGCCCTCGTGATTCGGCGTGCCCCAGAGCTGCGCGAACAGGCGCGTGTAGCCGAGGTAATCGAGCATGCCGGTGCGCGTGCCGATGAACAGCGCCAGGGCTTCGCTGCCGAAGGAATCACGTATTTTCTTGAGCCTTTCGGAAATCTCATCCAATGCCTGATCCCACGACACGCGCTCGAAGCGGCCCTCGCCGCGCGCGCCGACGCGCTTTTGCGGATACAGCAGGCGGTGCGGACTGCGGTAGAGCTGCAGCGTGAGCTGCGACTTGGGGCACACGCGCCCCTGAAGCAGGGGATCGTCGTCGTTGCCGGTGATCTTGACGAGCTCCTTGCCGCGGAAGTGGAACTTGGTGCTGCAGCAGTTGAAGCAGATGTTGCAGCCGCCGGGAACGACCCGGTCGGCCTCGGCCTCCGCCCGAGCCCTGCCATAGGGGAACTCGGGTCTCACCTCGACGAGGCTCCCGGAAGCAACCGCGGGTCTCTGCAATGCGTGCTCGGGCACGAGGCGTTCGAGGTAGACGGTCGCCGGTCCGAGCAGGAAATGGTCGTTGTCGCGCACGCGGCGGTCCTCGGCGCCCGCGCGCGCCAGCAGCTCGTCGCGCTTGCCGAAGCTGATCGCGCGCGTCGGACACACGCTCGCGCACGCAGTCGTGAGTCCCGCGGCGCGGCGCTCGGCGCACAGATCGCACTTCACCGCGTGATGCCCCTTCGCATCGTAGCCCATGGCGCTGTATGGACAGGCGATCACGCATTCGCCGCAGCCGGTGCAGCGGTCTTCCAGCACGCGCACGACGCCGCTCGCCGGATCCTTGGCGATCGCCTTGGGGTTGACCGGGCAGGCTCGCAGGCAGGCCGGGCGCTCGCAGTGCTGGCAGGCGAGCGTGAGGAAGGCGAGCGTCGGCTCGGCGCCGCCGGCGCTCCACACGACCTTGTTGCGGTACTCGCCGGGGCCGAGGCGATGCTCCTGCTTGCATGCGACCTCGCAGCTCTTGCAGCCGGTGCAGCGCTCGAGATCGATCATCAAGGCGAGGCGTTCGTTCACCAGGCCGCCCCCCACGCGGCAAGATGCCACCACGTAATTGGCCCGCTGCCCGCGACGTAGCCGGCGAAGAACGTCACCGTCAGGACGTGAATCAGGACCCCGAGCACGAAAATCCAGGCGAGGGCCATGTGCAGGGGCCGCCACCAGGCTTGCGCGGTGCCCACCGCCGCTCGCGTGCCGAGCAGACGCGCTTCCTCGCGTGCTAGGCGCCGGTAGGCAAGCGCGAGGTGCGGCTGCCTGAGGAGGTGCGACAGAGTGACCGAAAAAGTTCCTTCGCTCGCTTTCTCGTCGAGGCCTTTCAGCAGGGCCCGTTTCTCGGCGATCAACTGCCTCAGCCGCTCGCGCGTGCCCGCATCCGGCGGCGCAAACACGTGCGTCTTGGAGGCGAACGTGGCCGCCATGCGGCGCGCGCCGCGCAGCCGCGCCCACACGCCGAGTGCGGCGAGCGCGACGAGCGCGAGCAGCAGGAGCGCCGGCGGCCGGCGCAGGAAGCCGCCCGAGTGCGCCGCGATCAGCACCGCGCCGGCGAGCGAGCAATAGACGTGCGCGTTGAACCAGGCGCGCGGATCGCGGCTCGCGCCGCCGCGCTTGGCGAGCGCGAACGCGGCGGGCACGAGCAGAAGCAGCACGCCGGCGACGCCGAGCAGATAAAGCTGCGGGCTGCCCGGTTCGCGCCAGCCCGCCGCGAGCCACGCACGCAAGACGAACCAGGCGGCGATCGCAGCGACGGCTGCGGCGGCCAGGTGCAGCAGCCGGCGGTCGTCGAGGTCGGGGGCGGGGGAGGACATGGCGCTCTTTCTGGCGCCGATTGTCGCATCCCTCGCGCGCGGAAGCTTCCCCTCAGGGAGTCACGTGCGCCACGTTCACGCCGATGCGGTACACCAGGTCGCCGCCGAAGTACGCGGTCGTCAGCACCAGTGCCACGCCGGCGATGCTCACGGCGAACCAGCTCCAGCCGCGGCCGCGCGCGAGGCGGAAGCCGCGCCACCAGGCGAGCAGGTAGAGCGCCGCATACGCGATGATGAACCACATCGTCGTGTAGCCGAAATCTGCATGCCGCTCGAGCGGCGCCTGCGGAAAGCCGAGCCCGACCGCGTGATCGAAGGCGATGTCGCCGAAGAACGCGGCCACCGATGCCCCAGCGGCCGCGAGAACCATCGCGGCGAGCGCCGTGTTCGAGAGGCAGGCGCGACGGGCGAGGTCGCCGCCGCGCGCGAGCACGAGCAACTCGAGCCCGCTGCCCAACAGGAACAGCACGATCGGGAAATGCACGATCATGGGGTGGACGTGTATCAGATCGATCATAAGCAGGTCGCATCGTACTCGCGCGCCGCGGAGGGCGCGTGACGCCAGGCTGACGGCGCTATGAACTTCAAGGGCCGCGCGTTGGTCCGCATATACGTGGACACTCAAGATCGCAAGCGCAGAAAATTCCTGACGGCGGCAACCACCGTGGCGGGTTGCGCCGCGCTGGCCGGCGCTGCCGTGCCCTTCGTCGCCTCGCTGCTGCCCAGCGCTCGCGCCTTGGCGGGCGGGGCGCCGGTCGACTTCGACATCGGCGGGCTGCGCGAAGGTCAGCTCGCGACCGTGCAATGGCGCAAGAAGCCGGTGTGGATCCTGCGCCGCACGCCGAGCGAGCTGAAGGAGCTGTCGCGCGACAACGCCGTGCTATCGGACCCGAAGTCGCACGAGCCCCAGCAACCGCCCGACATGAAATTGCATCTCGCCGACGGCCTGCGCGCGGTGCGCCCCGAATACCTGGTACTCGTCGGCGTGTGCACCCATCTCGGCTGCATTCCAGATTTCCGTCCGACGCCGGGCTCGGTGGGCCCGGACTGGCACGGAGGTTTCTACTGTCCGTGCCACGGCTCTCAGTACGACCTTTCCGGGCGCGTAATGGCGGGTTCCCCGGCGCCGCTCAACCTTCCGGTGCCGCCGTATTACTTCAAGAGTCCGCACGTTATTCGCATCGGCGAACTGCAGGACGGCGACGATCTGAACTGGCGCCCCGCGATCTGGTAGGCTGGCGCGACCCATGACCACCCCGGGGGGGCGGCATGCCGAAACCGTCTCGCGTCGCGTACGATGCGCTCGTGGTGGGCGCCGGTCCGGCCGGCTCCCACCTCGCGTGCCTGCTCGCGCGCGCGGGGCGGCGCGTCGCGCTCATCGACAAGGCGCGCTTTCCGCGCGACAAGGTGTGCGGCGGCGGCCTGTCGCGCAAATCGCTCGGGCTGCTGGGCGACATCGCGCCAGTCGTTCACAAATGGATCGGCAGTGCGCAGCTTGCGTTAAGCGATCGGCCGGCGATCGTCAAAGACATGCTTCCCGCGGCAGGGTGCACGGTGACGCGCGCCGAGTTCGATCAACTACTCGTCGCGCGGGCGCGGGAAGCCGGTGCGCAGTTTTTCGAGCAGACCGCGTTCGTCGACCTGCAAGAAGACGCATCCGGCGTGATCGTGCGAACCAGCCGGGGCCCGCTCAGCTGCAGCAGGCTGTACGCCGCGGACGGCGCCGCCAGCGCGGTGCGCGGCAGAGTGTTCGGCAAAGGCGCGGTGTCGTACGTCCCGGCGCTCGAGGCGCTGGTGCCCGCGTCCGAGGTTGCGCTGCAGGAGCTCGGCGATCGCGCGGTGTTCGACTTCGGCGCCATGCCGCGCGGTTACGGCTGGGTCTTTCCCAAGCGCGATCATCTAAACGTGGGCGTCTATTCCCCGTTTGGCGGCAGCGCGCTGCGCCGTCACCTTAACGAGTTCATCGACCGCTACCCCGCGTTGCGCGCGCGCGCAAAGCTCGCGGTCCGCGGCTATGCCATCCCCTTGCGCAACGTCGCCGGCGCGTACGAGCGCGGCCCGGTAGCACTTGTCGGCGACGCGGCAGGCCTGGCCGAGGCCGTATTCGGCGAGGGCATCTACTTCGCGCTCTGCAGCGCGCAGCTCGCGGCACGCGCCGAGCTTGCCGCGGATGGAGCGCGCGAGTCGAATCTCTACACCCGGCTGCTGCGGCGCGAGCTGCTGCCCGAGCTGCGCGCGGCGCGGTGGCTGGCGGTCTGCCTGTTTGCGCTACCGCGCATCGCCCTTGAGCGTCTGCTGCGCAATTCTCAGGCGAATGACCTATTCGCTGGCCTGATCACCGGCGACACCGGCTACCGCGCGTGCCTGCGCAGGGCCGCGCTCGCCTGGCCGAAGTGGCTGTTGGCATCAAACATCAAAGAAGGGGACGTAACGTCGACGGAGGATCCGCATGGCTCACTTTCTGCTGCAAGTGGCATACACGCCCGAGGCAGTCGCGGGCATGGTGAAGTATCCTGAGGACCGCGCTGCGGCGGCGCGCGCGGCGGTCGAGAAGCTCGGCGGCAGGATGGAGGGGTTCTGGTTCGCGTTCGGCGACTACGACGTCGTCGCAATCATCGACATGCCGGACAACGTGAGCGCGGCCGCCTGCGCCATGGTGGCCGGGCAGACTGGGCAGTTCAAGGCCTACAAGACGACGCCGCTCCTCACGATGGAGCAGGCGATGCAGGCGATGAAGAAGGCGGGCGCGGTCGCGTTCAAGGCGCCTGGGAAACCCTAAGCCGGCGAACCGGCGGCCCGCTCTCGAATCAGAACGAGGCGATCGCGTACACCGTCGGGCCGCTGAACTTGTAGCGCACGCCGCCGTTGAAGTTGGACTTCGACACGGTCAGGTCGTAGTCCACGTAGCGGTAGCCCGCGCCGACGCCGAAGTTGCGCGTGACCCGGTAATCGATCCCGGCGGAGACGCTCTTCAGCGAGCCGTCGTAATCGTTGTAATTGAGCGAGAAGTAATCCACCCGCCCCGTCAGCAGCCAGCGCGGCGAGAAGGCGTACGCGCCGTAAAGCCCGATCGTCGGCAGCGGCGCGAGCGTGTCCGCCGATTGTCCGCCGATCCCCGACGCCGAGAGCGAAGCCTTGAAGTCGGTGACGAACAGGCCGAGAGAGGCGCCCAGCTCGGCCTGGTCGGTCTTCACGAACGAGTAGCCGCCGCTCAGGCGGTAGACGGTCGAGTCGAACTTGCCATCGACGGTCGTGTTGATGGGGTAGGTCTTATCGCCCCAGTTGATGGTCTTGCTGATCGCGCGCGAATTGCTGCGATTCAGCTGGAAGTACTCGAACTCTACTTTCCAGCGCTGGCCCAGCCGCGCGCCGGCGAAGAAGGACCCCAGCGCCTTGCGATCGGAAAAGCCGAGGTCGTCTTCCAGGCTGACCGAGGTGCCGATCGCGCCTGACGCGCTGTTCAGGTGCGCGGTGGTGTCCACGGATGGGATGAACGCGCCGAGCTGGAATGTCCACGCGTCCTGCAGTCCAGGATTCACGCTCCATGATGCATCTTGCGCGCTTGCAAGGCCGGGCATCGCCGCTGCGAGCGAAAGGAGTAAGGCCGCAACCGCGCCCTTTCTTATGCTTGCCATCCGAAGCTCCCTGTAGTGTTCGATCCGAAGGCGGATCCCCGGGTGCATAGTACGCCGCCGCCGTCCTTTCATCTAGGTCAACTCAGGCGGGCCGGCGAGCCACCAGGTCGACGAGCGCCGACATGCCGTCGTGCCCCCTGCCCTCGTGGATCTCGCCGTCGTGCTCGGCCAGATGCAGGATCTCGAGCGCGGCGAACTGGTTGCGCAGCAGCTCCGCCGTGTACAGGTTCTCGGCCACGCCGGGGCCGCCGGTCTTGTATACGAGCTGGCGCGGCGCGTAGCCCTGCAGCAGGAGCAGCCCGCCTGGGGCGAGGGCGCGCATCATGCCGGCGAAGATGCGCGCGCGCTCGGGGGGCGAGGCGAACTGGATGAAGATCGCCACCACGAGGTCATGGCGCGCCGCGTCCCAATCCCAGTCGTTGATGTCTGCGACGCGGTGATCGACCGTCACGCCGGCTTCGCGCGCCAGGCGGCGCGCCTTGTCGACGCCCACCGGCGAGATGTCGAAGGCGGTCACGCTCAGGCCGTGGCGCGCGAGCCACACGCTGTTGCGGCCTTCGCCGTCGGCGACGCTGAGCGCGCTCATGCCGGGGCGCAGGCGCTGCGCCTGCGAGGCAAGGAACACGTTCGGCTCGGTGCCGAAGTGGTAATCGTCGCCGCCGAAGCGCTCGTTCCAGCGGTCGACGTGCTGCGGGAAAGACATACTAGTTCTCCTTGGGTTTCGGTTGCTCGGCGTCATTGTGGCCCGCAAGCCTGCGCCCGGCCAGCCAGAGCCAGACGACGAAGGCGCCGCCGAGCAGCGTGTAGAACATCAGCGAGCCGAGGCGCATCAGCGCCTCGTAAGGAAACACCCCATACACTGCCGCCGCAACCAGCATGTAGCCGAGAAAAGCCGCCCCGTAAACGTCGAGCAGCAGGCGCAGGATGGGAAGGAGTCGCATGGTGCTTGTCAGCCCGCGCAATATACCCGCTCGCGCGGCGGACCGGTTGTCGAACGCCGCGGAACTGTCGGCACGGGCGCGTGTCCCATGGGCAGCCGACTACAGGGAGACGCAAATTGGACTACAGCAACGCGCAGAACCAGGTCGTGCAGGTCGAGCAGCAGTCGCAGACGCTGATCCAGAACATCCAGACCCTTGCGCAGAAGCTCAAGTCCGCGGCGCCCGACGAGGCGACCGGGCGCGAATGGTCGATGGACCTGCGCGAGATCGCGATGTCGGTGCAAAGCGAGAACCAGATGCTCGCGAATCTGGTGACGCAGATGGGCCAGTACATCCAGACCCTGGAGGCGCAGCTGCAGACCCATCCCAATCCGAGCGTGCAGCCGCGCGGCTGGGCGAGCTCGGGCGGCGGCGGGTTCCTCGGCAATCTCACCGCGGGACTCGGCATGGGAGCCGGCTTCGGCCTGGCCGAAGACGCGATCAACGGCATTTTCAACGCGCTCTAGGTACCTTCGGGATGCGCGCTACTTCGCGAGCAGCTTCATCGCCTTCTCGAGCCCGGCGAGCGTGGTCGGGTACATGCGCCCGTTCATCAGCTCCTTCATCACCTGGATCGACTGGCGGTAGGGCCAGATTTCCTCGGGCTCGGGGTTGAGCCAGATACACTTGGCGTAGATGTCGGTGACGCGTTTCATCCACAGCGCGCCCGGCTCCTCGTTGAAGTACTCGATCGAGCCGCCCGGCTGCAGGATCTCGTAGGGGCTCATGGTGGCGTCGCCGACGAAGATCACCTTGTAGTCGTGCCCGTACTTGTGCAGCAGGTCCCAGGTGCGGGTGCGCTCGGAGTGGCGCCGGCGGTTGTCCTTCCACACGAAGTCGTACAGGCAGTTGTGGAAGTAGAAGTGCTCGAAGTGCTTGAACTCGGTCTTCGACGCCGAGAACAGCTCCTCGCACAGCTTGACGTGGTCGTCCATCGTGCCGCCGATGTCGAGCAGCATCAGCACCTTGACAGTGTTGCGCCGCTCGGGCCGCATGTGGATGTCGAGGTAGGCTTTCTTCGCGGTTGAGTTGATCGTATTGTCGAGATCGAACTCTTCAGGACTTCCTTCCCTTGCAAAGCGCCTTAGCCTTCTCAATGCCACCTTTATGTTGCGCGTGCCGAGCTCGACCGAGTCGTCCAGGTTGCGGTATTCGCGCTGGTCCCAGACCTTGACCGCGCTGCGGTTGCGGCTCTTGTCCTGGCCGATGCGGATGCCCTCGGGGTTGTACCCGTAGGCGCCGAACGGCGAGGTGCCGCCGGTGCCGATCCACTTGTTGCCGCCCTGGTGGCGGCCCTTCTGCTCCTCGAGCCGCTGTTTCAGCGTCTCCATGAGCTTTTCCCAGCCGCCGAGCGCCTCGATCTTCTTCTTCTCCTCTTCCGACAGCGTCAGCTCGACCTGCTTGAGCAGCCACTCGAGCGGGATCTGCGCCTCGATGCCGGGGATCGTCTCGACCCCCTGCCAGAACTCGGCGAAAGCGCGGTCGAACTTGTCGAAATTCGCCTCGTCCTTCACCAGCGTGGCGCGGCTCAGGTAGTAGAAGTCGTCCACCGACGGGCCGATCACCCCCTTCTGCAGCGCCTCGATGAGGGTCAGGTACTCCTTGATCGAGACCGGCAGCTTGTGGCTCTTCAGCTTGAGGAAGAAGTCGATCAGCAAATCAGCTTCCCTTGGCCCTCGTCATGAACACCAGCCGCTCGAACAGGTGCACGTCCTGCTCGTTCTTGAGCAGCGCGCCGTGCAGTGGCGGGATGATCGTCTTCCTGTCCTTCGAGTGCAGCGCGTCCGGCGGGATGTCCTCGGCGAGCAGGAGCTTCAGCCAGTCGAGCAGCTCGGAAGTGGAGGGCTTCTTCTTCAGCCCAGGCACCTCGCGGATCTCGAAGAACACCTCGAGGGCCTCCCTGAGGAGCGACTTCTTGATGCCGGGGAAGTGCACGTCGACGATTTTCTCCATCGTCTCCTTGTCGGGGAAACGGATGTAGTGGAAGAAGCAGCGGCGCAGGAAGGCGTCGGGCAGCTCCTTCTCGTTGTTCGAGGTGATGAACACGATCGGACGGTGGCGCGACTTGATGAGCTCGCGCGTCTCGTAGACGTAGAACTCCATGCGGTCGAGCTCGCGCAGCAGGTCGTTCGGGAACTCGATGTCCGCCTTGTCGACTTCGTCGATGAGCAGCACGATGGGCTGCTCGGCGCTGAACGCCTGCCAGAGCATGCCCTTCACGATGTAGTTGTGGATGTCGTGCACGCGCTCGTCGCCGAGCTGCGAGTCGCGCAGGCGGCTGACGGCGTCGTACTCGTACAGGCCCTGCTGCGCCTTCGTGGTGGACTTGATGTGCCACTCGAGCAGCGGCACGCCGAGCGCCTTGGCGACCTGCACGGCGAGCATCGTCTTGCCGGTGCCCGGCTCGCCCTTCACGAGGAGCGGGCGCTGTAGCGTGATCGCCGCGTTGACGGCGAGCGTCAGGTCGTCGGTGGAAACGTACTCTTCGGTTCCGTTGAAGCGCATGAATTCGGCTTTTGGGGGCAAAACGCAATTTTAGCTGCAATGGCCTCGCGCGGGTTGAGGCGGAGTGGTCCTTCCGCTAGAATCGCCCGGTTTTCCAACCGCCACCCCTCAGAAAAAGACCGAGCATGCACCATCGCCTACCTTTCGCGCTTGCCGCGGGCGCTCTTGCGTTCGCCGCGCTCGCGCACTCCGCGTTCGCGCAGAACGTCACCGGCAACGCCGAGGCCGGCAAGAACAAGAACTCCATGTGCACCGGCTGCCACGGCATCCCGGGCTACCGCACCGCGTACCCCGAGGTGTACCACGTGCCGAAAATCGGCGGACAGCAGCCTGCCTACATCGTCGCCGCGCTGAAGGAGTACAAGTCCGGCGCGCGCTGGCATCCCTCCATGCGCGGCATCGCTGCGAGCCTGTCGGAGCAGGACATGGCGGACCTTGCGGCCTACTACGGCGGGAGCGGCAAATGAGCCCGGCGCTGCGTATCGTTCTGGCGGCAGCGGCGGCGCTCGCGCTGTCGCAAGCGGCGCTCGGCGCCGACCTCGCGGCGGGCAAGGAGAAGGCCGCGCAGGTGTGCGGGGCATGTCACGGGCCGACGGGCGAGAAGCCGACGCAGCCCGACTACCCGATCCTCGCCGGCCAGTGGCCCGACTATCTCGAGCGGGCGCTACTCGACTACAAGTCGGGCAAGCGCAAGAACCCGATCATGAACGGCATGGCCGCCGCGCTGTCCGACCAGGACATCGAGAACGTCGCGGCCTGGTTCGCCAGCCAGCCCTCGCCGCTGCATAGCGAGCGCTGATTCAGCGCCGCGCGCGGCGCTCCAGGCAATCCAGGTAAGCGGCGCCGTCGGGCGCCGCGCCGTCGCGCTGCGCGCGCCAGACCATCTCGGCCAGGCATTCGATCGCTTCGTGCACGGCGGCATGGCGCTCGCCGTGCCGCGCCAGCAACGCCGCAAAGCGCGCCGCCACGCCCGCCGGCTGATCGATCGAGAGCTGCTCCTCGAGCGCGAGGTGCAGGCTCATGTGCAGGAACGGATTGATCTGGCCGAGCTCGGGAAAGTATTCCTGCTCGCGCTGGCGCTCGGGGTCGGACAGCGGCGCGTGGTATTCCGGGTGCGCGAGCAGCACCTCGAGCGCGAGCGCCTCCATCCCGGCGAGCGGCTCGCCGGCGCGGTACTTGCGCCAGGTCTCGAAGAAGAAGTCGCGCACCTGCTCGCGCGTCGGATTAAACATCGCGCGTCTTTCCCCGGTACTCGCACAGGTCGCGCAGCGCGCACTGCGCGCACTTCGGCTTGCGCGCGACGCACACGTAGCGCCCGTGCAGGATCAGCCAGTGGTGCGCGTCGCGCGCGAACTCCGGCGGCGTGAACTTGACGAGCTTCTTCTCGACTTCGAGCGGGTCCTTGCCCGGGGCGAGGCCGGTGCGGTTGGCGACGCGGAAGATATGCGTGTCGACCGCGATGGTCGGCTGGCCGAACGCGACGTTCAGCACCACGTTCGCGGTCTTGCGCCCCACGCCGGGCAGCCGCTCGAGCGCCGCGCGCTCGGCCGGCACCCGCCCGCCGTGCTCCTCGACGAGGATCTTCGACAGCGCGAGCACGTTCTTCGCCTTGGTGCGGTACAGGCCGATCGAGCGGATATATTGCTCCAGCCCCTCGACGCCGAGCGCGAGCATGCGTTCGGGCGTGTCGGCGACCGGGAACAGCTTCGCGGTGGCGAGGTTGACCGACTTGTCGGTCGCCTGCGCCGAGAGCACGACCGCCACGAGGAGCTCGTAGGGCGTGCGGAACGCGAGCTCGCTGCGCGGGCTCGGGTTGGCCGCGCGCAGGCGCTCGTAGATCTGGCGCCGCTTGTCGGGGTTCATGCCGCACTTCGCTTGCGGCGTGCGCGCTCCAGCGCCTGGGCGATGATCCTTTGCCGCTCCGGCGCAGCGCGCCGCACCGGGGCGCGGGCCTGCTCCAGGCGCAGCTTTCTCAGCCGGGCCCGGCGCCGCGCGCCCTCGGTGTCCGCGCGCGTCCAGTTCTCGCGCCCCGAGGGCAGCGCGGTCATGTCGATGCAGTCCACGGGGCAGGGGGGCAGGCAGAGCCGGCAGCCGATGCACCAGGGCTCGGCCACGGTGTGCATCAGGCCGCGCGCGCCGATGATCGCGTCGACCGGGCAGGCCGCGATGCACTGCGTGCAGCCGATGCAGCGGCTCTCGTCGATGCGCGCGACCGCGCGGCGCTTCACGGCCTGCGCCTCATCCGGCGCGGTACGCCGACGCGCATTCTGCGATCAGTTCCGGCCCGCGGTAGATGAGGCCGGTGTACAGCTGCACGAGGGACGCGCCGCGCTCGAATTTCTCCGCTGCGTCCGGCCCGCTCATGATCCCGCCGACGCCGATCAGCGGGACCTCTCCCTGGAACTGCGCCGCGAGCGTCGCCAGCACGCGCGTGGCGCGCGCGCGGATCGGCGCGCCCGAGAGGCCGCCGGCCTCCTCGGCATGCGGCAGGCCCTCGACCCCCTCGCGCGATACCGAGGTGTTGGTGGCGATGACCGCGTCGAGGCGGTGCTTGCGCACCGCGGCCGCGACGGCGCGCAGCTGCGCGTCAGGGAGATCGGGGGAGACCTTGAGCGCGAGCGGCACGCGCTTGCCGTGCCGGTCGGCGAGGCGCTCGCGCGACTGGGCGAGGCGCGCGAGGAGACCGTCCAGCGCCATATCCTCCTGCAGGGCGCGCAGCCCCCACGTGTTGGGCGACGATACGTTCACCGTGACGTAGCTCGCCGCGGGGTAGACGCGCTCGAGGCAGGTCTGATAGTCGTCCGCCGCGCGCTCCAGGGGCGTATCGAAGTTCTTGCCGATGTTGATGCCGAGCACCCCGCGCCAGCGGGCGCGCGCGACGTTCGCGAGGAACGCGTCCAGGCCGACGTTGTTGAAGCCGAAGCGGTTGATGAGCGCGCCCTCCCCCGGCAGGCGGAACAGGCGCGGGCGCGGGTTGCCGGGCTGCGGGCGCGGCGTCACGGTGCCCACCTCGATGAAGCCGAAGCCGAGCGCGGCGAGCGCGTCGATGTGCTCCGCGTTCTTGTCCAGCCCCGCGGCGAGCCCCACCGGGTTGGGGAACTCGAGCCCCATGGCGTGCACCGGCCTCGCAGGCACGCGGTGCGCGGCGAGGCGCGCCAGGCCGAGCGCCTGCGCCGCGCCGACGAGGCCGAGGGTCAGGCGATGGGAGAGTTCGGGTTCGAGCGCGAACAGCAGCGGCCGCGCCAGCGCGTAGAGCATGCCGCTATTCTAGCGAGCGGCGCCGCTCAGGCTCCGTCGGCAGGATCCAGCGTGCGCCACTTGCCGCCGACGAAGCCCTCGATCGGCGAAAACCTCGACTTGTAGGCCATCTTCGGGCTCTCGCCGATCCAGTAGCCGAGGTACAGGTACGGCAGGCCGAGCGCGCGGCAGGCCTCGATCTGCCACAGCACGTTGTAGGTACCGTAGCTTGCGCCGCGCCGCTCCGGCTCGAAAAAGGTGTAGACCGAAGACAGTCCGTCGGGCAGGTAATCGACGATCGACACCATCACCAGCTGGCCCTCGTCGCGGAACTCGACCAGGCGCGTGTCGACCCGGCTCTGCAGCAGGAAGTGCGAATACTGGTCGCGGCTGTCGTTGTCCATACCGCCGCCCGAGTGGCGCTGCGACTGGTAGCGCAGGTAGAGCGCGTAGTGCTCGAGGCGGAACTTGAGCGGCTGCGACTGCGAGGCGAGGGCGCCGTGCTCCTTCCAGGCGCGCCGCTGCGAACGGCTCGGGACGAAGGCGTTCACCGGGATGCGCACCGGCACGCAGGCGCGGCAGCTGTCGCAGTGCGGCCGGTAGGTGAAGATGCCGCTGCGGCGGAACCCGGCCTTGACCAGGTCGCCGTACAGCTCGGTCGTGATCAGGTGGCTCGGGGTGGCGACCTGCGAGCGCGCCATGCGGTCGGGCAGGTAGCTGCAGGGGTAGGGCGCCGTGACGTAGAACTGCAGGACTGCATGCGGCAGGTCGTTTAGGCGCGACACCTTAGGCGTGCCTCCTGTGCCAGGTTCCGGGCGGTTCCGCGTAGTTTACCAACGCCGAGAGCTGGCGCAAGAAATCTGCGCGCGGTATTTCACGCGCGCCGAGCGAAGCGAGCAAAGGCGTCCTCATCTGGCAATCGATCATCGGGAAGCCACGCGCGCGCAACTCCCCGACGAGCGCCACCAACGCGACCTTGGAGGCATCGGTGGCGCGCGAGAACATCGATTCGCCATAGAACATGCGCCCGAGCGCGACGCCGTACAGGCCGCCGAGCAGCTCGCCGTCCTTCCAGGTCTCGACGCTGTGCGCGTAGCCCGCGCGGTGCAGCGCGGCGTAGGCGCGACGCATGTCGGCGCCCAGCCAGGTGCCGCCGGCGCCCTTGCGCGGCCCGGCGCAGCCCGCGAGCACGCGCACGAAGGCGGTGTCCAGGCGCAGCTCGTAGCCGCGATTTCGCACGCTCTTGGCGAGCGAGCGCGAGACCCTGAGCTCGTCGCAGTACAGCACCATGCGCGGGTCGGGCGACCACCACAGGACCGGCTCGTGGCCCGAGAACCAGGGGAAGATGCCGCGGCCGTAGGCGTCCAGCAGGCGCGCGGGCGACAGGTCGCCGCCCGCGCACAGCAGCCCGTTCGGCTCGGCGAGCGCCCGCTCGACCGGCGGGAACGGCTCGTCCGCGTGCAGCCAGGCGATCACCGCGCTAGCACTTCACCTGCTGGCGGCAGTAATCCTCCAGCGGGAACACGGTGACCGTGCCGCCCGCGGCGCGCTGCGCGGCCTGGCCGTACTCCAGCGCGAGGCGGAACCCGTACTTGGCGAAGAACGCGTCGAACATCTCCCCGCCGAGCGTACCCACCGCGTACAGCGCGTCGTGCGCGGCGTCGTGCTCGAGCAGGATCGCCGCCAGCGGCTGCGGCGCCGGGCCCGCGACCACCTTGCCGCCCGAGGCGGGATCGTACTGGCTGTGCTCCGAGCAGCAATGGATCACGTGCGCGCTGCGGTTCGGTCCGCTCGCCTCGGCGCGGTAGCTGATGAAGCTGATCTGGCGCGTCGGGTAGGCCATCTTGTGGGCGCAGATCGCCGAGTAGGCGACCAGCGAGCGGCCGGGACCGACGCCGCCCTGCCACTCGTAGCCGCGCCCGTCGGCCGTGGCGAGGCGCACCGTCGCGGGCGCGGGGCGTCCCAAGTTCAGCAGGAAGCAAGGCGTTGCCGCGTAGGGGTAGTTGAAGATCAGGTTGCGCTCGGGCGGGATCGCCGCTGCGCGCAGCGGCGCGCCGCGCTCGTCGACCAGCAGCGCGCGCCCGTAGAAGCGCGCCTGCGCCGTGCCCGCCGCGAACAGCGAGGCGCCCGCCGCGCACAGTTTGATGAAGTCGCGCCGCTCCATGGCGATTCGATTGTAGCTAAACCGCGGCGCGAACTGGCGCGGATGCCTTAAGATCCGGGTCCAGTCGGCGGATCATTGCCATGATTTAGAAAATAAAAGCCTCAAGGGAGGAGACATGCAGGCTCTGCAATCCGGCTCGGACGTTCTGTTCGTGCTGTTGGGCGCCATCCTGGTGCTCGCGATGCACTCGGGCTTCGCGTTCCTCGAGCTCGGCACCGTGCGCTCGAAGAACCAGGTCAACGCGCTGGTCAAGATCCTGACCGATTTCTGCGCTTCGACGGTGGCGTACTTCGTGCTCGGCTACGGCGTCGCCTACGGCGTGTGGTTCTTCACCGGCGCGGAGCAGCTCGCCGCGAAGAACGGCTACGAGCTGGTCAGGTTTTTCTTCCTGCTCACCTTCGCCGCCGCGGTGCCGGCGATCGTCTCGGGCGGCATCGCCGAGCGCGCGCGCTTCTACCCGCAGCTCGCGGCGACCGCGCTGCTGGTCGCGCTCGTCTATCCGTTTTTCGAAGGCATCGCCTGGAACCAGCGCTTCGGTATCCAGGCCTGGCTCAAGTCGGCCTTCGGCGCCGAGTTCCACGACTTCGCCGGCTCGGTGGTGGTGCATGCGGTCGGCGGCTGGATCGCGCTCGCCGCGGTGCTGCTGCTCGGCGCGCGCCGCGGGCGCTACACCAAGGAGGGCGGCATCACCGCGCACCCGCCCTCGTCGATCCCGTTCCTCGCGCTCGGCGCCTGGATCCTGTCGGTCGGCTGGTTCGGCTTCAACGTCATGTCGGCGCAGGCGATCGACAAGATCAGCGGCCTGGTGGCGGTGAACTCGCTCATGGCGATGGCGGGCGGCACGCTCGCCGCGCTGGTCGCGGGCCGCAACGACCCGGGCTTCGTGCACAACGGGCCGCTCGCCGGGCTGGTGGCGGTGTGCGCGGGTTCCGACGTGATGCATCCGGCGGGCTCGTTCGTCGTCGGCGCGGTGGCGGGCGTGCTGTTCGTGCGGCTCTTCACCCTGACGCAGAATCGCTGGAAGATCGACGACGTGCTCGGCGTGTGGCCGCTGCACGGGCTGTGCGGCGCCTGGGGCGGCATTGCCTGCGGCATCTTCGGCGCAAAGGCGCTCGGCGGCATGGGCGGCGTGAGCCTCCTGTCGCAGCTCGCGGGCACGCTGCTCGGCATCGCTGTGGCGCTCATCGGCGGCGGCATCGTGTACGGCGGGATCAAGGCCGCGGTGGGGCTGCGCCTCGATCAGGAGCAGGAGTTCAACGGCGCCGATCTCTCGATCCACAAGATCTCGTCGACGCCGTTCAGGGAAGAGGCTTGATGTCCTCGGCGTGGAAGGAAAAGCTGCCGCACTGCCGGTCGGCGAACCAGTGCTTGAGCGTGAGGCCGACGGTGCGGAACGCGATCTCCTTCCAGGGCACCTGCGCTTCCTCGAACAGCGCCACCTCGAGGCTCTCTTCGCCCGGACGGAAATCCAGGTCGGCGAGTCGCGCGCGATAGTAGAGATGCACCTGGTTCACCTGCGGCACCGAGAACAGGGTGAACGGCTCGCCCAGCTCGATGCGCGCGCCGGCCTCCTCGAGCGTCTCGCGCTGCGCGGCCATGGCGGTCGTCTCGTCGTTCTCGAGGAAGCCGGCCGGCAGCGTCCAGTAGCCGTAGCGCGGCTCGATCGCGCGCCGGCACAGCAGGAGCCGTCCGTCCCACTCCGGCACCGCGCCGACCACCACCAGCGGATTCTGGTAATGGATCTCGCCGCAGGCGTCGCACACGAAGCGCAGGTGCGTGTCGCCCGGCGGCACCCGCCGGCTCACCTCGGCGCCGCAGTGCGAGCAGTACTTCATCAGTTCGCGATCCGCTCGGGCAGGTCGCCCAGGCTCGCGAGCACGCCGTCGGGCGCGAAGCCGAGGCGGTCGAGCGGGGCGCCCGCGCGGTTGATCCAGTAGACGTTGAAGCCGAACGCCTTCGCGCCGAGCGCGTCCCAGCAGTTCGACGACACGAAGCCGACGTTGGCGGCCGGCACGCGCAGCGTGTCGACCGCGAGCTGGTAGACGCGCGGCGCGGGCTTGAAGGCCTTCAGGCCGTCGACGCTCAGTACCGCATCGAACTCCGATTGCAGGCCGCGGTTCTTCACCAGCGGCTCGATCATGTCGGGCGAGCCGTTGGTCAGGATCGCGAGCTTGCGCCCGTTGCGCCGCAGCTCGGGCAGCGCCTGCGGCACGTCGGCATAGGGCGCGAGGTTCAGGTATTCCTCCATCAGCGCCTTCGCCTGCTTGTCGCCGAGCGGCAAGCCGAGCGCCTCGCAGGCGTAGGCGAGCGCGTCGCGCGTGATCGCCGAGAACGGCTGGTAGCGGCCCATCAGCGTGCGCTGCCAGCTGTACTCGAGCTGCTTCGCGCGCCACAGCTGAGACAGGCGGGCGCCCTGGCCGGGCCAGAACTTCTCGCAACGGTCGGTGACCGCGTGCACGTCGAACAGCGTGCCGTAGGCGTCGAACACCAGCGCGTCGAGCGGCATTTGCAGATCTCCCTTGAAGGCGCGATGTTAAACTGCCGGCGCCCCTATGGCGAACCGCTACGACGAGCTGTATCGCAGCTTCCGCTGGGACGTGCCGGCGCGCTTCAACATCGCGCAAGCCTGCTGCGGGCGCTGGGCCGCGGACCGCGGCCGCTTCGCCTTGTATTGGGTGGACGAGTCGGGCGCCTCCGCCGCCTACAGCTTCTGGGACATCCAGCAACAGGCCAACCGCTTGTCGAACGCGCTCGCCGCGCTCGGCGTGCGGCGCGGCGACCGCGTGGCGATCGTGCTGCCGCAGCGCCCCGAGACGGCGATCGCCTACATGGCGATCTTCCAGATGGGCGCGGTCGCGCTGCCGCTCAGCCACCTGTTCGGCCCCGAGGCGCTCGAGTACCGCATGCAGCACGCGGGGGCGAGCGTGGCCATCGTCGAGCCGGGCACGCTGCCCAATCTATGGGCGATCCGCGGCCGGCTCAGCGAGCTGCGCGAGGTGATCGGCGTGGGCGGCGCGCGCGAGGCGGGCGTGCGGCCCTGGGAGGCGCTGCTCGAGCGGGCGAACCGCGATTTCGCCTGCGTCGATACCGCGGCAGACGATCCCGCGCTCATCATCTACACCAGCGGCACGACCGGCGCGCCCAAGGGCGCGCTCGAGGCGCAGCGCTCGATCCTCGGCAACCTCCCGGGCTTCGTGCATTCGCACGACTTCTTTCCGCAGCCGGGCGACATGTTCTGGTCGCCCGCCGACTGGGCCTGGGCGGGCGGCCTGTTCGACGCGCTGCTGCCGAGCTGGTACTTCGGCGTGCCGGTCCTCGGCTACCGCGGGCGCTTCGACGCCGAGCGCGCGTACCACCTGCTGGATCGCTACGGCGTGCGCAACACCTTCCTTTTTCCCACCGCGCTCAAGCTGATGATGAAGGCGGTGCCCGAGCCGAAAAGAAAGTACCGCATCGGCCTGCGCTCGGTGATGAGCGCGGGCGAGAGCGTGGGGGCGACGGTGATCGAGTGGGCGCGCGAGCAGCTCGGCGTGACCATCAACGAGATGTTCGGGCAGACCGAGATCAACTACGTGGTCGGCAACTGCCAGGCGGCCTGGCCGGTGAAGCCGGGCTCGATCGGGCGCCCGTACCCGGGACATCGCGTGGCCATCATCGATGAAACCGGTGCCGAGGCTAAGAGAGGCGAGCTGGGGGAGATTGCAGTGCATCGTGCCGGCGACCCGGTGTTCTTCCTCGAGTACTGGAAGAACCCGCAGGCCACGCAGGACAAGTTCATCGGCGACTGGGCGCTCACCGGCGACCAGGGCAAGATGGACCAGGACGGCTACATCTGGTACCAGGGGCGCTCGGACGACGTCATCAAGAGCGCGGGCTACCGCATCGGCCCGGCCGAGATCGAATCCTGCCTGGTGAAGCACCCCGCGGTCGCAAACGCCGCCGTGATCGGCAAGCCGGACCAGACGCGCGGCGCGATCGTCAAGGCGTTCATCGTGCTGCAGCCGGGCGAGCGTCCGTCCAAGGCGCTCGAAGACGACATCCAGAACCACGTGCGCGCGCGCCTCGCGCCCTACGAGTACCCGCGCGAGATCGAGTTCATCGACGCGCTGCCGATGACCACCACCGGCAAGGTACAGAGAAAGGAGCTGCGCAAGCGCGAAGAAGCGCGCGGGCCTGGCTAGGCCGAGCGCGACGCGACGAGAATCTTGCCGTCGGCTTCCACCACCGTGTCGCCGTGCTGGTTGCGGCTGGTCGCGCGCAGCACGATCACTCCGCCCCTGTGCCTGGGCTTGTCGATCTTCTCGCTCACCGTCCACTCGGTGGCGAGCGTGTCGCCGGCGCGCACCGGCGCCTTGAAGCGGCACGACTGCTCGAGGTACGCGATCGCCGTGCCGGCGAAGAACATGCCGACCGGCGCCGACACCAGCGCCCCGGTGAACGGTCCGTGCAGCACGCGCGAGCCGAACAGCGACTGCCCGGCGAATACCTCGTCGACGTGCAGCGGGTTGAAATCGCCGAACATTCCGGAGCCGAGCACCAGGTGCGTTTCGGTCACCGTGAGTCGGGTGCCGAAGCGCTCCCCGGGAGAGACCTCGTCGTACCACTTGCCATGGAACACCATGTCCGCCTCCCTTCTCGTATATTAATATTCGGCGCGCGGGCCGCGGTACCATAGCATCCACCATTTCCAGGAGGAGACACACATGAACAGGATCATCGCGCTTCTGGCCGCGGCGCTGCTCGCCGCACCGGCTCTTGCGCAGTACCCCGATCGTCCGGTCAAGCTGATCGTTCCCTGGGCGGCGGGTGGAGACACCGACAACATCTTCCGGCCCTTCCAGCCGCTCTTTCAGAAGCACCTCGGCGGCACGGTGGTCATTGCCAACGTGACTGGCGCTTCCGGCACGGTGGGCGAACGCGAGGCGAAGAACGCACCGCCCGACGGCTACACCCTGTTCGCGGCGCACGACTTCATCCATTCGGCGTACTACACGGGCGTCACCGACGTGCGCTACACGGACTTCGATCCGATTTGCCTGATCTCGGCCACGCCGTCGATCATTACCGCGAGCCCGAAGACGCCATGGAAGAACTGGAAGGAGCTCTATGACGACGCGAAGGCGCGTCCGGGGCAGATCACGGTCGGCGCGTCGCTCGGCTCGACCAGCCAATTCTCGATGGCGCTGGTGGAGAAGGCGGCCGGCATCAAGTTCAAGTACATCCCATACGACGGCCTCGCGCCGCGCATGAACGCGATCCTCGGCGGCCATATCGATCTGACCGACTCGAACCTCACGCAGAAGTCCAAGGTCGACGCCGGGCTGCTCAAGTTCATCGCGATCCTGGGCGACAAGCGCAACCCCGAGATCCCGAACGTGCCGACCCTGAAGGAGCTCGGCTACAACGTGGTGTACGCGGTGTCGCGCGGCATCATGGTGCCGAAGGGCACGCCCGAGGCGGTGCAGGCCAAGCTCGAGTCCGCCTGCGTCGCGGCGGCCAAGGAGCCGGCCTTCGCGCATTCGATGTCGCTGCAAGGCACCGAGGTGCGCACGCTCGGGCGCAAGGGCTATGCGGATTTCCTAAGTGAGGACGACAAGCTCTACAAGGAAGTTTCCGACGAGCTCGGCCTGACCAAGAAGCGCTGATGCTCGGACGCGACGGCATTGCGGGGCTGGCCTGCCTCACGCTCAGCCTCGGCATGCTGCTGCTGACGCGCGGGCTGCCGGAATCGCCGATGGTTCCGGTCGGCCCCGCTTTCTATCCGCGCATCGTGCTCGTACTGATGGCGGGGCTGAGCCTGCTGCTGGTGGTGCTCGATTGGCGGGAAGGGAGACGCGGCCGTCCCGCCGGCGCGAAGGCCGCCGCGGCGCCCAACTACCGCCTCGTCGTCGTCGCCTTCACGACATTCATCGTCTATGTCGTCCTCCTGCCGCTGCTCGGCTTCCGCATCGCCACGTTCCTGTTCGTCGGCGGGCTGCAGGCGCTGCTCGAGCCGCCGCGCAGCGCGCGCCGCTGGGCCCTGGTACTGGTGATCGCGATCGTCACGACGGTGGTGACGCACCTCGCATTCGAGCATTACCTTTCTGTGCTGCTGCCGCGCGGCAGGTGGACGGAGTTCTAGCGCGTGGAAGTCTCCTACGAGCACCTGTTCGCCGGCATCCTCGCCATCCTGCACCTGAAGTACCTGGTGCCGCTGCTGCTCGGCACGGTGGCCGGCGTGATCGGCGGCGCACTGCCGGGCATCACCATCACCATGACCATCATCATGGTGCTTCCTTTCACCTTCGGGCTCGATCCGCTGCAGGGACTGGCGGCGATGACCGGCGTGTACGTGGGCGGCTCGGCGGGCGGATCAATTACCGCCAGCCTGATCGGCATCCCGGGCACGCCGTCTGCGATCGCCACGACCTTCGACGGCTTCCCCATGACGCGCAATGGCGAGCCGGGGCGCGCGATCTGGATCGGGGTGTGGGCTGCGTTCCTCGGCGGGCTGCTCGGCGGCGTGTTCCTGATCGCCGCCACCGGGCCGCTCGCCTCGGTCGCGCTCCAGTTCGGGCCCTGGGAGTACTTTTCGCTGTTCGTGTTCGCGCTGTCGATGGTCGCCGGGCTGGTCGGCACCTCGATCACCAGGGGCCTGCTGTCCGGGGCGATCGGGCTGGTGATCACCGTGATCGGCTCGGACCCGATCATGGGCGTGCCGCGCTTTACGCTCGGCACCGATTTTCTGCGCGGCGGGTTTCCCTTCCTGCCGGTCCTGATCGGGATCTTCGCTTTCGCGCAGCTCATGTCCGACATCGAGAAGGTGCGCCGCGACGGCAGCTCCGAATCCACCGGGCCGATGCCGAAACTGTGGGTGTCGCAGCTCAAGGTGCTGTGGGAGATCCTCAGCCGGCCGTTCCTGCTCATCTGGTCGACGTTCATCGGCATCCTGATCGGCGTGCTGCCGGCGATCGGCGGCAGCGCGGCGAACGTCATGGCCTACGATCAGGCGAAGAAGTTCTCGCGCCGCCCGGAGAAGTTCGGCACCGGGATCCCCGAGGGCATCATCGCCTCCGAATCGTCCAACAACGCCAACGTCGCGGGCTCGCTGGTCACGATCATGGCGTTCGGCATTCCGGGCGACGCGGTCACCGCGGTGATGCTCGGCGCGATGACGATCCACGGCATCCAGCCCGGGCCGCTGTTCATCTCCCAGCACCCGACGATCGCGTACGGGATCTACGCGGCGTACCTCGTGTCCTTGCCGCTCATGGTGCTGGTGATCGCAGTCGGCGCGCGCGCCTGGCTGCGCGTCATCACGGTGCCGAAGTCGATCCTCATCCCCATCGTCCTGGTGCTGTGCGTAATCGGCGCCTACGCGCTGAACAACATCATGGACGACGTCTACGTGCTGCTGATCTTCGGGCTGATCGGCTACGCCCTGGTGAAGCTCGGCATTCCGCTCGCGCCGCTCATCCTCGGCCTGATCCTCGGCGACCAGATCGAGCTCAACATGATCCGCGCGATTGCCACCGATCCGAGCCCGTGGCTGTTCCTCACGCGCCCGATTTCCGGCGGCCTGCTCCTCGCCGCGGTGCTGTCGATGGTGCTCGCGTTCTGGCAGCACCGCCGCGCCAAGCGGCGCGGGGCTCCGGCCGAGGAAGAAGAAATCGATTTCTGAAAACCTGGCGCCCCGGATACGAATCGAACGTACGACCTGCCCCTTAGGAGGGGGCCGCTCTATCCACTGAGCTACCGGGGCGCGTGGCGCGATTCTAACCTCTAGGGCCGACATGGACCGCGATTCGCAGCCGTCGGGCGCCGCGCCAAATCCGCTCTTGTCGATGGGCGACGGGGTGTTCCTCACCATCGGCCTGGTGATCGGCGTCGGGATCTTCAAGCTGCCGGCGCAGGTCGCGGCCGGCACCGCGGATGCCGCGCAGTTTCTCGGCGTGTGGCTGCTCGGCGGGCTCGCCTCGCTGTGCGGCGCGCTGGTGTACGCCGAGCTCGCGGCGCGCCGGCCCGAGACCGGCGGCGAGTATGCGTTCCTCGCGCGCGGCCTGGGGCGCGGCGCGGCGTTCGTGTTCGCCTGGTGCCGCATGACGGTGATCCAGACCGGCTCGATCGCCGCGGTGGCCTTCGCCTTCGGCGACTACGCGTCGCAGATCCTGCCTCTCGGCGCGCACGGCTCCGCGCTGTGGGCGGTGCTCGCGGTCGGGGCGCTCACGGGGCTCAACCTGGCCGGAACGCGGCAATCGAAATCGCTGCAGAAGGCGGCCGAGATCGCGCTCGTCGGCGCGCTGGTGCTGCTCGCGCTCGCCGCGCTCGCACGGGGCGGGGCGCCGGCGGCGCCGGCGGGCGCCGCGCCGGGCGCATCGTTCGGCCTGGCGATGGTCTTCGTGCTGTTCGCCTACGGCGGGTGGAACGAGGCGGCGTACCTCGCGGGTGAGCTGCGCGAGGCGCCGCGCAACATGGCGCGCGTGCTGGTGCTCGGCGTCGCCGTGGTCACGGCCGTGTACCTGCTGGTCAACCTCGCGTACCTGGCGACGCTCGGTCTGGGCGGGATACGGGCTTCGCAAGCGGTGGCGGCGGACGCGATGCGCGCGGCTGCGGGCGAGCGCGGCGCCCGGCTGCTCGCCGCGCTGGTGTGCGTCTCGGCGCTCACCACCATCAACGCGGCGATCTTCACCGGCGCGCGCACCACCTGGGCGCTCGGCAGGGACTATCCGCTGCTCGGTGCGCTCGGCGCCTGGCGCGAGCCGGGCAGCACACCGGCCAACGCGCTCATCGCGCAAGGGGCAGTGACGCTCGTCCTGGTGCTCGCGGGTTCGGCGACGCCCGACGGCTTCGGGGCCATGGTGGCTTACACTGCGCCTGTGTTCTGGACTTTCTTCCTGCTGACTGGCGCGACGCTCTTTGTATTCCGCGCGCGCGAGCGGCGCGCGGCGCGGGCCGCGACGGGATTCCGCGCGCCGCTCTATCCGCTCGTGCCGGCGGCGTTCGTCGGTACCTGCGGCTACATGCTGTGGTCGAGCCTTGCTTTCGTGCGCGACCCGGTCATCGGGCCGAAGTTCGGCGCCATGGCGCTCGCCGGCATCGTCGTGATGGCGGTGGGTGTGCCGCTCTATTTCTTCGTCCGAAGAGGCGCGGCATGCGCGCGCTGATCGCGTTTCTCGCAGCGGCGTTCGCTGCGGCCTCAGCCCAGGCGCAGGACTACGCGCGCGAGCAGCGCTGGGCGGAGGAGGTCGTGCCGAACGTGGTGGTGGGCGACGCGGTGTGGCTGAAGGAGCCTTCGGGACGTAAGTTCCTCGGGCTGTACGCGCCGGCCGAGCACGCGAAGACCGCAGTGCTGCTGGTGCATGGAATCGGGGTGAATCCGGACTACGGCGTGATCGGCGCGCTGCGCGCGGCGCTCGCCGACAAGGGGCTCGCGACGCTCTCCATCCAGATGCCGGTGCTCGCGGCGGACGCAAAGGTGGCGCACTACTACCCGGCGCTCTTTCCCGAGGCGGGCGAGCGCATCGCCGCGGGGGCGAGCTGGCTCGCGGCGAAGGGCTACGGGCGCGTGGTGCTGCTCTCGCACAGCCTGGGCTCGTGGATGAGCGAGTGGTACCTGGAGCGCGCGCCGCAATCGCGCTTCGCCGCCTGGGTGTGCCTCGGACGTGGCGGCGCCTTTGCCGAGCCGGCGAAGCTGCGTCTGCCGGTGCTCGACGTATACGGCGAGTACGATCTGCCGCTGGTGCTCGCCACCGCCGCCGCGCGGCGCGCGGCGCTGCCGAACGAGAAGCAAGTGGAAATCCAGGGAGCCGATCATTTCTATACCGGGCGCGAAGAGGCGCTGACGAAAGCGGTGGGCGCTTTCGTCGCGGAGCTCAAATGACGCTCACCGAGCTGCGCTACATCGTCGCCGTGGCGCGCGAGCGGCATTTCGGGCGCGCCGCGGAGTCGTGCTTCGTGTCGCAACCGACGCTCTCGGTGGCGATCAAGAAGCTCGAGGAGGAGCTTGGCGTCGCGCTGTTCGAGCGCGGCGCCGGCGAAGTGACGGTGACGCCGACTGGGGAGCGCATCGTTGAGCAGGCGCAGCGCGTGCTCGAGGAGGCGGCACGCGTCAAGGAGCTCGCCGCATCGGGCAGCGACCCGCTCGCCGGCACGCTGCGCCTGGGCGCGATCTACACCATCGGCCCGTATCTGCTGCCCAAGCTGATTCCCATCCTGCGGCGCAACGCGCCTTCGATGCAGCTCATCATCCAGGAGAACTTCACCCACAAGCTCGCCGAGATGCTCAAGCAGGGCGAGGTGGACGTGATCGTCATCGCGCTGCCGTTCGCCGAGCCCGGGGTGGCGACGCGCGCGCTGTACGACGAGCCGTTCATGGTCGCCGTGCCGCGCGGCCACGCCTGGGAGAAAAAGAAAAGTGTCTCGGCCGACGAGCTGACCAGGGAAAGCCTGCTGCTGCTCGGCGAGGGGCACTGCTTCCGCGACCAGGTGCTCGAGTTCTGCCATGCGGCGGCGCACGCGCCGCAGCGCAGCGGCCTGGCGCGCGCGCTCGAGGGCGGCTCGCTGGAAACGATTCGCCAGATGGTGGCAAGCGGCGTCGGCATCACCGTGCTGCCGTCCACTTCGGTGGCGGCGGGCGGCGGCGCGAACGAACTGATCCGCATCCGCCCGTTCACCCGGCCGGTGCCCGACCGGCGCGTGGCGCTCGCCTGGCGCAAGAGCTTTCCGCGCCCGCAGGCGATCGAGGCGCTCAGGCAGGCGATCCTCGCCTGCGATCTTCCGCAGGTGACCAAGCTGCCGCACGCAGCGACGGAGAGCTGACATGAAAGGCGTGGTCTTTCTCGGCGAGCGCGAGCTCGAGCTGCGCGAGTTTCCCGACCCGACGCCGGGTCCGGGCGAGGTGGTGATCGAGATGAAGGCCTCCGGCATGTGCGGCAGCGATCTGCACGCCTACCGCGCGCCGCGTGCGGGCGCCGGCATGGGCGCAGCGCTCGGCCTGGGCGGCTCGGGCGGGCCGGTGATCGCGGGCCACGAGCCCTGCGGTGTGATCGTGGCGCGCGGCGCCGGCGTGAGCGAGGCCGAGGCGCCGCTCGGCGCGCGCGTCATGAACCATCACTACAAGGGCTGCGGCCTTTGCGCGCACTGCCGCACCGGCTGGTCGCAACTGTGCCGCGCCGGAATCACGGTGTACGGCGTCACCGGGCACGGCGGGCACGCGCACTACCTCAAGGCGCCGGCGCGCACCATGGTGCCGCTGCCCGAGCCGCTGTCGTTCGCGGAGGGTGCGGCGATCTCCTGCGGCACCGGCACGGCCTACGCGGCGCTGCACCGGATGAAGCTCTCGGGGGAGCACACGCTCGCGGTCTTCGGGCAGGGCCCGGTCGGCCTGTCGGCGACGCTGCTCGCCTCGTCGATGGGTGCGCGCGTGATCGCGCTCGATACGAGCGCCGAACGGCGGACGCTCGCCAGGGACTTCGGCGCCGAGACCGTGCTCGACCCGCGCGCCGCGGACCCGGTCGAGGCGCTCAAGGAGCTGACGCGCGGCGAAGGCGTTGACCTCGCTCTCGACTGCAGCGCGGCGCCCGACGCGCGCGCCGCGGCAACCAGAAGCGTACGAACGTGGGGCATCGTGTGCTTCGTGGGCGAGGGTGGGGACGTGCGCCTCGAAGTGAGCCCGGACCTGCTGCGGCGCCAGGTGACGCTCATCGGCTCGTGGACCTTCTCGAGCGTCGGGCAGATGGAGTGTGCGCGCTTCGTCGCCGAGCGCGGCATCCCGCTCGGCAAGCTCATCACCCAGCGCTGGCGGCTCGAGCAGGCGGCCGAGGCCTATCGGCTCTTCGACCGGCAGACCACCGGCAAGGGCGTGTTCGTGTTCTGAGCCGCGCATGGCCCACGCCGCGCTCCCCCCTTCGGACTGGGTCGTGCGCTGGTCGCGCCTCGTGCCCGCGGGAGAGGTGCTCGACCTCGCCTGCGGCGAGGGACGCCACGCGCGCTACCTTGCGGCGCGCGGACATCGGGTGACCGCGCTCGATCGCGACCGCGCTGCGCTCGACGCGCTCGCGGGCGCGGCGCGCGTCGAGACCGTGTGTGCCGATCTCGAGGACGGCAGCCCGTGGCCGCTCGCCGGACGCCAGTTCCAGGGAATCGTGGTCGCCAACTACCTGCACCGGCCCCTATTCAGGCATTTGATCGGCGCGCTGGCGCCCGGCGGGGTGCTCGTCTACGAAACGTTCATGGCGGGGAACGAGCGCTTCGGAAAGCCGTCTAACCCGGATTTCCTGCTGCGCCCGGGGGAGCTCATCGAAGCCTTCGGCGGCGCGCTCACCGTGGTCGCCTTCGAGCAAGGAGCGGTGATGCGCCCCAAACCCGCGGTCGTGCAGCGCCTCTGCGCGCGCAAGGGGTCCGCCGTGGAGGTCACGCTGGTAGAATTTCAGGATTTCGCACCCCAACGGAGTTGCACACCATGATCACCGGTAGCCTGGTTGCGATCGTCACCCCGATGCACGAAGACGGCAGACTCGACCTGGAAAGCTTCAAGCGCCTGATCGACTGGCACGTCGCGGAGGGGACCGACGGCATCGTCGTCGTCGGCACGACGGGCGAGTCGCCCACCGTCGACTTCGACGAGCACAAGGCGCTGATCCGCCTGGCGGTCGAGCACGCCAAGGGGCGTATCCCGATCATCGCCGGAACCGGGGGCAACTCGACCGCGGAGGCGATCGAGCTGACCGAGTCGGCGAAGCACGCCGGCGCTACGGCCTGCCTGTCGGTGGTGCCGTACTACAACAAGCCGACCCAGGAAGGCATGTACCGGCACTTCAGCGCCGTTGCGGAGAAGGTCGGCCTGCCGATGATCCTGTACAACGTGCCGGGCCGTACCGTGGCAGACCTGCAAAACGACACCGTGCTTCGCCTCGCGCAGGTGCCGAACATCATCGGCATCAAGGACGCCACCGCGAACATCGAGCGCGGCACCGACCTGGTCAAGCGCGCGCCGCGCAACTTCGCGATCTACAGCGGCGAGGACTCGACGGCTCTCGCGCTCATTCTGCTCGGCGGGCACGGCGTGATCTCGGTCACCGCGAACGTGGCGCCGAAGCTGATGCACCAGATGTGCGCGGCGGCGCTCGTCGGCGACGTCAAGAAGGCGCGCGAGATCAACCTGCGGCTGCTGCCGCTGCACCAGCGGCTGTTCCTCGAGGCCAATCCGATTCCGGTGAAATGGGCGCTCGCCGAGATGGGCATGATGGCGCCCGGGCTGCGCCTGCCCATGACCCCGCTGTCGGAAAGGCACCACCAGGCGGTGCGCGAGGCGCTGCACGAGGCGGGCGTTTCGCTGCCCGGTCTGCGCGTCGTGGAGGGCCGCGCCTGATGCGTCGCCTGACCGCCGCCGCGCTCGCGGCGCTGTTCGTCGCCGGCTGCGGCACGACCTCGGACACCGATTACAAGAGCGCCGGCTCGATACCGCAGCTCGAGGTGCCGCCCGACCTCACCACGCCCAAGGCGGACAACCGCTACGTGCTGCCCGACGAGAGCGATAAGGCGACCACGCTGACTGGCTATCAGGCCGGGCAGGCGCAGCAGGCGAAGGTGGGCGACACCGGCGTGCTGCCGCACGTCGCCGACATGCACGTGGCGCGCGACGGAAGCGAGCGCTGGCTGGTGGTGTCGAACGAGACGCCGGACAAGCTGTGGGGACCGGTGAAGGATTTCTGGCAGGAGAACGGCTTCCTGATCAAGACCGAGATGCCCGAGGCGGGGATCATGGAGACCGACTGGGCAGAGAAGCGTGCCAACGTGCCGCAGGGCACGGGGATTCGCGGCGCGCTGAGCAAGTATCTCGGGCAGAGCTACGATACCGCGCAGCGCGACAAGTTCCGCACGCGCATGGAGCGCACCGCCGACGGCAAGGGCACTGAGATCTACATCAGCCAGCGCGGCATGGAGGAAGTGCTCTCCGACGACAAGAACGGCACCACGATCTGGCAGCCGCGCCCGCCCGACCCCGGCATGGAGGCAGAGTTCCTGCGCCGCCTGATGGTGCGCCTGGGCGCCGACCAGCAGGTCGCCAAGCAGCAGGTCGCCGCGGTGCAGACGGGCACCGATCGCGCCGCGCTCAAGAAGGGCCCGGACGGGAGCGAGCAGCTCGCCGTGTACGAGCCCTTCGACCGCGCCTGGCGGCGCGTCGGGCTGGCGCTCGACCGCGTCGGCTTCACGGTCGAGGACCGCGACCGCAGCAAGGGCATCTACTTCGTGCGCTACGCCGATCCGGAAGCGGAGATGCGGGCGAAGAGCAACGAGAAAGGCTTCTTCTCGAAGCTGTTCTCCGGCAGCTCGTCGAACGTCAAGGCCGAGCAGTACCGCGTCGCGGTCGAGGACCAGAAGGACAGCAGCATGGTCCAGGTGCTCGACAAGGACGGCAAGCGCGACACCTCCAGCACCGCGCACCGCATCCTCGCTCTGCTGCACGAGCAGCTGAAATAGGCGCGGCGCGGCGCGCATGCGCTTCGCCTCGCTCGCGAGCGGCAGCAAGGGTAACTGCCTGGTCGTCGAGGCCGGCGTCTCGCGGGTGCTCGTCGATTGCGGTCTCGCGCCGCGCGAGACCGAGCGCCGGCTCGCGCGCGTCGGCCTCGCGCCCGCCGATCTTTCCTCCATCGTCCTTACCCACGAGCACGACGACCACTCGAGGGGTGCGTTCGCCTTTGCGGCGCGGCACGGGCTCGAGCTATGGATGACGCGCGGCACGCAGCGCGCGCTCGAGGAGTCGAGCGGCCCTCCGACCGGGGTCGCGACGCGCCTCGTCGACGCGCGCTCGGCGTTCGCCGTCGGCGATCTCGAGCTGCGCCCCTTCACCGTGCCGCACGACGCGCGCGAGCCGGTGCAGTACGTGCTCTCGGACGGCGCGCGCCGGCTGGGGGTGCTCACCGACATCGGAGCCCCGACGCGCCACGTCGAGGAGACGCTCTCGGGCTGCGACGCGCTGGTGCTCGAGTGCAATCACGACCTCGAGATGCTGTGGAGCGGGTCCTATCCGAAGTGGCTCAAGGAGCGCATCGGCGGGCCCTTCGGCCACCTCGCCAACGCGCAGTCCGAGCGGCTGCTCGCGGCGCTCGACCGTTCGCGCCTGAAGCACGTGGTCGCCGCGCATCTGTCCGAGCAGAATAACCGGCCGGCGCTCGCGCGCGCGGCGCTTGCGCGCGCGCTCGGCTGCGCGGAGCACTGGGTCGGGCTTGCCACCCAGGACGACGGCTTCGGCTGGCGCGCGCTGGAATGAAAAAGGCGGTGCGCCTCGCGGCGCGCCGCCTTTGCGGATCGAGACCGCGCTTACTTCTTCTCTTCTTTCTTCTCCTCGGTCGCGGGCGCGGCCGGAGCGGCAGGCGCGGCCGCCGGGGCTGCGCCTTCCTTCTTCTCTTCGGCCGCGGGTGCGGCCGGGGCCGCCGGGGCGGGAGCCGCCGCCGGGGCGGGAGCCGGCGCGGGTGCGGGTTCTTCCTTGCTGCAGGCGGCCAATGCGGCAGCCATCGCCGCAGCGATGAGCAACGACTTGTTCATGTGCGTTCCTTCAGAGTTTTAATGTGGATCAATTACGTCAGGATCTCGGCCGACGGGACGGCCGGGGGCGCATTCTAGCTCAAAGCCCGAGCGTTGTGGGCGCGACCGCGGGAAACGACGCCGTCCAGATCTCGCCGAAGCGGCCGCGCATCGCGAGCGCCTCGTTCTCGTCGTTCAGCCCGAGCGCGCCGCGGGAGAACTGCGCCGACGGCCGGCGCACGTAGTGCAGCGCGTCCAGCACGAGGAACGAGTCCTGCGCCTTGCGCGCCTCTTCCTGCGTGCGGTTGATCTGCACCGCATGCGAGTGGCGCGCGACGAGCGCAATCATGCGCGGACAGTACTTGGTGAGGAAGTCGGTGTCGTGCAACGCGATGTACAGGCGGCGCGTGCGGCTCGCCTGCAGGAAGCGCTCGATGCGCTCGATGCGCTCGGGCGCGGTGAGGCGCAGCCGGGACAGGTCCGGGTCGAACAGGCGCAGCTCGCGCCCGTCCTGTGCGAGCAACAGGTCGACCGCGGCCTGAAATCCCGCCTCGTCGTCGAAGCGCTCGTAGCGCGGCGCGCGCGCGTCGCTCAATGCCGTTTCTCCAGATGCAGGTAGCCCGACCGGTACCAGTCGTAGATTAGATCGGCGAGTCCCGCCGCGGCAAGGCGCCGGCCGGCGGCGCGGCGCGCGTCGGCGAGCGCGGCGAGCGCGGCCCGCTGGCGCGCTGGCGCCTGCAGCGATTCGCCGTTCACGAAGAAGCCCGTGCCGTGGTAGAGCAGCTGCGTGCGGGCGTCGAGCGCGACCTCGGCGCGCGCGAGGCTCCGGCCGAAGGCCCCGCGCGCGAGCGGGCGCCGGGGCAGCGCGAACACGACCTGGGGCTTGGGCGTGCTCAGGTAGGCGCCGAGGAACTCGTCGACGTCGCGCGCAGACCAGCGGATGCGGGCCAGCAGCCGCCGCGCGTGCGCGCGCAGCGGGGCTGGGATGCGCGCCGGCTGCGCCGCCGCGCGCAGACCGGGGTCGCGGTAGGCGAGCTCGGGCAGGCCGCGCTCGTGCAGCCAGTCGAGGAACGACGCGCCGAGCTCCGCGCCGCGCGGCGCGCGAAAGCCGATCGAGTAGGTGAAGCATTCGTCGAGCGCCACGCCGTCGTGCCCCCAGCCCGGCGGCAGGTAGAGCAGGTCGCCCGGCTCGACGAGCAGCTCCTCCTCGGCCACGAAGCCCTCGATCAGCCTGAGCGGCGCGCCCGGCACTTCGGCGAAGGATCGCGGGCGCGCCAGGCGCCAGACGCGCCGTCCAGGCCCTTGCAGCAGGAACACGTCGTAGGAGTCGTAATGCGGGCCGACCCCGCCGCCCGGCGCGGCGTAGCTCACCATCACGTCGTCCAGGCGTGCATAGGGCAGGAAGCCGAAGCGGCGCAGCAGGCGCTCGGCGGCCGGCACGTGCAGGTTCAGCCCGCTCACCAGCAAGGTCCAGTCGCGCGGCGGCAGGGCGCGCAGGCGCGCGCGCGGCAGTGGTCCCTCGGTGACCCGCCAGCGCCCGCGGCGCCGCTCGACCAGGCGCGACTCGACGTCCGCGCGCGCGGCGAGCGCGGCGAGCGCGCCCGCGCTCGCCGCGCCGCGGAATTCCGGCAGCGCGCCACGCACCAGAAGCGGGCGCTTCTGCCAATGACGCCGCAGGAAGGCAGCCGGCGCCAGCCCGCCGAGCAGTCGGTCGCCCATCGCGGGATTATATGTGCGCGCGGCGCGCACGAACGCGGCGCCGGTCGCCGGGGTACTTGCCATGGCGCCGACACGATGCTTTAGAATCGGCGCGACATGTTGCAGACCGGACAGCCCGCGCCAGCGTTCTCCCTGCCAGACGCCGACATGCAGAGCATCAGCCTGTCGGACTACAAGGGCCGGAAGCACGTCGTGTTGTACTTTTATCCGCGCGACGGCACGCCGGGCTGCACCATGCAGGCGGTGGATTTCTCCGACCACGAAGACCAGTTCAACAAGCACGATTGCGTAGTGCTCGGCGTGTCGCGCGACGACTGCCTGACGCACGCGAGCTTCCGCGACAAGCACGGAGTTTCGGTCGGGCTGCTGTCGGACCTCGACGGCGAGGTTTGCCGCCGCTACGGCGTGCTGCAGCAGAAGGAGAACGAGGGCGTGCTGCGCGAGTGCCTGGTGCGCTCGACCTTCGTGATCGACAAGAAGGGCGTGATCCGCTACGCCGCCTACGGCGTGAACCCGCGCGGTCACGCGCTCGACGTGTTCGAAGTGGTGCGCAAGCTGAAGGCCTGAATTTGGCGGCGATCGCCGAGAACACGGTGGTCGAGCTGGTGGTCGACCTGTACGACGCGCAGGGCGCGCTGCTGCAGGCGGGCGAGGAGCCGGTCGTCTACCTGCACGGCGGCTACGGCGGCCTGCTCGACGCGCTCGAGCGCGCGCTCGAAGGCAGGAGCGCGGGCGATGTGGTGCGCGTGCACCTCGAGCCCGAGCAGGCCTTCGGGGAATACGACCCGGCGCTGCTGCGCGTCGAGCCGCGCGGCCGCTACGGCGAGGGGCTGGGGATCGGCATGCAGGTCGAGGACGCGTTCGACGACGGCGAGCCGCAGCTGTACACGGTCACCGACCTGGCCGACGACAAGGTGGTGCTGGACGCCAACCATCCGCTCGCCGGCATGGCGCTGAACTTCGCCTGCCGCGTGCTCGCGGTGCGCTTGGCGAGCACGGAAGAGCTCGCGCGCGGCGCGCCGCAGACGGGCGCGCGGGCGCACTAAGCGGATTGCTTAGCGGCTAGCCGAGCGACACGCCGAGCGCGGCCCCGATCGCGTAGGTCACCGCGCCCGCGGCGGCGCCGATCGCCAGCATGCGCAGCCCGCCGGCGGCGGCGGAGCGCCCGGTAAAGAGGCTCGTCGCCGCGCCGACGAGGAACACGGCGAGCGCCGACAGGCCGATCGCCGCGCCGAGCGCATGCGGCCCGCGCCAGAACACGTACGGCAGGAGCGGCACCGTGCTGCCGAGCGCGAACGACACGAACGAATAGATCGCGGCGCCCCAGGGCGAGCCGAGCTCGCCCGGGTTCAGTCCAAGCTCCTCGCGCGTGAGCGTCTCGAGCGCCTGGCGCGGGTCGGCGATCAGGCGCGCCGCGTGCACGCGCGCCTCGCCCGCCGGCATTCCGCGCGCCTCGAAGATGAGCGCCAGCTCCTCGGCCTCCTCCTCGGGATACGCTTCGAGCTCCGCCTTCTCGAGCGCGATCTGGTGCTCGTACATCTCACGCTGCGAGCGCATCGAGACGTACTCGCCCGCGGCCATCGAGAAGGCGCCCGCGAGCAGGCCGGCGACCCCCGCGAGCAGGATGGTCGCGTTGCCGCTGCCCGCGCCGGCGACGCCGAGGATCAGGCTCGCGTTCGACACCAGTCCGTCGTTCACGCCGAACACGGCGGCGCGCAGGCCGCCCGCCGCGCCGGCCCGAGAGCCGGGCTGGTGGCGCTCGCCGACCTCGTCGTGCTCCGAGGGCAGCGCGCCGACGCCGCGCGGCGCGCCGTCGCGGTACACCGACATGCCGCGCACCTTCATTGCGGTGAGCGCGTGCGTCAAGCGCTCCGCGCCGAAGGCGCGCACGAGCAGCGCGACCAGGCGCGCGCGGGGCGAGGGCACGAACGGCGCGGCGGGCGCGCCCGCGCGCGCGAGCACGCCGCGCCAGTGCCCGGCCTGCGACTCGGCGTCGCGCGCCAGCTCCTCGAACAGGCGCCTGCGGCGCGGCTCCTGCTCGCGCTGCGCGATCACGCGGTAGAGGTAGGCCGACGTGAGTTCCCCGTTAAGGGACTCGGCGGCGGAGGAGTTCTGGTCCATCGGCGTCAGTGAAGGTGAATATCGCCTATTATTCGCGAAAAGGACTCGAGCCGGGCGAAAGGAGCGCGCATGGACGACGTTTCCCAGATCAAGGAGCTCGTCGCCGGGCAGTTTCGCAGCCTCGCGTGGGGCCACGGCGCGGAGCCGGACTGGGACGCGTTCGCGCGCGGATTCCTTCCCGATGCGCGGCTCTACCCGGCGGCGCGCCCGGCGCGCCCGCAGACGATCGGGCAATTCGTCGAGCGCATGAAAGGACTGCGCGCCCAGGGCAGGCTCGCGTCATTCCGCGAAACCCCGCTCGGCTGCACGGTGCAGGTGTTCGGCAACGTGGCGGTCGCGTTCGCGGCCTGCGAGATGCTGGAGAACGACTCGGGCGTGACCCGCGACGTCAGCGCGATCGTGCTCGTGCGCGAGGCGAACGGATGGCGCATCGCTGCGCAGGCCTGGGACGTGGAAAGCGACGCGAACCGGATTCCGCAGAAGTTGCGACGCGCGTAGAGACTGCGCAGACTGGCAATTCCGCGTACCAGGGGAACCGTCGATGCCGATCGAGAATTTTCCGGACCGCAGGTATCTGATCGACGTGTGCACGCTCGCCGCGCGCCTGGGGCAAGTCACGCTGCTCGACCTGCGGCCGGCGGAAGATTTCTCGCTCGGCCACATCGGGGGAAGCAGGCACCTCGATCTTTACGGAGTCAGCCTGAACGACTCGTCGGAGGCTCCGCTGAATGCGTTCCTCGCGATCTTCCGCACGCTGTTCGGCGCGCGCGGTGTGTCGCAGGACAGACCGGTCGTGGTCTACGATCACGAGACCGGCGAGCGGGCGGCGCGCGCGCTCTGGCTGCTCGCGGTGCTCGGGCACCCGCAGGTCAGGATCCTCGACGGGGGGACGCGGGCCTGGACCGCGGCCGGCGGTACGCTGGTGCGGCTGAAAGAAGCGCCGCCGCCCGCGGATCCCAGGCAGGCGCCGCCGACCGCACCGCCGTACAAGGGCGCGCCGAACCTTCAACTGCTGGCGACCCGCTTCGACGTTCATCGCGCCATCGGCGACGCGCAGTCGGTCATCGTCGACGTGCGTCGCGAGTCCGAGTACCGCGGCACCGAAAGGCGCGCGCGGCGCGTGGGAACCATTCCGGGTGCCGTGCACGTCTTCTGGCGCGAGCACCTGGACGAGCACGGCGCGCTCCGGCCGGCCGAGGAAATCCGGGCGCTCTACGTCTCGAAGGGCGTGACCCCGGACAAGACCGTCATCCCGGTGTGCCAGGGCGGCTACCGCTCGGCCAATACGTTTCTCGCGCTCAAGTCGCTGGGTTATCCGCGCGTCCGGAACTACGTCTCGTCGTGGGGAGAATGGGGCAACCGGGACGATTCGCAGATCGTCGTCCCGGACGCGGTCATTTAGCCGCGGTTGAGGTTAGAGTATGGGCCGGCGACCGGGGACGATCCGCGGCGCTGACGAGTGCGTAAGGGGAGGGCGATGGCAAACGGCGGTGGTGCGCGCTCATGATGACCTACGTAGCGCTGCTGCGCGGCGTGAACGTCGCCGGAAAGAAGAAGATCGGCATGCCTGAGCTCGTCAAGAGCTGCGAGGCGCTCGGCTTTTCCGAGGTGCGCAGCTACCTGCAGAGCGGCAACCTGGTGTTCGTCGCGCAGGGAACCGCGTCCGAAGCGGCCGCTGCGCTCAAGGCGCGCATCGCCCAGGACTTCGGGCACGAGGTCGAAGTGCTGGTGCTGCTCGCCGACGAGCTCGAGCAGGTTCTAAGCGCGAACCCGCTGCAGGGGCAGGAGGAGAAGTTCTGCCACGCGACGTTCATGTTCCGCCACGTCCCGGAGACGCGCTTCTCGGAGCTGGCGCTGCCGCTCGCCGAAGGCGAGAAGGCGGTGCTCGTCGGCCGCGCGGTGCTGCTGCATTGCCCGCACGGCTACGCCAAGTCGAAGCTCACCACGCGCTACTTCGAGACGCACCTCGGCGTGCGCGCCACGACGCGCAACCTGCGCACCGTGCGCGCGCTGCGCGACCTGTCCGCGCCCAAGGCGAAATGAGCGCGCGCAGCGTCGTCGCGCTCGCCGCGCTCGCCGCCGCCGCGAGCACCTACGCGGCGCTGCCGGTCGTGCAGCCGGGCAAGTGGGTGCTGAAGAGCAGGACGAACGGCGAGTCGCAGGAGACGACGCTGTGCGGCAATCCGCTCGACAAGGTCGCCGAGGCGATCGCCGCCGCGCGCGAGCGCGAGAAGAGCGGCTGCCGCGTCACCGTGCGCGAGCCCGTGCCGCGCACCACGAGCGTGCGCGTCGAATGCCCGGACAAGGACGTGAGCGAGCTGACCGTCAACTCGGCGTCGATGCAGGCGGTGACCATCGACATGTGGCGCGCCGGCCGTCACGAGACGATCGACGCCGAGCGCATCGGCGCGTGCGAGCAATGACGCGCCAGTTGGCGCGTCGCTGCCCGATCAACCAGTCGCCGTCTTTGCCCGCCGTCCGGCGGAGTAGCGGATTCGACAGGCGAATCCGCGTCTTGTCCCATTTCTTGCCGAATATTCAGCTTCAGAAAATTGCGTAAGGATCCTAACGTGTTGATTCAAGGTTCCATTGACCCGGGATTAACTGAAGCTGACCATGTTATCTGGACATTTTTCGTATCCATACAACTGTTGGGCGTCAACGAAGCGTCATGGGTGAGCCGTCGATCTCTGTGGGAGCGGCCATTGCGCGTGGCTTGCTTTACGTTAATGGTCCAGTAGTGCTGCTCATCTTTGGTCCGAGCGGCATTTGCTTTCTCGAGCACCAGAGACTTGCTGCAATTCTTGGGTCAGATCCCAAGGCAATTGTTCTGGTCGGTGCCGTGTTCCTTGCTGGCGTTGTTGCGGCTTGGCTATGGTGGTCATACGCGGTTCCGCGGTGGCGAATTTGGGCGTATGAACGAGTTGACGATCTGGCTGGTCTTAAGCGCCGTGCTATCGAGGTAGGACTTACTTGGCCCGACGGGCATATCTTTGAGAAGACCGAGTTCAAATCCCCCGCACAGGCTCAGCGGCAGCGCGAAATTGAAGCTCAAAAGGGCGATCTCAATGGTTGAGAGGGAGTTGACGCCCAACAGCACGCCCCAGTCGGACGCGCGCGCGAGCGTCCCGCTTTGCTTTCGCCCGGCGGCGCGCGTCGTTGGGCGTGAACGTAAGACGCGAATGTCCATATATGAGCTTCAACGCACACTTTTGGTCCAAGATCTTTCGGTCCGAGTACGTTCCCCAGACCCGAATGTTGGTCGAAGCACTAGAGAACAGGCTGCTACCCACCCTGAAAGACACGGACATTGCCCACGAGGCAGAGGCCGTCACGGACGAAGTGACGGAGAAGTTAAGCTCTATGCCAGCGGACGAGAATATGGATATGGCGGTCCATGCCGAAGACCCGCAGAACGCCGGTGTATCGCACTACGTCATGCTCATGGGTATAAGACAGGGGCTAATCAATCTGTTTGCCGCTGCTTTGTATCACACCTTCGAGCAGCATCTTCTTCAGTTTCATCGCAGAGAAGTATTGTCTCCCCACGAGGAGCGCAATCACTCTTTGTTCAAGGTTTCGGCGCTGAAGATACGGCTACAGGAGCATGGAATTGACCTTGAGATTCTTCCTTCCTGGCGAAAGCTGGAAGAGCTTCGGCTTGTGGCAAATGTAGTAAAGCATGCGGAGGGAGACTCTGCGGAACAACTGCGAATTGCGCGTCCCGATCTGTTCGAAGCGCCAACTCTTAAGGAACTGGATATCGAAGTTACTTGGGGCAAGCCGACCATTTTTCTTCCGCTTGCCGGCGAGGATGTTTACGTACGAGAGGAAGACATCCGGTCGTACGAAAAAGCAATCGCAAACTTCTGGGATGAGTTGGTTGCTACACTTGAGCGCGTCTAACAAGCAGTTGCACGCGACGCCGCAGTGCTGTGCGCTGGGGTTTCCTCGCTCGCTGTGCTCGCTCAGTGCGCATGAACCGGGTCGGTAGGCCTCTAGTCGTGAATGCGTGGCTGCTCACCTGGGAAGGAACCGAAGGACCCGCGCGGACGCCCGACAAGAAGGTCGTCGCCATTCTTTCGTCCCGCCGATCCGCCACCTTAATCGCCGATCTCGTCGAGGTTCTCTATTGCCGTAGTGTCGACTCCGCGTACGACATGGCGTTCCTCGCAAACAAGCGGAGGGTACGAGAGCGTCAATACAGGCACATGTACAGCACAAGCAGCAGACTCTTCTATGGCCGCAACCCATGCATATTCGCCCGCCGAGTTACCAACCTCACCGTCGAGCGAGACAATGGTCATAACACTGAGCTCCTCCGCTGGACCGAACTCGCCATCTTTCAGAACGCAAAGTCTGGTAGCGGCATCGTACAAGTCGAGCCGCAGCGCGACTGCCAGCATCTCCGTGCCTTCGGGCCACTTACCCTTGACATCTACGAACGAGAGGCCTAACCCCGCGTTCGAGCGGATGGCCGCAAGCGCTCTTTGCTTGCTTGCGTTGCTCTCCTCGCGACGCCCGTCGACCGCCGCTCAATGCAAACGTTCGGTCAGAGAAATGGAAGGTGAAGTATGAAGATCGGATATGAGCACATCTACGACTCGTATCGGGAGCTTGTGATCCAGTCCGAAAATATCTCTTGGGGTCGATTTCAGAATTTACTGATCATCAACTCCATTCTGGTTGTTGCATGGGCAACACGCGTTGGTGAAAAAGACGCTCATTCTTGGGTGCGACTCGTGATGACAGCCATTACTATTCCCGGAATCCTGACCGGATTTGCCTGGGCCGATCTGGGTAAGCGCAGCCGTCAATACCTTGACTTGTACAAGGCGAAGTTAAAGGCGATCGAAGAGCACCATGACAAGAAAGATTGGTGGGAAGACGGCATCCCGATAACGGATCGCCCTTTTCAGGTCGAAGTCATAACATGCCGATTCAGCTCGTCCACGTTTCTACTTTTCTGGACACCACTACTATTTTCCGTCATGAATCTTGTCCTGCTATTGGCGACGTGGCTTGGCCAATGAAACGCTGAACAAGCCGTTGCACTCGACCGTCGAGAGCGGCGCTGCGCGCCGTCCGTCCGTCGAGTGAACGGCGACGTAGGGTGCAAGTGGGCCGCCTACTCAAGATTGCTCGTATCTACGTCGACTTATCCGTCATAGCAGCCGTTGGTGTTCTTGTGGGCATATTTCCGAAGCACCCGACTACTATAAATGGCTGGCTGTTGCTGGCCCCTGTACCCCGCCTTTAGACCGTATCGCGTGCGTGTCTTGCTCACCGGGCTCGCGGTAGTTCTTGCCGGCATATGACTGAGCTATTTCGGCGTGACATTGGCGTTACCTACATGAGCTCGTTACTTCAATCGTTAGGTCCCGGATCGGCGGCTCACCTGGTGCGTCAGCGCGATGGGGCCCAGCCGCAGCAGCCTTGAAGAGACGTTCCGCGAGCTCGCCGACGACGAGCTGCTGAGGCGTTGCACGTCGGGCGAACTCACCGACTTCGCGCAGTCCATCGCGCTGGCGGAGCTGCGCACGAGGGGCCTGGAGCTGCCCCGCAATCCGCCGAGTCCGCAGCAGCCTGAACAGCGCTATCTGGGGGACTGGGTGACGGTCGCCCAGTATCTCTCGTACACCGAGGTGCATATTCTGCGGTCCTGCCTGGAGGCGGCGGGAATTCCCGCCGAAGTGGCGGACGCGCAGCTCATACAGACGGATGCCCTTCTGACGCCGGCGATGCGTGGGGCGAGCGTCCGCGTTCCGGCGAACTATGCGGGCGACGCACGCAAGGTCATCGCGGCATACCGGCGCGGCGACTTCCGGCTCGACGATAATTTCGACCCCGGTCCGCGCAGGTAAGATGGCGCGCACATGCGACAGTTCCCCGCCGCCCCCTGGGCGACGAGCCTCAAGGCCACTTCCTTCGCCGGCAGCGCGATCCTGATCGCGGTCGGCTACGCGCTGGCGTACGCGGTCCCCCACGGCACGCGCGCTCCCTACGCCGAGAGCTTCGGCATGCTGATCGCCTGGATTCCGCCGCTCGTCGGCGCGCTCGCGCTCCTTTTCGTGGTGCGCGGCTACGAGCTCGCGCCGGGCGAGCTGCGCGTCCGGCGGCTGCTGTGGTCGACGCGCGTTCCGCTCGCGGGCCTCTCGGAGGCGCGCGCCGATCCGCAGGCGATGACCGGCTCGATGCGCCTGTTCGGCAACGGCGGATTGTTTTCCTTCACCGGCCTGTTCCGCAGCAGGACGCTCGGCCGCTACCGCGCGTTCGTTACCGATCCGGCGCGCGCGGTGGTGCTGCGCGGCGCAGGCCGCGTGGTGATCGTTTCGCCGGCGGAGCCGCAAGCCTTCATCGAGGCGGCGCGGGCGTTTAGCTGATGTTGCTCGTTCGCACGAGGCTCGCGCCGAGCGCGATCCACGGCCTGGGCGTGTTCGCCGCCGGGCCGATCGCGCGCGGCACGGAGGTGTGGCGCTTCACGCCGGGCTTCGACCTCGACCTCGACCCGAAGGCGCTCGAGGCGCTGCCGGCGCAGGTGCGCGAATGGCTGCTGGTGTACGGCTACCTCGATCCGCGCCTGCGGCGCTTCATCCTGTGCTGCGACGACGCGCGCTTCATCAACCACAGCGCTGCGCCGAACCTGCGACCCGACTTCGCGCGCGAGCCACACGGCGTCGACCTCGCGCTGCGCGACGTCGCACCGGGCGAGGAGCTGACCGTAGACTACGCGCTGGTCGACGGCATCCTGCCCTGACTCAGGCGCCGCGCGCGAGCCAGGAATTCCACAGGCGGCGCGCGGGCTCGATCAGCTCGCCCGCGGTGAGGCCGACCGGGCCGCCGCCTGCCGCCGCGAGCACGTCGCCCGCGCAGCCGTGCAGGTGCGTGCCGAGCACCGCCGCGGTCTCGCCGCTGTAGCCCTGCGCGAGCAGCGCGCCGAGGATGCCCGAGAGCACGTCGCCCATGCCGGCGCTCGCCATGCCCGGATTGCCCGAGGTATTGACGAACCAGTGCCCGTCGGCCGCGACGATCACGCTGCCGTTGCCTTTGAGCACCGCGTGCGCGCCGAACTCCTCGGCGAGGCGCCGCGCGGCCGCGAGCCGATCGCGCTGCACCGCCGCGCTGTCGCAGCCGAGCAGGCGCGCGGCCTCGGCCGGGTGCGGCGTGAGCAGCGTGTCGGCGCGCCGGCGCGCGCAGGCGCGCCTGAGCTCCGGGCTCTGCGCCATGAGGTTCAGCGCGTCGGCGTCGAGCACCAGGCGGATCTCGCTCGACAGCGCCGCGCCGAGCAGCGTCTCGCCGCGCTCGCCCTGGCCGAGCCCGGGACCGACCACCAGCGCGTCCAGATCGAGGCCGAGCACGTCGTCGGGACGGCGCAGCATCAGCTCGAGCGCGGCCGGATCCATCGCCGGCGCGTCGGGCGCGAGCAGCCCGACGTACACTCGTCCCGCGCCGAGCTTGAGCGCCGCGCGCCCGGCGAGCAGCGCGGCGCCGGTCATGCCGGCGGCGCCGCCGACGATCGCGAGCGAGCCCGCCATGCCCTTGTGGAAGTTGCGCGGCCGGGCGCGCAGCACGCCGGCGAACAGCGCGGGGTCGGCGACCCAGCCCTGCGGCTGCACGAGCCGCGGCGCGTCGAGCCCGAGGGCGGCGACGCTAAGCAGGCCGCAGTGGTCCGGGCCGTCGAGCGTCAACAGGCCCGGCTTGAGGCCGATGAAGGTGATCGTGTGCGTGGCGCGCAAGGCGCGCCCCAGCACGCGCCCGGTGTCCGAATCGAGCCCGCTCGGAATGTCGAGCGCGAGCACCGGGCAGGTCTGCATGCCGGCCCAGTCGATGAGCGCCGCATACTCGCCCGCCGGCTCGCGCGCGAGCCCGATGCCGAACAGCCCGTCGACCAGCAGGCTCCATTTGCGCCCCGGCGGCGGGGCGGCGAGCGTCTCGCCGCCAGCGGCGTCCCACCTGCGGCGCGCGCGCGCCGCGTCGGCCGGCAGCTTCGCCGCATCGGCAGGCGTGACCACCGCGACGCGGAAGAACTTTTCCTTCAGGTCGGCCGCGAGCTCGAAGGCGTCGCCGCCGTTGTTGCCGGGGCCGGCGAGCACCAGCACGTCCTTGCCGCGCTCGCCGGCCAGGTGCGCAGCGAGCTCGGCCGCGGCGCGGCCCGCGCGCTGCATCAGCCCCGGCTCCGGCGCGCCCGCCGCCGTCTCGATGCGGCGGATCTGCTCGGTCGTATAGATCGGGGTCGCAGCCATGGCGTGTCAGCGCAGATGGAACATCTTGCCCGGCAGGTAGGTGACGATGCCCGGGAAGGCCCAGATCAGCGCCACCGCGCCCACCATCAGGAAGAAGAAGGGCAGCGCCGCGCGCGCCACGTAGAACATGTTCTTGCCGGTGAGCCCCTGCAGCACGAACAGGTTGAAGCCGACCGGCGGCGTGATCTGCGCCATCTCGACCACCAGCACGACGAAGATGCCGAACCACAGCAGGTCGATGCCCGCTGCCTTGACCGAGGGCAGCACCACGGAGGAGGTGAGCACCACCATCGAGATGCCGTCGATGAAGCAGCCGAGCACGATGAAGAGCAGCGTCAGCACGGCGACCAAATGCACGGCGGTGAAGCCCTGGGCGGCGATCCACTCGGCGAGCAGGCGCGGGACGCCGGTAAAGCCCATGGCCACGGTGAGGAAGGCCGCGCCGGCGAGGATGAAGGCGATCATGCACGAGGTCTTCATCGCTCCCATGACGCTGTCGGCGAAGTTCTTCCAAGTGAGCGACCCGGTCACCGCAGCGAGCGCCAGCGCGCCGGCGACGCCGATCACCGCCGCCTCGGTCGGAGTCGCCACTCCGGCGTAGATCGAGCCGATCACCGTCGCGATCAGCGCCACTGCGGGGATCAGGTGGCGCGCGGCGTAGAGCTTCTGCGCGAAGCTGGTGACCGACTCGCGCGGCGGGGTGCGTCCGGGACTGGCGAGCGCCCAGACGATGATGTAGCCCGAGAACATCAGCATCAGCATGATCCCGGGCAGCACGCCGGCGACGAACAGGCGCGCGATCGACACGTCGGCCGCAACGCCGTACACGATCATGATGATCGACGGCGGGATGAGCAGCCCGAGCGTGCCCGCGCCGGCGAGCGAGCCGATCGCCATCTTCTCGTCGTAGCCGCGCTTGAGCAGCTCGGGGATCGTGATGCGTCCGATGGTCGCCGCGGTGGCGGCGGACGAGCCCGAGATCGCGGCGAAGATCCCGCAGCCGAAGACGTTGCAGTGCACGAGCCGCCCGGGCAGCGGTGCCATCCAGGGCGCGAGCCCGCGGAACATGTCCTCGGAAATGCGCGTGCGGAACAGGATCTCGCCCATCCAGATGAAAAGCGGCAGCGCGGTGAGCGCCCAGCTGGTGCTCGCGCCCCAGACCGTGGTGGCCATCAGGCTGCCGGCGGGCGAGCTGGTGAACAGCACCATCGCGATCCAGCCCACGCCGAGCAGCGTGAGCGCGATCCACAGGCCCGAGGCAAGCAGCGCCGCCAGCGCAGCGAGCAGCACGAGCGAGATGAGCCAGGTCTCCATCGCGCTAGCGCTCGAATCCGGGACCGGCGGGCTCGCGCTGCGCCGCCGCCCGCTCGTAGGAGGTCGGCGCGCCGCGCAGCGCGCACACGAGGTCGTCGACCAGCGCGACGAACAGCACTACCAGCCCCGCCGCCATGCCGCTCTGCGGAATCCACAGCGGCACGGCGACCAGCCCCTGGGACACGTCGTTTATCTGGTAGGAGGTGATCGTCATCGCGCAGCTCGACCAGGCGAACACCCCGACCAGGAATGCCGCGCAGCCGAGCGAGACGAGCTCGAGCGCGCGGCGCGCGCGGCCGCGCGCGTGCTGCAGCAGGAGCGTCATGCGGATGTGCTCGTTCGCGCGCAGGGTCCAGGCCAGGCCGAGGAACGAGCTCGCCGCCAGGCTGAAGCCGGCGAAGTCGTCGTACGACGAGGCGGGCAGGCCGAGCTCGCGGCCGACGATCTGCAGGCCGGTGAGGACCGCGATCGCAACCAAAAAAAATCCGGCCAGGAGGCCGGATCCGAGATAGAGCAGCTCGAGCGCGCGGCGCATCGGGTCTGCGCGCGCCTACTTGCCGTGGTAGGCCTTGAGGATCGCCTCGCCCTCGGCGCCCGTTTTCTTGGCCCACTCGTCGGCCATCTGCTTGCCGATCACGGAAAACTCGGCGGCGAGCTTCGCGGACGGCTTTTCGATCTTGATGCCGTGCGACGCCATCGTCTTCACGTAGTTCTCGTTCTCGGCCTCGCTCGTCTTCCAGCCGCGCGCTTCGGCCGCCCTGGCCGAGTCGAGCACCGCTTTTTGCTCGGCGGCGGGCAGCTTGTGGAACGCCGCCTTGCTCACGATCACCATGTTCTGCGGCAGGAAGGCCTGCGTGTCGTAGTAGTACTTCAGGTAGTCCCAGGCTTGGGTGTCGACGCCGGTTGCGCCCGAGGTGATCATCGCGTCGACCAGTCCGGTCTTGAATGCCTGCGGGATATCGGGCACTTGCACCGTGGTCGGCGTCGCCCCGATCAGCTCGGCGAAGCGCGAAGTGGTCGGGCTGTAGGTGCGGAACTTCACGCCCTTCAGGTCGGACAGGGCGTTGATCGGGGTCTTCGTGTAGATCCCCTGCGGCGGCCAGGGCACCGAGTAGAGCAGCGTCAGGCCCTGCGCGTCGAGCTTCTTCACGAGGTACGGACGAGCGACGCTCCACAGCTTGCGCTCCTTGGCGTAGCTGTTGGCGAGGAAGGGGTTCGAGTCGAACGCGAACAGGGGCGACTCGTTCGCCAGCACCGAAATCAGCACCTCGCCGATCGGCACCTGTCCGGTTTGCACCGCGCGCTTGATCTCGGGGTGCTTGATCAGGCTGCCGTTCGAGTGCACCGTGATCTCCAGCTTGCCGCCGGTCGCCTTGGCAACGTCGGCCGCGAACTGCACGACGTTCTTGGTGTGGAAGTTGCCGTCGGGGTAGGGCGTGGGCATGTCCCACTTGGTCTGCGCGTGAGCGGCGCCGAACATTGCGGTCGCGGCGAGCGCCGCTGCGAGCCTGGCTTTCATGAGTCCTCCAAGGGAGCGGTGCGAGGTCTTCAGTCCTGCAAGAGTGCCGCCACATGATCGGCCAGCGCGAGCGACGCTGTCAATCCGGGCGACTCGATGCCGAACAGGTTCACGAGTCCCGGTACGCCGTGCTCGCGCGGGCCCTGGATCACGAAGTCGGCTGCCGGCTCGCCGGGTCCCGAGATCTTCGGGCGGATGCCCGCGTAGCCTGGCGCGAGCGCGCCGTCCGGAAGCCCCGGCCAGTAGCGCCGGATCGCTGCGTAGAAGCGCGCTGCGCGCTGCGGGTCGACCTGATAGCCGATCGCGTCCACCCACTCGACGTCCGGGCCGAAGCGCGCCTGTCCGCCGAGGTCGAGCGTGACGTGCACGCCCAGGCCGCCCGGCTCGGGCACGGGGTAGACGAGGTGCGTGAAAGGCGAGCGCCGCGTGAGCGAGTAGTAGTTCCCCTTGGCGTAGAGCTCGCGCGGCGCGAGCGCCCCTGGATAGCCTTCGATCGCGCGCGCGACGCTCGGCGCCTTCAATCCGGCACTGTTGATCAGAAATCTGGTTGCTATCTGGATCGGCTGTTCGCCCCCGACTGAAACGCGAAATCCTGAAGCGCTGACTTCAGCCCTGTTCAGCCTGCTTTTCAGCGCCAGCATTGCGCCGTGGTCCTCGGCCTCGCCGAGGTACGCCAGCATCAGCGCGTGGCTGTCGATGATCCCGGTCGAGGGGGAGTGGAGCGCGGCGACGCAGCGCAGTTCCGGTTCCCATGCGAGCGCTTGCTGCCTGGAAACGAAATCGACGTCGCCGACGCCGTTGGCGCGGGCCTTATCGCGGATCTGCTGCAACTCGCCGAGCTGGGCCTCGTCGCCGGCGACGATGAGTTTGCCGCAGCGGCGGTGCGGCACGCCGTGCGCCGCGCAATACTCGTACAGCCGCCGCCGCCCATCGACGCAGGCGCTGGCTTTGAGCGAGCCCGTTGGGTAGTAGATGCCGGCGTGGATTACTTCCGAGTTGCGCGAGCTGGTATGCGTGCCGATCGCGTCCTCCGCCTCCAGCACCACCACCTCGCGGCCGGCGCGCGCAAGCGCGCGCGCCACGGCCAGCCCGACGACGCCGGCGCCGATCACCACCGCCTCGACCGCGTCCATGCCCCTCCCGAAAGCGGAATCATGCACAATTTAACGCCCCGGAAAGGCGTGCTGCCGTTACTATCGGGCGTCCGCTGCGGCTCCGGCGCGCCCATCTGCTTATAATAGCCGGCGTTCCCCTGCCGGATGCGAGGATAAGAACTCTGGCCGCAGCATGAATCAGACCGCGATCTACTCGAAAACCGGCAAGGGCGTACAGGAGGCCTCCGGAAAGACCAGCATCCTGTCGCGCGCGGACCGGGCGGTGCTCGCGGCGATCGACGGCAAGACCACCGTCGGCGAACTGAATATCAAGTTCGACAAGATTGCCGAGGCGAATTTCTTCGCCCTGATCGAGAAGCTCGAGCGCGAGGGCTTCGTGCGCGAAGCCTCCGCCGGGGCCGCGACGAAGCCGCCGCCACCGCCGTCGCGGCCGGCGGCGCCGCCCTCGAGCCCGCCTTCGGTGCCGCCCGCCGCGGCCGGCGACGACCTGGACTTCACCCAGGTCCTGCCGACTGCACCGGCGTCCAAGCCGAACGTCGACCTGGCGGCCAAGGCGCGCGCGGATGCCGAGCGCAAGGCGCAGGAGGACTCGCTCGGATTCAAGGCTCGCGAGGCGGCCGGGGCAAAGGCCAAGGCCGAGGCGGAAGCACGCGCCAAGGCGGCCGCGGCGGCGAAGGCCAAGGCCGAGGCCGAGGCGGAAGCAAAGGCCAGGGCTGAGGCGCAGGCCAAGAAGCAGGCCGAGGAACGCGCCAGGGCGGCGCAGCCGAAGCCCGCGCCCGTCGTGCAGCAGAAGTCGAAGGATGAGATCGAGCGCGAGGCGCGCGAGGCGATGGAGCGCGCGCGCAAGGAGGCCGAGGAAAAGGCGAGCCGCGAGGCCGAGGCGCTGCGGCTGAAGATCGAGCAGGAGCGCCGTGCGCTCGAGGAAGCCGACGAAAAGCGGCGCGAGGAGGAGGCGGGCAAGCGCCGCGAGGAGGAAGAGCGCAAGCGCAAGGAGGACGAAGAGCGCCGCGCGCGCGAGGAAGTCGAGCGGCGCAAGGAAGAGGAAGCGCGCAAGCGGCGCGAGGAAGAGGACCGCAAGCGCAGGGAGGAAGAGGACCGCAAGCGCAAGGCGGAAGAGGAACGTCGTGCGCGCGAAGAGGCCGAGCGCCGGCGCAAGGAAGAGGAAGCGCGCAAGCGGCGCGAGGAAGAGGACCGCAAGCGCAGGGAGGAAGAGGACCGCAAGCGCAAGGCGGAAGAGGAACGCCGTGCGCGCGAAGAGGCCGAGCGTCGGCGCAAGGAAGAGGAAGAGCGCAAGCGGCGCGAGGAAGAGGAACGCAAGCGCAAAGAGGAAGAGGAGCGCCGGGCGCGCGAAGAGGCCGAGCGCCGGCGCAAGAAAGAGGAGGAGGAACGCCGCGTACGCGAAGAGGCCGAGCGCCGTGAGCGCCAGGAAGCCGTGCGCAAGGCGCGCGCGGACGCCGACCGGCGCCGCGACGAGGAGGACCGCAAGCGGCGCGAGGACGACGAGCGCAGGCGGGGCGAGGATCAGGAGCGGGCCCGCGCCCGGCGTGCGGAGGAAGAGCAGGCGCGGCGCGAGGAGCAGGCGCGCGCCGCGGCGGGCGGCGACAGCTTTGCGGACTCGCTGCTCGCGGACCTGGAGAGCTTCGCGCAGCGCGACGAAGAGCAGCGGCACGTGCGCGAGGCGGCCGAGCGCGAGGAGAAGGAGCGTACGGAACGCGAAGCCGAGGCGCGCCGCCGCCGCACGGACGAGGAGCGGGCGCGCGAAGCGGCGCTCGCGACCAGCATCCCTCCGGGCGGAGGGGAAACGCCGTCTCCGGGGCGCACGACGCGCCGCCTGGCCGCGATCGTCGCGGCCGACGTGGTCGGCTACAGCCGCATGATGGGACAGGACGAGGAAGGCACGCTGGCGCGCATGCGCGCGGTGCTGAACGACATCATCCGCCCGATGGTGACTGAGCACAGCGGGCACATCGTCAAGACGGTCGGCGACGGCCTGCTGATCGAGTTCGCGAGCGTCGTGGCCGCGGTGCGCTGGGCGGCCGAGAGCCAGGAGAAGGTCGCCGAGTCGCAGGCGAGCGCCCCGCGCGACCAGCAGATCGTGTTCCGCATGGGGATCAACCTCGGAGACATCATCTCCGACGAGAACGACGTGTTCGGCGATGGCGTGAACGTCGCCGCGCGCCTCGAGGGGCTCGCCGACAACGGGGGGATCTGCATCTCGAGCACCGTGTACGACCAGATTCGCGACAAGGTGCCCTTCAAGTTCCAGGACCTCGGCAACCAGCGCTTCAAGAACATCTCTCGGCCGGTGCACGTGTACCGTTTCAAGGACGAGCGCGAGGCCGAGCGCCCGCGCGGGCCGGTGCTGCAGGACGCCGCGGCACTCAAGCCCGCCACTGCCAAGTACCGCGAGCCGGAGCCCGACGAGATCGAGGTAAGCGAAGACGACCTCAGGATGGACGAGGTCAAGCGCGACGAGCAGGCGATGACCAAGGAGGCGCGCAAGGCGGTGCGCCAGCGCGAGAAGGAGGAAAAGCGCAGGCTCAAGGAGGAAAAGCGCAGGCTCAAGGCCGAGCAGGCGCCGATCAAGCCGATCAAGATCCGCCGCCCGCGCAAGTGGGGCAGGACGATCACGCTCACGCTGCTCTTCCTCGTGGTCGGCGTGATCGCCGGCGTGCACTTCGCGCCGGTCCCGGTGGGCGAGTACGAGCGCGCGGCGAGCGCCGCGTTCGGCCAGCCGGTGAAGATCGGCTCTGCGCGCATGTCCCTGCTGCGCGGCCTGGAGATCGTGTTCTCGCGCGTGACGATCGGCGACGCGGTGCAGATCGACAAGCTGCATGCGTACCCGTACATCGAGACGCTGACCGGCGACAAGAAGGCGTTCCACGGCTTCGAGATCGACGGGGCGACGGTGCAGCAGGGGCGCCTCGGGGAGCTGCTGTTCGGCAGCATGAAGCCCGGCGCGCTGCGCGTCGGGGACATCAAGGCGACCAAGCTGAGCCTGCAGGGTCCGCTCACCCTGCCCACCCTCGACGCCGACGTGAAGATCGCCCAGAGCGGTGCGCTCGCGTCGCTGACGCTGAAGGGCCCGGACAACCTGGTTGCGACACTCACTCCGCACGGCGGCACGCTCGGAGTCGAGGTGAACGCCGACCATCTGACGCTGCCGTTCGCCCCCGACGTGGTGCTGTCGCTGTTCGGCGCCAAGGGCAGCGCGACGCGCGATGGGCTCGACTTCACGGACTGGAGCGCCGTCGCGCTGGACGGCGAGCTGTCCGGCACCGCACGCGTCCGGTGGGGCGCGCAGTGGACCGTCGACGGAAATCTCAAGGCGCGCCGTATCAACGCGGCGGTGTTTGCCCCGGCGCTGCTCTCGGAAGGCAGGGTCGAGCAGGGACAGGGCAGCTACCGCATGAGCGGGCCGAACCCCGCGAAGCTGTACGAGAGCGCGCACATCGAGGGCCATTTCGAAATGAGCAAGGGCTCGCTCGGCAGCATCGACCTGTCGCGCGCGATCCAGAGCAACGGCGGCCAGTCGTCCGGGCGCACCGTGTTCGCCGTGCTTAGCGCCGACGGCGTGTACGACAAGGGCGCCGTGGAGCTGCGCAACATCAATCTCTCGGCCGGCGCACTTAGCGCCGCCGCGTCGCTCGAGGTTGCGCAGAGCGGGGCGCTTAGCGCGCGCATCGTCGCCGACATGCGCACCCAGAACCAGACGCTGCGCCAGATCGTGAACGTCGGCGGCACGGTGAAGGAGCCGGTGGTCAAGGACAACCGCAAGTAACGCCGCGTCGCCGCGAGGCGGTCTGCTAGAATTCCGCCTTACCGGCTTCGCTAAGATGCCCACGATCCTCAAGCTCCGCGGCGCGCGCGCGCTGTCGGAGTTCAGACTCGCAAAGCTCCTTCCCCCCCTGCAGCAGGCCTTTCCCGGCGCGCTCCGCGTCGCCGCCGAGCACTGGCATTTCGTCGAAGCGGACGCCGAGCCGGACGCCGCCGGACGCCGGCTGCTCGAGCGCCTGCTCGACTACGGCGCGCCGCCCGAGCCCGCCGCGGCAGGCGCCAGCCTGTTCCTCGTCGTGCCGCGCCCGGGCACTCTGTCGCCGTGGTCGTCGAAGGCGACCGATATCGCGCACGCCTGCGGCCTGGACTGGGTGCGGCGCATCGAGCGGGGAATCGTCTACCACGTCGAAGCCAGGGGGGCGGTGCCGCGCGCCGCGCTCGCGGCGCGGCTGCACGACCGCATGACCGAGAGCGTGCTTGACGCTCTGGACGCCGCCGCGCTGCTGTTCCGCCACGTGCCGCCGCGCCCGCTCGCGCAGGTGCCGCTCGCGCGCCTCGAGGAGGCGAACCGCGAGCTGGGCCTCGCGCTCTCGGCGGACGAGATCGATTACCTGCGCGCGGCCTACGCCCGGCTCGGGCGCGATCCGACCGACGCCGAGCTCACCATGTTCGCGCAGGCGAACTCCGAGCATTGCCGCCACAAGATCTTCAACGCGAGCTGGATCCTCGACGGCGAGCCGCAGGCGCATTCGCTGTTCGCCATGATCCGGCACACGCACGCCGCGCATCCCGCGGGCACCGTGCTCGCCTACTCCGACAACGCGGCGGTGATGCAGGGGCGAGAGGGGCAGCGCTTCTACCCGGACGCCGACGGTGTGTACCGCGCGCACCGCGAGCTCACGCACACCGTGATGAAGTGCGAGACGCACAACCACCCGACGGCGATCTCGCCGTACCCCGGTGCCGCCACCGGCGCGGGCGGAGAGATCCGCGACGAAGGCGCCACCGGCCGCGGCGCGAAACCGAAGGCGGGCCTGGTGGGCTACTCGGTTTCCAACCTGCGCATTCCGGGGCTGCCGGAGCCCTGGGAGCGCGACGACCCGGGCAAGCCGAACCGGATCACCTCGGCCCTCGACATCATGCTCGAGGGGCCGATCGGCGCGGCCTCCTTCAACAACGAGTTCGGGCGGCCGAACCTGGCGGGCTACTTCCGCAGCTTCGAGACGCGCGTCGGCGGCGTGCAGCGCGGCTACCACAAGCCGATCATGCTCGCCGGCGGAATCGGCAACATCTGCGCCGCGCACACGGCGAAAGCCCCGCTGCCCGAGGGCACGCTGCTCGTGCAGCTCGGCGGGCCCGGCATGCTGATCGGCATGGGCGGCGGTGCCGCCTCGTCGATGGGCGCGGGGGCGAACATCGAGGATCTCGACTTCGACTCCGTGCAGCGCGGCAACGCGGAGATCCAGCGCCGCGCGCAGGAGGTGATCGACCGCTGCTGGCAGCTCGGGGCCGCGAACCCGATCCTGTCGATCCACGACGTCGGCGCGGGCGGACTGTCGAACGCGCTGCCCGAGCTGGTGCACACCGCAGGGCGCGGGGCGCGGCTCGAGCTGCGCGCGGCGCCCTCCGAGGACTCGAGCATGTCGCCGCGCGAGATCTGGTGCAACGAAGCGCAGGAGCGCTACGTGCTCGGCGTGGCGCCGCAGGAGCTGGAGCGCCTGCGCGCCATCTGCGAGCGCGAGCGCTGCCCTTTCGCGGTGCTCGGCGCGGCAACCGCCGACGGCCGGCTGCGCGTCGCCGACCGCGAGTTCGGCAACACGCCGGTCGACATGCCGCTCGACACCGTGCTCGGCAAGCCCCCGCGCATGCTGCGCGACGTGCGGCGCCTGGCACGGACGCTCGAGCCCCTATCGCTTGCCGACATCACGCTGAAGGAAGCGGCGTTCCGGGTGCTGCGCCATCCAGCGGTGGCCGACAAGACCTTCCTCGTCACCATCGGCGATCGCACCGTCGGCGGGCTGTGCGCGCGCGATCCGATGGTCGGGCCCTGGCAGGTTCCAGTCGCCGACTGCGCCGTGACGCTGCTCGACTTCGACGGCTACGCGGGCGAGGCCTTTGCGCTCGGCGAGCGCGCGCCGCTCGCGCTCATCGACGCGCCGGCCTCGGGCCGCATGGCGGTCGCCGAGGCGCTCACCAACATCGCCGCGGCGCGCATCGGCGACCTGGGCCGCGTCAAGCTCTCGGCGAACTGGATGGCGGCCGCGGGCTATCCGGGCGAGGATGCGGCGCTCTTCGACACGGTGCGCGCGGTGGCGCTCGAGTTCTGCCCTGCGCTCGGCGTGTCGATCCCCGTGGGCAAGGATTCGCTGTCGATGCGCACCGCCTGGGGCGACAAGGAGGTGGTCGCGCCGATGTCGCTCGTCGTGACGGCGTTCGCGCCGGTCGAGGACGCGCGCGCGACCCTCACGCCGCGCCTGCGCACAGACCGCGGCGACACCGAGCTGCTGCTCGTCGACCTCGGCCGCGGCCGCAACCGGCTCGGCGGCTCGATTCTGGCGCAGGTCTACGGCCGCTTCGGCGACGAGTGCCCGGACGCGGACGACGCGGCGCTGGTGAAGCACCTGTTCCAGGCGGTGCAGAAGCTCTCCGCCGAGGGACTGCTGCTCGCCTACCACGACCGCTCCGACGGCGGGTTGTTCGCCGCGGCCTGCGAGATGGCCTTCGCCGGGCACTGCGGGCTGACGCTCAGCCTCGATGCGATCGCGTTCGACGCCGCGGCCGCAGACGTCGATGCCTTCAAGCGCAACAGCGATACCCAGCTCGCGGGCCGGATGAACGATCTCGCGCTTGCGGCGCTGTTCGCGGAGGAGCTCGGGGCGCTGATGCAGATCCGCGTCGCGGACCGCGCGCGCGTGATGGACGGGCTGCGGGCGGCCGGCCTGGGCGATTGCGCGCACCTGGTCGGGCAGCTGAACACCAGGGACGAATTGCGCATCACTCGCGATGCGAAGCCCGTCTTCAGCGAGAAGCGCGTGGAGCTGCAGTGCGCCTGGAGCGAAGTCAGCCACCGCATGCAGGCGCTGCGCGACAACCCGGAGTGCGCGCGCGAGGAGCACGCGCGCATCCTGGACGCGGGCGACCCGGGCCTGTCGGTGGCGCTCGCCTTCGACCCGAAGGAGGTGTTCGTCGCCGGCGACGCACGTCCGCGCGTCGCCGTGCTGCGCGAGCAGGGCGTCAACAGCCAGACCGAGATGGCCGCGGCATTCACGCGCGCCGGCTTCGAGGCGGTCGATGTGCACATGTCCGACGTGCTCGCCGGGCGCGTGCGCCTCGCGGGCTTCAAGGGCTTCGTCGCCTGCGGGGGCTTCTCCTACGGCGACGTGCTCGGCGCCGGGCAGGGCTGGGCGAAGTCGATCCTGTTCCACGCCGCGGCGCGACGCGAGTTCGAGGCCTTCTTCGCGCGCCCGGATAGCTTCGCACTCGGCGTGTGCAACGGCTGCCAGATGATGGCGGCGCTCAAGGAGCTGATCCCGGGCGCTGCGCACTGGCCGGCTTTCCTGCGCAATCGCTCCGAGCAGTTCGAGGGGCGCTTCGCGCTGGTCGAGGTCGTCGACAGCGCGTCGATCCTGTTCCGCGGCATGGCGGGCAGCCGCGTGCCGATCGCGGTCGCGCACGGCGAGGGGCGTGCTGCGTTCGCTGCCGCGGAGGACGCCGGCAAGGCGCTCGTCACCCTGCGCTTCGTCGACCACCGCGGCGCGCCGACCGAGCTCTACCCCTACAACCCGAACGGCTCGCCGGGCGGGATCACCGGGCTCACGACGGCGGACGGGCGCTTCAACATCGTCATGCCGCACCCGGAGCGTGTGTTCCGCAGCGTGCAGATGTCCTGGGCCCCGGACGGTGCGGGTGAGGACTCGCCCTGGATGCGCCTGTTCTACAACGTGCGGCGCTGGGTCAGTTGAAGCTCGACGCGCCGTTCTACACCGAGGAGGAGCTCGACGCGCTCGAGCGTGCGGACCCGCGCGCGGCGCTGCGAATCGCGCGCGAGCAGGCCCAGCTGAAGAAGCAGCTCGACCAAGCAGTTCCGGCCGGGGCAAGCATGCCGGGCGAGGACGAAGTGTGCGAAACCCTGAATGAAGCAAGGCAAATCATGATGCGCGACGGCGGCGACCTGGAGTTCGTCTCGCTCGCGGAGGGCGTGCTCACGGTGCGCCTGAAGGGCGCTTGCGCCGGCTGCCCGCGCTCGGCGCTCGACCTGAAGAACGTGGTCGAGGCGCTCGTCAGGAGGCGCTTTCCGGCGATCGCGCGCGTCGCGAGCCTGCGCTAGAACGAGATGTCGAAGATCGCCTTGACGGTCCAGCGATCGGCGGCACCGGTCAGGCCGCGGCCGATGCCGAAGTTGAGGCCGATGGGCTTCTCGGTATCGATCGCGAAATAAAGCGTGTGCGCCTGCTCGGAGTGCGGCAGCGTTTGGCCGAGCGGCCCGAGCTCCGCGTAGTACTCGAAGCCGAGCGCGACATCACGCGTGACGTTGCGCGCCAGCTTGAAGGCCGGCGAAAAATCCGGCCGCCAGCCCCGGTCCGGCCCGCCGAGCGCAAACTCGACCACCGGATTGACCGCCGCCAGCCAGCGCGCGTCGCGCCAGCCGAGGATCGGCCGCACTTCAAGCGCGGGGTGAGACTCCTCGAACTTGGTCTTCACGAACGACAGCTCCTCGTTGGTGCCGGCGAACCAGCCGCTGCCGCCTTCGGTCGGCCTTAGCGGCACCCACTTGAGCCGGAAGCGCGGTCCGGCGAAATAGCTGCTGCCTGCGCCGCTGTGCAGGAAAGGCAAGTAGACGCCCGCGTCCCAGTTCGGCGCGAGGCCGAGCGAGATCTCGGGCGTGACGCGCAAGCCGTGATCGGGCGGCACCTCGCCCGGATAGTCCGGCGTCGAGCGACCGCTCGGCGTGGTATTCACGTGCAGCTCGACGCCCGACTCGCCCGGCGCGCGCACGTCGTCGACGTAGACCTGGATCTCGTCGGGCAGCGCGGCGCGCGCGGTCGGCGCGACAAGCGCGAGCGGCAGGAGCGCAGGCAGGAACAGGTGAGCGAGGCGGCGCATCGCGGTTATGTTACTTTCTCCCGCGTCGCATGCCACACGATCACGCTCATCTGCACGTTCACCACGCTCCGCACGGGAGAGGCAGCGCGGCGGGCCGCCTCGGGCTCGCGGTCGCGCTCACGCTCGGCTACGCGCTCGTCGAGGCGGCGGGCGGCTGGTGGGCCGGATCGCTCGCGCTGCTCGCCGACGCCGGCCACATGGTGACCGACGGGGCGTCGCTCGCGCTCGCCGCGCTCGCCGCCTGGGCGGCGCGCCGGCCGGTGTCGGAACGCCACTCCTTCGGCCTGGGGCGCACGGAGATGTTCGCCGCGCTCGCCAACAGCCTGGTGATGCTGGCGATCGTCGCGCTGCTCGCGTTCGAGGCCTACGCGCGCCTCGCGCACCCGCAGGCGGTGCGCGGGCTGGAAGTGAGCCTGGTGGCGGCGATCGGCCTGGCGCTGAACCTGTACGTCGCGCGGCTGCTCGCGCACGACGCGCAGAACCTGAACACGCGCGCGGCGCTGCTGCACGTCATGGGCGACCTGCTCGGGTCGGTCGCGGCGCTCGCCTCGGGTCTGGTGATCGCGGCGACCGGCTGGACCACGATCGATCCGCTCGCAACCTTCGTCATCTGCGTGCTCCTGGTCGCTTCGAGCGTGCAGCTCCTGCGCGAGGCGGTGCACGGCCTGATGGAGGGCGTACCGCCGGGAATCTCGCTCAAGGAGGTGGGCGAGGCGCTCGCCTCGGTGCCGGGCGTCGCCTCGGTGCACGACCTGCACGTGTGGATGCTGTCCGGCGAGCGGCTGTCGCTCTCGGCGCACGTGGTGGTCGCCGACCTCGCGCAGTGGGAGGACACGCTGCACGCGCTGCAGCACGTGGCCGAGGAGCGCTTTCGCATCGACCACGTCACGCTGCAGCCGGAGCCGGCGCAACGCGTCCTGCGGCGCATCGACGCGCCGCGCTAGCGCGCCTTCAGGCGGCCTTCGCGACCGAGGGCAGCCCGGCGAGGGCCATCGCGAGCTCCGCCTCGTCGTAGCTCTGATCGGTGAGCTTCCCGGCGAAGTAGTCCATGTAGGCCTGCATGTCGAAGTGCCCGTGGCCGCACAAGTTGAACAGGATCGTCTGCGAGCGGCCTTCGGCCTTGCAGCGCAGCGCTTCGTCGATCGCGCCCTTCACCGCGTGGTTCGCTTCCGGCGCCGGCAGAATCCCTTCTGCGCGCGCGAACTGCACGCCCGCCGCGAACACCTCCTTCTGGTGGTAGGCCTTCGCCTCGAGCAGCCCGAGCTCCTTGCAGTGCGACACCAGCGGGGCCATGCCGTGGTAGCGCAGCCCCCCGGCGTGGAACCCCGGCGGGGTGAAGGTCGAGCCCAGCGTGTGCATCTTGACCAGCGGCGTAAGGTGCCCGGTGTCGCCGAAGTCGTAGGCGTACTTGCCGCGCGTCAGGCTGGGGCAGGCCGCGGGCTCGATCGCCACGATGCGGCGCTTCCTGCCCCCGCGCAGCTGCGCGCCGAGGAACGGGAACACCAGGCCGGCGAAGTTCGAGCCCCCGCCGGTGCAGCCCACCAGCACGTCGGCATCGTCCCCCGCCATCTCGAGCTGCGCCATCGCCTCCTGCCCGACCACCGTCTGGTGCATGAGCACGTGGTTGAGCACCGAGCCGAGCGCGTACTTGGTGTCGTCGTGCGTGGCGGCGACCTCGACCGCCTCGGAGATCGCGATGCCCAGGCTCCCCGGATGGTCCTTCGCCTTCTCCAGGATCGCGCGCCCGGACTGGGTCTCGGGCGAAGGCGAGGGGATGCAGGTCGCGCCATAGGTCTCCATGAGCGCGCGGCGGTAGGGCTTCTGGTTGTAGGACACGCGCACCATGAACACCTTGATCTCGATGCCAAACAGCGCGCCGGCGAACGCGAGCGACGAGCCCCACTGGCCCGCGCCGGTCTCGGTGGCGATCTTCTTGATGCCGGCCTGCTTGTTGTAGAACGCCTGCGCCACGGCGGTATTGGGCTTGTGGCTGCCGGCGGGCGAGACGCCCTCGTACTTGTAGTAGATCTTGGCCGGGGTCTGCAGCGCCTTCTCCAGGCGCCGCGCACGGTACAAGGGGCTCGGGCGCCACTGGCGGTAGATCTCGCGCACCGGCCCGGGGATCTCGATCTCGCGCTCGGTGCTCACCTCCTGCAGGATGAGCTCCATGGGAAACAGCGGCGCCAGGTCGTCAGGCCCCACCGGCTGCTTGGTGCCCGGGTGCAGCACCGCCGGCGGTGGCGAGGGCAGGTCCGCCATGATGTTGTACCAGTGCTTCGGGATGCGGGTCTCGTCCAGCACGTACTTCACGGTGTCGGTCATGGTGTCCTCCAGCGGGCGTCCATCCTAGCCTAAAGAAAAAGATTCAGCACTCCGTCGAGGCCGGAATGATCGAGCGCGAAGGCGGCGAACTCGCGCACGATCGGCTTGGCGCGGTACGCGACCGAGATCGCCGCCTCGTCCATCATCGGCATGTCGTTCGCACCGTCGCCGATCGCGATCAGCTGCTCGCGGCGCGCGCCGAGCGCGCGCGCCGCGGCGCGCACCGCCTCGGCCTTGACGCGCGCGTTGACGATCTCGCCCACCAGCCTGCCCGTCAGGCGCCCGTGCTCGATCTCGAGCTCGTTCGAGCGCACGATGTCCAGGCCCAGGCGCGCGCGCAGCCGTCCCGTGAAGAAGGAGAATCCGCCCGATACCAGCATGAGCTTCAGCCCCGCGGCGCGGCAGGCCTCGAGCAGCCGCTCTGCGCCGGGCGACAGGCGCAGCTTGTCGCGGTACACCTGCTCGAGCGCCTGTTCGGGCACGTCCTCGAGCAGCGCGACGCGCCGCTTCAGGCTCTCGGTGAAGTCGAGCTCGCCGTGCATGGCGCGCGCGGTGATCTGCGCGATCTCCGTCCTGCGTCCGGCCGCCGCGCCGATCTCGTCGATGCACTCGATGGTGATCAGCGTCGAGTCCATGTCCATCGCCAGCAGGCGCATATCGGCCAGCCGCATCGGTCGGCGCAGCCAGCCCCAGTCGATCGCGCGCGCACCGCACCAGGCGCCGAGCCCCTCGAACGGCGTCGCATCGCGCAGCAGGTAGGCGCCCGCGCCGCGCGCCTCGGGCGCGCGCGCGCGCACCAGCGGGACGAGCTCCGCGGCGCGCGCAGGCGTGGCGCCGGCACCCTGCAGCACGAGGTCCATCAGGCGGCGAGCTGGGCGAGCACGTCGCGCACCGCGCGTGCCCGCTCGCGCCAGTCGGGCAGCTTCGCCTCCAGGCGCAGGCGGTCCTGGCCGGCGAGGCGCGCGCCGCGCCGGCGCTGCACGAAGTCGATGATCTTCTGCGCGTCGAGCGGCGGGCGCGGCACGAACTGCAGCTGCAGCGCCTCGTGCGTCGCGTCGATGCGCGCCACGCCGAGCGGGCGCGCGGCGAGCCGCAGCGCGTGGCATTCGAGCAGCGCGCGCGCCGCCTCGGGCAGCTCGCCGAAGCGGTCGACCAGCTCCTCGCGCAGCGCGTCGAGCCCTTCGGACGACTCGCAGTCGGCGAGGCGCTTGTAGAGCGTCAGGCGCTCGTGCACGTCGCTGCAGTAGGCGGCCGGCAGCAGCGCCGGCACGTGCAGGTTGATCTCCGCGGCGACGTCGACGGCGTCTTCCAGCTCGGCGCCCTTGCCGGCCCGCAGGCGCCGCACCGCCTTGTCGAGCATGCTGGCGTAGAGCGAGAACCCGACCTCCTGCATCTCGCCCGACTGCGCTTCGCCCAGCACCTCGCCCGCGCCGCGGATCTCGAGGTCGTGCATCGCCAGGTAGAAGCCCGAGCCGAGCTCCTCCATCATCTGGATCGCCTCGAGGCGCTTCTTCGCCTGCGCGCCGAGCGCCTCCTCGTCCGGCACGAGCAGGTAGGCATAGGCCTGGTGGTGCGAGCGCCCGACGCGGCCGCGCAGCTGGTGCAGCTGCGCCAGGCCGAACTTGTCGGCGCGGTTGATGACGATCGTGTTGACGTTCGGGATGTCGAGCCCGGTCTCGATGATCGTCGTGCACAGCAGCACGTTGTGGCGCCGGGCGGTGAACTCGCGCATCACGCGCTCGAGCTCGCGCTCGCGCATCTGGCCGTGCGCCACCGCGATCCTCGCCTCGGGCAGCAGGCGCTCGAGGCGCTCGCGCATGCGCTCGATCGACTCGACCTCGTTGTGCACGAAGTACGCCTGGCCGCCGCGCTTCAGCTCGCGCAGCGCCGCCTCGCGGATGCGCCCCTCGGACCAGGGCGCGACGAAGGTCTTGATCGCCAGGCGCTTCTGCGGCGCGGTGGCGATGACGGAGAAGTCGCGGATGCCCTCGAGCGACATCGCGAGCGTGCGCGGAATCGGCGTCGCGGTGAGCGTGAGCACGTCCACCTCGGCGCGCAGCGCCTTGAGCGCCTCCTTGTGGCGCACGCCGAAGCGGTGCTCCTCGTCGACGATCACCAGGCCCAGGCGCGCGAACTTCGTGCTCTTCGAGAGCAGCTTGTGCGTGCCGATGACGATGTCGATTTCGCCAGCGGCGAGTTCTTGAACAATCTTTGAAGACTCTCTTGTGTTCTTGAATCTGGACAATTCGGCAATCCGGACCGGCCAATCTGCAAAGCGGTCGCTGAAGGTCTGGAAGTGCTGCTCGGCGAGCAGCGTAGTCGGGCACAGGATCGCCACCTGCTTGCGGTCGGCGACCGCGACGAAAGCCGCGCGCAGCGCGACCTCGGTCTTGCCGAAGCCGACGTCGCCGCACACCAGGCGGTCCATCGGCTTGCCGGAAGTCATGTCCTTCAGCACCGCGTCGATCGCCTGCGCCTGGTCGGGCGTCTCCTCGAAGCCGAAGCCGTCGGCGAAGGCCTCGAGGTCGTGCTGGCTCAGGCCGAAGCGGTGGCCCTGGCGCGCGGCGCGCTTCGCGTACAGCGCGAGCAGCGCCGCGGCGGTGTCGCGCGCCTGCTTCGCGGCGCGCGCCTTCGCTTTCTCCCACTGGCCGCTGCCGAGCTTGTGCAGGGGCGCCGCCTCGGGCTGCGCGCCGGAGTAGCGGCTGATCACCGCGAGCTGCGACACCGGCACGTACAGCCGGTCGCCGCCTTCGTACTCGATGAGCAGGAACTCGTTCGTGCCATCGCCGAGGTCGAGCTCGGCGAGGCCCTGGTAGCGGCCGATGCCGTGCTGGGCGTGCACCACCGGGTCGCCGGTCTTGAGCTCCGACAGGTCGCGCAGCATGCCCTCGACGGAGGTCGGCTTCTCGCGCCCGCGCGTCTTGCGCCGCACCGTGCCGGCGTACAGCTCGGCTTCGGTGACCAGCGCCCAGCCCTCTTCCGGCAGCGTGAATCCGGCTGCGAGCGGCGCAACGGTCAGGGAAAGCTTCGAATTCGAGGAAATGAATTCTTCGAATCCGGCACAGGAATTCGGGTTAACTCCGTATTCCGCCAAGTAGGTCGACATCGTCTCGCGCCGCCCTGGCGACTCGGCCGCGAGCAGCACGCGTAGCCCCGAGCTCGCGAGGAATTCCTTCAGCGCGGCGAGCGGATCCTGCGCGCGCCGCTCCACCGCGAGCGGCGGCAGCGGCGCGGCGGCAACGGGCTCGCCCGAGGCATCCGGCTGCGCGTCGGGCGCAAGATCGATGCGCGCGTGGGCGCGCGCGCGCAGGAAGAACTCTTCCGCGGGCACGAACACCTGTGCGGGCGCGAGCAGCGGGCGCTCCGGGTCGCTGCCGAGCAGCCGGTAGCGCGCCTGCGCGTCGCGCCAGAACTGTTCCGCCGCCGCCGGCACGTCGTGGTGCAGGACGAGCGTCGTCGCGGCCGGCAGGTAGTCGAACAGCGTCGCGAGCGAGTCGAAGAACAGGCTGAGGTAGTACTCGATGCCAGCTGCCGGAATGCCGTTCGAGACGTCGCGGTACAGGCTCTTCTTCGACGGGTCGCCCTCGAAAGTCTCGCGAAAGCGGCTGCGGAAGCGCGCGCGCGCCGGCTCGTCGAGCGGGAACTCGCGCGCCGGCAGCAGGCGCACCTCGTTCACCGTGTACAGGCCGCGCTGCGTGTCGGCGTCGAAGGTCCTGATCGTCTCGATCAGGTCGTCGTCCAGGTCCAGGCGCAGCGGCAGCGCGCTGCCCATCGGGAACAGGTCGATGATGCCGCCGCGAAAGCAGAACTCCCCGGGCGCCACCACCTGCGTGACGTGCTGGTAGCCGGCGGTAGCGAGCTGGCGGCGCAGCGCTTCGACGTCGAGCCGCGTGCCGGCGCGCAGGAAGAAGGTGTGCGCGGCGAGGTACGCGGGCGGCGCGAGGCGCACGAGCGCGGTGGAGGCGGGCGCGAGCGCGATGTCGAAATCGCCCTGCTGGATGCGGTACAGCGTCGCCAGCCGCTCGGACACCAGGTCCTGATGCGGCGAGAACTGGTCGTAGGGCAGCGTTTCCCAGTCCGGCAGCAGGCACACGCGCAGCCCGGGCGCGAACCATGCAATCTCATCGGCCAGGCGCTGCGCGTCGAGCGCGGTGGCCGACACCACCGCGAGCGGCCGCGCGGCCTGCGCGAGGCGCGCGAGCGCGAGCGCGTCGGCCGAGCCGGCGAGCCGGGTGACGCGGCGGCGCGATTGCGGTTGGGGAAGCTCGTCTCGGTGCATGGACAGCGGCGGCTTGTCCGGGTGGACGCCGCATGCAATTATACCGGCTTGAATTTGCGGAACTTTTGCTTTGAGCCTGTTTGCGCTGATCCCGGCCGCCGGCGCGGGAACGAGAATCGCGGGGGAAACGCCTAAGCAGTACCTGCCGCTCGCCGGCAAGCCGATGCTGTGGCACGCGGTGCGCGCCGTCGGCGCGGCCGCGGTCGAGACCGTGTTCGTCGTGCTCACGCCCGGTGATAAGCGCTTTGCCGCGCTCGACTGGAGCGGCTGCGGCGCGCGCGTCGAGCCGCTCTACTGCGGCGGCGAGACGCGCCGCGACTCGGTATACAACGGCCTGGTGGCGGCGATGGCGGCGGTCGACGCGGATGACTGGGTGCTGGTGCACGACGCGGCGCGCCCCTGCCTGCCGCGCGCCGACCTCGAGCGCCTGATCGCCGAATGCGGCGGCGACGCGATCGGCGGCATCCTCGCGCTGCCGGTGGCTGACACGGTGAAGCGCGTGGCGAAGGACGAGGCCGGCGCGCAGCGCATCGCGGGCACGGTGGACCGCGCGCAGCTGTGGCTCGCGCAGACGCCGCAAATGTTCCGCGCCGGGCTGCTCGCGCAGGCGCTCAAGGACGCCAAGGGCCTGGTCACCGACGAGGCGAGCGCGCTCGAGAGCCTGGGGCTGCGCCCGCGCCTGGTCCTCGGCAGCCGCGCGAACCTCAAGGTGACCTATCCCGAGGACCTCGCGATCGCCGCGGCGATTCTCGCGGGGCGCGCATGAGGATCGGCCAGGGCTTCGACGCGCACGCCTTCGTCGAGGGACGGCGGCTGGTGCTCGGCGGCGTGACCATCCCGCACGCGCGCGGGCTCGCCGGGCACTCGGATGCCGACGTGCTGCTGCACGCGGTCTGCGACGCGCTGCTCGGCGCCGCAGCGCTCGGCGACATCGGACGCCATTTCCCCGACAGCGACGCGCAGTACAAGGACGCCGACAGCCGCGTGCTCCTGCGCGCGGTGGCGGCGAAGCTCGCGGCGCGGGGCTTGCGCGCGGCGAACGTCGATGCGACGGTCGTCGCGCAGGCGCCGCGCCTCGCGCCGCACGTCGCCCAGATGGTCGCCAACATCGCCGCCGACCTGGGTCTCGCCAGGGACCGGGTGAACGTCAAGGCGACCACCACCGAGCGGCTCGGCTTTGCCGGGCGCGAAGAGGGCATCGCCGCGCTGGCGGTGGCACTCGTGGAGGAAGCCTGATGTATTCGCCCCCGTACAACCGCATTGAGGCGCGCGCAGAGCTCGTGTCGTTCATGCGCGCGCACAACTTCTGCCTGCTGGTGACCGGCGCCGGCGGCGAGCTCGCGGGATCGCACCTGCCGTGCATCGTCGAGGAGCGCGGCGAGCGGCTCGCGCTGGTGATGCACATGGCGCGCGCCAACCCGCAGTGGCAGAGCTTCTTCGACGACGAGGTGCTGGTCGTGTTCTCCGGCCCGCACGCCTACATCTCGCCGCGCTGGTACGAGAGAAAGCCCGCGGTGCCGACCTGGAACTACGCCGCGGTGCACGCCTACGGCACGGTGCGCGTGCTCGAGGACGACGCCAGGCACGCCGCGGTGGCGAAGCTGGTCGCCGTGCACGATCCGGCCTGGCAGCCCGAGTTCGAGCGCCTGCCGGCCGAGTACCTGCGCGACATGCTCGGCGCGATCGTCGCTTTCGAGATTGCGGTGACGCGGCTGGAAACGCGCTGGAAGCTGTCGCAGAACCGCGGCCGGCGCGAGCAGGACCTGATCATCGAGCGGCTGGAAGCCTCCGCGGACCCGGGCGAGCGCGCGCTCGCCGGGCTCACGCGCAAGCACCGGGTGTGAAGCGTGCGGCTGTTCTTCGCCCTGTGGCCTCCGGAGAAGGCCGCGCGCGCGTTGCATGAATGGGCAAGCCAAGCATTCCGCCAGACCAGCGGACGCGTGACGCGCGCCGAAACGATCCACCTCACGCTCGCCTTCCTGGGCGAAATCCAAGAGCCGGGAATTTCAGCTGCAAAAGACATGGGACGTGCGACTGTTGGCAAAGCCCATTCTCTTCCGATGGAGCAGGCGCGCTATTGGCCGCACAACCGCATCGTCTGGGTCGGGCCGAACGAGACACCGGCGCCGCTCGCCGCGCTCGCCGCGGACTTGAAGAGTCTTCTTTTGGGAAAGGGATTCGAGCTGGAGCGGCGTTCCTTCGAGGCGCACGTGACGCTGATCCGCAAGGCGCGCGCGCCGCGCGCGCTCCCGGCTCTGCCCCCTGTCGACTGGCCGGTTGAAGAGTTCGTGCTGGTGCGCTCGACGCTCTCCAATGAGGGCTCGAGCTACGAGGTCCTCGAGCGCTTTTCGCTCGCGCGCTAGCGGCGCTGCGCGGCGAAGGCGGCGAGCGCGAGCGCTGCGACGATCAGCGCCATGCCGCCCCACTCGAGCGCGCTCAGGCGCTCGCCGAGCAGGAGCACCCCGAAGGCGGCGCCGAGCACGGGCACCGAGAGGATGCCGAGGCTGGCGATCCCGGCATCGAGCTTCTGCAGCGCCCAGAACCACAGGAACCAGCAGATCGCGCCGACCAGCACGCCGTTGTAGATCACCGCGAACACGAGCAGCGGCGTCCAGTGCATCGGGCGAGCCGGAAAGGCGAACGCGAGCGCCACGAGCCCGGCGCCGCCGAGCAGCGTCTGCCAGGCGGAGAGGGACAGCGTGTCGATGCGCGCGCGCATCTGCAGCCGCTTGGTGAGCACCACGCCCAGGCCCCAGGCGACGCCCGAGGCGAGCGCGAGCAGGTCGGGCAGGCCCGGCCGCGCGCCCGGATGCACGAGCAGCAGCAGTCCGGCGAACGCGAGCAGCAGGGCGCTCCACTGCGCGCGCGAAGGCCGCTCGCCGATCACCGGCCATGCGAACAGCACGACCCAGAAGGGCATCGTGTAGTTGAGCACCGCGCTCTTGCCCGCGGCGCCCGACACCAGCGCCCAGGTGACCAAGGCGAAAGTGGCCGTGGTCTGCAGCAGGCCGACCGCGAGCACCTGCGGCGCATGCGTCAGGCGCAACGGCCGCCCGAGCGCCGCGAGCGCGCCAAAGAGGCAGGCGCTCGCGAGCGCGAAGCGCCAGGCGAGGAACTCGAACGGCCCCGCCTCGCGCATCGCGAGCTTGAGCACCACCCAGTTGAAACCCCACACCAGCGCGATCACGCCGAACACGAGCGCCGATAGGCGCCGCGTGCGCGCGTCGCTCACGTCCGCTCGGGCAGGGTGAGGCGGGCGAGGAGGCCGCCGCCCTCGCGCGGCAGCAGCTCGAGGCGCCCGCCGTGCGCGCGCGCGACGCGCTCGACGATCGCCAGGCCGAGGCCGGAGCCGCCGCCGCCGCCGCGCGCCGTGTCGAGCCCCGTGAAGGGCTGCTTGAGGCGCTCGGCCTCGGAGGGCGGAATGCCGGGTCCGCGGTCCATGACTTCGACCAGCGTCGCGCCGCGCTCGCGGCGCGTGCGCAGCTCGACCGGCTCGCCGGCGTAGCGCAGCGCATTGTCGATCAGGTTGGCAATCGCACGGCGCATCGCCATCTGCGCGAAGGCGAGCGGCGGCACGCCGCCGCGCTCGAACGACACCTGCTTGCCGCGGCGCGCGTAGCTCTCGGCGAGCTCGGCCGCGAGCGCATCGAGGTCGCGCACCGCCTGCGGCTCGTGCTCGCCGCGCGCGAAGTCGAGGAACTGCCCGATCACCGCGTCGATCTCGTCGATGTCCGCGGCCATACCCTCGGCGGTGGCGCGCTCGCCGCCGAGCATCTCCAGGCCCAGGCGCAGGCGCGCGAGCGGCGTGCGCAGGTCGTGGCTGATGCCGGCGAGCACCATGGCGCGCTCGCGCTCGAGCGAGGCGAGGTCGTGCGTCATGCGGTTGAAGGCCTCGGCCAGGCTGCGCAGCTCGCGCGGCCCGGCCGCGGGCAGCGGCTCGGGCGTCTCGCCGCGGCCGACGCGGCGCGCCGCGCCGGTCAGCGCGGCGAGCGGCCGCGCGATCGCGGAGGCGATGAACCACGCGCCCACCAGCGCCAGCGCGAGCAGCGCCACGCCCCAGTACAGCCATTGCAGGCCGAACCCGGGCAGGAAGCGCTCGCGCGGCAGCATCACCCAGTACTCGTCGACGTCGATGAAGAAGCTCACCCAGAAGCCCTCGACGCCGTCGCGCGCGAAGGCGAAGCGCGTGTGCGCGCCGAGCGCCTTGCGCACCCGCTCGGCGACCATCTGGAACAGCGGCTCGTCGGGCAGCGGCTCGAGCTTCTCGTCCGGAACGGAAGGGTAGATGCGGATGCCCTCGCTCTCGTTCAGCTCGATCAGCAGGTCGCGGCGCAGCGCCGGGTCGGCGTTTATCAGCGCGGCGCGCGTCAGGTTGACCACGCTCACGGTCTGCTGCGCGAGCTCGCGCGAGCGCGGCTCGCGCTCATAGACGTGGTAGATCTGGAACGAGGCGAGGGTCGAAACGATGAGCAGCAGGGCGATGAGCAGGAAGGCCCGCCCGAGCAGCGTCATTTCGCGTCGCCGTCGGGCACGAACACGTAGCCGAAGCCCCACACCGTCTGGATGTGGCGCGGGTGCGAGGCGTCCTGCTCGACGATCTTGCGCAGGCGCGAGATCTGCACGTCGATCGAGCGGTCGAACACCTCGTACTCGCGGCCGCGCGCGAGCTCCATCAGCTTGTCGCGCGACAAGGGCGTGCGCGGGTTCTGCACCAGTACCTTGAGCACCGAGAATTCGCCCGTGGTGAGCGACACGGGCTTGCCCTCGCGCGTGAGCGCGCGCGTCGCGAGGTTCAGCTCGAACTCGCCGAAGCGGTGCAGCGTCGCGTCGGCCGCCGGTCCGCCGGGCGGGCCGGCCGGCGCCTTGCGCCGCAGGACCGCGTTGATGCGCGCCACCAGCTCGCGCGGGTTGAAGGGCTTGGGCAGGTAGTCGTCCGCGCCCATCTCCAGTCCGACGATGCGGTCGACGTCGTCGCCCTTGGCCGTCAGCATGACGATGGCCGGCGCGTTGCCGGCGGCGCGCAGGCGGCGGCAGATCGCCAGCCCGTCCTCGCCGGGCAGCATCAGGTCGAGCACGATCAGGTCGTAGCGCTCGCGCCCGAGCAGCTTGTCCATGGCGGCGGCGTCGGCCGCCGCCTTGGCCTCGAAGCCTTGCTCCGAGAGGTAGCGCAGCAGCAGGTCGCGCAGGCGCAGGTCGTCGTCTACGATCAGGATGCGGGTTTTCAGCTCGGCCATGGCGCGAGGTTAGCGGTTATGCGGCGCGCCATGGCAACAAGCTGTAACCGCAACGCGGCCGCGAAACACATTGTTACAAAATTCGCCCGGCCCGGCACCCCGGCGCGGCGGCGCCTGCGTAACATGGCACGTCATGAACGCCAGGCGCCGCTCGCTCGTCGCGCTGCTCATCGGTGCCGCGCTCGCGGGCGCGGCCGGCAACGCGCTCGCCCAGCGCCGTGGCTACCTGACCCCGGAAGAGCGCGAGCGCCTGCGCCAGGACCTGAACTCGGCGCGCCGCGACCTGTACCGCAACAACCGCGGCCAGCCGCCGCAGCAGCTGCCGCCGCCCGAGCGGCGCCCGGGCGGGCGCATGTCTCCCGAGGAGCGCGAGCAGCTGCGGCGCGACATCATGGACGCCAACCGCAACATGCATCGCAGGCGCTGAGCGATGCTCCGGGCGCTCCTCGTCGGGTCCTTGGTCGCCTGGGCAGGCGCCGTCCAGGCCGCGCCCATGGGCGCGGCCGACGCGCGCCACCTGCTCGAGCGCACCGGGTTCGACGCCCCGCCGGCCGAGGTCGCGCAATTCGCGCAGCTGACGCGCACGCAAGGCGTGGACCGCATCCTCGCCGGGACGCATCAGGAGGCGCGCACGCCGCTGCCCCCGGAGGTGCTCGAGTGGACCGATCCGCGCACGCTGCGCGGCATGTCGCCCGAGGAGCGCAAGGCCTTCCAGCAGGACCTGCGCCGGCGCGCGCTCGCGCTGAAGGGCTGGTGGCTGGACGAGATGGTCGCCACCGACTCGCCGTTCACCGAGCGCATGACGCTCTTCTGGCACAACCACTTCACCTCCAGCCTGCAGAAGGTGCGCTCGCCGGCGCTCATGGCGCGCCAGAACGCGCTGCTGCGGCGCTACGCGCTCGGCAACTTCGGCGCGCTGCTGCACGCGGTGGCGAAGGACCCGGCGATGCTCCTGTACCTGGACGGCGCGCGCAACCGCAAAGGCCATCCGAACGAGAACTTCGCGCGCGAGGTGATGGAGCTGTTCACGCTCGGCGTGGGCCATTACTCCGAGAGCGACGTGCGCGAGGCGGCGCGCGCCTACACCGGCTGGAGCATCGACCCCGCCGACGGCAGCTACCGCTGGCGGCCCTTCATGCACGACCGCGGCGTGAAGACCGTGCTCGGGCAAAGCGGCGATCTCGACGGCGACCAGGTGCTCGACCTCCTGCTCGCGCAGCCCTCCACCGCCGAGTTCGTCACCGCCAAGCTGTGGCGCGAGTTCGTCTCGCCGCAGCCCGACGAGCGCGAGCTCGAGCGTATCGCGAGCGATTTTCGCGCGAGCGGCTATGAGATCCGCGTCGCGCTGCGCGAGCTGCTCCTGTCGGACGCCTTCTGGGCGCCGGCGAACCGCGACGCGCTGGTCAAGTCGCCGGTCGACCTGGTGGTCGGCACCGTGCGCCGCTACGGCATCCGCTACGACGATCCGCGCCCGCTCGTGTTCGCGCTGCACCAGCTCGGCCAGGACTTGTTCGCGCCGCCCGACGTGCGCGGCTGGCCGGGCGGCGACGAGTGGATCACCACGCAGACGCTGCTCGTGCGCAAGCAGTTCCTCGCGCGCGTGTTTCGCGGCGAGCAGGCGCGCATGATGAGCCCCATGGCGATGGCGGCCAATGTGCTTGCGCCGGAGTACCAGCTCAAATGAAGCGCCGCGACTTCCTCGCCGCCTCGGTCGCCGCGCTCGCCGTGCCGCGCGTGGCGTTCGCGCAGGGGGCGTACCGCAGGCTGCTGGTGCTCGTCGAGATGAAGGGCGGCAACGACGGCCTGAACACCGTGGTGCCGTACGCCGACCCGGCCTACTACGATCTGCGCCCGCGCATCGGGATCGCGCGCGACGCGGTGCTGCAGCTCGACGCGCGCACGGGGCTGCATCCGGCGCTCGAGCCGCTCATGGTGCTGTGGCGCGCGGGCGAGCTGGCGCTGGTGCAGGGCGTGGGCTACCCGCAGCCCAACCTGTCGCACTTCCGCTCGATCGAGATCTGGGACACGGCCTCGGCGAGCGACCAGTATCTGTCGCGCGGGTGGCTGGCGCGCGCCTTCGACGCAGACCCGGCTCCGGCGGCGTTCGCCGCCGACGGGGTCGCGGTCGGCGGCCACGACATGGGCCCGCTCGCCGGCGGGCGGCGCGCGATCGCGCTGAACGACCCCGGGCAGTTCCAGCGCCAGGCGCGCCTGGTGCGCCCGGAAGGCCGCAGCGCCAACCCGGCGCTCGAGCACATCCTGCACGTGGAAGCCGAGATCGCGCAGGCGGCGAGCCGGCTCTCGGCCGACGTGCCGTTCGCCACCGAGTTCCCGAAGAGCCCCTTCGGCAACGCGGTGCGCACCGCGGCCGAGCTTGCCGCCAACCGCGGCGGCGTGGCGGCCGTGCGGCTCACGCTCGACGGCTTCGACACGCACGAGAACCAGCCCGCGCGCCAGCAGCGCTTGCTCGGCGAGCTGGCCGCCGGCCTCGCGGCGCTGAAGAGCGCGCTCGTAGAGATCGGCCGCTGGAACGACACGCTCGTCATCAGCTACGCCGAGTTCGGCCGCCGGCCGCAGGAGAACGCCTCGCAGGGCACCGACCACGGCACCGCCAATGCGCAGTTCGTCGCGGGCGGCCGCGTGCGCGGGGGCCTGTACGGCGCCCCGCCGGACTTCGGCGCGCTCGAGGGCGGCAACCTGCGATTCGCGGTGGACTTCAGGAGCCTGTACGCCACCGCGCTCGGGCGCTGGTGGGGCCTGGACGCCTCGCGCGCGCTCGGGGGCCGCTTCCCGACGCTCGACCTGCTGCGCGCCTAGCCGAGCAGGTGCGCGATCGAGTTTGCGTAGTAGGCGAGCAGGCGCGCCTCGTTCGGACGCGCGCGGTACAGCCCGTCGGACTCGTCGACCAGCCGGCGCAGCGTGAGCATGCGCAGGCCGACGTGCAGCGCGTAGTCGAGGTCGCGCCGCGGCACGTAGAGCTGCGCGCCGTTGCGCGCGAGCGCCTCGATCAGCTGCTCGGCCTCGGCCTTGATCTCGAGCTCGGAGAGCGCGCGCTCCGGATGGCGCAAGAACACCGTGGCGATGAGCGGCACCGGCAGCACGGGAACCACGCGCCCGACGGCCTGCATCAGCTCTCCGCCGAGCGCCGCCACCGCCGCGCGGCGCGCGTCGCCTGAGAGCGCGGCGAAGTCGATGCCGCGCGCGCGGCAGTAGGCGCGCATCGAGACCGGCGCGCCGAAGTTGACGCAGGCGTAGCCGAAGCGGTGCCACTCGCTCTTCAGCATGAGCACCAGGTTGCGCCAGGCGAAGCGCCAGGTGTTCCACAGCGCGCGCGCGGTGCCGGGGCGGCGCGCCGCCGGGTCGTCCGCCAGCAGCAGGCTGCGGTCCTCGAGCACGCGGTCGTAGTTCAGGCCGAGCGGCACGAACACGAGGTCGCGCTCGCCCTCTGGGCGGAAGCCGCGCAGCATGTAGTCGAGCACGCCCAGGCGCGGCGCGCGCATGCGCCCGTCGCGCGTCAGGCCGCCCTCGGGGAAGAGCGCCTGCGGCACGCCGGCCTCGGTCGCCATCGCGACGTAGCGCTCGAGCACGCGGCGGTAGAGCGCGTCGCGCGAGTCGCGCCGCACGAAGTAGGCGCCCATCGCGCGGATCAGCGCCGAGAGCGGCCAGCGGCGCGCCCATTCGCCGACCGCGTAGGACAGCGCCGCCCGGTCGGCGGCGAGGTACGCCGCGAGCACGTAGTCCATGTTGGAGCGGTGGTTCATGACGAACACCACCGTCGCGTCCGGGTCGATGTGCGCGAGGCCGACCGCGTCGACGTAGCCCAGCCGCACGCGGTACAGCGCGCGCGAGATGTGCCGCCCGAGCCAGTAGCCGATGCGGAAGTAAAGGTAGGCGTTGAACGCCGGCACGATCTCGCGCGCGTAGCGCTCGACGAGCGCGAACGCCTCGGTCTCCGGCATGCGCTGCTCGGCGGCGTGGCGCTCGGCGGCCTGCTGCACCAGGGGATCGGTCGTCAGGCGGTGGATGAGCGCCTGGCGGCGCGTGCGCTGGAACGGGCGGATGCGGATCTTCAGGCGCGCGCCGATCTCGTCGAGCACGCGGTTGGCGCGGCTCGAGACGAACCAGTGCAGCGCCGGCAGGAGCAGCTTGTCCCAGGCCGCCCACGCGGCGAGCAGGCCGGCGACCACTCCCAGCCAGAGCGGAACCTCGAGCGTCCCGGTCATCGCCCCCCTCCTGGCGGGAGTCTAGCCTAGCGGCGCGCGCGCTCGCGGTAGAGCAGATACAGGCCGCTCGCGATGACGATCGCCGCGCCGGCGGCCACCGGCCAGCCCGGTACGTCGCCGAACACCAGGTAGCCGAACAGCGCCATGTACAGCACCTGCGGATACATGAACGGCGCGAGCGTCGAGGCCGAGGCGTAGCGGTGCGCGAGCGCGAGGAAGTAGTGCCCCAGGCCGCCGTACACGCCGAGCATGAGGAGCAGCGTCCAGTGCAGCGCGCCGGCCGGCGGCTCCCACACCGCGAGCGCGAACGGCGCCACCGCGATCGCCGGCACCAGCGCCGAGAGGAACTGCGTCGTCTCCGGCCGGTCGTGCGCCGCGAGGCGGCGCGTCATCATGTTGAACAGCGCGTAGATCACCGCGTTGATCATCGACAGGATCATCGCCGGGTGGAAGGCCGCGCCGAACGGGCGCACGATCACCAGCACGCCGCAGAAGCCGACCACGATCGCCGCCCAGCGCCGCGCGTCGATGCGCTCGCCGAGCAGCGGCACGCTCAAGAGCGCGATGATGATCGGCACCGAGAAGAAGATCGACGAGGTCACCGTGAGCTGCAGGTACTGCAGCGCGGTGAAGTTGATCGCCGTCATCGACACCATCAGGATGCCGCGCACCACCTGCAGCCACATGCGCCGGCTCTTGAGCAGCGCGCGGCCGTGGATCGGCAAAAGCAGTCCCGCCGACAGCACCGCGTGCGACACGAAGCGGATCCACACGATCTCGAACACCGGCAGCGAGCGCACCAGCCACTTCGCGCTGCCGTCGAGCAGCGTGAAGAACACGTAGGTGAGCGAAATGAACCCGATCCCGACCAGGCGGTTGCGGGCGCTGTCGGCGTGGAGCAAGGGAGGAATTCCGTGGAGGAGGCGGCGGCGAAGGCGCAATTATGAACGAGCGCGCCGTCAACCGCCGTGACGCATGCCCGTTGTACCGGCATGGAGACGCGCCTCACGCTGCGCCCCGGGCAGCACGGCACGCGCAAGCTCGTCGAGCGCTTCGGCGAGCGGCTGGTGCGCGTGCGCTACCTGTACGACGCCGAGGCCGGCCGGCGCCTGAAGACCGTCGAGCTGATCGTCGAGTCCGTGCCCTGGACTCCGCGCCCGCGCCGCCCGCGCCGGCGCGACGACGAGATCGTGGCCGTGCGCATTGCCTTCGACGAGACCGACCTGCGCGAGCGCGCGCGGCGCCTCGGAGCGGTCTGGCGCCCGCAGCAAAAACTGTGGGAATTGCGCTGGGGCGACGTCCGCCGCCTGGGTCTCACCGCACGAGTCGTGGAGCCCTAATCCCTCCCTTATCCCAGCATCCCATCTGCCGCCATACGTACTCACTCATATGTATGCCGGCAGATGCATTTCTCCACGTACATATGGTTGCATCCACAAATAGATGCTCTTAGCATGCCCCGCATGCTGATCAAACAATAGTTAGGTGCCAAACATGCGCCTCCGCTGGTTCTTAGCGCCGCTGCTAGGTTGCGAACCTCCTATGCGTGGGCCAATGTCTGACGATGCGCGGCGTACCGCCGTCTTCCTACACGCCAAAGCTGGAGTTTCGTTGCTAACGCTGCGGGCGGGTCCTGGCATATCGGTACGAACTGGCTGGCTTGTTCGCAGTTCAATCTCAATTACCTCTCCCACTGGCTTTCGGAATCGGTGGTTGGCATCGCTCTTCCTCCGGCGTCTGGGTGCCGATCTGTCCTGCTGGCCTGACGCGATCTCTTCTGAACTTGGCGAAACTCCCTATCCTCGTGAACTACTTCGCGCGGACCATTCCTGCCAACCCCTTCAACTGAGGGCGATCAGCTGCAAGCTGAGCGGTCGGGGAGATAGGTAACAGAAGAGTCTGGGGACATGGGTAACACTCTTTTATGTCTTGGTTCTTCTGTTCGATTTGCCAGCTGAAATCGATGGCGAATCGGCGACGAAGCGTAGCGCAGTCGCCGATTCGCGCGCAATCGCTGGACGTGATCAGGCGCCAGTGCGTAGCAGCCTTCCATAGGCGTCCTCGATCTTCATGTGGCGCTCGTGCAATCGGCCGAGCTTGAGCGGGCCGAAGTACACGTCCCAGATACCGTCGTCGATCTCCTCCAGACCCACGTACTCGCCGATGCATACGGTCGAGACGTTGACCCAGTCCCGGTTCCAGCGGATGCCGCCATTTGCGCTCACGTAACGCACCTCGAAGCGGTCCGGGTAGACCAGCGGCGGCAACTTGCTGGGCATCTCCCGGTTGGAAGCACGGTAGGCGCTCGCCGGCGTGTGCTGATCGAGCGCCTCGTGCGGCCGCTCGTCGTTGAACTCTTTGCGAAAGACGTCGAACTTTCGTTGCTGCGCCGCCATGCTCGCGGCGGGCGGACGCGTGGTCTCGTCCTTGAGCGTCCGATGCATGCGTTCGTGGCGCCCGTTCTGCTGCGGTTTGCCGGGTTCGATGAGCTCGGGCAGCACGCCCAGGCGCACCCACCAGGCCGAGAGCGCCGATAGGCGCGCAAGCGTATTGGTGGCAAAGGGCACGCCGTTGTCAGTGCGGATGCGCTTGGGCAGCCCGTACTCCTTGAACAGCCGCGTGAACACGGGCTTGGCCTCGTGCACCGCGGTCGAAGTCAGCCCCTGGCAGCCCAGCAGATAGCGACTAAAGCCGTCGGCCACGGTCAGCGGGAAACAGTAACGACCGTTGCCGGTCTTGAACTGCCCCTTGAAGTCCGCGCTCCACAGATCGTTGGGCGCGAGGATCGTGCTCGAGGGCTTGCCCGGGTGACCGATGCGGCGGCGGTTGCGCTTCTTGGGCACCAGGCCGTTGCGGCTGAGGATGTCGCACACGGTCGAGCGCCCCGGCAGATCCCAGCGCGGGTGTGCCTTGTGCAGCAGCGTTAAGAGCTTCTTGCCGCCCCAGCTTGGATGACGACGCCGTGCCTGAAGGATCGCCGCCACGATCTGCTCCTCGGTGCGGTTGGGCGACTCGTGTGGTCTTCGGGAGCGTTCCTCGAGCCCGGCCGGGCCTTGCCGAAGGTAGCGCTCGATCCACTTGTAGCCCGTCTTGCGTGATACGCCGTACAGAGCGCACAGCTCGGTGACGTTCTGCACTTCACGCAGATAGTCGGCGATGAATTGCGTTCTCTGGTCCATAGGCGAGGTCTGACTCCACGGCATGGGGCACCTCCTGCAGTGCCCCAATGGTCAACCTGTCACCCATGTCCCTGGACTAAACTGTTACCCATGTCTCCGGACCGTACCGAAGGTGCTCTCTAACACCGCAGTGAACCGGACGCGCGCGCGAGCGCTTCAGTGTTGCTTGCGGCACACGGCGCGCGCCGGTTACTGCGAACGTTAGGTGCCCAAGGGGAGGGGCTACGTTTCCGTATCTAGCGCTCTGGTTTCTCAGCCTCGCACTTTGTGTCCCGGCTTGGCGAGTCGCGCGTAGCCGCAAGACGTGGTTTATGTGGGACTACGCAACGGTCCTCTTATTGCCGGTCGCAATCTGGGCAATACTCAGCGCACTTGGTCTCGGTGCGACGAGCCTGGTTAATTTTGTGATCGAGCCACTTATTCTGGTCTTCCTTGTTCCAGCGGCGCACTCGATTCGCATCTTCATTGTCGACCCTCGCTGGACAAATCCTGTCCGCTCGTCGCTAGTAACTGCGGCGACTCTTTGCTTTGTGGTACCGCTCATACTCAGGCTTGTGACGCCGGGTATACCTGAGTGATCGTGGCACCTAACCCTTCAGCCCACTCGGACGCGCGTGGAGCATCGCAGGTTTCGCTATCATCGCAGTCGCGCGCCGGTGGCTGCGAACGTTATGCCGCAGACTTCGGCGGACCTGGACATGTCATAAATGGTATAGGTACAATGTGGCATGTGGCACATCGAGGAGCACCGCCGTGTCGACAAGCAGCTGTCATCGGCACCGCGGGAGATCCTCATGCGGTACGAAAAGTGGAAGGACATCGCCACGCTTTCCGGTCCGTCGGGGCTGCGACTGATAAAGGGCTTCAACGATGAGGCCTTGTCGGGAGAGTGGAAGGGCCATCGCTCATCCCGTCTCGGACTGCAGTGGCGACTTATTTATCGCGCGGTGCCAGATCAGCAACTTTTTCAAGTGATATCGATTACCGCACATGACTATCGGAGGCCGTAGATGAGTCAGTTTCGCCAGGCGAAGAAACGCGTCACGGTGTCGGTGGGCGAATCGGTGCGCATCGTCCGTGAACTTCAAGGTCTAAGCCAGAACCAGCTCGCGGCGCGCACGGGTATTCCACAAGCCACCCTCTCCGCGATCGAGAACGATCGCGTCCGCCTGGGCGTTGAGCGCGCGAAGGTACTAGCAAAGGCGCTCAAATGCCACCCAGCAGTGCTCGTATTCCCTGGATGGCAAGACCATCTACAAACTGCGGCATAACCTGCTGCTGCAGCCGACGCGCTAAGGCGCGCGGCTGAGCGCCACGTTAGCCGTCAGCAATAATCGTTGCGCTATACTTTCGGCATGGGCAAAGTTGAGAAGATCGAACGCGAAATCCAAGACCTGTCTCCCGAGGAAATGACGGAGCTTCGGGAGTGGTTTGCCGCGTTTGACGCCGAGGCATGGGATCGGCAGTTCGACTCTGATGTTCGCGCCGGAAAGCTCGACGCGCTGGCTGAGAAGGCGCTAGAAGCCCATGCGTCCGGCCGAACTTCCAAGCTTTGAACCATCACGCCTCGCCGGAGTTCTGGCAGAGCTATCGCTCGCTACCGAATTCAGTCCAACGTCTCGCCGATCGCTGTTTCCAACAGCTGAAACGCGATCCACGGCACCCGTCGCTCCACCTCAAGAAGGTCGGCCGCTTTTACTCTGCTCGGGTAGGCATCCATCACCGCGCCGTGGGCGTCGAAGCTGCGGACGGCATCGTTTGGTTCTGGATCGGAGCCCACGCCGAGTACGACAAGCTGATCGGCTAACCCTTTGCTGCTGCCGACGGGCCACCAGCGCAGCGCCATATCAGTCGCAAGTGCGCTTGGCCCGCGGCAGAGCAACACGTTGGGCAGCGCGATTTTAGGGGGGATTGAAATGGGACTCTTGCGAAATTGCGTTCCAGCAATGTTCATTGCTCTGCTAAGTGTGAATGCGTTCGCGTCGCGTACGTTAGCTCAAGAGTGCGCTATAGAAAAACGAATGCTGGATGTCGAATCCATCCGAAATAGCAATGGGGATTGGAAAATGGTCAAAGTTGCATCCGGGCAGCCGATTGCACCAGGCGCGGATGAAATGCAAGTTCTTGCATTCGCATATACGAGCGGATGCTTCGTCAAGCCCGATGTTGCCGTTGCGAGGCGGATTCTCGAAACTTGGGCGAACAATCATCATGATACTGGGAAGAGAGCTGCGGCATCTCACTGTACGCTGGCTGATTGGTACAGATACGGCATAGGCGGCGAGAAGGACGAGGCGACCGCAGCCGAATGGGAGAGGCGGTTTGAGGTTCAAACCCACGGACATACTTGCGACCTTTATCGGCAGAAGCCGCCCGTCGACCCGACTGATCCCTGGAACCTTAGACACTAAGGCTCTCGTTCAACTCTTGTTAGCCAATGGCCGACCGCACCGACATCCGGAGTGCCCTTAGCGTGCCGCCCAACACCACGCCCCACTCGGACGCGCGCGATCGGCGGCTATCGCAAGGTCCAACTAGCGCGCGCCGGTGGGCGTGAACGTTGAACCGACAGGTAGCCCCGCTGTGAACATTGTCATCAACGGCATCGGCGTCGCCGGGCCGGCTCTTGCCTACTGGCTGACGAAGTCAGGACATGAGGTTCTCCTCGTCGAGGAGGCGCCGCGGCTTCGTGGGGGCGGCTACATCATCGATTTTTGGGGGATCGGCTACGACATCGCCGAGAAGATGGGCCTTATCTGCGCCATCCGGCGCCTCGGCTATCAGGTACGCGAAGTGCGGTTCGTCGGTCGCGACGGGCTGAAGCGAGCTGGATTCGACGTCACGGTCTTCGGCCGGCTGACCCACGATCGGTTTACAAGCGTGCGCCGTTCCGACGTTTCGGCCACGATCTATCGAGCCATCGAGGGGAAAGTTGAGACGATCTTCGGCGATTCAGTGGCTGGCATCGACGAATACGACAAGGGCGTGCGCGTCGCCTTCGATCATGCGCAGCCCCGCCATGCCGACCTGGTGATCGGCGCCGACGGTCTTCATTCGCGGGTCCGCCGTCTCGCATTCGGAGCAGATTCGGAATTCATCGTCTCGCTCGATTACCATGTCGCGGCCTTCGAGGTCGAAGGCTACCGCCCGCGCGATGAACTCATCTACGTGAGCCACGCCCTGCCGGGGAGGCAGATTTCACGGTTCGCCATGCGCGATGACAAAACGCTTTTCCTCTTCATCTTTCGCAACGAACACATTCGCGCTGAAGAGCCGAAATCCATCCTACGGGATGCCTTTGCCGATTCCGGCTGGGAGTGGCCGCAGATCGAGAAGGAACTCGAACGCACGAGCGACCTTTACTTCGACACCGTCAGCCAAATTCAGATGGACCGATGGACGAAAGGACGGACGGCACTGGTCGGCGACGCGGCCGCCAGCGTCTCGCTGATGGCCGGCGAAGGGACCGGGCTGGCGATCGCCGAGGCATACATCCTCGCCGGCGAGCTTCACGCGTGCGCAGGAGATTTCGGCGCCGCCTTCGCGAGGTACGAGCAGCGGCTGATGCCATTTGTGAAAAGGAAGCAGGTATCGGCGATGAAATTCGCTTCATCGTTCGCCCCGAAGACTTCCCTTGGAATCACCTTTCGGAACGTGGTGACGAAGCTGATGCGAGTGCCATTCATCGCTGAGTCATTCGTCGGCCGCGATCTCCGCGACGACATCGAGCTGCCGGACTACGGATTTGCAGGGTGGTGATTACACTTAGGCATGAGCGTGAGCCGCGCAGCCGCTGACCCTTCGACGCGTGTGCTCGCGGGTATGAGCGGTCCAACAACAGCATGCAGCGGACGGCGCTTCGCGCCGCCGCCGATGCTGACCGTTGGACGTGACTAAGTGGCGTGCTCCGCCCTGATGACAAAAGGCACACGCTACACTACACTGTCGCAGTGAAACCGTTTCGGTGGGATCCGGAGAAGAACGAGTGCCTGAAGGCTGCGCGCGACATCTCCTACGAGGAGATCGTTCTTGCGATTGAGGAAGGCGGACTGATGGACGTTTTGGTCCACCCGAACCAGAAACGCTACGCCGGACAGGTGGTGCTGGTGGTGGGCTATCGGGGATATGCGTATCTGGTCCCGTCTGTTGAAGAGGACGAGTACTACTTCTTGAAGACCATCATCCCGAGCCGGAAGGCGACGCGCGACTACATGGACATGGACGGGCCAGATGAAAAGACTTGATCGTTACGAACGCGACATTTTGAGCGCCTACGAAAAGGGGGTGCTGGTTTCTGCGCACCCTACAAAGGCACAACGCAATGCTTTTCGCGAAGCTGCGCGCGCCACCTTCATAAAGAGCCGCCGCGTGAATATCCGCCTTTCCGCTGCGGATCTGTTGGACATTCAGGCCAAGGCGTATGAGGAGGGTGTGCCCTATCAAACGCTCATTGCGAGTGTGCTTCACAAGTACGTATCTGGCCGGCTGCAGGAGAAGAGGTCACGTCTAACAGCCGGCTCAACGGCGCACGCCCGCAAGCGGACGGCGCGATAGCCGGGACGTTAGAGCGCAATGTCTTGACCACTGCGTCGGAGCTATCGACATGAAATTCAAGGCTGGCGCGGTGGTTCCGGCCATCGCACTTGACTCGATTCACGGCAGACCAGTTCGCATCCCGGACCCTTCGGTTCGCTATGTGCACCTACAGTTCCGGCGGTTCGCCGGCTGTCCGGTGTGCAACCTCCATCTGCATAGCCTGGGCAAACGATTCGCTGACATCCAAGCTGCCGGCATTCTCGAAGTCGCTGTCTTTCACTCTTCACGCGAGGAGATGTTGCATTACCAAGCGCAGCTTCCATTCGATTGCATTGCAGATCCGAGCAAAGCCCTCTACCGCCAGTTTGGAGTTGAGACTTCCATTTCTGCGCTATTACATCCAGCCGTTCTGTGGGCTGGGTTTCGAGGCATCTTGACCACCGGAAAGTTCTATAAAAAGGCCGAGAACGGAATATTTGGCCTGCCTGCCGATTTCCTCATGGCTCGTGGCGGAGAAGTACTTGCTGCGCACTATGGAACCCACGCCTACGACAACTGGCATGCAGACGTTCTCCTTGGCCTGGTCAACCAATTCGAGAATGCGCTGTAACCATACAATCGGGAGGACAAACAACGGCGGACCACACCTGCTCATTCTTGCCGAGGTCGTGCCGTTGATGATTGCACGCCGACTTGTCACTGGCGCTACCGGGCGATCGAGATCTGACTGTCGGTGGTGCCGGCGGGCGGCTCGCGTCGAGCCGTATCCACGCAACAGTGCGGTAGCCCGCCGCACACCACGACGCTAGCTTCCGCAGGGAAGATCATGCGCAGCATTCAACTCGCGATCACCTTGGGCGCGCTGATCGTAGCGCTGCTTCACGTCTGGGTTCCGGCGCTGGCGATCGACGCAATCACTCTCGCCCTGATCGCGCTGGCGATCCTTCCGTGGCTGGGTCCCCTGTTCAAGTCGGTACAGCTTCCCGGCGGATTCAAGGTGGAGTTTCAGGAGCGCCTGGAGCGCGCGACCGAGCGCGCCGACAGGGCCGGGCTGCTTTCCAAACGGGGCGTTGAGGGGCAGCAGTACCCCTTTCAGCTCGTCGCGGACCAGGACCCGAATCTGGCTTTGGCCGGACTCCGCATCGAGCTCGAAAGGCAGCTCAGGGCCCTGGCCGAGGCGGTTGGAATCGGCACGCGCATGCAGGGGGCGCGGCGGCTCGTCATCGAGCTTGCGAAGGAAGACGTTCTCACCGCCGAAGAGGAAGACGTGCTGACCGACCTCATCGAGCTGCTGAACGACGCCGTGCACGGGGCCGACGTCGGGAGTCGCGCGTCGCGCTGGGCCATGGACGTGGGGCCGCGGCTGCTCGCGTCCTTGCACGGCAAAGAGCCGGCGCCGTGAGCTACGGGGGGCCGACGTCATGATCCATAAGGGCAGTTGCCTCTGCGGGCAGGTGAGATACGAGATTCACGGCGAACTCAGGAATGTCCTCAACTGCCATTGCTCGATGTGCCGCAAGGCGCACGGCGCCGCCTTTCGTACGCGAGCGGCCGTGCGCACCGCGGATTTCCGCTGGCTGAGGGGGGAAGACCTGCTCACCCATTACGAATCGTCCCCCGGGCAGTATCGGACGTTCTGCCGGGTCTGCGGTTCGAATCTGGTTACGAAATTCGAGCAGCACAAGGAGTGGTACGGCTTCCCGCTGGGGACGCTGGACACCGATCCCGGCGTCAAGCCGGGGTACCACGTATTTGTCGGCTCCAAGGCGCCGTGGTACGAGATCACGGATAAGCTTCCGCAACATGAGGAACTGCCCCTCAGATAGATAATAGAGTGGGTCGGCCACATGAGCGCATTGGCCAGGACGATGCCGGGCTACATCTCGCACAAGTGCTTCCTCGCCGAAGATGGAGAGCGAGTGACGATCGTCGAGTTCGAGTCCGAGGTGGCGCAGCGCGAAAACGCGTTCCCGAAGAGGTGGGCTCGGACATGAAGATGCAGGGCACGATCGAATTCACCATCACCGAGCGCTCGGAGGACCGGGTGGTCTCGGAAATGCCCGTCCAGGCGGGAATCAAGAATCCGTTCGGCGTCGTGCACGCCGGGGCGCTCCTGTGGATGGCGGACGTCACGGCCACCGTGCTCGCGATGGGCCCCGGTCGAGCCAGCGAGGGCATGAAGGGCTTTCCGCTCGCGATCAGCCTGAACGCGAACTTCCTCGGCAACCAGTCCGAGGGCTCGTTCCGCGCGGTGGCGTCCTACGTGAAGCGCGGGCGCACGGTGAGCGTCGTGCGCACCGCCGTGTACGGCGCGGGCGACAAGCTCATGGCGGACGTGACCACGAGCCACGTGCTCTCGAAGTAAAATTCCGGACCAGCAGACCCGGCGCCACCATGTCGAAACTCCGCGTGCAGAGCTTTGCGATTTCCCTGGACGGCTTCGGCGCCGGCCCGAACCAGGATCTGCAGAACCCGCTCGGCGTCGGCGGACCCGAGCTGATGGAGTGGCTCTTCAGCACGCGCTTCTGGCGCAAGATGCACGGCCAGGACGGCGGCGAGACCGGCGTCGACAACCGGATGGCGGAGGAGGGCTTCCAGGGCATCGGCGCCTGGATCCTCGGCCGCAACATGTTCGGCCCGGTGCGCGGGCCCTGGCCCGACGAGAGCTGGAAGGGATGGTGGGGCGAGGAGCCGCCGTACCACACGCCGGTGTTCGTGCTGACGCACCACGCGCGCGCGCCGCTCAGGATGGCGGGCGGCACTGAGTTCCGCTTCGTCACCGAGGGAATCCGCGCCGCGCTCGACGAGGCGCGCGCCGCGGCGCGCGGCCAGGACGTGCGCCTCGGCGGCGGCGTGGCGACGATCCGCCAGTACCTGCGCGCGGGGCTGATCGACGAGCTGCACCTGGTGCTGCGCCCGGTGCTGCTCGGCTCGGGCGAGCACCTGATGAAGGGCCTCGACCTGCGCGCGCTCGGCTACGAATGCGCGCGGCACGTCGCCGGCGAGCGCGCGACCCACGTCGTGCTGCGCAAACGCGGATGAAGGCAAAAGCATGGTAGGGGCACGGGAAGCCCTCGAGCGCCTGCGCGCGGGCAACGCGCGCTTCGTCGCGCAGTCGCGCGGCGCGGGCGGCGCGCCGGAGGGCAGCCGCCGCCTCGTGCCATCGCACGAGCAGCGGCCGTTCGCGATCATCCTCGGCTGCTCGGACTCGCGCGTGCCGGCGGAGATCGTGTTCGACCAGGGGCTGGGGGACCTTTTCGTGATCCGCGTCGCAGGCAACATCGTCGCGCCGTCGCAGGTCGGCAGCGTGGAGTTCGCCGCCGCGCGCTTCGACACGCGCCTGGTGGTGGTGCTCGGCCATTCGCAGTGCGGCGCGATCCTCGCGACGCTGGAAGATCTGCGCCGGCCGGGCGAGCCGCAGTCGCGCAACCTGCGCGCGATCGTCGACCGCGTGCGGCCTTCGGTCGAAGGGCTGCTGGAGACCGAGCTCGCGCGCGACGAGGACGCGCTGGTGCGGCGCGCGGTGCGCGCCAACATCCGCGCCTCGGCCGACCACCTGCGGCACGGCTCGCAGCTGCTCGAGCAGCTGATCGCGGAGGAGGGCCTGCTCGTGGTCGGCGCCGAGTACTCGCTCGAGAGCGGCGAAGTCGACTTCTTCGACGGGGTGCCGCGTGGCTGAGGCGCGCGTGCTGCGCATCGCGTTCGCCCTCGTTGCGCTCGCCGCCGGGCTGCCCGCCGCGGCGGCCGACATGCGCATCGTGCGCGACGTCGCCTACGGACCGGATGCGCGCCAGCGCTTCGACGTGTACGCGCCCGAGGGCGCGCGCGGCGCGCCGGTGATCTTCATGGTGCACGGCGGCGGCTGGGCGGTCGGCGACAAGTCGAACCGGGGGGTGGTGCGCAACAAGACCGCGCGCTGGGTGCCGCGCGGCTTCGTGTTCGTGTCGGCGAACTACCGCATGCTGCCCGAGGCCGATCCGCTCGAGCAGGCGCGCGACGTGGCGCGCGCGCTCGCGGCGGCGCAGGCGCAGGCAGCCACCTGGGGCGGAGATCCCGCGCGCTTCATCCTGATGGGGCATTCCGCGGGCGCGCACCTCGTGGCGCTGATCGCCTCGGCGCCGAAGATCGCGCTCGATCTCGGCGCGCGGCCCTGGCTCGGCACGGTCGAGCTCGACAGCGCGGCGCTCGACGTCGAGCGCATCATGCGCGGCCGGCACCTGCGCCTTTACGACCGCGCTTTCGGAACCGATCCGGCGTACTGGGCGAAGGCGTCGCCGCTCGCGCGCCTGTCTGCGGCGGGCGCACCGTTCCTCGCGGTGTGCTCGACGCGGCGCGCCGAGTCCTGTCCCGCGGCGCGCGATTACGCCGCCAAGGCGCAGGGGCTCGGGACGCGCGCGAGCGTGCTCGAGGAGAACCTCTCGCACCGCCAGATCAACGAAGAGCTCGGCGAGGACAACGACTACTACACGCGCGTGGTCGAGGCGTTCCTCGACACGCTGACCGCCCGCTAGGCGGCCTTCTTCGAGGCGCCGCGCACGGCCTCGGCCACCGCCGCGCCGACTTCCATGGTGCTCGATCTTCCTTTCATGTCCGGCGTGTGCGGGCCCTCGACGATGACGCGCGCGAAGGCACGCACCACGTCGGCCGCGGCCTCCGCGTGCCCGAGGTGCTCGAGCATCAGCGCGCCCGACCAGATGGCGGCGATCGGGTTGGCGATTTTCCTGCCGGCGATGTCAGGCGCCGAGCCGTGCACCGGCTCGAAGATCGACGGGTAGGTCCTCTCCGGGTTGATGTTGCCCGAGGGCGCGATGCCGATCGTGCCGGCGGTCGCGGGCCCGAGGTCGGAAAGGATGTCGCCGAACAGGTTGGACGCCACGACCACGTCGAAGCGGTCCGGGTTGAGCACCATCTGGATCGACAGGCCGTCGACGTGGTACTGGTCGGCGCGCACGTCCGGATACTGCTTCTTCATCTCGGCGAAGCGCTCGTCCCAGTAGGGCATGGTGATCGAGATGCCGTTCGACTTGGTGCACGAGGTGACGTGCTTCTTCCTCGTCTTCGCGAGCTCGAAAGCGTACTTCATGATGCGGTCGACGCCCTTTCTCGAGAACACCGCCTGCTGCGTGACGATCTCGCGCTCGGTGCCCTCGTAGATGCGCCCGCCGACGTTGCCGTACTCGCCCTCGGTGTTCTCGCGGATCACGACGTAGTCGATGTCGCCGGGCTTGCGGCCGGCGAGCGGGCAGGGCAGGCCCTCGAACAGGCGCACCGGGCGCAGGTTGACGTACAGGTCGAACCAGCGGCGGAAGTTAATCAGCAGGCCCCAGGCCGAGATGTGGTCGGCGACGATCGCAGGGTTGCCCACCGCGCCGAAGTACACCGCGTCGAACTTGCGCAGGATCTGCGGCGCGTCGTCCGGGCACATCTTGCCGTGCGCCTTGTACCAGTCGCAGCTCCACGGGAATTCCTGCCACTCGAAGCCGATGCCGTGCTTGGCGCCCACGGCCTCGAGCACGCGGATGCCCTCGGGGATCACTTCCCTGCCGATGCCGTCGCCGGGAATGACTGCGATGCGGTGCTTGGCCATGCTCGCCTCCGTGAGAGAGGCAAAATTCTAGCAGGCGATAGAATGGTGCCCCATGCGTTTCGCAGCGGTCGAAACTTCGAGCGAGTGGTGCTCGGTGGCGCTGTGGGCCGACGGCGAGATCTCCGCGCTGGAGCGGCGCGCGGGCGTCAAGCACGCCGAGCTGGTGCTGCCGATGCTTGAGCGGCTGCTCGCGGCGCGCCGCATGGCGGCGCGCGAGCTGGACGCGGTCGCCTTCGGCGCCGGTCCCGGCTCGTTCACCGGCCTGCGCATCGCCTGCGGCGTGGCGCAGGGCCTCGCCTTCGCGCGCGGCATCCCGGTGCTCGGCGTGCCTACGCTCGAGGCGCTCGCCGAGGAATCGGGCGCCGGGCGCGTGCTCGCCTGCCTCGATGCGCGCATGCACGAAGTGTATTATTCGGCGCTGGAGCGGGGTCCTTCCGGGTGGCGCGCGGCGATCGAGACGCAGTGCGTCGCGCCGGCCGCGGCGCCGCTGCCCCCGGGCGGCGGCTGGCACGGCTGCGGCAACGGCTTCGCGGTTTACCGCGAGGCGCTCGCCGCGCGGCTCGGCGGCTCGCTCGCGCGCGTTTCGCCCGAGACGCACGCGAGCGCGGTGGCGGTGGCGCGGCTTGCCGCGCCGCGGCTGGAGGCCGGCGAGGGCATCGACGCGGCGCTCGCGGCGCCGCTTTACGTGCGCGACAAGGTAGCGCTTACGACGCAGGAACGCGGCGGCAGATGAGTGCAGTACCCAAGGAAACCCCCCGCCTCGAGCCGATGCGCGAGGCGGACCTCGCCGAGGTGGCGGCGGCCGAGAGCGAGATCTACACGCACCCCTGGTCGCGCGGCAACTTCGCCGATTCGCTGCGCGCGCGCTACCAGTGCTACACGCTGCGCCGCGGCGCCGATCTGATCGGCTACTTCGTGCTGATGGTCGCGGCCGGCGAAGCGCACCTGCTCAATCTCTCGGTGGCCGCCGCGCACCAGCGCCAGGGCCATGGCAGCGCGCTGCTCGCCGACGCGATGCGCCTCGCGCGCGAGCTCGGCGCGCGCACGCTGTTCCTCGAAGTGCGGCCGAGCAACCTCGGCGCGCAGGCGCTCTACCGCCGCTTCGGCTTCCGGCGCATCGGCCTGCGGCGCGGCTACTACCCGGCGCAGGGCGGGCGCGAAGACGCGCTCGTGCTGTCGTTCGCGCTGTGAGCCGGCGCAGCGAGATCCTCGCCGAGATGGGCCTCGCGCCGGTATGGCGCTTGAGAAGGAATTCAGTTCCTTCACAAGACACTTCTGCAGTTCATGAAATGAGCTGGGTGGAACTCAAGCAAGCCGTCGCATCCTGTACGGCCTGCGGCCTGCACGCGACGCGCACGCAGACCGTGTTCGGCGTCGGCGACGAGCACGCCGAGTGGCTGCTGGTTGGCGAGGCGCCAGGCGCCGAGGAGGACCGCCTCGGCGAGCCCTTTGTCGGCCAGGCTGGCAAGCTGCTCGACAACATGCTCGCCGCGTTGGCACTCAAGCGCGGCGAGAACGTGTACATCGCCAACGTGCTCAAGTGCCGGCCGCCGGGCAACCGCAATCCGGAGCCCGGGGAGGTGGCGTGCTGCACGCCGTTCCTGTTGCGCCAGATCGCGCTCATCCGGCCCAAGGTCATCGTCGCGATGGGACGCTTCGCCGCCCAGACGCTGCTCGCGAGCGACGCGACCATCGCCAGCATGCGCGGACGCGTGCACCGCTACGCCGGCGTGCCGCTGGTCGTTACCTATCACCCGGCTTACTTGCTCAGGAACCTGCCGGACAAGGCGAAGGCCTGGAGCGACCTGGTGTTCGCGCGGCGCATGATGCAGGACTTGCAGGCGGGCCGCGCCGCCCCCAACTAGTTTTCCCGGGAGGAATCGACATGCGCAAACTGCTGATCGCCGCGCTCGCCTTGCTGCCCCTGCTGCTCGGCGGCTGCGGCTATAACCAGTTCCAGAGCCTGGACGAGCAGGTGAAGGCAGCCTGGTCCGAGGTGCTGAACAACTACCAGCGGCGCGCCGACCTGATCCCGAACCTGGTGGCCACCGTGCAGGGCGCGGCCGACTTCGAGAAGAGCACGCTCACCGAGCTCACCCAGGCGCGCGCCTCGGTCGGCCAGATCAAGGCGACGCCGGAGCTGCTGAACGACCCTGAGGCGTTCAAGCGCTTCGAGCAGGCGCAGGCGCAGCTCGGCGGCGCGCTCACGCGCCTGCTCGCGGTGGCGGAGAACTATCCGACGCTCACCGCCACCAAGCAGTTCGGCGAGCTGCAGGCGCAGCTCGAAGGAACCGAGAACCGCATCACCGTCGCGCGCGGGCGCTACATCAAGGCGGTGCAGGAATACAACGTGCTCGTGCGCCAGTTCCCGAGCAACCTCACCGCGATGGCCTTCGGCTACAAGGCCAAGCCCAACTTCTCGGTGCCCGACGAGAAGGCGATCTCGGCTCCGCCGAAGGTCGATTTCTCCAAGCCCAAGCCCTGACATGCTGCGCAGGCTCCTCGCCGTGTGCCTGGCGCTCGCGGCGGGCGCGGCCGGCTGGGCGCGCGCCGAGGTTGCGGTGCCGCCGCTCGCCGCGCGCGTCACCGATCTCACCGGGACGCTGACCGGCGAGCAGAAGTCCGCGCTCGACGCGCGGCTCGCCAAGCTCGAGGCCGACAAGGGCAGCCAGATCGCGGTGCTGATCGTGCCCACGACGCGCCCGGAAACGATCGAGCAGTACTCGATCCGCGTCGCCGAGCGCTGGAAGCTCGGCCGCAAGGGCGTCGACGACGGCGTGCTGCTGCTCGTGGCGAAGGACGACCGCGCGGTGCGCATCGAGGTCGGCTACGGGCTGGAAGGCGTGATCCCCGACGCGCTCGCCTGGCGCGTGATCGACGAGCGCATCGTGCCGCGCTTTCGCGCCGGAGATTTCTACGGCGGGCTGACGAGCGGCGTCGACGCGCTCGCCGGGCTCGTGCGCGGCGAGCCGCTGCCCGCGCCGCAGCGGCCGGCGGCGAATCTCGGCGACTCGCTGCAGGGACTGATGTTCCTCGGCTTCGGGGCGGTCGCCGTGGCGTACGTGCTCGGCGCGTTGATCGGCCGCGCAGCGGCGGCGGGCCTCGCCGGCGTCGCGGTCGGGCTCTACGCCTGGGCGACAGCGGGGCTGCTCGTCGCGGTCATCGCGGCGATCTTCACTTTCCTCGCCGCGCTGCCCGGGCGCGGCTCGGGGCTGTACACGATGGGGCGCGGTGGCGGGTGGGGGGGAGGCGGATTCGGAGGCGGCGGCTTTTCGGGCGGAGGCGGCGGCTTCGGCGGAGGCGGCGCCTCGGGGCGCTGGTGAGCGGGCGATGCGCGAGCGCTTCCTGCACCACCTCACCCACGGCCGCGCCCAACTGCGGCGCGCCTTCCCGCGCGCGGCGCTCGCGGCGATCGAGGCCGAGGTGCGCGCGCAGGAAGCGCGCCATCGCGGCGAGCTGCGCGTCGCGCTCGAGGGCTCGCTGCCGCTCGGCGCAGTGCTGCGCGGGACCGCGCCGCGCGAGCGCGCGCTCGAGCTCTTCGGCCGGCTGCGCGTCGGCGGCACGCGCGAAGCGAACGGCGTGCTCGTGTACCTGCTGCTCGCCGAGCACGTGGTGGAGATCGTCGCCGACCGCGACGTCGCGCGGCGCGTGCCGCAGGCCGAGTGGCAGCGCATCTGCGCGCTGATGGAGGAGCGGTTCCGGCGCGGCGAGTTCGTCGAAGGGGTGATCGCCGGCCTGCGCGCGATCGGCGCGCACCTCGCCGAGCACTACCCCGGCGGCAGAGACAATCCGAACGAGCTGCCGGACAAGCCGGTTTTGCTCTAGCCCACCCAGGCGTGCGCCAGCACGTCGAGGCGCAGGTCCTGCGCGAAGCGCTCGGCGCCGCTGCGCACCTCGAGCGTGACGACCTGCGAGCCGGGCAGATCGTACTTGAGCTCGCAGGAGAACGTCGCCGGGCGCTGCACCGTCTGCGAGGCGAGCATCTTCCCGCGCGCATCGATCACGCTGCACTGCGCGCTGCCGCTGCCGGCGAGCAGCGCCTGCACCCGGAACGCCTCGCCCGGGGTGCGGCGGTACACGGCGGGATCGCGGTTCGCGTTGTACTGCAGGCCGTTGACCTTCACCATGCGCACGAGCGCTTTGGCCATGTCGTCCTCCATAAGGCAACGCTAATATAACGCATGCAAGAGGAATTGGAACGCATCGACGCGCAGATCGCCAGCTGGGAGGCGCGGCTCGCCGCGGGTGAGCGGCTCGAGCTCGCGCCCGCGCTTGACGCGGCAACAGACGCCGCGCGCAGCCTCATCCGGGCCTACCTTGACGCTGAAGGAAAGAAGTCCGTGCCGCCGGCGGACGCCGACCTGCTCGAGGCCTTCAAGGTGCTGGTGAAAGGCGACCCGAGCTGGAACGCGATCCGCGACAACCTGCGCGAGCTGGTCTACTACCGCAACTGCCTCGCCGCCGGGCGCGCCGACGCGCTGCCAGCGGTGCCCGAGAAGATGGCGGTGCGGCTCGCGCGCCACGTCTACCTTTACGTGCGCACGCGCTGCATCCGGGAGGGGAGGATCGCGCCTTGAGCGCGCGCTTCATCGCGTCGCCGCGTTTCGCCTCGCGCGGCTACGGCCGCAACCACCCGCTCGCCATCCCGCGCGTCGCGCTCGCGCACCAGCTCGCGCGCGCCTGCGGCCTGGTAGAAGAGGGCGAGACCCTCGAGGCGCGCTGCGCGAGCGAGTCCGAGCTCGCCGCGTTCCACGACCCGGGCTACGTGGCCGCGCTGCGGCGCGCCGAGCGCGCAGGCGCGGTGGCGCAGGAGGATCGCGCGCGCTACGCGCTCGGCACGCTCGAGAATCCCTGGTTCGCCGACGTCTACACGCGCCCGGCGACCGCCGCGGGCGGCAGCGTGCAGGCGGCCGACGAGGCGCTCGCCGGCCGGCGCGCATTCAATCCCGCGGGCGGCATGCACCACGCGCGGCGCGACCGCGCGCAGGGCTTCTGCTACTTCAACGACAACGTGCTCGGCATCCTGCGGCTGCGCGCCGCGGGGCTGCGCGTGCTGTACGTGGATCTCGACGCGCACTACCCGGACGGCGTCGCCGAGGCGCTGCGCGGCGACCCGCAGGTGCTCATCGTGTCGCTGCACATGGACACCGCCTACGCCTACCCGAAGGCGGGCGGCGGGCTGGACGATCCGGACGTCGTCAACCTGCCGCTGCCGCGCGGGACGAACGACGCCGAATACCTGCACGCCTTCGACGCGCTGTGGCCGCGCGCGCTCGCGCGCTTCGCGCCCGATGCGGTGATGCTGCAGGCGGGCAGCGACGCGATCGCGCCCGATCCGCTCGGCAAGCTGGCGCTCACCACGCAAGGCTTCCTCGCCGCGGTGGCGCGCGTGGTCGCGGATGCGCCGCGGCTCGCGGTCACCGGCGGCGGCGGCTACCACCCGCTGCTCGTCGCGCGCGCCTGGACCGGCGTATGGGCGCTGCTCGCCGGCCGGCCGCTGCCCGAGCCGATGCCGGACGCGGCTTCGGCGCTGCTCGCCGCGGTCGAGTGGCAGCACGAGGAGGAGTGGATCGGTCCGTGGATGTTCGGCTCGTTCCGCGACCCCGCGCCTGCGGCGGCGATCCGCCCCGGGCTGCGCGAGCTGGCGGCGCGCGCAGCGCGCCACCCGCGCCTCGCATGATCGCCGGGCACGCCACGCGCGGCGCGACCGAGGACTACGCGGCGAGCTTCGGTGCGCAGTGCGCGCCCGGGCACTACAGCGACTTCCTGAACCTGCACCTGAAGCTCTCCTCGCTCGGCGTGGGGACTTTCCCGGGGCCGGCGGACGACGCGACCGACGGCGCGGTGGCGGCGATCGTCGAGCGCGCCGTGCTCTCCGGCATCAACGTGATCGACACCGCGGTGCACTACCGCTACGGGCGCGCGCTCGCGGCGGTGCGCGCGGGCCTGGAGCGCGCGTTCGCCGCGGGCGTGGCGCGCGAGCAGGTGTTCGTCGCGGTGAAGGGCGGGTTCCTGCTTTACCCGGAGGGCCCGCCGGCGAACCTCGAGCAGTGGTTCGACGCGCACATCGCGGCGCGCGGCCTGGGCACGCGCGACGACCTGGTCGGCGCGCATCTCGTCGCCGCGCCCTACCTCGCCTGGCAGCTCGAGCTCGCGCGCGCCGCGCTCGGCCTGGCGACGCTCGACGCGTTCCTCATCGACCAGCCCGAGGTGCAGGTCGCGGCACTCGGCAAGGAAAAGGCGCAGGCGAAGCTCGCGCGCGCCTTCGCGCTGCTCGAGCAGGCCGTGAAGGACGGGCGCATCGGCTGCTACGGCATCTCGAGCTTCGAGGCGCTGCGCGTCGAAACCGACCACGCGCTGTTCCAGTCGCTCGCCGCGCTGCAGGGGCTCGCCGAGGGCGCGGCGCGCAGCGTGTGGCAGGACGCGCAGGCGCGCCACCACCTGCGCATCGTGCAGCTGCCCTTCAATCCGGCGATGACCGAGGGCTTCACGCGCTTCTCGCAGGCCACCGGCCAGGGAAACATCGCCTCGGCGGTGCAGGCGGCGCACCAGCTGCGCCTGTACGTGATGGCGAGCCACACGCTCGGCAAGGGGCGCTTCGCCTCCGAGGATCCGCTCGCCGCGGGTGTTCCAGGGCTCGCCAATCCCGCGCAGCGCGCGCTGCAGTTCGCGCGCTCGACGCCGGGCATCGGCACGGCGCTCGCGGGCCTGAGGACGCCATCGCAGCTCGAGGATCTGCTCGCGGTGGCGCGCTGCGCGCCGCTCGCGCGCGAGGCGTACCTGCGCCTTTACGGCCGCGCGGGCTGATTCTTTTCTTCGAGGCGCGCGAGCAGACCGTCGATGCCGGACTGTCGCACCACCTGGACGAACTCGCTGCGGAAAGCGAGCACGATGCTCACGCCGTCGACGACCACGTCGTAGATCTTCCAGCCCTGCGGCGTCATGTGCATCGCGTAGTCGACGGAGACGGGCGGATGGCCGGGCGACAGGTAGCGGTTGCGCACCGTGATGTCGGTCGCCCCGGCGGGCGCGTTCACGCGCTGCACCTGCATCGTCTGGCCGTGATAGTGGCCGATCGAGCTGGTGTAGATGCGCAGCAGCAGCGTCTGGAACTGCTGAACCAGCTGGTCGCGCTGCGCGGGCGTGGCGAGCCGCCAGTCGCGACCCAGCGCGAGGCGAGTGGCCTCGCGGAAGTCGACGTGCGGCAGCACTTTCTGCTCGAGCAGCGACATCACCGCCTCGCGCTCCCCGGCCTTGAGCGCCTCGCTCTTCTGCACCGCCTGCATCACGTCGTCGGTAACGCTGCGCACGACCTCGTCCGGAGCGGGGGTAGCGCCGAGGGCGGGCAGGGAGACCAGGAACAACAGCAGCAGGCGAAGGAGCGTCTTCATTGGGAGCGGAAGCGGTGGTGGTGATGATAATCCTCGGAGCGCGCGAAGGACAGCAGGCGGTCGATCTTGCGCCGGTACAGGCGCCGGTTGCGCAGGTACCACAGGAGCACGAGCGTCATGCTGCACGCGACGAACAGGCCGAAGATCACGATCACCGCATAGATCGACAGCCCGGCGCGCAGCAGCAGCGAGTAGAGCAGCAGCATCACCACGATCGAAAGATTCTCGTTGAAGTTCTGCACCGCGATCGAGCGCCCGGCGCCCATCAGGTTGTGGCCGCGGTGCTGCAGCAACGCGTTCATCGGCACCACGAAGAAGCCGGCCAGGCCGCCGATCATCACCATGAGCGGCACGGCGACCCAGACGCTGCGCACCGCCACCATCGCCAGCACGACGATTCCCATGGCGATGCCGAGCGGCAGCACCTTGACCGAATAGTGCAGCGGAATCCTGACCGACGCGGTGACCGCTCCCGCGGCGACGCCGAACGCCACGACGCCCTGCAGCAGCGCGGCCTTCGACAGGTCGAAGCCGAGCGCGGCCCTGGACCACTCGATGAGGATGAACTGCAGCGTCGCGCCGACTCCCCAGAACAGCGTGGTCACCGCGAGCGAGACCTGGCCGAGCTTGTCGAACCACAGGCGCGCGGCGCAGCGGATGAAGTCCTTGAGCGTCGCGAGCGGGCTTGCGTGCAGGTGCTTGAGCGGCGCGCTGGTGCGCGGCACGTAGAGGTTGAACAGCGCGGCGAGCGCGTACACCGCGATGATCACCGCCAGCGCGGCCTCGGCCGGCGTGTCGATGCCGGTGTCGATGAGCGGCATGTCGAAGGCGAGCAGGTGCGTGGCGACCGTGTGGTTGATCAGCGCGCCGCCGAGCACCGTACCGAGGATGATCGAGGCGACCGTGAGTCCCTCGATCCAGCCGTTGGCGAGCACCAGCTTGGTGGGCGGCAGGTATTCGGTGAGGATGCCGTACTTGGCGGGCGAATAGGCCGCGGCGCCCAAGCCGACGAGCGCGTAGGCCGCCAGCGGGTTGAGCTGGAGCAGCATGAGCGCGCACCCGGCGATCTTGACCGCGTTCGACAGGAACATGACCTGGCCCTTCGGCAGGCGGTCGGCGAACGCCCCGACGTAAGGGGCGAGCAGCACGTACGACAGCACGAAGAAGAACTTGAGGAAGGGCGTGATCCAGGAGGGCTGGTTGGACTGCATGAGCAGCGCGATCGCGGCGACGAGCAGCGCGTTGTCGGCGAGCGACGAGAAGAACTGCGCCGCCATGATGATGTAGAAGCCGGGATTCATCGATGCGAGAGACCGCGAAGGCCCGGCTTTATAACACGCCGGAACTAGCTTTCCTGACGCTTGCTGCGCTCAATCTCGGCCAGCAGCCGCTCCTGCTCGGCAAAAGACGGCGGGCGCGCAGGCGGCTCCCCGTCGTCGGTAAAGCGGCCGCGGAATCCGCGCGGTGCGCCGGCCACCGGGCGCAGGTAGGCCTGCATGCGTAGGGCCTTGTTCAGCTCGGGCACGCGGCGCCGGATCCACGCAAGGTCGTAGAGCGCGGCGCAGACGAGAACCGCTCCCACCGCCGCGCTCGCGCGCCAGTCGAGCGGGAGCAGCGCGAGCGCGGCGAAGCTGGCTATGCGGTAGGCCCAGGCGCCGCGATGCTCGCGCAGGTAGGCGCGGTGCGCGCCGAGCGGAAAGGCGAGCCACAGCAGGTACGCGGTGCGCGGCCGGCGCAGCTCCGCCGCAAGTCGCAAATTCGCCTGCTGCAGGCCTTCGCCGCCCAGGTCCAGCCGCTTCCAAGTACCGCTCACGACGCCTCATAAGCTTTGAATCGGCGTCAGATTATGCTTGAATAAGCGCCTTCTTGATCACGATTTGCGGGATTGATCTTCATGGCCGACCGGCGCCTGCAGGTATTCCACGCCGTTGCCAAGCAGCTGTCGTTCACCAAGGCGGCCGAGGCGCTGTTCATGACGCAGCCGGCGGTCACCTTTCAGATCAAGCAGCTCGAGGAGCATTTCAACTCGCGGCTGTTCGAACGCGGCCACGGCCGCATCACGCTCACGCCCGCGGGCGAGATCGTGCTCGAGTATGCCGAGCGCATTCTCGCGCTGTCCGCGGAGCTCGACACGCGCCTGAAGGAGATGACGGGCCAGATCGCCGGGCCGCTGCTGGTCGGGGCGAGCACCACGATCGCCGAGTTCCTGCTGCCCCAGGTGCTCGGCGGCTTCAAGTCGAAGTACCCCGGCGTCCTGCCGCGCCTGTTCGTCGCCAACTCCGGCACCGTCGAGAACCGCGTCGCCGAGCACACGCTCGACATCGGCTTCATCGAGGCGCCTTCGCACCTGCCGACGGTGGCCTCGGACGTGTGCTGCGAGGACGAGCTGCAGGTGGTGTGCGCGCCGGGGCATCCGCTCGCCAAGCTGAAGTCGGTCACGGCGAAGGAGCTGATCGAGTATCCGTACATGAGCCGCGAGACCGGCTCGGGAACGCGCGAAGTCACCGACCTGTATTTCCAGAAGGCGGGCATCAGGCCCGACAGCCTGAAGATCGTCATGGAGCTCGGTAGTCCCGAGGCGCTGAAGGGCCTGGTGGCGACCGGCCTGGGATTCGCCATCATGTCGCGCGCCACGGTGGCCAAGGAGACGCGTCTCGGACAGCTCGCGCGCGTGCCGCTCTCGCCGCGCCTGATCCGCAATCTTTCGGTCGTCTACCCGAAGGAGAAGTTCCGCTCGCGGCTGGTCGGCACGTTCGTGCAGTATGCGAAGGAGCAGCTCGCGGCCGTGCAGGCGGGCTGAGCGGCGCGCCGGGTGAAGCGCTTCCTCGCCGTCCAGCACACGTTCGCGGAATTCTTCGGCGCACTCGAGGCGCAGTGGGAGGCGCGCGGCATCGGCTTTCGCTACGTGCGCCCGGTGTCGGGCGAAGATGTCGCGGGCACGCCTTCGCAGTTCGACGCGCTGTGGCTGCTCGGCGCCGACTGGCCGCCCGCCGACCGCGCGCATAGCCCCTGGGTCGACGACGAGCTGCGCCTGGTGCGCGCCTTCCTCAAGGCGAAGCGCCCGGTGGTCGGCCTGGGCGAGGGCGCCCAGGTGCTCGCCGCCGCGCACGGCGCGACCCTGCACGCCGAGCCCCAGCACGACGCCTACTTCACGCACGCGCGCGCGCTCGCGGACGAGCCGCTCGCGCGCGCGGTCGACGGGCGCCAGGTGCTGGTGATGCAGAACGGGCGCGCCGAGCTCGCGCCCGGCCTGGAGCCGCTGGTGGCGGCCGAGAACGGGCGCACGATCGCGTTCCGCGCCGGAACGCTCGCTTACGGCCTCGCGTTCCGGCCCGAGCTCAAGCCCGGCATGCTCGAGGACATGGTGATGGAGGAGGGGCGTCCGCTGCCCGATGACATCGGCGCGCTGATCGAGCGCGCGCGCGAGCTCTGGCCCGAGATGCAGCAGACCAGCGGCCGCGTCGCCGCGGCGCTGGTCGAGGCGCTCGGCCTGATGGACGAGCGCGCCAAGGCGCCGGTCATTCCCATCGTCGAGCGGCGCTAGAGGCATGCCGCGGCCGATTCGGGCGACGATCTCCGCGGGCGCGCTGGCGCGCAATCTCGAGCGCGCGCGCGACGCAGCGGGAGCGACGCGAGTCTGGGCGGTGATCAAGGCGAACGCTTACGGCCACGGGCTGCTGCGCGCCGCCGAGGCGCTTGCCGCGGCAGACGGCTACGCGCTGCTCGATTTCGAGGAGGCGATCAGGCTGCGCCTCGCCGGGGTGAAGAAGCCCCTGCTGCTGCTGGAAGGGTTCTTCCAGGCGCAGGACGTGCCGCTGCTCGCCGACTATGCGCTCACCCCGGTGATCCACGCCGCCGAGCAGCTCGAGATCCTCAAGAAGACGCGCCCCGCGGGGCCGATCGACGTCTATCTCAAGGTAAACAGCGGCATGAACCGTCTTGGCTTCGGCTCCGCCGGCGGAGTGGGCGCTGCGTGGCGCGTGCTCAAGGAGCATCCGCGCGTGCGCGAGGTGACACTGATGACGCACTTCGCCGACGCCGACGGGGCGAGCGGCGTGCGTGCTCAGCTCGAGCGCTTCGGCGAGCTGGTCGCCGGTCTGGAAGCGCCGCGCTCGCTCGCCAACTCGGCGGCGCTGCTGCGCTATCCGGAGGCGCGCGCCGACTGCGCGCGGCCCGGCATCATGCTCTACGGCTGCTCGCCGTTTGCCGACCAGAGCGCCGCCGCCCTCGGGCTCGTGCCCGCCATGACGCTCGCCTCGCAGCTGATCGGCGTGCAGAGCCTGAAGGCCGGCGAGCGGCTCGGCTACGGCTTCTCGTTCGAGGCCGCGGCGCCGATGCGCATCGGCGTGGTCGCCTGCGGCTACGCCGACGGCTATCCGCGCCACGCGCCCTCGGGCGCCCCGGTGCTTGTCGACGGGCGGCGCACGCGCATCGTCGGCCGCGTATCGATGGACATGATCTGCGTCGATCTCACGGACATGCCGCAGGCCGGCGTCGGCGCGCCGGTGACGCTGTGGGGCGAGGGCCTGTCGGCCGACGAGGTCGCGGCCGCCGCGGGCACGCTCAGCTACGAGCTGCTGTGCGCGCTCGCGCCGCGCGTGCCGGTGACGGAGCTCGCGTAGTGGCCAGGGCGAAGACCGCCTACGTCTGCGCGGAGTGCGGCGCGAGCGCGCTGCAGTGGTTCGGCAGCTGCCCGTCGTGCGGCGCGGCCGGCACGCTCACCGAGACGCGCGCCGAGCGCGCCACCGCGCAGCGCTATGCGGCGCCCGGCGCCGGGCCGGTGGCGCTCGCAGGCATCGAAGCGCAGGAGCTCGCGCGCATCCCGACCGGGATCGAGGAGCTCGACCGCGTGCTCGGCGGCGGCCTGGTCGCCGGGCAGGTGGTGCTCCTCGGCGGCGACCCGGGCATCGGCAAGTCGACGCTGCTCCTGCAGGCGCTCGCGAGCCTGGGCGGCCGGGTGAAGACGCTCTACGTGTCCGGCGAGGAGTCCGCCGAGCAGGTCGCGCTGCGCGCGCGCCGCCTGGCGCTGGATGCAGGCCGCGTGCAGCTGCTGGCCGAGATTCAGCTCGAGCGCATCGCCGCCGTGCTCGAGGCCGAGCGGCCGCAGGTCGCGGTGATCGACTCGATCCAGACGCTGTACAGCGAGGCGCTGCAGTCCGCGCCGGGTTCGGTGGCGCAGGTGCGCGAGTGCGCGGCGCAGCTTACGCGGCTGGCCAAGGCGCGCGGCACCGCGCTGCTGCTGATCGGCCACGTCACCAAGGAGGGTGCGATCGCCGGCCCGCGCGTGCTCGAGCACATCGTCGACACGGTGCTGTACTTCGAGGGCGATCCCAATTCCGCTTTCCGCCTCGTGCGCGCGGTCAAGAACCGTTTCGGCGCGGTGAACGAGCTCGGCGTGTTCGCCATGACGGAGAAGGGGTTGCGCGCGGTGAGCAACCCTTCGGCGCTGTTTCTCTCGCACCACGGGCGCGAAGTGCCGGGCGCTTGCGTGCTGGCGACGCTCGAGGGCACGCGCCCGCTGCTCGTGGAAATCCAGGCGCTGGTGGACCCCGCGCACGCGCCCAACCCGCGCCGCCTGTCGGTTGGCCTGGAGCAGAACCGGCTCGCGATGCTGCTCGCGGTGCTGCACCGGCACGCGGGCATCGCGACCTTCGAGCAGGACGTGTTCGTCAACGCGGTGGGCGGCGTGCGCATCGGCGAGCCGGCCGCCGACCTCGCGGTGTGCCTCGCGGTGGTGTCCTCGCTCACCGACCGCGCCATTCCGCGCAAGGTAGTGGTGTTCGGCGAGGTGGGGCTCGCCGGAGAGGTGCGCCCCGCGCCGCGCGGCCAGGAGCGCCTGAAGGAAGCCGCCAAGCTCGGCTTCGAGAAGGCCGTGATCCCGAAGGCGAACCAGCCCAAGGGCCGCATCGCCGGCCTGGAGATCGTCGCCGTCGAGCGCGTCGAGCAGGCGGTGCAGGTGCTGCGCGACCTCTAGCCCTCCGACCTTCAGGGCGCGGCGAGCTGCGCGGCGCGCAGGCCGCTGCGCACCGCGGCCTCGAGCGTCGGCGGGTACTCCGGATCGGTGTAATCGCCCGCCAGGAACAGCTCCGGCCAGCGCGTGGTCTGCGCGATGCGCGCGCGGCCTGCCTCGCAGGCCACGGTGGCGCGCTTCTCGGCGATGACGCTCGACCACTCTGGCTGCGGCAGTCCCGCCAGCGCGCGCGCAAGCTCGCGGTGGCAGGCCGCGGCGAGCTCGGCGTGCGTCATGTCTTCGTGAACGCCCTCGGCGCTGATCACGCAGGCGATGCGGCCGCGCTCGCCGAGCAGCGCGCCGCGGTCGAACGCCCATTGCACGAGTCCCTCGTCCAGGCCGAGCATCGGCCGCGGCAGGCGCACCCGCTCCGGATACTGGAGATAGCACGTGTAAATGGGTTGGTAGGCGAGTTCGGGTTCGAGGTCTGGAGACAAATACTTGAGTTGGTGCGGGCCGACGGCGACGATCACCGCGCGATGCGCGCGGCGCAGCGCCGTGAGGTCGCGCACGGCCTCGTTCAGCCGCACTTCGCCCCCGCGCGCGGCGACGAAGGCCGCCGCCGGCTCGGGAAACAGGCGGGCGAGGTCGACGCGCGGCAGGAGCAGGTCGCTCGCGCCGCCCGGGCCGTCCAGCGCGTCGCGCAGCACGGCGAGGAACGCCGCCGCCGAGGCGCGCGCGGGAGGCGTGTTGAGCGCCGAGACGCACAGCGCGCGCCACAGGTGTTTGCCGAGCGCGCCGTCCTGCCGGTGGCGCGCGAGCAGCGCCTCGACGCTGCAGTCCGCTTCCAGGCGATAGCGGCTGCGGCGCAGCGCGAGCACGAAGCGCAGCGCGCCGAGGCGCTCGGCGAGCGGCGCGCCGCGCGCGGCGAGCAGCCCGCCGAGCAGCCCGAAGGGAGCGGGCAGGCGCAGCGCGCGCAGCGCGAAGCCGCGCGCGTAACGCAGCTCGAGCGGCATGCGCAGCAGCGCGTCGTCCGGCACGCCGACCAGCCGCATCAGGCGCGCGAGCTCCGCGTACGCGCCGATCAGCACGTGCTGGCCGTTGTCCAGGCTGCGGCCGCGCTGCACGATGCGCCGCGCGCGCCCGCCCAGGACCGGACCCGCCTCGTAGATCCGGGTTGGCAGGCCGCGCGCCGCCAGGCTCACTGCGGCGGCCATGCCGGCGTAGCCGCCGCCGACGATGGCTATGCGCTGATCCAAGTCTTCCAGGCGAGCCACAGCTTGCGCAGCGGCGTGAGCGAGACGCGCGCGCTCAGCACCCTGAAGCCGTCGCGCTCGATCTCCGCGAGCAGCGCGCGATAGATGGCGGCCATGATGAGCCCCGGACGCTGCGCGCGCCGGTCCGCGGCCGGCAGCGCGGCGAGGGCCCGGTCGTAGAACTTCTCGGCGCGCCGCGCCTGGAAGCGCATCAGATCGGCGAAGGCCTCGCCGTAGCGCGCGCCGGTGATTTCGGCCGCGGTCACGCCGTAGGCCTTGAGGTCCTCCATCGGCAGGTAGATGCGGTTGCGGCGCGCGTCTTCGCCCACGTCGCGGATGATGTTGGTGAGCTGGAAGGCGATGCCCAGGTCGCGCGCGTAGTCGAGCGTGCGCGCGTCGCGGTAACCGAAGATGCCGGCGGCGAGCATTCCCACCACGCTCGCCACGCGGTAGCAGTAGCGCTCGAGCGCGGCGAAGTCGAGGTAGCGCGACTGCGTCAGGTCCATCTCGACGCCGTCGATGATTTCGTTCAGGCGCACGGCGTCGATGCCGAAGGGCGCCAGCGCGGGCGCGAGCGCGCGCGTGACCGGGTGCTGCGGGTCGCCCGCGAACATGCGGCCGATCTCGACGCGCCACCAGGCGAGCCGCGTCTGCGCGAGCTGCGGGTCGCTGGCCTCGTCCACCACGTCGTCGACCTCGCGGCAGAACGCGTACAGCGCGGTGATCGCGCGCCGGCGCTCCGGCGGCAGGAACAGGAACGCGTAATAGAAGCTCGAGCCGCTGCCGGCGGCCTTCTGCTGGCAGTACTGCTCGGGGCTCACAGCGCTCGCGCCAGGATGAGTGGCCAGTCGTACCACTTGAGCACCGGCCTTCGGCGGAACATGTCGCAGCCCGCGGCGGCGAGCTTTTCCAGCACGCGCAGCCCGCCCTGCGCCGTGGCGCGGATCTCCAGCCCGATGCGCCCGGGCAGCCGCCGCCCGAGCGGCGCGCCCGCCTCGAGCATCGCCCGCGTGCGCTCGATCTGCAGGCCGATCAGCGCGCGCCAGGCGGCATCGCAGCGCCGCTCGGCGACGTGGCGCTCGGTGACGCCGCAGCGCGCCATCTCGTCCTGCGGCAGGTAGATGCGGCCCTTGGCGTAGTCGAGCGGCACGTCCTGCCAGAAATTCACCAGCTGCAGCGCCGTGCAGATCGAGTCGGAGTCGCGCAGGTTCTCGGGCGTCGCGGCGCCGAACAGCTCGAGCAGCAGCCTGCCGACCGGATCGGCCGAGCGGCGGCAATAGGCGAGCAGCTCGTCGAAGCTCGCGTAGCGCTGCTTGACCACGTCCTGCGCAAAGGCGTCGAGCAGGTGGTGGAAGGGCGCGAGCTCCAGGCCGCGCTCGCGCGCCAGGCGTGCGACGCCGCGCAGCACGGGCTCCGTCGGCTCCTCGCCGCGCCCGATGGCGCGCAGCGCCGCGCGATAGCCTTCGAGCAGCGCGAGCCGCTCTTCGGGCGGCCGCTCGCCCTCGTCGGCGAAATCGTCCGCGTTGCGCGCGAACCGGTAGATGACCGCGACCGCGCCGCGCTGGGCGGCGGGCAGCAGCAGCGAAGCGACCGGAAAATTCTCGTAATGGTCGACGGGCACCGACTGATTCTTAAGGGAAATGCGCGTTGCGGCGCCGGGATCTGCGCTCCTTCCGCAGTATAATGGATCGCATCGCGGGCGCACCGTACGCGAAGGTGGCGGAATTGGTAGACGCACTGGATTTAGGTTCCAGCGCGGAAACGCTTGTGGGTTCGAGTCCCACCCTTCGCACCAGCGCTCGATGCGTGCGCGACGCGCAACAACTTTGAGGAAGCGATAGCGATGGCGGAAAACGTGGAGACGCTGGGGGCGCTCGAGAGGCGCCTGTCGGTGTCGGTGGCGCTGGACGAGATCGAGCGCCAGGTGGATGCGCGGCTGAAGAAGCTCGCGCGCGACGTAAAGATGCCCGGCTTCCGGCCCGGCAAGGTGCCCTTGAAGCTGGTGGCGCAGCAATACGGGCCGCAGGTGCGCTCGGAGGTGCTGGGCGACGCGGTGCAGCGCGGCTTCAGCGACGCGGTGAAGCAGGCGAACCTGAAGGTCGCAGGCTACCCGCAGATCGAAAAGCGCGAGGGCGGTGACGACAAGTCGCTTGAGTTCAGCGCAACCTTCGAGGTGTACCCGGAGGTGAAGCTCGGCGACGTCGCCGCTGCCACGATCGAGCGGCCGCGCACCGAGGTGACGGACGCCGATGTCGACCGGACGATCGAGATCTTGCGCAAGCAGCGCACGCAGCACGTCGCGGTCGAGCGCGCGGCGCAGGACGGTGACCGGGTGACGGTCGACTTCGCAGGGACCCTCGGCGGCCAGCCGTTCGACGGCGGAACGGCTTCCGGCTTCGCGTTCGTGATCGGCGAGGGCCGCATGCTGCCCGAGTTCGAGCAGGGCGCGCGCGGCCTGGCGGCGGGCGAGAGCAGAAAGTTCGAGGTGACGTTCCCGGCCGACTACCAGGGCAAGGAAGTGGCCGGCAAGACGGCCGAGTTCGCGCTCGGCATGAAGCAGGTCGACGAGCCGCGCCCGCCAGCGCTGGACGCCGAGTTCGCCAAGTCGCTCGGTGTGGCCGACGGCGACCTCGCCAAGATGCGTGCCGACATCCGCGCGAACGTCGAGCGCGAGGTGGCGAAGCGCATCGAGGCGCGCGTCAAAAGCCAGACGCTGCAGGTGCTGGTCGACGCGACCAAGCTCGAGCTGCCCAAGTCGCTGGTGCAAATGGAAGCGCAGCAGCTGCTCGAGCGGGCGACCGCGGACCTGCACGCGCGCGGCATCAGGCCGGAGCAGGTGCAGCTCGAGGCGAAGGCCTTCGAGGAGACCGCGAAGCGGCGCGTCGCGCTCGGGTTGATCATCGCCGAGCTCGCACGCGCCGAGAAGCTGCAGCCCAAGCCCGCCGAGGTGCGCGCGCTGATCGAGCAGGAGGCGCAGGGCTACGAGAGCCCGGCCGAGGTGGTAAAATGGTTCTACATGCAGCCGCAGCGTTTGTCCGAGATGGAAGGCCTGGCACTCGAGGGCAACGTCGTCAACTGGGTGCTATCGAAAGCCAAGGTTGTCGACAAGGCGGTTTCCTTCGACGAACTGATGGGTAGCGGCTCATGATCTGGCAGAAATCCATGCCCGAGACGCAGGGTCTCGGGTTGATCCCGATGGTGATCGAGCAGTCGGGGCGCGGCGAGCGCGCCTACGACATCTATTCGCGACTGCTCAAGGAACGCATCGTGTTCCTGGTCGGGCCGGTGACCGAGGTGACCGCCAACCTGATCGTCGCGCAGCTGTTGTTCCTCGAGTCGGAGAATCCGGACAAGGACATCTTCTTCTACATCAACTCGCCCGGCGGGTCGGTGTCGGCCGGCATGGCGATCTACGACACCATGCAGTTCATCAAGCCCGACGTGAGCACGCTGTGCATCGGTCAGGCCGCCAGCATGGGCGCCCTGCTGCTCGCCGCCGGCGACAAGGGCAAGCGCTTCTGCCTGCCGAACTCGCGCGTGATGATCCATCAGCCGCTCGGCGGCTTCCAGGGCCAGGCGTCCGACATCGAGATCCACGCGCGCGAGATCCTGTATCTGCGCCAGCGCATGAACGAGATCCTCGCCAAGCACACGGGGCAGCCGGTGGACGCGATCGCGCGCGACACCGACCGCGACAATTTCATGTCGGGCGACGAAGCGGTAAAGTACGGGCTCATTGACAAGGTGATGTCGGCAAGGGAGCCGGGCTAGGAGCGCTGAATGTCGGAAAAGACCTCCTCGAGTGAAAAGCTGCTGTACTGCTCGTTCTGCGGCAAGAGCCAGCATGAAGTGCGCAAGCTCATCGCCGGCCCGTCGGTGTTCATCTGCGACGAGTGCATCGAGCTGTGCAACGACATCATTCGCGAGGAGACCGCCGGCGACAAGGCCGGCAAGGGCGCCAAGTCCGACCTGCCGACGCCGCGCGAGATCCGCCAGATCCTCGACCAGTACGTGATCGGGCAGGACCAGGCGAAGAGGATCCTCGCGGTCGCCGTCTACAACCATTACAAGCGGCTCAAGCACCTGTCGAAGAACGACGAGGTCGAGCTAGCCAAGTCGAACATCCTGCTGATCGGCCCGACCGGATCCGGGAAGACTTTGCTGGCTCAAACTTTGGCCAGATTGTTGAATGTTCCTTTTGTCATTGCGGATGCGACGACCCTGACCGAGGCGGGCTACGTCGGCGAGGACGTCGAGAACATCATCCAGAAGCTGCTGCAGAACTGCGACTACGACGTCGACAAGGCGAAGCGCGGCATCGTCTACATCGACGAGATCGACAAGATCTCGCGCAAGTCCGACAACCCCTCGATCACGCGCGACGTCTCGGGTGAGGGCGTGCAGCAGGCGCTGCTGAAGCTCGTCGAGGGCACCATCGCCTCGGTGCCGCCGCAAGGCGGGCGCAAGCACCCGAACCAGGACTTCGTGCAGGTCGATACGACGAATATCCTTTTCGTCTGCGGCGGGGCGTTCGACGGCCTGGAGAAGATCGTGCGCAACCGCACCGAGAAGACCGGCATCGGCTTCGGGGCGGAAGTGCGCAGCCCGAAGGATGCCAAGGCGACTTTCGACATCCTGAAGGGCGTCGAGCCCGAGGACCTGATCAAGTACGGCCTGATCCCCGAGTTTGTCGGCCGCCTGCCGGTGGTCGCGGCGCTGGAGGAGCTCGATGAGAGCGCGCTCATCCAGATCCTGACCGAGCCGAAGAATGCGCTCGTCAAGCAGTACCAGCGCCTGTTCCTGATGGAGGGCGTGGAGCTGGAGATCCGCCCGGCCGCGCTGAACGCGGTCGCCAAGAAGGCGCTGGCGCGCAAGACCGGCGCGCGCGGCCTGCGCTCGATCCTCGAGAACGTCCTGCTCGACACGATGTACGAGCTGCCGACGCTGGACAACGTCAGCAAGGTGGTGGTCGACGAGTCGATGATCACGGCCGACGGCCAGCCGCTGCTCATCTACTCCGACCAGCACAAGGTCGCCGGCAGCTCGGCCGGATAAGCTGCAACCAAAGCGGCGCCCGCCTTGTCAGATTGGACGGCGAGGGCCGCTTGCGTGTAGGCTTGACCGAGCGCCGCTTTCCCGTCATCTAGTCATTGATTTGGCGCGGGAAGACCTCATCTAGACGAGATCCCCACGCCGCGACAGAGGCCGCACATGCCCGACGCACCCGAGACCCCCGAGACACCCGCCGCTGCCAACCTGCAGTACCCGCTGCTGCCGCTGCGCGACGTAGTCGTGTTTCCGCACATGGTGATTCCGTTGTTCGTCGGGCGGCCGAAATCGATCAAGGCGATGGAGACGGCCATGGAGGCCGGCAAGTCGATCCTGCTGGTGGCGCAGAAGTCGGCCGCGAAGGACGATCCCGGCCCCGAGGACATGTACCCGATCGGCTGCGTGTCGAGCATCCTGCAGATGCTCAAGCTGCCCGACGGCACGGTGAAGGTGCTGGTCGAAGGCGGCAGCCGCGCCTACATCCGCAATATCGTCGACCTGAAGACGCACTGGGTCGCCGAGGCGGCGCCTGTCGACCAGGAAGGCGCGCCGGCCCCGGAAGTCGAAGCGATGCGCCGCGCGTTGCTCTCGACCTTTGACCAGTACGTGAAGCTGAACAAGAAGATCCCGCCCGAGATCCTCACCTCGCTGCAGGGCATCGACGAGGCCGGGCGGCTCGCCGACACGGTCGCGGCGCACCTGCCGCTCAAGCTCGAGCAGAAGCAGCAGGTGCTCGAGATGTTCGACGTCAAGCTGCGCCTTGAGCACCTGATGTCGCAGCTCGAGACCGAGATCGACATCCTGCAGGTCGAGAAGCGCATCCGCGGCCGCGTCAAGCGGCAGATGGAGAAGAGCCAGCGCGAGTACTACCTTAACGAGCAGGTGAAGGCGATCCAGAAAGAGCTCGGCGAGGGCGAAGAGGGCGCCGACCTCGAGGAGATGGAGAAGCGCATCCGCCGCGCGCATATGCCCAAGGAGGCGCGCAAGAAGGTCGAGTCGGAGATGAAGAAGCTCAAGCTGATGTCTCCGATGTCGGCCGAGGCCACCGTGGTGCGCAACTACATCGAGACGCTGGTCAACCTGCCCTGGAAGAAGAAGTCCAAGATCTCGCGCGACATCAAGCTCGCGCAGGAGATCCTGGACAAGGACCACTACGGCCTGGAGAAGGTCAAGGAGCGCATCGTCGAGTACCTGGCGGTGCAGAGCCGCGTCGACAAGATGAAGGCGCCGATCCTGTGCCTGGTCGGCCCTCCCGGGGTCGGCAAGACCTCGCTCGGGCAGTCGATCGCCAAGGCGACCAACCGCAAGTTCGTGCGCATGTCGCTCGGCGGCGTGCGCGACGAGGCCGAGGTCAGGGGTCACCGCCGCACCTATATCGGATCGATGCCGGGCAAGATCCTGCAGAACATGAGCAAGGTCGGGGTCAAGAACCCGCTGTTCCTGCTGGACGAAGTCGACAAGATGGGCATGGACTGGCGCGGGGATCCCTCCTCGGCGCTGCTCGAGGTGCTCGACCCGGAGCAGAACCACACCTTCGTCGACCACTACGTCGAGGTCGAGTACGACCTGTCGGAAGTGATGTTCGTCGCGACCGCGAACACGCTGAACATTCCGCCGGCGCTCGCCGACCGCATGGAGGTCATCCGGCTGTCGGGCTACACCGAGGACGAGAAGCTGAACATCGCGCAGAAGTACTTGCTGCCCAAGCAGATGACCAACAACGGGCTGGGACAGGGCGAGCTGTCGGTGAGCGAAGCGGCGATCCGCGACATCGTGCGCTATTACACGCGCGAGGCGGGCGTGCGCAGCCTCGAGCGCGAGCTCTCGAAGATCTGCCGCAAGGCCGTCAAGCAGCTGATGACGGCCAAGGCGGAGGGCGGCGAGAAGCCCAAGAGGATCCTCGTCGCGCCGCGCAACCTGGACAAGTTCCTCGGCGTGCGCCGCTACAGCTTCGGCATGGCCGAGAAGCAGAACCAGGTCGGCCAGGTCACGGGGCTCGCATGGACCGAGGTCGGCGGCGAGTTGCTCACGATCGAGACGGTGGTGATGCCCGGCAAAGGCAAGGCGATCACCACCGGCAAGCTCGGCGACGTGATGCAGGAGTCGATCCAGGCGGCGTTGTCGGTGGTGCGCAGCCGCTCGCGCAAGCTCGGCGTGAAGGACGACTTCTACCAGAAGAACGACATTCACATCCACCTGCCCGAGGGCGCGACGCCGAAGGACGGCCCGAGCGCGGGCATCGGCATCGTCACCGCGATGGTCTCCGTGCTGAGCGGAATCCCGGTGCGCGCCGACGTGGCGATGACCGGCGAGATCACGCTGCGCGGCGAAGTGCTGCCGATCGGCGGCCTGAAGGAAAAGCTGCTCGCGGCGCACCGCGGCGGCATCAAGACGGTGCTGATCCCGGAGGAGAACGTCAAGGACCTGGCGGAGATTCCCGAGAACATCAAGAACCGGCTGGAGATCGTGCCGGTGCGCTGGATCGACAAGGTGCTGGAAATCGCCCTCGAGCACCGGCCGGAGCCGCTGCCCGAGCCGGTCGAGGTCGCGCCGCTGCCCGGCTCCGGCGACGACAGCACCGGATCCAGCCTGACGACGCATTGAACAGAGGAGGTCTACGTGAACAAGGCGGAGATGATCGAGCACATCGCGCAGGCCGCTGAAATCTCCAAGTCGGCCGCCGAGCGCGCCGTGGACGCCATGGTCGCCGCGATCAAGTCGAGCCTGAGGAAGGGCGACATGGTGACGCTGGTGGGCTTCGGCAGCTTCTACGTGAGCGAGCGCGCGGCACGCACCGGGCGCAATCCGCGGACCGGCGCGGAGCTCAAGATCGGGGCGGCGCGCGTGCCGAAGTTCCGTTCTGGCAAAGCACTCAAGGATGCGATAAACTGACGCGCTTTTTTCGCGGGCCGCGCGCGGGCCGCAGGGGTTGCGGAGGGGTGCTTAGCTCAGTGGTAGAGCGTCGCCCTTACAAGGCGAATGTCGGGAGTTCGACCCTCTCAGCACCCACCAGCGCCGGAGTGGTAGTTCAGTTGGTTAGAATACCGGCCTGTCACGCCGGGGGTCGCGGGTTCGAGTCCCGTCCACTCCGCCAGATTTACTGAAAGGGCGAACGACAGTTCGCCCTTTTTGCGTCGGCTGGGACCATGTTCGATTTCGTCCACAAGCACAAGTTCGTGATGCAGGCCATCCTCGGCCTGCTGGTGATCACGTTCGCGGTATGGGGCATCGAGTCCTACACGCGCGCGCGCGGGCCGAGCGACATGGTGGCCAAGGTCGGCAGCCTGTCGGTCTCGCAGCGCGAGTTCAACGACGAGCTGGAGCGCCGGCTGGACCGTCTGCGGCAGATGTTCGGCGCGGGCTTCGATGCGAGCAGCGTCGACACGCCCGATGCGCGGCGCGCGCTGCTCGACAGCATGATCGACCAGCGCCTGATCGGCGAGGCCGCGGTGCGCAGCCGCCTGCTCATTTCGAACGAGGTGCTGCGCGACGTGATCGCCTCGACCGCTGCCTTCCAGGAGGACGGCAGGTTCTCCAAGGCGACCTACGAGGCCCTGCTGCGCGCGCAGAACCCCCCGCTCACGCCGCAGCAGTACGAGTCGCAGCTGCGCTTCGAGCTGGCGCGCGAGCAGCTGGTGAGCGCCGTGAACGGCAGCGCGATCCCGTCGCGCACGGTCGCCGGCCAGCTGGCGCGTCTCACGCAGGAAAAGCGCGAAGTGTCCGAGGCGCTCGTGCCGGCAGACAAGTTCCTGGACCAGGTGAAGGTCAGCGACGCGGACGCTAAGGCCTACTACGACTCGCATCAGGAGGAATTCCGCGTGCCGGAGCGCCTGCGCGCCCAGTACGTCGTGCTGTCGGGCGCGGCGCTCGGGCAGGGCGAACCGGTGACGGATGCCGAGGTGCAGAAGCTGTACGACTCGCGTTCCAGCCAGTACCAGGTTCCGGAGTCGCGGCGCGCGAGCCACATCCTGATTGCCGTGCCGCAAAACGCGACCGAAGCGCAGCGCGAGGCCGCACGCAAGAAGGCCGAGGAGATCCTTGCCGAGGTGCGCAAGGCCCCGCAGCGCTTCGCCGAGCTGGCGAAGAAGTACTCGCAGGACCCGGGCTCGGCGCAGAAGGGCGGCGACCTCGGGCTGTTCAGTCGCGGCATGATGGTCAAGCCCTTCGAGGACGCGGCGTTCGGCCTCGCGAAGGTGGGCGACATCAGCGGCGTGGTCAAGAGCGACTTCGGCTACCACATCATCGAGCTCACGGGCATCGTGCCGGCCAGGGTGCGGCCGCTCGCCGACGTGCGCGCGCAGCTGGTGGCCGAGCTCCGGAAGCGCAAGGGCGCGCAGCTCTTCGACCAGGACGCCGACGGCTTCACCAACATGGTGTACGAGCAGGCCGACAGCCTGGAGCCGGTGGCCAAGCGCTACAAGCTGCAGCTGCAGACCACCGACTGGATCGAACGCAACAAGGCGCCGGCGCCGCTCGACAACAAGCGCGTCCTGGCCGCGCTGTTCTCCGACGATGCGATCCGCAACAAGCGCAATAGCGACGCGATCGACGTCGGCGAGGACAGGCTGGTGGCGGCGCGCGTGCTCGAGCACCAGGCGGCGTCGCTGCGCAAGTACGAGGACGTCAAGGCGCAGATCGAGCAGAAGCTGCGCCGCAGCGCGGCCGCCGCGCTCGCGGCCAAAGACGGCGAGACGCGTCTCGCACAGCTGCGCAAGGGCGAGGGCACGGGCCTCACCTGGGGCAGCGCGCAGGACGTGTCGCGCAGCGCGCCCGGCGGCCTGTCCGAGGACACCCTGCGCCTGATCGTGTCGGCGGACGTGGCGAAGCTGCCGGCCTACGTCGGCGCGCCGGCGGGCGACCAGGGCTACGCGATCTACCGCATCTCGAAGGTGACCGAGCCCGCGCAGAAGAGCGAGGCGCAGCAGCAGGCCGACCTCGAGCGCGCCGAGCGCCTGGAAGGCGCGACGGATTTTGGTTCCTACCTGAAGAGCCTGCGCGCCGACACCGACGTCACGATCAACGAGAAGCTGCTGCTGCCCCAGCAGCAGCAATGAGCGCGGCGGGGCGTCCTACTCGCCGCCCGCCATGCCGCCGACCACGCGGCTGAAGCCCGCGTCGACGTGCACCACCTCCCCGGTGATGCCGGCCGCGAGGTCCGACAGCAGGAACGCCGCGGCGTTGCCGACGTCCTCGATGGTGACGTTGCGCTTGAGCGGCGCATGCTGCTCGACGAACCTGAGGATCTTGGAAAAGCCCGCGATGCCGCTCGCGGCGAGCGTCTTGATCGGACCCGCCGAGATCCCGTTCACGCGAATGCCCAGCGCGCCGAGGTTGGAGGCGAGGTAGCGCACGGAGGCCTCGAGGCTCGCCTTGGCGAGACCCATGACGTTGTAGTGCGGCACCACGCGCTCCGCGCCGAGGTAGCTCAGCGTGAGGAGCGCCGCGCGCCGGCCGCGCATGAGCGGCAGCGCCGCCTTGGCGAGCGCGGGGAAGCTGTAGGCCGAGATGTCGTGCGCCTGGCGGAAGGCCTCGCGCGACAGGCCGTCGAGCAGCTCGCCGGCGATCGCCTCGCGCGGCGCGAACGCGATCGCGTGCACCAGGCCGTCCAGCCCGTCCCAGCGCTCGCCGAGCTGCGCGAACAGCGCATCGATCTCCTCGTCGCTCGTCACGTCGCAGGGCAGCACCAGCTCGGAGCCGAAATCGCGCGCCAGCTCGCCGACGCGCTCGCGGAAGCGCTCGCCGCCGGCGTAGCTGAAGGCGAGCTCGGCCCCCTCGCGACGCGCCGCGGCGGCGATGCCGTAGGCGATCGAGCGGTTGCTGAGCAGGCCAGTGACGAGGATCTTCTTGCCTGCGAGGAGGGCCATGTGTCCTGGGCGTCGGTGTAAGGTCCGCGATTATAGCGAAGGCCCCCGCACCCCCATCCGCTACACTTCCGCCATGAGGGGTTTCCTGCGATCCACGGCGGGCCTGGCGGCCCTGTTGCTCGCCACGGGCTGCGGCAAGTTGTGGAACGACCCCTATCCCGCGGCCGACGCCGCCAAGAACATCTTCTACTCGGCATTCGTCGAGCGTCCGAAGCACCTCGATCCCGCCGTGTCCTACGCCGAGGACGAGGGGCGCTTCACGCAGCAGGTGTACGAGCCGCCGCTGCAGTACCACTATCTCGAGCGGCCGTACCGACTGGTGCCGCTCACCGCCGCCGAGATGCCGCGCGTGAGCTACGAGGACGCGCAGGGCAGGCCCGTGCCCGAGTCGAGCCCGGCGCTCGCCTTCAGCGTGTACGAGGTGCGCATCAAGCCGGGCATCCTGTTCCAGCCGCACCCGGCGTTCGCGCGCGACGCGGCGGGCGCGTTCCTCTACCAGGATCTCTCGCGGCGGCGCATCGCCAGCCTCGCGAGCCCCTACGCGCTGCCCGAGCGCGGGACGCGCGAGCTCACCGCCGACGACTACATCTACGAGATCAAGCGCCTCGCCAACCCGCGGCTGCACTGCCCGATCTACGGCCTGATGTCTGAGTACATCGTCGGCCTCGCCGATCTCGCCGAGCGACTGCGCAAGCGCAACGACGAAATGATCAGGCAGGGGCGCGGCGCGGAATGGCTCGACCTGCGCGACGAGCCGCTCGCCGGCGTCGAGCGCGTCGACGCGCACAGCTTCCGCGTGAAGCTCAAGGGCCGCTATCCCCAGTTCCTGTACTGGCTGGCGATGCCGTTCTTCGCACCGCTGCCCTGGGAGGCAGACAAGTTCTTCAGCCAGCCGGGCATGGCGGAGAAGAACTTCAGCCTCGACTGGTGGCCGGTGGGCACCGGGCCGTACATGCTGACCGAATACGACCCGAATCTGCGCATCGTGCTCGAGCGCAATCCCAATTTCCACGGCGAGCCCTATCCCTCGCACGGGGCGCCCGGCGACCGCGCCGCCGGGCTGCTCGCCGACGCGGGCAAGACGATGCCGTTCATCGACCGGGCGGTGTACAGCCGCGAGAAGGAGAGCATCCCGTACTGGAACAAGTTCCTGCAGGGCTATTACGACAGCTCGGCGATCGCCTCGGACAATTTCGACCAGGCGGTGCAGATGTCGGTCGCGGGCGACGCGACGCTCACTCCCGATATGGAGCGGAACGGCATCCGCTTGAGCACCTCGGTCGCCACCACCATCATCTACGGCGGCTTCAACTGGCTCGATCCGGTTGTCGGCGGAGAGCAGGGCGGCGCGGCCGCCGAGCGTGCGCGCAAGCTGCGGCAGGCGATCTCGATCGCCGTCGACATGGAGGAGTTCCTGTCGATCTTCGCCAACGGGCGCGGCGTCGTCGCGAACGGCCCGCTGCCGCCCGGGATCTTCGGCGCACGCGAAGGCGAGGCGGGGATCGACCCGGTGACGCACCTGTGGCGCGACGGCGCGGCGCGCCGCCGGCCGATCGCCGAGGCGCGCAAGCTGCTCGCGGAGGCGGGCTACCCCGACGGGCGCGACGCGAAAACCGGCAAGCCGCTGGTGCTGTACCTGGACACCGTGGCGCGTGGGCCGGGCGACAAGGCGCGGCTGGACTGGTGGCGCAAGCAGTTCGCCGCGCTTTCTATCCAGCTCGAAGTGCGCGAGACGGACTGGAACCGCTTTCGCGAGAAGTTGCGCAAGGGCAACGAGCAGATCTTCATCCTGGGCTGGAACGCCGACTACCCCGACCCGGAGAATTTCATGTTCCTGCTCTACGGGCCGCAGGGGCGCGTCAAGCACCAGGGCGAGAACTCCGCCAACTACGAGAACCCCGAGTTCGACGCGCTGTTCCGGGAGATGAAGGACATGCCAAATACCCCCGAGCGCCAGCGCATCATCGACCGCATGGTCGAGATCCTGCGGCGCGACGCGCCCTGGATCTGGGGCTTCTATCCGAAGGACTACCTGCTCTACCACTCCTGGCTGTCGAACCTGAAGCCGAACACGATGGCGCGCAACAATCTCAAGTACCTGCGCCTCGACCCGGCGACGCGCGCCGCGCTGCGGCGGCAATGGAACAGGCCGGTGCTCTGGCCGCTCGGCCTGGCCCTGCTCGCCCTCGTCGCCGCGGCGCTGCCCGCGGTCCTCGCCTACCGCCGGCGCGAGCGCATGGCCGCGCGGCGCGCCGCCTAGCATGCTCGGCTACGTCGTTCGCCGCGTGCTGTACGCGATCCCGATCCTGATCGGGGTCAACCTGATCACCTTCACCCTGTTCTTCGTCGTCAACACGCCGGACGACATGGCGCGCATGCAGCTCGGCACCAAGCGCGTCACGCCCGAGGCGATCGACCTGTGGAAAGCCGAGCACGGCTACGACAAGCCGCTCCTGTGGAACGCGCGCGCGGCGGGCGCAGCCAAGCTCACCGATACCACCTTCTACCGCAAGTCGGTGCGCCTGTTCGCGTTCGACTTCGGCGCCGCCGAGGACGGGCGCAACATCGGCGCCGAGATCCGCAAGCGCATGTGGCCGAGCCTGGCGATCGCGGCGCCGGTGTTCCTGGTCGGACTGCTGGTGAGCGTGAGCTTCGCGCTGCTGATGGCGTTCTTCCGCGCCACCTACATCGACTTCAGCGGCGTCGTGCTGGCCGTCGCCATGATGTCGATATCCATGCTGTTCTACATCATCGGCGGCCAGTACCTCGTGTCCAAGCTGCTGCACCTCGTGCCGATCTCGGGCTACGACCACGGCCTGCACGCGGTCAAGTTCCTGGTCCTGCCGGTGATCATCGGCGCGCTGAGCGGCATCGGCGCGGGCAGCCGCCTGTACCGCACGCTGTTCCTCGAGGAGGCGGGCAAGGACTACGTGCGCACCGCGCGCGCCAAGGGCTTGTCCGAGACAGCAGTCATGTTCCACCACGTGCTGCGCAACGCGCTCATCCCGATCCTCACCCGGTGCGTGGTCGCCATTCCGCTGCTGTTCATGGGCAGCCTGCTGACGGAATCCTTCTTCGGCATACCCGGACTGGGCGGCTACACCATCGACGCGATCCAGGCGCAGGACTTCGCGGTCGTGCGCTCGATGGTGTTCATCGGCTCGGTGCTGTACATCGTCGGCCTGCTGCTGACCGACATCTCCTACACGCTGGTCGATCCGCGTATTCGGCTGCAATGAGCATGGGATTCCTCCTTGTACCGCTGTGGACCGACGTGCTGCTCTGGCTGCTGGTCGCGGCGGTCGCCGCCTACGGCTGGCGCTGCAGCCGCAAGCCGCATCTCGCCGCTCCGTGGGCGCGCGTGCTTCGCAGCCGCGCCGCCGCCGTCACCGGCGTGGTGCTGGCGTGCTACGTGCTCGTCGCGCTGATGGACTCGGTGCACTTCCGCCCGCGCCTCGAGCGCCAGGAGCCCGGCACCGCCACGGCGTACTCAGGGCACGTGCTGTCGCTGCTCGACCTCGCGCTGCCGCACCTGTACGAGCACACGGAGAAGACCTACTCGGCGCCGTTCGCCACGCGGCTGTTCACCAAGGAGCTGGTCGAGCTGCCGGGCGGCCGCACCGTGCGCGAGTATCCGCGGCTGCGCTACGGCGGCGCGCAGCTCGCAAGCGAGGCCGATCGCGGCGCGGACATCGCCTGGCGCGGCCTGCTCTCCCTGCTCGGTGCCGCGGCGCTGTGGGGCGCGGCCGGCCTCGCGCTGCGCCCCGCGGCGCGGCGCTACCGCGCGGTGCACTGGGGCGCGGCCTGGGCGACGCTCGGCGCGGTGCTGGCGGTGATCGTGCCGCTGCTCGCGCTGTCCAACTGGTACCACGTGCTCGGCACCGACAAGGTCGGACAGGACGTCTTCTACCAGGTGCTCAAGTCGATCCGCACCAGCCTGATCATCGGCACGCTGACCACGCTCGTGGTGCTGCCGCTCGGCCTCGGCCTGGGTGTCACGGCCGGCTACTTCAGGGGCCGCGTGGACGACGCGATCCAGTACGTCTACACCACCATCAACTCGATCCCGAGCGTGCTGCTGATCGCGGCCGCCGTATTGATGGTCCAGGTGTACATCGACAGCCACGCGGCGCTGTTTCCGACCACGGCGCAGCGCGCCGACCTGCGGCTGCTTTTCCTGTGCGCGATCCTCGGCCTGACCTACTGGACGGGTCTCGCGCGGCTGCTGCGAGGCGAGGCGCTCAAGCTCTCCGAGCTCGAGTTCGTGCAGGCCGCGCATGCTTTCGGCGTTCCGCACGGCCGCATCCTGCTGCGCCACCTGGTGCCGAACGTCGTGCACATCGTGATCATCACGATGGTGACCGAATTCTCCAGCCTGGTGCTCGCCGAGGCGGTGCTGTCCTACGTCGGCGTCGGAGTCGACCCCTCGACCACCAGCTTCGGCACCATGATCAACGGCGCGCGCCTCGAGATGGCGCGCGAGCCGATGGTGTGGTGGTCGCTCGCCTCGGCATTCTGCTTCATGTTCGTGCTGGTGCTGGCGGCCAACTTGTTCGCCGACGCGGTGCGCGACGGCTTCGACCCGCGGGTGCGCGTCCAATGAACGACGTGCTCCTTTCGGTGCAGGAGTTGAGGACGCGGCTCGACTCGCCGCACGGGCCGACGCACTGCATCGACGGCGTCGACCTCGAGCTGCGCAGGGGCGAGTGTCTCGCGCTGGTGGGCGAGTCGGGCTGCGGCAAGTCGATGACCGCGCTGACGATCATGCGCCTGCTGCCCGAGGCGGCGACGATCGCCGGCGGGCGCGTGCTGCTGGAGGGGTGCGACCTGCTTGCGCTGCCCGAGGCGGCGATGCGCGCGGTGCGCGGGCGGCGCGTGTCGATGATCTTCCAGGAGCCCGCCACGTCTCTCAACCCGGTGCTCACCATCGGGCGTCAGGTGACCGAGGTGATCGAGCGCCATACTGCGCTGCGCGGCGCGGCGGCCGAGAAACGCGCGCTCGAGCTGCTCGAGGACGTGGGCATCCCGGACGGCGCCCGCCGCCTGCACGAGTATCCGTTCCAGCTCTCGGGCGGGCTCAAGCAGCGCGCCATGATCGCCGCCGCGCTCGCCGCCGAGCCCGAGGTGCTCATCGCCGACGAGCCGACCACGGCGCTCGACGTTACCATCCAGGCGCAGATCCTCGAGCTGCTCGCGAGGCTGCGCGCCGAGCACGGCACCGCGATGCTGCTCATCACGCACGACCTGGGCGTGGTGTGGCAGGCCGCAGACCGCGTCGCGGTCATGTACGCGGGCGAGATCGTCGAGACGGCGGCGCGCGAGGAGTTCTTCCGCGCGCCGCAGCATCCTTATTCGCAGAAGCTGTTCGAGTCGCTGCCCTCGCCGCAGCGGCGCGGGCGCGGGCTGGCGCTCATCCCGGGGCAGGTGCCGCCGATCACGGCGGCGTTCCGCGGCTGCCGCTTCGCCGAGCGCTGCGAGCGCGTCTTCGAGCGCTGCCGGCGCGAGGAGCCGAAGCTCGTTACGCTGCCCAACGGTCACCGGGCGCGCTGCCACCTGCGCGAGAGCGGACCCGAGGCGCCGCGTCCCGCGCCGGAGGGCACGCTCGCCGGCGCGAGCGCGGGCCTCGCGGCGGCCAGAGTGCTGCTCGAGGTGCGCGACCTGAAAGTGCACTTCCCGATCCGCCACGGACCGCTGCGCCGCGTGATCGGCGTGGTACGCGCGGTGGACGGCGTCTCGCTCGCGATCCACGAGGGCCGCACGCTCGCGCTGGTAGGCGAGTCGGGCTGCGGCAAGACCACCGCCGGCAAGGCGTTGCTGCAGCTCATTCCGCCGACCGCGGGAAGCGTCGTCTCCGAGGGCGTCGAGCTCACGCGCCTGTCGCGCGCCGAGCTGCGCCCCTGGCGCAGCAGGCTGCAGATCATCTTCCAGGATCCGTACGCCTCGCTCGACCCTCGCATGCGCGTGGTCGACGCGATCGCCGAGGGCATGCGCAGCCTGGGCGTCGGGCGCGACGACGCCGAGCGCGAGCGGCGCGTCGACGAGCTGCTCGCGCAGGTCGGGCTGCCCGCGCGCGCCAGGGATCGCTATCCGCACGAGTTCTCCGGCGGGCAGCGCCAGCGCATCGCGATCGCGCGCTCGCTCGCGGTGCACCCGCGGCTCATCGTGTGCGACGAGCCGACGAGCGCGCTCGACGTCTCGGTGCAGGCGCAGATCCTCAACCTGCTCGGCTCGCTGCAGGAGCGGCTCGGGCTCGCCTACCTCTTCATCACGCACAACCTGGCGGTGGTCGAGTACCTGGCGCACGAGGTGGCGGTGATGTACCTCGGGCGCATCGTCGAGCGCGGCACGGTGGAGGAGGTGCTCGGCGACCCGAAGCACCCCTATACGCAGGCGCTGCTGTCGGCCGTTCCGGTGATCGAAGGCGGCCGCGAGCTCATCCGCCTTGCCGGCGAGCTGCCTTCGCCCGCGCTTCCGCCCGCCGGCTGCCATTTCCAGCCGCGCTGCCCGCGCGCGCGCGCCGAGTGCACGCGCGCCTACCCCGAGACAGTCCGCTTGTCGCCGACGCGCGGCGTCGCCTGCGTGCTATACGGCAGCGGCGCGAGCACGTAAGCTTGTTTCTAGGAAATCATGCTTATTTCGTTGAATATTTGCTTTTTTGCTTATATGAAACGTGCCGTACAGCGGGGAACACTACAAGCCGCTGGCCGGGGTGCAGCGTGCTCACGTTATTGTTCCAGCGGCGCAGCTCGGCGACGGTGACGCCGTAGCGCCGCGAGATGCTCCACAGGCTCTCTCCCGACCTGACGACGTGCACCTGGCCGCCGGAGGGAATCGGCGGCGCGTACATGATCGGCAGCTTCTCGATCTCGGCCGCGGCGTGGCCGTCGGTCGGCACGACGAGCAGCGCAGGCGCGTGCGCGTAAGGCGAACGGATGCCGTTCACGCGGCGCAGCTCGACCACCGGGACGCGGAACTTGCGCGCGATCTCGGCAAGGCTCTCGCCGCGCGCGGGGTGGTAGACCTTCCACGACACCAGGCGGTCCTGGTCGTAGTTCTCCAGGTTGGCGTGGAACACGTCGACCTTGTCCGCGGGCAGCACGATGCGCGCGTCGCTCGAGCCGGGAATGAGCGGCCGGTTGAATCCCGGGTTGAGCGCGATGAAGTCGTCGACCGGCATCTCGGCCAGCTTCGCCGCCAGCTGCACGTCGATCGCGCCCATGCCGTCGACCGTGGTGAAGTAGGGGCGGTTCGGAATCGGGTCGAGCGCGATGCCGAAGGGCTTCGGATCGGAGACGATGTTCTTCAGCGCCTGCAGCTTGGGCAGGTAGTTGCGCGTCTCGCGGGGCATCTTCAGGTGGAGGAAGTCCGTCGGCTTGCCTCTAGCCTTGGCCTGGGCGATCGCCCGGTCCACGCCGTTCTGGCCCCAGTTGTAGGCTGCGAGCGCCAGCTGCCAGTCGCCGTAGTGATCGTACAGGTCCTGCAGATGGTCGAGCGCCGCGCTGGTCGAGGCGACGATGTCGCGTCGCGCGTCGTACCACCAGTTCTGCTCCAGGCTGTAGCGCCTGCCGGTCGGCGGGATGAACTGCCACAGGCCGGAGGCGTGCGCGCGCGAGTAGGCCATGGGGTTGTAGGCGCTCTCCACCATCGGCAGCAGCGCGAGCTCGGTCGGCATGCCGCGCTTCTCCAGCTCGTCGACGATGTGGTACAGGTACAGCCTGCTGCGCTCGAACATGCGCTGCAGGTATTCAGGGCGACCCACGTAATACGCCATGTTCCGCTGCACCAGGGGGTCGTCGATGTTCGGGATGGCGAAGCCGCGGCGGATGCGCTGCCACAGGTCGTCGGGCGGCACGGTCAGATCGATGATCGGCAGGTCGCGCGACCCTGCGGGCACCGTCTGGTGCGCGCCGTCGAAGGGCGGAAGTTGCGAGGCGTCTAGCGGCCGGTCGAGCACGCGCTCGATCGCCTCGGCGCGCGCTGCGTGCTCCTCGGCCATCGCGATCGAGGTGCCGGCCTGGGATTTCAACACCGGCGGCGGCGATGCCTGCTCAGGCGGCGCGCTCGGCGTGGCGCAGGCCGCGAGCAGCGCAAGCGCCAACACGCAGGTTGCGCCGCGCAGGGCTGCGGCCGCCGCCCTCACGATCGGTTCTTCCACTCCCTGATCGCCGCGAATACCCGCACCGGGTCCGCGACGCGCGCGCCGAGATACTTGTTGGCCGAGTCGATGACCGCGGGCTCGAGGCAGCGCAGGAAGGGGTTGGCGGCGCGCTCCTCGCCGAGGGTCGTCGGCAGCGTCGGCCGACCCGCCTCGCGCAGGCGGCGCGCGCGCGTCTCGAGCGCGGCGAGTGCGGCGTTGTCCGGATCGACCTTTCTCGCGAAGCCGATGTTCGCGAGCGTGTACTCGTGGCCGCAGTAGACCTTGGTCTGGTCGGGCAGCGCGGCGAGCTTGGCGAGCGACGCATACATCTGCTCGGGCGTACCTTCGAACACGCGCCCGCAGCCGCAGGCGAACAGCGTGTCGCCACAGAACAGAGAATCCGCGCCATAATAAGCCACGTGCGCGCGCGTGTGACCCGGGATGTCGAGCACCTTGAAGCTTACGCCAAGCTCCGCAATGCGCACGGTGTCGCCCTCGGAAACCGGATGCGTGAGCGTCGGGATCGGCTCGTTCTTCGGCCCGTAGACGGGCACGTGCCGTTCCTCGAGCAGCGCGGCGACGCCGCCGACGTGATCCGGATGGTGGTGCGTCGCGAGGATCGCGACCAGCCGCAGCTTCTCCCGCGCGAGGTACTCCTTCACGGGAGCCGCATCGCCCGGGTCGACGACCGCAGCGTGGCTTGCGTCGCGCAAGGTCCAGATGTAGTTGTCCTTGAATGCCTTGACCGGAACGATCTCCAGCATGGATCGGCAGTCCTTCGTACCTGAGAGCCCGCCCAAGTATAACGGGGTCCGCTCCTCGTTATCTGAGTGGTTTGTCACGTCGCAGGGCCGTTACGTCCTGGACTGGGAGCTTGCGCAGTTCGACAACGCGGTGGACGACGTGTTCGGCTTCCGCGCGGTGCAGGCGGGCCTGCCCGAGACCGACTTCCTGCGCCAGAACCGCATCCCGTTCCGCTTCACGCTGGCGCTCGAGCCCGGCGGCGCGCTCGCGGCCGACCCGCTGCAGCTGCCGCTCGCCTCGCAGAGCGTGGACCTCGTCGCCCTGCCGCACGTGCTCGAGACGCACAACGATCCGCACCAGGTGCTGCGCGAGGCCGAGCGCGTGCTGATGCCCGAGGGGCAGCTCGTCGTGTCGGGCTTCAATCCGATGTCGCTGTGGCGCGTCCGGCGGGCGTTTTCCGGGCGCTGCCCAAGCGCGCCCTGGGACGCGCGCTTCATCAGCCTGCTGCGGCTGCGCGACTGGCTGCGCTTGCTCGGCTTCGAGCTGAACGGCGGTGCGTTCGGCTGCTATGCGCCGCCGTTCCGCCAGCCGAAGTGGCTGGCGCGCTTCGAGTTCATGGAGAAGGCCGGGGCGCGCTGGTGGCCGATCCTCGGCGGTGTGTACGTCGTGCGCGCGGTGAAGCGCGTCGCCGGTACGCGCGTGGTGACCCCGGCGTGGCGGCGCGAGCGCGCGCGCCGGCGCGCGGTCGCCGCGCCGGTCACGCAGCACGGGCAGCACGAGTTGCACCGCCATGAGTAGCGAGGTGGTCGAGATCTACGCCGACGGCGCCTGCAAGGGCAATCCCGGCCCCGGCGGCTGGGGCGTGCTGCTGCGCGCGGGCGGCGCCGAAAAGGAGCTCTTCGGCGGCGAGCGCGAGACCACCAACAACCGCATGGAGCTGACCGCGGTGATCCGCGCTCTCGAGGCGCTAAAGCGCCGCTGCAAGGTGCGCCTGTACACCGACTCGCAGTACGTCCAGAAGGGAATCTCGCAGTGGATCCACGACTGGAAGCGACGCGGCTGGCGCACCGCGGATAAGAAGCCGGTCAAGAACGAGGACCTGTGGCGTCGGCTGGACGAGCTCGCCGGCGGGCACGACATCGAGTGGCACTGGGTGCGCGGGCACGCCGGGCACCCGGAGAACGAGCGCGCAGACGCGCTCGCCAACAGGGCGATCGGAGGCTAGCGGTGGCCGACCGGCTGATCGTGCTCGACACCGAGACGACGGGGCTGAACGCGAAGCTCGGCGACCGCGTGATCGAGATCGGCTGCGTCGAGCTGCTCAGCCGGCGCGTCACCGACCGCAACTTCCACACCTATCTGAATCCCGAGCGCGACATCGAGGAGGGCGCGGCCAAGGTGCACGGCCTGACGCGCGAGTTTCTTTCAGACAAGCCGCGCTTTTCCGAGGTGGCGCAGGACTTTCTCGAGTACCTGCGCGGCGCCGAGCTGGTGATCCACAACGCGGGCTTCGACGTCGAGTTCCTCGACCAGGAGCTGGCGTTCGCCGGGCTCGGCAAGCTTGCCGAGCACGCCGCGGGCGTCACCGACACGCTCGCCATCGCGCGCGAGCTGCACCCTGGCAAGCGCAATTCGCTCGACGCGCTATGCGAGCGCTACGGCGTGGACAACGCGCACCGCACGCTGCACGGCGCGCTGCTCGACGCGCGCCTGCTCGCCGAGGTCTACCTCGCGATGACTCGCGGCCAGGACAGCCTGGCGATGGACCTCGAGGACCCGGCGGCGGCCGCCGAGGCCGCGGCGCGCCTTGACGTCTCGAAGCTCGTCGTGCTGCGCGCCGCTCCCGAAGAGGCCGCGGCGCACGAGAAATATCTCGACCGGATGGAGAAAGAGGCGAAGAAGGGCATAGTCTGGCGCCGCGGCTAGCCGTGGGCGAGGCTCGCCAGGGCGGCGATCGCCGCTACCAGCCCCGCAGCCTTGCGTGCGGAAAACGGCTCGCGCAGGAAAAGAAAGCCGTACAGCGACGTGACGACGAAGCCCATCTGCGCCACGGGCACCACGACGCTCGCGTCGGCACGCGCCAGGCTCTCGACCATGGCGCAAAAGGCGAGGGCGAGCGCGACCGCCGCCATCGGCGCGTAGCGCAGCGCCGCGCGCGAGGGCCGGATGCGGCGGTCCACGGCGTAGACGAAGGTGGTCGCGCAGCTCACGACAACGGCGGCCTGCGCCACGATGAGCGACGCCGGCGTCGCTCCTGCCCGCAGGCCGTACTTGTAGACCACGTTGCCGACGCCAACGGCGGCGGTAGCTATCAGCACGCGCGCGAGCGAGGAAGTACTCTCGCGCCGCGCGGCGTCGTTGCCCGTCCGGGCACCCAGCAGCAACCAGGCCGCGGCAAGCGCGAGCCCGATGCCCGCCAGCTTGAGCGACGTGAGCGGTTCGCCCAGGAGCGCGACGGCTAGGCCCGCGGTGATGACGAAGCTGAGGCGGAACACCGGCGCGTTGACGCTGACCGGCCCGGATTTCAGACTGTGCGCGAAATTATAGAAGCCGGTCAGCACGAACACGCCGACGAGCGCGCCCCACAGAGTCCCCGGGACGAAGTGCAGCGAGCCGGTGAGCAGCGCATAGCCGGTGACGGTCGGCAGGAACACCCAGGACTGCACCATGAGAAACTGGTGCGGCAGCGCGCCGGCCGCAGCGCCCCGCTTGTAGATCAGGTCGCCGACTCCGAACAGCAGCATCGCGCCGAGCGCGTATTGGATTCCCGGGCTCATTTCCCGGTCACATGCTGGCCAAGGCGTGCGCGATGTGATCGATGTCGTCGTTGGTGAGAGACTTCAGTTCCGACGCCGCTTCGGCAGGATGGCGTCGATTGCCAAACGCGATCATGTGCAGCGCCCAGGCCGTGTACTTAGGATTCTGGCCTGCGAGCCGCGCCGCTTCTCGCTGGCCCGAGTAGCTCGGCAGATGACACGTGCCGCAATGCAGTTCGTGCAGCTTGACGACTCCGGCGTCGACAAGGCTCGCATCAAGCGAAGGAGACCTGGCGGGCTTTTGCGCGGCGAAGTAATCGGCGACGTCCTGCGCGTCGGCTGTCGTCAGGTTCGCTGCATTCTGCTCCATGATTGCGTTTGTTCGCAGCTTTGTCTGGAACGCCTTGATCTGCGTGACGAAGTACTCGCGCGGCTGCCCTTCGAGTACAGGTATGAATTTCATGTCCCCGTCGTTCCTGGCGAAGTGGCAGAGCACACACAGCTCGGATTTCTTCTTCCCGGCGAGAGCATCCGCGGTCGCGAGCGCGGGGAAGACTGCGAGCAAGAAGCCGACGAGTGCGATGGACTTCATATCGAGCTCTCCTCCTCTAGGGGGCCCGTTTCAAGTGAGCGCCGCCGCCAGCTCGGCGAAGTCGGCGACGACGAGATCGGGCTGGTGCGGCGTCTCGCCGAACGGACGCTTCCTGCGGTCGATGAAGGCGGTGCGCATGCCGTAGGACTTCGCGCCGATGCAGTCGAAGGCGTGGTTGGCGACGAACAGGATGCTCGAGCGCTCGTCGCCGATGATCTCCTCGGCCTTGGCGTAGGTCTTCCAGTGCGGCTTGAAGGTGCCGGCTTCCTGCACCGAGATCACGTGGTCGAAGGCAAAGCCGATGTGCGGCGCGGCGGCCGTGAGCATGTCGCGGTCGCCGTTCGACAGGATCGCGAGCTTGTAGCCGTGCGCCCTGAGCCGCCCTAGCGCCGCGACAACGTCGGGGAAGGGCTTCAGGCGCTCGATTTCGGCGACGAGGGCGCGCACCTCGTCCTGGGTGTGGCGGATGCCGCAGCGGTCCATGACGTAGGACACCGCGCGCTGCCCGATCTCCCGGTACGGGGTGTGGCCGCGGGCGCACAGCGCGTCGATCATCGAGTTCTCGAAATGCGTGCGCCGCCACCAGGTGACGAAGCTGTCCGGCTTGCCGGCCCAGCCCTTGCCTTTCAGGAACGGGGTGACGACCTCGGTGAGGCCTTTTTGCATGTCGACGATGGTGCCGTACTGGTCGAACGCCAGGGCCCTGATGTCGCGCTTCAGGATGTCGTGTACGGCCGCCATGCAGAGCTATACTTTACGCCATGAGCGCGACGCAGAATCCCTACGAGCAGGATCTCGACAAGAACCCCGCCAACTACGCGCCGCTCACGCCGCTGTCGTTCATCGAACGTGCCGCCTACGTCTATCCGGATGGCGTCTCGGTGGTCCACGGCGAGCGGCGCTATACGTGGAAGGAAACCTACGCGCGCGCCCGGCGCCTGGGCTCGGCGCTCGCCAGGCGCGGCATCGGGCCGGGCGACACCGTGGCCGCGATGCTCGCCAACACGCCCGAGATGTACGAAGCGCACTTCGGCGTGCCGATGACCGGCGCGGTGCTGAACACGCTCAACACGCGGCTCGACGCCGAGGCGATCGCGTTCATGCTCGCGCACGGCGGCGCGAAGGCGCTGCTCGTCGACAAGGAATTCTCGGCCACCATCGAGGCGGCGCTGGCGAAGCTCGGGCGCCCGCTCGAGGTGATCGACGTCGAGGACGCGCTGTACGAGGGGCCAGGCAAGCGGCTCGGCAGGGCGAGCTACGAGGCGCTGCTCGCCGAGGGCGATCCCGACTGGAAATGGCTCTGGCCGGCCGACGAATGGCAGGCGATCTCGCTCAACTACACCTCGGGCACCACCGGCAACCCGAAAGGCGTGGTCTACCACCACCGCGGCGCCTACCTGAACGGCGTCGGCAACATCCTGGTGTGGGGCATGCCGCAGCATTCGGTGTACCTGTGGACGCTGCCGATGTTCCACTGCAACGGCTGGTGCTTTCCCTGGACGATGGCGGCCAACGCCGGGACGAGCGTTTGTCTTAGAAAAGTTGAGGCTGAAAAAATATTCGGCCTCATCCGCCAGCACCGCGTGACGCATTACTGCGGCGCGCCGATCGTGCACCAGACGCTGATCAACGCGCCGGATGCGCTGAAGCGCGGCATCGACTGGAAGGTGAACGCGATGGTGGCGGGCGCCGCGCCGCCCGCGACAGTGATCGAGGGCATGGAGAAGATGGGGTTCTCGATCACGCACGTGTACGGCCTGACCGAGACCTACGGTCCGGCGACGGTGTGCGCCAAGCAGCCCGAGTGGCAGAGCCTGCCGCTCGACGAGCAGGTGCGCCTGAACGGTCGCCAGGGCGTGCGCTACACGGTCGAGGAAGGGCTCACGGTGATGGACCCGGAGACGATGCAGCCGGTGCCGGCAGACGGCGAGACCATGGGCGAGATCATGTTCCGCGGCAACATCACCATGAAGGGCTATCTGAAGAATTCCAAGGCGAGCGCCGAGGCGTTCGCGGCAGGGTGGTTCCACTCGGGCGACCTCGCGGTGATGCAGCCCGACGGCTACATCAAGATCAAGGACCGCTCCAAGGACATCATCATCTCCGGCGGCGAGAACATCTCCTCGCTCGAGGTGGAGGACGTGCTGTACCGCCACCCGGCGGTGCTCGCCGCGGCGGTGGTCGCGATGCCCGACGCGAAGTGGGGCGAGACGCCCTGCGCCTTCGTCGAGCTCAAGCCCGGCGCGAAGGCGAGCGACAAGGAGATCGTCGAGTTCTGCCGCGAGCGCATGGCGAAGTTCAAGGCGCCGCGCGCGGTGGTGTTCGGCGAGCTGCCGAAGACCTCGACCGGCAAGATCCAGAAATTCGTGCTGCGCCAGCATGCGAAGTCGGCGTCAGCCATCGAGTAAAGGAGGCCCCATGAGCGCCGTACCCCAGTCCGCCGAGCCGATCCTCCTGCGCGAGGACCGCGACGGCGTCGCCACCCTCACGCTTAACCGCCCCGAGCAGTTCAACGCGCTCTCGGGCGCGATGCTGGACGAGATCCAGGGCGCGCTCGACGCGCTGGCGCGGGACGCTTCGGTGCGCGTCGTGGTGCTCGCGGCGCGCGGCCGCGGCTTCTGCGCCGGGCACGACCTGAAGGAAATCGGCGCGCTCGGCACGCAGGAGAGGATCGAGGCGCTGTTCCGCAAGTGCAGCAAGGTGATGGTGTCGCTCGTCTCGCTGCCGCAGCCGGTGATCGCCAAGGTGCACGCGACCGCCACCGCGGCCGGCTGCCAACTGGTCGCGCAGTGCGACCTGGCGGTTGCCGCCGAGAGCGCAAAGTTCGCGGTGAGCGGGGTCAACTTCGGCTTGTTCTGCTCGACGCCGAGCGTGGCGCTCGCGCGCAACGTCGGTCGCAAGCAGGCGATGGAGATGCTGCTCACCGGCGAGTTCGTCGACGCGCACACGGCAAAGACCTACGGCCTGGTGAACCGCGTCGTGCCACCTGCGGAGCTCGACGCCGAGGTCGAGAGGCTCGCGCGCGTGATCGTCGCCAAGCCGCAGGGCGCGGTCGCCTCCGGCAAGCGCCTGTTCTACCAGCAGCTGGAGACCGGGCTGGAGGGCGCCTACAAGCTGGCGAGCGAGGTGATCGCCTGCAACGCGGCGAGCGAAGAGGGCCGCGAGGGCATCGCGGCCTTCGTCGAAAAGCGCAAGCCCGACTGGAAGCGCTGAGCGGCGCACTGGTAATCGTCAACCCGGCCGCAGGACGCGGCCGGACGCGGCGCCTTTGGCCGCAGGTCGCCGCGGCGCTCGCGGCCGAGGGCCTGCGCTTCGAGCTGGCGCAGACGCGCGCGCCGGGCGAGGCCGAGCAGCTCGCCGAAGCTGCCGCGGGCTATGCGGCGGTGATCGCGGTCGGCGGCGACGGCACCGTGCACGAGGTGGTGAACGGCCTGATGCGCGTGCCGCTGGCGCGCCGGCCGGCGCTCGGCGTGCTGCCGCTCGGCAGCGGCGACGACTACGCCAAGATGGTGCCGCCGCGCGCGCCGGGTGCGGCGCGGCCGCGCTGGCAGGACGCGGTGCAGCGGCTGGCGCGCGGCGCGGCGCGCGCGCACGACGTCGGCGTGATGCGCAACGAGGAGGAAGGCGAGCGCTACTTCGCCAACGGCATGGACGTCGGCTTCGGCGCGCACGTGGCGCAAAGCTTCAGCGCGCTGCCCGGCTGGTTGCCCGGGCTGGGCGGCTACCTGACGGCGATCGCGCGCACGCTGCTGCGCTACCCGTCGCTCGAGCTGAGCGTGCAGCTGGACGACGGCGCACCGATCGCGCAGCGCTCGACCATCACGGCGGTCATGAACGGGCGCTGCTTCGGAGGCAGCTTCTGGGCCTGCCCCGAAGCGAGCGCCGTGGACGGGCTGCTCGACGTGCTGATCGCCGAGGAAGTGAGCCGCGCGCAGATCCTGCGCCTCGTGCCGAAGCTGATGAGCGGCCGGCACGTCGGCGAGCCGGTGCTGCGCATCGCGCGCGCGCGGCGCGTGCGCATCGAGTCGGACGCGCCGCTGCCGGTCGAAGCAGACGGTGAGCTGCCGTGGCGCGCCGCGCGGCGCCTCGAAATCGGCATCCTGCCGGGCGCGCTGCGCGTGCTCGGCGCGGTAGAATCGCAGCCGTCCCGCGGCGGGGACGTGGAAGGCGACGCATGAACGCGCAAGACGAAATGCAGATCCTGGACGCGATTTCCCGCTGGCTCGAGCGCGACGTGCGCCCCAAGGTGCGCGAGCTCGAGAAGAAGGACGAGTACCCCGAGGCGATGGTCGGGCAGATGAAGGCCTTCGGCCTGTTCGGCGCTACCATCCCGCAGGAGTACGGCGGGCTCGGGCTGCCGGCGGCGACCTACGCCAAGATCGTGGCGCGCATCTCGGAAGTCTGGATGTCGCTCACCGGCATCTTCAACTCGCACCTCATCATGGCGGCGGCCCTCGCGCGCTTCGGCACCGAGGCGCAGAAGCGCGCCTTCCTGCCGAAGTTCGCGTCGGGCGAGGTGCGTGGCGGGCTCGCGCTCACCGAGCCGGACTGCGGCACCGACTTGCAGGCGATCCGCACGCGCGCGGTGCGCGACGGCGATCACTACGTGGTGAACGGCACCAAGACCTGGATCTCCAACGGCATCAAGGGCTCGTGCTTCGCGCTGCTGGTGAAGACCGACCCGAACGCCGAGCCGCGCCACAAGGGCATGAGTATGTTCCTCGCCGAGAAGGGGCCGGGCTTTCGCGTCTCGAAGAAGCTCGAGAAGCTCGGGTACAAGGGCATCGACTCCGCCGAGCTGATCTTCGAGGACTACCGCGTCCCGGCGGCGAACCTCATCGGCGGCGCGGAGGGCAAGGGCTTTCACCATGCCGTGGGGGGCCTCGAGCTCGGGCGCATCAACGTCGCCGCGCGCGGCGTGGGCGTGGCGAACGCCGCGCTCAAGGATGCGGTGGCCTATTCGCAGGTGCGCAAGACCTTCGGCAAGCCGATCTGCGAGCACCAGGCGATTCAGTTGAAGCTCGGCGAGATGGCGACGCGCTGCGAGGCGGCGCGCCTCCTGGTGGAGAACGCCGCGCGCGCCTACGACGCCGGCGAGCGCTGCGACATGGAGGCGGGCATGGCGAAGTACTTCGCCTCCGAGGCCGCGCTCGAGAACTCGATCGAGGCGGTGCGCATCCACGGCGGCTACGGCTACTCGACCGAGTTCAACGTCGAGCGCTATTACCGCGACGCGCCGCTCATGTGCATCGGCGAAGGGACCAACGAGATGCAGCGCATCATCATCGCCAGGCAGCTGATCGCGCGGAACCCCGCCTGATGGGGCCGCTCGCGGGGTTGCGCATTCTGGCGATCGAGGTGTACGGCGCCGGACCCTTCGGCAGCGCGCACCTCGCCGACCTCGGCGCCGAGGTGATCAAGATCGAGCAGCGTGAAGGCGGCGGCGACGTCTCGCGCGCGGTGGGCCCGTATTTCCTCGGCGAGGGCGACAGCCACTTCTTCCAGTGCCTGAATCGCAATAAGAAGTCGCTCACGCTCGATCTCAAGCATCCGCGCGGGCGCGACGTGCTGCTCAAGCTCGTCGCCACCGCGGACGGCCTGATGGGCAATCTTCGCGGCGACCAACCCGAGAAATTGGGTTTGACCTATAGTGAGCTTTCCAAGATCAACCCCAGGATCGTCTGTGCCCATCTCTCCGCCTACGGCCGCGACGGCGCGAGGAAAGGGTGGCCGGGCTACGACTACCTGATGCAGGGCGAGGCAGGTTGGCTCTCCGTCACCGGCGAGCCTGACGGGCCGCCGGTACGCATGGGCCTGTCGGTGGTCGACTACTCGACCGGCACGAGCTGCGCGCTCGCGCTGCTCGCCGGGATCCTGGAGGCGCGCGCGCGGGGAAAGGGGCGCGACCTGGACGTGTCCCTCTACGACGTGGCGATGCACCAGCTCAACTACCCGGCGGCGTGGTACCTGAACGAGGGCCTGGTTACCGGCCGCGCGCCGCGCTCGGCGCACCCGTTCATCGCGCCGTCGCAGCTTTACCGCACCGCCGACGGATGGATCTTCATCATGGCGCAGACGCAGCGCTTTTGGGAGACGCTGTGCGATGCCCTTGGGCGCGCGGACCTGAAAGTGAAATACCCGAGTTTCGAGGCCCGCCGCGAGCGTCGGGACGAATTGACCGGGGTTATGGATGAAGAGTTTTCAAAACATAGAACCGAATACTGGCTGAAAGAACTGCGCGGCACGGTCCCGTGCGGCCCCGTCTACGACCTGCCGCAGGCGCTCGACAACCCGTACTTCCTCGAGCGCGGCGGGGTGCAGGTGTTCGACCATCCCGAGCGCCCGGGCTTCAAGCTGGTGGCGAGCCCGTTTCGCATCGGCGAGCCGCTGCCGGCGCGCCCTGCGCCGAAACTTGGCGAGCACACGGAGGAGCTGCTGAGGGAGCTGGGCTACAGCCCACGCGAGATTTCCGAGCTGAAGAACGAAAGAGTCGTCTAGCCCATGAAGCTCGAAGGCATCCGCGTCGTCGACCTGTCGCTGTTCCTGCCCGGGCCGCTCGCGACGCAGTTCATGGCCGATCACGGCGCCGAAGTGGTCAAGGTCGAGTCGCTCGAAGGCGGCGAGCCGAACCGCAGGATCGGGCCGCAGCGCGACGGCGTGAGCGTGTATTTCGCGAACACGCATCGCGGCAAGAAAAGCCTCGCTCTCAATCTCAAGGAACCGGAAGGCGTCGAGATCCTGCTGCGGCTCGCCGAGCAGTCCGACGTGCTGATCGAGGCATTCCGCCCGGGCGTCGCCGAGCGCCTCGGCATCGGCTACGCGCAGGTCGCGCGGCGCGCGCCGAAGATCGTCTACGCCTCGATAGCCGCCTTCGGCCAGAGCGGGCCGAACCGCGACATCGCCGCGCACGACCTCGCCACCGAGGCGATGACCGGCGTGCTGTCGCTGAACCGCGGCGGCGACGGCAAGCCGGCGATCCCGGCGCTCGCCAACGCCGACATGCTCGCCTCGATGATGACGCTCGCCGGCGTGCTGATGGCGCTCTACCGCCGCAAGGAAACGGGCAAAGGCGACTACCTCGACATGGCGATGGCCGACTGCCTGCTCGCCTGCCTGCCGAACAACATGGGCACCGCGATGACCGAGCGGCGCCAGCCCGACCTCGCCGCCGAGCGCGCGCTCGGCGGCAACGCGCTGTACGGCATCTACGAGACCCAGGACGGCGACTTCGTCGTGCTCGCAGGCCAGGAGGCGAAGTTCTCGAAGAACCTGCTCGAGCCGCTCGGGCGGCCCGACCTGATCGAACTGTGCGAGCTTCCGCCGGGCAGGGGGCAGGATCCGGTGCGCGACTTTCTCCGTGGAGTTTTTAGAACGAAAACCAAAGCCGAGTGGATCGAGTGGTTCCGTGGCCGCGACATCGCGTTCGCGCCGCTCAGGACGCTGCCCGAGGCGCTCGAAGACCCGCACTTCAAGGCGCGCGGCATGGTGCTCAAGGACGCGCGCGGCTGGGACCATCTCGGCGTGCCGATCGCTTTCCGCGACGAGCCCGCGCGGCCGAGCTTCGATCCGCCCGCGCACGGCGCGCACGGCGCCGAGATCCTGGGCGGCCTCGGCTACGCCCAAGCGGACATCGCGCGCCTCGCGGCGCGCGGCGTCGTCAAGGCCGGCTGACCCTGGTCCGGGAAGAAACTCGCCATGGAGAGAAAGTGACAAACGAATTCGTCGCCAAGGTCAACGCAATGCCCGGCTGGGTGAGGGAGATGGGGATCGTGATCCTCACCGCCGGTCCCGAGGAAGTGAGCTGCGAGTGGCAAGTGAGCGAGAAGCATCACCAGGGCTACGGCATCGTGCACGGCGGCGTGCATTGCGGCGTGATCGAGACGCTCGCCTCGGTCGGTGCCGCGGCCGTCGCGCATCCGCGCGGCCAGCGGGTCGTCGGGCTGGAAAACAGTACGTCCTTCATTCGCGCCGTGCGCTCGGGAAAGCTGCACGCCCTGGCCAGGCCCGTCACGCGCGGCCGATCGAGCCAGGTATGGGAGGTGTGGATACGCGATGAAAAAGAACAGCTGGTGGCACAAGGGCGAGTGCGCCTCCTGTGCGTCGACGAAGATCGCGCGCTCGGTTGAACAAGCTGCTTGACGTCATCGTCTTCGGCGCGACCGGCTTCACCGGGCGGCTGGTGGCGGAGTACCTGTACGCGTCATACGGCGTCGGCGGCGAGCTCGCGTGGGCGATGGCGGGGCGCAACCTCGACAAGCTCGCCGAGGTCCGCCGCCAGATAGGCGCCGGCGAAGCCTTGCCGCTCATCGCCGCCGACGCATCCGATGCCGACGCGCTGGCGCGCATGGTTCGGCAGTCCAGGTCGATCATCGCCACCGTCGGGCCTTACCAGCGCCACGGCCGGGGGCTCGTGACGGCCTGTGCGCAGGCCGGCACCGACTATGTCGATCTGTGCGGCGAGCCGACCTGGATGGCGCAGATGATCCCGGCGCTCGATGCGCCGGCGCGGGCGAGCGGCGCGCGGATCGTGTTCTCGTGCGGATTCGATTCCATCCCGTTCGACCTAGGCGTCGTCTTCCTGCAGGACGAGGCCCGGCGGCGTTTCGGCGTGCCGTTGACCCGGGTGCGCGGGCGCGTGCGGCGCATGAAGGGCAAGCCTTCGGGAGGCACGATCGCCAGCCTTCTGGCGACGATCGAGCAGATGGGGCTCGATCCCGCCGTGGCGCGGACGATGGCCGATCCGTTTGCGCTCACCCCGGGCTTTCGGGGGCCGGTGCAGCCCGAGGGCGAATCGGTCGCCTACGACGATCTGGCCAAGGCCTGGACCGGCCCTTTCATCATGGCCCCGATCAACACGAAGAACGTGCATCGCACCAACGCGTTGCTCGGTCACCCCTGGGGGCGCGACTTCGTCTACGACGAGCGCATGCTGACCGGAGACGGCGCCAAAGGCGAGCGGCGCGCCAAGCAGTTGGCGCGCTCGACCCGCATCCAGAACCGGCTGCTCGCCTTTGCGCCCACGCGCGCGCTGCTGCGTCGCTTCGCACTGCCCAAGCCCGGCGAGGGCCCGGGTCCGCGAGAGCGCGCATCCGGCGGCTACGACCTGCTCTTCATCGGCCAAAGCGTCGATGGACGAACGCTGCGCGCGTCGGTCCGGGGCGACCGCGATCCGGGCTACGGTTCCACTTCGAAGATGATCTCGGAAAGCGCGCTGTGCCTCGTCAAGGACGTCGGCCGTACCGAGACTGGCGGTGGCGTGTGGACACCCGGCGCGGCGATGGGGCTGAAGCTCGTGTCGCGCCTGCAGGCGAGGGCGGGATTGACGTTCGCCATCGAAGGCTAGTCCAAGCTTGACGCGACGCCTGAGTGCGCGCAGCCTGACAACACCCGCAAGGTGATGTCTGAATACGCTCGATCCGCGCAGTCGTCAAAAAATCATCGCAGGCGATGAATCGCCGGCCGGCGGCTCTTTGGCCGATCTGGATGCTTTCACCGATGTCGCGTTTCTGCGCCGACGCATGATGCGCGGCCAGATCGTGTTTCGCACTGGGGATCCATTCAACGCGATCTACGCGGTCCGCAGCGGCTTCTTCAAGACCGCGAAGGTGGACGCCGCGGGACGCGAACAGGTGATGGGATTCTTCATGCGCGGCGAGTTCTTCGGCCTGGACGGCGTCGCCGCTGCGCGCTACGACAACACCGCAAGCTCGCTCGAAGACAGCGAAATCGTCGTGCTTCCGTTCGCGCTGATGGAGGACATGGCCCAGGAAAATCAGGCCATGCAACGTCGGCTGCACGCAATTCTCGCTCGTGAGATCACGCGCGACCACGGCGTGATGATGCTGCTGGGCTCGATGAGCGCGGAGGCGCGCCTCGCGGCTTTTCTGGTCAACCTCTCGCAGCGATTCGTCCGGCGGGGCTACTCGCCGTCCGAGTTCGTTCTGCGGATGACGCGCGAGGAAATCGGCAGTTACCTGGGGCTGAAGCTTGAAACCGTCAGCCGGCTGTTCTCGAAGTTCCAGAAAAGCGGGCTTCTCGATGTGCAACAGAAGCACGTGCGTATTCTGGACCCCCAGGGGCTGGAGCGCGCGCGTGCGCTGCTTTAGCTAGAGGGAGATCGCAGCAATGGGAAGGTCCACCGATCGCAATCTTCGCAACCGCAGGCGCAAGCAATCGATCAAGAAGAAGCTGCGGCAACAGAGAAAGCAGCAAAAGAAAACTCGCTCACTTCTTCGCGGCCAGCACCCCGTCGCCGTTCAGCTTCACGACAAACCCGGCGCGGCGTAAGCGCTTCATCACTTCACCGGGTACATCGCGGTCGCTGGTCAGTTTGTTCGGCGCGCCGGTGTAGTGAAACAGCTTGCCCTTGCGCCTGAGCACCCTGGCCAGTTCGCCGTAAAAGACCTGGGAGTAGAGTTCTCCGGCGATGCCGAAGCGCGGCGGATCGTGCAGGATCGCGTCGACCGAAGCGCTGGCCAGCATGCCGATCCGCTCGGTGATGTCGCCGTGGGTGAGCGTCAATGCGCCGCCGCTCCCGGGCGACCAGGGATTGAGGCTGCGCAGCCAGATCACGTCGCTGCTCTTCTCGTAAGAAAGCACCTGCTTCGCCTGACCCAGCAGACACCAGGCGGCGAAATAGCCGAGGCCGCCGCAGGTGTCCAGAATTACCTTCGCGCGCGGCTGAATCAGGCCGACCTTGCGTTCGGCGTCCGCGTAGGGCGAGACCTGCGCCGTGGGCAGCATCTTGATGCCGTCTATTTCGAACGTCGGCGGCCCCCACTGCGTCGGCACCAGCTTGATGAGCGCCGTCGTGAAGCGCGCCACCGGCCGAAAGGTCTCGCCGTCCCAGTGGTAGACGGTCCTGTCCTTGCAGGATTCCAGATAGGGGAAGCGTCGGCCCTGCCAGGTCCATTGCGCAGGGCCCACCTCGACGGTCGTCGTCGAACGCTCGAGGTCCAACGAGCACTCGACGGTGGTCGCCCCGGCGCGCCCGGCGGCGCGCAGCGTGTCGTGTACTGTTCGAGTCAGCAGCGGCGCGATCGTTCTTCCTTGCGCGCTCGGGCCTAGAACGAGCGCGGCAACCCGAGCACGTGCTCGGCGACGTACGACAGGATGAGGTTGGTCGAGATCGGCGCCACGAGGTAGAGCCGGTTCTCGCGGAACTTGCGCTCGACGTCGTACTCGGCGGCGAAGCCGAAGCCGCCGTGCGTCTGCAGGCAGACGTTCGCGGCCTCCCACGAGGCCTTGGCGCCGAGGTGCTTGGCCATGTTGGCTTCCGCGCCGCAGTGCTTCTTCTGGTCGAACAGCGCCGCCGCCTTGTAGCGCATCAGATTCGCCGCCTCGATGCCCATGTAGGCCTCGGCGATCGGGAACTGGATGCCCTGGTTCTGCCCGATCGGCCGGCCGAACACGACGCGCTCCTTCGCGTAGGCGGTCGCACGCTCGGTGAACCAGTAGCCGTCGCCGATGCACTCGGCCGCGATCAGGATGCGCTCGGCGTTCAGGCCGTCGAGGATGTACCTGAAGCCCCTGCCTTCCTCGCCAATCAGGTTCTCGGCGGGGATCTCGAGATTGTCGAAGAACACCTCGTTCGTCTCGTGGTTCACCATGTTGCGGATCGGCCGCATGCTCAGGCCCTTGCCGAGCGACTCGCGCTTGTCGACGATGAACACCGACATGCCGTCGGACTTCTTCTTCACCTCGGTGAGCGGCGTGGTGCGCGCAAGGAGGATCATCAGCTCCGAGTGCTGCAGGCGCGAGGTCCACACTTTCTGGCCGTTGACCACGTAGCGGTCGCCCTTGCGCACCGCGGTGGTCTTGATGGTCGTGGTGTCGGTGCCGGCGGTCGGCTCGGTGACGCCCATCGCCTGCAGGCGCAGCTCGCCCGAGGCGATCTTCGGCAGGTAGCGCTTCTTCTGCTCCGGCGAGCCGTTCCGGAGCAGCGTGTTCATGTTGTACATCTGGCCGTGGCAGCAGCCGGCGTTGCCGCCCGAGTGCGTGATCTCTTCCATGATCACGCTCGCCTCGGCGAGCGAGAGGGCCGAGCCGCCGAATTCCTCGGGGATCAGCGCCGACATCCAGCCCGCCTTGGTGAGCGCGTCGACGAAGGCCTCCGGATACACGCGCGCCTCGTCGACCTTCTGCCAGTAGGCCGAGTCGTACTGGCTGCACAGCGCGCGCACCGCGTCGCGCAGCTCGGTGTGTCCTTCCTGTCCCAGGTTCATGGCTTGATCCTATACGTAGCCCGGCCCTTCGATCGCCGGGTGCTTGGCGAGAAAATCCTCGTTCACTTCCAGTCCGATCCCTGGCGCCTCGAGCGGCCAGACGCGGCCCTCGGCGTCGACTTCGCCGGGATTGGCGACCAGCTCGTCGCGGAACTTGTTCGACTTCGACACATCGCCCTCGAAGTAGCCACCGTTGTCGATCGCGGCGAGGAAATGGATCGTCGCGGCGTGGTTCAGGCCCGTCATCGAGCTGTGCGGGTGGATCGGCAGCTTGTAGGCCGAGGCCATGGCGGCGATCCTGAGCGCTTCGGTGATGCCGCCGCACTTGGAGAGGTCCGGCTGCAGGATCGAGATCGAGCCGTCCTCGATCACGCGGCTGAACTCGAAGCGCGTGTAGTGGTTCTCGCCCGCGGCAAGCGGCGTGCGGCCGAAGCCGCGCGCCTCGCGGTAGCTGCGGTAGTCGTGCGCGGGGAAGGGCTCCTCCAGCCAGCCGACGCCCAGCTCGTCGAGCGCCGGCATCACGCGCCGCACGTCGTCCACCGAGTAGCCGATGTTGGCGTCGGTGAGGATGACGAGGGCGGGGCCGTAGGCCTCGCGCACCGCGCGCACGCGCTCGACGTCGCGCGCCGGCGCATCGCCCACGCGCAGCTTCAACGCCTTGTAGCCGCGCTCGAGGCTCGCGCGCGCTTCTTCGACGAGCTGCTGCGGCGACTGGTAACCGAGCGACACGCCCCCGGCGTAGGCAGGAATCCCCTTGCGCGAGCCGCCGAGCAGGCGGTAGAGCGGCACGCCCGCCGCCTTGCCGCGGATGTCCCACAGCGCCATGTCGATGCCGCTCATCGCAAGGCAGGCCCCCGCGCCCATGCCGTGGCTCGCGAGCTGGAAGCGGTACATCCGCTCCCAGACGCCGCTCACGTTGTCGGCGTCCATGTCGAGCACGAGCTGGCGCAGCGTGGTGTCGATCAGCTTCGCAACCGCGGTGTGCGCGCGGCCGTGGTGCGCCTCGCCCCAGCCGACGCCGCCGCCGCGCGTGGTCACCTTCACTAGCACCGCGTCGCGCTTCACCGCCGTGCCGATGCCGAGCGCGACCCGGCGCTCCGGTGGTATCGGAAACGAGACCGGGTAGGCCTGGACGTCGGCGATCTCGAGGTCGGTCATGGCGCGGGGCTGCTAGCATAGCAACCTGTCGGGGGGAGGGGACCTTGTTTCGAACCCTTCCGGAGGCGCCATGAAGTCCTGCAAGCTGTGCTGGACGCTGGTCGTCGCGCTGGGCCTAGCCGTCGCGGCGTTCGCCTACAAGTTCACCGTCGGCGAGGTGCGGCCTTCCGAGGATGGCCGCGTGGCGGTCGTGCTGACCAAGGACGAGCGCAATGCGCTGCTGCTCGAGATGCGCACGTGGCTGGAGAACTCCCAGCGCATCCTCGCCGCCGCCTCGAGGAACGATTTCGGCGGAGTCGTGAAGGCGGCCAGGGCCTCGGGCATGGCCGCCGAGGCGGAAACGCCGGCTTCGCTGTTCAGGAAGGTTCCGCTCGAGATGAAGACGCTCGGCTTCGCCACGCGCAAGAAGTTCGACGACATCGCCGACGAGGCGGAGAAGAGCAAGGACGCGAGCCGCGTCGCGGGGACGCTTGGCGATGCGATGGGCAACTGCGTCGCTTGCCACGCCACCTATCGCTTCGTCGAGAAATAACCGGGAGGCTCGACGGCATGAACGCGCGCATCACGCTCATCACGATCGGGGTGGACGACCTGGAGCGGTCGCTGCGCTTCTACCGCGACGGGCTGGGCCTCAGGAGCGACGGCGTCGTCGGCGCGGAGTACGAGCACGGCGCGGTGGCGTTCTTCGACCTGGACGGGGGCCTCAAGCTCGCATTGTGGCCGCGCGCGAGCATCGCGCACGATACCGGCCTTTCCGCAGGCGCTCCCAGCGCGACCGAATTCACGCTTGGGCACAACGTGGCGTCGCGGACGCAAGTGGACGAGGTAATGGAACAGGCGCAGCGGGCGGGCGCGACGATCGTCAAGCCGGCGCACGAGACCTTCTGGGGCGGCTACGCCGGCTACTTCCAGGACCCCGACCGGCACCTGTGGGAGGTCGCCTGGAATCCCCACTGGGTCGTCGCGCAGTGAGCGCGATCGGGAAGCTGGCTTCCGCCTAGGCCCGAAAATAGCTCTTGCGCGCCAAGGCCTCGTATAGCGGCGGCGTGAACGCGCCCGAGATGCGCGCGGCAAGGAGCGCCGTGGCCATCATCGGGATGAGCATGCCGGTGCCGTTGGTCATCTCCATCACGATGACGAACGAGGTGAGCGGCGACTGCGTGACCGCGGCGAGATAGCCGGTCATGCACAGGGCGATGAGCGCCGCGAGCGGCGCCCAGGCGAAGGCCCAGTGCACCCATTGAGCGAGGCCCGCGCCGATCGAGAGCGAGGGAGAGAACAACCCGCCGGGGATCCCGGCCATGTAGCTCACCACCATTGCGGTCCACTTGGTGATGGCGTAAGTCTGGTTCAGCGGGGCGCTGCCCTCGAGCATGTGCCGCGCCTGGTCGTAGCCGCTGCCCCAGGTCTCGCCGCCGGTCGCCACGCCGAGCGCCGCGATCGCCAGGCCGATCACGAGCGCATAGAGCATCGGCTTGCTCGCGCGCCATGTCCTGAGCGGCGCGGGCATCCACCTCTCCCAGTGCAGCAGCGCCCAGTTGAACGCCGCGCCGCACAGGCCGCAAAGCAGGCCGGTGACGATGACCGGCAGCGCGAAGCCGATGCCGAGGTTCTCCGGCACGTTGATCTGCCCGAAGTAGAGATAGTTGCCGGCGAGCGCGAGCGAGACGAGGCCCGAGAACACCACCGCGGTGATCATCGTGCCGTTGGTGCGGTTCTCGAAATCGCGCGCGACTTCCTCGATGGCGAAGATGATCCCGGCCAGGGGCGTGTTGAATGCGGCGGACAGTCCCGCGGCGGCGCCCGCAATCAGCAGCTGGCGCTCCAGGCGCACGCTGCGGTGCGGATACAGACGCCGCGTCTCGGCCATGATCGCCGCGCCCAGGTGCACCGTCGGCCCTTCGCGGCCGATCGTCATGCCGCCTAGCAAGCCGAGCAGCGACACGAAAATCTTGCCGAAGATGACGCGCAGGCCGAACAGGCGCGTCATCACGGATTCGTCGGGCGGACCGTGCAGCGCGGCGATGACCTGCGGGATGCCGCTGCCCTCGCTGCCGGAAAACCAGCGGCGGGTGAGGAACACCGCCAGCACGGTGAGCGCCGGCGTCACGACGAACGCGAGCCACGGCCGCGCGCCGACGCAGCGCATGAAGAGGTTGTACACGTCCGTGGTCCACTGCGCGTACAGCACGGCCACAAGGCCCACGACGACGGCCGCGCCCCAGGGCACGCCGAACTGCAGGAACAGGCGGCGAAACCGACTACTAAGTGACCGCAATTGATCTTATCGTCCTGTCACCTGCGAGGCCGTCACCATCTCACGCGCGCTCGGGTGCTGCACGCGTCCGGCGTTTCGGTATAGTCATTATAAGGGCGATCGCTGAATAGGACGGCACATTGAAGGTATTCGTCGCAGGGGCGAGCGGCGCGATCGGCCGGTGCCTCGTGCCGCAGCTCGTCGCCGCCGGTCACGAGGTCGTCGCGCTCGCGCGCAGCACCGACAAGGCGCGGGCATTGGAAGCGCTCGGCGCCCGGCCCGTGATCGCCGACGCGCTCGACGCCGAAGCGCTCGGCGCTGCGGTCACCAAGAGCGAGCCGCAGGCCGTCGTCCACCAGCTCACCTCGATTCCGCGCAACGGCAGCTTCAGGAATTTCGAGCGCGATTTCGAGCAGACCAACCGGCTGCGCACCGAGGCCACCGACACGCTGCTCGCCGCGGCGCTGGTGGTCGGCGCGCGGCGCTTCATCGCGCAGAGCTTCTGCGGCTGGCCCTACGCGCGCGAGGGCGGACCGGTGAAGAGCGAGAACGATGCGCTCGACTCCAATCCCCCGATGAGCTTCATGAACGCGCTCGGGGCGCTGCGTTACCTCGAGAGCTCCGTGCGCGACGCCGCGGGCATCGAAGCGATCGCGCTGCGCTACGGCATGCTCTACGGGCCCGGCACCGTGTTCGCGCGCGACGGGACGGCAGTGAAAGCCGTGCGCAGGCGCGCGATTCCGATTGTCGGCAAAGGCGCCGGCGTCTGGTCCTTCGTTCACGTCGAGGACGCCGCGCGCGCCACCGTTGCCGCGCTCGCGCGGGGCACGCGCGGCATCTACAACATCGTGGACGACGAGCCGGCGCCCGTTTCGGAATGGCTGCCCTACCTCGCGCAGGTGCTCGGCGCCAGGCCGCCGCGCAGAATGCCCGTCTGGCTCGCGAGATTCGCGATCGGCGAAGCCGGCGTCTCGATGATGACCGACGTGCGCGGCGGCTCGAACGCCAAGGCGAAGCGCGAGCTCGGCTGGCAACCGGTGTTTGCGAGCTGGCGGCGCGGCTTCGTCGAAGGGCTGGGCTAGCGTTTCGCCGCGCCGGCCACCGTCGCTTCCTCGCACGCATGCCGACCCCGTGGCCCGCGATCCCGTATGCGCCGTGGCGCGAAACCTGCGCGGCGCTGCACCTGTACACGCAAATCGTCGGCAAGTACCGCCTGGCGCGCACTCCGTGGGTGAATCACTCGTGGCACGCGACGCTTTACGTGACCGCGCGCGGCCTCACAACTTCGCTCGTTCCCGACGGGCCGGGCGGGATCGAGATCGCGTTCGATCTGGTCGATCACTCAATCATCGGCGCAGCGAGCGACGGGCGTACGGCGCGTTTCGCGCTAGGTCCGACGACGGTCGCAGGCTTTCACGCACGCTTCCTAGAACTCGTCCGCGCGCTCGGCGGCACACCGAAGCTGCACAGGGCGCCCAGCGAGGTGCCCGATCCCGTGCCCTTCGCGCAGGATCGCGTGCCGCGGCCGTACGATGCCGACGCGGTGTCGCGCTTCCATCGCGCGCTCGTCGCGATCGAACCCGTACTCGGTCGCTTCCGAACCGCGTTCGTCGGCAAGACGAGCCCCGTGCATCTGTTCTGGGGCAGCTTCGACCTCGCTGTGACGCGCTTCTCGGGCCGGCGCGCGCCGCTGCATCCGGGCGGCATCCCCGGGTTGCCCGACGACGTGACGCGCGAAGCCTACAGCCACGAGGTATCTTCGGCGGGATTCTGGCCGGGCGGCGGCCCGATCGACTTCCCGGCGTTCTACTCGTACGCCTATCCCGCGCCGGCGGGCTTTGCCCAGGCGCGCGTGCAGCCGGAAGCTGCGGCCTTCAATGCGACGCTGGGCGAGTTCGTCCTGCCCTATGACGCGGTGCGCGGCACGCGCGACCCCGACGCAACGCTGACGGCATTTCTGCAGAGCACGTACCGCGCGGCGGCGGATCTCGGCGACTGGGACCGGCAAAACCTCGAGTGCAGCCCCGGCGAGCCGCTGCGGCCGCGGCCGCTGGGCGGCGGTGCGAGCTGATCGCCGCCAACAATGCCCGCCCCGCAGCGGGGCGAATTGGCGCATCATTCAATAACCAGATCCTCCGGAGAAGTTGACATGCGCTATGTTCTCGTCGTATTGCTTACACTACTCGGCGCGGTGCGCGCGGCCGATGCGCAAGTGAGCATCGGTATCGGATTGCCCAACGTCAGCATCGGCATCAACGTGCCCGTGTACCCGCAGTTCGTCCCGGTGCCGGGGTATCCCGTGTACTACGCGCCGCACCTGCACGCGAACTACTTCTTCTACGACGGCGCGTACTGGGTGTACCGGGGCGACCGCTGGTACGCGAGCACCTGGTACAACGGCCCCTGGACCTACGTCGACCCCTACCACGTGCCGCTCTTCGTCCTGCGCGTCCCGGTGCGCTACTACCGCGATCCGCCGCGGTATTTCCACGGCTGGCGCGGCAGCGAGCCGCCGCGCTGGGGCGAGCACTGGGGCCACGATTGGAGCGAACGCAATCACGACTGGGATCACTGGAATCGCCGCGACGCACCGCGGGCCGCGCCGCTGCCGCGCTACCAGCAGCGCTACTCGGGAGAGCGGTATCCGCACGCAGACGACAGGCGGCGCGAGATCGAAACCCGCAACTACCAATACCAGCCCCACGACCCGCGGGTGCAGCAGCACTACGAAGAGCGGGGCCGAGGCCCCGGCGGCGACCACGGGCGAGGCCCTGGCGGCGACCACGGGCGAGGCCCTGGCGGGGGCGACGACCAGGACCACGGGCACGGCAGGTAGGGTCGCAGCGCGCCGCTTACTCTTCATTCGACTTCTCGAAAATAAAGGGGAGCCTTGAGTTATGAGAACACTTCGTCCCGGCGCTTTGTGCGCGGCCTCGCTCACGTTGCTTGCGGCGGCAATGCCTTTGGCCGCTCGAGCCGATACCGACGCGTGCACGCTATTAACGCCGGCCCAGGTCAGCGCAGCCGTCGGCGTCCCGGTCTCCGATGGGACGCACGTGACGCCGACCTACGTGAAGACCTGCACCTGGAACGGGGCCGGCAGCTCCAAGGTGAGAGCTGTGACGCTCTACCTGCAAACGGCCGCGGCCTATGACGGCGGAAAGCGGATGGCGGGCCAGATGGTCGCCGCGAGCAAGGGCGCTGCCGTGAAACCCGCCAGCGTCGGCGACGACGGCTACTATTTCGTCGCGGGAGACCAGGTCGGTCTCCTGGTCAAGAAAGGCGGCGCCTCGTTCAAGGTTACGGTCTACGCGACGCTTCCCGTCGCCAAGAAGGAAGCGATGGAGCTGACCCTCGCCAAGGAAGCCTTGGCGAAGCTCTGAGGCGATGCGCGCATTGAGGTGAACAAGAACCGCCTCGAGTCGTTCTCGGATGGCGTCATTGCCATCATCCTGACCATCATGGTGCTCGAGCTCAAGGTGCCGCAGGAACCCACTCTGGCAGGGCTCGGGCACTTTTGGCCCGTGTACGTCGCCTACCTCCTGTCGTTCGGCAACGTATTCATGATGTGGGTCGCGCATCACGACATCGTGGGCGCAATTCGCACGGTCAACTACCCGCTGCTGTTCGCCAACGGCGTGCTCCTCTTCTTGATGTCTCTGGTGCCATTCGCCCTGGCGTTCGCGAGCGAGACGCACTGGACGCAGCCGATTCCCGTCGCCTTGTACGGTGTGGTCATGCTGGCGGCCTCGGGCGGTTTTGTCTGGCTGCGCCTGGCCGCCGGTATGCATTCGCAAGACGCGCAGGTCCTCGCATATCAGCGCGTTCAGGCGAGGACTACGCTCGTTCTCGGTTGCGCCTTCCTTGGCGGCAGCATTGCGGCGTTCTATGCGCCGCGCGCCGCACTGTTCTTGTATGCGCTGGTCCCGCTCTTCCGCGTTGGCCAGATATACAGTCGTGGTCGTGCAGGGGCCTGACAAGTGATGCTCAGGTCCGTGATCACCTGTCCCGCCTGCGGCGCCCAGGCCGAGGAGGAGATGCCCACCGACGCATGCGTCTTCTTCTACGAATGCACGCGCTGTCACACGTTGCTGCGGCCGCACCAGGGCGACTGCTGTGTTTTCTGCTCCTATGGGAGCGTGAAGTGCCCGCCGGTTCAGCTTCAAAAGGATTGCTGCGGATAGACGCGCAGCGAGCACTCGCGAGGAGGGCTGCGATGAAGATCGACGGGGGATGTCACTGCGGCTACATCACCTACGAGGCGACCGTTGATGCCGAGCGCGTCGGCGTTTGCCACTGCACGGACTGCCAGACGTTTTCGGGATCTGCCTTCCGCACGGGCGTGCTCGCCTCGAAGGATCATTTCCGGCTCCTCAGCGGGGAGCCGAAGATCTACGTGAAGACCGCGCAAAGCGGCGCGAGGCGCGCCCAGGCGTTCTGTCCGGAATGCGGGACCCACGTCTACGCATTTGCCGCAGACGATCCGCAGGACATTTCCGTCAGGACCGGAACGGCGCGCCAGCGCGATCAGCTCATTCCCAGCGCGCAGATCTGGTGCCGTTCCGCGCAGCCCTGGGCCATGAATCTCGGCCAGACGAAGAAATTTCAGGAGCAGCCGCCGCCGCGGTCGTAGAGGCGTACGGCTGCCGCCGCGGCCAGCGCGGAAATCGCAGCGTCGTCCAGCCCCAGCTCGCGCAGGATCTCTTGCGTGTGCTCGCCCGCGCGCGGGGCGGGGCGCAAGGGCCAGGCGGGATCGGCGCCGGGCATGCGTGCGACAGGCAGCGCGCCGTAAGGCGGCTGCTCGAGCGCGGCGAAGGCGCCCAGGTGGCGCGCCTGGGGCGAGGCGATGAAGGCTTCGTAGTCGGCGATCGGAGCGAAGAGGGCGTCCTCGGCGGCGAGCTTTTCCATCCAGTGCGCCGTGTCGTGGTCTGCCAAGCGCTGCGCGACGAGGTCGTTCAGCGCGGCGGCGTTCCTGCGCCGCTCTTCGATCATCGCGAAGCGCGCATCGCCGGCGAGCGCCTCGAGCCCGAGCGCGCGCAGGGTGCCCTTGAAGTGCGCCTCGTTTACGCCCGAGATCGTGAGCCATCCGTCGCGCGTGCGGAACACGCCCGAGGGCACGGTGAGCGGCGGCGCTTCGCCGGGAAAGAGGCGGCTCTCGACGATCGGCGCGGACTGGAACGCGGCGCAGGCCTCGAACAGCGACAGGCGCAGGTGGCGGCCCCGGCCCTCGCGCGCGCGCGCGTACAGGGCGGCTCCGACCGCCTGCGCGGCGTACACCGCGGTGACGGTGTCGGGAATGAGGAGCGGCATGCGGCGCGGCTTGCCGTCGGCGTCGCGGTTGCGGCTCGCCATGCCGGTCATCGACTGGAAGATCGAGTCGGTGCCGGGCTTCTGCGCGTCGGGCCCGTCCGGGCCGAAGCCGGTGATGGAGACGTAGACGACGTTCGGATTGGCGGCGGCGACCGCGTCGTAACCGAGGCCGAGGCGCTCGATCACGCCCGGACGGTAGTTCTGCACCACGACGTCGGCGCGCGCGGCGAGGCGCGCGAGCAGCTCGCGCCCCGCGGGCTTGGTGGCGTCGAGCGCGATCGAGCGCTTGCCGAGGTTGCTCGCGATGCCGACCGCGGTCATGCCCTCGCGTCCGCCGCCGGTACCGCGGATCCAGTCGCCGGCGATCGGCTCGGCCTTGATCACGTCCGCGCCCTGTTGCGCGAGCAGCGCCGCGCAATAGGGGCCGGCGATGCCCTGGGAGATATCCAGGACGCGCAGCCCTTTGTACGGCGGCTCGGCCATGGCCTATGGTCTCACGTCAACCGCTCAAATCGGCGGTCTCGCTCTCAGCCAGGCCGGTGTACTCGCGCAGCGTGTGGAACACGATCTTCGGCCAGAGCTCATCGGCGACCTCGATCTCGGCCTTCATCGAGGCGAGGAATGCCGGCACCCCGGCGGCGTCGTAGGCCATGCGATGCGCGTTGGCGTCGACGAAGCGCTTGAGCTCCGCCGGATCGTCGCAGGAGACCCAGCGCGCGCCAACGTAGTTCGCGGGCAGCAGCCGTATCTCGGCGCCGTACTCGTGCGCCAGGCGATAGGCCGCGACGTCGAATTGCAGCGCGCCGACAGCCCCCAGAATCGGGGCGCCGCCGGTGCAGGGATGGAAAATCTGGATCGCGCCTTCCTCGCCGAGCTGCGCGAGGCCCGCGCGCAACTGCTTCACTTTCATCTGGGTGAGCAGCTCCGCGCGCCGGAACTGCTCGGGCGCGAAGAACGGAAGCCCGGTGAACTGCAGGTGCTCGCCCTGTGTGAGCGTGTCGCCCAGGCGGATCGTGCCGTGATTGTGGATGCCGATGATGTCGCCGGCGTAGGCCTCTTGCACGATTTCCCTGCGCTGGGACAGAAAGGACACCGCGTTATTGGTACGGATTTGACGTCCGGTTCGGCAGTTGGAGATTTCCATGCCGCGCTCGAAGCGCCCCGAGCATACCCGCACGAACGCCACCCGGTCGCGGTGCGCCGGATTCATGTTGGCCTGGATCTTGAACACCACTCCCGAAAATCCGGGCTCGTCGGGCGCCACCGTGCGCCGCCGCTCGGGCCGGCTGCCGGGAGGAGGCGCCAGGTCCACCAGGGCGTCGAGCACCTCCCCGACGCCGAAGTTATTGATCGCGGAGCCGAAGAAGACCGGCGTCTGGCGCGCCGCCAGGAAGGCGTCCCGGTCGAACTCCGCTCCCGCCGTGCGCACGAGCTCGGCCTCCGCCAGGGCGGCCTCGTACGCCGGGCCGAACCGCTCGCTGCAGGCGGGGCCGCAGCCGGCGATGTCGATCAGCTCCTCGTTTTCCAGGCGGTCGAGCCCCGGGGTGAATACGCGGATGCGCCCCGCGCGCAGGTCGATGACGCCTGCGAAATCGCGGCCCATCCCAATCGGCCATGTGAAGGGCACGGCCGACATCTCCAGCACCGTCTCGATCTCGTCGATCAGCTCGAGCGCGGGCCGCCCCTCGCGGTCGAGCTTGTTCACGAACGTGACGATCGGGGTGTTGCGGCTGCGGCATACCTGCAGCAGGCGCAGCGTCTGCGGCTCGATTCCCTTCGCCCCGTCGATCACCATGAGGGCCGCGTCGACGGCCGTGAGCACGCGGTAGGTGTCCTCCGAGAAATCCTGGTGCCCGGGCGTGTCGAGAAGATTGATGACGCAGCCGCGATACTCGGCCTGCATCACGGACGAGGCGACCGAGATGCCGCGCTGTTTCTCGATTTCCATCCAGTCCGAGGTGGCGTGGCGCGTCGCTTTGCGCGCCTTGACGCTGCCGGCGATGTGGATCGCGCCGGCGAAGAGCAGCAGCTTCTCGGTGAGCGTCGTCTTGCCCGCGTCCGGGTGCGAGATGATGGCGAACGTTCTGCGTCGCGCGACTTCTTTCGCCAGCGAGCTGTTCTGGATCGCGGTCATGCGCCCAAAAAGGGGCGGATTCTATGCGTGAGCGCGCCCGCCGTAAAGCGCGGCGCCGGGTCCCGCGTCAGATGACACCGATCTGTGCCAGGCGCGCCAGCTCGGCTTCGCTCTTGCCGAGCAGGCCGCGGTACACCTCGTCGTTGTGCTGGCCGAGCAGCGGCGGCGCGAGCCGGTACTCGACCGGCGTCTCCGAGAGCCGCATCGGGCTCGCCACCACCGGCGCGCTGCCGCCCGAGGGGTGCGGCATGTCGACCCGCAGCTTGCGGTGCTTCACCTGCGGATCGTCGAACACTTCCTTCATGTTGTTGATCGGGCCGCAGGGCACGCCGGCGGCCTCCAGCGCCTCGAGCCACTCGCCCTTGGAGCGCGTGCGCATGATGCCGGCGACGATCGGGATGAGCTCCTCGCGGTGGACGATCCTCTGCGAGTTGGTGGCGAAGCGCTTCTCCTCGGCGAGCTCGGGGCAGCCGGCCACGTGGCAGAAGCGCTTGAACTGGCCGTCGTTGCCGACCGCGAGGATGATGTGGCCGTCGGAGGTGGCGAAGGCCTCGTAGGGAACGACCTGCGGGTGCGCGTTGCCCCAGCGGATCGGGATGTGGTCGGAGACGAACCAGCTCACCATCTGGTTCGCGTTGAAGGCGACGATCGTGTCGAGCAGCGCGCAGTCGATGTACTGGCCCTTGCCGCTTCGCTCCCGGTGCGAGAGCGCGGCGCAGACGGCGAGGCTCGCGTACATGCCGGTCAGCACGTCGGTGATCGCGATGCCGACCTTCTGCGGCCCGGCGCCGGGCTGGCCGTCGCGCTCGCCGGTGATGCTCATCAGGCCGCCCATGCCCTGGAAGATGAAGTCGTAGCCCGGGCGGTGCGCGTGCGGCCCGTCCTGGCCGAAGCCGGTCACCGAGCAGTAGACGAGCCTCGGGTCGAGCGCGTGCAGCGCCTCCCAGCCCAGGCCGTAGCGCGCGAGCGTGCCGACCTTGTAGTTCTCGATCAGCACGTCGCACTTGGCGGCGAGCTCCCGGGCGATCGCCTGACCCTCGGGCTTGCCGATGTCGAGCGTGACCGACTTCTTGTTGCGGTTGACCGACAGGAAATAGGCCGACTCGCGCGTCTCGCGTCCGGCGCCGTCTTTCAGCCACGGCGGGCCCCAGCCGCGCGTGTCGTCGCCGGCTCCGGGCCGCTCGACCTTGATTACCTCGGCGCCGAGGTCGGCGAGGTTCTGCGCCGCCCATGGGCCGGCGAGCACGCGCGACAGATCCAGCACGCGGATGTGGGAGAGCGGACCCGGCATGTCAGGCGAGCCCCGCCCGGCCGTGCGACAGCACGACGATGCCGCGCTCGAGCGCGCGCGCGCGGAACTGCAGCTCGCTGCCCTTGCGCCAGATCTCGGTGCGGATCGTCTCGCCCGGATAGACCGGCGCCGAGAAGCGCACCGAGAGGGACTTCAGGCGCGCCGGATCGTAGCCGCAGCAGCTCTTCAGGATCGCGTGGCCGGCGACGCCGTAGGTGGCGAGGCCGTGCAGGATGGGCCGCGCGAAGCCCGCCGCGCGGGCCACGGCCGGCTCGGCGTGCAGGGGATTGAAGTCGCCCGAGAGCCGGTAGACGAGCGCCGCCTGCGGCGCGGTCGGCAGGTCGCAAACGATGTCGGGCGGCGTGTCGGGCGTCGCGCGCGGCGGCGGCGGCGCGGGGTCGCCGCCGCGCGGGCCGTTGCCCGTCCGCTCGCTGAAGCCGCCGTCGCCGCGGCAGAAGCTGAGCGACTCGACGGTCGCGAGCAGCTCGCCCGCCTCGTCGTGCAGCTTGCGCTCGTGCACGAGCAGCGCGCCCTTGTCCTTGCCCTTGTCGACGAGCGCCTTGACGCGCGTGCGGCCGGTCACCTTGCCCGCCGGCGCGAGCGGCCGGTGCAGCTCGAGGGACTGCTCTCCGTGCAGCACGCGCACCCAGTCGATGCCGGTATCGGGCTCCTTCACCCAGAAGCCGGGGTAGGCGAGCACCACCGCCATGGTCGGCGCGGCGCGCAGGGCCTTCTCGTACACGAATTCGAGCTGGCGCTCGTCGGTCGGGTCGCTGCCGTAGCCTATGCCGAGCGCGTACAGCATCGTGTCGCGCGCCGAGTAGCTCGCGGCGAGCTCCGGGAAGCGCCGCGCCTTGAGCGCGTGGTAGTCGATCATTTGTTTACGACGACCGCGGGGTCGAGCCGGCCGTCGAAGCAGTCGAGCACGTTCTGCGCGGTCTGGATCGACATGCGCATGGTCGACTCGACGGTCACGCCGGCGATGTGCGGCGAGACGATCACGTTCGGCAGCGCGAAGATCGGGTTCTCCGAGGGGCTCGGCTCGCGCTCGAATACGTCCAGGCCCGCGCCGCGCAGCCTGCCGGCGACGAGCGCCTCGTGGAGCGCCGCCTCGTCTACGACGCCGCCGCGCGCGCAGTTGACGATCACCGCGCCCGGCTGCATGGCGGCGAACTCGCGCGCCGAGAACATGTGGCGCGTCGCGCCGCTGAGCGGGCAGTTGACGCTCACCGCGTCCATCTGCGGCAGCGCCGCGCGGTAGTCCTTCACGGGAACGCAGCCGGCGCGCGCGATGAGGTCCTGCTCGATATAGGGATCGCAGGCGTGCACCTGCATGTCGAAGGCGCGCGCGCGCTGCGCGACGCGCGAGCCGGTGCGGCCGAAGCCGACCACCAGCAGCTTCTTGCCCGCGAGCTCCCAGGCCTTCGGGCTCCAGCGCGCGCTCCAGTCGCCGCGGCGCGTGGCCGCGTCGTAGAACGCGCCTTCCTTGGCGAGCGCGAGCAGCATGAACATGACGTGCTCGGCCACCGGCACCATGTTGGCGTAGATCGAAATCGCGAGCGGGATGCGCCGCTCGGTTAACGCCGCGACGTCGACCGCGTCGTAGCCGACGCCGTGGCGCGCCACCACCTTCAGCTCGCGCGCCGCCTCGATCACCGCGCGCGTGATGCGCGCGCTGCGCACCGTGATCGCCTGCGCGTCGCGCGCCGCGGCGGCGATCTCCGCCTCGTCGGTCGTCATGAGCGGCACCGGCTCGACGTCGGCGCGCGCCGCGAGCAGCTTCATGCCCTCGGCATGCAGCCCCTGGACGACGAGGACCTTCTTCTTCATCGGCCGGGCTAGATCGGATCCCAGGAGAACACGTCCTGCGAGCGGTCGAGCGCGTAGAAGTGCGCGCGCATCGCCGGGATCGCCTGCTCGGCGATCGCCTCCGGCGTCCAGCCGCCGGCGCGGTGCACCGAGCGCAAGGGGCGGTTCTGCGAGAACAGGAAGATCTCGTTCGCGCGCACGCCGAAGATCTGGCCGGTGACGCCCTCGGCCAGGTCGCTCGCCAGGTAGACCGCGAGCGGCGCGATCTTGGCCGTGTCCATGCGCTTGATCTTCTCCAGGCGCGCCTGCTGCTCGGGCGTATCGGAGGGGATGGTGCCGATCATGCGGCTCCAGGCGAAGGGCGCGATGCAGTTCGAGCGCACGTGGTACTTGGCCATGTCGAGCGCCATCGACTTCGACAGCCCGATGACGCCGAGCTTGGCGGCGGAGTAGTTCGCCTGGCCGAAGTTGCCGATGAGGCCGCTGGTCGAGGTCATGTTGACGTAGCAGCCCGAGTTCTGGCTCTTGAAGTAGGGCGCCGCGGCGCGCGCGACGTAGAACGAGCCGTTCAGGTGCACGTCGATCACCGCGCGCCATTCCTCGACCGACATGTTGAAGAAGAAGCGGTCGCGCAGGATGCCCGCGTTGTTCACCACGCAGTCGACGCGCCCGAAGGCGTCGAGCGCGGTCTTGACGATGCGGTTGGCGGCCTCCCAGTCGGCCACGCTGTCGGTGCTGGCGACCGCGGCGCCGCCCTTGGCCTTGATCTCGTCGACCACTTTCTGCGCCGGTCCCGCGTCCTTGCCCTCGCCGGATACGGAGGAGCCGAGGTCGTTCACGACGACCTTCGCCCCTTCGGCGGCCATGGCGAGCGCGAAATCGCGGCCGATGCCGCCGCCCGCGCCGGTGACGATGACGACCTTTCCTTCGAGCAGTTTCATGCGCTGATTTCCAGTAGGACGACTTCCTGGTCCTCGGCGATCTCGTCGCCTTCGGCGACCAGGATCGATTGCACCACGCCCGCCGCGGGCGCGAACAGGGGGATCTCCATCTTCATCGACTCGACGATCAGGATCGTGTCCTCGCTGCGCACCGGCGCTCCGGCCGGCGCCTCGATGCGCACCACGCGACCTGCGACTTCGCAGCGCAGCTTGAGAACCGGCACGAATCCCCCTCTGGAGCGCATTGTAATGGTCTGAGAGAATCCAGTTCCAGATGAGCTGGCAGAGCGAAATCGACGAGTTGCGCAGGCGCGAGGCGCTCGCACGCGAGATGGGCGGCCCGGACAAGGTCAGGCGCCAGCACGACGGCGGCAAGCTCACCGTGCGCGAGCGCATCGACCGCCTGCTCGACGCCGGCTCGTTCCACGAGATCGGCGCGCTCACCGGCGTTGCGCGCTACGCCGAAGACGGCACGACCATCGAGGCGTTCACGCCGGCGAACCTGGTGACCGGGCGCGGCCGGATCGACGGCCGGCCGGTGGTGGTGGCGGGCGACGACTTCACGGTGCGCGGCGGCGCGAACGATGCCGGCATCAAGGGCAAGCTCCTGCAGTGCGAGCGCATGGCGCGGGATCTGCGCCTGCCGATGGTCCGCCTCGTGGACGGCACGGGCGGTGGCGGCTCGGTCAAGAACCTCGAGATGCTCGGCTACTCGCCGATGCCGAAGGCCTTCCTGTGGGACACGTGGACCGAGAACCTGGGCGAGGTGCCGGTGGTGGCGCTCGCGCTCGGCTCGGTGGCGGGCCTTGGCTCGGCGCGCGTGGTGGCGAGCCACTACTCGGTGATGGTCAAGGACACTTCGCAGCTGTTCGTCGCCGGGCCGCCGGTGGTCGCGCGCACGCACCGCCAGTTCGACAAGAACGAGCTCGGCGGTAGCCATATCCACGCGAGGAACGGTGCTGTGGACGACGAAGCGGCGAGCGAGGACGAGGCCTTCGCGCGCGCGCGGCGTTTCCTTTCCTATCTGCCATCGTCGGTGTACGAGCTGCCTGCGCGCGCGGCCTGCGACGACGACCCGCAGCGGCGCGAGGCGTGGTTGATCGACGCCGTGCCGCGCGATCCGAAGAAGGTCTACGCGATGCGCCGCATCGTCGAGGCGCTGGTGGACAAGGGCTCGTTCTTCGAGATCGGCCGGCAGTGGGGCCGCTCGGTGATCACCGGGCTCGCGCGCCTTTCGGGCTGGCCGGTCGCGCTGATGGCCGGCGATCCGATGCACTACGGCGGCGCGTGGACCGCGAAGGCATCGGAAAAAGTGATGCGCTTTGTCGACCTGGCGCAGGTGTTCCACCTGCCGGTGGTGCACCTCGTCGACGTGCCGGGCTTCCTCATCGGGCCGGACGCCGAGCGCGACGCGACCATCCGCTTCGGCATGCGCGCGGCGAGCGCGGTGCTGCAGTCGACCGTGCCGTGGTGCTCGGTGCTGGTGCGGAAGGTGTTCGGCGTCGCGGGCGCGGTGCACCAGAACTCGACGCGCTACGGCATGCGCATGGCCTGGCCCTCGGCTGAATGGGGCTCGCTGCCGATCGCCGGCGGGCTGGAAGCCGCCTACAAGGCCGAGATCGAGGCCGCGCCCGACCCCGAGGCGAAGCGCGCCGAGATCGAGGCGCGCATCCGGCGCTTCGCCTCGCCGCTGCGCAGCGCGGAGAAGTACGACGTCGAGGAAATCATCGACCCGCGCGACACGCGGCCGCTGCTATGCGAGTTCGCCGAGCTCGCCGCGCCGCTACGGGTTCCGGGGCCGGTACGGTTCGGCGTACGCCCCTGAGCCTCAGCGGCGCGCGATCAGCAGCAGCCCGACTGCGACCAGCAGCATGCCGCCGAGCAGCCCGCTAGTCGGGTGCTCGCCCAGAATCGTCATGCCGAGCAGCACCCCGGCGACCGGCGCGACGAAATTGAAGCTGATCACGACGCTCGGCGTGTAGCGACGTATGAGGGCGAAGTTCACGGTGAAGGCGAGGCCGGCGACGACGACGCCCTGGTACAGGATTCCCGCGACCGGCGCGGCACCGATGCGCTCGAAGCGGATCGTTTCGGTTGCGAGCGCTCCGGCGGCGAACAGCGGCAGCGAGACGACCATCTGCCAGAAGGCGAGGCGCGCTTCGTTCACGCGCTTGAGCAGGCGGCCCGAGAGCGCCAGGCGCAGCCCGAGCAGGCAGGCGCTCGCGAGCACGATCCAGTCGCCGTGGCCGGTGGCGCCGGGCGCCGTGCCGCGCGTGAGCACGAGCGCGACCCCGGCGAAGGCGACCAGCGTGCCGAGCGCGCGGCGCGGGCGCAGCCGGTCGCCCGGCACGAGGAAGTGCGCGAACAGCACGCCGAACAGCGGATTGGTCGCGATGAGCACGGAGCCGTTCACCGCGGAGGTGGCGCTGAAGCCGTAGTTCATCAGCGCGATCTGCAGCGTGAACAGCACGCCGATGGCGAGCAGCCCGGGCCACTCCGCGCGCGTCGGCCCGAGCGGGATGCGCGCGTAGCGCGCCCACGCCGCGACGCAGGCCCCGCCGAGCGCGAAGCGCAGCAGCCCGCTCCACAGCGGCGGAAACGCCTCGAGGCCGAGCTTGACTGCGACCGGATTGCCGCCCCACAGGGTGTGAATGGCGAGCGCGGCCAGGACTGCGCGCGCGGGAATCGACCAGCTCAAGGTAGCGTTTGAAACGTCAGCAGGGCTCGATCGCGTCGCCGGGGCGGACGATGCCGCCGGTGACGATCTGGCAGTTCAGGCCCGAGCGGTTGATGAGCGGCTTGAAGACTTTCTTGCCGAGCAGGTCCTCGAGATACTGGCAGGGGACGTTCAGCCGCCCGCCGTAGAGCACGCACTCGCCGACGCGGAACCTGCTGCCGACCAGGTGATTGAGCGGCACGCCGCGCGTGGTGAGGTTGCGCCGGTGCTCGTGCGGCGCGAGCGCGATGCCGTGGTCGCGGGCGAGGGCCTCGAGCGTTTCAAACTCGATAAGCGTGACCTGCCGGTCGGCGTGATGGCGCACCGAGTAGGTTCCGGTGCGCGCGGCGTAGCGGTCGCCCTCGATGCCGACGCCGGCAACGAGTCGCGCCTCGGCGAGCGCGCGCATCGGCTGCGACGCGCCGGCCGCGATATGCACGTGCAACAGTTCACCCTTCCAGCTCACGGCCGATATAATTGCACACCCCTAAACGCAGGTCTCCAGCCCATGAAAGCCCTGGTCAGCGTCAAGCGCGTCGTCGACTACAACGTCAAGGTGCGCGTCAAGGCGGACGGCAGCGGTGTCGAGACCGCGAACGTCAAGATGTCGATGAACCCGTTCGACGAGATCGCGGTGGAGGAGGCCGTGCGCCTCAAGGAAGCCGGCGTCGTCACCGAGATCGTCGTCGTGTCCTGCGGACCGCAGGCCTGCCAGGAGACGCTGCGCACCGCGCTCGCGCTCGGCGCGGATCGCGCGATCCTGGTCGAATCCGACGCGGAGCTGCAGCCGCTCGCGGTCGCCAAGCTCCTGAGAGCGGTCACGGCGCGCGAGAATCCCGGGCTCGTCATCCTCGGCAAGCAGGCGATCGACGACGACTCGAACCAGACCGGACAGATGCTCGCCGCGCTGATGGGCTGGCCGCAGGCCACCTTCGCCTCCAAGCTCAAGATCGAAGGCGACAAGGCGCAGGTGACGCGCGAAGTGGATGGCGGCCTGGACACGATCTCGGTCAAGCTGCCCGCGGTGGTGACCACCGACCTGCGCCTGAACGAGCCGCGCTACGTCACGCTGCCGAACATAATGAAGGCGAAGAAGAAACCGCTCGAGAACTTGAAGCCCGATGCGCTCGGCGTCGACGTCGCGCCGCGCCTGAAGACGCTCAAGGTGACCGAGCCGGCGAAGCGCAAGGGCGGGGTGAAAGTGGCCGACGCCAAGGCGCTGGTCGAAAAACTCAGAAACGAAGCGAAGGTGATCTGATGGCGATCCTCGTATTCGCCGAGCACGACAACAAGTCGGTCAAGAAGGCGACGCTCAGCACGGTCGCCGCCGCGCAGAAGATCGGCGGCGAGATCCATCTGCTGGTCGCCGGCCACCAGTGCGCCGGCGCGGCGCAGGCCGCGGCGAAGGTCGCCGGCGTCGCGAAAGTGCTGCACGCGGACGCGCCGCAGCTCGACGACGAGATCGCCGAGAACATCGGCACGCTGCTCGCCGGGCTCGCAACGGGCTATACGCACCTGCTCGCGCCCGCGACCTCGAACGGCAAGAACGTGATGCCGCGCGCGGCCGCGCTGCTCGACGTGCAGGCGATCTCCGAGATCGTCGCGGTCGAGTCGCCCGACACCTTCGTGCGGCCGATCTACGCCGGCAATGCGCTCGCCACGGTACAGTCGAGCGACAAGATCAAGGTGATCACGGTGCGCGCCACCGGCTTCGACGCCGTCGCCGCGAGCGGCGGCTCCGCCGCGATCGAGACGGTCGCGGCGCCCGCGGACAGCGGCCTTTCCAGCTTCGTCGGGCGCGAGGTGTCGAAATCGGAGCGTCCCGAGCTCACCTCGGCGCGCATCGTCGTCTCGGGCGGGCGCGGCATGGGCTCGGGCGACAACTTCAAGCTGCTCGAGCCGCTCGCCGACAAGCTCGGCGCGGCGATGGGCGCCTCGCGCGCCGCGGTCGACGCCGGCTTCGTGCCGAACGATTGGCAGGTCGGCCAAACCGGCAAGATCGTGGCCCCGGACCTGTACGTCGCGGTCGGCATCTCGGGCGCGATCCAGCACCTCGCCGGAATGAAGGACAGCCGCGTCATCGTCGCCATCAACAAGGACGAGGAAGCGCCGATCTTCGCGGTCGCCGACTACGGCATCGTCGGCGACCTGTTCCAGGTGGTGCCGCAACTGGTGGAGGAGCTGAGCAAATGAGCGCCTACGTCGCCCCCCTCAAGGACATGCGCTTCGTGCTGAACGAGGTGGCCGGCCTCGCCGCGGTCGCGGCGCTGCCCGGCTGCGAGGAGGCGACGCCGGATACGGTCGATGCGATCCTGGAGGAGGCGGCGAAGTTCTCCACCGAGGTGCTCGATCCGCTGAACGCTTCGGGGGACCAGGAAGGCTCGACCTGGCGCGACGGCGCGGTCACCACGCCGAAGGGCTTCAAGGAGGCCTACCGCCAGTTCGTCGAAGGCGGCTGGAACGGGCTGCCGCTGGAAGCCGAGTGGGGCGGGCAGGGCCTGCCGCGGCTGGTGTCGACGCCGGTGACCGAGATGCTCACCTCGGCCAACATGTCCTTCTCGCTCTGCCCGATGCTCACGCAGGGCGCGATCGAGGCGCTGCTCACCGCCGGCTCGGACAAGCTGAAGAAGACCTTCCTGCCGAAGATGGTGGCGGGCGCCTGGGCCGGCACCATGAACCTGACCGAGCCGCAGGCGGGCTCCGACCTCGCGCTGGTGCGCACTAGGGCCGTGCGCGAAGGCGACCATTACCGCATCTCGGGGCAGAAGATCTTCATCACCTACGGCGAGCACGACCTGACCGAGAACATCGTGCACCTGGTGCTCGCGCGCACGCCCGACGCGCCGGAGGGCGTGAAGGGGATCTCGCTTTTCATCGTGCCCAAGTTCCTGGTGAACGCCGACGGCTCGCTCGGTGCGCGCAACGGCGCCAAGTGCGCCTCGATCGAGCACAAGCTCGGCATCCACGCCAGCCCCACCGCGGTGATGGTGTTCGAGAACGCGGTCGGCTACCTGGTGGGCGAGGAGAACAAGGGCCTCGCCTACATGTTCATCATGATGAACGCGGCGCGCTTCGCGGTCGGGCTGGAAGGCACCGCGATCGCCGAGCGCGCGTTCCAGCGCGCGCTCGCGTACGCGAAAGAGCGCGTGCAGGGCAGGGACCTGGTCGAGGGCGCGCGCACCGTCGCGATCATCCGCCACCCCGACGTGCGCAGGATGCTCATGCTCATGAAGTCGCAGACCGAGGCGATGCGCGCGCTCGCCTACACGGTCGCGGCGGCGACCGATCTTTCGGTGCGGTCTCCTTCAGCGGAAGAGAGAAAAAGACATCAATCGTTCGTCGACCTGATGATCCCGGTGGTGAAGGGCTGGTCGACCGAGACAGGCATCGAGGTCGCCTCGCTCGGCGTGCAGGTGCACGGCGGCATGGGCTTCATCGAGGAGACCGGCGCCGCGCAGCACCTGCGCGACGCGCGCATCACGACCATCTACGAGGGCACCACCGGCATCCAGGCGAACGACCTGATCGGGCGCAAGATCGCGCGCGAAGGCGGCGCCACGGTCAAGGCCTGGCTCGCGCAGCTCAAGCAGCTCGACGCCAGGCTGGCGAAGTCGAAGAGCGCGGACATCATGCGCCTGCGCCAGACGCTCGGCGCAGGCGCCGCGGCGGTGGGCGAGGCGGTCGACTGGCTGCTCGCCACCTTCGGGCGCGACATCAAGGCCGCCTCGGCGGGCGCGGTGCCGTTCCTCAGGCTGCTGGGTATCGTCGCGGGCGGCTGGCAGATGGCGGTGTCGGCGCTCGCCGCGGAGGCGAAGCTCGCGGCCGGCGGCGGCGATCGCGCCTTCTATGAGGCGAAGATCGCGACGGCGCGCTTCTACGCCGACCAGCTGCTCACGCAGGCGCCCGGACTCGCCGCCGTGGTCGAGTCGGGCGGCGCCGGGGCGCTCACGCTCTCCGAAGAGCAGTTCCTCGCCGCCTAGCGCCGCTTACGGCGTCGGCGTCGCCATGTTGCTCTTGTTGGTGATGAGCGAAGCCTTGGCACTTTCGGGCACGCCGGGAACGGTCTTCTCCCACTCGGCGTAGCGCGCGCGCATTGCCTCGAGGCGCGCGGGCTCGCGCCCGGCGCGGTTGGCGCGCTCGCGTGGGTCGGTGCCGAGATCGTAGAGGAACTCGCCATCCTCGGTCGAGAGGTACTTCCAGCGCCCGGCGCGCATCGCGCGCTGGTCGCGGAAGTTCATGCGCCAGAAGAGTTCGCGCTCGAAGGTCGCCGCCGGGTTTTCGAGCACGGCGAGCAGGCTCGCGCCGTCGAGGGGATAGTCCGGGTGCCGGGCGACCCCCGCGGCCTCGAGGAAGGTCGGCACCCAGTCCATCGTGACGGCGAGCTGGGCGGTCAGCCCGCCGGGCTCGACCCGCGCGGGCCAGCGCACGACGTAAGGCACGCGGATCCCTCCTTCGAGCAGGTCCATCTTCTTGCCGGTGAGCGGCCAGACATCGGAGAAGCGCTCGCCGCCGTTGTCGCTGGTGAAGACGACCACGGTGTTCTCGTCGGCGCCCACCGCCTTCAGCTCGGCGAGAAGCCGGCCGATCCCCTCGTCCATGTGGTGGATCATCGCGAGGTAGGTGTCGACCGAGCCGCCCGAGACGTGGCCGATGTGCTCGCGCCTGCTCGCGAGCAGCCTCGCCTCGGCCTCGTCGCCGCGCGCCTCCCAGGGCCAGTGCGGCGCGGTGTAGTGCACCGAGAGCAGGAAAGGCCGGGCGTCGCCGCGCCGGCGCGCGACGAAGTCGACCGCGCGCTCGCTGATGAGGTCGGTGAGATAACCGATGCGGTGCACCTCGGTGTCGCCGTCCCACAGATCGTGCGTCCCGCCCGTGTCGCGGTGGGTGAAGTAATCGAGCCCGCCGCTCAGCGCGCCGAAGAACTCCGCGTAGCCGCTCTTCAGCGGCCCGAAGTGCGGCGGATATCCCAGGTGCCACTTGCCCACCAGCGCGGTGGCGTAGCCGGCGTCGCGCAGCAGCGACGGCAGGGTGGGATGCTCGGGTGGCAGGCCGAGCACGGGGCTGTAGGTCGGGTCGGTGCGCGCACGGCTGGCGATCGGCTCGTCCCAGCCGCCGCGCAGCCGGTACTGGTAGCGCCCGGTGGCGAGCGCGAAGCGCGTCGGCGAGCAGACCGGCGAGTTCGAGTAGCCGTCGCTGAAGCGCAGGCCCTCGGCCGCCATGCGGTCGATGTGCGGCGAGCAGGATCCGCGCAGCGATTGCGCCGAGCGTCCGCCGTAGCAGCCGAGGTCGGCGTAGCCGAGATCGTCGGCGAGGATGAAGATGAAGTTGGGTCTGTTTACCATTTGAATGTGACCAGCCAGGTGGAGATCGCCGGCGCGACGAAGAGCAGGCCGAGCGCGATGAGGTCGGCGACGACGAAGGGCATCACGCCGCGGAAGATCCGCGGCAGCTCGATGTCCGGCATCATCGCGCGAACCGTGAAGACGTTCATCCCGATCGGCGGCGTGACCAGCCCGAGCTCGACGACGAGGATCATCACGACGCCGAACCAGATCAGGTTCACGTCCTGGGAAATCAGGATCGGCAGGAAGACGGGAACGATCACCAGCAGGATGCCGATCGACTCGAAGATCATGCCGAGCAGGATGCAGATGACGCAGATCGCGAACACCGTGCCCATCGGGGAGAGGTGCATGCCCGCGACGAGAGCGACCAGCGCGTTCGGCAGGCCCGAGAGGTCGATGAAGTTGGAGAAGACCTGCGCGCCGAAGATGACGATGAAGAGCGCCGCGGTGGTGCGGCAGGCCTCGAGCAGGGTCTCGTAGAGCTGCGCCAGCGTGCGCAGCCGCCGGCGCCACCAGGCGAATGCGGCGGCGCCGGTGGCGCCGATGCCCGAGGCTTCGGTCGAAGTGAAGACGCCGAAGTAGATTCCGCCCAGCACGACAATGAACAGAACCACCACCGGCCAGACGTTCAGGTAGGCGCGCACGCGCTCGGCGCGCGGCACCGGGGCGCCGGCCGGGCCCGCCTCCGGCCGGCGCCACACCACGGCCCACACGGCGGCCATGTAGAGCAGGACGAGCAGTATCCCCGGGCAGACGCCGGCAATGAACAGCTTGCCGATGTCCTGCTCGGCGACCAGGCCGTAGATCACCAGCGGGACCGAGGGCGGAATCATGATGCCGAGCGTTCCGCCCGCCGCAATCACACCCGAAGAGAGCGCGTCGTCGTAGCCGTAGCGCCGCATGTGCGGCATCGCCACCTTGGTCATCGTCGCGGCGGTCGCGAGCGAGGAGCCCGAGACGGCGGCGAAGCCGGCGCAGGCGAGCACCGTCGAGTGCGCGAGCCCGCCCGTATAGCGGCCGAGCAGCGCGTTGGAGGCCTCGAACAGGTCCTCGGAGATGTTCGCGCGGTGGATGAACACCCCCATGAGGAGGAAGAGCGGGATCACCGACAGGCCGTAGTTCGCGCCGGTGTCGACGATCTGCTGCGCCATCATGGTCAATCCGGCGTGCCAGTCCCAGCCGCGCAGGTAGGCGAATCCCGCCAGCCCGCTGAGCAGCGTCGAGAAGCCGAGCGGGAAGCCGAGGAAGCAGAGCAGCAGCAGGCAGGCGAAGCCGATCAGCGCGATCGTCACGGCGGGCGCGCGTCAGTCGGCGCGCGCCGAGCTGCCGTCGAGATGCCCGCGCGTGCGCGCGAGGGCGATCAGCAGCAGCACGAAGCCGGCGAGCGAGAGCACGGCGGCCGACATCGGCTCGATCCACTTCGGCAGGTCGAGCACCGCGCTGCGCGTGGCGCTCCGCAGCAGGTCGAGCGCGCGCGCGAACATCTGCCAGCAGATGAGCAGGGTGCAGCCCACCGACATCGCGATCGACGCCCAGCGCCTGGGCGCGGCGATGGTGCGCGCGATCAGCGGCTCCATCAGCGACACCGTGATGTGCTCGTTCCTCGCGGTGATGAACGCCAGCCCGGCGAACACCGAAACGATCATCAGGTTCTCGATTATTTCGGCGACGCCGAAGATCGAGTGGTGGAATCCGTAGCGGCCGATGACGTCGACGAAGGTGAGCAGCATCATCGCGAACAGCGCGGCCGCGGCGATGACGCCGAGCACGCGCGATGCGATGGCCTCGAAGCGGCTCAGCATGCGGCGCTACTTGCGCTTGGCGTCTTCTTCGCCGAGCACCTCGCGGTAATAGGCGATCGCCGCCTTGCCGTCGATGCCCATCGCCGCCACCTTCTTCAACCAGGCGTCGATCATCGGCTGACCGAGCGCTTCCAGCTTGGCGAGCATGGCAGGGTCGCCGGCGTAGGTCTTGATGCCGTGCTTCAGGACAGCGGCCTTCGCCTGCTTCTGCACGCCGTCCTGCACCTGGCCGAAGTGGCGCGAGATCTTCTCGCCGCTCAGCGCCTCGATTGCCTTGCGGTCCGCAGGCGAGATCGTGTCCCACTTCTTGCGGCTGATGAAGAAGGAGAAAGTGGGGGTGAAGATCTTGTCAGGGAAGACGGTCGCGGACTTCGTGTAGTCGAGCAGCTTGAACGAGACGACCGAGGAGTACGGCACGCCGACGTAGCCGTCGACGATGCCCTTGGAGATGATCTCGAGCATCTGCACTGCCGGCCCGGCGACCACCGCCGAGCCGGTGGCCTTGATGATGTTGGCGCTGACGCCCGGGAGCGCCCACATCTTGCGGTTCTTGAGGTCCTCGATGCTCCGGATCGGCTGGTCGGTCATCGACCAGAACTCGGCGCCGTTGGTTGCGTAGTCGGCGAGCAGCTTCACCGGGCCGTATTCGTTCTTGGCGGCGAAGAACTTCTCGTAGGTGCGCCACAGCGCGACGCTGCCGGACTCGGCGCTCTCGGTGCCGATGAACGGCAGCTGGCCGACCTGGATCCCGGTGACCTTGTTCGAGATGAACTGGTTGAACTGGATCGCGCCGTCCATCACGCCGTTGACGACGCCGTCGTATTGGTCCTCGGGCGCGGCAAGACTCTTGGGCGGGACGCTGAATTTGACGCGCCCGTCGGTTGCCTTCTCGATCTGCTGCGACCAGTCGTGCAGCATGACGCGGCAAGTGTAGTGCTGCGGCGGGAAGAAGCAGTTGTACAGGATCGTCTGCGCGGCCGCGGTCCGCGGCGCGCCGCCGGCCCCCGCGAGCACCGCCCCGGCGAGGATCAGGCTGGCTGTCCTGGCGTGCATGTCGGTCTCCTCCTGGTTTTGTTCTGGCGCAAGCATACGGAGCGCAAGCGAAAACCTGAAGACGTATCATTTGGCATATCGATTACCGGGAGTTATCGATGCGCCTTAACCAAATCCGCGATTTCATGGCGATCGTCGAGACAGGGAGCATCCGCGCCGCAGCGAGGAGTCTCGCCCTCACCCAGCCCGCGCTCACCAAGAGCCTGCGCCAGCTCGAGACCGAGCTCGGCGCGGTGCTCGTCACGCGCGGGGTGCGCGGCGCCCGACCCACCGAGATCGGGCACGCCTTCCTCGCGCGCGCACGCGCGGTCACCGTCGAGCTCAAGCGCGCGCGAGACGAGATCGACCAGCTGCGCGGTGGGCGCGCCGGAAGTCTCGCCGTGGGGAGCGCGCCGGGCCCCGCGCTCGGACTGTTGCCGGCGGCGCTGGCGCGCCTGCGCATTCGCTGGCGCGAGGCGAAGGTCTGCGTGACCGACATCTCTCCTTCCGAGGTGCTGCCCGCGCTACGCGAGGGCCGGCTCGACGCGGCGCTCAGCGTGCGCATCGGGCCCCTCGCCGAGCCGGGGCCGGAGTGCATCGTCGAGCCGCTCTACCGCAACGAGGCGCGCATCGTCGCACGGCGCGGCCACCCGCTCGGCACGGCGCGCGCGCTCACCGAGCTCGCCAGCGCCGAGTGGGTGCGCACGGGAGGGACCGACAACACCTCGCTGCTGCCCGCGGCATTCCGCGCGGCCGGCGTCGAGCCTCCCCGCTACCGCATCGAGTGCAGATCGTTCTTCGCGCTCGCCGAGATCGTCGCGCAGAGCGACCTGCTGGCGGTCGTACCGTGGCAGCTCGCCGCGCGCGAGTCCGCCGCCGGGCGCGTCGTCGAGCTGCCGTTGTCGGACGCGCTGCCGGCGCGCGAGATCTGCCTTTTCACGCGCGCTGACGTTCCGCTGACGCCGATCGCACGCGAGTTCGTGGAAGTGCTGCGCGAGGCCGCAAGGCGCGTCGGCCAGGCCGCCGGGACCCGCCTCAGCTAGGCACCGCCCCGAGCTCGAGCGTCGCGCGCGCGAGCGTCTGGTCGCCGGCGTGGCGCTCGATGCGGAAGCCGAGCTTGCGCGCCATGCCGAGCATCGCGTGGTTGGTCGACAGGATGTCGCCGTACATGCGCTTCAGGCCGCGCAGGCGCGCGACCCTTACCAGCTTTTGCAGCATGCGCCGGCCGATGCCGCGCCCCTGCCAGGTGTCGGCGAGCACGATCGCGAACTCGCAGGCCTCGCCCGATTCGTCGATCACGTAGCGCGCCACGCCGATGATGGTCTCGGTGTCGCCCAGCATGGTGATCGCGGCGAGCGCCACTTCGCGCGTCCAGTCGAGGTGGGTGAGGCGCCGGATGTACTCGTCGGTGACTTTGATCGCGCCGCCGAGCAGCCGGTTGTAGCGCGTCTCGTCGGAGAGGCCGCTAACGAAGTCGCGCTCGATGCCGAGGTCGTCCGGCCGCAGCGGCCGGATGGTCACCGGCGCGCCGATGATCGGCTGGAACGACTCGTCCAGGTCCTCGGGGATCAAAGCTCGATCGTGACGCTGTGCTTCAGAGCAGCTTTCTGGCGCACAGGACGATCCCATCCTCGTCTGCGTAGAGCCATTCGCCGGGCGTGAACTTGACGCCCGCGAAGGCCAGAGGAATGCCGCGCTCGCCGAAGCCCTTCTTCTGCGGCCGCGTCGGATTGGCGGCGAGCGCCATGAGGCCGATCGCCATGCGCGCGCACTCGACGGTGTCGCGCACGCAGCCGTTGATCACGAATCCGGCGTAGCCGTTGTCCAGCGCGCGCTTGGCGAGCACGTCGCCGACCAGCGCGGACCTGAGGCTCGCGCCGCCGTCGACCACGATCACACGCCCCGCACCGGGCTCGTCGATCTGCTCGCGCACCAGCTGGTTGTCCTCGAACACCTTGACGGTGCAGATCGGTCCCGCGAAGCGCGTACGGCCGCCGTAATGACGCAGCCCGGGCAGCGCCACGTGCAGCTCGGCGCCATGTGCGTCGTACAAGTCTGCTGTCTTGAAGTCCATGGCCTCACATGTTCGGGTAGTTTGGCCCGCCGCCACCCTCCGGGGTCACCCAGACGATGTTCTGCGTCGGATCCTTGATATCGCAGGTTTTGCAGTGCACGCAGTTCTGTGCGTTGATCTGCAGCCGCGGATTGCCGCCGTCCTCGTCGCGCACGATCTCGTACACGCCCGCCGGGCAGTAGCGCTGCTCGGGCGCGTCGTACAGCGCGAGGTTGACGCGCACCGGCACGCCCGGGTCCTTGAGCGTGAGGTGCACCGGCTGGTCCTCGTTGTGGTTGGTGTTGGAGAACGACACCGAGGTGAGCCGGTCGAAGCTGAGCACGCCGTCGGGCTTCGGGTAGTCGATCGGCCGGGCCTCGGTCTTTTTCTTCAGCGTCTCGTGGTCCGCGTGCGCGTGGTGCAGCGTCCACGGCGCGCGGCCGCGCAGCAGGACCTGGTCGATGCCGAACATGAGCGAGCCGGTGACCAGGCCCTTCGCCATCCACGGCTTGAAGTTGCGCGCGCGGTACAGCTCGTCGTACAGCCAGCTGTCGTGGAATGCGTCCGTGTAGCCGTCGAGCGCGTCGCGCTCTCGCTTCACGCCCATGGCGTGGAATGCGGCCTCGGCCGCCAGCATGCCGCTCTTGATCGCGGCGTGGCTGCCCTTGATGCGCGAGGCGTTCAGGAAACCCGCCTCGTCGCCGATCAGGCAGCCGCCGGGAAACACGAACTTCGGCAGCGACTGCAGGCCGCCCGCGGTGATGGCGCGCGCGCCGTAGGCGACGCGCTTGCCGCCCTCGAAGAAGCCGCGGATCGCCGGGTGCGTCTTGAAGCGCTGGAATTCCTCGTAGGGGCTGAGGTAGGGGTTGGTGTACGCGAGGCCGACGACGAAGCCGACCGCGACCTGGTTGTTCTCGAGGTGGTACAGGAACGATCCGCCATAGGTGTCGCGCTCGAGCGGCCAGCCCGCGGTGTGCACGACCAGGCCCTGCTTGTGCCTCTCGGGCCGCACCTCCCACAGCTCCTTCAGGCCGATGCCGTATACCTGCGGGTCGACGCCGATGCGCAGCGCGAACTTCTCCTGCAGCTGCCGCCCGAGGCTGCCGCGGCAGCCCTCGGCGAAGAACGTGTACTTCGCGTGCAGCTCCATGCCGGGCTGGTAGGACTCGGTCTTCTCGCCCTTGCGGTCGACGCCCATGTCGCCTGTGGCGACGCCCATCACCGCGCCGCGCTGGTCGTACAGCACCTCGGCGGCGGCGAAGCCGGGAAAGATCTCGACGCCCAGGCTCTCGGCCTGCTGCCCGAGCCAGCGGCACAGGTTGCCCAGGCTGATCACGTAGTTGCCGTGGTTCCTGAAGCACGCCGGCAGCAGGAAGTTCGGCACGCGGCGGACCGAAGACTCCCCGAGGATCAGGAAGCGGTCTTCGCTGACCGGCGCGTTCAGCGGCGCGCCCTTCGCCTTCCAGTCGGGAAACAGCTCCTCGATCGCGCGCGGGTCCATCACCGCGCCCGAGAGGATGTGCGCGCCGACTTCGGAGCCCTTTTCCAGCACGCACACCGAAGTCTCGCGCCCCTTCTCGGCTGCGAGCTGCTTCAGGCGAATCGCGCAGGCGAGCCCCGCGGGGCCGGCCCCAACGATCACGCAGTCGTACTGCATCGATTCGCGGCTCATGCGGCAATTATAATCGCCGTACGATGAGCCAAGACCGGACGCTCGGCCACGTGGCGTGGATCCCCATCCGCTGGGGCGACATGGACGCGATGGGCCACGTGAACAACACGGTGTACTTCCGCTACATGGAGCAGACGCGCATCGACTGGTTCGATGCGCTGCTGCCGCGCGCAGCGCGCAACGAGCACGGCATCGTCATCGTCAGCACCGCGTGCCACTTCCGCCGCGCGCTGACCTTTCCGGGCACGCTCGAGGTGAGGCTCTACGTCGGCGCGCCGGGCGCCTCGAGCATCCCGACCTTCTACGAGATGCGCGTCGACGACGATCCCGAGCCCTATGCCACCGGCGAGGCGGTGGTGGTGTTCATCGACGCGGCGCGCAACAAGCCGGTGCGCATTCCGGAAGCGCTGCGCGCGCGGCTCGCGGAGGCGGCGCGGTGAGCGAACGGCCGTTGTGGCAGCCTTCGCCCGAGCGCGCGGCGCGCAGCGCGCTCGCGCACTTCATGCGGCGCGCAGGGGGCTTCGCCGATTACGCCGCGCTGCACCGCTGGTCGGTCGAGAAGCGCGAGGACTTCTGGAGCCTGGTGTGGGATTTCTGCGGCGTCGAGGGGGGCAAGGGCGCGCGGCGGCTCGTCGACGGCGAGCGCATGCCGGGCGCGCAGTGGTTTCCCGACGCGCGCCTGAACTTCGCGCAGAACCTGCTGCGCGCGCCCGATGATTCGGACGCGATCGTGTTCTGGGGCGAGGACAAGGTCAAGCGGCGCCTCACGCGCCGCGCGCTGCACGCGCTCGTGTCGCGCCTGCAGCAGGCGCTCGCCGCGGCGGGCGTGCGCAAGGGCGACCGCGTCGCCGGCTATCTCCCGAACCTGCCCGAGAGCGTGGCGGCGATGCTCGCGACCGCGAGCCTCGGCGCGGTGTGGTCGAGCTGCTCGCCGGACTTCGGACCGCAGGGCGTGCTCGACCGCTTCGGCCAGATCGAGCCGAAGGTGCTGTTCTGTTCCGACGGCTACCTGTACGGCGGCAAGGAGTTCGACACGCAGGACAAGGTGGCGGAGGTGCTGGCGCGGCTGCCGAGCGCGCGCAAGTGCGTGCTGCTGCCCTACCTCGGCGCGCCGCTGCGGCTGGGCGAGAGCCTGGACCAGTTCATCGCGCCCTTCGAGGCGAAGCCCGTCGCGTTCGAGCAGGTGGAGTTCGACCACCCGCTGTACATCCTCTTCTCCTCGGGCACCACCGGGGTGCCGAAGTGCATCGTGCACGGCACCGGCGGCACGCTGCTGCAGCACCTGAAGGAGCACCGGCTGCATTCCGACGTGGGCCCCGGCGACCGGGTGTTCTACTTCACCACGCTCGGCTGGATGATGTGGAACTGGCTGGTGTCGGGCCTCGCGGCGGGCGCGACGCTGCTCCTGTACGACGGCTCGCCGTTCGTCGCGCGCGCCAAGGTCCTGTTCGATTTCGCCGACGCGGAAGGCATGACGCACTTCGGCACCTCGGCCAAGTTCATCGACGCGATCGCCAAGGTGGGGCTCCAGCCGCGCGTCACGCACAAGCTCGACACGCTGCGCGCGATCCTGTCCACCGGCTCGCCGCTGCTGCCCGAGGGCTTCGACTACGTGTACGCGAGTGTCAAGCAGGACGTGTGCCTGTCCTCGATCTCCGGCGGCACCGACATCGTGTCCTGCTTCGTGCTGGGCAATCCGATGCTGCCGGTGTGGCGCGGCGAGATCCAGTGCAAGGGCCTCGGCCTCGCAGTAGAAGTCTTCAACGAGCACGGCGAATCGCTCGCCGGCGAGAAGGGCGAACTGGTGTGCACGCGGCCGTTCCCCGCCATGCCGATCGGCTTCTGGAACGACCCCGACGGCGCGAGGTACCGCGCGGCCTACTTCGAGAGGTATCCGAACGTGTGGCGCCACGGCGACTGGTGCGAGATCACGCCGCACGGCGGCATGATCATCTACGGGCGCTCGGACGCCGTGCTCAACCCGGGCGGGGTGAGGATCGGCACCGCCGAGATCTACCGCCAGGTCGAGCAGCTCGACGAGGTGCTCGAGTCGCTGGTCATCGGCCAGGACTGGGAGGGCGACGTGCGCGTCGTGCTGTTCGTCAAGCTCAAGGAAGGTCAAGTACTGGATGAAAATCTGATCAACAGGATCAAAAGGCGGGTTCGCGAGAACACCACGCCTCGCCACGTTCCGGACAAGGTGCTGCAGGTGCCCGACATCCCGCGCACCAAGAGCGGCAAGATCGTCGAGTTGGCGGTGCGCGACGTGGTGCACGGCCGGCCGATCAAGAACGTCGAGGCGCTCGCCAACCCCGAGGCGCTCGAGCATTTCCGCGGTCGAGCGGAGCTCGCGAGCTAGCTGCCGGTGAACTTCGGCGTGCGCCGCTCGGCGCTCGCCTTCACGCCTTCCCTGAAGTCCGCGGTCCTGCGCAGGCGCGACTGCTCGGCGAGCTCGTGCACCGTCGCCGCGCGCACGCGCGCGGCGAGGCCGGCGCGCAGCGTGGCGCGCGTCGCCGTCACTGCGAGCGGCGCGCACTCGGCGATCTCGCGCGCGAGTGCAAACGCCGCGGCACGCACTTCGGCCTGCGGCACGAGCACGTCGGCGAGCCCCATGGCGAGGGCCTCGTCGCCCTTCACGCGCCGCCCGGTGTAGAACATGAGCGCCGCCTTGCCGTGCCCGATCAGCTCGGGCAGCGTCACGGTGAGGCCGAAGCCGGGATGGAAGCCGAGGCGCGTGAAGTTCGCGCTGAAGCGCGCCTCCGGGCAGGCGACGCGGAAATCGGGCACGAGCGCGAGCCCCAGGCCGCCGCCGATCGCCGGGCCCTGGATCGCACCGACCACCGGCTTCGCGCAGGCGAACAGCCGTACGGCCTCGGTGTAGAGGTGTGCCGTGTCCGGAGTTCCGACGCTCGTTTGTTGGGTTCCATCTCCCAAGTTCGCTCCGGCGCAGAAGGATTTCCCCTGCGCGGCGAGGACGATGGCGCGGCATTCCGGATTGCGGTCGAGCGCCTCGAAGGCGTCGGCGAGCTGGCGGACGAGCGCCAGGTCGAAGAAGTTGTGCGGCGGGCGCCGGATCTCCACCGTGGCGACCGCGTCGGCGAGCTCGATGCGGAGCTCGGGAAAGGCGATGTGGTCTTTCATGTCGGCCTCCTGGTTCGCGTTCAGCGCAGCCCGAGGCCGCGCGCGATGATGCCGCGCAGCACCTCGCTCGTGCCGCCCTGGATGGTGAGCTTGGGCGCGATGTTGGTCGCGTAGGCGAGGCGCTCTTCAAAGAGTGAGTCTTTTTCTGCGAAGGCCGCGAGCTCGCGCGCCCGGGAAGGCAGCGCCTGCTCCCACACGGTGCCGAGGTCCTTCACGATCGAAGCCTCGAGCACCGGCTCCTTGCCGCGCTCGAGCATGCCCGCCACCGATACCGACATGCGCCGCAGCACGTGCAGCTGCGCCGCGAGCCGCCCGAGGCCCTCGGCGCCGCGCAAGTCGGGCTCGGGGCCGAGCACGCGCATGAGGTCGAACAGCACGTAGGAGGTTTCGAGGAAGCGCTCCGGGCCGCTCCTTTCGTAGGCGAGCTCGCTCGTCGCCTGCTGCCAGGCGAGATCGAGCGCGCCGAGCCGGTACTCGTCGGGCACCAGCACGTCGTCGAACACGACCTCGTTGAAGTCGTGCCGGCCGCTCATGTCGATGATCGGGTTCACCTTGATGCCCGGCCAGCGCATGTCCACCAGGAACTGCGTCAGTCCGTGGCGCCGGTCGTCCTTCGTCGCGGGCGAGGTGCGGAACAGGCCGAGCATGTAGTCGGCGTGGTGCGCCTCGGTGGTCCACACCTTGGTGCCGGTCACGCGCCAGCCGGCGTCCGCCCGCACCGCGCGCGTGCGCGCCGCGAACAGGTCTGAGCCTGAGCCAGGCTCGCTCATGCCGATGCAGAAGCAGCACTCGCCGCGCACGATCCGCGGCAGCACTTCGGCCTTGATGCGCTCGGAAGCGTATTTGAGCAGGATCGGGCCGCTTTGCCGGTCGGCGACGAAATGCGCGCGCACCGGCGCATTGGCGGCGGAGAACTCCTCGGTGACCACGTAGCGTTCGAGGTGGCTCTTCTCGCCGCCGCCGTACTTCTTCGGCCAGGTCATGCCGATCCAGCCGCGCGCGCCGACTTTGCGGCTGAACTGCAGGTTGTAGCCGCGCGCCGAGCCGGTAGCGTGCGGATCGAAGGTGCCGGCAGCAGTCTCCGCGGCGAGGAACGCGCGCACTTGGGCGCGCAGCGCCTGCGCCGCGGGCGGCAGGCGGATCGGGTCGAAGCGGATCGGCGTCATGTGCGACCTCAGCGCGAGGCGACGAGCGGCCAGAGCGCGTCGGCACCGCGCGCCGCGAGTGCGCGCCCGAGGCGCTCGGCCCATTCGGATTCGCTGCCGAAATCGTCGCGCCAGGCCCACAGGCGCCGCGTGTAGCGGTGCAGCACGTGCTCGGCGGAGAAGCCGATTGCGCCGTGCAGCTGGTGCGCGATCGCTGCGCCGGCACCCGCCGCCTCGCCGGCGCGGATCTTGGCGCCCGCCACTTCGAGCAGCAGCGCCGCGTCGGAGGCCTCGCCGCCGTCGAGCGCGTCGGCCGCCGAGCCGGCCGCGGCGAGCGCGGCCGCGGTCTCGCTCGCCAGGCGCGCGAGGGCGTGCTGCACGGCCTGGAACCTGGCGATCGGGCGCTCGAAGGCGACGCGCTCGTCGCAATAGGCCACCGTGCGCTCGAGGATCGCCTCCAGCGCGCCGCTCATCTGCGCCGCGCGCATCGCCGCGCCCAGCGCGAGCAGGCGGCCTTGGTCGAATCCCGGCGGGGCTTCGGCCGCCGCAAGCGGGCGCACGCCGGCGAGCGTCAGGGCGTCGCACGGCTCGCCCGCCTGGCTGCTGCCGGGTTCGAGCGCGCACTGCGCGCGCTCGACGAGCGCTATCAGCACGCCTGTGCCGCGCCGCGCGCGCAGCGCGACGCGCTCGGCGTCGCGCGCGAAAGGCACGGCGCGCGCGCACCCCGACACGCGGCCTGCGGCATCCATCTCCAGGTGGTCCGCCGTGCGCGCGGGCGCCACGGTCAACGGGCCCGCGGGCACCTCGAGGCCGGCCTGCGCGAGCAGCCAGCCGGCGAGCAGCGTCTCGGCAAGCGGCAGCGCGACCGCGTAGTTTCCGGCCACGCGCAGCACCTCGAAGCCGTCGGCGAGCGACGCGCCCGCGCCGCCGAGCGCCTCGGGCACCCAGGCGCGCGTCAGGCCCGCGTCTTCGAGCGCGCGCCACAAGGGCGCGCGCCAGGCCTCGCCGCGGGCGGCGTTCAGCGCCTGCGGATCGCCCAGATCGCGGAAGATCCGGCGCGTGGTTTCAGCGGCGAGCGTGGCACTCTCGGTCATGCGGACCGTCAGTTTACTCGGCGGCCGCGGCGTTGAGAGGCCGGGCGAACTCCGGTAGACTTGTCCATCCGTACACGACGTCGGGTGATGACCAAGTATGTCTTCGTAACCGGTGGAGTAGTTTCCTCTCTGGGGAAAGGCATCGCCGCCGCGTCGCTCGCCGCGATCCTCGAATCGCGCGGCATCCGAGTCACCAACATCAAGCTGGACCCGTACATCAACGTGGACCCGGGCACCATGAGCCCGTTCCAGCACGGCGAGGTATTCGTCACCGAAGACGGCGCGGAGACCGACCTCGACCTCGGTCACTACGAGCGCTTCCAGAGCTCGAAGATGCACCGCTCCAACAACTTCACCACCGGGCAGATCTACGAGTCGGTGATCAAGAAGGAGCGCCGCGGCGACTATTTGGGCGGCACGGTGCAGGTGATCCCGCACATCACCGACGAGATCAAGGCCTTCATCAGGAAGGGGGCGGGCGACGCCGACGTGGCGATCGTCGAGATCGGCGGCACGGTGGGCGACATCGAGTCGCTGCCCTTCCTCGAGGCGATCCGCCAGATGGGGCTGGAGCTCGGGCGCTCGAACGTGTGCTACATCCACCTGACGCTCGTTCCTTACATCGCGAGCGCGGGCGAGATCAAGACCAAGCCGACGCAGCACTCCGTGAAGGAGCTGCGCGAGATCGGCATCCAGGCGGACGTGGTGCTGTGCCGCACCGACCGCCCGTTGCCGGAGGACGAGAAGAGGAAGATCGCGCTCTTTTGCAACGTGCAGAAGGAAGCGGTGATCTCGGCCTGGGACGTCGACTGGATCTACAAGATCCCGATGATGCTGCACGAGCAGATGCTCGACGAGATCGTGTGCCACAAGCTCGGTATCCTGGCGCGCGCCGCGGACCTGTCGATCTGGAGCAGGCTGGTCGACGCGCTCGAGCATCCGGAGCACGAGATCGACATCGCCTTCGTCGGCAAGTACGTCGATCTGCACGACTCGTACAAGTCGCTGACCGAGGCGCTGGTGCACGCCGGCATTCACACGCGCAGCCGGGTCAAGATCCACTACGTCGACTCCGAGGAGATCGAGCGCTCGGGAGTCGGCGCGCTCGAGAAGGTCGACGCGGTGCTGGTGCCCGGCGGCTTCGGCAAGCGCGGCACCGAGGGCAAGATGCAGGCGATCCGCTACGCGCGCGAGAACAACGTGCCGTACCTCGGCATCTGCCTCGGCATGCAGCTAGCGACCATCGAGTTCGCGCGCAACGTGTGCGGCCTCGCGGGCGCCAACAGCACCGAGTTCGATCCCGATACGCCGCATCCGGTGGTGGCGCTCATCACCGAGTGGATCGACCGCACGGGGTCGATAGAGCGACGCAGCGAGAAGTCCGACCTCGGTGGCACCATGCGGCTCGGCGCGCAACGCTGCCCGGTCGAGCCCGGCACGCTGGCGGCGCAGATCTACGGCACCGAGGTGAACGAGCGGCACCGCCACCGCTACGAGGTGAACAACATCTACGTGCCGCAGCTCGAGGCGAAGGGCTACAAGATCTCTTCGCGCACGCCGAGCGAGAATCTGCCCGAGATGATGGAGCTGCCGGAGCACCCGTGGTTCGTCGGCTGCCAGTTCCACCCCGAGTTCACCTCCACGCCGCGCGCCGGCCACCCGCTGTTCAAGGCCTTCGTCACGGCGGCGCTCAGGAACCGCCTGCGCGGCAAGCGCTCATCGCCGGGCGGCAGCCTGTCCGTCGTCGCGGCATGAAGCTTTGCGGGTTCGAGGTCGGCCTCGACCGGCCCCTGTTCCTCATCGCCGGCCCCGACACGCTGGAGAGCGAGCAGCTGTGCATCGACGTCGCGGGACACGTGAAGGAGCGCGCCGCGCGCCTGTCGATGCCCTACATCTTCAAGGGCTCGTTCGACAAGGCGAACCGCTCATCGGGCGCGAGCTACCGCGGCCCCGGCATGGCGGAGGGGCTGCGCATCCTCGAGTCGGTGCGCCGGCAGACCGGCGTGCCGGTCCTCACCGACGTGCACGAGGACACTCCGCTCGCCGAGGTGGCCGCGGTGGTGGACGTGATCCAGACGCCGGCGTTCCTGTGCCGGCAGACGAATTTCATCCGCCACGCGGCGCGCCAGGGCAGGCCGCTCAACATCAAGAAGGGGCAGTTCCTGTCGCCCTGGGAGATGAAGAACGTGGTGGACAAGGCGCGCAGCGCGGGCAACGATCAGATCCTGGTGTGCGAGCGCGGCTTCAGCTTCGGCTACAACAACCTGGTCGTCGACATGCGCGGCCTCGCGATCATGCGCGACACCGGCTGCCCGGTCGTGTTCGACGCGACGCACTCGGTGCAGCTGCCGGGCGGCCTGGGCAGCGCGAGCGGCGGCCAGCGCGAGCACATACCCGTTCTGGCGCGGGCGGCGGTCGGCGCCGGCGTGGCGGGCGTGTTCATGGAGACGCACCCGCGGCCGGACGAAGCGCTGTGCGACGGACCCAATTCCTGGCCGCTCGGCCTGATGGGCGAGCTGCTCGAGACGCTGGCTGAACTGGACCGCACGGTGAAGAAGAAGGGATTCGCGGAAAACCTCGTGAAAGGGAGCAAGGCATGAGCTCAATCGTCGACGTCGTCGCGCGCGAGATCCTCGACTCGCGCGGCAACCCCACCGTCGAGGCCGACGTGTTGCTCGAATCCGGCGTCATGGGGCGCGCCTCGGTGCCCTCGGGCGCCTCCACCGGCAGCCGCGAGGCGCTCGAGCTGCGCGACGGCGATGCGCAGCGTTACGGCGGCAAGGGCGTGCTGAAGGCCGTCGAGGCCATCAACACCGAGATCTCCGAGGCGATCGTGAGCCTGGACGCCTCGGAGCAGGGCTTCATCGACCGCACGCTGATCGAGCTGGACGGCACGGAGAACAAGGGGCGCCTCGGCGCGAACGCGCTGCTCGCAGTGTCGATGGCCGTTGCGCGCGCGGCGGCGGAGGAGTCGGGGCTGCCGCTGTACCGCTATTTCGGCGGCTCGGCGCCGATGCAGATGCCCGTGCCGCTGATGAACGTCATCAACGGCGGCGCGCACGCCAACAACAGCCTAGACCTGCAGGAATTCATGATCGTGCCGGTGGGCGCGCAGTCGTTCCGCGAGGCCCTGCGCTGCGGCGCCGAGGTGTTCCAGGCCCTGAAGAAGCTCATCGACGGCCGCGGCATGTCGACCGCGGTGGGCGACGAAGGCGGCTTCGCCCCGAACCTGGCGACCCATGCCGCGGCGATCGATCTGATCCTCGAGGCGATCGGCAAGGCGGGCTACGCCGCAGGCAGCGAGGTGCTGCTCGCGCTCGATTGCGCCGCTTCGGAGTTCTACCGCGACGGCGTCTACGAGCTCGCCTCCGAGGGCCTCAAGCTGAATTCGGCGGAGCTGTGCGACTACCTGGCAGGCCTCGCTGAGCGCTATCCGCTCGTGTCGATCGAGGACGGCATGGCGGAGGCCGACTGGGACGGCTGGCAGCTGCTTACCGACCGCCTGGGCGACACGCTGCAGCTGGTCGGCGACGACGTCTTCGTCACCAATACGCGCATCATCAAGCAGGGCATCCGTCAAGGCATCGCCAACTCGGTGCTCATCAAGGTGAACCAGATCGGCACGCTCACCGAGACCTTCGCCGCGATCGAGCTCGCGAAGCGCGCGGGCTACGGCACGGTGATCTCGCACCGCTCGGGCGAGACCGAGGACACCACGATCGCCGACATCGCGGTCGGCATGAACGCGCTGCAGATCAAGACCGGGTCGCTGTCGCGCTCCGAGCGTGTGGCGAAATACAACCAACTGCTTCGGATCGAGGAAGACCTGGGCGAATCGGTGAGCTACCCGGGGCGCGAGGCCTTCTCACAGATTGGGTAGCGTGAAGATCCTGGGCGGCGTGCTGGCCGCGCTTATCGTCCTCATCCAGTACCCGCTGTGGGCCGGCAAGGGCGGCTGGATCCACGCCTGGGAGGCCGAGCAGAAGCTGGCGGCGCAGCGCGCGCGCAATCAGCAGCTCGAGCTGCGCAATGCCTCGCTGGAAGCCGATGTCAAGGACCTCAAGCAGGGCACCGACGCGATCGAGGAGCGGGCGCGCTACGAGCTCGGCATGATCAAGAAGGACGAGGTATTCTTCCAGATCGAGGAGGCCCGCAAATGAGGCTCACCGCTGCCCAGCTGGAACAGTTCGAGCGCGACGGCTACCTCTTCTTCCCGAGCCTGTTTTCGCCCGCTGAGATCAAGGTCCTGACCGACGAGGTGCCGGCGCTGTACGCGCAGCGCAGGCCGGAGAACGTGCGCGAGAAGACCGGCGACGCGGTGCGCACGAACTTCGCCGCGCACATGTACAGCTACCCGTACGCCAAGCTCGCGCGCCATCCGCGCATGGTGAAGCCGGCCGAGCAGCTGTTCGGCGAGCCGGTGTACATGCATCAGTTCAAGATCAACGGCAAGATGGCCTTCGACGGCGACGTGTGGCAGTGGCACCAGGACTACGGCACCTGGAAGAACGACGACCTGATGCCCGAGGCGCGCGCGATGAACGTCGCGATCTTCCTGGACGAGGTGAACGAGTTCAACGGGCCGCTCATGTTCATCCCGGGCAGCCACAAGCTCGGCGTGCTCGAGGCCGAGCACGACCTGACGACCACCAGCTATCCGCTGTGGACCATCAACCACGACACGATCAGGAAGCTGGTCGCACGCGGCGGCATCGTAGCGCCGAAAGGGCCCGCCGGCTCGATGATCCTGTTCCACGGCTGCCTGGTGCACGGCTCGACCTCGAACCTGTCGCCCTGGAACCGGGTGAGCGTCTATCTGTCGCTGTGCGCGGTGTCGAACCACATCCGCCGCTTCAAGCGGCCGGGCTACATCGCGCACCGGGACTTCGCGCCGCTCGGATGCCTGCCGGACGATTGCCTGCTCCGGCACTACGACGTGCCGCTGCCCTGGAAGGACGGCACTCCGGCCGAGGAGCTGCAGGGATCCCTGAGGGCCGCATGAATCTCTACGCCAAGCTGCTGCAACGGCGCGACGACCCGCTGAGGGTCGGCGTGATCGGCGCGGGCAAGTTCGGCGCCATGTACATCGCCCAGGTGCCGAACACCCCGGGCGTGCACCTGGCCGGCATTGCGGATCTTGCGCCCGATAACGCGAGAGAAAATCTAAAGCGTGTCGGGTGGGCTGCCGAGCGCTACGGCGCCGTTTCGCTCGATGCGGCTCTTAAGGAAAAGCGAACCCACGTCTCGGACGACTGGCGCGCGCTCGTCTCGCATCCGGCGATCGACATCGTCGTCGAATCGACCGGCCACCCGCTCGCGGCGGTCGAACACGCGCTGGAGGCGTTCCGCCACGGCAAGCACGTGGTGATGGTGACGGTGGAGGCCGACGCGTTCTGCGGCCCGCTGCTCGCGCGCAAGGCGGCGGAGGCGGGCGTCGTCTACAGCCTCGCCTACGGCGACCAGCCGGCGATCATCTGCGACCTGGTCGACTGGGCGCGCGCCGCCGGCTTTCCGGTGGTCGCCGCGGGACGCGGCCACAAGTGGCTGCCGCACTTCGCTCAATCGACGCCCGAAACGGTGTGGGGCTACTACGGCCTGACGCCGGAGCAGGCCCGCGTCGGCGGCCTCAACCCGAAGATGTTCAACTCGTTCCTCGACGGCTCGAAGCCCGCGATCGAGACGAGTGCGGTGTGCAACGCGACCGGCCTGACGCCCGCGCCATACGGCCTCGCGTTCCCGCCGGCGGCGGTGGACGACATCCCGTTTGTCATGCGGCCGAGGGAGGAGGGCGGGCAACTGCACCACAAGGGCCAGGTCGAGGTGATCTCCTCGCTCGAGCGCGACGGGCGCCCGATCCCGTACGACATCCGCTTCGGCGTGTGGGTGGTGTTCGAGGGCGAGAGCGAATACGTGCGCCGCTGCTTCACCGAGTACGGCGTCAAGACCGACCCGTCGGGGCGCTATGCCTGCCTGTACAAGCGCTGGCACCTGATCGGGCTGGAGGTCGGCATCTCGGTCGCTTCGGTGGGGCTGCGCCGCGAGCCGACCGGCTGCGCGACCGGCTGGCGCGCCGACGCGGTGGCGACCGCCAAGAGGGAGCTCAAGCCCGGCGAGCTGCTCGACGGCGAAGGCGGCTACACCGTGGTCGGCAGGCTCATGCCCGCGGAGGATTCGGCCGCGCAGGGCTGCCTGCCGCTCGGCCTCGCGCACGGATGGAAAGTGCTCAGGCCGGTGGCCGCCGGCCAGCCGCTGAAGTGGAGCGACGTGGCGGTCGACGCGAACAACACCGCCGTGAAGTTCCGCCGCGAGATGGAGACGCAGTTCCGCGCGCCGCAGCGCGACGCCGCCTAGCGACGTCGTCGCGTCAGCTCTTGCCGCCGTGCGTAGAGGGCGGCATTCTGAAGGGCACGAAGGTCTTGGCCCCGGCCGGAGCGGCGGGCTTCTTGGTTTGCTTGGGCTTCTTGCGTTCGCGATTGCTGCGCAGCTGGCTCTTGGCCATTCGAGGCGTCCGGGGAGGAAGGGTGGAGTGACACGGCCATTATCCGCCCAACTGCGGCGCAGTGCCGCGACGCGCGAGTAAATAGGCGACTAGAATCGGTTGCCATGATCGGACCCGCCGCGACGCAGATGACCAAGTACGGCTTTCGCATCCGTACGCGCAGCGGCACGCCGGTCGACAACCTCGCGGTGTGGGCGCGCGACCAGGCCGAGGCCGAGCGCAAGCTCAACCAGATCTACCCGCACTGCGAGATCATCGAGTGGCGGGTGGTCCATGCGGCGGCCGGCGAGGACGGCCTCACCCTGGATAACATCCTGACGCTCATCGCGCGCCAGCCGGACGAGCCGGACAAGGGCTAGGGCCCCGGGCGGGGCTCGATGAAGCCCGTTCGCACCAGCTCGTCCGCCAGCGCGTCGTGATCCCGCGCGCCGCGGCTGTCGGGCGCGTGCGCGAATACGTCCTTGCCCACCGCCGGGCTCTCCGCTAGCGCGACGTTCTCGGAGATGCGCGTGGCGAGGATCTCGTCGCCGAAGCGCTCGCGCAGCGCGCGATCGATCTCGTGCGACAGCTTGCGCCGCGCGTCGAAGCGCGTGATCACGTAGCGCCGTGGGACGCGCTTCTTGAGCACGTGCTCGAGCGCCTTGAGCGTCTTTTCGGTTTGCTGCACGCCTTTGAGCGCGAGGTAGTCGGCCGACACCGGGATGAGCACGCGGTCGCCGGCGAAGATTGCCGACAGCGACAGCACGCCGAGCATCGGGCAGCAGTCGATCACGATCGGGCGGCCGGTGTTGAGGTTCTCGCGCACGATGCCGTGGTTGAGGCGGTTGAGCACGCTTGCGCCCTTGCCGAACTGGGTGTCGACCTTGGAGAGCTCAATGTGCGCGGGGATCAGCAGCCATCCTCCGGTCGCGGCGCGTATCAGCTGCGTGAGCGGCTTGGACTGCTGATAGAAGCCGAACACCGATTCGTCGGCGCGCGCCACGGTCGTGCCGCACACGAAAGACAGGTGCGCCTGCGGGTCGAGGTCGATCGACAGGGGGTTGTAGCCGCGGCGCGCCAGCGCGGCGCTCAGGTTGAGCGAAGTGGTGGTCTTGCCGACCCCGCCCTTCTGGTTGAAGATCGCGATCTTCGCCACGCCATGACGCTACTCAGCGCGGCGCGCGGCGTCAATGCAATGCCGCCCCCGAGGCGGACTTATGTCACTCGCCCTTGGCGAAGCGGTAGTACTCGGTGTGATCCGCGCCGCCTCCGAGCCGCCCGGCCGCGTCCTTCCACAACTCGACGCAGCGGTGCGCGAGCGGGGCCTCGCAGCCCATCGCCTCGGCGAGCGACACCGCGGTGGCGATGTCCTTGACCATCAAGGCGGTGGAGAAGCCCGAGTTGAAGGCGCCGCTCAGCATGAACGCCTTCACCTTGACTTCGCTGGTGTTGGTGCGGCCGCTCGAGACGTTCAGGATGTCGGTCATCACCTGGGGGTCGAGGCCGAAGCGCGCTCCGGCCGCGAGCGCCTCGCAGGTCGCCGCGAGGCCGGCGGCCGAGACATAGTTATTCAGCGCCTTCATGGCGTGCCCCGAGCCGAGCGGGCCCGTGAGGAAGATCTTGCCGCCCATCTTCTCGAGCAGCGGTCGCACGCGCTCGATCAGGGCGGGCTCGTCGCCGCCCACCATGATCGCGAGGCTCGCGTCCAGCGCGCGCTTCACGCCGCCCGACACCGGCGCATCGACGAGCCCCACTCCGCGCGTCGCGAGCTCCCTGCCGAGCTCGCGCGTGCCGACCGGGTCCGACGAGCTCATGTCGAGCACCAGCACGCCACGCGGCAGCTCGGCCCCGAGCACCGCCTCGCGCACCGCGCGGCCGTCGGGTAGCATGGTGAGGAACACGTCGGCGCCGCGCGCCGCCTCGGCGGCCGAGGCGCAGTTGCCGCGGCCGTTCAGGTCGTAGCTGCGCAGCGCGAAGCCGGCTTTTTCGAGATGCGCGGACATCGGTCCGCCCATCTGCCCCAGGCCGACGAACGCAACGGTCTTGACCGGCTTCACACGCCGCGTTCCTTGAATACCTCGCGCGCGCAGCGGAAGGCGACCACGGCCGCGGGCACGCCGCAGTAGATTCCCACCTGCAGCAGCACTTCGCGGATCTGTTCCTTGGTGAGGCCGTTGTTCAGCGCGCCGTTCAGGTGCAGCTTCAGCTCGTGCTCCTTGCCGAGCGCCGAGAGCATGGCGAGGTTGAGCATCGAGCGCGTCTTGCGGTCGAGCCCGGGCCGGTTCCAGATGTCGTTCCAGCAGTAGGTGTTGAGCAGCTCCACGAACGGCCGGCTGAAATCGTCGGTCGCGGCCATCGCCTTGTCCACGTACTGGGCGCCGAGCACTTCGCGGCGGGTCTTGAGGCCCGCGTCGTAGCGTTCCTTGTGGGCGCGTTTGTCCATCATTTCTCCTAGGTTGGTCAGACGAGATCTTCGTGGCGGATGCCGGCGCGGCGCAAAAGCGCGTCGAATTCGAGCCCGCCGGGACGCGGCACGTTGCGGAACGCCGCCACGCGCGCCGGAGTGGCCTCCAGGACCGACCGGGCGATCGGCAGATTCTCACCCTGCATCGAGTCCATGGTCACCTGGATCTCGCAGGCGCGCTGCAGCGTCCAGTAGGTGCGGAATGCTTCCGGAATGCTCGGGCAGGCGACCAGCAGGCCGTGGTTGCGCAGGATTAGGATCGGCTTCGACCCCAGGCTCTTCACCAGGCGCGGCTGCTCCGCGGTGTCGGTGGTGACGCCCTCGAAGTCGTGGTAGGCGACCTCGCCGTAGAGCGTCGTGCTGTAGAAATTCTCGAAGCGCAGGCCGTCCTTCTTCGACGCGACTGCGCTCCCTGCAGTGGTGTGGGTGTGGATGATGCAGTGCGCATCGTCGCGCGCGGCGTGGATCGCGCTGTGGATGACGAAGCCCGCCTTGTTCACCGGCAGCTTCGAGCCGTCGATCGCGTCGCCCCTGGCATCCACCTTGATCAGGTTGGTCGCCGTGACCTCGCTGTACCACAGCCCGTAGGGATTGATCAGATACTGGTGGCCTCCGCCGGGAACCCGCGCAGTGATGTGGTTGTAGATCAGTTCGCTCCAGCCGAGCCAGTCGAATGCGCGGTACAGGGCAGCGAGCTCGAGCCTCGTCTGCCATTCGCCTGCGCTCATGCCCTCGGGCTTGAGGCGCAGCAGCCGTTCGCTCAGATCCATGGTCGGTTCCTCCGGGGTGTGCCCCGGAGTTTACCGTCCAGCGCGGCGAGCGCGCGCTGCCGGTTCGCAGCGCCGCCGCTACCGCGGCCGGCGCGCCGCGACCGCGGGCCCTACGGTGAGCGAATTGACGACCTTGCCGACGCCCTCGACCTGCGCGGCGAGGCGCACGGCGGTCCGCGCTTCCTCGTCGCTGCGCACCGTGCCCGAGAGCGTCACCGTGCCGTTGCGCGTCGTCACGCTGACGAGCGGCCCGTCGACCTCATCGTCCAGCAGCAGTACCGCCTTCACCTTCGCCGTGGTCCAGGCATCGCCCGCATACTCGGCCGCCTTGATGCGCGCATCCCAGGAGCGCGCCTTGACGATCTCGTCGCCGTCCAGGCGGCCGTCGCCGTCGGCGTCCGAGCCGCGGAACGCGCGCGCGTCGCCGCCGCTCCGGAGCCATTCCGCGAGCGACACCGATTGCCCCCCCGCGTGCGCGCCGGGGCAGGCGAGCGCGAGCAGCCCCGCGATCATTGGGCGAAGGAGCATGCGCCTAAGCGTCCCGGCCATAGCCCGGACACGTAGCGAAGCTTGTGCCAACTCATGAAGTTACTAGAAAAACATGAAGTTATAAACGTGTCTTCATAAAAGACCTGACATGATTCGTCGCTCGCCCCCGACGCATTTCGCCGCCTCTGCGCCAAGCACTTGAATGCACGGCAAATCGCTGTCGCAGGCGGGCGACGAGGCGCAATATTCGGTACATGCCGGTGCACAACGCGGATATCGCGCGAGTGTTCGGGGAGATCGCCGACCTGCTCGAGCTGGAGAACGGCAATCCGTTCCGCGTGCGTGCCTACCGCAATGCGGCGCGCATCGTCGAAGGGCAGCGGGTCGAGCTGGCGGGCCTGCTCGCGCAGGGCAAGGCGCTGCCCAAGCTGCCCGGCATCGGCGCCGACCTGTCGGCCAAGATCGCCGAGATCGCGGCGACCGGCACCTGCAAGCTGCGCGAGCAGCTCACGAAGCGCGCTCCCGCCGGCATCACCGAGCTGCTGCGCCTGCCGGGACTCGGCCCGAAGCGCGTGCAGGCGCTGTACCGCGAGCTCGACGTGCATACCCCGGCGCAGCTGCAGCGCGCGGCGCAGGACGGGCGTCTGCACGGCCTGGCGGGCTTCGGCGAGAAGACCGAGGCGAAGCTGCTCGAAGCGGCTCGCGCCCACCTGTCCAAGGCGCGCCGCTTCAAGCTGGCGCTCGCCGGAGAGTATGCGCGCAGCCTGCTCGAGCACCTGCGCCAGGCGCGCGGCGTCGGCCAGGCGGTCGTGGCGGGCAGCTTCCGGCGCATGAAGGAGACCGTCGGCGACCTGGACGTGCTGGTCACGGCTGCGGATGCCGCGCCGGTGATGCAGCGCTTCGCCGGCTACGGGGAGGTGAAGGAGATGCTGGCGAGCGGCGCGACGCGCGCCAGCGCCGTGCTCGCCTGCGGTATCCAGGTCGACCTGCGCGTGGTGCCGCCGGAGAGCTTCGGTGCGGCGCTGCACTACTTCACGGGCTCGAAGGCGCACAACATCGCGATCCGCAGGCTCGGCCAGGAGCGCGGCTTGAAGATAAACGAATACGGCGTGTTCAAGGGCAAGCGCCGCGTCGCGGGCGAGACCGAGGAATCGGTGTACGCGGCCGTCGGGCTGCCCTACATCGAGCCCGAGCTGCGCGAAGACCAGGGCGAGATCGAGGCCGCGCGGCACGGCGCGCTGCCGAAGCTGATCACGCGCGACGACCTGGCGGGCGACCTGCATGCGCACACCGTGGCGACCGACGGGCGCAACACGCTGCGCGAGATGGCCGAAGGCGCGCGCGCGCGCGGCCTCGCGTATCTCGGCATCACCGAGCATTCGCGCCGCGAGACGATGGCGCACGGACTCGACCCGGTGCGCCTGGCGAAGCAGATCGAAGACATCGAGCGCCTGAACCGCGAGCTGCGCACCGTCACGCTGCTCAAGGGCATCGAGGTCGACATCCTCGAGGACGGCAGCCTCGACCTGCCCGATTCGATCCTCGCGCGCCTCGACCTGGTGATCGGCGCGGTGCACAGCAAGTTCAACCTGTCGCGGGCGCGCCAGACCGAGCGCATCCTGGCGGCGATGGAGCGCCCGTATTTCTCGATCCTGGCGCATCCCTCCGGGCGCCTGATCGATGCGCGCGAGCCGTACGACGTCGACATGCTGGCGGTGATCCGCAAGGCGCGCGCGCAGGGCGTGTTTCTCGAGCTGAACGCGCACCCCGAGCGCCTCGACCTGACCGACGTGCACTGCCGCATGGCCAAGGACGAGGGCGTGCCGGTGGCGATCGACTCGGACGCGCACGACGTGAACGACTTCGACAACCTCGCGTACGGCGTGGGGCAGGCGCGCCGCGGCTGGCTGGAAAGAAAGGACGTGCTGAACACCCGCCCGCTCGGCGAGCTGAGGAGGCTGCTCGCCGCGCGGCGCGTCGGGCGCTGAACGTCCGGCGGATTTGCATGCCTGAGGTAATGGCACCCGCCATAACAAGGCAAAATCCATGATCCAACTTGTCGTCAAGCTGTCGCGTACGCGCGTCAACTACTGGCTCGAGCCGGTCCTCGACGCCGCGCTCGGCGGCGTGCTGCTCGGCGCGGCGCTCGGTCATCACGTACCGGCAGCAAGTGCGGTCCTGCTCGTTGCGCTCGGGCTGTTCGTCTTCAGCTTCATGGAGTACGTCGTCCATCGCTGGGTGTTTCACGGCCCGCCCCAGCCCATGGCGCGCGGTCATGCGAGCCACCATCGGAGGCCGCGGGGCTATGAGGCGCTGCCGTTCTTCGTGCCCGCGCTGGTGCTCGCCGCACTGACCGGGTTGTGCGCGCTGATCATGCCCGCGCCGGACGCCTGGGCGCTCGCGAGCGGGGTTGCGTTCGGCTACGTCGCCTACGGGATCGGCCACTTCACGATCCACCATCGTCGATTCCGCAGCCGCCTGGCGCGCAGCTGGGCGGCGCGCCACCACATCCACCATCATCACCCGGAGCGCAACTTCGGCGTGACGAGCGCGCTGTGGGATGTGCTCTTTCGCACGCGCTACGTGCGCCTGCGGTCGCACTCGTCGGCGAGCGCGCGCAGCGCCGCGGACACTTCGACGCGGTAGCCGGGCTCGGCGCGCGCGAGGCTGCGCAGGCGATCGGGCAGCGCGGCGAGCGCCTCGTGCGTGCGCGCGCGGATCGTCTCCAGCGGCTCGGGCGGCGCGAGGCGCCGGCCCGCGCGCATCGCCGGGCGCAGCAGCGGTTCGCCGGGGTGGCGCTCGCTCAGCAGCGCGAGCAGGTCGCCCGCGGGCGTGCGGAACACCTGCTTGCGGCCCGGCCAGGTCGCCTTGCCTTCGGAGCGCTTGCGGCGTGCGACGCCGGCGTACTCCTGCAGCTTGTAGGCGCAGTCCAGGCCAGGCGCGTCCGACGAGGTGGTGAGGCTGGTGCCGACGCCGAAGCCGTCGATCGGCGTCGACGCGAGCCGCTCGAGCTCGTATTCGTCCAGCCCGCCACTCGCGAAGATGCGGATCGAGCCGCAGCCGCCGGCATCCAGGATCGCGCGCACCTTGTGCGCGTGCGCGCCGAGGTCGCCCGAATCGAGACGCACCGCCCTGATGCGGATGCCTTCGCGCTCGAGCTGCGGCGCGAGCTCGACCACCTTCTGCGCGCCGGCCTCGGTGTCGTAGGTGTCGATGAGCAGCGTCGTGTTCTGCGGGTGCGCGCGCGCGAAGTCGAGGAACGCCGCACGCTCGTCGTCGTGCGCCTGGACGTAGGAATGCGCCATCGTGCCGTAAAGCGGGATGCCGAAGCGCTCGCCGGCGAGCACCGTCGCCGTGCCGCCGAAGCCCGCGAGGTAGGCGGCGCGCGCGGCGAGCAGCCCGGCCTCGGCGCCGTGCGCGCGCCGCAGCCCGAAATCGACCAGCAGCTTGCCGGGCGCGGCGAGCACGCAGCGCGCGGCCTTGCTGGCGATGAGCGAGCAGAAATGCATGAGCGCCACGATGCGCGTCTCGACCAGCTGCGCCTGCGGCAGCGGCGCCGCGATGCGCAGGATCGGCTCGTCGGGAAAGAAAGGCGTGCCCTCGGGCATCGCGTCGACGTCGCCGGTGAAGCGCAGCTTGCCGAGCCAGTCGAGGAAGCGCGCGTCGAACCCGGGCTGGCCGGCGAGCCAGGCGAGATCGTCCTCGGTGAAGCGCAGGTTCTCGAGGAACTCGAGCGCCTGCTCGAGGCCCGCGGCGAGGAAGAAGTTGCGCGCCGCGGGCAGCTTGCGCACGAAGAACTCGAACACGGCGACCTCGGTCATGCCGCGCTCGAAGTACGACTTGAGCATCGTGAGCTGGTACAAGTCCGTGAGCAGTGCGCTCGCGCCCGGATCGCGCCCGTAGGGGCTCATGCGGCCTCCAGCCGGGCGCCCGCCTTGCGCATGGCCTCGAGCGCACGCGCGCCGTCGCCGGGCCGGAGGTCTACGGCGCGTATCGCATGGGCCAGGACTACCACCTCGAAGCCGGCGGCGCGCGCATCGAGCACGGTATTTACGACGCAGTAATCGGTCGTCAGCCCGCCGATCACGACGCGGCGCACCCCCTTGCGCTGCAGCTGCGTCGCGAGGTCGTTGCCGCCGAAGGCGGAATAGGCGTCGGAGTCCGCGCGGTCCGCCTTGGAGATGACGACCGTGGCAGGGGGCAGGGCGAGCCCGTCGGCGAACTCGGCGCCGCGCGTTCCGGCGACGCAGTGCGGCGGCCAGGGTCCGCCGCGCGCCTTGAACGAGCAGTGGTTCGCAGGATGCCAGTCGCGCGAGGCGTAGATCGGGCGCCCGGCGCGCTCGAAGGCGCGGATCGCCGCGTTGAGCGGCGCGACGACCTCGTCGCCGTGCGCCACGGCGAGCGCGCCGCCCGGCAGGAAGTCCTTCTGCACGTCGACGACGAGCAGCGCGTCGTGCCCGCCGGGCCAAGCGTCATCCATGATGCCGATTCTGCGGAGCGCGCGGGCCGCGGTCTTGATCTCCGTCAATCGCCGTCCCCGCCGCAGCGCTAGCATCTGAAGGAGCAAGCCCGGAGAAGACCATGCCTGCGAAACAGCTCCTGTTCGGCGAATTGGCGCACGCCCGGATCGTCAGGGGAATGAACATCCTGGGCGACGCGGTGCGCGTCACGCTTGGCCCGAAAGCGCGCACCGTGATGCTCGAAAAGTCCTACGGGGCGCCGATGGTGATCAACTCCGGCGTGATCGTGTCCAAGGAAATCGAGCTCAAGGACCACTTCGAGAACATGGGCGCGCAGATGATGCGCGAAGTCGCGGCCAAGACCTCCGAGGTGGCCGGCGACGGCACCACCACCGCCATCGTGCTCGCCGCCGGCATCGTCACCGAGGGCATGAAGTACGTCGCCGCCGGCATGAACCCGATGGACCTCAAGCGCGGCATCGACCTCGCCGTCGAAGCGATCGTCGTCGAGCTCAAGCGCCTCGCCAGGCCCTGCGCGACGCGCACCGAGATCGCGCAGGTCGCGTCGATCTCGGCCAACAACGACAAGGCAATCGGCGAGATGGTCGCCGAGGCGATGGAGAAGGTCGGCAAGGAAGGCGTGATCACGGTCGAGGACGGCAAGGGGCTCGCCAACGAGCTCGAGGTGGTGGAGGGCATGCAGTTCGACCGCGGCTTCCTCTCGCCGTACTTCATCAACAGCCGCGACAAGCAGGAGGTGGTGCTCGAGGACGCGTACCTGCTGCTGCACGACCAGAAGATCTCGGCGGTGCGCGACCTGCTGCCGGTGCTCGAGCACGTCGCCAAGAGCGGCAAGCCGCTGCTCGTGGTGGCCGAAGAAGTCGAAGGCGAGGCGCTCGCGACGCTAGTCGTCAATACGCTGCGCGGCGTGATCAAGGCCTGCGCGGTGAAGGCGCCGGGCTTCGGCGACCGGCGCAAGGCAATGCTCGAGGACATCGCGATCGTCAGCGGCGGCGCGGTCATCGCCGAGGAGGCGGGCCGCACGCTGGAGAAGTTCGCGCCCGGGGACCTCGGCCGCGCCAAGCGCATCGAGATCGACAAGGACAACACCACGATTATCGGCGGCGCGGGCGACGCGCAGGCAATCAAGGCGCGCGTGGCGCTGATCAAGCAGCAGGTCGAGGACTCCGACAGCGACTACGACCGCGAGAAGCTGCAGGAGCGCGCCGCCAAGCTGGCGGGCGGCGTGGCGGTGATTCGGGTCGGGGCGGCGACCGAGACCGAGATGAAGGAGCACAAGAGCCGCACCGAGGACGCGCTGCACGCGACGCGCGCCGCGGTCGAGGAGGGTGTCCTGCCGGGAGGCGGCGTGGCGCTGCTGCGCGCGCGCGCGGCGCTCAAGGAACTGCGCGGCGACAATGCCGAGCAGGACGCAGGCATGCAGATCGTGCGCCGCGCGCTCGAGGATCCGCTGCGCCAGATCGTCGCCAACGGCGGCGAGGAGCCGTCGGTGGTGCTGCAGAAGGTACTCGAGGGCAAGGGCAATTTCGGATTCAATGCCGCGAGCAACGAATACGGCGATCTGGTGCAGATGGGCGTGCTCGACCCCTGCAAGGTGACGCGCAGCGCGCTGCAGAACGCGGCGTCGATCGCCGGGCTCGTGCTCACCACGGACTGCATGATTGCGCAGTTCGAGGAGCCGCGCGAGCCGGCGGGCATGCCCGCGGGCGAGATGTGACTCAGGCGAGCGCGCGCCGGTAGGCCGCAAGGTAGGCGCGCGCCGGCGCCTGCCAGCCGAAGTCGCGCGCCATGCCGGTGAGCTGCAGCGCGCGCCACGCGGCGCGGTCGTGCCAGGCATCGAGCGCGCGCCCGAGCGCGGCGCCGAACGCCTGCGCGCTCGGCTCGTCGAACAGGAAGCCGGTCTGCTCGCTCACCGAATCGGCGAGGCCCCCGGTGCGCCGTACCAGCGGCAGCGTGCCGTAGCGCATGCTGTAGAACTGGTTCAGCCCGCAGGGCTCGAAACGCGATGGCATGAGAAAGAGGTCCGCGCCGGCCTCGACCAGATGCGCCAGGCGCTCGTCGAAGGCGATGCGCGCGGCGATGTGCCGCGGATGACGCGCCGCGAGCGCGCGCCACGCGTCCTCCAGGTCGCGCTCGCCGGTACCGAGCAGCACCAGCTGGGCGCCGCGGCGTACGATCTCCTGCGCGGCGCCGGGCACCAGATCGGCGCCCTTTTGCGGCACCAGGCGGCTCGCCATCGCCGCGAGCGGCGCGTCCGGCGCGGCCGGCAGGCCGAAGGCGCGCTGCAGCGCGGCCTTGTTCGCCGCCTTCGCGTCCAGTCGCGCGGCGTCGTAGCGCGCGGCGATCAGCGGGTCGCGCGCCGGATTCCAGGTCTCCGTGTCGATGCCGTTCAGGATGCCCACGAGATCCGCGGAGCGCTGCCGCAACAGCCCGTCCAGGCCGAAGCCGAGCTCCGGTCCCTGGATCTCGCGCGCATAGGTCGGGCTCACCGTGGTGAGCAGGTCCGCGTAGCGCAGGCCCGCCTTGAGGAACGAGAGCTTGCCGTAGAACTCGAGCCCGTCGGGCGTGTAAGACGCCGCGGGCAGCCCCAGCCCGGCGAGCGCCGCCGCGGGGAACAGGCCCTGGTAGGCGAGGTTGTGCAGCGTCATGACGCTCGCGGCATGCGCGCCGCCCGAGAAGGCGAGGTACGCGGGGGCAAGGCCGCACTGCCAATCGTTGCAGTGGAGCACCTCCGGACGCCAGGCGAGCGGGCTCGCGCCGCCGGCAAGCAGCGCGGCGACGCGCGACAGCAGGCCGAAGCGCAGGTGGTTGTCGGGCCAGTCGGTGCCCTGGGGGCTCTGGTAAGGGCCGCCGGGCCGCGCGTAGTAGGTGGGGCAGTCGAGCAGCCACAGCGCCGGCTCGCCCGGCGCCCCGAGCAGCCGGGCCGCGGGAAAGGACGCGAACGGGGCGAGCTCGGCGATGACGGTCGTGCGCGACAGTTCGCGCGTGATCGACGGATAGGCGGGCACCAGCACGCGCACGTCGGCGCCGGCGGATTCCAGTGCGCGCGGCAGCGCCTCGGCGACATCGCCCAGGCCGCCCGTCTTGGCCCAGGGCGCCGCCTCCGGCGACACATACAGCACGCGCGGCCGCGGCGCCATGGCCGCGCTAGCCTAGAGCCACGCCATCATCCCGAGCTCGAACGGGTGTGTCAGCAGCGCGCTCGCGGGATAGGCGCGGATGCGGTACTCGATGCGGCCCGAGAGCTGCGGCGCGAAATCGAGCGCGTACAGGTGCTCGCCGGTCTCGGGCAGGGCGCGCTCGAAGGGCAGGCGCTCGCTCGCCGCGCGGTGGCTCGCCAGCTCGGTGCCCGGGCGCGCCAGCACCAGCTCGACGGCGACGTCCTCCGGCGCCAGGCCGTTCAGTTTCGCCGCCACCGCGATGCGCAGCCTGCCGCCGAACGCGACGCGCGTCACCGGCTGATCGATGCGCCGCAGCGTCACGCCGCCCCAGGCCGCGCGCAGCTTTTCCTTCCAGGCGGCGAGCTCGCGCGCCGCCTGGTAGTCCTGCTCGGCGAAGCGCCGCCACTGGCGCGTCGCCGGCCGATAGAAGCGATCCACGTACTCGGTCATCATGCGCATCGACGACAGGCGCGGCACAATCGAGGCGATCGACTCCTTGGCCATCGCCACCCAGCCGGGCGAGTAGCCCGCAGGCGTGGCGGCGTAGTAAAGGGGGATCACCTGGTCCTGTAGCAGCTCGTACAGCGTGCGCGCCTCTTCCGCGTCGCGGCGCGCGGCGTCGAGCGTTTCGGAAGCCGGCTTGATCGCCCAGCCGTTCTTGCCGTCGTAGCCTTCGCCCCACCAACCGTCGAGCACCGAGAGGTTGATCACGCCGTTGATGGCGGCCTTGATGCCCGAGGTGCCGGAGGCCTCGAGCGGATGCACCGGGTTGTTCAGCCAGACGTCGACCCCCGCGACCAGCCGGCGCGCGAGCCGCAGGTCGTAGCCTTCGATCATCAGGATCTTCGACTCGAACTCCGGCATGCGTGCGACCTCGCCGATGCGGTAGATGAGCTCCTGCGCGGGCTGGTCCGCGGGATGCGCCTTGCCGGCGAAGATGAACAGCACCGCGCGCTTCGGGTCGCCGGTGATCTCGCGCAGCCAGTCGAGGTTGTTGAACAGCAGCGTGGCGCGCTTGTAGGCAGCGAAGCGGCGCGCGAAGCCGATCGTGAGCACCGTCGGATTCGCCGGATCGGCGAGCTTCAGCATGCGGTCCAGGTGCGCCTCCGAGCCCTGATTGCGCGCGTGCTGCGCGCGGATGCGGTGACACACCAGGTGCAGCATCTCGGCCTTCAGGTTCTGGTGCACGTTCCAGAACTGCGCGTCCGGAATGTCGTGCACGCCCTTCCAGCACGCGGGGTCGAACAGGCGCTGCGGCCAGCCCGGCCCGAGGTGATCGTCGAACACCTCGTACCAGCCGTCGGCGAGGAAGGTCGGGACGTGCACCCCGTTGGTCACGTACTGCAGGGGATTCTCGTCGGCCTCGATCTGCGGCCACAGCTCGGCGCAGATCTGCGACGAGACGCGCCCGTGGATGCGCGACACGCCGTTCTGATAGCGCGAGGCGCGCACCGCCAGCGCCGTCATGTTGAAATCGCGCGACGAGGGCGAGTGCCCGAGCGCGACCGCCGCGTCGAGGTCGCCGCGCAGCTCCGGGCATGCCGCCTCGATGTGCGCGCGCACCAGCGCCTCGGGGAAATGATCGTGCCCCGCGGCCACCGGGGTGTGCGTGGTGAACACGGTGTTGGCGGCGGTCGCCTCGAGTGCGGCGTCGAAGCCGAGCCCGCCGACCATCAGCGTCCTGATTCGCTCGTAGGCGAGGAACGCCGGATGTCCCTCGTTTACGTGCCAGCAATCGGGCCGGATGCCGAGCTCAGCGAGCGCACGCGCGCCGCCGATGCCGAGCACGATCTCCTGCTCCAGGCGCGCGGCGCGGTCGCCGACGTAGAGCTGGTCGGTGATAGCGCGATCGTGCTGGCCGTTGTCCTCAATGTCGGTGTCGAGCAGGTAGAGCATGACGTGACCGACGCGCGCGCGCCACAGCTTGAGCTGGACACGCCGGCCGGGCAGGTCGAGGGCGACGCGCCGCTCGCTGCCGTCGTCGCGCAGCGCCGGGTCGATCGGCAGCAGCTCGAAGTCGGTGTCGGTGTACAGCGCGTGCTGGCGCCCTTCGCCGTCGATCGTCTGCTGGAAATACCCCTGGCGGTAGAGCAGGCCGACGCCGACGAAGGGCATGCGCAGATCGCTCGCGGTCTTGGTGTGGTCGCCGGCGAGAATTCCGAGGCCTCCCGAGTAGATCGGCAGGCTCTCGTGCAGGCCGAACTCCGCGCAGAAATAGGCGATGACGTCGCCCTGCTGCAGGTGCGCGGTGCGGTCGCCGCGGGTGGGGTCGCCGTGATAGGTGTCGTAGGCCGACAGCACCCGGTGATAGGCGTTGAGGAACACCGGGTCCTCGGCGGCGTCGTCGAGCCGCTTCTGGCTGACGTTGCGCAGGAAGGCCTTCGGGCTGTGCCCGATCGCCTGCCACAGCGCGCGGTCGAGGCGCGCGAACAGGGTGCGCGTCGACCGGTCCCAGCTGTACCACAGGTTGTTCGCCAGCTCCTCGAGGCGCTGCAGGCGCGGCGGCAGCGAGGGCCGGACGTCTAGTCGGTAGGGAGTGCCACGCAAGATGGCGCGATTCTACAGGGGCCCGGCGCGCGCCGGCTTCAGCGCACGTGGTGCAGCGGCTGGCCGAGCATGTCCGGTGTTACCACGGTCACGCCGTGCTCGGTGACCGTGAAGCGCCTGCGGTCCTCCTCGTGATCGAGCCCGATGACCATGCCTTCGCGTATGCGGCAGCCGCGGTCGACGATGGCGCGCTTGACCACCGCGCGGCGCTCGATCAGCACGTCGGGCAGCACCACCGAATCCTCCACGCGGGCGTGGTTCTCGACCCGCACGTTGGAGAACAGCACCGAGCGGCGCACCGTGGCGCCGCTGATGATGCAGCCGCCCGAGACCATCGAGTCGACCGCCATGCCGCGCCGCCCGTCCTCGTCGAACACGAACTTGGCCGGCGGCTGCTGCTCCTGGTAGGTCCAGATCGGCCACTCGGTGTCGTACAGGTTGAGCTCGGGCGTGACCTTGATCAACTCCATGTTCGCTTCCCAGTACGCATCGAGCGTGCCGACGTCGCGCCAATACGGCCTGCCCTCGCGCATGCCCACGCAACTTTCGGCGAAGCGGTGCGCATACACGCGGTAGCGCGGCAGGATGTGCGGAATCACGTCCCTGCCGAAGTCGTGGCTCGAGGAGGGGAGGTCCGCGTCGCGGATCACCTGCTCGAACAGGAATGCGGCGTTGAACACATACACGCCCATGCTGGCGAGGCAATGGTCGGTCGAGCCGGGCATCGGCTCGGCGCGCTCGGGCTTCTCGGCGAAGCGGGTGACGCGCCCCTCGCCGTCCACGTCCATCACGCCGAAACTCATCGCGTCGCGCAGCGGCACCTCGACGCAGGCGACGGTCATGTCCGCCCCGCGCGAGACGTGCTGCGCGAGCAGCCGGCCGTAGTCCATCTTGTAGACGTGGTCGCCGGAGAGGAGCAGCACGTAGCGGCAGCCGTCGGAGCGCAGGATGTCGAGATTCTGGTACACCGCATCGGCGGTGCCGCGGTACCAGCGCTCGGCGATCTGCTGCTGCGCCGGAAGTATGTCGATCGACTCGCGGATGCGCCCGTCGAGGAAGCTCCAGCCGCGCTGCAGGTGCTTGATCAGGCTCTGCGCCTTGTACTGCGTCGCCACGCCGATGCGCCGTACCCCGGAATTGACGCAGTTCGAGAGCGTGAAGTCGATGATGCGGAACTTGCCGGCGAAAGGCACCGCGGGCTTCGCGCGCCAGTCGGTGAGCGCCTGCAGGCGCGCGCCGCGGCCGCCGGCGAGCACGAGCGCGTAGGTCTCCTTCGTGAGGTGGCTGACGTAGCGGAGATCGGGCTGCTCTTTCAAGCTGCGGTAGGCGTCATTGGGACCCTCGGCGGCAGTGGCTGCCGCCGCGAGGCCTTTCCGATCGACGTCGCCCACGAGGTTCCTCCCGCCCCAGCCTGACCACACATTCCATCGAGTCGCGCCTTATTTTTCTTGCAAATGTGCGCCGCGCGCTTGACGCAGGTCAAGCGCGCCTTGTTCCTTGGTTGCCGCCGGGCCGCAGAAGTTCCCGGAGCGTCTGCCTAGAAGAGCCGGTTTGGCAGCCACAGGGCGAGCTGCGGCACGTAGGTGACGATGACCAGGAACACGAGCAGCACCGAAAGCCAGGGCAGGGCGGCGCGCACTACCTGCATGATCGACATGCCGGTGATCCCGGAGGTGACGAACAGGTTCAAGCCCACCGGCGGCGTCACCATGCCGATCTCGAGGTTGACCACCATGATGATGCCGAGGTGCACCGGGTCGATGCCGAGCCGGCTGGCGATCGGGAACAGGATCGGCGCCAGGATCAGGATGATGCCCGTCGGCTCCATGAAATTTCCGGCGATCAGCAGCAGCACGTTGACCACGATGAGGAACTGCCACGGCGCCATGCCCATGGAGACGATGTGCTCGGCGATCACCTGCGGGATGCGCTCGGTGGTGAGCACGTGAGCGAACAACAGTGCGTTGGCGATGATGAACATCAGCATCACGGTGACGCGCGCCGCGTCGACCAGCACCCGAGGCACGTCCTTCAGGCCCATGTCGCGATAGACGAAGACGGCGACGAAGAAGGCGTACACCGCCGACACCGCTGCGGCTTCGGTCGGCGTGAACACGCCGCCGTAGATGCCGCCGAGGATGATGACGATCAGCAGCAGGCCCCACAGGGAATCGCGTCCCGCGACCAGCGCCTCGCGCAGCGAGGCGCGCGGCTGGCGCGGCAGGTCGATCATTCGCGCGCGCACGTAGATCGCCGCCATCAGCATCAGGCCGAGAACGATCCCGGGGATGACGCCCGCCATGAACAGCTTGCCGACCGAAGTCTCGGTCGCGGCGGCGTAGACCACCATGACGATCGACGGCGGAATCAGGATGCCGAGCGTGCCCGCGTTGCAGATCACCCCGGCGGCGAACTCCTTCGTGTAGCCGGCGCGCGTCATGCCGGCGATGACGATCGATCCCACCGCGACCACCGTGGCGGGCGAAGACCCCGAAACGGCGGCGAACAGCATGCACGCGAGCACCGAGGCCATCGCCAGTCCGCCGCGGAAATGGCCGATGCAGGCGTTGGCGAAGCGGATCATGCGCCGCGCCACACCGCCCGTGGTCATGAACGCGCCCGCGAGGATGAAGAACGGGATCGCGAGCAGCGTAAAGGCTTCCGAGGTCTCGAACAGCTTGAGCGAGAGCGAAGCGAGCGAGTCGTGGCCGAAAAACAGGATCGTGAGCGTGGAGGACAGGCCGAGGGCAACCGCGATCGGCATGCCGAGCAGCATGAAGACGAACAGCATGACGAACAGCGCCGCGATCGTCACGACTTGTACTCGTCCTTGTGCTTGAGCGCGTCGACCGCCTCGTCGGAGATCTGCATGCGCGTCTCGCGTCCGGTCGCGATGCGGAACAGCGCTTCTGCGAAGCGCAGGATGAGCAGCCCGAAGCCGACGAGCAGCGCGAGCCGCGGCACCCACTGCGGGATCGGCAGATCCTGCGCCAGGATACCGATCTCGTACATCTTGGCCACGTACTGCCAGCTGCCGTAGAAGAGGATCACGGCGTAGACCAGGCACAGGAAGGCCGCCGCGCCGCCGGCCGCGCGCGCCGCGCGCGGACCGAGCGACTTGACCAGCGTGTCGACCCCGATGTGCGAGCCGACGCGCACGCCGTAGGCCATGCCGAGGAAGATCAGCCAGGCGAACAGGAACGTGGTCAGCTCCAGCGCCCAGACGAAGCTGTAGTTGAACACGTAGCGCGCCACCACCTGAACGAAGGTGATGAGCGTCATGACGGCGAGGAGGAGGGCGATCAGGCCTTCCTCCAGCCGGTGGAACCAGGTGAAGCGCACGGCGCTCCCTACGCCGCGGGCGGCGTTACTGGTTCGACTTCTGCGCGGCCTCGATCAGGTCCTTGCCGATGTCGGGCTCGAACTTCTTCCACACCGGTTCCATGGCCTTGCGCCAGGCTGCGAGGTCGTCCTTGGTGAGCGGCTGGATCTTCGCCTTGCCCGCCTCGGCGATGCGCTTCTTGTCCTGCTCATTGAGGTCGTTGGCGAGCTTGTTGCCGTAGGCGGTTGCCTCGTCCATCGCCTCGGCGAGGCCCTGGCGCACGTCCGGCGGCAGCCCGTCCCACCACTTGGCGTTGGTGATCACCATGTAGTCGATCACGCCGTGGTTGGTTTCGGCGATCGTCTTCTGCACCTCGAAGAACTTCTGCGACCAGATGTTCGACCAGGTGTTCTCCTGGCCGTCGACCACGCCGGTCTGCAGCGCCTGATAGACCTCGCTGAACGCCATTTTCTGCGGGTTGGCGCCGAGCGCGCGGAACTGCGCCTCGAGCACGTCGGAGGGCTGGATGCGGAATTTCAGGCCCTTAACGTCCTCCGGTCGCTGCAGCTTGTCGCGGTTGGTCGAGAGCTCCTTCATGCCGTTGTGCCAGTAGGCGAGGCCCTTGATGCCGCGGTTCTTCATGGAATCGAGCAGCGCCAAGCCGGCCGGGCTGTGCTGGAAGCGGTCGACCGCGGCGATGTCGTGGAACAGAAACGGCAGGTCGAACACCTGCAGCTTCTTCGTGTAGCGGTCGAACTTGGAGAGCGAGGGCGCCAGGATCTGCACGTCGCCGAGCAGGAGCGCCTCCAGCTCCTTCGCGTCGCCGAACAGCTGCGAGCTCGGGAACACCTGCACCTGCACTTTACCGGGCAGCTTCTTCTCCGCCAGTTCCTTGAACTTGAGCGAGGCCTGCCCCTTGGGCGTATTCTCAGCCACCACATGGCTGACCTTGACGATGATCGGATCGGCCTGCGCCGCGATCGACAGCGTGAGCACGGCTGCGCCCGCCAGCACTAACGGGATAATCCTCATGGTTCTGCCCCCCCTGAATTGAACGGTGGACCCCGCGGGTCGCCCTTGTTGCGCGCGCAATCCTACGCGCGAAAGCCTGACGCAAGCTTGACGTGGGTCAAAAAGGGGAGGCGATAGACTCTATAATGCGCGCCGAGTGCCGGGGCCAAATGCACAGACCGCATAGCGACTTGTCGTCGACGATCCGGCGCACGCTCGTCGCCTGGGCGGCGCTGGCGGGACTACTCGCGGCGCCCGTCGCAGAGACGGTGCACGAGTTCCAGCACCTCGCGCCGGTCCAGAGCGGCTCCCAGAGCAAGGGGGCCGGCGGCGTCAAGCCAGCCTGCGAGACCTGCGCCGCCTACTCGGCGATGGGTCACGCGCTATGGACCCCGCCGCTGCTTCTGCTGCGGGACCAGAGCGCGCCGCAGCGCGTCGTCTTTCGCGAGCGCGGCCGAACGGTCGCGCCCGCCTACGCCTACCGGGAGCGGGCACCGCCGCCTTCCTCGCCAAGCGCATGAGTCCGTAGCCCGGCCGAGCGCCGGGTTCCATCGCACTTGTCGAGGAGAAAGCCATGCAACGACCAGTAGGAATGCTGGTCGCGGCGGCGTTAGCGTGCACCGTTCCGGTCGCCGCCCGCGCCGACGCGAGCAACGATATCGCTCAGATCCGGCAGCAGATCGAGCAAATGAAGCGGGACTACGAGGCGCGCATCGACGCGCTCGAGAAGCGCCTGGCCGCCGCCGAGGCGGAGGCCGATAAGGCGCAGCAGCAGGCCGGCCAGGCCCAGACGGCGGCGAAGTCGGTGGCGCAGCAGCAGCGCGCAAATGCCTTCAATCCGGCCGTCTCGCTGGTCCTGCAGGGACGCTACGCGAACCTGTCGCAGGACCCGAATACATACCGCATCGGCGGCTTCATCCCGAGCGGGCAGGATGTCGGCCCCGACAAGCGCGGGCTGAGCCTCGCCGAGTCCGAGCTCTTCTTCAAGGCCAACGCCGACCCGTACTTCAGCGGCACGCTGATCGCTTCGCTCGCGCCCGACGGCGGCGTCGACGTCGAGAACGGCTACCTCGAGACGCTCGCCTTGTCGCACGGCTGGACGCTCAAGGCGGGACGCTTCTTCTCCAAGATCGGCTATCTGAACGAGCAGCATCAGCACGCCTGGGACTTCATCGACGCGCCGCTGCCGTACCGTGCGTTCCTCGGCGGGCAGCTGGGCGACGACGGCATCCAGGCCAAGTGGGTTGCGCCCACCGATCTGCTGGTCGAGCTCGGCGGCGAAGCCGGGCGCGGGCGGAATTTCCCCGGCAGCGACCAGAACAAGAACGGCGCCTCGCTCGGCACGCTGTTCGGTCATGTCGGCGGCGACGTCGGCGTGGAGAACAGCTGGCGCGCCGGCCTGTCTTACCTCGAGACCTCGCCGGTTGACCGCAGCTACGTGGACGGCGTCACGAACGCATTCACCGGACACAGCAGGCTGTGGCTCGCAGACGCCGTCTGGAAGTGGGCGCCGAATGGCGACCCGACCCGGCGCAACTTCAAGCTGCAAGGCGAATATTTCCGGCGCAGGGAAGACGGCACGCTCACCTACGACACGACCGGCATCGCGCTGCCGGGCGACTACGCCTCGAACCAGTCCGGTTGGTACGGGCAGGCGGTGTACCAGTTCATGCCGCGCTGGCGCGTCGGCGCGCGTTACGACCGCCTCAGCTCCGGCAGCGCGACGCTCGGGCAGGTCGAGTCGGGTGCGCTGACGGCGGCGGACTTCCCGCTTCTGCAGTCGTACACGCCGACGTTGCAGACCGCGATGATCGACTATTCGCCGAGCGAGTTCAGCCTGCTGCGGCTGCAGTTTGCGCGCGACAAGTCGCGCCCCGACGTGTCCGACGACCAGATCTTCCTGCAATACATCCTCAGCCTTGGCGCGCATCCGGCGCACACCTGGTAGGAGCCGATATGAAACTCCGAATCCTCTTCTTCGTACTATCACTCGCCGTTGCGGCGCCCGCGGCGGCTGCGCTGAACGTGCTCGCCTGCGAGCCGGAATGGGGCGCGCTCACCCGCGAGCTCGCCGGCGACCGCGCCAAGGTCTACGAGGCAAGCACCGCGCTGCAGGACGTGCACCACATCCAGGCGCGGCCGAGCCTGATCGCCGCGGCGCGCCGCGCCGAGCTGGTCGTCTGCACCGGCGCCGAGCTCGAGGTGGGCTGGCTTCCAGTGCTGACCGGCGAATCGGGCAACGCCCGCATCCAGCCGAACGCGCCCGGCTACTTCGAAGCGTCGCGCTACGTGAACCTGATCGAGATTCCCAAGCGCCTCGACCGGCGCGAAGGCGACGTCCACCCGATGGGCAATCCGCATATTCAGACCGACCCGCGTAACATCGCCAAGGTCGCCCCGGCGCTCGCCGCGCGCCTGGCGCAGATCGACCCGGCGAACGCCGCCTGGTACCAGCAGCGTTACCGGGCCTTCGACGAGCGTTGGCAGCAGGCGATCGCGCGCTGGCAGAGCGAAGCGGCGCCGCTCAAGGGACTCAAGGTGGTGGTGCACCACGAGGCCTTCGATTACATGTTCCGCTGGCTCGGCGTCGATCAGGTGGGCGCGCTCGAGCCACTGCCGGGCGTCGACCCGACGATCTCCCACATGTCGAGGTTGCTCGAGGCGCAGAAGACGAATCCGGCGAAGCTGGTGGTGCGCGCCTCGTTCAACGATCCGCGCGCATCGGAATGGTTTTCGAGCCGCGCGGGCATCCCCGCGGTGATGCTGCCTTTCTCGGTCGGTGGCGACGACGCCTCGAAGGACCTCTTCAGCTGGTACGACGACATGCTCTCGATCCTGCTCAAGGCGGCGGGCAAATGAACCTCGCCGCCATCGACGCGAGCATCCTCTGGCCGGCCTTCGCCGCCGGGCTCCTCGTTCTCGCCACTCACGTGCCGCTCGGAATGCAGGTGCTCAGGCGCGGTATCGTGTTTATCGACCTGGCGATCGCGCAGATTGCCGGCTGCGGCGTGCTTGCCGCGAGCCTGTTCGGCTGGGCGCCGCAAGGCGCGGCGGCGCAGGCCGCGGCGCTCGCCGCGGCGCTCGCCGGCGCGCTGTTCCTCACCTGGACCGAGAAGCGCTGGCCCGAAGTGCAGGAAGCGCTGATCGGCACGCTGTTCGTGCTCGCCGCAACCGGTGCCACGCTTTTGCTCGCCGGCAACCCGCACGGCGGCGAGTACCTCAAGGACCTGCTGGTCGGGCAGATCCTTTGGGTAAGCCGCACGCAGCTCGCGCTGATGGCGGCGGTGAGCGCGCTCGTACTCGCGGCGTGGTTCGGGCTGCGCGAGAGGGCGGGACGGGTGGGCTTTTACGCGCTGTTCGCGCTTAGCGTTACTGCTTCGGTGCAGCTAGTCGGCGTGTACCTGGTGTTCGCGAGCCTGATCGTGCCCGCGCTCGCGGTGCGCGGCCTGAAGCGGCGGCCCCTCGCCGCGGGCTATGCGCTCGGCGCTGCCGGTTATGCGCTCGGGCTCGCGCTGTCGGTGGTGACCGACCTCCCGACCGGACCGGTGATCGCCTGGACGCTCGCGACGCTGGCGGCGGCGATGTTCCTGCTCAGGCGGCGCGGATAGACTGGGAGGGATGCCGCCCCGAGAGCCCAGCCGCGAAGCGCTGCGCAACCCGCTGCTTCGCTATCTGCTCGCGACGCGGCCGGCGTTCCTGAGCGTCACGGTCTGCGCCTGGCTGGTCGGCATCGGCGCGGCGCACTACTCCGGGGTGGCGCTCGAGCCGGTGCGCGCCGCGCTCACGCTCGTATTCGCGCTCGTCGCGCACGCCGGGGTCAACGTGCTGAACGACTACTACGACGCCCGGATCGGCACCGACGCCATCAACGTCGAGCGCATCTTTCCCTTCACCGGCGGGAGCCGCTTCATCCAGAACGGCGTACTCAGCCTCGCGCAGACCGGGTGGTTCGGCGCCGTGCTGTTCGGCGTGGTCATCGGTGCGGGACTGTGGCTCATCACCCTGTCGGGGCGAGGGTTGTTCTGGATCGGCGCGACGGGCCTCGCCATCGGCTGGGCCTACTCGGCGCCGCCGCTCAAGCTGAACGCGCGAGGGCTTGGCGAGCTATGCGTGGCGGCGGGCTTCGCCCTGATCGTGGTCGGAACCGACTACGTGCAACGCGCGGAGTTCGACTCTTTGCCCTGGATTGCGGCGATGCCCTATGCGCTGCTGGTGACGAACCTGCTCTACATCAACCAGTTTCCGGACCGCGAAGCCGACCGGCGCACCGGGAAGTGGCACCTTGTGGTCAGGCTCGGGACGGCGCGCGCACGCTGGGGCTACCTGGCGATCGCCACGGCGGCCTTCGCCTGGCTTGCGCTGGCGGTGCAGGCTGGCGCGCTGCCCTCGCGCGCGCTGCTCGCGCTGCTCGCGGCGCTTCCTTGCGCGCTCGCGGCGCGCGAGCTGTGGCGCAACGCCGCTCGGCCCGCGCAGCTCGCCGGCGCGATCAAGCTCACCATCGCCGCTGCGGTCGGGCATGGCGTGCTGCTCGCGGCGGCGCTGATGAGCGCCTGACCCAGAACGATCGCATTGCGATGCAGCATGAAACCGTCAGCTTCCCGATAGGCAAGCAAATTAGACTTGCCGGGGACAATTTCACGCAGAAGAATAGGCGGTCTGCATTCGACGCCACGCAAGTCCGACTCAACAACCGTAGGAGGAGAACGAAATGGCAGCAAGAAAATTTGATCGTCGTCGTTTTATCAAGACGACGGCCGCGGCGTCCGCCGTCGCGGTGGCCGCACCGTATATCCGCACGTCCCGCGCCGCAGGCAATTTGAAGGTCGCGTTCTGGGACCACTGGGTGCCGGGCGCGAACAAGACGATGGAGGCGATCTGCCACGAGTGGGGCGCGAAGAACAAGGTCAACGTCGAGATCGACTTCATCACCTCGCAGGGCAACAAGCTCGAGCTGACCATCGCGGCGGAAAAACTGGCGAAGTCGGGTCACGACCTGGTGCAGCCGAACGCTTGGTCGCCTGCCGCCTACCAGAACGACTTCGAGCCGGTCGACGACATCATGCACGCGGCGATCAAGGCGAACGGCGGGACGTATCCGATCGTCGACTACCTGGCCCATCATAAGGGCCATTGGGTCGCCGCGCCGGCGGTGACCGGCAGCCAGGTGAAGCCGCCCTGCGCACGGATCAGCATGTTCAAGCAATACGCCGGGCTCGACGTCACCAAGATGTACGCGCCTCCGGGCGGCCAGTCGGACAAGAAGCTGCAGGACGAGTGGACCTGGGACAAGTTCCTCGAGGTCGCCGAGAAGTGCGCTGCGAACGGCCACCCCTTCGGCCTCGGTCTCAGTCAGACCACCGACTGCGTGGACTTCGCGGGCGCGCTGTTCCACGCCTACGGCGCAGAGCTGGTGAACGCCAAGGGCGAGGTCACGGTCAATTCGGACCACACCAAACAAGTGCTCGAGTATTCGGTGCGGCTGGGCAAGGTCCTGCCGAAGGACGTGATCGCGTGGGACGACGCCTCGAACAACAAGTTCCTGATCTCGGGGCAGGGCTCTTTGATCATGAACCCGCCGAGCGCGTGGTCGGTGGCCAAGCGCGACAACCCATCCGTCGCGGCGGATTGCTGGACCTTCGCTTCGCCGAAGGGGCCGAAGGGGCGCTACGCGCCGGCCCTGCCGTTCTTCTGGGCGGTGTGGAAGTTCTCGCCCAACAAGTCGGCGGCGAAGAGCCTGCTTGCTCACCTCATCACGCGGCAATCCTCCGAGCGCTTCGTGGCGGCGAGCAACGGCTACGACATCCCGGGCTTCAAGAACCTGCGTGACTTCAAGACCTGGGCCGAGGTGGAGCCGCCGGTAGGCACGGTGTACAACTACCCGCCGACGCCTGACCAGATCGTAGCGGTCGCGGGTGCGCCGGCGCCGATCCACGTCGCCAACCAGATCTACACGCAAGGGCTGATGACGCAGATGATGGCCAAGGTCGGCATCCAAGGGCAGTCGATCGCCGAAACCATCGGCTGGGCCGAGAAGCAGCTCCAAGCCTATACGATGATGTAAGCTTCACACCGGGTTCGGGAAGCGCCGGCGTGAGCCGGCGCTTCCCGGCGGCCTGGAGGGGGCCGAGCCCGGCCGGTATTGAGTAACAAGACCAGGAGGAGGAGTCCGATGGCCAACGGCATTGCGGTCAAGGCGCCTGCGTCGAGCCCCGCGCGTCGCATGACGATGCAGAAGCTCATGCGGCGGCGCTCGACGATCGCGTTCGCGCTCGCGCTGCCACTGATCCTGCTGGTGGCGGGGCTGGTGATCTATCCGGCGTTCTACGCGGTGTATCTGTCCATGCTCGACCGGACGATGGAGAACTTCACCGGGCTGAGGAACATCCTGTTCCTGCTGAATTTCGATACCTTCTGGATGGTGGTCAAGCAATCGTGCATCTTCGCGGTCACGGCCGTCATCTTCAAGGCGCTGATCGGTTTCGTTAGCTCGCATTTCGTGCACAATCTACCGGCCAAGGGGCAGCGCAAGTGGCGTGGCATGCTGCTCGTGCCCTGGGTGATTCCGACGGCGATGAGCACCATCGCGTGGTTCTGGCTGTTCGATCCGTCGTACAGCGCGATCAACTGGATCCTCGCCAAGTTCGGCATCGAGTCCATTCCCTTCCTTGGCGTACCGGGCTGGGCGCGCTTCTCGGTGATCCTGGTCAACGTCTGGTACGGAGCGCCGTTCTTCCTCATCATGTACCTGGCCGCACTCAAGTCGGTGCCCGACCAGCTCTACGAAGCGGCGGCGATCGACGGCGCCAACTGGTGGCAGAAGGTGTGGTATGTGACGCTGCCGATGATGCGCAACATTATCGCCATCACGATGCTGTTTTCGCTCATCGTGACCTTCGCGAACTTCGACATCGTCCGCATCCTGACCTACGGCGGTCCGGTGGACAGCACGCACATCTTCGCGACCTGGGCGTTCGCTCTCGGCATCCAGGGGAACAACATTCCCATGGGTGCATCGGTGTCGCTGTTCATGCTGCCGATCCTGGGCGTCGCCGCGTTCTTCATCCTGCGCGACATCAACCGGCGCGGCAGTTCCGTCTGACGATGAGCGCGACCGCGGGTGCGATCAAGGCCGCAGCGCCGGCTCGGCACAATAGCCTCCGGCGCAGCCGCCGCTGGGCGCTGCTGTGGTCCTATGTCTTCCTGGTGATGTTCGCCATCTTCTTCCTCATGCCGCCGGTGTACATGCTCATCATGGGCCTGAAGACCAGCGGCGAGATCGCGGCGATGACAAATCCTTGGTGGGTGTTCCACCCGACGCTGGAGAATTTCAAGGCGCTGCTCACCTCCACGCAGTACCTGACGTTCTTCCGCAACTCGGCGGTGATCTCCGTTGTGGTGGTCGTCATCACGATGCTGATCGCGGTGCCGGCCGCGTTCTCGCTCGGGCGCATGAAGTTCTGGGGCTCGACCACGCTCGCGACCGGGGTGTTTCTGACTTACCTGATCCCGGATTCGCTGCTATTCATCCCGCTGTTCAAGATCATGGCCTGGGTGCACGAGACCACCGGCGTCGCGCTGCTCAACCACTGGTGGGCGTTGATCATCATCTATCCGACTCTCACCGTGCCGTTCGCCACCTGGATCATGATCGGCTACTTTCAGTCGATCCCCAAGGAGCTGGACGAGGCGGCGCTGATCGACGGTGCAGGCTACATCCAGATGCTGACCAAGATCTTCCTCCCGGTGGCCTTGCCCGGGATCATCGCGGCGACGATCTTCGCCTTCACCGTGTCCTGGTCCGAGTTCCTGTACCCCATGGCGTTCACGGTCTCGGCCGACCAGCTCGTGCTGCCGGTCGGCATCGTCACGACGCTCATCAAGGGCGACGTGTACAACTGGGGCCAGATCATGGCGGCCTGCCTGCTCGGCGCGGCGCCCCCGCTCATCATCTACGCATTCCTCATGGACTATTACATCGCCGGCCTGACTGCCGGCGCGACGAAAGGATAGACCCGCACATGGCCCAGGTCACACTTCGCAAGCTGATCAAGCACTACGACGAGACGCCCGCGGTGCGCGGCATCGACCTCGACATCGCCGACAAGGAGTTCGTCGTGCTGGTCGGACCCTCCGGCTGCGGCAAGAGCACGACGCTGCGCATGATCGCCGGCCTTGAGGACATCACCGGCGGTGACGTCCTGATCGGCGGCGACGTGGTGAACGACGTCCCGCCCAAGGACCGGGACATCGCGATGGTGTTCCAGAACTACGCGCTCTATCCGCACATGTCAGTGTACGAAAACATGTCTTTCGGCCTGCGGCTGAAGAAGACCCCGAAGGAAGAGATCGCGCGCCGGGTCCAGAACGCGGCGCAGATTCTCGACATCAGCGAGCTGCTCGAACGCAAGCCGAAGCAGCTCTCTGGTGGGCAGCGCCAGCGCGTGGCCATGGGGCGCGCGATCGTGCGCGACCCGAAAGTGTTCCTGTTCGACGAGCCGCTGTCCAACCTCGACGCGAAGCTGCGGGTGCAGATGCGCACCGAGATCAAGAAGGTGCACCAGAAGGTGCGCACCACGACGGTCTACGTCACGCACGATCAGGTCGAGGCCATGACGCTTGCCGACCGCGTGGTGGTGATGAACGGCGGCAACATCGAGCAGGTGGGCGAACCGAACGAGCTCTACCACAGCCCGGCGACCAAGTTCGTCGCGGGGTTCATCGGCTCGCCGGCGATGAACTTCATTCCCTGCAACCTGGAGGAGGCGGCCGGAAGCCTGCGCGTGCGGCTGAACGGGCAGCTCTCGTTTCCGGTGCCGCAGGAGCGTACCGCCCGCTACCGGCCTCACGCAGGCCGCGGCAAGCTGCTGTTCGGGCTGCGCCCCGAGCACATCATGGAGCAACGCCCGCACCTGGAGCCGAACCATCATCCCTTCGAGGTCGGCCTCGAGGTGACCGAGCCGATGGGCATGGAAACGCTCGTGTACTTCACGGTGAACGGCACCGAGGTGTGCGGCCGCGTCAATCCGAACGCGGGCGCGCAAGACGGCGGGCGCATGAAGCTGGTCGCCGACCTGAACAACCTGCACCTGATCGACGACGACAGCGGCAAGGTGCTCTGATCGTTCCGCGCAATTCGGAATGATCAGGTATTACTGGGACGACTTCACCCCGGGCTGGACCTACGAGAGCGCGCCGCGCACGCTAAGCGCCGCGGACATCGTGCGCTTCGCGCGCGAATACGATCCACAGGTCTATCACACCGACCCGGAGGCGGCCAAAGCTACGCCCTTCGGCGGCCTGATCGCGAGCGGCTGGCAGACCTGCGGCGTGATCATGCGCCTGATGTGCGACGGCTATCTGCTCGAGTCCGCATGCATGGGGTCGCCCGGGCTGGACGAAGTGAAGTGGCTCAAGCCGGTGCGCCCGGGGGATGCCCTGCGGCTGCGCGCGACCGCGCTCGAGCGGACCGCCTCGCAGAAGGATCCCCGGCGCGGCAGCGTGAAGTTCAGCTGGGAGGCGCTCAACCAGGCGGGCGAAGTCGTGTGCCGCGTCGTCGGGCGGCAGTACTTCGCGCGCCGCTAGCCCTCCAGCAGCCGCCGCAGGCGCTCGCGCACGGCCTCGCCCGCGCCGGGCCCGAAGCGGGTGCGCACCGGCTCGAAGACATCGGTGAAGGCGTACTCGAAGCGCAGGTCCTGCAGCCCGAGCGCCCCGATCAGGCGGTTCTCCTGCGAGTAGTCATCCGGGTGCAGGATCAGGTCGGGCCAGCCGTCGTCGCCCGGCTCGAGAACCGGGCCGAAGAACAGCACTCCGCCGTTGGTCTTGATGCGCAGCGCGCATGACCCATCGGTCACTCCGGACATCGGCAGGAAATCGATCGTGCGCGTGAGCTTGCGACCGCCGCCGATCGCCAGATCCACCTTGCCCGCGATGTGCGGCGCCTCGGCTTCCGAGGCAATCGTCTCCGCGCCTGCGGCACGCCACAGATCGAGGTCGCACGCGCCGCGGCGGCTCGGCAGGAACAGATAGGCAAGCGGTGCGAGCGGCCGCAGCACGGCGGCAAGCGCCTCGCTGAACGGCGGCGCGTTCACCAGCACGCCGCCCGCCTCGCGGTCGGCGAGGTAGTAGGCCGCGGGACGACTGCCGACGACGTAGTGAATGTCGCGGTCCCGCAGCGCGACCAGCTTGTGTAACATCGACTGCATGCAGGTCTTGAGGAGCGATAACCGACCATACCACCTCGGGACATTCCCGCTCGAAGCGCTTCCGCGCGACGACGCGGCGCTTGAGACCGAGGCGCTGCGCCCGCCGCGGGCCATAGCGCATGAGCCGGCGCCGCGGGGCGTCCTGGGCGAAGCCTTGCGCGGCTACCGCGAGTTGTTCGCGACGTTCGCCGAGCAGCCGCACGCGCCGCAGCGCGCGCCGCTGCCCGAGGACCTGGAGCGGCGCGCCATCGACGTGAAGGGCGCCTGCACGTTCATGAACGTGAGCCAGGTCGGGATCTGCCGCATCCCGCACAACGCCTGGCTGGAAGGCGCCGTGCCGGACGCACACGATTTCGCGATCGTGATGCTGCTCGAGCACGGGCGCCCACCCGCGGACGAGCCGCTGTCGGCGCAGTGGATCGGGCCGGCCGTGGCCGAGGCGGCCGACACGCGCCTGGCGGAGGTTGCGACGGTGATCGCGCGCCACGTGCGACAGATGGGTTTCGCCGCGCGCGCCGACGTCGCCGGCCATCGCAAGCTCGATGCCGAGCGCCTCGCCGTGCTCGCCGGGCTCGCGCTGCGCGAGGGCGAGCGCCTGGTCAATCCGTTCGTCGACGCGTTCTCGCTCGCCGTGGTGTCGACCGACTATCCGCTGGCGCCCGACCGGCCGCTGGCGCCGCGGGCCCTCAAGGCGAAGGGGTGGCGCTACTGGTGGGGCATCAACGGCGCGCGCTCCGGACGCGAGCGAAACCGGCGCGCCGCACGCGCGTCCTACGCGAGCGCGTATCCCATGGAAACGGTCAGGCGCGTTGCGCGGCCGACGACGCTGATCCTGGACGACGAAGTGCCGCGGGTGCCCAAGCGGGCGGCGTTCTTCGAGCGCGCGCTCAGGGGCGACCTGGGCGAGAAGGCCCTGCGCGAGCGCCCGCGCTTCGCCACCAAGCATCCGCTGTCGCGCGCCATGTTGGCCGGCATTCGTGGCATGGTGCCGATGCAGAATGGCGATGTGGCACGCGATGCCGATACGGCGCGCTACGCAGATCCTCTGAAGAACGCGCGGGCGATCAAGGCGCTGTCGTATTTCCTGGGGGCGGACCTGACCGGCATCTGCGAGGTGCCGCGCTACGCGTGGTTCTCGCACAAGGACGATGGCACGCCGATCGAGCCCTACCATCGCTACGCGGTGGTGATGCTGATCGACCAGGAATTCGACACCATGGAGGGGGCGAGCGGCGACGACTGGATCTCGGGCGCGCAGTCGATGCGCGGCTACATCCGGGGCGCCGAAATCGCCGGGGTCATGGGCGAGACCCTGCGCCGGCTCGGGTTTCCGGCTCGCGCGCAGACGAACGCCGACAGCGACGTGCTGCAGATCCCGCTGATCCTGTGGGCGGGGCTGGGCGAGCTCTCCCGCATCGGCGAGCTGGTGCTCAACCCGTTCGTCGGCCCACGCTTCAAGTCGGTGGTGCTCACCACCGACCTTCCGCTCGCGGTCGACCAGCCGATCGACTTCGGTCTGCAGTATTTCTGCAGCCACTGCCTGAAGTGCGCGCGCGAGTGCCCCTGCGACGCCATCCCGTTCGGCGACAAGGTGATGTTCAACGGCTACGAGACGTGGAAGCCGGACGTCGAGCGCTGCACGCGCTACCGTGTCACCAATCCGCACGGCTCGGCCTGCGGGCGCTGCATGAAAACCTGCCCGCTAAACAAGGTGGTCGACGCCGACGGCCCGCTGCTCGCGCGCGCGGCGAGCTGGATGGGCGTGAACGCGCCGTGGGCGAAGCCGCTCATGGTGCCGCTCGCGACCTGGTTCGACGACTGGATCGGCAACGGCAGGCGCAACCCGGCGAAGAAATGGTGGTTCGACCACGAAGTGGTCGGCGACGTCGTGGTCGAGCCCAAGGGCGTCAACCGGCGCGACATCGACCCGCGGCGCAAGGTCGATGCAACGAAGCACAAGGTCGCTATTTATCCGGCCCGCGTGATGCCGCCGCCGGATGCGCGGGGTGCGGTGCCGGTGGACCGCAAGGCGGCGCTCGCCGAAGGCGCGCGGCTGGAGACGCCGGCGCAGGCGAGAACACGCATTCAAGCGAAGGAGCGACACAGATGACTGAAGACTGCCTGCTCGAAAAGCGCGCCGACGGCGTCGCGCTGATCACGTTCAACCGTCCGGATAGCCTGAACGCGATGGGGGGCGAGCTGCTGCCGCAGCTCGCCGCGCACCTCGAGCGCTGCGAAAACGACGCGGAAGTGCGCTGCGTGGCGCTAACCGGCGCGGGACGCGGCTTCTGCGCCGGCGGCGACGTGAAAGGCTTTGCGGCGAGCGGGCACGTCGGCATCACGCGCGAGAAGCTGGAGCAGGGCGCCTTGGCGACGAGCTTCAAGCTGCACACCATGCGCAAGCCCACCGTGGCCCTGGTGAACGGACCCGCTGCAGGGGCCGGCATGTCCATCGCGCTCGCCTGCGACATGCGCTTCTGCTCCGACCAGGCGCGCTTCGTGACCGCCTTCGCGAAGATCGGGCTGTCGGGCGACTTCGGCGGCAGCTGGTTCCTGCAGCGGCTGATCGGCTATGGGCGGGCGCTGGAGGCCTACCTGCTCGCCGACCCGATCGATGCGGCGCGCGCGCTCGAGATCGGCCTCGCCCATCGCGTGGTGCCGCACGAGGATCTTCTGCCGCAGGGCCTGGCGTACTGCGCGCGCCTGGCCGCGGGGCCGACCTACGCCTACGGCAACATCAAGGCGGCGTTCAATTTCGCCGAGAGCGCGCCTGCCGCGGAGGCGCTGCGCTTCGAGGCCGGCACCATGATCGACAGCTCGCGCTCGCAGGACTTCGCTCAGGCGGCCAAGGCCTGGGCGGAGGGACGCAAGGCGGAATTCAAGGGACGCTAGGCGATGCGCCGCTCGCGTCCCTGCCAGTAGGGCTCGCGCAGCACGCGCTTCAGGATCTTTCCCGTGGGGTTGCGCGGGATCGCGTCGAGGAAGTCGACCGAGCGCGGGCACTTGTAGTGCGCCATGCGCGCGCGCATGAAATCGATAATCTCGCCCTGCGTCGCCCGCACACCGGGCTTGAGCACGACGCAGGCCTTGACCGCCTCGCCCCATTGCTCGTCGGGCACGCCGATCACGGCCCCGTCGGCAATCGCCGGGTGCTGCATGAGTACGTTCTCGACTTCCGCCGGGTAGATGTTCTCCCCGCCCGAGATGATCATGTCCTTCATGCGGTCGTGCAGGAACAGGTAACCGTCGCGCAGGTAGCCGGCGTCCCCGGAGCGGAACCAGCCCAAGCCGTCCGGCCCGCGCGCGACGAAGGCGTCGCGCGTCGCCCTGGCGTTTTCCCAGTAGCCCTTCATGTTCTGCGGCGAACGGATCCACACCTCGCCGATTGCGCCGTCGGCGGCGTCCTTGCCGCTCGCCGGGTCGACGACGCGGATCTCGACGTTCAGCATCGGCCGCCCGGCCGAGCGCAGCAGCTGCTTCTTCGGTCCGTCGGGGTCGTGGTCTTCGGGCGGCAGGAAGGTGACGGCGCCGGTGGTCTCGGTCAGGCCGTACACCTGGACGAAGTCGCAGCCGAAGGCCCGCATCGCGCCGGTCAGCACCTTTTCCGTGATCGGCGAAGCGCCGTAGGAAATCGTCTTGAGCGATGCATAGTCGCCTTTCTCGACGCCCGGCACCTGCAGCATGAACTGGATCATCGCCGGCACGAGGAAGGTGTGTGTCACGCAATGCTCGCGGATCGACGCCAGCACCTTGACCGGGTCGAAGTCCGGATACATCACGCTGTAGCCGCCGGTCGAGACGGTGAGAAGCGCCACGCCGGTGCCGGCGATGTGATAGGTCGGCAGCACGTTGAGAAAGACGTCGGGCGGCCCGCGGTAGCTGATCGCCTGCGGCGTAGCCTCGATCATGCTGGCGGCGATATTGCGATGCGTAAGCTCGACGCCCTTGGGCAGCCCGGTGGTTCCGGAGGAATAGAGCTGCAGCGCGGTGTCGCCTTCGTCGATCGGCAGCCCGGGGTCGCGCGCTTCGAAACCCGCGCGCCAGTCGGCGAAGCCGGGCAGGCCGCCGGCCGCCTGGTCGGTGGCGAGCGCAAGCTTCAGGCCCTGCACCGACACCTTCTGCGTGGCGGCGGCGAAGGCCGCGTCGACCATCAGCAGGCGCGCTTGGCCGTTGTTCAGCACGTACTCGAGCTCGGCCGGGGCGAGGCGCCAGTTGACCGGCATGCACACCGCGCCCACCTTGTTGGCGGCGAGCGTGAGCAGGACGCATTCGACGGTGTGCTTGGTAAGGCAGGCGACGCGCTCGCCCTTGCCGATGCCGAGCGCGAGCAGACCCTGCGCGATGCGGTTCGACTCCTGCTCGAGCTGCGCGAAACTCCAGGTGCGCGCCGGAGTCCAGTAAGCGATCGCGTCCGGCTGCGCGCGCGCATGCCGTTTGACGGCGTCGACGACGGTCTCGGCCATGCTCCCCCTCCCAAGGTCCGCAGGACGGGGGAAATCGTACAACGACGGGGCCTAGCCGGCGAGCACCTTGGGCAGCCAGAGCGAGAGCGCCGGGAAGGCGACGATCAGCGCGACCCGGAACAGCTCGGCGACGAAGAACGGCATCACGCCCTTGAACGTCTGGCTCATCGGCACGTCCTTGGCGAGCGCGTTGATGACGAACACGTTCATGCCGACCGGCGGCGTGATGAGCCCGAGCTCGACGACGATCAGGGCGAGAATGCCGAACCAGATCTTGAGGTTCTCCTGGCTCATGCCGAAGTCCAGCCCCGAAATCACCGGCCAGAAGAACGGGATCGTCAGCAGGATCATCGACAGGCTGTCCATCAGGCAGCCGAGGAAGATCAGCGCGATGAGCAAGAGGATCAGGATCGTCATCGGCGCCAGGCCGGAGTGGACCATCAGGTCGGCAGCCGCCTGCGGCACGCCGCCGCGCGCCATGAAGATGTTCAGGATCGCGGCGCCGAGCAGGATCAGGTAGATCATGCCGCTCGTCTTCGCGGTGTCGAGCAGCGCCGCTTTCATCTCGGCGAAGGTTACGGTGCCGCGCAGCACGCCGAAGGCGGCGACGAGGAACACGCCGACCGCGGCCGCCGGGGTCGGGTTGAAGAAGCCGAAGTAGATCCCGCCCATCACCGAGCCGAATATGACCGCGACCGGGGCGACCTTGACGGTCGCCTCGATGAATTCCTTGCGCGATACGCGGTCGCCCGCGGGGCCCGCGTCGGGCTTCACGCGCACGTAAATCGCGATGGTGACGAGGAAGAACACCACCGCGATCAGCCCCGGGATGAAGGCGGCGATGAACATCTTGACGATGCTCGCCTCGACCACGATCGCGTACACCACCAGCACCACCGAGGGCGGGATCAGGATGCCGAGCACGCCGCCCGCGGCGAGCGTGCCGGTGGCGAGAGTCGGGCTGTAGCGGTAGCGGCGCAGCTCGGGCAGCGCCACCTGGCCGAGGGTCGAGGCGGTCGCGAGCGACGAGCCACACACCGCGCCGAAGCCGGCGCAGGCGGCTATCGCCGACATCGCCACCCCGCCGCGCATCCAGCCGAGCCAGGCGTTGGCGGCACGGAACAGGTCGCGGCTCAGGCCGGAGCGGGTCGCGATATTGCCCATCAGCACGAACATCGGCAGCACCGACAGGTCGTAAATCGAGAACTGCGAATAGGCGAGGTTCTTCAGCTGCGCGAGAAGGATCCTCGGATCGTTCAGGATCATCGAGCCGACCGCGCCGACCAGGATCATGGTGTAGGCGATCGGGATGCGGATCGCGATCAGCGCCACCAGGGCGACGAGCCCCAGTACCCCGATCAGCAGGCCGGTTTCCAAGACGGGTCTCCCTTCAGGGGGCGTTCTTCCACCCGCGCAGCGCGTTCCTGACCGAGATCAGCGCGGCGAGCGTGAGCAGGACGAGCGAGATGAGCGCCGGAATGTAGGCGTACCAGATCGGCACGTGCAGGATGGTGGTGGTCTCGACGTACGTGCGGTAGTCAAGGAACCCCAGGTACATGCGCCACAGCAGCAGCAGGCTGAAGCCGAGGGCGATCACCGCGGAAAGGAGCGTAAGCAGCGCGACCGTGCGCGGCCCGGCGCCGGACGTGAAGATATCGGCCGTGACGTTGGCGCCGGTGAGTTCGCAATAGGGCAGGAACATGAACACCGACACGGCTATCCACATCTGCGCCATCTCGACGTCGCCCTGCAGCGGCCTGTCGAACACGTAGCCGCTGAAGGCGCTCCAGCTCGTCATCAATGCGACGCCGAGCAGGACGACGCCGCCCAGCAGTGCCCAGGTTTCGATCACGCGGGCGACGAGGCCGGCCGGCCCCGGCGCCGCGTATGTGGTGTTGCCCTCCACCCGTTACTTCGAGTACTTCGCGATTTCCTTGCGCGCCTCGGCGACGAGCGCCTTGCCGTCGATGCCCTGCTTGGCGACGTCGGTCTCCCAGCGCTCGACCACCGGCTCGAGCTTCGCCTTGAACGCGGCGAGCTCGGCGTCGGTCAGCATGATGTGCTGATCGCCATGCTTGACCGCGACGGCGATGCCTTCGTCATCGTCCTCGGCCCAGATCTTGCCGACCTCGCGCACCCAGGCTTCGCCCGAGCTTTCGGTGAAGGCTTTCTGCACGTCCGGGGGCAGCGAGTTCCAGCGCGCCTCGTTCATCGAGACCTGGAACGTCGTGTTGCCGAAGCGCGTCTTGTTCGGGCCTTCGATGAAGTACTTGATCATGTCCTGCAGCTTGAGCGCCGGAATGATCTCCCAGGGAATGAACGCGCCGTCAATCACCTTCTTGGAAAGCGCCTGAGGCAGGTCGGGTACCGGCATGCCGACCGGCGAAGCGCCGAGCGCCTCGATCACCCAAGCGCCGGTGCGGGTCGGGATGCGCATCTTGAGGCCCTTCATGTCTTCGGGCTTGCGCACCAGCTTGTCGACCATCTGGATGCCCTGGCCCTGGTGCACGTGCAGGAACAGAACGTGCACGCCCTTGTATTCGGGCTTCAGGTACTTGTCGAACATCGCCCGCATGGCGAGGTTGGTCGCGACCGGGTTGTTGGTGTGCACGAACGGCAGCTCGAACACTTCGCTGCGCGGGAACAGGCCCGCGGTATAGCCGTTCACGGTCCACACGATGTCGACGATGCCGTCGCGGGCCTGGTTGATGAGCTGCGGGGGCTGGCCGCCGAGCGACATCGAAGGATAGATCTCGATCTTGACCTTGCCGCCCGAGGCCTTCTCGACGTTGCGCGCCCAGGGCTCGAGCATCTTGACCTGCGCGGGCGACTTGGGCCCGAGGAAATGATGCAGCTTGAGCACGATCTGCTGCGCGCTTGCCGCCGCGGACAGCCCGGCGAGCGCGGCGCCGACGACGGCGGCCGCTATGGCCCGTTTGACCTTCATGTTCTCCTCCTCCTAGATCTATGTTTTGGCGAACCGGCGCGAAATATTAGCAACGCGCGCATGAAATAGATAGCCGATGCGGGCAACAGAATGCCGCAGGGCCATGCACTATCCTGCAGCAGGAGGAATCGCTCAGCCGCGCACGAAGCGCGTGCCCGCGCGCCCTGCGAGCGCCGCCGCGAGGTGCGGCGGATCGGTGATCACGGCTTCGGCGCCGCCGCCTTCGAGGTACTCGATCACCGCCCGGATCTTCGGCCCCATGCTGCCGCGGTCGAACTGCCCGGCGTCGTACAGGCGCTTCGCCTCGGCGAGCGTCATGCTGTCCACCCAGCGCTCGCCGGGCTTGCCGTAATCGAGCGCGACGCGCTCGACCCCCGTCGCCACGACGAAGCGGTCTGCGCCGAGCGTGCGCGCGAGCAGGCTGGAGGCGAGATCCTTGTCGATCACCGCCTCGACGCCGACCAGGTCGCGCGCGGCGTCGCGCATCACCGGGATGCCGCCGCCGCCGCAGGCGATGACCAGGTAGCCGTCGCGCACCAGGTGCGCGATCACGTCCAGGTCGACGATGGCGCGCGGCGCGGGCGAGGGCACCACGCGTCGCCAGCCGCGTCCCGGGTCCTCGCGCACCTGCCAGCCCAGGTCGGTCGCGCGCTTGCGCGCGGTCGCCTCGTCCATCGGCGAGCCGATCGGCTTGGTCGGGTCGCGGAACGCAGGATCGCCGGGATCGACCTCGACCAGCGTCACCACCGCGACCGCCTCGCGCGCCATCTTGCGGCGGCGGAACGCGTTGCGCAGCGCCTTCACGAACATGTAGCCGAGCGCGCCCTGCAAGTCCGCGCCCGCGTAGTCCATCGGCACCGGGATCACCTCGTGCAGCGCGAGCTCCGAGCGCCGCAGGATGAAGCCCATCTGCGGCCCGCTGCCGTGCGTGAGCACCACGCGCCAGCCCGCCTCGAGCAAGTCGACGACGTAGCCCACTGTCTCGCTCGCGGTCTGGTACTGGTCGGGGATGCTGCGGTGCTGCTCGTCGCGGATCAGCGCGTTGCCGCCCACGGCGACGACCGCGAGCTTCGAGGGTCCGTTCATGCCGTCCTCCTAGGGCCGGGCGAGCTCGGCGTCGAGCGCCAGCACCGCCTGCGTGAAGCAGGCGAGCGGGGCGCGCGTCAGGCCCGCGCCGATCTGCCCGATGCCCGGCTCGCGGTGGGCGATGCCGGTGTTGATCACCGGCTCGATGCCGGTGTCGACCACGCGGCGCGCGTCGATGCCGCAGGCGGTGCCGCGGAAGTCGAGCGCCGGCAGCTGGAAGACGTTCGATTCGCCGAGGGTGATCTGGCGCATGCGCAGCGAATTGTCGAGCGCGTCCTCGGGCGTGCCGCCGACGAACTTGACGATGGCCGGCGCGGCGGCCATCGCGAATCCGCCCAGGCCCGCGGTCTCGGTGATCGCGCTGTCGCCCAGGTCGCGCGCCGCGTCGGCGGCGCTGTAGCCGGCGAAGTACAGGCCCTCCACGGCCGCCGCCGGCGCGGTGAACCAGCGCTCGCCCAGGCCGCTCACGCGAATGCCGAACTCGACGCCGTTGCGCGCCATCGCGGTGACCAGGCTCGAGCCGGGCACTCCGTGCGCGGCGTCGAGCATCGCCTTGCAGCCCGCCATCGAGATGTTCAGGAAGAAATGCTCGTTGCCGGCGACGAAGTCGAGCGCCTCCGCGAGTCCCTGCGAAGCGCTCGTGGTGCGGGCGAGGGCGCCCGCGAGCCGCCGCAGGAGCAGCCCGCTCGCGGCGGCGTTGCGGTTGTGCACTTCGTCGCCCATGGTGAGCGCCTGCGCCATGAGCGGCTTGAGCTCGATGCCGCCAAGCGAGTCGAGCGCGGCGCCGAGCGCCGGGGCGAGCACGGTGCCGATCCACCTCAGCCGCTCGAGCACTTCCGCTCCGTAGGCGCCGAAGCGCAGCGCCTTGCCCAGTCCCTCGTTGAAATTGCTGTAGGCACGCCGGCCGTGCGCCTTGTCCTCGATCACCCAGAGCGGCATCGACGGGCTGATGATGCCCGCCATCGGCCCGACCGCCGCGTGATGATGCGCAGGCGCGAAGCGGATCGCGCCGCTCGCGGCGAGCGCGCGCGCCGCCTCGGGGTCTCTCGCCCAGCCTTCGTACAGGATCGCGCCCACGATCGCGCCCTGCATCGGGCCGCACATGCGCGGCCATTCGATCGGCGGTCCCGCGTGCAGCAGGATGCGACGGTCCAGGCCCGGCAGCTCGCGCGCCGTGCACACGCCGCGCAGCACCGGCGAGGCGGCCAGATACGCCGCGAAAGCCGTGCGGTTCGCTTCCTCGACCCGCGGCGCGCCCACCAGCCGGGCAAGCGCCATCGCAGCCGCGCGGTCGCCGGACGCGGGCGGCGCCCAGTCGAGCTGCAGCGCGACGCCGCCGGCCGCGACGACGGCCTCGGCGAACTGCGCCAGGCCGACGTTCAGCACGCCGGGCTTACCGTCTACCAGCCGCGCCATGAGCCGAAACCATCGATGCGGCGATGCGCGCCGCTTGCGCATTGCTCGCGGCGAGCACTACGCCCGCTTCGCGCAGCGCCGCCTCCTGGCGCGCGAGGCCCTGCGGATCGCCGTCGGTGCCGCACACGAAGCCGACGATCGCCAGGCTGCGACCCGCGCGCTCGGCGCGCGCGCGCGCCGAGCGCAGCGCGGGCACGATCTCGCGCGCCGGATCGGGGTGCGCCCCGTAGCCGAGCACGACGTCTACGAGCAGCACTGCGGTCTCCGGATCCTCGGCTTCGCGCGCGATGCGCTCGTTGCGCAGGCGCTGGTCGATCATCGGGTGCGGGCGCCCGCGGGTAAATTCGTCCTCGCCGAGGTCGACGAGCGCGTGGCCCTCGCTGTGCCAGGCATCGGCGAGCCGCGCCGCGCGCCCGACCGGCGTGTTGGAACGAACGTCCTCCAGCGCCTCGGCGAGCAGCAGGGTCGCCTCGTAGCAGAAGGTGCCGCCGCTGAACAGGCCGCGCACGTAGCGCTGCCCGGGGCGCAGTCCGGGATCGGGAAAGGCCGGCAGCGTCGCGTTCGCAGGCGCCGGCCGCTCGCCGCGCGCGAGCGCGACCGCCATCGCCGCCGCGTCTTCGAGCGTCGCCGCGGCGCTGATCGAGGCATCCTGGATTTCGGCTGCCGGCGCGCCGAGAAAGCACGCCACCGCCGGCTTGCCCGTGCCGCGGGCGCGCTCCAGCACGCGCGCCGCCACCTCGCGCGCCGGAGGCTTCGAAATGAGGACGATCACGCGCGTCGCGGCATCCGCCGCAAGCTCGTCCAGCGCCGCGAGCATCGTCTGGCCGCCGATCTCGGCGCGCAGGTCGCGCCCGCCGGTGCCGAGCGCATGCGAGATGCCGACTCCCGCGCGATCGACGAGGCAGGTCACCTGCTGCATGCCGGTTCCGGAGGCGCCGATCACGCCTACCGGACCGGGGCGCACGGCGTTGGCGAAGCCGAGCGGCACGCCGCCGACGATCGCCGTGCCGCAGTCCGGGCCCATGACGAGCAGACCACGCGCGCGCGCCTCGCGCTTGAGCATCAACTCGTCCGCGACGCTCACGTTGTCGCTAAACAGCATCACGTGCAGGCCGAGCCTGAGCGCCTTGAGCGCTTCGGCCGCCGCGTACTCGCCCGGGGTGGAAACGAGCGCGAGCTTCGCTTCGGGCATCGCCGCGAGCGCGCTTTGCAGGCTGCGCGGTGCGGCCTGGCGCGCGGCGCGCCGGGCGCCGGAGGAGGAGGGTGCGGCGAGCAGGCGCTCGGCCTCGGCGAGCGCGGACTCGACCGCATCGGGTGCCGCGCCGCGCACCACGGCGAGCAGGTCGCTCGGCGAGGCGGCCGGCGGCGCCTCGAGCAGGCCCGCTTCGCGCAGCAGCGCCAGGTTCCCTTCGGTCGCCATCACCACCGACGCCTGGTCCACGCCCGGCAGCGCGGCGACGCGCGCAGACAGCTGCATGAGCGACACCGAGTCGCGGTAGGTGTTGTGGACGATGCGCAGGCCGGTATGCACGGCGTGTATACTACCTTGTATACGAGCGGCCCGGAGCCCTTTGCCGTCCATGCCCGAGAACCTCGAGCTCGAACTCGAGCCATTGCGCACCGCGTACCGCTCCGGGGTCCTGCGCCCGTCCGCGCTGATCGAGCGGCTGCTCGCGCGCATCGCCGCTCGCGGCGAGGACAAGGTGTGGATCCACCTCTTGCCGCGTGCCGAGCTCGAGCGCCGCGCCGCCGAGCTCGAGCGCCTTGCGCCCGAGACGCTGCCGCTGTACGGCGTGCCCTTCGCCATCAAGGACAACATCGATCTCGCAGGCAGCCCGACCACCGCCGCCTGCCCGGCATTTGCCTACACCCCTAAGGCGAGCGCGCCCGCGGTGCAGCGGCTGATCGATGCCGGCGCGATCGCGCTCGGCAAGACCAACCTGGACCAGTTCGCCACCGGGCTGGTCGGCACGCGCTCGCCCTACGGCGCCTGCCGCAACACCTTCGATCCGCGCTACATCTCCGGGGGATCGAGCTCCGGCTCGGCGGTCGCCGTCGCCGCAGGCCTGGCGAGCTTCGCGCTCGGCACCGATACCGCGGGCTCGGGTCGCGTGCCGGCCGCGTTCAACGATCTGGTGGGTCTCAAGCCGACGCTTGGCCTGATTTCGACGCGCGGCGTGGTGCCCGCCTGCCGCTCGCTCGACTGCGTCTCGATCCTCGCGCGCACGGTGCGCGATGCGCGCAGCGTGCTCGCGGTTGCGCAGGGCTTCGATCGCGACGATGCCTATGCGCGCGCCGCGCCGACCCCGGCGCCCGGGGCCTTCGGCGAGCGCTTCCGCTTCGGCGTGCCGCGCGCCGCGGAGCTCGAGTTCTTCGGCGACCAGGAGTACCGGCGCCTTTTCGGCGCCGCGCTCGAGCGCCTCGAGGCGCTCGGCGGCGAGCGCCTCGAGCTCGATTTCCGGCCGTTCCTTGAGGCCGCGCGGCTGCTGTACGACGGGCCCTGGGTGGCCGAGCGCTGGATCGTGGCGAGCGAGCTGCTCGCGAGCAATCCCGAGGCGCTGCTCCCGGTGACGCGCAAGGTGATCGAGAAGGGCGCCGCGTACTCGGCGGCCGACGCGTTTCGCGCCGCCTACCGCCTCCAGGCGCTGCGCCGCGAGGCGCAGTCCGCCTGGGACGAGGTCGAGCTGATCGTCACGCCCACCGCGCCGACCATTTACACGCTCGCCGAGATCGAAGCCGATCCGGTCGGCGCCAACAGCCGGCTCGGCCTGTACACCAATTTCGTCAACCTGTTCGACCTGAGCGCGCTCGCGCTGCCCGCGGGATTCCGCGCCGACGGGCTGCCCTTCGGCGTCACGCTGCTCGCGCCGGCGTTCCACGACGGCGCGCTGTGCGATCTCGGCGAGCGATTGCACCCCGGTGCGCGCAGCGTGCGGCTCGCGGTGTGCGGCGCCCACATGTCGGGCTTGCCGCTGAACGGCGAGCTCACCGAGCGCGGCGCACGGCTCGTGCGGCGCACGCGCAGCGCGGCGGGCTACCGCCTGTTCGCGCTCGAGTCGTTCTCGCCGCCGCGTCCGGGGATGCTGCGCGCGTCAGGCGGAGCCGCGATCGAGATCGAGATCTGGGAGCTGCCGTCCGCGGCGTTCGGCGATTTCGTGGCGCGCATTCCGGCGCCGCTGTGCATCGGCAGCGTTGAGACCGAGGACGGCGAGCAGGTGCGCGGCTTCTTGTGCGAACCCTACGCGACCGCCGGCGCGCGCGAGATCACGCGCCTGGGCGGCTGGCGCGCCTACCTGCGCGAGCGCGCCGCGCAGCGCACGGGTTGACCGAGGGAGGACCAGATGGGAAAAGTGAAGGCTGAGCCCTACGAGTTCGAGTTCGCTCCGGCGAGCTGCGCGCTGATGATCATCGACATGCAGCGCGACTTCGTCGACCCGGGCGGCTTCGGGGAGGCCCTCGGCAACGACGTCTCGCTGCTCAGGAAGGCGATCGCGCCCACGAGGAAGGTGCTCGAAGCCGCGCGCGCGAAGAAGATGCTCGTCATCCACACGCGCGAAGGCCACCGGCCTGACCTCGGCGACCTGCCGCCGAGCAAGAAGCTGCGCGGCCACCTGAAGACGGGCATCGGCGACAAGGGACCGATGGGCCGCATCCTGGTGCGCGGCGAGTACGGCCACGACATCATCGACGAGCTGAAGCCCGCGCCGGGCGAGCCGGTGGTGGACAAGCCGGGCAAGGGCGCGTTCTACGCCACCGATCTCGACTCGATCCTGCACAACCGCGGCATCAGGCAGCTCGTCGTGTGCGGCGTCACGACCGAGGTGTGCGTCAATACCACCGTGCGCGAGGCGAACGACCGCGGCTACGACTGCCTGGTGCTCGAGGACTGCGTCGGCTCGTACTTCCCCGCCTTCCAGAAAGCGGCGCTCGAGATGATCAAGGCCCAGGGCGGGATCTTCGGCTGGGTAAGCGATTCGAAGAGTTTTCTTGCGGGCCTGGCGAAGGCCTGAGACGCAGTCATCACGACAAGGGGAGAACCATGACGAACGGCAATGCGCAGGTCCGCTGGTGGGTGCCCGGTGACTGGAACGGCTTCTTCGGGCTGTTTACGAACGTGGTGCTGAACGTGATCGTGCTGACGGGGCTGTGCCTGGGCGTGGTGAACCTGCCCGCGGACACGGTGTTCGGGCGCATCCTGCCGGCGCTCGGCATCGCGCTGCCGATCGGCAACCTGTACTACGCCTGGCTCGCCTGGAAGCTCGCACACAAAGAAGGTCGCAGCGACGTGACGGCGATGCCCTACGGCCCGAGCGTGCCGCATATGTTCATCGTCGTGTTCGTGATCATGCTGCCGGTGTACCTCAAGACCAAGGACCCGATGCTCGCCTGGCAGGCGGGGCTCGCCTGGGCGTTCATCATCGGCGTCATCATCCTCGCCGGAGTGTTCTTCGGACCCTGGGTCCGCGCGCACACGCCGCGCGCGGCGATGCTCGGCACGCTGGCGGGCATCTCGATCGCCTTCATCTCGCTGCGGCCGGCGTTCCAGATGTGGGAGGTGCCCTGGATCGCGTTCATCTCGCTCGCCATCGTGCTGATCAGCTGGACCGCCAACGTGCGCCTGCCCTTCGGCCTGCCCGGCGGGCTGGCGGCGGTGATCGTCGGCATCGTGGTCGGCTGGATCGCGTACTTCTTCGGCTGGAGCGACGTCGTGAAAGCCTCGCAGGTGAGCGCCTCCTTCGCGCAGTTCGGGCTGCACTTGCCGGTGGCCGGCAGCGAGGTCTGGCGCGGGCTCGTCAACGTCGCGCCGCTGCTCGTGACCGCGATTCCGCTCGGCATCTATAACTTCACCGAGGCGATGAACAACGTCGAAAGCGCTTCTGCCGCGGGCGACTCGTACAACCTGCGCAACATCCTCGCCGCGGACGGCATCGGCGCGATCGTCGGCTCGATCCTAGGCAGCCCGTTTCCGCCGGCGGTGTACATCGGCCATCCCGGCTGGAAGGCGGTCGGCGGGCGCATCGGCTACTCGCTCGCGACCGGCGTCGTGATCGCGCTGGTGTGCTTTCTCGGGCTCACCGCGCTGTTGCTCGCGGTGGTGCCGCTCGTCGCGATCCTGCCGATCCTGCTGTACATCGGCCTGGTGATCGGCGCGCAGGCGTTCCAGGCTTCGCCCGCCAAGCACGCGCCGGCGGTGGTGCTGGCGATCATCCCGAACGTCGCCGCCTGGGGCCAGCTGCAGGTCGACGGCGCGCTGAACGCCGCGGGCACGTCCGCCGGGGCCCTCGGCATGGCCAAGCTCGCCGGAGCGGGGCTCGTGTATCACGGCATGGAGCTGCTCGGCGGCGGCGCGGTGCTCGCCGGGCTGGTGCTCGGCGCGCTCGCCACGTTCATCATCGAGCACAAGCTCAAGGAGGCGGCATACTGGGCGCTCGCAGGCGCCGTGCTCTCCTTCTTCGGCTTCATCCACGGCGGGCAACTCGGCTGGGCGGTGTCGCCGCAGGTGGCGCTCGGCTATGCGCTGTTCGCAGCGGTGTGTTTCGCGGCCGGCACGTCGAAAACGAAGGCGTCCGCCTGAGCGCGCCGGAGGTCCTGCAACTCGGCGAGCGCGCGCGCGCCGCACTGGTGCGTAGCGGCGGCCTCGCCAGGCCGCTCGCCGGCTTTGCGGATGCGCCCTATCTCGAGGCCGGCGGCGAAGTGATCTGGGTGGGAGCGCGCCTGCCGGCCCGGCATCCGCGCGCCGTGCTGACGAGCGCGCCACCGCCGCGCGGCGCCGCACTGCGCTTCGCTTCGCTGCCGGAGCGCGGCTGGTCGCGACGCTTTCCGGTGCTCTCCAGCGCGGGCGCAGCGGGCGCGCTCCTGTCCGATCTGCGGCCGCGGTTTCCGCGCGGCTTGCCTGCGCAGCGTGTGCATGCGCTCGCCGCGGCCTACCTGCGCGACGATCCGCAGGGCGTGTTCGACGCGACGCTGCCGCTGCTCGGAGTCGGCCCCGGCTTCACGCCCTCGGGCGACGATGTGGCGGGCGCTGCCCTGTTCGGCCGGCGCTGCCTGGATCCCGGGCCGGCGCGCTGGCGCGAGATCGCCGAGATTCTTGCGCGCGAGGCGGGCGTGCGCAGCCATGCGGTCAGCGCCGCGCTGTTCGCCGACCTCGCGCACGGCGAGAGCTTCGAGCCGCTGCACGAGCTGGTCGAGGCGCTCGCCTGCGGGGCGCGCGAGCGTGCGGGGTCGGCCTCCCGGGCGCTGACCGCCATCGGCCACTCGTCCGGCTGCGATATGCTGGCGGGGTTGGCGATCGGAATGAGAATCGCGCTGAGCGACGCGACGTGATCAGGAATAATCGGCCGGAAGACAGCGCCCGTCTCGCGGACGCGGTGTACGACGAACTGAAGAACGACATCTTCGACTTCAGGCTGATGCCGGGCTCGGCCTTGTCGGAAAACGAGCTCGCCGCGCGGGCGGGGGTGAGCCGCACGCCGGTGCGCGAGGCGCTCTTGCGCCTGGCGCGCGAGGGCTTCGTCGAGCGGCACGCGAAGAGCGGCTGGTCGGTCGGGGCGCTGGACTTCGAGCACTTCGAGCACCTGTACGACGTGCGCGTGATCCTCGAGCTCGCCGCGCTCGGCAAGCTGTGCGCCGGCGACTACGGGACGGCGCTGGACGATCTCAAGGCGGTGTGGCTGGTGCCGCCCGGCGAGCGGCGCACGGACTGGATCGAGGTGGCGAAGCTGGACGAAGCCTTCCATGCCACGCTGGTCCAGGCGGCCGGCAATCCGGAGCTCGCGCGCATCCACGAGGACATCACCGAGCGCATCCGCATCATCCGGCGGCTGGATTTCACGCAAGTCGAGCGCATCGCGCGCACCTACGACGAGCACGCCGCGATCCTGCGCGCGGTGCTAGCGCGCAAGGCGCCGCAGGCGAGCCTGCTGCTGCGCTCGCACATCGAGCAGTCCAAGCTCGAGGTGCGCAAGATCTCGCTGCACCGCCTGCATTCCGCGCACCGCAGCGCGAGCGGCGCCGCGCCGGCGCTCAGTGCCCGCCGCCCGGCCCGGCGCTGAAAGGCGGGCGCGTGGTCCACAGCAGCGGGATGAGCGCGAGGAACAGCACGCCGACGATCCAGAAGATGTCGTTCGTCGCGAGCATGTAGGACTGGCCGACCAGCATGCGCTCGAGCTGCCCGCCATCATGCGCATGAAGTTCTGCAGGTCGGTCGCATTGGCGATGCGCGCCACCGCGAGGTCGACGGTGAAGGTCGGGATCGCGACGTTGGCGATGGTGAGGTCGAGCACCTCCATCATGTTCGCCATCGCCAGCACGAACGTGAGCAGCGCCAGCATGGCGCCGGTATAGGGCTGCGGCGCGGCGCGCTCAGCCTGCATGCTGCGGCTTCGCCGGATGCGCGCCGCCGTTGGCGGCGATGATCGCGGCCACGCGCTCGTCGGCGAGCTGGGCGTCGTTCGCGTATAGCGTCCTCACCTGCCGCACCGTGCGCGCGAGCTGTGGTCAAATTGGCACCTTGAAGGCAATACGCATGGCACGTCGTCTGGTCACCGTTCTGTTCGCGTTGTGCGCGGCGCACGCGGCGGCCGCGGACATCGCGCTGCGCGGCGCGTGGGTCCGCTCGCTTCCGGGCGGCGCGCCGGCGGCCGGCTATTTCACGCTCGAGAACCGCGGCCCCGCCACGGCCCTGGTCGGCGCCAGCTCGCCCGACTACGGCAGGGTGATGATGCATCGCACGGTGGAGCGGGGCGGCAGCGCGACGATGGAGTCCGTCGCGCGGGTCGATCTCCCCGAGGGCGGCAGGGTTGTTTTCCAGCCCGGCGGCTATCATTTGATGTTGATGCACCCTAAACGCGCCATCTCCGTCGGCACGGCGGTCACGGTCGTGCTGGAGCTCGCCGACGGTCAGCGGTTCAGCGCTCCGTTCGAGGTGCGCGGCGCCGACGCGAGGTAGCGTGAACGGGTTGCAAGCGGCACTCGCATTTCTCGCCCCCTGGGAGTTTTCTCCGCTGGTGCTCGTGCTGTGCGCCGGAGCGGTGCTGCTGTACGCACGCGGGCTGCGGCGCATGCCTGCCGAGGGGCGGCCGAATTTCGGCCGGCGGCTCGCCTACTTCGCCGGCTGGGTGCTCGTCTATTTCGTAATGCAGACGCGCTGGGATTACTGGTCGCAGCACATGTTCTTCATCCATCGCATCCAGCACCTGGTGCTGCACCACCTCGGGCCGTTCCTGGTGGCGCTCGCGTGCCCGCTGCCGGTGCTCGCAAGGGGGCTGCCGGAGGGGATGGAGGCGCGCGTATTTCGCCCGCTATGGCGCAGCCGCCCGGTGCAGATCGGCTATCGCCTGCTGCAGAACTGGCTGGTGGCGCCGATCCTGTTCGTGGGGCTGATCTACTTCTGGCTCACGCCGTCGATTCATTTCGACGCCATGCTGAGCGCGCCGCTGTACCAGTTGATGAACTGGAGCATGCTGCTCGACGGGTTGCTGTTCTGGGCGCTGATGCTCGATCCGCGTACGCGAGCCCAGGGCGCGCTGATCGGCTTCGGGCCGCGCATTTTCCTGCTGCTCGGCGCGTCGCTGCCGCAGATCTACATCGGCGCGCGCATCGGCCTCGCGACGCACGAGCTGTACAGCGTGTACAGCGTCTGCGGTCGCGCCTGGCCGATCAGCGCGATCGACGACCAGAGCCTCGGCGGGCTGGTCACCTGGATCCCGGCGGGGATGATGCACTTGCTCGGCGTGCTGGTACTGCTCGCGCGCTGGATGCATGCAGACGGAGACGCGCGGGCCGATTCGGCCGCGCTGCGCGCCTAGCATGAGGGCGCTCGCGGCCGCATTGTGCGCCTGCCTCGCACTCGGCGCCTGCTCGAAGGACGATGGCAAGTGGCGCACCGACAATATCGACGGGCTGCTGCCGGCGCTCGAATTCCATCTCACCGACGACACCGGCCGCCGGGTGAGCGCGCAGGACTACCGCGGAAAGACGGTGCTGGTGTACTTCGGCTATACGAGCTGCCCCGACTTGTGCCCGACGACCCTGAGCAAGCTCGCGCAGGCGCTCAAGAGCACGAAAGACCGCGGCGCCGGCGACGTCGTGCTGTTCGTGTCTGTCGATCCGCAGCGCGACGGTGTCGGGCGCCTGCACGCGTACACGCGCGCTTTCGGGCCCCAGTTCATCGGCCTGCGCGGCACGCCGCAGGAACTCACTGCGCTAAGCAAGCGCTACCGGATCACGTACTCGTACGGCAAGCCCGACAAGAACGGGGACTACGAGGTCATGCACAGCACCGGGGTGTTCGTGTTCGACGGCACGGGCAGGAGCCGGTTGCTCGTGCTGCCGAACGACACCGCGGACGCGATCGCCGCCGACCTCGACCGGCTCGCTGGCTAGGTGACGGCCTCGACCTGCTCGAGCGGTCGCCGCGCCGGCTCGATCCCCCACAGCCAGACGACCAGGATCTGAACGAGCAGCAGCGCGATCATCAGCGCGACGACGCCGGGCAGCTTGTAGTGCACCATGAGCCAGCCCACGACGAACGGCGACACGACGGTGGCCAGGCGTCCGAGGGTGTTGCAGATGCCGTTCGCGCGCAGACGGATTTCGGTGGGGAAGAGCTCCGGCGTATAGACGCCGAACAGCAGCGCGGTCTGCACGTAGATCGCGACGATCAGCAGGAAGCCCACGCTCAGCACGATAGCCGGATCCGTAGCCGCGCTGAAATGCGCGTAGACCCAACCGGTGACAATGGTGAGCAGCGAGGCGCCGATGATGCTCGAGCGCCGTCCAAAGGCGTCCGAGCTGTAGGCCCCCACGGCGCAGCCGACCAGGGACCCGCCTGCGAGCACGACCGTATAAGCGAGCGATTTCGTGATGTTCAACCCCTGCCGCAGGAAGAATTGCGGCAGGAAGATCACGAAGCCGAAGATCAGGGTGTTGATCGTGATCAGGACCCAGCTGCCCACGATCAGCCGCTGCAACAGGGGCGGCTGCAGCATGGCCATTCCGCGTACCGGCTGCGCCATGCGCGGAACCGGGGCGGGCGGCAGGGCTCCGCTGCCGGCTGCCTCCTTCTCGATCGCCTGCATCAGCGCCTCGGCCTCCTCGTTGCGGCCTTGCGCCTCCAGCCAGCGCGGCGACTCCGGCAACCTCTTGCGCAGGTACCAGACGATCAGGGAACCCACGCCGGCGATCACGAACATCGGCCGCCAGCCGAAGCTCGGGATGATCAGGTACGAAAGCACCGAAGTCACCGGAAAGCCCGCGACCACGACGAAGGCCATGAACGACAGCCAGCGGCCGCGCGACTTCGGCGGCACGAACTCGGTGAGCGTCGAGTAGCCGACCACGATCTCCGCGCCGAGGCCGAGTCCCTGCACGAAGCGGCATGCAATGAGCTGCGGCATGTTCGCGGCGAACGCGGCGGCGAGCGACGCGAGACCGAAGATCAGCAGATTGACCTGATAGGTGAAGCGCCTGCCGTAGCGGTCGCCGAGAAAGCCGGTGATGAAGGCCCCGAGCGTCATGCCGACGAAGGTGAGCGAGATGAATTGCAGGTTGTGCGGCAGCGTCGAGAATTTGCTCTGGATCGTCGCCGCCAGCACGCCGCCCGCGACGTACAGGTCGTAGCCGTCGAAAAACATGCCGGCGCCGATCAGCCAGAAGATGCGATAGTGGAACGGGCCGACGGGCAAGCGGTCGAGGCGCGCGCCGGCATTGACGGTCTTGCTCATGGACTTACTCCTCCTCTTGACTGAACGGCTGGTTCACTGCTTATGTGACCCATGATATGCCCGATCGACGAGGCCGGACATCGCTTCGTCGACGGCAAGCTTGGTGCAAGATATCCGTAAAGAAGAAGGGAAAGGCATGCCCATCGTTTCCGTAAATGGTCTCACGGTCGAGTACGAGCAGCAGGGCGCCGGTGCGGATCTGCTGCTCGTTCATTCGCTGCTGACGGAGCTCACGGTCTTCGAGCACGTCGTGCCGGCGCTCGCTGCCGGCCGGCGCGTCACACGCGTCAACCTGCCGGGGTTCGGCGTTTCCGCGCCGCGCGCGTTCGCCAGCGTCGCCGACTTCGCCGACCATCTCGCTGCAGTCATGGACGCGCTCGCGCTTCCACGGACGACGGACGTCTTCGGCAACGGCTTCGGCGCGTTCGTCACGCTCGAGCTCGCGTGCCGTCACGGCGCGCGCTTCGGCAGGCTGGTCGTCGCCGACGCGCTGGCGGCCTTCCCCGAGCCGGCGCGTGCGCCGTTTCGCGGCATGGCGCAGGCCGTACGCGCAGGCGGCATGGCCGCCGTTCTCGATACCGCGATCGGGCGCATGTTCCCGCCGGCCTTCGCCGAGGCGCACGCGAACCTCATCGGCGCGCGCAAGAAAGCGCTCGCGACGGTGGATGCGGATGCCTTTGCGCGCGCCTGCCTCGCGCTCGCGCAGCTCGACCTCAGCCCGCAGCTTGCGCAGATCGCCAATCCGACGCTGGTCCTGTGTGGGGCGCTCGATCGGACCACGCCGCCCGAGCTCGCGCGCAGGCTCGCCGAGCTCATCCCCGGCGCGAGCTACCGCGAGATCCCGGGATCGGGCCATTGCCCGATGCTCGAGCAGCCGGCGATGCTGGTCGAAATGATGCATGCGTTCCTCGGCGGGAGCCGCGTCCACTCGTGAGCGAGACTTTCACGCTGCGGGTAAACGGCGGTACGCACGTGGTACAGGCGGAGCGGAGCGTGCCGCTCGTCTACGTGCTGCGCAACCACCTCGGGCTGAAGGGCACGCGCTTCGGCTGCGGCACCGGCCATTGCGGCGCATGCACCGTGCTCTACGACGGCACTGCCGTGCAGTCGTGCGACACGCCGCTCTGGGCGGCGGAGGGCCACGAGATCACCACGGTGGAGGGCCTGGGCAGCGCGGAGCGGCCGCATCCGCTGCAGCGCGCCTTTCTCGACGAGCAGGCGGCGCAGTGCGGCTACTGCATCGACGGAATCATCATGTCGGCGGCCGCGCTGCTCGCCAGGAAGGCGCAGCCGTCGCGGGACGAGATCGCGGCGGCGCTCGGGCGCCATCTGTGCCGCTGCGGCACGCACGTGCGCATCCTGCGCGCGATCGAGCGCGCCGCGCGGGAGATGGGGCGATGAGCGCGCCCGAGCTGCCGCTCAGCCTGCGCACCAATCCGCGCTTGGACCGCTGGGTGCGCTTCGGCGCGGCCGGCGAGGTCACCGTGTTCAGCGGCAAGGTCGAGCTCGGCCAGGGCATCGTCACCGCGATGGCGCAGATCGCCGCCGAGGAGCTCGGGGTCGAGCCCGCGCAGCTCGCGATCGTCGCCGGCGACACGACGGCCGCGCCGGACGAGTGGTACACGGCGGGCAGCCAGTCGATCGAAGTCGGCGGCGCGTCCATGCGACGGGTGTGCGCGGAGGTGCGCGCGCTGTTCGTCGAGGCGGCGGCCGCCGAGCTCGAGGTCGCGCCGGGAGATCTCGAGGTGCGCGCCGGCGTGTTCGGCGTGCCGGGGACCGACCTGAGGCGCAGCTACTGGGAGCTCGCGCACAAGGTGAGCCTGGCGCGCGATTACAGCGGGCGGCCTGTCTGGCCGCTCAAGCCCGCGCGGCCCGGCCTCGTCGGCACGAGCGCGCCGCGGCGCGACCTGCCAGCGAAGCTGAGCGGGGCGGCGTTCGTCCACGACATGACGCTGCCGGGCATGGTCCATGCGCGGGTGCTGCGCCCGCCGGCGTACGGCGCGCGCCTCGTGGCGCTGGACGAGGCGGCACTGCGGGCGGCGCCAGGCGTGGTCGCGGTGGTGCGCAGCGGCGATTTCCTCGCCGTCGCGGCGGAGCGCGAGGAGCAGGCGGTCGCCGCGCTCGAGGTCGCAAGGCGCGCCGCACGCTGGGAAGCGCCGCCGATGCCCGAACAGACCGAGACTGTGCCGTTCCTCATGGGCCTGCCGGCGCGCTCCTCGACGGTCTTCTCCACGGGGGCGGCGGCGACGGCGGGAACTCGGCGCTTCGAGGCGATGTACTCCAAGCCCTATCTGGCGCACGCCTCGATCGGGCCGTCGTGCGCGCTCGCCGTGGCCGAGGCAGGCCGCATCCGGATCTGGTCGCCTACGCAGGGGCCGCACATGCTGCGCGGGCAGATCGCCAAGGCGCTCGGCCTTCCGGATGCGGCAGTCGAAGTCATGCACCGCGACGGCGCCGGCTGCTACGGCCACAACGGGGCCGACGACGCGGCATTCGACGCGGCGCTCGTCGCGCACGCCTGCGGACGGCCGGTGATGCTGCAATGGACGCGCGCGGACGAGCTCAGATGGGCGCCTTTCGGCTCTGCGATGGCCGTGAAGATAGCCGCCGACGTCGAGCGCGGTGGACGCATCGTTGGATGGAAGCACGAGCTCTGGAGCCATACCCACGTCAAGCGGCCGGGTAGGAGCGAAGGCATCGAGCTGCTCGCCGCCTGGCACATGGATCCGCCGGCGCCGGTGCCGCCGGCGGCGGACCTGCCGCTGCCCGCGGGCGGCGGCGACCGCAACGCGGTGCCGCTCTACGATTTTCCTCACCAGGAGGTCGTGTATCACTTCCTGCCGCAGATGCCGCTCAGGGTGTCGGCGCTGCGCGCGCTCGGCGCCTTCGCGAACGTGTTCGCGATCGAATCGATGATGGACGAAATCGCCGGCGGGATCGGCGTCGATCCGCTGGAGCTGCGCCTGCGCCACCTCGCCGACGAGCGCGCGCAAGCGGTGCTGCGCGCCGCCGCGCATGCGGCAGGCGCAAAGCGCAGCGGGACGGGCCGCGGCATCGGGTTCGCGCGCTACAAGAACCTGTCGGCCTACTGCGCGGTGGTGGCTGAGGTCGAGATCGCGCAGCAGCTGAGGGTGAGGCGCGTCGTCGCGGCGGTGGACGCCGGCCTGGTCGTCAATCCGGACGGCCTGAGGAACCAGGTCGAGGGCGGAATCGTGCAGGCGGCGAGCTGGACGCTAAAGGAACAGGTACGCTGGACGCGCGACGGCATCGCGCTGCACGGCTGGGAGGACTATCCCATCCTCGGCTTCGACGAGGTGCCCGACATCGAGGTCGTGATCGTCGATCGCCCCGACGCGCCCAGCGTCGGCGCGGGCGAGTGCGCCGCGGGTCCGACCGCCGCGGCGATCGCGAACGCCTTGTGCGACGGACTGGGCGTGCGGGCGCGCCATCTTCCGCTCACGCCCGAGCGCATCGCCGCGGCGATGGACTGAACTTTATTTAGAATGGACGACATGAATCCGACCGAAAGCTTCCTGCAAGCGCGCGACTTCCTGATCGCCAGGCGCACCGACTACGCCGCCGCGTACGACGGATTTCCGCTGGCCGCAGCTCGCCGGAGTTCAACTGGGCGCTCGACTACTTCGACGTCATGGCGCGCGACAACAAGCGCGATGCGCTGCACGTGGTGAACGAGGACGGCAGCGAGGCGCGCGTCAGCTTCGCCGCGATGAGCGCGCGCTCGAACCGCGTCGCCAACTTCCTGCGCGCGCACGGCGTCAAGCGCGGCGACTGCATGCTGGTCATGCTGCCGAACGTGGTGCCGCTGTGGGAGATCACGCTCGCGGCGATGAAGCTCGGCGCGGTGGTGAGCCCGGCGACCACCCAGCTCACGCACGCGGATCTCGTCGACCGCATCGAGCGCGGCAAGGTACGGCACGTCGTCGCCGAGGCGGGCGCGAGCGGCAAGTTTGCAGACGTGGCGGGCAAGTACTCGCGCATCGTGGTGGGCGGCGAGGCCGCCGGGTGGATTCCCTACCGGCAGGCCGATTCGGCCGGCGAGGACTTCGCCGCGCAAGGCGCCACGCGCGCAGACGATCCGTTCCTGCTCTATTTCACCTCCGGCACGACCGCCAAGCCGAAGATGGTGCAGCACACGCACCAAAGCTACCCGGTCGGCCACCTGTCGACCATGTACTGGCTCGGGCTGCGCGCGGGCGACGTGCACTTCAACATCAGCTCGCCGGGCTGGGCGAAGCACGCCTGGAGCTGCTTTTTCGCGCCCTGGAACGCCGGCGCGACGATCTTCCTGTATAACCTGGCGCGCTTCGACGCGAAGAAGACGCTCGAGGCGCTGGTGCGCCACGGCGTCACCACGCTGTGCGCCCCGCCCACTGTGTGGCGCATGCTGATCCTGGAGGACCTCAAGTCCTATCCGATCAAGCTGCGCGAGCTGGCGAGCGCCGGCGAGCCGCTAAATCCCGAGGTGATCGAGCGCGTCCAGGCGGCCTGGAACCTCACGGTGCGCGACGGCTACGGGCAGACCGAGACCACGGCGCAGCTCGGCAATCCGCCCGGTCAGCCGGTCAAGATAGGCTCGATGGGCCGGCCCTTGCCGGGCTTCAGGATCGAGTTGCTCGACGTCACCCACGACCGGCCCGCGGACGAGGGCGAGGTGGCGATCAGCCTGCGGCCGCGGCCGCTCGGGCTCATGACCGGCTACATCGACAACCCGGAGCGCACGCGCGAGCTGCTCGGCGGCGCGTACTACCGCACCGCGGACGTCGCCTCGCGCGACGCCGACGGCTACTTCTGGTACGTCGGGCGCGCCGACGACGTATTCAAGAGCGCCGATTACCGCATCAGCCCGTTCGAGCTGGAGAGCGCGCTGATCGAGCACGAGGCGGTGGCTGAGGCCGCGGTCGTCCCCAGTCCGCATGCGCTGCGGCTCTCGGTGCCGAAGGCCTACCTCGTGCTGAAACCCGGCTTCACGGCGTCGCGCGAAACCGCGCTGTCGATCTTCCGCTTCACGCGCGAGCGGCTCGCGTCGTTCAAGCGCGTGCGCCGGATCGAGTTCTCGGAGCTGCCCAAGACGATCTCGGGCAAGATCCGGCGCGTGCAGCTGCGGGGCGCCGAGAGCGAGCGCGCGGGCGAAACGCGGCGCGGGAACGAATTCTGGGAAGAGGACTTTCCGGAGCTCAAGAATTGATGCGCCGCAGCGCTTCGTTGCGGTTTGACTTAACGCAAAGGCCGTTTCGCCCCGCGTGGTACACCCCTCCCAAAGCTGTTCTCCGAGGAGGCGACGATGGAAACGAAAGCTGACGAGGTAGCGATCAAGGCGCTGAAGGGACAGCTCGACGCCGGCCTGCGCGTGATCGAGGCGATCACCGAGGGATCCATGAAGATGCGTGACGCGCAGCTCACCGCGGCGACCGAGGCGCACGCGGACGCGGCCGCGACGCTCAAGCTGCTGGAAAAGGCGACGGACCCGCAGGAGCTGACGCGCATCCAGAGCGAGTGGCTCGCCGCCGGCCTGCAGAAATCGCTCGGCTACTGGACCGCGCTGTTCACGGTGATGGTCGAGACGCAGACGAACATCGCGAAATGCATGGCGCAGCCCGCGCAGGCCGCCGTGGCGGAGATGCAGGCGCCGACGCCGGCGGACACGGCGCCGGGTTCGATGCAAAAGGCGATGGACGCGCTCTACAAGCCGTGGCTGGAGACGACGCAGGAGCTGCTCGCCAGCGTGGTGCGCTCGGGCGCCGAGAAGCGCGCGCAAAATCTGGCGGAGCCGAGGGCCTAGTCCGGCACGAGCCACTTTTCGACTTCGTGGCGCTGGATCTTGCCGGTCGAGCTGCGGGGCAGGTCGGCCACGTCCACGAACAGGATCTGCCTCGGCACCTTGTAGTGGGCGAGCCGTTCTCGGCAGACGGCTAGCAGCTCCGCTTCGCCGAGGCTTGAATCCTTGCGGGCGGCGAAGGCCACCGGCACTTCGCCCCAGCGTTCGTCGCGCCGACGCACCACCACCGCGTCTGAGACCTGCGGGTGCGCGAGCAGCACCCGCTCGATCTCCGCCGGGTAGACGTTCTCGCCGCCGGACTTGATCAGATATTTCACGCGATCGACGAAGTCGAGCGTGCCGTCCGCGTTGCGTATAAACATGTCGCCGAGATGGAACCAGCCGCCGCGAAAGTCGCGCGCGTTCGCTTCCGGCGCGTTCCAGTAGCCGCTGAAGAGCGTGGGACCGCGCACCAGCACTTCTCCCGGAACGCCCGGCGGCACGTCGCGGTCCTCGGCATCGACGAGGCGCAGCTCGCACCAGGAGGACTCGCGCTTCGCAAGAGAGGCCGGCACCTCCCCGATGGGAATCGTGCCGGCGCTCGCAGGCGGCAAGCCAGTCTCGGTGCTGCCGAAGGTATTGAGATATGGCGCCCGGAGCAACGCGGTGAGCTCCGCGATCTGGTGCCGAGGCACGAGGTCCGCCATCGCGCCTACCAGCTTGAGGGAGCGCGCGACGGGGCGCCTCGCCTTCAGTCCGGCGATGAGCCCCTCGATCATTCCCGGCACGGCGACCAGCCAGCTGAGCGGCTCGGCCTCGAGCGCGGTGCAGAGATCGTCGACGGCGAGGCCGTCGCGCACCAGCACCTTGCCGCCGAGCATCAGAGTCGCCAGGCTGAAGTCGGTGCCTGCCATGTGGTAAAGCGGCGACCAGGCGTAGAACGCGTCCGCGGCGGTGATGCCGAACTCGGCGGCGAAGGACATGGCGCGCGCGACCATCGCCCGCTGGCTGACCAGGGCGCCCTTCGGAAGCCCGGTCGTGCCGCTCGTGTACAGGATTACCAGCCCGTCCTCGGGGTCAACTTGTGCGTCCGGCGCGCGCGCATCAGCGGCCGCGAGCATCGACTCGTATTCGAACTCGATGCGGATCACCGCGGGCACCCGGTGCGCAACTCGCTCGAGCTGCGGCGCGTAGCGCTCCGACGCGAAGAGCAGCGCAGGCGAGGCGAGCGCGATGCAGTGCGCGAGCTCTTCGGCCGAAAGGCGCCAGTTCAGGCACGCGACGATCGCGCCGAGCCTCGCTGCCGCGAGCTCGAGCTCCAGATAGGCGGGCTGATTCTCCGAAAGAATCGCGACGCGCTGCCCGCGCGCGATGCCGCGCCGCGCGAGGGCGTTGGCGAGCCGGTTGACGCGCTCTTCGAGCTCGCGGTACGTGTGGCGCCTCCCCGCGCCCTCGAGCGCCCAGGCGAAAGGCCGCATCGCAGCCTGCTTGTGCAGACAGTCGCCCACCGTCAGGCGAGCGGCTTGCGGCGGGACGTTCGGTGGCGCGGCCATGGCTGAGCCATAGGGTACCGCGCTAGACTACGACCGTCATGACCGCGAAGCGCCTCTTTCTGGAAATCGGCACCGGCAACGATTTGCACGGCGGCGACTACACCAAGGCCGCCGTGCGCGCGGTGGAGGACGCGCTCCACCACAGCTCGCTCACGCTGTTCCGCAGCCTCGGCATCGATCCGAACTCGATGCAGGTCGAGGTCGCGATCGGCGTGCAGCAGCCCGAAAAGGTCGACCACGCGGCGGTCAAGCGCGCCTTTCCGTACGGGCAGGTCGCGGTGAGCGTCGTCAAGGGCGGCCTGGACGTGCCCGACGAGAGCGGCCGCGACGCGACCGTCATCGCGAGCGCCGCGGTCGTGGTGCGGCTCGATCCCGCGTTGCTGCGCTGACAAGCCAGCCAGGCAACACGGAACGGCGTCCGCTAGTACGGCCTGCGGGGGGCCGGCCGTTATAGACTTGCCATGTGGCTGGAGGGCTAACGTCGATCGGCGCCAAAGCCGAATTCCGTGGGCCGGGGAGCCGCGTCATGCCGACGAGCGTGCTTGGAATGGTCCGCATTGCGGCCGCACCGGTGCTGGCGGCGATCGCTTGCGCGTGCTTCGCCGCTGCACCGGCGCAACCTGTCGTGTTCCACGCCGCAGACTTCACTCTTAGCAATGCGGCATCGCCGCCCGGCGATGATGCACCTTGGTCGAAGGTCGCGCTTCCGCATCAGTGGCGCACCACGAACCCCGGAGTGAGCGGCTCCGGCTGGTATCGCATCGAGTTCGACCTGCAGCGCGTGCCGCAAAAGCCACAGGGGCTGGAGGTGGACAAGTTCCGCTCGGGCTGGGTCGACTTCTACGTCAACGGCAATCTCATCGGCGGGTCGACACACGGGACCGGCGGCAGCGCCGGCCTCGGGCTCAATTTGCCGGTATACGTTGCCTTCTCTCCCGCGCTGCTGCACGTCGGAAAGAACGTGCTGTATGCACATATGTTCACGTGGACCGCGGTGATGAACATCCAGGGACTCGGACGCGTCAGGCTGGGCGATGCGGACCCGGTCCGCAAGCGCTCGCTGGACGTTTCGGATTGGGGTTTTTACGCTGAGAGCTATTTCTTCGCGATGGCGTTTACGGCGGGCCTGATCGCGTTCTTTCTATGGCTCGCGCGGCGCGATGACAAAGTGCTGTTCTGGTATTGGGTCTCGTGTCTGTCGTGGGTGGGAGCGGGCGCGCTGTATCACGCACTACGCTGGGCCAATGCCCCGTTGAGCATCATGGTGGTGCTGTCCGTGTATCGCGTGTACGGACTCGCTGTTCCCGCGGTAATTCTCGGGATGCGGATCGCCGGCGTCCGCAGGCCCTGGCTCGAAGGGCTGCTCTGGACGTTTCTTGCGATTGAAGGCTTGTATCCGGTCCTCGTGATCGCCGGCATCCTGCCTCTTCCGTCCGGCAAGTACGTCATGCCGCGCGTTCTCGCCATGGACGTGATCAATACGATCTTGCTGTTTGGCGGGGCGGCACTCGTTCTCGCTGAGGCGAAGCGCCCGCAGCGCTGGACGGACATCGTGTCCGCCGCCGCGCTCGCCCTGATGGGGGCCTGCATGTTCTACGAGGCGGCGCGGATTTTCGGCTGGATCGATATCGAAGCGCCGGTGCTGCGGCCATATCATGTGCCGGCGCTGATCTTCGCGATGGGCGTGGCGATTTTCGAGCGTCATGTGCGCGCCATATGGCAGATGCAATGGACCAATGTCGAGCTGCGGCGCCGTGTCGATGAAAAGGCGCAGGAGATCGAGGCCTTCCACGCGGAGCGCGCGAACCGCATGCGCGAGGAAGCGTTGATCACGGACCGCCAGCGCATCCTGGCCGATATGCACGACGGCTTGGGCTCAAGCCTCGTGGGCCTCTTGAGGTATGCGCAGGCGGGCGCACCCGAAGCACGCGAGCTCGAGCGGCGGGTCGCAGAGGCGCTTCAGGAACTGCGCATAGCCGTCGATGCGCTCGAGCCTGCCGAAGGCGATTTGGGTGTCGTACTCGGCAAGCTGCGCTACCGGTTGGAGCCGCTCGTCACGTCGGCAGGCATCAGGCTTGCATGGGACGTCGGCGAGCTGCCACAGGTCGAGTCGCTAGAACCGACCGCGGTATTCGCGATCCAGCGCATTCTGCTCGAAGCTGTTTCCAATGCCATGCAGCACGCCGCGCCCCGGCAGATTCGGATTGTCGCTCGGGATAAGGACGGGCAGGCGATCGACATCACCGTGGAAGACGACGGCCGCGGGTTCGACGCCACGCGATCGTCCAATGGGCATGGACTCGCAAACATGCGCAGGCGCGCGGAGCAGATCGGCGCTTCGCTGCACATTAACGCAACGCCGGGAAGTGGATCGTCGGTCGTGCTGCGTGTGCCGCGGCGGCTGGCGGCACAAGCGACTATCACTCTACTTACGGTCGCGCCTTCGTTTGGCGCGTAGCCGCGGCCTGCCCGTTCAAGACCTTTCTGTAGACATGCAAGGACTCGTGAAGACTGCGAGCCAGGCGCGCAATCACCGGAAACGAGAACATGAACAAGACAAGCACGGAAAAGCGCCGCGTATGCCAAGTCTGCGGCAGTGATCGACCTGCTGACCTGCGCCCGGGAATTCTGGCGGGTCCCGCAGTTGCCGAGCTCATTCTAAAAGCAACCGGGAGCTGGTCCGATAAGGGCTGGATCTGCACGGCCGATCTTCAGAGGTATCGCCACCAGTACGTGAAATCGCTGCTGGAGGCGGAACGTGGAGAACTGACCGCTCTTGACAACGAGGTGCTCGAAAGTCTGAGGCAGCAGGAGATCCTGTCTCGGAATCCTGAGGCGGAACTGCAGGCCGGCTTAACGTCAGGGCAGCGTCTGGCGGACCGTGTGGCGGCTTTCGGCGGCAGCTGGAGATTCCTCATTTTGTTTGCCGTCGTCTTGGTTCTGTGGATTGCCGTCAATTCGGTCGCCTTGATCATGCGGCCCTTTGATCCCTACCCGTATATCTTTTTGAATCTCGTCCTGTCGTGTCTGGCGGCGATCCAGGCTCCGGTGATCATGATGAGCCAGATTCGCCAAGAAGCCCGCGACCGCCTGCACGCGACGCACGACTACCAGGTGAACCTAAAAGCCGAGCTCGAGATCCGTCATCTTCACCAGAAAATCGATCATCTTCTGTCTCACCAGTGGGAAAGGTTGGTAGAGATTCAGGAAATCCAGATGGAGTTGATCAACGAAACGCGAGGCAACAGATGAGCGCGTTGACGATGCATAACATACGTCAGTTTAGTCATGGGTTAACGCCGAAGCGCTTGCGCCGCATTATCTGCGGGCTCACCTTCAATGCCGGCCATCGACCCCAGCGTCCGAACCCTTCGTTCAACGCAGGACCACGTTTAAGATGTAGCGGCTAGGCCGGAATGGTACTGGGACAGACAATCATCGCGCATATGCACGAAGAAAGAGAGACAGAACGCATCGAAGCGTTTAGTGATGGAGTCTTCGGTATCGCGATGACGCTGCTTGTAATCGAAATCAAGGTGCCGAGCCATGAGCTGGTTGCGGCAAACGGGCTGGCGCGGTCATTGGCTGCGCTGTGGCCCAGTTATCTGGCGTTCGTGACCAGCTTCGTCACGATCCTCGTCATTTGGGTGCACCACCACTGGATATTCGCGTTGATAAGAAGAAATGACCGTCCTTTCCTTTACTGGAATGGACTCCTGTTGCTCTTTGTCACATTTGTGCCCTTTCCGACAGCGCTATTGGCGGAGTACCTGCTTCATCCCGAAGCGAGGGTGGCAGCAAACTTGTACACAGGAACATTCCTGGCGATCTCACTCGCGTTCGACATGCTGTGGCGACATGCCTCGACGCGACTACTTTCATCCGATGCAACCAACGCAAGAAGGGAGGAGGCCGCGCAAATTACCAAGCGGTATCGGTTTGGTCCTCCACTCTATTTCGCGATCTTCGGGGTGTCGTTCGTGTCCGAAGAATGGAGCGTTGCCTTGTGTCTGTTGCTGGCGCTGTTCTTTGCGCTCGGGGGCGGGTCAAGCGGGCGCGGAAAGGCGCGCCTCTGATGCCGAAACGTTCGCCGATCGCGGGAGCACGCGTTTCTGTGCGATATCAGCTGCGCCCCTAGTCACTGGTCCCGGCAATAGCCCGGGACGGGGGCTTAAGCAGCCTCTTGCGGGCAAGCCACTTGCGCAGCTCCTCCAAGATGAACATGCCTGCCCCGAATGGAATGATGAAGGCCCAAACTTTCTCTCCAATGGGTCCCGTTCCGAGGAGTGAATTTCCCCATGGGGTGTAGTTGATCAACAGGAGGATCGCAATTTCCGATATCACGCCAAAAATGATCAGCGGATTACCGAGAAGCCCGGTTGAAAAGCTCGATCGGGTAGCGCTTCTGCACAGAAACACGTTCACGATCTGCAACACAACTATGGTGCTCAAGCAGGCGGTAGTGGCTTGCAGGTATACGGGATCCTTGGCCGCTAGGGTCTCGCCGTACTCCCATCCGGCGCCGTGGAGCACGAAGAAAAAGGCCGCCATGGCGGCAGCCGCCTCGATGAGGCCCAGAAAGATATAGGCGCGGAACGCTAGGGGCCAGTTCATCAACCTCTCGTCACGCGGACGAGGAGGGCGCAGCATGACCTTCGGGGCGGGCCGCTCCACGCCAAGGCCGAGAGAGGCAAGAGTATCGGATCCCATGTCGATCGACAGCGCTTGAATCGGTGTCAACGGCAGCGGGATCTTGAACAGCAGGAAGCCGAGGTAAGGGACCAGTTCGGCAACATTGTGGACCAGGACATACGTGAGGAATTTGCGGATATTTTCGAACACCGCGCGTCCCTCCTCGACGGCGTTCACGATGCTGGCGAAGTTGTCGTCCAGCAGAACCATGTCGGCCGCCTCCTTGGCCACGTCCGTGCCGGCAATGCCCATGGCGATGCCGATATGCGCAGCCTTCAGCGCTGGTGCGTCGTTGACGCCATCGCCCGTGACGGCCACGATCTGTCTCTTGTCCTTCAACGCCTCGACGATGCGCATCTTCGCGTCGGCGACGACCCGCGCAAAGATGACTTCCTCGGCGTCCAAGGCGAGCTGAAGCTGAATGACCGAGAACCGTCTGAGCTGCTCGCCTGTGATGACGGTCGGATGGTCGGACTTCACCAGCCCGATTTCGCGCGCGATCGCCGTGGCGGTCCGGGGGTGATCGCCGGTCACCATGATGACCTTGATCCCGGCCTCTTCGCATTTGCGAAGCGCTTCCGGCACTTCGGGCCTGGGCGGGTCTTCCAGCCCCGCGAGCCCGGAAAAAACCAGGTCCTCCTCCAATGTCTCCCGGCCATGACTCGCAGCCACGTTCCTGTAGGCGAAGGCAAGCACCCGCAGGCCCTGCTGCGCCATCGCATCCTGGGCTTGCACGATGCGCAGCTTTTCCTCGGCGCCGAGGGACTGAACCGTGCCGTCGACGAGTATGTGTCGGCAAAGAGGCAGCACCGACTCGGGCGCGCCCTTGCAGTAGAGGGCGGGACCTTCAGGCGCTTGGTGCAAGGTGGACAGACGCATGCGGTCGGTGTCGAACGGGATCTCGTCCAGCCGTGGATAGTCGGGAAGACCGGGATCGACCTGCAGCGCCATCTCCACCAGCGCGGCCTCCATCGAATCACCGAGAAAGGTCGGCGTTCCGTGGCCCTCCGTTTCCTTCAGATCGTGGCACATCCGGGCGGTCAGGAAGAAAGGCCGGTAGAGATCTGCAAGGCCCGGCTTTTTTTCTACCCCTGCAACCGAATCGAGAGTTGTCCCTAGATAGAGCCGCCGGACCGCCATGTTGCCCTCGGTCAGCGTACCGGTCTTGTCGGTGCAAATGACTGTCGTGGAGCCGAGCGTCTCGACCGAAGGCAGGTAACGAATGAGCACGTTGCGCTTTGCCATGCGCTGGGTGGCCAGCACGAGCGCCAAGGTCAACGTCGGCAGCAGCCCTTCCGGCACCATGGCGACGATGATGCCGATCGCGAAAATGAAGGCCTTCCAGAAAGGGATGCCGATCATCCAGCCGAGCGAGAAGAACAAGAGAGCAATCAGCACCGCGAGGATTGCGGTCAAGCGGCTCAAGTGCGCGATCTCCTTGCGCAGCGGCGAGACCTCCTTCGTAGCTGTTTGGGTGAGATGCGCGATCTTGCCGAATTCCGTGTGCATCCCCGTGGCGAAGACGACGGCCTTCGCCTGCCCGGTCACCATCGAGGTGCCGGCGAGCACGACGTTCCTGCTGTCGATCAGGTCATGCGCTTCGGATGGGTCGGCATCCCGCGCCTTGGGCAGCGATTCACCCGTGACGGCTGCGTTATTGACGCGTGCGCCAAAAGCCTCGATCAGCCGGCAGTCCGCGGGGATCTTGTCGCCCTGCTCCAGATGGACGATATCCCCTGGCACCAATTGCTCCGCAGCCACCCGGGTGACCTTGCCTTCGCGCAATACCTGGGCCTGCTGCGGCAGCAGTCTGCGTAACGCCGCAAGCGTTTTTTCGACGCGATACTCCTGCCAGAAGGAAAACAGCCCGCTCACCAGGATCACGGTCACGATGGCGTAGCCCACCTTCGCCATGCCTTGGGTGGGATCGTTCCATTCAACGAAGAAAGCCAGCCCTGCCGCAACCCACAGGATCACCGAAAAGAAACTGGTGAATTCCTTAACGAGGCGCAGCCACAAAGCTCCACGGGGTACTTCCTCCACCCTGTTGCGGCCGTACTCGCGCAGCCTGCGCTCGACTTCGGCGTGGCTCAGACCCGCCGGTGTGCTCTTCAGGCTGGCGACGGCATCAAGCGGAGGTAGTTGATGGATTCTCATGGAAAGCCGCGCGCGGCATTTTCCTCTCTAAACCGGCCCGACAGAGCAAAATGCGCGTTAGCTTGTCGGAGGCAAAAATATTCTCACAACTGAAATCAGCACGCAGAGCCAACCGTGACCGCAATTGCACGTCGGGTCTAAGTAAAGTATGAGTCGAGCAACCGGGCCGTCAACACGAATATCTCGCCAAGCCTGCCTGCACGGGCGTGGAAAGCGGTGTCTCCGGCTTCCGTCCATGGAATGGGCCGGAGAAGATGCATGAATGACTGCTCATGGCGGCGACCGAAGATTGCTTGCCAGATCAAGCGGATTTCAGCCGTAGCGACTTCAATCGGAGGCAGCGGTATGAACAGATTCGCCAGAGCATTCGCTGCAACCGCACTGCTAAGTGCGACGATCCCCGTCGCGCAGGCCGATTTGAGCGGAGGGCAGTGGCAGCTAACAACGCTAATCACTGTGTCCGGAATTCCTGGCGAACTCGGACCTTTCCAGCAGACGCAATGCCTAACCGCAGTGGCGGCAAAGGATCCAAACCAGTTATTCGGATCCGCCGGAGGCACCGACTGTACATTTGCCGACGAACGTGACGACGGCCAGCACTTCAGCTTTACTCTCTCATGCAGCGGCACCACCAGAGTGAACGGCGCGGGTTCGCTGCGCTACGGCAGCGACGCGCTTGAGGGGCAGATGCAGATTCACAGCGATCTCGGCGGTCAAATGCTAACGGTGCAAACGCGAATCTCCGCACGGCGAATCGGGCCGTGCGTGAAATGAGTCTAGAAATCCGGACAGCAGATACATTGTCCGTGCGATCGGCTACGACGGCGTGCACTTGTGGTGCGATCAGCACCGCCTCGTCGTCGTGAGTTCCTGCGCGTCGGCAGTCGGGTACGCCTGCGCAGTCGCCTCCTCCGGCCGTTTCACCTCTCGCAGGGCCTTCTCAAGGAAGTCTCGGGGGCTGGTCAACCCGAAGGCGTAGCCGGTCGACTTGCCTTGCCTGCTCATCGCGTCACCCCTCGGATTGCAAGACAGCGTCCGGTTTCACCTGCACCCGGGCGTTTGCCCTTCGAGTCGCCGCTCGTGTCGTTCATATTGATCGCGATGTGCGCTATACGAAGCGCAGCGTCGGCGAAACTGCAATTGAACTGCAAGCGTGTCTCGGGCCTGGGCTTATACCCGAGGCAGGTATTGCTCCAAGTCCTTGATGGGTTTGGCTCCCCGACCAGGGCTCGAACCTGGGACCTGCGGATTAACAGTCCGTCGCTCTACCGACTGAGCTATCGGGGATCTGGGAAAGCCGCGTATTTTATGGATTTCCGCCTGGCTAAGCAATTGAATGTCCGGTTTTAGTCGCATCACCCGCGGCAAGTGGTCCTGGCTTGCGGCGGTCGCGAGCGTGTTGCTGACACTCGCGCTGGCGGTGCCGTACGTCGTGCCGCTGGACGGCTACATTCCCGATGTGGCGGACGCGGCGGCGCGGCGCATCGGCCAGCCGGTGACGCTGCAGGACATGCGCCTGCACATCCTGCCGACCCCGCGCGTGGCGCTCTACGGCATCAAGGTCGGCAGGGGCGCGCCGCTTGCGATCGACGAGCTGCGCGTGGTACCGGAGCTCACTTCGCTGTTCGGTGACCACATCGTGATCCGCCTGCTGCGCGCCGACGGCGTGCGCGTGCGCCAGGCGGCGCTCGCCATGCTGCATGGCATGCCGAAGTCCGGCCAGGGCGGGGCTCGGGTGACCATCCGGCACATCGACCTGCGCAACGTGAGTTTCGACTACCGGATCCTGAGCGTCCCGCCCTTCGATCTGCGCGTCGAGTTCGGGCCGGACTACGCACCGCAGCGCGCGACCTTGCGCACCGTGGACGATGCGATCGAGGCAAGCCTGGAGCCGGACGGCGACGGCGCAGGGCGCGTCACGATCGAGGGGCACGGCTGGCGCTTGCCGTTGCGCGTCGCGCCGCTCGCTTTCGAATCGCTCGAGGCGAGCGGCACGCTGAAGGGCGCGCGCCTCGCGCTGCCGAAGGTGTCGGGCCGGCTGTACGGCGGCTCGCTCGCGGGTAGCTTCCTTCTCGACTGGTCGAGGGGGTGGCGCCTGGGCGGAAGGGCGGACGTCGTCCGCGTGCAGCTTGTTCCGTTGCTCAAGGACCTCGGCAAGCCGGCCAGGTTGAGCGGCCAGCTGAACGCGCGCGCGGTGTTCTCCGCCCGCGCCAGAGCCGTCGCTCAGCTCGGCGACGCGCTCGTGCTCGACGCGCCGGCGGCGGTGAAGAGCGGCACCTGGCATGGCGTCGACCTGGCGCGCGCCGCGGAGATGCCGCTCGCCGACCTGCCCGAAGGCGGCGAAACGCCTTTCGAGACGCTGCGCGCGATCGTCGCGCTGCGCGGCAAGACGCTGCGCCTGGACGATATCTGCGCGCGCTCGCCCAGCCTGGTGGCCGGCGGGCACGCAGAGATCGCCGCCGACGAGGCGCTCAGCGGCCTGCTCGAGGTTTCGGCGGCGAATACCGGCGGGATCGTGGGCGTTCCCCTCGCGCTCGGCGGCACGCTGTCGGAACCTTCGGTCGGCCTCACCACCGGCGCGAAGATCGGCGCGCTCATCGGCACGCTCGTGCTGCCCGGGGTCGGCACCACGCTCGGCGCGACCGCCGGCGCGAAGTTCGATTCGGTGTCGGCTTGTAAGTAGAGCCGGAGCCGCGGCCTAGATCACTTTCGCGATCGCGTCCGCGACGTAGTCGATGTTCTTGGAATTGAGCGCGGCCACGCAGATGCGCCCGGTGTCGATCGCGTAGATCGAGAATTCGGCGCGCAGGCGTGCGACCTGCTCCTTGTTCAGCCCGGAGTAGGAGAACATGCCGCGCTGCGCGAGCACGAAGCCGAAGTCCGCCTGCGGCGCGCGCGCCTTGATTCTCTCGACCAGCGCCTTGCGCATCGCCTTGATGCGCTCGCGCATGCCGGCGAGCTCCTTCTCCCACAGCGCGCGCAGCTCGGGCGCGGCGAGGACGGTGGCGACGATCTGGCCGCCGTGCGTCGGCGGGTTGGAGTAGTTGGTGCGCACGATGCGCTTCAGCTGCGAGAGCACGCGCGCGGCCTCGTCCGCGCTTTCGGTGAGCGCGCTGAATGCGCCGACCCGCTCGCCGTACAGCGAAAAGGACTTCGAGAACGAGCTCGAGACGAACACCGGCGCGTAGGCGTCGGCGAACAGGCGCACCGCGTAGCCGTCGGCGTCGATGCCTTCGGCGAAGCCCTGGTAGGCGAGGTCGAGGAAAGGTATCAGGCGCCGGCGCTGCACGATGTCCAACACGGCGCGCCACTGCGCTTCGTTCAGATCGACGCCGGTCGGGTTGTGGCAGCAGGCGTGCAGCACCACGATGGAGCCCGCCGCCAGCTTCTCCAGCGCGGCGCGCATGCCCTCGAAATCGAGGCCGTGCGTCTTCGCGTCATAGTACGGATAGGCATTGACCTTGAAGCCGGCAGCCTCGAACAACGCGCGGTGGTTCTCCCAGCTCGGCTCGCTGATCCAGACCTGCGCCTTGGCGTCGAGCAGGCGCAGGAAATCCGCGCCGATCTTGAGTCCCCCCGTGCCGCCGAGCGCCTGCACGGTCACGATGCGTCCGCTCGCCGCGAGCTCGGCGCCGAACACCAGCTGCATGACGGCGCGGTCGTAGGCCTGCAGCCCGTCGATCGGCAGGTAGCTGTGCGGGGGCGCGGCCTCGACGCGCGCGCGCTCGGCGCGCCGCACGCACTCTAGCAGCGGCACCTTGCCGTTGTCGTCGTAGTACACGCCGACGCCGAGGTTGACCTTGCTGGGATTCTGGTCGGCGACGTAGGCTTCGGTGACGCCGAGGATCGGGTCGCGCGGCGCCATCGGCACGGCCGCGAGGATGGATGCGCTCATGGCTGAGGAGGTGAGAGTCACGCGCGTATTCTACCGGGCGCGCCGCTGTGGGAAAATATCTGTTTTGTCCGAGACCCGAACGCATGGCGAAGGAGTCGTCCGCGCAAAGCCCGTTCAAGCTGCACCGCGCCTACGCGTCGGCCGGCGACCAGCCGGAGGCGATCGACAGGCTGGCCGAGGGCATCGGCGACGGACTCGCCTTCCAGACGCTGCTCGGCGTCACGGGCTCGGGCAAGACCTACACCATGGCCAACGTCATCGCCCGCCTCGGGCGGCCGGCGATGGTGCTCGCACCGAACAAGACGCTCGCCGCCCAGCTCTACTCGGAGTTCCGCGACTTCTTTCCCGAGAACGCGGTCGAGTACTTCGTCTCGTACTACGACTACTACCAGCCCGAGGCCTACGTCCCGTCGCGGGATCTCTACATCGAGAAGGACTCGTCGATCAACGAGCACATCGAGCAGATGCGCCTGTCGGCCACCAAGTCGCTCATGGAACGCCGCGACGTAGTGATCGTGGCGACCGTGTCGGCGATCTATGGCATCGGCGATCCCTCCGAGTACCACGGCATGATCCTGCACCTGCGGCGCGGCGAGAAGCTGTCGCAGCGCGACGTGCTGGCGCGCCTGGTGGCCATGCAGTACGAGAGGAACGAGCTCGACTTCCGCCGCGGTACCTTCCGCGTGCGCGGCGACGTGATCGACGTGTTCCCGGCCGAGCACGCCGAGCACGCCGTGCGGATTTGCCTCTTCGACGACGAGATCGAGGAGCTGCAGGTGTTCGACCCGCTCACCGGGCGGGTGCTGCATCCGATGGCGCGCTTCACGGTGTATCCGTCGAGCCACTACGTGACGCCGCGCGAGACCACGCTGCGCGCCATCGAGGCGATCAAGGCCGAGCTGCGCGAGCGCATCGAATTCTTCCAGAAGGCGGGCAAACTGGTCGAGGCGCAGAGGATCGAGCAGCGCACGCGCTTCGACCTCGAGATGCTCGCCGAGCTGGGTTTCTGCAAGGGCATCGAGAACTACTCGCGCCACCTCTCCGGCCGCAAGCCGGGCGAACCGCCGCCGACGCTGATCGACTACCTGCCGCCCGACGCGCTCATGTTCATCGACGAGAGCCACGTCACGATCGGGCAGCTCGGCGGCATGTACCGCGGCGACCGCTCACGCAAGGAGAACCTGGTCGAGTATGGCTTTCGCCTGCCCTCGGCGCTCGACAACCGCCCCTTGCGTTTCGACGAGTTCGAGAAGGTGGTGCGCCAGACGGTGTTCGTCTCGGCGACGCCGGCCGGCTACGAGGCGCAGAAGTCCGCCCAGGTGGTCGAGCAGGTGGTGCGCCCGACGGGCCTGGTCGACCCGACCGTCGAGGTGCGGCCGGCGAGCAGACAGGTGGACGACCTGCTCTCGGAGATCCACCAGCGGGTGACGAAGAACGAGCGCGTGCTGGTCACCACGCTCACCAAGCGCATGGCCGAGGAGCTGACCGAGTACCTGTCGGAGCACGGCGTCAAGGTGCGCTACCTGCACTCGGAGGTGGACACGGTCGAGCGCGTGGAGATCATCCGCGACCTGCGCCTGGGCGAGTTCGACGTGCTGGTGGGCATCAACCTGCTGCGCGAGGGCCTCGATTTGCCCGAGGTGTCGCTGGTCGCGATCCTGGATGCGGACAAGGAGGGCTTCCTGCGCTCGGAACGCTCGCTCATCCAGACCATCGGGCGCGCGGCGCGCCACCTGAACGGCGCCGCCATCCTGTACGCGGACGTCGTGACCGATTCGATGCGGCGCGCGATCGGCGAGACCGAGCGCCGGCGCCACAAGCAGATCGAATTCAATCGCGCGCACGGCATCACGCCGAAGGGCATCACCAAGCGCATCAAGGACCTGATCGACGGCGTGTACGACGCCGAGCAGGCCCAGGCGCAGCTCGCGGTGGCACAGGACGAGGCGCGCTACGAGGCGATGAGCGAGAAGCAGGTCGCGCGCGAGATCAAGCAGCTCGAGAAGAAGATGCTCGAGCACGCACGCAACCTCGAGTTCGAGCAGGCGGCCAAGCTGCGCGACCGGCTCGCCGAGCTCAAGAAGCGGGTGTTCGGCGTCGCGCTCGCCTCGGAGTGAGCGTGCGCCGGGTGCTGCTGGTATGTACCGGAAACATCTGCCGCTCGCCGACCGCGGACGGCGTGCTGCGCCGGCTGGTGCGCGAGGCGGGCCTCGGGCACCTGGTCGAAGTGGATTCCGCGGGCACGCACGACTACCACGTCGGCGAAGCTCCGGACGAGCGCGCGCAGCGCCACGCCCGGCTGCGCGGCTACGAGCTGAGCGATTTGCGCGCGCGCCAGGTCGACGCGTCGGACTTTGCGCGCTTCGACCTCATCCTCGCCATGGATCGCGGACATCTCGCGCTGCTCGAGCGTGCGGCGCCGCTCGAGCACCGGCACAAGCTGCGACTGTTCATGGAGTTCGCCGACGGCTGGAGCGAGGTCGAGGTGCCCGATCCGTACTACGGCGGGGACGCCGGTTTCGAGCGCGTGCTAGACATGATCGAGGCGGGCGCCCACGGCGTGCTTGCCGAGCTGCGCGCCGCGCTCAGAGCTTCTTGATCACGCGCGCGGTGACGGGATCCTCGGGCACGTGGTGCACCTCGAAGCCGAGAGCACGCACGAACTTCAGCATGGTGGCGTTGTTCCTTAGCACGAGGCCTTCCATCGTCTGCAAACCCTTGGCGCGGGCCGTGCGGATGAGATCGTCCATCAGCAGGCCGGCGATCCCGCTCTTGTGCCAGGCATCGGCGATCATGATGCCGAACTCGCAGCTCTTGCCGTCCGGATTGGCGACGTAGCGCGCTTCTCCGACGATTTGCTCGTCGTCGCCTTCGCCGGCGGTGCACGCAAAGGCCATGTGGAGCTCGTAGTCGATGTCGGTTAGGAAGTGGATCAGCTTATCCGAGGGCGCGCCGACCCACTTCTGGAAGCGCAGGTAGCGCGTTTCGCCCGACAGTCCCCGGGCGAGGAAATCGCGCTCGCGCAGATCGTCCTGCGCGCGGATAGGCCGGATGGTGACCATACGGCCGTCGAACAGCTGGTGCCGATGCTCGAGGTGGGCGGGGTACTCAGCCATGAGCGGCGGTCCACTCTTCGCGCAGCCTGCGGCGCAGCACCTTGCCGAGCGGGTTCTTCGGCAGCGCGCTGCGGAACTCGATATGCACCGGCCGCTTGTAGCCGGTCAGGTATTGGGCGCAGTGCCGGATCAGGGCCTCGGCGCCAAGCGCGGGGTCGCTCTTCACAGCGAACAAGACCACCGCCTCGCCGCTGCGCGCGTCGGGGACGCCGACCGCTCCGGCATCCAGTACGCCGGGACAGCGCAGCGCGACTTCCTCGATCTCGGTCGGGTAGGCTTTGAAGCCCGACACCACGATCACGTCCTTCCTGCGGTCGACGAACTCGAGGTAGCCGTGTGCGTCCATGCGCCCGATGTCGCCGGTCCGGAGCCAACCCTGCGGCGTAAACGCTTCCGCGCTCTCCTGCTCGCGGTTCCAGTAGCCGCGCATGACCTGCGGCCCGCGCACGCAGATCTCGCCTTGCTGGCCAAGCGGCAGCTCGGCGCCGTGTTCGTCGAGAATCGCGACCTCGGTCGAAGGCAGCGGCAGGCCGAGCTTGCCGCTGAATTCGGGCGCGGCGAACGAGTTGGCGCACACGTTGGGCGAGGCTTCGGTCAGCCCGTAGCCTTCAACGAGCGGCACCCCGGTTGTCCGCTTCCAGCGCTCGGCGACTTCGGCTTGCACGGCCATGCCGCCGGCTACGGCGAGCTTGAGCGCGCCGCGGTTGGCGGCACATACGCGCGCGAAGCCCGGCGCGTCGAGCAGCGCCCGGTACAGCGTGTTCACGCCGGTCATGGCGGTGAAGCGCGTGCGGCGAAGTCGGGCGAGCATGGCGCGCAAATCGCGCGGGTCGGGGATCAGCAGGTTGTGGCCCCCGAGCGCAATGAACAGCAGCAGGTTCGCGGTCAGGGCGAAGACATGATAAAGGGGCAGGGCGGTGACGACGATTTCCTGGCCTTCGCGCAGCGTCGTGCGGCCCCAGGCCTGCGTCTGCGCGACGTTGCTCAGCAGGTTTCCGTGCGTGAGCACCGCGCCCTTGGGTCTGCCTGTCGTACCGCCCGTGTACTGCAGAAAGGCGATGTCCTCAGGACCGAGGTTCTCGCGGTGGAACGGGTGATGCCGGCCGCGCGCGAGCGCTCGCCGCAGGCTGACGGCGCCTTCGATGCGCCATGGCGGAACCAGGCGCTTGACGTACTTCGCACCCAGATTCACCACCCAGCGCCGCGGCGGCGGGAGCAAGTCACCCGGTTGCGTCGTGATCACGTGGCGCACCGCGCTCGCCCCGAGCGCCTGCGCGAGGCTACGGGCGAAGCTCTCGAGCACGATGATCGCGCGCGCCCCGGAGTCCTCCAGCTGTTGCGCGAGTTCTGCCGCCGTGTAGAGCGGATTGACGTTTACCACCGCCAACCCGGCGCACAGCGCGCCGAACAGCGCGACCGGGTATTGCAGCAGATTCGGCAGCATGATCGCGATGCGCTCGCCACGCCGCATCCCCGCTTCCTTCTGCAGATAGGCCCCGAAATCGCGCGCCTGGCGCTCGAGCTCGCCGAAGACAAGGGTGGCGCCCATGCAGCTGAACGCGGTTTGGCTCCGATAGCGCGCGCAACTGCGCTCGAACAGCTCGCATAGCGATGCGTACTCCAGTGGCGCAATCTCCGCCGGCACACCGGGAGGATATGAATCGAGCCAGATTCTTCGCATCGCATCGGTCGCAAAAACGAAAAGGCCGGCGCATGGCCGGCCTTCTCTTCGTCGCGGGCTCGCGCCTTCTCGTTACTTGTTGCGCGTCTCGATCTGCACCAGCTCGCCGTCCGTCTGAGCCTGGCTCCGCTGGCGACGCGGGCGGCCGACCCGAGGCGCCTGCTCGGTCTCGGCGGGCGCAGCGTGCGCCTTGGTCGGATCTGTCTCGATCATGACTAGACCGGCTCCGCCGAGCAGCAACTGGGTGTCGACGGTCGGTTTTTCGACCCGCGGTTCCTCCTCTCTCGGCGCTTCCGGTTTCGGCACTTCCACTCTCAGCTCATCAGCCCTCGGCTCTTCAGCCATCCGCTCTTCAGCCCTTGGTGCTTCGCTTACGACGATCGAAGGCTGCGCGGGCTCGCTGGATATTGGCAACGGATACTCCGGCGGCGGCGCGGTGACGACGCTTGCCTGCTCCGACACGGCCTGGGCTGCGCTCTGCGCAGGTTGCTCCTCGCGACGCTCGCGGTGCCGGTCGCGCCGTCCGCGCCGTCCGCGGCGCGGTTCCTCGCCCTCGCGCTCTGGTGCAGCACCCGCGGGCGGCTGCTGCGGCGCTTGCGGCGGGCGGGGCGGACGCGGTTCCTGACGGCGTTCGCCTCGCTGCTGCTGCTCGAGCCGGCCGTGCTGCGGCTCGCGGCGCTCGCCGCGTTCCCCGCGCTCGCGCTGATCGCGCCGTCCGCCGCGCTCGCCGCGTTGTTCCCCGCGCTCGCCTCGTTGTTCCCCGCGCTCACCGCGCTCGCCACCGCGGCGATGCTCGGGCCGACGCTCGCGCCGCTCGCCCCCCTGCGGCCCCGGCCGACGCGGCTCGCGCGCACCCGGCTCGGGTGCAGCGGCGGGAGCGCCCGCCGTCGGCGCCGGCTGCTCGAGCCGGAACCAACCGAGGATGCGGCCGATGATGCTCGGGGTCGCCTCGGGGCGGTGCATCGGTTGCGCCGGGCGCGGCGCCTGCTGCACCGCCTGCGGCCGGTGCTCGCGCGCAACGGGTTCGGGAACCATGGGCGCGGGCTGCGCGGGGGTGATCGCCTTGACGACTGCTTCCTGGCGCTCGCGCGCGGGCTCGGCCTCGCCGCCGAGCTTGGGCTCCTCGGGCTGCTCGACAAGCTCGTAGCTGGCGGGCACGTGCTCCATTTGGTTCAGTTCGTCGTGACGCAGCCGCTGGACCTTGTAGTGCGGCGTCTCGAGGTGGGGATTCGGCACCAGCACGATGTTGACCTTGAGGCGTCCCTCGAGCTTCTGGATTTCGCTGCGTTTCTCGTTCAGGAGGAAGCTCGCCACGTCCACGGGCACCTGCGCATGCACCGCGCCGGTGTTCTCCTTCATGGCCTCTTCCTGCAGGATCCTGAGCACGTGCAGCGCGGTGGACTCCGTGCCGCGGATGAATCCTGTTCCGCTGCAGCGCGGGCAGTTTATGTGCGCGGTCTCTTCGAGCGACGGCTGGAGCCTCTGGCGCGACAGCTCCATCAGGCCGAAGCGGGAGATCTTGCCGATCTGCACGCGCGCACGGTCGTAACGCAGCGCCTCGCGGAAGCGGTTCTCGACCTCGCGCTGATTGCGCTGCGACTCCATATCGATGAAATCGACCACGATCAGGCCGCCGAGATCGCGCAGCCTCAGCTGACGCGCGGCCTCGTCTGCTGCCTCGAGATTGGTGCGCAGCGCCGTCTCCTCGATGTCGTGGCCCTTGGTCGCGCGCGCCGAGTTGACGTCGATGGCCACCAGCGCCTCGGTATGGTCGATGACGATCGAGCCGCCGGAAGGCAGCGCGACCTGACGCGCGTACGCACTCTCGATCTGGTGCTCGATCTGGAAGCGCGAAAAGAGCGGCACGTCATCCCGATACAGCTTCACCTTGCCGACGTTGCCGGGCATCACCGTCTGCATGAAGGCGCGCGCCTGCTCGTAGATCTCGTCGGTGTCGATCAGGATCTCGCCGATATCGGGCTGGAAGTAGTCGCGGATCGCGCGAATCACCAGGCTCGACTCGAGATAGATTAGGAACGGTTTGGCGACGTACTTTCCGTCTGGTCCCGGCGTGCGATCGCTGGCCGCGGCCTCGACCGCCTGCCACAACTGCATCAGGTAGTTCAGGTCCCATTCGAGCTCCTCGGCGGAGCGGCCGATCGCCGCGGTGCGGGCGATCACGCTCATGCCTTCGGGGACCTTCAGCTGATCGAGGGTATCGCGCAGCTCACTGCGGTCCTCGCCCTCGACGCGCCGCGAGACCCCACCGCCGCGCGGATTGTTGGGCATGAGGACGAGGTAACGGCCGGCAAGGCTGATGAAGGTGGTGAGAGCGGCGCCCTTGGTGCCGCGCTCGTCCTTTTCCACCTGGACGATCAGCTCCTGACCTTCCCGGAGCGCGTCCTGGATCTTGGCGCGGCCGACGTCCACGTCGGAGCGGAAGTAGCTACGCGCCACTTCCTTGAACGGCAGGAAGCCGTGCCGCTCCTCGCCGTAGTCTACGAAAGCCGCCTCGAGGCTGGGCTCGATGCGGGTGATGACGCCTTTGTAGATGTTGCTCTTACGCTGTTCCCTTGATGCGGACTCGATGTCTAGGTCGACGAGCTTTTGCCCTTCGACAATGGCGACGCGCAGCTCCTCTTGCTGCGTCGCGTTGAATAGCATGCGCTTCACTTCCAATTCTCCTGCGCTGGCAGGGGAACCGGCGCTCGTCGGTCAGGATTCTCCTAGTTTTGTACCAGTCAAAGCCTTATTTCGGTTCGGCGACATGAAGAGTCGGTTCAGCGAAATGCCGGCGGCGGCCGGAATCCGTGCACCCTTCCTTAAGGGGTGCGGGCGTTTCCGTGGGAAAAAGCCCACTGCGCGCGCTTCTAGTACTATCGCTACTTCCGGTGAGCGAAATTAACCGCTGCATCAGGCCCGTCCATCGGGCGGGCAGGAGGCGGGTTGCAGATTCAATGGCGGCGCACTGCGCACGCTTGGATATCTGTGCCTCGCGACTCGAAGCAGTCCCGAGATCATACGGAAAATGAATGACTTAAGCAAGCCTCGGGCTACTCTGTTGGAAGTCGGCGAGGAGAACGCGGCACAGCGCATCGACAATTTCCTGCTGCGCCGGCTGAAGGGCGTGCCGAAAAGCCACGTCTACCGCGTGCTGCGCAGCGGCCAGGTGCGCGTGAACAGCGCACGGGTGCAGCCCGACTACCGTCTGCGGGCTGGAGACCGGGTACGGGTGCCGCCGGTGCGTGCCGCGGAGCGGCCGGCGAAGCCCGCCCCGCGGCCGCTCGAACTGCCGGTGGTCTACGAGGACGACGCACTGCTGGTCGTCAACAAGGCTTCGGGCGTCGCCGTGCATGGCGGCAGCGGCGTCAGTTACGGGGTAATCGAGTCGTTGCGCGCCGCCCGCCCGCAGGCGAAGTTCCTCGAGCTAGCGCATCGTCTGGACCGCGATACCTCCGGACTGCTGGTGATCGCGAAAAAGCGCAGCGCGCTGGTCGAGTTGCATCGCATGCTGCGCGAAGGCGAGGTAGAGAAGGTGTACGTGGCACTTGCGGCGGGACGCTGGAGTGGGGGCGCGCGCGAGCTGCGCGAGGCTCTGCACAAGCACGTGACGGCGAGCGGCGAGCGGCGCGTGCGGGTCGCCGCCGACGGCCAAACGGCCGCCACCCGGGTGCGGCCGCTGGCGGTGAGCAACGACCTGAGCCTGCTCGAGCTGCGCCTGCTCACGGGGCGCACGCACCAGATCCGCGTGCACCTCGCGCACGCGGGGCACCCGGTAATCGGGGACGACAAATACGGAGATTTCGCGCTGAACCGCACGCTTGCCAAGCACGGTGCGCGTCGGCTGTTCCTGCACGCGCGGCGCCTCGCGTTCCGGCACCCGCTGAGCGGAGCTCCGCTGCGGCTGGAGGCGCCGCCGCCTGTGGACATGCAGGTTTTCATCGACAGTCGCTTCAAGGCGCAGGACGATGGGCGCTGAGCTCCGCTACGCCCTCGTCGTATTCGACTGGGACGGCACGCTGGTCGATTCGCCCGCCGCCATCGTCGAATGCATCCAGCAGGCGAGCCGAGATCTCGGCCTCGAGGCGCCGGACCCGGAGCGCGCGAGCCACGTGATCGGTCTCGGACTGGAAGACTCCTTGCGCCAGGCCGTGCCGCAGCTGCCGCGCGAGCGCTACGGCGAGTTCGCAGCCAGCTACGGGCGGCACTTCCGCGCGCGCGAGGACTCCATGCCTTTGTTTCCCGGAGTGCCGCGTCTGCTCGAGCGTCTGCGGGCGCGCGGGCATCGCCTTGCGGTGGCGACCGGCAAGAGCCGCCGCGGACTGGAGCGCGCACTCGCGGCGAGCGGGCTGGGGATCCACTTCTCGCGTTCGCGCTGCGCCGACGAGACCGTCCCGAAGCCGGACCCCGCGATGTTGCGCGAGCTCATGGCCGAGCTGGAGGTTCAACCCGAGCGCGTGCTCATGATCGGGGACACGTCGCACGACCTGCTGATGGCACGCAGCGCCGGGGTCGCCGCGCTTGCCGTGAGCTACGGTGCGCACCCGGAGTCGGAGCTGCGCGCGCTCGAGCCGCTCGCGTGCCTGGCCAGCGTCGAGGAGCTCGACAAGTGGCTGACGCTCCACGGCTGATCTGCGCCTCGAGCAAGCTCGAGGACGCGGGTCGCGGCGCACGCTTTGAAGTGCAGTACTTCGGCGATATCGTTCCTGCTTTCGCGGTGCGCCATCGCGGCGTCGTGCGCGGTTACCTCAACCGCTGCAGCCACGTCGCCCTGGAGCTCGACTGGCGCGAGGGGGACTTCTTCGACTCGGAGGGACGCGATTTGATATGCTCGGCGCACGGCGCGATCTACGACGCGGCGAGCGGCAGATGTCTCGGCGGGCCGTGCGGGGGCGCGCCCCTGGTGGCGCTCAGGATCGAGGAGCGCGGCGGCAACGTCTACTTCCTGGGGTTTGCAGATGACTGACAACGGCGGGCAGTGGGAGCGCGGGCTGGTGGAAAAGCTCGCTACCGCGGCGCTCAAGGAACAGCGCCGCGCGCGCATGTGGGGGATCTTCTTCAAGCTGCTCGGCTTCGCTTATCTGACCATATTGCTGATGCTCGCATTCGGCTGGAGCGAGAAATCGGTCGAAGTCGGCGGCAAGCACACGGCGGTGGTCGAGTTGGACGGCCTAATCGCGCCGGGGGGCGATGCGAGCGCCGACAAGATAGGCGCCGCACTTCGCGCCGCGTTCAAGGACAAGAACACGCAAGGCGTGGTGCTGCGCATCAACAGCCCCGGCGGCAGCCCGGTGCAGGCACAGAACCTCTACGACGAGATCCGCAGGCTGCGCAAGAAGTATCCGGACATTCCGCTCTACGCGGTGATCGAGGACATCTGCGCCTCGGGCGGGTACTACGTCGCGTCCGCCGCCGATCGCATCTACGTCACCCGCTCGAGCATCGTGGGCTCGATCGGCGTGCGCATGGACAGCTTCGGCGTCACCGGCCTGATGGACAAGCTCGGCGTTGAGCGGCGCCTGCTGACCGCCGGCAAGAACAAGGGCTTCCTCGATCCATTCCTGCCCGAGGACCCGAAGCAGAAGGAATTCGCGCAGGCCATGCTCGACGAGATCCATCGGCAGTTCATCAACGACGTGCGCCAGGGACGTGGCAAGCGCCTCAAGGAAACGCCCGACATGTTCAGCGGCCTGATCTGGACCGGCCAGACGAGCATCGAGCTGGGGCTCGCCGACGGCTACGGCACGCTCAGAACGGTGGCGCGCGACGTCATCAAAGCCGAGGAGATCGTCGACTATACGCAGAAAGAGGGCATTGCCGAGAAATTCGCACGCCGCTTCGGCGCGGCGGCGGCGAGCACGCTGGCCGAGCTGGCGCTCCACTACACGCCGGCAATACGCTAGGCGGCCTGCAGCAGAAACACGGTCGGCCGGCGACCGATGGCCCGCGAAGCGCGGCGCCATGCTCCGACCGAGCGCAGCGCGATGCTCTGTTCCGGGAGCGTCAGATCGGTGGCAAGACACAGCCGCGTGGAGGCCGCGCAGGTCGCGAGCAGCGCGGAGAGCAGCGCATCGTTGCGGTAGGGCGTCTCGATGAAGATCTCGGTCTCGCGCTCGGTGAGCGAGCGCTGCTCGAGCTCACGTATGCGGCGCGTGCGCTCTACAGCCTCGCGTGGCAGGTAACCGCAAAAGGCGAAGCGCTGGCCCTCCAGTCCCGACGCCATCAGCGCCAGCAGGATTGCAGACGGGCCCACCAGCGGCGCAACGCCAAAGCCTGCGTCGTGGGCCGCTGCAACCAGGTTCGCGCCCGGGTCGGCGATCGCGGGGCAGCCGGCCTCGGACAGCAACCCGACCGAGCGCTCCTCGCGCAGCGGCGCGAGCATAGCGCCGACCTCACCTGGCGCCGTATGCTCGTCCAGGCGGCTCAGCCGCAGGTCACGCAGCGGCCGAGGCATTCCGACGGCGGCGAGAAACGCGCGCGCGCTCTTCTCGTTCTCGACGACGAAGTCGGCAAGCCGGCGGATCGTCTCCAGCGTGGGCGGCGGCAGCGCATCTACGGGCGAGCCTCCGAGGGGCGTAGGAATGACGTAGAGAATTGCAGGCATCAGCCAAGTACGGAAAGTCCGGCCTGCCCGAGCATGGTCGTGAGCGCGATGAGGGGCAGGCCGATGAGCGAGGTCGGGTCCTCGGTCTCGATGCGCTGGATGAGGGCGATTCCTAGGCCTTCCGATTTCGCGCTGCCCGCGCAGTCGTAGGGCTGCTCGAGGCGCAGGTAACTCTCGATCAAGCGATCGTTCAGTTCGCGGAACACGACGCGGCAGGAAACGAGGTGCGAGCGCGCTTCCCCGGTGCGCGCATCCAGCAGGCTGACCGCGGTGTGAAAGTCCGCCGCGCCGCCGCTCAGGCTGCGCAACTGGGCCAGCGCGCGCGCGTGACTACCCGGCTTGCCCAGCGGCTCGCCGTCGTGCACGGCGACCTGGTCGGAGCCGATCACGAGCGCTTGCGGAAATCGCGGAGCGACAGCCTGCGCTTTTGCGAGCGACAGCCGCAGCGCCGTGTCCTGCGGGCGTTCCCCCGCAAGCGGCGATTCGTCGATGTCCGGCGCGGCACATTCGAACGGCAGCGCAAGGCGCTGCAGCAGCTGCCGGCGATAGATCGAGGTCGATGCGAGGATCAGTTGACGGCTTCGGGCCATGACTTTGTTTTGACACGGTTTTTCCGCGATGATAGCATTTCACGTTTATGCCACACCGGCCGGTCATCGACGGCTATGATTTCGCGGCGACCGGCGCAACGCTTCGAGGTACTTGGGCGGTCGGCGATTTTCTGCGTTTGCGCGACAAGCTCGCGTCAAGCACGGGCGCGATCGACTACGTAGTCGAGGGGGTGCACGACGAGCTGGGGCGCGCTGCGCTGCGCGTGACGATGAAGGGCACGCTGCGGCTCGCGTGCCAACGTTGTCTCGAGCTGCTCGACTTTGCGGTGAGCGTCGACACGACGCTGGTATTGGCGCACTCCGAGGCGGAAATCGAAGCGCTGCCCGACGATGCGAGCGAGCCGGAGCGCATCGTAGGGGGCGGGGAGATGGTGGTGGGCGAGCTGCTCGAGGACGAGCTCTTACTGGCGGTACCTTACGCCCCTCGGCACGAGCGCTGCGAAGCGCAGGGTAGTTTGGCAACGGGCGGTGCAGGCTCGCCGTTCGCTGATCTGAGAAGTCTGCTGGGCGCCGCCGGCGCCCGCAGACGAAGGAATTGAACAGAGGAGTTTCAACATGGCAGTCCAGCAGAACAAGAAGTCCCCTTCGCGTCGCGGCATGCGCCGTGCGCACGATTCGCTCGGGCGCCCCGCCATCGGGGTGGAACCCACGACCGGCGAAGTGCACTTGCGACACCACGTGAGCCCGACGGGCTATTACCGCGGTAAGAAGGTCGTACAGACGAAGGGCGAATAAGGTCGACGGCTTACGCCGTGCCCGGCACTCGGGCGCGGCCTCGTTGCGTCCAACGCCCGATGGAAACAACCGTAGCGGTCGATTGCATGGGTGGCGATCATGGCCCCCATGTGACGGTGCCGGCCGTGCTCGCGTACCAGCGGCGCCATGCCGACGTCGACGTCCTGCTCGTCGGGCCGCGCGATGCACTCGAGGCGGAGCTCGCCGCGCGGCGCGCCGTCCAGGGCCCGCGCTTGCGGGTGCACCATGCAAGCGAGGTGGTAGCCATGGACGAGCCGCCGGCTGCTGCGTTGCGCTACAAGAAGGATTCGTCGATGCGCGTGGCGATCAACCTCGTCAAGAGCGGGGAGGCGCACGCCTGCGTCAGCGCGGGCAACACCGGCGCGTTGATGGCGATCTCGCGCTTCGTCCTGAAGACCTTGCCTGGCATCGATCGTCCGGCGATCGCCACGGTGCTGCCCAATATGCGCGGCGCGCACACTTACGTCCTGGACCTCGGCGCGAACGTAGATTGCAGCGCCGAGCACCTCCTGCAATTCGGCATCATGGGCGCGATGCTGGTCGCCGCGGTCGAGCACAAGGAACAGCCCAGCGTGGGGTTGCTGAACATCGGGGTCGAGGACATCAAGGGTAACGAAATCGTGAAGCAAGCCGCCGAATTGCTGCGCGCGAGCGGCCTGAACTTCTACGGCAACGTCGAAGGCGACGACATCTACAAGGGAACCACGGACGTAGTGACCTGCGACGGTTTCGTCGGTAACGTCGCGCTCAAGGCTTCCGAGGGAGTGGCGCAGATGATGGCTTCGGCGCTGCGCGAGGAATTCCGGCGCAACCTGATCGCCAAGCTCGGCGCGCTGTGCGCGCTGCCGGTCATCCGCTCGTTCCGGCGGCGCATGGATTACCGGCGCTACAACGGCGCCAGCCTGCTCGGCTTGCGTGGAATCGTGATCAAGAGCCACGGTTCGGCTGACATCTTCGCGTTCGGGCAGGCGATCGGTCGCGCGGTCGACGAGGTGCGCAATAACGTACCGCAGCGCATCGCACAGCGAATGGCGCAGCGAAACCAATCGGCACATACGGAATGGATGCAAGCCAGCAGCGAATGACCTACTCGCGCATCGTCGGAACAGGTAGCTACTTGCCGGCGCGCGTCGTGCGTAACGACGAGTTCGCCGCACGCCTGGACACCAGCGACCAATGGATCAGGGAACGCACCGGCATCGTGCAGCGCCACATTGCCGAGGAGTCCCAGACCTCGAGCGATCTTGCCCTCGAAGCCAGCCGCCGAGCCCTCGAAGCTGCCGGGCTCGCGGCCTCCGACATAGACCTCATCATCGTCGCGACGTCGACCCCGGATTTCGTATTTCCCAGCACCGCTTGCCTGCTTCAAGCCAAGCTTGGAATCAAGAATTGCCCGGCCTTTGACGTGCAGGCGGTGTGCAGTGGGTTTGTGTACGCGCTGGCCACCGCCGACTGCTTCATCCGCGCGGGAAACTACCGCAGGGCGCTCGTGGTCGGCGCGGAGGTGTTCTCGCGCATTCTGGACTGGAACGATCGCACTACCTGCGTACTGTTCGGTGACGGCGCCGGCGCGGTGGTGCTCGCCGCCGCAGAGCGCCCAGGCGTGCACGCGACAAAGTTGCACGCGGACGGCAGCCATGCGGGAATCCTTTCGGTGCCCGGCAATATCTGCGGCGGCCGCGTCGTCGGATCGCCCTATCTGCAGATGGCGGGTAACCAGGTGTTTCGCCTGGCGGTGAAGGTGCTGGACGAATCGGCGCGCGAAACCGTGGCCGCGGCCGGCATGCGGCTCGAGGATATCGACTGGCTGATCCCCCATCAGGCGAACTTGCGCATTCTCGAAGCGACAACCAGGAAACTCGGCCTGCCGGAGGACCGGCTGGTCGTCACCGTCGATCGGCACGGCAACACCTCGGCGGCCTCTGTACCGTTGGCGCTCGACGAATGGGTGCGGGCCGGGAGGATCCGCGCTGGGCAGCGCGTACTGATGCAAGGCGTCGGCGGCGGTTTCACCTGGGGCTCGGCACTGGTGACGATGTGAGGACGCAGGGCGCATGAAGCTGGCGATGGTGTTCCCCGGGCAGGGGTCGCAGGCGGTAGGAATGCTGCGGGCGTATGCTGGATTGCCCGAGGTCGACGCGGTGCTCGCGGAGGCGGCCGCGACGCTCGGCACCGAGTTCGTCGCGCTGCTCGATCAAGGACCCGCAGAATCGCTCAATCTGACGGTCAACACCCAGCCGGCGATGGTGACCGCCGGCTACGCGGCTTACCGTGCCTGGCGTGCGCTCGGAGGGCCGGTGCCCGAGGTCGTCGCAGGACACAGCCTGGGCGAATACACGGCGCTGGTGGCCGCAGGCGCGCTCGCGTTCCGCGACTGCCTGCCGCTGGTGCGCTTTCGCGCGCAGGCGATGCAGGAAGCGGTGCCCGAAGGGCGGGGCGCAATGGCCGCGATCCTGAACCTGGACGACGAAGCCGTGCGTGCAGCGTGCAGCGAAGCGGCGCAGGGCGAAGTGGTCCAAGCGGTCAATTTCAATGCGCCCGGGCAGATCGTGATCGCGGGGCACCGGGCGGCGGTGACGCGCGCCATCGAGGCTTGCAAGGCGCGCGGCGCCAAGCGGGCGCTTCCGCTCCCGGTCAGTGCGCCGTTCCACTCCAGCCTGATGCAGCCTGCAGCAGAGCGGCTGCGCGAATACCTCGACAATACCCGGGTCACGGCGCCGGCTGTGCCGCTGATCAACAATGTGGACGTCGCGATGCCGCGCGATCCTGCGCAGATCAAAGACGCACTGGTACGGCAGGCAGCCTCGCCGGTGCGCTGGGTCGAGATCATCCGTCACATGGCGGGCATGGGCATCACGCATGTGGTCGAATGCGGGCCGGGCAAGGTGCTGTCTGCGCTGGTGAAGCGCATCGACGGTGCCATGCAGGGCATCGCGCTGGCCGATCGCGCCTCACTCGAGCAGGCGCTCGCAACGCTCAAGCAGGCCTAGATATGCTGCAAGGAAAAACCGCTCTCGTCACTGGCGCCACGCGTGGCATCGGGCGCGCCATCTTGCTCGAGCTGGCGCGACTTGGCGCATCGGTGGTAGGAACGGCGACCAGCGACGCGGGTGCGGCCCAAATCGGTGCGGCGCTGGCGGTCGCGGGCGCCAAGGGCGGCGGGCGCGTGCTGAACGTGCGCGACGCCGCGCAATGTGACCAGCTGATCGAATTCGTGCAGAAGGAGTTCGGCGATGTCCTGGTGCTCGTCAACAATGCGGCGGTGGTGCGGGACAACCTGGCGTTGCGCATGAAGGACGCCGAGTGGGATGAGGTCATCGAGACCGATCTGCGGGCGGTGTTCCGTCTGTCTCGCGCGGTGATGCGCGGCATGATGAAGGCGCGCTGGGGTCGCATCGTCAACATCACGTCCGTTGTCGGGGCGGCCGGCAACCCGGGGCAGGCAAATTACGCGGCCGCCAAGGCGGGCGTGGTCGGGATGACCAAATCGCTCGCGCGCGAGCTCGGCAGTCGCAACATTACGATCAATTGTGTGGCGCCCGGATTCATCGATACGGACATGACGCGAGCGCTGAGCGACGAACAGCGGGCGGCCCTGTTGCAGCAGATCCCGCTCGGCAGGCTGGGCCGCCCGGAGGACATTGCCGCCGCAGTCGGCTACCTCGCGTCGCCGGCTGGTGATTACGTTACCGGCTCAGTACTCCACGTGAACGGCGGTATGTACATGTAGGGAAGAGGATTTCTCGGGGACGGAGAGATCTATCCTTTTGGTAGAATACGGGCCTTCTTGGCCCCATAGGGAAGGAGCAGCAAATGGAAAACATCGAACAACGCGTCAAGAAGATCATCGCCGAGCAACTCGGCGTAAACGAGGCCGAGATCAAGAACGAGTCGTCGTTCGTCGACGATCTGGGCGCTGACTCCCTCGATACGGTCGAACTGGTCATGGCGCTCGAGGAGGAATTCGAGACCGAGATTCCCGACGAGGACGCGGAGAAGATCACGACCGTGCAACAGGCCGTGGATTACATCAAGGCTCACCAGAAGAGCTAGCCGTAACCATAGACCGGGGCGCGCACATCGGACCCGGGTTGCGTGTCCCCCGAGGAGAAAAGTTGTCCCGTCGCAGAGTCGTCGTTACCGGGCTTGGGATCGTCTCGCCGGTAGGCAACAGCGTTGCCGAAGCCTGGAGCAACATACTGGCGGGGCGTTCCGGCATTACGCGCATCACGCGCTTCGATCCTTCGCGGGTCGCCAGCCAGATTGCGGGCGAGGTCAAGGGATTCGACGTCTCGCAGTACCTTTCGCCGAAGGAAGCCCGGCGCATGGACACGTTCATACACTACGGGATGGCGGCCGGCTTGCAGGCGTGGCGCGACGCGGGTATTTCCCTTGCGGAGGACGAGGCCGAGCGGGCCGGAGTCAATTTCGGCTCCGGCATCGGCGGTCTGCCGATGATCGAAGCGTCGCACGATGAACTGCTCAAGAACGGTCCGCGGCGCATTTCACCGTTCTTTATACCCGGGACGATCATCAACATGATCGCGGGCAATCTTTCGATCATGCTTGGGCTGAAGGGGCCGAATCTGGCGATCGTCACGGCGTGCACGACGTCCACGCATTGCATCGGCGAGGCGGCCAAGTCGATCCGCCATGGCGAGGTCGACATCATGATAGCTGGAGGCGCCGAATCGACCGTCACGGAGCTCGCTGTCGGCGGCTTCGCCTCGGCGCGCGCGTTGTCCACGCGCAACGAGGACCCGCAGGGGGCGAGCCGCCCTTGGGACAAGGATCGGGACGGGTTCGTCCTGGGCGAAGGTGCGGGAGCGATGGTGCTGGAGGAGTACGAGCGCGCGAAGGCGCGCGGGGCCAAGATCTATTGCGAGATCGCCGGCTATGGCGTTTCGGCCGATGCGTACCACATGACGGCGCCCTGTGAAGACGGCGACGGCGCGTACCGGTGTATGCGCAATGCGCTGCGCGACGCAGGGATCGAGGCTTCCGAGGTCGACTACATCAACGCGCACGGCACTTCCACGCCGTTGGGGGACATCGCCGAAACCGTTGCCATCAAACGCCTGCTCGGCGAGCGCGCGGCCAAGGTGGCCGTGAATTCCACCAAGTCCATGACCGGGCACCTGCTCGGCGCCGCGGGCGGCGTCGAGGCGGTATTCACGGCACTCGCCATCCTCAATCAGGTGTCGCCGCCGACCATCAATCTGCAGAACGCAGACCCCCAGTGCGATCTGGATTACGTGCCCAACGCGTCGCGCAAGCTGCCAATCCGCATTGCGCTGTCGAATTCGTTCGGGTTCGGTGGCACCAACGGTACACTGGTGTTCGCGCGCGCTTGAGCGTCGAGTGCAGGCTTAACATCCGTCTTTCGCCGTCCAGTCTCCTGGCCACGGCCGTCATCGCCACTCACTCTTTGGCGGGCGCCTGTGCAGCGCTTGTCTTGCCCGGGCCGGGTGCGATCGCCGTCGCGCTGCTGCTTCCGGCGCTTGGCCTCGCGGCGGCCTGGGACCGGGCGCTGCTGCGCGGCAGGAAATCGGTCACGGGCATGGTGATCGAGGGTCCGACCAGCCTGCGACTCAAGACGCGCGACGGAAGCGAGACCGAGGTGCGCGTGGCCGGCCGCAAGCACGTAAGCCGCCTCGCGGTAATTGTTCCGGTGCGCGGCTCGATGCGGCGCACCATCGTGGTCGTCCGCGACATGCTCGACCAGGAGTCGTTCCGCACACTCAGGCTGTGGGCGCTATGGGGCAGGGTGCCTGGTGGCGGCAGCCTGGAGAGCCTTGCGGCCTGACCGGCCGGGTGGCGAACCAGCGAACTATTTGTAAGAGCGAGTGTCTGTGGCTGATAGACGTAGCGATCCGTTGGCGGGCCGGCAGGCGGTCCGCGCTGGATCCTCGCCGGGCGGGGCCGGGACGTGAGCAGTCACGACGTCGACCGGGAGCTGGTGGCGAGGGCCCAGAAGGGCGACAAGCGCGCGTTTGAACTGCTAGTCGAGAAGTACCAGCGGAAGCTCGCGCGGCTGCTGTCGCGGTTCGTTCGCGACCCGTCGGAGGTGGAGGACGTGACGCAGGAGGCCTTTATCAAGGCGTATCGAGCTCTGCCGGCATTCCGCGGCGACAGCGCGTTCTACACTTGGCTCTACCGTATCGGAATCAATACTGCCAAGAACTACCTCATGGCGCTCGGACGGCGGGCACCGACGTCGACCGATATCGAGGCCGAGGAAGCGGAAGGATTCGAGGAAGCCGATCAGTTGCGCGACATCAATACGCCGGAGAGTGTGTTGCTGTCCAATGAGATCGCAGCGACTGTGAATGCGACGATCGACGGGCTGCCGGAGGAACTGCGCACCGCAATCCAGTTGCGCGAAATTGAAGGCATGAGCTATGAGGACATCGCGCGCATCATGGACTGCCCTATCGGTACCGTGAGGTCGCGCATCTTCCGCGCCCGCGAGGCGATTGCCGAGCGGCTGCGGCCGCTGCTCGATACGAGCAAGGACAAGAGGTGGTAGAGCCATGAATATCAGGATTTCGGCCTTGATCGACGGCGAAGGCTCGCAACGCGAGCTCGACGAGGCGCTGGCGGCGCTGGCGCGCGACCCGCAGGCGTGCGAGTGCTGGCGCATCTATCATCTGATCGGCGATGCGATGCACGGCCATGGCCTGCTGTCCCGGGAGTTTGGCGCGCAGCTCAGCGAACGCCTGTCCAGAGAACCTGCCGTCCTGGCGCCCAGGGCGATACGCAGCCGACGCGAGCGCAATCGGTGGGTAGCCCTGTCTGCGGCGGCGAGCATGGCCGCCGTCGCGCTGGTCGGCTGGCTGGCCTACGGACCCAGGGGGACCACTTTGTCGCCGGCGCCCCTGGCCGTCGTGGCACCCAAGGTGGCACCGGCGCAACGTCCGGTCGCTGACGCGAGACCCAAGGTTCCGGCACGAATTCCGCTACCCAGCGCGGCCAACGACTATCTGCTTGCGCATCAGATCTATTCTCCGCGGGTTACCCTGCAAGGATTGGCGCCCTACATTCGCACTGTCTCGGACGAAGTGGTGGAAAAGGGCGGCCGATGAGCCGGCGCATCGCCGGGGCGCTGCTCACGCACTCGTTCGGCGCAATGCTTGTCGCGGCGGCGGTGCTGGCGCACGCCCAGAACTCCTCCGACCCCGTCGAGTGGTTGCGCAGGATCTATCAAGCCACGCACAATCTCTCCTACGTCGGCACATTCGTTTACCAGCAAGGCGAACAGAGCGAGACCTCCCGCATCACGCGGCTCACGGGCGCACACGGAAACATCGAGAAGCTCGAGGCTCTGGACGGTGAGCCGCGCGAGATCCTGCGCACAAATGACGCGGTTCGCTGCTATCTCCCGAAGAGCCAGACGGTGAAGGTCGACCGGCGCTTCGATCATCGCGGCTTTCCGACTCTGCTGCAGGGGGAAATCGACGGCCTGACGCAAAACTACACCGTCGCCCTGGGGGATAACGAGCGCATCGCGGGCTACAGCTGCCAAGTCGTTGTGCTCACGCCCAAGGACAATCTGCGCTACGGATACAGGCTTTGGGCCGATGCCGACTCCGGCATGCTGCTCAAGGCGCTCACGTTCGACGACAACGGCCGCACGGTCGAGCAGTTCGCCTTTACGCAACTGACGATCGGCAAGGTGACGCCCGCCGAAGTCAAGCCACAGCGTACGACGGCGGCCTGGCACGTCGAGGATGCCGAGGTCGCGCCCGTAAATCTCGAGCGGGAGGGTTGGAGCGTCGAGTCGGTATTGCCCGGTTTTCGCAAGGTGGTCGAAGTCAGACGCACCCTGCACAGCTCGCGCACCGTCGAGCAAGTGGTCTACTCCGATGGCTTGGCGGCGGTGTCGGTGTTCATCGAGCCGCTATCGGATCAGGACAAGCCGGCCAGATTCGGTCTCGCGAACCTGGGCGCGACGAATATCTATACTCGCGAGGTGGCTAACCACCTCGTAACCGTGGTGGGCGAGGCACCCGCCGCCAGTGTCCAGCGCATCGCGGACGCCGTAAACTACCGCCAGCCGCACTGAGGATTCGGCGCAGCATAGCCTGCTGCCGATCCATCCCGTAGGGGAAGGGAGATATTGCATGAAAGGGGTGAAAAGCGTCGTCGCGCTATTGTTGCTCGTCGCGGGCGGCCAGGTCGCTGCGCAGGCGCGCGAGCTCCCGGATTTCACGCAGCTCGTCGAGCACCAGGGTCCGGCCGTCGTGAACATCAGCACCAAGCAGGCGGTCCAGCGCAGCGCACTGCCGCAGATCCCGGGTGTCGACGACGAAGAGCTGCGTGAATTCTTCCGGCGCTTCATGCCGCGTCGCCCTCCCGTCGAGCCTGGTCCGCGCTCCGAGACGCGCTCTCTGGGTTCCGGCTTCATCATCAGCGAGGACGGCTACATTCTCACCAACGCCCACGTCATCGAAGGCGCCGACGAAATCGACGTTCGCTTCACCGACAAGCGCGAACTCAAGGCGCGCGTGATCGGCAGCGACAAGCGCACCGACGTCGCGCTCATCAAGGTGGACGCAAAGGGGCTGTCCTTCGTGAAGTTCGGCGATCCCGCCCGCCTCAAGGTCGGCGAATGGGTCGTCGCGATCGGTGCGCCCTTTGGATTCGAGAACACCGTGACGGCGGGAATCGTTTCGGCCAAGGGCCGTTCGCTGCCCGAGGAAAACCTGGTTCCTTTCATCCAGACGGACGTTGCGATCAATCCCGGCAACTCGGGGGGCCCGCTTTTCAACATGCGCGGCGAAGTGGTCGGCATCAACTCGCAGATCTATAGCCGCACTGGCGGATTCATGGGCCTTTCGTTCGCCATCCCGATCGACGTCGCGCTCGACGTGCAGAAGCAACTGCGCGCCAAAGGGCGGGTGTCGCGCGGCCGCATCGGCGTCGCGATTCAGGAGGTAACGAAGGACTTGGCGACATCCTTTGGGCTGGAGGAACCGCGCGGCGCCCTCGTGAACTCGGTCGAGAAGGGCAGCCCGGCCTCGCGCTCGGGCATCGAGAGCACGGACATCATCCTCAGCTTCAACGGAAAACCGGTCGAATCGTCGGTCGACCTGCCGCGCATCGTCGGTGCGACGCCGCCAGGGTCGAAAGTACCGCTCGAAGTGTGGCGCAAGGGTGCCCTCGTGCGGCTCACGATCACCGTCGGCGAGCTGAAAGAAGAGCGCATCGCGGGAGCGGAAGCGCCTCCGGCAGCGAAGCCGCCCGAGGTGACCGCGAACCGCCTGGGTATCGTCGTGAGCGAGCTGTCCGCGGACCAGAGCAGGGAGCTGGGCCTCAAGCACGGATTGGTGGTCACCGATGTGCGACCCGAAGCACGCGTGGAGGTGCAGCGTGGCGACGTCCTGCTGATGCTCGCGCATGCAGGCAAGCAGACCCAACTCGAGTCGGTGAAGCAGCTGAACACCTTGCTCAACGGCCTCGCGAAGGACGCGGTCATCACGCTCCAAGTGAGGCGCGGCGGCGCCACGGCGTTCGTGACGGTGGCGGGATTCGAAGACCAGGGCTGAGCGTCTGACGTGCGTCTGACGCTGTACGGGCGCCGGTATTGCCATTTGTGCGAGGACATGGAGCGCGCGCTCGAGCCGCTGCAGGGCGAGCTGGGCTTCACGCTGGAGCTCGTCGACGTCGACGGCGACGCCGCGTTGGATCGCAAATACGGCGAGCTGGTGCCCTTGCTCGCGGGACCGGACGGCCGCGAAATCTGCCACTACTTCCTCGACGTCCGGGCGCTTGCCGAACGGCTTGCGGTAAAATAGCGGCCGTTCTCCAGAAGGGTGCCCGAGGCACCCTTTTTCATGACCGCGCAGAGCCACATCCGCAATTTTTCAATCATCGCGCATATCGACCACGGCAAGTCGACGCTCGCCGACCGGTTCATTCAGATCTGCGGTGGCCTGGCCGACAGAGAGATGGCCGAGCAAGTGCTCGATACGATGGAGCTCGAGCGCGAGCGGGGTATCACCATCAAGGCACAGACGGCGGCGCTCGAGTACCGGGCGCGCAACGGACAGACGTATCTCCTGAATCTGATCGACACGCCCGGGCACGTCGACTTTTCCTACGAGGTGAGCCGCTCGCTCGCGGCCTGCGAGGGCGCGTTGCTGGTCGTCGATGCGTCGCAGGGGGTCGAGGCGCAGACGGTGGCGAATTGCTACACCGCCATCGAGCAAGGCGTCGAAGTGATACCGGTACTCAACAAGATCGATCTACCGTCGGCTGACCCGGAGAAGGCGATCCAGGAGATCGAGGACGTTATCGGGATCGACGCGCGCGAGGCGATCCGGGCGAGCGCGAAAACGGGCGAGCGCGTGCAAGACATCCTCGAGGCAGTCATCGCGCGCGTGCCGCCGCCCAGGGGGCACCTCGAGCAACGCCTCAAGGCCCTGGTGATCGACTCCTGGTTCGACAATTATGTCGGCGTCGTGATGCTCGTGCGCGTCGTCGACGGCGCGCTTCGTCCGAAGGACAAGATCCTGTTGATGAGCACCCAGGCGGCGTATTTCTGCGAGCAGACCGGCGTGTTCACGCCGAAGGCGCACAACCGCGAGCAGCTCTCGGCGGGCGAGGTGGGATTCGTTGTGGCCGGTATCAAGGAGCTGCGCGCGGCCAAGGTGGGCGATACTCTTACGCACGCAGACAAGCCGGCGACCGGGGCGCTACCCGGATTCAAGGAGGTAAAGCCCCAGGTCTTCGCAGGTCTCTATCCGGTCGAGGCAAACCAGTACGAGGCGCTGCGCGATGCGCTCGAAAAGCTGCATCTGAACGACGCGTCGTTCCACTACGAGCCCGAGGTGTCGCAAGCCCTGGGCTTCGGATTTCGCTGCGGATTTCTCGGGCTGCTGCACATGGACATCGTGCAGGAGCGGCTGGAGCGGGAGTACGGCATGAGCCTGATCACGACCGCCCCATCGGTCGTGTACGAGGTTCTGCTGCGGGACGGGTCGGTCGAGCAGGTATCCAATCCCGCCAAGCTGCCGGAGCCGTCCAAAATCGAGGAAATCCGGGAGCCTGTGATTGCGACGACGATCTTCGTGCCACAGGAGTACGTCGGTCCGGTGATCACCCTGTGCACGCAAAAGCGCGGCGCGCAGACGAATATGCACTACTCGGCGCGCCACGTAGTGCTGTCCTACGATCTACCGTTGAACGAGGTGGTGCTCGACTTCTTCGATCGGTTGAAGTCGATCACGCGCGGCTACGGTTCGCTCGATTACGATTTCAAGGAATACCGTGCGGCCGATATGGTCCGGCTCGACGTCCTGGTGAACGGCGAGCGCGTCGACGCGCTTTCCAGCATGGTGCACCGTTCGGCTGCGCCGAGCCGCGGACGCGACCTGGTCTCGCGTCTGCGTGGGCTGATCCCGAGGCAGATGTTCGACGTGGCCATACAGGCGGCAATCGGTTCCCATATCGTTGCGCGCGAGAACGTGAAGGCGCTGCGCAAGAACGTGCTATCGAAGTGCTACGGGGGCGACGTGACGCGCAAGAAGAAGCTGCTTGAAAAGCAAAAAGAAGGGAAGAAACGCATGAAGCAAGTCGGATCCGTAGAAATACCGCAGGAAGCGTTCCTCGCCGTACTGCAGATGGGCGACAAGTGAACTTCGCCCTGTTCCTGTTTCTCTTGCTCGTGGTGACGGGCGCGGTCTGGGCGCTCGAGATCGCCTGGCTGCGCAAGAAGCGACCCGAGAACGCGCGCCAGCCGTGGTGGATCGAGTACTCCGTCAGCTTCTTTCCGGTCATCCTGGTCGTCTTCCTGCTGCGCTCGTTCGTCGTGGAGCCGTTCAAGATCCCGTCCGGATCCATGATCCCGACGCTGCAGATCGGCGACTTCATCCTGGTGAACAAGTTCGCCTACGGCATCAGGCTTCCCATCATCAACGAGAAGGTCATACCGATCGGGGAGCCGCGGCGTGGCGATGTCATGGTGTTTCGGTATCCGGACGACCCCTCGCTCGACTACATCAAGCGCGTCGTCGGACTACCTGGAGACCGGGTCGAGTACCGCGACAAGCGACTCATCATCAACGGCCATCCAATCCCGGAGCGCCAGATGAGCGACTACCTTTCCAAGGATACGATGCAGTACTACAGTCGCTATCTCGAGAATCTGGACGGCGTCGAACATCAGATCCTGATCGACAACAACGCGCCGGCCTTCGTGCCGCAGGTTAAGACGTTCCCCTTCTCGCAGGATTGCAACTACAATGCCGACAGCCTGGTGTGCAAGGTACCGGCCGGCCACTACTTCATGATGGGCGACAACCGGGACAATTCGAGCGACAGCCGGGTCTGGGGCTTCGTGCCCGAAGCGAACATCATCGGCAAGGCGTTCTTCATCTGGCTGAACCTGAATGACCTGAGCCGGTTCGGCACCTTTCGATAACGCTCGCGCTGGGAGGACTGATGCGCAACAGACAGTACGGTCTTACCTTGAGTGGCCTGATATTCGGGTCCATCGTGATTGTCTTGCTCGTGCTGCTCGGGCTCAAACTTGTGCCGAATTACATCGAGTATTTCACGGCCGTAAAGGCCATCAACGCCGTCGCCAAGGACAACCCGGACGGAACGCCGGCGGAAGTGCGCAGGGCGTTCGAGCTTCGCGAGGCAGTGGATGACATTCCGTCGCTCAAGCCCAGCGACCTGGACATCACCAAGGAAGGTGGCCAGAACGTCATCTCGTTCGCGTATCGCAAGGAAGTGCCGCTGGTCGCGAATGTCGGGCTGTATATCGACTTCCAGGCCTCGACGAGAGGACACTAGCTTCCCTTGATCCGGACTGCGTCGCTCGAGAGCCGGCTCGGCTACCAATTTCGCCGCGCAGCGCTCCTGCAGCAGGCGCTGACGCATCGCAGCTACGGAGCACCGCACAACGAGCGACTCGAGTTCCTGGGCGACGGGGTGCTCGGTTGTGTAATCGCCGAGCAGCTGCATGGGCGGTTCGCCGACCTGGCCGAAGGCGATCTGACGCGTCTGCGTGCCAACCTGGTGCGCGAAGAAGCGCTCGCGGGTCTTGCCCGGACGCTCGGCCTGCCCGAGGCCTTGCGCCTGGGAGACGCCGAGCTGAGCGCGGGACGCGACCGACGCCCCTCCATCCTGGCGGATGCGCTCGAAGCGGTCTTCGGCGCGGTATTCCTGGACGGAGGCTACGAGGCCGCGCGCGAGGTGATTCTGCGCACTTACGGCGCGGCGCTCAGCGACCTCGACCCGCGCGCGGCAGGCAAGGACGCGAAAACCCGGCTGCAAGAGTTGATGCAGGGCCAGCGCCGTCCGCTGCCGGAATACCATCTGCTCGCCGTTCGCGGAGCCGCGCACGAGCAGACGTTCGAGGTGGAATGCGTGCTCGCCGATAAGGGCCTACGGGCCGTCGGCAGCGGGACGAGCCGGCAGCGCGCGGAGCAGCGCGCCGCCGAGGCGCTGCTTGCGGACATGGTCAAGTGAGCGCGTTCCGCTGCGGGACGATAGCGATCGTCGGCCGCCCGAATACGGGAAAATCGACGCTGCTCAACCGGCTGGTTGGGGAAAAGCTGTCGATCGTCTCCCCGAAGGCGCAGACGACCCGGCATGTCGTTACCGGGATCCTGAGCGAGCCGGAATGCCAGTTCGTGTTCCTGGACGCACCGGGCTTGCAGGCGCGCGAGCGTGAGACCTTGCATCGCATGCTGAACCGCAGAGCGCTGGAGATCCTGCGCAGCTCGGATATCGTCGTATTCGTTGTCGAGGCGGGACGCCTCGGCGCAGAAGACCGCATGGTTCTGGCGCACATTCCGCGGGAACGGAAGACCATTGCCGTCGTGAACAAGGTCGACCGCATGCGCCAGGCGAGCGAGTTGCTTCCATTCCTCGATCGGCTCGCACGCGAACGCGATTTCCATGCCATCGTCCCGGTGAGCGCCAAGACCGGAAAAAATATACCGGAGTTGCTACGCGTGCTGCGCGCGGAGCTGCCCGAGGCGCCCCGCATGTACCCTCCGGAGCAGCTCACCGACCGCGACGAGCGCTTCTTCGCTGCCGAGCTGCTGCGCGAGAAGCTGTTCCAGCAGCTAGGCGAAGAGTTGCCGTATCGTTGCGAGGTGCTGGTGGAAAGCTTCCGAGAGGAAGGCAGGTTGCGCCGCGTCGAGGCGGCGATCCTGGTGGACAAGGAGAGCCAGAAGGGCATAGTGGTCGGCGCCGGGGGAGCGCGCCTGAAACGCATCGCCGAGGCCGCGCGCAAAGATATGGAGCGGCTCTTCGGCGGCAAAGTGTACCTTGGCGTCTGGGTCAAGGTCAGGCGCGGCTGGAGCGACAATGAGCGCGTGCTGCGTCAACTAGGCTATGGGAACTGAGAAATGAGCAGGCGTCGCGCGGACCAGGAGCCGGGCTACGTGCTGCACGCCTACCCGTACAAGGAGACGAGCCTCATCGTCGAGGCGTTCACTCGCCGCCAGGGCAGAGTCGCGCTGCTGGCACGCGGCGCGCGGCGCCCACGCTCCGCCATGCGCGGTCTGCTGCTTGCGTTCCACCCCTTGCGACTGAGCTGGAGCGGCTCGGCCGAGCTCGGCACCCTGCTTTCGGTGGAGTGGTCGGGCGGCATGACAGGCTTGAGCGGGCTCGCGCTCATGTGCGGGTTTTACCTGAACGAGCTGCTGCTAAAGTTGCTGCCGCGCGAAGATGCGCACGAGCGGCTGTTCGATGCGTACACCGAGAGCCTCGCGCAGCTGGGCGCCGGCCGGCAGCACGCGTCCGTTCTGCGCGGCTTCGAACGCCGCCTGCTCGCCGAGCTCGGCTATGCGCCCTTGCTCGAGCGTGACGCCGCCAGCGGCGCGCCCGTCGATCCGGAGCGGCGCTACGTGTACGAGCTCGATCGCGGCCCGGTACCGGCGAACGGATTCGCGGCGCGCGACGCGGCAGGAGACGAACTGATCGTCAGCGGACGCACGCTTCTTGACCTTGCGCACGACGACTACGAACGTCAGCAGACACGCGAGGAAGCACGCGCGCTGTTGCGCACCCTGATCGCGCAGCGGCTCGGCGGGCAATCTCTGCACACGCGCACGGTGCTTAGGGAGCTTCAGGACCTGTGATCGAACTGGGCGTAAACATCGACCACGTCGCGACCGTGCGCCAGGCGAGGTGCACCTACGAGCCCGACCCGGTTTGGGCCGCAGTCGAAGCGCATCTCGGCGGCGCAGACGGCATCACCGTGCATCTGCGCGAGGATCGTCGCCATATCCAGGACGAGGACGTGCGCCGTCTGCGCGAGCTCACGCACATCAAGCTGAACCTGGAAATGGCGGCGACCGACGAAATGGTCGGAATTGCGTGCGCGATAAAGCCGGAAATGGCGATGTTGGTTCCGGAAGGGCGCCACGAGATCACCACGGAAGGAGGTCTCGATATTGTGGCGGACGAGGCCCGGCTGAGGCGCGCGGTGGCGCGGCTAGGCGATGCGGGCATCGTGGTTTCAGTGTTCATCGACGCGGACCAGCGCCAAATCGAATCCGCAGCGAGAATCGGCGCGGCGGTGTGCGAGGTCCACACCGGCCCATACGCGCACGCTTTTCACTCAAAGGGCCGTGACCCGGAAAGTCCGGCGGTCCTCGCCGAGCTCGCGAAGCTCAAGGACGCGGGGGAGGCGATTCGTGCTCTCGGCATGCGCTTCAACGCGGGCCACGCGCTCAACTACTTCAATGTCGAGCCGGTGGCGAGGCTCAAAGGGGTGCGTGAACTGCACATCGGTCACGCGATCGTCAGCCGTGCACTGTTCGTCGGCATGCGCGAAGCGGTGCGCGAGATGAAGAGACTCATCGTCGAGGCATCGCGGGCGGCGGCAAGATGATATACGGCGTCGGCACCGACATCGTCGAGATCGCCCGCGTCACGCGCGTGCTGACCCGTTATGGCGAGCGCTTCGCGGAACGAATCCTTTGTCCGCCGGAGCTCGTCCGCTTCCGGGCCCACCGCAAGCCGGTGGCCTATCTCGCGAAGCGGTTTGCCGCCAAGGAAGCGTTCACGAAAGCCCTCGGCACCGGGATCCATGCGCCGGCGAACTGGCACGGCGTCTGGGTGGTGAACCTGCGCTCGGGACAGCCGGCGCTCGAGTTCACGACGGCGCTGGCGACGCTGCTGCAGCAGCGCGGGGTGGGGCGCGCACACGTCTCGCTTTCGGATGAGCGCGAGTTCGCGAGTGCAACGGTGATTCTGGAGCGCCAGGTTTGAGCGCCGGCGTCGGCCCAGCGGTCATCGACCTGGAGGGTGCAGCGCTCACGCCGGCCGAGCGCATCCGCTTGCTGCACCCGGCCGCGGGCGGCGTGATTCTGTTCAGCCGGAACTACCGGGATCCCGTGCAATTGCGCGGCCTCGTCGGCGAGATTCGCGCGCTGCGGCCGGATCTTCTGCTGTGCGTCGACCAGGAAGGGGGCAGGGTGCAGCGCTTTCGGGACGGATTCACCGCGCTGCCCCCGATGCGTCGTCTGGGGGACTTATGGGACCGCGACGCAGGGTCCGCACGCGCGGCGGCGCGCGCGGCGGGACTGGTGATCGCTGCCGAGCTCGTCGAGCATGGAATGGATTTCAGCTTTGCGCCGGTGCTCGATCTGGACTACGGCGCGAGCACGGTGATCGGCGACCGGGCGTTCCACGCGGATCCGGAGGCGGTCGGTCAATTGGCCGCGGCATTCATCCGCGGACTCGCGGAAGCCGGCATGGCGGCGGTCGGAAAGCATTTCCCCGGCCATGGCTACGTCCAGGCCGACTCGCACGTCGACTTGCCGCGCGACGACCGCCCCCTGGCGGACATCCTGGCGCGCGACGTGCCGCCCTATCGCGCGGCCATTGCCGCGGGGCTGGCGGCAGTGATGCCTGCACACGTGGTCTACACGCGAGCGGATGCGCAGCCGGCCGGCTACTCCGCCTATTGGCTGCGCGAGGTCCTTCGTGGACGGCTGGGCTTCGACGGACTGATCTTCAGCGACGACCTGTCGATGCAGGGCGCGACGAGCGTCGGCGGCGTTGCCGAACGCGCTCGGCTCGCACTGCGGGCCGGCTGCGATATGGTGCTGCTCTGCAACGATGCGCCCGCACAGGAGGCACTGCTCGAATCGTTGCGCGACGCGCCGAGCGTCCCGGCCGCGCGCGTCGCGCGCATGCGTGCAAAGGGCGCCAACCCCGGGCTGGAGATCGCGTACGAGGACGCCCGTGCCCTCGTGCGGGGGCTAGCCTAGTGCGGCCAGGCGTGGTTCAGGCGCGCTCGACGTAGCTGCCGTCGTTCGTATTGACCTTGATGCGCTCGCCCTGGCTCACGAATGGCGGAACCTGCACCGTGATGCCAGTCTCCATCACGGCCGGCTTGAACGTGGTGGTCGCGGTCGCATTCTTGATGCTGGGCTCGGTCTGCAAGACCGTGAGGACAACGGAGGGCGGCAGTTCGATGCCGATCGCACGCCCGCTGTAGAAGTTGATCTGCACGTCGGTGTTCGGCAGCAAGTACCCCGCCTGACCTTCGAGAAAGTCCGCTGAAAGCGACAGCTGCTCGTACGACTGCTTGTCCATGAACACGAAGCTGTCACCGTCCTTGTACAGGTACTCCATATCGTGCGGTTCGACGAACGCGCGCTCGACCTTGTCCTCGGTTCGGAAACGCTGGTTGGTCTTGGTGCCCGATTCGATGTCTTTCATCTCCACCTGCATGAAGGCACCGCCTCGCCCGCCGACGTGCACGTGGTAGCACTTGAGGACGCGCCAGACGCGCTTGTCCCATTCGATGAGGTTGCCGACCCGGATTTCCACTGCCGAAACTTTCGCCATGACTTGCCGCCGGATTAAAAGGGCGAGAATTTTACACGAAATCATGGGGATGGAGCTAGAATTTTACACTCAGCGGCGATTACACATGGCGAGTGACCGTTTCGATCCCAAGTCTTTTGTGGCCGGTCTTCCAAACCTGCCCGGGGTCTATCGCATGCTCGGAGCGGGCGGCGAGGCGCTCTATGTGGGCAAGGCCCGCGACTTGCGCAAACGCGTCAGTTCGTATTTCCACAAGCAGGTCGCGAGTCCGCGCATCCAGATGATGCTTTCTCAGGTCGCCTCGATCGAGACCACCGTGACGCGCTCCGAGGCCGAGGCGCTGCTGCTCGAGAACAATCTCATCAAGAGCCATGCGCCGCGCTACAACATTCTGTTTCGCGACGATAAGTCCTACCCGTACCTCATGATCACGGGTCATCGCATGCCGCGCATCGGCTTCCATCGGGGTGCGAAGGATCGCGACAACCGCTACTTCGGCCCATTCCCGCACGCGCATGCGGTACGCGAGGCGATTCAACTGCTGCAGCGTGTGTTCCGGCTGCGCACCTGCGAGGACAGCGTGTTCGAAAACCGGTCGCGGCCATGCCTGCTTTATCAGATCCGTCGCTGCACGGCACCGTGCACCGGGCTGATCGGCGCCGAAACCTACGCGCAGGACGTGCGCAACGCGGAACTCTTCCTCGATGGCCGCGAAGATGACGTCATCCGCTCCTTGACGTGCAAGATGGAAGCGGCGGCGGGCGAGCGGCGCTACGAGGAAGCGGCACTGTATCGCGACCAGATTCGGGCGCTATCGCGGGTGCAGGCACGGCAGTACGTCGAGAGCGAGAAGGGGGTCGACGCCGACGTGCTTGCCTGCGCGATGGAAGGCGGCATCGCGTGCGTCAACCTCGTGATGATCCGCGCCGGGCGGCACGTCGGCGACCGCAGCTTCTTCCCGCAGAACGCCGAGGGCGCGATCGAGGCCGAGGTGCTGGGCGCATTCCTCGGGCAGCACTATCTCGAGCAGCCCGTGCCGCCGCTGGTGCTGACGAGCGCGGAGGTCGATCGCGAAATGCTCGAAGAATCCCTCGCCGAGCGCGGCGCGGGCACCACGCACATCGTTACGCCGGTTCAGGGCGAGCGCCGAGTGTGGCTGGAGATGGCGCGCAAGAACGCCCAACTCGCCTTGGCGCACCGCGAGCGTGAGCGGAGCACGCAGGAAAGGCGGCTGGAGGCGCTGCGCGAGGCGCTCGGTCTGCCGGAATCGGTACAACGCGTAGAATGCTTCGACGTGAGCCATACCATGGGGGAGGCTGCCGTGGCGTCCTGCGTGGTGTACGACCATAACGCAATGCAGCGCGGCGAGTACCGGCGCTTCAACATCCGCGGCATCACACCGGGCGACGATTACGCGGCGATGCGTCAGGTGCTCACGCGGCGCTACGAGCGCGTTACGGGAGACGGCGGCAAGATCCCGGACCTCGTGCTGATCGACGGCGGCAAGGGGCAGACCGGCGTGGCACGCGCAGCGCTGATCGAGCTCGGCCTGAACGACGTCGCCGTGATCGGCGTTGCCAAGGGACCCGAGCGCAGGCCCGGACAGGAAGAGCTGGTCATCGAGGCCGAAGGGCGGGTTCGCTCGCTGCCAGCGCAGCATCCGGGCCTGCATCTGATTCAGAGCATCCGGGACGAGGCACATCGTTTCGCGATCGTCGGGCATCGCGCGCGACGCGCGAAGGCGCGCACCACTTCGGCGCTAAGCGACATTCCCGGAATCGGCTCACGGCGCAGGCAGCGTCTGCTCGCGCACTTCGGCGGTCTGCGCGAAGTCCAGGCCGCGGCCGTCGACGATCTGTGCAACGTTCAGGGCATCAGCCGAACCCTGGCCGAACAGATTTACCGTCACCTGCACGAGCGTCCCGCAAGCTGATGCCGCTCAATCTGCCGAATCTCATCACCTGGTCGAGGATCCTGCTGATTCCATTGATCGTCGGGGTGTATTACCTGCCGGACCCCTGGCTCTCGATCGACGCGAAGAACCTCGTCGCCACGGCGATCTTCGTCTTTGCTGCGATCACGGATTGGCTGGACGGCTACCTCGCGCGCGCGCTGGACCAGATGTCCGCCTTTGGCGCATTTCTCGATCCAGTGGCGGACAAGCTCATGGTTGCCGGCGCGCTGATCGTCCTGCTGCAGCTCGGCCGGGTCGAGTCCGCGGTCGCGCTCATCATCATCGGCCGCGAAATCGCCATCTCCGCGCTGCGCGAATGGATGGCGAGCATAGGCAAGTCGAAGAGCGTGGCGGTCGCATTCGTGGGCAAGATCAAGACCGCGAGCCAGATGATCGCGCTGCCGCTGCTGCTGTACCACGACAGACTGTTTGGAATAGATTGCCAGGCGCTGGGCACGATCCTGATATACGTGGCCGCGGTGCTGACGGTGATTTCGATGCTCTACTACTTGCGCAAGGCGCTTCCGCATGTGTCTGCGCCGGGTTGAGAACAGGTGCCGGAAGGCCGTATAATCGCCGCTCGAGTAACGCGGGAATAGCTCAGTTGGTAGAGCGCAACCTTGCCAAGGTTGAGGTCGGGAGTTCGAGACTCCTTTCCCGCTCCAGTTTCCGAGGGAAGGTGTCGTTGCACCTTCCCTTTTTTAGTTGTGGGCCCGCGTAGACGGCGGGCTTCTCCCCCGGGCGGGATGGCAGAGTGGTCATGCAGCGGCCTGCAAAGCCGTGGACGCCGGTTCGATTCCGACTCCCGCCTCCAGCTTTTTCCGCGACAATCCTGTTCGGCCCGGGTGGTGAAACTGGTAGACACAGGGGACTTAAAATCCCCTGGCCGAAAGGCCGTGGCGGTTCGAATCCGCCCCCGGGCACCAAAGCGGCGTAGGCCCCGCTTGCTACTTCAGGCGTTCGTGAGCTGCAGCCTGATGCAGTTTCGCCCGAATACGTATGCGTAATCCCTGGACGCGGCCATGCCCTTGGCAAGCAGCAGCCCGAGTCCGCCCACGGACCGGGTCTCCAGGGTCGTTGGCAACGGCGCGTCGGCCCTGGCGAACGGATTGAACGGCGGCGCCGTATCCTCGAAGGCGATCGATACCTTCGCGTTATCTTCCGCGAGCGTCACCCAGACCGGCGCATCGCTGTCGCCGAGGTGCCCGTGGCGCACGCAATTCGTGAACAATTCCTCGAGAATCAGGTTCAGCCGCAGGCAATTGTCCCGGTCCAAGCCGGTTTCTTTGCAGAAAGTCCCAAGGAATTCGCGTACTCTTTGCAAAGAGTCCAGCCGGGCCAGGAACATTGCCGATCGCTTGGTCATTGGCTGCAGATTATAGAATGCCCCGAAGTCATAGCTTGCAGGAGGTCCACATGCGAATCCTTGCACTATTGGCGGGCCTGGCGCTCGCGATCCCGGCCTTCGCGGCCGATGTCGGACAGGTGAAGACGGCGCACGGCGCCGTGCACATCGAGCGTGGCGGTCAGAAGCTCGCCGTGACGCCCGGCATGAACGTGCAGCAGTCCGATACCATCGTCACGGGCGCCGACGGCGCGGTAGGCGTGACGTTCAGCGATAACAGCCTACTGTCCGCTGGGCCGAATACCGTTCTGGCGATCGATCGCTATGCGTTCGACAGCACGACTCACGACGGCCTGTTCGACGCGTCGGTGCGCCAGGGCACGCTCGCAGTAGTCTCGGGCAACATCGTTAAGCAGACGCCGGGAGCCATGCGCATCCATACTCCGGCCTCGATCATGGGCGTGCGTGGAACCGAGTTCGTGGTGCGAGTGAACGACGCCGGCCGCTGATGGGTGCGGCGATCCTCGCGGCGATCTTCGCTGCCTTCGTCTTCTTTGGCAGAGAGTCGCCGCGAGTTTACGACGAAACCGTCATCATTCTCCCGCCACCGCCCGGCAAGTCCATCGGTGGCGTCGTCGTAACGCGGGGAACCGAAGAACATCTTCTAAACACGGCCTACGCCTCGAGTCGCGTCAGCGGGACTGGCGACGTGCACGTCGTACAGTCGAATCCGTCCGAGGTGCACGCGTCCTTCTCCGACGTCATCGCGGCGCTGCCCCCGCGGCCGGCGAAGTTCATGCTCTATTTCGTCACGGGGAAGGACGTCCTGACTCCTGAATCCGAAATCGAGCTGCAGGGGGTATTGGCCGAGATGAAGAAACGCCCATCGCCCGACGTGCTCGTGATCGGGCACACCGATACGCAGGGTGGGCTCGAGACGAATGACGCGCTCTCGTTGCAGCGGGCCGAGCGGGTCAAGACCTTCCTGGTCGGCATTGGCATTCCTCCCGAGCGCATCACGGTCGCCGGACGCGGTGAGCGCGAGCTGCTGATACCGACCGGGCCCAATGTCGACGAGCCGCGCAACCGGCGCGTGGAAATCAACGTTCGCTGAGCGCGCGGCGCGCGCGTTGCAGACACAGAAGCGTGATGTCGTCCGACGGGGCCGCCCCGCCGACGAACCGGGCGACCGCGTCGCGCACCTCCGTCAAGACCTGTGCAGTAGGAGCGCCGGCAGGAAGCGCCGCGAGCGCCCCCTCGAGCCGCTGGGTGCCGAACAATGTGCCGCGCGGATCCATCGCCTCCGTCACGCCGTCGGTCACGACGCATAGCCACTCCTCTGGCGCCAGCGGCCGGCGGCGTGTGCGGTACGGGTAGCCCGCAATGACGCACAGCGGGGGACCGTCGGCAAGCTCGAAGCGTTGTAGCGAGCCGTCGCTGCGCTTGGCGTAGGGCGGCTGATGGCCGGCGTTGCAGTACTCGAGGTCGCCGGAACGCGCGTCGAAAATGCCGGCAAAGACCGAAACGAACAGCGACTCCGGATTCTCTCGGCTGATCTCCGCGCTTGCGCGGCTGACAATGTCGCCGATGTCCCCAGGCATGCGCAGGGCGGCGCTCTTGAGCAGGGTCTTGGACAGAGCCATGAACAGGCTGGCTGGCAGCCCCTTACCGGAGACATCTGCAATCACGAAAAACAGCCGGTCGGCGTCCAACATGAAGCAGTCGTAGAAATCACCGCCTACGATGCGCGCAGGCTCCAGCGACGCCGCGAGCGAAAAGCGCTCCTCGTGCGCGAACAGCTCGCCAGGCAGCGGCAGCAACCCCATCTGGATGCGGCGCGCTGCCTGCAACTCGCCTTCCATGCGCTCCGCGGCGTCGCGCAACGCTCGACGCTGCCGGTCGGCCTCCGAAAGAGTCACGGCCAGCACCGCGCCATAGAGCAGCGTCGTGCCCAGCGCCGGCGACGCGACGTCGATCAAGGACCCGAGATGAAACGACACCAGGCCTATGGCAGCGAGGCTTGCGAGTACGGAAAGGAACAACGCCGCCGAGGCCCAGGCGCGCAGCATCGGGACGAAGACGATCATCAAGGCGCCAGCCAGGACGAGGAGTGCGAGCTCGATCGCGCGCGCCTTGGGCGGCCTGATCAGGAAGCTCCCGTCAAAGATTTGCTCGAGCAGCTGCTGATGCAGCTCGACTCCGGGCATTGTGGTGCCGAGCGGCGTCCCTTTCGTGTCCAGCGTGTCCAGCAGGCCCACGCCAGTCACTCCCACCAGCACGAGCTTTCCGTGCAGAAGCTCCGGATCGACACGACCCGCGAGGACGTCCGCGGCCGAGACGGGGCGATGCTCTTCGCGCGGGCCGAAATACAGCCAGGCACTGCCGTCGCGCTGCATCGGTATCGAGATATCGCCGACCTGCAACGCGAGCAATCCGTCGTTGCGCGGCACTACGCTCAATGCCGGAATGCCGGCGGCGACGCGCAGCATTTCCACGCCGAGCGTCGCGAGATAGGTGTCGCTGACGCGCGCGACGAGGGGAACGCGCCGTACCACGGTGCCTTCCTCAGCTGCATTAAGCAGGCCGCGCCCGGCAGCCGCGGAGTCGATCAGCGGCAGACTCTGTACGTGACCGAGGAAGTCCCGCAGCGCCCGCGGCGGCGGTGTCTTCCAGAGGAACGGCGGCGCCGCCGGGCGCGCAGCCGCGCCTCCCTGGGGCCGCGGCAGGCCGGCGATCCCGAGAACGACCTTGTGACCGGCTAGCGCCTGCGCCAGGGCCGCGTCGCCCGAGCCACTCGGGCTGTAGCGGTCGGGCTCGGCGAACAGCACGTCGACCCCGATCGCCGCAGGCTGGAATGCCTCGATGCGCCGGAGCAGCCGCGCCGTCAGCGCGCGCGGCCATGGCCACTGGCCATACTCGGCGAGCGCCGCCTCGTCCACCGCGACCACCTCCGCCGGCATCGACTTGCGCTCGCGTGGCAGTAGGCGCTGGTAGCCGTCGAAGAGGGCGTCTCGCAGGGTTCCGACCTGAGGAAGGTCGAGGACGAACAGAATCACCAGCGCGAGCAGCAGGCCGGCGCCTGCGTAACGCCGCGCGCCGCGCAGCTTCAGAGATCGATCTCCAGGCCGTCGTACGCCGCGACGACCTCAAGCCTGTGCTCTGCTCGCGTCAGCTCCTCGAAACGCCGCGTCTCTGCAAAAATGCGCTCGACCGCCGCATCGTCGTACGCGGGCTCGTGATGAAACAAGGCCAAACGCTTCGCGCGGGCCATCTGGCAAAGTTCGACGCCGATCACGTTGCTCGAATGTCCCCAGTCCGCCTTGACCGAGACGGCATCGGCAAGAGAGTACATGGCGTCGAACACCACCAGATCGGCATCGCGGAAGAATTGCACGAATTCCTCCGTCTGCGAGCGCTCTTCTAGCTTGTGCTCGGAATCGGTCGTGTACACGAACGACTTGCCGTTGGCTTCGAAGCGAAATCCATAGGAGGCGCCCGAGTGCTGCTGCAGCTTCGGAGTCACGCGTACGCCCGACACGGTCGCGGTTTCGCCGGGCGTGAGCAAAATGAACTCGATATCTGCGGCGAGCTGGTCGAAGGTCACCGGAAAACAGGGGGGGTCCTGCTGCAGCCGGAAGGCGTGCTCGAGGACCGCGTGGCAGCCGTAGATCCTGATCCTCGTTCCGGGGACGTAGGCGGGGCCGAGAAACGGGAACCCCATGATGTGGTCCCAGTGCATGTGCGACATGAACACGTTTATGGTCGCCTCCTTGCCGGCCTGGCGTGCCAGCACATGCGCGCCGAACGCACGCGCGCCACTGCCCATGTCGCATACGAAATACTCGTCGCTGCCGGGCTCGAATTCGACGCATGCCGAGTGGCCGCCGAAAGTGCGCGCAAGGGAGAAGCCGAGGTGCCGATCGGCGAAGTCGCAGGCCTTCTCGAGCGAATCCAGCGCCTGGCCGTTTGCCGCGACCAGGGCCTGCGCCAGGCGGTCGCGCACGTCGCGCCACGTGAGGGACACCGGTATCGAGCCGCGCGTGCCCCAGAATCGGACGCGCACGTCACTCCCGCCCGTAGGCGGCGGCGGAATCGGGCGAGAGCGTGACGAGCGCCTCCCGCACCGTTGGGAAGGTATCGAATACCAGGTTGAAACGGCTGATCTGGAAGATCTCGGCCACGACAGGCTGCATGGCCGCGATGACGATCTTGCTGCCGACGGTTTTCGCTTCTTTGGCTGCGATCATGAAGCAGCGCAGGCCCGCGCTCGATACGTAATCGAGCGCAGACAAGTCGAAGACGATCCCGCCGCCGGCCCTCGCGCCCTCTTGCAGGAGCGGTTGCAGGGCCTCGCGGAAGGCCTCGCAGTTGTCGTGGTCGAGCCTGCCCGCCGGCGCCAGGACCGTCGACGAGGCATAGCTGCGCTGCGTGAGAGTGACGTTCATCGTCATGTGTTACCGCATATTCTATTATGAGTCGTGATGTGCCCCAAGGACCGATGCACACCCAGGGCGTGTCAGTCGTCCGTCTCGCCGGTCTCGTACAGCGCCTCGCGTCCGATGCGGTCGAGGCACAGCTCCGCCGTCCAGGGCAGCATGAGCGCCCCGCAGCGCGAGTCGCGGTACAGCCGCTCGAGCGGCAGCGACTTGAGCATCGACTGGCCGCCGCAGGTGCGGATCGCCAGCCGGCACAGGTCGTTCGCGTTCTCCATGATCGCGTACTGCGCCGCGTAGGCGCGCAGCCGCGCGTCCTTGGGTGGATCGACGCGCGCATCGTCCAGCATGCGCAGGAACAGCGCCCGCGTCTGCTCCAGCTTGACGTGCATTTCCGCGACCGAAATCTGCTTGGTCGGGTACATGCGGCGCTTGACCGGCGGCATGCCCTGGATCTCGCCGCGCAGGTACCTGACCGTAAACTCGTACGCGGCGATGGCGATGCCGAAGTAGGTGGGCGAAAGCGTGGTGAACATGTGCGGCCAGCGGCTCGCCGCCTGGTAGTAGACGCCGCGCGGCATCATCTGCGCTTCGTCTGGCACGAATACGTCCTTGAAGAGCAGGGTGCGCGAAACCGTGCCGCGCATGCCGAGCGGGTCCCATTCGCCCGTAACGGTGAGGCCGGGCGCATTGCCGGGGACCGCGACGTACAGGGTGTCGCGCATGCTGCGGTCCGGCTTGTCCTCGGTGCACAGCACGCCGTAGTAATGGGCCGCGCCGGCGAGCGAGGCGAAGATCTTCTTGCCGTTGATCGACCAGCCGCCGGCGACCTTGGTCGCGAGCGTGCCGAAGGGCGCCTTGCCGGCAGCCGCGGCGCTGCCCTCGGAGAAGGGCTGAGCGTAGATCGCGCCGTCCCTCACTACGCGTCCGAAGTGCAGCGCGCGGTGTGCCTCGTGCTCTTTTTTCTGCTCCCCCGTCATGTCGAGGTCGTCGGCGAGGATCCCGGGCCACAGCATCGAGCAGGCGTGCATGTTGAAGGTGAGGGCGGTGGCGCCGCAGTACTTGCCGATCGTCGCGGAGACGATGGCATAGCTGCGCAGGTTGGCGCCCTTGCCGCCGAAGCGCTGCGGCACGCACAGGCCGAGCAGGCCGGCTGCGCGCAGATCGTCGTAATTCTCGAACGGGAAGCTCGCCTCGCGGTCGTAGCGCACGGCGCGCGCGGCGAACTTCGGTCCGAGCGACTCGGCGATCTCCACCAGCTCGCGCTGCGTAGCGTCGAGAGAATAGTTCGATCCGGTCACCGAGTAGCGCGGGTCAGTGCTCATCGCTTACCTTGCAGGATGCGGCGCTCGAGGAAATCTTCGAGCACGTGATTGAACTCTTCGGGCTGGTCCATCGGACCGAGGTGGCCGCAACCCGCGAGCAGAGCGTACTCGGCACCGGGGATCTTCTGCGCCATGCGCTGCATGACCGCAGCCGGCGCGGTCCGATCTTCGGCGCCAGCGACGAGCAGGGTGGGCACGGCGATAGCGGGCAGCACGGCACGTCGGTCGAAGGTGGTGAGCAACGCCACCGCCTTGCGATAGGTCGCAGGGGGCACCCCGGCCATCACGCGCTCCGCGTGCTGCAGGCCTGCGGGTTTGGACGTCGCGCCGCGCATGCCCGGCATGAGGCGGGCGGCGATGTCGGCCATCGTCTGACCGGCGTCGAGCGGGCCGATGCGGTCGGCGATGAACGCACGCTGGAAGTCGCCGCCCGCGCCGCCGAACGCCGGACTGGTGAAGGCGAGCACCAGAGCCCTGACCAGCTGCGGGAAGCGCGCATAGGCCTCCTGGGCTACGAAACCGCCCATGCTGTGTCCGACGAGCACCACCGGCGCGCCGCCGAGGTGCTCGAGCAGGCCGCGCAGCGCATCGACGACATGCTCGAAGTCGTAGGGCTCGACCAGCGGGCTCGCCCCGTAGCCCGGCTGGTCCCAGGCCACCGCACGCAGGCCTCTGGCCGCGAAGTACGGTAGCTGGTCCTGCCAGGCCGCCTGCCCGCCGCCGACGCCGTGCAGGAACACGAGCGTCGGCTCGCCGGCACCCTGCGCCAGGTGCGCCGGCACCGTCATGCAAGCTCGCCCAGCAGCCTGCCATCCTCGACGATCGCCTCGCCGTCGAGGCGGATCGTGCAGCGGCGAAACGGGAGATCGTAGTGGCCGAGGGTGTGCCGGCCCGCGACCTCGTTCGCGCCGGTGGAATAGAGAAAGTTGCCGGCGAAGGCCCGCTGCTCGGTGCCGTTTACGTCGCGGCGGTCGTACATCACGAGCGAATCCCAGCGGGCGCGCGGATTCATGCCCCAGCCGACGTGCGATACCGCGTAGGCGTCGCGCTCCCCCCACGCGGCGAAATACTCGCGCATCAGCTCGGCGTCGAGCGAGCCGCCGTCGATCGCGACGACGTAGTCGTTCTCGATCGTCAGGTGCACCGGGGACTCGACGTAGCGCTTGAAGGTCAGGTTCAGGTCCCCTGGCGCCATGACGAGGGTGCCGTTCACGCTGCCGGCTCGCGGGAAACACAGGCACAGGCCTCCCGGCCAGTGCGACAGCGTGCCCGGCTTCTCGGTGTAGCCCCATACGCCGCCCACGCGCGCGCCTTCGACGCGGATTGACAGCCGGGTGCCGGCGGCCGAGCTCACCTCCATGGCCTTCGCAGCGCGCAGCCGGCGCATCGCCGCCCTCACCTTCTGCTCGTCGGCGGGGGAGGGGATGAGCCGCTCGAGCGCCTCGGGGTGTTCGTTCGAGATGTAGAGTACGCGCGCGCCCCGCTCCAGGATGCGTGGCAGCTCGGCGGCGTGCATCAGGCCCTCGAGCGTGCAATCGGCGACGAACACGCTCGCGGCAAGCGCCTGGATGGCCGCGTCGTGCCCTGCAAGCACGTTTGAGGCGCCGGTGGAGCGGATCGCCACCGGGGCGACTTGCCTTGGCGTCGGCACCTGCACGTGAAAGGGCCGCGCGCCAAGCCTTAGAAGCGCGAGTTCCGCGAGGCGCACGTTCAACTCCCGCGACTGCGACTCCGACAGCACCGCGCACTGGTCACCGGGGGCGATCTTGCAGAGCGTGAAGACCTCGGCGAACAGGTCGATCCATTTGCCTTCGATGCGGTCGGCGATCATCGTGACTCTGTTCTGACCCGGGAGTGTGAGCCCGATAGTACCCGCACTACCTGATAAGATTCCCGCCATGATCGTATTCGACTTGCAATGCGGGGGCGGGCACCGGTTCGAAGGCTGGTTCGCGTCGGCGGAGGAATTCGGCGCGCAGCGCGAGGGCGGTCTGATCGGCTGCCCGAAGTGCGGCTCGGTGGGCGTTGAGCGGGTCCCTTCGGCCACTCGCATCAACACGGGCGCAATCGAGCCGGCTCGGTTGCCGGACGGTGGCAGCGTGCCGCGCGATCCGCAGCTTGCGGGCAAGGATGCTTTTGCGATCGCGCAGATCCTGTACTCGCGGCTGGTCGACGAGATCCTCGCCAAGGCCGAAGACGTGGGTAGCGCCTTCCCGACCGAAGCGCGTCGCATCCATTATGAGGAGGCGCCGGCGCGGTCTATCCGGGGTCAGGCCAGCCAGGAGGAACACGACGCCTTGCTGGACGAGGGAATCCCGGTCGCGCGCCTGCCGCTGCCGCCCGGGCGGCCGAACTGAGGCTAGAACCCTGGGACGCGCGCGGACTGAATGTGCGCATATGTGTATTATGTCAAATGTAATAGATCAGCGCGTTGCTCCCGCCCGCTGCAGCAGATCCACGAACTTGCTCTCCCCCCGTTCCTTGGCGATCGCGAGCGCCGTCTCGCCCCGCGGTCCCTCGACGTCCGTATCCGCATCGTGCTCCAGTAGCCTGCGCGCCGCGGCCTCGTGGCCATTGCGCACCGCGAGCATCAGCGCCGTATAGCCATTTGGCGCTTGGGTGTTCTCGTCGGCGCCAACCGAAAGCAGGAACTCGACCACGTCCGCGTGCCCTTCGAACGCCGCGTAATGCAATGGCGTCCAACCTGGGCCGTTGAGCGGAGAGCCCGCGGCCACCAACAGCTTGGCGGCGCGAACGTGACCTTCCAAGCAGGCTGCCATGAGCGCCGTATCGCCGTACCGGTTCCGCTGAGCTGGATTTGCCTTTCTGCCGAGAAGCAGACGAACCATGCCCCCGTTCCCGGAGCGCGCCGCGAGCATCAATAGCGTGTTGCCGTCCTTGTCCGACGTATCGACGCCGGCCCCTCGATCAAGCATGCGCGCAACAGTCGCTTCATCGCCCGCTCGTACCGCCCCGAGCAGCTGCTCGAGCGACTGAGCCGCCGCAGGACTGACGAAGCCTATTAATGTGCAAACGGATAGGCAAAAGACATACTTGACGTACGTGCGCATGTCTTCCGTCCCGCTCTACGAGTTCGGCATGGATGCCAGCATCTCTGCGGCGAAAAGTTTCGGATTGAGCGGATGACTCGTCAGAGCGCGCTCTGCGCCCATGCGCCGGGCGAATGAAAGCCATTCGCGCAAGCGGGACGACGCTCCGGTACCAGGGTTGATGGTTAGGTATCGAGGGTTCGCGCCTGCGCTGGCAAGTGCCTTGTCCAGCGCGTATTTCTGAAGCACCTCGGCCAGAATCGCCAAATCTTCGCGGGAATCCACGAGAGCAGTCAGCTCTGCGGCGCGCCCCGACGCAAGCGCCGCCAGCATCTTGTCGATCGCCTCGCTTCGCGGTCCTCTCCCATCCTCCCAGGCCCGCAGCGGCGCCCCGCCGGCAAAGGCCAGCCAGCGCGCGCCATTGGGCAGGCCTTGCGCGCCGAGCCACTCCAGCGCCGGCTCGTTTGCAGGAACTTGCATCGGCAACGCTACACAGCGACTGCGGACCGTCGGCAGCAGCCGGGCGGGACGATGCGAAACGAGGACGAACACCGCACTGGAAGGCGGCTCCTCGAGACCCTTCAGCAGTGCATTCGCGGCGTGCACGTTCATGTCCTCGGCCGGGTGCACGAGGGCCACGCGCAGCCTGCCGCGATGCGAGCCGAGGCCGAGGAAATCGGCCAGCTCCCGGACCTGCTCGACCTTGATCTCGCTGCTCGGCTTGGCCGGGCGCTGACTGGGCGCTTCCTCTTCCTCGGGCAGACGCCTGGCGAGAATTTCGGGTTCCACACGGCGCACATCCGGATGGGTGCCGGCGACAAACCAGCGGCAACCCTCGCACTTGCCGCAAGGCTCACCGTCAGAGGTGCGTGCTTCGCACAGCAGGAATTGAGCGAAGCGCTCGGCGATGGCGAGCTTGCCAATACCGGGCACGCCGTGAATCAGCAGCGCATGCGGAAGTCGGTCGACTAACCGGACGAGCGCTTCCCAGGATTGTTGATGCCACGGAAATTTCATATAATCAATCTACTAAAATTGCTTCTTCGAGTGTTTTCTGTATATCCTCAATGGTCTTGGTTGCGTCGATGAGCCGGATGCGCTCCGGCTCGGCCACAGCGCGCGCGAGGTACGCCTGACGCACCCGATCGAAGAATTCGGCGCCCTCGTTTTCGAATCTGTCCAAGGTCCGCCCGCTCGCCGCCAGACGCCGGCGCGCGACGTCGTAGGGACAATCGAATATCAATGTGCGGTCAGGCAGGAGGCCCGGGTGGGATGCTTCCGCCAGACGCCGGATCAAATCCTGCGACACGCCTTTTCCCGCGCCCTGATAGGCGGCAGTCGCATCGGTGAACCGGTCGCATAGCACCCACCTGCCCGACTCGAGCGCCGGTCGAATGACGCGCTCGACGTGGTCGGCGCGCGCAGCGAACATCAGCAGCGTCTCGGTGAGCGGCGTCATGGGCTCGGTGAGCACCAGCGCGCGAAGTTTCTCGGCAAGCGGCGTGCCGCCCGGCTCGCGCGTGACGAGCGGCGGTCGGCCGCGAGCCTGCAGTCGCTGAGCAAGGAAATCGATATGCGTCGATTTGCCCGCGCCGTCCACGCCCTCGAGAGTGATCAATCTGCCGCGCACGCTCACCGTCCGCGCGCCCGCTGGTACTTGTCGACCGCGCGGTTATGCGCGTCGAGCGTGCGCGAGAACTCGCTCGACCCGTCCCCGCGCGCCACGTAGTAGAGCGCGTCGGTCTTTGCCGGCCGCAACGCGGCACGCAGCGAGTCGAGGCCAGGCATCGCGATCGGGGTCGGCGGCAGTCCGGCGCGCGTGTAGGTGTTATAGGGCCCGTCCGCGAGCAGATGTGCCTTCGTCAGGTTGCCGTCAAACTGCGCGCCCAGGCCGTAGATCACCGTCGGGTCGACCTGCAGGCGCATGCCGATACGCAGGCGGTTGACCAGCACGCCGGCGATCATTCCCCTGTCCGACGCGACACCAGTCTCCTTCTCCACGATCGACGCCATGATGAGTGCATCGTACGGCGAGCGGTAGGGTGTTGCCGGATCGCGCGCGCTCCACTCGGCATCGAGATGGCGCTGCATGGCGCGGTAAGCGCGACGCAGCACGGCGAGGTCGCTCGAGCCCTTGGCGAACACGTAGGTGTCCGGAAAGAACAGGCCTTCGGCGTGCGTCTCGGACGCGCCGATGCGCGCCAGCAGCTGCTGCTCATCGAGCGCCGCGCTGTCGTGCCGCAGGTAGGGATCGGCGTCGAGCGCCGCCCGCACCTGGCGGAACGTCCAACCCTCGATCACCCTGAGCTCCGCCTGCGTGACGTCGCCTCGCGTCAGCTTGTCCAGCAGCTCAAGCGGCGTCAGCGGGTGCGCCAACTCGTAGCTACCTGCCTTGATGTTCGGCGCGCGACCCAGGCCCCGCGCCAGCAACTCGAACTGCCAGCTTCCGACCGAGACACCTGACCTTTCCATGACGGCGACGGCTTGCCGAAAGCGCGTTCCCGGAGGCAGCTCGAACTCCGCGGGAAGGGTTTTCATGGCGATCGGCGTCGTCACGTACCAGGCAGCGTATCCCGCCGCGGCGCATGCGGCCACGAACGCCAGGAACGACAGGCCTCTCAGGATGGATCGCAACCGGTTGCAGGCCGACGCCGCGGGTAAAATGTGAATTCTACGATGGTTCAAGCCACCACTCGCTCGGCATGTGCGCCGCTGACGGAACTCGGCGCGCTGGCGGTGCGCGGGCCCGATGCGCGCGCGTTCCTGCACGCGCAGCTGACGATCGATGTCGAGCATCTGGCCGCCGACCGCGCGCGGCACGCCGGCTGGTGCTCGGCCAAGGGACGATTGCTCGCCAGCTTCGTCGTCATTCCTTGCGCCGACGGTTATCTTCTCCAGGTCGCGCGCGACCTTGCACCAGCGGTGGCGAAGCGCCTTGCGATGTTCGTGTTGCGTTCCAAGGTAACGGTTGCCGACGTTTCGGGCGAGTATCGCCAGCTCGGCGTATGGGGCTCCGGCACGCAAGCTCGCCTGGCAGCCTGCGGGCTGGGCATGCCCGCAGGCGATCTGGCGCTCGCATGGGCGGGCGAGGTGGCTGCGGTGCGCATGGGTGACGAGCGCTTCCTCGTGCTCGGGCCAAGCGCGCAGGCGACGGAGATGGAAAGGCGACTCGAACTGCCGTCGGGCGAAGAAGGCGCCTGGACCCTCGCCGAGATCCGGGCCGGCCGCGCACTGATCGTGCAGGCGACGCAGGACTTGTTCGTGCCACAGATGGTGAACCTCGAATCGATCGACGGCGTCGACTTCAAGAAAGGCTGCTATCCGGGGCAGGAGGTCGTGGCGCGCACGCAGTACCGTGGACAGCTCAAGCGCCGCATGGTGCGGGCGCGCGCGCCCGCCGGGGTGAAGCTCGCGCCGGCGCAGGACCTGTACAGCGACGAATTCCCAGGCCAGGCGAGCGGCACGGTGGTCAGCGCTGCGCCCGCCGACGGCGGAAGCGAGCTGCTCGCGGTCGTGCCCGTCGCCAGCGCCAAAGGTCGCAAGCTGCGCGCGGCGCCCGACGGGCCGCCGCTCGAGGTCCTCGACCTGCCCTACTCGCCTTGAACGGACTGAGCGATGTGCCTCATCCTCGTCGCCTGGAAGGCGCACCCCTCCTATCCCCTGGTCATCGCTGCCAATCGCGACGAATTCCACGCGCGCCCCACCGCTCCCGCCGCGTTCTGGGAGGACCGGCCCGCGATCCTCGCCGGACGCGACCTGGAATGCATGGGCACCTGGCTCGGCGTCACCCGCTCCGGCAAGTTCACCGCGGTATCCAATTTTCGCGAAGGCGTTGCGCGCGACCCGGCGGCCCGCTCGCGCGGCCTGCTCGCCAGTGCGTTCCTCGCCGATGGGGCTTCAGCTCGGGATTTTGCCGCGCAGGTCGCGCAAGACGGGGCGGAATACAGCGGCTTCAACTTTCTCGCCGGAGACCGCGACGAGCTATGGTGGGTGTCGAACCGGAATGCCGGGGCGCGGCGCCTGGCGCCCGGAATTTACGGCGTGTCCAACCATCTGCTCGATACGCCGTGGGCCAAGGTGGTGCGCGGCAAGCGAACGCTGCAGGCTGCGCTCCGCCCGGCGCCCGCGATCGAGCCGCTGCTCGAGCTGCTCGCCGATACCACGATGGCGTCCGACGACGAGCTTCCGGACACGGGCGTCGGACCCGAGCGCGAGCGGCTGCTCTCTCCGCTGCGCGTCGTGTCCGATGCCTACGGCACGCGCTGCTCGAGCGCAGTGATCTTCGGTCCTGAGCGCCGGGTGCAGTTCGCCGAACGCTCCTACGGTGCGCAGGGCGAAGAGCGCGATACCGTGCGCTACGAGTTCCCCCTGGAAGGCTGAAGCCTGCGGCGCATCCTCCGGTGGCGGATGCCCGCGTCCAGAAATTCGTCCCCCTCCTCCGCGAAGCCGTGCGCGCGGTAGAACCCGAGCGCGTGCGTCTGCGCGGATAACGCGAGCTCGTTGTCGCCGCGCGCGCTTGCGGCTTCGACCAGCCGCTCGAGCAGCGCGCCGCCGACGCCGCGGCCGCGCCACGGTCGCAGCACCGCCATGCGGCCGACATGAGCCACTGCATGCCCGCCGTGCCGCTCCGACGGCAGCAGCCGCGCGGTGCCGATCGCACGCCCGGTCTCGTCGCGCGCCAGCGCGTGCACACAGAGCGCGTCGTGCTCGTCGAGCTCGAGATCCTCGGGGACGCCCTGCTCCACCACGAAGACCGTCTTGCGGATCTCGCTCGCCTCCGCGCGCGCCGCAGCCCAGTCAGTCAGCTCGATCCTCAGCATTCCGGAAAGTATAATTCGAGCCTTTTCCGCGGACCATTCATGCACAGCCTCTGGGACGACGCCGAAGCGGCCGGATTCACCGGTCCGCTCGGACTGCGCGTGTACACCTCCCGGTTGCTGGGACGCGACAAGTCCCTCGTCCTGCACGGCGGCGGCAACACTTCGGTGAAGCTGCGCGAGAAGAACGTGTTCGGCGAAGAGCGCGAAGTCCTCTACGTGAAGGGCAGCGGCTGGGACCTCGAGACCATCGAACCGGCCGGTTTCACGCCGGTGGCCCTGGACTACGTGCGGCGGCTGGCGCAGCTCGCCTCGTTGCCCGACGCGCAGATGGTGAACGAGCTGAACACGCACGTGCTGCGCGCAGGCGCGCCGGCGCCGTCGGTGGAAACCATCCTGCACGCCATCTTGCCGCACCGCTACGTCGACCACACGCACGCAGACCCGGTGCTGTCGATTTCCAATGCCCCTGCGGGCGACAAGCGTATCCGCGAGATCTACGGGGATCTGGTCGTGGTCGTTCCCTACGTGATGGCCGGCTTCGATCTCGCTGCGCGCTGCGCGCGCGAATTCGCGGCCAGCGCCCGAGCAGGCACGATCGGCATGGTGCTGCTCTCGCACGGGGTGTTCTCGTTCGGCGCGGACGCGCGCGAGTCGTACGAGCGCATGATCCGGCTCGTCTCCATGGCGGAGGATTATCTGGACGCGCACAAGGCGTGGCAGCAAAAGCCTGTTGCGCCCGCGCCCGCCACGGCCGGCCGCGAGGACATTGCGCGCCTGAGGCACGATATCTCGCATTGCGCCGGCTTTCCCACGATCCTTAAGGTGAACGACTCCCCGAAGTTCCTCGCCTTCGCGCAGCGCCGCGACGTCACGCGCATCTCGCAGAGCGGTCCTGCCACGCCCGATCACGTCATTCGCACCAAGCCGTTGCCGATGCTCGGCCGCAACGTGGCGGCTTTCGCGCAGGCCTACCGCGCGTACTTCGAGCGCCACGCGCCCCGCGCGAAGGAGCCGAAGACCATGCTCGACCTCGCGCCGCGCATGGTGCTGGACGCGGCGCTCGGTTTCGCCGCCGCGGGCCGCAGCGCGAAAGATGCCGCGATCGTCGAGGAGCTGTACGACCATACGATCGACGTCATCCTGCGCGCCGAGGCGCTCGGCGGCTGGCGCGCCGTGGACGAGCGCGATTTGTTCGACATCGAATACTGGGACCTCGAACAGGCCAAGCTGCGCAAGGCAGGAATGGCGCCCGTGTTCGGCGGCGAAGTGGCCCTCGTGACGGGCGCCGCCTCGGGCATCGGCAAGGCCTGCGTAGAGGCGTTTCTCAGGCGGGGGGCGGCCGTGCTCGGTCTCGACCGCAATCCGGCGATCGCGGACATGTGGCGGCGCACGGATTTCCTCGGCCTGGCCTGCGACGTCACCGATCCTGCCGCGGTGCGCGCCGCGCTCGATCTGACGATCAAGCGTTTCGGCGGGGTCGACATGCTGGTGTTGAATGCCGGCATCTTCCCCGCTTCCCAGCCGCTCCAGGACATCGCGCCGGCCACCTGGCAGGCGACCATGTCGGTGAACGTCGATGCGAATCTGCACCTCATGCAGGACTGCCACCCACTGCTCAAGCTCGCGCCGCGCGGCGGACGGATCGTAGTCATCGGGTCGAAAAATGTCCCCGCGCCGGGGCCCGGCGCCGCGGCCTACTCCGCCTCCAAGGCTGCACTCAACCAGCTGGCGCGCGTCGCGGCGCTCGAATGGGGCAAGGACGGCATACGCATCAACTCACTGCACCCGAACGCGGTGTACGACACCGCGCTGTGGACCGACGAAGTGCTCGCCTCGCGCGCCGCGGCCTACAAGCTGAGCGTCGAGCAATACCGGCGCAACAACCTGCTCGGCACCGAGGTGGCCTCGCGCGATGTCGCCGAGCTCGCGGCGGAGATGTGCGGGCCGCTGTTCGCCAAGACCACCGCCGCGCAGGTCCCAGTGGACGGCGGCAACGAACGCGTCGTGTGATGACCGTCGCGACGATGCGCTGGACAGGCGCGACGCTCGAGCTCCTCGATCAGAGGTTGCTGCCCGAGCGCATCGAATTCCTGCCGTGCCGCAGCGCGCTCGAGGTGGCGCAGGCGATCCGCGACATGGTCGTGCGCGGCGCGCCGGCGATCGGCTGCGCGGCGGCGTTCGGCGTCGCGCTCGAGGCGCGCGGCGGACAGGCGCTCGAGGCGGCCTTCGAGGCCCTTGCGCGCAGCCGGCCTACGGCGGTGAACCTGTTCTGGGCACTCGAGCGCATGCGCAAGACGCTCGCTGCGCGCGGCGCCGGCGCGCTCGAGGGCGAGGCCCTGGCGATCTTCGAGGAGGATCTGGCAGCCAACCGCGCCATCGGCGCACAGGGCGCGCCGCTCATCCCGGAGGGCGCGCGCGTGATGACTCACTGCAACGCCGGGGCGCTGGCCACGGCCGGCCACGGCACCGCGCTCGGCGTGCTGCGCACGGCGCGCGACGCGGGCAGGCGCTTCTCGGTGATCGCCAACGAGACCCGGCCCTACTTGCAGGGCGCGCGCCTCACGGCCTGGGAAATGGTCCAGGAATCGATCCCGGTCACCGTCGTCACCGACAGCATGGCGGGCTTCCTCATGAGCCGCGGCGAGGTCGATCTGGTGCTCGTCGGCGCGGACCGCATCGCGGCGAACGGCGACGTCGCGAACAAGATCGGCACCTACACGCTCGCCGTTGTGGCCCGGCGCCACGCGCTGCCCTTCTACGTGGCGGCGCCCCTCTCGACGTTCGACACGAGCCTCGCCGACGGCCGCGCGATCCCGGTCGAAGAGCGCCCCGCGAGCGAGGTGACCGGCTACGGCGGACAGCGCTGGGCGCCGCAGGGCGTGAGCGTGCGCAACCCGGCGTTCGACATCACGCCCGCCGAGCTCGTCAGCGCGCTGATCACCGAGCGCGGCGTGCTGCGGCCGCCGTTCGCTCCCGCGATAGCAAAGCTTGCAGGCGGATGACGCTTCGTTTAAGGTCGCGGGGTTTTTCCGCGCAAAAAAAAACCTGCCCTAGACAGGGTTTCACGACACTCACGGAGGGATGCATGAAAAGGCTTGTCACTCATTCGGCGCGCCTGGGCGCCGCAATCGCCGTCGCGCTCGCGTTCGGCGCACCCGCGTCAGCGGCCGACGACGTCATCACGCTCGGCTCGGCGATCTCGATCACGGGGAAATACTCGCAGGAAGGCAAGAATGCCAGCGATGGCTACAACTTCGCCGTCAAGCGCATCAACGATATGGGCGGCGTCAAGGTCGCCGGCAAGACCTATAAGCTCGTCGTCAAGTACTACGACGACGAGTCGACGCCTGCCCGCACGGCCCAGCTCCTGGAGCGCATCATCAACCAGGACAGCATCAAGTACATTCTCGGCCCATACGGCTCCGGTCCGACCAAGGCGGCTGCGCCGGTGACCGAAAAGTACAAGATTCCGATGGTCGAAGCCGAAGGGGCGTCGCGCTCGCTGTTCACGCAAGGCTATCGCTACATGTTCGCGGCCCTGTCGACGTCCGATCAGTACCTTTCGCCGGTTATCGAACTCGCCGCGGAGCTGGCCCAGAAGAGCGGGAAGAAGCCGAGCGAGCTGACAATCGGGATGGCGTTCGAGAACGATCCCTTTTCGCTCGACGTTCGGCAAGGGGTGGTCGACGAGGCCAAGAAGTACGGCATGAAGATCGTGGTCGACGACAAGATGCCGCGCGACTTGAGCGACATTTCCGCCACGCTCACCAAGGTCAAGGCCCTCAGGCCCGACATCCTCGCGTTCTCGGGGCACACCAAAGGCGCAACCACCGCGACGCGACAAATGAAGGAGCTGGGCGTCAATGCGTCGATCGTCGCCATGACTCATTGCGAATCGGCCAAGCTGACCACCCAGTTCGGCGCTGCGTCCGAGGGCATCCTGTGTCCGACCCAGTGGGCCGAGACGCTCAAGTACAAGGACGATGTGTTCGGCACGGCCATGGACTACAACAAGGCGTTCCTGGCCGCGCACAATGAGTACAAGATCGTTCCTTACCAGGTCGCGCAGGCCTCGGCGGTCATCGAGATCTGGGCCGACGCGTTCCGCCGGGCGCAGAGCTTCGATACCGAAAAGCTGCGCGATGCACTTGCCGCGACGGACATGCAGACTTTCTACGGCAACATCAAGTTCAGCGAGGTCGGCAACAACATCGCCAAGCCGATGGTCTTGCGCCAGATCCAGGACGGCAAGTACGTCGTGGTGGCGCCGACCAAGTACGCCTCCGAACCGGTCGTGTACCCTCGGAAAGCTCTGCAGTAACCGCTCGACCCATCGCTTAAGCGTAACGTAGGCGCGCCGGCCCTAGCGGGCCGGCGCGATCGCGTACATGTGGGAAAACCTGCAGATTCTGAGCACCGCGCCGGTGTTCAACATTCAGCTCTGGCTGAACGGCCTGAGCGTCGGGGCCGTATTCGCCCTTGCCGCCTATGGCCTCGCGCTGGTCTGGGGCGTGACGAGCGTCAAGAACCTCGCCCAAGGCGACTTCGTGATGATGGGCGGCTATCTCGGCTACGAGCTGTCGCGCCATGGCGTACACCCGATCGCCGCGATCGTGCCGGTGGCCGTGCTGATGTTCGGTTACGGCTGGCTCATCTACAAGCTGATCATTCGCCGGGTGATCCAGCTCGACCTGTTCACCTCGCTGCTTGCGACCTTCGGCCTTGCGATCACCATGCAGCAGGTGATGAACCTGGTCTTCGGCCCCGACGTGCGCACGCTCAGATCGGGCTTCGGCCGGTTCGAGATGTTCGGCGGCATGGTCGACATCACCCAGATTCGGGTCATCGCGTTCGGGATGTGCGCCGCGCTCGCGGTGGCCATGGTGCTGTTTCTGAGGAAGAGCCGTATGGGACAAGCGATTCGGGCGACCGCCCAGGATCCGCGTGCGGCACGTGTGCTTGGCGTCAATACGGACCTGGTCTACGCACTTACGTTCTCGATCAACTCGGCGATCTGCGGCGTGGCGGGAGTGATCATTGCCATGATCTGGGTGATCCAGCCGTTCTATGGCATCGCCTATTCGGTCCGGGCGTTCGTCATCGTGACCGCCGCCGGGCTTGGCAACTTCCCTGCGGTGATTGTGACGGCGCTTGGGCTCGGTGTCGTCGAGCAGTATGGCGGGTTCGTGCTGGGAGCCCAGTTCCAGCAGGCGACCGTCGTCAGCCTGCTGCTGATCATCCTCATCTGGCGCCAGCTGCTGCTGCGGCGCCAGCGGCTGGCGCTGCAATGACCCGCAAATCGCTCGCACTGCACCTCGCCGCGCTCGCTGCCGGGGTTGCCGCACCGTTTCTGTTCCCGGCGCATGCGGTTCAGTTCGCGATTTTCTGGATATTCGTGTTGTTCGCGCAGACCTGGGACACGATGGGCGGCCAGATGGGTTACAACTCTCTGGGGAACATAACCTTCTTCGGTTTTGGCATGTACATCTGCGCAATCGCGCAGATCGCCCTGGTGTACAACGTCGGCGAGTACACGGCCGCAACCGGCGCCATCAAGGTCGACTTTACCGATCAGCAGTACTACGCCGGGCTCGCGCTGGGCGTGTTCCTGGCCGCGATCGGGCCGGTAATACTCGCCGCAGTGCTGAGCTGGATCCTGTTCGGCCTGCGCGGCCCCTATTTCGCGATCGGCACGCTGGGCGTCGCTATCGCGGCGGCCGAGCTCACCAGCGCGTGGGGTTGGGTCGGCGGCGGCAGCGGTATAGCGATGCCGGTGTTTCCGGGCGGCCCCGGCATGCGAGAGCGATTCTTCTACGGCGCCTGCATGCTGGCGGCCATCCTTTGCTACCTGTTTCTGCGCTGGCTCTACAGCACGCGGTTCAGCCTGGCGATCAATGCGATCCGCGACGACGAGGATAAGGCCGAGGCGCTCGGGGTGCACACGATGCGCTACAAGACGGTGGCCTGGTCGGTGTCCGCATTCTTCCTCGGCATCGCAGGCGCGCTGTTCGGCAACATGACCGGATTCATCGAGCCGCTGGAGACCGCATATCCGACCCTCACCTTCGGCATTTTCATGGTCGCAATGACCTTACTCGGCGGCAAGGGAACGCTTTGGGGGCCGATCATCGGGGCAATCGTGTTCTATACCCTGCGCGAGCTCACCTGGACCTACCTTCTCGGCTGGCAATACATCGCGCTCGGCGTGCTGATCATCGTAAACGTGGTTTACTTCCAGCAAGGAATCCTGGGATGGCTGCGGGCCCGCAAGCCCGAATGGTTCGGCGTGCGCGTCGAGACGCAACCAGCCAAGTCCGCGAGCAAGCCATGAGCGGAGCCATCATCGACGTGCGCGGCGTCACCAAGGCGTTCGGCGGCGTCGTCGCAAATCACAAGGTCTCGCTCAAGGTGGAGCAAGGCGGGATCACCGGGCTGATCGGCCCGAACGGCTCGGGCAAGACGACGCTGTTCAATTCGATCGTCGGTCAGCATCCGATCGACTCGGGATCGATACTGTTCGATGGCCAGGAGATCTCGCGACTCAACGTTCAGCAGATCGCGCGGCTCGGCATGCTGCGCACGTTCCAGCAGACGCGCATCTTTTCGAAGATGGACTGCATACAGAATCTGCTGATTTCGCTTTCGCATCGCGACAACGCCTGGAAGAACATGTTCGGGCGTCACTCGCGCGAGGTGACCGAGAAGGCCGAGCGGCTGCTGGAGTTTGTTGGGCTCTACTCGAAGCGCCTGCTGGTCGCGGGCTCGCTGTCCTTCGGGCAGCAGAAGCTGCTCGAGTTTGCCATGGCGCTCATGAACGAGCCGAAGGTGCTGTTGCTCGACGAGCCTACGGCGGGGATCAATCCGACCCTGATCAACGGCCTGATCGACCGTCTCAAGCGGGCCAACCAGGAATTCGGTATCACGCTTTTCGTCATCGAGCACAACATGCGGGTGATCATGAACCTGGCGAGTCATATCTACTGCATGTCTCACGGAGAATTGCTCGCGAGCGGCTCGCCCGCCCAGATCCGCGACGATCAGCGCGTGATCGACGCCTACCTGGGAGCACACTGACGTGGCGAAAGAGACTACGCTCGCCGGCGGCTACCACGAGGGCTCGGTAGACGTCGTCCTGTCCGTCGATGACGTGGCCCGCCAGGCCGAGGGGCTGCGCTCGGAGATTCCCGAGTCGAACCTGCTGGCGCTCGCGGGCAACGAGCCGTTTCTTTCGATCCGCAACCTGCGCGCCGGCTACGGGAACATGGAGATCCTGCACGACTTCACGCTGCATGTGGGGCGCGCGCAGTCGCTGTGCCTGATCGGACCGAACGGGGCCGGCAAGTCGACCATCCTGCATTCCGTCTACGGATTCACCCGGATCTTCGGGGGAGAGATTACCGTCGGACACGGCGGCGACAAGCGCGAGATCACGCATCTCACTTCCGATCGCAAGCTGAAGGAGGCACGCGTCGCGTATATCCTGCAAGACAAGTCCGTGTTCCCGAACATGACTGTCGAGGAGAACCTCCTGATGGGAGGGTATCTGCTGCACTCCCACGCCAAGGCCAAGGCGGCGGCGGAGCGCGTGTTCGACAAGTACGAACGGCTCGCCGCGCGCCGCAATCACGCGGCCAAGGTGCTTTCGGGCGGCGAGCGGCGTCTGCTCGAGATCTCGCGCGCGCTGGTGATGGAGCCCGACGTGCTGCTGGTCGACGAGCCTTCGATCGGCCTGGAACCGCGCTTCATCGACATGGTGTTCGAGATCCTGCACGACCTGCAGCACCGCGAACGCAAGACCATCCTGATGGTCGAGCAGAACGCGAAGAAGGGCCTGGAGTTCGCGGACCTCGGCTACGTGCTCGTGTCGGGCCAGCTCGCGCTCGCCGGCAAGGGCGACGAGCTGCTGCAGAATCCCGAAGTCGGGCGCCTGTTCCTCGGCGGCTGAGCGCGCCGCCTCACTCGTGGATCTCGACCGGCGTTCCCCCGGGAACGAGATCGAACAGCTCGACGATGTCGGCGTTACGCATGCGCACGCAGCCGATCGATCCGGGTTTGCCCATTTCGGCGCTGTCGGGCGAGCCATGGATGTAGATGTGGCGCCGCATCGTGTCGACGTCGCCCAACCGGTTGAACCCCGGCTCGCAGCCCGAAAGCCACAGTATGCGCGTGAGGATCCAGTCGCGGCCGGGATAGCGCGCGTACAGCGCCGGGGTCCACGACTCGCCGGTCGGCCGCCGCCGCACGAATACGGTGTTGGGTGGCTGCCCCGCGCCGATCTTTGCGCGCACGATGTGCCGCCCGCGCGGGGTGCAGAAGCTGCCGTTCTTCTCTCCAGGCCCGTTCTTCGACGTCGACACCGAGTAGGTCTTGAGCGCGCCGCTCCGATCGTCCCGCAAGACGAGTTCCTGCCGTGCGAGGCTGATCTCGATCTTCATCGTTTGGCGGCGAAGAAAGCGCTCAACAGCGCGCCGCACTCCTCGGCGAGCACCCCGCCCCGCAACGCGACCTGGCTCTTCAGCACCTGCTTCTTCGGATCGGTGGCGCCGAACACGGCACGCGCGACGCGCGCGTGGAACATCGCGCCGAGGCACATGTCGCAGGGCTCGAGCGTTACGTAAAGGGTAGCCCCGGTCAGGCGGTAATTGCGCGCGGCGGTCGCGGCCGCGCGCAGCGCCTGGACCTCGGCGTGCGCGGTGGGATCGCACGCCGCGATCGGACGGTTCCAGCCTTCGCCGATCACCTTGCCGTCCAGCACCACCACCGCGCCGACCGGTACTTCGCCCTCCTCTGCGGCGCGGCGCGCAAGCTCCAGCGCGCGGCGCATGAAGACCGCGTCGCTCATTCCCACTCGATGGTGGCGGGCGGCTTGGACGAGATATCGTAGGTGACGCGGTTGATGCCGCGCACCTCGTTGATGATGCGGTTCGAGACGCGCGCGAGCAGTTCGTGCGGCAGCGGCGCCCAGTCGGCGGTCATGAAATCGGTGGTCTGCACGGCGCGCAGGGCCACCACGTAGTCGTAGGTGCGCCCGTCGCCCATCACCCCGACTGATTTCACCGGCAGGAACACCGTGAAGGCCTGCGCCACCTTGTCGTACCAGTCGGCGCGCCGCAGCTCATCGATGAAGATGGCGTCGGCGCGCTGCAGCAGCTGGGCGAATTCGCGCTTCACCTCGCCAAGAATGCGCACGCCGAGCCCGGGTCCGGGGAAGGGATGGCGGAACACCATCTCGCGCGGCAGGCCGAGGGCGAGCCCCAGCTCGCGCACCTCGTCCTTGAACAGCTCGCGCAGCGGCTCGAGCAGCTTGAGGTGCAGTGTTTCCGGCAGTCCGCCGACGTTATGGTGCGACTTGATGCTGGTCGCCTTCTTCGTCTTCGCGCCGGCCGATTCGATGACGTCCGGGTAGATGGTGCCCTGGGCCAGCCATTTCGCGTTCTTGATCTTCCCCGCCTCGCGCTGGAAGAGGTCGACGAACTGCTTGCCGATGATCCTGCGCTTTTGCTCCGGATCGGATACGCCGGCGAGCGCCGCGTAGAACTCCTCTGTCGCGTCGACGTGGATCACCTTGACGCGCATGTGCCGCGCGAAAGTCTCCATGACCTGCGCCGCCTCGTTCAGGCGCAGCAGCCCGTGATCGACGAACACGCAGGTGAGCTGCGCGCCGATCGCCCGGTGGATGAGCGCCGCGGCCACCGACGAGTCGACTCCGCCCGACAGGCCGAGGATCACCTCCTCGTGCCCGACCTGCTCCCGGATGCGCGCCACCGCCTCGCTGACGTAATCCGGCATGTTCCAGTCGCCGGCGCAGCCGCAGATATCGCGCACGAACCGCTCCAGCATGCGCTTTCCCTGACGCGTGTGCGTCACTTCGGGGTGGAATTGCACGCCGTAGAAGCGGCGCGCTTCGTCTGCCATGCCGGCGATCGGGCAGGCCTCAGTCGAGGCCATCAGCTTGAAGCCGGACGGCATCGTGACGACCTTGTCGCCGTGGCTCATCCACACCTTGAGCATGCCGTGGCCTTCCGCGCTGCGGTAGTCCTCAATGCCGTCGAGCAGCTTCGTATGACCGCGCGCGCGCACCTCGGCATAGCCGAACTCGCGCACCTTGCCCGGCTCCACCCTGCCGCCGAGCTGCTGCGCCATGGTCTGCATGCCGTAGCAGATGCCCAGCACCGGCACGCCGAGCTCGAACACCGCCGTGGCGGCCTGGTCGTGCGATTCCTCGTAAGCGGACATGTAGCTGCCCGAGAGGATGACGCCCTTGGCGCCGAACGCGCGCACGAACGCCTCCGACACGTCGCAGGGATGGATTTCGCAGTAGACCTTGGCCTCGCGCACGCGGCGCGCGATGAGCTGCGTGTACTGCGCGCCGAAATCGAGAATCAGGATCTTGTCGTGCATCCCGTTCTCATTCGACGCGGTAATTCGGGGCTTCCTTGACGATTTGGACGTCGTGCACGTGCGATTCGCGCACGCCCGCGGTCGTGATCTCGACGAAGCGGGACTTGGTGCGCAGCTGGTCAACGGTCCCGCAGCCGGTATAGCCCATGCTCGCGCGCACCCCTCCGAGCAGCTGCTGGATCACCGCCAGCACCGATCCCTTGTGCGGCACGCGCCCCTCGACGCCTTCCGGAACGAGCTTGTCGACGTTCATCTCCGAGTCCTGGAAGTAGCGGTCCGCCGCGCCTTTCTGCATCGCGCCCAGCGAGCCCATCCCGCGGTAGGACTTGTAGGAACGTCCCTGGTACAGCTCGATGTCGCCGGGCGCTTCGTCCGTTCCCGCGAACAGCGACCCGAGCATCACGGAATGCGCACCGGCGGCAAGCGCCTTGGAGATGTCGCCGGAATAGCGGATGCCGCCGTCCGCGATCAGCGGCACGTCGGTATTGGCGAGCGCTTCGGCGACGTTCTCGATCGCGGTGATCTGCGGCACGCCGACCCCCGCGACAATGCGCGTGGTGCAGATCGATCCCGGCCCGATGCCCACCTTCACGCCGTCGGCCCCATGGTCGACGAGCGCGCGGGCGCCGTCCCCGGTCCCGACGTTGCCGCCGATCACCTGCACCTTCGGGTAGTTCCTCTTGACCCACTGCACCCGATCGAGCACCGCCTGGGCGTGCCCGTGCGCCGTGTCGACCACCAGAACGTCCGCGCCCGCCTCGACCAGCATCGCCACGCGCTCCTCGGTGCCTTCCCCGACGCCTACGGCCGCGCCTACGCGCAGCTTGCCCTGCGGATCCTTGCAGGCGTTCGGATGCGCGCTCTCCTTCAGGATGTCCTTGACCGTGACCAGCCCCTTGAGGATGAACTCGTCGTCCACGACGAGCACCCTCTCCAGGCGGTGCTTGTGCATGAGCTGCATCGCCTCTTCGCGCGATGCGCCTTCGCGCACCGTCACCAGTTTGCGTTGCGGAGTCATCATCGCCTTCACCGGCTGGTCGAGGTTCGTCTCGAAGCGCAGATCCCGGTTCGTGACGATCCCCACCACCTTGCCCCCTTTTACGACCGGAAAGCCGGAGATCTTGTATTGGTGCTGCAAGGCGATCACTTCGCGCACCGTCATCTCCGGCGTCACCGTCATGGGGTCGCGCAGCACGCCGGATTCGAAGCGCTTGACCTTGGCCACCTCCGCCGCCTGCGTCTGCGGAGTCAGGTTCTTGTGCACGATGCCGATGCCGCCTTCCTGCGCGATGGCGATCGCCAGGCGCGCCTCGGTGACGGTGTCCATCGCTGCAGAGACGAGCGGGACATTCAGCTCGAGCGAACGGGTCAGGCGGGTTTTCAGGGAGACTTCGCGCGGCAGGACGCGCGAGTGGGCGGGAAGGAGGAGAACGTCGTCGAAGGTCAGCGCCTTCTGGATGACGCGCATTGAGGTTACCTTTCTCGCAAAGCGGCATTATACGCGAGCGTGAGAAGTACTCGTTTGACGGTTTCCGGGAAAGCCGATACCGTCGCCGTGTCTTCCGGGGCGCGCATGCTGCACGAGAGCCTCGAGACCGAGCGGTGGGAGGGAGCATGAGACTGTCGCAGTTGATCATCCTGGTGCTATGCGGCCTGGCGGCGGCTGCGGCGCATGCACAGGGCTACAAGTGGATCGACCCGGACGGACACGTGAAATACGGAGACACGCCACCGCCCGGCGTGAAGGCCACCCCACTCGGCCCGCCTCCACCGCCCGTCAGCACGGAGTCCCCTTCGAGCGCCGGTGACGGCGGAGCCGCGGCGGCGCCCAAGGGTCCGCTGACGCCGGCCCAGCAGGAGCTCGAGTTCCGGCGCCGCATCCGGGAAGCGCAGGAAGCCGCCGCCAAGGCGGACAAGGAACACCAGCAGGCGCAGGAGAAGAAGCAGAACTGCTCGGACGCGCAGGAGGCGCTGCGCACGCTCGAGAGCGGCCAGCGCATCATGCGCACGGACCAAAGCGGCGAACGCTACTTCATCAGCGACCAGCAGCGCGCGGCGGACGAAGCGCGCGCGCGCAAGGCGGTAAGCGACTACTGCAATTAGCGCCGCCGGCGGCGGCGCTGCGCGGCACGCGCCCGCCGCGCCTCCTTCGGATCGATCTCGAGCGGGCGATACACTTCGACTCGGTCGCCGTCGGTGAGCGCCTGGGCCGCCGAGACCCGCCGGCCGTGTATGCCGAGCGCCTCGCGCCGGAGATCCAGCTCCGGATGACGCGCGAGCAGACCCGAGGCTTCGAGTGCCTGCCCCGCAGTGCAGCCCTCGGGGAGACGCAGGCTGACTGCGTCGAGCTGCCCGAGCCGCGCGTACACGATCTCAATCTGCAGGCGCTTGGCCATACAAGGCCTCGGCACGCCGGCTGAAGCTGCCGACCATGGAATCCGCGATATGGCTGAACAGCGGGTCCAGCGCCTTGGCCAGCAATCGGCTGGAGAACTGGTACTCGAGCTGGAATTGGATGCGTGCCGCGCGCTCTCCGAGCGGCAAGAAGCGCCAGCTCGCGGCGAAGTGCTTGAATGGGCCCTCGACGAGGCGCATATCGATGCCCTCACTGGGGCGGTTGGCATTCTCGGTCGTAACGCTTTGCCGGATGCCCTTGATTCCGACCGTGATCGTGGCAAGGGTGCGGCCGGGTTCGCGCGTGTGCACCTTGGCCGCGAGGCACCAGGGCAGGAATTCGGGATAGGCCTCGACGTCGTCCACCAGGGCAAACAGCGCGCCGGCGGGATGCTCTACGATGGCGGAGCGCACGATGCGCTTCACGGCCTTCCCCGCTGCGCTGCTAAAATCCGCCCCCTTTCCGACCCGCGCCCATGTCCATCGTCCAGAATCGCAAAGCTCATCACGATTATTTCGTCGAGGAGCGCTACGAGGCGGGGTTGGCGCTCGAGGGCTGGGAGGTCAAGGCGATCCGCGCCGGCCGGGTCCAGATCGCCGACGCCTACGTCGTGGTGCGCAACGCTGCGCTGTGGTTGCTCGGCGCGCACATCAGTCCGCTGCCTACCGTCTCGACGCACTTCACGCCGGACCCCACGCGCACCCGCAAGCTGCTGATGCACGCCGAGGAAATCAAGAGGCTGATCGGCAAGGTCGAGCAGCGAGGCCATACGCTGATCCCGCTGGATATGCATTACCGCAAAGGGCGCATCAAGCTCGAGATCGCACTCGCGCGCGGCAAGCTCAAGCACGACAAGCGGGCCTCCGAGCGCGAACGCGAATGGCAGCGCGACAAGCAGCGGCTGCTGCGCGGCCGCGGTTGAATGCGAGCGCCTCAGGCGACCGGGGACGCTGCCTTCTTCGCATCGCCTGACGGAGACTTGCCGGCGAGCGAGAGCCAGGTCGACACGACGGTATCGGGATTTAGCGACAGGCTCTCGATGCCCTGCTCCATGAGCCAGCGCGCCAGGTCCGGATGATCCGACGGCCCCTGGCCGCAGATTCCCACGTACTTGCCCTGCTTGCGGCAGGCCCGGATCGCCATCGAGAGCATGGCCTTCACGGCCGGGTCGCGCTCGTCGAAGATCTCGGCGACCAGCCCGGAGTCCCTGTCCAGACCGAGCGTCAGCTGCGTCATATCGTTCGACCCGATCGAGAAGCCGTCGAAGTGCTCGAGGAACTCCTCAGCCAGCACGGCGTTCGAGGGCAGCTCGCACATCATTACCAGGCGCAGGCCGTTGGTGCCGCGCTTGAGGCCCTTTTGCTCCAGCAGGCGCACCACCTCGCGCGCCTCGCTCAGGGTGCGCACGAACGGCACCATCAGCTCGACGTTCGTCAGCCCCAGTTCGTCGCGCACCTTCTTCATGGCGGCGCACTCGAGCTCGAAGCAGTCCCTGAAGCTCTGCGCGATGTAGCGCGAGGCGCCGCGGAATCCGAGCATCGGGTTCTCCTCTTCCGGCTCGTAGCGCTCGCCGCCCAGCAGCTTGCGGTATTCGTTCGACTTGAAATCCGACAGCCGCACGATCACCGGCCGCGGCCAGAATGCCGCGGCGATGGTCGCCACGCCCTCCACGAGCTTCTCGCTGAAGAAAGTCTTCGGGTCGGGGTAGCCGCGTGCGGCCTGTTCAACCCTCGACTTAAGCTCGGCCGGGAGCTTCGGATATTCGAGGCAGGCGCGCGGATGCACCCCGATCTCGTTGTTGATGATGAACTCGAGGCGCGCCAGCCCAACCCCCGCGCTCGGCAGCTGCGCGAATTCGAAGGCGAGCTGCGGATTGCCGACATTCATGGCGATCTTGACCGGAATCTTCGGCATCTCGCCGAGCTCACTGGTGACGACGTCGAACGGCAAGATGCCGTCGTAGACGTTGCCCGTATCGCCTTCTGCGCACGATACGGTCACCGGCCTGTCGTTGGCCAGGCGTTCGGTCGCGTTGCCGCAGCCCACCACCGCGGGAATGCCGAGCTCGCGCGCGATGATCGCCGCGTGGCAGGTGCGGCCCCCCCGATTGGTGACGATCGCGGAGGCAACCTTCATCACCGGCTCCCAGTTCGGATCGGTCATGTCGGTCACCAGCACGTCGCCTTTGCGCACCAGCGACATCTGCGAGGCATCTTTCACCAGCCGGACCGCCCCGGTGCCGATCTTGTGGCCGATGGCGCGCCCGGTGACCAGGACCTTGGAGCTTCCCTTGAGCGTATAGCGCTCGCCCGCTCCCTGCTTGCGCGAGCGCACCGTCTCGGGCCGCGCCTGCAAGACGTAAAGCTTGCCGTCGAGGCCGTCCTTGGCCCATTCGATGTCCATCGGCCGGCCGTAGTGTTTCTCGATTTCGACCGCGTAGCGCGCCAGCTCGAGCACCTCGGCGTCTGAAAGCGAAAAGCGGTTTCGCTCGCCGTCGGCCACGTCGACCGTGCGCGTGGAGCGTCCGGCCGCTTGCGCGTCCGCGAACACCATCTTGCTGAGCTTCGAGCCCAGGGCGCGGCGGATAACGGCAGGCCGCCCCCGGGCGAGCATGGGCTTGTGCACGTAGAACTCGTCGGGGTTGACGGCGCCCTGCACCACCATTTCCCCCAGGCCCCAGGAAGCCGTGATGAAGACGACGTCGCGGAAGCCGGATTCCGTGTCGAGCGTGAACATCACCCCGCTGGAACCGAGGTCGCTGCGCACCATCTGCTGCACGGCGGCCGACAGGGCTACGCCGCTATGATCGAACCCGTGATGCACCCGGTAGGAGATCGCCCTGTCGTTGTACAGGGACGCATAGACCTGACGGATCGCCTCCAGCACGTTCTCCACTCCGTGAATATTCAGAAAGGTCTCTTGCTGTCCGGCGAACGAGGCGTCGGGCAGATCCTCGGCCGTCGCCGAAGACCGCACCGCGAACGAGATTTGACTCGAAATGGAGGCGACAAGCTCTTGATAGTTCTTTCTTATTGCCGCTTCAATATCCGCCGGAAACGGCGCCGCCTCGATCCATGCGCGAATCTCCTTGCCGCAGGCCGCGAGCGCGCTGACGTCGGTCGGGTCGAGCCGCGCGAGACGCTCGCCGATGCTCCGGTCGAGTCCGCTGTGCGACAGAAACCTGCGGTAGGCTTCGGCAGTGGTGGCGAAGCCGCCAGGGACGCGGATGCCGGCTTGCGACAAGTGGCCCATCATCTCTCCCAGCGAAGCGTTCTTGCCTCCGACCTGGTCCAGGTCGGTCATGCGCAGATCCTTCAGCCAGGACACCAACATCGCCGCCGCTCCCTCGCTATTGCCCAGAACAGGCAAAAGACCCTATTTTACCGGCATCCATGCGCCGCACAGTCTTCTTCGTATCAGACGGCACGGGCATCACCTCGCAGATGCTCGGGCACAGCCTGCTGACCCAATTCGAAGGCGTTGACTTCGATCAGGTAACGCTGTCATTCATCGATAGCGTGCAGAAGGCCGAGGAGTGCCGCGCACGCATCGATCAGGAGGTGACCCGCGGCAACGGCCATCCGATCGTGTTTTCGACTCTGGTGAACAGCGACGTGCGTGCGGTCATCCGCAATACGAGCGCGCTGTTTCTGGACTTCTTCGAGACGTTCATCGGACCGCTGGAAGCCGGGCTCGGCATACCCTCCACGCACACGATCGGTCGCTCGCACAGCGCGATGGACAAGAAGGAGTACCACAACCGTATCGAGGCGATAAATTTCGCGATGTTGCACGACGACGGCGCCACGGACGTCGATCTGGACGCAGCGGACGTGATCCTGGTGGGCGTGTCACGCAGCGGCAAGACGCCCACTTGCCTTTATCTCGCATTGCAGTTCGGCGTCAGAGCGGCCAACTATCCTCTCGTCCCCGAGGACCTCGAACGCAGGCAGCTGCCTCGCGCGCTACGTGCGCAGAAATCCAAGCTCTATGGCCTGAGCATCGCGCCGGAGCGGCTCGCGGAAATCCGCCAATCGCGGCGCCCGCACAGCCGCTATGCCGACCCGGCCAACTGCCGCTACGAGGTCGACCAGGCGCAGGACCTGATGCGGCGCGAGGGCATACGCTGGCTGGACACCACGGCGAAATCGATCGAAGAGATCTCCACGACCATCATGCGCGAGCTCAGGATCGAGAAGCACCTGTTCTGAGCCGGCACGCCCTCTCGTAGAGGCAGATCGCCGCGGCTGCGGCGACGTTTAGGGATTCGATCCCTGTGGCGAGCGGAATCGTCACCCGCTCTGCGGCCCGCGCAGCGATCGCGGCGCTTACTCCCTGCCCTTCCGCGCCGAAGACCAGACCCATCCGTCCGGTCAGGTCGATCTCCGCGAGCGGCCTGCCGCCGTGAGCCACGGCGCAGACGATCCTGCCGGCGAAGCGCCCCATCGCGGCGGCAAGATCGTCCGTTTGCACGATGCGCAGCGCGAAGTGTGCGCCCATGCCCGCGCGCAGCGTCTTCGGCGCCCACGCGTCCGCGCAGCCGCGCGCCAGGACCACGTCGTGCACGTCGAACGCTGCGGCGACGCGCAGGATCGCGCCGAGATTGCCCATGTCCTGAATGCCCTCCAGGAAAACGCATGCCTGCGCTGCCGCGAGAGCAGGCTGTTCTGCGGGAACCGGGATCTCGGCCGCAATGCCCACCGGCGCTTCGGCGTCCGCGATCACCTCGAACACCGCATCCGACATCACGACCGGGCTCAGGCCGGAGCGCGCGACAAGACGCGTCACGTCCGCGCGCTCCAGCGCACGCTCGCTCGCCAGCAGCGCGACCGGCGCGCCGCCGCGCTCGAGGAACGCCTCGAGCAGATGCAGCCCTTCGATCAGCGCGCGCGCCTCGCGCCGCCGCATGCGGCGGTCGCGCATCAGCCGCCGCCAGCGCCGCACCTGCGGGTTTTCGCGTGAGCGCAGCACCTTCATGAGCGGAGCGCCGCGTGCCTACGCGCGTGCACGATCGAGCACGGCGAGCACGGCATCGGCGGCTTTCTGCGCGGCACCCTGACGCAGCGTCAAATGGATGTCGTGAAATTTCTCGCGCTGGCGCTGCTGCGCGTCCGCGTCCCGCATCAATGCGATCAGCGCGGCACTTAGCGCCGCTGGCGTGGCCTTTTCCTGCAGCAGTTCGGGCACCAGGAATTCGCCCGCCAGAATGTTGGGCAGTCCGACGTACGGGAGACGGCGCATGCGGCGCATGAGTGCCGCGGTCAGCGGCGACATGCGATAAGTGATGACCATCGGCGTCTTGAACAGCGCCGCCTCGAGGGTGGCCGTTCCGCTTGCCACCAGGGCCAGATCGGCAGCGGCGAGCGCGTCATGCGAGTGGCCGAACAGCAGCGTGAGAGACAGCTCGCTTCCGGCGTGATGCCGCAAGGCCGTCTCGAACAGCTCGCGCGTCTCGCGCGTCGCCATGGGGCATACGAAATGAATGTCCTCCACCTCCTCCTGCAGGCGGCGCGCCGTCTTTACGAACAGCTCCGCCATGTACTGCAGCTCGGAGTGGCGGCTGCCCGGAAGCAGTGCAACGACCCGTTTCGCGCGCGGCAGGCGCAGCTGCGCGCGCGCTTCTTCCTTGTTCACTTCCAGCGGAATGACGTCGGCGAGCGGGTGGCCCACGTAGGTCACCGGCACCCCCGCGCGCTCGTAGAGCGTCGGCTCGAACGGAAACAGGGCCAGCATGTGCGTCACCGAGCGCGCGATCTTGCGGATGCGCCATGCCCGCCACGCCCAGATCGACGGGCTCACGTAATGCACCGTCGGGATGCCGGCGCGCTTCAGGCGTCGCTCCAGGCCGAGATTGAAGTCCGGCGCATCGACGCCGATGAAGGCGGCCGGCGGGTCGGCCAGCAGGCGCGCGGCAAGGTGTTTGCGGATTGCCGAGATCTCGCGCACGTGGCGCAATACCTCGACGTAGCCGCGAACCGCGAGCTTTTCCATCGGAAAGTCCGCCGCGAAGCCGAGAGCTTGCATCTTCGGCCCGCCAATGCCGTAGAAGCCCAGCTCCGGCCTGCGCGCCTTCAGCTCCGCGATCAGGGGAGCCGCGAGAAGGTCGCCAGAAGCCTCACCGGCCACCATGGCGATGCGAGCGGCTTGCCCGGCCACGGTCTAGCGTACGATGCCGCGCGAGGAGCGCGCCAGAAATTCCGCCAGCGGGCGCACCTCGGGGTGTTCCTGGGCGAGCGTCTGCAGCGCCGCGCTTGCCTCCTCAAGACCGAGGCCGGAGCGGTACAGTGTCCGGTATGCGCGCTTCAGTGCGCCGATGCTCTCGGAGGAGAATCCGCGCCTGCGCAAACCCTCGCTGTTGATGCCGTACGGCTTTGCATCTTGCCCGGCGACCATGACGTAAGGGGGGACGTCCTGCACCAGTATCGTACCCACGGCGCTAAAGCTGTGCGCGCCGATATGCACGTACTGGTGCACCAGAGTCACGCCACCCAGTATCGCCCAGTCTCCGATATGTACGTGCCCGGCTAGCTGCGTCGCATTGGCGAAAATGGTATGGCTACCAACCTGGCAGTCGTGCGCGATGTGCACGTAGGCCATGATCCAGTTATCGTCTCCAATGCGCGTTACGCCCGCATCCTGGACGGTGCCGCGGTTGATCGTCACGTACTCGCGGATCGTGTTGCCGTCGCCGATCTCGAGGCCGGTGTCCTCGCCCGCGTACTTCTTGTCCTGCGGCGCGCCGCCGACGGCTGCAAAGGAATGGATGCGATTGTTGCGGCCGATGCGTGTGCGCCCCTCGATCACGGCGTGCGCGCCGATTGAGCTCCCGGCTCCGATCTCGACCTGCCCTCCGATGATCGCGTACGGTCCGACGATCACGTCCGCGGCGAGCCGGGCCCCCGGCTCGACGATCGCTTTCGGATGGATCATCGCGTCTCTTGCGGCGTGGCGCGCAGCGTGCAAAGGATATCGGCCTGCGCCACCATGCCGCCTTCGACCTTCGCCACGCAGCCGAACTTCCAGATGTTTCGCTTGACGGCCCGGACGACCACCTCGATTTCGAGCTGGTCGCCCGGCACCACCGGCTTCTTGAAGCGCGCGTTGTCGATGCCCGCGTAGTAGTAGAGCGAGTTTTCGGTGGGCAGCGCGCCTTCGGTGCGAAAGGCGAGCACGCCTGCTGCCTGGGCCATTGCCTCGAGAATCAGCACGCCGGGCATGATCGGTCGGTACGGAAAATGCCCGGGAAAATACGGCTCGTTGATGGTCACGTTCTTCAGCGCCACGATGCGCTTGCCGGCCTCGAATTCCTTGATGCGATCGATCATCAGGAACGGGAAGCGCTGCGGCAGATGCGCGAGCACAGCCGCTATGTCCATGTCGGTCATTCTTGTTCCTCTCCCTCGAGTCGCTTCTCCAGTGCGCGGATGCGCTCGGCCAGCTTGGCGAGCTGCCTCACGTGCGCGGCGTTCTGCAGCCAGGTCGCGTTGTCGTCGAACGGGAACACGCCGGTGTAGGTGCCTGGCTTGAGAATCGACCGCGACACGAGCGTGCCCCCTGAAATGGTGACGTGATCGACGATCCGCAGATGCCCTGCAATCATCGCGGCTCCGCCGATCATGCAATGACGGCCGATATTCGCGCTGCCCGCGATTCCGACGCAGCCGGCGATCGCCGTATGCGCGCCGATGCGCACGTTGTGTCCGATCTGGATCTGATTGTCGAGCTTGACCCCGTCCTCGACCACGGTGTCGTCGACGGTCCCTCTGTCTACGGTCGTGTTCGCGCCGATCTCCACGTCGTCGCCGATCTGCACCCCCCCGATCTGGGGGATCTTGACCCAGCGACCTGCGTCGTTCGCCAATCCGAAGCCGTCGGCGCCGATTACCGCGCCCGAATGAATGATTGCGCGCGCCCCGATGCGGCATTCGCGATAGACCACGACCGAGGGGTGCAGGCGGCTTTCCTCGCCGATCACCGAATCCGCCCCGAGGTAACAGCCGGCGCCGATCCAGGCGCGCGCTCCGACCGACGCGCCGGGGTCGATCACCGTGCCCGCTTCGATGCGAGCGTCCGGCGCGATGCGGGCGCTCGCCGCGACGCGCGCGGAAGGATCGATCCAGGGCTCGGGCGCAGCGGCGGGATTGAGGAGCTGCGCGACCCGCGCAAAGTACAGGTACGGATTGTCGTTAACGATGCGCGGCAGCCCGGTCAGCTCCTGCGCCTCCGGCGCGATTACGATCGCCCCGGCTCGCGTTGCCCGCAGCGCGGAGCGATGCCGAATGCTCGCGAGGAACGTGATCTGCTCCGCGGTTGCGTGCTGCAGCGAGCCGACTTGATGGATCTGCGTCGCCGGATTTCCGACTAGACGACCGCCCAGGTGCGCTACGATCTCCGCGAGCGTGAGGGGGCCGCGCATGTCATCGCGTGGCAGGCTTGCTATCGGAGGGCTTCATGCTGTCCAGCGCCTTGATCACCTTGTCAGTGATGTCGACGCGAGGGTTCACGTAGACGCCATCCTGCAGGATGGCATCGAAATTCTCGCTCTCGGCGATCTGGCGTATTACGCGGTTGGCCTGGTCCAGCAACTGCGCCATCTCCTCGTTGCGCCGTTGATTGACCTCATCGCGGAAGTCCCGATCGCGCCGCTGCAACTCGCGGCTCATCTCATTGAACTCGCGTTCCTTGTCCTTCCGCTGAGCGTCAGACATCGTCACGGCGTTGCGCTCTAGCTCGCCCTGCAGGCGCTTGAGCTGGTCGGCAAGCTGGCGCAGGTCCTGCTGCTTCTTCGCGAATTCCGTTTCGAGCCGCTTGGTCGCACGCGCCGCAGGCGCGGAGTCGCGCAAGATGCGCTCCGTGTTGACGAAGCCGATCTTGGTCTGCGCCGTAGCAAGCGGCGGCACTCCCGCCAAAAGTACTGCGACGGGGACGAGAAAGGTTCGAAGATGCATGGTCATCGCGTCCGGAATCAGAAGCCGGTGCCAAAGGTGAATTGTAACCTCTGCACGCGGTCGCCTTCCTGTTTGTTGATCGGGTTGCCGAAGGAAATGCGCATCGGCCCGAAGGGCGAGCTCCAAGCGAGTGCGATGCCGGCCGAATAGCGCAGGTCGCCCAATGCAGCCTTCTGCGATTGCCCCCAGACCTGTCCTGCATCGACGAAAGCCGCCAGACGAAGCGATCTCTCCTGCTCGGCGCCGGGGACCGGGAACTGCAGCTCGGCGCTGCCGACGAGCTGGCGATTGCCGCCCAGCGAATTGCCCAGCGGGTCGCGCGGCCCGAGCGAGTAGGCCTCGTAGCCGCGCACCGATCCCGGCCCCCCGGCATAGAAGTTCTTGAAGAATGGCAGCGGCTTGTTGCCAAGGCCGTCCGCGTAGCCGACTTTGCCAGTGAGGAACAGGGTAAGCGTCCGGCTCACAGGCGTGAGCCACTGGTGCTCGTAGCCCAGGCGGTAGTACTCGAGGTCTCCGCCCGCGAGCTCTGCGCTGGTGCGCGACACGGTTCCGGAGGTGGGCAGGATCAGGCTGTCGCGGGAGTCATGCACATAGCCCGCCGTCCCCGCGAGATACGTGTAATCCGTACCGAACTGGTTGGCGAAGTCGACGTAAGAGAACGGGCTGTTGTCGAATAGCTGCAGCTTCACGTTCTCGGCGTTCAACCCGAAGCTCACGCCATCGGTCTCGGATAGCGGATAGCCGAATTTGACGCCGCCACCCACCGAGTCGGTGACGTAGGCGCCCACCGCCAGAGACGAGGCATCGGTCTTGCGCCTGTAGATGTCGAACCCCTGGCTGACGCCGTCCACCGTGTAGTACGGGTTAAGGTATGACAGGGAATAGACCGTGTTGACCTTGCCCGTGTTTATCTGGGCGGAAAGGAACTTGCCGCTGCCGAAGATGTTCGATTGCGTGATCGACGCCTGAATCGTGAACTTGTCGACGGTCGAATAGCCGGCGCCGAGCAGCAGCGAGCCCGTCGGCTTCTCCTTGACCGTGAAATCGACGTCGACCTGGTCCGGCACGTTTTCCACGGGCTGCGTATCGACCGACACCTCCTCGAAATACGCCGTGCGATCGATGCGGCGCCGGGAGAGCTGGATCTTGGACGCATCGTAGTAGGCGCCCTCCAGCTGGCGCAGCTCGCGCCTGACCACTTCGTCTCGGGTTTTCGAATTGCCGTGTATGTTGATGCGACGAACGTACACGCGGCGCCCGGGATCGATCAGTATGGTGAACGCGACGGTGCGCTTCTGCTTGTCGACCTGCGGAACCGCGTTGGCGTTCGCGAACGCATAGCCTTCGTTGCCCAGGCGCTCCGAGATCGCCTTCGTCGACTCGGTCAGCTTTTCGCGTGAAAAGACGTCTCCGGGCTTGAGCTTGATGAGCTTCTCGAGCTCCTCGCGCGGCAGCAGCATCTGCCCGGCGAGCTTGACATCCGACACGGTGTATTTCTCGCCCTCGCTGATGTTCACCGTGATGTAGATGTCGTGCTTGTCGGGGCTGATCGCGACCTGGGTCGAGTCGATTTCGAAATCGAGATAGCCGCGGTTCAGGTAGTACGACCTGAGCGTCTCCAGGTCGGCCGCCAGCTTCTGGCGCGAGTACTGGTCGTGCTTGGTGTACCAGGTCAGCCATCCCGGCGTACGCAGCACGAACAGCGACAGCAGGTCCTTTTCCTGGAACGCCTTCGCGCCCACGATTTTGATCGAGCGTATCTTGGCCACGTCTCCTTCGTTGATCGCGATATTTATCGCGACGCGGTTGCGCTCTAGGGGCGTAACCGTCGTCTGCACCTGCGCGTCATATCGCCCCCGCGCCAGATACTGCCGCTTGAGCTCCTGTTCCGAGTTCTCGAGCACGGAGCGGTCGAAGATGCGGCCTTCGGCGAGTCCTTGTTCGCGCAGCACCTTCTTGAGCGCGTCGCTGCTTATGTCCTTAGCCCCGGAAATATCGATCTGCGCGATCGACGGGCGCTCCTCGACGGACACGATGAGCACGCCGTTATCCTCCTGCAGCTTCACGTTCTTGAAGAAGCCGGTGGCGTATAGCGCGCGCAGGGCCTGCTGTGCCTTCTCCTCGGTCATCGTGTCGCCCACCTTCACCGGAAGGTAGCTGAACAAGGTGCCCGGCTCGGTGCGCTGCAGGCCCTCGAGGCGGATGTCCTTGACCACGAATGGCCGGAAAGTCTGCGCCGCTACGCCACCCGCCAGCGCGAGCAGGGCACAGGCGAACAGGGCGACAATGCCTTTGCGCATCGATCAGCCCGACAGTAGGCGATTGAAGTCGTTGTAGAAGGCGAAGGCCATCATGACCAGCAGCAGCGCCAGCCCAACCCGCTGTCCGAGCTCCATGGCGCGCTCGGACACAGGGCTGCCTTTTATTATTTCGACGAGATAGTACATCAGGTGTCCGCCGTCCAGCAGCGGAATGGGCAGGAGATTGAGCACGCCGAGACTGATGCTGATCAGCGCGAGAAATGTAACGTAGGAGATCAATCCGAGCTGCGCGGACTGCCCCGCGAAGTCCGCGATCGTCACGGGTCCCGAGATGTGTCTCCAAGACACCTCGCCGATCAGCATCTTCCCCATGATCCGCAGGCTGAAGACGGAGATGTCGACTGTCTTCTGCACCGCCTTCGCCACGCTCTCGAAGAACCCATACTGGACCTTGATGAGCAGATCGTCGGCTTGTGACGGCGGCACGTACGGCGCGGCGCCGATGCGGCCGATGCGCTCGCCGTCGGATTGCACGGCCTCCGGCCGCGCCTCCACCGTGCGCAGGCTTCCGCCGCGCTCGACGGTCATGCTTATGCGCTGATCGGGCCTCGCCCTGATCGCGTTCACAAGCGCATCCCACGAATCGATGCGCTTGCCGTCCACTTCGACGATCCGGTCTCCCGGCGCGAGCCCCGCAGCCTCGGCCGGACTGCCCGCGACCAGTTTCCCGAGCACAGGCGCGAGCGTCGGCCGGTAGAGCACGAGCCCGATGCGAGCCAGCACGTCCCCTTCCAGATCGGCGTCCGGTATGCCGTGCAGGTCTAGATCGAGCACCGCAAGCTTGTTGTCGTGGCCGGCGACTTCGACGTGCAGCGACGCATGCTGCAGGGTCGCTTGTACCACGCGCCAGCGCACCTCCTGCCACGTGCGCACGGGGTCGCCGTCGATCGTCTTGATCGTGTCGCCTGCGCGAATGCCGGCCAGCGCCGCGGGCGTTCCGTTCGGCGGCGCGCCGGCAATGGGGCGCGCCTCCGGTAGCCCGTGCATGTACAGGGTCGAGTAAACGGCGATCGCGAACAGAAAATTGAATACCGGTCCTGCGGCCACGACCAAGAAGCGCTTCCACACGCTCTTGCGATTGAACGCGCGCGCCAGCTCGTGCGCCCCGACCGGTCCCTCGCGCTCGTCGAGCATCTTGACGTACCCGCCGAACGGCACCGCGGCGATTACCCATTCGGTGCCATCGCGCCCTTTCTGCCAGCGGACGAGCGGGCGGCCGAAGCCCACCGAGAATCTGAGCACCTTGATGTCGCACAGGCGCGCGACCAGGTAGTGCCCGTACTCGTGCACGACGATCAGGATGCCGAGCGCGACGACGAACGCGACAAGGGTATGCACGAAACTCATGCCGCGCGCCCCATTACGCGCTCGACCAGCTGGGCGGCCGTGCTGCGCGCGCGGGCATCCGCATCCAGCACGCCGTCGAGATCATCTGCCGGCGTAACCGCGCAGGAATCCAGTGTGCGCGAGATGACGCCCGCGATTTCCGTAAATCGCAGGCGGCCCGACAGAAACGCCTCGACGGCGACCTCGTTCGCCGCGTTCAGTACAGCCGGGGCGCTGCCGCCGGCCCGCAAGGCGCGGTACGCGAGCTCCAGACACGGAAAGCGCCGGCGATCGGGACGCTCGAAAGAAAGCTGACCGATCTCCTCGAGATCGAGCGCACGCGCACCGGAGTCGATGCGCTCCGGAAAGCCGAGCGCGTGCGCGATCGGGATGCGCATGTCGGGATTGGAGAGTTGCGCGATCATCGAGCCGTCAACGTATTCGACAAGCGAGTGTACGATGCTCTGCGGATGCACGACGACTTCGATGCGTTCGGCCGGAAGCTCGAACAGCCAGTGTGCCTCGATCACCTCCAGGCCCTTGTTCATCATGGTCGCGGAATCCACCGAGATCTTGCGCCCCATCACCCAATTGGGATGCGCGCAGGCCTCGTCAGGCGTAACGCCCGCGAGGCGCTCGGGTGCGACGCTGCGGAACGGACCGCCCGAGGCGGTGAGCAGGATGCGGCGCACGGAACCGAGCGCCGGGCGTCCGCCCTGCCCCTGCGGCAGGCACTGAAAAACGGCGTTGTGCTCGCTGTCTATCGGCAAGAGTACTGCGCCGCCGCTGCGCGCGGCGCGCATGAACAGCCGCCCCGCCATCACCAGGGCTTCCTTGTTGGCGAGCAGCACCCGCTTGCCTGCGGACGCGGCCGCCAGCGTCGGCCCGAGGCCGGCCGCGCCGACGATCGAGGCCATCACCACGTCGCATTCCGGATCGGACGCGACCGATTGCAGGGCGCGCGCGCCGAACAGCAGTTCGCATCCGGCCTCGCGAAACCGCTCGCGCAACGTGGCCTGTTCGTCGATGCCCGAGAGAACCGCGTAGCGCGGCCGGTGCATACGGCACTGCTCGAGCAGCGCATCGACCGAGCGATGCGCAGTGAGCGCGAACAGCGCATAGCGCTGCGGATGACGGCGCGCGACGTCGAGGGTGCTCTTTCCGACGGAGCCAGTCGAACCTAGCACCGTCAGGCGATGCCTGCGCCCGTCGACTTCGGCCGCAACGCCGATGCCGCTCATACGAGAATCCAATGAAGCAAAAGTGCACCCACCGGTAATGTCGCTGTTGCGCTGTCGATCCGGTCCAGAATGCCGCCATGTCCCGGCAGCAGCGTACCGCTGTCTTTGACGCCCGCCTGGCGCTTGAGCGCCGATTCGAACAAATCCCCGACGACGCTGACGAGGCAGAGCAGCACAGCCCCTGCGACGTACGATGCCCACGCAAGACCATTGACGCGTGATGCGAGCGTCGGAATCGATACAGCGCAGATGATAGCGTAGGCCGACGTCGCGAGGACGGCGCCCCATACGCCTGCCCAGGTCTTGCCCGGGCTGATGGTTGGGGCGAGCTTGCGTCGCCCGAAGGCGCGCCCGGTGAAGTAGGCGGCACTGTCGGCCAGCCACACCAGCCCAAGCAGGACGAGCAGAGCCACGGGCGGCAGCTCGACCGCAGCGAGTCCCGCAGGCACGAGCACCATGAGTCCCGCCACGGCGAGCAAGGCGCGGGGTTGCGCTGCCACGCCGCGCCAAAGCCAGATCGGCGCCACGACGATCCAGAACAGGCCGGCTGCAAGCAGCACCGAATTCGCCGCCCCTTGGGCCCGGGCTCCGGCCAGGAGCGCAAGCATCAGCGCGGCGAGCAATCCCCCGACGAGTACACTGTAGGCGAGCGCCGCGGGGCCCGCCAGGCGGCATAGCCTGGCCCACTCGTACGCGGCACCGGCAATAACGAGCGTCATGAGCGCCGCAAAGTACGGTCGCGCGAGCAGGAAATTCGCCGCCAGAAAGCCTGCGAGCAGCAGCGCTGCGGTTGCGACCCGGGCGAGCAGCAAGGGGTTCAGGCGACGGCGCCTGCGGCAGGCTTGCGCCCGGCACCTTGAGATTCTTCGGCTTCCTTGACCTGCTCGCTGGTGCGGCCGAAGCGACGTTCGCGGTGGCGATAGGAAGCGATGGCTTCGTCCAGCGCATGAGCGTCGAAGTCGGGCCAGAGCGTATCCGTAAAGTAAAGCTCCGTATAGGCGAGCTGCCACAGAAGAAAATTGCTGATGCGCTGCTCGCCCCCGGTGCGGATAAACAGATCGGGCTCGGGCGCGTAGTTCATCGCGAGATAGGGCATGATGGCCGCCTCCTGGACGCCACCCTCGATCGCTTTTGGGTGCTCGCGCGCCAGCCGGGTCAGCGCCTGGAGGATGTCCCACCGGCCGCCGTAATTCGCGGCTACGCTGAGCGTCAGCCCCGTGTTGGCTTGAGTCAGTTCCTCGCCGCGTTCGATCAGGGCGCGGATCTTGGGGTCGAACCGCTGCGTGTCGCCGATCACCTTGAGGCGTACGCGATTGCGATGGAGCTTTTCCACTTCCTCCGTCAGTGCGCCGCGGAACAATTGCATCAGGAGCGCGACTTCCTCCGGGGGGCGCCGCCAGTTCTCCGAGCTGAATGCAAACAGGGTGAGAAAGCCCACGCCCCGCTGCATGCAATTCTTCACGGTCGCACGAACCGCCTCGACGCCGCGCTTGTGGCCCGTGAAGCGGGGCAAGTGCCGTTGCCGAGCCCAGCGCCCATTGCCATCCATGATGATGGCAATATGCCGCGGCACTTCGCCGTGCGACGGAATCTCGAGTGTCGAACTGTTCTGAGCCATGCGGGGGTCTCAAACGGCCATCAGTTCGGTTTCTTTGGCTTGTAGCAGGCCGTCGATCTCCGTTACGTGCCTGTCGGTGAGCTTCTGGACTTCATCCAGAGCGCGCCGCTCGTCGTTTTCGGAGATCTCTTTCTTCTTAAGCGCCTCCTTCAACGCGTGCATCGCGTCGCGGCGCAGGTTGCGCACGGCCACGCGGGCGTTCTCCGCCTCGTGTCGTACCACCTTGATGAGTTCCTTGCGGCGTTCCTCGGTCAGAGCGGGCATCGGTACGCGGATCGTGTCGCCCATCGTCGCAGGATTCAAGCCGAGGTCCGATTCCCGGATGGCCTTATCCACCGTGGCGATCATCTTCTTCTCGAACGGCGACACGCCGATCGTACGGGCGTCGAGCAGCGTCACCTTGGCGACCTGATTGATGGGCGTTGGCGCGCCGTAGTAATCGACCTGGACATGGTCGAGCAAACCGGTATGCGCGCGGCCCGTGCGCACTTTCGACAGATCGGCCTTGAAAGCCTCGATGCTCTTACGCATCTTCTGCTCGGCGCCTTTTTTCAATTCCGCAATCATCACGGTCTCCTATGCACGTTCACACGTAGACCAGCGTACCCTCGTCTTCACCGAGGACAACCCGTCTCAGGGCGTCCTTCTTGAAGATGCTGAACACATTAATGGGCAGCTTCTGGTCCCGACAAAGCGTCAGGGCGGTCGCGTCCATGACCTTGAGGTTGCGATTGATGGCCTCGTCGAAGCTGATGCGCCCGTAGCGCTTCGCAGTGCGGTCGGTCAGCGGATCCGCGGTGTACACCCCGTCGACCTTGGTCGCCTTGAGCACGATCTCCGCACCCACCTCGCTGCCGCGCAATGCGGCCGCGGTGTCGGTGGTGAAGAACGGGTTCCCGGTGCCCGCCGCGAAGATGACGATCTTGCCTTCCTCGAGATAGCGAATCGCCTTGCCGCGAATGTAAGGCTCGACGATTTGCTCGATGTTCAGTGCCGATTGGACCCTGCTCGTCACTCCGGCGTGCCGCATCGCGTCCTGCAGCGCGAGTGCGTTCATCACCGTCGCCAGCATCCCCATGTAATCGGCAGTCGCACGATCCATGCCGCTCGCGCCGGGCGCGACACCGCGGAAGATGTTGCCCCCGCCGATCACGACACCGATCTCGACGCCCATGCGCCCGACCTGCGCGATTTCCGCGACGATCTCGCCGATCGTCTCCCTGTTTATTCCGTAAGGATCGTCGCCCATCAGCGCCTCGCCCGAGAGCTTGAGCAGGATGCGCTTGTACTTGGGCGTCAAGACGGTCTCCGGTGGTTCGGGTTTTTACTTAGCGTGAGAGGCCGGCCTGGGCCATGACCTCCGCGGCAAAATCGCTCGACTTGCGCTCGATTCCCTCCCCGACCACGAGGAAATGGTAGCCGAGAACCTTTGCCTTCCTGCTCGCGAGCATCTTCTCGATCGTCTGCTTGTCGTCCTTCACGAACGATTGACCGAGCAGCGATATTTCGCCCAGAAACTTGTTCACGCCGCCTTCTACCATCTTGGCGACGATCTCCGCTGGTTTTCCGGACTCCTTCGCCCGTGCGGTCAGGATGTCGCGCTCACGCGCGGCAACGTCGGCCGGCACGTCGGCTTTGGACATGTACTGGGGCTTGGCGAAGGCGATATGCATCGCCAGGTCCTTGCCAACCTCCTGCGGCCCATCGTATTCGACCAATACGCCGATCTTCGCGCCGTGCAGGTAGAGGGCCAGCTGTGCAGCCGTGGTGGCGCGCTCGAAGCGTCGGATGGCGATGTTCTCGCCGATCTTCTGTACCAGCTTCTGGCGCCTGTCCTCCACGGCGCTCCCCTGGAGGGCAAGACGGGAAAGCTCCGTCACATCCTTTGGCGCCGACGTCGCCACCAGCTCCGCAAGTGCGCCCGCGAAAGCCAGGAAATCCGCGTTCTTGGCGACGAAATCGGTCTCGCAATTGATCTCCACCAGCGCGCCAAGCTTCGCATCCGGCGACAGGTACGCGCCGACCACGCCTTCCGCGGCGACGCGCCCCGCGGCCTTGCTCGCCTTCGCCCCGCTCTTGATGCGCAGCAGCTCCTCTGCCCTGCGCAGATCGCCGCCCGCCTCGGCAAGAGCCTTCTTACACTCCATCATTCCGAGGCCGGTCATCTCGCGCAGTTCCTTTACCAAGCTCGCGCTAATTTCTGTCATTGCCTGCCGCTCCTTGCTGCAAGTTCAAAAAAAGGGGCGCGCGGCCCCTTTTCCCCGATTCGATGCGCAGGGTACGCGCGTTCAGTCCGCGCCTTCCTGCTCGTCCTCGACTTCGACGAATTCGTCCCGGGTCGCGGCCACGACCTCTTCGACGGACTGGGTGCGACCCTCCAGCACGGCGTCCGCGATTCCGCGCGCGTACAGGCGGATCGCCCGGCTGGAGTCGTCGTTGCCAGGGATGACATGCGAGATTCCGTCGGGCGAGTGGTTGGTGTCGACCACGCCCACCACCGGGATGCCAAGCTTCACGGCCTCCGCGACCGCGCCCTTCTGATAGCCGACGTCAATGATAAACAGCGCGTCCGGCAGGCTCGCGAGCTCCTTGATGCCGCCGAGCGAGCGATTCAGCTTGTCCAGCTCACGCTGCAGGCCGAGCGCCTCTTTCTTCGACACGCGCTCGAACGTGCCGTCCTGCGACATCTGCTCCATTTCCTTGAGTCGCTTGATGGACTGTTTGACAGTCTTGAAGTTGGTCAGCATCCCGCCGAGCCAGCGGTGATCGACGAAAGGCATAGCGCAGCGTTGCGCTTCCTCGCGCATGATCTCCCTCGCCTGACGCTTTGTGCCGACGAACAGCAAGTTGCCCTTGTTTGCTGCGAGCTGGCGAACGTACTTCACGGCATCCTGATACATCGCCAGCGTCTTTTCGAGGTTGATGATATGAATCTTGTTGCGGTGTCCGAAGATGAACGGCGCCATCTTCGGATTCCAGTAGCGGGTTTGATGCCCGAAATGGACACCCGCCTCCAGCATTTGACGCATCGTTACCGACACAATAGCCACTCCTTTAGGGTTGATCACTGCCGCCGGGCCGAGCCGACGACTCGGCGTGGCGTAGAGTGTCGGGCAGACCGCCCTCTTCTCAAGCGCCGACGCCAAGCACCCTAATCCGCCCGGCGGGAAATTTGGCCTGCAAGCAAGACATGCTCCTGCTTCCAAGCCAGCCTAAAATACTAGCATAATCAGGCATGAGGCCTCAACCAGGATTCATGGCAGTCACCATCAAGACACCCGAGGAAATCGCGAGCATGCGCATCGCGGGCAGGCTGGCCGCCGAGGTCCTCGATTTCATCACCCCGCACGTGCGAGCAGGGGTGACCACGGGCGAACTCGACCGTCTGTGCCACGACTACATCGTCAACGTGCAGGACTCGATTCCCGCGCCCCTCAATTACGCGCCTCCAGGCTACAAGCCTTATCCGAAGTCGATTTGCACGTCCGTCAATCACCAGGTATGCCACGGGATTCCAGGTGACCGGGTGCTTAAGAACGGGGATATCCTGAACATCGACGTCACGGTGATCAAGAACGGCTTTCACGGCGATTCCAGCCGCATGTTCGCCGTTGGCGAGCCGAGCGTGCAGGCGCGCAGGCTGATGCAGATCACCTACGAATGCATGTGGAGAGGCATCACGCAGGTGCGCCCGGGAGCGCGGCTGGGGGATATGGGCGCTGCGATCCAGGCGCATGCCGAGCGCCACGGCTATTCGGTCGTGAGGGAATTCTGCGGGCACGGCATCGGGCGCAAATTTCATGAGGAACCTCAGGTGCTGCACTATGGCAGGCCGGGCACGGGGCTGGTGCTGGAGCCTGGCATGACCTTCACGGTCGAGCCGATGATAAACGCCGGAAAGGCCGCAATCCGCGAGCTGGCCGACGGCTGGACGATCGTCACCAAGGACCACAGCCTGTCGGCCCAGTGGGAGCATACGGTTCTCGTCACGCAAGAGGGCTACGAGGTCCTGACCGTGTCGGCCAACACCCCTGCTGCGCCGAACTTCGTGCAGTAGCCGATGAACGCTGCTCTGCCCGCGGCCGGCGCGACGAGCGGTCCGATGCGCGAGGCGCTCCAGTCGGCGCGCAACGGCCTGCGCGAAGCCTACGGGCGGCATCCCGATCCGCGCGCTCTTCTGCGCGGCCATGCGCGCATCGTCGACGGGGTCATCAGGTCGATCTGGCGCGCCCTGCGTCCTTCGCGCGGGGCGGCGCTCGTGGCGACCGGCGGCTACGGACGCGGCGAGCTGTATCCCTACTCCGATATCGATATCCTGGTACTGCTGCCTGCGGAGCCGTCTCAGGACGAGCGTGCGCGGCTCGAGCGCCTCATCGGGGAGCTGTGGGACGTGGGGCTGGACGTCGGCCACGGCGTGCGCACGGTGGAAGATTGCGTGACGGCGGTTCGCGCCGACATCACGATCCGTACCACCCTGCTGGAGGCCCGTTTCCTCGCTGGAAGCAAGGCGCTCTTCAAGCGTCTGGAGACCGCTCTCGCGCAGGACATGGACCCGGCCGCTTTCTACAAGGCGAAGAAGCTCGAGCAAGAGCAGCGCTACGCGAAGCACCAGGACACGCCCTACGCGCTGGAGCCCAATCTGAAGGAGGCGCCCGGCGGACTGCGCGACCTGCAGGGCATCCAGTGGATCGCGCGCGCCTGCGGAATCGGCAGATATTGGCGCGATCTCGAGGATTCCGGCCTGATCGAGCACGGCGAAGCGCTGCAGCTGGCGCGACACGAACGACTGCTGCAGGACCTGCGCATCCGGCTGCACTATCTGGCGGGTCGGCGCGAGGACCGCATCGTCTTCGACCTGCAGACCGCTCTCGCCGAGCAGCTCGGCTATCGCGACACGCCTCACCGCCGTCCGAGCGAGGCGATGATGCAGCGTTACTACCGTACCGCCAAGGCGATCACGCAGCTGAACACGACGCTCCTGCAGAACCTCGGCGCGCGCGTGTTCCCCAAGCCCGACGTTCCGCCGTACGCGCTGAACGAGCGCTTCGTCGTGCGCGGCGAGCTGCTGGAAGCGAAGGACGAGGGCGTTTTCGAGCGCGAGCCGCGCGCAGTGCTCGAGTGCTTCCTGCTCATGCAGCAGCACCCGGAGCTGCAGGGCGTCACCGCGCAGACGCTGCGCGCGCTGTGGCGCGGCCGCCGCCTCGTAGACGCGCGCTTCAGGCGCGATCCCGTCGCGCGCCTGATGTTCGTGCAGCTCCTGCAGCAACCGCGCGGCATCGTGCACGAGTTCCGGCGCATGAATCAGTACGGCATTCTCGGACGCTACCTTCCCGAGTTCGGTCGCATCGTCGGGCAGATGCAGCACGACCTGTTCCACGTCTACACCGTCGACCAGCACATCCTCATGGTGCTGCGCAACCTGCGGCGCTTCACGATGCCGGAGTTCGCGCACGAGTTTCCTCTGTGCACGCAGCTGATGAGCGGCTTCGAGCGACGCTGGCTGCTGTACGTCGCCGCGCTGTACCACGACATCGCCAAGGGGCGCGGGGGCGACCACTCGGAACTCGGCAAGAAGGACGTGCGCGCGTTTTGCCGGCGCCATGCGCTCGCGCCGGAAGACGCTCGGCTGGCGGAATTCCTCGTCGAGCACCATCTGGCCATGTCGAGCGTCGCCCAGAAGCAGGACGTGCACGACCCGGCGGTCGTGCACGCCTTCGCGCAGAAGGTTGGCAGCGAACGAAACCTGGTGGCGCTGTACCTGCTGACGGTGGCCGATATCCGGGGCACGAGTCCGAAGGTGTGGAACGCCTGGAAGGCAAAGCTGCTGGAGGACCTGTTCCGCGCGACGCGGCGGGTGCTGACCGGCGAAATCCTCCAGCTCGATGCCGCGCTCGCGGAAAAGCAGGCCGAGGCGGTGCGTCTGCTGCGGTTGTACGCGCTGTCCGAGAGCGTCAAGGACAGGCTTTGGGCGCAGCTCGATACGATGTATTTCCTGCGCCACGATCCGCAGGAGATCGCCTGGCAGACGCGCAATCTGCATTTCCGCGTCGACAGCCCGAAGCCTGTAGTGCGCGCGCGCCTGGCACCGTTCGGCGAAGGTCTGCAGGTGATGATCTACACCCCCGACCGCGAGGCGCTTTTCGCCCGCATATGCGGCTATTTCGACCGCAGCAATTTCGACATCGTCGAGGCCAAGATCCACACCACGAAGCACGGCTACGCGCTGGACAGCTTCTCCGTGATGGGCGACGGCCAGGGCGTTCACTATCGCGACATGATCAGCCGGATCGAAAAGGAGCTCGCCGAGGAGCTCGAATCGCCGGCGCCGCTCGGGCCGCCGCGCAGCGGCCGCGTCTCGCGCCGCGTACGGCATTTCCCGATCTCGCCGACGGTCGATATCCGTCCCGACGAGCGCGGCACCTATCACGTGCTGTCGATCGTGGCGAGCGACCGGCCGGGCCTGCTGTACCGCGTCGCGCGCACGCTCGGCACTTACCGGGTCAACCTGCACAGCGCCAAGATCAACACGCTCGGCGATCGCGCGGAAGACGTGTTCCTGGTTTCCGGCCAGGTCCTGGCCGACGCCAAGACGGTGCTGCGTCTGGAGCAGAACCTGCTGCAGGACCTGCAGCTCTAGCCGGCGCTCATTCCTCGGGAGGCAGGTCGTCCTCGGGGAACAGCGCGTCGACAAATCCGAATTTGGTGAAATCCCGGATGCGCATCGGGTAGAGAATCCCGTCGAGGTGGTCGCACTCGTGTTGCACCACCCGGGCGTGGAAACCCTGCACCACACGCTCGAAGGTGCGCCCCTGCTCGTCGTAGCCCGAGTAGCGCAGGTGGCGGAGGCGCGGCACCAGCCCGCGCATTCCAGGCACGGAGAGGCATCCTTCCCAGCCCTCCTCCAGCTCGTCCGACAGCGGCGTGATCACCGGGTTGATCAGGACCGTATCCGGCACTTCCTCTACGCCTGGATAGCGCGGGTTGCCGCGCACGCCGAAGATCACCACCCGCAGCCCGACGCCGATCTGCGGCGCCGCGAGTCCGGCGCCGTTCAGATGCGCCATGGTGTCGCGCATGTCGGCGAGCAGCTCCGCGAGCTGCGGCGTGCCGAAGCGCTCCACCGGCCGCGCGACCGACAGCAGGCACGGATCGCCCATCCTGAGCACCGGACGGATCATGTCTCGACCAGTGTTTCGACGATCTTGCGCACGCGGCCCATCGCCTCCTCCAGCACGGCGTCGATGCGCTCGAGCGAAACGCCGCGCGCGCTGTCGCCGCGCCCCGCCGCGTAGTTGGCGACGACCGCGATCGCCGCATAGGCCAGGCCGAGCTCGCGCGCCAGCACGGCCTCCGGCATGCCGGTCATGCCGACCATGTCGGCGCCGTCGCGCTCCATGCGGTTGATCTCGGCGGCGGTCTCCAGGCGCGGACCCTGCGTGGCGCCGTATACGCCTCCGTCGACGACCGGCTCGCCGCAGGCCTGCGCGGCGCGGCGGATTCGCTCGCGCGTCGCCGCGGTATACGGCTCCGTGAAATCGATATGCGTGACGGGCGCATCCGCCCCCTCGAAGTAGGTGGCGCCGCGTCCCCAGGTGTAGTCGATGATCTGGTCGGGAAGCACGAGCGCTCCCGGGCCGAGATCCGCGCGGATGCCCCCCACCGAGGCAATCGACACCACCTCGCGCACGCCGTGCTCTTTCAGCGCCCAGAGGTTGGCGCGATAGTTCACCTCGTGCGGCGCGAAGGTGTGCCCGTAGCCGTGGCGCGCGAGAAAAACGATCTCGCGGCCGCGCAGGCTGCCCATAGCCAGCGGGCCGGACGGTTCGCCGTAGGGCGTGCGCGCCACCTTGCGGGCGGACACCTCCAGGTTCTCCAGCCGCGACAGGCCGCTGCCGCCGAGAATGCCGATCACGGGTGCTCCTTCATTGCGCGGATTTCGGGCAGGTTGCGCCAGTAGCCCCGGGCGTCCATGCCGCAGCCGAACACGAAGCGGTCGGCGATGTGCAGCCCGACGAAGTCCGCGCGTATCGGCTTGGGACGTCCGAGCGCCTTGTCGACCAGCACCGCGCACAGGAACGTCGCGGCGCCTTGCGCGAGCAGTCGTTCGCGGATGGCGTGCATCGTCTGCCCACCGTCCAGGATATCGTCGAGCACCAGCACGGTGCGGCCGCGCACGCTGTCGCTGGGTGCGACGCGCCAGTCCAGGCCTCCGCCCGCGGTCGCCGCACCGTAGCGCGTCGCGTGGATGTACTCGAAATCCAACGGAAAGCGCAGCAGCGGCAGCAGCTGTCCGGCGAACACAACCGCCCCGCCCATGACCGCGACGACCAGCGGATAGGCCGCGGCGAGCCGCCGCTCGATCTCGGCCGCCAGGCGGTGCAGCGCCGCCTGCACCTCTTCGGCGCCGGCGACCAGCTCCGAGTTCTCGAGGAAGTCCCAGGCCGCCGCAGCGTCGGGCATTCTCAGTATGTGAAGGTGACGACGTCGTCGTCCATCGCCTGCGAGATCACGTAGGCTCCGCCTACGGTTTCCTCGATCTCGGGAATCAGGTCCTCGCCCCAGAGCTCCAGCGTCGGGGTGCAGACCTTGAACTTCACGCCCGCCTCGTGCGCGTCCTTGATGAAGTCGTAGACGCTCTTAGGCGAGCCTTCCTTGACGTGCAGCTTCTCCGCCACGCCCTTGACGGCGAGCTCGCCTGCGCGCCCGGTCAGTATCACTTCGACGTCGTATTCCATCGCCGCGGCGACGGTTGCCTGGAAGAACGGTGCGCCCAGCTCGGCCCCGTTCCTCGGGTCCGTATTCACCATGACGATCATCAGCTTGTCTGCCATCTGCTCTCTCCCGCGCGTATATTAGGGAACGCTAAAATACGCAAGTATAAGGCCTAGCCCTTTCGCTCCGCGAGATAGCGCGCGAATTCGCGCCCGATCTCCGGGTGCCGCACTCCGAACTCCACCGAAGCCTTGAGGTAGCCGAGCTTCGAGCCGCAATCGTAACGCTTGCCGGGGAGTCGCATCGCCATCACTCGCTCCTCGGCGAGTAGCGCCGCGATCGCGTCGGTGAGCTGCAGCTCGCCCCCGCGACCGGGCTTGGCCTGCGCCAGCAGATCGAAGATCCGGGGCGTCAGGACGTAGCGACCGACCACCGCCAGCCGTGATGGCGCTTCCTCCGGCGCCGGCTTCTCCACGATCGATCGCACCCGGGACAGCTCGGCCTGCGCGTCCTCCACGCTCACGATGCCGTAGTTGCCGGTCTGCTCGCGCGCGACTTCGGCAACTCCGAGCAGGGAGCAAGCCTCGCGCGCGAAGCGCTCGGCCATGTGCGCCGTCACCGGAGGATCGGCATCCATCAGCTCGTCGGCGAGCAGGACCGCGAAGGGCTCCTGCCCCACCACCGGCGCTGCGCACAGTACGGCATGCCCCAGGCCGAGCGGCTCGGCCTGGCGGATGTAGATGCAGCGGCAGTTGTCCGGCAGCACGCCCTGCACCATGTCGAGCAGCTTGTGCTTGCCCTTCAGCTCCAGCTCGGTTTCCAGCTCGTAGGCCTTGTCGAAATGGTCTTCGATGGCGCGCTTGTTGCGTCCCGTGATGAAGATCATTTCCGTGATTCCGGCCGCCGCCGCTTCCTCGACCGCATACTGAATGAGCGGTTTGTCGACGATCGGCAGCATCTCCTTGGGGCTCGCCTTGGTGACCGGCAGGAAGCGGCTGCCCAATCCCGCGACCGGAAACACCGCCTTTCTGAGCTTGGTTTGCATGCGTGTCATAGCCTCTTGAGAAGGTCAACGAAGGCGTCCTCGTCCAGCACCGGCACGCCGAGCTCGCGCGCCTTGTCGAGCTTGCTGCCGGGGTCGCTGCCTGCCACGACAAAAGACGTCTTGCGCGACACGGACGATGCCACTTTATGTCCCTTCGCTTCAATGCGCTCGCGCGCCTCGTCGCGCGTAATACCCTGCAGCGTTCCGGTCAGCACGAAGGTCTTGACCTCATCCTCCGGCCGCGCCGGCGCCCCCGCGGTCTCCTCCCAGCCGACGCCCGCGCGGCGCAGCTTGGCGATGACCTCGCGGTTGTGCGGCTCCTTGAAGAAGTCGTGGATCGAGCGCGCCACGACGGGCCCGACGTCGGGCGCCGCCTGCAGCTCCTCCTCGCTCGCGCGCATGAGGCGTTCCAGGCTGCCGAAGTGGCGCGCGAGATCGCGCGCGGTGCTCTCGCCGACGTTGCGCACCCCGAGCGCGAAGATGAAGCGCGCGAGTGTCGTGTCCTTGGCCTTCTCGATCGCGGCGACCAGGTTGGCCGCGGACTTCTCGCCCATGCGCTCGAGCCCGCCGAGCCGCGCGGCCGAGAGGCCGAAGACGTCCGCGGGGGTACGCACGATGTCCGCGTCCACAAGTTGGTCGACCAGCTTCTCGCCCAATCCCTCGATGTCCATGGCGCGGCGGCTGGCGAAGTGCAGCAGCGCTTGCTTGCGCTGCGCGGGGCAGTACAACCCCCCCGAGCAGCGCGCGACTGCCTCGTCCTCGCTCCTGACGACCGCAGATCCGCATACCGGGCACTTCTTCGGCATATGGAAGATGCGCGCGTTGGCCGGACGCCGCTCCGTGCGCACCGACACCACCTCCGGGATGACGTCGCCTGCGCGCCGCACCACCACCGTGTCGCCGATGCGCACGTCCTTGCGGCGCAATTCGTCCTCGTTGTGCAGCGTCGCGTTGCTCACCGTCACGCCCCCGACCTGCACCGGCTTCAGGCGCGCGACCGGCGTGAGCGCGCCGGTACGCCCGACCTGGACCTCGATGTCGAGCACTTCGGTCGCCTGCTCTTCCGCCGGATACTTGTGCGCCAGCGCAAAGCGCGGTGCGCGCGATACGAACCCGAGGCGTCGCTGCCAGTCCAGCCGGTTGACCTTGTACACGACGCCGTCGATGCCGTACGGCAGGCGCTCGCGTTTCCTGCCGATGCGTGCAAAATACTGCAGCAGGCCATCCGCGCCCTGCACGACGTCGCGTTCCGCCGTGACGCTGAAGCCGAGCTCGGCGAGCCGATCGAGCGTCTCGGCGTGCGTCGACCAGCGCGCGCCCGGGGCTTCGCCGACCGCGTAGGCGAAAAAGTGCAGCGAACGGCTCGCGGTAACGCGCGAATCGAGCTGCCGCAGACCGCCCGCCGCGGCATTGCGCGGATTGGCGAACTCCTTGGCGCCGGCGCGCCGCTGGCGCTCGTTCAAGGCATCGAAATCGCGCTTGAACATCACCACCTCGCCGCGTACCTCCAGGTCCTTCGTGTCGGGCCCTTCCGGCAAGCGCAGCGGCAGCGAGCGCACCGTGCGCAGATTCGGCGTCACGTCCTCGCCGGTCGCTCCGTCGCCTCGCGTCGCACCCTGCGTGAACACGCCGTCGCGATAGCTCAGGCTAACCGCCAGGCCGTCGAATTTCGGCTCAGTGGCGTACTCGACCGTCTGCACGTCCAGCCCTTCCCGCACGCGCCGGTCGAAGGCACGCACCTCCTCGTCGTCGAACGCGTTGGCTAGGGACAGCATGGGTGTGCGGTGCCTGACCTCGGCGAACTCCTTCAGCGGCGGCGCTCCGACGCGCTGGGTCGGGGAGTCCGGGCCGGCGAGCTCGGGGTGCTCGCGCTCGAGCGCAACCAGCTCCTCGAACAGGCGGTCGTACTCCGCGTCGGTGATCTCAGGCTGGTCGAGAACGTAATACAGGCGGTTATGGCGCTCGATCTCGCGCCGCAGGAAGGCCGCCCGATCGCGCGGCGATTTGCCGGCCGTCATGCCGACGATCAACTCACGCGAATAGGCGGGCGGCCAGCGCCCCGCCGGGCGGCAGGCCGCGCTCCTCCAGCGCGCGGCGCACCGCGTCGAGCTGGCCGCCGATCGCCGCCAGCGCGCGCTCGTCGAGCGCCCGGCCGTTGTCGTCGACGAGCGATGCGCCGAGCGTGTCGGCGAGCTGGCGCGCGCAGCGCACCATCGATTCGAAGGTCCTGCGCAGGTCGGCGACGTGCGGAACGTCGAGCGCCAGGCTGAGGCCGGCGGCGACGCCTTCCTCCCCGCCGTGCTGCGCAAGCTCGTACAGAACACCACCCCGGGCGTCGCGCAGCGCGCGCCGGCCGTCGCTGCCCTGCGAGAAACCGGCCGCGGAGGCCGCGGCATCGACCTGCTGCGCCACGAAGCCGCTTCCGGCGGGCGGGACGAGATGGAATACGACCTGAATGTCCGCATCGGCGCAAAAGCGGTCCGTATCGCGCGCGGACTCCAATGCCTGCTTCATCTCCGGCGCCTCGGCCGTCGCGCCGAGACGTGCCGCGATGTTCTCCACTTCGGAGCGAAACTCGATCAGCTCTGCCTCGCTCGTCACCCCGGCGCGCGACACCAGCTGCAGCGCCGCCCGAAAGCGTTCGTAGCCGTCGCGCTCGCCCGGCGCGACCTTGTGCCACGCCCCGCCTTGCGCGGTGCGGGCCGCGAGCGCGCGCCATCCGAACCTGTGCTCGAGCCCAGCCCAGTGCTCGAGGAAGACGGCCCCCGGCACGGGCTGCCTGCACTGCAGCTCGATAATGTAGTCGAGGCGCGGGTCCGGCAATGCCTGGTGTTCGTCCACGCCCTCGCGCTCGGACTTGCGGTGCACCGGCTCCAGCGTGGGTTCGCGCCGCTGCGAAGGATCGCCGAGCAGCGCGTCCGCGTGCTCCGATCCGAAGGCCTGCTCGGCCCTGCGCCGCACGGCGCGCTCCTGAACCTTGTTGTAGACGACGACGCCGACCACAGCGAGCGCGCCCACCGCGAGCAGGCCGAGCTGGAAATCCGTCATGGCGTGCGCGCGCTCAGGCGGCCAGCTCCTCCCGGATGCGCAGCGCCTCGTCGATGTCCACTGCTACGACGCGCGAGACGCCCGATTCGGGCATCGTCACGCCGATCAGCTGCTCGGCCAGCTCCATCGTCAGCTTGTTGTGGCTGATGAACAGGAACTGCGTCTGCGCGGCCATCTTGCGCACCAGGTCGCAAAAGCGAACCGTATTGCTGTCGTCGAGCGGCGCATCGACCTCGTCGAGCAGGCAGAACGGCGCGGGGTTCAGCTGGAACATCGAGAACACCAAGGCAATCGCCGTGAGCGCCTTCTCCCCGCCGCTCAGCAGGTGAATCGAGCTGTTGCGCTTGCCGGGCGGCTGCGCCATCACCTGGACGCCGGCGTCCAGGATCTCCTCGCCGGTCATGATGAGCTTCGCCTCGCCGCCGCCGAATAGCGCCGGAAACAGCGAGTCGAAATGCCGATTGACGCTGTCGAAGGTTTCGCGCAGCAGCTCGCGCGTCTCACGGTCGATGCGCCGGATTGCGTCCTCCAGGGTTGCCACGGCTTCCTCCAGGTCGCCCGCCTGCGAATCGAGGAAGCCCTTGCGCTCCGTACTGCTGCGCAGCTCTTCGAGCGCGGCGAGGTTCACCGCCCCCAGCTCGGCGATCGCCTGCGTCAGCCGCGTGATCTCCCCCTGCAGTGTCGAGGGGCGCGGCGCGCGCTCCGCCTCCGCGGCGAGGCGCGCCTCGTCCGCGTCGGCCGAACGCAGCTGCTCGGCGAACTGGTCGTGGTTGATCTGCGCCGCCTGCTCCTTCAGACGCAGCTCGCCGACGCGCTCGCGCAGGGGGATGATGCGGCTCTCCGCGTGCAGGCGAGCCTCCTCCAGGCCGCGCAGCGCGGTGGCGGCTTGCTCGACGATGTTGCGCGCTTCGGCGAGCCGCGCCTCGCAGGCGATGCGCGCCTCGACGGCAGCATCCAGCATTGCGCGCACCTGCGGGATGGGATCCTGGGCGAGCTCCTCTGTGAGCCGTCCGATCTCGGCTTCGGCGCGCTCGATCTGCTGGTCGATGACGCGCACCGAGCCGTCGATTTCGGTGATCTTCGACGCGCACTCGCGCTCGCCGAACAGCGCGTCCTGGGCGCCGCGTTCGGCCTGCTGTGTCGCGAGCCGCTGCCCGGCGAGCGCCGTCTCGGCCGCCAGGTGCGCCGCCTTGACCGACTCCAGGTCGCTGCGCGCGGCCGCGATCTCCTGCGCAACGCGCTCGACCGCTGTCCTGCTTGCGAGCAGGCGCTCGGCGTCGCGCGCCGCTTCGCGTGCTATTTCCTCCATTTCGCTGCCGATCTGCGTGCTGCGTTCCCGGACGCGCTCTTGCGCCTGGCCGAGCTTGAGCAGCTCGATCTGCGCGTCATGGCGCTCGCGCTCCAGGCGCGCGATCTCATCGCGCGCCTGTTCGAGCGCCTGCTGACGCTCGGCGAGCGCAGCTTCCTCGGATTCGAGCGCCGCGCGCGCGGCGGCGAGCCGTGCCTCGAGCTCCGGATAGCGCGCCTCGAGAGCTTCGATCTCGGCCTGCCTCGCGAGCAACCCGGCGTCGACCGGATCGGGGGCGTGAAAGCTGACCGTATGGCGCGTGAACTGGTGGCCCGCGCGATTGACGAACACCGCCTCCGCCGGCATGCGGCCGCGCGCCGCGTCATCGGGATCGGCCTCGATCGCGTACACGCCCGCGAACCAGTCCTCCACCGCCCCCCCGATGAGGGGGTCGGTCGCGTGCACTTTCGAGGCAAGCGCCGCATGGCCCTCCAGCTGGGACGCAGCCGCTCCATTGCCGCGCAGGTACAGGCTCGCCTTGACCGGCGGCTGGTCCGCCGCGATGCGCCCCATGTGTCCGGCGTCCGTAAGCTCGATCGCGTGCAGGCGCTCGCGCAGCACGGCCTCGACCGCCGTCTCCCAGCCCTGCTCGATACGCAGCTTTTGCCACAGGCGCGGCAGCCCCGTGAGCCCATGGCGTTCGAGCCAGCCGTGCAGCGGCGCGTTGTCCTCCGCCGCCGCCTGGATCTGGCGCAGTGTGGCGAGCTGCGCCTCGGTTGCGGTCGCCCCGCGTGTAGCGTCGGCCACGTGCGCCGCCGCGGCAGCCTGCCGCTGTTCCTGCGCGGCGCATTCGCCCTGCAGCGACTCGAGCCCCGCCTGCGCCTCGCGGATCGCGGCGTCCAGGGCGGCGTGCCGCTGCTCGAGCCCACCGAGCGCGGCCGCGTCGGGCTGCGCGAGCGCGCCGAGCTCGGCCTGCGCGCGCTCGCGTCGCTGCTCGAGCGCGCGCACGCTGCCCTCCAGGTGCGCGAGGTTGCTCTGCTCGAGCTGCAGCCGGCCGTCGGCCTGCATGACCGCGCCACGCGCTTCGTTTAGCCGCTCCTGCGCCGCGCGGAAGGCCTGCTCCGCCTCGGGCAGCTTCGCGTTTTCCTGCGTGAGGCGCTCCTGCGTCTCCGCGACGCGCTGCTTTGCGCCCGTTGCGCGCGCCGCCCACATGTGCAGCGCCTGCGTGAGCTGCGAGCGCTGTTCGCGCCAGGAGCCGAGCTGCGTCTGGCGCTCGGTGTGCTGGCTCTCCAAGCGCTGGCGGCTCTCCTCCGCGTAGCGCAGCTCCGATTCGTGCCGCGCCACTTCGGCATTCGCCGCGTACAGCGCGGCCTGCGCACCGTTCATGGCGTCGCCCGCCTGGTAATGCGCGCTGCGCGCGGCCTCGAGCCGCGCCTCCACCTCCCTCAGGCGCGCGGTTTCCGCCTCCAGCTCGTTGCCCGTGCGCACCACCTCCTGCGCATGGCGCTCGCGCTCCGTGGCGGCGTCGCGCCGCCGCAGGTACCAGAGCAAGTGCTGTTTGAGCTGCAGTTCCGACTGGTATTCGTTATAGCGCCCGGCCACCTCGGCCTGCGCCTGGAGCTTATCGATCTGCGCGCCGAGCTCGAGGCGGATATCGGTCACCCGCGCGAGGTTCTCGCGCGTATCCGAGAGCCGGCTCTCGGTCTCGCGGCGGCGCTCCTTGTACTTCGAGACGCCCGCGGCCTCCTCGAGGAATACGCGCAGGTCTTCGGGCCTCGCCTCGATCACGCGCGAAATCATCCCCTGCTCGATGATGGCGTAGGCGCGCGGACCCAGGCCCGTGCCGAGGAACATGTCGGTGATGTCGCGCCGCCTGACGTGCACATTGTTGACGAAGTACGACGATTCGCCGTCACGCTGCAGGACGCGCCGCACCGAGATCTCCGCGTACTGCGCCCACCGCCCCGCGGCTCGTCCCTGCGAGTTGTCGAAGATCAGCTCGACGCTCGCGCGCGCGAGCGGCGTGCGGTTCACCGAGCCGTTGAAGATCACGTCCTGCATCGAATCACCGCGCAGCACCGAGGCGCGCGTCTCCCCGAGCACCCAGCGCACCGCATCGATGACGTTGGACTTGCCGCAGCCGTTGGGGCCGACGATGCCGACCAGCTGGCCGGGGACCTGAATCGAGGTTGGATCGACGAACGACTTGAACCCGGAGAGCTTGATCTGCGTGAGGCGCACGGACTTGTTGTCTGAGTCGAGAACCGAGTCGAAAAAATCTGCCCGCGTCGAGAGGAAACGAGCGCGGAAAAATCGCACGCTATGATACCATCTTCGCGCGTTTTTCCCGCTCAGCGCGCGCCTTCGAGATGCCCTCCCGTCCGAGCAAACGTCTGCAGACGTTTCCCAATCCGTCGCCTGGGCGCGATTACAGCATCCAAATGCAGATACCGGAGTTCACCTGCCTGTGTCCGATGACCGGGCAACCCGATTTCGCGACGCTCGACCTGGAGTACGTGCCCGACCGGCTGTGCGTGGAACTGAAATCGCTCAAGCTTTACGTGTGGTCGTACCGCGACGAGGGTGCGTTCCACGAGGCGGTGACCAACCGCATTCTGGACGACCTGGTGGGCGCGCTGCGCCCGCGCTACGCTCGGCTCGCCGCGCGCTTCAACGTGCGCGGCGGCATCTTCACGACGGTGGTGGCGGAGCACCGCAAGCGCGGCTGGCAGCGGCGATGAATCCGCGTCTCGGGGTGCTGCAGCCCTACCCCTTCGAGAAGCTGCGCGCCCTGATGCAAGGCGTCGCGCCGAACGAGCGGCTGCGCCCGATCAATCTTTCCATCGGCGAGCCCAAGCACGCCACTCCGGAGCTGGTGCGCCGCGCGCTGGCAGATGCGCTCGAAGGCCTGTCAGTCTACCCGGCTACCGCGGGCACGCCCGAGCTGCGCGCGGCGATCGCCGGCTGGGTCGCGCGGCGCTACAGCCTGCCCGCGCTCGACCCTGCTACGCAGGTGCTGCCGGTCAACGGCTCGCGCGAAGCGCTGTTCGCCTTCGCCCAGGCGATCATCGATCCGGACCGTCCGGGAGCCAAGGTCGCGTGCCCCAATCCGTTCTACCAGATCTACGAGGGCGCCGCGCTGCTGGCGGGCGCCAACCCCGTGTATCTGAACGCGACGGAGCAAAGCGGGTTCAGAATGCGCTTCGACGCGCTGGCCGAGAGCACGTGGCGCGACGTGCAGCTCGTGTACGCCTGCTCGCCGGCCAACCCGAGCGGCAGCGTGATGCGCCTCGAGGACTGGCGCACGCTGTTCGCGCTCGCCGACCGCCATGGTTTCGTGATCGCCTCCGACGAGTGCTACTCCGAGCTGTACTTCGACGAGGCGCATCCGCCGCTCGGCGGGCTGCAGGCCGCCCGGCAGCTCGGGCGCAACGACTTCGCGCGCCTGGTCGTGTTCTCGAGCCTGTCCAAGCGCTCCAACGTCCCCGGCATGCGCTCGGGCTTCGTGGCCGGCGACGCCGCGCTGCTGAAGAGCTTCCTGCTGTACCGCACCTATCATGGATCGGCGATGAGCCTGCCGGTGCAGCGCGCCTCGATCGCCGCCTGGAACGACGAGCAGCATGTGCGCGAGAACCGGCGCCTGTACGCGGAGAAGTTCGCCGCGGCGCTTGCCGAGCTGCGCCCGCCGCTGGCGGCGTACCGGCCGGAAGGAGGCTTCTACCTGTGGATGCGCACGCCGATCGACGATTGCGAGTTCGCCCGCCGTCTGCAGCATGAATATAATGTACTCGTCCTGCCGGGAAGTTATCTCGCCCGCACCGCGCAGGGCGAGAACCCCGGCAAGGACCGGGTGCGCATCGCGCTGGTCGCTCCCCTCGCCGAGTGCGTAGAAGCGATCGCACGCATAAACAGCTTCGCCCGCACGCTCTGAGGACGAAATGGTATCGGCACGCAAGACGATTGACGAAGCCTGGGAGAGCCGCGCCTCGCTGAATCCCGCGAACGCATCCAAGGCGCTCAGGGAGGCGGTCGAATTCGCGATTGCCGGCCTGGACGCGGGGCGCCTGCGGGTGGCGGAGAAATCCGGCGCCGAATGGGTGACGCACCAGTGGCTCAAGAAGGCGGTGCTGCTCTCGTTCCGCATCGAGGACAACCGGCTGCTCGAGGGCGGCGCGACGCGCTATTACGACAAGGTGCCGGCCAAGTTCGCCGGCTACGGCGCGTCCGAGTTCGCCGCCGGAGGCTTCCGCGTGGTGCCGCCGGCGATGGCGCGGCGCGGCGCCTTCGTGGCGCGCAACGTCGTGCTGATGCCCTCCTACGTGAATATCGGCGCCTACGTCGACGAGGGGACGATGGTGGACACCTGGGCCACCGTCGGCTCGTGCGCGCAGATCGGCAAGAACGTGCACCTCTCGGGCGGAGTCGGCATCGGCGGCGTGCTCGAGCCGCTGCAGGCCAATCCGGTCATCGTCGAGGACAACTGCTTCATCGGCGCGCGCTCGGAGGTGGTCGAAGGCGTGATTGTCGAGGAGAACAGCGTCATCTCGATGGGCGTGTTCCTCGGACAGAGCACCCGGATCCTGGACCGGGCGAGTGGCCAGGTCACCTACGGCAGGATTCCGTCGGGATCGGTGGTCGTCCCGGGTACTTTGCCCTCGGTGGACGGCAGTTACAGCCTGTATTGTGCGGTTATCGTCAAGCGCGTCGACGCGAAGACGCGCGCGAAAACCAGCCTGAATGAGCTGCTGCGCGGAGATTGAAGTCCTGCGTTGATGCGTGCCTAGGGGGAAAGCCATGTCCGCGATGAAACGCCTGTTTCAGGTGATGGCCGAGAAAAAGGCCTCCGACCTGTTCCTCTCGGTGGGCGCGCCGATCAACATCAAGATCGAAGGCGTCGCCATGCCGGTCAACCAGACCATCATGAGCGCGGACACGGTCAAGCAGCTGCTGTACGAAGTCCTGAGCGAGCGCCAGATCCGCGACTTCGAGGAGGAGATGGAGCTGAACACCGCGTTCACGCTGGAGGGCGTCGGCAGCTTCCGCATCAGCGCGTTCCGGCAGAAGGGGTCGCCCGCCGTCGTCGTGCGCTACATTCCCGGCGAGATTCCGCCGCTAAATACGCTCGGGCTGCCGGAGGTGACGAAGGACATCATCATGCGCAAGCGCGGGCTGCTGCTCATGGTCGGCGCCAGCGGCGCCGGCAAATCCACCTCGCTCGCCGCGATGCTCGACTACCGCAACGGCCAGCAGTCGGGCCACATCCTGACGCTCGAGGATCCGGTCGAGTTCATTTTCCAGAACCGCAAGTCGATCGTTAACCAGCGCGAGATCGGCACCGACAGCAAGACGTACGGCATCGCGCTCAAGAACGCGATGCGCCAGGCGCCGGACTGCATCCTGATCGGCGAGATCCGCGATCGCGACACGATGGGGATGGCGCTCGCGTACGCACAGTCCGGCCACCTGTGCCTCGCGACGCTGCACGCCAACAACAGCTACCATGCGATGAACAGGATCATCAACTTCTACCCGCTCGAGAACCGGCCGACGCTGCTGCTCGACCTGGGAGCCACGCTGCAGGCGATCGTTTCGCAGCGCCTGGTGCGCACCAAGTCCGGCATGCGCTCCGCCGCGGTGGAGATCCTGGTCAACACGCGCCATATCCAGGAGCTGATCGAGAAGGGCGAGATCGGCGAGATCAAGGAGGCGCTGGAAAAGAGCCTGTCGCCGGGCTCGCAGACCTTCGAGCAGGCGCTGTTCAAGCTGTTCATGGACGGCAAGATCACGCAGGAAGAGGCGATCTCGAACGCCGATTCGGCGACCAACATGCTGTGGCTGATCAACCAGGCGATCGCGGGCGACATCACGGCAGGCAATGCCGGCTCGGCGCCGCTCCCCGGGCAAAAGGCGCCGGCTGCGGAGCCGTCGCAGAACCCGTTCGCCAATGCAGAAAGCGACACGTTCAGCGACATCAAGATCGACATGACGTCCTGACGCCGCGCGCGAATTGGAAAACCCTCTCGAACTCGCCAGGGCGCTGATCGGACGCCGCTCGGTCACGCCAGAGGACGGCGGATGCCAGGCGCTCATTGCGCAGCGCCTCGAAGCCGCGGGCTTCGCCTGCGAGCACCTGCGCTACGGCGAAGTCAGCAATCTTTGGGCACGGCACGGTAGCGGGCGTCCGCTCGTCTGCTTTGCCGGGCACACCGACGTGGTGCCGCCCGGCCCCCTCGAGCAGTGGATTTCCGATCCCTTCATCCCGGCGCTGCGCGACGGCAAGCTGTACGGGCGCGGGGCGGCGGACATGAAGTCCTCGATCGCGGCGTTCGTCGTGGCGGTCGAGTCCTTCGTCAGGGAGCGGCCGTCGCATAAGGGCTCGCTCGCGCTGCTCCTCACCTCCGACGAGGAGGGTCCCTCCATCGACGGTACCGCGCGGGTGGTCGAGCTGCTCAAGCAGCGCGGCGAGCGGCTGGACTACTGCATCGTGGGCGAGCCCTCTTCGGTCGCGCTGCTCGGCGACATGATCAAGAACGGTCGCCGCGGTTCGCTTTCCGGTCGCCTTACGGTGCGCGGCACGCAGGCGCACATCGCCTACCCGCATCTCGGCCGCAATCCCATTCACCTGCTCGCGCCGGCGCTCGCCGAGCTGGTCGCGACCCGCTGGGACGAGGGCGACGGGTTCTTCCCGCCGACCGCCTGGCAGGTGTCCAACGTGCACGCCGGCGTCGGCGCGACGAATCTCATCCCGGGCTCGCTCGAGCTCGACTTCAATTTCCGCTTCGGACCGTCGAGCCCCGAGGCATCGCTGCGTGAGCGCTTCGAGGCGGTCCTGCGGCGCCACGGGCTGGACTACGAGCTGCAGTGGACCCTCTCGGGCAATCCCTTCATTACGCCGCCGGGCGAGCTGGTCGATGCGGTGAAGCGCGCCGTCCGGGCCAACACCGGGCGCACGCCAGAGCTCTCGACCACGGGCGGAACCTCGGATGCCCGCTTCATCGCCGCCATCTGTCCCCAGGTCGTGGAGCTGGGTCCGCCGAACGCCACGATCCACAAGCTGAACGAGAACATCGACCTCGAGGTCCTCGAGCAGCTGCCGCGCATCTACCTCGATACGCTGCGCGCTCTGCTGCCCTGAGCGGCGCCGCACGTGCCCGCCCCGCTCACCGTCGGCGAATTCATTCGCGCCGCGACGCGCCGCATGCAACGCGCGCGCCTGCGCTTCGGCCACGGCACGCACAGTGCGCACGACGAGGCGGTGCTCCTGACGTTGCACGTCCTGAAGTTGCCTTTCGATTTACCGCGCGGGGCAGTCGACCGCCGACTTTCCGCGGCCGAGCGCGCTCGTCTCGAGTCGTTGCTCGAGCGCAGGATCCGTACGCGCGTGCCCGCGCCCTATCTCATTCACGAGGCATGGCTCGGCGCGCACCGCTTCTACGTCGACCGCCGCGTCATCGTGCCGCGCTCGTTCATCGCGGAGCTGCTGCGCACCGGGCTCGAGCCGTGGCTGCCGCGCAGGGTGCGCAGCGCGCTCGACCTGTGCACCGGCTCCGGCTGCCTGGCCGTGCTGCTCGCGAAGCGCTTCCCTGCCGCGCAGGTCGACGCGTCCGACCTGTCCGTCGACGCGCTCGCCGTGGCGCGGTGCAACGTCGCGCGCTACCGCCTCGGGCGGCGCGTGCGCCTCGTGCGCTCCGACCTCTTCGCGCAGTTGCGCGGCCGGCGCTACGACCTGATCGTCAGCAACCCGCCCTACGTCAAGGCGGCCTCGATGCGCACGCTGCCGCCAGAATACCGGCACGAGCCGCGCGCGGCGCTCGCCGGAGGCGCGGATGGCCTGGATTTCGTGCGCCGCATCCTCGCCGAGGTGCATGCGCACCTCGCTCCCGGCGGGCTACTGGTGTGCGAGATCGGCCACAACCGGCGCGCGCTGGAGAAGTCATTTCCGTCGCTGCCGTTCCTCTGGCTCGAGACGAGCGCCGGGCCGGAGCACGTGTTCCTCCTCGAGCGCGAACAGCTGCCGCTCACCAGGGCGACCCGGTCTTCCGCCAGGCGCCCCAGACGCCCTCGAGCTGAGAAACCAGGCGCTCCTCGCGGCCGGCGAACCAGCCGCGCATGAACTCCGCCCCCGGATCGCCGCGGCCGCCACGCAGCTCCGCGAGCAGCCGGCGACCGACGGCGATGTCGTTCAGCTCGCCGAGGATGTACTGCAGCGACTCGAGGCGCTCGAGGTAGCGCCGCACTCGGGCGCGCCCGTAGAGCGCAGCGAACGGCTCGCAGGCGTAGCGCAAGCGCTTGACCCGGATGCGCAGCCGGTGGCGCTGCGACGCGTCCGTCCAGTCGACCTTCTCGCCCTCGCTCAAGAGCCTGCGCTCCTGGCGAGCCAGCGCACGCCCGGCGTAGCGGGCAAGCGATCGCAGCGACCTACGCTGAGCCGCGCCGTGCGTGCGCCAGGGAGCCTGGTGCATCCAGCGCATGACGCCGAGGAGCAACTGTTGCATGCGCGCAGATCCCACCAGGCCACGCGCCGTCCTGCGCGCCGCCGCGCGCCGCTTGCCCGCGACGCGCCGCAGCCGCGCCAGCTGTGGCGCATCCGGCCCTTCCGCCTTCGCGAGCGCGGCCAGCCGCGCGCAGAACACGTCCCAATCGCGCGCTGCACTGAGCTCGGGCATGAGCTCTTTGAGGCGCGCCGCCGGAGCGCGGAACACCTCGCGCGGCCCGAGCCCCTCGAAGACGCGCAGCGCGGAGCGCATGCGCCGCATGCCGACCCGCAGCTGGTGCAGGTACTCGGGATCGGCAGCAGCGTGCGCAACGCCGTAGAGGTTTCCCTGCACCTGCGCGAGGCAAGCCTCCAGCACAGCGCGCATCGTATCTTCGACCGACTCGCGTCCCTTCAGAGACGGCCAGCGTCCCTTGACCGGCGCGGCGCGCTCGCCGGCCGCCAGCCGGTAGCCGCGCTCCGCTTTGCTGAGGGGCTCGAGGTCCAGCTGCAGCGGCTCGATCAGCCGCTCGGCGAAGTCGAGCATGGCCGCGAGATTCCCCACGCCCAGCTCGAGCTCGAGTTCCTGGATCGGTGCGCGCCGGCGAGCGGCGGCGATATATCCTTGATCGACGCACAGCTCGAGCCGTGTCCCGCCCGCGAGCGTAATCACGGACGAGCGGCGCGTGAAGCGCGTGCTGAAGACTGGCGCGAGTCGCGGCGCGAGGGACCGCAGGTCGATGCCGGCGGTCGCGCGGATCTCGGCGAGCGGCAGCGCGTCGACCGCCAGGGCGCGGCGTGCCACCGCCACTTCCCATTCGTTGCGTTGCGCGAGCCCGCTCGCCGGCGCGGCGTCGCGCTTGAAGCAAATCAACCAGCGGCGCCCGTCGCGCCGCAGGCGCAGCGCCGCGCGCGCGGCGCGTACGCGGCGGTCGGCAGTGTCGTAATAGACGCTTTCCAGCACGCGCCGGCGGACCGGCGTGGAGCGGGGAACCAGGCTCCAGACTCGGGAAGCGGAGGTCGCGTCAAGCCGGAACTTGAGCTCGCGCTCGACGTGCATCCGCTTGCCGCTCCTCCGGTGGGCTCCGATGCGCTCCTGCGGGAGCGACAGTTTACGCCGGCGCGACGTACGCCGGCGAGCGCATGGTTTTGCTGCGCGCGCGGCGCGCCCGCCCCGGACGCGCCGCGCCTGGCTCTGCTCAGCCGGTCGCGCCGGCGAGCTGCTGCCCTCCACTGGCGAGCTGCTTCGAGCGCAGCGGCTTGAGCACCACGAGTGCCAGCGCCACGACGATGAAGTTCATCACCGCAGCCACCACGAACACCATGTGCCAGCTGCCGGTCGAATGCTTGATCAGGTTCGCGATCGGCACGAGGAACGCCGCCGCGCCCTTCGACGTATACAGCAGGCTCAGGTTGGTCGTGCCGTACTTCGTCCCGAACGTGTCGGTGCAAGTCGACGGGAACAGGCTGAAGATCTCGCCCCAGGTCAAGAAAATGAGCGCCGCGAAGATCACGAACGCCCAGGGCGCGTGGCCCATCGAGCCGAGCAGCCAGTAGCTGATGCCGCCCAGACCAAACGCGATGGCCATCGTGTTCTCGCGGCCGATTTGGTCGGAGATCCAGCCAAACAGCGGGCGCGCGGCTCCGTTCGCCACGTTGTCCACGATCAGCGCCAGCGAGAGTGCGGTGACAGCTCCCAAGACCGGCGTACTTGCGATGCCGAAGTCCTTCGCGATCAACGCGATCTGCGCAGTCGCCATCAGGCCGCTCGCCGCCACCAGCAGGAACATGACGTACATAACCCAGAAGGTGACGGTCTGCAGCATCTCGCCCGGCGTGTAGCTGCGCGTGCTCACGGCAACCTTGACCTTCGCCGCGCTGGGAGTCTGACCCTCGAGCGGTCCGCGCATCGCCCAGGCGAGGACGAAGATGATCCCGCCCTGGATCAGGCCGAACCAGAAAAACGCGGTTCCGTAGCCGCTCGCCGCGATCACGTGACGGATCGGGACCACCGTGAGCGCCGCACCGGCGCCGAATCCGGCCGCGGTCAGGCCGACGGCCAGGCCGCGACGATCGGGGAACCACTTCACCGCGTTGCCGACACAGGTCGCGTATACCGCGCCCGCGCCGGTACCGGTGAGCACCGAGCCGAAATACAGCATGCCGAGCGATTCGGCGTTGCCGTTGACCATCCAGCCCAGCGCAACGAGGATCCCGCCCACTGCGACAACCAGCTTCGGGCCGCGCGTGGGGCCGAGGCGGTCGGCGATCCAGCCCTCGATCGGCGTGAGCCAGGTCTCGAGCGCCACAAAAATGGCGAACGCCACCTGAACGCTCGCGATCGCCCAGCCGTGCGCGGCATTGATCGGATGCACGAACAGCGTCCACCCGTACTGCAGGTTGGCGATCATCACCATGCAGATGATGCCGAGGACGAGCTGGAACCATCGGTTGGGGACAGTGCCGGCGGTGCCGGTCGAATTAGGATTGTTCAATTCACTCCTCCTTGCAGGTTATCTCCACCAATTTGAATTGTGCCCGGCAAGTCCCGCATTCATCTTGCCGCGTTCTGACTGCCTGCTTACGCACGGGCGTCGCGTTCGGTCTTGCGTGCGCGGCGTGCGCGTCGGACGCTAGCTTCCCTCTGTGCATTCGGCGCGACAGATCGCCGCCCGAACATCTCCTCCCGGCAGGATGGAGTTTGAGCGCGAGCCACGGAATTGCATTGACCTCGGACAGGTATCGTCGTCAGCCGGCGGCAAGCAGCTTTGCATCGCTCGCAAGCTTCGCGCACATCACCAGAACTTGACGCGGTGCGCGATGCGGAAGACTCGATGCGCCTAATAGAGACAGTTGCGACCCGCAAGGATGTAGCTGCGAGACTTGAACACGCCAAGAAGAATGCAGTTCAAACAAGTCCTCGAATGCGGACTGATCGCCTTCGTGGTGCCTCGAGACAGGAAGCGCAGTCTGAAAATGAAAACGCCCGCGCGCGGCGGGCATTACGGGAAACTGGGGTGGCCGATGGGATTCGAACCCACAACAACTGGAATCACAATCCAGGACTCTACCTTTGAGCTACGGCCACCGTTGTGCTGCAAAACCGCTGCGCTTCGTACGGGCACTCTGGCCTGCCCGGCGGGACTCGAACCCACAACCCCCAGCTTAGAAGGCTGGTGCTCTATCCGGTTGAGCTACGGGCAGTCCCGCTGTCGCAAGTCCCCGCAAAACTGGTCGGGGTGGAGAGATTTGAACTCCCGACATCTTGCTCCCAAAGCAAGCGCGCTACCAGACTGCGCCACACCCCGAAAATGGCGGCACATAATACCCTTGCGCCCCGCTCTAGGCAACGCAACCCGGTGAAAAGTCAAGCATAAGCGTGTCCGGAGAGTTTGCTTGCCGCAGGGGGGCTTTTCTGCTAAAAAGCGCCTTTCCTTTTTTCCGGTTGCTGCATAAATGGCGGTCGAACTCACGCGAAAAGGCTTCACGCCCTATGCTGCGAAGAAGGGCGAGGAGTACATGAACGCCCGGCAGCGCACGCACTTCCGCAAGATCCTCGAGCAGCTGAAAGCCGAGCTCTCCGAGGAGATCGATCGCACGGTGCACACCATGCAGGACGAGGCCACCGTGTTCGCCGACCCCAACGATCGCGCGAGCCAGGAGTCGGACATGGCGCTCGAGCTGCGCAACCGCGATCGCGAGCGCAAGCTCATCAAGAAGATCGACGAGACGATCGCGCGCATCGACGCGAGCGACTACGGCTATTGCGACAGCTGCGGCGTCGAGATCGGGCTGAAGCGCCTGGAGGCGCGCCCGACCGCGACGCTGTGCATCGACTGCAAGACGCTCGACGAGATGCGCGAGCGCCAGGTCGCGAAGTAGGACCGCAGGGCCTTTCTCAGCCCTGCTTCGCCGTCTCCTGCTGGCTGAGCGCCTTCATCGACAGGCGCACCCTGCCCTTGTCGTCGGCCTCCAGCACCTTCACCTTGACCGACTGGCCTTCCTTGAGATGATCTGACACGGCGTTCACGCGCTCGTGGCTGATCTGCGAGATGTGCAGCAGCCCGTCGCGTCCGGGGAGCAGCTGCACGATCGCGCCGAAGTCGAGCAAGCGCAGCACCGTGCCCTCGTACACCTTGCCCACCTCGACGTCCGCGGTGAGCTCCTGGATCTTCTTCCTGGCCGCCTCGCCGCCCTCCGAGGAGACGCAGGCGATGTTGATCGTGCCGTCGTCCTCGATCTCGATGGTGGTGCCGGTCTCCTCCTGGATGCCGCGGATCACCACGCCGCCCTTGCCGATCACGTCGCGGATCTTGTCCGGGTTGATCTTCATCTTGATGATGCGCGGCGCGTAGGTCGAGAGCTCGGTGCGCGAGCCTTCGATGGCGCGCTTCATCAGCTCGAGGATTTGCATGCGGCCCTCGCGCGCCTGGCTGAGCGCCACCTGCATGATCTCCTTGGTGATCGACTCGATCTTGAGGTCCATCTGCAGCGCCGTCACGCCGCGCTCGGTGCCGGCGACCTTGAAGTCCATGTCGCCGAGATGGTCCTCGTCGCCGAGGATGTCGGTCAGCACGGCGAAGCGGTTAGCTTCCTTGATCAGGCCCATGGCGATACCGGCGACGTGCGCCTTGGAGGGCACGCCCGCGTCCATCAGCGCGAGGCTGCCGCCGCACACCGAGGCCATCGACGAGGAGCCGTTCGACTCGGTGATCTCCGAGACGACGCGCAGCGAGTAGCCAAAATCCTCCGGCGTCGGCAACACCGCGACGAGCGCGCGCTTGGCGAGCCTGCCGTGGCCGATCTCGCGGCGCTTGGGCGGGCCCATGCGCCCGACCTCGCCGGTCGCGTAGGGCGGCATGTTGTAGTGGAGCATGAAGCGCTCGCGGTACTCGCCGGTGATTGCGTCGACGATCTGCTCGTCGCGCCCGGTGCCGAGGGTTACGGTCACCAGGGCCTGCGTCTCGCCGCGCGTGAACAGCGCCGAGCCGTGCGTGCGCGGCAGCACGCCGACGCGGATGTCGATCGGCCGCACGGTGCGCGTATCGCGTCCGTCGATGCGCGGCTCTCCGTCCAGGATCTGGCTGCGCACGATCTTCGACTCCAGATTGAAGAAGACGTCCTTCACCTCGTTCGCGTTCAGCGTCGTGCCGGCAGCGCTCGCCTCCGCTTCCAGCGCGGCGAGCGCGCCCTTGCGGATCTCGCCCAGCCGCGCATTGCGCGCCTGCTTCTGCTTCATCGCGAAAGCCGCGCGCAGGTCGGACTCGGCGAGCGCAGCGACGCGCGCGACGAGCGCCTGGTTCGCCGCGGGCGGCTGCCAATCCCAGGCGGGCTTGCCCGCCACTTCGGCGAGCTCGTCGATCGCCTGGATCGCCGCTTGCATCTGCTCGTGGCCGAACACCACCGCGCCGAGCATGATGTCCTCGGGCAGCTCGAGCGCCTCGGATTCCACCATCAGCACGCCCTGGTCGGTGCCGGCGACCACCAGATTGAGCTTCGATTCCTTGAGCTGCGTCGCGGTGGGATTGAGCACGTAGGCGCCGTTCAGGTAGCCCACGCGGCAGGCGCCGATCGGCCCGTTGAACGGAATGCCGGAGATCGTGAGCGCGGCCGACACGGCGATCATCGCCGGAATGTCGGGGTCGACCTCGGGATTGACCGAGATGACCGTGGCGACGACCTGCACCTCGTTGTAGAAGCCCTCCGGAAAGAGCGGCCGGATGGGACGGTCGATCAGACGGCAAGTCAGGGTTTCCCGCTCCGAGAGCCGCCCCTCGCGCTTGAAGAAGCCGCCCGGAATCTTGCCCGCGGCGTACGTCTTCTCGACGTAATCCACGGTGAGCGGAAAGAAATCCTGCCCGGGACGCGAGTCCTTGGCGGCGACTACCGTCGCGAGGACGACGCTGTCGTCCATCGTGCAGACCACCGCTCCGCCGGCCTGGCGTGCGATCTCGCCCGTCTCAAGCGTGACTTGGTGGGCGCCGAATGAAAATGTCTTCTTGATTGGGTTCAAGGCTATGTTCCTCTAGCAGTATGGGCGCGCCGCAGCGGGCCCGCCGTCCCTATGCTCAGGGCGCTTGGCAAACGCAACAAAAAAAGACGCCCGTCTGTCGAACGAGCGCCTTCAGTCGATACATCGAGGCGAGTTACTTGCGCAGACCGAGCCGATCGATCAGCGCGCGGTACTTGTCCGAGTCGCTGCGCTTCAGGTAATCGAGCAGCTTGCGGCGCTGGCTTACCAGCTTGAGCAGCCCGCGGCGCGAGTGGAAATCTTTCACGTGCGTCTTGAAGTGCTCGGTTAGGCCGTTGATGCGCTCGGTGAGCAGCGCGACCTGCACCTCTGGCGAGCCGGTGTCACTACCGGAACGCTGGAAATCTTTGACGACCTGCGCCTTCTGCGCGACCTGCAAAACCATAATCTCTCCTCGTGCAAACCGCGATTTTACCTTAACGATACCTGCGATCACAAGTTTTTTGATGTTATTCAGCCGCTTGCGCCGCCTCCGGAGAGCGCGCAACCAGCCTGAGCGGGCGCAGCAGGCCGCCCGCGGCATGCTCGCCCAGGCCCAGGACGCGCTGCTGCGGCCCGAAGACGGCGCACAGCCCGCTCCCGCCGCCGGATAGCAGGATCCGCTGGCCGTTACAGAAGCGCCGGGCCTGCTGCTCGTCCAGCTCCAGCCGCGGCAGGTCGGCGAGCAGCGCCTCCAGCGGCATCAGCCGCGCGTCGCGCTCTGCCTCGGCCAGGCCTTGCAGCGCGTCGAGGGTGATCGCCCGGCGCAGGTCCATGCCGCCCGCCGCCGTCCGGCGCAAGGCCGCCAGGTGCGCGCCGACCCCGAGCGCCGCGCCGATATCCTCCGCCAGGGTGCGCACGTAAGTGCCCTTGCTGCAGCGAACCCGCAGCTCGAAGTCCGCCCCGTCGCGCGCAAGCAGCTCGAGCATGTGGATCTCGACTTCGCGCGGCTGACGCTCGACGCTGCGCCCCTCGCGCGCGAGCTCGTACAGTGGCCGACCGCCGTGCTTGAGCGCCGAATACATCGGCGGCACCTGCCGCACGACTCCCCGGAATCGCGCCAGGACCGCCTCGATTTCCACGGTGTTCAGGCGCACTTCCCGGCGCTCGAGCGTCTCGCCCTCGGCGTCTCCAGTCGTGGTCGTCTCCCCGAGACGGACGCGCGCGAGGTACTCCTTGGGCGCATCGAGCAAAGGGCCCGCGAACTTGGTCGCCTCGCCGAACAGCACGACCAGCAGGCCCGAAGCGAGCGGGTCGAGCGTGCCGGCGTGACCTGCCTTCTGCGCGCGATAGAGACGCTTGGCCGATTGCAGGGCGGCGTTCGAGGTGATGCCCGGCGGCTTGTCCAGCAACAGTGCCGCATCGAGCTTGCGACGCATCGGGCGTCGGGCGATCAGTGCTTGTCGCCGCCTGAAACGCTGTCGATCAGCTGCGACAGGCGCGCGCCGCGCTCGATCGATTCGTCGTAAACGAAGCGTAGTTCCGGCGCAGTGTAGAGCTTGATCCGCTTGGCGAGTTGCGAGCGCAGAAAGCCCGCCGCGCGCTGCAGGCCTTTGGTGGCCTGTGGCGCATGCGCCGCGTCCAGGCAGGTGAACAGCACCGTCGCGTGCGCGCAATCGGGCGACACCTGCACCCCGGTCAGCGTGACCATCCCGACCGCAGGGTCGCGCAATTCGCGATGCAGCACATCCGACAGCTCGCGCTGGATCTGGTCGGCGACCTTCTGCGGCCGCCCTCCGCGGCGTGCCTGACGCACCGGCTACAGCGTGCGGGCGACTTCGAGGACTTCGAACGCCTCGAACTGGTCGCCCTCCTTCAGATCACTGAAGTTCTTGAGCGAAATACCGCACTCGAAGCCCGCCTTCACCTCGCGCACGTCCTCCTTGAAGCGCTTCAGGGAGTCGATATCGCCGGTGTGGATGACCACGTTGTCGCGCAGCACGCGCACCTGCGCATTGCGCCGCACGATGCCTTCGAGGACGTAGCAGCCCGCCACCGCGCCGACCTTGGAGATGCGGAACACCTGGCGCACCTCGACCAGCCCGATCACCTGCTCCTTCTTCTCCGGTGCGAGCATTCCCGAGAGCGCCGCCTTGATCTCTTCGACGGCCTCGTAAATGATGTTGTAGTAGCGGACCTCGACTCCCGCGTTCTCGATCAAGCGCCGCGCGGTCGCGTCGGCGCGAGTGTTGAAGCCGATGATGATGGCGCGCGAGGCCATCGCCAGGTTCACGTCCGATTCGGTGATTCCACCCACGCCGGCGTGTACCACGTTCACCTTCACCTCCTCGGTCGAAAGGCGACTGAGCGCATGCACCATCGCCTCCTGCGAACCTTGCACATCCGCCTTGAGCACGATTGCGAGGACCTTCTTCTCCCCTTCGCCCATCTGCTCGAACACGTTCTCGAGCTTGGCGGCCTGCTGCTTGGCGAGCTTGACGTCGCGGAACTTGCCCTGGCGGAACAGCGCGATCTCGCGCGCCTTGCGCTCGTCCGTGATGACCACCATTTCCGCGCCAGCCTGCGGAACGTCGGACAGGCCCTGCACCTCGACCGGGATCGACGGCCCGGCCGATGGCGTCGGCTTGCCGTTCTCGTCGAGCATCGCGCGCACGCGCCCATACACCTCGCCCGCGAGCACCACGTCGCCCCGGTGCAGAGTGCCGGATTGCACCAGCAGCGTCGCGACCGGTCCGCGCCCCTTGTCCAGGCGCGCTTCGATCACGGTACCCTTGGCCGGTGTGTCCGTCGGCGCCTTGAGCTCGAGGACCTCGGCCTGCAGCAGCACCCGCTCCAGCAGCTCGTCGATGCCTCGACCGGTCTTCGCCGACACCAGCACGAGCGGCGAGTCGCCGCCGTATTCCTCGGGGACCACCCCGTGGTTCAGCAGCTCCTGCTTCACCTTGTCGGGATTGGCGTCCGGCTTGTCGACCTTGTTGATCGCCACCACCAGCGGCACGCCTGCCGCCTTCGCGTGATTGATCGCTTCCAGAGTCTGCGGCATCACGCCATCGTCCGCCGCCACGACCAGGATCACGAGGTCGGTAACCTTAGCGCCGCGCGCGCGCATCGCGGTAAACGCTTCGTGGCCCGGAGTGTCGAGGAAGGTGACGACGCCGCGCGGCGTCTCGACGTGATAGGCGCCGATGTGCTGGGTAATGCCCCCCGCTTCACCGGCAGCCACCTTGCTGCGCCGGATATAGTCGAGCAGCGAGGTCTTACCGTGGTCGACGTGGCCCATGACGGTGACCACGGGCGGCCGTGCGTGCGCCTCGGCGGCGTGCTCCTCGACCGCTTCGGAAAGATAGGCCTCGGGGTCGTCGAGCTTGGCGAGCTTGCCTTTGTGCCCCATCTCCTCGACCACGATCATCGCCGTGTCCTGATCGAGCACCTGGTTGATCGTGGCCATGGTGCCGAGCTTCATGAGGGCCTTGATCACCTCCGCGGCCTTGACCGACATCTTGTGGGCGAGCTCGCCCACAGTGATGGTTTCGGGAACCGCGACCTCGCGCACGATCGGCTCAGTGGGCTGCGCGAAGCTCGCCTGCTCCGTGCCCGCCGCCGGACGGTGACGCATGCCGCCGCGCGCGTGCCAGCCTGCCACACCGCCGCCCAGGTCGCCGCGCGTCTTGATCATGCGACGGCGCGCGGAATCGTCGCGCAGCACCGTCGTGGTCTTGACCTTCTTCGCCTTCTTCTCGGCCTTGCCCTCTTCCGCCTTGGCCTTCGGCGCGTGCAGCGTCCCTTCCGAGGGAGCCTGCGCCGCGGCCGGCCCCGCGGCCTTGCTCAATGCGGCCTGGGCCTCGCGCTCGGCCTGCTTCTGGTCGGCATCGCGCTTTTCGCGTTCCTGCTTCTCGCGTAGTTCCTGGGCCTGGATTTCGGCGAGCTGCTGCTGCCGGCGCGCCTCGGCCTCGCGCAACTCTATCTCCCGCGCATCCAGGGTCGGCGCGGGCGCCGCCGCCTGCGCCGGTGCCGGCGCTTCCGCGGCAGCCTCGGCCGCGGACTCGTCGCGCTTCACGAACACGCGCTTCTTGCGCACCTCGACCTGAATGGTGCGCGCCTTGCCCATGGAGTCGGACTTTTTGATCTCGCTGGTTTGCTTGCGCGTCAGCGTGATCTTGTTCTTCGCCTCGGCCGAGCCGTGCGCCTTGCGCAGATACTCGAGCAGGCGCGACTTGTCCTGGTCGGTGAGGGAGTCCTCCGGAACGCGCTTCTCGACGCCGGCAGCCCGCAACTGCTCGAGCAGCACTGCGGGCGGAACCTTCAACTCGCTCGCAAATTGTGCGACGCTGGTCTGTGCCACGTTACTGGACCTCCTTGTGCTCCGTCGGCTCGCCCGCGCCCGCCTCTGCGAACCAGTGCGCGCGTGCGGCCATGATCAGGTTCTTGGCGCGCTCCTCGTCCAGCCCGCTCAGCTCCATCAGCTCGTCGCCTGCAAGGTCCGCGAGCTCATCGCGCGTGCGCACGCCGCCTTCAGCGAGCTTGGCAGCGAGCTGGGTGTCCATACCCTCGAGGCTGAGCAGCAGCGGATCTATTCCCTCCACCTTCTCTTCGTTGGCGATGGCAGCGACCAGCAGCGCATTGCGCGCACGGTTGCGCAGCTCGTTCACCGTATCTTCGTCGAAGGCGTCGATCTCCAGCAGTTCGTTGATCGGCACGTAGGCGACCTCCTCGAGCGTCGAGAAGCCCTCCTGGATCAGGATGTTGGCGACCTCCTCGTCGACGTCCAGGCGCTGCATGAAGAGCTCGCGCGTGCGCCCGCTCTCTTCCTGCTGCTTCTTGGAGGACTCTTCCTCGGTCATCAGGTTGATCTGCCAGCCGGTGAGCTCCGAGGCGAGGCGCACGTTCTGGCCGCTGCGCCCGATTGCGATCGCCAGGTTTTCTTCGTCGACGACCACGTCCATGGCGTGCTTTTCCTCGTCGACCACGATCGAAGTCACTTCCGCGGGCGCCAGCGCACCGATCACGAACTGCGCGGGATCCGCGGACCATAGCACGATGTCGACGCGCTCGCCGGCCAATTCCTGCGTCACAGCCTGCACGCGGGAGCCGCGCATGCCGACGCAAGTGCCGATCGGATCGATCCTCTTGTCGTTCGACAACACCGCGATCTTGGCGCGAATGCCCGGGTCGCGCGCCGCCGACTTGATCTCGAGCAGGCCTTCCTCGATTTCCGGCACCTCCAGCTCGAACAGCTTCATGATGAACTGGGGAGCCGTGCGCGACAGAATGAGTTGCGGCCCGCGCGCCCCGCGATCGATCTTCATGACCCAGGCGCGCACGCGGTCGCCGACGCGCAGGTTTTCCTTCGGAATCATCTGCTCGCGCGGCAGCAGCGCCTCGAGGCGACCGGACTCGACTAGCGCGTTGCCGCGCTCCATGCGCTTCACCGTGCCGGTCACAAGCTCGTCGCCGCGCGAGAGGAAGTCGTTCAGGATCTGCTCGCGCTCGGCGTCGCGGATGCGCTGCAGGATCACCTGCTTGGCGGTTTGCGCGCCGATGCGGCCGAACTCGATCGCCTCGAGAGGTTCTTCGATGAACTCCTCGAGCTTGATGTCGGACTTGCGCTTCTGCGCTTCCGAAAGCGCGATCTGCGCCGGCGGCAGCTCGACCGCGTCGTCGGGCACCACTTTCCACCGGCGGAAGGACTCGTAGCCGCCGGTGTTGCGGTCGATCGCGACGCGCACGTCCACGTCGTCGCTATAGCGCTTCTTGGTTGCCGAGGCGAGCGCCATCTCCAGGGCGCCGAACACGACGTCCCGGTTGACGTTCTTCTCGCGCGCCAGCGCGTCGACCAGAAGCAGAAGTTCACGGCTCATCTCGATACTCTCCGATCAAAGGTCAGGAACGAGCCTCGCCCGCTCCATGGCCGACAATTCAAGCGCCACCGCCCGTCCATCGACGATCACGGTGGCGGCGTCACCCTGCACGCCCTGCAGCCGCCCGACAAACCTGCGCCGACCGCTGGCGTCCGGCATTCTCATGCGCACATCGACGCGCTGGCCGGCAAAGCGCTCGAAATCCGCGGCCTTGCGCAGCGGCCGGTCCAGGCCGGGCGACGACACCTCGAGCCGCTCGTAGTCGATGCCCTCGACTTCGAGCACCCGCACGAGCTGGCGGCTCACCTCGGCGCAGTCGTCCACCGTCACTCCGCCCGACTTGTCGATGAAGATACGCACCAGCCGGCCGCGGCCCGACACCTGCGTGTCCACCAGGTCGTAGCCCATGCCCGTCACGACGGGCTCAACGATGCCGGCGATCGCCCCCATCACATCAAATACTGTCGCGCAAACAAAAAATGGGCCGAAGCCCATCTTTTCTTGCCGGGAAGCGGCCCCCGGCCCTTAAAGCTTTTGAAGTCTAACAGCTTTTCGTCGCCGAAACAACGTCATGGCGGGCTCTTTTCTCCAGCTGGCGCATCAGGTCCGCCACGGCGGCGTCCTCCAGTTCACGCCAGCGCCCAGGCGGCAGATCCCTTGGCAGCTCGAGCGGTCCGAAGCGCGTTCGCACCAGCCGGCTGACGCGCAGGCCGACCGCCTCGAACATGCGCCGCACCTCGCGCTTGCGCCCTTCGCGCAGGCTCACCCGGTACCAGCGGTTGGCCGCCGCATCGGATTTTTCCTCGTCCGCGCGCTCGAGCGTGGCAAAGGCTGCCGGCCCGTCGTCCAGCGTCACGCCGGTAAGCAGTGCACGCCGCTCTGCGGCACCGAGTTGGCCGAGGGCACGCACCAGATACTCCCGCTCGACGCCGTAGCGCGGATGCATCAACCGATTTGCCAGCTCGCCGGAATCGGTCAGCACGAGCAGACCGGAGGTGTTCACGTCGAGCCGCCCGACCGAGGTCCATTTCCCTGCCGCAAGAGGCGGCAGGCGCGCGAACACCGTCGGACGTCCACGCGGATCGCTGCGCGTGACGATCTCGCCGACCGGCTTGTGGTAGAGGAGTACCCGCGGCGGAACCGCTGCGCGCGCTCCTCCTTGCACCGGCTCGCCGTCCAGGAAGATCACGTCCTCGGGCGTGGCGCGGTCGCCGAGGTGCGCCGTGCGCCCGGAGACCGAGACGCGCCCCTGCGCAATCCATGTCTCGATCTCCCGGCGCGAGCCGAGTCCCGCGGCCGCGAGCAGCTTCTGCAGCCGCTCGCCGCGCGCAGCTTCACCCGCCGGAGGCGGATTCGATCCGTGGCGCGGCCGGCTCAAGCTCCAGGGTCCTCGCGATCTCTTCCAGCGGGGGAAGCTCCTCCAGCGTGCGCAGTCCGAGGTCGTCCAGGAAGCGCTTGGTCGTGGCGTAGAGCGCCGGCCGGCCCGGCGTCTCGCGGTGACCCACGACGTCGATCCAGCCGCGATTCTCGAGCGTCTGGATGATCTGCGCCGACACCGCCACGCCGCGAATGTCCTCGATATCGCCGCGTGTGACCGGCTGGCGGTAGGCGACGATGGCGAGCGTTTCCATCACCGCGCGCGAATAGCGTGGCGGCCGCTCAGGCTGCAGGCGGTCGACGAAGGACTGGAATTCGGGCCGCGTCTGGAAGCGCCAGCCGCTCGCGAGGTTCACGAGCTCGACGGCGCGCGCACTCCATTCCTCGCGCAGCTCGCCGAGCAGCCGGCGCAGCGTATCGGCGCCGATCTCTTCGTCGAACAGCCGTTTCAGCTCGCCGAGCGAGAGCGGCTCCTGCGACGCGAGCAGCGCCGCCTCGATGACGCGCTTCACCTCAGTGGGATTCAGCATCGGACAATTTTACGTAAATCGGGGCAAAGCCTTCGGCTTGCGTGACCACGATAAGCAGCTCGCGCGCGAGCTCGAGCATGGCGAGGAAATTGACCACCAGCACGGCGACGCCGCGCGTCGGGTCGAACAGCTCCGTGAATTCGAGCACGCGATGCTCGCGCAGCCGGCGCAGGATGGCGCTCATGTGCGCACGCACCGAGAGCTCCTCGCGCGATACCCGGTGGTGCGCTGCGAGCCGCGCACGATGTAGCAGCCCGCGCCAGGCCTCCGCCAGATCCTGCGGGTCGACCTCAGGCAGGCGCTCGACGATCGTCTTTTCGATCCACACCGAAACTGCCACCACGTCGCGCCCCACCTGCGGCAGCTGGTCGAGCTTTAGCGCCGCCTTCTTGATCTGCTCGTACTCCAGCAATCGCCGCACCAGCTCGGCGCGCGGGTCCTCTTCCTCCTCGCGCGACGCGGGGGGGCGCGGCAGCAGCATGCGCGACTTGATCGACATCAGCACCGCGGCCATGACGAGGTACTCGGCGGCGAGCTCGAGATTCTTGACGCGCATGATCTCGACGTATTCGAGGTACTGGCGCGTCAGGGGAGCCATCGGGATGTCGAGCACGTCGAGATTCTGCTTGCGGATGAGATACAGCAGCAGATCGAGCGGCCCCTGGAACGCCTCCAGGAACACCTCAAGCGCATCGGGCGGGATGTAAAGATCCTGCGGCAGCTCGATCAACGGCTCGCCGTAGATGCGCGCAACCGGCACCGGCGTCGAGACCGTCAGTTGAACGGGATCGCTCATCAGCCGTAGTCGAGGCCCATCGCCTCGCGCACGTCGCGCATGGTTTCGCTCGCCAGCTTGCGCGCCCGCTCGCATCCGTCGGCGATGATGTTCTTCACCAGCGTGGGATCGTCGCGGTAGGCCTGCGCGCGCTCGCGCATCGGCGCAAGCTCGGCCAGCACGGCCTCGATCACAGGCTGCTTGCAGTCCAGGCAACCGATGCCCGCGGTCGTGCACCCGCGCTGCACCCACTCCTTGCGCTCGGCATCCGAATACACGAGGTGCAGCTGCCACACCGGACAGCGCTCGGGGTTGCCGGGATCGCTGCGCTTCACACGCGCAGGATCGGTCGGCATGGTGCGGATCTTCCGGGTCACGGTCGCAGGCTCGTCGCGCAGCTCGATCGCGTTGCCGTACGACTTGGACATCTTCTGCCCGTCCAGCCCGGGCAAGCGTGCAGCCTCGGTGAGCAGTACTTCGGGCTCGACCAGGATCTTCTTGCCGCTGCCCTCTAGCCAGCCGTACAGGCGCTCGCGGTCCCCGCGCGACAGGTTCTGCTGCTCCTCGAGCAGCGCCTGCGCGCGCTGCATAGCCTCGGCGTCGCCCTGCTCCAGGAAACGGCTGCGCAGCTCGTTGAACAGGCGCGACTTCTTCGAGCCCATCTTCTTCACCGCGGCCTTTGCCTTGTCCTCGAAGCCCGCCTCGCGCCCGTACAGATGATTGAAGCGGCGCGCGATCTCGCGCGTGAACTCCACGTGCGGCACCTGGTCCTCGCCCACCGGCACGTACTTCGCCCGATAGATCAGGATGTCGGCCGACTGGAGCAGCGGGTAGCCGAGAAAGCCGTAGGTGGACAGGTCCCGGTCGGTGAGCTTTTCCTGCTGATCCTTGTAGGTCGGCACGCGCTCCAGCCAGCCGAGCGGCGTCATCATTGACAGCAGGAGGTGCAGCTCGGCGTGCTCCGGCACGAGCGACTGCACGAACAGCGTCGCCTGCGTCGGATCGACGCCCGCCGCGAGCCAGTCGACCACCATCTCCCAGCCGTTCCTTTGCACGTGGTCGGGAGTCTCGTAGTCGGTGGTCAGCGCGTGCCAGTCGGCTACGAAGAACAGGCACGGGTATTCGGCCTGCAGCCGGACCCAATTCTTCAGTACGCCATGGTAGTGCCCGAGGTGCAGGGCCCCGGTCGGCCTCATGCCCGACAGCACGCGCGTTTCGTACATGGCGCGCCCTAGAGCAGCACGAAGGCGCGGATCAGCGCCTCCGTTTCGTTGAACAGCGGAGCGAGGACGCTTCCCAGCACGTTGGTGAACAGCAGCAGCAGAACGATCGGCAATCCCCACGGCTCGATGCGCGCGAATTGCCACGCCGCGCCGCGCGGCAGCAGGCCGGTCACGATGCGCCCGCCGTCGAGCGGCGGGATCGGCAGCAGGTTGAGCAGCATCAGGACCACGTTCACCAGGACTCCCGCGGCGCCGACGCCGATGAGGAATTCGGCGGGGCCGCTGCCTTGGCGCAGCACCACTTCGACCAGGCCGGCAATGCCGTAGTGCTTCAGCACCGCGAGCCACGCGTCGCTGCGCACGCTGAGCGACACCCCGGCGCGCAGGAGCACCGCCCACCCCAGCGCCATCAGCAGGTTGGCCGTCGGCCCTGCGGCGGCCACCCAGGCCATGTGCTGCTTGGGTCGCCGCAACGCGGAGTAGTTGACCGGAACGGGCTTCGCCCAGCCGAACAGGAACTTTCCGCCCGACACGAGCAGGATCAGCAAAGGCGCAATGATGGTCCCAAGCAGGTCGACGTGCCGCAGCGGATTCAGGCTGATGCGGCCCTGCGCGTACGCGGTCATGTCGCCGAAGTGGCGCGCGACGTAGCCGTGCGCCGCCTCGTGCAACGTGATCGCGAGGAGCACCGGGAGGGCGTAGACGGCGACTGTTTGTACGAGGTGAGTGACGTCCATCGACGCCCCATGACAAAGCGCCCAATTCTAGCAGACGGCCCGCACGCGGCCGGCGCCTCGTCTCACCCCGTCATGGTCACGCCGATCGCCTCGAGCGGGCCGCGCCCCTTGCGCAGCACCACCGGCTCGTCCGCCGAGAGGTCGATCACGGTGGTCGGCTCGACGCCGCAAGGCCCGGAGTCGAGCATGAGGTCAAGCTCGTGCTCGAGGCGCGCGCGCACATCGCCCAGTTCCGACGGCGGGCTTGCGTTGCCCGGCAGCGTCAGCGTCGCCGAGAGCATCGGCTCGTTCAGCTCGGCAAGGAGCGCCTGCGCCACCGCATGCGCCGGCACGCGCACGCCGATCGTCTTGCGCTTGGGGTGCATGAGGCGTCTGGGCACCTCGCGCGTCGCGCGCAGGATGAAGGTGTAGCTGCCCGGCGTGGCCGCCTTCAGCAGTCGGTACTGCACATTGTCGACGATCGCATAGGTCGCGATCTCCGACAGGTCCCGGCACACGAGCGTCAGGTGGTGCCGTTCGTCCACGCCGCGCACGCGCCGCAGGCGCCCGAGCGCCTTGGCGTCGCCCAGATGGCAGCCGAGCGCGTAGCAGGAGTCCGTGGGATAGGCGATCAGACCGCCAAGGCGCACGATGTCTGCGGCCTTGCGCACCAGGCGCAGCTGCGGATGCGTGGGGTGCACGGCGAAATACTGGGCCACTCGCTCAGATCTCCCAGTCGCGCCATACCGGGCGCAGCCGCGCGTCCAATTGCGGCAGCGTCCCGAGCTCCGCGCCTTCCCCCGGCGCGTGGAAGTCCGAGCCGCGCGAAGCCGCCAGGCCGTGCTTTGTCGCGAGTGCGCCGTAGAGCGCATACTGGTCCGGCGCATGGCTGCCACAGACCACTTCCAGCCCCGCGCCGCCGCCGGCGCAAAATTCGACCAGCAGGCCCTCCATCGCTCCGGCCGACAATGCGTAGCGACCCGGGTGCGCGAGCACCGCCTGTCCGCCCGCGGCCCGGATCCAGCCGAGCGCATCGCCGAGCGCCGCCCAGCGGTGGGGAACGTAGCCCGGCTTGCCGGGCACCAGGTATTTCCTGAATACCTCGCGCACGTCGGCGGCGACCCCGACCTCCACCAGATGGCGTGCGAAGTGCGTGCGGCTCACGAGCGCCGGATTGTCCGCGTGGCGCAGCGCGCCCTCCAAGGCGCCGTGGATGCCCGCCTCCGCGAGCGTCTGCGCCATCGTGCGCGCACGCTCCAGGCGCCCGGCGCGCACCGCGCGCAGGCCGGCGGCGAGCGCGGCATTGCCCGGATCGATGCGCAGTCCGAGCACGTGCAGCGTGAGCCCGCGCCAGCTCACCGATATCTCGACGCCGTCGATCAGCTCGAGCGGCAGCGTTCGCGCGGCCGCGCGCGCCTCGGCAAGCCCCTCCAGCTGGTCGTGGTCGGTGAGTGCGAGCACGTCGACGCCCCGCTCCGCCGCGCGCCGCACCACCGCCGCGGGCGAAAGCGCGCCGTCCGAGGCGCTCGAGTGGCAATGGAGATCGATGTTCATGCCGGCTCCGCCATGAATGCCTCGATCAGCCGCGCGAGCGGCGCCGGCTGGTCGTGGTGCAGCATGTGGCCGGCGCCCTGCAGCGTCTCGTAGCGTAGCCGGGCGAAGGCGGCGCGCCGTTCCACGTAGGCGTCCCGGCCGATCTTCATGCGCGCGAGCGTGTCCGACTCGCTCGCGTCGATCCACAGCACCGGTGCGCTGACCTGGCGCCAGATCGCGCGCGCCTCCTCGTAGCGGTAGAGGATCGGATTGATGATCTTGTGCGCCGGGTCGCCGCGCAGCACGACGCCGCCGCTCTCGGTCTCGCGTCCCCAATGCCGCGCCAGGAACTCCGCGCGCACGCGCGTCAGCCGCGGGTTGCCTGCCTGCAGCCGCTCGGCGAGCGCGGCGAAGCTCGCGTACGGCCGCAGGCCGGGAGGGTCGCGCAGCTCCTCGAGCCAGCGCGCATAGCGCTCGGGCGCCTGCTCGGGCCGCGTCGCCGCCATGCCGAAGCCCTCCAGGTTCACCAGGCGTGCGACGCGTGCGGGCCGGATACCGGCGTACAGCGCGGCCACGTTTCCGCCCAGGCTGTGCCCGACCAGGTTCACCGGGCGCTCGGCTTGGATGCGCTCGAGCAACGCGTCGAGGTCGGCGATGTAATCCGGGAACCAGTAGCAGTCGGAGCTTCCCCAGGCGGTGAGGCCGTAGCCACGCCAGTCGGGCGCGTACACGTCCCAGTCCGCGGCCAGCTCGTCTACCAGAAACTGGAACGAGGCCGATACGTCCATCCATCCATGCAGCAGCACCAGGCGTCGCGCGGCGTCGCCCGGCCAGCGCCGCACGTGGTAGCGCAGGCGGCGGATGTCGAAGAATAGCGATTCGCTCTGGCGCATCGGCGTGCCGCTCACGAAAACGCGAACCTGACGTCCGGCTGCCGGCCCGACATCAGGTCCGCGAGCGCGCACGCCGAGCCGCAAGCGAGCGTCCAGCCCAGCGTCCCGTGACCCGTGTTGAGGAACAGGTTGCGCAGGCGCGTGCGGCCGATGACGGGAACGTTGCTCGGCGTCGCGGGGCGCAGACCCGCCCAGTAGGTCGCCTCGCGGCTCGTATCGAGCGCCGGGAAGAGCCTGCGCAGGCGCGCCACGATCGCCCTGCAGCGCACTTCATCGATGCTCGCGTCGTAGTCCGCAAGCTCGGCAGTGCCCGCGGCGCGCAGGCGCTCGCCCAGCCGCGTGATGACGATCTTTTGGGCTTCGTCGGTCAGACTGACGCTCGGTGCGGCTGCGCCCGCGTCCTGCCGCAACGGCAAGGTGACCGAGTAGCCCTTGAGCGGGTAGACGGGAATGCGTACACCGAGCGGTGCGAGATACAGCGGACTGTAGCTGCCAAGCGCCATCACGTACGCATCGGCGTCGATGCGCTGCGTCTCGCCGCGCAGGCGCACGCCGCTCACCAGGTCGGCCGCCGCGTCGATCGCCTCGAGCGTGCGGCCGTAGAGAAACGCCACGCCGCGCCCGCGCGCGTCGTCGGCGAGCGCGCGCGTAAAGGCGTGCGCGTCGCCCGACTCGTCCTGCGGCGTGTAGACGCCGCCGACCACCGGCACGCTGCTGCCGCGCAACGCCGGCTCGATCCGCACGCACTCCGCCGCGGTCTTCACGTCGCGCTGGATGCCGAGCCGGCGCATCGCCATGGCGTGACGCGCGAGCGCTTCGAAGTCCCGCTCCTCGGTGCAGAAGTGCAGGATGCCGCAGCGCAATTCGTCGTAATGGATGCCCGTCCGCTGCCGCAGCTCGATCAGACGTTCGCGGCTGTACAGAGCGAGGCCCGCCAGCTCGCGGGTATTGCGCTCGAGCCGTCCGGGAAGGCATTCGCCGAGGAAGCGCAGCGCCCACTGCCACTGCGCAAGGCTCAGGCGTGGCCGGAAGCGCAGCGGGGCGTCTTCGCGCCCGACCCAGCGCAGGATCTTCGGCAGCACATCCGGGCGCGCCCAGGGCTCGGCGTGTCCGGCCGAGATCTGCCCGCCGTTGGCGAACGAAGTCTCCAGTCCCGGCTCCGGCTGGCGCTCGATCACCGTCACCTCGTGGCCCGCTTCGGCGAGATACCAGGCGCTGGTTACGCCGATCACCCCCGCGCCGAGCACGACGACCTTCACCGCGACTCCTCAAGCTATGATATTCCGATGCCCATATTCTCTCTCGAAGAGCGCCGGGTCGAATTGCGCGGCGAGCACCATTTCATCGCCCACGACGCGACCCTCGTGGGTTCGGTCTCGCTGGACAACGACGTCAGCATCTGGTTCAAGGTCGTGATCCGGGCCGACAACGACCACGTGCACATCGGCGAGGGCGTAAACGTTCAAGACGGCTCGGTGCTGCACGTCGATCCCGGCTACCCGATGACGCTCGGCCGCCTGGTGACCGTCGGCCACAAGGCGATGCTGCACGGCTGCACGATCGGCGAGGGCAGCCTCGTCGGGATCAACAGCGTGATCATGAACGGCGCGCGCATCGGCAAGGGGTCGCTCGTCGGCGCCAACACGCTGATCCCGGAGGGCAAGGAGATTCCGGACGGCGTACTGGTGATCGGCTCGCCCGGCAAGGTGGTGCGCGACCTGCGCCAGGAGGAGCGCAACTTCCTTCTTCGGGCTGCGCGCACCTACATCGAGCGCGCGCGCCTGTACAAGCGCCAGCTGCGCGAGCAGCCGCTGCCGCCCTCCGCACGCTAGCGCACGGCGCGGCGCGTCACTTCGGCGCCATGCGGATCGCGCCGTCGAGCCTGATCACCTCGCCGTTCAACATCTCGTTCTCGATAATGCTGCGCGCGAGCTGCGCGTACTCAGCGGGCCGTCCGAGCCGCGACGGGAACGGAACCATCTTGCCGAGCGATTCCTGGGCCTCCTTCGGCAGGCCAAGCAGCATTGGCGTCTCGAAGATCCCGGGCGCGATGGTGCACACGCGGATGCCGTTGCGCGAAAGATCACGCGCGATCGGCAGTGTCATGCCGACCACGCCGCCCTTGGACGCCGAGTAGGCCGCCTGGCCGATCTGCCCGTCGAACGCTGCCACCGAGGCGGTGTTGATGATCACGCCGCGCTCGCCGGCGGCGTTCGGCCCGGCCTTCGTCATGGCGTCGGCGGCGAGGCGGATCATGTTGAACGTGCCCACCAGGTTGACGTTGATCACGCGCGCGAAGCTCGCCAGCTTATGCGGCCCATCCTTGGCGACGGTCCTCTCGGCGATGGCGATGCCGGCGCAGTTCACCAGCACGTGCAGGCCGCCGAAATCCTTCAGCGCCAGATCGACCGCCGCCTTGGCATCGGCCTCCGAGGTGACGTCGGTCCTGATGAAGCGGGCGGCCGCGCCAAGCTCCCTGGCGAGCTTCTCGCCGAGGTCGGCCTGCATGTCGGCGATCACCACCTTGCCGCCATTTTCGGCCGCCATGCGGGCGGTCGCGGCGCCCAGCCCCGAGGCGCCTCCGGTGACGAGAAATACGCTGTTCTTGATCTGCATCGAATCTCCTTGCGAGTCGACTGGGTATCGCGCCGCACATGCTAAACGCTCGGCTCGCTGCTCGGCAAATGGCATGCACGATAGTGCTATGCGCCTCGCCTGCCTTGAGGGAGCGCCTTCAATCGGCGAAAATCCCACGCCTTCCTGCCCCGCGACCCGATTTTGACCAAGCTCTCCCCGCATCTGCAGCTCTCCTTCGGCGCTTCTTTCGAGGACCTGTATGAGCGCGAAGGACTGGCGCGCCTGGACGCGGCCTTCCTCGACTGGGTGGGCGAAACCGACTCCGGCCTGCGCGCGCGGCTGGAGAGCGCGCGCGCCCGCCCGGATGCGCTCGCGGCGAAGGAAGAGTCCGATCTGCTTGTCGAGCTCGCACCGCTGCTGGAGGATTTTCTCGGCCGGCTGTTCGGCGTCGAGTCCGAGCTGCAACGCCTTGCCGCGCGCCACCACGAGCTCGCGCCGCTTTACTCGGTGAAGCGGCTGTTCGTCCAGCGTCGCGCGCTGCACAAGGTCAAGCCCGAAGAGCTGCAGGGCTTCGACGCCGCCGCAGCCGAGGCCGCGTTGGCGCGCGCATTCGGCCAGCCGTTCAGCGAGCTCGGCTTCGCGCGCGCGGTCACGGCATGGCAGGACGACGAGGCCTCGCATGCGCCCGAGCTCGAGCTCGCCGTGCGCTACGCGGCCTGGGCCGCGGGCACGCCCGAGGGACGCGCCAAGCATCGCGCCGGGGTGCTGTTCAAGGCGCCGCGCAAGCTCGACTTCATGCGGCTGGTGCCGGTGCACACCGAGTCGATGCAGGGGGCCGCGCGCCACACGCTGGCGGGCGGTCATCTGCGCCGCCGCGAGGGCTTCGCCCTCACCGACGGCGGCACCGACCTGGTGGGCGCGCTCGACCAGGCCAATTACTGCATCTGGTGCCACGAGCAGGGCAAGGACTCGTGCTCCAAGGGACTGAAGGACAAGCCGCCTGCGAAGGGCTTCAAAAAGACGGTGTTCGGCGTGACGCTCGCCGGCTGCCCGCTCGAGGAGAAGATCTCGGAGTTCCATCTGGTGAAGACGCGCGGCCTGCCGCTCGCGGCGCTGGCGGTGATCACGGTGGACAACGCCATGGTCGCCGGCACCGGGCACCGCATCTGCAACGACTGCATGAAGTCGTGCATCTACCAGAAGCAGGATCCCGTCGACATCCCGCAGGCCGAGACGCGCACGCTCAAGGACGTGCTCGAGCTGCCATGGGGGTTCGAGATCTACTCGCTGCTCACGCGCTGGAATCCCCTGAACCTGCGCCGTCCGTATCCCCGGCCCGCGAGCGGCAAGCGCGTGCTGGTGACCGGCCTGGGGCCGGCCGGGTTCACGGTCGCGCACCACCTGCTGAACGACGGGCACACGGTGGTCGGCATCGACGGACTGAAGATCGAGCCGCTCGATTCCGCGCTGTCCGGGGTCGACGCCCATGGCCGGCACCGACCGTTCTGGCCGGTGCGCGATATCGCGGAGCTGCGCGAGCCGCTCGATGCGCGCGTGATGGCGGGCTTCGGCGGAGTGGCCGAATACGGCATCACCGTGCGCTGGGACAAGAACTTCCTCAAGATCATCCGCCTGCTGCTCGAGCGACGCAGCGCGTTCGCCATGTTCGGCGGCGTGCGCTTCGGAGGGACCGTCACGGCCCGAAGCGCGCTCGAGATGGGCTTCGATCACATCGTGCTCGCCGCGGGCGCAGGCCGCCCGACCCTGCTCGACATCCCGAACGGCCTGGCGCGCGGCGTGCGGGCCGCCTCCGACTTCCTCATGGCGCTGCAGCTCACCGGCGCGGCGCGCCGCGACTCGATCGCCAATCTGCAGATACGCCTGCCCGTGGTGGTGATCGGCGGCGGCCTGACCGCCATCGACACGGCGACCGAGTCGCTCGCCTACTACGTCGTCCAGGTAGAGAAGTTCCTGACGCGCTACGACGCGCTGTGCGCCGAGCGCGACGAAGCCGCCGTGCGCGCGGCGTGGAACCGCGAGGAGGCAGGCATCGCCGAGGAGTTCCTGGCGCACGCGCGCGAGATCCGGGCCGAGCGCGAGCGCGCGCAGCGCGAGGGGCGCGCGGCACGTATCGTGGAACTGCTGAAGGGCTGGGGCGGCGTGCAGATCGTCTATCGCCGACGCCTGGTCGACTCGCCCTCTTACACCTTGAACCACGAGGAAGTCGAGAAAGCGTTCGAAGAAGGCATCGGTTTCATCGAAGGCCTGTCGCCGACGCGCGTCGAGCTGGACGAGTTCGGCCACGCGCGCGCGGTGCGCTTCGCCCAGCAGGGCGGCGCCGAGATCGAGCTGCCGGCGCGCGCGGTGCTGGTCGCGGCGGGCACGCAGCCCAACACGGTGCTCGGACGCGAGGACCCCCAGCACTTCCACCTCGACGGCAAGTATTTCGAGGCCTGCGACGGCGACGGACGTCGCGTCGAGCCCGAGCGCGCGATCTCCAAGCCCGAGCACGCCGATATCCTCCTGTGGCGCGCCCCCGACGGCCGCTTCGCAAGCTATTTCGGCGACCTGCACCCCTCGTTCTTCGGCAACGTGGTCAAGGCGATGGGCAGCGCCAAGCAGGGCTATCCGCTGGTGAGCGAGGTGCTGGCGCGCGTGGCGCCGGCCTCGCCGCTCGACGACGCGACGTTCCTCGCGCGGCTGAACGACGAGCTGCGTCCGGTGGTGCACGAAGTCAGGCGCCTCACGCCGAGCATCGTCGAGGTCGTGGTGCGCGCGCCGCGCGCGGCGCGCGAGTTTCACCCGGGGCAGTTCTACCGGCTGCAGAACTTCGAGACCCTGGCACCGAAAGTCGACGACACGACGCTCGCCATGGAAGGCCTCGCGCTCACCGGCGCGTGGGTCGACAAGGAGCGCGGACTGCTCTCGACCATCATCCTCGAGATGGGCGGCTCGTCCGACCTCTGCGCGCAGCTCAAGCCCGGCGAGCCGGTCGTCTTGATGGGGCCGACCGGGACTCCGACGGAGATCCCGCGCGACGAGACGGTGGTGCTCGTGGGCGGCGGACTGGGCAACGCGGTGCTCTTCTCGATCGGCCAGGCGCTGCGCGCCGCGGGTTCGAAGGTGCTCTACTTCGCGGGCTACAAGCGCGTGATCGACCGCTACAAGGTCGAGGAGATCGAAGCGGCGGCCGACGCCGTCGTGTGGTGCTGCGACGAGGCCCCCGGCTTCGCGCCCGCGCGCGCGCAGGACCGCAGCTTCGTCGGCAACATCGTCGAGGCGATGCTCGCCTATGTCGCGGGGCGGCTCGGCGCGCAGCCGATCTCGTTCCACGACTGCGACCGCCTGATCGCGATCGGCTCGGACCGCATGATGGCGGCGGTGGCGCGCGCCCGGCACGAAGGCCTCAAGGAACACCTCAAGTCGGCGCACCTGGGCATCGGCTCGATCAACTCGCCGATGCAATGCATGATGAAGGAGGTATGCGCGCAGTGCCTGCAGCCGCACGTCGATCCGGTGAGCGGCGACCGCAGCTACGTCTTCTCCTGCTTCAACCAGGATCAGCCGCTCGACCTCGTCGATTTCGCGGCGCTCGATCAGCGACTGCGGCAGAACGGTGTGCACGAAAAGCTTACCGCGCAATGGGTCGACCGTTGCCTCCGAAGGCTCAAGCTGCGCGCCGACAGAAAGGCCGCGTAGCGGGGCGGCGATGCGTGTGCTAAGTTCGCTCGGAACGGTCGAACGTACGGAGCAGGCAATGAAATTCCCACACGGCGTCCTCGCGCTCGGTTTCGCGGTGGTAGCGGCAGGCGGGCCAATACGCAGCTTTGGCGCCGAGCCGATCAGGATCGGCGAGCTGAACAGCTACAAGGTGTTTCCCGCGTTTCTCGAACCCTACAAGAAGGGCTGGCAGCTCGCGCTGGAAGAAATCAACGCTTCCGGCGGAGTCGACGGGCGCAAGCTGGAAGTCGTCTCACGCGACGACGGCGGCGATCCGGGAACCGCGGTGCGCGTCGCGGAGGAGCTCATCACACGCGACCGCGTCAGCCTGCTGATGGGCACCTTCGCCTCGAACGTCGGACTCGCGGTGGCGAGCCTCGCCAACCAGCGCAAGACGGTGTTCATCGCCGCCGAGCCCCTGACCGACAAGATCGTCTGGCAGGACGGCAACCGTTACACGTTCCGGCTACGGCCCTCGACCTACATGCAGGTCGCCATGCTGGTACCAGAAGCCGTCAAGCTGAAGAAGAAGCGTTGGGCGATCGTCTATCCGAATTACGAGTACGGCCAGTCGGCGACCGCTTCCTTCAAGCAGCTGATGGCCAAGGCGCAGCCCGGCATCGAGATCGTCGAGGAGCAGGCGCCCCCGCTCGGCAAGATCGATGCTGGTGCGGTGGTGCAGGCTCTGCTTGATGCCAAGCCCGATGCGATCTTCAGCTCCCTGTTCGCGGCCGATCTGCAGAAATTCGTGCGCGAGGGCAGCACCCGCGGCCTGTTCAAGGGGCGCACGGTGTTCAACCTGCTCGGCGGCGAGCCCGAGTACCTCGACCCGCTGAAGGACGAGACCCCGCAAGGTTGGTGGGTGACCGGCTATCCCTGGGACCAGATCAAGACCCCTGAGCACACGAAGTTCCTGAATGCCTACCGCAAGCGCTGGAACGACTATCCGCGCGTGGGCTCGGTGGTCGGCTACACGACGATGTACACGGTGGCGGACGCGCTCCGGAAGGCCGGCTCGACCGACACCGAGAAGCTCGTCGCGGCGCTCAAGGGCCTGCGAATGGAGACGCCCTTCGGCCCGATCATTTACCGCGCCGTCGATCATCAATCGACGATGGGCGCCTACGTCGGGCAGCTCGCCAGGAAAGACGGCAAAGGCGTGATGGTCAACTGGCACTTTGCCGACGGGGCGGACTACCTGCCCTCGCCGGCCGAAGCGAAGCTGTTGCGCAAACAGTAGCCGCCCTCCGGCTGCGCCGCCCATGAGCGCGTCGGCGGTCCTGCTCCAGTTCCTGAACGGCCTGGCCGGCGCGAGCTCGCTGTTCCTGGTCGCAGCGGGCCTGTCGCTCATTTTCGGCGTCACGCGCATCGTCAATTTCGCGCACGGCTCGTTCTACATGCTCGGACTGTATCTCGCCTACACGCTGATCGGATACTTCGGCCACGGCGTAGCCGGCTTCTGGGGCGGCGTGCTGCTGTCAGGGATCTCGATCGGGCTCGCGGGCGCGCTGATCGAAAACCTGCTGCTGCGCCGGCTGTACGCCGCGCCCGAATTGTTGCAGCTGCTCGCGACCTTCGCGCTGCTGCTGGTGATCCAGGACTTCACTCTCTGGGCGTGGGGGCCGGAGGACCTGCTCGGGCCGCGCGCGCCGGGACTCGAGGGCGCCTTGACCATCGCCGGAGGACGCTTCCCCGAGTACGACCTGCTGCTGATCGTGCTCGGACCTGCGGTGCTCCTCGCGCTGCACCTGCTGCTGCGCCGCACCCGGTGGGGCACCCTGGTGCGCGCCGCGACGCAGGACCGCGAAATGGCCGGCGCGCTCGGCGTCAATCAGAAATGGCTGTTCACCGGCGTGTTTGCGCTCGGCGCGCTGCTCGCCGGGCTCGGGGGTGCGCTGCAAATTCCGCGCGAGCCGGCCAGCCTGTTTCTCGACCTGTCGGTCATCGCCGACGCGTTCGTGGTCGTGGTGGTCGGCGGGCTCGGCTCGATCGGCGGGGCGTTTCTTGCCGCGCTCCTGATCGCCGAGATCAAGGCCTTCTGCATCGGGATCGGCGACGTCGCCATCGTCGGCCAGATCTTCTCGCTCTCCAAGCTCACGCTGGTGGTCGAGTTCGTCGTCATGGCGGTCGTGCTGGTGCTGCGGCCCTGGGGACTGCGCGGCCGGGCGCCCGCCCAATTGCGCGGCGCAGGTGCGAGCGAGCCTCCGCTCAGGCCGCCGTCGCGCGCCGCCATGGGCGCGCTGGGCGCGCTCGCCGGCGCGCTCGCGCTCGTGCCGTTGTTCTCGCACGGTTACGTGCTCATCCTTCTAACGGAGATTCTGGTGTACGCCCTGCTCGCCGTCAGCCTGCACTTCATCATGGGGCCGGGCGGGCTGCAGTCCTTCGGTCACGCGGCGTATTTCGGGCTCGGCGCTTACGGCGCCGCGCTGCTGCTACAGCGCGGCGGGCTGCCGATGGGGCTCGCGCTTGCGCTCGGCCCCTTGCTCTCCGGTGCCGCGGCCTTGGCGTTCGGCTGGTTCTGCGTGCGGCTGTCCGGAGTCTATTTCGCGATGCTCACGCTCGCCTTCGCGCAGATCAGCTGGTCCGTCGTGTTCCAGTGGAATTCGCTGACCGGTGGCTCGAACGGCATGATCGGAATCTGGCCCGCACCGTGGCTCTCTTCGAGCACGGCTTACTACTACCTCACGCTCGCCGTGTGCGCGCTGGCCATTGCCGCTCTTTGGCGCATCGTCTACTCGCCATTCGGCTACGCGCTGCGCGCCGGCCGGGACTCTCCCCTGCGCGCCGGCGCGATCGGCATTGACGTGCGCGCCCAGCAATGGGCCGCCTTCGTGATCGCCGGTCTGTTCGCAGGCGCGAGCGGCGCGCTGTTCGCCTTTTCCAAGGGGTCCATCTCCCCAGAATCGCTCGCCGTCCCGCGCTCGGTCGACAGCCTGGTGATGGTGCTGCTCGGCGGCATCCAGACTCTGACCGGACCGGTATGGGGTGCGGCGCTCTTCACCTGGCTGCAGGACACCGTGTCGCGCAGCGTCGAATACTGGCGTGCCCTGATCGGTCTCGTGATCCTCGCCCTGGTGCTCGTCTTTCCGCAGGGAGTGGCGGGCTTCCTGCGCGCACGATTCGCGCGCGCGGAGGGATGAACCTTGAGCGAGCCGATCCTGCGGGTAAGCGGTCTGACGAAGGCCTATGGCGGCGTGCGCGCGGTGTCCGGGGTCAGCTTCTCGGTCGCGCCGGGCGAACTGGTTGCGATGATCGGCCCCAACGGCGCGGGCAAGACCACCTGCTTCAACATGCTGAACGGACAGGTCGCGCCCGACGCAGGGCGGATCGAGCTCGCGGGGCGCGCCGTGGTCGGCCGCAAGCCGCACGAAATCTGGCGTCTGGGCGTCGGACGCACGTTCCAGATCACCGCGACGTTCGGCTCCATGACGGTGCGCGAGAACGTCCAGCTGGCGTTGCTCTCGCAACACCGGCGCCTGCGCTCGCTCACCGCACTTGCCGGCAGAAGCTATGTTCCCGACGCCGACGCGCTCCTCGCGCGCGTCGGCATGCTCGCGCAAGCCTTGCGTCCTTGCGCGGTGCTCGCCTACGGCGACCTGAAGCGCGTCGAGCTGGCGGTCGCCCTGTCGAACCGGCCGCGGCTGCTGCTGATGGACGAACCGACGGCAGGAATGGCGCCGCGCGAGCGAGGCGAGCTGATGCAGCTCGTCTCCGCTCTGGCACACGCAGAGAGCATGGCCGTGCTGTTCACCGAACACGACATGGACGTCGTATTCGGACATGCCGACCGCATCATCGTGCTCAGTCGCGGCGAGCTGATCGCCCAAGGCAAGCCCGAGGAGGTGCGCGCGAATCCGCAGGTGCGCGAGGTCTACCTCGGGAGCCATTTCGCGCATGCTTGAAGTCAAGCGGCTGAATGCCGGCTACGGCCGGGCGCGGATTCTGTTCGACCTGGACCTCGACGCACGTCCCGGTGAAGTCGTGGTCCTGCTCGGCCGGAATGGTGCAGGAAAATCCACCGCCCTCAAGGCGATCATCGGCCTGGTGAGACCGACTTCCGGGGAGATCCGGTTTGCCGGCAAACGGATCGACCTTCTGCAGCCGTTCCAGATCGCGCGCCTCGGCATCGGCTACGTGCCCGAGGACCGGCGTATCTTCACCGACCTCACGGTGGCCGAGAACCTCGAGGTGGGGCGCCGGCCTGCGCGCGCCGATGCGGCGCACTGGACGAGCGAGAGGCTGTTCCGGCTGTTCCCCAATCTTGCGGAGATGCGCAACCGCCTGGGCGCGCACATGTCCGGCGGCGAGCAGCAGATGCTCACCATCGCGCGCACGCTGATGGGCAATCCCCGTGCGGTCCTGCTCGACGAGCCCTCCGAAGGGCTCGCGCCGCTGATCGTGCAGCAGATGGCGCGCACCGTGCTCCAACTGAAGCAGGAGGGCTTGACGGTGCTGCTCTGCGAGCAGAACCTGCACTTCGCGCAGGCGGTCGCCGATCGCGCTTTCGTGCTCGAGAAAGGTCATGTGCGATTTTCCGGCGCCATGCGCGCGCTGGAAGCCGATGCCGCCCTGCGCGAGCAGTATCTCTCACTATAGAAGGAAAGCCGGGCCGCACGATGACCGCCCAAGATCGCAGCCTGCAGCGCTATGCCTGGCTCTCGGTGGGCACCGCGCTGCTCACCATCGCGCTCAAGGCCGCCGCGTGGCTGACGACGGGATCGGTCGGCATGCTGTCCGACGCGCTGGAGTCGCTGGTCAACCTGGTGGCGGCGCTGCTCGCGCTGTGGATGCTGCGCCTGGCGGAGGCGCCCCCGGATTCGGAGCACCCTTTCGGCCGCTCGAAAGCCGAATACTTCTCCAGCGGCTTCGAGGGCGCGCTCATCGTTCTCGCCGCGGCTGGCATCATCTATGCCGCGGTGCCGCGCCTGATGTCGCCCAAAACGCTCGACGCGCCGGCGCTCGGCATCGCCATCTCGGTGATCGCGTCGGCGCTCAATTTCTGGACCGCGCGCGTGCTGCTCGCCGCCGGCGCGCGCTATCACAGCATCACGCTCGAAGCCGACGCGCGGCACCTGTTGACCGATGTGTGGACCTCCGCCGGCGTGCTCGTTGCGGTGGCGCTGGTCGCCGTCAGCGGATGGCTGCTGCTCGATCCGCTCATCGCCGTCGCAGTGGCGGTGAACATCCTATGGACCGGCGCGAAGCTGATGCGCCGCTCGTTCGCCGGCCTGCTCGACGCCGCGATTCCGGAGGCCGAGCGCGACGAGGTCAGCAAGATCCTGCAGGAGTACGCGAAGCGCTACGGCGTCGCGTTCCATGCAGTGCGCACAAGGCGCGCCGGCGCGCGCCGCTTCGTCTCGTTCCACCTGCTGGTGCCGGACGAGTGGACCGTGCACCACGCGCACCAGATCGCTGAGGAGATCGAGGCGCGCATCGGCGCGCTGTTGCCGCACGCCTCGCTGTTCAGTCACATCGAGCCGATTTCGGATCCGCGGTCCTACGACGACATCGAGCTCGAACGCTGACAGGAGCGCTCAGGCCGGCACGGACTCCTGCAGCGCCACGGTCCGGTACTCCGCGAGCGCAGGCACATCGGGCGCCACGTGCATACGTCGCTGCTCGAGCTCCATGATGACCGAGGCCACCGATTCCAGCCGCACCTCCGCCGCGAGCGCGGGGTCCGGGCTCCGACAGATCGACAGGAAGCCCGCGCTGTCGTCCCGCAGGATGCGCTTCAGCCCCGCTACGCCCAGCGCGCGCTGCGTCGCCGCCAGCGCCTGTGCGCGCGCCAGCCGCGGCTCCGAGGACAGGCTCGGTGGCAGCACCGCCTCGCCGGGATTGCCCGGCGCGCGCAAAAAATGGTTCGTATGGCAGAGTACCGCGCCGTCGTCGCGCAGTACCTGCAGGCCCTGCGGCGAGAACTCGAGGTTTGCCGCGCCGCCGCCAGCATCGGCGCACAGCACGTTGGACGAGGCGCCGTAGGAGAACCCGGCGGCGAAGGCCTGCGCCCGCTCGACATCTTTGCATTTCAACAATGCGCGCAGCAGTGCGTGCACGGGCACACCCGGGTTGGCGCCATCGGCGCTCGAACGCAGGATGTTCAGGCACACGCCGAAGCCGTGCTGGTTGAGGCCGATCTTGGCGAGCATGCCGGCCTCGGTGAGCGTGAGGCACGCCGAGCCGTCGGTCTCGCGAATGCGCAGCAGCACGAGTGCGCGCCGCTGCGCGCCGACCCAGTCCCAGTTCTGCGCGAGCAGCGTGCCACCGGTTTCGCTGAGCGCCGGCGGCACCGCGAGCGCCGTGCATTCGCCCAAGTCGGCGTCGCGCGGCGCGAGATACGAAGCCGGCAGGATTTCGGTGCGCGCATTGAGCGCGAGGATCTCGTTTACGTTTCGGCCGCTGCCCTCCGCAATGCCGGCGATCTCCTCGAGCAGCTCGGCGTCCAGCCGGGCGATCGCCTCGCCGTATGCGGCAGCCCGCTCCTGCGCGGTGCTCCAATCGATACCGCAATAGGTGAAAAGCCCGACGTAGGTGGCGATCGACCGTTCGATCTGCGCCCGGGCCAGGCGGCCGTACGTGCGTCCCCGCTCGCGCGGCGCGCCCGCTACATCGATCAGGGGAAACATCGCCACGACCTCCACGGCTACGCGACCTTGCAGACTTCGTCGAACTCGAAGCGCGGGTTGCGCGCGAACACCTTCGACGGGTCGCCGTGCCCGAGGTTGATGAGGAAGTTCGACTTGAAGCGGCCGTCGGGAAAGAAGGCCGCATCCACCTTGGCGTTGTCGAATCCGGACATGGGACCGCAATCCAGGCCCAGGGCGCGCGCCGCGATGATGAAATACGCGCCCTGCAGGGAGCTGTTGCGCAGCGCCGTGCGTTCGGCGTGGGGCTTTTTTTCCTCGCCTTCGTAGTTGTTCTTGGCCGCCGGGTTGTTGGGGAAGGTGCGCGGCAGATGCTCGTAGAAGTGCGTGTCGTAGGCGATGATGGCGGTGACCGGCGCCTTCATCGTCTTGTCCAGATTGCCCGGACTCAGGGCCGGCGCCAGCCTCTCCTTGGCCTGGGTCGAGCGCACGAACACGATGCGCATGGGCTGGCTATTCTGCGTGGTTGGACCCCATTTCATGAGGTCGTAGATCTGGCGCAGTTGTTCGTCCGTGACCGGCCGATCGAGAAATCCGTTTTGCGTGCGCGCGGCGCGAAACAGTACGTCGAAAGCCTGCGAATCGATCATGAGATGCTCCGGACAAGCAAGGCGCGAATGTTAGCATCGGCGCATGGCGCAGATCGCGGCGTCGGGCGCACTCGACCTGTCGGGTATCATCCGTCCCGGCGACGGAGTCCTTTGGGGACAGGGCTGCGCCGAGCCGCAAACGCTCGTCGAAGCTTTCGTCGGACAGCGCCGCGCCTATCCGGGCGCCAGCGCCTTTCTCGGTATCAACTTCTCGGGCATCGTGCGGCCCGAGCACGCCGATCATCTGCGGCTGTCTGCCTATTGCGGCGCCGGACACAACCGCGCCCTCGCCGACGCAGGCGCGCTGGACATCCTGCCAGTACCTTACTCGCAGCTTGCAGGGCTGATCCGCTCGCGGCGCTTACGCGTGGACGTGCTGATGGTGCAGCTCAGCCCGCCGAATGCGCGCGGCGAGCACAGCCTCGGGCTGGCCGCGGAGTACCTCGTGCCGGCGCTCGAGGCCGCGCGCGTGGTTATCGCCGAAATAAACGAGCGCGTGCCGTGGACGAATACCGAGCGGCTGCTGCGCGCTGACGATCTGGACCTGGCGGTACACAGCTCGCGCGATCCCGCGTCTGCCCCCTACGGCCCGCCCGGCGAGACCGAACGCCGCATCGCGGCCCACGCCGGTGCCTACGTGCCGGACGGCGCGACGCTCGAGACCGGCCTGGGCGCCCTGCCCGACGCCGTGCTGCAGGCGCTCGGAGACCGGCGCGAATTGGGCGTGCATTCCGGGGCGCTCGGCGACGGAATCGTCGACCTGATGCGCCGCGGCGTCATTACCAATTCACGCAAGGTGCTCGATCCGGGCCGTACCGTGGGCGGCGCACTGCTCGGGACGCGCAAGCTGTTCGACTTCGCGCGCGACAATGGCGACATCTGGCTGCGCAGCGTGGAGCACACGCACGATCCGCGGGTGCTCGCGCAGATTCCAAAGTTCGTCGCGATCAACTCGGCGATCGAGGTCGATCTCACCGGCCAAGTGAACGCGGAGGTCGCCAACGGCTCGTATCTCGGCGCGGTCGGCGGGGCGCCCGACTTCGTGCGCGCGGCCAACCAGTCGCCCGGCGGAGTGTCTCTCATCGCGCTGCCCTCGAGCGTCGGCACGCGCGCTTCGCGCATCGTTGGCCGGCTGTCGGGCCCCGTCGCGACGCCGCGCGCGGAGGCGGGCGTATTCGTGACGGAGTACGGCGCGGCCGACCTGCGCGGCCTGACGCTCGCCAAACGAATACCGCGCATGATCTCGATCGCGCACCCCGCCTTTCGCGAAGGGCTGGAGCGCACGGCGCGCGAGCAAGGCCTGCTGGGCGGCTAGCGGAACTCGCGCAATTCGCGCACGGTCCAGAACGGCGCGGCCGCGAGCCCGACGAAGCACAGCGCGAAGGCGAAGCCGGTGCGGTAGCCGCCGCTCAGATCGTGCAGCACGCCGCCCATGAATGAGCCGACCGCGGCGCCGAGCGCGTTCATCGCGTAGATCGTGCCATATATCGTCGCGACGCGAGGTCCAGCGAAATAGCGCGTGCAGACCGAGGAGATGATCGGCCCACGCACCCCCTGGCACAGGCCGAACACCGCCACGTAGGCGACCAGCAGGCCGGTAGACGGCCTGCCCGAGAGGATCATAAGCAGCACGATGCCGGTGGCTGTACCGACGAAGCTCGCAGACACGGTCTGCCGGTAGCCGAAGCGCTCCGTGAGCAGACCGCTGCCGGTCACGCTCGCGACCGACAGCATGCCGACGAAGCCGAACGCGCTCGCCGCCGCGAGCGGCGAGAAGCCCGCATCGATCAGGAATGCCACGGTCTGCACGATGACGACGAACATGGCGACCGCGGTGCAGAAGAAGGCCTGCCCCATCGCCCAGTAGATGCGCGTGCGCATCGCTGCGCGCAAGGTCCAGCCGGACTGCAGCGACCTGTTGCGCGCCTCGGTCCGGTGCTCCGGATGGCCGGCGGCGATCGCGCCCCAGGGCACCGCGAACAGCACGACCGGCAGCGCGACGAACAGCAGGCTGCCGAGCGCCCGGTAGGCGATCTGCCAGCCGTAGTGCTCGACCAGCCACTGGGAGAGCGGAACCAGGGTGATCGCGCCCGCGCCGACCGCAGAAAAGACGACACCGATCGCGACCGAGAGCCTGGCGCGGTACCAGCGCGAGAGCAGCCCCGAGGCGGGCACCATGCCGGTTAGCGCGGCGCCGACGCCCACTGCGACGCCGACCAGCAGGTAAAACTGCCACAGCAGGTGAAGGCTGCCGGCAACGAAGAATGCGCTGGCGAGCAGCGCGAGACCCGTCGCGTACACCCAGCGCGCTCCCAGCCTGTCGAAGACGTGCCCGACCAGCGGCGAAGTGAATCCGCTGACGAGCAGGTAGAGCGAATAGACGCCGGTCAGCTGCGAACGGCTCCAGCCGAACTCGTGCTGCAGCGGCAGCAGGAACACCGTGTAGGTGTCGCTCATGCCGCGTCCGAGCATGTTGAGCGCGAAACACACGGCGAGCGCAATCAGCGCCGTACGCAGGTGGCGCGCCGATACTTCGGCAGTTTGCTGCAACGAGATCCTCAGGCCGGCGGGGCCAGGCCGAACACCTGCCGAAGATACGCCAGGTAGCGCTCGTCCTTGCACATCGTTTTGCCTGGCGAGTCGGACACCTTGGCCACGGGCTGGCCGTTGCACTCGGTCATCTTGATGACGATGTTGAGCGGCTCGTAGCCGACATCGTTAGTCAGGTTGGTACCGATGCCGAACGCGGTCTTGACGCGGCCGTGGAAGCGCCGCGCGATTTCGATGGCGAGCGGGAACGAAAGCTGGTCGGAGAAGATGAGCGTCTTCGAGCGCGGATCGACGCGGTTCTTGTGGTAGTGCGCGATCAGCCGCTCGCCCCACTCGAACGGATCGCCGGAGTCGTGGCGCGCGCCGTCGAAGAGCTTGCAGAAGTACATGTCGAAGTCGCGCAAGAAGGCATCCAGACCGTACGTATCCGAGAGCGCGATGCCAAGATCGCCGCGGTATTCCTTTGCCCAGGTATCGAACGCGAACACCTGCGAGTCGCGCAGCCTCGGGCCGAGCGCCTGGCAGGCCTGCATGTACTCGTGCCCGAAGGTGCCGAGCGGCGTGAAGTCGTTGCGCATCGAGAACCAGACATTCGACGTCCCGGCGAAGTGGTCCGGGATCTCGTGCCTCAGCGTCTTAAGGGCCTCCTCGTGCCAGGCAGAGGAATAGCGCCGGCGCGTGCCGAAGTCGGATATCTTGAAGCCGAGCGCGGGATCTACGGTGCGCACCAGGTCGATCTTGGACTTTAGGCGCCTCCTGCCCTCCTCCAGGTTGAAGCCGGGCCTTGCGCGCCGGAAGTAGACCTCCGAGATGATCGCCAGCACGGGTATCTCGAAGAGGATCGTGTGCAGCCAGGGTCCGTGGATCGTGATGTCGATTTCGTGCTCCGACCCGGCGAGGGGCTCGATGCGCAGGAAGCGTCCGTTGAGCTGGAACAGGCCGAGAAAATCGACGAAATCGGATTTGAGGAAGCGCTGGCTGCGCAGGTAGCCGAGCTCTTCATCTCGGAAGCGCAAGCCGCACAATGCGTCGACCTCCTCCTGGATTTCGTCGACGTGGCGCTGCAGGTCGATCCCCTCGGTGCGGCACTTGAACTTGTATTCGACCTGCGCGGCGGGAAAGTGATGCAGCACGACCTGCATCATGGTGAACTTGTACAGGTCCGTATCGAGCAGCGACTGGATGATCACGGCGAGCTCCGCAGCGGCGCATTGTAGCCGAGACGCCCGGCGCACTTGTCCCGAACGCCCCCTTGCCTAGCGCTTGATACTGGATATAATTCCAGCGGTATAAATAGACAAAGTCCGTGCCCCGACATGGAGACACTCACCGACCGCCAGACCGAGATACTGCGCCTCATTCGCGATCTCACGGAGGCTTCCGGCTATCCCCCGACGCGCGCCGAGATCGCCCGCTCGATGGGATTTCGCTCGGTCAATGCGGCAGAGCAGCATCTGCGGGCGCTGGAACGCAAAGGGGCGCTCGAGATCTCCTCCGGCGCCTCGCGCGGCATTCGGGTGCGCGAGAGGGCGCCGCATCGGCTCGGCCGCCTGATGGAGCTCCCGGTCGTCGGCCGAGTCGCCGCCGGCAGCCCCATCCTCGCCGAAGAGCACCTGCAGGGCCGCTACCAGATCGATCCGAGCCTGTTCACTCCGCGCGCCGACTACCTGCTGCGGGTGCGCGGTCTGTCGATGCGCGACGCGGGCATACTGGAGGGTGATCTGCTCGCCGTGCACCGCACACACGACGCGCGCAGCGGACAGATCGTCGTCGCCCGTCTGGCCGACGAGGTGACCGTCAAGCGCCTGCGGCGGCGCGGCCACAGTATCCAACTGCTCCCGGAAAACCCCGACTTCGCCCCCATCGAGCTAGATCTGCGGCGCGAACCGCTGACCATCGAGGGAATCGCGGTCGGCGTGATCCGGAACGGCAAGAATTTGTAATATCGGGCACGCTCGGCCGTGCGGCGCCCTCGCGGCAACGGGCGCGGCGCGGGATCCCTCTATAATGGGGTTCGAGCTTCGCGCCCAATAAATGGACCACGCCAAGGACGCAGCCCTTCTCGATCTGGTATCCACCGGGGAATCGGCCGCCGCCGCGCCGCCCGTACGCGAGCTCGCCGACCGGCGGAAGGTATTCGCCGACCAGGTAGACCTGCTGTTTCGGCACTCGCCCACCGGAGTCCTGATCTCGATCGTCGTCGGCGGAATCGCGACCTACGAGCTCTGGGGCGAGAACACGCGCGATCTGATAAGTCTGTGGTGCGTGCTCATGGTGTTCGTTGGCGCTGCCCGACACATTCTGTATCGCGCGTACTACAAGCGGCGCGACGAAAACTACAACAACTGGCTGCGCTGGTTTGCGATCGGCGCCTTCGCGATGGGCGCGGTCTGGGGCTTCGCCGGCGCGGTGTTCTTTCCCGCGCACACGGACGCGCAGCAGGTATTCCTGTCGTTTCTGCTCGCTGGAATGGTCGCGGGTGGTATTCCGGTGTACTCGGCGGTATGGTGGGTCTACGCAATTTACGGTGTCGCGATCATCGCGCCCTTCACCTACATCCTCGCAACCTTTGGCACCGAGCAATTCGTAGAGCTGGCGGTGCTGGTGCCGATGTTCCTCGCCGTAAACATCAGCGTCGCCCGCAGGCTCTCACGCGTGTTCGCCGACGGCTTCCGATTGCGCCATGCCTATTCACACCTGGGGCAAGACCACTCGATGTTGAACGCCCAGCTGCAGGATCAGATTGAGGAGCTGCTGCAGGCGCAGCGCGAGATCGAGGCCTCCGGCCGCAAGCTCGCGCTTTTCTCCGAGCGGGCCCCGATCGCGGTGTTCGAGGTGGACCGCAACGGCACGGTGCTCGAGATGAACCCGTCGGCCGAGAACACCTTCGGCTACTCGAACACCGAGCTCATCGGACGCAGCATGATTCGCATGCTGATCCCGTCGGACGAGCCCGTCCTGAACAGCGAGTGGTGGCAATCGTTCGTTCGCAACGCGCGCCCCGAGGCGGGCCTCAAAGTGCGCTGCCGGCGTCGCGACGCCGTCGAACTCATCTGCGAATTCTCGCTCACGCCCCTGGTGAACGACGTGGGCGAGCTGATCTCGGTCATCACGCAGTGCCAGGACATCACGCAGCAACTCGAGGCCGAACGCCTCAAGAAGGAGTTCACCTCGACACTGTCGCACGAACTGCGCACGCCGCTCACATCGATCATCGGATCCTTGCAGCTCATCAATACCGGAATGCTCGGCGACCTGGACAAGGAGGTTTCCGAGCTGACGGGTATCGCCGAGCGCAACGGCCAGCGGCTGCTCGACCTCATCAACGACCTGCTCGACATCGACAAGATCGAATCCGGCAAGCTGCAGACGTACCCCGAGACGCTGTCGCTTGACGAGCTGGTGCGAGAGTCACTGGTGCTGAATCGCGCCTTCGCCGACCGCTTCGGGGTGCGCATGGTGCTGCTCGGCAACCCGCCACCGATAACCGTCTACGCGGACAAGAAGCGGCTCATACAGGTCATGACCAACATGATGTCCAATGCCTCCAAGTTCTCTCCCGAAGGCGGAACAGTCGAGGTCCAGGTCGAGCAGGTCGACCGCATGGCGCGCGTCAGCGTCATGGACCGCGGCAGCGGCATTCCGCCCGAATTCCGCAGCCGCATCTTCGGCCGTTTCGCGCAGGCGGACTCGGCCGCCACGCGGCAGAAGGGCGGCACGGGGCTCGGGCTTGCGATCTGCAAGCGTCTCGTCGAGCTGATGGGTGGGCGCATCGCATTCGCCGACCGCGCAGGCGGAGGCACGACGTTTTTCTTCGAATTGCCACTGATGGATGCCGCGATCGCCGCGACGGGGTGAGCGAGGACCTGATGCCAACTACCGCCTTGAACCGAATTTGCTACGTCGAGGACGACGAAGACATCCAGCGCATCGTGCGCATGTCGCTGGAGCGCGTCGGCAAGATGACGGTCCAGGTCGTGGGCGACCCGACGCAGGCGATCGAGGCAATGAAGGCGTTCAAGCCAGACCTCGTTATGCTCGACTGGATGATGCCGGGAATGGACGGCCCTACCCTCTTTCGCAAGATGCGCGAAACTCCCGAAGTCAAGCACCTGCCGGTGGTGTTCATCACCGCGAAGGCATCCTCGTCGGAAATGGACGAGTTGCGCGCGATGGGCGCCGCGGGAGCGATTTCGAAGCCCTTTTCCCCAAAGGATCTGCCGGATCAGCTGCGCATCATCTGGAGCAAGCTGCCCTGAGTAAGGGGCGGGCGCTCGTCAGAGCATGACGTCCTTCAGGCCGACGCCGGAGCGCCCGTACTCCAGCGTGCGGCGGATGCGATAGGTCTCGTCCTCGCTAATCTTCGGCGAGCGCGAAAGATCGATTAGCTTTTGCGGGCGGATGGGGTTGCCCTTTTCGTCGCGCACAACCATGACGCGTGGCTGCAGCCGCTTGGCGAGGTTCTGCGAAATCACGATCCCGACCTCGCCGCTGTTCAACTCGACCACGCTGCCCACAGGGAACACGCCGATGCAGCGGATGAACTCCTCGATCAGCAGCGGGTGAAAGGCCTTGCCGCGCCACTTGTGCAGCATCCCGAGTGCATTCGACGGCGCCATGGCCTCAGCGTACGGCCGCTTGCTGGTCATCGCCGAGAACGTGTCGATGATGCCCGCGCAGGCACCGATCGTTCCCAGCTCGCCGCTGCCGAGCGGGTAGCCGCTGCCATCGTGCCGCTCGTGATGCAGTAGCACCAGCTCGGCGATGTCCTCCGGCATCCCCGGGGTCTTCGCGAGGATTTCCTTACCGCGCAGAACGTGCGCGCGGACAAGCTTCTGTTCGTCCGGAGACAGCGGCCCGGTCTTGCTCAGAACGTCGTCCGGCAGTTCGAGCATCCCGATGTCCTGCAACAACCCGACCATGCCGGCGCGCTCAATGTCCTCCGGCGCCATCCCGAGGAAGCGCGCGAACATGAGCATGTAGATCGAGGTATTCATCGCGCGGCTGAGGAAGTAGCCGCCGCGTTCCTTAAGCGCTGAGAAGAGCACCAGCGCATCCGGATTGCGCATGATGCTCGCGCTCATCTCCTTGACGGCGCCTTGCACCGCCGCCGCATCGATCTCGGCATCACGCGTGAGCGAGGCTGCTACGGCATCCCATGCAACTTGACCGGCGTCGTAGGTTTTCGCCGCCCGCGGCAGCTCCGCCTCGACACTGACCCGCTCGATATGGACGACTTGGCGGATTCCCACCGGTGTGCCCGCGGAGGACCTGTCCGTCAATGGTGCGCGCTTCGTCTCGTCGGGCAGCTCGCTGCGCTCGACGTCGATGTGGACTTCCTTGCAGTACCGCCGCAACGTTTCCAGCTGCTCGGGCTCGCGCAGCAGGAAACCCTGAAGGAGGAACGGCGTCTCGATCCAGGGTCGGTCCAGTTGCGAGACGTACATCCCGAACTGGAGCTCCCCGACGGGTACTTTCTTTGTGATCACAGCCTGTCTCTTCCTGCAATCCTACTCTCAGGCCGCCTTCGCAACGAAGCTCTCGATCGGGGCCGCGTCCTGGTAGAACTTGCGCGCCAGAAAGCCTATCACTTCGTCGGCGTTGCGAAAGCGGGCATCGCGGTCCTTCTCCACCAGCTTGTCGATGAGCCGCTGGTACACCGACAGCGCCTCGGGCAAGGCCGGCGACGGCGTATTCAGGTGCTGCAAGGCCACCTCGATGGCCGTTGCCGCATCGAACATGTGCTTGCCCGTGAGCATCTGATACAGCAGCACCCCTGCACTATATATGTCCGTGCGCAGATCGAGCGCCATCCCGCGCACCTGCTCGGGGCTCATGTAGCGCGGCGTGCCGAGGATTTCGCCGTGGCCGGTTCGATCGACGGAATCGATGTGTTTAGCGATGCCGAAATCGACGATCGCCAGGCTCCCGTCTGCGCGAAACATCAGGTTCTGCGGCTTCAGGTCGCGATGCAGGACTCCGAATTCGTGTATGTCGCCGAGCGCGAACATCAGCTCGCGGAAGATGCGCATGGCCTCTGCGGGCGCCGCGGGTTTCCCCCCGAGGCGCTTGTTCAGATCGCCGCCGTCGAAGAATTCCATCACCAGATAGGCGTGACTCTCTGACACGCCGTGGCCGTAGATCTTCGCCACGTGAGGGCTGCGAATGCGCTCGACCAGCGTGTATTCCTCCAGGAACCGCTCGAGCGCCAACTTGTCGTCTGTCGCCTGGCTGCGCAGAATTTTGACCACCAGCGGCTCATCGTCCTTGTCGCGCGAAGCGAGATAGACGCGCGACATTCCACCCTCGCCGATCAGGCGCAGGACCCGGATGCCGGGTATGCGCACGCGCGCGCCGAGCAGGTGCCCTTCAACCCGCGCCGCGAGCTCCGGAGAGAGCGTGCGCTCCTCCTCCGCGTGCGTCAGGTCGCGGATCGAGGTAACCAGGCGCTCTCGGGTGAGCTCCTGCTTGCGTTGGTAGTCGTCCGCCCCTGCCTTCATCGCACGCACGGCGATGATCTCGTTGCCCGCGCCGGTCAGGAACAGGATCGGAGGACAGTCCTTGCGCAGTTTGAACGCCTGCAGCCATTCGAGGCCGTCGCCGCGGCCGAGCATGTAATCAAGGATCACGACGTCGTAGCGGCCCAGCGGGAACTCGTTGCCGGGCATGTCGCGCACCAGAGGATCGAACTGGTCGACCTCGGCATCGGGCCACTGCTGCCGGATGAAATGGGCGAGCAGGCCCCGCAGATCCTCGTCGTCGTCGATGATCAGAGCGCGCATGCGTCAGGCGCGGACGGCGAATACCTGAACGGTTCCGGACCGCCCCTGCAGCGCAGCGTCGTGGCGCGGAACCAGGGTGCCCGCCGGGAGCAGCCCGCGAATCGCTTCGTGCACGCGCCCGCACGCGAGCACCTCGTTCGCGCCGGCCAGCCGCGCCAATTGCGCCGCCGTATCGACCGGTTCGCCGATCGCAGTGTAGTTCAGGTAGTGCGGCGAGCCGACGTTGCCGATCACCGCCTCGCCCATGCAAATGCCGACTGCCAGGCTGAGGCCCGTGTCGGTATCCTGTCCGCGTCGCAATGCGACGGAGCCAAAGCGGCCGAGCATCTCCTTGGCGGTGCTCAGGGCTCGCGAAGCCGCATCGCTTTGCAGGAACGGTACGTTGAAACCGACCAGCATGCTCTCGCCTGTCATATTCAGAACGGTACCGTCGTAATGATAGGCAGCCTCCGTGAGCGCGGCGAAGCGCTCATTCAGCATTGCGACCACGTCCGCCGCATCATTGCGGTCGATCAGATCGGCGAAGCCGCGCAGCTCGACGAACACCACGACGACGTTTAAGCGTTGCGCGCCGGCATTGAAAGGCCCTCCCTCGACACCCACGTCCTGGATGATGCGGTCCGCGAGCCGAGGCGAAATGTAGCGCGAAAAAGCCTTCCTGATTGCCTCCTTGCGCTGCAGTTGCGCCAGTTGGCGTCTGCTTTCCAGCTCGCGCCGCGTTTCGTGCAGGCGGCGCAAGGTTTGCACCCTCGCCAGCAGTTCCGGAGGATTCACTGGCTTGGAGAGAAAATCGTCCGCACCGGCCTCGATGCCCTTGACGCGGCTCTCTTTGTCTTCCAGCGCGGTGACGAGCACGATCGGCATCAGCGCAGTGGCTTGATCGGATTTGAGCTTTTTGCAAATCTCGAACCCGGTCGGTCCGGGCATCATGACATCGAGCAGCATGAGGTCTGGCGGGGCCTCGGCAACGCACGCCAGCGCCGCGTTGCCGTCGCCGGCAACCCCCACCTCGATACCCTGTTTGCGCAACAGAGCGGCGAGAAAAGCCGTCATGTCCGGATCGTCGTCGACCACAAGAACCCTAAACGCAGTGTCGCCGCGCGGGGGTTTCTGTTCTGCCGCGAGCTCAGCCATAGACGATGCTCACGCGAGACAGGTAGTCGTCGTAGTCCGCGATGCAAGCTTCGAGCGCCAAGCGGTCCCCGCTGCGGGCGCCATCCTCGATCTGCTTGCCGAGCAGCGACACCTTCTCGAAGCCGTAGGAATTGCCGACACCCTTCATGCGGTGACCGAGCTGTCGCAGCTGCTCGAGATCCAGAGCCGCAAGAGCCGAACGCAGCGTCGCGAGCTCCTTCTTGCGGTTGCTCATGAACGTCGGAATCAGATCGGCGAGATCCTTGGGCACGGTCACGGTGTAGGAGTCTCTGGTCATGGCGATCTGCGTACCCCTCTCTTCTCGGCCGGCCTCGGGCGTCGTTGCGCCGGCGCTGCGGCCAACGGCGCGATTTTATAGGTAATTGCCGACCCGCCTACGCGACGGAATGTCAATCCTGCGCTCAGGAGTGTCAATTCGTGTTTGCGTGCATTTTTCCCGCATTTCTCAGGCATCGTCTCCGTCCAATACAGCGCGTGCACGCTGCAGATGCGGGTGCAGCGACAACGCCCGTGAAAATGCGAATCGGGCTGCCTCGCGCTCGCCATTACCCAGGAGTATTTCTGCGAAAGCGCACAGTGCTCCGAAATGTCGCGGTTCGAGCTCGAGCGTGCGCCGCAGATCAGGCACGCAGGCCTCGTCGCGTCCCAGCAGGTAATAGAGCGTCGCGCGCTTGTGCCAGGCTTCGGCGAAGTCGGGGAGGTGTCGCAGCAGGCGGTGCAGACGGGTTTCCGCGATGTCGTAGCGCCGCGCGGCGATGTCCTGGCTGGCGCGGTCGAGCACCTCGGCTGCCGAGCGATGCGGATGGTACATCCACAACTCCCAGATGCAGTCCTCGGTATGGCTCGCCTCCTGCGGGCCACGGCATTGTGCGAGGCGCCGAAACAGTGCATCCAGAGCGGGTAAGGCGCGGATGGGGCGGCGATCCCGCCACAGGGCGATCAAGGACAGTGTCTCGGCGTATGCAGCCATCGCTTGCGCCTGATGTTAGCACCGTCAGCGAAAGTTTCGAGAAGAGACGGAGAGGCTTCCGAGCAGGGCGTCGTGCGCGAACAGGCGGCGCGCGACCAGGTGCACGACTTCTCCCTCGCGTTCGATCACGCCCTCCACGCCTAGCAGGTGTGCGCCGAGCAATTCGCGGCGGTGCCGTTCGGCGAGCTCGCGCCAGACGACCACATTGGCGCAGCCCGTCTCGTCTTCCAGCGTGATAAATATCACGCCGCTCGCCGTGTCGGGTCGCTGCCGGCACGTGACGAGCCCCGCAGTACGCGCGACGCGGCCGTGCGGCAGCGTTCGCAGTCGCTCCGTTGTGACGAGCCTGAAACGGCTGAGGCGATCGCGCAGCAACGCGAGCGGATGTCGCCCAAGCGTAAGGCCGAGACTGGCGTAATCGGCGACGACGTCCTCGCCCTCCGCCGGAGGCAAGAGCGTGGCCGGCGTCTCGCGCGCCGGCATCGTGCGCAACATGCCGGGAGCATGCTCCACCCCCGCGGCGAGCCAATGCGCCTGCCGCCGATGCCCTGCGAGCGCCGCGAGCGCGCCCGCGGCGGCTAGGCAGCCCAGATCGCGCCGGTCGAGCTCCGCGCGGCGCGCGAGGTCGTCGACCGACGCGAATGGTCGCAGCGCCGCGATTCTGTGCGCCGCCGCTTCGGCAAGCCCGCCCACCATGCGCAGCCCGAGGCGCAACGCCCGCCCTTCCAATGTGCAGTCCCACGCGCTCGTCGCGACGTCCACGGGCCGCAGCTCCACGCCGTGGCGCTGCGCATCCTGGACCAGTTGCGCCGGCGCATAGAAGCCCATCGGCTGACTGTTGAGCAGCGCCGCGCAAAACGCCGCCGGATGGTGGTGCTTGAGCCAGGCCGACACGTACACGAGCAGCGCGAAGCTCGCCGAATGCGATTCCGGGAACCCGTACTCTCCGAACCCGAGTATCTGCCTGAAGAGCGCCTCGGCGAACTCCTTCGTGTAGCCGCGCTCGAGCATGCCGCGCAGCAGGCGGCCTTCGAAATGCTCGAGCCCGCCCTTCCTGCGCCAGGCCACCATCGAGCGGCGCAGCCGGTCTGCCTCGCCCGGCGAGAAACCGGCCGCGACCATCGCAAGCTGCATGACCTGCTCCTGGAAGATCGGCACGCCGAGGGTACGCCCGAGAACCTCCTTCACCTCCTCGCTCGGGTAGCTCACCGGCTCGAGACCCTGGCGGCGTCGCAGGTAGGGGTGCACCATGCCGCCCTGGATGGGTCCGGGACGCACGATCGCGACCTCGATCACCAGATCGTAGAAATTGCGCGGCTTGAGGCGCGGCAGCATGCTCATCTGCGCGCGCGACTCGATCTGGAACACGCCGACCGTGTCGGCACGCTGGATCATTTCATAGACCGCCGGATCCTCCGTGGGCACGTTCTCCATCCTCATGCCGACGAACTCCAGCGCACGGCGAATAGCCGACAGCATGCCGAGCGCGAGCACGTCCACCTTGATCAAGCCGAGGGCTTCGATGTCGTCCTTGTCCCACTGGATCACCGTCCGGTCCTGCATCGCGGCGTTCTCGACGGGCACCAGTTCGACCAGCGGCCCGCGCGAAATCACGAAACCGCCGACATGCTGCGACAGATGGCGCGGAAAGCCGACCAGCACGGATGCGAGCTCCAGCAACTGCTGCACGGCCAGGCTCGCCGGGTCGAGCCCTGCTTCGCGCACGCGCTCGGGCAACTGACCATGGTCGTCCCACCACGCCAGGCTGTGCGAAAGACGATCGATCTGCTGTGCCGCGAGCCCCAGTGCCTTGCCTACCTCGCGCACCGCGCTGCGCGGCCGGTAGCAGATCACGGTTGCCGCCAGTGCGGCGCGCTCGCGGCCGTATTTCGCATAGATGTACTGAATGACCTCTTCGCGCCGCTGGTGTTCGAAATCGACATCGATGTCGGGCGGTTCGTTGCGCTCCCTAGAGATGAAACGCTCGAACAGCATGCTCATTCTGCCCGGGTCCACCTCGGTGATGCCGAGCGCGTAGCACACCGCCGAGTTGGCTGCCGAACCGCGTCCCTGACAGAGGATGCCCCGCTCGCGCGCGAACCTCACCACGTCATGCACGGTGAGGAAAAACGCCTCGTAGCGCAGCTCGGCGATCAGCCTCAACTCATGCTCGACGAGCTCGCGCACCTTGTCGGGAATGCCATCCGGAAAACGCCGACCGAGACCGTCCAGCGTGAGCTGGCGCAGCCAGCTCGCGGGCGTTTGTTCCGCGGGGACCAGCTCCTCGGGATATTCGTAGCGCAGCTCGTCGAGCGAAAAGCTGCAGCGCTCCGCGACCGCCAGCGTCTCGGCGAGCAAAGCGGGCGGATAGAGCTGCGCCAGGCGCATGCGCAGACGCAGGCTGCGCTCCGCATTCGGATGCAGGGCGTTTCCGCACTGAGCCACCGGCCTGCCGAGGCGGATCGCGGTGAGCGTATCCTGCAGCCGCCTGCGCGAGCGCACGTGCATGTGCACATCGCCTGCCGCGACCAGCGGCAGCTCCGAGGCGGCGGACAGCTCGCCGAGCAGCGCGAGACGCGCCCGGTCGTTCGCGCCGCAGTGCAGCTCGGCGGCGATCCAGGCGCGCGCCGCAAAGAGCTCGGCGAGCCACAGTGCACTGTCCGGCTGCGGCCGGTCGCCCGGCACGAGCAGGGCGAGCGCCCCGCTCTGCGCGAGCGGCTCGACATCGCTGCGCGACAGCGCATAGCCGCCCTTCCTCGCGCGCCTGCGGCCCGCGGTGATGAGCGAGCAAAGCGCAGCATAGGAGCGCCGGTCGGTGGCCAGGAGGACGAGCCTGGTACCGTCGTCGAGCCCCGCTTCGGTGCCGACGATCAGCTTCAGGCCGCAGGCCTTCGCGGCGACATGTGCGCGCACCGCGCCGGCGACCGAGCATTCGTCGGTCAGAGCCAGCGCGGAGTAACCCAGCGCCGCGGCCCGCTCGACCAGTTCTTCGGGATGCGAGGCGCCGCGCAGAAACGTGAAATTGGACAGACAATGCAGCTCCGCGTACGCGGGCAGGATGGAAAACATCGACCTAGGCGAACAAGCCGTGCAGGTACCAGCTGCCGCCGCGCTCGCGGAATATCCATAGCAGGGCGCTGCTCGGCGCACGCGCGATAAAGTAATCGCGTGCCACTTCGCCACCGTCCCACCAGCCCGACTCGATGCGCTCCGGCCCGGCCAGCAGCTCGAGCCGTCCGTCGTCGTGCGGCACACCGTCCGCTTCCTTCAACCGGCGCGGCGGCTCGATCAGCCACAGCGGCCGCGCACCCGCGCGGGCTTCCCCGCGTGGCGGCCGTTCGCCGGCGCCGAGCGCCCGCCAGGCACGCTCCGGGCGATGCTCCGCCAGCACACCGAGGCCGTGCACGGCATCGCCGCCGAGACGCGCCTGCAAGCGCTCGATGAGTCGCACCCAGTCTTCCCCCTCGGCATGCACGTCGCGAAACAAGCCCGCCGTACGGCCGTGCAGCAGCTCGAAAGCGTCGGCTTCGATGCGGATCGCCTCGACCGGCCGGCTTAGCGCGAGCGTTGACAGCTTCTCGCGCAGCAGCTGCATGAAGCGGTCGATCGCGCGTCCGGGAGAGGCCAATCCGACCTCGACGACGTGCGCAGGGGCCGCGCGATGCAGCAGGACGAGGCGGAAGCGCCGCACGCCCGCCTGGCGGGCGGCAAGCACCCCTTCGAGTTGCACCAGGAGGCGCCGCGCAGCGAACAGCACACCCTCCGCGTGCTCCACCTCGCCATGCAGTTCGAGCTTGGCGGAAAAGCGCGTCGGCGGCACGAACATGGCGCGCGGGTCCGGCATCCTTCCCGCTGCGCGCTCCATGCTCTCGAGCAGGGCCCGGCCCAGGCGCCGCCCTACCCCTTCGCGCGGGAGGGCGAGCAGTTCCCCCACGGTCGCGACGCCGACGCTGCGCAGAAAACTGCGCGCATCCTGATCGAGGCAAACCGCCGAGACGGGCAGCGCGGCGAGTGCCGCCTCGAGCATAGCGGGATCGTTGATCGATTGTTCGCAGCCTGCGAGCGCGAACCACCATGCGCCGCGCGCCGTCGGCGCCACGGCGAGCGTCGCGCTGTAGCCCATCTCTTCCAGGCCATCACGTATAAGACCGGCCAACGCTCCGAGGCCGTGGTACAGGTGCAGGCTGCCTTCGATCTCCATGAGCACGCCCTGCGGCGGCTCGAGCGATACGTAGGGCGTAAAGCGGCACGCCCAAGCTGCGACGCCTTCGAGTGCCGCGCGCTCGGCCGCCTCGTCGCGCTGCCGTACGTCCAGCCGCGGCGCGAGCGCCCAGGCAGCCGTGAGCCCGATGCCGGGACGCACGCCGAGCGCCTGCGCGCGCGCGTCGCAAGCGAGCACCTCGCGACCGTCGGCGATCGCCCATGGAGCGCCCACGGACTCACGCGGGACACGGCCGCGCGACAGAGCTTCGAGTGCGAACAGCGGGAAATGCAGGGCCACCCACAGCATGGACGGGCCTCTTGACCGGAATGAGGACGGGTGCCGCCGCCAGCGCGCCGCGACGCTTGAGGATGCGCGCTGCAAGCCTTCCATCCAGTGGCTCGAGCGCGATGCGCAGGCAGGCGGGCGACGGCTCGTGCGCCGCCTGCGGGGGGCGAAACAGGGCGCAAAAGGCACGGCTCGCCTCTGCCGCTACAGCCAGCCGTCGCAGCTCGGCGTAGCGCAGATCGCGGAACCAGGCGAGCAACGCGTCGCAGCTGCCCGCGCGCAGCACCTGCTCGGCAGCCCAGAGCGCATCGCGCCGCCCCGGAGCACGCACCACCGACAGCTGGCCGAGATCGATGCCCGCTGCGGCGAGCGCCGGCGCGTAAGGCAAATGCGGCGGCGCAAGCCAGACGATGCGCCGGCCAGCCGTGGAGAGCGCCGCAAGCGCCGGCAGCACGAGCTGCAGCTCACCGACACCTTCGCGCAAGCCGAGGATCTCGGTCAACGCTCCGCCGGGCCAGCCTCCGCCGGGCAGCTCGCGGTCCAGAGCGGCAAACCCGGTCTGTACCGCCGGCGCAGTCGGGCGCGCAAGCACGCCGCCGCGCCAGACGGAATGCCGCGCAAGAATGTCGACGAGCGAGATCTTCATGGCCACCCGGAATACTGTATTTATATACAGTATACGGCCGGGTGGCAAGGCCTGTTATCCGGCCCAGCGCTTCACCGCCTTGAGGATGCGCTCATCGGCGAAGCCGAGCTGCGCCAGGACCGGCGCGCGCTCGAAGATCTCGCCGTAACGCCTGATGCGTTCGCCTTGCAGCACACAGAAGCTGATTCCGGAAAAGCCGATGCGCCGCCCCACGCTGCCCGCGATTTTCGACACGTACGAGAAACGATAGCGCGCATAGCCCACGCGCCCGTCGCTGCAGACATCGGATACCTGCCATTCGAAATCGCTCGCGTCGCGATGGAAGAAGTCCCTGATCATGCGTGCGATTGCTTCGCGCCCGGCGAACTCGCCGTAGAAGCCGTCGTGATACACGCCGTCCGGCGTAAAGCAATCCGCCGCCGCGACAGCCTCGCCTCGGCAGATCGCTCGGGTCATGTGCGACAGCAGCTGCCCGAAGGACTCGCTGGCGTCGTTCGCTTCTTCTCCCGCGTGATTCTCAACCACCGCTCAGCGCCTGCAGGATGATGACTTCCTCGGAACCGTCCAACGCCACGTCGAGCCTGCGCACGTGATCGCCGTTCACGAAGATGCGCATATGTCGGCGGATCGAGTCCTGCCCGTCGATCATCCTGAAGCGGATGGCAAGGTGATGGACGGTGTGGCCGAAGAATGCCGGCCCGGAGAGGCGCCACGCGCGCCTCGCCGAGTCGGATTTTAGGACGAAAGCGCCCTTGTGGGCCGCGACAAAGACGGCAGCGCTCGCCATAGCCAGCCTCGCGGTCACTTGTACCCGTCGGATCCGGTTTGACGATTGTACGCGTGGTGGTCGCGAGCGGTGTCACGTGCCGCCACGCGGCGTAGGGGCGAGAGAAAAGAAAAAAGCCCGAGGGATTCCTCCCCCGGGCTTTTCGCTGGATATGGCCTGGCGGTGACCTACTTTCGCGTACGAATGCACACTATCATCGGCGCAAACCCGTTTCACGGTCCTGTTCGGGATGGGAAGGCGTGGTTCCAGGCTGCTATGGCCGCCAGATTGATTCTGGGCTTGCCCCTGCGGCGGAACTTTTCTGTCCGCTTCGGCGCAAGCCGCGATTCGGAATGAAGTGGATCTCTGGGCGCGAGATCGCGCGCTTTAACCGTTTGCTCACGGTTATAGGGTCAAGCCGCACGGGCAATTAGTACGGGTTAGCTCAGGGCCTCGCAGCCCTTGCACATCCCGCCTATCAACGTCCTGGTCTAGGACGACCCTTTAGGGAGGTCGAGCCTCCGGGAAGTCTTATCTCGAGGCGAGCTTCCCGCTTAGATGCTTTCAGCGGTTATCTCTTCCGCACATAGCTACCCGGCAATGCCACTGGCGTGACAACCGGTACACCAGAGGTGCGTCCACTCCGGTCCTCTCGTACTAGGAGCAGCTCCCCTCAAACTTCCAACGCCCACGGTAGATAGGGACCAAACTGTCTCACGACGTTTTAAACCCAGCTCACGTACCACTTTAAATGGCGAACAGCCATACCCTTGGGACCGGCTACAGCCCCAGGATGTGATGAGCCGACATCGAGGTGCCAAACGACCCCGTCGATATGAACTCTTGGGAGTCATCAGCCTGTTATCCCCGGCGTACCTTTTATCCGTTGAGCGATGGCCCTTCCATACAGAACCACCGGATCACTTTGACCTGCTTTCGCACCTGCTCGACATGTCCGTCTCGCAGTCAAGCACGCTTTTGCCAATGCACATTGAAGCACGATTTCCGACCGTGCTAAGCGTACCTTCGTACTCCTCCGTTACTCTTTGGGAGGAGACCGCCCCAGTCAAACTGCCTACCATGCACGGTCCCCGGCCCGGATTACGAGCCAAGGTTAGAACCGCAAACAAATCAGGCTGGTATTTCAACGTCGGCTCCATGAGAGCTAGCGCCCCCACTTCAAAGCCTCCCAGCTATCCTACACAGATCGGTTCACAGTCCAATGCAAAGTTACAGTAAAGGTGCACGGGGTCTTTCCGTCTAGCCGCGGGTAGATTGCATCATCACAACCATTTCAACTTCGCTGAGTCTCAGGAGGAGACAGTGTGGCCAGCGTTATACCATTCGTGCAGGTCGGAACTTACCCGACAAGGAATTTCGCTACCTTAGGACCGTTATAGTTACGGCCGCCGTTTACCGGGGCTTCGATCAGGAGCTTGCACCCCATCACTTAACCTTCCGGCACCGGGCAGGCATCACACCCTATACGTCCACTTTCGTGTTTGCAGAGTGCTGTGTTTTTAATAAACAGTCGCAGCCACCTATTCTGTGCCACCCCATTGGGCTCCGCCTGTGCGGCTTCACCTACTAGGGGCACACCTTCTTCCGAAGTTACGGTGTCAATTTGCCGAGTTCCTTCTCCTGAGTTCTCTCAAGCGCCTGAGAATATTCATCTCGCCCACCAGTGTCGGTTTGCGGTACGGTCCCACCATGACTGAAGCTTAGAGGCTTTTCCTGGAAGCATGGTATCTGCAGCTTCCCGCTCCGAAGAGCGGTGGTCATCACGCCTTGGCTAAGCCACGCGGATTTGCCTACGCGGCACGCCTACACGCTTGAACCAGGACGTCCAACACCCGGCCTGCATAACCTTCTCCGTCCCCTCATCGCATCATGGCGAGGTACAGGAATATTGACCTGTTTTCCATCAGCTACGCCTTTCGGCCTTGCCTTAGGGGCCGACTCACCCTGCGCCGATGAACGTGGCGCAGGAAACCTTGGGCTTACGGCGAGCGGGCTTTTCACCCGCTTTAACGCTACTCATGTCAGCATTCGCACTTCCGATACCTCCAGCGGACCTCTCGATCCGCCTTCGCAGGCGTACGGAACGCTCCCCTACCACGCGCGCATTGCTGCGCGCATCCGCGTCTTCGGCTACTAGCTTGAGCCCCGTTACATCTTCCGCGCGGAAAGACTCGACCAGTGAGCTATTACGCTTTCTTTAAAGGATGGCTGCTTCTAAGCCAACCTCCTGGCTGTTTATGCCTTTCCACCTCGTTTTCCACTTAGCTAGCGATTGGGGGCCTTAGACGGCGGTCTGGGTTGTTTCCCTCTCGTGTCCGGACGTTAGCACCCGGTGCACTGTCTCCCGTGAAGTCACTCGTCGGTATTCGGAGTTTGCCATGGTTTGGTAGGGCGCTATGCCCCCCTAGCCATAACAGTGCTCTACCCCCGACGGTGTATCACGAGGCACTACCTCAATAGTTTTCGGGGAGAACCAGCTATTTCCAGATTTGTTTGGCCTTTCACCCCTACCCACAGCTCATCGACGCACTTTTGCAACAGTGGTTCGTTCGGCCCTCCAGCTGGTGTTACCCAACCTTCAGCCTGGCCATGGGTAGATCATCTGGTTTCGGGTCTACGTCCGGCAACTAAATCGCCCTGTTCAGACTCGCTTTCGCTACGCCTTCCCTAAACGGTTAAGCTTGCTACCGAACGTAAGTCGCTGACCCATTATACAAAAGGTACGCGGTCACCCTTGCGGGCTCCCACTGTTTGTATGCATGCGGTTTCAGGATCTATTTCACTCCCCTCCCGGGGTTCTTTTCGCCTTTCCCTCACGGTACTTGTTCGCTATCGGTCGACAACGAGTATTTAGCCTTGGAGGATGGTCCCCCCATCTTCAGACAGGATTCCACGTGTCCCGCCCTACTTGTCCCGTGCCTAGTTCCACCGTCTCCCTGTCGCATACGGGGCTATCACCCGCTATGGCCAGACTTTCCAGACTGTTCTGCTAGAGAAACGGCTAAAACACGGAGGCTATTCCAATTTCGCTCGCCGCTACTATCGGAATCTCGGTTGATTTCTGTTCCTCTCCCTACTGAGATGTTTCAGTTCAGGAGGTTCGCTTCGCCCACCCTATGAATTCGGGTGAGGATGACCCTTGCGGGTCGGGTTTCCCCATTCGGAAATCCCCGGATCAAAGCTCGCTTGCCAGCTCCCCGGGGCTTATCGCAGGCTGCCACGCCCTTCATCGCCTGTTGTCGCCAAGGCATCCACCACATGCACTTATTCACTTGACCCTATAACCCTGAGCGCTGGTCGAACCAGCACAACGGATCATAAGGAGCGCTTGGCTGCGCCGAGGCCGACTAAGCCCCGACACAGATTCATGCAATCTCTTACCCAGTGAGTACGGTTCTTTCGAACCGAACTCGATTCACTTCATCCGAATTTTTAAAGAACAGCCGACTCAAAACCTGCT
>CAVTZJ010000005.1:0-367500 GCA_963739205.1 uncultured Pseudomonadota bacterium | reverse complement strand
GCGGCCCGATGCCATCGAGCGGCGACAACCGGCCCATCAAGACGAAATACATCCCCGAGTAGCTGAGCGTCTGCTCGACCATCGCCAGGTCAGTTGCGGTTTCCACGACGCACAGCAGGCCCGGGTCGCGCCGCGGCGAACGGCACAGCGCGCAGATCTCGTCTTCGGTGAAGTTATTGCATCTGGCGCACAGGCGCACGCCGCTAAGTGCGGCCGACAGCGCTTGTGCGAGCAGGTCCGCGCCCGCCCGGTCGTGCTGCAGCAAGTGGTACGCCATGCGCTGCGCCGAGCGCGGCCCCACCCCCGGCAGCACGCGTAGCGCCTCGACCAGCCGCTCGACGCCTTTGGCGGTGGGTACAGGGTCCCTGCGCACGCGATTCCCCTGCCGCTTCGCGTCAGAAAGGCAGCTTGAATCCGGGCGGCAGGCCCAGCCCGGCTGTCATGCCGCCCATCTTCTCGGCCACCGCCGCCTCGACTTTGCGCGCGGCATCGTTGAACGCGGCGGCCACGAGATCCTCCAGCATTTCCTTGTCGTCGCCGACGAGCGACGGGTCGATTGCCACGCGCTTCACGTCGTGCTTGCAGGTCATGACGATCTTGACCAGGCCCGCACCCGATTGTCCTTCCACTTCCAGGTTGGCGAGCTCTTCCTGCATGCGCTGCATGTTCTGCTGCATCATCTGAGCCTGCTTCATGAGCTGGCCGATATTTCCTCGCATTGTCACCTCCCGGAGTACGGCGGTCCTGAGCGGACCGCCCGTCACGAATTCTTGGGCGTTGCCTGGATCGTCGAGGGGATCACTTTGGCATCGCAGATTTCCACCAGATCCTGCACGAAACGATCGCCCTGCACCGAGCGCGCGGCTTCCGCCTGCCGCGCACCGCGCTCCGTGGCTTCGAGCACGGCGACTGAGCCGCCCTTGGCCTCGCCAGCGACCACTTTGACGGCTACCCCGGCGCCGAGGAATTGCTCGAGCGCCGCCTTGAGCTTGTCCTGGTACGACCTTTCGGCCAGATACGCTTTCGATTTCGAAACGACGAGTTCGAACGAATTCCCATCGCGACGGGTGAGCTCGGCGTTGCGCGCGAGCTCGCGCGCGGCGCCGGTCACCTGCAGCTTGCCCACCAACTGCGCCCATTCCCCGGTTGGCGACGTCGCGTTCGAAGTCATGCGCGCGGGTGGCGCTGTACGAGTCGCGGGCTCTCCGGGGATCGATGCCTTACCGCCATCATCGGGCCGAAACGCGAGCATGCGTAACACGCTCATGACGAACCCTGCGTGCTCGTCCGGGGCGAGCGCGAGATCGTCCCGTCCCTGCAACGCGATCTGATAGTTCAGCTGCACCGTCTCGGCATCCATTCGCTCGCCGAGCGCAACGATCCGTTCGCGCTCAGGCAGATCGTCCTCAAGCGCCTCCGGGACCGATTGCGCGAGCGCCACGCGCAACAGGAGGCTCGCCAGGTCAGCAAGCGCCTGGTCGAACGACAGGCTGCGCGCCTGCATCTCGTCTGCGATGGCGAGCGCCGCGCGTGCATCGCCCGCCGCCACCGCCTCCAGAAGACGCAGCAGATAGGTTTCGTCCACCGCACCCAGCATGTCACGGACGTCGTCGGAGGAAATCCGGCCTGCGCCATGCGCGATCGCCTGGTCGAGCAGCGACAGCGCATCGCGCATGCTGCCTGCGGCAGCGCGGCCGATGAGCGGCAGCGCTGCCGGATCGTAGGCGATCTTTTCCGCTTCGAGCAGCTTCCCCAGGTGCGCTGCGATCGCGGCGCGTGGCATCTGCTTGAGGTTGAACTGCATGCACCGGCTGAGTACCGTAACCGGGATTTTCTGCGGATCGGTCGTCGCCAGGACGAACTTGAGGTGCTCGGGTGGCTCCTCGAGCGTCTTGAGCATTGCGTTGAACGCCGAGGTCGACAACATGTGCACTTCGTCGATCACGTAGACCTTGTAGCGCCCACGCGTCGGGGCGTACTGCGCCGTATCGAGCAGCTGGCGCATCTCGTCCACGCGCGTGTTGGTGGCCGCATCGACCTCGAGCAGGTCGACGAAGCGGCCGGCGTCGATCTCCAGGCAGGCGCTGCACTTGCCGCAGGGCTCCGGGGTCACGCCGGTCTCGCAATTCAGGCACTTGGCGAGAATGCGAGCCAGGGTGGTCTTGCCGACTCCGCGCGTCCCGGTGAACAGGTACGCGTGATGCAGGCGCTTCTGCTCCAGCGCGTGGCGCAGCGCGCGCACCACATGTTCCTGCCCGACCAGGCTGCCGAAATCACGCGGCCGCCACTTGCGGGCAAGAACCTGATAGCTCATCGGAAGAATTCTATCAGTCCCCTGCCCGGCGCTTGCGCGCCGGGCAGGGCGATTGGTGGCGAGCCTTAACCCCGGCACCTGCAGTGACCGGTTGTGGCTGCTTCCTTCCGGACCTGACCAGGTTCACCAGGCTGCAGTGCGGGAAGGCCCGCCGTGGATCTCAATGTACATTGGCGGAGAGAGAGGGATTCGAACCCTCGATGCGCTCATCACGCATACACACTTTCCAGGCGTGCGCCTTAGACCGCTCGGCCATCTCTCCGGGAGGCCGCATTATAAGCGCTGCGCCGAGACGAAGCGGCGCTGCGCTCGTTGTGTCGAGTCGACTCAGGTCGCCTGTTTCAGCTGATCGAGGATCGCCGGATTCTCGAGCGTCGACACGTCCTGCTTGATCTCCTCGCCCTTGGCGATCGAGCGCAGCAGACGCCGCATGATCTTGCCGGAGCGCGTCTTCGGCAGGTTGTCGCCGAAGCGGATGTCCTTCGGCCTGGCGATCGGACCGATCTCCTTCGCGACCCAGTCGCGCAGCTCCTGCGCGATCCTCTTCGCCTCGTCGCCGGTCGGGCGCGGACCTTTCATTACCACGAAGGCAACGATCGCCTCGCCCGTCAGGTCGTCGGGGCGGCCCACCACTGCCGCTTCGGCGACCAGCCTGGAGTTGGCCACTAGTGCCGATTCCACCTCCATCGTCCCCAGGCGGTGGCCCGAAACGTTCAGCACGTCGTCGATGCGGCCCACGATGCGGAAGTAACCCTTCTCGTCGGTGCTCGCGCCGTCACCGGCGAGGTACAGCTTGCCCTTGAAGTCGTCCGGAAAGTACGTCTTCTTGTAGCGCTCGGGGTCGCCCCAGATCGTGCGCAGCATCGACGGCCAAGGCCGCGTGATGACCAGGATGCCCCCCTTGCCTTTGCCTACCGGATGCCCAGTTTCGTCCACCACGTCTGCGAAAATGCCCGGCAGCGGCAGCGTCGCCGAACCAGGTACCGTCGGCGTCGCGCCAGGCAGAGGCGAAATCAGGTGGCCGCCCGTCTCGGTCTGCCACCAGGTATCGACGATCGGGCAGCGTCCGCCGCCGACCGTCTCGTGGTACCAGATCCACGCCTCCGGGTTGATCGGCTCGCCCACCGTGCCGAGGATGCGCAGGCTCTTCAGGTCGTACTTCTTCGGCAGATCGCCGCCCGCCTTGATGAGCGAGCGGATCGCCGTCGGCGCCGTGTAAAACACATTCACCTTGTGATCCTGGATGATCTTCCAGAAACGGCCCGCGTCCGGGTAGGTTGGAACGCCCTCGAACATGATTTCCGTGGCACCGGCCGCGAGCGGCCCGTAGGTGATATAGGTGTGCCCCGTCACCCAGCCGACGTCAGCCGTGCACCAGAAGACGTCGCCCGGCTTGTTGTCGAACACCCACTTCATGGTCAGCAACGCCCACAGCAGGTAGCCGCCGGTCGAGTGCTGGACGCCTTTCGGCTTACCGGTGGAGCCCGAGGTGTAGAGGATGAACAGGGGGTGCTCCGCGTTCACCCACACCGGCTCGCAGGTATCTGCCTGGCCCTTCACGACGTCGTCCCACCACTTGTCGCGCGGCGCCTGCATCGGCACTTTGCTGCCGGTACGCCGGTAGACGATGACGTTCCGCACGCGCTCGCACCCGCCCATGGCGAACGCCTCATCGACCACCGGCTTGAGCGGAATCTCCTTGCCGCCCCGGAACTGCCCGTCGGCGGTGATGACTTCCGTGGCTCCGGCGTCGATGATCCGCTCCTGAAGGCTCTTCGCGGAAAATCCGCCGAATACGACCGAGTGCGTGGCGCCAATGCGCGCGCACGCCTGCATGGCCACGACCACCTGGATCGACATCGGCATGTAGATCAGCACACGATCGCCCGTCTTGACTCCGTGGCTCTTGAGCGCGTTCGCGAAGCGGCAGACCTCGTGGTAAAGCTCCTTGTACGTGATCCGGCTGACCTTGCCGTCGTCCGCTTCGAAGATGATCGCCACCTTGTTCGGCTGCGATTTGAGATGGCGGTCGAGGCAGTTGTAGGACGCATTCAGCTCGCCGTCGTAGAACCACTTGAAGAACGGCGCGTTCGACTCGTCGAGGGTCTTGGTGAAGGGCTTGTGCCACACCAGGTGGTCTTTGGCGAGCTTCGCCCAGAAGCCCGCGAAGTCCTTCTCGGCCTCCGCGCACATCTTGCGGTAGGCGTCCATGCCGGAAATGTTGGCTTGCCTGACGAACTCCGCAGAAGGCGGAAAGACCCTTGTCTCCTGCAGCACCGTCTCGATGTTGGCCATCGTTGTGCTCCTCCGGTCGTAAGCGTCGTATGCTACATTTTAATTGCATCCGGGAACCGCCATGTCCACCGTCAGGCAAGCCGATCTCGTGCAGAGCGTCGCCGACGCCCTGCAATTCATCTCCTACTACCACCCGGCCGACTACATCCGGGCCCTGGCGCGCGCCTACGAGCGAGAGCAGTCGCCCGCGGCCAAGGACGCCATCGCCCAGATCCTCACCAACTCGCGCATGTGCGCCGAGGGACACCGGCCGATCTGCCAGGACACCGGCATCGTCAACGTGTTCCTGAAGATCGGCATGGACGTGCGCTGGGACGCCAAGATGTCCGTCGAAGACATGGTGAACGAAGGCGTGCGCCGCGCCTATCTCGATCCGGACAACAAGCTGCGCGCATCGGTGCTCGACGACCCCGCGTTCGGCCGGCGCAACACGCGCGACAACACGCCCGCGGTGATCCACATGCAGGTCGTGCCTGGAGCGAAGGTCGAAGTCGACGTCGCCGCCAAGGGCGGCGGCTCCGAAGCGAAGTCGAAGTTCGTCATGCTCAACCCCTCCGACTCGATCGTCGACTGGGTGCTGAAGACCGTACCGACGATGGGCGCGGGCTGGTGCCCACCTGGCATGCTCGGCATCGGCATCGGGGGCACCGCCGAGAAGGCGATGCTGATGGCCAAGGAATCGCTCATGGCGCCAATCGACATGGCCGAGCTCAAGGCGCGCGGGCCCAAGACGAAGGTCGAGGAATTGCGCATCGAGCTGTACGACAGGGTGAACGCGCTCGGCATCGGGGCGCAAGGGCTCGGCGGCCTCTCGACGGTGCTCGACGTCAAGATCCTCACCTACCCGACGCACGCTGCGAACCAGCCTGTGGCGATGATTCCGAATTGCGCGGCGACGCGGCACGCGCATTTCGTGCTCGACGGCTCCGGCCCTGCGGAATTCGAGCAGCCGAAGCTCTCCGACTGGCCCGAGGTCACGTGGAGGCCGGACGCGAGCGCGCGCAAGGTGAATCTCGACTCTCTGACGCGCGATGAAGTCGCCGCATGGAAGCCGGGCGAGCGCCTGCTGCTCTCCGGCAAGCTGCTCACCGGCCGCGACGCGGCGCATAAGCGCATCCAGGACATGCTCGAGCGCGGCGAGCGGCTGCCGGTCGACTTCACCAATCGCGTCATCTACTACGTCGGCCCGGTCGATCCGGTGCGCGACGAGGTGGTGGGGCCGGCGGGGCCCACGACTTCGACCCGCATGGACAAGTTCACCGAAACGATGCTCGGGCGCACCGGCCTGGTGGCCATGGTCGGCAAGGCCGAGCGCGGGCCTGCGGCAATCGAGGCGATCCGCAAGCACAAGGCCGCCTACCTGATGGCGGTCGGCGGCGCCGCCTACCTCGTCTCCAAGGCGATCCGCAAGTCGCGCGTGCTCGCCTTCGAGGACCTCGGCATGGAGGCGATCTACGAGTTCGAGGTGCGCGACATGCCGGTCACGGTGGCCGTCGATGCACGCGGCGCGGCCGTCCACCAGAGCGGCCCGGCCGAGTGGGAGAAGCGCATCCGGGAGTTCAAGCTCCCCGTCACCGCGGCCTGAGCGCGCCGCTTGGACGAATCCACGGCCACGCGCTGGCCAGCGGTCTGGGCGGTGTTCGCGGGCGGACTGGTGGCCGGCGCCTACATCACCAAGGTGCCGCCCGCCCTTCCCATCCTGCGCGACGATCTGGGCCTGAGCCTGGTTCAGTCCGGATTCATCGCCACCATGCTGAACGTCATGGGCGGCCTCGCGGGCATGCTCGCCGGCGTGCTCGCCGACCGCTTCGGCCCCAAGCGCCTGGCGCTCGCGGGCCTCGCGGTGATGTGCGGGGGCGGCCTGTTCGGCGCGGCGTCCTGGAGCTATGCGTCGCTACTCGCGGGGCGCTTTCTGGAAGGCGCCGGCTTCATCCTGTTCACCGTTGCGGGCGCTGCGCTCATGGCGCGCGCGGCGCCTTCTCCGCGCGCACGCGCGAAAGCACTCGGCCTGTGGAGCGCATACATGCCCTCGGGAGGCAGCATTGCGCTGCTCGCCGCCCCGCTCGCGATCGCAGCTTTCGGCTGGCGCGGGCTGTGGATCGCGCTGGCGCTCGCCGCAGCGCTCGCCTTCGTTCTGGTGGCCCGCTACGCAGTCGCGCCGCCGCACGGCTCCGTGGCCTCCCTGCGGCTCGTCATGGAATCGCTCGCGCAGCGCGGCAGCATCGTGCTGTCGCTCATCTTCGCGTTCTACGTCGCGCAGTGGACCTCGGTCATGATCTGGCTGCCGACCTTCGTGGTCGAACAGCGTGGCGGCTCGACCGCGACCGCCGCGCTGCTCACTGCGCTGATGGTGCTGATCAACGTGCCGGGCAATCTCGCCGGCGGCTGGCTGGTGGCCCATGGCGTGCGGCGCGGCCCGCTCACTGTCGCCGCCTTCGCGATCATGGCGATTTGCTCCACCGGAATGCTGCTCGATATCCTGCCCGACGCCGCGCGCTTTGGGCTGGTGCTCGTGTTCTCGAGCTGCGCCGGGGTCATTCCGGCCGCGGTGTTCTCCGGGGTCGCGGCGCACGCCCGCACTCCGCAGCACATCGCCACCACCAACGGCATGGCGATGCAGAGCTCGCAGGCCGGCCAGTTCTTCGGCCCGATCGTGCTCGCCTGGCTCGCCTCGCGCTACGGCGGCTGGGCAGCGTCGCTCTCCGCAATGCTCGTTTTCGCTGCATGCGGCGCGGCCTGCGGTTTCGCGATCGCTGCCATCGAGCGGCGCCGCGGGCGCTAGAATCTGCCTTCCCGGAGGAGGTCAGCATGCCCGACATCCACATCTGCGAGGTCGGCCCGCGCGACGGGCTGCAGAATGCCCACCACCTGATGCCGACCGAGGCGAAGAAGCGCTGGATCAGCGCCCTTGCGGCGGCCGGACTGAAGGAGATCGAGGTCGGCTCGTTCGTTCCGCCGAAGCTCATTCCCGCGATGGCCGACACGGGCGAGATCGTCGCCCACGCGCGCGGCATTGCGGGGCTGCGCGTGGTCGCGCTGGCACCCAACGTGAAGGGCTTCGAGCGCGCGGTGCAGGCGGGCGCGCACAAGATCACCTTCCCGGTGTCCGCGAGCCGCGCGCACAGCCTCGCAAACGTGCGCATGACGCCCGAGCAGATGGTCGAGGAGGTGCGCAAGTGCCACGCGCTGCGCGGCCGTGACGGTCCCGAGATCGAGGGCGCCGTGTCCACGGCGTTCGGCTGCACGATGCAGGGCGAAGTGCCCGAGGACGAAGTGCTGCGCATCGCCGCAGCGCTCGCCGAGTTCTGCGACTGCGTCGCGCTCGCCGACACGGTCGGTTATGCGAATCCCGCCCAGGTGCGGCGCGTGTTCGCTCGCGTGAAGAAGGAGATCGGCGACAAGCTCGAAGGGGCGCATTTCCACAACACGCGCGGCCTCGGCCTGGCGAATGCGCTCGCCGCCTACGAGGAAGGCGTGCGCCACTTCGATTCGTCGATGGGCGGCCTCGGCGGCTGTCCGTTCGCGCCGGGCGCGAGCGGCAACGTGATCACAGAGGACCTGGTGTTCATGTTCGAGAGCATGGGCTTGTCCACGGGGATCGATTTCGACCGCCTCATGGCTGCGCGCGAAGTGCTGGTCGGCGGCCTGCCCGACGAGCCCGTTTACGGCCACACGCCGCAGGCAGGGTTGCCCAAGAACTTCAAGCGCGCCGCATGAAGCACCTGCCGCTCGACGGCGTGCGGGTCGTCGAGTTCGCGCACATGGTGATGGGGCCGAGCTGCGGCCTGGTGCTCGCCGACCTCGGCGCGGAAGTGATAAAGGTCGAGCCGCTCGAGGGCGACAACACGCGCCGCCTGGAGGCGGCCGGGGCGGGCTTCTTTCCGGTCTTCAACCGCAACAAGAAGAGCTTGGCGGTCGATCTGAAGAGCGATGCCGGGCGCGAGCTGGTGCTCAGGCTGCTCGACACCGCCGACGTGCTGAACGAGAACTTCCGCCCGGGCGCGCTGGACAAGCTCGGCTTCGGCTACGCGGCGCTCGCGGCGCGCAACCCGCGCCTTATCTATTGCTCGCTCAAGGGGTTTCTCGACGGCCCTTATCAGCACCGCGCCGCGCTCGACGAGGTCGTGCAGATGATGGGCGGGCTCGCCTACATGACCGGCCTGCCCGAGCGGCCGCTGCGCGCCGGCTCATCCGTGGTCGACATCCTGGGCGGCACCTTCGGCGCGGTGGCGGTGCTCGCCGCATTGCGCGAGCGCGACACCACCGGTCGCGGCCGGCGCGTGACGAGCGCTCTGTACGAGAGCACCGCTTATCTCGTCGCGCAGCACATGGCGCAGTACGAGATCACGGGCGAGGCGCCGCCGCCGATGTCGGTCAAGCGGCCCGCCTGGGGCGTGTACGACATCTTCGAGACCGGCGACGGCGACCGCCTGTTCGTCGGCGTGGTCACCGACACGCAATGGCAGATCTTCTGCCGCGAGTTCGGCGCGCCCGAGCTGGCCGCGGACGCGCGCCTGCAATCGAACGGCGCGCGCGTGCGCGAGCGCGGCTGGCTGCTGCCGCGGCTGGCGGAGCTGCTAAAGCGCTACTCCCGGCCCGATCTGGAAGCCAAGCTCGAGCGCATCGGCCTGCCGTATGCGCCGATCGCCAAGCCCTGGGACCTGCTCGGCGACCCGCACCTGAACGCATCGGGCGGGCTGCACGCGACGCGGCTAGCGTCAGGCCGCACGATCCACGTCCCCGGCCTGCCGATCGCTCTCGACGGCGAGCACCTGCCCAAGCGCAGCGATCCGCCGGCGGTCGGCGAAGGCGCGCGCGAGCTGCTCGCGGCGCTCGGCTACACCCTGGAGCAGATTGCCGCCTTGTGCGAGGCGAAGCTGATCGCCCTGCCCTGAACAGCCCGCGCGCCGCTCACGCGGTCATGTTGCGCCCGGCGAACTCCCAGTCGAGCAGGCGCTCGATCACGGCCGCCACGTAGTCGGGCCGGCGGTTGCGGTAATCGACGTAGTAGGCGTGCTCCCACACGTCGAGCGTGAGCAACGGCGTCAGGCCGTGCGCGATCGGCGTATCGGCGTTCGAGGTCTTCGTCACCTTGAGCTTGCCCCTGTCCTGCACCACCCACGCCCAGCCGCTGCCGAACTGTCCGATCGCCGCCTGCTTCAGCTCGTTCGCGAAGCTCTCGAAATCGCCGAAGTCCTGCGCGATCCTGCGCGCCAGCGCGCCGCCGGGTTTGCCGCCACCGGCCGGATTCAGGCTCAGCCAGTAGAACCAGTGGTTCCAGCTCTGCGCGGCGTTGTTGAAGATCGCGCTGTGCGACGGATCCTTGGCGCTGTCGCGGATGATCTGCTCCAGCGGCATGCCGGCGTACGGCGTGCCTTCGATCAGCTGGTTCAGCTTGTCCACGTAAGCCTTGTGATGTTTGCCGTAGTGATAGCCGATGGTTTCGCGCGAGACGACCGGCGCCAGCGCGTCCTCCGCATAGGGCAGCGGCGGCAGCGCGATGCGCGCGCCCGGCACGGATTCAATCGGAAATGTCAGCTTGGACTGCGCCGCGGACTTGCGCGCGACTCCTGACGGCTGGGACCGTTGCTCGCGAATGCCTGTGTGATCGGCCATAGGGCGCTCCTTTGCCAGGTGTGAACGAGTGCTGCGTACCTAGCGGACAGCGCACCTGCGGCGGCAGTTCCCGTCCGGGCGCCGATTCAGCCCTTGAATTCGATTTCGACGAACAGGTACTCGAAGTCGTTCGCGTTCACCACGTCGTGCTCGACGCCGGCGCCGCGGAAGTAGGGCACGCCCTTGCGCAAGTCGGAAATACGCGTGCCGTCAGGCTCGATCAGCTCCAGCCGCCCGTCGAGCAGCGGCACTACGACATAGTCGTGCTCGTGCCGGTGCCAGCCGGTCGCGGCGCCGGGCGCGAAGCGCCACTCGGTGACGCGCGCGCGCTCGTTGTCGATGAACACGCGCGATGTGGCCTTCGCGCGCTCCACGCGCTAGCTCTTGAGCAGGGCGTCGATGCCGGCCTGCACGATCTGCTCGTCCTCGTGCGACTGCACGCCCGAGGCGCCGATTCCGCCGACGCAGGTACCTTCGAACATGATCGGCAGCCCGCCCTGCACCGGCAACACCGGCATCTTCATCATCACCAGGCGCCCGCCGGCGACGCGTTCCTCCCACATCTTGCTCGAGCGCCGCGTGGTCGCCGCGGTGCGTGCCTTCTGCACGGCGATCTCGGCGTTGGCGGGCGTCGCTCCGTCCATGCGCACCAGGTGCAGCAGGTGGCCGCCGTCGTCGAGAATCGCGATCGCGACGTTCCACTTGTTGCGCCGCGCCTCGGTTTCCGCGGCGGCGCTCATCTTCTTGCAGTCTTCCAGCGTCAGTTCAGGGCGAGTCTTCATGCTTTGGCCGATTCCCTAAGTGCGTTGCGAATCTGTTCGAGCGCCCCCGGATCCTCGATCGTCGTCAGGTCGCCTGGATCGCGCCCCTCGGCGAGCGCCTGAATCGAGCGGCGCAGCGTCTTTCCGGAGCGCGTCTTGGGCAGCAGCGTCACGAAATGCACCGCGCGCGGTCGTCCGATCGCGCCCAGCTGCTTGTCGACGGTCTCCATCACTTCCTTCTCGAGCTTCTTCCCGTCTTCAACCGCGGTCTTCGCGACGGCGAAGGCGAGCGGCATCTGTCCCTTCAACGGATCCTCCACCCCGACCACCGCGCACTCCGCGATGTTGGGATGCATGTTGATGGCCTCCTCGATCTCGCGCGTTCCAAGACGGTGGCCGGCGACGTTGATCACGTCGTCCGTGCGTCCGAGGATGAAATAGTAGCCGTCCTTGTCGCGGATGCCCCAGTCGAAGGTCGAATACACCCGCTTCTTGGAGAAGGTCGAGAAGTACGTCTTCACGTAGCGCTCGTCGTCGCCCCAGATGGTCGTCATGCAGCCCGGCGGCAGCGGCGGCACGATCGCGACCACGGCCTTCTCGTCCGCGCCTGCCTCGCTCGCGTCGGACTCGCGCAGCAGCCGCAGGTCGTAGCCGTACACCGGGAACGAAGGGCTGCCAAGCTTGATCGGGGTCTTCTCCACGCCCGGCACCGCCGACAGGATCGGCCAGCCGGTCTCCGTCTGCCAGTAGTGGTCTATCACCGGGATGCCGATCGCCTCGGAGATCCAGCGGTGCGTCGGCTCGTCTAGCGGCTCGCCCGCCAGGAACAGGTGCCTGAGCGAGGACACGTCGTACTTCCTGAGGTAGGCGGGATCGTGCTTCTTCAGCACGCGAATCGCAGTCGGCGCCGAGAACATGACGCTCGCCTTGTACTTCTCGACGAGCTTCCACCAGATGCCCGCGTCGGGACGGACCGGCACGCCCTCGTACATGATGGTCGTCATGCCGGCGATGAGCGGTCCGTAGATGATGTACGAGTGCCCTACCACCCAGCCGATGTCCGAAGTGGTGAACATCGTCTCGCCGGGATTGCCGCAGTAGATCAGCTTCATCGACGAGGCGAGCGCCACCGCGTAGCCGCCGACGTCGCGCTGCACGCCCTTGGGCCTGCCCGTGGTGCCGGAGGTATAGAGGATGTACGACGGCTCGCTCGACTCGAGCCAGGTGCAGGGCAGCTGCGCGCCGTCGTGCTTCGCGGCAAGCTCCTTCCAGTCGACGTCGCGCCCCGGCGTAGCAGGCATCTTGGCATCGAGGCCGCGCCGGTAGATCAGCACCTTCTGCGGCGGATGCTTGGCGAGCCGGATCGACTCGTCCACCAGCGCCTTGTAGAGCACCACCTTGCCCATTCGGCTGCCGCCGTCCGCCGTGATCATCAGGCTGGGCCTGGCGTCGTCGATGCGCGCGGCCAGGCTCGCCGCCGCGAAGCCGCCGAACACGACCGAATGCACCGCTCCGAGCCGCGCGCAGGCCAGGATCGCGAAGCAGGCCTCCGGGATCATCGGCATGTAGATGATCACCCGGTCGCCCTTCCTTACGTCGAGCGACTGCATCATCGCCGCCGTACGCTGCACCTCCCGGTGCAGCTCCTCGAAGGTGAAGCTCTTCTCCTCGTCCACTTCGGTCGAGACGTACACCAGCGCCTTCTGCTTTGCGCGCGCCGCCAGATGCCGGTCGACGGCGTTGTAGCAGAGGTTCGTCTCGCCGCCGACGAACCACTTCGCGAACGGGGGGCGCGAGTACTCGAGCACCTTGCCGAAGGGCTTGTGCCAATGCACCAGCTTCGCCTGCTCCGCCCAGAACGCGTCGCGCTCCTCGATCGAGCGGCGATGGAATTCGCGGTAGTTGGCCATGCCCGCCTCCTTGCCGGACGTCAGATTACGCGTTCAGGTCAACCACGACCCGGCCGCGAATTTGCGCCGCAATAAACTTTTCGAACACCGAGGGCAGTTCGGCGAACGCGATGGTGCGCGCCATGTCCTTGAGGTGCGCCGGGCGCATGTCGCCCGCCAGGCGGCGCCACACCTCCTCGCGCAGCGCCATCGGGCAATTCACCGAGTCGACCCCCAGCAGGCTCACGCCGCGCAGGATGAACGGCAGCACGGTGGTGTTCAGCGCGGTGCTCGCCGCCAGGCCGATCGAGGCGATGCAGCCGCCGACCTTCATGGTGCTCGCCATCCAGGCAAGCACCTCGCCGCCGAGATTGTCCACTGCGCCCGCCCAGATCGCCTTGTCCAGCGGGCGAACCTTCGCAAGATCGAGCTCGCCGCGCAGCCGCACCTCCTTTGCGCCGAGCTTCTTCAGGTAGTCGGCCTCGTTCGCCTTGCCGGTGAGCGCCACCACTTCGTAGCCGAGGCGCGCGAGCGCGTCGACCGCGATCGAGCCGACGCCTCCGGTCGCGCCGTCGACGATCACCGGACCGTTCGCCGGCTTCAGGCCGTTCTGCTCCATGCGCACGATCGCCAGGCCCGCGGTGAATCCCGCAGTGCCGAACGCCATCGCGTCCCACAGCGTGAGTCCTTTCGGCAGCTTGACCAGCCAGTCGGCCGGCACGCGCGCGTATTCCGCGTAGCCGCCGTGATGCTTGACGCCGATGTCGAACCCGGTGGCGAGCACCGCATCGCCCTTGGCGAAGCGCGCGTCGCTCGAGGACACGACGGTGCCCGAAAAGTCGATGCCTCCGATGCACGACGGGCGCAGCAGGATGCGTCCCTTGCCGGTCGCGGCCAGCGCGTCCTTGTAGTTCACGTCCGAGTACGCGACCTTGACGACCACCTCGCCCGGGTCGAGGTCGTCGAGCCCGTACTCGACGAACCCGGCCTGCACCTTCTTGTCGACTTCGCTGATCCTGAACGCCTTGAACTTGGCCATTTCGTCCTCCGCTCGCGATCTTAACGCCGCGCGCGCTCGCTTTGCAGGTACTCGGCGGCTTGCATCTCGTGCAGCCGGCTCACGCTGCGCGCGAACTCGGCGCTGTGCTCGCCTTCCACGAACAGCTCCTCGGGCCGCGCCTCGGCCGCGACGACCAGCTTGACGCGGTCGTCGTACAGCACGTCGACCAGCCATGTGAAGCGGCGCGCGGCGTCGGCATTGCGCGCCGACATGCGCGGCACGCCCGACAGGATCAGGGTGTGGAAGCGCCTGGCGAGATCGACGTAATCGGCGTACGAACGTGGCCCCTCGCACAGCGCCTTGAAGTCGAACCACGCCAGGCCGCCGGCGCGCTTGCGGTAGGCGATCTGCCGGCCCTCGACGTCGAGCGCGTGTCGTTCCTCTTCGACGTCCCTGAGCTCCTCGAAGATGCGCGCCAGCTCAGCCTCTGCCCGAGGCCCGGTGTGGTAGACCCTGAGCCGCTCGAGCTTGCGCCGGCGGTAGTCCACGCCGCCGTCCACCTCGAGCACGTCTAAACGCGACTCGAGCAGCCCGATCGCCGGCAGGAAGCGCTCGCGCTGCAGGCCGTTCGGATACAGCGCGCCCGGCGCAAAGTTCGAGGTCATGCACATCACTACCCCGCGCTCCATCACCTGCTCGAGGTAGCGCCCGAGGATCATCGCGTCGGCGATGTCGGAAACGTGGAACTCGTCGAAGCAGATGAGGCGCCAGCGGCGCGCCGCGCGCGCGGCGGCGGCCGCGAGCGGATCCTCGGTGCCCTTTAGCTGGTCCAGCTCGCGGTGCAGCTCGCGCATGAAGTGGTGAAAGTGCACCCTGCGCTTCCTCACCAGCGGCACGCACAGGAACAAGCTATCCATGAGGAAGCTCTTGCCGCGCCCCACGCCACCCCACAGGTACACGCCCCGGGGAAGCGGCGGCTTGACCAGCAGGCGCCTGAGTGCCGTACTGCGGCGCGCCTTGTACGCGCGCCATTCCTCGTACAGGCGCTGCAGGCGCTCTACCGCGCGCCATTGCGCGGCGTCCGAGGCGAAGCCCCGGCTCGCGACCTGCTGGCGGTAGAGCGAGACGACGTCGAGGCCCGTCGCGGAGTTCATCAAGGCGTGCGCGACCGGCGACCGGGTCACCGGCCCATGCGCCGGTCGTACGCCTGCGAAAAGCGCTGGCTTAGCCCCGGGTCGCGCTGGGTCGCGCCCTTCGCGTCGAACTGGACGCGCACGCTCCCATCGGCCTGGCGCGCCACGACCACCGTCACGTCGATGCCGTCCTTGGTGCCGCGAATGAGGCCTGTTGCCGGCTCGGCGGCGGTCACCTGCACGCCCGCGTCCTGCACGCCGCCGAGCGCCGCGTTCCACGCCCGGTCGAAGTTCGCCGGCTGCGAGACGGTGTAAGGCTCGTAGACCACGCAGCCGAAGAGCGCGATGCCTTGCAGGGCAAGGATGGAAATAACGAAGAAAGTGCGCAACATGAGTCACCCGTTCAGTGAACGACCGTCTACCGCGAGCGCCGCCTCGCGCATGACTTCGGACATCGAAGGGTGCGCGTGGCAGATGCGCGCGATGTCCTCGGAGGAGGCGCCGAACTCGATCGCCATCACCGCCTCGGCGATCAGCTCGGAGGCCTGGCCGCCGATCGCATGCACCCCGAGCACACGGTCGCTCGCCGCGTCGGCCAGCACCTTGATGAAGCCTTCGGGCTCGTCCCGGCCCAGCGCCCGGCCGTTGTAGGCGAACGGGAAGCGCCCGGCGCGGTAGCTCACGCCCTCGTCCTTCAGCTGCTTCTCGGTCTTGCCGACCCAGGCGATCTCCGGCGCCGTATAGATCACCCACGGAATCGCATCGTAGTTCACGTGGCCGCGCTGCCCGGCGATGATCTCGGCGACCATCACGCCTTCGTCCTCGCCCTTGTGCGCGAGCATCGGCCCGCGCACCACGTCGCCGATCGCGAACACCCGCGGCAGGCTCGTGCGGCAATTCTTGTCGACCTCGATCAGGCCGCGCGCGTCGATCTTCAGTCCCACGTTCTCGGCCCCCAGGTCGTCGGTGTTCGGCACCCGGCCGACCGACACGATGAGCCGATCTATCTCTAAGGTTTTAGATGAGTTATCAGATGCAGTATATTGAAGCACAACGCCTTTCTTTGATTGCTTCACCGAGCCGACGCTGACTCCCAGCTCGATCTCCAGCCCCTGCTCCTGGGTGAAGGTCCGCCACGCCTCCTGCGCGATAGCCTCGTCGGCCGCGCCAAGGAAGCTCGGCAGCGCCTCGAGTATCTTGACCTGCGCCCCGAGCCGGCGCCACACGCTGCCGAGCTCCAGCCCGATCACGCCGGCGCCGATCACGCCGAGGCGCGCCGGCACCGAGTCGAAGGCGAGCGCGCCCTCGTTGTCGCAAACGAGCTTGTTGTCGACCGGCACGCCGGGCAGATGGCGCGCCTTCGACCCCGTGGCGATGATCACGTTCTTCGCCTCGACGGTCTCGGCGTCCTTGTCTCCCCTCACCTCCACCTTCCAGGTGGTGCCGCCCGACAGCAGCCTGCCGTGGCCCTGCAGCCAGGTCACCTTGTTCTTCTTGAACAGGCCGGCGATGCCGCCGGTCATCTTGCGCACGATTTTGTCCTTGCGCGCCTGCATGGCGGCGAGGTCGAGCTTCACGCCGCTCGCGTTGATGCCGTGCACCTTGAACTTGTGCAGCACCCGCTCGTAGTTTTCGGAGGACTCGAGCAGCGCCTTGGAGGGAATGCAGCCGACGTTCAGGCAGGTCCCACCGAGCGCATATTGGCCGTCCGGCGTCTTCCAGTTCTCGATGCACGCGGTCGCGAGCCCGAGCTGCGCGGCACGGATCGCTCCAATGTAGCCCGCCGGCCCCGCGCCGATCACCACCACGTCGAAAGAGCGCATGGCCTAGATCTCCAGCACCAGCCGCGCGGGATCCTCGAGCGCCTCCTTGAGCGCCACCAGGAACAGCACCGCCTCGCGGCCGTCGATGATGCGGTGATCGTAGGACAGCGCCAGGTAGTTCATCGGGCGGATGACGATCTGCCCGTTCTCCACCACCGGGCGCTCCTTGGTGACGTGCACGCCGAGGATCGCCGACTGCGGCGGATTGATGATCGGGGTCGAGAGCAGCGAGCCGAACACGCCGCCGTTCGAGATCGAGAACGTGCCGCCGGCCAGCTCCTCGATGCCGAGCTTGCCGTCCTGCGCGCGCTTGCCGAAATCGGCGATCTTCTTCTCGATCGCGGCGAAGGACAGCTGGTCGCAGTCGCGCACGATCGGGACCACCAGTCCGCGCGGGCTGCCCACCGCGATGCCGAGGTCGAAATAGCCGTGATAGACGATGTCGTTGCCGTCTACCGAGGCGTTCACCACCGGGTACTTCTTCAGCGCGGCGACCGCCGCCTTGACGAAGAACGACATGAACCCGAGCTTGACCCCGTGCTCCTTCTCGAAGCGCTCCTGGTACCTGCGCCGCATGTCCATCACCGGCTGCATGTTGACCTCGTTGAAGGTCGTCAGGATCGCCGCGGTCGACTGCGACTGCACCAAGCGCTCGGCAATGCGCGCGCGCAGGCGCGACATCGGCACGCGCTGCTCGGGCCGGTTGCCGAGCACGCGCTCGACGTCTACCGGCGTCGCGGGCTGCGTCAATGGGATTTTCGGTGGAGTTGGTGCTTCGACCTGAGCCGTCGCGTAAGAAGCCGGCTTGCCGACGTGCGCCAGCACGTCGGCCTTGGTGACGCGCCCGTCGCGGCCGCTGCCCTGGATGCGCGCCGTGTCGATGCCCTGCTCGGCTGCGAGCTTCTGCGCCGCGGGCATCACCGGCGGTGCCTGCTTGCCGCTCGGCGCGGCTGCGTGCGGCGCGGGCTCGGGCTTCGTGATTGGCGCGGCCGCGACCGGCGCGGCGCTCGCGCGCGCGTCCGTATCGATGGTCGCGATCACCTCGCCGGCGCTCACCGCGCCGCCGGTCTGCTTCATTATCTTTGTCAGCACGCCGTCGGCCGGCGCCGGCAGCTCCATGACCACCTTGTCGGTCTCGATGTCGATCAGGTTCTCGTCCCGCGACACCGCCTCGCCTTCCTTCTTGTGCCACTCGAGCAGCGTCGCCTCGGAAACCGACTCCGAGAGCTGCGGCACCTTCACCTCGACGATCACTTCACTCTCCCGTTCGATTTTTCCCCGGGTCCGGCCAAGCCTCGCCCGGGTTGGCGAAAAACCAGCGCGTAACGCGCCGGGCAATGCGTCAGATTCTGCCTGCTATTTGAACTTCCCGAATGCCATGTCGATGAGCGCCGCCTGGCGCGCCTGGTGCTTGCTCAGGTACCCCCCGGCCGGTGCGGCGGACGGCGGCCGCCCGGCGTAGTACAGCTTCTGCTCCGGGCGCCTGTTTTCGTTGAAGTAATGCGCGCTCTGGTACCAGGCCCCCTGGTTCTGCGGCTCCTCCTGACACCAGACGACTTCGCGCGCGTTCGGATAGCGCTTCAACTCGGCCGCGAACTGCTTGTGCGGGAACGGATAGAGCTGCTCGACGCGGATGATCGCCGCGTTGTCGTGGCGCCGCTCGCGCCGCGCGCCCAGCAGGTCGTAGTAAACCTTGCCGCAGCACGCGATGACGCGCGTCACCTCCTTCGGCTCGAGCGCGTCGATTTCGGGCACCACGGTGAGGAACGACCCGCTGGCGAGATCCCTGATCGGCGCCGACGCTTCCTTCTTGCGCAGCAGGGACTTGGGCGTGAGTACCACCAGCGGCTTTCTGAACGGGCGCAGCATCTGGCGCCGTAGCAGGTGGAAGATCTGTGAAGCGTTCGACGGCACGCAGACCTGCATGTTGTGCTCGGCGCACAGCTGCAAGTAGCGCTCCAGCCGCGCCGAGGAGTGCTCGGGGCCCTGCCCTTCGTAGCCGTGCGGCAGGAACATCGTCAGGCCGCAAACGCGGCCCCACTTCGCCTCGCCCGAGCTGATGAACTGGTCCACCACCACCTGCGCGCCGTTGGCGAAGTCGCCGAACTGCGCCTCCCAGATGACCAGCGCGTTGGGCTCGGCGCTCGCATACCCGTACTCGAAGCCGAGCACCGCCTCCTCCGAGAGCACAGAGTCGATCACCACGAACGAGCCCTGGTCCTTGGAGATGTTGGACAGCGGCGTGTAAGTGCCCTGGTCCCAGCGCTCGCGGTCCTGGTCGTGCAGCACCGCGTGGCGGTGCGCGAAGGTGCCGCGACCGCTGTCCTGCCCCGACAGGCGCACGTCGTAGCCGTTGGACAGCAGGCTCGCGTAGGCGAGCGTCTCGGCCATGCCCCAGTCCACCGGCAGCTTGCCTTCGGCCATCTGCTTGCGCGCCTGGATCACCCGCTCGACGCTCGGGTGCAGTTTGAAGTCCTCGGGCACCGAGGTGACGCGCTCGGCCAGGCGCTGCAGCTCGGCGAGCGGCACGTGCGTGTCCGCCGCGTCGGTCCACTTGGTGTTGACGAACGGCGCCCAGTCGACCGCGAACTTGCTCTTGAAGTTCGAGATCACCGGGTTGGCGCTCAGCCTGCCCGCGTCCAGGTCGGCGCGGTACTGCTTGATCATCTCTTCGGCTTCGCCGGGCTGGATCACGCCCTGCGCCGCCAGCCTGTCCGCGTACAGCTTGCGCGTGCCGGGGTGCTGGCTGATCTTCTTGTACATGAGAGGCTGCGTGACGAACGGCTCGTCCTGCTCGTTGTGGCCGAGCTTGCGGAAGCACACCAGGTCGATCACCACGTCCTTCTTGAACTGCTGGCGGAAGTCGAGCGCGAGCTGCGTCACGAACAGCACCGCGTCGGCGTCGTCGCCGTTCACGTGGAAGATCGGCGCTTCGACCATTTTCGCCACGTCGGTGCAGTAGATGGTGGAGCGCGTGTCGCGCGGATCCGAGGTGGTGAAGCCGATCTGGTTGTTGACCACGATGTGCACCGTGCCGCCGGTGCCGTAGCCGCGCGTGCCCGAGAGGTTCAGCGTCTCCATCACCACGCCCTGGCCCGCGAACGCGGCATCGCCGTGGATCAGGATCGGCAGCACTTCGGCCCCGGTCTTGTCGTCGCGCCGGCGCTGGCGCGCACGCACCGAGCCTTCGACCACGGGATTCACGATCTCGAGGTGCGAAGGATTGAAGGCGAGCGAAATGTGCACCGGCCCGCCCTGCGTCGAGATGTCCGAGGAGAAACCGTTGTGGTATTTGACGTCCCCCGCCATGAGCTCGTGCGCCGCCTTCCCTTCGAACTCGAGGAACAGCTCCTGCGGCGTCTTGCCGAGAACATTCACCAGCACGTTCAACCGCCCGCGGTGCGCCATGCCGATCACGAACTCCTGCACCCCGGCCGCCCCGGCGCGCTGGATCAGCTCGTCTATCGACGGGATCAGGCTTTCGCCGCCCTCGAGCGAAAAGCGCTTCTGCCCGACATAGCGCGTGTGCAGGTAGCGCTCGAGCTGCTCGGCCTCGGTGAGCTTCTGCAGCAGGCGTTTCTGCACTTCGGGGGCGTAGCGCGGCGCGCCACGCAGCGGCTCGATGCGCTGCTGGATCCAGTCGCGCTGGCCGCGGTCGCTGATGAACATGTACTCGTAGCCCACGTTGCCGCAGTAGGTGTCGCGCAGCGCCTGGATGAGATTCCTGAGCGTGGTGCGGTCCAGGCCGACGAAGGAACCGGCGTTCACCTCCCGGTCCAGGTCCGCCTCCTTCAGGTCGTAATAGGCCGCCTCGAGCTCGGGTGCCGCCGGGCGCGCCATGCGCTTGAGCGGATCGAGCGTCGCCCAGCGCGCACCGGAAATGCGGTAAGCGGTGATGAGCAGCAGCGCGGAGACCTGCAGGCGCTCGTGCGCGACGTCGATCTGCGGCGCGCCGCGACCGGCCAGCGCGCCCGTCCGGGCGCGCTGCACGAAGGATTCGACCACCGGCGCATGCGCCACGTCGCGCGCCGCGCCCGCCGCCCCCGGCAGCTGCTGCATCTGGTCGAAATATTCGCGCCACTCCCCGGGCACCGAGCCGGGGTTGGACAGGTACTGCTCGTAGAGTTCCTCGATGAACGGCGCGTTGCCGCCGAACAGGTACGAGTTGCCGAGCAGTTCCTTCATCATGTCGCTCACCTCTTGTCGAGCGGCTGCACGTCGCGCCGCGTCGCACCCTTGTACAACTGACGCGGCCGGCCGATTTTCTGATCCGGGTCGCCGACCATCTCGTTCCATTGCGCGATCCAGCCCACGGTGCGCGCCAGCGCGAAAATGCAGGTGAACATGCTCACCGGGATGCCGAGCGCGCGCTGCACGATGCCGGAATAGAAATCGACGTTCGGGTAGAGCTTGCGCGACACGAAGTAGTCGTCTTCGAGCGCGATCTTCTCCAGCGCCATGGCCAGCTTGAACAGGCGGTCGTTGTGCAGCCCCAGCTCCTCAAGCACCTCGTGACAGGTCTCGCGCATCAGCTTGGCGCGCGGATCGTAGTTCTTGTAGACGCGGTGGCCGAAGCCCATGAGCTTGACGTGCGAGTTCTTGTCCTTCACCTGCTTGATGAACTCGCCGATCTTCGACACGTCGCCGATGTGATCGAGCATCTGCAGCGCCGCCTCGTTGGCGCCGCCGTGCGCCGGCCCCCACAGGCAGGCGATGCCGGCGGCGATGCAGGCGAAGGGATTGGCCCCAGAGGAGCCCGCCAGCCGCACCGTGGAAGTCGAGGCATTCTGCTCATGGTCGGCGTGCAGGATGAGGATACGGTCGAGCGCGCGTACCAGGACGTCGTTCACTACGTAGTCCTCGGACGGCACGCCGAACATCATGCGCATGAAGTTCGCAGAGTAGGAGAGGTTGTTACGGGGGTAGATGAACGGCTGGCCCATGTTGTACTTGTAGGCCATCGCGACGATCGTCGGCAGCTTGGCGATCAGGCGGAAAGCGGAAATCTTGCGGTGCTCGGGGTTCGCGATGTCGAGCGAGTCGTGGTAAAAGGCCGACAATGCCCCGACCACGCCCACCAGCACCGCCATCGGGTGCGCGTCGCGCCGGAAGCCGGTAAAGAACCGGTTGAGCTGGTCGTGCACCATCGTGTGACGCGTGACGATGCCGTCGAATTCCTTCTTCTGCTGGCCGTTCGGCAGCTCGCCGTTCAGCAGCAGGTAGCACACCTCGAGGAAATCGCAGTGCTGCGCGAGCTGCTCGATCGGATAGCCGCGGTACAGCAGCACGCCGGCGTCGCCGTCGATGTACGTGATGGTCGAGGCGCAACTCGCCGTCGAAAGGAAGCCCGGGTCGTAGGTGAATACGCCCATCTTGCCGTACAGCGCGCGGATGTCCACGACGTCCGGCCCGACCGACCCGGACAGGATCGGAAATTCGATGCTGCGCCCGTCCGGCAGCTTGAGGTTGGCTTGCTTGTCCACGGTCATCTCCTTGTCAACTCGCCCTGAGGCGCTGGACGACGTCGCCCAGGCGCGCTTCGTACTCGTCGCTGCGGCCGTTCACGATGTCCCACAGCTCGTTGTCCGCGAGCTCGAGCAGCTCGCCCAGGCGCGCCAGCTCCCCGGCGTCCAGTCCACCCGCCTGGCGCTGGATGAAGCGCTCGAGCACCAGATCGAGCTCGAGCAGCCCGCGGCGGCATTTCCACTTCAGACGATCGTGCGTCAGTCGATCCATCACACTGCGCGCCGAACCATGAGCTCCTTGATCTTGCCGATCGCCAGCGTCGGGTTGAGGTTCTTCGGGCATGCGTCGACGCAATTCATGATGGTGTGGCAGCGGAACAGCCGGTACGGGTCCTCGAGATCGTCCAGCCGCTCGCCGGTCGCCTGGTCGCGCGTGTCCGCGATGAAGCGGTAGGCCTGCAGCAGCCCGGCCGGCCCGACGAACTTGTCCGGATTCCACCAGAACGACGGACACGAGGTCGAGCAGCAGGCGCACAGGATGCACTCGTACAGGCCGTTCAGCTCTTCGCGCTCTTCGGGCGACTGCAGCCGCTCGCGCTCGGGCGGCGCGTCGTGGTTGACCAGGTAAGGCTTGATCGAATGGTACTGGTCGAAGAACTGCGTCATGTCGACGATCAGGTCGCGGACCACGGGCAGGCCCGGCAACGGACGCAGCACGACCTGCTCCGGAAGGTCGGCCAGCCGCGTGATGCACGCCAGGCCGTTCTTGCCGTTGATGTTCATCGCGTCCGAGCCGCATACGCCCTCGCGGCACGAGCGGCGGAACGAAAGGGAATCATCCTGCGCCTTGATGCGCACCAGCGCGTCGAGCAGCATGCGGTCGGCGGGCTCCAGGCGCACCTCGTAGTCCTGCATGCGCGGGCGCGCGTCCTTGTCCGGGTCGTAGCGGTAGATCGAGAAACGCATCAGTAGGTCCGTACCTTGGGCTGGAATGTATCGACGGAAAGCGGCTTTAGATGCACAGGCTTGTACTCGAGGCGGTTGCCGTCCTTGAACCATAGCGTGTGCTTGAGCCAGTTCTTGTCGTCGCGCTCGGGATAGTCCTCGCGCGCCTGCGCGCCCCGACTCTCCTTGCGCGCCTCGGCCGACACCACCGTCGCCATCGCGGTCTCGACCAGGTTGTCCAGCTCGAGCGCCTCGACGCGCGCCGTGTTGAACACCTTGGACTTGTCCTGGATGGTGACGCGCTCGGTGCGCGCGGCGATTTCCTTCATCATCTTGACGCCCTCGACCAGCAGCTCGGGAAAGCGGAACACGCCGCAGTGCGCCTGCATCGTCCTGCGCAGATCGTTGGCCACGTCCGCCACGCGCTCGCCGCCCGCGGTCCTGTCCAGCCGCGCCAGCCGCGCCAGCGGGCGCTCCGCAGCGTCCTTGGGCAGATCCCTGTGCGCCGAGGGCATGGCCCGGATGTCGGCGATCGCCTGCTCGCCGGCCGATTTTCCGAACACCACCAGGTCGAGCAGCGAGTTCGTCCCCAACCGGTTGGCGCCGTGCACCGAGACGCAGGAGCACTCGCCGACCGCGAACAGGCCGGGCACCACCGCTTCCGCATTTCCGCCGCGCGGCGCCACCACCTGGCCGAGGTAATTCGCCGGGATGCCGCCCATCTGGTAGTGCACGGTCGGCACCACCGGGATCGGCTCGCGCACCGGGTCGGCGTTGGCGAACTTGATCGCGATCTCGCGGATGCCGGGCAGGCGCAGGTTGATCACCTCTGGGCCGAGGTGATCGAGCTTGAGCAGCACGTGGTCGCCCGCCGGGCCGCAGCCGCGCCCTTCCTTGATCTCGGTGGTCATCGCCCGCGACACCACGTCGCGGCTCGCCAGGTCCTTGGCGTTCGGCGCATAGCGCTCCATGAAGCGCTCGCCGTCCTTGTTCAGCAGGTAGCCGCCCTCGCCGCGCACGCCCTCGGTGATCAGCACGCCCGCGCCGGCGACGCCGGTGGGATGGAACTGCCAGAACTCCATGTCCTCGAGCGGAATTCCGGCGCGCGCCGCCATGCCGAGCCCGTCGCCTGTGTTGATGAAGGCGTTGGTGCTCGCGGCGTAGATGCGCCCCGCGCCTCCCGTGGCGAGGATGGTCGCCTTGGCCTGCAGGATCATCGCCTCGCCGGTTTCCATCTCGAGCGCGGTCACGCCGAGCACCGCGCCCTCCGCGTCGCGCACCAGATCGAGCGCCATCCATTCGACCAGGAACTGGGTGCTCGCCTTGACGTTCTGCTGGTACAGCGTGTGCAGCATCGCGTGGCCGGTGCGGTCCGCCGCCGCGCAGGCGCGCATCGCCATCTTGGCGCTGCCGTAGTCCTGCGTGTGCCCGCCGAAGGGCCGCTGGTAGATCTTGCCGTTCTCCAGCCGGTCGAAGGGCATTCCCATGTGCTCGAGCTCGACCACCACCTCGGTGGCGCGCCGGCACATGTACTCGATCGCGTCCTGGTCGCCGAGATAGTCCGAACCCTTCACCGTGTCGTACATGTGCCAGTGCCAGTGATCTTCGGTCGAATTGGCGAGCGGCGCCGCGATGCCGCCCTGGGCCGCCACCGTGTGCGAGCGCGTCGGGAACACCTTCGAGAGCACCACCACCCTGAGCCCGGCGCGCGCGAGCTCGAGCGCCGCGCGCATGCCCGAGCCGCCCGCCCCGACCACGATCGCGTCGAATTTGCGCACCGCGAGTGACACGCTCATCTCCAGAGAATCTGCACCGTCCAGCCGACGTAGCCGGCGATCACGAGCAGCACCAGCACCTGTGCGCTCAGGCGCACCCCGGTCGGCTTGACGTAGTCCATCAGGATGTCGCGCACCCCGACCCACATGTGCCAGGCGACGCTCGCCGCGAACAGTAACGTCGCCACGCGCATCCAGCCTTGCGCGAAGAGATCGCGCCACACGGCGTAGTTGATCGGCTGCCCGATCATCAGCACGACGACGACGATGGCGCTGTATACCGCCATGACGACCGCGGTGATGCGCTGTGCCAGCCAGTCGCGCAGCCCGTAGTGCGCCCCGACCACGATGCGCTTTACCACAGCCGCGCTCCGAAGAAGACGGTGAGCGCGAGGCTCGCGACGAGAACGGCGATGCTCGAAGCCCGCGCGCGCGCCTTGTCTATGCCCTTGTGCAGGTCGAGCAGCAGGAAGCGGATGCCGGCGCAGAAGTGGTGGCAGTAGGCCCACACCAGGACGAGCAATGCGAGCTTGACCGGCGCGAGGCCCAGGTAATGCCGCACGAAATCGAAGCCGCGCGGCGAGGCGAGGCTGCGGTCGAGCATGAACAGCAGCCACAGCGTCGAGACGAACAGCAGCACGCCGCTCGCGCGATGCAGGATCGACACCCACCCGGCGAGCGGCAAGCGGATCTCGAACAGGATCGCCGACAGGCTGAGGTACTTCGGACGGGGTTTCTTCGCGGCGCCGTAGGCCATGGGCCCTTCGATCCTGAATGAAGCTATTCGGCGATTATATCGCCGCGCTTCATCCCAGCTCGCTGCGGTAGAAATAGCGATCCGTCTTGTACAGCCCGCGGCGCCATTCCACCGGCCGGTCGCCGTAGGTGTAGCTCAGGCGCTCGACTTCGAGCAACGCGTGCCCCGGCCCGACGCCGAGCAGCTCGGCGCTCGCCGCATCCGCATTGCGCGCCTTGAGCTTCTCCTCGGCGCGCACCATGCGCGTGCCGAACTGCGTCTCGAACAGGTTGTAGAGCGCGCCCTTGTGCTCGGTGATCGCCGCTGCGGTGAGTCCCTTGAACAGGCCGCCGGGCAGCCACACTTCCTCGAGCACCACCGGGTCATCGCCGAAGACCAGCAGGCGCTTGAGCACGATCACGCCGTCGCCCGTCTTGAGCTGCAGCGCGCGCGCCAGTTCCGCCCCGGCGCGCGCGCGCCGGAAATCGAGCAGCCGTCGCTCCGGCGCCACCGGCTCGCCGCCGTCGGGAGCCAGGCGCAGGAAACGGAAGCGCACCTGGCGCTCGCCGTGCGTGGCGACGAAGGTGCCCTTGCCCTGGCGCCGCACCAGCAGGTTCTCCGCGGCGAGCTCGTCGATCGCCTTGCGCACGGTGCCCTGGCTGACGCGAAAGCGTGCCGCAAGCTCGATCTCGCTCGGGATCGCGTCGCCGGGGCGCCACTCGCCGCCGCGCAGCCCGTCGAGAAGCAACTCCTTGATTTGCCTGTAAAGCGGGCTGAACTTGGGCGAGCTCATGGCGCACTATTGGAGCACAGTCGGCTGATATCGTCTATCTTCTGTCTTATGTCTTATAAATGATATAAGAAGCGTTGACTTCGATACGGGGCCCGCATACCATGGCGGGCGGCCGCGCAAGCGGCCGAGACTGCAGGACTTTTCATACCCGCGCAGCATTCACCCGGAGTTCCCATGTCCAAAGCTCCCGTACGCGTCGCCGTGACCGGCGCCGCCGGCCAGATCGGCTACAGCATCCTGTTTCGCATCGCAGCCGGCGAGATGCTCGGCGGGGACCAGCCCGTCATCCTGCAGCTGCTCGAAATCCCCGACGAGAAGGCGCAGAAGGCGCTGCGGGGCGTCATGATGGAGCTAGACGACTGCGCCTTTCCGCTGCTGCACGGCATGCTACCCGCCTCCGATCCGATGGTCGCCTTCCGCGACGCCGAGGTCGCGCTGCTGATCGGCGCGCGACCGCGCGGCCCGGGCATGGAGAGAAAGGACCTGCTCGAGGCGAACGGCAAGATCTTCGCGCCGCAGGGAAAGGCGCTCGACGCGGTGGCCAAGCGCGACGTGAGAGTGCTGGTAGTCGGCAATCCGGCGAACACCAACTGCCTGATCGCGATGAAGAACGCGCCCTCGCTCAAGCCGACGCAATTCACTGCGATGATGCGCCTGGACCACAACCGCTCGCTCACGCAGGTCGCGGGCAAGCTCGGCAAGCCCGTGTCCGCGGTGCGCAAGATGACGGTCTGGGGCAACCACTCCGCCACGCAATACCCGGACGTATTCCAGGCGGAGTTCGACGGCGAGAAGGTGTGGCCGATGATCAACGACCAGGAATGGCTCGAGAAGAGCTTCATCCCCACCGTGCAGAAGCGCGGTGCCGCCATCATCGAGGCACGCGGGCTGTCCTCGGCCGCGAGCGCGGCGAGCGCGGCGATCGACCACGTGCGCGACTGGGTGCTCGGCACCCCCGCGGGCGACTGGGTGTCGATGGGCATCCCCGCGGACGGCAGCTACGGCGTTCCCGAGGGCGTACTGTACGGCATGCCGGTGACCTGCCACCACGGAAGATACGAGGTCGTGAAAGACCTCCAGATCAGCGAGTTCAGCCGCAAGCGCATGGACGCGACGCTCAAGGAGCTGCACGAGGAGCGCGACGGCGTCCGGCAGCTGCTCGGCTAGGAGGGACGCCATGACGCAGGCCTCGGCCGGCGCCCGGTTCCGCCTGGCGCTGAAGGAAGAATCGCCGCTGCAGGTGGTCGGCGCGATCTGCGCCTACCATGCGCTGCTCGCCAAGCGCTCGGGCTACCGCGCGATCTATCTCTCCGGCGGCGGCGTCGCCGCGGGATCGCTCGGGTTGCCCGACCTCGGCATTTCCAACCTGGACGACGTGCTGACCGACATCCGGCGCATCACCGACGTGTGCGACCTGCCGCTGCTGGTGGACGTCGACACCGGCTTCGGCGCGAGCGCCTTCAACGTCGCGCGCACCACCCGCTCGCTCGTCAAATTCGGCGCGGCCGCGATGCACATCGAGGACCAGGTGGGCGCCAAGCGCTGCGGCCACCGCCCCGGCAAGGAGCTGGTGTCCAAAGAAGAGATGTGCGACCGGATCAAGGCGGCGGTCGACGCGCGCACCGACCGCGACTTCGTCGTCATGGCGCGCACCGACGCGCTGGCGAGCGAAGGCATCGAGCGGGCGCTCGAGCGCGCGCGCGCCTACGTCGCCGCCGGCGCAGACATGATCTTCCCAGAGGCGATCACCGACCTTCCCATGTACCGCAAGTTCGCCGATGCGCTCAAGGTGCCGGTGCTCGCCAACATCACCGAGTTCGGCAAGACGCCGCTCTTTACGCTGGACGAGCTGCGCTCGGCGGGCGCCGCGCTGGCGCTCTATCCCCTGTCGGCGTTCCGCGCCATGAACAAGGCCGCGCTGAACGTCTACCAGACGCTACGCCACGAGGGCACGCAGAAGAACGCCGTCGCCGCGATGCAGACGCGCGACGAGCTGTACGACTACCTGGGCTACCACGCCTACGAGCGCAAGCTCGACGAACTTTTTGCCAGGGAGAAATCGTCATGAGCGCAGAAAACGTCCAAGCGGCCCCGAAGCCGAAGAAGTCCGTCGCGCTGTCGGGCGTACCGGCCGGCAACACCGCGCTGTGCACGGTCGGGCGCACCGGCAACGACCTGCACTATCGAGGCTACGACATCCTCGAATTCGCGGACCAGGCGGAGTTCGAGGAGATCGCCTATCTGCTGGTGCACGGCAAGCTGCCGAACGCCGCCGAGCTCGCCGCCTACAAGACCAAGCTGCGCGGCCTGCGCGGCATACCGGCAGCGGTGCAGCGCGTCCTCGAGGCGGTGCCGGCGAACACGCATCCGATGGACGTGATGCGCACCGCCTGCTCCGCGCTCGGCGCGCTGCTGCCCGAGGCGCAGGACCACAAGCTGTCCGAGGCACGCAACATCGCCGACCGGCTGATGGCGAGCTTCGCCTCGATGCTGCTGTACTGGTACCACTACTCGCACTCCGGGCGCAGGATCGAGGTCGAGACCGACGACGACTCGATCGGCGGCCATTTCCTGCACCTGCTGCACGGGCGCAAGCCGAGCGAGCTGTGGGTGCACGCGATGCACACCTCCCTCATCCTGTACGCCGAGCACGAGTTCAACGCCTCGACCTTCACCTGCCGTGTGATCGCGGGCACCGGGTCGGACATGTACTCCGCGATCACCGGCGGCATCGGCGCGCTGAAAGGACCCAAGCACGGCGGCGCCAACGAGTTCGCCTTTGACGTGATCGGCCGCTACGACACGCCGGACGACGCCGAGGCCGACGTCGTGCGCCGCATCGCCGAGAAGCAGGTGATCATCGGCTTCGGCCATCCCGTGTACACGATCGCCGACCCGCGCAACCAGGTCATCAAGGAAGTCGCGCGGCGCCTGTCCAGGGACGCCGGCGACATGAAGCTGTTCGAGATCTCGGAGCGCATCGAGCAGGTCATGCTGCGCGAGAAGAAGATGTTCGCCAACCTCGACTGGTACAGCGCCACCAGCTACCACATGATGGGCGTGCCGACGGCGATGTTCACGCCGCTGTTCGTGATCTCGCGCACCAGCGGCTGGTCGGCGCACGTCATCGAGCAGAGAATAGACGGCAAGATCATCCGCCCGGGCGCGAACTACACCGGGCCGGAGAACCAGAAGTGGGTGCCGTTGAAAGCGAGGAAGTAGCCCATGGCCCAGTACGAATCCGATCTCACCCGGTTCATGCGCCAGTACCTCGAGCAGCATCCCGAGGAGCTCGCCTCGCAGAAGAAGGGCCGCGCGGTGTGGTGGGACAAGAGCGCGGACGAGCGCACGCCCCCGCCCCCCGCGAAGCCTACGCTGCGCTCGGGCGGCGCCGAATACACCTTCAAGCTCACCTCCGACGACTGACCCGAAAATGTCGAGCCACATCTCCAACGTCCGGCCCAGGCCCGACGAGGTCCTCACCCGGATCGCCGACTACGTCACCCGGACCAAGCTGAGCAGCAAGGAAGCCTACGACACCGCGCGCTACTGCCTGATGGACACGCTCGGCTGCGGCTTCGAGGCGCTCGGCTATCCCGCGTGCACCAAGCTGATGGGCCCGATCGTGCCGGGAACCGTGGTGCCGAACGGCGCCAAGGTGCCGGGCACGCAGTTCCAGCTAGACCCGGTGCAGGCGGCGTTCAACATCGGCGCGATGATCCGCTGGCTCGATTTCAACGACACGTGGCTCGCTGCCGAGTGGGGCCACCCGTCGGACAACCTCGGCGGCATCCTGGCCGCCGCCGACTGGCTGTCGCGCACGAGAAAGGAGCCGCTGGTCGTCAAGGACGTGCTGACCGCAATGATCAAGGCGCACGAGATCCAGGGGGTGCTCGCGCTCGAGAACAGCTTCAACAGGGTGGGCCTCGACCACGTCGTGCTGGTCAAGGTCGCCACCGCCGCCGTGGTCGCGCATATGATCGGCTGCAGCTACGACGAGGTGGTGAACGCGGTGTCGCAGGCCTGGGTCGACGGCCAGTCGCTGCGCACCTACCGCCACGCGCCGAACACCGGCTCGCGCAAGAGCTGGGCGGCGGGCGACGCCACCAGCCGCGGCGTGCGCCTCGCGCTCATCTCGAAGACCGGCGAAATGGGCTATCCCTCGGTGCTCAGCGCGAAGACGTGGGGCTTCTACGACGTGTCCTTCAAGGGCAAGCATTTCAAGTTCCAGCGCCCCTTCGGCTCCTACGTTATGGAGAACGTGCTTTTCAAGATCTCCTATCCGGCGGAGTTCCACTCGCAGACGGCGGTGGAGAGCGCGATGGATATCCATGCCGAGCTGCAGCGCCTCGGCCGGAGTCCCGAGGACATCAAGCGGATCACCATCCGCACGCACGAGGCCTGCATCCGCATCATCGACAAGAAGGGGCCGCTGAACAACCCGGCCGACCGGGACCACTGCATCCAGTACATGGTCGCCGTGCCGATCCTGTTCGGACGGCTGACCGCGGCCGACTACGAGGACAAGGTCGCGGCGGACCCGCGCATCGACGCGCTGCGCGCCAAGATCGGCTGCGTCGAGGACAAGGGCTTCACGCGCGACTACCACGACCCGGAGAAGCGTTCCATCGCCAACGCCCTGCTGGTCGAGTTCAAGGACGGCAAGCAGCTGGGCGAGTTCGTGTGCGAGTACCCGATCGGCCACAAGCGGCGCCGCAAGGAGGGCATGCCGGTGCTGGTCGAGAAGTTCAAGCTGAACCTCGCGCGCCGCTTTCCGTCCAAGCAGCAGCAGGCGATACTTGACGCCTGCATGAACCCGGCGCGCCTGCACGCCATGCCGGTGAACGACTTCGTGGACCTGTTCGTCATCTAGGAGACGCCATGTCGATAGAGCTGCTCGAGCGCAGGCTCGCAGAATTGTCCGACGAGGTGCGCAACTATCCCACGCCGATCGCGCGCTGCGACGAGCAGCTGCCCGCGCTGCTCGAGGAGCGCGCGCGAGTGCGCGAAGCGCTGGAGCGCGAGATGCACGCCCAATGCAAGTGGCTCGGCGAAGGAGGCGCGCATGCAGCCTGAGCTGCGCAAGCTGGCGCTGCTGCTCGTGTGCCTGCTGCTGCCGGCGGCGCATGCCGCGCCGGCAACGGCGTACCGCGACCCGATCGACTATTTCTTCCATCCCTTCCTCGGCGACCTGAGGGCCGAGGCCGCCGACGCGAAGAAGGCCGGCAAGCACGCGATCGTCGTGATGTACGAGTTCGACGATTGCCCGTACTGCGCGCGCATGAAGCGCGAGGTGCTGTCGCGGCCCGACGTGCAGGAGTACTACCGCAAGCACTTCCAGGTGTTCCAGATCGACACCCGGGGCGCGCAGGAGATCACCGGATTCGACGGCAAGAGCGCCATGGAGCGGGATTTCGCGCGCGCCGCGGGAGTCCGGGCAACGCCCACCTTCGTGTTCTACGGCTTCGACGGCGAGCCGCTCGTCACCCGCGTCGGCGGCATCTACGATCCGCGGGAATTCCTCCTGCTCGGCAGGTACGTCGCGAGCGGCGCCTACCGCACGCAAAGCTTCGCGCAATTCCAGAAATCTAGAAAGGGCACCTGATCATGCCGCACAACCTGCACGACACTCTGCAAGCGCTCAAGGACGGCAAGTACTACTCGCTCAAGCAGCTCGGCAGGGCGCTCGGGCTGAAGATCGAGCGGCTGCCCGTGTCGATCCGCATCGTGCTCGAGTCCGTGCTGAGGAACTGCGACGGCAAGAAAGTCACCGAGGAGCACGTACGCCAGCTCGCCGGCTGGAAGCCGAACGCGGCGCGCACAGACGAAATCCCGTTCGTGCTGGCGCGCATCGTGCTGCAGGACTTCACCGGCGTGCCGCTGCTCGCCGACCTCGCGGCGATGCGCAACGTGGCGCAGAAGATGGGCCAGAACCCGAAGCTGATCGAGCCGCTGGTGCCGGTCGACCTGGTGGTCGACCACTCGGTGCAGATCGACCACTACGGCTCGAAGGACGCGCTCGACCTGAACATGCGCCTGGAGTTCAAGAGGAACGAGGAGCGCTACCAGTTCATGAAATGGGGCATGCAGGCCTTCGACACCTTCAAGGTGGTGCCGCCCGGCATCGGCATCGTGCACCAGGTGAACCTCGAGTACCTCGCGCGCGGCGTGCACAAGTCGAAGGACGGCGTCTACTACCCGGACACGCTGGTCGGCACCGACAGCCACACCACCATGATCAACGGCATCGGCGTGGTCGGCTGGGGCGTGGGCGGAATCGAGGCCGAGGCCGGCATGCTCGGCCAGCCGGTGTACTTCCTCACGCCCGACGTCGTCGGCGTGCACCTCAAGGGCAAACTGCATCCGGCCTGCACCGCGACGGACCTCGTGCTCACCGTCACCGAGATGCTGCGCAAGGCCAAGGTGGTCGGCAAGTTCGTCGAGTTCTTCGGCGCGGGCGCGGCCTCACTGACGGTCCCGGACCGCGCTACGCTCGCCAATATGGCGCCCGAGTACGGCGCGACCATGGGCTTTTTCCCGGTCGACAACAAGACCATCGATTACTTCCGCGGCACCGGCCGCACCGACGCCGAAATCGAAGCTCTGGCGGCCTATTTCAAGGCGCAGGGGCTGTACGGCATGCCGGACAACGGCGCCATCGACTACAGCCAGACGCTGGAGCTCGACCTGGCGTCGGTCATGCCCTCGCTTGCCGGACCGAAGCGGCCGCAGGACCGCATCGGGCTGGAGCGCGTCAAGAGTGCCTTCACCACCCTGTTCTCGAAGCCGGTGGCCGAGAACGGTTTCGCCAAGAAGCCCGAGGACTTGGGCAAGCGCTTCAAGACCTTCGACGGGACCGACATCGGCTCGGGCGACGTGCTGATCGCCGCCATCACCTCCTGCACCAACACCTCGAACCCCGGAGTGCTACTCGCCGCCGGCCTGCTCGCCAAGAAGGCGGTGGCGCTGGGGCTGAAGGTCAAGCCACACATCAAGACTTCGCTCGCGCCGGGCTCGCGCGTGGTCACCGATTACCTGACCCGCGCAGGGCTGCTGCCCTACCTCGAGAAGCTCGGCTTCAGCGTCGCCGCCTATGGCTGCACGACCTGCATCGGCAACGCCGGCCCGCTCGCGCAGCCGATCGAGGAGGCGGTGGTGAAGAACGACCTGGTGTGCGCCGCGGTGCTCTCGGGCAACCGCAACTTCGAGGCGCGCATCCATCCGAACATCCGCGCCAACTTCCTCGCCAGCCCGCCGCTGGTGGTGGCCTACGCGATCGCCGGGACCATGCTCAGGGACTTCCGCACCGAGCCGCTCGGAAGATCGAAGGACGGCCAGGACGTCTACATCGGCCACATCTGGCCGACGCACGACGAGGTCGCGGCGCTGATGAAGCTGGCGATGGATCCCAAGACGTTCCGCCGCCTGTATTCCGGTCTGGCCGATGCGAATCCGCTATGGAAGAAAATCGCGGCGCCAACCGGCCAGGTCTACAGCTGGCCGCCCTCCACCTACATCGCCGAGCCGCCGTTCTTCAAGGACTTCGCGATGCAGCCGGGCGCGGTGCCCGCGGTTCGCGGCGCCAGGATCCTCGGCGTGTTCGGCGACTCTGTCACCACGGACCATATCTCGCCGGCGGGATCGATCAAGCCCACCTCGCCCGCGGGCATTTTCCTGCAGGAGAACGACGTTGCGGTGGCCGACTTTAATTCCTACGGCGCGCGCCGCGGCAACCACGAGGTGATGATGCGCGGCACGTTCGCCAACGTGCGCATCAAGAACCTGTTGCTGCCCGGTACCGAGGGGGGCGTCACGCGCTACAAGAACGAAACGATGCCGATCTACGACGCGGCCATGCGCTACCTCGCGGAGGGCACGCCAACGGTGGTGTTCGGCGGCGAGGAGTACGGCACCGGCTCCTCGCGCGACTGGGCGGCCAAGGGCACGCAGCTGCTCGGCGTGAAGGCGGTGATCGTGCGCAGCTTCGAGCGCATTCACCGCTCGAATCTCGTCGGCATGGGCGTGCTGCCGCTGCAGTTCATGGGCTCGGACAGCGCGCAGTCGCTCGGCCTGAAGGGCGACGAGACGGTCGACGTGCTGGGGCTCGACGACATCCGGCCGCAGCAGGAGCTGACGCTGGTGATCCGGAGCCCGTCCGGCGCGGAGAAGCGCGTGACGGTCAAGTTGCGCATCGACACTGCGATCGAGGTCGACTACTACAAGCACGGCGGCATCCTGCCGTACGTGCTGCGCGAACTGATGTCCGCACCGGCCACGGCCCGCGCGCGCGCGGCCTGATTCAGTAGCCGCGCAGCCGGCGCAGCGCGCGGCGGTCGGTCTTCGTGGGCCGGCCGTTCCGCTCGAGCGCCGGCTCGCGCGCGAGCGAGCGCTGCGCGCGCTGCGTCTCGCGCGCGAGCCGGCTCTGCTCCTCTTCTTCGTACAGCAGGCGCGCGGCCGCGGCAGGCCCGCGGCGGTCCGACAGCGCGCGCACCGCGATCTCCCAGTCCTCGTGCTGGACGCGGATCGCGAGGCGGTCGCCCGGCTTCACCTCCTTGGAAGGCTTGATGCGCTCGCCCTCGAGGCGCACCCGGCCGGCTTCGATCGCCTCCTGCGCGAGCGAGCGCGTCTTGTAAAAGCGCGCCGCCCACAGCCACTTGTCCAGCCGCATCAGGCGCCGGCGAGCGCTCCCGCCGGGCACGACACGCCCGTGCCGCCGAGGCCGCAGTAACCGTTCGGGTTCTTGCCGAGATACTGCTGGTGGTAGTCCTCGGCGTAGTAGAACTCGGGCGCCGCGCGGATCTCCGTCGTAATCTTGCCGTATCCCTTCTTGGACAGTTCTACTTCGAAGATTTCCTTTGAAGCGAGGGCCGCTTTCAGCTGCGACTCCCCGTAGGCGTAGATCCCCGAGCGGTACTGCGTGCCCGCGTCGTTGCCCTGGCGCATGCCCTGCGTGGGATCGTGCCCTTCCCAGAAAACCTTGAGCAGCGCGTCGTAGGAAACGAGCTTGGGGTCGAACACGACCAGCACGACCTCGGCATGGTTGGTGTAGCCGCTGCACACCTCCTCATAGGTCGGATTCGGCGTGTCGCCGCCGGCGTAGCCCACCGCCGTGGAGTAGACGCCGGGCGTCTGCCAGAACAGGCGCTCGGCACCCCAGAAGCAGCCCATGCCGAACACCGCCTGCTGCATGCCGGCGGGGAACGGGGGCTTGAGCGCGTGGCCGTTGACGAAATGGCGCTCCGGCACGGGCAGCGCGCTCGCGCGTCCGGCCAGCGTGCCGCCCGCGGGCAGCAGCGTCTTCATCTTCTTCATGAACGAGAACATGGGCGTCTCCATTGCGTGCGGCGGGTGTTTATTGTACGTTCGACCGCTCCTTTCGACGTCGAATTCCCGCATGAAGATCTGCGTCTACGGGGCCGGCGCAGTCGGCGGCCTGCTCGCGGCATGGCTTTCCCGCGCCGGGCACGAGGTTTCCGTCGTCGCGCGCGGCGCCGCCCTCGAGGCGATCCGGCGCGACGGGCTGCGCGTGCGCACGCGCGCGACGGGTGCAGTCCAGGTCGCGCGGCTGCACGCGGCGAGCGACCCGGCGGCGCTCGGCGCTCAGGACTACGTGATCGTCGCGGTGAAAGGCCACAGCCTGCCCGACGTGGCGGCCGGCATCTCACCGCTGCTCGGTCCCGATACCGGCATCGTCACCGCGATGAACGGCGTGCCGTGGTGGTTCTTCGACCGCCTGAAGTTCGGCGGCGGCAGGCTGCGCCTGGAGAGCCTCGACCCGGGCGGGACGCTCGCGCGCGCGATGCCGACGGAGCGCATCGTCGGCTGCGTGGTGCACCTCGCCGCCTCCACTCCGGAGCCCGGGCTGGTGAGCCACAACATGGGCGCGAAGCTGATACTCGGCGAGCCCGGTGGCGCGAACGGGCCGCTCACCCAGCGCATCGGCGACGCGCTCGCGGGCGCGGGCTTCGAGATCGTGCGCAGCGGATTCATCGAGAAGGACTTCTGGGTCAAGCTGCTCGGCAACGTGAGCTTCAATCCGGTCTCGGCGCTCACGCTCGCCACCGCCGACCGCCTGATCGAGGACGCGTACGTGAAGGGCTACATGGTGGCAATCATGCGCGAAGTGCTCGAGATCGGCCGCAAGGTGGGCGTCGACGCCGACATCGACCCCGAGGCGCGCATCGACATGGCGCGCGTGCTCGGGCCGTTCAAAACCTCGATGCTGCAGGACATGGAAGCCGGCAAGCCGCTCGAGCTGGACGGCCTGCTCGCCGGCACGCTCGAGATCGCACGCTACGCGGGCGTCGCCGCGCCGTTCACCGAGAGCCTGATGGGACTGATCCGCGCGCGCGCGGCAGTGAGCGGGCAGTACGCGCTCAGTCGTCCCAGGCCTTCTCCGGCAGCGGCAGCCCCGCGAGATCCTGCGCGCTGAGCCGGCCCTGCGGCTCGATGCCGAGGTCCTCGAGCAGCAGCATGAGTTGGCGCGCGTGCTGCGCCGGGTGCCAGGCACTGCGCTCGAGCACCTCGTGCACGCGGTGGCGGCCGAAGTAGGTGTCCATCATTTGCTCGCAGCGCTTGTCCGGATAGCCCTGCCACCACGCGCGCACCGCTGCGCGCACGCCTTCGCCGTAGCGCGCGAGGTCTTGCGTCGTGCGCAGCGCTTCGTCCGGCGGTTGCATGATCAGCTCGTAGCTGAGCTCGCGCCCGTCGCGCATCGCCTCGACGAAGGCCTCGGGAATGCGGAACACGTGGTGCGCGAGCAGGCGGATCGGGCGGTTGCGGTTGCGGAACGGCGCCTCCAACCTGTCGGCCGGGATCTGTCGCACGTAGCGCACCGCCGCCGCGAGCACCAGGTCGAGCTTGTCGACGAGCTGCGGCGGCGAGAGCTTGTCGTGCAGGCGGATGTCGAGCTCGAGGAAGCGCACCACGTCGGCGAGCGACTGCGCGTAGACGAAATCGCCGCCGCGCGCGACGATCGGCACGCTCCTCGCGCCGAGCGCGCGCAGCGCCTCCATGCCCGCCGGATTGCCGTGCACGTTGATCGACTCGTAGTCCACCCCCTGGCGGGTGAGGAACTCCTTTGTCCGCAGGCAGCTCGTGCAGCCCGGCTGCCAGAAGACCCTGACGCGCTCGGCGGTTTCCATGATTTGGCCTCCCCGGCCGAATTATGATCCCGATATGGCAGCCTTGAGTCACCGCCTGTGCGCGGCGCCGATGATGGACTGGACGGACCGGCACTGCCGCTACTTCCTGCGCCAGTGCGCGCCGCACGCGCGCCTGTACACCGAGATGATCACCACCGGGGCGCTGCTGCACGGCGACGCCGAGCGCCACCTCGCCTTCGACCCGGCCGAGCATCCGGTCGCGGTGCAGCTCGGCGGCAGCGAGCCCGACGAGCTCGCGGCCTGCGCACGCCTGGCCGCGGCGCGCGGCTACGACGAGATCAACCTCAACATCGGCTGCCCGAGCGAGCGCGTTCAGCGCGGCGCGTTCGGCGCCTGCCTGATGGCCGAGCCGGAGCTGGTGGCCGACTGCGTGCGGGCGATGCGCGAGGCGGTCGCGCTTCCGGTGACGGTGAAGCACCGGATCGGCCTGGACCGGAGCGAATCCTACGAATTCCTCGCGCAGTTCGTCGCGCGCGTCGCCCGCGCCGGCTGCACGACGTTCATCGTGCACGCGCGCAACGCGGTGCTTAAAGGCCTCTCGCCCAAGGAGAACCGCGAGATTCCGCCGCTGCGCTACGAGATCGTGCAGCGCCTGAAGCGCGACTTACCCGAACTCGAAATCGTGATCAACGGCGGCCTCGCCGACTGGGACGCGATCGAGGCTCAGCTCGCGCGCGTCGACGGCGTGATGCTCGGCCGCGCCGCCTATCACCATCCCTGGCTGCTCGCCGAGGCGGACGCGCGCATCTACGGCGACGGCGCGCTGCCGAGGAGCCGCGCGCAGGTGGCGGCGGCGATGATGGGCTACGCCGCGCGCGAAGTGGCTGCGGGCGGCGCGCTGCGCCACGTGACGCGCCACATGCTGGGGCTTTTCCACCACGCGTCGCGCGCGCGCCTGTGGCGCCGCATCCTGTCCGATCCCGCGCGCCTGGCGCGCAACGATCCGCGCCTGATCCGCGAGGCGCTCGACGCGGTCGAGCCCGGCCTGGAACAGGCCGCCTGATGCCGGGTATCATGCACGCTGCAAGGAGAACCCGATGACCGCCAAGCTCAAGACCGTGAAATCGCCGCCCGTGCGCGAGCGCGTCAGCAAGGAGGAATGGCAGGCGCGCGTCGACCTCGCCGCGGCCTACCAGCTCGCGGCGCAATTCCGCTGGACCGACCTCATCTACACCCATTTCTCGGCGCGCGTGCCCGGCACCGAGGACATCCTGATTAACGCCTACGGGCTGATGTTCGACGAGATCACCGCTTCGAACCTGGTGAAGATCGACCTCGCGGGCAACATCCTGGACGACCCGCTCGAGTACGGCATCAACCAGGCGGGCTACGTGATTCACAGCTGCGTGCACAAGGCGCGCCCGGAGATCAACTGCGTCATCCATACGCACACGCGCGCCGGCGCCGCGGTGGCGGCGATGAAGTGCGGCCTGCTGCCGATCAGCCAGCACGCGATGCGCGTGCACGCCGAGCTCAGCTACCACGACTACGAGGGCATCGCGCTCGAGATGGACGAGCAGACGCGCATGGCGCGCGACCTCGGCAAGACCTCCAAGGCGATGATCCTCCGTAACCACGGCCTGCTCGCCCTGGGCGAGACCGTGCGCGAGGCCTTCGAGGTGATGTACTACCTCGACTCCGCCTGCCAGATCCAGATCGACGCCATGGCCGGCGGGATGGACAACGTGCTCGTCATGTCCGAGCGCGCGGCGCGCACCGCCGACGAGCAGTTCCACCGCAGCGAGCGGCCTTCCGGGTACAAGGACTGGCCGGCGCTCCTGCGCCTGCTCGAGCGCCGCGGCATCGACTACCGCAGCTAGCTCAGAAGATGGTGTAGGCGCCGTCGATGACGAAGCTGTCGCCGGTGTGGTAGCTGCTCGCCTCGCCCATCAGATAGACGGCGATTCCGGCGAAATCCTCCTTGCGCCCCCAGCGGCGCAGCGGAATGCGCGGCATCACCGCGCCGGCGAACTTCTCGTCGCCCATGGCGCGCGCGGTCATGTCGGTCTCGATCCAGCCGGGCAGGATCGCGTTCGCGGTCACCTTGTAGCGCGCCATCTCCACGGCGAGCGCGCGCACCAGCGCGATCATCGCGCCCTTGCTCGCGGCGTAGGCCTGCGCGCGCGCAGCGCCGTGCACCGCCGCCGTGCTCGCCATGCCGATGAGCCTGCCGCCCGCGTCGCCCGCCTTGGCGCGCTCGACCATGTGGCGCGCCGCGGCGCGCAGCGTGTAGAACGCGCCGTCGAGGTTCACTCCCAGCACGCGCTTCCACTCCGCGCTCGAGAGCTCGTGGAAGGGCCCGTGCTTCTGCGACACGCCCGCGTTCGCGAAGCAGCCGTCGATGCGCCCCATCGCCCCGAGCGCCTCGGCGAAGCGCGCCTCGACCTGCGCCTCGTCGGCGACGTCGCAGCGCTGCGCGAGCACGCGCACGCCGTGCGCCTTGAGCGCCTTCTCGGCAGCGGCGTTCTTCCCGGCGTTGCTGCCCCAGATGACGAGGTCGCAGCCGGCCTGCGCGAGGCCCTCGGCCATGCCCAGGCCAATGCCGCCGTTGCCGCCGGTGACGAGCGCCACCTTGCCGGCGAGCGCGCTCATCGCACGCCCTGCGCCTGCGCGCGCGCCGTCCTCTCGGGCAGCTGCAGCAGGGTGAGCACGGTGAGCAGCAGCAGCCCGAACACGCCGTAGAACACGCCCTGCGGCCGGCCGTGGTCGAGCAGCCAGCCGTACAGCACCGGCACCGACATCGAGCCGACGTCCAGCCCCGAGTAGACGAAGCCGTATACCTTGCCGGCGGCGCCCTTCGGTGTCGCGGCGCGCACCAGCAGGTCGCGCGACGGGTTGGTGGTGCCCGTGAGGAAGCCCGAGAGCGCGAGCAGCGGTGCGAGCATGGCCGGGCCGAGCGCACCGAGCGCCACGCCGAGCATGCACAGCGCGCTGCCGGCCATTCCCGACGCGGCGACCGCGTCGTGGCGCGCAGTGCGCCCGGCGACGTAGCCGCCGAACAGGATGCCGAGCGCCTGGCCTACGAGGTAGGCGGTGAGCGCCGCCGAGGCGAGCGCGGCCGGGGTGCCGTAGTAGGCGATCAACGCCGCCACGCCGAAGCTCTGCACGCCGATGAGCGCCGCGGCGAGCAGCATGAAGAAGAAGAAGCACATCAGCACCGGGCCCTGCAGCAGCACGCGCACGTCGGCCGCGAGCGGCTGCGCCGCGGCACGCGTAATGGCGCGCGGCCGCTCCACGGCGAGGGTCCTGCCGGAGGCGACGATGAGCACGAGCACCGTCACGCCGAGTACCGCCGACAGCATGAGCGCCGTATGCCAGCCATACAGCGCCGACACGCCGTAGCTGAACGCCGGCGCGAGCGCCCAGCCCATGGTGCCGGCGAAGCCGTGGAAGCTGAACGCGTAGCCGAGGCGCTTCTGCTCGACGCGCGCGTTCAGGATAGCGAAGTCGGCCGGGTGGAATACGCTGTTGCCGACGCCGGCGACCGCGGCCGCGACGACCAGCAGGGAGTAGTGCTGCGCGAAGCCCGCGATCAGCACGCCCACGGAGCACAGCGCGAGCCCGCCGACCAGTACGCGGCGCGCGCCGTAGCGGTCGACCATGAAGCCCGCTGCCGTCTGGCACAGGCCCGACACGGTGTAGAAGAGCGCCGTGGTGGCGCCGAGCTCGGCGTAGGACACGCCGAGGTCGACCTTGATGAGCGGAAACAGCACCGCGATCACCAGCTGGTAGAAATGCGACAGGCCGTGCGCGACCGAGATCAGCCCGATCACCTTCGCGTCCTGCCGCAGCGTGCGGACGGCGGCTTCCATGCCCTAGGATACCGCGATGCCGCCGAGGAAGCGCGCGAGCGACGCCAGCGTCGCCTCGGGCTGGTCGCGAAACGGGCTGTGGCCGCAGCGTTCCATCTCGACCAGCTCGCAGGGCCCCCTCACCTTGAGCGCGATCGCTTGCAGCTGTGCCAGGGTGCCGTATTCGTCGTCGCGGCCCTGGATCGCGAGCACCGGGCAGGTGATCCCGGGCAGGTACTCCTCGATGTTCCAGTCGAGGAACGCCGGGTCGAGCCACACGTCGTTCCACAGGTAGAACGAGCGCCGCGGGTCGCGGTGGTACTTGCCCAGGCGCTGCGGCAGGTCGGTGGCCTCGAAGTCGCGCTTCGCCTGCTCGATGCTGCGGATGCAGATGTCCTCGACGAACACGTGCGGCGCCATGAGCGCGAGCGCGCGCACCCGGTGCCCGGCTCCCGCGTAAATGATGGCGATCGACGCGCCGTCCGAATGCCCGACCAGCACCGGCTCGCTGATCGAGAGCTCGGCGAGCACCTCGGGCAGCGACTCGAGCGCCTCCTCGTGCATGAAGCGCACGCTGCGCCGCGGCTCCTCGAGCACGTCGGAGTGGCCGTAGCCGTAGCGGCTGTAGACGAGCGCCGCGCAACCGGTGGCGCGCGCCACGCGCAACGGGAAATCGCGCCACTGGCGTAGCGAGCCGAGCCCTTCGTGCAGGAACACGAGCGTCGGCTTGCCCGCGCCGGCGGCGTCGATCCACTCGTACTCCAGCCGGTGGCCGGCGGCGGTGAGAAACGGCATGCGCGCGAGAATAGCATTCATAATGCGCGCCACGTATGAAGCCCCTCGCCTTCGACGCGCACCTGCGCGCGCGCCTCGCCGCGAACCTGGCACGGCTCGAGCGCGTGCCCGCCGCGCACGCGGACTTGAAGCGCGCGGCGGTGTGCGTCATCGTCACCGCCTCGGACGCGGGCGAGGCGGCGCTGTTGCTCACGCGGCGCGCCGCGCACCTGTCGGCGCACGCGGGTCAGTTCGCGCTGCCCGGCGGGCGCGTCGACGAAGGCGAGTCGGCGCTCGACGCCGCGCGCCGCGAGGCGCATGAGGAGGTTGGCCTCGCGCTCGCCGCGCAGGCGTTCATCGGGCAGTTGGACGACTACCCGACGCGCTCGGGCTACCTCATCACGCCGCTGGTCGCGTGGCTGCCGGCGGGCAGCGATCCGGTGCTCAACCCGGCCGAGGTGGCGAGCCTTTACCGCGTGCCGCTCGCCGATCTCGCCGGCGGGCCCGAGTTCGTCGCCATCCCGGAGAGCGACCGGCCGGTCATCCGCTACCCCCTGCTCGGCACGACGATCCACGCGCCGACCGCGGCGGTCATGTACCAGTTCATGGAAGTCGCCCTGCACGGCCGCGCCACCCGGGTCGCGCACCTCGACCAGCCGGTGTGGGCCTGGCGATAGCGCTTTACGCGCCGTAGGCGTATAAAGCGTCGCAGAAAGGGGGGACGCTCATGATTGCCTTCAACGTGGTTCGATTCCGTGTGCGGCCGGGAATGGAAGAAGCCTTCGTCGCCAGGCACCGCGACGCGGGGCGCGACATGGCCGGGTTCCGGCGCGGCGCGCTCGTCAAGATCGGCGACCGGACCTATTGCATGATCGGCGAATGGAGCTCGATGGGACACATCGTCAACGCGCGCCCGACGATGATCGCCATGCTCGACACCTTTCGCGACATGCTCGAGGACCTCGGCGGCGGACTCGGGGTCACCGACCCCGTGTCCGGCGAAGCCGTGGTCGAGATGAGCATGCCGAAGCCGGCGCGGCCCAAGGCGAAAGCCAAGGCGAAGCCCAAGGCCAAGGCCAAGAAAGCCCGCAAGGCGCCGAAGAAAAAGAAGAAGTAAGCCGCCGCGGGCCGGCCCGCCTCAGAACGAGCGGATGCCGTCCGGGTCCTCGATGCGCGAGGACTGCCAGGGCACGTCCGTGCGGTCGGTGGCGTATTGGGCGACTTGCCGGGTCGCCTGTTCGTGCGCGCCGCTGGCGGACGCTTGTGTCGGTCCGCCGCAGGCGGGCAGGAACAAGGCGAGGGCAAGGGCCGCTTGCAGGATCAGTTTGGCTTTCATGTCTCCCTCCTTGCGTCTCGATGGCTCACAGAATAGAGATCCGCGGCTCCAGGCTCAGCGACGCAAGACGCGGGCAATAAGTGACCTATTCACATTCCCGGAAAAGGAAGCCATTCAATGAACACTCCCCTCAACGGCAGCTGCCTGTGCGGCGCCATCCGCTATACGATCGACGTCCCGATCACCGAGCTGCGCGCCTGCCACTGCACGCACTGCCAGAAGGCCTCCGGCGCAGGAGGCAGCGTGAACGCGGTCGTCCCGAGCGCCGCCTTCCATATCACCCAGGGCAAGCCGAAGCGCTTCGACGCCAAGGCCGACAGCGGCCGCACGCTGTACCGCTTCTTCTGCGGCGACTGCGGCTCGCCGATCTACTCGCAGCGCGCCACCACGCCCGACATCCTCGTGGTGCGGGCCGGGACCTTCGACGGCGGCGGGGACATGATGATCACCACGCACATCTGGACGCGCAGCGCCCGCCCCTGGGACCACATCGACCCCGCGAGCAAGCAGTTTCCGGGTCAGCCCGATGCGCCCGCTACATCTGCAGCGGCTTCCAATAACCGGTGAGCTCGAGGTAGCCGCGCCCGGCCTCCCTGCCCGCCTCGGTAGCGCGCACGGCGCCTTCCCAGTAGATGGTGCCGCTCGTCGCGCGCGCGTCGAGCTCCTGATCGTCCATGAGCGGCTCGAGCTCGAAGCTGCGGCCGCCGGCGGTGACGCGCATCGATATCGGGTAGCTCACGCCGGTGCGCGGCGACTCCCACTCGCGCAGGGGTTGAAAGGAGACGTCTTGGGGTCCGAATTTCAGGGTCGTCCCCGTAGACTGCAGCGTTCCTCCCGCCCAGATCACGCTGCCGTCCTTGCCGCGCATGCGGAAAGCCACCAGCGCGCCGCCGTCGTCCAGGTTGATGCCGCACCAGTCCCAGCCCTCGGCCTCGGGCGCCAGGTAGGCGCTCGACCATTCGTGGTCGAGCCAGGCGCTGCCGCTCACTGTGTCCTTGACGCGCCCGCGCTCGATCGTGCCGTGCACTTCGAGGTGCGGCCGGCTGTAGTACCAGCTCGCCTCCCCGGGCCGCGGCCCCTTGCGCGACAGCCCCGCGTCGCCCTCGAGCAGCGGCGCACCCGGCGCGCGCAGCTCCAGCGCGAGCGCGAAATCGCTGCCGGCGACCTGCGTGCGGTAGGTGTCGCCCGCGAGCTCGAGGCGCCAGTCGCCGATCCACACGCGCGTCGTGTCCTCGGCGAAGCCGGCGAGCCCGAGCGCCGGGCGCGCCGCGCGCTGGGCCTCGCGCAGCCGGCCGTAGGTCGGGTCGGCGAGCGCGGCGTGCGCGAACAGCAGCTGGCGCGGCGTGAAGTCGCTCGGGTTGTCGGTCGCGAACGGCAGCCGGCTGCGGAAGAACGTGACCTGGAAGCCGAACTGCTCGCCCGCGGCGTTCCCGAGCCAGCCGGTCGCGTACCACCACTCGGTGCGGAAGTCCGGGTGCGCGCCGTGGTCGCGCGGAAAGCGCAGCGCGCGCCCGGGGACCACGGCGGGGTATTCGATTTCCTTGGCCGAAGAATTTCGAACGAATAGAGACAAGCCCAACCCGGCGATGAAGTCCCTTCGCCTCACCAGTCCTCCCGCACCGCGCGCACCGGGCCGATGCCCATTGCTTCGCGTCCCGACAGCCACGCGGTGAGCGCGGCGAGCGCGACGAGCAGCGCGGTGAGCGACGCCAGCAGGCCGAGCGGCAGGTGCGTCTCCATGCCCCAGTTGAACGACTGGCGGTTGACCACGTGGATCAGGATCTGGCTGACTGCGCCGCCGACCGCGAGCCCGGCCGCCGCGCCGAGCACCGCGAGCAGCCCGCCCTCGACGGCGAGCATGGCGCCGATCTGCGCGCGCGTCATGCCGAGATGGCGCAGCATGCCGAACTCGCGCCGGCGCGCGAGCACGATCGCGCCCAGGCTGGACGACAGCCCGAACAGGCCGACCAGCACGGCCACCGCCTCGATCGCGTAGGTCACCGCGAAGCTGCGGTCGAAGATGCGCAGCGACACGCTGCGGATCTCGCCCGGCTGCGCGATGTCGAGCCGCGCGCCGCCCGGCAGCGCGTGCAGCGCGCGCATCGCCTGCGCGGCGCTCGCTCCCGGCGCGAGCCACAGCGCCGCGTCGTTCGCGCGCCGGTCTCCCGTGAAGCGCGCGTAGTCCCTGTGGTCGATGAGGATGGCGCCGTTCTGGCGCGCATAGTCGCGCCACACGCCCGCCACGACGAAAGCGCGCAGCTTGCCCGCGAGCGGCAGCTCGATGCGCCTGCCAGGGGTGAACCCGTAGATATCTTCTACTGCCTCGTTCACCCAGGCGGGCGGCGGGTCGCCCGGGCGCAGCGCGTAGCGCGGGCCGATGAGCGGATAGGTGCGCTCCGCGCCCGCCTGGGGCAGGTCGCGCGCCAACAGCGAGACCGGCGGCCGGCTCGCGTTCAGGCGCAGCAGGTCGGTGCGCATGAACTCGGCGCGCGCGATCTGCGGCAGCGCGCGCACGCTGCGTTCGAAGCCCGGATCGAGGAACACGGTGTCGCCGATCTGCGTGGTGCGGAAGTACAGGTCCGCCGGCAGCACCTTGACCAGCCACTCGTCGAGCGACTGGCGGAACGACGCCACCATGATCGCCATCGCCACCATGAGCGAGAAGCTCGCGACAATCGCCGCGAGGCTGACCATCGCCTGTCCCGGAGCGCCGCGCAGCTGCGCCAGCGCGAGCGCCGCGGGCACGCGGCGCGGCAGCGGCAGCGCGTCGAAGGCGAGCCGCGCCAGACGCGGCATGAGCACGATCGAGCCGATGAGCAGGCAGGCGATCGCGAGGTAGCCGTAGAGCGGCGTGCCGTCCACCGGGCCGAGCCGCGCGAGCAGTGCGGCGAGCGCGATGAGCGCGAATCCCGGCCAGGCGGAGACCAGACCGCCGAACATGTCCTGCTCGTCGCCCGCCTTGAGCGCGCGCGCCGGAGGCCGCGCCGCCGCGTCGCGCGCCGGCAGCCACGCCCCGACGAGCGCGATCGCCACGCCCGCGGCGAGATACGCAGCCGCGAGCGAGGGCGGCACCTCCAGCTGCGGTACGACGCCGCGGAACACGCCGGCGCCGAGATCGGCGCCCGTCAGGCGCACCGCCACGCGCGCCAGTCCGTAGCCGAGCGCCAGGCCGAGCGCGCTGCCCGCCAGTCCGATCGCCGCGGCTTCGAGCAGCACCAGCCGCGCCACGCCGCGCCGCTCCAGCCCCAGCACGCGCAGCAGCGCGTGCTCGCCGCGCCGCCGCGCGACTTCCAGCGCCTGCGCCGAGAAGACGAGGAAGCCCCCGGTGAACAGCGCCACCAGCGCGAGCACGTTCATGTTGACGCGGTAGGCGCGCGAGGGCTCGGCGCTGCCGCGCTCCACCGACGCGACGCTCGAGGCGTAGACGCCCGCCGGCAGCAGGCGTGCGATGCGCTCGCGCACGGCCGCGCGGTCGACCCCGGGCGCGAGGCGCAGGTCGACGCGGTTCAGCTCGCCCAGCCGCCCGAGGCGCCATTGCGCGGTGGCGATATCGGTGAGCGCCGCAACGCCGCGCAGCGCGCCCTCGGGCAGCACGTCCGCCACTTCGAGCTCGACCTGCGACAGGCCCACCACCAGCGGCAGGCGGTCGCCCTTCTTCAGGCCGAGCGCGCGCGCCGCCGATGCCGACAGGAGCACGCGGTCCGGCTCGAGCAGCGCGTAGCGCAGCGCGGGCGGCGCGTCGCCGAGCAGCTGGGGATGCATCTGCGCCGCCTGCAGCACGTCGATGCCGAGCACGCGCAGCCGCCGTTCGCCACCCGCGACGCCTACTTCCAGGTCGAGCAGCGGGCTCGCCAGCGCGACGCCCCGGAGCCGCGCGAGCTCCGCGTACAGCGACTCGGGAAAGCCGCTTCGCCCGCCGCGCACCTCGAGGTCGGCCTGCCCGGCGACGCTGCGCACCGCGGCGGCGAGCTCGTTCACCGCCGCGCGGTTGACGAGCTGCACGCCGAAGCCGAGCGCCACGCCGAGCGCGATGCCGGCGACCGACAGCAGCGCGCGGCCGCGCTGATAGGCGAGGCGCGCGTTCAAAGTGGCGAGCAGGCGCAGCATGGCGGGATTGCTCCGCCACTATACCGTTCGAACGCCGTCAGGGATTGCTAGCGCGGCTTGTCGCCGGCCAGCGTGATGCGGTGCATCAGGCGCCGGTAGCCGTGGTAATCGTTCACCGGGTTGTGCTGCGTGCAGCGGTTGTCCCACAGCGCGAGCGAGCCCACGCGCCATGAGAAGCGGCAGGTGAACTCCGGCCGCGTCTGGTGCCGGAACAGGTACTCGAGGAGCGGCGCGGACTCCTCCTCGGTCATTCCGCCGAAGCGCGCGGTGTGCGCGACGTTCACGTACAGCGCCTTCCTGCCGGTCTCGGGGTGCGTGCGCACCACCGGGTGCTCGGCGGCGTACTCCTTCTTCGCGCCGCCGCGGCCGTCGGACTTCAGCCGGTCCTCGCGCGTGCGCGTCACGTCGGCGCGCGCCGAGGAGTTGATCGCGGTGAGCGGATCGAGCATTTTGCGCATGCCCTCCGACAGCGTCTCGTAGGCGAGGTACATGTTGGCGAACAGCGTGTCCCCGCCGTAGGGCGGCAGCTCGCGCGCGAGCAGCATCGAGGCCATCGGCGGCTCCTCGAGGTAGGCGGTGTCGCTGTGCCAGATGCCGCCGAAGTTGACCGTCTCGTGCTCGAGCTTCTTCACCTCGATGATCTCGGGGTAGCCCTCGATTCCCTTGACGAAGGGGTACTCGACCGGCTGCCCGATGCGGCGCGCGAAAGCCATGTACTGCGCCGGCATGAGCGGCTGGTCGCGGAAGAACAGCACCAGGTGCTCGAGCCAGGCGGCGCGCAGCGCCGCGGCCTGCTGGTCCGTGAGCGGCCGCACCAGGTCGAGACCGCTCACCTCGGCGCCGAGCGCGCCGGCGATGCGTTTCACCTGGATGGCGGAAGCCATGATTCAATTTATCATACGCGCCGCGAAATTATTGCGGGGTACCTTCCATGGCGGCAAACAAGGAGACGCTCGGATTCCAGGCGGAGGTGAAGCAGCTGCTGCGCCTGATGATCCATTCGCTGTACAGCAACAAGGAGATCTTCCTGCGCGAGCTGGTGAGCAACGCCTCGGACGCGTGCGACCGTCTGCGCTTCGAGGCGATCTCCAGGCCCGAGCTGCTCGAAGGACGCGCCGAGCCCGCGATCCGCATCGCCTTCGACAAGGACGCGCGCAGCGTGACGGTGTCCGACGACGGCATCGGCATGTCGCGCGAGGAGGCGGTGGCGCACCTGGGCACGATCGCGCGCTCAGGCACGCGCGAGTTCCTCGCCAGCCTGACCGGCGACCAGCAGAAGGACGCGCAGCTGATCGGCCAGTTCGGCGTCGGCTTCTACTCCGCGTTCATCGTCGCCGACCGGGTGACCGTTCTCACGCGCCGCGCCGGGCTGCCGGCCGCGGAGGCGGTGCGCTGGGAAAGCGACGGCGCGGGCGAGTTCAGCGTCGAGCCGGCCGAGCGCGAGGCGCCCGGCACCGACGTTACGCTGCACCTGCGCGACGGCGAGGACGAGCTGCTCTCGGACTGGAAGCTGCGCTCGATCGTCACGCGCTACTCGGACCATATCTCGCTGCCGATCCGCATGCGCAAGGACGGCGGCGAGTGGGAGACGGTGAACCAGGCGAGCGCGCTGTGGGCGCGGCCGAAAAACGAGATCAGCGGGGAGCAGTACAAGGCATTCTACAAGCACGTGTCGCACGACTTCGGCGAGCCGCTCGCCTGGACGCACAACCGCGTGGAAGGCCGCACCGAATACACGCAGCTGCTGTTCATCCCCGAGCGCGCGCCGTTCGACCTGTGGGATCGCCAGCAGCGCCGCGGCGTGCGCCTGTACGTGCGGCGCGTGTTCATCATGGACGACGCCGAGCAGCTGCTGCCCGCCTACCTGCGCTTCGTGCGCGGCGTGATCGACTCGGCAGACCTGCCGCTGAACGTCTCGCGCGAGATCCTGCAGGAGTCGCGCGACGTCAGATCGATCCGCGAGGGCTCGACCAAGCGCGTGCTCGCGCTGCTCGAGGACCTGGCCGGGAACCAGAAGGACAAGTACGCGAAGTTCTGGAGCGAGTTCGGCCAGGTGCTCAAGGAAGGCCTGGGCGAGGACCAGGCCAACCGCGAGACGCTCGCGCGGCTGCTGCGCTTCGCGAGCACCGCCGCCGACTCCGCCGAGCAGACTGTTGCGCTCGCCGACTATGTCGCGCGCATGAAGCCCGGCCAGGAGAGAATCTACTATGTCACGGCCGACAGCTGGGACGCGGCGCGCTCCAGCCCGCACCTGGAGATCTTCAGGAAGAAGGGCATCGAGGTGCTGCTGCTCTCCGATCGCGTCGACGAATGGCTGCTCGGCTTCCTCGCCGAGTACGAGGGCAAGCCGCTCGCGTCGGTGGCGCGCGGCGGCCTGGATCTCGGCGCGCTCGCCGACGCCGGGGACAAGGCAGCGCAGGAGAAATCCGCCGAGGCGCACAAGGCGCTCGTGGAAAAGCTCAAGGCCGCGCTCGGCGAACGGGTCAAGGACGTGCGCGTCACGCTGCGCCTGACCGACTCGCCCTCCTGCCTGGTCGCCGACGAGCACGACCCGAGCGGCCATCTGCAGCGCCTGTTCAAGGCCGCCGGGCAGAAGGCACCGGCGCGGCAGCCGATCCTCGAGCTCAATCCCGACCATGCGCTGTTCGCGCGCGTGGCAGGCGACGAAGCGCGCCTCGCCGACTGGGCATGGCTGCTCTTCGAGCAGGCGCTGCTCGCCGAGGGCGGCCAGCTGGATGACCCGGCCGCCTTCGTCAAGCGCGTCAACCGACTGCTGCTCGAGCATTGAGGCCGGCGCAAGGCTGGCTTAAGCCAGCCTGCGCACAATCGGGCAGGACGGCTAATCGATCTAGGGGACGACGTGGATATGCATGGCGGATACCGATTTTCGCTCGCGGCGCTGCTCGGCCTGGTGCTGAGTGCGGTCACGACGGGCGTGTTCCTGGAAAAGCACGTGCTCGCCGCGACCGCCAAGCCCGACCTCGCGGTCATCGCGCAGGCCTGGAACCTGATCGAGGCCAACTACGTCGACCGCGCCGCGATCCGGCCGGAACGCATGACGCACGCCGCGATCAGCGGCATGGTCGACTCGCTCGGCGACACCGGCCACAGCGTCTTCCTCACGCCGCAGATGGTGCGCGAAGATAACGAGGAAATGCGCGGCCGCTTTCCGGGCATCGGCGCGGAAGTGCGGATGCGCGACAAGCAGGTGGTCGTCGTGGCGCCGCTGGACGGCTCGCCCGCGCAGAAGGCGGGCCTGCGCACCGGCGACATCGTCTTCAGGGTGGACGGCAAGGACGTCGCCGGCGAGACGCTCGTGCAGGTGGTGCGCAGCATCCGCGGGCCAGCAGGGACGACCGTCGTGCTCTCCGTGCGCGATCCGCAGAGCGATCGCACGCGGCAGTTGACGCTGGTGCGCGCCGTGATCCACGTGCACAACGTGAGCTGGGGTTTCCTGCCGGGGACGCGCGTCGCGGACCTGCGCATCGCCGCGTTCAGCAAGGGCACCGCCGCCGGGCTGCGCCAGGCGCTCGCCGACGCGCGCGCCGCCGGCGCGCGCGCCCTGGTGCTCGACCTGCGCGACGATCCGGGCGGGCTGCTCGACCAGGCGGTCGCCGCGGCGGGCGAATTCCTGCCTGGCGGCAATGCGCTGCTCGAGAAGGACGCGCACGGCAACGTGCAGCCGGTCGCCGTGCAGCCCGCGAAGGACAGAACCACCCTTCCGCTCGCGGTGCTCGTCAACGGCGGCACCGCGAGCGCCGCGGAGATCCTGACCGGCGCGCTGCAGGACGCCGGTCGCGCGGTCGTCGTCGGCGACAAGACCTTCGGTACCGGCACGGTGCTGAACGAGTTCCATCTGGTCGACGGCTCGGCGCTCATGCTCGCGGTGCTCGAATGGCTCACGCCGAAGGGGCACACGATCTGGCACAAGGGCATCGCGCCGAACGTGCCGGTCGCGCTCGGCACCGGGGTCGCCCCCGTCTTTCCCGAGTCGCTCGCCCACCTGAGCGCGGCGCAGCTGCGCGCGAGCAAGGACGCGCAGCTGCTCAAGGCGCTGTCGCTGCTGAACTCGAATCAGGCGCGCGTCAGCCACGCGAGACATTTCCAACGCAGAATAGCGACCTTCCATTCTTTCGCGCATAAGGAGCCGTCATGAAACGACCGATCGCCACGTTGTCCGTCGCGGCGCTCACCGCGGCGACCGCCGCGCTGCCTTTCGCCATGCCGGCTCACGCCGCCGCACGCGGCTGCAGCGCGAAGCACGCGGCGAAGTGCGGCGCCAAGCAGAAAACCAAGTGCGGCGCCAAAACAGCCCCCAAATCGGGCATGTGCAGCGCCAAGAAGTAGCCGCGGCGCGCGAGCTGCTCGCCTGCTACGCGACGCTCGACGCGCGCTCGGCGCACCTGCTCGACGGTCTCGTGCGGGGCCGGCCGCTGCTGCAATGGGAGCACTATCCCGCCGACGACGTGGTCGATCGCCGCAGCGGATACCAGTACTTCTATCATTGCCACCAACCCGGCGCGCGCACGGGCGGCATCCAGCACGGGCACTTCCACGTCTTCGCGCGGCTCGCAGCCGACCTGCGCGCGCGGCGCCGGCCCGCGCACCTGCTCGCGATCGCGGTGACCGCCAAGGGCGTGCCGCACGAGCTGTTCACCGTCAACCAGTGGGTCACCGGAGGTCGGGTACTGAGCGCGGCCGCGGCGCTGCGCGCCCTCGACGGGTTCCGCATCCGCTCGGCCGGCGATCCGCTCGTGAACCGCTGGCTGGCCGCGCTGCTGCGCCTCTTCCGCCCGCAGATCGAACAGCTCCTCGAGCTGCGCGACCGCAGGCTGCGATCCGCCTCGCGCGCCAGGCGGCGCGTGCCGCTCACCCGCGACCGCGCCATCGAGGTGCTCTCCTCCCTTGCGATCGACGTCGACGAGCGGCTGCGCGGGTTCAGCTCCGCTTAAGAATTCCCGGATAGCCTGCGCGTCCCCGTGAGATCCATCCCCGCCGCCGCGCGCGCCTTGCTGGCCGCGTTGCTACTCTCCGCCCTGCCTGCCGCCGCGCGCGCTGCCGGCGACAGCGACGTGCTGCGTGCCACCCTCGCCAACGGCCTGCGCGTGGTGATCGTGCGCAACACCCTCGCGCCGGTGGTCACCACGGAGCTGAACTACCTGGCCGGCTCGAACGAGGCGCCGCGCGGCTTCCCGGGCATGGCGCACGCGCAGGAGCACATGATGTTCCGCGGCAGCCCCGGACTTTCGAAGGCACAGCTCGCCGCCATCGCCGCCGGCATCGGCGGCGACTTCGACGCCGACACGCGCCAGACGGTGACGCAGTACTTCTTCACCGTACCGGCGCCGGACCTCGAGGTCGCGCTGCACGTGGAGGCGCTGCGCATGCGCGGCGTGCTCGATTCCGAGGACGCCTGGAAGAGCGAACGGCCCGCGATCGAGCAGGAGGTCGCGCAGGACCTGTCGAACCCGCAGTATGTGCTGCGCGCGCGGCTGCTCGCCGCCGCCTTTGCCGGCACGCCTTACGCTCACGACGCGCTCGGCACCCGGGACTCCTTCGAGCGCACGACGGGCGCCATGCTGAAGCGCTTCCACGAGCGCTGGTACGCGCCGAACAATGCCGTGCTGGTGATCGTCGGCGACGTCGAGCCGCGCGCCACGCTCGCGAGCGTCGAGCGGCTGTTCGGCGGCGTCCCGCGCAGGGCGCTGCCGCCGCGGCCGCGCATCGAACTGGGCCCGCTCGCCGCGCAGGCGCTGCACGGCCCTACCGACCTCCCCTACGGCATGTCGGTGCTCGCGTTCCGCATGCCCGGCTACGGCTCGCCCGATTACGCCGCCGCCGAGGTGCTCGCCGACGCGCTGGCGAGCCAGCGCGGCAGCCTCTACAAGCTGGTGCTCGACGGCAAGGCGCTTTCGGCGGGCTTCTCGATCAATTTCCTGCCCGAGGCGGGGCTCGGCTTCGCGAGCGCGGCGTTTCCGCGCGGCGCCGACGGGGCGAAGCTCCTCGCCGAGATGCGCGCCGTGCTCGCGGACATCGCGGCGCACGGCGTGCCGGAAGACCTGGTGACTGCGGCCAAGCGCGGCGAGCGCGCGCAGGCCGAGCTGGCGAAGAACTCGATTCCCGGCCTCGCCGCGGTGTGGTCCGAAGCGCTGGCGGTCGAGGGCCGCCGCTCGCCCGACGAGGACCTGCGGGCCATCGAGCGCGTCACGCCCGCCGACGTCGCGCGACTGGCGCAGCGCGCGCTCGCTCCCGAGCACGCGCTGGCGGCGATCCTCACCCCGCAGTCCTCGGGCAATCCGGTCTCGGCGAGCCGCTTCGGCGGCAAGGAGTCGTTCACGCCGTCGCGGCCCGCGCCCGCGCCGCTACCCGGCTGGGCGCGCGCCGCCGTCGAGCGCATCGCCGTGCCGCGCTGGACGCTCGACCCGGTGAGCATGCAGCTGCCGAACGGCATTCGCCTCATCGTGCAGCCCGAATCGATCAGCGACACGGTGAGCGTGTACGGGCACGTGCGCAACCGACCCTCGCTCGAGGTGCCACCGGGCCAGGAGGGAGTGGATGACCTGCTCGAGCAGCTCTTCACTTACGGCACGACGACGCTCGACCAGGCCGCGTTCCAGAAGGCGCTCGACGACATCGGCGCCAGCGAGTCGGCCGGCGCGGACTTCTCGCTGCAGGTCCTCACCGCGCACTTCGCGCGCGGCATGGAGCTGCTAGCGCAGAACGAGCTCGACCCCGCGCTGCCGGAGAACGCCTTCCGCGTCGTGCGCGGCCAGGCCGCAGCGGCGCTGCCGGGCGCGCTGCAGAGCCCCGGCTTCCTCAGCTCGCAGGCGCTCAAGGCGGCGCTCTTTCCGGCGGACGATCCGGAGCTGCGCCACGCCACGCTGGCAAGCCTGCGCGCGCTTACGCCGTCGGACGTGCGCGCCTACTACCGCCGCGTGTTCCGCCCCGACATGACCACGATCGTCGTGGTCGGCAACATCAGCCCCGAGCACGCAAAGGAAATCGTGCAGCGCAGCTTCGGCGCCTGGCGCGCCGCGGGCGATCGGCCGCAGGTCGAGCTGCCGCCCGTTCCGCCGAGCGGCGCGAGCAGCACGGCGGTGCCCGACGCGAGCCGCGTGCAGGAGAAGGTGATGCTCGCCGAGACGCTCGCGATCAAGCGCAGCGATCCCGACTACGAGGCTCTCCAACTCGGCAACGCGGTGCTCGGCGGCGGGTTCCTCGCGAGCCGCCTGTACCACGACCTGCGCGAGCGCGCGGGCCTCGCCTACTACGTCGGCTCGAGCTTCGAGGTTGGCCGCACGCGCGCGCTGTACATGGCGAGCTACGCCTGCGATCCGCCCAAGGTCTCCAGGGCGCGCGCCATCATCGAGCGCGACCTGCGCGACATGCAGACGACGCTGGTGGACGAGCACGCGCTGCGTCAGGCGAAGGCGCTGCTGCTAAAGCGCATCCCGCTCGCCGAGGCGAGCGTCGACGGCATCGCCGGCGGGCTGCTCGAGCGCGTAGCGCTCGACCTGCCGCTCGACGAGCCCCGGCTCGCGGCCGAGCGCTACGCTGCGCTGGACGCCGCGCAGGTGCGCGATGCCTGGGCCAAGTGGTTGCGCGTCGACGCGCTCGCCCAGGTCAGCGTGGGGCCGGCGCCGCGCTGAAGCGGTCGAGCACCTCTCCGGGACCGGCGCCGAGCGGCGCATAGTCGCGCCCGTCGTGCACTTGCACGCCGTTCACCCAGACGCCGTGCACCCCGAGCGGCCGGCGGATCATGCGCGCCCCGCCTCCAGGCAGGTCGGCGCGCCGCTCGAGCGGCGACACGCCGACGCGCGCCGGGTCGAACAGCAGCAGGTCCGCGGCCCAGCCGGGCGCGATGCGCCCGCGGCCGGCGATGCGGTACTTCGCCGCCGGATCGCTCGTCAGCCTGCGCACGCCCTCCGCGAGGGTGAACGTGCCCGTCTCGCGCACCCAGTGCGCGAGGAAGTGCAGGCCGAAGCCCGCGTCGCAGAAGTACACCAGGTGCGCGCCCGCGTCCGACAGCGCGAGCACGCCCGCCGGGTGCCTGAGCAGGGGCGCAACGCCCGCATCGTCGTTCTGGTAGAGCTTGGCGAGCAGCTGCCGCTCGAGCGGCTGGTCGAAGAAATAGTCGAGCGGATCCCTGCCCGCCTCGCCCGCGAGGCGCGTGAGCGGCACGCCGTCGATCTCGACCTGCGACCAGTCACCGTAGAAGAGAATGCCCTGACCGGGATGCGCCAGGTTCTCGCGGAAGCGCGCGCGGAACGCGGGATCGGCGTAGATCGCCGCGCGCGCCTCGCGCGGCGCGCGCTTCACGCGCTCGAAGGCGTCGTGCGAGTACAGCAGATACGGTTCGCCGAGCGTGAAATCGAACGATAGCGGTTGGCAGGCGGTATGGATATACAGCTCCCGCCCGCGCCCGAGCGCCGCTGCGCAGCGCTCGTAGTACGTGAGCGCGCGCCCCGGGTCGGCGCGGTTGTGCATCGTGAGCACGGTGACGATGAACGCCGGGCGCCCGGTGGCGGCCGCGATGCGCTCCATGTACTCGGGCGTTGCGCGCGGGCCGGTGGCCATGACGAACACGCCGCGCCCTGCGGCACCGAGCTCGCCGGTGAGCGCGTCGAGCTCGGAGTCCGTGGCGATCGTCGAGGGCATCGGCCGCCCGCCCCAGCCGCTATGGTTGGGCGAGAAGGACGAAGCGAAGCCTATCGCGCCCGCGGCAAGCGCCGCGCGCACTTCTGCGCGCATCGCAGCGAGCTCCGCGCTCGTCGGCTCGGCGCGCGTCGAGGCTTCCTCGCCCATCACCGCCGTGCGGATGGTCGAGTGCTGCGCCAGCACCGCGACGTTCGCGTACAGGCGGGCGCGCCGCAGCTGCGCGAGGTAGTCGGTGAAGGACTCAAACTCCCAGCGCGTGCCGGCGCCGAGCGCGCCGAGGTCCATGCCCTCGACGACCGACAGGTTCTTCACCATCGTGTCGCGCAGCCGTGGCGGGCACGGCGCGATGCCGAAGCCGCAGTTGCCGAGCACCGCGGTGGTGACGCCGAGCGAGGGCGACGGCGAGAGCGTCGCGTCCCAGGTCGCCTGCGCGTCGTAGTGCGTGTGCACGTCGACGATGCCCGGCATGAGCGCAAGGCCGTCGGCGTCGAGCGTGCGCAGCGCATCGCCGGCGCCGATCTTGCCTATTCTTGCAATCCGGCCGTCCTGCAGCGCAACATCCGCGCGCCGGGGCTCTCCGCCGCCGCCGTCGTGCACCGTCGCGCCGCGAATCACGAGATCGTGCATGCGCGCACGCTAAGGGCTCGACGCGCCCGTGTCAAAAGCTGTCACACGCGCGCCGCCGTGCGCGCGGCGACGCACAATGATGTTTGTCATGACGCGCGAGCCCGACAACCTGCCTGCCGATGAAGTGCAGCTGCGCCAGATCCTGGACGCGGTGCCGGCGCTGATCGCCTACGTCGACGCGAACGAGAGCTACCGCTTCGCCAACCACGCCTACGAAAGCCTCTTCGGCCTGGATCCCGCGCGCATGATCGGCCGCACCATGCGCGACGTGCTGGGTGAGAAGTATTCAGAGGCGAAGCCGCACATCGAGGCGACGCTCGCCGGTCGGCGCACGATGCATGACCGCCTTGTTATCGCCAACGAGCGCAGCCGCTACCTGCACAACGTCTACGTGCCGCACATCGGCGCGGACGGCTCGGTGCTCGGCATGTTCATCCTCGCGGTCGACATTTCCGACCGCAAGGCGCTCGAGCAGGAGCTGGTGCGTCGCGCGCAGCACGATCCCCTCACCGGCCTGCTGAACCGCGCCGCCTTCGAGGACCGGCTGCACCAGGCGCTCGAGCCCACCGCGCAGTCCGGCGCCGGGCTCGTCGGCTTGCTGTACGTCGACATCGACCGCTTCAAGAGCATCAACGACGCGCTCGGACACCAGGTCGGCGACGTCATCCTGCGCTCGTTCGCCGCGCGGCTCAGGAAGTCGGTGCGCGCGATCGACACGGTGGGCCGCATGGGCGGCGACGAGTTCGTGGTGCTGCTCGAGAACCTCACCCGCGCCGACGACGCCGCGCGCATCGCGCGCAAGATCGTCGCCGAGATGCGCGAGAAGTTCGACGTGAACGGTGCGCTCGTGACCGCCACGGCGAGCGTCGGCGTCGCGACCTGCGAAGCGCAGGGGGATGCCGCAGCGCTCAGCTCGCGCGCCGACGGCGCGCTGTACGCCGCGAAGGACGCCGGGCGCAACGGCTATCGCGTCGCCTGACTTAAGGCTGCGTTAAGGCCGGCGCCCCATCGTTCGGGGTGAACATGCCAAGACGCGACGAACCGCGCAAGCGCCGTGTGGCGCTGGTGCTTCAGGGTGGCGGCGCTCTCGGCGCGTACCAGGCCGGAGTGTACGAGGCGCTGCACCGGCACCATCTCGTTCCCGACTGGGTGGTGGGCACCTCGATCGGCGCGATCAACGCGGCGCTGATCGCCGGCAATCCGCCGCAGGCGCGCGTGGCGCGGTTGCGCGAGTTCTGGCACGGCGTCGCGAGCGACGACGCGCTGGACATGCACAGCGCGCTCGACGCAGTGCGCCAGTACAACACCTGGCTCACCACGCTGGGCACCGTGGCGCAGGGCGTGCCGGGATTCTTCGCGCCGCGCGTGCCAGGCGCCTTTGCCGCCGGGCTCTCGGTGCCGCCGCGGTCCGCGAGCTTCTACGACACGGCTGCGCTCGCCGACACGCTCGGGCGCCTGGTGGACTTCAGCCATCTGGCGAGCGCCGGCGCGATGCGCCTCACGGTGGCCGCCGTGCACGTGACCACCGGCAAGCTGGTCGCCTTCGACAGCGCGCACCAGGCGCTCGGCGTCGAGCACGTGATGGCGAGCGGCGCCCTGCCGCCGGGCTTCGCCCCGGTGTGCATCGACGGCGAGCTCTACTGGGACGGCGGCCTGTACTCCAACACGCCGCTCGAGCTGGTGCTCGATGACGAGCCGCGCGCCGATACGCTGTGCTTTATGGTCGATCTGTGGCGAGGCGACGGGCCCGCGCCGCGCACCCTGGGCGAAGTACAGGCGCGCCAGAAGGACGTCATGTACGCCTCGCGCTCGACGCGCCACATCGAGGCCTACCGGCGCATGCACGACCTGCGCCACACGGTGCGCGTGCTGCACGCCGCGCTGCCGCCCGAGCTGCGAGATTCGCCCGAGATGCGCAAGCTCGGCGAAGTGGGCTGCGATACGACCATGCACATCGTGCGGCTGACCTACCCTGGGCGCGACTGGGGCATGGCGTCGAAGGACATCAATTTCTCGCGCGGCTCGCTCGAGTGGCGCTGGCAGCAGGGCCTGCGCGACGCGGAACGCGCGATCGAACAGGCCGGCTGGCTCGCGCCGGCGCCCGCCGATGCGGGACTCGTGGTGCACGAGCTCCCCTTCGAAACCGGAGACACCGATGACCGAAGATGAAGTCCGCGGCAACGCCTTCGCCATGCCGCTCACCAGCCCCGCCTTTCCGCGCGGGCCATACCGCTTCATCGATCGCGAATTCCTGATCGTGACCTACCGCAGCGATCCGGCGGCGCTGCGGCAGGTAGTGCCCGCGCCGCTCGAGCTGGCCGAACCGGTGGTCAAGTTCGAGTTCATCCGCATGCCGGATTCGACGGGCTTCGGCCACTACTGCGAGTCCGGACAGGTGATCCCGGTGTCGTACCGCGGCGAGCGCGGCGGCTACGTGCACGCCATGTACCTGAACGACCATCCACCGATCGCCGGAGGCCGCGAGCTGTGGGGCTTTCCCAAGAAGCTCGGCGAGCCGACGCTCAGGGTGCACAAAGACACCCTGATGGGCACCCTCGACTACGGCGGCGTGCGGGTGGCGACCGCGACCATGGGCTACAAGCACCGTGCGCTGGATGCCAAGGCGGTGCGCGCGGCGCTCGGCGCGCCGAGCTACCTGCTCAAGATCATCCCGCACGTCGATGGAACGCCGCGCGTCTGCGAGCTGGTGCGCTACACGCTGCAGGACATCGACTTGAAGGGCGCCTGGGAAGGCCCCGGCGCCATCGAGCTGCATGCGCACGCGCTGGCTCCGGTTGCCGGACTGCCGGTGCTGGAAGTACTCTCGGCGACCCACATCATGACCGACCTCACTTTGCCGCTCGGCACCGTGCTGCACGACTACCTGGAAGGAGCCACGACGTGAAATTGAAAGACCGGATCGCCCTCGTCACGGGCGCCGCGAGCGGCATCGGCCTGGAAATCGCGCGCAGCTTCGCGCGCGAGGGCGCGCGCGTGTGCATCGCCGACCTGTCGGCCGACGCCGGCCGCGCCGCCGCGGCCGAGATCGGGCGCGCGGGCGGAGCCGCGATGGCGGCGGCGATGGACGTCGCCGACGAGCAGGCCGTCGAGCGCGCCTTCGACCAGCTGATGAAGGCCTGGGGCCCGCCGGACGTGCTGGTGAGCAACGCCGGGATCCAGCACATCGATCCGATCGACGCGCTGTCGCTGGAGAACTGGCGCCGCCTGCTCGCGATCCACCTCGACGGCGCGTTCCTCACCACGCGCGCCTTCCTGCGCCGCCTGCCCCAGGGCAGGCCCGGCAGCGTGATCTACATGGGCTCGGTGCACTCGCACGAAGGCTCGCCGCTCAAGGCGCCCTACGTCACCGCCAAGCACGGGCTGCTCGGGCTGTGCAAGGTGCTCGCCAAGGAAGGCGCCAAGCGCGGCGTGCGCGCCAACGTCATCTGCCCCGGCTTCGTGCGCACGCCGCTGGTTGAAAAGCAGATCCCCGAGCAGGCGAAGGAGCTCGGAATCAGCGAGGCCGACGTGGTGCGCAACGTCATGCTGCGCGAGACGGTGGACGGCGAGTTCACCACCACCGCCGACGTGGCCGAGCTGGCGGTGTTTCTCGCGGCCCACCCCACCAACGCCCTCACCGGCCAATCGGTGGTCGTGAGCCACGGCTGGTTCATGCAGTAAAGCGCGGGAAGACCCGGGACACGTTGCGCCGGTAGATCTTGTCGCGATCGTCGGCGCTCAGCCAGTCGATCGCGTCGATGTAGCGCCGTGTGTCGTCGTAGTAATGCCCGGTTTCGGGGTCGACGCCGCGCACCGCGCCGACCATCTCCGAGGCGAACAGGATGTTGTCCGCCGGGATGACCTTCAGCAGCAGCTCGATCCCCGGGCGGTGGTAGACGCAGGTGTCGAAGAACACGTTGTCGAGCAGCAATTCCTTCAGCGGCGGGCGGCCCATGTCCTGCGCGATGCCGCGGTAGCGGCCCCAGTGGTAGGGCACCGCCCCGCCGCCGTGCGGGATGATGAACTTGAGCTGCGGAAAATCCCTGAACAGGTCCGAGGTGATGAGTTGCATGAACGCGGTGGTGTCGGCGTTGATGTAGTGCGCGCCGGTGGCGTGGAAGTTCGGGTTGCACGAGCCGCTCACGTGGATCATCGCGGGAACGTCGAGCTCGACCATCTTCTCGTACAGCGGATACCACCACTTGTCGGTGAGCGGCGGGTCGGTCCACCAGCCGCCCGAGGGATCGGGGTTCAGGTTGCAGCCGATGAAGCCGAACTGGCTCACGCAGCGCTCGAGCTCGGCGATGCAGTTGTCCGGCCGCACCCCCGGCGCCTGCGGCAGCTGGCAGACGCCGACGAAGTTCTTCGGATAGAGCGTGCACACGCGGTGGATCAGGTCGTTGCAGTGCTCGGACCAGGTGCGGCTGGCGGCCGCATTGCCCAGGTGGTGGCCCATGGCGCTCGCGCGCGGCGAGAAGATCGTGAGATCCGTACCGCGCTCGCGCTGCATCCTGAGCTGCGCGCCCTCCAGGCTGTCGCGGATCTGGTCGTCGCTGATCGCGAGCGTCCCCTTCGCGGCCACGCCCTGCCCCGCCTCGAGCGCGTCGAGCTGGCGCTTGCGGTAGTCCTCGAGCGCCCGGGGTGCGGTGGTGTAATGGCCGTGGCAGTCGATGATCATTGCATAGCTCCCGTCATCTCGTCGTACAGCTCGTCCACCTTGAAGCGGCGCGCGATCAGGCCCTGCGCGCGCGTGCGCTCGATCGCGAGCTCGAGGTTGCGCCGGTTTGCCTCGAAGCCGAACGGGTTGAGCTCGGGGCTGCCCGCCGCGCGCCGGCTTTCGGCGAGCAGGCGGTACACCTCGCGCACCGCGTCCGGGTCGGAGCGCGTGAGCGCGGACCGCACCACCACCATGTGGTTGATCTGAATGCCGCCGTGCCGCGCCTGCCAGGAGCGCGCCGCGCCGGCGGGGTCGGGGATCACAGGTCTCAGCCGCGCGTCGCCGAGTGAGCGCTCGGTGACGACCGCGGCGTCGAGCTCGCCCGCGACGAGCATCTCGACCATGTCCTTGCCCTGCGGAGCGCGCTCGACGTCGGGCGGGTCGCGGAAATCGGTCACGTGCGGCTCCTCGAAGGTCACCCAGGTAACGCGCCCGATGTCGACGCTGTGGTCCTCGGCGAGAATGCTGCGCATCCACATGCCGGTGGTGACAGACCAGGAGCGCACGCCGACGCGCCGGCCTTCCAGTTCTTTCGGAGCGAGTGGACCGCGCGCGGCGCTCGACACGAGAAGCGGGTGCTGGAAGCGCGCGAGCACCACCGCCGGCAGCAGCACCAGCGGTGCTCCCCGCTCCTTCGCCATCAGGTAGGTGACGAGGGCGAGCTCGGCGACGTCGAACTCCGCCTCGCGCACGACGCGCTTGAACGCCGAGCTCGGCGCGGCGATGGCGGCGAACTCGAGCGCCACGCGCGGCGAGCGCACTTCGCCCGCCTTGAGCGCGCGCGTGACCGGGTAGTCGCCGAGCAGCGCCGCGAGTTTCACTGCTCGCGACCGGCCTGCGGATCGCGCAGCGACGCGTCCTGCAGCAACGCGTTCTGCCCCGGCACGGGCCGGTCGATCGCCTCCTCGAGCGAGTGCGCCCAGTCCCACTGCTCCTTCGGCCGCACGGCGCCGTCGGTGCCGACCTGATCGAGCCCCCAGTAGATCTCCAGCCAGTGCCCGTCGGGATCCTTGAATTCGACCGCGATCTGCACGCCCGCGCGCCGGCGGCCGTGAAACGTGATGGGCACGCCGCGCTCGCGCAGCAGCTTGCGCGCGCGGAACACCTCGTCCAGCGTCGCGACCTCGAAAGCGAAGTGATGCAGCTCGCGCCCGGAGGACGGCGCTTCCAGCCCGCCCACCAGCGCCACGCCGTGGTGATCGGTATTGAAGCGCAGGAACACCATGCCGCCCGGCATCATCTCCTCGGGATAGACGTCGGACACCCTGAAGCCGAGCGCCTGCGTGTAGAACTCGACCGAGCGCGCGAGGTCCGACACGCGCAGCACCACGTGGCCGATCTTGCGGATCGCGAACGGCAGGTCGGGCGGCGTCTTCGGGCCGCGCAGGCGTTTCTCGTCAATGGCCATGCATTGGCTCCGTACGGAAGCAACTGCGATTTAACAATTCTGTCATGCGCCGCGGCGCCCTCGAATGCAGGGCCTTTTCATTTGCCGTCCGAGACTTGAATCCCGCACCTCACGTTGCGCAGGCGAAGGCGCTACTTTCGCATATCGATCTCGCTTGCGCCCGGCCCCGTCCTAGAATTGCGTATCCCGAGAGCAACGATATGGAAAGCGTGCAAACGAAACGCGAGCCGGCCGAGCCCAACTGGGCCGACCTCGTCGATGCCTGGCGTGCGCAGGCTTGGGAACGAGCGTACGCGCTCGATTACGGGCTGGGCCCCGTTTCAGTCCCGTTCCGGCGAGATGCGAAACTCGAGCACCGCCGGGACGCCGAGCAGCAGCGCTGAGAGCCGGCCGATATTTTCCGGCTTGAGGGTGTGCATCGTCATCCGGTACTCGTAGTGCCGGCCTTCATCCGTAAGCCTGTAGTGCAGGTTGGCGATCGTGAAGCCTGCGTCCTGCACCAACTTGCGTAGCTCGAGCTCGGGTAGCGCCTTGTCGCGGGCGAAGCGCACCACGAAATGAGCGTACGACTGCGCCGGCATGCGGATCTCGAGCCAGCGGAATAGCGCGAGCGTTCCGAGCGCGAGCGCCGCCGTCAGCGTCGCGGGGAAGTAGAAGCCGATCCCGAGCAGAATCCCGATCGCAGCGGTGATCCAGATCGACGCCGCGGTGGTCAGGCCGCGCACGGTGAGGCCTTCCTTGATGATCGCGCCCGCGCCGAGAAAGCCGATGCCGGTCATGATGCCCTGCGCAATACGCGTCGGATCGAGCGTGGTGCGGACGTCGACAGTCGCCCCGAGCCATTTCGGCGCGTAGACCGGCACCAGCATCAGCAGCGCCGAGGCGAGGCACACCAGCGTATGCGTGCGGAAGCCCGCCGGTCGCCCGTGGTAGCTGCGCTCCAGGCCGACCAGGCTGCCGATCGCGAGCGCGCTCAGCAGTCGCAGCGAAATTTCCAGGTAGTCGTTCATTCGTAGGTTCCCCGGAGCACGGCGCGCTATTCGCTCCCTTCCGCGGGCTTCGCCGCCCTCGCCCGCGCAAGCACCGCCTCGCGCACGAGCCGCAAGTGCACGCGCAAAGTGTACAGCTCGCTCGCTCGCAGCACGGACTTGCGCGCGCCGACCACCATCGCCTCGATGCGGTCGAGCTCCTCGAGCAGATCGTCCACCGGCGCGGCGGGAGCGCGCGCCTGCAGGCCGTGCTCCACGTGGCGCAGGTCCGCGTAGCCGCGGAAGATGGACCGCCGGTTCACGAACCTGATCACCGCCGGCAGGAAGCGCATCAGCGGCAGGACGACCGCGATCAGCGGAATCGCGAGCGTGAACGCGCGCCGCAGCAGGCCCGCCAGCCACAACGGCAGGTAGCGGCGTAGCAGGCTCGGGCCTTCGCGCGCGTAGCGCACCGCGTGCGCCGACACCGGCACGTCGTCCACCGGGGTCATGTTGGGAAATTCGCCGCGCTTCTCGAAGACGCCGCCCACGCCGTTGGTCTCGCGCGCTGCGTCGACCAGCAACTCGACCACGGTGGGGTGCAGGTCGGCGCGCGCGGCGACCATCAGCGTCGAGCCGAGCAGCCTGAGATCGCGCTCGGGAATATTGCGCGCGAGGTCGAGAGTGCCCTCCGGCAGGCCGAGGCGCACGAGGTAGGGGAAGCGCCTGGTGTAGGCGTCGGCCCGCGGGAAATCGATGAGCCGGATATCCGGGGAGTGCAGGACCTCCTGGAATTCCTTGTTGCGCAGGCCCTCCCCGTGGAAGACGACGTCGACCTCGCCCTTGGCGAGCGCGCGCAGCGAGTCATCCGCGGGCAGGCGCAGCAGCGTCGTGTTGTCCGGCGTGATGCCGCTTGCCGCCAGCAGCGGCGCGAGCGCGGCCTCGATCCCGCTGCCCGGGGCGCCCACGGCGATGCGCTTGCCGCGCAGCTCGGCGACCGAATCGACTTTGGACGAGCTGCGCGTGAGCCCCCACAGCGGCGCGTAGGAGAGATTCGAGACGTTCTCGATGCGCCCTGCCTCGTTCTGCGGCACGGTGCCCGCTACGAGGAACGCGGCGTCGACGGACGGCGCGCCGCCCGCGAGCAGCCCGACGTTCTCTCCGGGACCGCGCGTCGCGCGCACCTCGAGCGCGATGCCGCTCTTCGCGAGGATGGCGCGGTAGCGCTGCCCGAGCGCGTACAGCGCGCTGCCCTCCGGGCCGGCGGCGAGCACGATGCGCCGCGGCGGCAGCGGCTGGATGAATTGCGCCGCCAGCCAGAACGAGCCGACGACGAGCACGAGCGACGGAACGGCGATCAGCAGCAAGCCGCGCCATCTCAGGCCGGTGAATTCCTCGAACCGGGAGCTACTTTCCTGCTTCTCGAACATAGAACGGACCTCAGCGGCCCAGGTAGTGCGCACCCGCCATGACGAACGGAAGGAGCAGCTCCGGCACGAGGTAGCCCAGCCAGACTGCGGGCGGCTTGGGCAGTCCGACTTTGCTCATGGATACGAGACGGCCGATGCCGGCCATCAGCACGCCGAGTGCGAGCAGATAGATCAGAAAACCTTGCTGGCGCACCGTGAATGCCGCCCAGAGGCAGATGACGCCGGTGGACAGGTATACGCCCGCCATGAAGCGGTGCACGTTGTCCAGGCGCGGCGAAGTGTCCGGCTGACCGAGGTACATCTGCAGCGATCCGCCGAAGATCGCGATCGCGGCGAAGAGAAACAGGCAGACCTGGACCACGATCTGATTGCCCGTGAGCGGAAGTTCCGGCATGCGCGCGCTCCTCCGGTAAGGGACCGGCGTCACGCTACGCCCCGGACCGGGTTCGAGCAATCCCGCCAGCGAAAGGCGTAGACTTTCCGCCGCGACGCCACCCTGGAGGGCATCGTCCGGCGCCATGAAAGGCCTGCTGCTTCTCGTGGGCATCCTTTTCTGTTCGGCGGCATCCGCCGCGCCGGACGAGGAAGCGCTCGGTAAGGCCGAGGGCTATCCCGTCTGCCCGCCTTCGATACCGATGCCGACGCGCTGCCTGGTCGGGATGGTCAGTCACTACGACGAGCTCCTGCCCGCCCGCAAGGTCGCGCGAGGCCCCGAGACGCGTCCGCTCAAGCGCGCATCGCCCGAGCCCGCGATCCGATACAGCTTCCAGGCGAAGACCTACGGGCTGGACGATTACCTGTCCCGCTTCCGCACCACGGCGCTGCTGATCCTCAAGGGCGACACGATTCTCGCCGAGCGCTATCAATACGACCGCACGCCGCAGCAGCGCATGACCTCGTATTCGATGGCGAAGACGATCGTCGCCATGCTCGTCGGCGTCGCGCTGTCCGAAGGCGCGATCAAGTCACTCGACGATCGTGCGGACCGATACGTCCCCCAGCTGCACGGCACGCCCTACGGCGAGACGCCGATTCGCGACCTGCTGACGATGTCATCGGGCGTTCACTTCACCGAGACCTACCGCGGCGCAGACGATGTCTCGACCCTGGTACGCCTTTCGGCGCTGCAGGGGAGCCCAGGAGGTGCCGCCACCGTGATGCCCTTCCGCACGCGCGAGCGCGCGCCGGGCGAACGCTTCCATTACTCGTCGGCCGACGCGCAGGTCCTGGGCCTGATCCTGCGCGCGGCGACCGGAAAGACGCTCTCCGAGTATCTATCGGAGAAGATCTGGCAGCCGATGGGCTCCGAGGCGGACGCGTCCTGGGTCGTCGACAAAGGCGGCTATGAAACGGCCTACTCGGGAGTGAATGCCACGGCGCGGGACTATGCGCGCCTCGGCATGCTGCTCGCGAACGACGGCGTGCTCGATGGCAAGCGCATCCTCCCCGCCGCTTGGGTCCGGGCAGCGACGACGTCGTCGGCCAAGCAGTTCGAGCCCGGTCATATCGAGACTTTCTCGGGAGGCTGCTGCGCGCCCTTCGGCTACGGCTACCAGACCTGGATCCTGCCCGGCAAAGACCGGCAGTTCATGCTGCGCGGCCTGCGCACGCAGGTCATCTTCGTCGAGCCACGCGCGCGGCTCGTCATGGTTCACACCGCCGCGGCGGACATCGGCCCGATGCCCGCTGAATTGCTCGCTCTGTGGGCGGGAGTCGTCAAGGAATTCGGCGGGGCGCCCTAGCCGCCGAATGGACGCTACTTGCTGGCGGCGTCGGCGGCGTCTTGTTCGGCGTCCGCGTGCTGCTGCTCAGCCTGCATCGCGCTGTTGATATTCTGTTGCATGCGCTGCATCGTCTGCTTGCCCTGCTCGAGCTCCTGCTTCTTCAGCTGGGCGACGGTGGCTGCGGTCGTGGCGGTGTCCGCGCCGCAGCCTGCGAGCGCGGCGGCGACGGCGATCATGACGAGTGTTCTCATGGCTGCTCTCCGAACCGGATACGTGAGGGGACGATACGCCCCTGCCCGCTTGCGCGCCGCCAACTTGATCACACGGCGCGGTTCTCCCGACGAGCGGCGTGTATTCGACGCCCAGAGGACGGCTCGCCTAGAGTCCGGCTCCCGCCAGCAGCTGCAGGAGTCTCTCCCTCTCCGGCGTATTGGCCAGCGGGTAGGTCTTGAGCCAGTCGCGCGCCGAGAAGCCCTCCTCGCGCACGCGGATCTGGTCGGCTTGCCATTCCGCCCCGTTGCGATCTCCGCCGGCCACGAGCGCGGCGGTGAGGAAAACGCGTGTTTCAAGGTTGTCAGGATTGCGCGCGTTCGCCTCGCGCAGGTTGATCAGCGCCTGCTCGAGGTCGTTCTCGAACAGATAGGCCCGGCCGAGCAGCAGGTAGTAGAGGTAGCCGCCATCGGGATTCAGGCGCAGCGCCGTACGCAGCAAGGGCACGGACTGCGCCGGCCTCCCGACGTAGGTATAGATGCCGCCCATGAGCGCGTAGGCGTCCGCGTAGGACGGATTCAGCTCGATCGCCCTTTGCAGCGACTTGAGCGCCTCGTCGTAGCGGCGGCTCTGCGTGTGCACGAAACCGAGCGCCCAATACACTTCCGGGATGCCCGGATCGATCTGGCGTGCGGATTCTGCGAGCTGCAATGCCCTGGCGAGCGCAGCGCTCGAGCCGGTCGAGCGCTGATAGCGGTATTCCATCGCGTAGGTCATCGCCAGGCCCGCGTAAGCGCGCGCGAACTTCGGGTCGCGCGCGAGCGCCTTCTCGTACAGGGCGCGCGCCCGCAGGTTCTCTTCCGGGCTGCGCACCAGGAACAGCGCCTGCGCGCGCAGGAAATCGTCGTAAGCTTCCAGGCTGCCGGTGTAGCGCTGCGCGAGCCGCTGCCGCTCGGCGCCGGAGATCCTGGCCGGCAGCTGCTCCAGCAGGACGCGGTCGATCTCGTTCTGCACCGCGAACAGATCGCCGTAAGGCCGCTCGAAGCGCTGCGACCAGAGTTGCTCCCCCGAGCGCGAGTCGGTCAGCCGCACGTTGACGCGCAGTGTCGCGCCCTCGCGCTGGACGCTGCCCGACACCACGTAGCGCGCGCCGCGCGCAGAGCTGATTACGCGCAGCCCGGATAGACGCGACAGGTCGGTCATGAGATCGCTGCCGATGCCGCGCGCGAGGTAGTCCTGGCCGGGTGCGGCGCCGAGCGTCTCGAAAGGCAGTACCGTCAGCGTGATCGGCGCAGCCCTGTCCGGGTCCGCCGCCTGGATGGGCGCGTCGCGACCCTGCCCGGTCGCCGCGGGCCGCATCAGCGCATACACTGCGAACGCGCCGGCGGCGATCGCGACAAGCACGACGGCAGCAAGTGCGAGCGGGCCGCTCGTGCGGACGGCCGATCCCCCGACCGGGGCGATGAGGCGGTATCCGCGCTTCGAAATCGTCTCGATGTAGGACGGCGCGCGCGGGTTGTCGCCGAGCGCCCGGCGCAGCTTGATGACGCTCTGCGTGAGGGCTTCGTCGCCGACGACCACGCCCGGCCAGACCGCGGCGAAGAGCTGCTCCCGGCTCACCACCTCCCCCGCATGCCGCGCGAGCACGACGAGGACTTCCATCGCCTTCGGCTCGACGCGCACCGTGTCGCCTGCGCGGCACAACGCGTTGGTCGCTGGATCGGCCGACCATTCGCCGATCTGGAGAGCCTGAATGGCCAAACTGCAGTTCTCCCGCGCGTGAAACCAGGCGTTGATTTTCCTACAGAAATGCATTCAAAGGAAAAACATAGGCATTTGTTCGGGACCTCGCGCCCCCGGGGCGCGCAGATTCGCGGCTCCGTCAACCACAAGGAGGTCCCGATGAAGCTGCTTCCCGTTCGATCGATCGCGATTCTCGCCGGCTCGCTCTGCCTGCTGGCCGCGCCGGCCATGGCCGCGCAGCCCCTGCTGATCAAGCCGCTCGCGCAGAAGAAGGTTGCCGATTTGCCGCCTGGCGAGCTCTACTGGCGCATCGAGAATTTCGGCAGCGTCGCGCAGGCCCAGGCCTCGGCGAGCCCCTGGTCCCTGGTGGCCGAGTCCGACGGCAAGGTATGGCTGTTCACGCTCGGGCCCTCCGGAGGAGCCTCGGCGGACGGGCATAAGGTCGGCGAAGTCGGACCTATCAAGAGGATCGCCGCCGCGCAATACCTCCTCAGGATCAACGAGGCGAGCGGGGCTCCGGGAAGCAGGACAGCCGTGCACAGCCACCCCGGCTCGGAAGCGTTCTATGTGCTGCGCGGCGAACAGAGCATTCGCGGACCCCAGGGCACGCTGCGCGTCTCGGCCGGCCATCCGGAAGCGGGCCAGGGCGCAGGCATGCCGATGCAGGTCTCGAGCAGCGGCTCGACCGATCTGCACGCGCTGGTGATGTTCGTGGTCGACGCCGGCCGGCCGTTCTCGTCGCCAGCGAAGCTGCAGTGAGGCGCCTCGTGCAGCGCGAGAATGGCAGACTTACGGCTGGATGCTTCTCAGACATGTAGCCATTGCCTTTTGGATCCCGCTGCTGGCGAGCTGCGCCTCCTACGACGGGCGGGGACTTGTTCCCGGAAGGTCGACGGCAAGCGACGTGACCGCAGTGATGGGCGCGCCCGGGGATCGCACCACGGCCTCGAACGGAGACACGATCTGGTACTACCCGCGAGGACCCGAGGGGCTGCACACGTATGCCGTGCGCGTGTCTCCCGACGGCGTGATGAAGTCGAAGGAGCAGATTTTGACCGTCGCGAACATGCGGAAGATCGCGCCCGGGGTCACGCTCGCCAGCCAGGTCCGGGAAATTCTCGGCCCGCCCTGGAAGATTACCCGCATCGAGGCGGTGCGGCGGGACGACTGGGAGTACAGGATGTACGACGAAACCCGCGTCGAGTACAACCTGTACGTGCGCCTATCCTACGACGGCATCGTGCGCGAGGTGCTCTTTCTGCGCGACTATTCGGTGGAGCCGGCGGGCCGAAACGGCCGATGACGGAGGTTGCTCAATATGCGCAGCGCGCGTGGCACAGCTTCTCGTCGCCCTGGTCCGACATGCAGTCTTGCATGCACAGCGCGTCGTACGGATTCTTGCGCGCCGCAGACTGCGCGGCGGGCGACTGGGATTGCTCGCTGGCGGGCGGCTGCGAGGAGCAGCCGAATGCGGCTGCGAGGCACATCGATACGGCGAGGAAACGCATAGCGGTTCTCCTAGGCTTTGCCCGTTCCGGTTTGTCGAGCATCGGCGCGGACTTGTGGTCGGTGGCGCGCAGTGACCGCGCGCACAGCCTCCTGCAGCGCGTTGTGCTCGAGCGAGAGCTTGAGGTACATGTTGCGCAGGCTCGCATTCTCCGCCTCGAGCTCGCGCAGGCGTCGCTGCTGCGACGCCGTCGCCCAGCCGAGTCGCGCCTTCCACGCATAGTAGGTCGCTTCGCTGATGCCGTGCCTGCCGCACAGCTCGGCGAGCGTCATCCCCGCCTCGGCCTCCTCGAGGATCTCGACGATCCGGCCCTCACTAAATCGCGGTCGTCTCATGACCTGGCTCCAGCGTAAACGGTGCCTTCACCGCGATATGACCAGCCGGTACTTGTTGAGCGGCCGCCCTCTCGGCGAAGACGCGGGTTGTCCGGCGTCGGGCGGGAGCTTTTCGACGAAGTCGATGCGCCACCCCTGGCTGCGCAGCTGGCCGCGCGTAAGCGCGCCCAGGCCCTCGGTGCACTGGAACTTCTCGTCGTCTGGCGGGAACTCGTCGTAGTAGATGGAGGTCTCGCATGTGGAAGCCCGTGGGCGCGCCGCCGGCGCTTCCCCGGCCTTCGCCGGCGCCGCGGCAGGCTCCTTCTGCGCGGCCGGCTCCGGCTGCGCGGGCTGATCCCTGATGCGCTGCCACTCCTCCCAGGTGTACTCCTTCCCGTCTACGTAGACGGAATCTCCGACGCGAAACACGAAGCGGGCATGCGCCACGCCGGCCGGCAGCGCGAGAGCGAAAAAGGCAACGACCAAAAAAGCGGTTCGGCTCAGCATGAGAAGGTCCCGCAGAAGCAAAGAGAAAAAAAGCGGACGTCCGAAGACGTCCGTCTAGTTTGCCACATCGGGAGATCGGTTTACGCGATCAGAAGTTGTAGGTTATTCCGGCCGACACACCCTGGATCTTGCCGCCCGCAAAGCAAGTGCCCGCCGCATCGTGGCAGTCGGTCGTGATGCCATGACCGCTCGCGCCGAGGTCGTAGTGCGCCCCATTGTGGTTCTTCTGCATCGCGTACACGGCGTACCAAGTCGTCTGCTTGTCGGCGAAGTGATGCTTGTAGCCGATCGCGTACATGTTGCTCTCATTGTCGATCGAGCTGCCGTAGTTCACCGCGGTCGGGTCGGCCAGTAATCCTGATCCCGGGTTGCCCGGCGACTTGCCGGCGTGCGCCCAGCCGACGTTGACGTCGTCCTGCTCCGTGACCTTCTGCGTCGCCGCCAGCCAGTATCCGTCGCGGCTGCGCTCGTTATAGGTGTCGGTCGGCGCAGCCCGGTGCATCTTCTCGTAGATCGCGTTCAGCGTGGTCTTGGTCGCGAACTTGTACTGCGCGCCGATCTTCCACGCGTCTTCGTCGGCGATGCCGACCGAGCCCGCCGGCGGGACCGTGCCGCCTCCGGCGCCGAGCTCGTCGCCGGTGCGGTTCGCGTCCTTGTGCAGTTCCCAGCCGGCCGTGGCGTAGAGCGGCCCGTTGGCGTAGATGCCGGCGATGCTGTACGCGTTTCCGAAGCTGCCATCGCCGCACGGCGGCAGGTTGCCGCCGGTGCAGTTCGGCTCGCCCTGCGCCTGGATCGAGTTGTCGTTCGAGCGGTTCTGCGCCGGCGAGATCAGGGCGTTGACGCGAAAGCCGCTCATGTCGGGCGACTCGTACCAGACCGCGTGCGACAGGCGCCAGTCGAACTCGGCGCGGTTGTCGCCGCCCGTGTTCCCCATGATGCTGTTGTAGTCGCCGATGGTCGCCGAGAACGGGTCCATGCGCCCGGTCGAGAGCTTGTACGGCGCATCGGTCTTGCCGATCTTGATCGCGCCGAATCCGCCAGCGAGGCCGAGGAAGCTGTTGCGCGAGGCGAACGCACCCTGCACGCGGTTGTCGCTCGTCGTGCCCGGCGTCGCGGACACGTCGATCTGCGTTTCGACCTGCATGACGGCCTTCAGGCCGTTGCCGAGATCGTGGTAGCCACGCAGGCCGACGCGCGACAGGTTGCTCGACACTGCGGGCAGCCATCCCGTTTTGGTCGATGGATCGATGCCGGTACGCCCGGAAAGCCCGTTGTCCACACTGTCGACCGAAAGGTCGAGGTGTCCGTACAACTGCACCGTCGTGTCCGCGCGCGCCGCCGGCAATGCGCCGAGCGCTCCGATGACCGCTAAAGCAAGCAGACTCTTCTTCACGATGTCTCCTCCTCGCCTGTGGCGTTTGCGTTGTCGTCCGGCTTCGTTCGAGCGGTACCGGAACGAACCTCGTCACCGAGGTGCGAGTGAGAGTATTTTTCGCGCGTAAGCGCAGCAATGGAGGAGTGGTGATCGCGTTGCGTGTTGGTGCACGCGCGCCGCGCACGCGCGGCGGAACCGTTCAACAAGCGCGCATGCTGGAGCCGCGCGCGCTGCGACCAACACTTAACGAGTACGGCGGCGGCGCCATTTTATTTTTCTATGGAGCCGCGCTACCGGATGGAGACCGCTGCCAGCCAACGACGAAGAAAAGCTGGCGTCATGCTTGCATCGGTCCCTGACGCAAGTCAATTGCAAGTTCACCACGACTCTGCACACTAGTTGCGGGAGGGGGGGTAGGTAGAAAGAGGCGGGCGCATCAGAGCGAGCACTGTTTGTGCTCGCGCGCAAGTACCCCTGTCGTCGATGTAACGGGACGCCTCCGCAACCGACCATCCTCGATGCACAGCAGTTCGTGGAGAACGGATGGTTGAGTGGCGCCGCGCTGAACCCCGGTCGACCGGCTTTCGCCGTCGCGCTGAAGCCTTGACGGCGCCGAGGCGCGATTCACGATGACCGCCCGGCCACGGATTGCGGAATTGACCCGAATCGACTACGGCGGCCCCCTCGACGCCGAAGCGCGGTGCTGTCCGCGCTGCGCCTCGGCGCGCATCAGTCGCTGGGGCCTCGCACACGGCTTTCCGCGCTATCGCTGCACGGCCTGCGCGAAGACCTTCAACTTCCGCACCAACACCACGCTCGCCCGACTGCGCAAGAAGGACCAGTGGCTGACCTTCGTCGGCACCATGGTCGAGGGCAAGAGCATTCGCAAGAGCGCCGCCGCCTGCGGAGTCAGCGCGGCGACCGTCGCGCGCTGGCGCAAGCGCTTCGGCGGCTGCACCCCCATGCAGAAGGCCAGGGTGCTCGTGATGATCGTCGACGCGATGTCGCGCGGCGCCGACCTCGCCCCGCTATCGGACGGGATGGCGGACTCTTTGCCTTCTTGGTGTGCCGACCTCGCCCCGATCCTGCTCTCGTGGATGCTTTGAGGTCAGAACCGGTAGGCCACGCGCAGCGTGCCGAAGTTCAGCCCGTCGTTCGGCAGCTTGATGTCGCCGTTGGACATATGCTGGATGCGTGCGCCGATCTCCCAGGCGGCGCGCGCGCCGAAGCGCACGCCGAAGCCGAGGAATTCGCCGAACTGGAACGCGGTGCTGAAGTCCGGGTCTTGCAGCAGCTTAGTGTGCGATAGGAGATTGATCCCGACGCCCAACTCGGCGAAGGGCATGAATGTTTCCCCGGGCCACTCGATGCGCGCGGCCGGCGTCACCCCGAGGGCGACGACGCGCGGGTAGCCGGTCTGGCCCGACCTGAGCCCCTCGAAGTCCTTCAGCTCGAACTCGACGTGGGGCATGATGCGCCAGCTCTCGCGCTCGATGAGCGGCGAGGCGCCGTCCCACGCCGCCGCAATGGCGAAGACGTTCGTGCGCTCGCCGTGCCCGACCGAGACCGCGACGCTCGTCGCGTGCGCTAGCGGCGCGTGCAGCGACGCTGCGGCCGCCACGATGGCGAGCTGGCGAGTCATGCATCCGGATCGTTCAGGGATTACCATGGACCCTCGGCCCTGTCAGCCGATAGGGAGGCACCATGCGCGCTTCGAACGACCTGACTGAAGGCGTAAAGCAGCATTACTCCCGGACCGACTTGGCAAGCCTGATTTTCGCGGCGCTCGCGAAGGCAGGCAAGGACATCGAGCGCCTGAGGCCGGAGGATCTCGCCCCGGTCGACGAGTTCCACATCCGCGGGCGGCAGGCAACGCTCGAGCTCGCGGCCGCGGTCGGGCTCGATGCGGGCAAGCACGTGCTCGACGTCGGCAGCGGCGTCGGCGGGGCTTCGCGCTGCATCGCGCACGAATTCGGCTGCCGCGTCACGGGCGTCGACCTGACCGATGAGTATTGCCGCGCCGCGACCGTGCTCGCGGAGCGCGTCGGACTCTCCGACCGGGTCAGCTATCGGCAGCGCGACGCGCTCGATCTTGCGTTTCCCGACGACAGTTTCGACGTCGTCTGGACACAGCACGTGGCGATGAACATACGCGACAAGGCGGCGCTCTACCGGGAGATGCGCCGCGTGCTGAAGCCCGGCGGAGCCATCGCCATTTACGATGTCCTCGCCGGACCGACGGATCCCGTGCTGTTTCCCGTTCCCTGGGCGCGCGTGCCGGAAACGAGCTTCCTCGTCACCGCGCAGGAGCTGCGCGATCTGCTCGAAGCGAGCGGCTTCACGATCGAGCGATGGGACGACACCACCGACACGGCGAGAACGTGGTTCACGAACCTGGCGAAGAAGATCCAGGCGACGGGGCTGCCGCCGCTCGGCTTTCACCTGCTCTTGGGGCAGGACTTCCAGCTCATGGCGCAGAATCAGCGGCGCAACCTCGAGGAAGGCCGCATCGTGCTCGCGCAGGTCGTGGCAACGAAATAACCGGCGCGTGTCAGGCGTCCATCCTGTCCCAGTCGACGCGCGGATCGGGCGTGCGCGCGAGCACTTCGCGCACCCAGGCGGCGTGCACCTGCTCTTCCTGCGCCATCTCGCCCGCGAGGTCGCGCAGGCGCGGGTCGCTCGCCTCGTCCAGCACGTTCTCGAAGAACTTCTGTGCGCGCAGCTCCGCGGCGAGCGCGATCTCGAGCGCATCGCTCGGCGTCATCAGCCGGAATAACAGGTCGTGCGCGGCGGTCTCGGGCGCGCCCGTGTCGAGCCAGGCGTAATCGCCCGGCGCAGGGCTCGGCAGCAGCATGCCCCGCGTCTCCCTCTCGAGCTGCGCCGCGTGCTGGCGCTCGAAGCCCGCCAGCTCCCGGAACAGCCTCGCCGGCGCGTCGTTACCCTCGTCGGCCATGCGCGCGGCGAACTCCTGGTAGCGCGCCGCCGCTTCGCGCTCGATGGCGAGCGCGTGCGCGTAAAGCTCCGGTATTGACCGGATGTTGCGCTTTGCGTCCATGGCTTCCTCCTGCGGACCGAGTTTCCGCCCGCCGCAGCCGGACGTTTTGACCGGCGTCAAGCGGCGCGCGATTCCTCGTGCGTCGGGCGCAACTCGATGCCCGCCTGGTACACGCCTTCCCAGTCGAGGCGCGGATCGGGCTCGCGCCGCAGCGCGCGCTCGAGCTCGGCCACGCGCCGGTGAGCTGCGAGCGCCATTTCCACCGCGAGCTTTACGCCTTCGGCATCGCGCATGCCGTTGGCGGCGAGCAGGAAGAACTCCTCGACGCGGTGCTCCGCCGCGCAAGCGAGCGCCAGCGCGTCGCGCGGCGTCTGCGGCATGAGCGGGAAGCTCACCTCCATGTACGCGGGCGACGCCGTGAAGAACCAGGCGTACTCCCAGGGCGAGATCTCGGGGAGCTCGAGGTCGGCGGATTCGCTCTCGAGCATTTGCAGGCGCCCGCCGCGCTCGAGCTTCTGGAAAAGTCTGGCGACGCTTGCTATGCCGAGGTCGAGCATCCACTCGGCAAACTGGCGGTAACGCGACTGCGCTTCGCGCTCCATCGCGATCGCATGCGCGAACAATTCGGCTGCAGACCTGGGAATGAGCTGCTGGGCCATGAGTGCCCTCCTTTCTGAAGAACTACAACGGAGTGGACAGCCCACGCAGGCTAACGGTTCATTCTTAACCTACGATTAACCTAATGTAAAAAGTTTGTGACGATTGTCGTCGCGCGACGACTGTTCACGCGAGCGGCGCGGCGATGAGCCACGCGCCCCACGCGACGAGCACGGCGCCGAGCGCGCGGTCGAGCGCGCGCCCCCACGGCAGCAGACGCTCGGCGAGCACATACATCGAGATCGCCGCAGCCCACGCAAAGTTCATCGCGCCGGCGACGAACAGAACCGTCATCAGGAGCCAGCAGCAGCCGACGCACCAGCCCGCGTAGCGCAGCCCCATCGCGAAGGCGCCGGACACGCCGTCGCGCCAGGCCGACATCATGAAGCCGAGCGGCGAGCGGCAGCGGCCCACGCACTGCGCCTTGAGCGGCGACCACTGCCAGGCGCCCGCGGCGACGAGCAGCGCGCCGGCCAGCCGCCCGCTGCCCAGGCGCATGTCCATCGTAAGCAGCCCCGCATGCTGCAGTGCAAAGTGCGCGAGCGCATAGGCGACGCCCATCGCGCACCACGCGCCGAGATAGCCGGCCAGATAGGCGAAGGAGGAAAGCGGCCGCTTCGCCATGCGCGCGTGCAGGAGGTACGAAGGCGCGGCCGCCGGCGTCATCATCGCCGCCATCATCGCCGCCCACATGAGCGCGAGCGCGCCAAACCCCATCTGCATGTCGGACATAGCCACGCGCATGGCAACACGGATCTTCGAATTCTAGGCGATCGCTTCCCTGCGGCGGGGCCGAGAATCAGGCGGCGCGGCCCCTAGAGTAGAATTCGCCTCGAAATTCAACATCCGGCCCGGAATGTCCGCTCCCGCACGCAAGTCCCAGCAAGCCCCCTCGACCTCCAACTTCATCCGTCAGATCATCGAGCGCGACCTCGAGAGCGGCAAGCACGCCTCGGTGCGCACGCGCTTTCCGCCCGAGCCGAACGGCTACCTGCACTTCGGCCACGCCAAGTCGATCTGCCTCAACTTCGGCCTCGCCGCGCAGTACGGCGGGGTGTGCCACCTGCGCTTCGACGACACCAACCCGACGAAAGAGGAGCAGGAGTACGTCGACGCGATCATCGACGCGGTGAAGTGGCTCGGCTTCGACTGGGGCGTGCACCAGTACTTCGCCTCGGACTACTTCGAGCGCTTCTACCGCTTCGCCGAGAACCTGGTCGAGCGCGGCCTCGCCTACGTCGACGCGCTGTCAGCGGACGAGATGCGCGTGCTGCGCGGAACGCTGACCGAGCACGGGCGCGAAAGCCCCTGGCGCGAGCGCCCGGCGGCCGAGAACCTGCGCCTGCTCAGGGAGATGCGCGACGGCAAGCATCCCGACGGCGCCATGGTGCTGCGCGCCAAGATCGACATGAAGTCGCCGAACATCAACCTGCGCGACCCCGTGATGTTCCGCATCCGCCACGCCGAGCACCACCGCACGGGCAGCAAGTGGTGCATCTACCCCACCTACGACTGGGCGCACGGCGTCTCGGACGCGATCGAGCGCATCACGCACTCGATCTGCACGCTCGAGTTCGAGGACCACCGGCCGCTGTACGACTGGTTTAACGAGCGCCTCGCCGAGGGCGGGCTGCTCGAGAAGCCGCTGCCCCGGCAGATCGAGTTCGCCCGCCTCAACCTCACCAACGTGCTGCTCTCCAAGAGAAAGCTCATCCAGCTGGTCGAGGAGCGCCACGTCGAGGGCTGGGACGATCCGCGCATGCCGACGCTCGCCGGAGCGCGCCGGCGCGGCTACACGCCGGAGGGCTTCCGCGCCTTCGCCGAGCGGATCGGCGTGGCCAAGGCCGATTCGTGGATCGACTTCTCGATCCTGGAAGACTGCATGCGCGATCACCTGAACGAGATCGCGCCGCGCCGCATGGCGGTGCTCGACCCCGTGAAGCTGGTGATCGACAACTATCCCCAGAACCGGGAAGAGACCTGCGAGGTGCCGAACCACCCCCAGAAACCCGATTGGGGCAGGCGCACGGTGCCGTTCGGGCGGGAGCTGTGGATCGAGCGCGAGGACTTCGCCGAGAAACCGCCGAAGGGCTACTTCCGCCTCGCGCCAGGCGCCGAGGTGCGCCTGCGCTACGCCTACGTCGTGAAGTGCACCGGCATGGAGAACGGCGTCGTGCACTGCACGTACCATGCCGACTCGAAATCCGGCACGTCCGGCGCCGACCGCTACAAGGTCAAGGGCAACATTCACTGGGTGAGCGCGAAGCACGCGCACGCGGCCGAGGTGCGGCTCTACGACCGGCTCTTCTCCGTGCCGCAGCCCGAGGGCGTCGAGCACCTGAACCCGGGCTCGAAGAAGCTGATCACCGCGCAGCTCGAGCCGGCACTCGACGGCGCGCGCGCCGAAGAGCGCTTCCAGTTCGAGCGCCACGGCTACTTCGTCGCCGATCGCGCGGACCCGCACGCCTTCAACCGCACGGTCACGCTACGCGACTCCTGGCAGAAATAGCGCTGCGCGGCGCGTTGCTGCTCGCCGCCTGCGCGCCGCCCGCCGCGCACGCGTTCGACCTCGAGGGACATCGCGGCGCGCGCGGGCTGGCGCCGGAGAACACCCTGCCGGGCTTCGCCAAGGCGCTGTCGATCGGCGTGAGCACGCTCGAGCTCGACACCGGCGTGACGCGCGACGGCGTAGTCGTCATCTCGCACGAGCGCGGGCTGGTGCCCAACACCGCGCGCGGCCCGGACGGCAGGTGGCTCGCCGCGCCGGGGCCGCTGATCCACGATCTGAGCTACGCCGAGCTCGAGCGCTACGACGTCGGCCGGCTGAACCCGGCGACGCGCTATGCGCGCCAGTTCCCGGACCAGGTGCCCGCCGACGGCGCGCGCATACCCCGCCTGGCGGATCTGTTCGCGCTGGTGAAGAAGGCCGGCAACGGCACGGTGCGCTTCAACATCGAGACCAAGGTCTCGCCCGAGGCGCCGCAGGAGACGCTGCCGCCGGAAGAGTTCGCGCGCGCGCTGATCGCGGCGATCCGCGCCGGCGGGATGGAGAGCCGCACCACGATCGAGTCGTTCGACTGGCGCACCCTCAAGGCGGTGCAGGCGCAGGCGCCCGGGATCCCGACCGTATACCTGAGCGCGCGTCAGAGCTGGCTGGACAACATCCGCGCCGGCGATCCCGCCGGCTCGCCGTGGACCGCCGGCGTGCAGTTCGCCGCCTACGGCTCGGTGCCGAAGATGGTCAAGGCCGCCGGCGGGACCATCTGGTCGCCCTACTTCGGCGACCTGGACGCCGCGCAGCTCGCCGAGGCGCACGCGCTCGGCCTGAAGTTGATCCCATGGACCGTGAGCGCCCCGGCGCAGATCGAGGCGATGCTCGATCTCGGCGTCGACGGCCTGATCAGCGACCGCCCGGACCTGGTGCGCGAGGCCATGCGGCGCCGTGGCATCGCGCTGCCCTAGGCGAGCATCGTCCAACCTGCCAAAATCCCCGCCATGACCAAATCGCCCATAGACGTCGATGCCGCCAGGAAGCTGGTGGACGAGATCAGGCAGAACCTGGATGCCCTGCCCTCTGACAGCGCGCGCCAGGCGGCGCTGCGCGCCGAGGTGGAAGCCCTGCGCGCGCTGCTCGAGCGCGAGGACGCCGCGCACCCCGAGATCGCCGACCGCATGCGGTCGGTGCACGGCCAGTTCGACCGCTACAAGGAAGAGCTGCAGGCCGATGGGCTGCGCGTCGGCATGTTCCTCTCGGCGATCGGCCGCATGATCGGCCTGGACTGAGCGCGCCTCAGGCGAACGCCAGATCGGGCTCCAGCCCGAGCAGGTAGCGCCCCACCGTCTCGAAGTGCGCGCGGCGGCCCTGCAGCTGCTGCGCGACGGTGTGCAGGTCGCGGAAGCGCCGCTCGAAGGCGTTGCGCTCGAAGATCGCGGTGGCCCCCGCCGCGTGATAGGCGGCGTCGCCCGCCGCCACCGCTTCCTTGAGCGCCTGGCTGCCGGCGAGCCGGATCTGCATGCGGCGCTCGAGCGTGAGCTCGTTCTTCGCCTCGACCTCGCGCCACACCTCGGCAAGCGCGCCCATCAGGTACATGCGCGCGGCGCGCAGCCGTCCCTCGGCCTGCGCCAGATCCGCCTGGAACAGCGCGCTCTCGCGCAGCTGATTCTTGTAGCCGCGCGGCGTCTTCTCCAGCGCGAGCGCGACCAGCGCGTCGATGAGCGCGCGCGCGAGGCCGAGCGCGACGCCGGCGAACGCCGCCGCGAACATCGACGAGGTCGGCATGCAGTAGAGCGGCGCGCGGATGCGCCGCTCGCCCTGGTCGTCGCGCGCCACGCTGAACGCCGCGGGCACGAAGAGGTCCTTCACCGTGTAGGCATCGCTCGCGGTGCCGCGCAGGCCGACCACCTGCCAAATGTCGCTCATCTGCGCCTCGCCCGCGCGGAACAGCATCGTGCGCCCGCCGCTGGTGCCTTCGATCGCGCAGTAGCCGCCGAGCCAGCTCGCGTGGCGCCCGCCGCTCGCGAACGCGAACGAGCCGTTCATGCGATAGCCGCCGTCCACCTTCTGCGCGCGCGCGTTCGGCCCCGGCCCCCAGGCGAGCACCGCGCGCGGGTCGCGCGCGAACATCTCCTCGGCCACCGCGGGCTCGACGAAGGCCGCGACCATCGCGCACACCGCGTTCTGCCCCAGGCACCAGGCGGTGCTCGCGTCGTGGCGCGCGATCTCCTCGATCGCGGCGACGAAGCTCACGGGATCGACCTCGCCGCCGCCGTAGGCCCTGGGCAGCAGCTGCCTGAACCAGCCGCCCGCGTGCAGCGCCTCGAGCAGCTCCTCCGGCAGGCGCCGGTCGACCTCGATCGCGTCGGCCGAGCGCGCGATGAGCGCGCCGAGCGCCGCCAGATCCTTCACGCGCGCCCCGCCTGCGGCTCGCCCCACTGCGCGGCGTCGTAGCCGGGCGCGTAGTCGACGTTCGACTGCGAAGGGTTGCGGTTCACGAGCGGCCGCGCGTAGAGCGGGTGGCGCATGCTGCGCACCTCGTGCTCGAGCTGGAACAGCACCTTGCCGCTCGCCGGATCGATCAGGTCGACGAAGCGGTACTGGTGCTGGTCGCTCTCTTCGCTCACCAGGCCGCGCTCCATGAGCCTGCGGTGCGGGCCGGAGAAGTCGGCGATGTAGATCTGCACGTGGTGGCCGTCGTAGGGCGGAATCGGGCGCTCGGTCTCGCGGTACACGAGCTCCTGCTGCGGCCCGACGGGCACGTGCGCGGCGCGCTCGGCGGCCGCGTAGCGCGCCGGCGCACCGACGATCTCGCGGTAGAAGCGCGCGATGCCCTCGGCCGCCCCGGGCGGCACGTCGAGCTCGACATAGGGCATGGCGAGCCGCACGGGCCCGAAGCGCGGCTCGGGCTCGTGGCAGCGGATGACGTTGCCCCAGGGGCTCACCGCCTCGACGTATTCCTCGTGCTCGGAGAACGCGAAGCGCGTGCCCTCGAACGGGCGCTTGACGCCGGCGAGCCGCGCGAGCAGCGCCTCGCGCCCGGGCTGCACGATGCCGACGCGCCCGCGCAGCACCTCGGGTTTGCGCGTCGGCAGGTGGAACTGGCTGCGCCCGACGTTCACCCACATGTTGTTGGTGCCAGTCATCAGGTAGGGATCGCGCGTCAGGCCCAGGCCGGTCACGTAGAACAGCGTCGCGAGCTGCTGGTCCGGAATCCGGGTGTTGACGTGCTCGAGCGCGACGATGTTGCCCAGGTCCTCGGCCGCGCGGTCGTAGTGGTGCTGCATGGGCGGCAAGATTGCCGCATGCCATGGCGCTTGGCAATCGGGCGATAATCGCTATGCGAAAGGGGGACCCGCTTGCATACCACCGCCGTACCCGAGGGCTTTCGTGCCCTCAATCTGCCGCGCAATCCTTTCATCGAAGCCAACGGCCCGCTCTACGGGCGGCTCGAGGGCGAGGCCTTCGTCCTGGGCTTCCTGTGCGAAACGAAGCACTGCAACCCGATGCTGGTGTGCCACGGCGGCATGCTGGCGACGCTCGCCGACATGCTGCTCCTGCTCGGCACCAACATCCAGACGAAGCTCGGCCAGTTCCTGCTCACCGTGAGCCTGGACGTCGACTTCCTCGCGCCGGTCAAGGTGGGCGACTGGCTCGAGGGCCGGACCGAAGTGCTGCGCGCGGGAAAGAGCATCATCTTTTCGCAGGGGCGCATGACGGTGCGCGGCGAGACGGTCGCGCGCGCGAACGCCGTGCTCAAGCCGAGCGGCAAGCCGCTCGCCGACTTCGCCGCCGGGCGCTACTTCGCCTGACATGGCGCGCAGCTACCGCATCGTCGTCATCAGGGGCGACGGCATCGGCCCGGAGCTGGTCGATGCGGCGCTGCTCGTGCTCGCCGCCGCCGGGGACGCGCTCGGCTTCCGGCTCGAGATCGACCTGCGCGAGGGCGGCGCGGGCCTGTACCGCGCGAGCGGCGCGAGCCTCGCGCCCGGCACGTTCGAAGCGATCAAGGCCGCGGACGCGGCGATGAAAGGCCCGGTCGGCCTGCCCGAAGTACGCCTGCCCGACGGCACCGAGGCGGGGCTGCTCGGCGGCGTGCTGCGGTTGGGCCTGGACGCGTACGCGAACGTGCGCCCGGTGCGCCTGCTGCCGGGCGTCGACGCGCCGCTGAAGAGCAAGCCGGGCGAGATCGACTACGTCATCGTGCGCGAGAACACCGAGGGGCTGTACCTGTCGCGCGGCAAGGGCGTCGGCAACGACCGGGCGATGGCCGACACGCTGCTCGTCACGCGCGCAGGCGTCGAGCGCGTCGCGCGCTACGCCTTCGAGCTCGCGCGCCGGCGCGGCCGCGCCAAGCGCGTCACTTGCGTCGACAAGGCGAACGTGCTGGCGTCGCTCGCCTTCTTCCGGCGCGTGTTCGACGAGATCGGCGCCGCCTACCCGGACGTCGCGCGCGAGCACCTGTACGCCGACGCCGCGGCGCAGGCGCTCGTCCTCGAGCCGCAGCGCTTCGACGTGCTGGTGATGGAGAACTTCCTCGGCGACATCCTCTCCGACCTGGGCGGCGCCACGGTCGGCGGAATAGGTCTCTGCCCGTCGGGCAACATCGGCGATCGTCACGCCTACTTCGAGCCGATCCACGGCTCTGCGCCCGACCTGGCCGGCAAGGACGGGGCCAACCCGGTATCGCAGGTGCTGTGCGCCGCGATGATGCTCGAGCACCTGGGCGAAGCGGACGCCGCCGCGCTCGTCCGGCGCGCGGTCGACGCCGCGCTCGGCGAGAGAAAGATCGTCATCGACCGCCGCGGCCAGCCCGAAGGCGGCACCCGTCGCGCCGCGGAAACGATCGCAGCCATGGTACGCGCGCTCGCATTCACGCAGGAGTGATGCGCATGCAGCGAGAACTCGACTTCTTCTTCTACATCGGCAGCACCTACGCCTATCTGTCGGTCAGCCGCGCGGAGGAAGTCGCGGCGCGCGAAGGCGTGTCGCTGCGCTGGCGGCCGTTCAACGTGCGCGCCATCATGATCGCGCAGAACAACCGCCCGTTCATCGGCAAGCCGGTGAAGCTCAACTACATGTGGCGCGACCTGGAGCGCCGCGCCAGGCGCTACGGCATCCCGTTCGCGTCGATTCCCGAGTACCCGGTGGACCCGGAGGGACTGGCGAACCGCGTCGCCGTCATCGCCTCGCTCGAGGGTTGGTGCCCGCAATACGCGCGGGCGACTTACCGCGCGTGGTTCCTGGAGAACAAGGCCCCGGGCGACATCGCACGGCTTCGCAACCTTCTCGCCGGCCTGCGCAAGGACCCGGACGCGACGATCGCTCGCGCCGACGGCCGGGAAATCCGCGAGCGGTACGACGCCGAGACCGAGCACGCGAAGAGCCTGGGCGTCTTCGGCGCGCCCAGCTTCGTATGCGGCACGGAGATCTTCTGGGGCGACGACCGGCTCGAGGACGCGATCGAATGGTGCAAGTCGGTGCCGGGTTGAGCGCAGGGCCGCTCGCAGCCATCTGCGTTCCGGAATTTCCCGCGCCGGCGCTCGCGTGGCTGCAGGATCTCCGCGCGAAGCACGATCCGAAACACTTCCGGCTCGTAGCGCCGCACGTGACGCTGATATTCCCGAGCTGGGCGTTGCCGGAAGATTCATTCGTTGCGCACGTCTCGTCATGCCTGCAGGGCGTGCGCGGCGCGCCGGTCGCCTTCTCCTCGGCGCAGGCGTTTCGGGACCCGGCCCGTAGCGCAGCACTGGTCTACTTCGTTGCGAGCGTCGGCTCGGACTGGCTGAACCGCCTTCACGTGAAGCTGAACTCCGGGCCCTTGGCCGCGGAGCGCCGGCAGGACGTCCCGTACGTTCCGCACATCACCGTCGGCCGGTTTGCCTCCGCTCTGAAGGCGGCGAAGCTAGCGCGCCAGATCGGCTCGGACCTTGAACCCATCTCGGGTCACGTGCAGGCCGTCGACGTCGTCCGCGTCGCGCAGAACGCGATCCGCTCCGTGCATCGGGTGCCGCTCAAGCGACCCTGACTAGCGCGGCCAGGTCCTCCAGCCCGGAAATCATGTGGTCGGGCGGCGCGTCGGCGAAGGCGGCCTCGTCGCACTCGCCTCCACGGATGATGGCCACCGGCATTCCGGCCGCGCGCGCGCCGAGCACGTCGGCGCGACTGTCACCGACGAACAGCACGTCTCGCGGCGGGATTTGCCAATCCGAGAGCACCCGCGAGATGCCCTGCGCCCTGGGCTTCATCCAGGTCACGTCATCGCGGGTCACGACCGGCGACAGCCAGCGGGCCATGTCGAAGCGGCTCAAAGCCTGCCTGAGCGCCCGGCGGCCGACGTTGCTCACCATGCCGGCGCGCGAACCCGCTGCCGCGAGCCCGCGCAGCAGCTGCGCCGCGCCCGGTCGCGGCGCCCACCGGCCAAGCGCGTCGGAATCCCAGCGATCGTAGACGGAGCACAACGCCTGACGCAGCTCGGCCATGCGCCCCTCGCGCGCGAGCAGGTCGGCAGCGGCGTTCCACATGCTCGCGTAGTTGCCGCGGGCGAACTCGCCACCGCCGAAACCGAGCGTGGCGAACGCACGGCGCAACTCGGCCTCGGCCGGCTCGAGCTGCCACTGGAAATCGACGAGCGTCCCCTCGAAGTCGAAGATGGCCGCGCTGTAGCGCAAGGGCTAGGTCCTGCGAGGGGCGCAGGCCGCGCACAAGATCCGCAATCGGCGTCGCGACACGACTCCGAGCGGCGTGCCGAGCAACGTCAGATAGCGCTCGAGATTGGCTTCGATCGTCTTTTCCGCGCTTGCGTTGCGGACCGGCTGCGGCGCCTGCGCGGCGAGCCCGGCGAGAACGAGCTGCTCGACGTACTCGGCGTCCAATTCCAGCGTCGCGACGTTCGCGCGCAAATGAGCGCGCCACGCACCGGGCCCGCCGACGCTGTCCCGCTTGAGGGCGCGCCGCACCGTGCGCAGCGGCCGCACCACCTCGCTTTGCCAGCGCGAAACGGCAGCCATCGCCCGGCGCAGAAAGCGCTTTCCGAGGGGCCGCCTGCGGCTTCCCATCCAGCAGCAGAACAACAGGAGATTCACGTCCGCGCCACGCGCGGCCTGCAATCCGAGACAGGCTTGCTCGACGCCGTCGCGCACGTACACGTCGAGCGAGAAGCGCCACAGCGGGTGGGCTGCCCGCCGCGGGCTCAGCCGGCGACGCGTAGCGGCTCCTTGGCCAGCGCCTCCCGGTCGCGACCGCTCCAGCGCTTGAACAGCTGGTGCTCGATGCCGACGTGGTCGAGCGCCTTGCCGATGCTCTGGTGGACGATATCCATGATCGACGCCGGCTTGTGATAGAAGGCCGGCATCGGCGGCAGGATCACCGCGCCGCAATCGGCCGCGCGCGACATCAGGTCGAGATGTCCCTTGTGCAGGGGCGTCTCGCGCACCATCAGCACCAGCGTGCGCCGCTCCTTGAGCGTCACGTCGGCGGCCCGCACGATCAGGTTGTAGCTGAACGAGTTGGCGATCGCAGAGAGCGTCTTCACGGTGCACGGCGCGACGATCATGCCTCGGGTGCGGAACGAGCCGCTCGCCACCGCTGCGCCGACGTCCTTGTTGGAGTGAACCACGTCCGCCAGCGCCCTCACCTCGTCGAGCGTGTAATTCGTCTCGATCGCCATGTTGACGCCCGCCGCCTCGCTCAGGATGAGGTGCGTGGGCTGGCCCAGCTCCCTGAGTACGCGCAGCATTTCCACGCCGTAAACCACCCCGGTCGCGCCCGTGATGGCGACCACCAGCGGCAGATCCATGTTCGCGCTCCTTTGATCCATTGCCTCCCCCACTTTCGCTCAGGCCGCCAGCGCCGGAATCTGCGTTTCGACCGATTCGATGACCGGAAAACCTGCTGCCTCCAGCGCAGCGACCACGGCCCGCATGTCGGGCGCGTGAAACCGTACGATGATCCTTTTCTCCGGATACCCGGCACCTGCCTGCGCCTGGTGCCGTCCGATGGGGTAAAGCGCCTGCAACACCGCACCGGCGGCCTCGGCGGCGTCGGCGATGCGCCCGAGCACGCCCGGGCCGACTTTCACCGGCGCCAAGGTCACGCCGCAGCGCCGCTCCCACGCCCCCAGACAATGCGCCGCGAGCTGGAAGATCTCGTTGGCGGAAATGACTCCGACCACCTGCTCGCCATCCACCACCGGAAACTGCGCCACGCCGAGCTCCTGGCCCTTGAGCAGGCAGTGCTCCATCGTGTCGTCCGCGCGCACCGTGGCGGGATTGCGCACCATGATGTCCTTGACCTTGAGGCGCGTGACGAAATAGTCGACCTCGGCCGGATTCTGCGTGCGCAGCACGAAATGCCCGGTGCGCAGCAGGTTGGCACGCGTCACCAGGCCGCGCAGCCGGCCGCCGTCAACCACCGGCAGCGCGTGCAGGGCGTTTTCGCTCATCAGGCGCTTCGCCTCCGACACCAGCATGTCGCTCGGAATCGTCAGGGGATTGGCCTGCATCCAGTTGCGCACCATCATTTCCGCTGCTCCTCGAATGCGTTTCGAACAGGCGCACGAACTCGTCGACGGCGGCGCGCGCGAATTCCGGCGTGTACAGGTGCAGGTCCAGCTCCTTGACCCGCGCGCGCTCGGCGAGCCTTTCCTTGAGCCGCACGACGAAAGCGGCGTCGGCGGCAGGGTCGTAGATGGGTCGCCCCTCCTTGTCGAGCGACGACCAGCCCTTGCGCGGTATGAGAAAGCTCCACGGCCCCTTGGCGCGATTGAGCCGCTCGGCGATGACCTCGGCGGCCCGGCGCAATTCCTCGGCGGTGGTGCGCACCTGGACGCGCAGCGCGTCCTGCACGTACTGCGGCCGGTCCTTGGTCTTCTCGAGCATGTCGGGGCGGCCGCCGTAGGACACGATGTCCAGTCCGCAGGGCGCGAGCACCATCGGAATGCCGGTCTCGACCGCCGCCATGAGCCGGTCCGGCCCCGGATCGCGGTTCCCCTTCAGCAGGTGCTCCATGACGCCACCGATGCAGATGTCCAGCACGCCGTGAAACGCCCCGTCGCGGATCATTTCCTCCATCGCCTTGTCGCCCTTGCCCTGCGCGTGGCAGACGATCGGCGTGAAGCCCGCCTCCTCGAGCATGCCGAGCGCGCTCTGCACCGCCATTTCGCCGAAGCCGAACGAGGAGACCGCGACGCACGGCTTGTCGAATCGGATGGCGGTTCCCTGCGTCATCTCGACCATGCCGCAGATCGCGCCGACCGCATTTACGATCTGCGCCTTGAGCAGCGGGTTCATCTTCACGATGTCGAGCACCGTATGGTGCATCGTGATGTCCTTCGTGCCGACGTACTTGTCGATGTAGGCCGGGTGCGCCGCCATGGGCGATGCCATCAGCTTCGGCATGCCGAAGGGCAGCCGCTTCATGATCGAGGTGGCCACCAGGGTCGCCGTGCCCCCGCCGATGCCGATGATGCCGTGCACGCGCCCCTGACGGAGCAGATCGTCGACGATCGCCGCGGCGCCCCGGATCTGGTTTTGCGTCGCGGCATCGCGGTCCAAGCGGTATTTCTCGCGCACCGTCTCGATCGGCAGGCCGCCGCGCGCGGCCACGTCCTCGGTGCGGATGTCGCCGGGAAACGGCGGCGGCTCCTCCATGCTGAAGTCGAGCAGCAGGGCCTCGTGGCCCCGATCCTGGATCAGCTTCTTGACGAAGACGATGTCCTCGCCGCGCGTGTCCAGGTTGCAGACGATGACGATGCCCTTCTTCACTTTGCCGCTGCCTTCTTCACCTCGGGGCGCGTGAGCCGCGGAATCATCTCGGCGACCGGGCTCGCGCCCTTGAAGCCGTACTCGTTCCAGCGGTCCGACACCTTCTGCAGCACGGCGCGATCCATGAAGATCTCGCTCGGCTTGTTCTTCCACTCGTACGGCGTGCAGGCATCGAGCAGGATGCGGCTGGTGACCTCGCGCGCCTCGATCGGCAGCCCCGGATCGAGCGGCGTCGAGCGCCCGCGGTCGATGATCTGCGCCGAGCGCTTCGGATCAAAGCGCGTCGCGAGCGCCCACCAGATGCGGTCCCAGTCGTCCGCCGCGATGTCGTGGTCCACCGTGATGACGCCCTTGACGCCGTAGTGACCGGTGGTGCTCGCGATCACCGCATTGCCGACGTGGTTCGAGTGCCCCGGATACATCTGCTTCACCGACACCACCACCCAGAACCTGCCGCAGGCCTCGGGCGGGATGTACACGCTCTGGACTCCCGGCACCTTCATGGTCTCGAGGTCGTACCACAGCGTCGCGGTGCGGTTGAGCGACTGGATCATGTGGATGTCGTTGATCGGCTTGCCAACGGTCGTCGCCCACATCACCGGGCTGTCGCGATGCAGGATGCGCTTGATGCGCAGCACGGGCTTCGGATAGTCCTTGCCCTTGTTGCCCGAGTAGTAGCCGGTGTATTCGCCGAACGGGCCCTCGTCCATCAGCTCGTTCGGGTCGATGAAGCCCTCGGCGATGATCTCCGCGTTCGCCGGCAGGGTGAGGCCGGTGAGGTCGGACTTGAACACCGGCACCGGGCGGCCGCGCAGCGATCCGGCGATGTCGTACTCGTCGGTCTGCGCCGAGACCAGCGTCGAGCTCGCGAGGAACAGCACCGGGTCGCAGCCGACGACGTACGCCGCCGGCATCAGCTCGCCCCGCTCCTGGTACTTCTTCATGTGCATGTCGCCGTGCTTGCCCTTGATGATCTGCGAGCCGAGGATGTCTTTGCCGAGCACCTGCGCGCGATACGTGCCGAGGTTGGTCCACCCCGTGTCGGGATCCTTGGTCACGAGATAGCCCGCCGTGACGAAGAAGCGCCCGCCGTCGTCGGGGTAGAACCAGGGGCTGGGAAACATGTTGATGTCGATCTTGTCGCCCTTGATCACGTTCTCCATCACCGCCGGATCGTCGACGTAGCGCGGCTTCACCATCTGCTTGGTGGTGAGCTGCATCCACTTCTTCGACAGGTTGCTCATCGACAGGGAGGGGTCCTGCTCGAGCGCGATCGCGAGGCGCTGCGGCGTCGTGAAGGCGCTGGTGAATACCGGGATGTCGTAGCCCTTGACGTTCTCGTACAGGAGCGCGGGCCCCTTCTGCTCTTCGTTCACCTTCGAGATGTGGCAAAGCTCGAACTTCCAGTCCACCTCGGTCTTGACGCGATGCAACTGCCCGTGCGCCTCCACGGCGGCAATGTAGCTGCGCAAGTCGTCGATGGGTCTCACTTCCGTGCGTACGTTCATGGATTGCTCCGTATCGATGCCGAGGTTGTGGTCGAGATCCGTTGCTAGCCCACCTTCTTTCCGGACAACATGCCGGAAAGGATGTAATCCATGGCGCTGGAACCGCCCGCAGCGGCGACCGCCGCCTTGCTCTTGGCGCTCCAGACCGTTTCCGGCCGCGCCTGCAGGATGAAGATGTTCCCGCCCGAGGGCAGGTCCTTGTCCACCGCCCATTCGATGTCCATCGGGCGGCCGTAGTGCTTCTCGATCTGTTTGCCCATCCAGGCCAGCTGCGTGATCTCGTCGTCGATCAGCGACTGCACGCGCTGCCGCTCGAAGGGCACCTCCATGGCGCGCGAGGTCTGGGTGGTCGGATCGACCGTGTAGCAGACCTCCTTCTGCGAGATCGTGCGGTCGATGACGTCTAGCGTGATCTTGTTGACGACGAAGTGGTCCGGCGTCACTTCGCCCGAGACCACCGACTCGCCGAAGCCGAAGTTCGAGTCGATGACGATCACCGAGCGGTCGCCGTTCGCCGGATGGATCGTGAACATCACCCCGGCGGTGAACGAATTGGCCATCTTCTGCACGCCCACGCTCATCGCCACCTCGGCGTCGGCGAAGCCCCGATCGACGCGGTAGGCGATGGCCCGCTCCGTGTACAGGCTGGAAATGCAGCGGCGCATGTGGGTCAGCACCTCATCCACGCCGCGAATCCACAGAAAGGTATCCTGCTGGCCGGCGAAGCTCGCGCCGAGCAGGTCCTCGGCCGTCGCGCTCGATCGCACCGCGACGGGCAGTGCCGGCACGCAGCAGCGCACCGCCAGCTTGCGGTAGCGCTCCGCGATCAGGTCCTCCATTTCGATCGAGAATGGCTGCGCCTCGATGACCGCGCGAATGCGCGCGCTGACCGCCTCGAGCGCGCCGTGGTCCCGGGGGTCCAGCCCGGCGAGCAAAGATCGCACGTCGCGGTCGAGCCCGGCCTTCGCCATGAAGCGGCGGTAGCCCTCGGTGGTGAGGGCGAAGCCGGGCGGCACGCGCACCCCGGCGTTGATCAGCTCGCCGAGCGAGGCGCACTTGCCCCCGACCAGGGGCACCGACTCCTTGCGGCAGTCCTCGAACCAGCACAGGACCGGTGGTCCCGTATGCACGCCTCCCATTTGCGCGCTCAGCGTGCGATCGTGACCGCCCCGGTCGAGCCGTCGACGCGGATCCGCATGCCGGTCTTGATGATCTTCGTCGCGTGTCCCGTGCCGACCACGGCCGGCATGCCGTACTCGCGGCACACGATCGCCGCGTGGCTCATCACCCCGCCGACGTCGGTGATGCAGGCCCCGATCTTGGCGAACGCCGGCGCCCACGACGGCGAGGTGGTCGGCGCAACGAGGATCTCGCCTTGCTGCAACAGCCCCACCTCACCCACCGTGCGGCAGACGCGCGCCTTGCCTTCCATGATGCCGGGGCTGCCGGCGAAGCCCTTCAGTTCCGTGATGGTGTCCGGATCCTTGACCTCCTGCACCGACGCCCAGTCGGCCAGCGACTTGTTGGTCACCCCCCATAGCACGATGGTGAACGGCTCCTGGATGACTTCCGGCGCGGTGCCGATGGCGGGCGGCGCGTTCCATTCCTTGAATTTCTGCATCACCCCCTTGCGCCAGACGATCTCCTTCGGCCAGGTCTTGGTGCCGCGCGGCGTGACCCCGGTGGCCCACGCGGTTACGATGTCCCACAGCGCGGACTTGATCTCGTCGCGGCGCAGCAGCCAGACGTCCTCGACCTGCTCGATGACGCCGTGCTCCTTCATGATCACCGCGACCTCGCGCATCTTGTTCCAGAACACCGAGTGGAACCAATGCTCGACGTAGAACAGGTGATTCTCGACGTAGGGGAACACCGTCTTGGCGCAGCCCAGAAGCTCGTCGAACTGCTTGCGGTCCTCTTCCTTCTCGATCAGTCCGCGATACTCGGCGGTGATGCGGTCGCGCTCGGCGCGCACCTTCGCCGTGGGGCGCTCGATCGAAACGCCCTGCTTGATCTTGCCGATGTAGGTGGCGATGCCCGAGAGCGGCACGTTCATCTGGTCGTTCCACGACCGGTCGTGGTGGAACCAGCCGGTACCGGTGGAGATGTTGAACCAGGGCTCGCGCGCGAGATCCAGCGACTTGAGCCACTCGACGCCCTTCGGCAGCTTCTTCAGCGCCGACTCGACCTCGGTCCACTCGCGGCTGAAAGTCACCACCGAGTCCACGCCCAGCTCGACGGCCTTCTTGGCGAGCTTCTTCAGCTCCTCGTCGGGCTGATACATGATCACGTCGATGCCCGAGATCATCTGCGTGACGCGCTGCGCCGGGATGCTGGGAAACAGCTTCTGCACGAAGTCGAGGAAGAAGACGTAGGCGGCGTAGCCGAGGTTCAGGAACTCGAAGTGGTACTGCCAGCACTTGATGCCCAGGTTGATCAGGTCATCGTAGTTCTTCAGCAGGTGGTAGCCGTGCGATTCGCCCATGGCGTCGGTCACCACGCTCATGTCCTCCATGTCCTGCAGGCGCGGGATCTTGACGGCCTCCAGCTCGCGGATCGTGGCTTCCATCTTCACTTTCCACTTGGCCTCGAGCGCGTCCCAGTTCTTGTAGTAATAGCCGGCGCGCTCCATGAAGTTCGGCACGCGCCGGCCGATCTCCTCGGGGTCCTTCACCGGGACCGGCGAGATGTAGACGTAGCCGTTGATGATGCGGTGGTCGACGCCGCGCACCGGAGGCACCATGAAGATCCGGTTGTTGAACTGGGAGAGAGCCAGGTACCAGGCCTCGTCCCATATGGTGTCGAACGGGTACAGCGGCTCGGGGTAATGCAGGCCGTCGTAGAACCAGAACGTGTCCTTTTCGTACTGGTTGCGCACCGGATCGTCGGTGACGAACTGGTACTGGTACGGATACATGCGTTCCCAGCCTTCGGTGCCGGGGATCGTCTTGGCCTTGATGTCGTGCGGAACCGGGAATTTCATCAGATGCTCCTCCTCATACGTGGACGCTTCGGGCAGTGTCGGAGACTCGATTCCGCCGCTGGTGTGGCGTTACGACTGCAACCGGCATGCCACGACCTGTTTGCGCAGGGCAGCAAAAGCCTCCGCTGATCACCCTGCGCGGCCCCTGGAGAACGAGGCAGGGAGCGACGATCCCGCGATTCGCGCATCTGCAGCAAAATTTCCATGAAGTGCGCGCCGACGCGCGCCGGGATCCTCGCGTAATGCGATCGGCGCTTCATCATTTCGTGGATGTTTCGGCGTCCGGCGGCGCGACTTCACCATTTGAGCAATGGCCGCTCGTCGCCGGGCTTCAGGTTGCGGACAGCAGCTCATTCGATTTTCCTTGATCTTGGTTAAGACGAACTCGTGCCCGCCCCGCTAGAAACCAGGGACGGCTGGGAGGAAGATCGCCAGGTGACGAAGCTGCACAGCGTCCGGGTCGAAAACAGCGACAGCGATGACCTGCGCGCGCGCGTGCATTTTTGCGCCGACACCGGCCAGATCTGGCTGCACGAGCACCGCATGCTGCTGGTGCATGCGGAGGCGCAGGCCTTGCTGCGCAAGGAGCTGATCGACACCCTCGGCATGGACCGCGCGCGCGGGCTGCTCATGCGGATGGGCTACGCTTCCGGCGTGCGCGACGCGGAGCTGGCCCGCACCCGGGCGCAGAGCGCCGACGACATCGAGGCCTTCATGACCGGGCCGCAGCTGCATACGCTCGAGGGCATCGTGCGCGTCACGCCGATCAAGCTCGAGCTTAACCGCGTCAAAGGCAAGTTCTACGGCGAGTTCCTGTGGGAGAACTCCTGGGAGGGTCAGTCCCACCGGCGCAATTTCGGCATTCACTCCGAGCCGGTGTGCTGGACCCAGATCGGCTATGCCTGCGGCTACACCTCCGCGTTCATGGGACGGCCGATCCTCTACAAGGAAGTCGAATGCAGCGGTTCCGGGCACGACAACTGCCGCATCGTCGGCAAGCCCGTCGAGGATTGGGAGGACGCCGCCGATCACATGCGCTTCTTCAATCCCGAGTCGATCGCCGACCAGCTCTTCGATCTGCAGACGCAGGTGGTGCAGCTGCGCTCGACCATCGGTGAAAAGGAAAAGCTCCCCATCGACATGGTCGGACAATCGCCCGGATTTCGTGCGGCCTATGAACTGCTCAGACCGGCAGCGAACAACCGCATCAGCGTGCTGCTGCTCGGCGAGACCGGCGTAGGCAAGGAGCTGTTCGCGCGCGCGCTGCACGAGATGGGGCCGCGGCGCCGCGCGCCGTTCATCGCGGTCAACTGTGCCGCGATCCCGCAAGACCTCGTCGAGTCGGAACTGTTCGGGGTGGAACGCGGCGCCTATACCGGCGCTCTCGTCTCGCGTCCGGGGCGGTTCGAGCGCGCCGACGGCGGGACGCTGTTTCTCGACGAGATCGGGGACCTGCCCCTGCCGGCGCAAAGCAAGCTGCTGCGCGTGCTGCAGGACGGAGAGGTCGAACGGCTGGGAGACCAGAAGACCCGCAAGACCGACGTGCGCCTGATCGCAGCCGCCAACCGCGACCTCGGGCAACTGGTCAAGGAAGGGCGATTCAGGTCCGACCTGTACTACCGGCTGAACGCCTACCAGATCACCATTCCCCCGCTCAGGGAGCGCAAGGAAGACATCTCGCTGCTCGCCAAGCGCTTCCTGGAGAAATTCTCCGCCATCCATGGCAAGAGACTGCGGGGCTTCACCGACAAGGCGAAGCGCGCCTTGCTCACCTACGGCTGGCCGGGAAACATCCGCGAGCTGCAAAACATGGTCGAGCGCGGCGTCATCCTGGCGCCGAGCGGAACCCGGATCGAGGTGGACCAGCTTTTCTCGTCCTGTGCGGACAACCGGGCGCGCGAGTTCGGCCTGAACCTAAACGGCGACCTCGCCATGGACCACTGGGGTGCGGGCCACGCGCTGTGCGAGTCCATCTTCAACGGCGCGTTGACCCTCGACCAGCTCGAGGCCATGCTGGTCGAGACCGCGGTGAACAAGGCCTGCGGCAACCTCTCCTCGGCGGCGCGGATGCTCGGCCTGACCCGTCCCCAGCTCGCCTACCGCCTCAAGTGCCTGCACGAGGGCGGAGAGCGCAAGCCGGGAACAGCGGTCGCGTTGTCTTCGGAGCCTGCGGCCGGACAGCCTTGAGCAGCGGCACTCTGCGCCAGCGGGTGCAGGCGTACCTCGCCGCCCACCATGTCGTGACACTCGCCACCGGCGGCGATGAGGGCCCCTGGGCGGCGGCGGTGTTCTACGTCCATGAGGCCTGGGCGCTCTACTTTCTCTCCGCCCCCACCAGCAGGCACTGCCGCAATATCGCGCAGAGTCCGCGCGTGTCGGCCACGATTCAGGAGGATTACTCCGACTGGAGGGAAATCAAGGGCGTGCAGCTGGAAGGCATCGCCACCCGCTTGTCGGGCGACGAGGAAGAACGGGTGCGTGGCCTGTACGCAGCGAAATTTCCGCTCGTCGGCAACCCGGCGGATGCCCCTGGCGCGATCGCCGCGGCGCTGAAGAAGGTAGGCTGGTACCGGCTCGCCGCGCAGCGCGCCTTCTTCATCGACAATTCCATCGCCTTCGGCCACCGAGACGAAATCGATCTGTGTTGAACCGCCCGGGACCGGGCGATCCTTGCGGAGCTGCTGGGCGTGTACATTTGGGTCATCATTCGCCTCTGGTTGTGTTCCTCCGGTTGCAGCGCCAGTGACTCGCATGCGAGCGCTTGAGCACAGGATTCCGCCGCCGCTGGTCGCGGTCCTCGTCGGGGCGGCCATGTGGAGCATCTCGTCGCTTCCGCCGTCGCTGCCGCTTGTGCCGGCCGTGCGCGAGGCCGCGGTCGCCGCGCTGGCCATGGCAGGCGTCGCCCTCGACCTGCTCGGCCTATGGGCCTTCCGTCGCTCGAAGACGACCGTCAACCCGCTGCAGCCGGGCAAGGCCACGGCGCTCGTCACCGGCGGCGTCTATCGCCTCACGCGCAATCCCATGTACGTCGGTCTTGCGCTGCTTCTCAGTTCCTGGGCAGTCCATCTGTCGTCGTTCTGGCCGCTCGCGGGCCCGGTGTTCCTCGTTCTCTACATCGGCCGCTTCCAGATCGCGCCGGAAGAGCGGGCGCTCAATGGAAAGTTCGGTGAAGAGTACGCACAATATGCTGCGCGGGTGCGGCGCTGGCTGTGATTCATGTCCGGCAGAGGGCTTCTTAATCGCTGGTATTCCATTTTGGCCTTGCTTGCGCGCATTGCCGGCATGGGCGTCCTCTGCGTTGCCGCCATCTACGTGAGCACTTCGGCCTTTGCGCCGGCAGTTTCCAGTGGACGGTGGGAATTCGTATTTATCGCCATTGCGGGCCTCGGCCTGGTGCTCGGCGCTTGCGTGGCGGTATACGATCGCGTCAAGGACCGAAGCCGTGTGGAGCGTGACGGGTCGAAATGAACCGCGCGTGACCGACCGACCGCCCGCGGCGGTCGTGGTGCTCTCGCCCCTGATGGTCTTCGGCGTGCTGATCGCGCTCATCGCCTGGACCCGCCGCCGCCTGCTCGCGGTGCGCGAGCGCCGGCTGCGCGCGCAGGCTCAGCGCGCCAGCTGATTCCAGACGAAGAGCAGGACCACCGCGCCGATGATCGAGAGGACGAGACCCGCGGGATGAACCATCGCACCTTCCGCCGGCTTGCTGAACATGCGCGCGATGAAGCCTCCGACGACCGAGCCCCCGATGCCGAGAATGCCGGTCATGATGATGCCCAGGTGCTCCCCGCCTGGCATGATGAAGCGTGCGATCGCACCCACGACGATGCCGACGATGAACATCCAGATGAAATGAAACATGTTCCCTCCCTTCCCGTCCGGGCACGGACCCAACGGCCACTAATTGAATCACAACTTGCGGCGACGAAATGTCCGGATTAAAGACGATCGGACTGCTGGGGGGCACGAGCTGGCCCTCGACCATCGAGTACTACCGCATCTTGAACGAGCTCGCGCAGGAGACGCTCGGCGGCTTCCACTCGGCGAGCATCCTGCTGCGCAGCATCGACTATCACGAAATCAAGAGCCGATACCCGGACCGCATGGCCGAGATCCCCGCGCTGCTCGAGCGGGAGATCGCGGCGCTCGTGCGGCTCGGCCCGGATTGCCTGGTGATCTGCAACAACACGCTGCACAAGGCCTTCGACCTGGTCGCGCCGCGGCTCGCGCTGCCGATCCCGGTGTTCCACATCGTCGAGGCGACCGGACGCGCCGCGCGCGCGCTCAAGCTGCGGCGCCTGCTCCTGCTCGGCACGAAGTTCACGATGGAGGACGGCTACTACCACCGCGGCCTCGAGCGCTTCGGGCTCGAAGTCGAGACGCCGGACGAGGCCGATCGCGCGCACATCCAGCAGATCCAGTCGCAGCTCGCGCGCGGGCTGATGCGCGAGGAATTCCGTAGCGCGCTCGCCGCGGTCGTCGACAAGCACGCGGCCTCGGTCGACGGCGTGGTGCTCGCCTGTACCGAGCTGCCGCTCGCCCTCGGCCGGCAGGACTGCCGCATCCCGGTCATCAACCCGACCGAAGTGCAATGCCGCGAGGCTTTCGCCTTCGCGGCCAGGATAATATGAGCAGCGCGAATTCCGTTTGAAAGGAACACCATGAAGCGCATGATCATCGCCCTCTTCGCGCTCGCCGCGACCTCTACGTACGTTTTCGCCGCGCCGCCGGCACCGAGCGAGGATTCCATCCACCGCCTGCTCGAGGTCACCGAGGCGCGGAAGCTGCTCGACGGCTTGATGGCGCAGGTCGACACGCTGATGCGCCGCAACATGGAGCAGGCGCTGCGCGGGCGGCAGCTCACGCCGGAGCAGGAAGCGATCATCGCGCGCATGCGCAACAAGATGGCCGACGCGTTCCGCGAGGAGATGGCCTGGGACAAGCTCGAGCCGCTCTACGTGCGCGTGTACCGCGACACCTTCACCCAAGCGGAAGTCGATGGCATGCTCGCCTTCTACCGCACCGACGCCGGGCGCGCGGTGATCGTGAAGATGCCGGCGGTGATCCAGACCACCATGGGCGAGATGCAGCAGCGCATGCAGCCGCTCATCGCGAAGATGCGCACGATCGAGGAAGAGGCGCTCGCCGAGCTGCGCGCGACCGAGCGCAAGAACGGGAACTGACATGGCCAATACGACTTCCTTCGCCCTGACGGGCTTCATCGCCTGGACGCTCGCCCTGCTCGTCGTCATGGAGGTCATCCGCTCGAAGATGGTCGTCGCCGGCGAGGTGCCGGCGAACGGCTTCGATCCGAGCAACTCGAAGCTCTCGCCGTTCATGCAGCGCCTCGCCCGGGCGCACGCGAACTGCCTGGAAGGGTTGCCGATCTTCGGCGGTCTCATGCTCGTGGCCCTGGCGACGGGACGCACGGGCGTCACCGATCCGCTCGCTTTGGTGCTGCTCGCGGCGCGCATGGTCCAGTCGACGATTCACATCGCCTCACTGAGCAACGCCGCAGTAACCTTGCGCTTCTCGGCCTTCGCCGTGCAGATGGCGATCGGCGCGTACTGGTGCTGGCGGCTGCTCGCCGACTGATTCCGGCCATGGAGCGCAAGCCAGTCTCGGATACCTGGGAACGCGGCAGCCCGTACGAGCAGTACGTCGGGCGCTGGAGCCGGCAGGTCGCGCCGCGCTTTCTATCCTGGCTCGACGTTGCGCCCGGCCGCAGGTGGCTCGACGTGGGATGCGGCACCGGGGCGCTGTGCGCGGCGATCGTCGACTGCTGCGCGCCCGCCTCGGTAGCCGGGGTCGAGCCTTCGAAAGGATTTCTCGACACGGCGCGCCGCAACCTCGGCGCGCGGGTCGCGTTACACGTCGGCAGCGCGACGGCGATTCCCCTCGGCGATGCGTCCGCCGACGCCGTGGTCTCGGCGCTGATGCTGAACTTCGTCGAGGACACGAGCGCCGCGCTCGCAGAGATGGCGCGCGTGGCGGGCCGGGGCGGAACCATCGCGGCCTATGTCTGGGATTACGCGGGCAGGATGGAGCTGATGCGCATATTCTGGGATGCGGCGGTCGAGCTCGACCCGGGCGCCGCGCGGCTGGACGAAGGCGTACGCTTTCCTCTGTGCCGCCCCGAGGCTTTGAGGAGCCTCTTGGCGGGTGCCGGACTGAGAGGGGTCGAAGTGACGCACATCGACATCCCGACCAGATTCGCGAGCTTCGACGACTACTGGCAACCCTTCCTCGGCGGCCAGGGGCCGGCGCCCGCCTACGCCATGTCGCTCGACGATGCGGCGCGCGCGCGCCTGCGCGAGCGCATCCGGGAGCGCATGCCGATCGAGGCGAACGGGTCGATCGCGTTGACGGCGCGAGCCTGGGCGGTACGCGCGAGCGTCGCGGGCTAGGCTCATCAATCGAGGCGCCGATCGACCTCGTCAAACTCCGCGAGTACCTCGCCCACGTAATCTTGCCGACGGAATTGCGGCATGTTGAACTGGTTCCAGCCGCCCGCGGCGCCCAGTTTTCGAGCGATGCCGGTTTGTTGAGCGCTTAGCGCTCCAGACGCCGCCTGCGCAGGTGGTGAAGGTGGAGTAAACGACGGCGGAAATATCTGTTGGCCGTATTTCTTGCCGATTTCGTCCAGCAAGCGGAAGCGCTCTTCGTCGATCGCGGTGTCCGGCTCGAGCGTTCGTGGATCGATCGTCGAGTCAGGCATGGCCCACTTGACGGTTTGCCGATTCAGATAGATGTCGTAACGATAGAAGGCGATCGCCCGTTCTGCCATGTCGAGCTCGCTCCGCGCGATATAGCTTTGCTCGTACCCCGCCTGATTGCTGCTCTCGTTGATCACGTATTTCAACCATCCGATGCTGCATTTCCTCTGGGCTTCGCCAGGCTTCATGGGATACGTCTGCGTACCGACGCCGAACGAATAGACCTCGACCCGTGCATCGTCGAAGAAAGAGGATTGAGGAGGGTTCGCCTGCTTGTCGGCTGAGTAGCGCAACGCTTCCACTGCAGCCACGTACGCGGGATTGTTGTATACGGTTGTCCCGCCGTCTATGAACCGTCCGTGCGCCGTGAAGTAAGTAGGCGTGGACACGCTGGCCTCTATAGCGTCGCGCAGCCTGACTTTCTGGTAGGTGCCGTAGCGGGCATCTGGATTGTCCGGCACTTGAAAGCTGGTGAAGTAAATCGATTCGGCCCGTACCGTGTCGACGGCCGTGATAAGGACATCGCAAGCGAGTTCGGCAAGCGTGACGTCGCCAAGATATTCTCGAAGAATCCGATGCAAGGGTCTCTTCTTGAACTTCGTTACGAGGGGATGAAGACAGCCGAGGAATCGCTTGGAGAAGATTTCGAAGCGCCGGTCCGTGTAAAGCGCAATGAGCTCCTTTACGGTCATGCCACGCGCAAGCGCGCCCGCGATCACGGCGCCGGTGCTGGTACCCGCGAACATTTGGAAGAACGATCGGCAAGGGCCGACCCGTAATTCGAGCGCCTCGAGACAACGGAGCGTGATAATTCCCCTGATGCCGCCCCCATCGCACGACAAGATCCGCCGCACTTTCGCCATATCGAGTCACCTCATCCAGAAACCGCGTCGGCGATCGCTCGCTTCAGCGTCTCGGCGGGGACGGGCTTGTGCAGCAAGGCGATTCCGGCGCGCTCCGCCTCGCGCAGCTGGTCCGAGGCGATGTCGCCGCTGACGAGCAACGCCGGCAGGCGCGGATAGAGGGCGCGCACCGCGCGCACGGCTTCGATGCCGTTGTCCGCACCGCGCAGACGCAGGTCGGCCACGACGACGTCGGGCCTGGCGGAGCGCGCGACTGCCAGCGCCTCGGCGGTGCCGCCCGCCAAGGCGGCGCGGCAGCCCATTCCCTCGAGCAGGATCTTCATGCCGAGGCGGACCTCGGCCTCGTCGTCGATCACCAGCACGCTCAATGCGGCCGGCGTACGCGCCGTCCTCGCGTCCTCCGGGCGCTCCGCGCCTTCGCGCGCGCCCGGGAGCACGAGACGGAAGCGCGTACCGGCGCCGTGAGACGAGGTCATCTCCATGTCGATCTGCAGAAGGCTCACCAGCCGCTTCACGATCGCCAGGCCCAGACCGAGCCCCTTCGCGCGGTCGCGCTCCGGATTGCCGAGCTGGTAGAACTCGTCGAACACGCGTGTCTGCTCGGCCTCGGGAATGCCGCGGCCCGAGTCGGAGATGCTGAGGACCTGGCCTCCGGCTGCCTGCTCCACGCGCACTTCCACGCGCCCCGCATCCGTGTACTTGACCGCATTGTCGAGAAGATTGCGCACGACGCGCTCGAGTAGCGTCGCGTCGGTCGCCACCCAGGCGTCCGGCGGGCAGGAGACCGTGAGCTCGAGGCGCTTCGCGCCCGCCAGCGGCGCGAACTCCCGCCGCAATCGCTCGAGCAACGCGTCGAGGCGCAGCGGCGCGCGGCTCGGACGCACGACCCCTGCGTCGAGCTTCGAGATGTCGAGCAAGGCATCGAGCTGAGTCGCGAGCGCCTGAACCGCGGAATTCAGGTGCTGCACGATTTCACGGCTCTCCCCGTCCAGCGGACGCATCGACAGCGCCGCCGCGAACAGCGATGCCGTATGCGCCGGCTGGCGCAGATCGTGGCTCGCCGAAGCGAGGAACCTCGTCTTGGCGCGGTTCGCCCTTTCCGCCTCGAGCAGCGCCGCCTCGAGCCTGCGGTTCAAATCGAGCCGCTGCAACCGAATCTCGAAGGATTCCCGGAAAAGCCGGAAGGAGTCCTTCGCGTAAGTGACGAGCAACCCCCCGAGCATGAGCACGAGAGCGGCGGTGGCCGACTCGATCCAGCGGTGCTCCGCGATCCCCGGCCCGAGCGCCCACATCGCGATGACGGGGCCGAGGACGGGAACGAGGTAGGCGAGAAAGACCGGCAGATATCCGACCGTCGACAGCACGGAAGCCGCGCATGCCGCGACCAGCCACAACGAGACCAGCGCGCGCTCGACGCTGGGAAGGAAAGGGAAAAACCCGGCCGACAAGCCGTGGCTGATGCCCACCAGACCGGAGACGACGGCGGCGATGCGCAAGCGCGTGGAAAGATCCAGGCGCTCGGCACGCACGAGCCGGCCGAGCGTGATGCGCCGGATCGCCAGCATCGCCGCGACGATCAGCAGCCACCCCGCCAGGAGCGGCGTCGGCAATCGTCCGTAGGCCATCCCCGCGACCACCAGCGAGGTAAGAAGATTTGGCAGGATGACGCGCTGGCTCTGGCGCAGGAGAACGCGCAGCAGCTCCTCCTGCCAGGTGGCGGCCGGCGCGGGTACGCGCTCGCCGCCCGCCTCAGCTAAGACGTAATCCGACCTTGGCTGCGACATACACTGCCTCCGTGCGGTTGCGTGCGCCGAGCGCCTGAAACACCGCCGTGAGATGGGCCTTGACGGTGGCTTCGGATACGTCCAGTTCGCGTGCTATGACCTTGTTCGGCATGCCCCGGATGACGCAGCGCATCACGTCCATTTGCCGCGGCGTGAGGCCCGGAAGCGAGGCCGGAACTGCGGTATGCACCGCATCGAGAGCCGTCGGCGGCAGATAGACGCCGCGCATCAGCACGAGCCGCAGCGCCTGGATCATGACCTCGGGAGTGGAGGACTTCGGAATGAAGCCCATCGCGCCGCGCTCGATCGAGGCGCGCACCACCTCCGGGTCGTCCTCGCCAGAGAGCACGATCAGCGGCGTGCCGGGAGCAGCCTCGCGCAGGCTGGTGAGCGCGTCGAGCCCGTTCACGCCCGGCAGCTTGAGGTCGAGCAGCACGAGGTCGTAGCTGCCCGCGGCCAGGCGCTCGAGCGCCTGGGCGCAGTCGCCTGCCTCGTCCATCTCCACGCCCTCTTCCAGGCCGCGGAGCAGGTATTTCAGCCCGCCGCGGAACAGGGGATGGTCGTCGATCAGCAGGATTCTCACGGCGCCCTTTTTACAGCAATTCCCGCCGCGACCCTATACGACTTAAGTCGAGCACGACTTATGTCGAGCCCATTTTTCGCCCTTTGGCCGATTACCCCGCCCCCGCGACCTCGGCACAATCGGTGCCACAACCTGCCATTCGAGGGCAGATCAAGCGCAGCGGAGATCGATGCCATGGAACAGAGAAGCCCTTCCGTCGCACTGACATACGACCACGAGGTCGAGCTCGTACACTGGCTGCGGGACGTCGGACAGCTCATCAAGTCCGTCAATTCCTACTGTCGGGCCGGACAAGTCGCGGCGAACGAAATCCTGCAACTGGAGCGCCCGTACAATCTTGCCCGGGATCGCGAGCGCGCGGTCGCCACGGTGCTGTTCGCCGACATCGTCGGCTCGACCGAGAAGGCGGCGCAGCTCGGCGACGCCGCCTGGCGGGACCTCCTGGCGGAGTTCCAGCGCCGCGCCGCCTCGATGCTCGACCGCTTCCACGGCCGCCTCGTCGACACCTCGGGGGACGGCCTGTTCGCGGTGTTCAACGGTCCGACCTGCGCCGTGCGCTGCGCGCTGGCGGTGTGTGCGGAGTCCGGCGCGCTCGGCTTGCGCACGCGCGCCGGCGTGCACGTGGGCGAGGTCGAAAAACTGGGCCGCAAGGTCGGCGGCATCGCGGTCCATATCGGCGCGCGCATCATGAGCATGGCCGCGGGCGGAGAGGTGCTGGTGTCGAGCACGGTCAAGGACATTGCCGCGGGCTCCGGGCTGCGCTTCGAGGATCGCGGCACGCATGTGCTGAAAGGCGTTCCGGACGAATGGCGCCTGCATCTCGCGTGCCGCGCGCAGGACTAGATTCCCGTAGACGAAATGCCGAAACGCCGCTGCAGCACTGCCAGTGATGCCAGCATGAAGAGCACCGGATCCATCGAGGCGCGCATGTCCGGCGTCATCGCCCGAAGGCTTTGCAGCAGCTTGTCTACGGCGCTGGGAACGAAGAAAGGCAGTTCGCGGAATTGCGGCGAGCGGACCAGGTCGAAGATCACGTCGGTCAGCGGATTGCCCTCGTACAGGGTCGAGGGCGGTGCGAAGAACGGCCGCTTGGCCCCCGCATAGACGCGTCCGGTCACGTAGGGGCGCACCGTGTCCCTGAGCAGATGCTTGTTCTGTCCCGGCCTGCACAGGCTGGCCGCCGGGATCTCGCGGATGAACTCGAAGAGCCGGTGGTCCAGGAACGGCAGGCGCTGCTCCACGGCATGCGCCATGTCCAGCCGCTCGCCCGCGAGGACATAGTTCGGGAACCAGGATTTCATCCACAGATAGAGCAGCTGCCGCACCGGCTCGCGCCCGAGCAGCTGGCCGCGCCAGTCGAACTGGCCGAGGAAGTCCCAGTAGGGATCCCGACCGCGGCGCTTCTGCAGAAAATCGGGCGAGATAATATCGCGCAGCTCCCGGTACCTCGGCACGAGGTCGACGAGCAATTCTTCGGGGAAGCCAATGTAGCGCCCGAGCAGGCCGAGCAGCGGAGAGACCTGCCCCACGTAGCGCTGCGCTTCGCTTTGCGGGCGCAGGAGTCCAAAGAGCCTGGAAAACGTTCGCAGGATGCGTCGCGCGGGCTGCCGGTCGGTCGAGAACCGCAGCGCGCGCTCGGCGAAGTGATAGCCGAGAAACAGCTCGTCGCCGCCCTCGCCGCCGAGCACGACTTTATAGCCGGCGCGCTGGACCTCTCTGCTGAGGATGAAGCGCGCGGGACCGTGGCCGTTCAGCTGCACGCCCTCGCCCGCCGCAATCGCGTCCGCGAACACCTCGGCGAACTCGGCGTTCGTGACGCGAATCGAGCGGTAGCTGGCGGTCGCGAACGCGGCCATTTCCCGGGCGACCGCGTCCTCGTCGAAGTCGGGGTGCTCGAAGCTTATGGTGAAAGCGCCGATGCGATGGCCAAGCCTCAGGTTTGCGATGCCGAGCACCCCCGAGGAGTCGATGCCGCCGCTCAGATAACAGGCGATCGGCACGTCCGCGCGCATGCGGACTTCGATCGCTTCCTCGATGCGCCGACCCGTTTCCTCGATGAGGGCGGGATCGGTCGCGCGCGCTGGCGAGCGCAGGGGCCGGCGCGGGAAATCCGCGTCCCAGTAGCGCCGTATCGTGAGCCGGCCGCTGCGGAATTTCAGGAAATGACCCGGCGGAACCTGCCGCACGCCTTCGAACAGCGTCCGGTCCTGGCGCAGCACGAAGTGAAATGACTGGAATATCGCGTCTCGATCCCAGGCCGGGTTCACGCCGCAGGCCAGGATCGCCTTGATCTCCGACGCGAGCACGATGCCGCCGCGATGCAGCGCGTAGTAGAGCGGCTTGATGCCGAATCGGTCCCGCGCCGCGAACAGTTCGTTGTGCCTTCCGTCCCAGATGGCATAGGCGAACTCGCCGCGCAGCAGCGCGAGCGAATCGGCTCCCAGCTCCTCGTACAGGTGCAGGGCCACCTCGCTGTCAGAGCGTGTGGTGAGCACATGCCCGCGTGCGCGCAGCGCGTTCGCCATCCGCTCGTAGCCGTAGAACTCCCCGTTCGCCGTAATGGCGAGCGAACCGCTCTCATTGACGATGGGCTGGTGCCCGGTCGCAATGTCGATGATGCTCAATCGGGCATGCCCCAGGCCGGCGCGCCGGCCGGGCGCAAGCCAGACGCCGCGATCGTCGGGGCCGCGGTGCGTCAAGCGCCCGACCGCGTTGCTAAGGGTCTCCGCGAGATCCGCCGGGCGCTGCGCTACGATGGCGACTATGCCGCACACGACGGTACCCTACCCTGCATGAGCCCGCGGGCGACCGTTGCCGTGCGCAAAGCGGCCGACTCGCTGTATCGGCCGACTCTCGCGCTGCCCCTGGACTTCTTTCGCGTCCTGTTCGGCATCCTGTGCGTCGCCTATTTCCTGCAGCTGTACCGGGAGGTACCCGATTTCAGCGCGCCCGACGGGCTATTGGACCACGCGCTGACCCGCGAAATGTTCTGGTACACGCGCATGAGCCTCTTTTACCCCGGCATTTCCGCGGCAGTACTTCGCGCGGCGTTTCTTGCGGCGAGTCTCGCGTCGCTCGCGCTCGCAGCCGGATACTACCCGCGCGCCGCCGCGCTGTTCATGTTTCTCGTGGCGGTTTCGGCTTACCGGCGGAATTTCCTGGTGTTCTTCTGGGACGACGGCCTGATGCACTTGTTCATGCTCTGGATGGTGCTCTTGCCGACGGGGAGGACGCTAAACCTGCGCGATCTGCGCCACGGGCGCCGCGCAGCATGGCAGCGCTGGCGGCATATGGCGGTCCCCGGCGCTGCCGTTCGCTGCTTCGCATGGAACCTGGCGCTGATCTATTTCGTGGCCGGCGCATGGAAATTGACGAGCCCGATGTGGCTGCGGGGAGAGGCGCTGCTCGTCGCCCTTCACACGCCCGCCGCGTACGACCCGGCCTTCTGGTCGCCCGAATTCCAGCCGTTCTATCGCCTCGGAAACTATGGCACGCTGGTCGTCGAGCTGCTGTCCCCGCTGTTCCTCGTGGTGAGGCCCTGGCACCCGGTCAAATGGGGCTTGCTCGCGCTGCTGCTCGGATTCCACCTCGGGATCATCGCGACGCTCAGGGTTCCGTATTCCAACATCGCGCTGCTGTCCGCGGTCGTGGTGCTGTTTCGCGACGAGATCATGGACGTGCTGCATCCGGTTCCGGTCGAGCCCCGCCTGGAGACCGAGCGCGGCGCGCGCGGCTTCAGCGGAATGTTTGCGCTCGTTTTCGTCGCGGTCCTGACCGCCGCCAATACGCGCTTCCTCCCCGGCCTGCACGGCCTGAGCGCGGCGCGCTACGACAGCGTCGCCAGCGGCATCGACTCGCGCGCCGTGGGCGGGCTCAGCGACTTCCACATGGCTCTATACTCGGCTCTCTGGCTTGTCGGCGTCGCTCAGGAATATCAGTTGTTCAACTGGATCGACATCCGCAACTACACGGTCAGGTACGAGGTCCGGCTCGACGCGAGCGGACAGCGCAAGATTCTGGATCCGAAGGGCCTGTTCCCCGATTCGACGCGCGGAGTGCTCCTCGAGGCATACCTGCACGACTTGACCTGGTTTCGCATTCCGGCCGCCTACCGCGAGCAGTTGAAGGCGAGCCTGTCGCGGCGCGTGGCAAACCGCTACTGCAGGAGGTTCCATCCGGACGGGCAGGTGTCGGTGACTTCCCAGCTCATGCGAATTCGCCCGGACGGCAGCACGACCAAGCCGGTGTCGAGCACGCTGATGCGCTTCGACTGCGAGGCCTCGCCCACGGGTATCCTTGCCAAGATGTACTAGCGATGCAGACGGATCGCGACCCGGCAAACGGCCCGATCGTTCTCTTCGACGGCGTCTGCAACCTTTGCCATGCGACCGTGCGCTTCATCATCGCGCGGGATCCCCGCGCCCGCATGCGCTTCTCCTCGCTGCAATCGCCGACCGGCGCGCGCATCGCGGCCAGGCACGGCATCACGCCGGGCTCCCTGGAATCGATGCTGCTCGTGGAAGACGGCATGCTGTACAGGAAATCCAGCGCCGCGCTGCGCATCGCGCGCCTGCTCCGTTTTCCGTGGTGGCTCGCATACGGCCTGATCGTCGTTCCACGGTTCCTGCGCGATGCCGTTTACGACTTCGTGGGGCGGCGCCGCTATCGCTGGTTCGGCACACGCGAGCACTGCCTCGTTTCTCAGCCGGGCTACGAGCGCCGCTTCATCGAATAGGGCGGCCGCGGCTTGATGCCGCCGGAGCGCCCTCCCATAATTCGCTTTGACACGGGAGGCTGGGCTGATGGTCAAGGTCTACGCTGCCGACGATCCCCGGCTCGGGCGCGTGACGTACCGCGACCGCAAGCGCATCTGGTGGTCGCTGTCGGTGGTCTACCCGCTCCTGCCATTCACCGGCATGGCGGCCCACGCCTGGACGGGGTGGCAACTCGCGCTGGGTTTGCCGCTGCTGATCAGCTACGGCGTCATGCCGCTGCTCGACTACTTCATCGGCGAGGACGGGAACAATCCGCCCGAGGCGGTGGTGCCGCAGCTGGAGCAGGACCGCTATTACCGCTGGCTCACCTGGGTCACCGTGCCGCTGCACTTCGTGGCGCTCGTCGGCTGCGCCTGGTGGGTCGGCACGCACGATCTTTCGTGGTGGGCCGTGCTGATGTTCGCCTATGTCGCCGGCACCGATTCGGGCCTGGGCATCAACACCGGGCATGAGCTGGGCCACAAGCACAACCGCGTCGAGCAATGGCTGGCCCGGCTGGTGCTCGCCGTGCCGGCCTACGGCCACTTCACCGTCGAGCACGGCCGCGGGCACCACCGCTGGGTGTCCACGCCGGAGGATCATGCCAGCGCGCGCATGGGCGAGAGCATCTACCGCTTTGCCCTGCGCGAATTGCCGGGCGGCATCCGCCGCGCCTGGCAGCTCGAGAAGGAGCGGCTGCAGAAGGAAGGCAAGAGCGCCTGGAGCGTACACAACACCATGCTGCAGTCCTACGCGATCACGGCCGTGCTGCAGCTCGGCCTGATCGCCGCCTTCGGCTGGATCATGCTGCCCTTCCTCGCGGTGCACAACGTCGTGGCCTGGTGGCAGCTGACCTCGGCCAACTACGTGGAGCACTACGGCCTGCTGCGCCGGCGCCTGCCGAGCGGCCAGTACGAGGCGCCGCAACCGCACCATTCCTGGAATACCAACCACCTGGTGACCAACCTCGCGCTGTTTCACCTGCAGCGCCATTCGGATCACCATGCCTATCCCTCGCGGCGCTACCAGTCGCTGCGCGACTTCCCCGATCTGCCGCAGCTGCCCAGCGGCTACTTCGGCATGTTTCCGCTGTCCTACGTTCCGCCGCTGTGGTTCCGGGTGATGGACCCGAGGCTGCTCGCGCTGCCGCACGTGCGCGGCGACCTGGACAAGGTGAATATCGATCCCCGCGAACGCGATCGGATGCTCGCGCGCTACGCCTCCGAGCCGAAGCTCTAGATCCATCCAACTGGCTGATTATGTGAATACGTCATTTTTTTCCTGCGCCATGCTTCGCTGAGTCCCCGGCGTCCGATCTCTACTCTGCGAAGCATCGAGACACGGAGGACGCCATGAACGCCGCCCAGGCCTTCCAGCCGTTCGGCGCGCAGCCGGTCCAGGCCCAGCACGCGACGCAACAGGGCGTGCCCGAGGACTTCATCTTCGCCACCGGCTACACCTGGATCGGCCGTAACTAAGCCGACCTCTGCCACCCCTTACCGAGGGAGCCCGCCACGAGCGCCAAACACCTCCTCCGTGCGGCGTTCGCCGGCGCGCTTCTCGTCGTATAGTCGAGGCGCAGCGATTTGAAGTGACGGAGGGGGTTGCGAATGCTCACCGGTGCGTGCATGTGCGGTAGGATCCGGTACGAAATCGACGGCAAGCCCCGGTTCATGTATCAGTGCCATTGCGGCAAGTGCCGGGCGGCGTCGGGCGCATCGTTTGCGACGAACGTCATCGTCGATGCCGACAAGTTCAGGATCACCGCAGGCAAAGACAGCCTCGGCGCCTATGAGTCGAGCCCGCAGAAGTTCCGTTACTTCTGCTCAACCTGTGGCTCGCCCGTCTACAGCCATGGCGAGAAAACGAAGCAGATTGTCTCGATCCGCTGCGGCACGCTGCAGCAGGACCCCGGCGTGCGCCTCGCCTACCACGCGTTCGTCGCCTCGAAGGCGGCCTGGACCGACATCCAAGACGGGCTACCGCAGTTCGATGAATGGCCCGATCCCGAGCTGGTGAAGCGCGTCTTCAACGCAACCTCCGGATAGACGAGGCGCGGCGAACACAGCGCCCCTTCTCCGCGTGAAGGTCCATCACGCCATCTGCCCGGGGAGCCAGGTGGCGAGGAAGGGGAAGAGGGAAAGCAGCAGGATGCGCACGACGTCGGCGGTGACGAAGGGCAGGATGCCGCGTGCAACGGTCTCGAGGCGCACGCCGCCGGCGCTTTGCAGCACGAAGAGATTCATGCCGACAGGCGGGGTGATCATGCCGATCTCGCCGAGCGTCACCAGCACCACGCCGAACCAGATCGGATCGAAGCCGAGCGACTTGACGAGCGGGTACACCGCGCCGAGCGTGAGCAGGATCATCGACAGGCTGTCCATCAGGCAGCCGAGGACGATGTAGAACACGCACAGCGCGACGAACACCTCGAGCCGCCCCCAGCCGAGGTCGCGCACGTAGCCGATCATCGACTGCGTGAGGCCGGTCGCGTCGACGAAGAAGTTGAACACGGAGGCGCCGATCAGGATGAGGAAGATCATCGCCGTGGTGCCCGCGGTTTCGATCAGCCCCTGCGAGAGGAGGTTGAGCGTGAGCCGGCGTCCGAGCGCGGCGAGCACGAGCGCGCCGAAGGCGCCGACCGCGGCGGCCTCTGTGGGCGAGAACCAGCCGAGGTACATGCCGCCGAGCACCACGCCGAAGAGAAGCACCACCTGCCACACGTCGGCGAGGCCGCGCAGGCGCTCGCGCCAGCCGCGGCGCGCCGCGGCCGGGCCGGAGGCCGGACGGCGCCAGGTGATCCAGCGCACCGCGACCATGTAGAGGCCGGTGCCGAGCAGGCCCGGCAGGATGCCGGCGACGAACAGCTTGCCGATCGGGTTCTCGGTCATCAGGCCGTAGATCACGAACAGGATCGAAGGCGGGATCATCACGCCGAGCGTGCCGCCGGCGGCGACCGAGGCCGAGGCGAGCCGGTCGTCGTAACCGTGGCGGCGCATCTCCGGCAACGCGATGCGTCCGATGGTGGCGGCGGTGGCGATCGAGGAGCCGCACACCGCACCGAACAGCGCGCTCGCGCCGACGGTGGCCATCGCGAGGCCCCCCTTCAGGTGGCCGACGAAGGTGGCGACCAGGTTGTAGAGCGCCTGCGACAGGCCTGTGCGCCCGGCGAACACGCCCATCATGACGAACAGCGGCACCACCGAGAGGCTCACCGGGTGCGCCGAGTCGAACGGCGCGCGCCCGAGCACGAAGGCGAGGCTCGACCAGCCGTAGGTAAGGCCGTAGCCGATCGCGCCGACCACACCCATCGCGATGCCGACCGGGACGCGCAGCGCGATCAGCACGAGCACCACGCCGAAGCCGGCGAGGCCGAGCGCCGGCCCCTCCATCAGCCGGCCTCGGGCGGGGCGAGCGCCGCCAGCGCGGCGATGGCGCCAGCGGCCGCCGAGCCGAAGCAGCCGACGAGCAGCGGTACCCAGTACAGGATCATCGGGATGCCGAGGGTCACCGACACGTCGCCCTGCGCGAGCTGGATGCGCGCCTGGCCGAGTCCGTACCAGGCGAGCGCCAGCATGAACGCGGCGCCGAGCGACCCGACGGCGCACTTGAGCACGCGCAGCAGCGGCGCGGGCAGGCTATCCGTGACGAAGTCGACTCCGACGTGCGTGCCGCGCAGGAAGGCGAGCGGCATCGACAGGAACACGCAGCCCATCACGCCGAGCTGCGTAAGGTCGATCGTGCCGAGGATCGAGAAGCCGATCGACTTGCGCGCTGCGATGTCGACGATCAGCACCAGCATCGCGCCGCACAGCAGCAGCATGCCCACATAGGCGAGCACGCGCGCGGCCGTATCCGCCACCCGAATAATGGGGACAGACCCTATTTTGCGCATAGCGAAATAAGGGGTCTGTCCCTATTTATGCGCGAGCCTGGCCTCGGTCTTCAGCATCTCGTCGTAGATCGCGCGCGCGTTGGGAACGCCTTCCTTCTCCAGCTTGGAGAGCTGCTGGTCGACCACCGGCTTGAGCTCAGCGCGCCACTTCTCGCGCGTCGCGTCCGGGACCTGCTGCAGCGATCCGCCCGCCTTCATCGCGGCTTCGAAGCCGGCCTTGTCCCAGCCGTTCCACCAGGCGCCGAACTTGTCGACGAGCGGCTGGCCGATCGAGCTGTCGATCGCCTTCTGCACCTCAGGTGGGTAGCTGGCGAAGCGCTCGGGGTTCATCACCAGGTGGAAGCAGCTCGAGTACACGCGCGCGTCGAGGTGCACCTTGAGCAGGTGCTCCAGCCGGAAGCCCTTGATCGCGTCCCAAGGGAACACCGCGCCGTCGATCACGCCCTTCTCCAGGTTCTCGTACACCTGCCCGGGCGGCATGCCGACGGGGGTGGCGCCCAGGAAGGCGAGCAGGTCCTGCGTCGGCGGGTTGGGCGCGCGCATGCGCAGGCCCTTCACGTCGTAGATAGTCTTGAGCGGCTTGTCGCGCGTGTGGAACAGGCCCGGGTTGTGGCAATGCAGCGCCGCGAGCTTGAAGTCCTTCCAGTCCTCGGCGAGCGCGCCCTTCGACATCGCCCACAAGGTGCGCGAGGCGAGGTCCGAGCTCTCGGCGACGAACGGCATCTCCATGATCGAGGTGCGCAGATAGCGCCCGCGCGGGATGCCGTTCAGGCCGAAGGCGAGGTCGACCACGCCCTGCTTCACCTGGTCGGCCTGGTTCTCGACTTTGCCGAAGGGCGAGTTACCGGCGAAGACGCGCACCGTTACCTTGCCACCGGATTTCTTCTCGATCTCTTTCGCGAGCGGCTCGAGCACGTCGACCACGAAGCCGTGCGTCGGCGGCACGAAGGTCGAGAATTTGAGCTCGGTCTGCTGCGCGCCGGCGGGGGCGGCGAGGGCGAGTGCCGCGGCGGCGGCCGCAATCGCCGTGAGTGCTGGCTTCATCTTGCTTCTCCTCCTCCGAAAATAGGGTCTGACCCCATTTTCTAAGCGGTGACAGGTTCCTTCTTGAGCGGCATGCGCGCGAGCCACTTCTCGACTTCCTTCGGGTCGGAGAAGAGCGTTTCGAGCTCGGCGCGCGCTTCCTCCTCGGTCTGCAGCACCGATTCGACGTTCGACATCGGCGTCACGGTGCGGCTGGTGGCGAGCTCCAGCCGTGTGCCGAATGGGTCCAGGAAGTACGCCGACCAGAAGCGCCCGCCGAGCGGCACCGGCCCGACGACGTGCACGCCGCAGCTCTTCACGTGCTCGACCATCGCGTCGAACTTGTCCACCGGCACGTGGAAGGCGACATGCTGCATGCCGCCGACGTGGTCGCGGTTCTGGCGCGGCAAGCCCTTCGGGTACTCGAAGATCGCAAAGAGGGAATCGTTGCCCATGTCGAAGAAATAGTGCCGCAGGTTGTCGTACGGCGGCTGCCAGCGGTCCTGCTCGTACGGCACGCGGCGCACGTGCAGCAGGCGAAAGCCCATCACCCGGGTGTAGAAGTCCATCGCGGTGGGCATGTCGTCCGTGACGATGGCGAGATGGTCAATGCCGCGCGTATTCATGGCCGGCCTCCTTGAGCGAAGCGAGAAAAGGGTGCACTACGGCGAGGAACCCGGAAGGATTCTCGCCCGCGACGTTGTGGCCGGCGTCGACCTCCACCACGCGCATGCGCGGATTGGCGGCCTGGACCCTGGCGACCGTCTCCGGCGCGAACATGTCCGAGCGCGCGCCGCGCACGACGAGCACCGGGCAGCGGACGTCGGCGAGCACCTGCCACATGTCGACGCCGAGCTTGGGACGCTCGCCGGTCTCGAGGATCTTCCTGAACTGGTCGCGAAAGTGCGGATCGCGCTTCACCGCCAGGCCGCCGACGGCGGGCGCCAGGTAGGCCTCGAAGCGCGCATGCTTGTCCGGCCCGGCCTTGAAGTAGCGCATCGCCTCCTCGACCGAAGCGAACGCGTCCGGCGTGCCGCCGACGGTCTCCGCCGTGCGCTTCGCGCCGGCGGGCGCGTTCTCGGGCGAGTAGTCGACGAGCACCAGGCCCGCGGCGCGCGCCGGGTACTTGGCCGCGAAGTACGCTGCGGAGCGCCCGCCCATCGAGTGGCCGAAAACGACTGCGCGCGGCCAGCCGACATGATCGAGCAGATTGGCGATGTCGGCCGCCATCGTCGGCACCGAATAGTCCTTCGCCGCGCTCCACTCCGAGTCGCCGAAGCCGCGCATGTCCATGCACACCGCCTCGCGGTCGACGGCGAGCGCCTGCGCGACCTCGAGCCAGTCGTAGGAGAAGTACGACAGGCCGTGCACGAAGAGGAGCGGCGTCGCGCCAGGCGTGCCGAGGCGGCGGTAGAAGAGCTTTGCGTCGCCGGACGCGCAGCGCCCGGTGCGGTGGGGTACGGTCATGCCCGAATAATAGGGACAGATCCCTACTTTCGCCACCCGCCCTAGCGCGCCGCGCCGGTGCTCAGGCTGTCCCGGTCGTAGCCGGCCACCCGCTTATAGCCCTCCGACATCGCACGCAGCTCGTCGGCCGAGATGACGTCCTCGATGCGCGCGAACGGCTTGTCGCCGGTGCGCAGGTACACCTCGCGCAGGATCGCGTCCGGCGGGTTGCTGCGGTTCTGCAGCACCACCTTCGCGGTGGCCTCGCGGCGCTGCGCCTCGTAGGCGGCGAGCGCCTCGGCCGCGTCGCCGTGCGCGGCGAGCGCGTCGGCGAGCGCGCGCGCGTCCACGATCGCCTGTCCGGCCCCGTTCGAACCGCGCGGGTACATCGGATGCGCGGCGTCGCCGAGCAGCGTCACGCGGCCGAAGCTCCAGCGCGGCAGCGGGTTCTTGTCGACCATCGGGAACTCGAAGATCGTATCGGCGGCGGCGAGCATCGCCGGCACGTCGAGCCAGTCGAAGTGCCAGTCGGCGTAGGGCGCAATGAAGTCCTCGAGCGCGGCCGGCCGGTTCCAGTCCCAGCGTTTGTACTGCGGCGTCTCGATCTCGGCCACCCAGTTCACGAGCTGGCGCCCCTCGGCGTCGATGCGCTCGCGGATCGGGTAGATCACCAGCTTGCCGGTGGCGAGCCAGCCCACGCGCGTCATTCCGGCCCCGGACAGAAATGGTTTCCAGCGCGTCACGCCGCGCCACATGTTGACGCCCGAGTACACCGGCCCGCCCTCGTCCGGAAACAGCTGCGCGCGCACCGCCGAGTGAATGCCGTCGCAGCCGATCACCGCCGCGCCGCGCTGCTCGGCAAGCGGCTCGCCGCCCTCGCTCGCCGCGAAGCGCGCGCTCCCCGCGGGGTCGACTCCCGTGCAGCGCCAGCCCAGGTGCAGGCGCTCCTCCCCGATGCGCGCCCTGAACGCTTCGAGGAGCACCGCCTGCAGGTCGCCGCGATGGATCGAGAACTGCGGCCACGGGTAGCCCGCGTAGCGGCCCAGCGGCTCGCGCCAGATGAGCTGTCCGAAGCGGTTGAAGAAGCACGACTCCTTCGTGGTCACCGCCACGCGCGCGAGAGCCTCCTCCAGCCCCAGCCCGCCGAGCTCGCGCGTGGCATGCGGCAGCAGGTTGATGCCCACGCCGACCGCCTTGATGCCTGGCGCGGATTCGTACACGCGGCACGGAATGCCGCGCGCGTGCAGCGCGAGCGCGAGCGTCAGCCCGCCGACACCGGCGCCGACGATGAGGATGTCTTGCGAGCTTGCTTGGGTCACGTTGGCGGCCTCACACGAAGGACGCGCGCCGCGCGAGGCTTTCGCGCTCGAAGCCGGCGATGCGCTGGTAGTTCTGCGAGAGCGCGGCGAGCTCCTCGGGACGGATCACGTCCTCGACGCGTTCGAACGGCCGGTCGCCGCTTCGCTCGTGCACGGTGCGCAGGATCGAATCCGGGCCCGCGGAGCGGTTGGCGAGCACCACCTGGTAGGCGGGCGCGAGGCGCGCGGCCTCGTACGCGCGCAGCGCGGCCGGCACGACCGCCTCGCTCTTGAGGCAGCCGGCAAGCACGCGCGCATCGAGGATCGCCTGCCCCGCCCCGTTCGAGCCGCGAGGATACATCGGATGCGCCGCGTCGCCGAGCAGCGTGACGCGTCCCCTGGTCCAGAACGGCAGCGGCTCGCGGTCGACCATCGGGTATTCGAGAATGGCCTCGGCGCGCTCGAGCAGCGCGACGACGTCCAGCCAGTCGAAGCGCCAGCCGGCGAAGATCGGAAGGAAGTCCGCGAGCCGGCCGGCGAGGTTCCAGTCCTGCATCACGTTGCGCTGCGACTGGATCTCGGCCACCCAGTTGACGAGCTGCGTGCCGCGGCCGTCCACGTCGCCGCGGATCGGGTACACCACCATCTTGCCCACCTCCAGCCAGCCGCCGATCACCATGCTCGCGCCGGAGAGGAACGGGCGCGCGCGCGTGACCCCGCGCCACATGTTGATGCCCTGCCAGGAAGGCGGCCCTTCGTCCGGGTGCAGCATGCGGCGCACTGCCGAGTGGACGCCGTCGCAGCCGATCGCCGCCGCGCCGCGCGCGATGCTGCCGTCGGCCAAGCGCACCGTCACGCCCGCGGCGTCCTCTTCGAGGGCGACGCAGCGGGCCCCCAGCGCGAGCGCGCCCGAGCCCAGCCGCTCGCGCAGCGCGGCGACCAGCACCGCGTGCAGGTCCCCGCGATGAATCGAGAACTGCGGCCAGTCGTAGCCCGCGAAGCGCCCGCGCGGCTCGCGGAAGATGAACTGGCCGAAGCGGTTGCAGAACACCACCTCGCGCGTCGCGACCGCGACCTGCGCCAGCCGCTCCTGCAGGCCGAGCTCGGTGAGCTCGCGCACCGCGTGAGGCAGCAGGTTGATGCCCACGCCGAGGGGCCGGATCTCGGGGGCCGCCTCGAACACGCGGCACGCGACGCCCGCCTGATGCAGGCTGAGCGCGAGGACGAGCCCGCCGATGCCGCCGCCGACGATCAGGATCTCCATGCGCGGATTTTATGCCTTGCGATGGCGCGCGATTTCGCGCCACAGCAGCAGCGCCCCCAAAGCGAGTCCGACGTAGTCGGTGTAGTTCGCGCCACGGAACGCGTCGCCGGGAATGAGCAGCAGCACGCCCGACACGACGAACAGCGCGCGCGCCGCGATGCCGATCCTCTCAACAAAGAATCCCACCACGCCGATCGTGCCCATCCAGATGCCGAGCGCCGCGGTGAGGCCGTTCCAGGCAATGAGCAGCGGCGCGCCCTTCATGAGCAGCGTGGGCGAGAACACGAACAGGAACGGCACGATGTAGGCGCTCCAGCCGATGCGCGCGGCGGTCCAGCCGGTGCGGTTCGGGTCGGTTCCGCCGATGTTCGCCGCAGCGAAGGCGGCGAGCGCCACGGGCGGCGTCACCATCGACATGATTCCGAAGTACAGCACGAACATGTGCGCCGCCATCGGCACGATGCCGGCCTGGACGAGCGCGGGCGCGACCAGCGTCGCCATGATCACGTACACGCCCACCGTCGGCAGGCCCATGCCGAGCAGCACGCCCATCAGCGCGGTGAGCACGAGCAGCAGGGCGACATTGTGCTGCGTGATCGTGAGGAGCTGCAGCGTGAGGCCGAACGCGAAGCCGGTGATGTTGAGGATGCCGATGAACATGCCGGCTGCCGCGCAGATCAGGACGAGGTCGATCACCCCGCCGCCGGTCGAGACGACCGCGCGCAGCACCTCGTAGACCGAATAGCGGTGCCCGCGGAAACCGAAGGCGAGCGCGCACGCGATCAGCACGCCGGCGGCGAGCAGCGCGGCGTACTCGGCGCGCGTGTTCATGACGAGCAGGGCGTAGAGCAGCACGCCGAACGGGATCGGGAAGTACCACCCGGCGCGCAGCACCTCGCGCGCGTGCGGCAGCCGTTGGCGCGGCTCGCCGACGATGCCGCGCTTGGCGGCCTCCAGATCGACCTGGAAGAAGAGCGCGAGGTAATACAGCAGCGCCGGGATGATCGCCGCGATCATCACCGCCGAGTACGGCACCTGCAGCACTTCGGCCATGAGGAACGCGGCGGCCCCCATGACCGGCGGCATAAGCTGCCCGCCGGTGGAGCCGACCGCCTCCACCGCCGCGGCGAGCGTCGGCGGAAAGCCCGAGCGCTTCATGAGCGGGATCGTGACCACTCCAACCGCCGAGACGTTGGCGACCGCGCTTCCCGAGATCATGCCGAAGAGCGCCGAGCCGACCACGGCGATCTTGGCCGCGCCGCCGCGGTAGCGCCCCATCCAGGCGCGCGCGAGATCGGTGAAGAACTCCGAGCCGCCGCAGCGCGCGAGAATCTGGCCCATCAGGATGAAGGGGATCACCACCGTGATGCCGATGTGCACCGGCGCGCCGAGCAGCGCGTTGGTGTCCATGCCGAGGTACACGAGCAGCCGGCGGAACTCCACGGGGCGCGACTGGAACACGCCCGGCAGGTGGTCGCCGAGCATCGCGTAGACGACGCCCACGAGCGTGATCGCGACGAGCGTCATGCCCGTCGTGCGGCGCGTGGCTTCCAGCACCAGGAGCACGAGCGCGCCCGACATGAGGACGCCGTCCGTCGGCAGCTCGGTCAGCGTGTTCACGAGCACCGGGTAGCGCCAGGCGATGTACAGGCAGATGGCGAGCCCGGCCGCGGCCCCGAGCGCGTCCCACCACGGCACGCGGCGCTTCCAGCCGGCGCGCGGCGCCCGAGCGGGCACGCTCAGGAACGCGAGCGCGATCGCCAGCCCGATGACGGTGATCAGAAACTGCTCGGTGTACAGCGCAATGCCGAGCCTGCGCGGCACATCGAGCACCCAGCCCACCACGAGCGCGATGAGCAGCGCCTGCAGCGCGACGATGCTGCGGCCCCACGGACGCCGGCCCGCAGCCGGCGTCGTCACTTCGCTAGGCCCGCTTCGCGGTAGAACTTGAGGGCGCCCGGGTGGTAAGGCGCCGGCATCGGTTTGTACATCTCGCCCGGCTGAAAGCCGGCGAAGGGCTTGAAGCTCGCCACGAGTGCGGCCTTGTTGTCGTGCAGGATCCTGGTGATGCGGTACACGACGTCGTCCTTGACGTGCGCGCTCGCGAGCAGCAGGTAGTCGTAAGCCATGAGATCGGTCGGGCCGACCACGCCCGCGTACTGCGGTGCCGGCTGGACCTTGCTCGCGTACGCGTAGGGCACGAACTTGCGCATCGCCTCGACCGCCTTGGGATCGTCCGAGATCGGCAGGAAGCGGATGCCGCCGGTGGTCTTGTCCACTTCGGACACCTTGCCCGCGCCGATCGCGAAGAAACCGGCGTCCGCGTTGCCGGCGGCGAAGTCGTCGGCGTCGCGCACCACGTTCGGCACCAGGACCTGGACGATGTCCTTCGAGGTGAGGCCGCCGTTGGCGAGCAGGCCGTCCACCACGCGGTTTAGCGTCACCTGTGCGGTGAAGCCGTAGACGACGCGCTTGCCCTTCAGGTCGGCGATCGTCTTGATCGGCGAGTCCTTGCGAACGAACAATCCCACGCGCAGCGGGAAGAGCACGCCGACCACGCGCACGTTGGGCTGCTTGCGCCCGTGGTAGGGACCTTCGCCGTTGTAGGCCTCCCCCGCCTCGAGCGTGTTGCCGACGGTCATGTCGACCTCGCCCGTGTTGACCAGCGGAAATACCGCGCTCGAGCCCGAATAGGGCTGCACGCGGCTCTGGATCTTCCCGTCCTCCAGCAGCACCTTGGCAATCGCCGAGCCCATGTTGTAGCCGATCGTGCCCTGCGGCGCGGTGCCGATGCCGAGCACCTGCGCGTGCGCGGCGCCGGCGAGCGTAAGCGCGGCGCAAGCCGTGACGAGTCTCTTCATTTTGGCCCTCCTCCTTGGATGCCGCGGACTGTAGCAAATGGTCCGGGGGGCCAGCAATGCGCCGCGCGGCGCCTGGCCGGCATCCGGATCAGGACGTCTTGACGTAGCTCGCCTCGAGGCAGACGTTGAGCAGCGCCTGCCGCCCCTCGTCCCGCACCACGCGCAGCGCGCGCTCGAGAGCAGGAACGACCTCGGCGACGGCCTCGACGCGCTCGCCATACCCGCCGCTCGCCTCGACCAGCTTCTCGAAGCGCGGCGCGGGCTCGAGCGTGGCGATCGGCGGGCGGGACATCTTTGCGGCGTAACCCTGCGGGTACATGCCGAGCGTGGCGCGGTGCACCGCGGCCCAACGGGCGTTGTTGAAGATGACGAACAGCACGGGCAGCTGCATCGATTCGGATACGAAGTGACCCGGCGTCGGATTGCCGAACATGTAGGCGCCGTCGCCCAGCGTGCACACTACCGTGCGCTCGGGCGCGGCGAGCTTTGCGCCCAGTGCCGCGCCCAATCCCCAGCCGAGACCGCCCGCGGGCGAAGCCGCGAAATAGCGGCCCGGCTCGGCAATCGTCATCTCCTCGAGCACCAGGGGATACTCGTTGACGACGATCGCGTCCGCGGGCAGGACGGAATTGAGGCAGGCCGAAAGCCACTTGCCGCTCAGCGCCCGCGGCGCGCGTCCAATGCCGGCACGCGCGGCGGCACGCGCCCCGGTGGCGCGCGCCCCGAGCGCGGCGTGGCGGGCGGCGCGGCGCGGATCGTGCGGCGAGCGCTCGAGTACCCGCGCACGCAGCGCCTCGAGCGTCGCGTCGACGGTGCCCGTGAGCGCGATATCGGTGCGGAACCCGCGCAGCGGGTAGCGCGCGTACAGCGGATCGGGTCCGATGTGCACGACGCGCGCCCGCGGCGACGGCGCCCCCTGCAATGGGATCCATGGCACGTCGCAATCGACGACCAGCACGAGATCGGCCTGCGGCAACAATGAGTGCGGATCCCATCCCGCATGCATCGGGTGCTCGGTCGACAGCGCGAAAAAGCGCGGCCGATAGTGGACCACGGGAATCGCGAGCTCGTCGGCAAGGCGCGTAAGCGCGCGCGCGGCGGACTCGCTGCGCCCCGCGTCCGCGGTGATCAGCAGCGGCAACTCCGCCTGCGCGACGAGCGAGGCAACCTCGTCCAGCGCGGCCGGATCCGCCGCGGGCGGCGTCGCGGGCACCTGGACCGGGCGTGCGCCCGGCGCTGCGCGCGCCGGCGCGCCGAGAAGTTCGCGCGGCAGCGTGAGATAGACCGGTCCGCGCGGCTCCGACATCGCGATGGCGAGCGCACGGTCGACCACGGTCTCGAGCTGCTCGGGGTGGCGCAGCTCGTAGTCCCACTTCACGAACTCGCGCAGCATCCCGCCCTGGTCGAAGTGCTCCTGCGCCCAGTGGATGAAGTTGTTGCGTGCGCCCGGAAGCGCCGTCCCCTCCCCGCCCTCGGTGAGCGGTGTGCGCCCCGCGCACAGCAGCATCGGCACGCGCTGGCGCGACGCGTTGATCGTCCCGTTCAGGAGATTCGCCGAGCCGACGCCGACATGCACCATCATCGCCTGCGGCCGGCCGCTGACCATCGTATGGCCGTGCGCCATGGCGACGCCGAGATTTTCGTGCGGCGCGACAACGGCCGTCGGCAGCCGCCAGCCGCAGGCCTCGCCGCGCGCGTAGCTCTCGGCGATCGGCGCGAAGTCCGTCCCGCCATTGACGAAGAAGTACTCGATGCCGCGCGCGGCGAGCTGGCCGAGGAACGCGTCCGACGTGCTCTCCGGCACGAACGTCTTCTCTCCAGGGCGCATCGTTGAACTTCCTCTTATGGGGTCGCGCAATGTGTACCACACGACGCCCGCGTTTGGCTTGATTCAGACGGTTCGACCTGACATGCTACCTTCGATCACTGATCGCTGAGGTGTTCACCGTGATTGCCCGACTCTCCGGACTGATCCTGGCGCTGCTCCTCATCCTGCCGTTCTCCCGGGCATTCGCCGACGAGTACTCGGACACGATCAGGATCTTCCGCAATGCCGGCGAAAGCGCGAGCTTCTTCGACGGCAGCTATGGCTACGCGGTGTTTCCGACCATCGGCAAAGGCGGATTCGTCGTGGGGGCCGCGCACGGCTCGGGTCGCGTCTACCGGCAAGGAAGATACGTGGGAGACACCTCGATGACGCAACTCACCGTGGGGGCGCAGCTTGGCGGACAGGCCTACAGCCAGATGATCTTCTTCCAGAACAAGAGCGCCTTCGACGAATTCACCAGCGGCAATTTCGAGTTTGCTGCGCAGGCATCGGCCGTCGCGATTACGGCAGGCGCCTCGGCGCAGGCGGGGACGAGCGGACCGTCTGCGGCAGCGAGCGGCACCCAAAGGCATGCGAGGACTGCCGGCGAATACTACAAGGGCATGGCGGTCTTCACCGTCGCGAAGGGCGGCCTGATGTACGAGGCCAGCGTCGGGGGCCAGAAGTTCAACTATAAGGCGAAGAAGTAACCTCCGGCCCGGTAAACAACCGCCCGGGCGGCCCGAATGTGAATCCGTCACTTTTTCCGCGCGCCCTAGTTCGCTGAGTCCCCGGCGTCCGATCTCTACTCTGTGAACCATCGAGACACGGAGGACGCCATGAACGCCAAACTGATCCTGCAAGCCGCCGTCACCGCCCTGGTTCTCGGCATCGGCTCCGGCGTGCTCCCGGCCAGCATGAGCGCCGCCCAGGCCTTCCAGCCGATCGCCGCGCCGCAGATCCAGGCCCAGCACGCCACCGGGCAGGGCGTGCCCGAGGACTTCATCTTCGCCTCCAACTACACCTGGCTCGGCCGCAACTAAGCCGCGCCGGTAGACAATTGGCGGAAGCGTATGCCGATGCTTAGTGGTGCGTGCCTGTGCGGCAGGATCCAGTACGAAATCGACGGCGCGCCGCGCTTCATGTACCAGTGCCACTGCGGCAAGTGCCGCGCGGCGTCGGGCGCGTCGTTCGCGACGAACATCATCGTCGACGCCGACAAGTTCCGGATCGCGGCTGGCAAGGAGAGCCTCGGCGCCTACGAGTCGAGCCCGCAGAAGTTCCGTTACTTCTGCTCCGCGTGCGGCTCACCGATCTACAGCCACGGCGAAAAGACGAAGCGCGTCGTCTCGGTGCGTTGCGGCACGCTGAAGCAGGACCCGGGCGTGCGCCTCGCCTATCACGCGTTCGTCGCCTCAAAGGCGCCGTGGACCGACATCTGCGATGGGCTGCCGCAGTTCGCCGAATGGGCCGATCCCGAGCTCATCAAGCGGATCTTCAATGCAGCCTCTGTCTAGGGAGGTCTTATGTCTCTTGAAAAGTTGCGTGCGCGTTTTCGTGGACAGATCGTTCAGGCGGGCGACCCGGGCTACGACGATGCCCGGAAGGTGTACAACGGCATGATCGACCGGCGGCCGCGCGTCATTGCGCGCTGCGCAGACGCAACGGACGTCATGGCGGCCGTCGAATACGGCCGGGAGAACAACCTGCTCACGGCCGTGCGAGGCGGCGGACACAACGGCGGCGGCCTGGGCGTCTGCGACGACGGACTGGTGATCGACTTGTCGCGCATGAGAGGCACGCGCGTGGACCAGGCTGCGCGCACCGCCCGCGTGGAGGGCGGCTGCACCGGCGGCGATATGGACCATGCCACGCACGGCTTCGGGATGGCGACCCCCGGGGGAACCGTCTCGACTACGGGCGTGGCGGGCCTGACGCTGGGCGGCGGCATCGGCCATCTGACGAGGCCCTATGGCCTGGCCATCGACAACCTGCTCGAAGTGGATATGGTGCTGGCCGACGGCCGCTCCGTAACGGCCAACGAGAAGGAGCACCCGGACCTGTTCTGGGCGGTGCGCGGCGGCGGCGGAAACTTCGGCGTCGTCACGTCGTTCAAATTCCGCCTTCATCCGGTGAACATGGTGAATGCCGGGCCCACCTTCTGGCCGATCGAGCAGACACCCGAGGTCATGAAGGCGTACCAGGAGTTCATTCTCGCGGCGCCCGAAGACGTCAGCGGTTTCTTCGCGTTTCTGACGGTGCCGCCCGTGCCGCTGTTCCCGGCCGAGCTTCACGGCAAGAAGATGTGCGCGGTGATCTGGTGCTCGACCGCGTCGCCCGAGAAGGCGGAGAAAGCGACCAAGGCCATGCGGACGGTGGGCAAGCCTGCGCTCGACCATGTGGGTCCCGTGCCGTTTCCGGCGCTGCAGAGCCTGTTCGACCCGCTGCTTCCGCCGGGGCTGCAGTGGTACTGGCGGGCCGACTTCGTGAAGGACTTCAGCAAGGAGTCGATCGCCGCGCACCATGCGCAGGCATTGAAAGCCCCGGCCGGACTGTCGCAGGTCCACATCTACCCCATCGACGGCGCCGCGCACCGGGTGAGCCGGCACGACACGGCGTTCAGCTACCGCGATGCCAACTTCGCGCTGGTGATCGTGGGCGTCGATCCGAAACCGGGCAACGGTGCCATGGTCACGAAATGGTGCAAGGACTACTTCGACGCCGTCCATCCCTTCTCGTCGGGCGGGGCCTACGTGAATTTCATGATGGACGAGGGCCAGGAGCGCGTGAAGGCGTCGTTCAGGGACAACTACGACCGCCTCGCGAAAATAAAGAAGACTTACGACCCGGCGAATTTCTTCCGTGTGAACCAGAACATTCGCCCCGGGTAGGCGAGCCCGTTTGCAGACAGTCGCGCGGATGCTCAGTCTTTTGCGTTCCGCATGTGGACGAAGACGTGATACGAGACCGCGTCCCAGGCATTGTGGATGCCGACGAAGAGCAGTGCGACCGCTGCACCGCCGACTCCGAACAGGGCCGCACGCATGTGAGACGAAGCGGCCCAGGCGGAAAGCGCCAGCGTTGCATACGCGGCGAAGGGCAGAACGAAATGGAAGAGCCAGTCCTCCAGCTCCGGCCGGTACGCCGTCTGCACCCGCATCCGCCGCGCGACGACGAGGACATACGCCGCGCCCGCCAGGCCGGCGAAACCCCAAAGCCCGGCGGCGGGCGCAATCGTGTGCCAGGGCATGCGAATGAGAGCGGCGAGCAGCAGTACCGCGCTGAAGTGCACGATCGTGGGCGTCGCAAAAGCCGCCCCCGCTTCGGGAGTGCCCAGCACGGGTTTCTCCGCGATGAGCGTCAACACGACGAACTGCAGACCGATCAGCGCGGCGGCGCCGCCCCCGACGATCACGTAGAAGCTCTCCCACTCGGCGAGCTCGGCCATTTCGTCACCTCGCTTTTCGCTGTTGTTTCGCAAACCAGTCGAACCGGTACGCGACTTCCGGCCCCTTTCGTCCCTCGTACGCGATATAGCCGACGAGAAGCGCGAAGGGCTCCGTGTAGCGCGCGATTCTCAGAGGGCCTACATCCAGAGGCTCGAACCCCGTGTCGCGAATCAGGCCGGCGGCCACCCGCTTGCCCGCCGCATCGTCGCCGCAGTACACCAGGCTCGGCCGCTTTCCCTTGCGCCTCGCCTCGTAGACGCCGGACAGCACCTCGCTCGGAACGGTATTGAATGCCGACACAATGCGGGACTTCGGCAGCTTGCGCGCCAGCTCCTCGGCCGCCGACGAGCTGCGTCCGACGACGAGCTGCGTGTTCTCCTCGTTCATCGGCAGGGAGCAGCTGATGACGACCTTGCCCGACAGGTCGCCCGCCTGCTCGAGAACGTCGTCGAAGCACGACCAGTGCACCGCGAGCAGGAGCGCATCCGCTCCGTCCGCGGCCTCGCGCGGGGTCCCGGCGCGAGCCTCGGCTCCCGCCGCGCGCGCCAGCTTGTCGAGCTTGTTCCTGCTGCGCGCGTAGCTGAAGACCACCTCATGTCCGGCGCGGGCGAAGATCGTGCCCAGCCTGCCGCCCATGAGACCGGAACCCAGGATGCCGACTCGCATGACACGCCCCGTGCCGACCTGCTTCCCCGGCATGATAACGCTTGGCATCTTTCGGACTTACACTGTCGCTTTCTTCCACGGCAGGCAGAGAGTCCGATGATTGCCCACTCGCGCCGCAGGCGACATTCCATGCCGACGCATTTCGCGCTTGCCCTTCTGCTGGCCGCGGCCCTCGTCGGCTGCGCCTCGGTGCCGGGCGAACAGCGACCGCTGGCCTCCGACGACTACCGGAAGGCGATCGACAGTCCCCTGCGGACCGAGCAGGACCGGCGCATGGACGCCGCACGCCGTCCCGCCGAGTTCCTGGCGTTCACTCAGGTCAAGCCCGGCATGCAGGTGCTCGACGTATCGGCCGCCGCGGGCTACACCTCGCAGTTGCTCTCGCTCGTAGTCGGACCTGCCGGAACGGTTTTCGCGCAGAACCCGCGCGAGCGGCCTGCGCTCACCGAGCGGCTCGCCGATCATCCGCAGGCCAATCTCGTCCCGGTGCTGCGGCCGTTCGACGATCCGGTTCCGGACCAGGCACCGAAGCTCGATCTGATCACGATCGTTCAGAACTACCACGACATCTGCAACCTGCCCGTCGATCGCGCGGCGATGAACGCGCGGCTGTTCGCGGCGCTCAAGCACGGCGGCCATCTGGTCGTGACCGACCATTCGGCGAGGAGCGGGACGGGCCTCGCGGATACGAAGACCCTGCACCGGATCGACGAAGCCGTGGTGCGCGCGGAAATCGAGCATGCCGGATTCGTCCTCGAGGCCGAAGGCGACTTCCTGCGCAACCCGGACGATTCGCGCGATCAGGTCTCGTACAGCTCCAAGATTCCGACCGACAAGTTCGCGCTGCGCTTCGTCAAACCGTAAAGACTCACGCAGTCCCGCGAAAGAAAGATACCGGCCCTGCCGACCCTGACTCCATCCGCCGTCACTCTGCTCGCGCTCGTGCCGCTGCTCGCGTGGCGCGCATACGCGCGCTTTCGCCGCATGGTCGGCCGCCAGCGCCTGTCGCGCGTGCGCCCGTGGATCACGCTCGCGATCTTCCCCCTGCTCATCGCGCTGCTCGGCCTGGCGGCGGCCGGCGCGCCGCGCAGCCTCGCGTGGATGGCAACGGGCCTCGCCGCGGGCACCCTGCTCGGCGTGTTCGGGCTGCGCCGTACCACCTTCGAGCCGACGCCGCAGGGACTCTTCTACACGCCGAACGCGCACCTCGGCATCGCGCTGTCGCTGCTCTTCATCGCGCGCATGGCATATCGCCTGGTCGAAGTGCTCGTCGTCGCGCCCGCCGCGGGGCGCACGCCGGACGACTTCGCGTCGAGCGCGCTCACGCTCGCCGTATTCGGCCTGCTCGCCGGCTACTACATCGCCTACGCGATCGGTCTGGTGCGCTGGCGCCGGCGCGTGCTGCGCGCCGGAGGGCTGCGCGCGTGAATCTCATCGGCTTCGCCGCCGTTGGCGGACTATCGCTCGGCGTGGCGCTCTACGCCGTCGTCGCGTACGGACTGTTCCCGCTCGGTGCGGCGGTTCATCCGGACATGCGCGCCGCGTTGGAGTCGCACCGCGTCGGCATCTATGCGCACGTCTTTGCCTCGGCGTTCGCGCTCGCGCTCGGCCCGTTCCAGTTCCTGCGGCGCCTGCGCACGGCGCGCCCCGCGCTGCACCGCTGGTCCGGGCGGTTGTACCTCGGCGCAGGCGTGCTGGTCGGCGGTGTGGCGGGACTCTACATGTCTTTCTTCGCCTTCGGCGGCGGGGTTGCACGCGCAGGGTTCGCCTGTCTGGCGCTCGCCTGGCTCTACACGGGCCTGCGCGCCTACCTGGCGATCCGCGCGCGCGACGTCGCCGCGCACCGGCGCTGGATGGTGCGCAACTTCGCGCTCGCCTTCGCGGCGGTGACGCTGCGCCTCTGGCTGCCGGCGGCCGTGCTGGCCGGAGCGCGCTTCGAGATCGCCTACGCGGCGATCGCGTGGCTGTGCTGGGTGCCGAACCTGCTGCTCGCCGAGTCGCTCTTCAACCGGACGCACCCCACGGAGGTCCAGAGGTGACGAGAAGGCCGTTCGTCGAGGTCAACGTTTTCTCCGCCGACCCGCTCGCCGGCAATCCGCTCGCGGTGGTGCACGACGCGCAAGGCCTGGACGACGCGCGCATGGCCGCGCTCGCGCGCTGGACGAACCTGTCGGAGACGACGTTCCTGCTGCCGCCGACCGATGCGGGCGCGGATTACCGGGTGCGCATCTTCACGCCGTATGCCGAGCTGCCCTTCGCCGGGCACCCGACGCTCGGCACCTGCCACGCCTGGCTCGCCGCGGGCGGACGGCCGAAGAGGCCGGGCCTCGTCGTGCAGCAGTGCGGCGTCGGCCTGGTGCAGGTGCGCTGCGACGGCCCGCGCCTCGAGTTCGCCGCGCCGCCGGTGCGCCGCAGCGGGCCGCTCGAGCCCGAGGTGCTCGCGCAGATCGCAAAGGCGCTCGCGCTCACGCCGTCGGAGATCGCGCGGCACCAATGGGTCGACAACGGCCCGGGCTGGTCCGCGGTGATGCTCGGCTCGGCGCGCCGCGTGCTCGCGCTCAAGCCCGACTGGGCCGCGCTCGATCCGCTCAAGCTCGGCGTACTCGGCCCGCATGAGGCCGGCGGCGACGCGGCCTTCGAGGTGCGCGCCTTCGTCGGCGGCGGCGGCTGGGAGGACCCGGTTACGGGAAGCCTGAACGCGAGCCTCGCGCAGTGGCTGCTCGGCGCGGGGCTCGCGCGCTCGCCTTACGTCGCGGCGCAGGGCGCGGCGCTCGGGCGCGCCGGGCGCGTGCACCTGCGCAAGGACGGCGGCGAAGTGTGGGTCGGCGGCGACGTCGTCGAGGTGGTGCGCGGCGAAGTCGCGCTGTAGTTGCGCCGCGCGCTAGACTGCCGTCGAACTCCACGCGAGAGAACCTGACATGGCCGATACGCTCACCCTGCTCGGACTGCTGCTCGACTTCGCCGGCGCGCTGCTGCTAGTCCTGAACCGCTTTCCCTCGCTCGAGGTGAGCGCCGACGGCCGCAGCCTGGTGGCGGCGCAGCCCGAGCCCACGCCCGAGGAGCGCGCGAAGAACCTGCGGCGCTACTGGCGCAACGCGGTCGCGACGCGCGCGGGTCTCATCTGCCTGTGCGTCGGCTTCGCCTTCCAGCTGCTCGGCTTCGTCTACCCGGACGATTCCGGCTCAACCACCGGCACCGCGGCGACGCACTACGTACGGCGCTAGCGCGCCGCTCAGTCCTTGCGTGCCTGCTCCTCTTTCTTTTCCTTTTGCGGGTGCGGGCGCGGCTTCGCGGCGGGCTCGCCCGGCAGCTTGCGCTTCTCGGCCGCAACGGCCGGCTTCTGACGTTCCTGCGCGGGGGCTTTCCGGACGTTCGCGTGCTGGGGCTGTTGCGGCTTCGGCGGTGCATTGGAGCGAGCCGGCGGCGACGGCGGGACCCGCTCGGGCTGCGGCGCGCGCTCGGCAACCTCGCGCGTAGGCGCAGAAGGAGGTTGCGCGCGCGCCGGCTGCTGCGGCACCGCGTTCGGCGGCGGATTTGCGTGCGGACTCGGTATCGCGGAAGCCGGATTTCCGTGGCTGCCGTTCGCCGTAGGCCGCTGATCGGCCTGCTCGCGACCGTGCTCGGGCCCGCGCGCAGTTGCGTGCGGACTCGGTATCGCGGGAGCCGCATTCCCGTGAAAGCCATTCGCCGCAGGCCGCAGATCGGCCTGCTCGCGACCACGCTCGCGTTCGCGCGGGTGCATCACGACCGGTTGCGGCGCGGGTGAAGCCGCGGGTGAGGCGATTCGCGGAGCCGGGCCGGAGTGCTCCGGCGGCCGCAAGCCTGCGGCCTGCAGCCGCTCGCCCGGATCGCGCGCGGGACGGAGAACGACGACGCGCCGCTCGGTCTCCTGCCGCGGCGGCCGCACCGCGTGGCCTTCGGCCGGAGCCAGGCTGGCGGCGCTCGGCCGCACGTCGACGCCGCGCTCGCTCGGACGCCAGTGCCGCACGTCTTCCGGCGCGGCACGGTGGAAGTCGTGGTCGCCGCGGCCGAAGCGGTCCGAATCGGTTGCGATCACCGCATTGCGGTACCGCGCGTTGACGTAAGTGATGTGCGTGACGTTCGTGACCACGCGCGGCCCGCCCCAGCCGCCCCAGTACGGACGGCCGGCGAAGTGGGACGGCCCCCACCAGGGCGAAACCGGCTCGCCCCAGCCGAGCGCGACCCAGCCCACGCGCACGCCGCCGCTCGCCGGCCCGCCGTGGTACCAGGCCACCAGCGCGGGCGCGTACACCGGCCGCGCGACGCGCGGACCCGGCGCCCACGCCCAGGACCCACGGGCGTACACCCAGCGCCCGTAGTGAAACGGCGCGTAGCCCCACGGCGCGTTGTCCACCCAGGTCCAGCCGAACAGCGGATCGTAGATCCAGTGCCCCGCGCTGTACGGAGCCCAGCCCGCCGGAACCGAGGTCGGGATCCACACCTGACCGTATGGCTCCACGCGGCGCCACATGCCGTACCGATCGAGATCGGCCGCGCCGTACACGCCCGCCGGGACGTAGCGCGCGCTAGGCGAATCGCGCAGGTAATCGGTGCGCTCGTAGTTCCAGCGGTCCCATTCGTCCTGCTCCGGAGCCGCGTAGCCCTGCAGCGTGGCCTCGTCCGTGCCGCTCACCACGAGCTCTTCGCCGGGGTCGATGCGGGTCTCACCCTGGCCCGCGGGCGTGACCTGCGCCGTGCCGCCGCGTCGCGTGACGAAGCTGGTCGAGTCCTCGTCGACGTTCAGCCGGTAGTAGCCGCTGCGTTCCACGGTGAAGGCCGCGTTCGGCGTATCCACCTCGATCGTGTGCCCGGGGGCGATCTCGCGCACGTCGAGCGAGGCCTCGCCGCCGGTGAGCTTGATCTGCAGGTAGTCGGACTCGATGTCGCTCACCTGGACCTGCGTTTCGTCGCGCAGGCGCAGGTAGGCGTGCGGGCCAACCTGCACCTCCGCGGTGGTATCGGGCCCCGTGGACAGAGAGTCGCCGGATTCGAGCGGCGTGTTCAGCACCGCCTGCGACCAGTCCGGCGCGCCGGGCCGCCAGAACGACGCCTCACCGTCGAGCAGGCTGATGCGCGGCGGAGTCGGGAAGGAAGGATCGGGACCTTCCTGCGCCTGCGACACGCCGAACGGGAGCAGAAGTGCGAACAACGCCAAGATGCGCAGCATGCGAAATTCCTCACTCAGCAAAGTCATGTACCGATTCTAGGACCGCACTTGGCGCCGTACCTATGCAGAATGCAACAAGTTGTAACCGACGCGGTGAACCATTGACTGTGCGGCCGGGCAGGCAATTTGGCTTGCGCGTCCCGCATGGCCGGCTTCTAATGAAATCCCTGCAATTGCCGCGATATGAGAGGGAGTTTTGGCCATGCGCAACGGGTATCTTGGAGCAGTGCTGGCGGGCTTTCTGGCGGGCCTGGCAGGCGCATACGCGGCAAGTCGCCTCGAGCGCGGCGGGCCCGTGCCGGCGTCTTTGCCGTCCGCGACCGCCGCGACGCCCTCGGGGGTGGTGACCGCCCGCAGAATCGAACTCGTCGACAGCGGCGGCAGGACGCGGGCGATACTCGCCATGTCGCCAGACGGAGGACCGGGACTGTTCTTCTACGACACGGCGGGGCGAAACCGGCTCGTGCTCGGTCTCTATGCGCCGGCCGAAAGCGAATATCCGTTCGTCGTGCTGAACGACACGCAACAGCACGCGGCAGGAATTTTCCGGCTTTACGGAAAGGAGGACCCGGTCGTCGTGCTGAAGAGCCAGGGCCGCGACCGCTCGATCTACGGGCTGAATGTGGGCTCGAGCGAGCCGTATCTGGTCAACTATTCCGGCGACGGCAAGAAGACAACCGTTTTCGGCAGTGACTAGGTCGAAGACGGCGACTCCCCTCCGCTAGCGTCCGCGCCGAGTGCCAAAGCGCATTGTCATCGCGGGACTGTGCCTGGCGCTGCTCGCCGCGGCCGGCGGACTGTTCGAGCATGCGCAGGCACCGCAGCGGAGCAAGTACCTCCTGATCAACGAGACGCCGCGACACGACTTCGATCTCGCGTTCAGGATGAGCCTCAAGCTCGCCGAGAAGAAGTCCGGGATCGAGAATGCCCTGATCCTGCTGCCGGCGCTGCCGCCGGGAACGCGCATCGAGGACCTGGCGGCAGACTATTTCTCCAGATTCAGGATCGGCGAGCGGCGCAACGGCCGGGGCGTTCTGTATCTGTACAGCGCGAAGGAGAACCTGCTCAAGATCGAGGTCTCGTATGCGCTCGAGGGAGAAATTCCCGACATCTTCTGCCACGATCTCGAGGAGGCGGCCAGAACCTACATGCTGTCCGAGGTGCCGCAGGACTTCATCTCCGAGCTCATCATCACAACGAACCTGCGCGGCATGGGTACGAGGGACCAGGCCCGCCCCCTGGCGCGGCCCGGCTGGCTGAACGCCGAATTCCTCTCGGGCGGGGCGGGCGCGCTGGTTCATGGGTACGAGCGCACGCTCGAGGACTACGAGCGTGCGATCCGGCGCCTTCCGCCGGCACAGCTTCGCGAGTTCGCTCCGTCGGCGGACGCGCAAGCGACGCTGAGGCGCTACCTGCTCTCGCTCGCCCAGGGAGTGGGCGACCCGCGGCTTCCCCTGCTCACCGAAGGGAGCCGCATCTTCCGCGCGGTGGTGCCGCGCGACGAAGCGCAGGAGGAGCGGATCTTCAGCTTTCTCGACGCGGCCGCCCCCTTGCGGCTGCTGTACGCAGGAGATCTCGCGCTTGCCGTCCCGAGGCCAGGCAAGTCGAACCTCCCGGTCGTGCTGCGACGGGGCACCGACGGCCTGTGGTACGTCGACGAACCGAAGTCCTGGACGTACTTCCACCGCTTCGAGGACAACATCGACTTCTTCGTGAAGTACGCCGACAACCCGTTCCTCGGCCAGCTGCGCGCCCTGCGCGTTCCGAACATGGCGCAGGCGATCTACGGCGATCGCGTGCTCACGCCTGCGCCGCCCCGCTACCCGTTCGCGCTCGGCGAGCGCGTCGAGGCCCTGGAGGAACGGATTCGCGCCGCGCCGGACGACGCGGCCGGCTACGCGTCCCTGGGCGATCTCTATCTATTCGAAATGGACTGGATCACCAAGGCGATCGCCTATTACGAAAAGGCCGAAGCGCTCGCGCCGCAAACGCTTGCCTATCATTGGCGGCTGATGGACCTCTACCTGAACGACTCGCGCGCCGAGAGCATGCTCGCCGAGCTCAAGTTCCTCGCCGAGCACCTGCCGGGCGACGAACGCACCCGCAGCTGGTACCGGTATTACCGGAAGGCGTACGAGTTACGCGACTAGCGCCCATGCCGCCCGTCATCCGCGAGCTGCTCGAGCTGGTCGAAGAGGCCGCCGCCGCCCTGCCGCTGCCCGAGGCGGCGCAGGCGATCTTTCCGCCCGATCGCAAGGGGCTCGGTAAGCCCGGCGAATTCTGCGCGCTGCGGCTCCTCGACGGCAGCATCGGCACCTCGTTCGTGCTGCTCGGCGACACGCTCGCGCGCATGCACGCGCGCCCGCCCGGCGAGTTCGCCGGACGGCCGGCGCTCGAGGTGGCGCGGCTGTTCGCGAGCGACGATCCGGCCGAGCGCGCCTGGGGGCTGGCGGCCGTGAACGCGATCACGCAGCACGTGTTCCGCCGCGCCAGCTACGAGCCCGAGCTCGCCGCCGACTCGCTCGGCTCGCTGCGCATCGGCCCGGGCGACCGCGTCGGCATGATCGGCTTCTTCCCGCCGCTCGTCGAGCACGTGCGCGCGCTCGGCCTGCCGCTCACCGTGGTGGAGCTGCGCGCCGAGCTCGTGCAGGAAGCCCCGGGCCTGTCGGTCACGCTCGATGCGCGCCGGCTCGCGGCCTGCAACAAGATCGTGTCGACCAGCACCGTGCTGCTGAACGACACGCTCGAGGAGATCCTGGCGAGCTGCCGCCACGCCGAGGCGCTCGCGCTCATCGGGCCTTCGGCGAGCTGCTTTCCCGAGCCGCTGTTCGCGCGCGGCGTCACGACGCTCGGCGGCTACTGGGTGGTCGATTCCGACAGCTTCATGCGGCGCGCCGTGGCGCTCGAGCCCTGGGGCGACGCGGGCAAGAAAAGCAACGTGCAGCGCGCGGCCTACCCCGGAACGAAGACCCTGCTGGCGCGCGGCGCCAAGCTTTGGTGAAATGACCCCCCAACCTGAGGAGGATGCGATGGGAAAGACGATCAGCTACAAGCGGCCCGACGGCAAGAGCGTGAACGGCTACCTCGCCGAGCCCGCGCAGGGCGCGAAGGCGCCGGGCGTCGTGGTGATCCAGGAGTGGTGGGGCATGAACGACCAGATCAAGCGCGTCGCCGACAAGCTCGCGGCGGACGGCTACCGCGCGCTGGTGCCCGACCTGTACCGCGGCAAGGTCGCGCTCGAGGCGAACGAGGCCGAGCACCTGATGAAGGGCCTCAATTTCGGCGACGCCGCGGGCCAGGACGTGCGCGGCGCCGTGCAGTACCTGAAGGGCTCGGGCAGCGCCAAGGCCGGCGTCACCGGCTTCTGCATGGGCGGCGCGCTCACGCTGCTCGCCGCGGTGCACGTGCCTGAGGCCGACGCCGAGGTCGTGTGGTACGGCTATCCGCCGCTCGAGTACGTCGACGCAGCGAAGATCAAAAAGCCGCTGATGGCGCACTGGGCGACCGAGGACGGCGCGTTCCCGATCGCCAAGGTAGACGAGCTGGAGAAGAAGCTGCGCGAGGCGAAGGTCGGCTTCGAGTTCCACCGCTACAAGGCGAAGCACGCCTTCGCCAACGAGGAAGCGAGCCCGAAGAAGCTGCCGATCCTGCAGTACGACCCGGCTGCGGCGAAGCTCGCGTGGAGCCGCACCATGGACTTCCTCGCCAAGCACCTCAAGTAGCGCGCGTCAGAAGCCGCGCAGGTTGTCCGGGTCGATCGTCGGCGGCGCCTGCCAGGGCACGTCGCTGCGATCGAACTGCTCGCCTGCCGAGGGAAGCGTGCGCGGGTCGTTCGGCGCTGCGCGCAGCAGCACGGCGAGCGCAGCGACCGCCGCGACCAGCAGGACGACGAGCAAGGTGGTTCTCATGGTCCTCACCCATGACTAACGCAGCCGCAGCCAGGTGTATTCCGCGGCGAAGATGAAATCGTCCGGCACGCCCTGCTCGCTCACGTGGCGCGGGTCGATGCGCCGAGTGTCGTGTTCCGGCGTCGCAAAGGCGCCGGCGGAAACGATCAGCACCAGCGCCAGCAGGGCGGCCTTGCCTAGCAGCTTCATGCGATCCTCCTTTTGCGAAACGACCGGGACAGCGTGCCTCCCCACGCCCTACGGGCAGATGACGGATCGCTTACCGAATGCATAATTGACGGATGAACCAGCCGGTTAGAGCCGACCAGTCGATCCTCGTCGACGGCGGCATGCTCGTCGTCTAGAACGATGGACGCCCTCACCCGCCTCGGCCAGGAAGTCGGCGCGCTCCTCAAAGCGCGCAAGGAAACGCTCGCGGTCGCCGAATCCTCCTGCGGCGGCCTCATCAACGCCGCGCTCGTCGCCGTGCCCGGCGCCTCCGCCTACTACCTCGGCGGCCTAGTCATCTACACCCAGGCCGGGCGCGAGCACCTGCTCGGCCTAAGCAAGGAAGACATGAAGGGCATCCGCTCAGCGAGCGAGCCCTTCGCGCGCCTCATGGCCGCGCGCATCCGCGCCAAGCTCGGCGCCACCTGGGCGCTCGCCGAAACCGGCGCGAGCGGCCCCACCGGCAACCGCTACGGCGACGCCGCGGGGCACGCCTGCGTCGCCGTCGCCGGGCCGGTCGAAACCGTCATCACACTCGAAACAGGAAGCGCGGATCGCGAAGCCAACATGTGGACCTTCGCGCGCACCGCCATCGAGCAACTCGAGGCCTGCCTGCGCAAGGCCTGAGCGCAATTCGGCTCACGCCGACCCGCGCTCCTTACCCCTTCGTCTCAAAAATGGGCCTTAGCACCGTCGGCGTATGGACGCGTTGCGTGGTGGCGAGTACCGTTCCGCGCAACGGGTCGGCCAGGCGAGACGCAAGACGCCCACTTACCCGTATAAAGAAATCACTGGTATTCGGATTCCGAGACAGGCAGATGTTTCTTGAAAGATCTGTGGCGCGAGCCACGAATAGCACCGAGTGCATTCCGTCTTTTCGGCTGCCCACTTCACGTTAGAAGGCCACGGATGCTGGACAGATTGCCTCCACTACTAATGATTCCGATAGTGGTTGTCATCTGGCTCGTCGGAACCACGGTATTGCTGTTCCTGGCCTCGGCAATGAACGTGCCATTGATCAATGAACACGGTAGCGGACTTTTCATAGCCATGGTTGCGTGGTTCTTCGCCGTCATTGCGGCGCTGATCCATGCTCTGACAATCGTTCGACGGCGTGGAGTCTCGAAGCAGTGACTTCAGTTCCGAGGAGTCGGCCTTCTAACCCCACGCCCCACAGAGTCGCGCGCTTAAGCGTCGCGCATTGCCGAGGTTCGGCTGCGCGCGCTCGTGGGCGTGAACGTTCGGTAGGCCGATCACAGCACGGGCTGCTCACTACCCCAAGCAGACGCTTAGCGCATCCGCCCAGAATGCCAAGATGAATGGAGACCGCTTTCGTGTCGTGATCATCGGCGGCGGCATCGGCGGCTTGTTCGCCTCCAAGGCGCTGATCACGCATGGCGTGGACATATCGCTGTACGAGCAGGCGCCGGCGCTGGGCGAGGTTGGCGCTGGTGTTTTCCTCACGCCAAACAGCGTGCGCCACCTCGAGCGGGTCGGACTTGGCCCTGCGGTCGAGCAATGCGGCGCCCGCGTGGGCCCGAAGTCGCATTACTTTCGCCACGACGGATCGCCCATCGCCCCCGTCCAGGTGACCGACTCATCCGGCTGGAATGCCTGCTTTGGCATGCACCGCGCGGATCTCGTCGCCTTGCTCGCCGCAGCCCTGCCCGCCGGGGTAGTGCGCTGCGGACACCGTGCCATCGGCTTCGAGCAGGTCGGCGACCTCGCCCGAGTGCAGTTCAGCAATGGCGCTTTCGCCGAAGGCGATGTTGTCGTCGGCGCCGACGGTATCCACTCGGCGCTTCGACCCTATGTCTTTCCGCGGTCGACGCCGGTTTTCCACGGCACCATGTGCTATCGTGGCCTCGTCTCGCACGAGCGCCTGCCGGACTGGCCGACGGACCGCTGGCAAATGTGGGCGGGCCCGTCCAAGCACTTCCTCGTCTTCCCCGTGCGCCATGGACTAATGGTCAACTACGTAGGCTTCGTGCCGACTGACGAGGAGATGAAGGAATCGTGGTCGGCGGTCGGCGACCCAGAGGCGCTGCGGCGCGAGTTCGAAGGCTGGGACGCGCGCATCTCCTCCGTGTTGAGAACAGTCGACAAGACTTTCCGATTGGCGCTCTATGACCGAGAGCCGCTCCTGACGTGGACCAAGGGGCGGTTGACGCTACTCGGTGACGCGGCACACCCGATGCTTCCGCATCTGGGCCAGGGGGCAAACCAATCGATCGAGGACGGCATCGCGCTCGCGACGATCCTGGGTCGCGTGGAAAATGCGGCCGTTCCGGCGGCGCTGCTGGCCTATGAACGGCTTCGCCGCGAAAGAGTGGCGCAGGTCCAGCTCGGCGCGCGTCAGCACGGGCTGCGGGTTGACTCTGCCCACGCAGATCTTGTCGTCCGAGACGCCCAACTCGCCGCGCACGCCGAGTTCCGCAAGCAGCTCTATTCCTACGACGTAGTGCCGCATGCGGCGGCGGCCGCCATGGCGTTGACGTGACCCCCGGCGTGCGTGCCACCGAACAACGGCTTGCAGGACGACGCGCCGCAGCGGGCGCGCCTTAAGCCGGGCGCAAATGCGCCAGAGCAACAGGAGATCGCGCAAAGCATTCGGGCTTGGGGGAGCGGGTATAGTCTTCCTCGGCGCCCATGTCGTGACGGTGACGAAACCGGACGGTTACGGCGGGTGAAGAAGTGCGGGGCTTATTTGGCGGAACAGCAGTGCGTCTAGGCTTCCCCGGGGTTCAACTGCGCCACTGGCGGAGTATCTTCGCTATGAAAATCTTTGGATGTCGCAGTTCGGTCGTTCTGTTCCTCTGCTGCGCCCTGACGTTCGCTGCCTTCTCTTTCCCGGCGGTCGGCGCAAAGGATCCCGCGTCCGCACCAGCCGCTAAACCTGCCGAGCGACAACCGTTGCCGGAAGATCCGCTAGGCCGGAGCACGCCCTACGGCACGGTGATCGGGTTTCTGCAGGCGGCGAACAAGGGTGACTATGAACTTGCCTCCAATTACCTGGAGGGCAAACAGTCCGCCAAGAAAAAGGCAGAACTCGCGCGCAATCTCCGTGTGGTCTTGAACCGGGGCCTAAAAATCGGCCCGGACGATTTGAGCAAAGCTCCTGCGGGAAGCCTGGACGACGGTCTCCCCGCGAATCTGGAGAAAGTGGGCACGGCAAAATTTGATGGCGAAAGCCTGGACGTCGTGCTTCGCCTCACGAAGACACCCGATGCACAGCCGATCTGGCTCTTCTCCGCCGAAAGCCTGCTTGGCGTAACCGCTGCGGCTAACGAACTCGATCTCCCGTGGTCCGAAGCGATCTGGCCGGAATCGTTCAGAGAAATCCGCTTCCTGTCTTACCCGATTTTCACGTGGCTCAATGGGCTCGTGAGCATTCCGCTCCTGGCGGGGATCGCGTGGCTCCTCGCCCGGGGCCTTCTCAGACTTCTTCGCCCTTTGGACCTGCGCCATAGCACGAAACCCGAAGAAAGCATGCTGGCCCGGATCAAATGGCTGCTGTCCGTTTTGATCTTCTCTCTCCTGGCGCGCATCGTCGCCTCGCAGGCCCCCACGGCGGAGGGGCGCATTTTCGTCACCTCTATCGCCAACGTGCTCATCATCGTAGCTGCCTGCTGGTTAATGGTTCGGTTGACGAAATTTTTGGCTCGATTGAAGGTTCGGCAGCTGCGACAGCTTGGGTCGCCGGGCAAGATCGCGACAGTCGAACTATCCAACTGGCTGCTTGCGGGTGTCTGGCTCGTTGCCGGCTTATTCCTGATCCTGCGCAGTTTGGGCATCGAGCTTACGGCCGTCGTTGCCGGACTCGGCATTGGCGGAATCGCGTTTGCGTTCGCCGCCCAGAAGACGATCGAGAACCTCTTCGGCACGGTTATGGTCGTTGCTGATGAAGCCATCCAGGTCGGTGACAACTGCCAGGCAGGGACTATTGAGGGCCGCGTCGAAAGCATCGGTCTGCGCTCCACGCAGATTCGCACCGCCGACCGGGCCTTGGTCAGCGTTCCGAATGGGCAGCTCGCCGCGTCAAGTATTGGAAATCTGGCCCGGCGCGACAAATTTCTCTTCCGTCACAAAATTCGGTTGGGATATGAAACCACGGCCGACCAGCTTCGCCATGTGCTCGCGGAGATCAGAAAAATGATGCTGGAACAGGCCAAACTCGAGCCTGCAACCATCACGACCCGGTTGATCCGGTTTGGCGACGCCTCCTTCGAGGTGGAGGCCTTTGCGTATGTGCCAACTCGCGATGAGGGTGCCTTCCTCGATATTCAGGAAGAACTTCTGCTGCGGATCATGGATATCGTCGAAGCCAGTGGAGCTGCGTTCTATTTGCCAACCGAGGCCGCGACCGTTTCCAAGAATTTCGCTCTGCATACCCGGACTCCGAAACCTCAGGAGAAGTAGCGCGCGGAATCGTCGAAGGTCCCTCTTGGGCGATTGCGGACGGAGTCGGTTTGCGTAGCTCGCCCTCGCAGCAGCCGTATGACTTTGGCATCTAACGGCGATGCGCAGCGGGGTCATCCTGCAGCTAACACTAGGTCGCGCAATGACGACAACCCATGAAAACACTCGACTCTCCGCCGATGATGCGCTGCGGCGGCTGATCGAAGGGAATCAGAGGTTTCTCCGGGGCGAGACCCGTAGGTCCGCCTTCCGGCGAGAGACCCTCCCCGATCTCGCCAAGGCCCAACGCCCCTACGCGACGGTCCTCGGCTGCAGCGACTCTCGCGTGCCGCCCGAGTGGATTTTCGATGCCGGCCTGGGAGAACTGTTCGTCATCCGCGTCGCGGGCAACGTTTTCTCGCCGGAAATCGCTGGATCGCTGCAGTATGCGGGATCGTACTTGGAGACTCCGTTGTTCGTGATCCTCGGCCACGAGGGTTGCGGGGCGATCACCGCGGCGCTGGCGGCGAAGCACGAGGGGGAGCAGTTTCGTTCCCGGGTTCAGCTGCTTCTGGCGAACATCCTCCCGGGACTTCCGGATCTCGATTCGACGCTTTCTCCCGAAGAACAGACGTCGCGTGCCGTCGAAAGCAACGTGCGGTGGACCGTTCGCCAGATCCTGGATTCTCCGGAAGGGCAAGCGCGCATGGCGGAGAGGCGAATGAAGATCGTCGGCGCGGTCTACGAGATCGAAACCGGTCGCGTGAGGATCCTGCCACCGGACGAAACGAGATGACATAGAAGCTTCCGAGCCCGGTTGGGCTATCGACGGACGCGGTGCTGCCCTGGGGCCTGATAGCGTGGGTCGGCTTTGCTGGTAGGCTCCGTGCACCATGACGCAAGAAGTCGCCCAGAAATCGCCACGCGCCATCGTGGCGGCCGTGCAGTTGTCCAGCGTGAGCGACCTCGAGTTCGATGCCTCGCTGGCCGAGCTGCGCCAGCTCGCGAAGACGCTCGGCTTCGAGGTCGTCGCCACGTTCACGCAGAAGCGCGCCGGGTTCGACAAGACGGCGTACTTCGGGCTCGGCAAGCGCGAGGAGCTGCGCCTGCTGCTGGAGGAACGCTCCGCCGACGTGATCCTCATCGACCACGAGATCTCCCCCTCGCAGGCGCACAACCTCGAGAAGGAGGTCGGCTGCGAGGTGATGGACCGCACCATGGTGATCCTCGAGATCTTTCACCGGCATGCGCGCTCGCGCGCCGCGCGCGTGCAGGTCGAGATCGCGCGCCTTGGTTACATGGCGCCGCGCCTGCGCGAAGCCGCCAAGCTCGCCGGCCCGCAGGGCCGGCAGCGCAGCGGCGTCGGCGGCCGCAGCGGCGGCGAGTCGGACAGGGAGCTCGACCGGCGCAAGATCCGTGACCGCATCTCCGAGCTGCAGAAGGAGCTGGACGCGATGGTCCTCGAGCGCAAGACGCAGCGCGCCAGGCGGCAGGAGCGCCAGGGGCTCGCGCGCGTCGCGCTCGTCGGATATACGAATGCGGGCAAGTCCACCCTGATGCGCGCCCTCACGGGAAGCGAAGCGCTGGTGGCGGACAAGCTTTTCGCGACGCTGGATACCACCGTGCGCGCCCTCCATCCGGAGACGATTCCACGCGTGCTCGTCAGCGACACGGTCGGCTTCATCAAGAACCTGCCGCACGGGCTCGTCGCATCGTTCAAGTCGACGCTCGACGAGGCGCTCGAGGCTTCTTTGCTCGTCCACGTCGTGGACGCCAGCGATCCCGGCTTCGAGCGCCAACTCGCGGTGACCGAGGAAGTGCTCGACGAGATCGGCGCGAAGGACGTGCCGCGCCTGCTCGTCTTCAACAAGATCGACCGAGGCGGCGACGAGGCAGCGTTGCGCGCAAAACATCCCGGATGCATCGTGATGAGCGCGCGCCGCGAGGGCGATATCGCGAAGCTGCACCAGGCGATCGCCGCGTTCTTCCAGCGCGACCTCGTCGAGGCCGAACTCTTCCTCCCCTGGGCCGCGCAGAAAATGCGCGGGGAGGTCTTCGCGACCTGCGAGGTGCTCGAGGAACGCGCCGACGGCGAGGGCGCGCTGCTGCGCGTCCGTGGAGAGCCCGAGACCGTGAAGCGCCTGTCCGAGCAATTTGGGCGGGGATCAGAACGTTAGAGGTCACGTCGATGGTCGCATGTCCTCACTGCAATCGTGCCGCCATGAGCCTCTGGCGAAAATCTGCACTCGGTCCCGGGCGCGTGGTCAAGTGTCAATCGTGCGGGAAACCGGTGGCAGCGCATTGGACGGGGATCCTCGCGGCGATCCCGGCGTTTCTGGGCGGTTTTGTTCTCATGAACTCCGAAAATCTGCCGCTTGGAATTGTTGCAGTAATAGGAGGTGTCATCGCGATGGGAGTGCTTCACACATTCTTGGTGCCTCTCGTGCGAGGTGACGCCTAAGCTTTCGCTCCGGGCGACGCGCAAGCAAGAGCTGCTGCGGGAGCGTCGCGCGCTGGAAAGCGTCATCTGCCGCGAGTATCCTCTCGCCCATGGAAGGCGAACCCGGAAGTGAACTAGAGAAGGTCATACCTCGCAGCGAGGGCGCGCCGTACTGGCTGGAGAAGTCGTCAGGTCGCGGAAAGCTGGTGTGGTGGCTGCTCGGCGCGATCGTCGTGATCGCGGTCGGCGGCGCGTACTGGTTCTGGCAGGAGATTCAGCAGAAGCCGCCGGGCGCGCCTGTCACGGCGCCGCAGCCCGCTCCCGTTCCGGCGCCCGCGCCGCAGGTGCAGGCGCCGCCGGCGATCGAGCATCCGATCGTGTCGGAGCCGCCTGCCGAGGAGCAGGCGCCGGCGAAGACTCCGGAGCCTTTGCCGACGCTCGAGGGCAGCGACCAGCAGATCCTGCAGGCGATCGCGGGGCTGATCGGGCCGGACGCGGTGGCGCAGTATCTGTACGCGGACCGCGTGATCACGCGCATCGTGGCGACGGTGGACAACCTGCCGCGCCACTACGCGCCGGAGAAGGTAATGCCGGTGAAGCCGGTGGCGGGCGCGTTCGTGGTGGACAAGACGAACGACACGATGACGATCGGCGCGGCGAACGCGGCGCGCTACGACGCGTACGTGGCGCTGTTCGACGCGCTGCCGGTGAAGAACATGGTACGAGCGTACGTGTACTTCTATCCGCTCTTCCAGAAGGCCTACGAGGATCTCGGCTACCCGAACCGCTATTTCAACGACCGCCTGTTCCAGACGATCGACGATCTGCTCGCGGCGCCGGAGCCGCAGGACGCGATCGTGCTCGCGCAGCCGAAAGTGCTGTACACCTTCGCCGACCCGGCGCTGGAGGAGCGCTCGGCCGGACAGAAGATCATGATGCGCATCGGCCTTGCGAACGAGCAGAAGGTGAAGGCGAAGCTGCGCGTGATCCGGCGCGCGCTCGTCAACCGCTAGGCGCCTTCGTCGCGACGATCACGCCGGCGAGGATGGTGGCGATGCCGGCGGCGTGGAAGGCGTGGAAGGATTCGCCGGCGAAGGCCATCGCGAGCACGGTGCCGAACGCGGGCAGCAGGTGCAGCGTGAAGCCCGCGGTGTTCGCGCCGACCGCGGCGACGCCGCGGTTCCAGCAGATGAACGCCGCGACGGAGGCGAACAGCGCGACGTAGGCGACGCCCGCCGCGGGCGCGGCGCCGGGCCAGTGCGGCGGCGTGCGCCAGGCCTCCAGCAGCGCGAACGGCGCGAGCATGAGCGCGCCGGCGACCGAGATCACGAACAGGAACGCGACGCCGCTCAGCGCCGGCGGGCGGCGCTTCAATAGCACCGAGTACAGGCCCCACACCGGCATCGCGAGCAGGATCCAGGCGTCGCCCGCGTGCACCTGGAGCGCGAGCAGGTTCGCGAGCTCGCCCTGCGACAGGATGACCAGGATCCCCGCGAGCGAGATGAGCATGCCGACGACTTGCCTCGGCGTGCCGCGCTCGCGCTCGAGGAGCCACGAGACCATCAGCATGAACACGGGCATCGAGGAATTGAGCAGCACGGCGTTGATCGTGCCGGTCGACCGCAGGCCGAGGTAGACGAGGAACTGGAACAGCGCGACGCCGGTGAACGCGAGCAGCAGCAGCACGCCGGCATATTGGCGGATCGCGCCGCGCGCCCTGAGCGCCGCGGGCAGCGCGAACGGGGCGAGCACGAGCGCCGCGACCGTCCAGCGCAGGAAGTTGAGCGTCACCGGGTCGAAGGCGCCGCGCAGCAGCCGGCCGATCACCCAGTTGCCCGCCCAGAACAGGTTGGCGAGCGCGAGCAGCCCGAGCGCGGCGGCGCGTGCCTGCGACGCGCCCCTCAAGCGTTGACGAGGCGCACGTTGCGCGCCGACATCGGGTAGTCGACGCCGGCCGCGCGCAGCTTCTCGACGATCGCGAGGTTCAGCTCGCCGCCCGCGGCGACGTAGTCGGCCACCTTCACCCAGGGCTTGACCGCGATGCCGATGGTGCCGGCGGCGAGCTGCGCCACGCCGATCACCGCCGCCGGCTCGCGCAGCACGCGCGCGTTGCCGGCCACCGCCTCTTCGATCGCGGCGAGCGCGCGCTCGAGCTCGGCGCCGCTCGCGATCTCGACCTTCAGGTCGAGCTGCCGGATCTCGCCGTAGTTGTGCAGGATCTCGCCGACGATCTTGCGGTTCGGCACCACCACCATCGAGCGGTCGGGATGGCTCAGCTTGGTGGTGAACAGGTCGATCGACTCGACGCGCCCCTCGACGCCGACCATGGCGACGTACTCGCCGACGCGGAACGGCTTGGTGAAGATGATGGTGAGGCCCGCCGCGAGATTGCCGAGCACGCCCTGCATCGCGAGCGCGACGGCGGCGCCCGCGACCGACAGGCCGGCGATCAGCGGCAGCAGGTCGACGCCCAGGTTCTGCAGCGCGACGGTGAGGAACAGGCCGAGCACCACCAGGCGCGCGAGCCGCACGAACAGCAGGCGCACCGGCGGCTCGAGGTGCAGTCTTCCGAGCCAGCGCTCGACGACCGCGCCGACCCACCGCCCGACGTAGTAGCCGGCGACCAATACCAGGATTGCGACCAGCAGCTTCGGCCCGAACCTGATCGCCAGGTCGATGAGGGTGTTCTTCGTCTGGTCTAGGTCGGTCAGTGGCAATTCTTATCTTGTGCGAGTTGCATCAGGCGCTGGATGCGCGGGTTCGCCTGCAGCGGCGCCGCCTGCTCGACTACCGCGTTCGTCTGCGCGTTCATCTGGTCGACGAGCGGCTTGTCCTCGGCGATCGAGCGGTTCCACTCGCGCTGCTGCATGGCCTCGTGGGCCGCGATGAGGGGTTTGGTGCTCAATCCGGTCGGGTCGGCGGAGGCGGCGGACGCCGCCGCGGTGAGCGCCAAAAGCGCGGGCGTCGCCTCGGCCACGCGCCGCTCTCCGCGTGCGATCAGCTCCTGCCCGGTCTGCCCCAGCGCGGTCGCGGTGGGCGCCATCTGCTGCGCGTAGGGCGCGAGCTCCGCCCCGATCTGCTCGCAGGTCATGGCATCGTCGCCCGGCTTGGCGCCCGGAATGTCGTCCGCAAACGCCGGAAACGTCGAAAGCGCCGCCGCGCACATCCCGGCGGCCGAAAGTGCCGTGCGCAGGTGTTTCATGCGAGTGCCCTCCCCTTGGTCTTGCCGGCAGATGGTACGCCATCGGGTACGCCTTGGCCGGACCGGCGCTTGATCTGGCTCAAATCCGCGCCCCGCCCCCGGGCTATCGTGTGCTCGTGAACCAGCCAATGGAGAATGCGATGAAGGACGTAACGGTCGACAAACTGATGGACGATCTGCGGGTGGTGGTGGGCGACGCGGAGGAACTGCTCAAGGCGACCGCCGGGCCGGCGACCGAGAAGGTTGCCGCCGTGCGCGCCCGAGCGCAGGCTTCGGTGGAGCAGGCCAAGGTACGCATGGCGGCACTCGGCGATCAGGTCACGCTGCGCTCGCGCGAGGCGGTCAAGGCGACCGACGAGTACGTGCACCACAACCCCTGGCAGTCGATCGGCGTCGCGGCGGGCTTCGCGCTGCTGCTCGGCATCCTGATCGGGCGCAAGTAGTCCCGCGCGATGGCCGATTCCGGACCCGCGCCGGAAGCCGGCGTGTTCGCGTCGCTGCGGCGCACGCTCGCGTCGCTGGTCGCGCTCGCGCACACGCGGCTCGACCTCGCCGTCACCGAGCTCGAGGAGCAGCGCGAGCGGCTGCTGTCGCTGCTCCTGTGGGGCGTGGGCGCGGTGGTGCTCTCCGCCGCCGCGTTCCTGCTGTGCGGGCTCGCGCTGATGGCGATCTTCTGGGATACGCACCGCCTGTTGGTCGCGGGCCTGATCGGCGTTGTCTCGCTTATCGCCGCGGCGGTGGCGATCGTCGGCTTCCGCGCGCGCGCGAAAGCGCGCCCGCGCCTGTTCCAGTCGACGCTTTCCGAGCTCGCGCGCGACCACGACACCTTGAGCCGCGAATGAGGGCGCACCTCGACACGGTCGTCGCGCGGCGCACGGCGCTGCTCGCCGCATCGGAAGCGCAGCGCGCGCAGCTCGCGCTCGACGCCGCCGAGCTGCGCGAGGGGCTGTGGTTCGTCGAGCCTGCCGCGCGCGCGGCGCGCCTCGCCACCGCGCGGCCGCTGCTCGTCGCGCTCGGCGCCGTGCTCGCCCTCGCGCTCGGCCCGCGCCGACTGCTCGCGCACGGCGCGCGCGGCGCGCTGCTATTCCTCTCGGTGTGGCGAGTCGGCAGGAAGCTGCGCGAGCTCTTCTAGCTCACTGCGCCGCGGCGATAAGCCGCGCCAGGTCGCCCAGCTCGTTGCGGTTGAGATCCGACACCAGCATGAAGCGCATGCCGTCGTGCGACACCGGCTCGACGTTGAAGCCGTCGCGCTCGCCCGCGCGCACCGCCGGCGCCCCGGCCTGCGGCCAGACGTAGGCGTCGATCATGTGCCGGCGCCGCTGGTACACCAGGACCGCGACGCGCCGCCCGGAGACGAAGTCGAGCCGCGCGCCGACGAGCTCGAAGCCGTGCTGCGAGAAGTCGGCAACCGGCGGCGAGTACGGCAGGCGCGCGCTCAGCCAGGGCTTGACCGTGTGCTGGTCGGACGAGGCGACGTCGTACAGGCGCCCGCCGAGCGTTGCGCGCACGTGGCTCTCGACCAGCTCGCGCGCGAGGCCCGCGTCCGCGGCGGGCCGCAGGAGCCACAGCGTGAGCAGCACGCCGGCCGCCGCGCCCGCGGCGAGCGCCGCCGCGCCGCGCCAGGCGCGCATCCAGGAGCGGCGCGCGCCCCCGCCTTCGCCGAGCGCGGCGCCCAGCCGCGCGCGCAGCGCCGCCGGCGCCGCGTGGTAGTCCGCGGAGGCGCGGATCGCCTCGGACTGCGCGCGCAGGCGCTCGAGCGCCGCGCGCAGCTCGGCGCTCTCGGCGAGCTGCGCCTCGAGCGCGCGGCTGTTGGCCGGGTCGAGCTCGCCGTCCAGGTACGCGTGCAGGAGTCGTGCCGCTTCCTGGGGGATCATTCGGCCACCTTCGCTTTCGCCGCCCTGGCGATCACGCGCGCCGAATCGGCGAGCAGCCGGCGCGCGCGCGCGAGGCGCGACATCACCGTGCCGATCGGCACATCGACGATGCGCGCGATGTCCTTGTAGGCGAGCTCCTCCAGCTCGCGCAGCACCAGCACCTCGCGGAAGTGCGGCGGCAGCGCCGCGATCGCCTCGTTCAGCAAGCGCCGGTCGATCGCGCGCGCGGCAAGCGCCTCCGGGCCGTCGGCGCGATCGGGCTCCGCATCGGCCGCATCGGCGTCGAGCGCGCCCGCGAGCTCCGCCGGCCGGTTCGCCCGCAGCCAGCTCATGCAGGCGTTGCGCACGATGGCGAGCAGCCACGGACGCGCTTCGCCGCGCAGCCCGTCGGCGAAGCGGTAGGCGCGCAGCATCGCCTCCTGCGCCACGTCTTCGGCGTCATGATCGTTGCGGGTCAGCCAGCGCGCGAGGTTGTAGGCCGCGTCCAGGTGCGGCAGCACGAGCTGCTCGAAGCGGCTGCGGCGATCGCTCAAGGGGGAGCCATGGTACTCCGGCGCCGCGCCTCAGGCGACCACGTGCAGCGTGCCGTTCATGCCCTCGTGGCCGTCGCCGCAGAAGATGTCGCACAGGAAGGTGAAGTCGCCGACCTTGTCCGGCGTGAAGCGCAGGCGCGCCACCTGGCCGGGAATGATGTCGGTGCGCACGTTGAAGTCCGGCGCGCTGAAGCCCATCACCACGTCCGCGCTGGTGAGTTCGAGCGTCACCGGCACGCCGCGCTTGAGCGTGAGCACGTTCGGCAGGAACACGAAGCGGCGCGCGGTGACGCGGATCACCGGCTCGGGCGCGGCCGACAGGACGCGCTCGGCGGCGGCCGCGACTGCGGCCGCGGCGGCGCCTGCGATGAAGCGGCGGCGGTCGATCATGGTTCAGGCTTTCACCGGGAATTCGCTGATCGCATACGCAGGCGGCTGCGCCTCGGCCTCGACTTCGCGCCACCCCAGGCCGCGATACGGATGCGCGGCGTCCCACTTGACCGGGTCGCGCCTGGGCTGCGAGCCCGGCGCCGGCAGCGGGAAGATGAGCGAGTGCGCCGAGTGGTGCTCGATGTGCGCGGTGCGGGTGTGGTTCTCCTGGTGGATGTGGCCGTAGAACACGGTCACGTCTCTGTAGGGCATGAGCAGCGCGAGCGCGCGGTCGCCGTCGCGCGTCGCCCAGTCCCACTGCGGATAGAGGGGAAACAGCGGCCGGTGCGTGAACACCACGATGCGCGCGTCGCGCGCCTGGCGCGCGAGATCAGCCTCGAGCCATGCGAGCTGCGCCTCGCCGATGCGCGCGGCCGGGTCGGACACGTTGTCGAGCACGATGAAGTGCACGCCCTTGTGGTCGAAAGTGTAGTGCGTCGCGCCGAAGAATTCGCCGAAGGCCGCGCCGTGGTCGAGCGACGCATCGTGCTCGCCGGGCATGAAGTGCACGTCGCGCACCTTGAGCCCGCGCACGATGTCGCGGAACTCGCCGAGCCGCCGTCGCCGCTCGACCGGGTCGTCGGTGGTGTGCGTGAGGTCACCGGTGAAGACGATGAAGTCCGGTTGCGCGGCGAGCGCGTTCACAGCGGCGACCGCCTTGGGCAGCGTGCCGCGTGCGTCCGGATTGATCACCGGGCCCTCGAAGCCCCAGTGCGCGTCTGAGAGCTGCACGAAGAAGAACTCGTTTTGCGCCGCAGCAGCGTAGCGCTCGGCGCCGCTTGCGAGGCCCGAGGCGAATACCGCGCCGCCCAGCCCGGCGAGCTTGAGGAAATCCCTGCGATCGATTGAAGCTGACATCGCGCCCTCCGTCGTTGTTCACATTGCAAGACCGCAGTACGCGCCGGTTTATTCCGGGGGTAGACTTGGCGCGCCCGACAACAACTCACAGGAGGGGGTCACATGATCGATGCACGCACCGCGCCCTACGGCGCCCTGCTGCTGCGCGTCGTTTCCGGCGCGCTGTTCATTGCGCACGCACTGACCAAGCTTCTCGTCTTCACCCTGCCGGGGACGGTGAAGTTCTTCGCGGCGATCGGCTTTCCCGGTTGGCTCGCCTACGTGGCCTTTGCGCTCGAGCTGGTCGGCGGCGTGCTGCTGATCATCGGCCTGTGCGTGCGCCCGGCGGCCGCGCTGCTCGGCATCGAACTTCTCGTCATCTCCACCGTCCACTGGCACAACGGCTGGGTGTTCACGGCCAAGGGCGGCGGCTGGGAATACCCGATTTTCTGGGCAGCGGCGATGTTCGCGCTCGCGCTCACCGGCAGCGGCGCCTGGTCGATCGGGCCGCTCAAGAAGAAGTCTTCCGGCTAGCCCAGGCCGGTGAAGAACGCGCCGATCTCCGCGGCGAGCGCCTCGGGCTGCTCGAGGGCGGCGAAGTGGCCGCCTTTGGGCATCTCGGTCCAGCGGCGGATGTCGGTGTATAGCTTCGCAGCGAGCGAGCGCGGCGGCGTGAGGATCTCTTTCGGGAACTGCGCGTAGCCGAGCGGCACGCCGACCGTTTTTCCCTGGCCGATCGGCCAGGGGCGGTGCCGGCGCGCGTAGTACGGCCAGAACGACGAGCCGATCGCGCCCGTGAACCAGTAGAGCGAGATGTTGGCCAGCATGTCGTCGCGCGAGATCGCGTTCTCCGGGTCGCCGCCGCAGTCGCTCCAGCTCCTGAACTTCTCGACGATCCAGGCGGCGAGCCCGGCGGGCGAGTCGGTCAGGCCGTAGGCGAGCGTCTGCGGCTTTGTGCCCTGAATCCACTGGTAGCCCGTCTCCTCGCGCGCGAAGCGCTTGAGCTGCTCGAGATACGCGCGTTCCTGCGCGGTCGGATCGTCGAACGGTTGCGGGTCGCGCGGCAGCGCGAGCAGGTTCAGGTGCACGCCGGCCAGACGCTCCGGGTACTGCGCCGCGAGGCGCGAGGCGACGAACGCGCCCCAGTCGCCGCCCTGCGCGCCGAAGCGCCGGTAGCCGAGCACGTCGCTCATCAGCGCCGCGCAGACATCGGCCATCTCCTCGACCCCGAAGCGCGGCTGGCCCGGCTGGAACGAAAGCGTATAGCCGGGCAGCGACGGCGCGACCACGGTGAAGCGCTCGGTGAGCAGCGGGATCAGGTCGAGGAACTCGACGATCGACCCCGGCCAGCCGTGCAGCAGCAGGAGCGGCAGCGGGTTCGTGCCGCGCCCCTCGACGTGGATGAAGTGCAGGTCGATTCCGGCGAGCGGCACCTTGAACTGCGGCAGCTCGTTGATCCGGGTTTCCTGCGCGCGCCAGTCGAACTCGTCCTTCCAGTACGTTGCCAGGTTTTGCAGGTATGCAAGGCTCGTGCCGGTCGACCAGGGGTCGAGCGGCGGCTCGTCCGGCCAGCACGTGCGCTCGAGGCGCGCGCGCAGGTCGATGAGCGCCGGCTCTGGAACCTCCAGGGTGAAAGGTCTAGGCTGTGCCATCCGGGTTTGTACTGTAGTCCACCCAAGGAGGCACGACCATGGCGAGTTCGAACACCGACCAGTTCCTGAAGAACAACCAGGCCTACGCGAACAAGCAGGCGCTCCACAAGCCGAACCATCCCGGCAAGCAGCCGATCCAGCCCGCCAAGCGCGTCGCGGTCGTCGCCTGCATGGATGCGCGCCTCGACGTCGAGGACCTGCTCGGCCTGCAGACCGGCGAAGCGCACATCATCCGCAACGCGGGCGGCGTGGTGACCGACGACGCGATCCGCTGCCTGATCATCTCGCACCACCTGCTGAACACCAACGAGATCATCCTCATCCACCACACGCGCTGCGGCATGCTCGCCTTCAGCGACGACCTCTTGAAGGCGGGGCTGGAAGGCGACCCGGCGGCCGAGAAGCTGCTCGGCCAGGCGACCAGCCGCAAGTTCGTCGCCTGCAAGAAGCACGCTTCGACGCCCGCGCAGTTCCACGCCTTCCGCGGTGCGCTCGAGCCGCTCGACGGAGCGCCGAACGCCAAGCAGATCGAGCGGCTGGAGTGGGACGTGCGGCGCGGCATGTCGGCGATCCTCAACCACCCCTGGATCCCGACCAGCGGAGCCGACGCGATGACGGTGCGCGGCTTCATCTACGACGTCGACACCGGCAAGCTGCAGGAGGTGTCCTACCCCGGGGCGATGGGCTCGATCGGCTAGGACAGCCCGCTGACCGGCAGCGCGGCGCCGTGCACCGCGCGCGCCGCGTCCGAGGCGAGGAACAGGATCACGCTCGCGAGGTCGGCCGGCGCGACCCAGCGCGCGGGGTCGGCCGCGGGCATCGCGGCGCGGTTCTCGGGCGTGTCGATGATCGTCGGCAGCACGCAGTTGACGTTCACGTTCTTCTCGCGCAGCTCGGCGGCCATCGACTCGGTGAGCCGGATCACCGCGCTCTTCGCCGCGGCGTAGGCGCCCATCTGCGCCGCGCCCCTTTGCGCGGCGAAGGCGCCGATGTTGACCACTTTGCCACCGCCCGCGGCGAGCATGTGCGGCACCACCGCGCGCGCCGCGTGCAGGAGGCCCCTTGCGTTCAGGTCGAAGAGGAAATCCCAGGTCGCGTCCGAGGTTTCGTGCACCGCCTCGCCCATGCGGAAGCCGCCGGCGACGTTCACCAGCACGTCGATGCGGCCGAAGCGCGCGAGGATCGCGCGCACCGCGCGCTCGACCTCGTCCTGGGCGACGAGGTTCGCGGCGGCGAACAGGCGCCGCTCGTTCTCCGCGCCGTAGGCCTTCTCGAGCGCCTCGCGCCTGAGGTCGACGAGCGCGAGCTTCGCGCCGCGCGCGGCGAAGGCCGCGGCGAGCGCGCGCCCGAGGTTGCCCGCGGCGCCGGTCAGCAGCACGCAGCGGTCCTGGAAGTCGAGCGGGTTTTCAGGCTTGTCAGGCATGCGCGCTCCGGCCGGTGACCCCGGAATTCTAGGGTAGTAGGATCGCAACCCTGACCGAAAGGAGAAGAGGAGGCAACATGGACAAGAAACCGAGCTACGTGCACGGCGCGTCGCAGGTGCCGCTGATCGGCGAGACGATCGGCGAGCACTTCGACCGCGTCGCGCTGAAGTATCGCGAGCGCGAGGCGCTGGTGGTGCGCCACCAGGGGATCCGCTGGACCTACGGCGAGCTGAAGCGCCGCGTCGACAACCTCGCCGCAGGGCTCCTGCGCCTGGGGCTCGAGAAGGGCGATCGCGTCGGCATCTGGTCGCAGAACTGCGCCGAGTGGGTGCAGGTGCAGTTCGCCACCGCGAAGGCGGGGATCATCCTGGTCAACATCAACCCCGCGTACCGCAGGACCGAGCTCGAGTACGCGCTGAACAAGGTGCAGTGCAAGGCGCTCATCCTGTCGCCCGCCTTCAAGACGAGCAACTACATCGAGATCCTGCACGACGCCCTGCCCAACCTGCCCCACCTGCGCACCGTGGTGCGGCTCGGAGCCGAGAAGACGCCCGGCATGCTCAATTTCGGCGAGCTGACCGCGGACGCGAGCGACGCCGAGCTCGAGCGGCTCGAGGCGCTCGCGAAGGCGCTGCAGTTCGACGACCCGATCAACATCCAGTTCACCTCGGGCACCACCGGCTCGCCCAAGGGCGCCACCCTCACGCACCACAACATCCTGAACAACGGCTTCTTCATCGGCGAGGCGATGCGCTTCAGCGAGCGCGACCGCCTGTGCATCCCGGTGCCGCTGTACCACTGCTTCGGCATGGTGCTCGGCAACCTCGCCTGCGTGACGCACGGCGCGACCATGGTGTTCCCCGACGGCGGGTTCGATGCGAAGAGCGTGCTCGAGGCGGTGCAGGCCGAGCGCTGCACCGCGCTGCACGGCGTGCCGACCATGTTCATCGCCGTGCTTGACCACCCGGACTTCGCGAAGTACGACCTCTCCACGCTGCGCACCGGCATCATGGCCGGCTCGCCCTGCCCGGTCGAAGTGATGAAGCGCGTCGCCGGCACGATGAACATGCGCGAGGTGACGATCGCCTACGGCATGACCGAGACCTCGCCCGTCAGCTTCCAGAGCTCGGTCGACGATCCGCTCGAGCGGCGCGTGTCGACCGTCGGGCGCATCCAGCCGCATATCGAGGTGAAGATCGTCGACGCGGAAGGGCGCGTCGTGCCGCGCGGCGAGAAGGGCGAGCTGCTCACGCGCGGCTACTCGGTGATGCTCGGCTACTGGGCGGACGAGGACAAGACGCGCGAGGCGATCGACGCCGCCGGCTGGATGCACACCGGCGACCTCGCCACCATCGACGAGGAAGGGTATTGCAACATCGTCGGGCGCTCCAAAGACATGGTGATCCGCGGCGGCGAGAACGTCTACCCGCGCGAGGTCGAGGAGTTCCTGTACCGGCATCCGAAGATCCAGGACGTGCAGTGCGTCGGCGTGCCCGACGACAAGTACGGCGAAGAGCTGTGCGCCTGCGTCGTGCTGCGGCCCGGCGTCACGGCGAGCGCGGAGGAGATCCGCGAGTTCTGCCGCGGCCAGATCGCGCACTACAAGGTCCCGCGCTACGTGAAGTTCGTCGAGAGCTTCCCGATGACCGTCACCGGCAAGATCCAGAAGTACATCCTGAGGCAGCAGATCGCCGACGAGATGGGCCTGAAGGCGCAGAAGGCGGCCTGACGCGCTGCGCCCTGTCTTCGGTCATTGACCCCGCCGGCGCAGGCGGGCTATAAACCCTACCCAACGTAGGGTTTCGCATGGTCGATGAGCTACTCAAGGCCTGGCGCGAGGAGGAACGTCGCTTGCTCGAACGCTGGCAACGCGCGGTGGCCGAGTTCCACGAGGCGCAGCTCGCGCTCGCCGGCTTCGAGCCCCTGCTCGAGCCTGAATCCATGATGGAGGCGCTGGTGCTGCGCGCCGGCGCCGCGACCGCCGAGCTGAACGCCGTGCAGCGCGAGGTGAATCGCATCCGCTCCGAGCTCACCTCGGGCAAGCGCCGGCGCGATTAGCCGTTTACCGCGGGCCGGCGGCCGGGGCATACTTGCGCAACCCCTCCGCAGGAGCCCCGGCATGCAGATCCTTCCTCACGATCTCGACCACGAGTTCCCCGAGTACGCCGGCCTGATGCACGAGGTGGGCGGCCGCGACGACCGGCTCACGGTGCTGTTCCAGCAGTACAACCAGGTGAACGGCGAGATCGTCGACATCGAGGAGAACGACAGGCCGTTCCAGGATTTCGAGTTCGAGGAATTGAAGAAGAAGCGCCTGCGCATCAAGGACGAGATCTACAGGATCCTGCGCAACTACGAGAGCTGACGCAGCCAGCGCTCCGCGTCTGCGACCGTGCCGAACACGCGCACGCGCACGCCGCGGTTGACCGCGACATCCTCGGCAAACTTCATCAGCGGGCCCTGCGCATTCACGTCGACGTAGGCGATGGCCGGCGCCGTCATCGCGCCGCGCACAGCGCCCTCGGCCGCGATGTCGAACACGTCGCCCGTCGCGAGGCGCGGCCCCTCGAGCCGCTCCTCGATCAGCACGCGCCCGCAGCCGCGCGCCAGGCATTCGCGCAGCACCTCCTGCAGGTAGCGCTGCACGTTCTCCCGGGTGTTGCGCCCGGTGGCCACGGCGTGCAGAAAGCCCGGCTTCTGCTCGAACCTCAGCTCGTAGCTCATCGCGCGACCTGCGCGAGCGACGCGCCGCGCTCGGCGAGCAGCTCGCGCAGCACCGAGCGGTGGCAGCGCGACTCGTCCTCGCAGTAGCAGCCGACCGAGAAATCCGCGTGGCGCGACAGCGCCGCGAGCACGTCGAGCGCGCGGCTCGCCTCGGCCTTCGCCATCTCCGCGCGGTACTTCCTCTCGAACGCGCGCCACTCCTGCTCGGTCTGCGCTTTCTGCGCCGCGCGCATCGTCGGCACGCTCGGCGCGAGCGTCGGGAACCAGACGTCGTACCAGTTTTGCGACGCGAACTTCGTCTTCGGCACGCCGCGCGGCGGCAGGCGCACCGTGCCGATGCGCGTGCCCTCGCCGGGCATTCTCGCAGTGCCGAGCCTGACGACGCGTATCGTCACGTTCACCTCCGCCGTCCCGCGCGCCGCTCAGGCCTTCTTCGACGCGCCCAGCAATCCTACCCGATAGCCGGCGTCACGCAACGCGCGGGTCGCGCGAGCGCCGTGATGCAGTGCGCACGGCGAGCACGGGCGCGCGGACCTAGCGCGGGCTGGCGAGCATCACCAGGACCGCGGTGAGCGCCGCGATCAGCAGCGTACGCAGCCCGGCCCACAGCCAGAAGGTGCCGCTGATGCGCCCGAGGTAGACGCCGAGCAGGAACACGAGCACGAGCGCCACCGCGAGCGCGGCGTGCAGCGGTCCGAGCGGCAGCGCCAGCCCGGCGTGCGCCGCCCAGACGGGCGCGATGATCGCGAGCGACATGACGAGCGGCGCCGATCCGTTCACCAGCGCGATCACCAGCGGCAGCAGGCGTGAGCCGCGCCCGTAGGCCGAGTCGCGCAGGTCCGCGAGCATCGCGCGCTCGAGCGCGCGCAGCTCGCTGCGCTTCTCGGCCGCCTCGCTTATGTAAGCGCTGCTCACGCCGCTCACGCCGAGCGCGATCGCCGCGCCGAGGCACACGTTCAGGATGACCGCCAGGTCGGTCGTTTCGCTCACCGCGAAGCCCACCAGCAGGCCGACCATGGTGAGCGCGCCGTCGAAGCCGTTGACCACGAAGTAGCGGCGCGCGATCAGGTGCGAGCGCGTGATGTGCAGCAGCACGCGCAGCTGCGCGAACACCCGGTCCCCTAGCGGCGCGCCGAGCGCGTGTTGCTCGCCACCTCGACCTCGTCGATGCTGTGAATCGACCCGCCGAGGTTCGCGATCACCTCGCGGATCGCCTCGAAGTCGAGGCGCTCGCCCTCGACCACGATCACCACGCTCTCGGTGCGCTCGTCGACCGCCGCCACGGTCAGCTTGACGTGCGTGCCCGGCGCCTTGTTCGCGATCGCCGTCGCGAACTCCAGGCCGTTCGGCTGGTGCGGCTTGAGCACGTCCAGCATCATGCGTTTCACGTTCACCACCGCCTGCCTCCCGTCATCCGCTCAATCCTGCTCGTCCGGCGCGCCGGCTGCGCCCGCGAGGTCTGCCTGCTTCACCTTGTCGACGTTGAACTTCGCCGCGCGCTCGCGCATCGTCTTCAGCACCTCGGCGAGCTCCGGCGGCTCGCCCTTCACCCAGCGCAGCGGGTTGATGCGGGCGACAACGAAGGCGCGCAGGTACGGGCTGACGAAGCCGCGCGCCTTCAGCTTCGCCACCACCTCGGCGACGCGCTCCTCGAGCGCCAGCAGCTGCTCGGCGTGCTTCTCGTGCGCGCGCATCGCCTTGGCGAGCGGCTCGTCGCTGAACGTCTCCAGGCGCCGCACGATCGGGTTGTAGGCCCCGCCGGCGAACTTCGGGTTGCGCTCGTAGCACAGCCCGAGCGTAGCGAGCGACGCTTCCTCGAGGTAGAAGGCGAAGGACGACTCGGGGCGCGAATCGTCCTCCTCGACCAGCCCGCGCAGGATGCGGATCACCTCGAGTGCGCGCTCGCGCAGGTTGTGCGCCTTCTCGGTGTTCAGCGCCAGGATCTGCCAGGCGACCTCGCGCCGCGGCACGACGAGCGCGGTGATCGCGCGCGCGCCGAGCCGGCGCATCGCCTCGAGGCGGTGGCGGCCGTTCGGCGTCCAGAAGCCTTCGCCCGGAGCGGTGACGGCGATCACCGGGTCGAGGAACAATCCGGTCTTGTCGATTACGCCAGCGAGGCGCCGGTGGTGCGCATCCGAGAGGTCCCGCTGGAACGGCGTCGGCTCGATCTTGCCGAGCGGCAGCACGGCGAGGATGAGCGGCTGAGCGCCGAGCGGATCGTTGTACGCGCCGACCACCAGCCCGCCCTCGCGCTCGATGCGTGCGCGCAGCTCGACTGCCTCGCCCGCGAGCGCCTCGGCGCGGCACTCGGCCGGAGCAGGTCCGCGCGAGCCGGCGGCCGCCTTGCGCGCGCGGCGCTTGGCCGGCGCGCGCTTCACGCGCGCGCTTCCTCGCGCCGCTTGAGCAGCCGGTCGAACTCCTCTGCGACCTGCGCGTCGTGATCGAGCATCTCCTGCGCATCGCGCTCGGCGTAGTGCAGCACGCCGAAGCTCGCGTACAACTGCTGCACGCGCTCTCCCCACAGGCCGATGTCCTTGACGATCGGCACGATGCGGCTGAACAGGCGCTTCCTGAAGCGCACCTGCCCGTCGGAGTTCTCGAGCAGCGGCAGTACCTCCTTGTCGAAGTCGTAGCCGAGGCGCTGCCACATCTCGGGCGAGTTGAAGCGGTCGCGCAGGTGGATCGAGCCTTCGATCACGAACTCCTCGCGCTCGCGCCGCTCGGCGTCGGTGAGCTGCGGGTAGTAGTCGCGCAGCGCGAGGCGACCGAAGGCGACGTGGCGCGCCTCGTCCTGCATGACGTAGGCGTTGACCGCGCGGCACAGGGGATTCTTCGCGTAGTCGCGGATGCGCTGGAACGCGACCAGCGCCAGACCCTCGATCAGCACCTGCATGCCGAGGTAGGTGAAGTCCCAGCGCGAGTCGGTGAGCGCCTGCTCGATCAGTTGCTTGAGTGGCCTGGAGATCGGGTAGACGAAGCGGAACTTCTCGGTGAGCAGCCGCCGGTAGGCCTCGACGTGGCGCGCCTCGTCCATCACCTGCGTGGCGGCGTAGAACTTCGACTCGATCGTCGGCACGTCCTGAACGATGCGCGCGGCGCAGATGAGCGCGCCCTGCTCGCCGTGCAGGAACTGCGACAGGTTGAACACCTGGCTGTGGTAGCGCAGGTCCGAGCGTTGCGTCTCCGAGATCCGGTCCCACAGCGGCGTGCCGTAGAGCGGGATGACGCTCTCGTCCATCTGCATCGGATCGTGGGGATCGACCTCCAGGCTCCAGTCGATCCGCTTGTCGGCGTCCCACTGCTGCTGCTTGCCCTTGGCGTAGAGCCTGAGCAGGTCCTCGTTGGCGGCGTCGTAGTTCCAGGTGAACGAGGTCTCGCCCGCGCCGCCGAAGTTCCAGTTGGTCTCGGCTACCGGCAGCGTGTAGCGGAACAGCGTGCTCATGGCGCGGCCAGCTTACCACTCTTCCGGCGCGGCACGCTGCCAGCCGGCGGCCTGCTCGCAGGCCCAGCCGATGCGCAGCGCCATGGCCTCGTCGTTGCCGCGGCATGCGATCTGCAGTGAAGTCGGCATGCCCGCCGCGCCGCGGCCGTTCGGCAGCGCGAGCGCGCACCAGTCGAGCAGGTTTACCGGGCGGGTGAAGCCGGCGGCGGTGCCCGACTGGTCGATCGAGGCGACCGGCGGCGCCACGCTCGCGGTGGTCGGCGTGAGCAGCGCGTCCGCGCCCTCGAGCGCGGCGGCGAACTCGCGCTTGATCGCTTCGCGCTCGCGCAGGGTGTGCAGGTAGTCCTTCGCGCTCATGCCGCGCCCGATGCCGATGCGCGGGCGCACGTCGTCGTCCACCGGCAGCGAGGGGTCGTCGGTCAGCGCGCCGACGAACGAGTAGCCCTCGGCGCCGATGATGCGCCCGACGAGCGCGCCCATCGCGGCGAAGCGGCGCGGCAGCTCCACGTCGACGATCGTCGCGCCGAGCCCGGCGAGCAGCTCGAGCGAAGCGTCGTAGGCGGCGAGCACCGCAGGCTCGCAGCCGGTGCGCTCGGACGCGGGCATGCGCGCCAGGCGCAGGCCGCGCACGCCGGCGCGCAGCCGGGCGAAGGGATCGTCGCCCGACAGCACCCGGTACAGGAGCGCGGCGTCCTCCACCGAGCGCGCCATCGGCCCGGGCGTATCGAGCGTCGTGCTGAGCGGCAGCACGCCCTCGCAGCTCACGCGCCCGATGGTGGTCTTCAGGCCCACGATGCCGCACCACGACGATGGAATGCGCACCGAGCCGCCGGTGTCGGTGCCGATGCCCCAGGGCGCGAGGCGCGCGGCCACCGCCACCCCGGTGCCCGAGCTCGATCCGCCCGGCGCGCGATGCGTCGCCGCGTCCCACGGGTTCCAGGGCGTGCCCATGTGGCGATTGGTGCCGAAGCTGCCCATCGCGAACTCGACCGAGTGCGTCTTGCCCAGGATGATCATGCCCGCCGCGAGCATGCGCTTTACCAGCGCCGCGGTGACCGGTGACACGCGCTCGGCCCACACCTTCGAGCCCCCGGTGGTGACGCGCCCCTCGATGTCGACGATGTCCTTCACCGCCACCGGGACGCCGTGCAGCGGCCCGACGGCGTGCCCGGCGCGGCGTGCGACGTCCGCCGCGGCCGCCGCCGCGCGCGCCTCGTCGCCGTACACGTTGACGAAGGCGTGCAGCCGCGCGTCGGCGCGCCCGATGCGCTCGAGCAGCGCCTCGACCAGCAGGACCGACGTAATCTCGCCGTCGGCCAGAGCGCTCACCAGCCGATGAACGGGCAGCGCGGCGGCCTCGTGATGGGTCGGCATCTGCGGCTCTCCGGCGTGGCGCGCTAGCTGCGCTGGCCCTGCTTCGCGGCGCGCCGCTCCTTCTCCAGGCGCGTGACCTTGGCGAGCTCGCGCTCCTTCGCCTCCCGACGCGCCTGCACCTCCTGCGCGCGCTCCGCCTCGGTCGGCGGCTCCCAGTCGAGGAACTTGGGCCGCGTCCTGAGAAAGTAGGCGCTGGACGATTCCTTGCTCTTCTTCATGCCGTGCCCCGCGAGGGCGGCCGCCCGCCGGGAGGCGGTTCGCCGGTGGACACGTCGCGCTTCTTCGCGGGCTCGCGCAGCGTGGTGTACACCCCGCGCACGGTGCGTACTTCGCGCCACGCCGCCGGCCGAGGCGCGTCGCCCTCCAGGATGCCGCACCAGAACGCGCACTTGATCTGCTTCATCTCGGTTGAGTCCATGCCAGCCTCCTGACGGGTCACACTGTATCTCCTTTTCGGTCGGCGCGGGTCCGCCCCTCGACCCGTTTATGATGCGGAGGTTGCGTGAACGCGGAGGGAGCAATGCGCTACGAGCTCTATTACTGGCCGGAGATCCAGGGACGCGGCGAATTCGTGCGCCTCGCGCTCGAGGACGCGCGCGCCGACTACGTGGACGTCGCGCGGCGGCCGCAGGGCATGACGGCGATGCTGCGCCTGATGCAGAACCGCGCCCAGCGGCGCCCGCCCTTCGCGCCGCCGTTCCTGCGCGCGGGGAAGACCGTCATCGCGCAGACCGCGAACATTCTGCAGTTTCTCGGCCCGCGTCTCGGCCTCGCGCCGAAGGGCGAGGCCGACCGGCTGTGGGTACACCAGCTGCAGCTCACAATCGCCGACTGGCTGGTCGAGGCGCACGACACGCACCACCCGATCGCGGGCGGCCTGTACTACGAGGACCAGAAGCGCGAGGCGAAGCGCCGCGCGGAGGACTTCCGCACGAACCGCATGCCGAAGTTCCTCGACTACTTCGGCACCGTGCTCGCGCGCAACCGCGGCGCGCGCGTGACCTACGCCGACCTGTCGCTGTTCCAGATGATCTGCGGCCTGCGCTACGCCATTCCGCGCGCCATGGCGCGCCTCGAGCGCCGGCGCCCCTGGGTCGCCGCGCACCACGCGCGCATCGCCGCGCGCCCCGGAATCCGCGACTACCTCGCCTCGCCGCGGCGCATTCAGTTCAACGAGCAGGGCATTTTCCGTCATTACCCCGAGCTGGACGGCTAGCGGCGCGTGCGTATTTCTCATCCCGGCGCGAAGCCCCGAGCGTGCCGCGCCGATCGCGTGTTAAATGTAGCCTTGGGGGAAGACGGATACTGATGGAAACGCAAGCCGCGGAGAAGACGCTCGAGCAGAAGGGACCGGCACCGGTACCGGCGAGCGTGGTGGTGCTCAGGCTCGCGGACTTCGGCCGCAAGCCGGTGACCCAGCAGGCGCAGCTCAAGGGCGAGCTCGAGGCGCTCGCAGCCAAGGCGATCGAGCCGCTCGCCGCCGCCGACCGCATCGTGCTCGAGGCGCCCGACGCGCTCGCTATCGTCGTGCTCGCGCGGCCGCAGGCCGCGCTGGAGCTCGCCGAGCGCTGCGAGGCCGCCGCGGGCGCGCTGCCGCTATGCGTCGGCGTAAACCACGGTCCGGTGCGCCAGGCGAACGACCCACTGCGCGGCTCGGGCATCGTCGGCGACGGCGTGGCCACCGGAATAGTGCTCGCCAACGCGGCGACCCCGGGCCGGCTGCTCGCCTCGCGGCCGTTCCACGAGGCGCTCGAGGCCACCAGCTCGCGGCGCGCCGCCGACCTGGCGGCGGCGGGCGAGCTGACCGACGCGAGCGTGCGCCGCCACGAGATCTTCACGCTCAAGCCGAAAACGAAGCGCCCGCGCGACCGGCGCGCGTTCGTGATCCTGGCGCTCGGCTCGCTTGCGATCCTCGCCCTGCCCTTCGTCGCGCGCCGTTTCCCCGCCGGCCCCAAGTTCGAACCGGTGCCCGTGCCGCACGAGCCGGCCGCCGCCAAGCACGCGCCCGAGCCGCCGAAGGTCGCGGAAGTCGCGCCTGCGCCCAAGGTCGAAGAGCCGAAGGTCGAAGAGCCGAAGCACGCGCCCAGGGCCGAAGAGCCGAAGCACGCGCCGGCGCCCAGGCCGAAGCCGGCAGCGCCGAAGCCGGCGTCGATCCGCTTCCACATCAAGCCGGAAGGCTTCGTGTACATCGACGGCGTCGCCAAGGGGCGCACGCCGCCGCTCACGCACGTCGAGGTCAGCCCGGGCAGGCACTCGATCGAGGTGCGCAACGGCGAATTCCCGCCGCTCAAGCTGCGCGTAAGCCTGGGCCGCGCCGAGGAGATGACCGTCTCGCACAGCTTCGTCGCGCCGCACCCGCCGCGGGAGGGTCTGATCCCGCGCTGGCGCCGCAGGCTCGGCATCTAGCGCGATGAGCGCCCCGCAGACGGAGACGATCGGCCGCTATCGCATCCTCGGCGAGCTCGGCCGCGGCGCGATGGGCGTGGTCTACCGCGCCGAGGACCCGCTGCTCAGCCGGCCGGTGGCGATCAAGACGATCATCATGTCGGCCGACCCCGACGTGCGCGCCGAGTACGAGCGGCGCTTCTACCAGGAAGCGAAAGCCGCGGGCGGGCTGAACCACCCGAACCTGATCACCGTGCACGACATCGGGCGCGAGGGCGACATCGTCTACATGGCGATGGAGCTGCTCGAAGGCGTCGAGCTGCGCGATCTGATGCAGCAGAGGGGCATCGAGCTGCGCACGGCGCTCGAGATCCTGGCGCAGGTCGCCGACGGGCTTGCCTACGCGCACGAGCGCGGCGTCGTGCACCGCGACATCAAGCCCGGCAACATCATGGTGCTCGCCGGCAACCGCGCCAAGGTGATGGACTTCGGCATCGCCCGCATGCGCGCTTCCGACATCCACACGCAGACCGGCGCGGTGGTCGGCTCGCCGAAGTACATGTCGCCCGAGCAGGTGGCCGGCACGCGCATCGACGGGCGCTCGGACATCTTCTCGCTCGGCATCGTGCTCTACGAGCTCGCCGCGGGCGCCGCGCCGTTCTCGGCGCCCGACACCGCGCAGTTCATGCACCAGATCGCGACCGCGGCGCCGCCGCCGCCGAGCGCGCTGAACGAACGCCTGCCGCGCGTGATCGACCTGATCGTTGCGCGCGCGCTGGAAAAGGATCCCGAGAAGCGCTACCAGAGCGCGGCCGAGATGGCCGCCGACATGCGCAGCTGCCTCGCGACGCTGCCCGCGGCCGGAATCGACACCACCGTCGACTTCAAGCTCGAGCTGACCGCGACCCGAACGGCGCCGTCGGCCACGGCGGCGCCGAAGAAGGTCGACACGCGCACGCTCAAGCTGGCGGCGATCGCCACCGGGACCGAGCCCGGCCTGCACCTGCCGCTCGCGCGCCGCTTCGACTCGAAGGCGGCGCTCGACAAGCTCGCGCGGCTCGCGTTCGCCGCCAAGCCCTAGCGCTGCGGATCGAAGCGCCAGGCGGCGCCGTCGCGCGCGATGCGCCCCGCGGTGGGCGTGGCGAAATGCGTGCCGAGCACGAGCACCGGGCGATCGGCGTAGCGCGCGAGGAACGCGCGCCGCGTGGCGCGCGCGGCCTCGGCGTCGACGTCGAAGCGGTTCGCCCAGTCGGGCTCGGCGCACTGCACCGGGTGGTGCATCAGGTCGCCGGTGATCACGCACTCCGCGCCCTGCGAGGCGATGCGCACGCTCACGTGCCCGGGCGTGTGGCCGGGCGTCGGCTCGAGCCGCACCTCGTCGGTCAGGCGCTCGTCCATCTCGACCAGGCGCGCGAGCCCCGCATCGAGGATCGGGCGCACCGAGTCGCCCATCACCGCGGCGTCCGTACCCTCGCTTTCCCTCGCCCAGTGCTCCCACTCCCTGCGGCCGAAGAGGTATTCGGCGCGCGGAAAGGTCGCGATCCAGCGGCCCTCGACGAGCATCGTGTTCCAGCCGACGTGGTCGACGTGCAGGTGCGTGCACAGCACCGTGTCGATCGACTCGCGCGCGAAGCCCGCCGCCGCCAGGTCCTCGAGGAACCTCCCCTTCCTGAGATTCCAGTGCTTGACCGCGCGCGGCTTGTCGTTGCCGACGCAGGTGTCGACCACGATGCGCCGCCCCTGCGACTCGACGACGAAGGCGTGGATCGAGCCGATCAGCATGCCGTCGGCAGCGAGGAAGTGCGGTCGCAGCCAGGCGTGCCGCTCGATCCTCTCGGGCGTCGCCTCGGCGTAGAGGAATCCCGCCGGCATCGGCCCCTCGCTCTCGATCACGCGCGTCACCGTCACCGCGCCGATCTTCCAGCGCGTCACCGGATACGTGGTGCCCATCTAGTACGGCGTACCGTCTTTGTGCAGGAACTTCATCTTGCCCTCCTCCCGCACCAGCCGGATGTCGTCGTCCGGGTAGTCGACCGCGTCGCCGGCCGTCCGGTCGCCGATCTCGAGGTACAGGACCTCTTCGGTCGTCTCGTTGTGCAGGTGGTGCGCGTTTCCGGTGCCCGCGGGGAAGCCCACGCACATCCCCGGCTTCAGGCGCAGGCTGCCTTCGTTGGTGCGCAGCGTCGGCTGCCCCTGCACCACGTAGACGAACTCGTCCTGCCGCGTGTGCGAGTGGCGCAGCGCGGACAGCGCGTTCGGCGCGAGGCGCGTGAGGTTGATGCCGAAGTTCTTCAGCCCGAAGAAATCTCCGAGCAGGCGCTTCTGCCGGCCGAGCATGCGCGTCGCGAACGGCTCCGGGTAGAACGACACCGCGGCGCGCGGCGGGACGTCTAGCGCCTGGATGGCGAGGGGCGATTTGTTCTGAGCCATGGTGGACTCCACGTTGTGAGTACTACTGGATGATTTCGTCCGCCCGCGCCAGCACCGACTGAGGGATCGTGATCCCGATTTGCTGCGCGGTCTTCAGGTTGACGACCAGGAGAAACTTGCTCGGCCGCTCGATGGGCATCTCAGCGGGTTTTGCTCCGCGCAGGATGCGGTCGACGTAGCGTGCGGCCTCGCGCCACATGTCCATGTAGTCCGGATTGTACGAAGCTAGTACTCCCGCCTGCACGTGCAGCCGCGCGCCGCCGATGGTCGGCAGTCGGTGTTCAGCCGCCCAGCGCGCCACCCTGCCGAGCGCCACGAGGATGGGTGGCGTTGCATGCATCCGCAGGAACTGGATCCGCTCGCGCAGCGCGAGCTCGAGCGCCCCGTCGATGTCCTCCGGCGCCGAGACCGCGAGCGACACGACCCGCAGCCCGAAGTCTTGCGCTTTCGCCTGCTCGTGCCCGAAGGCCTCGGCCGACCCCGTGTTGTTCGGGGACCAGAGAATTCCCATCGTTTTCGCACGGGGCACGATCTCAAGCGCGAGCTCGAGCTGCTTGAGCGGGATCTCGCGCGACTGCATGTTGGACAGTCCGGTGACGTTCCCCCCCGGCCGCGAGATCGACGCGACATAGCCCTGCGCGACCGGATCCGGAACTCCGAGCATGACGATCGGGACGCTGCGCGTCGCCGCGCGCGCGGCCTCGACCGCCTGCGACCCGGAGGCAATCATGACGTCGACGCCGGCGCCCACCAGCTCGGCGGCGAGCGGCGGAAAGCGGTCGCCGTGTCCTTCCGCGTAGCGCGCTTCGAACGCCAGGTTCCGCCCCTCGAGCCAACCCCGCGAGCGCAACTCCGCACGCACGCCTTCGAAAAACGGCGCGAACGTGGAAGGCGTCGCGGTAAGCAAGAGTCCCACGCGCGCGGCCCGGCCGGCAGGCTGCGCGCGCAGGCCGAGCGGGACTGCGATGGTCGCCGCGCCCGCCGTAACGAGGAAGCGTCTGCGTTCTGCGAGGCCCATGCTCCCCTCCCTAGGGATGAGCCGGTAGGCGAACTGTACGCTTTCCCCCGGCCCGATCAACGGCTCCCGGAAACGCGCCGTTCAACGACGCAGTTTTCGCGCGGCGACGAAGTCCAGCGACAGCTTGCCGGGCCCGTGGCACGCCGTGACCAGGAGCAGGAGCGCCCAGTAGTAGTGCGAAGCTAGCGCGGCCTCGTTCGTTCCGAGGACATGCCAGTACGAGACCACCGCGATCACGTTCACCACCGAGAGCGACAGCGCGCTGAAACGCGCCGCGAGTCCCAGGGCGAGCAGCGGCGGAAAGAACAGCTCGCCGAAGGTTCCCAGCACCGCGGCGAAGTCCGGCGGCAGGAGCGGGACGTGGTACTCGCTGTGAAAGAGATAGAGCGTTCCGCTCCAGTTGCCGATCTTCACCAGGCCGGACTTGAAGAACGCGAGCGCGACGTCGAGCCGAATGGCGAGGTCGACGAGATGGCCGAGCGGGCGCAGCCAGCCCAGGCCGCGGTCATACAAGGCGATCAATGACTCTGGCATGTATCCACCTCGAGAGCGCATCCGCGGGATCGAAGTCGGGGTCGGCGGCGAGCGTGGCCTCGAATGCGGCGCCGAGCGGCTCTCCGCACGCCGCGGACTCCAGGAATTGGAAGTCGCCCGCGCCGAGCGAACTGACGCTTGCGCGCCAGCGCGGCCGGTAAACGAGGATGCGGTCGGGCCCGGCCCGCAGGTCGACGTCGAAGGTGCCCTGGTAGTCGTCCTGGTGCACCGCCCAGATGCGCCCGAGCGGCCAGCTGGACGAGATCAGCGCGCAAGGAGCGGCGAGGCGTGGCCGCAGCAGCGCGTGGCGCTCCGCGGGCACGGCGGCGAGCACGCCAAGATCGAACTCGTCGGGGTCCCGTGCGTAGTAGGCGAGATGGGCCTGCCATTCCATGCGCGCCACGTCGGGCAGGTAAGGCAGGTCCGCGACCTCCTCGTAAGCGGCAAGGAAGGGCGCAAACCGGTTTCCGAAGCGATTCAGGTCGCCGCTCGCCGAAGGGTTCCGCGCGGCGTATGCGCCGCACAGCGACCGGAAGAAGCCCTCCCCCACGATCTTGCGCACGATCGGATACGCGCCGGCGAGCGCGCCGGCGAGATTGCCCTCGACGTTCGCGCGGTACACCGCGAGCCCTGCCGCACTGCCCTGCGGCGCAGGTGCGCGCAGCGCGCGCGCGAAATCCGCCTGGACCTCACGCAGCGAGCGCACGGCGCGCCTCCAGCATCGACTGCGCCCGCGCCGCCTCGTCGAGCAGCACGGCCAGCTGCGGAATGTCGGTGTCCCATTCGATGAGCGTCGGCACCTGCCCGAAGCGCTCGAGCGCGGCCGCGTACAGGCTCCACACCGCGGGCGCGACGCGCGCGCCGTGCGTGTCGACGAGCAGATCGCCGGCCGCCTGGTGGCCGGCGAGATGGATCTCCGCGACGCACCCTGCGGGAAGCGCGGCCATCACGGCCATCGCGTCGGCGCCCTGGTTCACCTGATTGACGTAGAGATTGTTCACGTCGAGCAGCACGCCGCAGCCGCTGCGCGCGACGAGCTCGCGCATGAATTCGCCTTCGCTCATTTCGCTTGCCGGGCACTGCAGGTACGCCGAGATGTTCTCGACGAGGAGCTGCCGGCCGAGCGCTTCCTGGACCCGCGTCACGCGCTCGGCGACCAGGCGCAGCGCCTCTTCGCTGAACGGCAGCGGCAGCAGGTCATTCAGGCTCATGCCATGGACCGACGTCCAGCACAGGTGCTCGGACACGACCGCCGGCTGGATGCGCCCGGCGAGGACGGCGAGCCGTTCGAGGTGCCCGGCATCCCAGCCGAGCGCGGAGCCGAGACCGAGCCCGACACCGTGCAGGCTGAGCGGATAGTCGCGTCTGACCCGCTCGAGCACGTGCAGGTCGTAGCCGCCCGCGCCGAAGTAGTTCTCGCTGTGAACCTCCAGCCAGCCGACGGGCTGGCGCGCCGCCAGGAAATTCCTGTAGTGCGGCGCGCGCAGCCCGATTCCTGCAGAGCGCGGCAGCAAGCTCAGCTCTTGTGCTCTTTGGCGAGCTTGCCCGGCACGCCCTGGGTCAGACTGCCGCCCATCTGCACGCAGGTGCCCGTCTTCACCGCCTTGAAGTCGTTCGGGTCATAGTTCATCTTCGACTGTCCCGCGCAGGCGTGCGCGGTCGCGTTGCTGCCGCAGTCGTTCTGGCCGGCTTTCGCCACGCCCCAGCACTTCTCCATGCCCTTGTCGCCCTGGGCGAACGCGCTTTGGCTGAATGCCACGCCTGCCGCGAGCACCGCGGCGACTGCGGAACGAATCATCTGATCCCGGTTCATGTTCTCGACCTCCGAAGTGGATTAGGGGGACTACGCGGCATTGGTCAGCGGCCGCAGGGTTTTCCTTACGCGGCCGGTGTTGCCGCGCCAACCGGGCGATGGTACGGTGCCGCCACCTATGGACTTGCGCCGCTACGAGGATCTGCCCGGCCCGCGCGGGCTGCCGGGCTTCGGCAACGCGTTGCAGATCGAAAGCGGCGCCTTTCACCTGCGGCTCGAGCAGTGGTGCCGCGAGTTCGGTCCCTATTTCAGGTTCAGGGTCGGCCGGCGCCGCATCCTCGCCGTCGGCGAGCACGAGGCGGTGGCCGAGGTGCTGCGCGACCGGCCGGAGGGCTTCCGGCGCACCACCCGCTTCGAGGAGATCTGGACCGAGCTGGGCCTCGCGCCCGGGGTGTTCGGCGCGAACGGCGAGACCTGGCGCCGCCAGCGCCGCATGGTGATGGCCGGCTTCGACCCGGCGCACGTGAAGAGCTACTACCCGGCGCTGCGCGGCGTGGCCGCGCGCCTCGCGGCGCGCTGGCAGCGCTGCACCGCCGAAGGGCGCGCGATCGACCTGCAGTCCGACCTGATGCGCTACACGGTGGACACGATCGCCGGCCTCGCCTTCGGCGCCGAGGTCGATACGCTCGGCTCGGACGACGACGTGATCCAGAAGCACCTGGACAAGATCTTCCCGGCGCTGTCGCGCCGCATCGGCGCCGTGCTGCCGCTGTGGCGCTTCCTCCCCTCGCGCGCCGACCGCGAGCTGGCGCGCGGCATCGCGGAGGTGAACGCGGCGGTGGAGCGCTTCATCGCGCAAGCGCGCGCTCGGCTCGCCGCCGACCCGGCGCGCGCCGGGGATCCGCCGAACCTGCTCGAGGCGATGCTGGTCGCGGCCGACGAGCCCGGCAGCGGCATGGACGACCGCCAGGTCGCGGGCAACGTGCTGACGATGCTGCTCGCCGGCGAGGACACCACGGCCAATACGACCGCGTGGATGATCCACCTGCTGTGGCGTCATCCGCGGGCGCTCGCGCGCGCCGTCGCGGAAGTGCGCGCCGCGCTGCCGGATCCCTCCGCGCCGACGCTCGAGGACATCGGGCGGCTCGAGTACGTCGAGGCCTGCGCGCACGAGACGATGCGCCTCAAGCCGGTCGCGCCGCTGCTGCCGCTCGAGACGCTGCGCGAGACGACGATCGGCGACGTGCGCGTGCCGGCGGGCATCGTCGTCATCAACCTGATGCGGCGCGACAGCGTGAGCGAAGCGCACGTGCCGCAGGCCGCCGAGTTCCGGCCCGAGCGCTGGCTGGCGGACGGCGCGCCCGGCCAGGCGGCGAGCTCCGCCAAGCGCATCGCGATGCCCTTCGGCGCCGGGCCGCGCATCTGCCCGGGGCGCTATCTCGCGCTGCTCGAGATGAAGGTGGCGATGGCGACGCTGCTCGGCCGCTTCGAGATCGAGAGCGTGGACGCCCCCGGCGGCGGCGAGGCGCGCGAGCGCCTGTCGTTCACGATGACGCCGGTCGGGCTGACGATGCGGCTGCGCCCGCGCCGCCTGCCGCCCGGCGCAGCGCCGCGCGCGCCAGCAGCCGCGTCGAGTCGAGCGTCGGCAGCGGCGAGTTGACCTCGCCGATGACGAGCGGGAGCTCGGTGCAGCCGAGCACCACGCCGTCGCAGCCGCCGGCCTTCAGGCCCGCGATGACCCGCTGCAGGAAGGCGACGGACTCGGGACGGAACTCGCTGCACACCAGCTCGTCCATGATGATGCGGTTCATCTCCTCGCGCTCGGCGGGCTCCGGGCGCCGCCAGGCGATGCCGCGCGCGGCGAGCTTCTCCGGGTAAACCTCGCTCTCGACCAGCCAGCGCGTGCCGGTGAGGCCCACGCGGCGCATGCCGCGGCGCGCAGCCTCTTCCGCGACCTCGCCCGCGATGTGCAGCCAGGGCAGCGGCGAGCGCGGCACGACGAAGCGCAGCGCCTGGTGAATCGTGTTGTCGGGGCAGATGAGGAAGTCGGCGCCCGCGCCGGCGAGCTTGCGCGCCGAGGCGAGCATCAGCTCGGCCACGCCCTGCCAGTCGCCGCGGTAGATGCAGTCCATGTAGGCGGCGAGCGAATGCGTGTGCATCGTCACCTCGGGATGGTCGTGCGGCCGACCGAGCAGCGCGGCGCCCTCGACGCAGAGGGTGCGATAGCACAGCGCCGCGCCTTCGGCGGAGCAGGCAACGATGCCGATGTGCTCGGGCATAATCCGATTCTACCCATGCAGGAAACGGAATCCCGCTACGCCTGGGCCCGCATGCTCGCAGCGCTGGCGCTGATGACGCTCGGCGGCGTGGGCATGTACGGCGTGACCGTGGTCCTGCCCGAGATCCAGGCCGAGTTCGGGGTGGCGCGCTCGGCCGCCTCGCTGCCCTACACGCTCACCATGCTCGGCTTCGGCGTCGGCGGCGTGCTGATGGGACGGCTCGCCGACCGCTTCGGCGTGATCGTGCCGGTGCTCGTGGGCGCGGCCGCGCTCGGCCTGGGCTTCGTCGCCGCGGGCCACGCGCGCAGCCTGCTCGAATTCAGCCTGGCGCAGGGGCTGCTGATCGGCATGCTCGGCACCGCGGCGACCTTTGCGCCGCTGGTGGCCGACATCTCGCTCTGGTTCACGCGCCGGCGCGGCATCGCCGTGGCGATCGTGATCAGCGGCAACTACGTCGCCGGCGCGCTTTGGCCGCCGGTGATGCAGCATTTCTTCGAAACGGCGGGCTGGCGCGCGACCTATGTCGGCGTCGGCGTGTTCTGCCTCGCGGCGATGCTGCCGCTCGCGCTCATGCTGCGCCGCCGCCCGCCGGCGCTCGGCGCCGCGCCCGCCGGCGTGCAGCCGAGGAGCGTGCTGCAGCCGGCGCAGCCGCTCGGCTTCACACCCAACCAGCTCACCGGCCTGCTGTGCATCGCAGGGGTCGCCTGCTGCGTCGCCATGTCGATGCCGCAGGTGCATATCGTCGCCTACTGCGGCGACCTAGGCTTCGGCCCGGCGCGCGGCGCGCAGATGCTCTCGCTCATGCTCGGCTGCGGCATCGTCAGCCGGCTCGCCTCGGGCTGGATTTGCGACCGCATCGGCGGGCTGCGGACGCTGCTGGTCGGCTCGACGCTGCAGGCGATCGCGCTCGCGCTGTTTCTGCCTTTCGACGACCTCGTTTCGCTGTACGTCGTCTCGGCGCTGTTCGGCCTGTTCCAGGGCGGCATCGTCCCCTCCTACGCGATCATCGTGCGCGAATACTTCGCGCCGCGCGAGGCCGGCGCGCGCACCGGCGCCGTGCTGATGGCGACGCTGTTCGGCATGGCGCTCGGCGGCTGGATGTCGGGCGAGATCTTCGACCTCACCGGCTCGTACCGCGCGGCGTTCGTGAACGGCATCGGCTGGAACCTGCTCAACCTCGCCATCGCCGGCGGGCTGCTGCTGCGCGCCCGCGGCGTGGCGCGCGCTGCAGTAAGCTAGGCCATGCGCATCCTGGTAGTCGAAGACGACCTCGTTCTCGCCGCCGCCCTGACCCGGGCGCTGACTCAGTCGGCCTACGCGGTCGACCACGTCGCCACCGGCGAGGACGCCAATTCGGCGCTCGCTTCCGACAGCTACGACCTGGTGGTGCTCGACCTGGCGCTCCCCGGGGTGGACGGCCTGCGCGTGCTCAGGCGCCTGCGCGACCGCCGCTCGCGCATCCCGGTGCTGGTGCTGAGCGCGCGCGACGCGCTCGAGGACCGCGTCGCCGGGCTGGACGAGGGCGCGGACGACTACCTCACCAAGCCCTTCGACCTGCCCGAGTTCGAGGCGCGCGTGCGCGCGCTGCTGCGCCGCGGCCAGTACCAGGCGGGCGACACCCTGACGCACGGCCGGCTGCGCCTCGACCTCGCCGCGCGGCGCGTGTTCCACGGCGACCAGCCGATCGAGCTCTCGGCGCGCGAGCTGGGCGTGATCGAGCTGCTGATGGCGCGCCAGGGCCGCGTGGTGACCAAGGAGCAGCTCGTCGACCGGCTGTTCGGCTGGGGCGAGGACGTGAGCAGCAACGCGATCGAGGTGTACGTGCACCGCGTGCGCAAGAAGCTCGAGCCCTTCGACATCGACATCCGCACGGTGCGCGGCATGGGCTACCTGCTCGAGAAGGCGCGTGCGGACTGAGCCGGCGAGCCTGCGCGCGCGCCTGCTGCGCGGGCTGCTCGCACCGCTCACCCTGCTCCTGCTCGCCGGCATGGCCGGCGCCTACCTCGCCGCGCGCGCCGTGGCCGACGACGTGTACGACGGCGAGCTGGCGGAGATCGGCCGCGAGCTGCTGCTGCACGTGCGGCACGACGCCGCGGGCGCGCAGTTCGACCTGTCGCCCGAGGCCGAGCGCACGCTGCTGCTGGACGAATACGACCGGGTGAGCTACGCGGTGCGCGGCCCCGGCGGCGCGCCGCTCGCCGGGTCCGCGGCGCTGCCGCTCCCGGCGCGCACTCCTGCGGCCGGGGAGACGGTGTTCGGCAGCGGGGAAGTCGCGGGACGACCCGTTCGCATCGCGTCGCTGCAGGCCCCCGGGGGCGTGCTCGTTCAGATCGCCGAGACGCGCGTCAAGCGCGCGCGCCTGACCGAGGAGCTGCTGCTCGGCTTCGCGCTGCCGCAGGTCGTGCTGATCGCCGCCGCCGGGCTGCTGCTGTGGTGGGGCGTGGCGCGTGGCCTGGCGCCGCTCGAGCGGCTGCGCGCCGACGTGGCGGCGCGCTCGCACCTGGACATGAGCCCGGTCGCCGCGGGCGATGCGCCGGCCGAGGTGCGCCCGCTGGTCGCGGCGGTGAACGAGCTGATGCAGCGCCTGAACGGCGTGCTCGATTCGCAGGGGCGCTTCATCGCCGACACCGCGCACCAGCTGCGCACGCCGGTCGCCGGCCTGAAGGCGCACATCGAAGTGGCGCTGCGCGAGGAGGACCTGGCGCAGACGCGCCGCGCGCTCGCGCACCTGTACGTGAGCGCCGAGCGCCTGGCGCACCTGGTGGCGCAACTGCTCTCGCTCGCGCGCAACGAGCCGCACGCGGCCAGCACGCGCGCCTTCGCGCCGCTCGACCTGAACAAGCTCGCCTTCGACACCACGATGGAATGGGTGTCGCAGGCCTACGCCCGGGACATCGACCTCGGCTTCGAGGGCGCCGAGCGCCCGGCGATGATCCGCGGCGACCGCGTGCGGCTGAGCGAGCTGCTGAACAACCTGGTCGACAACGCGATCCGCTACACGCAGCGCGGCGGGCGCGTCACGGTGCGCGTGCGGCCGGAGTCGCGCCCGAGCGTCTCGGTGAGCGACGACGGGCCGAAGATCCCGCCCGAGGAACGCGAGCGCGTGTTCGAGCGCTTCCACCGCCTGCTCGGCACGCAGGCCGAAGGCAGCGGCCTGGGGCTCGCCATCGTGCGCGACATCGCGACGCTGCACCAGGCGTCGATCACGCTGCAGGACGACGCCGACGGAATCGGCAACACCTTCACCGTGAGCTTTCCGCCGGAGCCCAATATTACAACGGCGTAACGTTGGCGAAAGCCGCCAGTCATACGCCCGAAAGCGGTGCACAAGCCGGCGCCGGCAAAGTGGCGGAATGCTCGAATCCCTCGGTCATTCCGACATCTGGGTGGCGCTGTTCCAGATCGCCGTCATCAATATCCTGCTCAGCGGCGACAACGCGGTGGTGATCGCGCTCGCCTGCCGCTCGCTGCCGGCGAAGCAGGCGCGCAACGCATTCATCATCGGCGCGGCCGGCATCGTGGTGCTGATGACGATCCTCACGGCCTGCGCCGCGTACCTGCTCAGCCTGCCCTACATCGAGATGATCGGCAGCGCGCTGCTCCTGTGGATCGGCATCAAGCTGCTCGCGCCCGAGGACGAGGAGGCCGAGGTCGGCGCGAGCGACCACTTTTGGGGCGCGGTGAAGACGATCGTCGTCGCCGACATCGTGATGAGCCTGGACAACGTGCTCGGCATGGCGGGCGCGGCGCGCGGCCACCTCGGCATGCTGTTCGTCGGCATGCTGATCACGATCCCGATCATCCTGTTCGGCAGCGCGCTGATCATGAAGCTGATGGAGCGCTTCCCGCTGTTCATCAAGCTGGGCGCCGGCCTGCTCGGCTGGGTCGCGGGCGAGATGGCGATCGCCGACCCGGCCTTCCATGGCGCGATCGCGGCCTACGCCCGCTACCTGGACTTCGTCGCGCCGGTGCTCGGCGCAGCATCGGTGGTGGTGATCGGCACGCTGCTCGCGCGCCGGCGCAACGGCGCGGCGCTCGACGCCGCTTCTTCCTAGGAGGTCCTCATGAAATGCGTCGTGGTGCCCATCGAGGAAGGACGCGACGGCGACTGGGCCGTGCAGCACGTGATCGGCCTGTACCGTCAGGAGCCGCTGCGCATCTTCCTGCTGAACGTGCAGCCGCCGATGCCGCGCTACGTAGCGCGCTTCATCGCCAAGAGCGAGCTGCAGGACTTCCACCGCGAGAACGGCATGCGCGCGCTCGCGCGCGCGATCGCGCGCCTGGACGAGGCCGGCATCCCGCACCAGAACAGCGTGCTCGTCGGCCGCAAGGCCGAGGCGATCGTCGACTTCGCGCGCAAGGTGCGCTGCGCGCAGATCGTGCTGCCGCGGCGCGCGGGCCTGCTGCCGAGCCTGGGCCTGGGCTCGGTCGGCGGCCAGCTGCGCCACCTGCTCGGCGCCGGCTGCGACATCTGCGAAGTGTACTGAGGCGCGCGCTCAGAACAGCCGCGCGCTCGCGAGCTCTGCGCCCGCGCGCAGCGCCTTGAGCTTTTCCCACACCAGCTCCTCGGCCACCATGCCGAAGCCGGTCGAGCTGTCGAAGCCGCAGTCGGTGCAGGCGAGCACGCGGCGGGGGTCGCCCACGGCGCGCGCCGCGAGCTCGATGCGGTCGGCGACCACCTCGGGGTGCTCGACGTAGTTGGTGGTCGTGTCGATCACGCCGGCGCACAAAAGCCATCCTTCGGGCAGCGGCCTGCGCGCGAGCACGCGGTGCTCGTGCGCGTGGCGCGGGTTGGCCATCGACAGCACCAGCGCGCCGACGCGCGCCCGGGCGAGCTCGGGCAGCAGCTCCTCCAGCGGCACGTCGAACAGGTGCGGCCCCTGGTAGTTGCCCCAGCACACGTGCAGCCGCACGCGCCCCGGGTCGAGGCCCGCGAGGGCACGGTTGATGGCGGCCACCGTGAGCCGCACGAAGCCGAGAAACTCTCCGAGCGGGCGCTCGGCGAACAGGCGGTGGCGCTCCATCGCCAGGTCGGGCGCGTCGATCTGCAGCACGTGCCCGGCGGCGACGATCGCGCGGTATTCGACCGCGAGCGCCTGCGCCAGCGCCTCGACGTACTCGGCGAGCGTGGCGTAGTGATCGTTGTGCATCGCGCAGGCGACGATCCCGGGCGAGGGAGCGGTCCAGAAGGTCTCGGCGAAGCGCACGCCCTGCTCTTCCTGCGCGCGCGCGAAGTCGGCCAGCTCGCGCTCGAGCGGCGCGCGATCGACGTAGCGCACCTCGCCCACCGCGCGCGGCGGCGCGCCGAGCAGGCTCGCCTGCGGCCGAGCCTCGGCGAGCGCGCGGTAGCTCGGAAAGCGCACCAGGTCGGCAATCGGCGGACGGCGGCTCGCGCCGGCGAAGCCGCTCATGCGCCCGCGCACGTAGGTGAAGAAGCTCTCGCGCGGCTGCTCGCCGTCGTTGCCGACGTCGATCCCGCACTCGAGCTGGCGCGCCAGGGCGCGGCGCACCGCGCGCGCGCCCGCCAGCGCGAGCGCCGCCCCGTCCACCGCCTCGCCGCGCGCGGCGCGCAGCTGCAGCTCGACCAGCTCGCGCGGGCGCGGCAGGCTGCCCGCGTGCGTGGTGAGGATGCGCGACTCGCTCGGGCGCATCAGGCCCTGCGCAGGCCGCGCACCAGGAAGAGCGCCCACAGTGCGAGCGCCGCGAGGAAGAGCGCGAGCAGCGCGCCGAGCAGCCCGCTCGCGAGGCGCGGCGGCCGCGCGGCGTTCGCCTCGAGCACCAGCAGGTGCACGCCGAGCGCGAGCAGCAGCGCGATGCTCCCGAGCCGGTAGGCGTGCGTGCGCAGGACCTCCCTGCGCGGCAGCCAGCCGAGCGCGGCCACCAGCGCGAGCGGCAGGCCGAGCGAGAAGCTCAGCATGAAGACGAGGTACCGGTCGCGGTTCATCCAGCCGTCGGCGAGGTCGTTCGCGCCGAAGTGCGTCGCGACCGCCTGTGGCAGCGCGTAAGTGGTGGCGAACAGCGTCATCGCGGTGAGCACCAGCAAGATGGCGAACACCAGGCGCGAACGGCCGCGCACGGCGCGCTCAGGCAGGCGGCAGGTCGTCGAACGCGGCGGCCTCGCCCTTCTTCCCGGCAGACAGCGCGCGCTTGATGTCCTCCGGGTCGAAGATGCCGGGCTGCAGCGCGTTCAGGAACGCGAAGCTCTCGGCGACGCCGTGGTCGCGCGCGTAGGAGATCATCTGCTTGGTGGCCGCGACCGCCACCGGCGCCTTGGCGGCGATCTTCGCCGCGACCGCGAGCGCGCCCGCGACCAGCGCCTCGTGCGTGTCGAACAGGCCGTTGACGAATCCCAGGCGCTCGGCGCGCTCGGCGCCGAGCCGCTCGCCGGTGTAGCCGAGCTCGCGCACCACCGCCTCGGGCAGCTGCCTGGGCATGCGGTTCAGCGTGCCGACGTCGGCCATCATGCCGATGTTGATCTCCTGGATGACGAAGTACGCATCGCGCGTGGCGTAGCGCAGGCAGCAGGCGGTGGCGAGGTCGACCGCGCCGCCGACGCAGGCGCCGTGCAGCGCGGCGATCACCGGGAAGCGCGCCTCGGCGAGCGCGTTGAGCGAGCCTTGCAGCTCGGCAAGCTTCGCCGCGAAGCGCCGCCGCGCGGCCACCGTCGAGGTGTCGAGCAGCGCGCCGCCCTGAAACAGCGAAAGGTCCATGCCGGCGCTGAAGTGCTTGCCGGTCGATGAGACGACCGCGGCGCGCACGCCGCCGCCCGCGTCGAGCTCGCGTACGATCGCCGGCAGCTCGCGCCAGAACGCGAGCGTCATCGCGTTCATGCGCTCCGGGCGCGACAGCCTGACGTGCGCCACCTTGTTCTCGACTGCGACTTCGAAGCACTCCCAGGGCATCGCCTTCTCCTGCGGAAGCGGAAATATCTCATATATACACGCCCCGGCTCGCGCGCGACAATTTCGGCATGAGCAAGCCCCCCAAGATCGCCGCAGCCGTCGTCGCCGCGCTCGTGCTCGCCGCCGGCGCGGCCCTGTTCTGGGGCCAGCACAAGAAGGCGGAGCTGCGCAGCGACATCGCCGCGCTGGTCGTCGACGCGAGCGGGCGCCTGCGCAGCGCGCTCGGCATGGAAGCCGACCAGAAGGCCGCCGACACCGCCGAAGGCGTGGCGCAGCTCGAGCAGGACAGCGCCGCGTTCGACCGGCAGCTCGGCGTGCTGCATGGACTCGACACCCGCCGCGACGCCGCGCTCGCGGATGCCGCCGAGGACTACCTCACCACCGCGCGCCAGCTCGCCCTGTACCAGGCGCGCATGCACCGGCTGCGCATCGACGTCGACGGCGCCGTGCAGGCGCTGGACGAGCACATGCGCAGCGCCGACCGCCGCGCGCGCGGCTGGATCGGCGAGGCGATGCGCAAGAAGGATTTCCTGGAGAAGAAGTACTTCGACTACCGCATGGCCTGCGACGGCTTCGGCGATCTGGCGCGCGGCTACCCGGACAGCCGCCAGCGGCTCGTGCCGCTGGTCGGCGCGCAGGCGGTGGTCGACGATCAGCTGGCCGCCGACGCGCGCACGCACGCGCAGGCCGCCGCCAAGCAGACCGCCGCGCTCGTCGACCAGGCGCGCCAGCTCGCCGTCGCGCGCTAGCGCGCAGGCGCGACCGTCCGCAGGGGGTCACTGCCCGCCGCCATCCGACGATGGCGACGAAAATCCCCTCGGGTCACGATCCATCCCATGGCCGAACAGTGTCGATGCTATTTACATCGGTCGTTGGGTCGAAACCGTATGTACCTGATTTCACGGCAATGAACGATTCTTGCTTGTCCCGTCAATTTAGCAGCACATCACCCATCGACGGAGGCGTCATGCGCACGGACCGGCAGCTAGTGATTCAAAGGTTCTGCTCCGTGCTAATGATTGCCTTAACTCTCGCGGCACCGGCGCAGGCCGCGTTGGTCAATGTCACGAACCTCGTGACAGACGACCAGGGGGCATATCCCGCCCTTATCACCGATCCGAGTCTCTTCAACGCCTGGGGCGTCTCCAGCTCACCGTCCTCGCCTTTTTGGGTATCCGACAACGGCGCTGGCGTGGCGACGCTGTATCAGGTCGATCACGTGACCAACGCCACGACCAAATCGGCGTTAACCGTGTCGATTCCCGGCGATGGGAGCGTTACGGGGCAGGTATTCAATGCCAGTTCCGCCACTTCATTCAACGGCAACCTCTTTCTCTTCGTCAGCGAGGACGGGACGATTTCGGGCTGGAGGGGCGCGCTTGGGACCACCGCGGAAACGCTCCAGCTGGGATCCCCGGACAATGTCTACAAGGGCACCACGGCAGCAATAATCGGCGGATTTTCGTATCTATACGCCGCCAACTTCCGCGCAGGGAAGATCGACGTCATCAAGGGTAGCAGCGGCGCCCCCGATCTGCCAGGCAGCTTCATCGACCCTGCACTCCCCGCGGGCTACGCCCCGTTCAACATCCAGATCATCAACGGCAAGCTGTACGTGACCTACGCGCTGCAAGATGGCGCCAAACGCGACGACGTGGCGGGCCCAGGCCATGGTTTTGTGAGCGTGTTCGATCTTTATGGAAACTTCCTTGGTCGCGTAGCTTCGCAGGGTGCTTTGGATTCGCCTTGGGGCATGGCGCTCGCGCCCTCTTCCTTCGGCACGCTTGCTGGAGATCTGTTGGTCGGCAACTTCGGCGACGGGCGCATCAACGTTTTCGATTCGTCCAATGCCTTCGTGGGGCCGTTGCTTGGATCCAATAGCGACCCGCTGTCGATCGACGGCCTGTGGGGATTGATTGCAGGAAACGGCGGCAACGGCGGGAATCCTCAGTCGATTTATTTTTCAGCGGGCCCGGACGGCGAGACGCATGGGCTGTTTGGCGTGATCTCGTTTGTCTCTGAAACGTCGTCTGTCCCTGAACCCGCAACTCTCGCGCTTCTCGGCCTCGGCCTGTCAGGCCTCGCAGCCTCGCGTCGTCGTCGCAATCACTGAACAGCATGCGACACAGAATCTTCCACAGGTACAGCGAACGTCAAGAAGAACGATTCGACGTCGACTCCGAATTACTGGGCTGCAAGCGCAGCGGCAGCGAGCGCAGGCGCTGGCCGGTAAGGCGGTACACCGCGTTCGCCACCGCGGGCGCGACCGGCGGCGTGCCGACCTCGCCGATGCCGCCCGGCGCACCGCCGTTCGGCAACAGGTAGGTCTCCACCACCGGCGCGTCGGCCATGCCGAGCACCGGGTACTGCGGGAAATTGCGCTGCTCGACCCGGCCGTCCTTGAAGGTGATCTCGCCGTACAGCGCCGCCGACAGGCCGAACACGACCGCGCTTTCCATCTGCTGCGCGATCAGCCCGGGGTTGACGACGGTGCCGCAGTCCACCGCGCACACCACGCGGTGCACGCGGATCGCGCCGCGCGCGACCGACACCTCGGCCACCTGGGCGACGATCGAGCCGAAGGACTCGTGCAGCGCGATGCCCTGCGCGCGCCCGTTCGGCACCCGGCCCCAGCCCGCCTTGACCGCGGCGTACTCGAGCAGGGTGCGGTACCGCGCGTGGCGCGCGAGCAGCAGCCGGCGGAAGTCGTACGGGTCGGCTTTCGCGTTGTGCGCCAGCTCGTCGATGAAGCTCTCGGCGAAGAAGGCGTTGTGCGAATGCCCGACGCTGCGCCAGAAGCCGACCGGCGCCGGCGACTTCCAGGTGAGGTGCGTGCACTGCCGGTGCGCGAACTCGTAGCTCTGGTCGAACAGCCCTTCCACCGTGGTGCGGTCGGGCATGTCCATGGCGAGCGCCGGGTAGGCGCGCGACACGTACTGCGGGACTATCGCGTCGCTCACCGAGCGCGTCACCCAGGAAAACGGCATGCGCTTGCCGTCCAGTCCGGCGCGCAGCCGCGCCACCGCGGCCGGCCGGTAGAAGTCGTGCGTCATGTCCTGCTCGCGCGTCCAGATGACCTGCACCGGGGCGGGCGAAACGTCGCGCGCGAGCCACACCGCCTGCGGCACGAAGTCCGTCTCCAGCCGGCGGCCGAAGCCGCCGCCGAGCAGCGTGACGGTCACCTCGACGCGCGCCGCGTCGATCCCCGCGGCGCGCGCGGCGACGTCGCGCAGGATGCTCGGCACCTGCGTCGGCGCCCAGATCCTGAGCCGCCCGCCCGCGAACTGCGCGGTGCAGTTCATCGGCTCCATGGTCGCGTGCGCCAGGTACGGCGCGCTGTAGTCGGCGCCGTACACCTGCACCGCGTCGAGCAGCGCCGCCTCGCCGCGCCCGCGCTTGTAGTAGGTGAAGCCGCCGCCGTTCTGCAGCGCCGCGTTCATCTCGGCGAGCAGGCGCGCGCTGTCGAAGCCCGCGTACGAGCCGGGGTCCCAGTCGGCGCGCACCGCGGCGAGCGCCTGCGTCGCGCGCCACCAGCTGTTGGCCACCACCGCGACGGCCGGCGCGCAGCCCGCCGCCGCGGCGAGCGCCGAGACGCGCACCACGCCCGGCAGGGCGAGCGCGGCGTCGCCGTCGAAGGAGAGCAGCGTGCCGCCGAGCATCGGGCAGGGGCGCAGCGCCGCGTACAGCATGCCGGGCAGCCGCACGTCGATGCCGAAGCGCGCGCGCCCGGTGACCTTGTCCGGCACGTCGAGCCGCGCCGCCGGAGTGCCGATCAAGCGGAAGCGCTTCGGGTCCTTGAGCGTCACCTCTGACGGCAGCGGCACCTCGCGCAGCGCGCCGACCAGTTCGCCGAGCTGCAGCCGTTTGCCGCCCACATGGCGCACCTCGCCCTCGACCACGCTGCATTCGCCCGCCGGGACGCGCCAGATGCGCGCCGCGGCCTCGAGCAGCATGGCGCGGGCCGCGGCGCCCGCGCGGCGCATCGGCAGCCAGGCGTCGCGCAGGCTCGAGCTGCCGCCGGTGACCTGCAGGTCGAGCTCGCGCGCGATCTTGGCGACGAACCACGCGGCGCCGCGCGCTTCCGTGCTCTTCGCGTCGTCGGGATGAAACGGCAGGCTCATGACCAGCATGGCGACGTTGCCGAAAATTGCGTCGATCGGCGCCTGCTCCAGGCGTACGCGGGCGAGCGGCACGTCCAGCTCCTCGGCTGCCAGCATCGCGAGCCCGGTGTAAACCCCCTGACCCATTTCGGAGCGCGGCATCGCCACGACGAGCGCGCCGTCAGGCTGTATCCGCAGCCAGCCGTTCAGTGACACCGCGCCGTCCATGGGCGGTAGCGTGTCGCGATCGCCCATGCGGCTGCGCGGCGGCAGGAAGCTCCAGCCGACGATCAGCGCGCCGCCGGTGCCGAGCGCGCCGAGCAGGAACGCGCGCCGCTTCACGGGCTGCGCCGCGCCGAACGCGCAGCCAGCTTGATCGCCTCGCGCACGCGCTGGTAGGTCCCGCAGCGGCAGATGTTGGTCATCGCCGCGTCGATCTGCGCGTCGCTCGGGCTCGCGGTCTGCGCGAGCAGCCCGGCCGCCGCCATCAGCATGCCCGACTGGCAGTAGCCGCACTGCGGCACCTGCCTGTCGATCCAGGCCTGCTGCAGCGCGTGCAGCGCGTCGCCGCCCAGGCCCTCGATGGTGCGGATGTCGCGCCCCGCGGCGTCACGCGCCATGAGCACGCAGCTGCGCATGGCGCGGTTGTCGACGAGCACGGTGCACGCGCCGCAGGCGCCGATGCCGCAGCCGAACTTGGTGCCGGTGAGGTCGAGCAGGTCGCGCAGCACCCACAGCAGCGGCATCGCCGGATCGGCATCGGCCTGCAAGCTCTTGCCGTTGATCGTGAACTGCATTCAGTCCTCGTCGCCGGGTTACGTTAAGATTTCTTGTACGCGAGACAACACGCGGCGTCAAAGGAGGTCGTCACATGGCTACGCAGGTCAAGGTCGCGCTCGTCACGGGCGCGGGGACAGGAATCGGCAAGGCGGCAGCGCTGGCGCTGCTGGACGACGGTTGGAGCGTTGCGCTGGTCGGCCGGCGCAAGGAACTGCTCGACAAGACCGCGGCGGACTCGGGTGCCGGCGCACGCACGCTCGCGCTGGCGGGCGATATCGGCAAGCCGGAAACGGTCAAGGCGATGTTCGCGAAAGTGAAGCAGACTTGGGGCCGCCTCGACCTGCTGTTCAACAATGCCGGCATGGGCGCACCCGCCATCCCGATGGAGGACTTGAGCTTCGAGCAGTGGCAGGCGGTGGTGAACGTCAACCTCACCGGCATGTTCCTCTGCTCGCAGGAGGCGATCCGGATCATGAAGGCGCAGTCGCCGCGCGGCGGCCGCATCATCAACAACGGCTCGATCTCGGCGCACGCGCCGCGTCCCTTCTCCGCGCCCTATACCGCGACCAAGCACGCCGTGACCGGGCTCACCAAGTGCATCTCGCTCGACGGGCGCGCCCACGACATCGCCTGCGGCCAGATCGACATCGGCAACGCCGCGACCGAGATGACCGACCGCATGACCAAGGGCGTGCCGCAGGCCAACGGCAGCACCATGGTCGAGCCGCGCATGGACGTCGCGCACGTCGGAGCCGCGGTATTGCAGATGGCCAATCTTCCGCTCGAGTCCAACGTGCAGTTCATGACCATCATGGCGACCAAGATGCCGTTCGTGGGCCGCGGCTAGCCGCGACGTTCGGCCGGTCGGCGACGACGCGCCCGTCGACCAGCTCGACGATGCGGTCGCAGCGCTGCGCGAGGCGCGGGTCGTGCGTGACGATCAGGAAGGTCGTGCCGCTCGCCTCGTTCACGCTGCGCAGCAGCTCGAACACCCCGTCCGCCGACTGGGTGTCGAGATTGCCTGTGGGCTCGTCGGCGAGCACCAGCGGCGGCTGCATCGCCAGCGCGCGCGCCACCGCGACGCGCTGCTGCTGGCCGCCGGAGAGCTCCCCGGTCTTCTTGTCGCGCCAGCGCGCGAGGCCGACCTCCTCGAGCAGCCGCGCGGCGTTCGCGCGCATGTCCTCGTCGGGTCGGCCGCGCGCCGCGAGCACCGGCATCATCACGTTCTCGAGCGCCGTAAACGCAGGCAGCAGGTAGTGGTACTGGAACACGAAGCCGATCGCGCGCCCGCGCAGGCGCGTCAGCTCCGCGTCGCCGAGCGCGCTCGTTTCGCGCCCCTCGATGTACAGCCGACCTGCGTTCGGCGGGTCGAGCAGGCCGATGACGTTCAGCAGCGTGCTCTTGCCCGAGCCGGACGGCCCGATCAGCGCGGCGAACTCGCCGCGCGCGAGCTGCGAGATCGATGCCGTGCAGCACCTCGGTCTCGAGCGGCGTGCCGGTGTTGTAGGACTTGCGCACGCCTTCCAGGCGCAGCGTCTGGGCGGCATCAGCCACGGATCGCCACCGCCGGGTCGAGCCGCGCGGCGCGCCGTGCCGGGATCACCGCCGCGAGCGTGCCCACCAGGGTCGCGCCGAGCGCCGCCATGACAAAGAGCTTCGGCTCGACGACGATGACGAAGATCGGCGTGCCGTCCGGATTGCGCGCCACGCCGCGCCAGGCGGCGAGGAACGCCACGCCCAGGCAGCAGCCGAGCACCGACCCGACCAGCCCCATGAACGCGCCCTGCAGCAGGAACAGGCGCAACACCTGCCCGCGCGAGGCGCCCATGGCGCGCAGGATGCCGATCTCCTTGGACTTCTGCACCACCGAGACGACCAGCACGCTGGCGATGCCGAGCGCCGCGGTGAGCCCGACGAAGAAGCGGATAAGCGTGTTCGACAGGCTCTGCGCGGCCATCGCGGTGAAGAATTGCGCGTTGGTCTTGATCCAGCTGTCGGCCTCCAGGCCGGTCTGCGCCTGGATGTCCTGCGCGATCGTCTCGGCGGCGAAGGGATCCTCGACCTTGATCTCGATGCTCGAGACGCCGCCGACGAGGTCGAGCAGGTTCTGCGCGGTGCGCAGCGCGATGTAGACGTTGCGCTCGTTTACGCCCTTGTTGCCGAAGTCGAACAGCGCCGCCACGGTGAGCGTCTCGGCCGCGCCGCCGGCGGTCGTCAGGCGCAGCTTGTCGCCCACGCCGGCGCCGAGGTCCTTCGCCAGCTCGATGCCGATCACGATGTCGGAGGTGCCAAGCAGCAGCCGGCCGGCGACGATCTTCTCGGCCAGGCCGATCACGCGCACGTAGCTCTCGGTGTCGATGCCGGTAATGTTGACCGCCTTGTTGGCGTCGCCGCGCAGCGCGAAGCCGGGCCCGGCGACGATGGGCGTGACGGCCACCACGCCGGGGGTGCGCTCGACGGCCGTCAGCACCTTCTGCCACTGGTCGATCGAGCGCAACTGCTGCGAGCGCGGCTGCACCAGCGCGGCCACCGACCCGGGCTGTCCGCCCCGTTGCGGGCGCGCGACCTGCTCGGGCGGCACGATCTCGATCGGCGCCATGTAGTTCAGCGTGCGGCGGATGATGTTCGATTGCAGCCCGGCGATGAGCGCCGACATGAACACGATCACGCCCACGCCGAGCGCCACGCCGAGGACGATGAGCAGCGTCTGCGCCAGGCCCTCGCGCATGAAGCGCGCGGCGGCGATCCACTCGAAGGGCGCGTAGCGGTTCACTCGACGGCGCGCACGCGCTGGCCGGGGAGCACCGGCGCGGCGGCCGGGATCAGCCGGTCGCCCGGCGCCACGCCAGAGAGGACTTCGATGCGACCCTCGCCGCGCACGCCGAGCGTGACCGGGCGGCGCACCGCGTGCAGGCCGTTCACCGCCAGCACCCAGGGATGCGCGCCGGTCGCGTCGTGCACCGCGTCGCTCGGTACGGTGAGCGCGTCGGCGCGCCGCGCCACCTCGATGTCCACCGACACGGTCATGTCCTGCCGCAGAAACGCGGGCGGCTGCGGCACGCGCAGCTTGACTTCGATCGCGCCGCGCAGCGGGTCGACGCCGGGATTGATGTAGACCACCTCGGCGGCGAAGCGCTGCGCGGGATAGGCGTCGGCCGAGGCAATCGCCTTCTGCCCGAGCGCGAGCAGCCCGAGGTTCTTCTCGTCGATCTGCACCACGATCTGCGTCTCGCCGGCCGGCGCGAGCGCCATCAGCTCCTTGCCGGGCTGCACCACGTCGCCCGGCTCGACGTTGCGGGCGATCAGCACGCCGTCCGCCGGCGCGATGATCACGGTTTGCGCGAGCTTCGCCTGCGCCGCCGCGACATTGGCGCGCGCCTGCTCGAGCGCCGCGCGCGCCAGCGCGTAGTCGCTGCCGCTCGGGCGGCTCGTCTCCACCTGCAGCCGCGCCGCGCGCAGCTGGCTCTCGGCGACGTCCAGCGCGCGCCTGGCGTCGTCCAGCTGCGCCTGGCCGACGAAGCCCTGCCGGCGCAACGCCTCGGTGCGCTCGTAGCTCTGGCGCGCCTGCAGCGCGTTCGCCTTCGCCTGCGCGAGCGCCTGCTCGGCCGCAGGCAGCGCGAGCTCGCGCATCTGGCGCATCTTCGCCTCGGCCTGCACGAGCGCGGCCTGTGCCTGCGCGAGCGCCGCGCGCTCGTCGCTGTCGTCCAGCGCGATCAGCACCTCGCCCCTGTTCACCGTCTGGCCCTCGTCGACCGGAATGCGCGCCACGCGCTCGGTGATCGTCGCGCCGATCGCGACGCGCTGCGGCGTGATGATGCGTCCGCTCGCCACCACCGTCTGCACGAGCGGGCCCCGCTGCGCGCTCACCACCTGCGCCGGAGTGCCGAGGATCAGGTTGCGCGCGAAATACAGCGCCGCCGCCAGCGCGACGACGCCGGCCAGGATCCACTTCAGCCTGGGGTTCACGGAGATCAGAGGCTCGCGAGCTCCTCGGCGGGGATGCCGAGCGCCGCCGCGGCGACGTTCTCCTCGAGGTGCTCGAGCGAGGCGGTGCCCGGGATCGGCAGCATCACCGGCGAGCGCGCCAGCAGCCAGGCGAGCGCCACCTGCGCGGGGCTCGCGCCGTGGCGCTTGGCGATGCGCTTCACGCCGGCCGAGCGCAGCGCGGCGCCCGCGCCGAGCGGATACCAGGGAAGGAACGCGATGCCGAGCTGCTGGCACGCGGCGAGCACGTCGTCCGACGAGCGCTCGCCGACGTTGTACTCGTTCTGTACCGAGACGATCGTCGCGCTGCGGCGCGCGGTTTCCAGCTCTTCGAGCGAGACGTTGGACACGCCGATGTGGCGGATCTTGCCCTCGCGCTGCAGGTCGGCGAGCGCGCCGACCGAATCGGCGAACGGCACGCGCGGATCGGGCGCGTGCAGCTGGTACAGGTCGATGCGCTCGAGCCGCAGGCGCTTCAGGCTCCCCTCGAGTGCGCGGCGCAGATGCGCGGGCCGGCCGTCGGGGTCCCAGGCGTTGCGGTGCGGGCGCACCAGGCCGCCCTTGGAGGCGATCACCAGGCCCTGCGGATAAGGATGCAGCGCTTCGGCGATCAGCTCCTCGTCCACCTCCGGTCCGTAGCTGTCGGCGGTGTCGAAGAGATTCACGCCCAGCTCGATCGCGCGGCGGAACACGCGGTGCGCGCCCGCCCGGTCGCGCGGCGCGCCCCACACGCCCGGTCCGCACACGCGCATCGCGCCGAAGCCCATGCGGCGCACGTGCAGCCCACCGAGCCGGATTTCACCGGCGTCGGCCGCAGTGATCCGTGGCTTCATTCCGGCAGTATACGCATGTACGATGCAGCAAGATCCGTCCGCACGATGACGCCCACACCGACCCCGCAGGCCGCCGAGCGCGCCGACATCACGACGGGCGAATCGCCCGGCGAGCTGCGCTGCTCCGGCGCCTGGGTGCTGCACGCGCTCACCGCGCTCGAGCGGCGCGTCGCCGCGCTGCCCGCCGCGCGCGAGCGCGAGCTGCGCATCGACGCCTCCGCCGTGACGGCGATGGACACCTCCGGGGCCTGGCTGCTGGTGCGCACCCTGCGCGCGCTCGCGGCGCGCGGCGCCGCGGTGCGCCTCGAGGGGCTGCGCCCGGAGTTCGACGCGCTGGTCAAGCTGATCGAAGCGCGCATGCGCACCGAAGGCCTCGTGCGGGCGCGCCCGCCAGGCATGCTCGAGCGCGTCGGACGCAAGGCCTGGGAGGAGACCCTTAGCGCCTTCGGCCTGCTCGCCTTCGTCGGCGAGGGCACGCTCGCGCTGGCGCGCGCGCTCGCCGATCCGCGGCGCATCCGTTGGCGGCCGATCTTCTACAACATCCAGACTGCCGGCTTCGAGGCGCTGCCGATCACGGGGCTGCTGTCGTTCCTGATGGGCATCGTGATCGCTTACCAGGGGGCCGCGCAGCTCGCGCGCTTCGGCGCGAACATCTACGTCGTCGACCTGGTCGGACTGTCGATGGCGCGCGAGCTCTCGCCGCTCATCACCGCGATCATCGTCGCCGGACGCTCGGGCTCGGCGTACGCGGCGCAGATCGGCACCATGAAGGTCACCGAGGAGATCGACGCGCTGCGCACCATCGGCATCGGCCCGCTCGAGCTGCTGGTGCTGCCGAAGGTGATCGCGCTCATGATTGCGCTGCCGCTGCTCACCGTGTACACCGACGTGATGGGTGTGCTCGGCGGCATGGTGATGGCACGGCCTCAGCTCGGCATCAGCTTCGGTACCTTCATCGAGCGGCTGTCCTATGCCGTGACCCTGTCGTCCTACCTGATCGGCATCGGCAAGGCGCCGGTGTTCGCGGCGATCATCGCGCTGGTCGGTTGCTACCAGGGCTTCCAGGTGACCGGCAGCGCCGAGAGCGTCGGCCGGCGCACCACCGTGAGCGTGGTGCAGTCGATCTTCCTCGTGATCCTGGTCGACGCGCTGTTCTCGATCGTGTTCAACCGGCTCAAGCTGTGAACGACGCGGTCATCGAGATCGAGCGCCTCAACACCCGCTTCGGCGACGCGGTGGTACACCGCGACGTCGGCTTCTCGGTCGCGCGCGGCGAGATATTCGCCCTGGTCGGCGCGAGCGGCAGCGGCAAGTCGACGCTGCTGCGCGAGACGATCGTGCTGCAGCAGCCGCAGTCCGGGTCGATCCGCGTCTTCGGCCAGGAGGTGGTCGGCATGGACGACGAGGCCGCGCTCGCGCTGCGCCGCCGCTGGGGCGTGATGTTCGAGCGCGGCGCGCTGTTCAGTGCGCTCACCGTAAGCGAGAACGTCTCGATGGTGCTCGAGGAGCATACCGACCTCGGCCCGGCGCTGCGCGCGGAGGTGGCGGCGGTCAAGATCGCGCTCACCGGGCTGCCCGCGGACGCCGGGCCGAAGTACCCGAGCGAGCTCTCCGGCGGGATGCGCAAGCGCGCGGCGCTCGCGCGCGCCATGGCGCTCGACCCGGAGCTGCTTTTCCTGGACGAGCCGACCGCCGGCCTGGACCCGTTGAGCGCCACCGGCATCGACGAGCTGGTGCGCCACCTGCGCGATGCGCTCGGCTTGACTATCATGATGGTCACGCACGACCTGGATCTGCTGTGGCGCACCGCCGACCGGGTCGCGGTGCTGGGCAACGCGCGCATTCTGGGAATCGGGACCATGAACGAGCTGTCCGAGTCAGACGACACCCTGATCCGCGATTATTTCTACGGGCCGCGCGGCCGCGCCGCGCGCGAGCAGGCATGGAATCGAAGGTAAGCTTCGCGGTCGTCGGCGCCTTCGTGCTACTGCTCGGCGCGGCCCTCGTCGGCGGCACGCTGTGGCTGAGCAGCGGCAAGGCCTACCGCCACAGCTACGAGACCTACGTCGTCTACATGGGCGACTCGGTGGCCGGCCTCAGCCCGGACGCGCTGGTGAGCTATCGCGGCGTGCAGGTCGGGCGCGTGAGGAAGATCGAGCTCGCGCCGAACAACGGCGAGATGGTGCGCCTGACGCTCGACATCGATAAAGGCACGCCGATCAAGCAGGACACGATCGCGACGCTGCACACCCAGGGGCTGACCGGCATCGCGCACGTCGAGCTCTCAGGCGGAAATCCCGCTTCGCCGCCGCTCCTGGCGAAGCCGGGCGAGAAGTACCCGGTGATCCCCTCGGGGCCTTCGCTGCTCACGCGCCTGGACAGCGCGGTCACCGAGCTGCTCGACAACCTGAACAAATCGAGCTCCAGCCTGAACGCGGTGCTCGACGCCGATAACCGCAAGGCCTTCGCGCAGACGCTCGCCAACCTCGAGGCCGTGACGCACACGCTGGCGGAGCGCTCGCAGTCTATCGACGCCACGCTGTCGAGCACCGCGCGCGCCATGGAAAACGTCGCCAGGTTGAGCGGCGAGCTCTCCGGGCTGGTCGAGCGCGTGCAGACCAGCGCCGAACGGTTCGACCGCATGTCGGCCAACGTGAGCCGGGCGAGCTCGGACGTCGCGGAAACGGTGCGCGGCGCGGGCGCCGACGTGCACCGCTTCGCCGGCGAGACGCTGCCGGAGACGCGCGCGCTGATCGCCGAGCTGCGCGGCCTGAGTGCTTCGCTGCGCCGCTTCAGCGACGAGCTGGAGAGCAACCCCGCCCTGCTGGTTCAGGGCAAGCCGTCCGCCAAACCGGGACCCGGAGAATGAGACCCACGCGCCTACTGCTCGCCGCCGCGGTTCTGCTCGCCGCGTGCACTCCGCTGAAGCTGCCGCAGGCCGAGAGCCAGAGCACGTTCCTGCTCGATGCGCGGCCGCCCGCGGCGCAACAAGCCGTGCGCCACGACCTCGCGCTCGCGGTGGGCGAGACGCGCGCCTGGCCCGGCTTCGACGGCGCCGGGATGGCCTACACCCGGCGCGCGAACGAGATCGATTACTTCGCCAGGAACCGCTGGGCCGAGCCCCCGGCGCGCATGATCGCGCCGCTGCTGGCGCAGGCGCTCGAGCGCTCGGGCGCTTTCCGCGCGGTCGTGCGCGCGCGCAGCCCGGCGACGGCCGAGCTGCGCCTCGATACCGAGCTGATGCGCCTGCTGCAGGACTTCCGCGCGCAGCCGAGCCACGTCGAGCTCGCGCTGCACGCGCAGCTCGTCGACCTGCGCAACGGGCGCGTGCTCGCGGCGCAGGACTTCGCGCTGACCGAGAACGCGCCGAGCGACGATCCGTACGGAGGCGTGGTCGCCGCCAACCGGGCACTCGCGCGCCTGCTCGGCGAGCTGGCGGCGTTCTGCGCGGCGCACGCGCCCGCGCGCTGAAGGCGGCGGACGTGTTCGATCTGCACGGCAAGGTGGCGATCGTCACCGGCGGCAACGGCGGCATCGGCCTGGGCATGGCGCGCGGCCTGGTTGCCGCGGGCGCGCGCGTCGTGGTCGCCGGCCGCAACCGCGAGAAATCGGCCGTCGCGGTGAAGGAGCTCTCGCGGCTCGGCGCCGGCAGCGCGCTCGCGATCGAGGTCGACGTCACCGACGCGCACTCCGTCGAGGCGCTGCTCGCGCAGACGCTCGAGCGCTGCGGCGCACTGCACATCCTGGTCAACAACGCCGGCACCAACATCCGCAAGCCGCCGCACGAGGTGTCGCTCGAGGAGTGGCGCCAGGTCATCGACACCAATCTCACGAGCGCCTACCTGTGCTCGCACGCCGCCTATCCGCTGCTGAAGAAGGCCGGCGGCGGCAAGGTGATCAACATCGGCTCGATGCTGTCGATCTTCGGCGCGGGCTTCGCGCCCGCCTACGCCGCGAGCAAGGGCGGCATCGTGCAGTTCACCAAGGCCTGCGCTTCGGCCTGGGCTAAGGACAATATCCAGGTGAACGCCATCCTGCCAGGATGGATCGACACCGAGCTGACGCGCAAGGCGCGCGAGCAGATCGCCGGGCTGCACGAGAACGTGCTCAGGCGCACGCCCGCCGCGCGCTGGGGAACGATCGACGACCTGCGCGGCATCGCCGTGTTCCTCGCCGCGCCCGCTTCGGATTTCATCACGGGCGCCGCGATCCCGGTCGACGGCGGCTACTCGATCCAGGCCTGAGCGCGACGCTCAGCGCGAGGGCGGCGGAGGCGGCGGCGCAGGGTAGTCGGCCGGCGGCGCTGAGTAGCCAGCCGGCGGCGCGGAATAGCCTGGCTGCTGGGCGTAGCCGGACTGACCGCGGCCCGGATCGAAGCTGCCGGAGACTGGAACGCGGTTGCCCTTCGCGTACATGCACTGCGCGTAGCCCATGTCGTAGCGCCACTGCAGGTCGTAGCCGGACTGCTGCGACGCGCCGGTACCAGCGAGCGCACCGGTCGCCAGACCTACGCCGGCACCCGTCGCGGCGCCTTCGTGGCCGCCAAACGCGGCGCCGGCCGCCGCGCCGATCAGTGTGCCGACCGCCGCGCTCGTCACCGCGCTTTGGTTCGCCGCCTGCTGCGCGGTCGTGCCGCCGATCTGCGCATCGGCGTACTGCCGGCACTGGAAGTCGTCGACGCGGAATTGATCGAAGCTCTTGCCCGTGCCCGGCAGCGCCATGATGCTCGGGCCTGTGGGCATCACGACGCAGGCGCCGAGCAGCAGAAGCGGCGCGAGGATCAACAAGCGTTTCATTCCTGGACTCCTCTCTCTACTGCGCCGGCGGCTGCGGAGCGACCTTCTGCCAACCGCCCGGGCACTGCTTGACGTACGGATAATACGTCTTCGAATCCGGACAGTAATACCACCAGCTCTGCGCCGAAGCCTCGGGCGCCGCCTGCTGGTCGCCGCGCTCGACGTAGGTGGTCGGGCCGCTCGGCACCGCTGCACCGCCGCCGTAGTAAGGGTAGCCGTAGCCATAACCGTAGCCGTACGGATAGTAATAGGGATACGGCGGGTAGTACCACGAGCTGTAGTACGGCCAGCCGAAGTAGAAGCCCCAGCCAGAGTAGCCGTGCCCGTAATAGTGGCCGCCGCCCCCGTGATAGTGACCACCGTGATAGCCGCCGTGCCCACCGGCCGCCAGCACCGGCGCGCTCGCAGCGAGCGACAACGCGCACAGTGCGGCGAGCGCCAGCACCGCTTTTGCCGCTTTCATGATTCCCTCCATAGGGAATGACCCCTGTTTCTTCGACCCTTACACTTTGCCGCAAGTTCGGCGCGCAGGCCGTAACAAATTGTATCGGCGCTGCTGTTGCGACCGTTTGCGATTCGTCAAAGCAGCGCGAGATTGATCGCGGTCAAATGGCCTGATCGAATAGCTGGCACAGACGGTCGCAACCGCTAGCGCAGCGTCAGCCCGTCCTTGATGCCGGTCACTCCGCTCACCGCCGAGGCGATTTGCACGGCCTTCTCGCGCTGCGCGTCGCTGTCGACGAACCCCGAGAGCAGCACGCGGCCGTGGTCGGTCTCGATATCGAGCCCGAGCGACGGCCTGCCCAGGCTCGCGAGCAGATCCGCCTTCACCTTCGCGGTAATGATGCTGTCGTCGAGGTACTTCTCCGCGCGCGCGCGGTCGTACAGCGAGGCCGCCTTGACGTACTCGCCATAGCTCAGCCGGCCGTCGTGGTTCGCGTCGGCTTCCTTGAATGCCGTCGAGAAGCCGGGCAGAACGCCCGTCTCCGCCGGCGACAGGTAGCCGTCGTGGTTGGTATCGAGCTTCATGAACTCCGCATTGTTCGGCTCGGCGTACACGGCGCCGGCGTAAAGGCACGACAGCAACAATAAGGCTGAACGTTTCATGCACTGCTCCTTTCGGGGGTTGAGGGGTGGCGCGGATCGCTTTCGCTGTAGCCGCAGCCCGACAGGCGGGCTTCGGTTAGGATGTCGCGGGGAGGAAGACATGCATCCGAAGACGCGCTATGTGTTCATCGCTTCCATGGACGTTGACCCCGACAAGGACGCATTGTTCAACGAGGTTTACGACACCGAGCACGTGCCGCTGCTGCTCAAGGTGCCGGGCGTGCTTGCCGTGACCCGCGCCGTCAGCGAACCGCTGACGATGGTGATCGGCGGCGAGAAGAAGACGATCGTCGCCGAGGGCGAGCCGCGCTACAGCGCGTACTACGAGCTGGAGAGCGCCGAGGTGCTGATGAGCGCGGCCTGGGCCAAGGCCGTCGACTCGGGGCGCTGGCCGAGTCAGGTGCGGCCCTATACACGCAACCGGCGACACGTGCTGAAGAAGGTGCAAGGCGCGGGCGGCTGAGTGGCGCCCGCCGCCTGGCTGTGGATTCCGATCACCGTCTGGGCGGCCTTCGCCCAGACGCTGCGCAACGCCGCGCAGCGCCAGCTCACCGCGCAGCTCGGCACGCTCGGCGCGACGCTCGTCAGGTTCCTGTACGGCCTGCCCTTCGCCGCGGCCTGGCTGTGGGCCGTGCAGGGCTTCGGCGGCTATGCCCTGCCCACCCCTGCGCGAGGATTCGCGCTCTGGGTATTGCTGGCAAGCATCAGCCAGATCGTCGCCACCGCGCTGCTGCTGCGCGTCATGGCCGAGCGCAACTTCGCGCTCGGCATCGCCTACTCCAAGACCGAGATCATCCAGGTGGCGCTGTTCGCGCTCGCCTTCCTCGGCGACCGCCTCGGTCCGGTCACCGCGCTGGCGATCGCCTGCGGCACGCTCGGCGTGCTGCTGCTCTCGCCCGCGGATCGCGCGCGCCCGGTGCACAGCCTGCTCGCCGGCTGGACCTCGAAGAGCGCGCTGCTCGGCATCGGCTCGGGTGCGGGCTTCGCACTCGCCGCCGTGGGCTACCGCGGTGCCGCGCTCGCGCTGCACGCCGAATTCCTGATGGCCGGCGCCTACACGCTCGCCTCAGCGCAGCTGGTGCAGACGCTGATGCTCGGCGGCTGGCTCGCGGCGCGCGATCCGAACGCGCTCGGACGCGTGCTGCGCGCCTGGCGTGCGTCGCTGTTCGCCGGCTTCATGGGCGCAGCCGCGTCGGCGGGCTGGTTCACCGCGATGGCGCTCGAGCCCGTGGCGCACGTGCGCACCCTCGGGCTGATCGAGCTGCTGTTCGCCCTCGTCGTGTCGCGGCGCGTGTTCCGCGAGCGCCTGGGCCGGCTCGAGCTGGCCGGCATCGGCCTGCTGTCGCTCGGCCTCGTGATCGTGACGCTGGCGCGCTAGGTGCTTCCCCAGACATCGCGCGCGACGCGCACCAGGAGCTCGAGCTTGCGCTTCTGGTCGTCTGCCGTGAGCGGCTGTCCGGCGCCGGGCGCGGAGCTGAAGCCGCATTGCGGCGAGATGCCGAGGCGCTCGAGCGGCACGAACTTCGCGGCCTCGTCGATGCGTCGCTTGAGCTCGTCTGCCGACTCGAGCTGCGGCGTCTTGGTGCTGATCAGCCCGAGCACGACCTTCTTCGGCGCGGGCACGAAGCGCAACGGCCGGAAGTCGCCTGCGCGCGGCGTATCGAACTCGAGCAGGAATGCGTCGACGTTCAGTCCCCCGAACACTTTTTCCGCGATCGGCTCGTAGCCGCCCTCGGCCATCCAGGCGCCCTTCAGATTGCCGCGGCACATGTGCGTCGCCTTGGCCATGCCCGGCGGACAGGCCGCGAGCACCGCGTTCACCAGCTCGACGTACCGCGCGGTGAGCGCATCCGGGTCCTCGCCGCGCGCCTGCACGTCGGCGCGCGCGTGCAGGTCGCAGTTGCACGGCAGCGCGGTGTTGTCGAGCTGCAGGTAGGTGCAGCCGAGCGCGGCGAGCTCCCCGATCTCGGCCGCGTAGATCGAGACCAGGTCGGCGTAGTAGCGCTCGATGTCCGGGTAGACCTTCTCGTCCACGCTCTTCGGCCCGAGGAAGTAGTGCATCACGTCGGGCGACGGGATGGTCACTTTGGGCAACCCCGTCTTCACGACGCTCTTCAGGAAGCGGAACTCGTCTGTGGCGATGCCGCGCGTGCGCTTGAGCGGCGCCTTGGCGTAGGGCGAGGCGGCGCCGCCCTTGTCGCCTTTCTCGTCGCGGAAGCCGAGCAGCGTGCCTTCGCGCAGGCCGAATCCCTCCACCGCGTCGATGAAGCCCGCGGACCAGCCGCGCCGGCGGAACTCGCCGTCGGTCACCGACGAAAGGCCCACGGCCTCCTCCAGCGCCACCAGTTCGCGGATGCACTCGTCCTGCACGGCGCGCAGCGCCTCGGGCGTGACCTTCCCATCGCGCGCCTGGCGCACCGCGACCATGAGGTGGTCGGGCCGGAGGAAGCTGCCGATGTGCTCGGCGCGGAAAGTGGGCTGGCTGCCTGCGAACATCGCGCTCCTCCTGGTTCGGAAACGCGCGACTATACCGCGGCGCGAAAAAAAACGCCCCGGCGGTGCCGGGGCGTTTTTTCCTTCGAACTGCTGAGTGGCTACTGCTTGCCGTTCTGCGTCATGAGGTAGTCGACGATTATTTTCGCGTCGGCGTCGCTGGCCGGCGCGCCCATTACCTTGCGCATCTTGGTCACCGTCGCCGTCCAGCCGGCGCGGGTCTGCGGCGGCTGCATGTACACGTAGTCGGCGGTGTGGCAGATGGTGCAGTAGATGGTCGCCACGTCCGATCCGGCACCCGGCTTGAAGTGCGCCGTCTCCGGCGGCAGGTTGATCGAAGCCTTGTCGGCGACCGACGGCGTGACGCAGGCGGTCAGGCCGAGCGCGGCGAGCGCGAGCGCGATTTTCTTGACGTTCGTTTTCATGTGCGCCTCCCTCAGATCGCCTGAACGCGGACGGTTTCGACCACGTTGCGCATGTAGCCCGCCGGGTTCCAGCGCGGCGTCAGGCGCTGTGACTCGCCGTTGCCGTTGACCGCCATCACCTGCAGCGCGTAGCTGCCCGCGCGCGGCGCGCGGAAGCCCGTGTACCACTGGCGGAAGCTGTAGTTGCCGTGGTCCTTGCCGAGGCGCGCCTCGCTCCAGTTCCTCCCGCCGTCGGCCGAGAACAGCACGCGACGGATGCCGAAGCCGCCGTCGAAGGCGATACCACTCACCTCGGTCTCCTGTCCAACGCGCACCTTGGCGCCGTCCTGCAGGTTGGTGATAAACGAGCGCACCGTCATGCGGTTGATCGGCACCGTCTTGACCGACTGGCCCGGCTCGATGCAGGCGCAGGCGTTGTCCGGAATGCGATAGGCCGGGTTCATCCAGAAGTTGTTGTCCACCGAGCCGATCACCTCGACGTCGAAGAGCATCTTGGTCCAGTAGGTCGCGTACCAGCCGGGCACCACGAGGCGCACCGGGAAGCCGTTGAGAAGCGGAAGCGGCTGGCCGTTCATCGAGTAGGCCACGATCACCTCCTCGCGCAGCGCCTGGTCCATGTCGAGCGCCTTGACGAAATCCGGCGTCGTCGTCATCGGCGGCGTTTCGAGGCCGTTCAGACGCACCTGCAGCGCGCCTTTCTGGATCCCGGCCTTGTTCAGGATGTCGCGCAGGCGCACGCCCTTCCACATCGCGTTGCCCATCGCGCCGTTGGCCCACTCGCCGCCCACCACGCGCGGCTCGAACAGGCCGCGGCTGTTGCCCGAGCACTGGCACACCGCGGCGATCTCGACCTGCTCGTAGTTGTTCCTCAGGTCGGCGACCGAAAGCGACAGCGGCGTGTTGACCAGGCCGTGCACCTTGATGCGGTGCGCCGTGCCGTCGACGCTCGTCGGCACGTTCGAAAGGTGCCAGCGCACGAAGAAGGCATCGTTCGGCGTGAACACGCCGTCGTTGAACAGCGCCATCGGCGTCTCGAGCTGAACCGGCCGCTCGGTCATGACAATCAGCGGGCGCTTCTGCGGATAGGCCGCGAAGCGGCGCGCGCCGTTGACCATCGGCAGCTGCACCATCTGCTCGGCCGCTGCGAGCGCCGCGCGTCCCGCCAGTGCCGCGCCGCCGAGCGCCGCACCGGCGCGCAACAGCTTCCTGCGGCCCGCGTCGGGCCGCCTTCCGTGCTCTCTCATGCCCCTCCCTCCTCTTATGGAAAACCCGCGCCGCTTTCTTAGATGTCGCGGCCGTTGCGGGTGATCATAAGGGAGGGGGTGGTGGCTAACTAATCACACTTCTGAATGGCCTCATTACCGACCGCCTGGAAGTCCTCGCAGCTCGCATCGGCCGACAGGTACAGGTCGTGCAGCCGGCAGATGCCGTCGTTGCTGCGCACCGAAGCGTACGCGGAGCTCAGGATGTTCATGCCCTTGAAGACCGACTCCAGATACCGCGGATCGTTGCGGAAGTGGCGGCAAGTTAGGCATTTCATCATAGAGCCCCGCGGCTTAGTGGGCGCCGAGCTTGGCCCAGAACTCGTAGAAGACCACGACCGACATGATGAAGCCGAGGATCACGTTGACCACGGCACCCGAGCTGAACGCCCAGAAGTTCTTGCCGCCGGCAGCCGCCAGCTCGCGGAAGCGGGTGGTAAGGCCGATCGAGAAGAAGCAGAAGACGAAGGCCCAGGTCCTGAGGTCCAAGATCGGGATGGTCAGGACCGGCTTCACCACCTTGTTGTACTGAGCCGGGCCGTAGTAACTGGCGATGGCCGTTATCAGGATCGAGGCGATCGCGAAGCCGATGACGAACTTCGGGAAGCGCCACCAGATCTCGCCGAGCTGCGGCTTCTGCCCCGTCTTGACCTCCCAGCGCGTCGTGGCGATGAACGCCATGACGAACGCCCAGATGCCGATCCAGATGTCGCGGCCCACCACCTTCATCAGGGTGAAGGCCTGGACCGCCTGCTCCGGCGTGCCGGAGATGCCTTGGACATGCCCGGCAAGATCGCCATAGGACGAGGCGGCGGCAAAGCCGGCGGCATCGGCGAACTCGGAGGTGCCGATCCACGCCCCGGCGACGCCGGTCGGCAGGCCCAATGCCCGCGACACCAGGGGCAGGAAGAAGACCATCGCGATGGCCCAGATGACCACCAGGGTGATGGCGACGGGCGCATGCTCCTTCTTGGCTCCCACGGCACCGCTGATGGCGATGGCGGCAGAAATGCCGCACACCGCACCGCCGGCGCCCATGACGGCGCAGAGCTGCCGGTCAATGCCCAATTTTCGGCCGACGAAGTAGATGACGAGGAAGGTGACGATGGAGATCGCCGACGCCTGGAAGATAGCGACCGGTCCGGCCCAGATGATCAAAGTGAAGGGCAGGGTGGCGCCGAGCAGCACGATACCCGTCTTGATGTAGTACTCCACCCGGAAGCCGGCATCCATCCACCGCGGCAGTCCAACGGTATTGGAGATGATGAGGCCCAGCACCAAGGCCACCAGGGGCGGTTCCAGGTTGTAGGTGTGGGAGTATTTCCACCCCCAGAGAATCATGATCGCGATCGAAAAGACGTAGATGAAAATAAAGGACGGGATGAACTCGCCCAGCTTGTAGCCCATCGCCTTCACGCTGATGCAGAAGATGATCAGCCACATGACGAACTGCGCGATGTATTGGGGGATTTTCGCGACGAAATCCGCCCACAGTTGCCCGAACGTCGTCCAACCGCCTGGCGTGACGGCGATCCACCTGATGCTGGAGCCGCTGTAAAAGAAGATGGTCGCGACGACGATGATCCCGAGACCAAGCCAGATCGCCCACCAGTCCTCCTTCAGATAGAGCTCGTTCCAGCCCTTTGCCTGCGCCGCACGCGGCTCCTCACCCGCTTCGTCCCACGCTTCTTTGGTTGTCATATGCCCCTCCCTTTGGCCAGGAGATCATTTCACCTTGTCGTCAGTCTGTCTCTCTGCGCCGCAGCATTGGGATATTCCTGACCTCCCGTGACGCACAACTGACTGATCCCTCAGGATCCGAAAAGCCTGCTGATCACCGGGTGATAGCGGGCGCCGAGTCCCTCTTCGATCGCTTGGCGAAACAGCTTCTCCACGCGCCGCGCGCCTGCTGCATCGACGCCCGCGTCCGCTGCCAGCTCGAGCGCGTACTCGAGGTCCTTGAGCGCGTACTCGACCGAGAACGCGCGCAACGGGAAGTCTCCCGGGATGATCGCCTTCAGGCCGTGGTTGCGCAGCGCGAAGCTGTCGGCCGAACCCTTGGCCAGTGTCTCGAACAGCAGTTTCACATCGACCCCGGCGCCCTGCGCGATCGCGCGCGCTTCGGAGAGCGCGGCCACCGTCTCGAACAGCACCATATTGTTGAGGATCTTGACCACCTGGCCGCTGCCGAGCGGCCCGCAGTGCGTGATCTCGCTCGCGAAGCACGCGAGCAGCGGCCTCACCCGCTCTAAGACTTCGGCCTCGCCGCCCACCATGACCGAGAGCGTGCCCGCCTCCGCCGCCGCGCGTGTGCGCGCCACCGGTGCGTCGAGCCAGCTCGCGCCGCGCGCGGCGAACTCCGCGCCCAGCGCGCGCGTGAGCTTCACGGGAGAAGTTCCGAGATCGACAAACACCTGTCCAGCGCGCGCCAGTGCGAGGAGTCCGTTTGATGCATGAACGAGCTCGTCCAGCACCTTGCCCGAAGGCATCGAGACGAACACGACTTCGCTGGCCGCGCCGACTGCGGCGGCGCCGGTGAGCGCCTCGACCCCGTGCGCGGCGAGGCGCGCGAGCGGCGCCGGATCGACGTCGTAGGCGACGACGCGCCGCCCGCACTTGAGCTTCAAGTTCCTGCACATCGGCTCGCCCATCACGCCCAAGCCGATGAATCCCACCGCGCCCTGTGTCATCGCCTCCTCCTTTTCGGGGCTATTCTTGCAAACGTGCGCCCGATCTTCACGCCCGAGCTGGTGAACGGCCCGTTCGGCGACCCCTGCCTGATCCTCGACTTCAAGTTCGAAGGCCGCGCGCTGCTGTTCGATCTGGGCGACATCGCGGCGCTCGCGCCGCGCAAGATCCTGCGCCTCACGGACGTGTTCGTGTCGCACGCGCACATGGACCATTTCGTCGGCTTCGACCGCCTGCTGCGCGTATGCCTCGGCCGCGACACCGCGGTGCGGCTGTACGGCCCGCCGGGCTTCATCGAGCGCGTGGCGCACAAGCTCTCGGCCTACAGCTGGAACCTGGTGCACAACTACCCGACAGACTTCACGCTCGTCGTGCACGAGCTGGACGGCGAGCGGCTGCGCGCCGCGCGCTTCCGCTGCCACGCCCGCTTCGCGCCGGAGCCGCTGCCGCCGCGCGACGCTCCGGACGGGCTGCTGCTCGACGAGGACGCGTTTCGCGTGCGCGCAGCCGCGCTCGACCACGACATCACCTGCCTCGCCTTCGCGTTCGAGGAGAAGACGCACGTAAACGTGTGGAAGAACCGGCTCGCCGAGATGGGACTGCCGACCGGCCCGTGGCTGAACGAGCTAAAGCGCGCGGTGATGCAGGGCGCGCCGGACGACGCGCCGCAGCGCGCCTGGTGGCGCGACCGCGACGGGCTGCACGAGAGAATCTTTCCCCTCGGCGAGCTCAAGGCGCGCGTGCTCGAGCTGGTGCCGGGCGAGAAGCTCTGCTATGCGACGGACGTCCTGTACAGCGCCGAGAACGAGCGGCGCCTCGCGGCGCTCGCCGCCGACGCCGACCAGCTGTACATCGAATGCGTGTTCCTCGAGGAGGACGCGGGCCACGCGGCGCGCAAGTTCCACCTCACCGCGCGCCAGGCCGGGCGCATCGCGCGCGCGGCGCGCGCGCGCCTGGTGGTGCCGTTCCATTTCTCGCCGCGCTACGCCGAGCGCGAGGCCGAGCTGCGCGCCGAGCTCGAGCAGGCGCGCGGCGCCTAGCTACAGGCGCGGCTCGCCGGGGTGCGCGAAGGTCTTCTCGTGCACTTCCTGGCAACGGATGCAGCGTTCCGCGGTCGGGTAGGCGCGCAGCCGCTCCAGCCCGATCTCGCCGCCGCAGTCGATGCAGTCGCCGTAGCCGCCGTCGTCCAGCCGCGCGAGCGCGGCGTCCAGCGCCCGGATCTCGCGCAGGTCGCGCGACACCTCGGCGTTGTCGAGGTCGGCGAGCAGGTCGGCGAGCGCCTCGTCGCCGAGATCGGTCACCGGACCGGCCACGCCCGCGAAGCTTTCGTCGCGCGAGCGCGCCACGTCCTCGCGCAGCTCGCTCAGCAGCTGCTCGCGGCGGGTGCGGACGAGCTTCCTGAACTCTTGTTTCTGCTTCTCGGTCAGTTCCATGTGCAAGCTCCCTGCGCCGGACGGCGGTTTGGCGATCGTCTATGGATCGAATCTAGCGGCCGAGGTTCCCCGCGGCTTGATCGAGATCAAAACGCCTTGCGACCGCGGGGGAAATGATTCAGCCCATGGGCAGGCGAAACACATGAGGAAGGCAAAGCGCAAGCGCCGCGCCGCGCGCAGCGGCGCACCCGCCGCGGTCCCGGTCCCGGAGCGCGAGGCGCCGCGCGCGCCGCGCGAGGCGAGCTCGGTCGAGGATCCGCTCGAGGACTGGGAGGACGACGAGGACGAGCGCTGGCTGCGCGAGCGTGGCGGCACGGACATCGAGAAACCTGACGATCAAACCTAAACAAGGAGCAGCTCATGCCGCGCAACATCCCGCAAGTCGGATCCCCGGACCCCGAGCGCAAGAATTCGCCGATCCTCGACGAGGAAGACGAGGAAATCGATCCGGAGCTCGAGCTCGAGACCGGCGTGTGCTACTTCAACGACGTCGCCTATCCGCTCGGCAGCTACGTGCTGAGCGGCAGCGAGCTGCTGCACTGCGAGGAGCGCGGCGTGTGGGTGCGCAAGGGAGAGATCCGGCCGGAGTAGCGGCGGCCGGCTGGCGCCTGTACCAGCAGCTGGACGAAGCGCGCCGCATCCAGGGCAGGATGCTCGATGCGCTCGGCTTCGGGCCCGCGGAGACGCCGTCTCGGGAGGTGCTGCGCGCGCCCGGCCTTACGCTCAAGGCGTACTGCGAGCCGTCGCGGCCCGGGCCGGCGCTGCTGCTCGTGCCGGCGCCGATCAAACGCGCCTACATCTGGGATCTCGCGCCCGGCGCGAGCGTGGTCGAGCAGTGCCTGCGGCACGGCGCGCGCCCCTATCTCGCGCAATGGGAGGAACCGGCCGACGGCTTCGGCCTGGCCGACTACGGCGAGCGCCTGCTGCTCGCCTGCGCCGACGCGATCCGGGCGGAAACCGGCGAAGACAGGATCTTTCTCTTCGCCCACTCGCTCGGCGGACTGTTCGCCACGCTGTTCGCCGCGCTACACCCCGCGCGTGTCGCCGGGCTCGTCCTGCTCGCGACCCCGCTGCATTTCGATTTTTCTCCGCAGGCGGGCGCGCTCGGGCCCGTTATGGCCGCGCTCGCGCGCTCGCAGCTGCTCGACGCGGCGCCGGGCAACGTGCCGGGCTCGTTTCTCAGCGCGGCGAGCTTCATGGCCTCGCCCGCGACCTTCGGCGCAGAGCGGCTCGCCGACTGGTTGCGCAGCTGGCCGGACCCGCGCGCCCTCGGCAATCACCTGCGCGTGGAGCGCTGGACGCTCGATGAGCAGCCGATCGCGCGCCGCCTGGCGCGCGAGCTGCTGGCGCAGCTCTACGGCGCCGACGCCTTCGTGCGCGGCACGCTCGCAGTGGGCGCCAGCCGCGCCGCGGCGCGCGAAGTGGTCGCGCCGCTGCTCGCCGTCGCAGACCGCCAGTGCCCGATTGTTCCGCCGGAGGCGGTGCTGCCTTTCACCGAGGCCGCCGGCGCCGCGGACAAGACGCTGCTCTGGTACGAGGGCGACACCGGCGTCGCGCTGCGCCATCTCGGACCGCTGATCGGCGCGGGCGCGCTGCGCGAGCTCTGGCCGCAGATCCTGCGCTGGGTGCGCGAACGCGTCGGGCGGCGGCCTTAGCCGCGCACCAGCAGCACGGGCGCGGGCGCGACGCGCACGAGCGACTCCGCCACGCTTCCAAGGAACAGGCGGCTCATCCCGCGACGACCGTGCGTGCCGATCACGATGAGCTCGGCGCGCCACGCTTCGGCATCCCCCGCGATCTCCTCGGCGATGCGGCGCCCGCGCTCCTCCAGCTCGAGGAGCTTCGTTTCGCACTCGACGCCCGCCTTCTCGGCCATGTCGCTCGCGTCGGAGAGCATCTGCTCTCCGCCGGTGCGCAGCGCCTCTTCGTAGGCGGCAAAACCGCTCGGGGTGTCGGTCGAGAAAGTCACGAGGTCGAGCACGTGCAGGACGCGCACCGCGGACTTCCCATCCTTCGCCAGTTGGAGCGCTTCGCCAAGCGCGCGCTTGGAAGTGTCGCTGCCGTCGATGGCAACGAGGATGCGTTTGTACATTTGGTACGGGCCTCCTTGGGCGATCATTGCCCGGCGCCCTGCGTACCCCTTTGACCGAGATCAAGGGCGCCTCGTCCCGCTGTGGCGTAATGACGCTCCGGAAGGCGGACCATGAAGTGGACCGAGGAACTCGTCAACGCAGTGTGGCAACACGGCCGTGTCATGCCTGAGGCGGACCAGGCGACCTGGCGCCAAGACGCCTGCGGCGCCTGGATGCGCCGCGAGCAGTACGGACAGGAGCACGGGGAATTCGGCTGGAAGATCGAGAAGGTCTCGGCCGGCGGCCTGGACACGGCCGAGAACCTGCGGCCCTATCACTGCAGCAATCGCTACGACGTGGCGAACAGCAAGGCCCACTGCAGGATCACCGCGGACCGCAGCGACGCGCCCGCGGTCGAGTACGTGCGCCCGCCGCGCAATCGCAGTCTCTGATTCGCGCGCCGCTCGCCGCTGGCTAGCGCTTCTTCGCGCAGGCCTCGAGGTGAGGACGCCAGGCCGCGAGGAGTTCCTGCCTGACGCGCGGATCGTCCAGGCTCGCACCCAGCTTTGCAGGATCGACCGCCAAGGAGACTACCTGCCAGGCGTCGCCGGCCGCGCATTCCACCGACACGAGCCAGCCGCTCTCCTTCGCTTCAACCGTGAAGGCGTAGGACCCCAGCCCGAGCTCGTCGAGAATGCGCCCTGTCGCCGCGCGCGCGGCGCGAATCTCGGGTATCACGGCGCAGGCAGGCCGATACGATCCCTGAGCCCCCCGCCTGCGGAGCGGATCAGTCGACCTTGATCGTGCGACGCTTGGCCTTCTCGAGCTTGGGCAGCGTCAGCTCGAGCACGCCGTCCTTGAGCGCAGCCTTCGCCTTGGACTCGTCCACGTCGGCCGGCAGCGACACCATGCGCGAGAACGAGCCGCGCGAGATCTCGGAGCGGTAGTAGTCGCCCTTCTCTTCTTTCTCTTCCTTCTTCGTCTCGCCCTTGATCGTCACCATGTTGCCCGAGATCGAGATCTCGATGTCCTCCCTCTTGACCGAGGGCACTTCGGCGCGCACGACGACTTCCTCGTCGCGGTCGATCACGTCGACCTTGGGCATCGTCATCTCGAATTCCGGGAACGCGAGCCAGTCGCGCCGGAACGGGCGCATCCAGCCGCGCCCCAAGAACTCGTCGAACATGCGATCGAACCCCTCGAAGGGGCTCAGCATCCGCCCCGGCGCCTTCTGAATTTCGCCTTTCTTGACCGCCACTTCCTTGCCAGCTTCAGCCATGATCAGCCTCCTGCAAATGTCTCGATGAAAAACCTGCCGGACCACATCCGGCGTCGGTATGAATGATCGCGCGGCGCCGCCGGAGTGCTTTGACTTACCTCAAAGGTTTGATTTCCATCAAGCCGTGCCAGCGGCGCGGGGTAACCATGTCAGCCATGAGCCTCCAGGTCGAATGCTACGCGGGCCACCGCGGCGAGCAGGAGCCGCGCGCCTTCACGCTCGGGGAGCGCCGCCTCGAAGTGCTGGAAATCGTCGACCGCTGGCTCGAGCCCGGGCGGCGTTGGTTCAAGTGCCGCGCGAGCGACGGCAACACCTACATCCTGCGGCACGACGAGCAAAGCGGTGAGTGGGACCTCGCCGCGTTCACGCGCACCGCGTGAGCGACGCCGCCTGCCTGCGTTTCCTGCAATGGGCGCTGCCGCGCCTGCGCCTGCACTGGCCGGGATTCCGCAGGGTGCGCGGCATCGTATGCAAGCGCCTTGCGCGCCGGCTGCGCGCGCTCGGTCTCGCCGACCTGGACGCCTACCGCGACCTGCTCGAGCGCGAGCCCGCGGAGTGGCGCGCGCTCGAGCCGCTATGCGCGATCCCGGTGTCGCGCTTCTGGCGCGACCGCGCGGTGTTCGCGGGGCTCGAGCGCACTGTGCTGCCCGCGCTTGCGCAGGTCGCGCGCACGGCCGGGCGCGACGCGCTCGAATGCTGGAGCGCAGGCTGCGCCGGCGGTGAAGAGCCGTGGTCGCTTGCGCTGCTGTGGCACGCGCGGCTCGCGCAGCGCTTCCCCGGGCTCGAGTTGCGCATGCTGGCGACCGACGTGGACGCGGCGCAGCTCGCACGCGCCGAGCGCGGCTGCTACCGCGCAAGCAGCCTGAAAGAGCTGCCGCCAGAGCTGCGCGAGAAGGCCTTCGAGCGCTTGGACGAGCTGCTTTGCCTGCGACCAGCGCTGCGCGCCGGGGTCGAATTCGCGTGCCGGGACATCCGCGGCGAGCTGCCGACGCGCAGCTTCGACCTGATCCTGTGCCGCAACGTCGTCCTCACCTACCTCGCGCCGGATCTCCGGCTCGAAGTGATGCAGCGCATCATCGGGCGCCTGCGGACTGGCGGAGCGCTCGTCGTCGGCCTGCACGAGACCCCGCCCGCGGGGCTGGCAACGCTCGCGCCATGGCCGGGACTGCGCGCCATCTGGCGCGCCGCTTGATCCTGGTCAAACTCCTGTCACGGCGCCGCGGCACTATGTCTGTCTTCACCCCGAGGAGGATGCCATGCCGACACCCCAGATCGTCACCTCCAAATCCGCCAAACCCAAGGCGGCGGAACTGCAGAAAGCCGCCGCCCGCAAGGGTGATTCAGGGGCCGCGCTGTCCGACGAGGAGCTGCACATGCTGATCGCCCAGACCGCCTACCGGCTTGCCCAGCAGCGCTCGTTCGCCCCCGGGCACGAGCTCGACGACTGGCTCGCGGCCGAGGCCGAGGTCAAGCAGTCGGTCGGTCCGGCCTAGGACTGCAGGTCCTGCAGCGTGCGCAGGAAGCTGATCACGTCGTCGCGACTCAGCATGCCGACGACGCGGTCGCCTGCGACGACTGGGAGCTGATTCACGCCGTCGCGGTCCATGAGCTGCAGCGCCGCGACGAGCGGCGTGTCAGGCGCGACGCGGCGCAGCTCCTCGAGCGGCAGCATGACCTGCGCGACGGTGGCCGTGCCCCACTCGGCGCGAGGCACGCGCTTCACTTGGTGCAGCGTCACCAGGCCGAGCGTGCGCTCGCCGCGGTTGACGAGAAAGCAGCGCTCGCCCTGCGCGAGAACGTGCTCGTCCACCAGCCGCTGCAGCGTGAGGTCTTCGGCGATCGCTGCGCACCCCCCGCCCATCGCCTGCGCCACCCTGCGGCCGGCGAGCAGATTCTGCACGGCGCTCTGCATGATCTGCGCGCTCGCCGCGCTCTCCAGGAACCAGCCGATGAAGGCGAGCCAAAGGCCGCCCAGGTTGCCGCCGAGCACCTGCCACAGGCCGAGCAGCATGAAGGCGAAGCCGAATCCTCGCCCGACATTCGCGGCGAGCAGCGTGGCGCGCTGCAGGTCGCGCGTGACCGCCCAGACGGCGGCGCGCAGCACGCGCCCGCCGTCCAGCGGGTAGCCGGGCACGAGGTTGAACAGCCCGACGAGCAAGTTCATGAGCGCCAGGTAGCGCGCCATGCCGAGCAGCGGCTCGGCGCCCGCGACCAGCGGCTGCAGCGCGTAGAACGCAGCCGCCAGCGCGAAGCTCACGAGCGGTCCGGCGATCGCGATGCGCAGCTCCGCCTTGGCGCTCGGCGGCTCGCCGCCGATCTGCGCCACGCCGCCGAAAACCATCAGCGTGATGTTGCGCACCGGGACCCTGTAGCGCAACGCGACGACGGAATGGCCGAGCTCGTGCAGCAGCAGGCTGGCGAAGAAGGCGAGCGCGGTGAGCGCGCCCATCAGCCAGTACAGCCCAGGCGGCCAGCCCGCGTACTCGGCCGGAAAGTAGCTGTCGGCGAGCGCCCAGGTGAGCAGCGCGAGGACCAGGAACCAGGAATAGTCGAGCCGGATCGGGATGCCGAGGATCCTGCCCAGAGGGACGCCCTGCCGCAGCGCCGGATTTCCGTGGCCGTTCATTCCGGACCCATTCTCGTCGCTCCGTCGCCCCGCGGTTTGACCCCGATCAAGAACCGCGCCAGCGAAAGCGCCGAAACTCGATTCATGAAGAGATTTTTCGTCGTGGCGGCGCTCGCCGCCGCATGCGGCGCAGCGCGGGCGCAGGAGCCGGCGCTGAAGGACGATTCGGGCCTGCGCTGGGTGTGCGGCGGAATCGGCGCAGAAGAGCGCGAGGCGCTCGCCGCGCTCGAGCCGCAGGTGAATCTGAAGCTGATGTTCGTCACCGGCAAGCGCGGCGCCTTCGTCGCAAACGTCGACGTGTCGCTGTACGACGGCCCGAGCGAGCTGCTGCGCTTCACGATGATCGCGCAGGGGCCGATCTGCCTCATCCAAGCGCCCGCGGGCCGCTACCGCATCACGGCGACCTATGACGAGATCCGGCGCGAACGGACGGTCGCCTTGCCCGAGAAGAGAGCCAAGGACCCGGCACGAGTCGTGTTCAGCTTTCCCGAACAAAGCCCCACAGGAGAAACGCCATGACCATCAGACATTCCATCGACGTCGCCGGCCGCGCGAGCCCCGCGCTCTCGCGGCTCATCGACAAGCTGCTCGAGCGCGAAACCGGCGCGCCCGAGACGCTCGGCGAAGTGCGCGCGGTGCTGCGCGCGCGCGGCGGGGCGAGCGTGCGCCAGACCGAGTTTCTGCACCCGCGGGACGAGGAGTCGCTGCTGGCCGAGCTCGACCGGCTGATCGAGGAGTTCGGTCCCGAGGCGCGCGCGCAGGACTTCGTCGCCAAGCGGGCGAGCGAAGGCCTGTCGCGCGTCTTCGAGGCCGCGATGAACGACCCGTCGCTGCCGCGCTACCCGACGCTCGGCGGCGTGCGCGAGGCGATGACCTCGGGCCTGACCGCGCGCCTCGTGGGCGAAGGCGCGCTGGACGAGGACGAGGAAGTCGGCCTGCTCGGCGAGATCGACGAGCTGATCGAGCGCCATGGCGCCGGGGCGCCGGTGGAGCCGCTCATTCGCTTCGAGTGAGCATGAAGAAGTTCGCCGACCGGGTCGACGCCGCGCGGCAGCTCGCGACAGCGCTCACGCAGTACCGCGGCCGCAATCCGCTCGTACTCGCGATTCCGCGCGGCGCGGTGGGCATGGCCGCAGTCATCGCCGAGGCGCTCGGCGGCGAGCTCGACGTCGTGCTGGTGCGCAAGCTGCGCGCGCCGGGTAATCCGGAGCTCGCGGTCGGCGCCGTCGACGAGACCGGCTGGATCTACGTCGCCTCGCACGCCGCGAGCGTCGGCGCCGACGCCGCGCACATCGAGCGCGAGAAGCGCACGCAGCTCGAAACCCTGCGCGCGCGGCGCGCGCGCTATACGCCCGCGCGCCCGCCGCTCGATCCCGCGGGCAGGATCGCGATCGTGGTCGACGACGGCCTCGCCACGGGCGCCAGCATGATCGCCGCGCTGCACGCGGTGCGCGCCAAGTCGCCGCAGGAGCTCGTGTGCGCGGTGCCGATTGCGGCGCCCGAGAGCCTGGAGCGCGTGCGCCCCTACGCCGACAAGCTGGTCTGCCTCGCGGCGCCGGCGGAGTTCTACGCGGTCGGCCAGTTCTACCGCGAGTTCCCGCAGGTCGAGGACGACGAGGTGGTCAGGATGCTCGGTGAAGCCCGACATCAGCCTACTTGAGGGACCTTCGCCCGCTTCGCTGCCGCTCGAGATCGTCGAGCGCAAGGGCCTCGGGCATCCCGACACGATCTGCGACGCGCTCACCGAGAACCTGAGCGGCGCCCTGTCGCGCTTCTACCTCGAGCGCTGCGGCGCGATCCTGCACCACAACGTCGACAAGGCGCTGCTGTGCGGCGGCGTGGCGCGCCCGGCGTTCGGCGGCGGGGAGATCGTCGCGCCGATCGAGATCTACCTCGCGGGGCGCGCCACCGCCGAGTTCGAGGGCGTGACGATCCCGGTCGAGGAGCTTGCGGTCGAGGAAAGCCGGCGCTGGCTGCGCGCAAACCTGCGCCACCTCGACCCCGAGCGCCACGTGCGCATCCACCCGCGCATCCGTCCGACCTCGCCCGACCTCGCGGCGCTGTTCCTGCGCCGGCGCGCGGCGGGTGCGCCGCTCGCCAACGACACCTCGCTCGCGGTCGGCTATGCGCCCCTCGACGAGCTCGAGAACTCCGTGCTCGCGGTCGAGCGCAGGCTGAACTCGCCGGAGGTGAAGGCGGCGCACCCGGAGATCGGCGAGGACATCAAGGTGATGGGCACGCGCAGCGGCCACGAGCTGTCGCTCACCGTCGCCTGCGCCATGGTCGGGCGGCATGTCGCGAGCCTCGAGGACTACCGCGCGAAGAAGGCGCGCGTGCGCGAGCTCGCCGCCGCGGCGGCCGGCGGCGCCGCGGTCGAGGTAAATACCGCCGACGGTGAGAGCGCCGACAGCGTGTACCTCACGGTGACCGGGCTGTCGGCCGAAGCGGGCGACGACGGCCAAGTCGGGCGCGGCAACCGCGTCAACGGCCTCATCACGCCCTACCGCCCGATGAGCCTCGAGGCCGCGGCCGGAAAGAACCCGGTCACGCACGTCGGCAAGCTGTACAACCTGCTCGCCAATCGCGTCGCGCACGCGCTGGTCGCCGAGGTCGCCGGCGTGCGCGAGGTCTATTGCTTTCTCGTGAGCCGCATCGGCCGGCCAATCACCGAGCCGCAAGTGATGGACCTGAAGCTGCGCCTGGACGACCCCGAGGCCCTGCCCGCGCTAGCGCCGCGCGTCTCCGACATCGCGCGCGCCGAGCTCGAGGGCGTCACCACGCTGTGGCGTGCGCTCATCGAAGGCCCACAACAAGTTTGGTGAGCGCGGCGCTATACTGCTACGGGTCTTTGAAGAGGATATCGACCATGTTGAAGATCTCGCTCACGGCGCTTCTGACCTCCGGTCTCATGCTTGCGGGTACTGCCCAAGCCGCCGGAATGTCGCTCAGCAGTCCGGACGTCAAGAAGAACGGGACGATCGGCGCGGAATTCGTGTACAAGGGATTCGGCTGCACCGGCAGCAACGTCTCGCCGGCGCTCAGCTGGAAGAACGCGCCGAAGGGCACCAAGAGCTTCGCGCTCACCGTCTACGACCCGGACGCGCCGACGGGAAGCGGCTGGTGGCATTGGGTTCTGTTCAACATTCCGGCCGACGTCAGTTCGCTCCCCCGCAACGCCGGAGACCCGAACGCCAACCTTGCGCCGGCAGGAAGCGTGCAGGGGCGCACGGACTTCGGCACGCCCGGCTACGGTGGTCCGTGCCCGCCCAAGGGCGACCGCGCGCACCACTATCACTTCACCATTTACGCCTTGGACATCGACAAGATCGACGCCGATCAGAACGCCTCGCCCGCGTACGTCGGCTTCAACATCCACTTCCATACACTGGCCAAGGCGAGCTTCACCGGGCGCTACGGCCGCAAGTAGCACTACAGACCGGCGTTCTTTTCCGGGGTGGGCTGCCGCGGGCGCAGCAGCGCGGCGTCCTGCGCTCGCATGCGCGAGACCACGATCCCGGGAACCTCCGGCGCGCCCGGCGGCTTCCCCTCGGGACGCCAGTGCGTCTTGACGAATTCCGCCACGTCCATCGACACGTGCTTCCAGCCGGCCTCGTGATGGCTCGCGTCGACCACGATGACCGAGTCGCGCTCGTCCATCACCTGCCAGAGCTTCGTGGCGGCCTCCTGCGGGCCGAGCTCCGATTCGACGTACCAGAAGGCCGTGTGCACGCGAACGGCCTGCCCGAGGGCGCAAATCGCAGCCTCCACGCCATGGTAGTTGGCCGACGGCGAGTGGAGCTCGAACGAGATGAACAGGCTGCTCGTCATACCGCGCAGGCGGACAATCGGATCAAGGTGATGAGGGTTCGTTCATAGTCGATATGTACCATATGCCTGTGACCGCTTGACGTCAACGGCGCCGATCGAGGCGCCCGAGATCGTAGTCCGCAGCTCCGGGCATCGCAGCGATGGTCTGCGCATGCGGTCAGCAGACGCGGACATTCCGCTCCGTCAGGAAAACACAAGGCGGCGGAAACACTTCTTCACGATCGGGAAAAACGCTATCGCGACCTTCGGACCTAGCATCGCCCGATGGAATGTTGCGACTTGGCCTCCATCGGCGATCGCGACGGCAGTCGGTTGCTGGTCTTCGTTCACATTCCCAAGACCGGCGGAACCAGCGTGGTGACGATGCTGGCGCAGCGATATGCGGCCGACGCGCTCCGCAAAATCATGATGCGCGGCATGTCCCTGATCGTGCCGCCTCGCGCCAGGATGCCCGTATCGCTGATCTCCGGCTCGAAGATTCGGCGTTTGAAGGCAGCTCTCCGCGAACCGGAGTGCGTTCGCGTGATCCACGGACACTTCGACCTCTCGCTGGAACGGCTCCTTCCCCCGCGCGCAATCTTGTTCACGATGTTGCGTGATCCCGTCGAGCGCGCGATCTCTCACTATTATCATTACCGCAGGCAGAGCGGCGATCCGGCGAACCGCATCGCAATGTGCTCGACGCTCACGCAATGGGTCAGCGCACGCGGCCTCGTCGAGATGGACAACGGACAGACACGGCGGCTCGCCGGTGAGATGAAATTGCCCGTCGGTCGCGTTTCCCGGCGCACACTGGACAAGGCCAAGGACAACCTTGCCGAGAAATTCTCGGTGATCGGGCTGACCGAACGATTCGAGGAGTCCCAGGTCCTTCTGTCCCGCACATTCGGTTGGCAGTACATCCGGCCGGCCGCGCACAATGTCGGCACGAACCGTCCGGCGCCGAACGAAATCGGTGAGGCCGAGCTTCAGGCAATAAGGAATTGCAACTGCTTCGATCTCGAGCTGTATCGGTTCGCCGCCGAGCTTTTCGCGCGCTCGGCCGCGAGCGTGAATATGGACAGGGAGCTTTCCTTCCTGCGGTCCGCGCCGGAATCTATCGAACCGGTCCCTGAGAAGTCCCAGGTCGACGCGCGGTCCGTTCGCCGCAGGGCGTCGCTTGTCGAAAGACTCCTGTCGGCTGAGCCACTGCGCTAGTCGATACCGAGGCGGTCGTCGTCGTCGATCTGGGCAAGCAGCTCCTCGACGCGTCGTGCGCCGTCCGAGCTATCGAGCATCTCGAGCGGCGTGCGCCCGCCGAGCTGCACGCTCGGCCGCTTGAGCCAATTGCGCGCCTGCGCCGGGTCGCCGAACACGCGCTCGGCGAGGCGCAGCACGCGCCGCTTGCCGTGCTCGTGCACGCCCGCCTATTCCTTCTTCGGCGCCGCGCCCGGCTCGACGCCCTCGACGCGCGGGATGTCGCGCTGCGGGCTGCGGCGCGCCATGCGCTTCCTCTTCTCGTCGCGTGCAATGCTGCGGCCGGCGCTCTGCTGCAGCTCGGGCTCGGCGGTCTTCGGCAATACGGGCTTGCGCTTCATCGTAGTCCTCCTCGGTTGTCAGGACGCCCCGGCGAGCGCTCAGGTCGGCATGTCGTGCACCATCTTCTTGAACTTCGACCATTCGGTAGCCGCCCAGATTTCCGAGTGCGCACGGCCGCTGACGCGCATCAGCGTCGAGACCTTGGCCGCGGTCTCGATATCCGGCGCCTCGAACACGTCGACGTAGTCGTAGGGCCCGAGCACGGCGTAGCTCGACATCCACTTCACCTTCGGGCACTGCTTGCGCACCGCTTCCGCGGCGCGCTTCTCGAGCTCCTCGAGCGCGCGCGCGCTGCCGAGCGCCCCCGGATCGATCCTGGTCAGCATGACGAAACTTGGCATGGTCGCCTCCTGCGGTCACCGTAGACGGAGCAGCAGGCGCGGCTCAGGCGTGCGCGACTTCCCGTGCGTGTTCTACGAGCTTCAGCCTGCAGCGGCTCGCGCGCGTGCTCAGCTCGCGCAGCATGTCGCGCACGCCGGGCTCGAACGCATCGGCGCTGTCTAGCACCACGGTCACGTCCTTCCACCACAGCCGCGGGACCTGCGCGTACGCCGCGCGGACGCGCGCGAGCTCTTTTGCATCCACGTGGCCGCGGAACTCGATCAGGACCCGCTCGCCTTCTTCCACCTGCATCTGCACCGACATGATCTGTCCTCATTACGCTCCTGCCAAGCATGTTCGCCCGTGTCCCATGAGCCGGCTTGACCTACATCAAAAGCCGGCGCGCCGCGCGGGTCGAATATTTCCCTGCATGGCCCCTCTAGAGGCGGCGCTCGGCTACCTGCGGCGCGGCTGGTCGGCAATCCCGATCGAGCCGCGCGGCAAGCGGCCGCTCGTCGCGTGGCTCGAGTTTCAGGACCGGCTGGCGACGCCGCCCGAGCTGGAAGAATGGTTCGCGCGCTGGCCCGAGGCGAACGTCGGCATCGTCACCGGGCGCGTCTCGGGGCTGGTGGTGGTGGACGTAGATCCGGCGCACGGCGGCGCGGAGAGCCTCGCGCGGCTCGAGGCCGCGCACGGGCCGCTGCCGGCAACCGTCGAGTCGCTGACCGGCGGCGGCGGACGGCACCTGTACTTCGCGCATCCCGGCGGCCGGGTCGGCAACCGCGTCGGGCTGCATCCCGGCATCGACCTGCGCGGCGACGGCGGCTGCGTGGTCGCGCCGCCTTCGATGCACCCGAGCGGACGGCGCTACGCCTGGGCGTCAGGGCACGCGCCGGACGGCGCGCGGCCCGCGCCGCCGCCCGACTGGCTGCTGCGCGACAGCGCCGCGAAGCGCGCAGGACATCCGCTCGCGCACTGGCGCGAGCTGGTGCGGCGCGGCGTGGGCGAAGGCGAGCGCAACAGCACGCTCGCTTCGCTCGCCGGCCATCTGCTGTGGCACGAGGTCGATCCCGAGGTGGTGCTCGAGCTGCTGCTCGCCTGGAACCGCGTGCGCTGCACGCCGCCGCTCGAAGACGCCGAAGTCGCGGGCGTGGTCGACAGCATCGCGCGGCTGCACGTGCGCGAGGCGGGCGCGCAGTCGCCGTGATTCCGATCCACGAGCTGTTGCACCGAATCCTCTGGGATCCGGAGTTCGGCAAGGGCGAGTTCGCAATCGGCTACGAGAATCACGTCGCCGGCCGCGTGGTGCGCGTGCCGTTCCGGCGCGTGCGCCTGGAGCGCGGCGAGCGCTTTGCGTTCGAGGCCGTCGAGGACGACGGCAGCACGCACAGGGTGCCGTTTCACCGCGTGCGCGAGGTCTGGCGCGACGGCGAGTCGATCTGGCGTCGGCCGATGGGCCGGGTTTGATCAATATCAAGCCCGCACCCCGCCCCCCCGCTATCCTGAATCCGGGCACTAAGGCTCGAAAGCACAGACACCATGCAAATCCCACTGCAGATCACCGTTCGTCACATGCCGCGCTCGGACGCGCTCGAGACGCGCATCCGCGACCAGGCCGCCAAGCTCGACGAATTCCATCCCCACCTCATGAGCTGTCGGGTCACCGTCGAGGAAAAAGGCCGGCACCAGAAACAGGGCCGTCAGTTCCAGGTGCGCATCGACGCCCGCGTGCCCGGGCGCGAGATCGTCGCCAACCGCGACCACGACGAGGACGTGTACGTGGCGCTGCGCGACGCCTTTGCCGCGGTCACGCGCCAGCTCGAGGAGGAGGTGCGCGTCACGCGCGGCGACGTCAAGGCGCACGACATTCCGCAGCACGGCAGGGTCGCACGCCTGTACCCTGACGAGGGCTACGGCTTCATCGCCACGCCCGACGGCCGCGAGCTGTACTTCAGCCGCGATAACGTGGTCAACCCCACGTTTTCCGACCTCGAGGTCGGCACCGCGGTGCAGTTCATCGAGGAGCCGGCGGCCGAGGGACCGCAGGCCAAGCGCGTCAGCGTCGGCAAGCACGGGCAGCTGCCCTGAGCTCAAAGCATCAATAGCAACGAAAGGTCATCCATGAAACAAGATCGTGGCAGTTTTCGGATGCTGCGCAGGGAGCAGCTGCTGCAGGAGCTGGTGCACGACAGCTACAAGACCAAGGGCAAGCTGCATGAGCCGACGGTGTGTCCGGACTGCGGCGCGACCTACCACCACGGCCGCTGGACCTGGGAACTCGCGCCCGCGGGCGCGCACGAGGAGCGCTGCCCGGCCTGCCACCGCAAGCACGACCAGTTTCCGGCCGGCTATGTGACGCTCAAGGGCCCGTTCGCGCAGCAGCACAAGACGGAGATCAAGCAGCTGGTGATGAACTGCGAAGGCAAGGAAAAGAGCGGCCATCCGCTCGAGCGCATCATGAAGATCGAGGACACCAAGGAAGGCATGCTGGTCACGACCACCGGCACGCACATCGCGCGCGACATCGCCGAGCGCGTGCACGACGCCTACAAGGGCGAGGTCGAGTTCCACTACAACAAGGAAGACCAGCTGCTGCGCGCGACCTGGAGCCGCTGAGCTAGACTCCGTGCCTGCCGGAGGCTTCCGGCGCACGGAGACACGCGATGAAGGACAAGCCGCGCCGGCCGGTCAAGGCCTACACGAACCGTTTCTTTCTGAAGAGCAAGGATGCGCGCGCACTGCGCATCCTCGCCGAGTACCTAGAGCCGCTCAGCCGCTTCGAGCATCACCGCGTCGACGACACCATCGTGTTCATGGGCTCGGCGCGCATCAAGCCGCGCGAGCAAGCAGAGACCGCGCTGCGCCAGGCGCAGCTCGGCGAAGGCGACCCGGAGCGCGCGCGCGCCGAGCTGGAGATGTCGCAGTACTACGAGGCGGCGCGCGAGCTCGCGTTCCGCCTGACCGAGTGGTCGAAGGCGCTCGACTCGCGCGAGCGCCGCTTCGTCGTGTGCACCGGCGGCGGGCCGGGCATCATGGAAGCCGCCAACCGCGGCGCGGCCGAAGCGCGCGGCATGAATGTCGGGCTCACGATCTCGATCCCGGTGGAAGAGTTCGACAACCCGTACGTCACGCGCGAACTGGCGTTCCACTTCCACTACTTCTTCATGAGGAAGTTCTGGTTCGCCTACCTGGCGAAGGCGGTGATCGTGTTCCCGGGCGGCTTCGGCACGCTCGACGAGCTGTTCGAGCTGCTGACCCTCGTGCAGACGAAGAAGATGACCAAGCCGATGCCGATCGTCCTGTTCGGCACGAAGTTCTGGCGCCAGGTGATCGACTTCGACGCGCTGGTGCGTAACGGCACGATCAGCGCGCCCGACGTAAATCTCGTATACCGCACCGATTCGGTGGACGAGGCCTTCGCGTGGATCACCGGGCGCCTGGGCGAATTCGCGCTCGACCGGCCGGGGGCGATGCTCTAGGCGACTTCAGTCCACCGATTTCTGCAGCCGCAGCGCGCTCAAGCCGAGCAGGACCACCCCGATTGCGGCCATGGCGGCGAGCTCCGGCCAGAGGTAAGAGATCCCGATTCCCTTGAGGAAGGTCCCGCGCACGACAATCAGGAAATAGCGCAGCGGGTCGACCAGGGTCACCCATTGCAGCGCCTGGGGCATGCTCGAGATCGGAAAGGCGAAGCCCGAGAGCGTGAACAGCGGGTTCAGGACGAAGAAGTTGGTGGCGAAGGCCTGTTGCTGCGTCCTGCATATCGTCGATACCAGGATCCCCAGGCCCAGCGCGCTGAGAAGGAACAGCGACGCGCCGAGCACCATCGTCAGCGGGCTGCCTCTGAAAGGCACCTGGAACCACAGCAGCGCGACCGAGGTGATCAGGGCTACCTCGACGAAACCGATGATGAAGAACGGCACCGTCTTGCCGAGGATGAACTCGAGCGGCCGCACCGGCGTCACCATGATCTGCTCCAGCGTGCCCACCTCGCGCTCGCGCACGATCGCGAAGGACGTGAGATTGACGACCATGAACATCGTGAGCGTCGCGACCACGCCGGGCACGAAGAACCAGCGGCTGTTCAGGTTTTCGTTGTACCAGTAGCGCTGCTCGAGCGTGATCTGCGGCGGCGCCTGCTCCTGGGTCAGGCCGCGCCGCTGCGCGAGCGTCGAGCCGTAGTCCTGGGCGTAACCGCCCGCGATCTGGCCCACATAGCCGAGCGCGATCAGTGCGGTGTTCGAGTTGGTCCCGTCGACCAGCACTTGCAGCGGGGCACTCTGCCCCTTTTGCAGAAGCTGCGCGAAGCCCGGCTGGATCACCAGCGCGAGCGTCGCATCTCCGAGATCGAGCGAATGCTGCACCGCGCGGCGCGAGTCCGCGACCTGCACGACCTGAAAGCGCCCGCTCGAGGTAAAGCGCGACACGAGCTGCCGGCTCTCCTGGCTGTGATCCTGGTCGAGCACGACCGTCGAAACGCCGAACACCTCGAAGGTCGCGGCATAGCCGAAGATGATGAGCTGAAGGATCGGGGGAATGAGAAGCCTGAAGCGCGCGGTGCGGTCGCGCTTCATCTGCAGGAACTCCTTGACGAGCAGTGCGAAGATGCGCTCGAGCATGGCGCCTCAGCCGAGCGACTTGCGGAATGCGCGCGCCGCGACGAACGTGATCACCACGGCGTAGACGAGCAGTCCCAGGATGGGCAAGGCGAGCTGCGCGAGCCCGCTGCCCTTGAGAAACACCGCCTTGACGATCGTCACGTAGTAACGGGCATACACGACATAGGTGATCGCCCGGATCACGGCCGGCATCTGATCGATGGGAAAGGAGAAGCCCGACAGCATCGCGGTCGGAAGCATGGTGAACAACAGCGCCACCTGGCTCGCCCCGATCTGGCTGCGGATCGCGGCGGAGATCGCGTAGCCGATGCCGAGCACCACTGCGAGGAACAGCAGGGTCGTCAGGAACAGCGTCGCGAGCTGCCCGCGGAACGGCACGCCGAACCAGCCGACTGCGAGCGCCACGCAGAAGGCCGCGTCCGCCAGCCCGATCGCGAAGTACGGCAGCAGCTTTCCGGCCATCAGCTCGAGCGAGGTGACCGGCGTGGAGATGAGCAGCTCCATCGTGCCGCGCTCCCATTCGCGCGACAGCGTGAGCGAGGTCAGCAGCGCGCCGACCAGCGCCATGATCATCGCCACCAGGCCGGGGATGATGAAATCGCGGCTCGCGAGATCCTCGTTGAACCAGACCCGCGAGTCGACAGCGATCGGCTGGGGCGCGCCGAGCTGCCGCGCGGTGCCGGTAAAGCGCATCTCGAGTTCGTCCCCGGCATAAGCATTCACGACGCTCTGCGCGTATCCGGCCGCGAGCGTCGCGGTGTTGTCGTTGGTCGCGTCCACAATTGCCTGCACCGAGCTCTTGCCGAGCGCCGAGAGCTGCTGAGAAAAGTTCCACGGGACGACGATTCCCAGCTGACAGTCTCCGCCGTCGATCGCACGCCGCAGCGCGCCGTAGTCGCGCACCGACTTCACAATGCGGAAGTAGCGCGACGCCTTGAAGCGCGCGAGCAGCGCCTGGCTGTGCTGGCTGGCTTCCTGGTCATAGACGCAGGTCGGGATGTGGGTAATGTCCAGACTGATGCCGTAGCCCAGAAGGAACATCTGCATCACCGGCAGCAGCAGCGCAATCGCCAGGCTGCGCGGATCGCGCCGCACCTGGATCAGCTCCTTGCGCGCGATGGCGAGTATCCTGCGCAGGTTCACGCGTGCGCCTCGTCTTGCGCCGCGGCCTGCCCCACCAGCTCGACGAAGCTGTCCTCGAGCGTGGGCTCGATCGGCGCGATGCGGTTGCATTCCAGCTGCTGCGCGCGCAACAACTGGGGAATCTCCGAGAGAGCGCGCGCCTTGTCGACGACCGAGACGTGCAGCGTGTTGCCGAATACCGCCGCCTCACGCACGCCCGGTGCGCCGCGCAAGACGGCGAGCGCGCGGCCGATGTCGCTGCACTCCACGAGCAGCAGGTCCCCGAGGCGCGGATTGCGGCGCAGCTCGCTCGCGCTGCCCACCGCCACGAGTCGCCCCTGGTTAATGAGGGCGATGCGATTGCAGTTTTCCGCCTCGTCCATGTAGTGCGTCGAGACGAGCACCGTGACCCCTTCCGCCGCAGTCGCGTGGATGAGCTCCCAGAAGCGCCTTCTCGCCTGCGGGTCGACGCCCGAAGTCGGCTCATCCAGGAACAGGATCGCCGGCTTGTGCAGGATCGCGCAGCCAAGCGCCAGGCGCTGCCTCCAGCCGCCCGCAAGCGTCGACACAAGAGCCTGCGTGTGGCCGGCAAGCCCTGCCATGCCGACTGCGCGCTGGATGCGCGCATCCAGCTCGGCGCGCGGCACGCGGTAGATCCTGGCGAAGAACCTGAGATTCTCCTCGGCGGTCAGATCGCCGTAGAGCGAGAACTTCTGCGACATGTAGCCGATGCGCTGGCGCACCGCTTCCGGATCGCGCGCCACGTCGATGCCCGCGACGCGCGCGATGCCGGAGGTCGGCCTGAGCAGGCCGCAGAAGATGCGGATGATCGTCGACTTGCCGGCGCCGTTCGGGCCGATGAATCCCATGATCTCCCCGCGGCCGACCGAGAAGCTCACCCCGTTCACGGCGACGAAGTCGCCGAAGCGCTTGAAGAGGTTCTCGGCGACGATCTGGCCGTTCACGGCGCGTCCGCGTCCGCCGGCGAATCGCTTTGCAGCAGCGCTACGAACACGTCCTCGATGCTTGCCTCGCCGGCGGCGACGGGTCCGTGCTTGCCCGGAAGCGCGCCCAGCGCCTGCTCGATCTCGGGTATGCGCCGCGTCGGGTCGTCCACCAGCGCACGCAGGCCGTCGCCGACCACTCGCACGGACGAGACCCCCGGCGCGCGCGCGACAACGTCCTGGGCGCGAGCCGGCTCGGCCGAGTGAATCACGACGATTGCGCCCGGCAGCAGCTTGCGCAACGCATCGGGCGTATCGCAGTAGCGCAGCTCGCCGCGGTGCAGCAGCGCGAGGCGCGTGCAGCGCTCTGCCTCGTCCAGGTACGCCGTCGAGATGAGGATCGTCACGCCCTCCTCGCGCAACCCGTAGAGGATCTGCCAGAACTCCCGGCGCGAGACGGGATCGACGCCGGTCGTCGGCTCGTCCAGCAGCAGCAGCTTGGGCGTGTGGATGAGTGCGCAGGTCAGGCCGAGCTTCTGCTTCATGCCGCCCGAGAGCTGCCCGGCGAGGCGGCCGCGGAAAGCGCCCATCCCGGAGGCCGCGAGCAGCCGCACCGCGCGCTCCTCGCGCAGCTTGCGCGGAACCTCGAAGACGTCCGCATAGAAGCGGACGTTCTCGTCTACCGTCAGGTCCTCGTACAACGCGAAGCGCTGGGGCATGTAGCTGATGCGCTGGCGCACCGCCTCCGGACGCGCGACGACGTCGATGCCCTCGACCTCGATCGAGCCTGCGTCCGGCGTCATGACGCCCGCGAGCATGCGCATCGCCGTCGTCTTTCCCGCGCCGTCCGGACCGACCAGGCCGAACACCTCGCCGCGACCGACCGCGAACCCGACGCCTCGCAGCGCGGGCACTGCGCCGAAGCGCTTGCTCAGCCGCTCGACCCGGACCGCGGCGCCTTCTGCGCCGGAGCTCACGGCCCGAGCAGCTCGATGTGCGCGTCCGCTGGCATGCCGGGCACCAGCTCGTGCGTCGGGTTGTCGATGTCGACGCGGATCCGGTAGACGAGGGTGACGCGCTCCTCGTGCGTCTCGACGCTCTTCGGCGTGAACTCCGCTTGCGAGGAGATAAAGGCGATGCGGCCCGCGTAGCGCTTGCCCGGATAGGTGTCGGTGGTGACCGTGACCGGCTCGCCGTAGCGCACCTTGCCGATGTCCGGCTCGTTCAAGTACGCCCGCAGCCAGACGTGGTCCAGATCGGCGAGCGTCACGATCGGCGTTTGCGGCGCGACGACTTCGCCCAGCTCGGCCTGGCGCACCAGGATTACACCGTCGAACGGCGCGCGCAGCACCGTGTAGCCGAGCACCATGCGCGACAGGTCGAGCGACTGGGCTGCGCTGTCGATGTTGGCCTTTGCGACAGCCGCGGTGCGGGCGGCGGCCCCCGCCAGCGCGGTGTCGCGCTGAAGGACGGCGGAGGACTGCGTGAGCGCCGTGCGGCTCTGGTCCAGGCTGGAAGGGGACAGGAAGCCCTGCTGTGCGAGCGACTCGTCGCGCTTCAGGTTGAGCTGCTTCAGCGACAGGTCGGCGCGGTCGCTGAGGATCGTCTTTTGCGCGGCATCCTCGTTCTGCTCGGCCGCCGCCAGCTGCCGCTTCTGCACTTCGAGCGCGGCTTGCGCGACCTCGACCTGCTGGCGGTAATCCGAGTCGTCCAGGCGCGCGATGACCGTGCCCGTCTTGACCCACTGGCCCTCGTCGAACGGCAGCTCGACGATGCGCGCCTGTACGTTCTGGAAGCTCAGTATGCTCTGGTGCGCCTCGATATTGCCGGACAGCACGACGACATTTGCCGGGCGCGACAGGCCGAGCCAGGCTTCGATCGGCGCGCGCTGCCACACGACGAGGCCCGCGGCGGCGATCGCCACGAAGGCCCCCGCGCCCAGCACCACCGCTCGCCTGCTCATGGTCGTCGCTTCAGCCGGTTTTTCGGGAGGGCCGTCGCCTTCCGGCAACTGCCCGCGCCGCAACGAGACCATTGTCCCGTGCACAGGCGGTGCGCCATTTGAGCTTCGTCAAATGCGCGAGCCCGCCCGGCGGAAGGCTTGAGCGCGTGTCAGCGTCGGCGCGTTCGCGGCCGGGCGCGGCCGCGCACCAGTAGCACCGGCACCGGCGTCTCGCGCAGCACCTGCTCGGCGTCGCTGCCCATGACCAGGCGCCGCACCCCGCGGCGCCCGTGGGTTCCCATCACGATCAGGTCCGCCTTCCACTTTTTCGCCTCGCGCACGATCGCGTCGGCCGCCGGAGCGGCGACCGTTTCGACGAGCACGGTGCGCGCCTGCACGCCGCTTCTGCGCGCGAGCGCCGCGGCTTTCGCGAGAACCTTGCGGCCCGCTTCGCGCAGGGACGCGAAGACCTCGTCGGGCAGCACCATGCCCTCGGCAGCCGCCGCGACGAACAGCTCGTCGACCGCGTGGAACAGGCACAGCCTGGCGCGGTGCTGCTTCGCCAGCCGCAGCGCCTCCTTCAGTCCGAGGTTCGAGGTGCTGCTGCCGTCTACAGGCACGAAGATGCGCTTGTACATTTTGCCCCCCTTGTTTAGCCGCTCAGATTCTCCCTCGGAAGGCGATACTTGTCTCTGGTCGGCTCGATGCCGTCAACGCGCCGCGACGAAGGGGAAGCGCTCGCGCAGCGCGCGCGGCAGCAGCGCCACGCCGCACTCGGCGCCGACCGTCTCCGCCACCAGCACGTAGTCCGGGTCGTGGAAGCTCGTGTGCAGCGCGACGTCGCGCGCTTCGGCCAGCGTGAAGAGATGGTCCGCAACCTCGTGCTCGATCGCGTCGCTCGCGAGGGTGCCCGAAAGGCCGCGGCGCTCGACGCGCAGGTGGAAGCTTCCCGCCCCCATGCGCGCGGCAAGCGGCGCGAGCGCCGTCTCGAGCTGCGCGACCAAGGTCTCGGGCGTGAACGAAAACGTCTGCTCGACCGGGATTGCGCGCGCCACGGCAAGCGCCCAGCGCTCGCCGCCGCTCCTGGCCGCGAGCAGCGCCTCCAGGAACAGGCGGGCATCCTCGACCCGGCCGAGACACACGTCCCTGAACGCTGTCGGCCGGAACTCGCCCAGCCGCCGCAGGCCTTCTAGCGCGGCGAGAAAGCGCGGCCTGCCCGGCAGCGTGGTGACGACGACGTTCCACTGCACGGCGCTGCCGGCGGCGGATCAGGGAAACGCGGGCACCCTCGGCTCGGTCCCCTCGGGATGCGCCTCGGGGTGGGTCTTCTTGATGCGCGCGCTGATCTCCTCGACCCGGTCGCGCGGCACGTCGACGATGACGAGCAGCTCGCCGCGCTCGATTGCTTCCTGGAACGCCGTGAGGCGCGTGTTGCCGACGTTCAGGCCCACCATCCCGCCGAGCCAGACGCCGACGCCGACGCCGGCGAGCGAGCTGGCGAGCAGCACCGCGCCGCCCGCAATCACCAGGTGCGGCTCGAGCGCCAGCGCGACGAGGCCGCACAGGATCCCCGTCCCGCCGCCCATCGGCACGGCGCGCAGCATCGCCGGAATGATGTCGCTCTTCTGCCAGAACGAGGCCTCGGGCAGGTCTTCGAGCGGCGTGCCGCGCTTGGCGAGCACGTGGAGGTGCTTCCACTCGACGTGGGCGAGCAACAGCTCGTCCACCACTTTCTTGCCCATTTCGACGTTAGGAACCAGAAAATAGAGTCGTCGCACGGCACCCTCCTTAGTGGCGATAACGGGCCGCCAGCCCCACAGTCTTGCGCATCGCGCGAGCCACCCTTTGCGCTGAATCAAATCCGGGCGCCAGACATGCGCCACACTTTGCGGGGATACGATGAAGCCCCCGACATGAGCGCGCTCGCTGAAAAAGGCGGCGGAACCTTCCACGGCATCAAGCTCTTGCTGTGCGAAAACCCGCTGCCGCCGCTCGAGGAGGCGATCGCGGCGGCGCAGGCCGAGGCGCCGCGCGGCAACTATTACACCGAGGCGTACTCCGCGCCCCTGCGGCAGCTGATCGCCGAGCAACTCGGCGTGCCCGAGCGCCTCGTGCACGTAAACGCCGGCTCGGAACTCATTTTGCGCCAGCTGTTCGACCGCTTCGGCGCGCGCGTTCATCTGCTGACACCGACCTACGCGCTGTTTCCCGAAATCGCGCGCTCATATACCGAAACGCGCCTGTCGCCCGCGGACAACTTCGGCTTCGATCTCGCGCGCCTCGAGGTCCCGCCCGGCACGACGCTGGTCGCGCTCGTCAACCCGAACAATCCGAATGGCGGCACCTTCGACATGGCGCCGCTGGCAGCGCTTCTGACGGCTCACCCGGACACGAAGTTTCTCGTCGACGAGGCCTTCATCGGGCTGGCCGGACGATCGGTTGCGCAATGGGTGCCCCGCTACCGCAACGTTCTGGTCACGCGCACCTTGTCCAAGGCGCACAGCCTGGCCGGCTTCCGCGTCGGCTACGCGGTGCTGCCCGAGGCCATCGCCGACGACCTGAACCGGCACAATGATGCCTACCCCCTCGCGCGCCCGAGCCAGGCGGCGGCAATCGCCACGCTGCAAAACGAGCACAAGATCCACGCGCGCGGGGCGCAGCTGCGCGCCTGGACCGACGCGCTCGCCGCCGAGCTGCGCGCGCTAGGGGTGCGCTGCTTTCCGAGCGAGACTTACTTCTTCCTCGCGGACTTCGCGCCGCACGACGCTCGATCGCTCGCGGGCAAGTTGCTCGAGCGCGACATCCTCGTCAAGCCGCTTGGCGAGGAGCGCCTCGGCGCGGGCTACATGCGCGTCACCACCGCGCTCCCCGAGGACAACGCGCGCTTCGTCGCTGCGCTGCGGGAGCTGCTGTGAGTGCGCGTCCAGGCGTCGAGCCTTTCGTTCGCCACCACCAGCGCTACGACGAATGGTTCGAGCACCACCAGGCGGCGTATCTATCCGAGCTGCTCGCAGTGCGCGCGGTGCTGCCCTGGCATGGTCGCGGTCTGGAGATCGGGGTGGGTACCGGACGCTTCGCCGCCCCGCTGGGCGTGCAGTTCGGCATCGACCCGGCAGCCGAGATGCTCGGCTATGCGCGCGCCCGCGGGGTGCGTACGGTTGCCGCGGTTGCAGAGGCGCTGCCGTTCGCAGCCGCGGCATTCGATTACACGCTCGTCGTCACCACGATCTGCTTCGTCGACGACGCTGCTGCCATGCTGCGCGAGGCCGCGCGCGTGCTGCGCCCCGATGGGATGCTCGTCATCGGCCTGATCGACCGCGAAAGCCCGCTCGGGCAGGACTACGTGGCGCATCAGGCGGAAAACGTGTTCTATCGCGCGGCGAGATTCTTCTCGGCCGTCGAAGTCGCAAAGCTCCTCGCACAGACCGGTTTTCGCAGCACGACGTGGCTGCAAACCCTGTCCTCGCCCATCGCCGGGATGCGCGACATCGAGCCGGTCGCGCAAGGCACCGGGCGCGGCGCGTTCCTCGTCGTAAGCGCCCGGCGCGCCGCAGAATAATTCACGCGAGATCGCGTGCGAGCGAGCGGCGCACGTTCTCCGGCACGGCGGCGACCGTGTGCGTGTACGCCTCGTGGTCGATGCCCATGGCGATCGGCGCGCCCTGCTTGACCGCCGCGACCATCGCAGGGCTCAACTCGAAGCGCAGGAAGTGCACCGAGGAGGTCTTTTCCTCGGTAGCGCGCTCCAGGTCCTCGTCGGCGATCGCGTAGACGCGGTCGAAGCCCGTGACGCGCACCCACACGCGCGATTCGATCCCCACCATGCGCGCGAGCGCGTCGCGCCGCTCCTCGACGTCGCCGTACTCGATCATGAACGTCGCCTTCCAGTTGCTGCCGTCCGGAATGAGCGGATTGTAGGCGGCGAGCTCTTCTTCGATGCCCTCGCGCTCGAAGATGCGCTCGATGCGCAGCATCTCCTGCACCTGGTACTGCATGGTCAGGCGGTCCTCGAAGTACAGAGTCGCGTGCGGGCCGATCGCCACCGCGCGGTCGCGCTTGTGCGCCATCACCTCGGCGCGAAACGTGTTGCGCTTCGCGGCGTACTGCTCGAGGCTCATCAGGCTGTCGGGGGTCAGGACTTGCATGGTCGTTCCTCTAGAAATCAAGCCAGATCGAGGCGATCGGCGTTCATCACCTTGGTCCACGCCGCGACGAAGTCCTGCACGAACTTCTCCTTCGCGTCGGCGCTGCCGTAGACCTCGGCGATCGCCCGCAGCTGGGAGTTCGAGCCGAACACCAGGTCGACGCGGGTGCCCATCCACTTGACCTTGCCCGTCTTGCGGTCGCGTCCCTCGAACATGTCCTGCGCGTCCGAGAGCGGCTTCCACTCCGTTCGCATGTCGAGCAGGTTGACGAAGAAGTCGTTGGAGAGCGTCTCCGGCTTCGAGGTGAAGACCCCCTGCTTCGCGCCGTTGACGTTGGTTCCCAGCATGCGTAGGCCGCCGACGAGCACCGTCATCTCGGGCGCCGTGAGCGTCAGGAGCTGCGCCCGGTCGAGCAGCAGCTGCTCGGCGGAGACCGCGAACTTGCCTTTCAGGTAGTTACGGAAGCCGTCGGCGATCGGCTCGAGCACGTCGAAGGACTCGACGTCCGTCTGCTCCTGCCGCGCGTCCATGCGCCCGGGCTTGAACGGCACCTTCATGGCGACGCCGGCCTTCTTCGCGGCCTGCTCGACGCCCGCGCAGCCCGCGAGCACGATCAGGTCGGCGAGCGACACCTTCTTGCCGCCGCCTTTGCCAACCGAGGCCTTCTTGTTGAAGTCGGCCTGGATGCCCTCGAGCGTCTTCAGCACCTTCGCCAGCTGCGCCGGCAGATTCACTTCCCAGTCCTTCTGCGGGGCGAGCCGGATGCGGGCGCCGTTCGCGCCGCCGCGCTTGTCGGAGCCGCGGAAGGTGGAGGCCGAGGCCCAGGCCGTGGACACCATCTGCGCCACCGACAGCTTCGAGGCGAGGATCTTCTTCTTGAGGTCGACGATCTCCTTCTCGCCGATCAGCTTGTGGCTGACCGCGGGAATCGGGTCCTGCCAGACCAGCTCTTCCTTCGGCACTTCCGGTCCCAGGTAGCGGGCGCGCGGGCCCATGTCGCGATGCGTCAGCTTGAACCAGGCGCGCGCGAACGCATCGGCGAAGGCCTGCGGATCGTCGAGGAACCGGCGCGAGATCTTGCCGAACTCCGGGTCGAAGCGCAGCGTCAGGTCGGTGGTGAGCATGGTCGGCTTGTTGAATTTGCCCGGGATGTGCGCGTCGGGAATGACCTCCGGCGCGTTCTTCGCCACCCATTGCTTTGCGCCGGCGGGCGACTTGGTCTGCTCCCATTCGTACTTGAACAGAATCTCGAAGAAGCTGTTGCTCCACAGCGCCGGGGTCCTGGTCCAGGTCACCTCGAGGCCGCTCGAAATCGTATCGGCGCCGTGCCCCGAGCCGTAGTTGCTCATCCAGCCCAGGCCCTGCGCTTCCAGCGGCGCGCCTTCCGGATCCTGGCCCTTGTGCGATTCGGGAGCGGCGCCGTGGCACTTGCCGAAGGTGTGGCCGCCAGCGATGAGGGCGACGGTCTCCTCGTCGTTCATCGCCATGCGGCCGAAAGTGGCGCGGATGTCCTTGGCGGCGGCCATGTAGTCGCCGCTCGCGTTCGGGCCTTCCGGGTTGACGTAGATGAGGCCCATGTGGGTGGCGCCGAACGGCCCCAGGTCACGATCGCCGCTGAAGCGCTTGTCGGTGCCCAGCCACGCGATCTCCTCGCCCCAGTTCACGTCCTCGTCCGGCTCCCAGACGTCGGTGCGCCCGGCCCCGAAGCCGAACGTCCTGAACCCCATCGACTCGAGCGCCACGTTGCCGGCGAGGATGATCAGGTCGGCCCAGGAGATTTTCTTGCCGTACTTCTGCTTGATCGGCCAGAGCAGCCGCCGCGCCTTGTCGAGGTTGACGTTGTCGGGCCAGCTGCCGAGGGGCGCGAAGCGCTGCTGGCCGCGGCCGCCGCCGCCGCGGCCGTCGGTGACCCGATAGGTTCCGGCGCTGTGCCAAGACATGCGGATGAAGAACGGGCCATAGTGGCCGAAGTCCGCCGGCCACCAGTCCTGCGAGTCGGTCATCAGCTTGACCAGGTCCTTCTTGAGCGCCTTGTAGTCAAGGCTCCTGAATTCCTTCGCATAGTCGAAGCCCTGGCCCATCGGGTCGGACTTCGCGGAATGCTGGTGCAGCAGGTCCAGCCGCAGCTGGTTGGGCCACCAGTCGCGGTTGGTACGGCCGACGCCGGCGATGTGGGTGAATGGGCACTTGCCCGCGCTCTTCTCAACCTTTGCGTCCATACTGGCCTCCTGTGTTTCCGTCATGATCGGTCTCTGTTTCGTCGCTGTACGACGCAATTCAACGTCGGCTGGACCTGATCTGTAAAATCGTTTAATCCTTTTGGCCCGATTGTCGTTGGCTATGCAATTGCACAGGTCACGCCCTTGCAAATCGAGGAATCCTGCGCCCTTCGACGGTCGCGGTTTTGACTTCGATCAAGGGCACTACGACTGCATCAAGACTGGGCAGCGCCCATGCGTACCAAGGGAGAAACGATGGATCCGTCGCTGCTGTGGATCATAGGAAGCAGCCTGCTGATGAGTGCGATCGCGCTGGTCGGCAGCGTCACGCTGGTGTTGAGCGAGCGAACGCTGAAGCGCCTCCTGCTGCCGCTCGTCGCCTTCGCGGCCGGCTCGCTGCTCGGCGGCGCGTTCTTTCACATGATCCCGGCGGGTCTCGCGGCGGGCCTGGGCGATATAGAGGTGTATGCCCTCATCCTCGCGGGCTTCGCGACGTTCTTCGGGCTCGAGCAGTTCCTGCACTGGCACCACTGCCACCGCGCCGACACCGACTGCAAGAAGCCGCTCACCTACCTCATCCTGATCGGCGACGGGCTGCACAACTTTCTCGGCGGCATGGCGATTGCCGGCACGTTCCTGATCGACGTGCGCCTCGGCATCGTCACCTGGCTCGCCGCCGCGGCGCATGAGGTGCCGCAGGAGCTGGGCGACTTCGGCGTGCTGGTGCACGGCGGCTGGGAGCGGGGCCGCGCGCTCCTGTACAACCTGCTTTCGGCGCTCACGTTCCTGGTCGGCGGGCTGCTCGCGTACTTCGTCTCGTTCCGCCTCGACGTATCGTTCCTGGTGCCGTTCGCCGCCGGCAACTTCATCTATATCGGCGCCGCTGACCTGATCCCCGAAGTCAAGGCGCACGCCGACCTGCGCGCCAACCTCGTGCACTTCGCGGCCTTCGTCGCGGGCATCGCGCTCATGCTGCTCGTCAAGGTCACGCTCGAGCCCTGAGCGCGCCGGCGCAACTGCATCGCTAGCCGACCAGCGCCTTGTAGCGGATGCGGTGCGGATTGTCAGCGTCCTCGCCGGCGCGCTTGCGCCAGTCCTCGATGTAGTCGGCGAAGTTGCCCTCGAACCACACCGCCTTGCTGTCGCCCTCGAAGGCGAGGATGTGCGTCGCAACGCGGTCGAGGAACCAGCGGTCGTGCGAGATGACGACCGCGCAGCCGGGAAAGTCGAGCAGCGCCTGCTCGAGCGCACGCAGCGTCTCGACGTCGAGGTCGTTGGTCGGCTCGTCGAGCAGCAGCACGTTGCCGCCGCTCTTCAGCAGCTTCGCCAGGTGCACCCGGTTCCTCTCCCCGCCGGAGAGCTCGCCGACGCGCTTCTGCTGGTCGGCGCCGCGGAAGTTGAAGCGCGCGACGTAGCCCCGGCTCGGCGTCGAGTAGCCGCCGACCTGGATGTTGTCGGCGCCGTCGGAGATCTCCTCCCACACGGTCTTGCCCGCGTCCAGGCTGTCGCGACTCTGATCGACGTAGGCGAACTTCACGGACTCGCCGATCTTCAGCGTGCCGGCGTCGGGCTTCTCCTGGCCGACCAGCATGCGGAACAGGGTCGTCTTGCCGGCGCCGTTCGGCCCGATCACCCCGACGATGCCGCCCGGCGGCAGGCGGAACGACAGGCTCTCGAACAGCAACTTATCGCCGAACGACTTCTTCAGCCCTTCGGCCTCGACCACCTGGCTGCCGAGCGGCGGGCCCGGCGGAATGTAGATTTCGTTGGTTTCGTTCCTCTTCTGGAATTCCTGCGACGCGAGCTCGTCGAAGCGCGCCAGGCGCGCCTTCGACTTCGCGCGGCGCGCCTTGGGATTGGCGCGCACCCATTCCAGCTCCTCCTGCATCGCCTTGATGCGCGCGGCTTCCTGCTTCTCCTCGACTTCCAGGCGCCGCTCCTTCTGTTCGAGCCAGGAGGAGTAGTTTCCCTCCCACGGAATGCCGAAGCCGCGGTCTAGCTCGAGGATCCAGCCGGCGACGTTGTCCAGGAAGTACCTGTCGTGCGTCACCGCGACCACGGTGCCCGGGAAGCGCTCGAGGTACTGCTCCAGCCAGCGCACCGAGAGCGCGTCGAGATGGTTGGTCGGCTCGTCCAGCAGCAGCATGTCGGGCTCCGAAAGGAGCAGCCGGCACAGCGCCACGCGGCGCCGCTCGCCGCCCGAGATCTTGCCGACGTCGGCGTCCCAGGGCGGCAGGCGCAGCGCGTCGGCAGCGACCTCGAGCCGGCGCTCGACGTCGGCGCCACCGGCGTTGACCTCCGCCTCGAGCTTCGCCTGCTCCTCGGCGAGCTTCTCGAAGTCGGCGTCGGGCTCCGAGTACGCGGCATAGACCTCCTGCAGGCGCTTCATCGCCGCGAGCGTCGCGCCGAGCCCCTCCTCGACGTTGCCGCGCACGTTCTTCGTCGGATCGAGGCGCGGCTCCTGCGGCAGGAAGCCGACGCGCAGGTTCGGCATCGGGATCGCCTCGCCGTCGAAATCCCTGTCCTCGCCCGCCATGATGCGCAGCAGCGTCGACTTGCCCGAGCCGTTCAGGCCGAGTACGCCGATCTTTGCCCCAGGGAAGAAATTCAGCGAAATGTTCTTGATGATCGTGCGCTTCGGGGGCACGGTCTTGCTCACCCGGCGCATGGTGTAGACGTATTGGGCCATCGAATTCCAGATTCAGGTTTTGGTCCGGGCCGTGATTAACGGATAATCACGCTCCCCCGCGGGGTTGCGAGTGTACAGCGTCAAGGAGATCTTCTATACATTGCAGGGCGAAGGCGCAAACGCCGGCACGCCGGCGGTGTTCTGCCGCTTCGCCGGCTGCAATTTGTGGTCCGGGCGCGAGGCAGACCGCGCAAGCGCGGTCTGCCGCTTCTGCGACACCGACTTCGTCGGCACCGACGCGCCGGGCGGCGGGCGCTTCGCGAGCGCGGCGGCGCTTGCGCAGGCGGTCGAGGACGCGTGGCCCTCGTCCGAGCGCCGGGGGCGCCTGGTCGTATGCACCGGCGGCGAGCCGTTGCTGCAGCTGGACGACGCGCTCGTGGCGGCGCTGCACGCGCGCGGCTTCCGCGTCGCGCTCGAAACGAACGGCACGCTGCCCGCGCCGGAGGGCATCGACTGGGTGTGCGTGAGCCCGAAGGCGGGCGCACCGCTCGCGCTCGCGCGCGGCGACGAGCTGAAGCTCGTCTATCCGCAGCCGGGCGCCGAGCCGGAACGCTATGCGCAGCTCGAGTTCGCGCACTTCTTCCTGCAGCCGATGGACGGCCCCGCGCGCACGCAGAACACCGCTGCCGCGGTCGCGTACTGCCTCGCGCACCCCGGCTGGCGTCTGAGCCTGCAGACGCACAAGGTCCTGGGTATACGCTGAGTCCGTGATGGAAATCGCCTACCGCTTCGGCTTCGACGCCGCGCATCGCTTCGAGCACTATCCTGCCGGCCATCCGCACGGCGCGCTGCACGGGCACTCCTTCGAGGTCGAGGTCGCGCTGCGCGGCGAGCCGGATCCGGCCACCGGCTTCGTCGCCGATTTCGCCGACCTCGAGCGCGCCTGCGCCGAGTTGCGCGCCGCGCTCGACCACCGTCTGCTGAACGAGGTGCAAGGGCTCGCGCAGCCGAGCCTGGAACGGCTGAGCGTATGGATCTGGCAGCGGCTCGCGCCGCGCTTCGCGTCGCTCGCGCAAGTCACGGTGAGCCGCGGCTCGCGCGGCCAGCGCTGCACGTATACTGGACCGGGAGACTGAACATGGCATTCGTGCAGGCCGCGCCTCGGCTCGGCAACCAGTACGACGACGACCGCGTGCTGCGCGGCTACCTCGAGCGCACGCTCGCGCGCGAGCGGCTGGAAGCGTCGCGCGCGCAGCTCGCGCGCATGGGCGGGCTCGCCGGCGGCGAGCTGTACGCGCAGCAGCTGGCCGAGCGGGACCTGGAGCCGCAGCTGGTGCAGTGGGACGCCTGGGGCAACCGCGTCGATCGCATCGAGCTCACGCCGCTGTGGCAGCGCGCCGAGGAGATCGCGGCGCGCGAGGGGCTGATCGCGCTGCCGCACGAGGCGCCGCTCGGCGCGCTCTCGCGGGTGCTGCAGTTCGCGCTGGTCTACCTCTTCACGCCTTCGACCGACGTGTACGCCTGTCCGCTCGCGATGACCGACGGCGCGGCGCGTACCATCGCGGCGTCGGGCAACCGCGAGCTCGCCGCGCGCGCGCTGCCGCACCTCGTGAGCCGCGACCCGGCGCAATTCTGGACCAGCGGCCAGTGGATGACCGAGGCGATCGGCGGCTCGGACGTCGGGCTCGCGGAGGCCGAGGCGCGCTTCGCCCCGGGCGAGGGCTGGCGCCTGTACGGCCGCAAATGGTTCACCTCGGCGATCGCCTCGCAGATGGCGCTCACGCTCGCGCGCCCCGCGGGCAACACGCCGGGCGGCAAGGGACTCGCGCTCTTCTACCTCGAGACGCGCGATGCCGAGGGACGCCCGAACCGCCTCACGGTGGACCGGCTCAAGGACAAGCTCGGCACGCGCAAGGTGCCGACCGCGGAGCTGACGCTCGAGGGCACGCCGGCGATCCCGGTCGGCGAGCTCGCGAACGGCGTGCGCGCGATCAGCACGGTGCTGAACATCACGCGCGTATGGAACGCCGTCTCGGCGATTTCGTACATGCGCCGCGGGCTGGCGCTCGCGCGCGCGTACGCACGCGAGCGCATCGCCTTCGGCGCGCCGCTCGCCAGGAAGCCGCTGCACGTCGACACGCTCGCCGGACTGCAGGCGGAGTTCGAGGCGGGCTTCCAGCTGACGTTCTTCGTCGTCGAGCTGCTCGGACGCACCGAGCAGGGCGCGGCGAGCGAGGAGCAGCAGGCGCTCGCCCGCATGCTTACCCCGGTGGCGAAGCTGCTCACCGGGCGCCAGTCGGTCGCGGTGCTCTCGGAGGTGCTGGAGGCGTTCGGCGGCGCCGGTTACGTGGAAGACACCGGGTTGCCGATGCTGCTGCGCGACGCGCAGGTGTTCCCGATCTGGGAGGGCACCACCAACGTGCTCGCGCTCGACGCGCTGCGCGCGATCGCGCCGACGGGGCTCGCGCCGTGGTTGCGCGAGCTCGGCCTGCTGCTGGGCACGGTGCGCGACAGGGAGCTGCTCGCGCTCTCGGCGCGGCTGCAGGCGGCCGCCGAGGCGGCCGATGCGTGGCTGAAAGCCAACGCGGGGCGCGACGAGGCGGCGCTCGAGGCCGGCGCGCGCCGCTTCGCGCTCACGCTCGGGCGCGTGACCGCCGCGGCGCTGCTCGCGCGCCAGGCGCAGTGGTCGCTCGAGCACCGCATGGACCCCGCGCCGCGCGCCGCGGCGCTGCGCTTCGCCGCCGCCGGCGTGAACCTGCTGCAGGATTTCGACGGCGAAAGTTCCGGGCTACTGTCCGCCTGAACGGGGCCGCATCAGGATGCCGATCCCGATCGCGAGCGGGATCAGCGGCCAGAGCTTCCAGAGCTGGTGCAGGGTCTGCCGGTCGATCAGCCCGAAGTTGGCGAGCAGGCCGACGACGCCCACCAGGATCAGCACGAGCGCCCCGAAACGCCCGCCTCGCCCGCGTCTGCTCATGATGCATCTCCTTTCGACTCGATCAATTTGACCAGCGCGAACAGCACGCGGTTGGCCGGCACCGGCACGCCGAGCGCGTCGCCGCGGCGCACGACGAAGCCGTTCAGGTGGTCGATCTCGGTCGGCCGGCCGCGCTGCAGGTCCTGCGCAGTCGACGAGTACTGCGTGGGCATCCACTCGGCGATGCGGTAGACGTTGTCGGGCAGCTCGGGCGCGGTGCGCACGCCGCTCGCCCGCGCGACCGCGAGCGTCTCGGCGACCACGTCGCGCATCACCTCGCGCACTCCGGCGCCGCCGATCATGCGGCCGTACGGGAGCTGCGAGATCGCGGAGATCGCGTTGTAGGCACAGTTCACCACCAGCTTGCCCCACAGCTCGCCGGCGACGTTGTCCGAGATCGTGACCTTGACGCCGGCATCGGCGAACCAGCGCTGCACGCGCTCGAGGTCCGCCTGCGGGACCGGCGCCGCCCCGAGCGCGCCGATCACCAGCTCGCCGCGGCCGTGGTGTTTAAGGTGCCCGGGCCCCGCCATCTCGGTCGCCACGTACACCACCGCCGGGATCACCGGCCGCTTGATGACCGCCTCGATGCGCTCGGCGTTGTCGACGCCGTTCTGCAGGTTGGCGACGATCGCGTTGCGATCGAGAAACGGCGCGATCTCGGCCGCGGCGCGCTCCGAGTCGGAGGACTTGACGCACACCAGCACCAGCCGCGCGCCGCGCACCGCGTCGGGCTGCGTGCTCGCGTCCAGACGGATGCGCGCGTCGAACTCCTTGCCCTCGAAGCGCAGGCCTCCCTCGCGGATCGCCTCGACGTGCGCCGGCCGGCCGATCAACGTCACGCGGTGTCCGGCGCGCGCGAGCATCGCGCCGTAGAAGCAGCCCACGGCGCCCGCGCCGAGAACGGCGACGCGCTGCGGTTCGCTGGTCATCGCCCGCCGGCCCGCCCTACCTGCCGCCGCGGCGCCTCGGCTTCTTGAAGGGTCGCCCGCCCGCGCGCTGGCCGCCCGGCGGCTGCTGCGCCCGGCCGGGCTCCTGCCGCCGCCCGCCGTTGCCCTGCGGGGCGGACGCACGGTTGCCCGGCGCCAGGTCGATCTCGAGCTCGATGATCTCGTCCCACACGGCATCGCTGCGGTCGCGTTCGGGAATCGCGAGCAGCTCGCGCAGCCGCCTGCGCGGGTCCGGCTGCGCCGGCTGCGCCGGCTGCTCGGCGCTCGGCGCCGGGTCCGGCTGTTCGGGTTCGGGTTCGGGTTGCTCGGTGTTCATCCGTGCATTATCGCCTGAAAGCCGGCTCCGGGTTGATTTCGATCAAACCCCGCTTTCGGCGCAGCGGCAAGATTTGCTGACTTTTCACAGGAGAACGAACATGCTACTCGCGAGACTGGCCGCTGCGGCGGCAATTGGTTTGACCTGCCTGGCCGTCGCGCCCGCCGCTTCGGCCGACATGAGCGCCAAGGAGAAGGAGAAGGCGCGCGCCGACGTGCAGAAGATGGCACGCGAGACGCTCGACCGGCTGTACCGCGCGCAACCGGGCGCCAAGGCCGCTATCGCGAAGTCGGCGGGCTACGCGGTCTTTAGCAACTTCGGCATGAAGATCTTCGTCGCAGGCAGCGGAAAGGGCGAGGGCGTCGCCGTCGACAACCGCGCCAAGAAGACGACCTACATGAAGATGTTCGAAGTGCAGGCAGGCCTGGGCCTGGGCGTGAAGAAGTTCAGGCTGATCTGGGTGTTCGAAAATCAGAAGGACTTCAGCAACTTCGTCAACTCCGGCTACGAGTTCGGCGGCCAGGCGAGCGCGGCGGCGAAGAAGGGCGCGGAGGGCGCAGCCTACGCCGGCGCCGCGTCGGTATCGCCGGGCGTGTGGCTCTACCAGCTCACGGACTCGGGGCTGGCGGCGGAGATCACGGCGAAGGGCACCAAGTACTACAAGGACGACGATCTGAACTAGCGCAGGTCGGCGACGAAGCAGGCTCCTCCGCCTTCATGCAGCTGACAATGCGCGTCGCCGCCGTGCCGGCGCGCGATCTGGCGCACGAGCGCCAGGCCGAGCCCCGTGCCGCTCTCGCCCGCGGCGTGGCGGAAGAACGGCTCGAACACGCGCTCGCGCTCGACTTCCGGAACGCCGGGGCCCCGGTCGCACACCGACAGCTCCGCGCCCGCAGCGCGCCTGCGCAGGCGCACGTCGATCGGCGGCGCGCCGTGGCGGCGCGCGTTCTCGAGCAGGTTGCGGATCAGGCGCCTTAGCAACCGCGGATCGCCGCGCAGCGTGACCGGCTCGCCGTCGAGCTCGGCACCCTCGTAGCGCGCGCATTCCTCCGCCGCGAGCGCGAGCAGGTCGACTTCCTCGTCGGCCTCGCGACCCTCGACCGCGTCCAGGCGGCTCGCGAGCAGGATCTCGTCGATCAGCTGGTCGAGCTCCCCGATGTCGCGCTCGAGCTGCGCCTTTCGCTTCGGCTCTGCGCCCTCCTTCATCAGCTCGATCGCCATGCGAATGCGCGTGAGCGGCGTGCGCAGCTCGTGCGAGGCGTTCGCGAGCAGCGCCTTGTGCGCGCCGACCAGCGCCTCGATGCGGCCGGCGGCGCGGTTGAAGCTCTGCGCCAGGCGCGCGACCTCGTCGTCGCCTTCGACGGCGACGCGCGCCGCCAGGTCGCCGGAGCCGAGCGACTCGACCCCGGCTTGCAGCTTCTCGAGCCGGCGCGTCAGGCGCCGCACGACGGGATAGGCGCCGACGCCGACGCCCACGGCGACGAGAGCGAGCGTGAGAAACAGTCGCCAGGCCGGGTGCCGGCGGCCGCGCGCGGGCCCCGCCACCAGCCAGCGGCCGTCGGCGAGCTCGATGCCCGGGCCGGCGCGGCGCAAGGGGCGACCGACGAAGGCGATCGGCCGGCGATCGGCGTCGAACAGCGCCACGTCGGCGTGCAGCTCGACGGCCAGGCGCTCGAGCGCCGCCTTCTGCTCGGCGCGCGGCGCGTCGGCCGGCGGCAGCGCGTCCTGCGGAAGCCGCTCGAGCGCCTCGTACACGGGCCTGGCGAGGCCCGGCTCGACGAGCTGGCGCCACAGGAAGCCGGAGGCGAACGCGAACACGAGCAGGCTCGCGAACACCGCGACGTAGATGCGCAGGTACAGCTTGCGCATCAGTCCTGCGCCTTGGCGAACACGTAGCCTGCGCCGCGCACCGTGACGATGCGGCGCGGGTTCCTGGGATCGTCCTCGATCGCCTGGCGGATGCGCGACACGTGCACGTCGATCGAGCGGTCGAAGGCCTCGAGCGGCTCGCCGCGCAGCGCGTCCATGAGCGCGTCGCGCGACATGACGCGCCCGGCGTTCTCGGCGAGCGCCACGAGCAGCGCGAACTGGTGCGAGGTGAGGACCTTGTCGGCGCCGTCGACGCGCACGATGCGCGCGCCGCGGTCGATCTCGACCCGACCGAAGCGCAGCACTTCGCCGCGCGCCGCGCCGCCGCGGCGCCGCAGGATGGCGCGCAGCCGCGCGAGCAGCTCGCGCGGCTCGAACGGCTTGGGCAGGTAGTCGTCGGCGCCGATCTCCAGGCCCACCACCCGGTCCATCGCGTCGCCGCGCGCGGTCAGCATGAGCACCGGCACGTCCGACGAGGCGCGCAGCCTGCGGCACACCTCGAGCCCGTCGATGCCCGGCAGCGCCAGGTCGAGCACCAGCGCGTCGAAGGGCTCGCGCGCGAACCGGGCGAGTCCCTCTTCGCCGCTGCCGGCGGCCGCGACGCGAAAGCCCGCCTGGCCGAGATATTCCGACACCATCTCGGCCAGTCGGGGATCGTCTTCGATCAGCAGGACATGCGCGGCCACGCGCGCAGTTTACCTATCCGCGCCCGCGCCAGCCGTGCCGGCCGTGCCCGCCGCCGAAGCGGCCGAAACGCTCGGCGAGCTGCTGCCTTTGCGCGGGACTGAGCACTTCGGCGACGTCGACCAGTGCCTGGGTGAAGCGCTTGGACATCTGCTCGACGAGCTTGCTGCGCTCCGCGCTCAGCTTTTCGATCGCCGCACGGTCGATTTTCTCGGCGGTGAACAGCTCGCGCTGCTGCCTGCGCAGGTCGCGCATCTTCTGCCGCAGCGGGAACAGGTCCTTCGCCGCGGCCTTCACGAGCGGGTCGATCTTCTGCTTCTGCGCATCGCTCGCGTCCAGCTCGACGTACAGGTGCCCGAGCATGCGGTTGACGCGCGCTTCGGCCTGGACGGGATCGGCCGGGCGGCTCATGGTGCCGCGGCCTCGCGGCCCGTCGCCGTCCGCGCCGCGCGCATAGGCATATAGGCCCGTGCCGAGCGCGAGACCCGCGAGCACGGTGGCGAGCGCCAGCCGCGCGGGGACGCGACGGCGATTTTGCGGTTTGGTTTCGTACATGATGGCTCCTGGGTTGGGGATACGGCGCCAGTGTCGCGGCCGCGCGTAATGGCCTTTTCTCGGCGCGGTAAAGTTATGTAAATCCAACCGGGAGGCGCCATGAAACGTGAGGAATACCAGCCCGCAGGTCTGCCCGCTCCGATCAGCCACTACTGCGACGCGGTGCGCTGGGGCGACCTGCTGTTCGTGTCCGGCGTCGCGCCGCTCGACGAGCGCGGCAAGCTCGTCGGCGGCGACGACGCGGCGGCGCAGACGCGCCAGATCTTCCGCAACCTGAAGCTCGTGCTCGGCGCCGCCGGCGCGGATTTCGGCGACGTGCTCAAGGTGACGGTGTTCCTCACCGACGTCGCCGACCGGACGAAGATCAACCCGGTGCGCCAGGAGTACTTCGGCAAGGCGCGCCCCGCGAGCACGCTGATCGGCGTGCGCGAGCTCGCGATTCCCGGGATGAAAGTCGAAATCGAAGCCGTGGTCGGCTTGCGCAAGGAGGCCGTATGATGTTGCGACGCTCGTTCTTCGCCGCTGCTGCGGCGCTCGGGATCGCGCAATTGCCGGTCGCCGCCGTCGCGCAAACCGCCGCGCGGCCCCAGCGCCTGCTGATCCAGATCAGCGACTACGACCCGCGGGTGTGGGGGCTCGCGCTAAGCAATGCGCGCAACGTGCGCAACGATCTCGGTCCGGACAAGGTGCAGCTCGAGATCGTCGCCTACGGCCCCGCGATCCACATGCTGGAGGCCGAGTCGGACTGGCGCGACCGTGTCACGCAGGTGATCGACGAGAGCATCCGCGTCATCGCCTGCGAGAACACCATGGCGACCGTCGGGCTGAAACGCGACGACATGCTGGGCGGCGTCGACTTCGTCAAGACCGGACTCGCGCACATCATGCAGCGCGAGCTCGAGGGCTGGGCCTACGCCCGGCCGTGAGATGCGCCGCGCCTCAGGCGCGGATGTACACCCAGCCTTCCTGCATGCGCTTGACGATCTCGTCGAGCGCGGTCGGGGCGACGTGCACGCCCGGCAGAAGCTTGACCGCCGCGCCCTTCTCGCGCAGTCGGTCGGCGGTCTGGTTGCAGGCGATGTAGGTCAGGTTCGGGTACACCGCGCGCAGGCGCTCGAGCCTTGCGGCGTAGACCGAGGTGTCGGCGCGCAGGATGTCCATGCCGCTGTTGTTGGCGACGATCTCCACTTTCACCTGGCGCCCGGCGGCGCGCGCGTCGCGCAAGTAGTCCTCGACCTCCTGCAGCGCCGTGTCGACCACTTCGCCGCGCGAGGAGGCGATGTGCACGAGGATGCGGTCGGCGGCCACGCCGCGCAGCTCGGTGAGGATCCGGCCGGGTGCGAGCGCGTCGTGCGCGAGCCAGCCCGCCAGCGCGAACACGAGCGCGACCGCCGCCGCGCGCGCCCAGTGCGCGCGGCCCGGGGCGGGCGCTACGCGCCCCGGATGCACGCCCGCGTAGGCGCTGCGGGTCATGTCCTTCAAGGTGCGCAGCTCGCAAACGCGGCGCCTGAGGGCGTCGTCGCTTCCCATGCGCTCGACCAGCGCGGTCCAGTCGGCGGCGTCGAGCTGCCCGTCGACGAACGCGTTCTGCATCTCTCGCGAGACTTCTTCGTCGTGGCTCATCGGATGCTCCTGATCTTGTTGTTCTCCTGCGCGGCGAAATCGATCAAACGCGCCCTGAGCGCCTCGCGCGCGCGGCACAGCCGGCTCATCACGGTGCCGATCGGCACCTCGAGGATCTCGCCGACCTCGGCGTAGGAGAACCCTTCCAGGTCCACCAGCGTCACCGCCTGGCGCTGGCCGAGCGGCAGGCGCTCGATCTCGGCGCGCACCCGCGCGGCGATCTGGTTGCTCGCGCTCGCGCCCTCCGGCGTCTCGCCCTGCGCCGGCATTTCCTCGTCGAGCGGCTCGAGCGGCCGCGCACGGCGGAAGTGGTCCTTCAGGCAGTTGGCGAGGATCGCGCACAGCCAGCTCTTAAGCCGCTGCGGGTCGTTCAGCTGCCCGGCGCGGTCGAGCGCGCGCAGCAGCGTCTCCTGCACCAGGTCGTCGGCCAGCCCGGCGTCGTGGCACCACGAATACGCGAGCCGGTACAGCGGCTCGCGCTGCGCCTCGACCCGGCCGCGAAACTGCGCCGATACCCCGAACAGGCTCGTTATCCCCATGCGCGACAAGACGTTCCAGGGCCGTAGTTTATTCCGTGGAATAAATGTGCGGCGGCGGGCGTCTTATGGCGTCGCGGGCGTTTCGCGCCCTCGCACATGCTTACTACAAAACCGAGAGGAGAACCGATGAAACAAGTACTTGCAGCGCTCGTGCTGCTCGCCGGCCTGGCCGGCATCGCCGCCTCGCCAGCCGCGCTGGCCGCCGGCAAGACGTCGATGAGCCACATCGTCATCCAGGTGAGCGACGGCGACCCCGGCAAATGGCAGCTCGCGCTGAACAACGCGGAGAACGTGCAGGAGGCGCTCGGCAAGGACAAGGTGAAGGTCGAAATCGTCGCCTACGGCCCCGGCCTCAACATGCTCAAGGCCGAGTCCAAGGTCGCCGCCGGCGTCAACGCCGCGATGGATCGCAACGTCGAGGTTGCCGCGTGCGGCGTGACGATGAAGAAGATGAAGGTCACCAAGGCCGACCTGATCGGCGGCGTCACGGTGGTGCCGGGCGGGGTGATCGAGATCATGAAGCGCCAGTCCGAGGGCTGGTCGTACGTGCGTCCGTAGGGGGATCGAGAGATGAAGCGAATCATCGCCAGCCTCGCGCTCGCCGGCGCGATTGCCACCGGCGTCGCCCCGGTCGCCCAGGCGAACCCCGCGGCCGAGGGTCACGGGAAGTACCAGCTCGTGATCCAGGTCACCGACGACAATCCCAAGGTGTGGAACCTCGCGCTCAACAACGCCTTCGCGTTCCAGCGCAACATCGGCAAGGACAAGTCGCAGATCGAGATCGTGGCGATCGGGCCGGGCCTGAACATGCTGAAGATGGAGTCGAAGGTCCAGGACCGCATCGGCCAGGCGCTCGACCAGAGCATCGACGTCGTCGCCTGCGGCGAGACCATGCACTCGCTGAAGGTGACGAAGGACGACCTGATCGGCGGCGTGCGCGTCGTGCCCGGCGGCCTGATCGAGATCGCCGACAAGCAGCGCGCGGGCTGGGTCTACTACCGGCCCTAGGCCGTTTCCGCCGCGAGCGCCTCGGCGCTCAGCATGATCACCTCGATTTCCTGGGTGATCTCCTCCTGGCGCGAGGCGTTCAGGCGCCGGGCGAGGTTTGCAGTGATCTCGTCCAGGCGCCTGAGCGCGCCTTCCATCTGTTCCAGCCGCCTGCGGTTCTCGGCGATCAGCGAAACCGAGAAGGCCTCCTGCAGCGACATGAGCAGCGCCTGCTCGAGCAGCCCGGCGAAGAATTCCGGTGGCGCCAGCGTAAGGCGCGGCGCGTAGGCGCGCGAGCGCGGCGGCCGCTCCGGCAGCGGCAGCGGCGCAATCGTGCGCGTCAACGGTCCCGAGCCGTCCGGATTCTGGTACACCGCCTTGACGTGCAGCGGCCCGGGCGGGGCGGCGCGCTGCACGCGCTCCAGCTCCGCGGCCACACGCTGCAGTACCGCGGAGAGCTCCTCGGCGACGTTCGCGCCCGCGATCATGCCGCCCCCGTCGGGCTCTTCGAGCCGGTCGGCGAGCCGCGCGCCGACCGCCACCAGCCGCTCGCCGCGCGAGCGCACCGCGCGCGCCTCCGCCTCCAGCGCCTCGTTGAACTCGCCGCAGAAGCCGCGCTCGGAGCCGATGACGATGCATACCGTGGCAGCGGGCGCGGCCTCGCCGGGCGGGGCGTAGAAGCACAGGAAGTCGGCCGCAGCGCGTTCGATCGTCGCCATCGCGCGCCGCTGGTGCTCGAGCAGGCCGGCGAGTGCGCGCAGCTCCATCAAGGCGATGTTCTTCATCGCCGAGAGGATGGCGCGCACCTCGCGCAGGCCCGCCAGCCTGCCGGCGAGCTGGTGGCGCCGCGTCACGCGGGCCGGCCTTCGACCCAGCCCGCCACTGCCGCGCTCCACGACTCGCGCGCGTCTTCGAGCGACAGCGCGCCGGCGCGCGCCCCGGCGAACAGCCGCTCGAGCGCGGCCTCGAGCCCCTTGTCGTCCAGGCCCTCGAGGCGGCCGTCGTTGAAGGCGATCAGCCAGGCGAGCTGGCATTCAGGCGGCAGCGGACGCAGCGGCTCCTGCTTGAGCACGCGGCGCAGTAGCCGTCCGCGCGTCAGGCGCGCCTGCAGGCCCGCCTCCAGGCGCGAGCCGAAGCGCGAGAACATCTCCAGCTCGAGGAACTGCAGGTAGTCGAGCTTCATGCTCGCCGCCTCGCGCTTGATCGCGGCGGGCTGCGCCTTGCCGCCGATGCGCGACACCGAGCGGCGCACGTCGATCGCCGGCAGCTGCCCGGCGGCGAACATGCGGCGATCGAAATACACCTGCCCGTCGGTGATCGAGATCAGGTTGGTCGGGATGTAGGCGGCGATCTCGCCCTGCTCGGTCTCGACGATCGGCAGCGCGGTCATGCTGCCGCCGCCGTGCGCGGCGTCCAGGCAGGTCGAGCGCTCGAGCAGGCGCGCGTGCAGGAAGAACACGTCGCCCGGATACGCTTCGCGGCCCGGCGGGCGCCTGAGCAGCAGCGATAGCTCGCGGTAGATGCGCGCGTGCGTCGACAGGTCGTCGTACACCACCAGCGTCTGCCGGCCCGCCTCCATCCAGGCCTCGGCGACCGAGCAGCCGGCGAACGGCGCCAGGTACTTCAGGCCCGGCGTGGCGGTCGCCTCGGCCACGACGAGCGCGCTGTACTCGAGCGCGCCGGCGGCGCGCAGAGTCTCGAGCACCGCGGCGACCGTCGAGCGCTTCTGGCCGATCAGCACGTACACGCAGTTCACCCCGCGCCCCTTCTGCGCCAGCACCGTGTCGAGCGCGAAGCTGGTCTTGCCGGTGCCGTTGTCGCCGATCAGCAGCTGCCGCTGCCCGTGGCCGATCGGGATCATGCTGTCGGCGATGCGGTTGCCGGTGTACAGCGGCTTGTTGACGAAGTCGCGCGCCAGGATGCGCGGCGACGGTCCCTCGAGCGGGCGGCGCTCGGTGGCGCGCGGCCGCGCGCCACCGTCCAGCGGCCGGCCGAGCGGATCGACCACGCGGCCGAGCAGCGCGTCGCCGACGCCGATCGCGAGGCGCTCGCCGGTGAGCGCCGCCGGCGCGTCGGCGCGCAGCCCGGGCGACTCCTCGAGCAGGATGGCGCCGATGCGCTCGCGCGCGAGATGGAACACGAGCGCCGTGCTGCCGTCGTCGGTGCGCAGCAGCTCCTCCATCGCCGCGGACGGCAGGCCCTCGATCCACGCCACGCCGTCGCCGACCGAGAGCACGCGCCCGCGCTCGCCCATGCGCAGCGTCAGGCGGTAGTCGCGCAGCCGCTCGGCGCGGCGCGCGAGGAGCGGCCGCTCGAGCGCGTCAAGCGGCACGCGCGGCGCCTCCCGCGAACACGCGCAGCTCGTCGCGCAGGTTCGCCTCCAGCAGCCAGGGGCCGACCGCGACGCATAGCCCGCCGACCAGGGTTTCGTCCTGCGCATACTCGGGCCGGCACTCGATGCGCAGGTGCTCGGAGAGCGCGCGCGCCAGGCGCGTGCGCGCCGCCTCGGACAGCGGGTGCGCGCTGGTCACGCTCACGCGTCCGCCAGCGGCGCGCGCCGCCGCGGCGAGCGGGTCGATGCGCTCGGCCGGCCAGCCTACCAGGTCGGCGGCGAACACCTCTACCAGGCGCTCGTCGAGCGCCGGGTCGGCGACGCGCCCGAGCAGCTGCGCGGCGAACGAGCTCGCCTGCTCGAGCGCCTGCTGCTCGGTGTCGCGCTTCCAGTCGGCTTCGCGCTTCGCCTGCAGCGCCGCGAGCCGGTCGCGCTCGCGCTCGACCGTCTGCGCGACCTCCGTCAGCCCCCTCGCGCGCAACGCGGCGAGCTCGGAGTCCAGGGCCGCGCGCGCCTTGAGGCGTTCGCGCTCCCAGTCCGCGAGCCGCCCCTCGAACTGCGCGCGCAGGCGCTCGGCTTCCTCGCGCACGGCCCTGGCGTCCGCCATCGACTTGTCGATCGCGGCGCGGCGCTTGTCGATCGCCGCGAGCACCGGGCGATAGAGGAACCTGTGCAGGATCCACACCAGCACGACGAAGTTGACCAGCTGCAGGACGAAGGTGGTGGCGTCGATCTGCATGGCGTCACTTGAGCACGAACTCAAGCAGCGGGTTGCGGAACAGGACGATCAGCACGATCACCAGCACGTAGATCGCCAGCGACTCGATCATCGCCAGCCCGATGAAGAGCGTCCTCGTGACGGCGCGCTCCGATTCGGGCTGGCGCGCGATCGCGTCCAGAGCCTGCGTGATCGCACGTCCCATCGCCACGGCGGGCAGCATCACGCCAATGGCCATCGCCAGCAGCGCGCCGGCAGTGGATACGATGACGAGCAGTCCGGTGGCGGTCATGGCTTCTACTCCTTTCTTTCCTTGGTGAGCTGTTGGGACTGGATGCCGCCGGCGATGTACACCAGCGCGAGCATGCCGAAGATGTAGGCCTGCACGAGCGCCTCGACCACGTGCAGGAGCAGAATGGGCACCGGCACCAGGAAGCCCGCGACGAGCAGCACCAGCAGCGCCGCCATCTCGAGGCTGGCCATGTTGCCGAACAGCCGCACCGCCAGCGCGACGGTGCGCGACAGCTCGCTCATCACATGGAACGGGAACAGGAGCGGGCTCGGCGAGAGGTAGTGCCGCAGGTAGTCGCGCCAGCCCTCGGCGCGCACGCCATACCAGTGCACCGACAGGAACACCAGGATGGCGAGCGCCGCGGTAAGCGACAGGTCCCCGGTCGGCGAATGCAGCCCCGGGACGATGCCGACCAGGTTGGCCACCACGAGGAACACCCACAGCGTGCCGACGAAGGGCACGAGCATGCGCGGGCGCTGCGGGTAGACCGCGGCGATCGAGCTCTCGATCGCCAGCACCACGCCCTCGAGCACCGTCTGCAGCATGCCGGGGCGCTCGCCGAGGGCACGCGTCGCGAGCAGGCCGAAAAGCCCGAGCGCGAGCATGATCCCCCAGGTGGTGACCACCGCGGCGTTGACGCCGAAAGGCCCGACGTGGAACAGGATCTCCGACGTTTCCATCACTGCCGCTCGCGCACGAACAGGTAAACGTTCACGATGCCGATCGCCACGCCCACCAGCAGCAGGCTGATTGTCCAGCGCACCGAGTAGCCCGCCAGCTGGTCGTCGATCCAGCGTCCAAGGTAGCCACCGGCGAGCACTGGCAGGATGAACAGCAGCGCGAGGCTCCCGAGGTAGGCGGTTTGCGCGAGCAGGTTCGGGCGCTCGCGCTCCGCGCGGCGCATGCGCTCGGCCTCGCGCTCGACGGTTTCGCGCAGCTTCGGCTCGTGCTCGTCGTTCGCCATATCAGGACTCGCGCAGGCGCCACAGGCGGCGCACCATCTCGCGCTCCAGGCGCGCGACGCTTTCCTTGAGGCTGCGCAGCGCGCTGTCCTCCGCCGCGAGCGCGCTGTCGACCGCGGCGGTCACGGTGCGAAAATCGTCGCCCAGCACGTAGCGCCGCGTGCTCAGGTAGAGCTCGCCGTCGACGAAGTACGCGAGCCCGCCCGGCAGCGCGAGGTAGTGCCAGGCGCCGCCGGCGGTGCGAAAGCGCGCCAGCCCGTAGCCGAGCGCGGTCATCATGCGCTCGGCGCCCGCCAGCAGGCCGAAGGCGCCCGAGGCGTCGCGCGCGACGAAGCTCTCCACGTTCTCGATGCGCGCGTACTGGGTGGCCGACTGCAGGTGCAGCGTGAAGACGCTCACGGCATCGCCCCGCGCATGTAGCACTGCTCCTCGGGCACGGCGTCGTGCTTGCCGGCGAGGAAGGCCTCGCAGTCGGCGAGCGTCTGCTCGAGCGGCACCGAGACGCCGGCCATTCCGGTGTGCTCGGCGACCACGTTGAAAGGCTGGCTGAGATACCTTTGCAGGCGGCGCGCGCGCAGCACCACGCGCCGGTCGTCCGCGGACAGCGCCTCGATGCCAAGCATGGCGATGATGTCCTGCAGCTCGTCGTAGCGCGCCAGGTGCTCGCGCACGGCGCGCGCGGCGTCGTAGTGCCGGTCGCCGACGACGCGCCGGTCGAGCAGGCGGCTCTGCGAGGCGAGCGGGTCGACCGCGGGGTAGATGCCGCGCCCGGCCTGCTCGCGCGACAGGATCACCAGCGTGTCGAGGTGCGCGAGGATCGCGCTCACCGCCGGATCGGTCATGTCGTCGGCCGGCACGTAGACCGCCTGCACCGAAGTGATGGTGCCGGTGCGCGTCGAGGCGATGCGCTCCTCGAGCGCGGCCACCTCGGTGAGCAGCGTCGGCTGGTAACCGACGGTGGCCGGCATGCGGCCGAGCAGCCCGGAGATCTCGCTGCCGGCCTGGACGAAGCGGAACACATTGTCCATCAGCACCAGCACTTCCTTGCCGAGCGTGTCGCGCAGGTACTCCGCGTAGGTGAGCGCGGTCGCGCCGGCGCGAAAGCGCACGCCAGGCGACTCGTCCATCTGGCCGAACACCAGCACCGTGCTCGGCAGCACGCCCGCTTCCTGCATCTCGCGCCACAGCTCGTGCGCCTCGCGGATGCGCTCGCCCACGCCGGCGAACACCGAGACGCCCCGATACAGCGCCGCGATGGCGTGCATGAACTCCATGATCAGCACCGTCTTGCCGACGCCGGCGCCGCCGAACAGGCCCGTTTTTCCGCCGCGCACGAAGGGGCAAAGGAGATCGATCACCTTGATGCCCGTCTCTAGGATCGCCTCGGGCCCCTTCACCTCCGCGAGCGGCGCCGGCGGCTCGGACACCGCGCGCAGGCGCTCCGCGGGCAGCGGCGCGCCGCCGTCGAGCGGTGCGCCGAATACGTCGAGCACGCGCCCGAGGCACTCGCGCGCCACCGGCACGCGCAGCGGCCCACCGGTGGAGAACACCGGCGCGCCGCGCTTCAGCCCCGCGGTGCCGTGCAGCGCGACCGCGCGCAGCCGGCGCGCGTCGAGATGAAAGTGCACCTCGAGCAGGCGCGCGCTGCCGTCGAACTCCACCCGCAGCGCGTCGTGCAGCGCGGGCAGCGTGCCGGCACAGGCGACGTCGATCACCGGTCCGGAAACCTGCTCGACGACGCCGACCTGCTCACTCCTCGAGGACATAGCGCCCGGGCGCGTCGTTCAGCGGGGGCAGCCCGTTGTCGGGCGCCCCCATCGGCGGCGGCGCGACCGGCGTGCCGGAGCGCACATCGAGCCAGGCGGCGTATTCCGGCCACCAGGAGCCCTTCCGCGCCGGGGTCGCCTCTTCCCAGGTCTCGGGGTCGACGTAGCGGTCGTCGCTCCGGCGCGTCGAAACCCGGTAGCTCGCGCCGGCAAAGCCCTCCGGCGGGTTGACGACACCTACGTTGTGCCCGCCGCTGGTCAAAAGGAACGTCACTTCGGTGTCGGCGAACAGATTGATCTTGTAGACCGAGCGCCAGGGCGACACGTGATCGCGGGATGTGCCGACCGCGAACACCGGTGCCCGGATGTCGGACAAGGCGATCGGTCGCCCGTCGACCATGAAGCGTCCCTCGGTGAAATCATTGCCGAGGTACAGCCGCCGCAGGTACTCGCTGTGCATGCGGTAAGGCATGCGCGTCGCGTCGGCGTTCCAGGCCATCAGGTCGCTCACCTCGTCGCGCTTTCCCATCAGGTAGTCGTGCACCATGCGCGACCAGACGAGGTCCCTCGAGCTGAGCAGCGCGAATGCGCCCGCCATCTCCTTGCCGTCGAGGTAGCCGCGTGTGAACATCATGTCCTCGAGGAAGCTCACCTGGCTCTCGTCGATGAACAGCGAGAGCTCTCCCGGCTCCTCGAAGTCGGTCTCCGCGGCGAGCAGCGCGAGCGTCGCCAGGCGCTCGTTGCCCTCGCGCGCGAGCAGCGCCGCAGCCATCGTCAGGATCGTGCCGCCCAGGCAGTAGCCGAGCGCGTGCGCGCGCGTGCCTGGCACGATCTTGCCGATCGCATCGAGCGCCGCCAGCACTCCGCCCTTGATGTAGTCCTCCAGGCCGAGCTCGCGCTCGCGCGCGGTCGGATTCTTCCACGAGATCATGAACACGCTGTAGCCGCGCCCGACGAGGAATTTCACCAGCGAGTTGTGCGGCTGCAAGTCGAGGATGTAGTACTTCATGATCCACGACGGCACGATCAGCAGCGGCTCTGGGCGCACTGATGCGGTCTGCGGCGCGTACTGGATCAGCTCGATCAGGTTGTTGCGGTACACCACCTTGCCCGGCGTCACGGCGAGGTTGTCGCCCACGCGCCAGCGTTCCAGCCCCGTGTGGGGGCGGTTCGCCGCGACGCGCAGCGCGTCGTCCCACCAGTTGATCGCGCCCTGCACCAGGTTGGCGCCGGCGCGGTGCGCCGTCTCACGCAGCACCTCGGGATTGGTGAACGGGAAGTTCGACGGCGAGAACATGTCGAGCCATTGGCGCGTCATGAACTCGACCACCTGCTCGTGGTGCGCGCTGACGCCACGCACCCCGGTAGTCGCGTTCCACCACCACTGCTGCGTGAGGAGGAATCCCTGCTGCAGCAGGTTGAACGGCCAGGCGCACCAGTCGGGATGCTCGAAGCGCCGGTCCTGCGGCAGGGGCTCGATACAGGGTTCCCAGTTGCGGGCGGACTGCATCGCGGCAATCGCAAAGCGACTGAGTTTCCTCTGCGCCTTGACGCCGAGCTCCCCCCACTTTGCGGGCGAGCTCGCGAGGTGCGTGGCCCAATCCATGTAGGCGCCGATGATCGACGCCGGCGAAATGCCCTGCGTCAGCCGCGCGAGGGTGGACTTGAGGAGCGCGTCGGCGGGTTGTGCGGCGACGGCGAGGGGATCTGGGGCGCGCATGCATTCAGTCTGCGCCGCGCCCCCTGCGGGAGGTTGATCTAACTCAAGAAAGCGCCCGCGTGACCCTCAGCCTGAAGTGCGCTTGACGATCTCTCCCAGTGCGCCGAGCAGGTTGACCGGCACCGGAAACACTATGGTGTTGCTCTTGTCGCCGGCGATTTCCGTCAGGATCTGCAGGTAGCGCAATTGCATCGCCTCGGGCTGGGTGGCCAGCTTGGCGCCCGCTTGCAGCAGCTTTTCGGCGGCCTGCGCCTCGCCTTCGGAGTAGATGACCTTGGCACGCCGCTCGCGCTCGGCCTCGGCCTGGCGTGCGATCGCGCGAATCATCGATTCGTTCAGGTCAACGTGCTTGATCTCGACGTTCGCCACCTTGATCCCCCAGGCGTCGGTCTGCTGATCGAGCACGGTCTGGATGTCGAGATTGAGCTTGTCACGCTCGGCGAGCATCTCGTCCAGCTCGTGCTTGCCGAGTACCGCGCGCAGGGTGGTCTGCGCCAGCTGGCTGGTGGCGCCGAGGAAATCTGCCACCTGGATCACCGCCCTGGCCGGGTCGACGACGCGGAAGTACACCACCGCGTTCACCTTCACCGAGACGTTGTCGCGCGAGATCACGTCCTGGCTCGGCACGTCGAGCACCATGGTGCGCAGGTCCATGCGGACCATCTGCTGGATCCCCGGGATGATGACGACGAGCCCGGGACCCTTGACCATGTGAAAGCGTCCCAGCATGAAGACCACGCCGCGCTCGTACTCGCGCAGGATGCGCAGCGACGAGACCACCAGCACGATGACGATGATCAGCACGCCAAAGCCGAAGCTGAATCCGAAGTTGAACACGATTTACCCTCCGTTGCCGTTGCCGGGCTCGGCGGTGACGTCGAGCACCAAACCTTCGATCGCCGTGACGCGCAGCCGCTGACCCTTGCGGATCGGCGTGCCCGAGCGCACGCGCCAGTTTTCGCTGTGCACGCGCGCCCAGCCCTCCCCGCTGAAGTCCTCGAGCGCCTCGCCGCGCGCGCCGATCAGCTCCTCGCGCCCGGTCACCACCGGACGCCTGCGGCCCTTCACCAGCATGCCGATGACGAAGATCAGGAACGCCGCGCTCGCCGCAGCGATGCCGCCGATCAGCGCGTACGGGATTTCGAAGCCGGGCACGTCGGTGTCGATCAGGATGATCGAGCCGATGACGAAGGAAATGAGCCCGCCCACGCCGAGCGAGCCGAACGCCGGGACGAAGGCCTCGGCGATCATGAACGCGACACCGAGCAGGATGAGTGCCAGCCCGGCGTAGTTCACCGGCAGGAGCTGGAACGCGTACATGGCCAGCAGGATGCAGATCGCGCCGACCACGCCGGGCAGCACCAGGCCCGGGTTGGAGAACTCGTACAGCACGGCGTAGATGCCGAGCAGCACCAGGATGTAGGCGACGCTCGGGTTGGTGATCACGCCGAGCAGGCGGGTGCGCCAGCCGACCTCGTAGTTCTCCACCTTCGCGTCCGCCAGGTGCAGCGTGCGCTCGACGCCGCCCGCCGTCACGTTGCGCCCGTCGAGCCTGGCGAGCAGCGCCGGCACGCTGTCGGCGACGAAGTCGATCACCTTGATCCTGGCGGCCTCGTCCGACGACAAGCTCACGGCCTCGCGCACGGCGCGCTCTGCCCATTCGGCGTTGCGCCCGCGCAAGTGCGCGAGGCCGCGGATGTAGGCCGAGGCGTCGTGCACCATCTTGTGCTCGAGCGTGCTGCCACCTTCGTCGCCCTTCTTGCCCTTCTTGTCGCTCTTCTCGGGCGCTGGCGTGGAAGGCGCGCCGATCGCGATCGGCGTCGCCGCGCCGAGGTTGGTCGCCGGCGCCATGACCGCGAAGTGGCTCGCGTAAAGGATGTAGGTGCCGGCGCTCGCGGCGCGCGCGCCCGAGGGCGCGACGTAGGCCGCCACCGGAACCGGAGAGGCGAGGATGTCCTTGATAATCGCGCGCATGGCGGTGTCCAGGCCGCCCGGGGTGTCCATCTCGAGCACCACGAGTTGCGCGCCGTCCTTGGCCGCGGCTTCCAGGCCGCGATGCACGTAATCGGCGGTCGCCGGCCCGATCGCGCCTTCGATCGACAGCACGAGCACCGGCGCGGCGCGCGCCTGCGCCGCCCCTACCAGGAACATCGCGAGCAGGAGCAGATTGCGCACTTTCAAGGCTTCTCCTTGCGCCGGTCTGCCGACACTATAACAATACGCCTCCTTCCGGCATTCCTCACGCGTGAAACCCGAAACCCCTCCCGCCGAAGCGATCGTCGTACGCGGCGCGCGGCAGAACAACCTGAAGAACCTGTCGCTCGCCATCCCGACCGGCGAGCTGGTGGTGGTGACCGGCGTGTCCGGTTCGGGCAAGTCGTCGCTCGTCTTCGACACCCTGTACGCCGAGGGTCAGCGGCGCTACGTCGAGACCTTCAGCCCGTACGCGCGCCAGTTCCTCGACCGCATGGACAAGCCGCAGGTCGACGCGATCGAGGGCATTCCGCCGGCGATCGCCATCGACCAGACCAACCCGGTGCGCACCTCGCGCTCGACGGTCGGCACGATGACCGAGCTGAACGACCACCTCAAGCTCCTGTATGCGCGCGCCGCGACGCTGTACTGCCGCGGCTGCGGCAAGCCGGTGACGCGCGACACGCCCGACTCGGTCTACCGCGTGCTCGAGGAGCGCTGCGCGTCGCACGGCGACCCGCGGCTGGTGGTGACCTTTCCCGTGCCGGTGCCGAAGAGCTTCACCGAGAGCGAGATCGAGCAGCTGCTCGAGCGCCAGGGCTACACGCGCATCCACGCGCGCGCCAAGGGCCTGCTCGAGGTGACGCAGGACCGCTTCCGCTTCTCGGACGCCGGCCGCGCGCGCGCCATCGAGGCGCTGGAGGCGGCACTCAGGGTGGGCCAGGGGAAAGTCAATATCTATACCGAAAACGCTACGGCGTGGCGCTTCTCGTCCGACCTGCACTGCCCGGACTGCGACATCCATTACTCCGAGCCGACGCCGGCGGCGTTCTCGTTCAACTCGCCGCTCGGCGCCTGCGAGACCTGCCGCGGCTTCGGGCGCGTGATCGGCGTCGATTTCGGGCTGGTGATCCCGGACGAAGCGAAGACGCTGCGCGAGGGCGCGGTGCGCCCCTGGCAGACCGCGAGCTTCAAGGAATGCCAGGACGACCTGGTCAAGTACGCCAAGAAGCGCCGCATATCGCTGGATATCCCATGGAAAGAACTCTCTGAAAAAGAAAAATCATGGGTTCTCGAAGGCGAATCCGACTGGGTGAGCTGGAGAAAGAGCTGGCCGGGGACCTGGTACGGCGTGCGGCGCTTCTTCAAGTGGCTCGAGACGAAGGCCTACAAGATGCACATCCGCGTGCTCTTGTCGAAGTACCGCGCCTACACCGAGTGCACGGCCTGCGGCGGCACGCGCCTCAAGCCCGACGCGACGCTGTGGCGCATCGGACCGCACTCGATCCACGACCTGATGCTGCTGCCGATCGGGCGCGTGCGCGAGCTCATGGACGCGCTCGTCCTGCCCGCGCCGGTGGACGAGGCGACCGAGCTGCTGATGGCGGAGATCCGCGCGCGGCTCAGGTTCCTCAGCGAAGTGGGCCTGTCCTACCTCACGCTCGACCGCCAGTCGCGCACGCTCTCGGGCGGCGAGGTGCAGCGGATCAATCTCACCACCGCGCTCGGCACCTCGCTCGTCAACACGCTGTTCGTGCTGGACGAGCCCTCGATCGGCCTGCACCCGCGCGACATGGGGCGCGTGATCGAGGTGATGAAGCGCCTGCGCGACGCGGGCAACTCGCTGGTGGTGGTCGAGCACGATCCGCAGATCATGTTCGCCGCCGACCGCATCCTCGACATGGGGCCCGGCCCGGGCGAGCGCGGCGGTGAGGTGGTGTTCTTCGGCGCGCCGCAGGAGCTGAAGGCGCGCGACACGCTGACGGCGCAGTACCTGTCGGGCCGCAAGCGTGCGGATTCCGGAATCACGGGTTCTGTTGAAAGTAATGATTTCTTGTTCATCGAAGGTGCAACCGAGCACAACCTGAAGAATCTCGACGTCTCCATCCCGCTGCAGCGCCTCGTCTGCGTGACGGGCGTGTCGGGATCGGGCAAGTCAACGCTGGTCGATGACGTGCTCTACCGCGCCCTGCTCAAGGCGAAGGGCAAGCCGACCGAGGCGCCCGGCGCGCACCGCGCGCTCGCCGGCGCGCAGAAGATCTCCGAGGTGGTGCTGGTCGACCAGTCGCCGATCGGCAAGACGACGCGCTCCAACCCGGCGAGCTACGTCGGCGCCTGGGATTCGATCCGCGAGCTGTTCGCGCGCGCGCCGCTCGCGAAGGAGCGCAAGTACACGCCCGGCACCTTCAGCTTCAACGCCGGCAACGGCCGCTGCCCGACCTGCGGCGGCAACGGCTTCGAGCACGTCGAGATGCAGTTCCTGTCCGATGTCTACCTGCGCTGCCCGGACTGCGACGGCAAGCGCTTCCGCCCAGAGGTGCTCGAGGTCGCGCTGCGCGGCAAGAGCATCTCCGACGTGCTAGAGATGACGGTATCGGAGGCGCTCGCCTTCTTCGCCGGCGAGCGCGAGGTCGAAGCGCGCCTCGCGCCGTTCGCCGAGGTGGGGCTGGAATACCTGCGCCTCGGCCAGCCGGTGCCGACCCTCTCGGGCGGCGAGGCGCAGCGCCTCAAGCTCGCGGGGCATCTGGTCGAGACCGGAAAAAATGGGGACAGACCCCGAAAAAATAGGGTCTGTCCCTAAATTGTTCCTGTTCGACGAGCCGACCACCGGCCTGCACTTCGACGACGTCGCGAAGCTGCTGCGAGCCCTGCGGCGGCTGCTCGCCGACGGCCACTCGCTGGTGGTGATCGAGCACAACCTGGACGTGATGCGCGCTTCCGACTGGCTCATCGACCTCGGGCCCGAGGGCGGCGAGGCCGGCGGCGCGCTGGTATGCGAAGGCCCGCCCGCGCAGGTGATGCGACACGAGACCTCGCACACCGCGCGGGCCCTGAGGGAGTATGAAAAGGCCTTTACGGAACAAAAAGTACAAACCCGTGAACCGCACGGCCGCTACCTCGGCAACGCCATCCGCATCCACAACGCGCGCGAGCACAACCTGAAGAACATCGACGTCGAGATTCCGCGCAACCGCTTCACCGTGGTGACCGGCGTGTCGGGCTCCGGCAAATCGACGCTCGCCTTCGACATCCTGTTCGCCGAGGGACAGCGCCGCTACCTCGAGTCGCTGAACGCCTATGCGCGCCAGTTCGTGCAGACCGCCGCGCGCCCGGACGTGGACGCGATCTGGGGCATCCCGCCGACGGTGGCGATCGAGCAGCGAACGAGCCGCGGCGGCAGGAAGAGCACGGTCGGCACGCTGACCGAGATCCACCACTTCCTGCGGCTGCTCTTCGTCAAGCTCGGCACCCAGCACTGCCCGGACTGCCGCGTGCCGATCGAGCCGCAGAGCGAGGACGCGATCGCCGCGCGCCTGCTGCGCGAGTACCGCGGCCAGCGCATCGGCCTGCTCGCGCCCTTGGTGACGAATCGCAAGGGCGTGTACACCGACCTCGCCAAGTGGGCGAAGGCGAAGGGCTACGCGAGCCTGCGCGTCGACGGCGCGTTCCTGCCGGTCGATCCCTTCCCGCGCATCGACCGCTTCAAGGAGCACAACATCGAGCTGCCGGTGGCCGACCTGCGCGTCGCGCCCGAGAACGAGCGCGCGCTGCGCGCCGCGCTCGCCACCGCATTGGAGCTCGGCAAGGGCACGCTGCACGTCCTCTCGGACCTCGACGCACTGGTGAAGGCCGCGCAGAAAGCGAAGGGCCTGGTCGAGATGGTGCTGCGCCAGGCGCGCTACTCGACCAAGCGCGCCTGCCCGTCCTGCGGGCGCAGCTTCGCCGAGCCCGATCCGCGCCTGTTCTCCTACAACTCGAAGCACGGCTGGTGCCCGGCCTGCTACGGCACGGGGCTCAAGCTCGCCGAAGTCGGATGGACGGACGAGCGCGCCCGCACCGGCGCGGAGGACCACGTGCTCGATTCGTGGATCGAGTGGCTCGAGGTCGACGAACCCTGCCCGGCCTGCGCCGGCAGGCGCCTCAACCCCGAGGCGCTCGCGGTCACCTGGCGCGGCAAATCGATCGCCGACTACGGCGCGCAGCCGGTCGAAGCGCTTGCGGCACTTTTCGCGGGTGTCGCCCTCGAAGGCCGCGAACGCGAGATCGCGCGCGACCTCGTCGCCGAGCTGACGAGCCGGCTCGGCTTCCTCGGCGAGGTCGGCCTCGGGTATCTCTCGCTCGACCGCTCGGCACCGACGCTCTCGGGCGGCGAAGCGCAGAGGATCCGGCTCGCCGCGCAGCTCGGCTCGAACCTGCGCGGCGTGTGCTACATCCTGGACGAGCCGACCATCGGGCTGCATGCGCGCGACAACCGCATCCTGCTCGACGTGCTCGAGAAGCTCGAGGCGAAGGGCAACACGCTGGTGGTGGTCGAGCACGATGAGGAGACGATCCGCCGCGCGCACCACGTGCTCGACCTCGGCCCGGGCGCGGGCAAGCTCGGCGGCCGCGTGATCGGCGAGGGCACGGCGGAAGCGCTGATGGCGCTGCCCGATTCGGTCACAGGACGGTTCCTCGCGCATCCGCTCAGGCATCCGCTGCAGCCGCGTCGTCCCGTCAGCGAGAGAGCGGCTTCTGTTCAAATCAAGAAAGCCTCTCTGCACAATCTGGCGCAGATCGACCTGCGCGTGCCGCTCGGGCGGCTGGTGTGCGTGACCGGCGTGTCGGGCTCGGGCAAGTCGACGCTGGCGCGCGACGTGCTCTTGAGGAGCCTGCAGGAAGGCGCGCCGGTCGGCTGCAAGGAGGTGAAGGGCGCGGTCGAGCGCGTGCTCGAGGTCGACCAGACGCCGATCGGCAAGACGCCGCGCTCCTGCCCCGCGACCTACGTCGGCTTCTGGGACCCGGTGCGCAAGCTGTTCGCCGACACGAGCGAGGCGCGCATGCGCGGCTGGACGCCGAGCCGCTTCTCGTTCAACACCAAGGGCGGCCGCTGCGATTCCTGCGACGGCCAGGGGCTGAACACGATCGAGATGTCCTTCCTGCCCGACGTCAAGGTGGCCTGCGAAGCCTGCGGCGGCGCGCGCTTCAACCCCGAGACGCTCGCGCTGCGCTGGCGCGGCAAGACGATCGGCGAGGTGCTCGCCATGAGCGTCGACGAGGCGCTCGAGTTCTTCGCCGTGCATCCGTCGATCCACAAGGCGCTGGGGCTGCTGCAGGACGTCGGCCTGGGCTATCTCACGCTCGGCCAGCAGAGCCCGACGCTTTCGGGCGGCGAGGCGCAGCGGATCAAGCTCGTCACCGAGCTCGCCAAGGTGCGCAGCGAGACGCACACGCTGTACGTGCTCGACGAGCCGACCGTCGGGCTGCACATGGCCGACGTGGAGAAACTGATCCGCGTGCTGCACCGGCTGGTCGACGCGGGCAACAGCGTGCTGGTGATCGAGCACAACCTGGACGTGATCGCGGAGGCCGACTGGATCGTCGACCTCGGCCCCGAGGGCGGCGCGGGCGGCGGGCGCGTCGTGTTCCAGGGCGCGCCCGAGGACGCCGCGGCGGCCCACTCGCACACCGCGCGCGTGCTGTCGGCCTTCCTCGCCGAGCGCGGCGTGAATGCTCGACATTGATGGCGCGTACGGCGAAGGCGGCGGCCAGCTGCTGCGCACCGCGGTCACGCTCGCCGCGGTCACCGGGCAAGCGCTGCGCATGCGCGACATCCGCGCGCGCCGCAGGAAGCCCGGGCTCGCCGCGCAGCACCTCACCGCGGTGCGCGCGGTCGGCGAGCTGTGCGATGCGCGCATCGAGGGCCTCGCGCTCGGCGCGCGCGAGCTGGTGTTCGCGCCGCGCGCGCTGCGCGGCGGAGAATTCCGCTTCGACGTCGGCACCGCAGGCAGCGTGACGCTCGTGCTGCAGGCGCTCGTGCCGGCGATGCTCGCCGGCGGCGCCGCCTGCCGCGTGCTCGTTACCGGCGGCACCGACGTGCGCGCTGCGCCGCCGCTCGACTATTTCCGCGCGGTGCTGCTCGGCCTGCTCGCGCGCATGGGCGCGCGCCTGCGCCTCGCCGCGCGCCGGCGCGGCTACTTCCCGGGCGGCGGCGGCGAGGTCGAGCTCGCGGTCGAGCCCGGCGCGCGCCTGCGGCCGTTCACGGCCGAGGCGCCGGGCCGGCTACTCGCGCTGCGCGGCGCCGCGCACGTCGGCAACCTGCCGGCGCACATCGCCGAGCGTATGCGCGCCGCGGCGCTCGCAATCCTGCCGCACGGGGCCGCGATCGACCTCGCCGTGCTCGGCGAGGACCGCGCGCAGGGCCGCGGCGGCGCGATCGTCGCCTGGGCCGAGACCGAGGCGAGCGTGCTCGGCGCGGGCGAGGTGGCCGAGCGCGGCGTGCCCGCCGAGACGCTCGGCGGGCGCGCCGGCGCCGGACTGCACGCCGATCTCCAAGCGGGCGCCTCGCTCGACGTGCACGCCGCCGACCAGCTGCTCGTCTACCTGGCGCTCGCTGAGGGGCGATCCGTGTTCACGACGCGCGCGCTGTCGAGCCATGCGCGCACCGCGATATGGCTGATCGAGCAGTTCCTGCCGGTGCGCTTCGCGGCCGTCGCGCGCGGCGAGCTTACTTGCGTCGAGACGCGCTGATTCAGGAGCGCTGCGCGACCCGGTAGCCGACCGGCAAGAGGCGAATGCCGAACTTTTCCTCGACGGTGCCCCACAACCCGCGCGGCAAGTAGAGCGCGAACACCACCGCGGTCGCCCCGAGCCCGACCAGGTACCAGATGCCGCTTGCGCCGAACAGGCTCTCGATGATGAAGAAGACGATCGCGCCGATGATCGGGCCCTCGATGGTACCGAGCCCGCCCACCAGCACCATGAAGATCATGTAGGCGGTCCACTGCACTCCGAAGTAAGTCGCCGGCTGAAAGGAGATCGACGTCGCCAGGTACAGCGTGCCCGCCAGGCCGCAGCCGGCGCCCGCGATGACGTACACGATGCGCTTGGCGGCGAGCACGCGCACGCCGAGCGACGCGGCGGCCTCCTCGCTGTCGCGTATCGCCTGCACCGAGCTGCCCAGCCTGCCGCGCAGCAGCGTGAACATCAGCGCCAGCAGGCCCGCCATCGACGCGAGCGCCAGCCAGTAGTTGTAGTCCCTGCGGTTCCCCGGCGCGAACGCGTTCAGCGCGATGAGCGAGGTCCCGGTCTCGCCCTGGATCAGGCGGTCGAGATTGACCAGCAGGTGGAACAGCTCGGCCAGCACCCACATCCCGATCGCGAACTCGCCGCCGCGCAGCCGCAGCGCGAAGCCGGACACCGCGTACGCCGCCGCGCCGGCGAGCATGCCGCCGAGCACCAGCGCCGCATACACCGGCACACCGAAGCTCGACAAGCGGATCGCCGCATAGGCGCCGAGGCCGAAGAACGCCTGCTGTCCCACCGAGACCAGCCCGCCGTAGCCGGCGAGCGCGTTCCACATCGTGGCGAGGAGGACATAGATGAAGAGCGTGGTCAGCCGGTCGACCGCGTACGCCCCGAGGAATAGCGGGCCCAGGGCGAGCGCCGCCACGAGCGCAGCGACCGCGCCCATCGCGGCGACCGACAGCGGCGTCCAGCGCTCGATCCCTATGCCGGCACGGCCGTTCACGACGCTCTCCGCATGCGCTCGCGCAGCAGGCGCCCGCTCAGCACCAAGAGGAACACCGCGTGGCCGGCGATCAGGAATCCGTTCGGCGCGATCTGGGCGCCGAGGTTCTGCGCCACGCCGAGCACGATGCCGCCCACCAGCGTGCCCCACATCGATCCCAGCCCGCCGATGACCACGGCCTCGAACGCGAAGATGAGCTGCGCCGGCCCCGCATAGGGGGCGAAGGCCGCGCGCATGCCGAGGAAGGTGCCGGCGATCGCCACGGTCATCACCGCGATTGCGGCTGCGGCGGCGTACACCGCGCGCGAGTCGACGCCCACCAGCTCGGCGGTATCGGGATCCTCGGCGGTGGCGCGGATCGCGCGCCCGAGCGACGTATGCAAGAGAAACAGCTGCAAGCCTCCCAGCAGCGCGACCGCGACCGCGAAGATCAAGCCCGCCAGGTGGCTGACGTAGATCTGGCTGCCGATCGACCAGCTGTCGTAGGCCAGGTCGCCGATCGCAGGCGCGAGCGAGCGGGTGTCGGCGCCGAACTGCTCGAACAGCAGGTTCTGGATCACGATGCCCAGGCCGAAGGTGGTGAGCAGCGGGACGAGCACGCCGGCGCGCAGGCTGCGCTCGAGCATCGCGCGCTGCAACAGCCAGCCGAGCGCGCCCATCGCCGGCAGGACGATGGCCAGCGCGAGGAACGGCGACATTCCGCTGCGGTCCACGATCGCCCACACCAGGAAGGCGGCCAGCACGGCGAGGTCGCCGTGCGCAAGGTTGATGATGCGCATCACGCCGAACATGAACGACAGCCCGCAGGCGATGAGCGCGTAGTAGCCGCCGAGCAGCACGCCCTGGATGATCTGATTCAGCCAGATCATGCCGCTTGCTTCGGCAATGCGCCGCGCCCCAGCCCGAAATACGCCTCGGTCACCTGCTCGCGCGTCATCGCGGACGCGACCCCCTCGAGGACGATGCGCCCTTCGAGCATGCACGCGACGCGCGTCGCGACGCGCAGCGCGCGCCCGATGTCCTGCTCGACCAGCACCAGCGTCGCCCCGACGGAAATGAGGTTTTCGAGGCACGCGTAGACGCGCTCCACGGCGACCGGCGCCAGGCCGAGCGAAACTTCGTCCAGCAGCAGGACGCGCGGATTGGCGAGCAGCCCGCGCCCGATGGCGGTCGCCTGCTGCTCGCCGCCGGACAGGCTGCCGGCCTTCGCCTTGAAGCGCGCGCGCAACATCGGGAACACTTCGAGCACGCGCTCGATCGTCCACGGTCCCGGCCTGCCGTTGGCGCCGGCGACGAGCAGGTTCTCCTCCACCGTCATCCCGGGGAACAGCCGCCGGCCTTCGGGCACGAGCGCGATGCCCTGCGCCACGCGCCGGTGCGCGGAAACCTGGGTGACGTCCGCGCCGTCGAGCAGCACGCGGCCACCCGCCGGCCGGTGCGCGCCGGCGATCGCGCGCAGCAGCGTGGTCTTGCCGGCGCCGTTTGCGCCCACCAGTGCGAGCGTCTCGCCCTCGCGCACCGCGAGCGAAACGTCGCGCACGGCCTGCAGCTGGCCGTGGCGCACGTCCAGGCGCTCGATCGCGAGCAGGCTCACGCCGCGCCCTGGCCGAGGTAGGCGTCGATGACCGTCGTGTCTGCCATCACCGCCGCGGGCTCGCCGTCGGCGATGACGCGTCCGGAATCCATGCACACCAGCCGGGTAACGACCTGCAGCAGGACGTGCACGATGTGCTCGATCCACACGATCGCGATCCCGCGCTTGCGCAGCTTGAGAATGGCGTCGACCAGCTCGCTCGCCTCCGCGTCGGTCAGGCCTCCGCCGATCTCGTCGAGCAGCAGCACGACCGGGCCGGTGGCGAGCGCGCGCGCGAGCTCGAGCCGCTTGCGGTCCAGCAGCCCGAGCGACTCGGCGCGCCGGTTGGCGAGCTTCAGCATGCCGCACAGCTCGAGCGAGTCGATGCAGCGCTCGTAGGCCGGGGCGCCGCGCTGGCCGCCGCCTGCGGTGGCGGCGACCAGCACGTTCTCGAACACCGTCATGCCGCCGAACGGCCGCGGCACCTGGTGCGAGCGCGCGACCCCGAGGCGGCAGCGCTCGGCCGCTTCGGCCGCGGTCACGTCCGCCCCCCGGAAGCGCACCCTGCCGGCGCTCGGCGCGTGCGCGCCCGCGAGAACGTTCAGCAGCGTCGTCTTGCCCGCCCCGTTCGGGCCGACGATGCCCACCGCCTCGTCGGCGCCGACGCCGAAATGCACGTGGTCCAGCACCAGCAAGGCGCCGAAACTCTTGCTGATGCCCTCGGCGGCGAGAATCACCGCTGCCGCGCCGTCACGCGTTGTACGGCATCAGCTGCGCACTGATCGGCACGTTCGGGTCGTCGGCATGCTCGGTGATCGGCAGCGCGAGCTTGAACTTGCTGCCCGCCGGCGCCTTCACCCACTGGCAGCCGATGATCGGGGTGGCCGAGACGTTCGGCACCGGACCGTTCGTGAAGTCGATCGGGCCGACCGGCGTGACGACCTTGAGCATGCTCATCGCCTTTGCGACGTCCGCCTTGTTCTTCGGGTTGCCGCTCTTCGTCAGCGTCGCGAAGCCGGCGTCGAGCAGCGCCATGCTGGCGCCGAGCTGCTGGGTCCACTGCCGCCCGGTCACCTTCTCGTAACCCTCGCCGAGCGCCTTCGAGGAGAGCCCGGTGAGCGGCGATTTGTAAGGCCAGGTCGGGTGCCAGTAGCACCCGGTCGCCAGCTTGTAGCCGAGCGAGCCGAGCGCCTCGACCTGCGAGGGGAACAGCCCCGTCTTCGCGATCTGGGCGATCTTCACCATGCGCGTGTAGCCCTGCTGCGCCGCCTGGCGCCAGAACGTCGCGAAGTCCGGCGGGATCGGGAAGGTGTTGAAGATCTCGCACTGCTCGCTCTTGAACTTGGCGATCTGCGCCGAGTAGTCGGTCGTCCCGTCTTCGTAGCCGCCCGGATCGACGATGGTGAAGCCCGCCTTGGCCAGCTCGGGCGCCAGGTGCTCGCGCACCGCGTTGCCGTCGGCGTCGTTCGGGTAGAGGATGCCGACCTTCTTGTTGGTCTTGACCGGGCCGTTCCACTGCGAGTTGTAGCACTTGAAGAAGTCGCCGCCGCCGAAGCAGAAGTGGTAGGTCCAGTGGAACGGCGAGGGTTGGCCCGGCTTCGCGCCACGGCCGAAATACCACGCCTCCCAGGGCACGATCGTCGAAAGGCACGGAACGCCCGCCGCCTCGCAGGCGTCGGAGACCGGATTGACCACTTCCGGCGTCGAGGTCGTGAGCATCAGGTCGACGTGCGCTTCGTCGATCAGGCTCTTGGCGAGCTGGCTGGCGCGCGTGGGGTTGGACTGCGTGTCGCGGTCCAGGATCTCCACCTTGTAATGCTTGCCGTCGACGCGCAATCCCTTGGCGAGCGCCTTGCGCGCGAGCTGCAGCGCATAAGGGTCGCATTCGCCGAAGCCGGCCAGCGGCCCGGTGCGCGGGCTGATGAAGCCGACCCGCAGCGTGTCGCCCCCGCCCGCAGCGCGCGCCAGCGTCGCGGGCAGCGCTGCAGTCGCCAGCGCCGTGCCGGCGGCCTGCACCAGGCGGCGGCGCGTGAGATTCGCACCCAATTTCTTGCTCATCAGTCCCTCCTCCGTGGATTCTCGTCTTCTCCGCAAGCCGCGGTTGAACGATCGCGCCGACAATATGAATGATTCCCGGCGTGCAATCAAAAATAAGTTGCAGGGGCCGGCGCCGCCCCTGAGATATAGTGCAGACCCATGGCACGCAGGCGCGTTCTGATCATGGGCGCGGCGGGGCGCGACTTCCACAACTTCAACGTCGTGTACCGCAACGACCCGGCCTGCGAGGTGGTGGCGTTCACCGCAGCGCAGATTCCCGGCATCGCAGGGCGCCGCTATCCGCCGTCGCTCGCCGGCCCGCTCTACCCGCAGGGCATCGCGATCGTGGCCGAGGAAGAGTTTGAGGCGCACGTCAGCTCCGAAGCCGTCGACCTCGTGGTACTCGCTTACAGCGATCTTGCGCACGTCGAGGTGATGCATCGCGCCTCGCGCGCGCTCGGCGCGGGGGCCGACTTCGCGCTGCTCGGCCCGCGCAGCACGATGTTGCGTGCACGTTTGCCCGTGATCGCGGTCACCGCGGTGCGCACCGGCGCCGGCAAGTCGCCGCTCGCGCGCTGGCTCGCGGCGCGTCTGCGCGCGCGCGGCCTGCGCGTCGCGGTGCTGCGCCATCCGATGCCTTACGGCGACCTGGAGCGCCAGGCGGCGCAGCGCTTCGCCACTCGCGCCGACGTCGACGCGGCGCAGTGCACGCTCGAAGAGCGCGAGGAGTACGAGCCTCACCTCGCCGCCGGCGGCACCGTGTACGCGGGCGTCGATACCGCGCGCGTGCTCGCGCTCGCCGAGCGCGAGTCGGACATCCTTCTGTGGGACGGCGGCAACAACGACTTTCCCTTCGTGCGACCCGACCTTCACATCGTGCTCGTCGATCCGTTGCGCGCCGGCGACGAAACCCGCTACCACCCCGGCGAGACCTGCCTGCGCATGGCCCACGTGGTCGTGATCTCGAAGGTGGATTCGGCGGCGCCTGAGGCGGTGGCTGCGGTCGCGCGCAGCGCGCGCGCCGCCAACGCGCGCGCTCCCGTGCTGCGCGGCGCGCTCGAGATTCGGCTCGACGACCCGGGCGCGGTGCGCGGCAAACGAGCGCTGGTGGTCGAAGACGGGCCGAGCATTACGCACGGCGGCATGCCCCACGGCGCGGGCTTTGTTGCGGCGCAACGTGCGGGTGCCGCCGCGATCGTCGACCCGCGTGCATCCGCCGCGCCGGAGTTCCGAGATGTGTATGCCAGGTACCAGCACATCGGTCGGGTGCTGCCCGCACTAGGATATTCAGGGACGCAGCTCGCCGCACTGCGCCGCACAATCGCGGATGCGGACGCCGATGTGGTGGTCTCGGCGACGCCGGTCGATCTGGCGCCTCTGTTGCAAACCTGCAAGCCGGTTGTAAGGGTGCGCTACGAGTTCGTCGATCTCGATTCGCCCGCGCTCGAGACGATCGTCGGCGAATATCTCGACGGCAAGCAAGCTTCGTGACAATAATGCGCCGCCGGTTCAACCCGTTTGGGAGGAGAAGAGACAATGATCACGCTGACCGTCAACGGCAGGAAAAAACAAGTCAACGCCGAGCCTGATACTCCGTTGCTCTGGGTGTTGCGCGACACGCTCGGTATGACGGGCACCAAGTTCGGCTGCGGCGCGCAGCTCTGCGGCGCGTGCACGGTGCATCTCGACGGCAAGCCGGTGCGTTCCTGCGGTACGCCGGTTTCGGCGGCCGCCGACAAGCGCATCACGACGATCGAAGCGATCGACAAGACCGCTGCAGGCCGCAAGATCCAGGCGGCGTGGGCCGAGCTCGACGTGCCGCAGTGCGGATATTGCCAGTCGGGCCAGATCATGAGCGCGACCGCGCTGCTGGCCGAGAAGCCGCACCCGACCGACGCCGACATCGATGCCGCGATGGAAGGCAACGTGTGCCGTTGCGGCACCTATCCCCGCATCCGCGCGGCGATCCACAAAGCCGCCGGCGCCAAGGGAGCCTGATCATGAGCCGACTTAAGAATCCTTCGCGCCGCGCGTTCCTCAAGTCCGGCGCCGCGGCCAGCGGCGCGCTGGTCATCGGCGTCGCCCTGCCGGACGCAATGGCCAAGATGTCCGTGACCACGTCGATGCCCAATGCCTGGATCCGCATCGGCAGCGACAACAGCGTGACCATCCTGTGCGCGCGCTCCGAGATGGGCCAGGGCGTCGTGATGGCGATGCCGACGCTCGTCGCCGAGGAGCTCGAGGTCGATCTGCACAAGGTCAAGGTCGAATTCGCGCCGCCCGGAGAGGCCTATATCAACAGCATGCTCGGCGGCCAGCTCACCGGCGGCTCGACCTCCGTGCGCGACGGCTGGGAGAAGCTGCGCATCGCCGGCGCGCAGGCGCGCTCGATGCTCGTCCAGGCGGCCGCCGACAAGTGGGGCGTGGACGCCTCCAAGTGCCATGCGCAAAACGGCGTGGTCAGCGGACCGGGCGGCAAGAAGGCGAGCTACGGCCAGCTCGCTGCGGCCGCCTCCAAGCTCACGCCGCCCAAGGAAGTGAAGCTGAAGGATCCGGCCCACTTCCACTACGTCGGCAAGCCGCTCAAGCGCCTGGACACCGCGGCCAAGATCCGCGGCAAGGCGGAGTACGGCATCGATGTGCGGCTACCCGGCATGCTGTACGCGTCGCTCGCGCAGTGCCCGGTGCTCGGCGGCAAGGTGGTGAGCTACGACGCCGCCGAGGCGAAGACGATGCCCGGAGTCAAGCACGTGGTCCAGATCACCGACGGCATCGCGGTCGTGGCCGACAGCTGGTGGCGCGCGAAGAAGGCGCGCGACACGATCAAGATCGAGTGGGACGAGGGCGCGAGCAAGGCGCTCAGCACCGCGTCCGTGTTCGCCGGGCTCGCCGAGGCAATGGCCCAGCCCGGGGCGCAGATCCGCAAGCAGGGCGACGTCGACGCGGCGATGAAGACCGCCGCCAAGACGCTCGAGGCGACCTATGAGATGCCGTTCCTGTCACATTCGCCGATGGAGCCGATGAACTTCACCGCCGACGTGCGCAAGGACTCGGCGCTGCTGATCGGCTCGATCCAGTTCCAGCAGGCCGCGCTCGGCATCTCCGCGGGTATCACGGGCCTCAAGCCCGAGCAGATCACCGTCCGCACCACGTTCCTCGGCGGTGGCTTCGGCCGGCGCATCGATTACGACTACGTGGCGCAGGCGGTGGAGATCTCGAAGGCGATCGGCGCTCCCGTCAAGCTGGTGTGGACGCGCGAAGACGACATGACGCACGACTTCTACCGCCCGGCGAGCCTGCACAAGGTGGCGGGCGGGCTGGACGCGCAGGGCAGGCCGGTGGCGCTCAGCCTCAAGATGAGCTCGCCGTCGATAACCGCGCGGCTGTTTCCGCCAGTCGTGAAGGACGGCGTCGACCCGTTCATGGCCGAGGCCATTCTCGTGCCGTACGACATCGCCAACCAGTCGGTCGGCACGGTGATCCACGACACCGGCCTGCGCGTGGGCTACCTGCGCTCGGTGTCGCACGCGCTCAACGTCTTCGTCAACGAGTCCTTCATCGACGAGATGGCGCATGCCGCGGGCAAGGATCCCTACGAGTTCAGGCACGCCCTGCTCGAGAAGCAGCCGCGGCACAAGCGCGTGCTCGAGGTGGCGGCGCGCGAGGCGGGCTGGGGCAAGCCGCTGCCCGCGGGCCGCGCGCGCGGCATCGCGCTGATGGAGGGCTACGACACGTACATGGCGCAGGTGGCCGAGGTGTCGGTCGAGGAGGGCAAGATCAAGCTACACCGGGTGGTCGTGGCGGTCGATGCGGGCCCGATGGTCAACCCGAACATCGTGCGCCAGCAGATCGAGGGCAACATCGTGTTCGGGCTCACCGCGCTGAAGTACGGCAACATCACGCTGAAGGACGGCAGGGTGGAGCAGACCAACTTCGACAAGTACCAGATGGTGCGCATGCCGGAGTGCCCGAAGATCGAGACCCACCTCGTACCGAGCGGCGACAAGCCCGGCGGCATCGGCGAGCCGGCGACGGCACTGCTCGGACCGACGGTGGCTAATGCGATCTTCGCGCTGACCGGAAAGCGGCTGCGTAAGATGCCGTTGAGCCTTGCGTAGCGGCCCTGCCCGGCCCCGACAAGAAGCCCGCGCGAGCGGGCTTCTTGTTTTTCGGCTTATCCTGCTTGGGGTCCTCGCATGCGCGGCGCTCGCCGCGCATGCGCAGGACTACGAGCGCGAGAAGCGCTGGGCGGACCAGATCCTCGAATCGCTCATGGTCGGCGACGCGGTGTGGCTGCAGCAGAAGAACGGCCACCGCTTCCTCGGCCTGTACACGGTCGCGCAGCAGCCGCGCGGCGCGGTCATCGTCGCGCACGGGCGCGGTTGGAGTCCCGATTACGGCCTGTACGGGATCCTGCGCACCAAGCTGGCCGACGCGGGCTATACCACCCTCGCGATCCAGCTCCCGGTGCTTCCCAGCACCGCCATCCTTGGACTGTACGTGCCCCTCTACCCGGATGCGCGCGAGCGCTTTCAGCTCGCGGTCGACTTCCTCAAGGCGAAGGGCTACCGGAGGATCGCGATCGTCTCACACAGCCTCGGCGCGACGATGGCCAACCAGTACCTGATCCGCACCGACGATACGAGCGTCAAGGCATGGGCGTTCGTCAGCATCATTCAGGGTCTTCAGGAGATGTACCGGATCAAGATCCCGGTGATGGACATCTACGGCGAGAAGGACTGGACAGTGACGCGCTGGGGTGCTGACGAGCGGCGCAAGGAGATCGCCAAGGTACCCGGCTCGGAGCAGGTCATGATTCCGGGCGCCGAGCACTTCTACGAGGACCGCGAAGACGATCTGGTCAAAGCGATCGTGCCGTTTCTCGACCGCAGCCTGCGGCAGGCCGAGCCCGATGCCGTGAAATAGTTGGCTGCGCCGTGTCACGCATCGTACGCGGCGTGATGCAGTTAACTGCGAAGTTCCGCTGCCAGCTGCACGATGCGAGCTAAGGACCACGGCTGCAGGGGTCGGGAAAAGTGGGAGCATCACCCCGGCCGGGGGCACGCCTACGGGCACATCCAGCATCGCTGCTGAGCAAAGCCTCCACCGGTAAGACCCCGCATGAAAAGGCCCGCCCTCGGCGGGCCTTTTCCATTTCATAATCCGCTTGCCGGCCTCGCCCTCCCGCAACTCGCCGAGGCCGGCGGGGAGGATTAATGTCTAAGGACAGCGCACGGCCCGAGCTACCGCCGCAGGCATCCCTCTATCACCTGGCGACCGGGCATTTCTTTTCTCACGCAATCTTCCTTGCCGCCAAACTTGGCATCGCCGACTTACTCGCCGACGGACCCAAGCGCTCCGAGGTGTTGGCCGAAGCTACTGGTGCGCACGCGCCGTCGCTGCATCGAATCATGCGCCTCCTGGCGAGCGCCGACGTCTTCGAGGAACAGGAGGACGGCTGCTACGCGCTCACCTCGCTGGGAGCGTGCTTGCGTACGGACTTGTCCGGAAGCGCGCGCGCGATGGTCATGCTCTTCGCAGGCGACCGGATTCAAAATAACTGGAAAGAGCTCGAGTATTGCGTGCGAACCGGGGAACCAGCCTATCGCAAGCGCGGAGTCGACGATCCCTTCAAGGATCCGGTGCGCGGCGCGGAAGACTACGCGATTTTCGACGCGGCCATGGCGGATCTCACGCGGCAAGCTGCGGCCGCCGTGGCGGACGCCTACGACTTCGCGCGGATCCGCGTCGTCGCCGACATCGGCGGCGGGAACGGCACGCTGCTGATCGGAATTCTCGGAGCTCATCCTCATCTGCGAGGGATTGTCTTCGACCAACCACACGCCGCGGAGCGTGCGCGCAAGGCAATCGGCGAGAACGGACTCGCCAATCGGTGCGAGGCTGTCGGCGGGGACTTTTTCGACGAGGTCCCCGCTGGCGCCGATGCGTATATCCTCAAGCATGTGATTCACGATTGGGACGAAAGCCACGCAACGGAGATCCTGAAGAGCTGCCATCGGGCGATGAGCGAGGGCGGCAAGCTTCTTATCGTCGAAGGACTCTACCCGTCACGCGCAGAGCCGTCGTTCGCAAGCCGCAGGGCATTCACCAGCGACGTCAATATGCTCGTCAGCACTGGAGGACGTCAGCGATCGGAAAGCGAATTTCGCGCGCTGTACGAAGCCGCCGGCTTCACCCTGCGCAGGATCGTGCCGACCCGGGGCACGATCAGCGTGATCGAGGGCATTCGCGGTCGCTGAAGGAGCAGGTGTCGTGGCGCCACAACAGTCGACCCTCAAGGACACTCGTCCCGACCGATTCGCGGCGTGAAATTGCCCGCGGCAAGCAGGTCATTTCCATTTCATAATCCGCCTGCCACTTCTCTCGGAGCTTCCATGGTCACTCTGTACGTGAACGGCAAGCACATGCAGCTCGACGTCGCGAACGACACGCCGCTGCTCTGGGTGCTGCGCGACAACCTCGGCATGACCGGCACGAAATTCGGCTGCGGCATGGCGCTGTGCGGCGCCTGCACGGTGCAGCTGAACGGCGCGGCGGTGCGCTCGTGCTCGACGCCGGTTTCCGCCGCGGCGGGCAAGCACGTCCTGACGATCGAAGCGGTCAACATGACGCGCCCCGGGCGCGCGGTGCAGGCGGCGTGGATCAAGCACGACGTGCCGCAATGCGGCTACTGCCAGAGCGGCCAGATCATGAGCGCCACCGCGTTGATCACCCAGAACAAGTCGCCGAGCGACGCGGACATCGACGCTGCGATGAGCGGCAACATCTGCCGCTGCGGCACCTACAACCAGATCCGCTCCGCGATCAAGGATGCGGCCGCGGCGCTGAAGGGCTGAGGAGGCGACATGGGCACGACATTCAAGGCCTCGCGCCGCAGCTTCCTCAAGGGCTCCGCCGCCGCGAGCGGCGGCCTGGTCATCGGCTTCGTGCTGCCCGCGGGCGGTCGACTCGCCGAGGCCGCCGCGCCGTTCGCACCGAACGCATACCTGCGCATTGCCGCCAACGGGCGCGTGACCGTGGTGTGCGGCCTCTCCGAGATGGGCCAAGGCGTGCTAACCGCGATCCCGATGCTGGTCGCCGAGGAACTCGACGCCGACTGGGCGAAAGTCGGCGTCGAGCAGGCGCCGGTCGACAAGGCGTTCAACAACCCGGTATTCGGCATGCAGGCGACCGGCGGCTCGACCTCGGTGCGCGGGCACTGGGAGCCGATGAGGAAGGCCGGCGCCGCGGCGCGCGAGATGCTCGTCGCAGCAGCCGCGCAGACTTGGAAAGCGAAGCCCGCGGATTGCCGCACCCGGAAGGGCGTGGTGATCCACAGCAGCGGCAAGAAGCTCACCTACGGCCAGCTGGTCGCGCGCGCGTCGAAGCAGCCCGTGCCGGCCGACCCGAAGCTGAAGGACCCGAAGGACTTCGCGATCCTCGGCCAGGGCCTGCACCGGCTCGACACGCCGCCGAAGGTGAACGGCAAGGCCAAGTTCGGGCTCGACGTACGCCTGCCCGGGATGCTGATCGCGGTGATGGCGCGCCCGCCGGTGCCCGGCGGCAAGGCGCTATCGGTGGACGACAGCAAGGCGAAGGCGATCAAAGGCGTCCGCCAGGTCGTGCAAATCCCGCAGGGCGTGGCGGTGCTCGCCGACGGCTACTGGGCCGCCAAGCAGGGACGCGACGCGCTCGAGATCAAATGGGACGACGGCCCGAATGCGGGCCTGTCCTCGAGCGATATCTCGAAAATGCTCGCCGAGGCGACCACCGTTCCGGCCAAGGTCGGCCGCAACGAAGGCGACGTGCGCACGGCCGGCGGCACGAAGGCGATCGAATCGCACTACGAGGCGCCTTACCTCGCGCACGCCTGCATGGAGCCGATGAACTGCACCGCATGGGTGAAGCCGGACGAGGTCGAGATCTGGGCCGGCACGCAGTCGCAGGGCCCAAGCCAGGGAATCGTGTCGCAGGTGAGCGGCGTCGCGCCCGGCAAGGTGAAGATCCACACGATGTACCTCGGCGGCGGCTTCGGCCGGCGCTTCGCGCCCGATTTCACGGTCGACGCGACGCTGCTGTCCAAGATGTCGGGCAAGCCGGTGAAGCTCGTCTACGCGCGCGAGGACGACATGCGCGCCTACTTCTACCGTCCGGTGTCCGCCACGCGCTTCACCGGCGCGCTCGACGCGTCGGGCCGCCCGGTGGCGTTCAGCGCGCGCGTCGCCTCGCCCTCGATCATGGAAGGCTCGGGCTTCATGAAGCTGCCGCCGAACGGCGTCGATCAGTTCGCGGTGGAGGGCGTGCAGGACCTGCCCTACGACATCCCGAACCTGCGCATCGAGTACGCGCGCGTCGAGCCGGGCGTGCAGGTGTGGTTCTGGCGCTCGGTGGGACACTCGCAGAACATCTTTTTCAGCGAGAGCTTCGTCGACGAGCTGGCGCACGAAGCGGGCAAGGATCCGTTCGAGTTCCGGCGCGACCTGCTCGGCAAGCAGCCGCGCTACAAGGGCGTGCTCGAGCTCGCCGCGGATAAGGCGGGCTGGGGCACGCCGCTGCCCGCCGGCGTGTTCCGCGGCATCGCGGTGGCGCAGTCCTTCGGCAGCTACGTCGCCGAGGTGGCCGAGGTCTCGGTGGGCGACGACGGCGGCGTGAAGGTGCACCGCGTCGTCGCCGCGGTCGACTGCGGCCGGACCGTCAACCCCGAGATCATCCGGCGCCAGATCGAGAGCGCGATCGTATACGGGTTGTCGGCCGCGCTGTATGGGAAGATCACCCTGAAGGACGGCAAGGTCGAGCAGGGCAATTTCGACTCCTATCCGGTGCTGCGCATGAACGAGATGCCCAAGGTCGAGGTGTACATCGTGCCGAGCACGGAGAACCCGGGCGGCATCGGCGAGCCCGGGCTGCCGGCGGCCGCGCCGGCAGTGACCAACGCGATCTTCGCCGCCACCGGCAAGCGCATCCGCCGGTTGCCGATCGAACCGGACGCACTAAAGAGGGCCTGATCGCGTATAATGCCCGGGCGGGTTGCTGCTGCGCGCCCTCCGGTTGGCGCGCCAGTCGTTTCCCGGCCCGTCCTGGGCCGCGAATCTAAAAAGCCTGAAAACGTGATTTGCCTGAACCGGCGTCTTGCAGGCCGATCGTCAGGAGATAGTCATTAGCAAGTCATTCGAAGGCCTCGGCCTGTCCGCCGCGCTTGTGCGCGCGGTCGCCGAGCAAGGCTACACCGAGCCCACCCCCATCCAGTTCCAGGCGATCCCCGTGGTACTCGCCGGCCGCGACCTGCTCGCCGCGGCGCAGACCGGCACCGGCAAGACCGCGGGTTTCACGCTCCCGATGCTGCAAAGGCTCGGCGCGACCCACCCAGATCGTCGTGTGGTGCGCGCGCTGATCCTCGTACCCACCCGCGAGCTCGCCGCCCAGGTGCAGGAGAGCGTACGCACCTACGGACGCCACCAGCACCTTCGCGCGACGGTGATCTTCGGGGGCGTCGGCATCAACCCGCAGATCGACGAGCTGCGCCGCGGAGTCGACATCGTGGTCGCCACGCCCGGGCGCCTGCTCGACCACCTGCAACAGAAGACCGTCCAGCTCGATCGCGTCGAGATCCTGGTGCTGGACGAGGCGGACCGCATGCTCGACATGGGCTTCATACCGGACGTGCGCCGCATCCTCGCCCAGCTGCCGAAGGAGCGGCAGAACCTGCTCTTCTCGGCCACCTTCCCGGAGGAGATCCGCAAGCTCGCCGCATCCTTCATGCGCGATCCCGTCACCGTCGAAGTGGCGCGCCGCAACACCCCGGCCGAGCTGGTAGCGCAGGTCGCGCACCCGGTGGACGCGAGCCGCAAGCGCGCCCTGCTCGCCCACCTGGTGAAGTCGAACGACTGGCGCCAGGTGCTGGTGTTCACGCGCACCAAGCACGGCGCGAATCGCCTGGCCGAGCAGCTCGAGCGCGACGGCATCGAGGCCGACGCGATCCACGGCAACAAGAGCCAGAACGCGCGCACTCGCACGCTCAAGCGCTTCAAGGACAACGAGCTGCGCGTGCTGGTGGCGACCGACATCGCCGCGCGCGGCCTGGACATCGAGGCGCTGCCGCACGTGGTGAACTTCGACCTGCCGCACGTCGCCGAGGACTACGTGCACCGCATCGGGCGCACCGGCCGCGCCGGCAGCTCGGGCGAGGCGGTTTCGCTGGTGAGCCACGAGGAAAAGCCCCTGCTCGCCGCGATCGAAAAGCTGATGAACCGGCCGGTCGAGAAAAAGATCATCCCCGGCTTCGAACCTGACCAGGCGCAACGCGAACCCCAAAAGCCCCGCCACGAACCCCGACACGAACCCCGACACGAGCCCCGAAACGAGCAACCCAGGCGCGCGCGCAAGCAGCAGCCTGCGCCCCGCTCGCGCCCGCGCCGGCACGGCGAGCTGCGCATCGATCGCGGCGCGGAGTTCGAGGCGCAGGTCAAGGAGGCGCGCATGCGTGCGCGCGAGGAAGCGCGCACCGAGCCCTATGAGGCGCCGCCCCCGCCCCCCTCGCCCAAGGAGCCGCGCGAACCGCGCCAGCCGGTGGTGACGAGAAAAAAACAGCGCGCGGTCCTGCTCGGCACGCCGCGCGACGAATCCTGATCCTCCGCATACCGTACGCACCATGCGCGAACCCCTGCCGCAGACCATCCACCTCAAGGACTACACTCCGCCTCCGTTCCTGGTCGAGCAGGTCGCGCTCGACGTGGACATCCGCGCCGACGACGCGCTGGTGAGCGCCGAGCTGCGCGTGCGGCGCAACCCGCGCGCCGCGGACCCCAAGGCGCCCCTCGTTCTCGACGGCGACGAGCTGGAGCTGCGCGCAGTCTCGGTCGACGGCGTGACGCTGCGCGACAACCAGTACCAGCTCGATCCCGAGCGCCTGGTGATCCCTGGGCTGCCGGATGCGTTTCGCCTGGGCACGGTGACGCGCATCGTGCCGCAGAAGAACACCAAGCTCGAGGGCCTGTACGCGACCCGGAACGGCTTCGTCACGCAGTGCGAGGCGCAGGGCTTCCGGCGCATCACCTGGTTCGTCGACAGGCCGGACGTGATGGCGCGCTACCGCGTCACCGTCCACGCCGACAAGGCCGCCTACCCGGTGCTGCTCTCCAACGGCAACCTCGTCGAAGCCGCCGACGAGCCGGGCGGGCGGCATAGCGCCACGTTCGAGGATCCATTTCCCAAGCCTTCGTACCTGTTCGCGCTGGTGGCGGCGAAGCTCGAGGCGATCGAGGACCGCTACAAGGACAAGCAGCTCTACGTCTACGTCGAGCCGGGCAAGCTCGACCAGGCCGGCTGGGCGATGGACTGCCTGAAGCGCGCCATGGCCTGGGACGAGCGGCGCTTCGGCCTCGCGCTCGACCTCGACCAGTACAAGATCGTCGCTGTCGGTGACTTCAATTCCGGCGCGATGGAGAACAAGGGTCTCAACATCTTCAACACCAAGTACGTGCTCGCCCGGCCCGACACCGCGACCGACACCGACTACGTCAACATCGACCGCGTGGTTGCGCACGAGTACTTCCACAACTGGACCGGCGACCGCGTCACCTGCCGCGACTGGTTCCAGCTCTCGCTCAAGGAAGGTCTCACCGTGTTCCGCGACCAGGAATACGGCGCCGACACCTACTCGCGCGCGGTGACACGCATCGCCGAGGTGCGCATGCTGCGTGCGGCGCAGTTTCCCGAGGATGCGGGTCCGATGGCGCACCCGGTGCGCCCGCAGTCGTACATGGAGATCCGCAACTTCTACACCCTGACGGTGTACGAGAAAGGGGCGGAGGTCGTGCGCATGCAGCACACGCTGCTCGGCGAGGAGCGCTTCCAGAAGGGCATGCAGCTCTACTTCAAGCGCCACGACGGGCAGGCGGTCACCTGCGACGACTTCGTGCAGGCGATGCAGGACGCGAGCGGAGTGGACCTCGCGCAGTTCAGGCGCTGGTACGACGTCGCCGGCACCCCGGTGCTCGACTGCCACGGCCGCTACGAGAACGGTACTTTCACGCTGAACGTGAAGCAGTCGATGAGCCCGCCGTTCCACATCCCGCTGGCGGTCAAGATCGGGCCACACGAACAGGTTTTGTCGATTCGTTCTCCGGAGGAGAATTTCGAATTCAAGAATCTGACTGCTAAACCCGTTCCGTCGCTCCTGCGCCGCTTCTCCGCGCCGGTGATCCTCAACTACCCGTACACCGACGACGAGCTGCTGCAGCTGATGGCGCAGGACGACGACGCGTTCAACCGCTGGGAAGCCGGCCAGCGGCTCGCCGCGCAGATCATCCTGGAGCGCTCGGGCGAGCCCTCGCCCGCCTTCGTCGCGGCCTGCGCGCGCGTGCTCGAGCGCAGCGCCGAGGACCCCGCGTTCGCCGCCGAGGCGCTCGCGCTGCCCGCGGAGAGCTTCCTCGCCGAGCAGATGACGGTGGTCGACCCGGACGCGCTGCACGCGGCGAGGAATCGCCTGCGCCTGCGCATCGCCGAGGCGCTGAAAGAACCGCTGCTCGCCGCTTACCGCGCGAACGCCGTGCCCGGTCCCTACGCGCCGACGCCCGGGGCGATCGGCAGGCGCGCGCTGAGGAACGTCTGCCTCGGCACGCTGATGGAGCTCGGCAGCGGCGACATCCGCGCGCTGTGCTACGAGCAGTACGCGCAGTCGGACAACATGACCGAGTCGTTCGCCGCGCTCGGCTTCCTCGCCAACAGCGAGGGGCTTGAGCGCGACAAGGCGCTCGCCAGCTTCTACGAGCGCTGGCAGGACGAGCCGCTGGTGGTCGACAAGTGGCTCGCGGTGCAGGCCACCTCGCGCCTGCCGGACACGCTCGCGCGCGTGCGCGCGCTGCTCGCGCACCCTGCGTTCGACCTCAAGGTGCCGAACAAGGTGTACGCGCTGATCCGCGCCTTCGCCGCCAACCACCTGCGCTTCCACGCGGCGGACGGCTCGGGCTACGCCTTCCTCGCCGACCAGGTGCTCGCGCTCGACGGCCTCAATCCGCAGGTCGCGGCGCGCATGGCGCGCGGCTTCGACCGCTGGCGCCGCTTCGACCCCGCGCGCCAGGCGCACGCGGTGGCGCAGCTCGAGCGCGTGCGCGACGCCAAGGGGCTGTCGCGCGACGTCGCCGAGATCGTCACGAAGGCGCTGGCGTGAACACGCTGACGGTCGCGATCTTCGCGACCGTCTACCTGGGCATGATCCTCGGCGGGCTGCCGTTCCTGCAGCTCGACCGCACCGGCGTAGCCCTGCTCGGCGCGATCGCTGTGGTGGGCTTTGAGATCCTGAGCCCCGAGCAGGCGGCGCGCGCGGTGCACCTGCCGACGCTCGTGCTGCTCTTTTCCTTCATGGTGATCTCGGCGCAGCTGCGCCTGGGGGGCTTCTACGCCTGGGTCACCGAGCGCGTCGCCGCGCTGCCGCTCGCGCCGGCCGCGCTGCTCGGCGCGGTGATCCTGCTCACCGCCGCGCTCTCCGCGGTGTTCAGCAACGACGTCGTGTGCCTCGCGGCCGCGCCGGTGCTGGCGCACGCCTGCCTGCGGCGGCGCCTGGATCCCGTGCCGTTCCTGCTCGCGCTCGCTTGCGCCGCGAACGTCGGCTCGGCCGCGACGCTGATCGGCAACCCGCAGAACATGCTGATCGGCCAGAAGCTCGGCCTGCCCTTCCTCGGCTACCTGGCGCAGGCGATCGTGCCGGTCGTGCTCGGACTCGCCGCCACCTGGGCGCTCATCGCGCGCCAGACGCGCGGCCGCTGGCACATCGAGCCCTCGCCGGCGGCGGCCGAGACCGTGTCCGGCCCGGCGCGCCTCGATCCCTGGCAGACCGCCAAAGGACTCACGGTCGCGCTCGCGCTGCTCGGCGTGTTCCTGTTCAGCGGCTGGCCGCGCGACGTGGCCGCCCTCGCCGGCGCCGGCGTGCTGCTCACCAGCCGCAGGCTGCACTCGGCGCGCATGCTGGGCCTGGTCGACTGGGAGTTGCTGGTGTTGTTCATCGGGCTGTTCGTGGTGAACGGCGCGCTCGAGCACAGCGGCCTCACGCAGCAGGCGATCGCGCACCTCGGTGCGGCGGGCGTGCCGCTCGACCGCCCCGCACCGCTGTTCGGCGCGAGCCTGGTGCTGTCCAACCTGGTGTCCAACGTGCCGGCGACAATGCTGCTGCTGCCCGCTGCGACTCAGCCCGTCTCCGGGCCGCTGCTCGCGCTGGTGACCACCTTCGCCGGCAACCTGCTGATCGTCGGCTCGATCGCCAACATCATCGTCGTCGACGCAGCACGCCGCGCCGGCATCGACATCGGCTGGCGTCGCCACGCACGCGTCGGCGTGCCGGTCACCGCGGCCACGCTCGCGATCACCGCGCTCTGGCTTTACCTGGCGTAGCCGACTCCGCCCGCGTAACCGCACGGCGCACGTAGCGCACGCCGAGCGCGGCGAGCGCCGCGACCGGCAGGATGGCGATGCCCTTCGCGAGCGCCGCATCGACGCGCAGGCCGAGCGCCGCGAGCGCGTCGGCCGCGTGGCCGACCAGGCCGACCGCGTAGTAGGTGATCGCCACCACCGACAAACCCTCGACCGTCTCCTGCAGCCTGAGCTGCAGGCGCGCACGCCGGTTCATCGACGCGAGCAGCTCCTGGTTCTGGCGTTCGCGCGCGACGCCGACGCGCGTCGAGAGCAGGTTGCTCGCCTGCGCCACGCGCTCGGAGAGCTCGAGCAGGCGGCGCGCGGTCGAGTCGCAGGTCGCCATCGCCGGGTCGAGGCGGCGCTGCATGAACTCGCGGATCGTCTGCGTGCCCGGCAGGCGCCGTTCGCGCAGCTCGGCGATACGCGCGTTGACGAGCTCGTGGTAGGCGCGGGTCGCGCCGAAGCGGTAGCGCGACTCACCGAGCGCGCTTTCCGTTTCGGCGGCGAGGTGCGTGAGCTGGTCGAGCAGCGCCTCGTCGCCCGCCGCGCCCTGCGCGAGCGCCGCGGCGACCTGCGCCAGCTCGCGCTCCATGGCCGCGAGGCGCGGCGCGAGCGCCCGCGCCACCGGCAGCGCGAGCAGCGCCATCATGCGGTAGGTCTCGATCTCGAACAGCCGCTGCAGCGTGCGCCCCGCCTGGTAGCGCGACAGCTCGCGGTCGAACACCAGCACGCGCCCGCAGCCGTCGGCGTGGATGCGGAAGTCGGTGAACGCCGCCGCCGCGCCGTCGCCCACGCCGGCACCGACGACGTAGTTGCCGGCGAAGGCCGCGGCGATCTCCGAGCCGCCCGGCACCGGCCGCGCGCGCTCGTGCAGCTCCGCGTGCAGCGCCACCAGGCTGCGTCCCGGGATCGCCGCCAGCCAGTCGGGCGGCACCGCGCCGGCCGCCGGCGCTGCGAAGTGCCCCGGCCCGGCGCCGCGGCAGTAGAACGTATAGGTCGAGAACTCGGTGTGCCGTTCCCAGCGCAGGCGGAACGCGCCCAGCTCGGCGGCGAAATGGATCGCATCGGCCGGCGGCGGGTGCGCGCCCTGCCGCTCGCACAGGGCGGCGACGTGCGCGTGCTCGCGCGCGCGCTCGCCCGGGTCGACCAGGACCGCGAGATAGAACGCCCGCTCGGGCGCCTTGAGCGGCTCGTGCGGGCGCGCGTGCACCTCGTTGGCGAGCTGGAAGCGCTGCGGGTGGTCGTCTGGAAGGCGCATCGGCGGCGCTTGCTTGTCGGCAGGCGAAAGCATCGCATATGCTGGCCACTTTTGGGGGGCAGGTTCATGGATCCGATGCTCAATCTGGTGCTCGCCTGCGCGGCGTTCCTGCTCCTGCACGTGCTGCCGAGCACGCCGCTGCGCGCGGGGCTCGTGCGCACGCTCGGCGAGGGGCCTTACATCGGCGCGTTCTCGGCCGCGAGCGTCGCACTGATCGTGTGGACAGCGCTCGCCTATAAGGGCGCGCCCGTGACGCCGCTATGGCCGGGGCTGCGCTTCCTGCCATCCGCGGTGATGCCGTTCTCGTTCCTGCTCGTCGTGAGCGGCGTGCTGACGCCCAACCCGACGGCGGTCGCGGCCGGCAAGCTGCTCGCCCGGCCGGACCCGGCGCGCGGCATCATCCGCGTCACGCGCCATCCGGTGATGTGGGGCATCATGCTGTGGGCCGGCGCGCACCTGCTCGCGCGCGGCGAGCTCAAAGCGACGATCTTCTTCGGAACGTTCCTCTTGCTCGCGGCGGCCGGAACGCGGCTGCAGGACGCGCGCAAGGCGAAGGCGCACGGCGAGGATTGGAAGCGCTTCGCCGCGCTCACCTCGAACCTGCCTTTCGCCGCCATCGCGCAGGGCCGCAACCGCCTCGCCCTGGGCGAGATCGGCCTGGTGCAGCTCGTGTTCGCGCTGCTCGTGTACGGCGGGATGCTCGCCGTGCACGGCTGGCTGTTCGGCGTGCGCCCCTACTAGGCGGGCGGCGTCAACTTGCGCTGCACGCGCTGGTCGAATTTCTCGACGTTGACCACCACCCGCTCGTGGCTGCCGTCGCCGATCAGCTCCCGCTCGTCGCGCGCTTCGAGCCGGAAGCGGATCGTGCGCCCCTCGACTCCTGTCACCTCGGCGGTGGCGACGACCTTCATGCCGACCGGCGTCGCCGCGATGTGGCGCACCTCGAGCAGCGTGCCGAGGCTCTGGTAGCCGGCGGGCAGCAGATGCTCGCAGGCGGCGAGCGCCGCCGCCTCGAACAGGTTGATCATCACCGGCGTCGCGAGCACGTGCACCTTGCCGCTGCCGACGCGCGGAGCGGTGTGCTCCTCACCCACGGTGAGCTCGATGCGGCCGACGAGGCCGGGTCTGATCGTATCGGGAACCATGGCGCGCGCATTCTGACGCAAAATACGCCCGTGCAGGCGAAACTCCCGCGCGTCGTGATCCTCGGCTGCGGTTTCGGCGGGCTGTTCGCCGCGCGCGCGCTGGCGCGCGCGCCGCTCGAGGTGACGGTGATCGACCGCACCAACCACCACCTGTTCCAGCCGCTGCTTTATCAGGTCGCGACCGCGGGCCTCGCCGCGCCCGCGATCGCGGCGCCGATCCGGCAGATCCTAGCTCACCAGGGGAACTCGACCGTGCTCTACGGCGAGGCCGAGCGCATCGACCCGGCGCGCCACGCGGTGGTGCTCGAAGACGGCAGCGAGGTCGGCTACGACTACCTGATCGTCGCCACCGGCGCGACGCACAGCTACTTCGGCCACGACGCCTGGCAGGCGCACGCGCCCGGCCTGAAGACGCTCGCCGATGCGTTCGAAATCCGCGAGCGCGTCCTGCTCGCCTTCGAGCGCGCCGAGCGCGAGCCGGACGCAGCGCGGCGCGCCGCCTGGCTCACCTTCGTCGTGGTCGGCGCCGGCGCGACTGGCGTCGAGATGGCCGGGACGCTCGCCGAGATCGCGCGCCACACGCTGCGCGGCGAGTTCCGGCACTACGATCCGCACAACGCGCGCGTGGTGCTGCTCGAAGCGGGCGAGCGCGTGCTGCCCGCCTACCCCGCCGATCTTTCGGCGAAGGCGAAGCTGCAGCTCGAGCGGCTCGGCGTCACGGTGTGGCTCGGGCGCAAGGTGAGCGGCATCGACGCCGAAGGCGTGTTCATGGGCGAGGAGCGCCTCGCCGCGAAGACCGTCATCTGGGCGGCGGGTGTCGCCGCCTCGCCGCTCGGCGCCTCGCTCGGCGTGCCGCTCGACCGCGCCGGACGCGTCATCGTCGAGCCGGACCTGTCGGTGCCGGGCCACCCGGAGATCGCGGTGATCGGCGACCTCGCGGCGCTGCCCTGGCACGAACCGCCGGTGCCCGGCGTGGGGCCGGCGGCCAAGCAGATGGGACGGCTCGCCGCAAGGAACATCGTGTTGCGCCTGCGCGGCGCGCCAACCAAGGCCTTCCGCTACCGCGACTACGGCTCGCTCGCCACCATCGGCCGCAGCAAGGCCGTGGCCGTGCTCGGTCGGCTCAAGCTCTCGGGCTATCCCGCCTGGGTGATGTGGCTCGTCGCGCACATCTTCTTTCTCATCGGCTTCCGCAACCGGCTCGTCGTGCTGATCGACTGGGCCTGGGCCTACTGGACCTTCCAGCGCAGCGCGCGCGTCGTTCCCGGCGCGGCCACGAAGAAGCGCTAGCCGAGATAGCGGTAAGGCCTAGGCCAGCGAGGTAAGACGGGGGCCGCTCGGATGGCAGCCCCCGTTGTGCATCGCAGCTAAGCGACCTAATGTGCCACTTCATCCCGACATTGGCCTTGTCGGCCCACTGTGCAAGTGATGTGCCCCTACACATTCCGGTAACCAACAGCAATTGTCCGTGCAAAGCGGGCTATGCTAACGTGCCGTCGGCAGGGGATAAGGGTGGCACCACCATCCGATTGGTTTGGTAGCGCCTAGCTGACGCGCAAAGGTCACTCATCAAGGGAGGGGAAACCATGAAGATTGCGCCGCTCATTGCGGGCATCGCGCTCGCTGTTCCTATCGCTTCGTTCGCACAGTCTGACAGCGAACTCGCGCGCGGTTCGGCCAACACCGCGGGCGTGCTGAACTACGGCATGGGCTACGATCTGCAGCGCTACAGCCCGCTGAAGCAGATAAACGCCACGAACGTCCACAAGCTCGTCCCGGTCTGGAACTACAGCCTTGACGACAACCGCAGCGAGGAATCTCAACCCCTCGTTTACAAGGGCGTGCTGTACATCACCACGCACGCCATGACCGCCGCGGTCGACGTCAAGACCGGCACTCAACTCTGGAAGACCAAGCTCGAGTATCCGCCCGATGTGCCGCGCGTCGTGTGCTGCGGCATCATCAATCGCGGCGCCGCGATCTACGACGGCAAGCTGTTCCGCACGACGCTCGATGCCAACGTGATCGCTCTGGACGCGAGTACCGGCAAGGAACTGTGGCGCCAGAAGGCGGCGGACTACAAGGTCGGGTTCACGATGACGATGACGCCATTGGTCGCCGACGGCGTCGTCATCACCGGCATCTCCGGCGCCGAGTTCGGAACGCGCGATTTCATCGATGGTTGGGATCCGGCCACCGGCAAGCATCTCTGGCGCACCTACACAATCCCGGAGCCCAACGAACCGGGCGGCAACACTTGGCCCGGTGATACCTGGAAGTACGGCGGCGGCTCCACTTGGATCACCGGCTCTTACGATCCTGAGTTAAATACCGTGTACTGGGGCGTCGGCAATCCCGGGCCGTTCAACGCCGCCGTGCGTCCGGGCGACAACCTCTACACCTGCTCGGTGCTCGCGCTCGACCCGAAGACCGGAAAGATCAAGTGGCACTACCAGTTTTCGCCGAACAATCCGTATGACTACGACGCGGTCGCGGAGATGGTGCTCGCGACCCGCATGGTCAACGGCAAACCGACCAAGGTCATACTCAACGCGAACCGCAACGGGTTCTTCTATGTGCTCGACCGCACTAACGGCAAGCTGATCGCGGCCAACCCGTACGTCAAGGTCAACTGGGCGAGCGGGGTCGACATGGCTACCGGTCGGCCGATCGAGACCGAGGTAACGGCAAAGGCTCGCGCCGGGGAGAAGGTCACGATATTCCCCTCGATTCTCGGGGGGAAGAACTGGATGCCGATGTCGTACGACCCGAAGACCGGCTTGGCATATGCCAATACGCTCGCCTTCGGCGGCCACTACAAGGCGGTCCCGGCCGAATACAAGGCGGGCGAGTGGTACACCGGCATGGACCTTTCGGACCTGTGGGAGTGGGGCACTGGCCCGCGCGGTCACCTGAAGGCGATCGACCCGATGACCGGCAAGTCCAAGTGGGAAGTGCCGAGCGACATCCCCCGCTTCTCGGGCGTGCTCTCGACGGCGGGCGGCGTTGTGTTCACCGGGCGCCTGACGGGAGAGTTCGAGGCCTTCGATGCGAAGTCGGGTAAGAAGCTCTGGCAGTTCAAGATGGGATCCGGAATCGAGGGACAACCGGTGACCTGGGAGCAGGAGGGCGTGCAGTACGTCGCCGTCACGAGCGGGATCGGCGGCGTGTACTCCCTGTTTTCCGGCGACGCGCGTCTGGCCAAGGTCCCGGCCGGCGGCTCGCTTTGGGTATTCGCGCTACAGAAGTAGCCGCGAGCCGAGCCGTCGGAAAACCCGGGCGCGTTTCGCCCGAAGTGCGCCCGGGTCGCCGCCACGGAGCCAGGGTATCGTGCGTCATGCTGCGGGCTATGCTTCTTTGTTCCGCCCTCGTGTTCAGCAGTGCGGCGCGCGCAGGGGATCCACAGGCGCCTTCCACGTCGTCAATCGGCCAGGGGCGTGCACTTTACGCTCGTCATTGCTCGCACTGCCACGGCTTCAACATGGTCAATCCTGGGACCATCTCGTACGACTTGCGCAAATTTCCCAAGGACGACGAGGCGCGGTTTTTCAATTCGGTGACCAACGGCAAGAACGGCCGCATGCCGCCGTGGGGAGGCGTACTCTCGCGGGCGGAAATGGAGCAGATATGGGCTTATGTCGTAAGCGGGGGCAAGCAGTGAATCGCTTCGTCGCGGCAGGGCTGCTGGTCGCCGCTGCCCTCGCCTGGGGACGCGCGGTGGGGGAGGACCGCCCGCTCCGCGTCTGCATGGACGAGAATGCGCCGCCCTACTCGGTTGCGCGCGGCGACTCCGACAGCGGCTTCGATGTCACGCTCGCGCGCGCGCTTGCGAGCCGTCTCGGCCGGCCCCTCGCAATCCAGTGGTTCGAGACCGAGTTCGACGAGGATTCGAGCCCGAAGCTGGAACTGAACGCGTTGCTGTCGGACGGGCGCTGCGACCTGGTCGCCGCGTATCCGCTTTCTGTGGACACGCTCGGCAAACCGGGCCTCAAGAGCGCGCGCCTGCCGGACTTCAGGGGAGCGGTTGCCAGGGATCGGCGCCGCCGCGTCGATCTCGGAGTGCTGGTGCCGAGCCGCCCCTACCAAAGGGCGCCGCTCACGCTGGTGCTTGCGCCGCAGGTCGCGCAGCGCCGTGTCGCCAGCCTCGCCGATGTCGCCGACCTGCGCATCGGCGTGGTAGGTGGAACCTTCGCCGACGCGATCCTGATGCTCTACCACAAAGGCGAGCTGATCGATCGGATCACGCACTATCCACGCGGCCGCGACGCTTTGCTCGCCGGGCTGGAGGCGGGTGAGACCGACGCCGCGCTCGTCGCCCTGCACCGCTTCGACGCCTATCGCCAGGAGCACCCCAACACGCGGCTACGCGGTACGGGCTTCAACTACCCGCTCGCCATCAATCTCGGGTATGTCGCGCTGGCCGAGAACGCCGCGCTGCTCGATCGCGTCAACAGCGCGCTCGATTCGATGCTGACCTCCGGCGAGGTCGCCGCGGTCGCCAAGGCAGCCGGTGTCACGTATGTGGCGCCCGCCGAGCCGTTCGTATCGCCCGGCATCACGTTTAAGCAGATCGAGAATTAGACGGACTAGGAGGAGACGATGCCGGCGAAGAAAGTAAGCAGCCGGAAGGCGCCCGAGTCGCGGACGCTCCACGCCGTGCGCTTTCCGGGCGAAGGAAAAGCGTATCGCGAGGCGCGCAACGAGTTGCTGCGTGCGGAGGCCGGACTACGACGACGCATCGAGGCAGTGGCGGCGCTGCGGCGCAAGCTGCCCCTCGGCGGTCCGCTGCCCGAGGACTACGTGTTCGAGGAAATCTCCGACGCCACGGTGCGCCGCGTGAAGCTTTCGGAACTCTTTGCGTCCGGCAAGAATACGCTCGCCGTTTACAGCTTCATGTACGGCCCGAACATGGCGCACGCATGTCCGCTGTGCACATCGATGCTGGATAGCCTGGATGGTGCGGCGACGCACCTCGCGCAACGCATCAACTTGGCGGTCGTCGCGAAATCGCCCGTCGCGCGCATCCGGGAATTTGCGCAGAGCCGCGGTTGGCGCAACCTGCGGCTCGTTTCTTCGGCCGGCAACCGCTACAACGCCGATTATCACGGGGAGACTCCAGAGGGCGCGCAGCTGCCCATGCTCAACGTCTTCGCCCTGCAGCGGGGGCGGATTCGCCACACCTATGCAACGGAGTTGCTATTCATGCCCGGCGAAAAAGGCCAAAGCCCCCGCCACGTTGATTCCATCTGGCCGCTGTGGAATGTCCTCGACCTAACGCGGGAAGGTCGGGGGACCCGTTGGTACCCGAGACTGGATTACGATGCGTGATATTTCCCGGCCCGAGGCCTATGCGCGCTGTCGCCGGATGCTCACCTCCATCCGCGGCGGCGTGCGCAGCGTCTGGAAGATGACGCAGTAGCGCTCAGTTTGCCGGAGCAGCGTGGCAAGCTGCTCATCGCTTGCATCCGAGTCGATCTCGAAGCGCAGCCTTATATCGGTGACGCCGACCGGAACATCCTTGGCGATTCCCAGCGTGCCGCGAAAGTCGCCGTCGCCTTCCACGATCACTTTCGCCGAGCGGAACGGAATGCTCATGGCCGTCGCGACGACATTGAACGTGACTCCCGCGCAAGCGACCAGCGCCTCGAGCAGCATGTCGCCGGAACAGGCCTCGCTACCATCGCCGCCGGCGGCCGGGTGGAGCCCTGCATCGATTGCGCCGAAGCGGGATTCAACGCGACAGGTAGGGCGGTCGGGAAGCAACACCCCGGTAGCCGTGAATGTCCGCTTCGCCGCAACGGGGTCGTCCCTGTACAGCGCCTTGAACGGCGCCTGAAGCTGCCTCAATTCATCGGCCTTCATAGTTCTGGAATCTCCGTGAATTTCAGTTCGCTCGTGTCTGCCTTTAGTCAGGAACACTACCAGACCCGCCGAAGTAAGGCATGCCGAGTTGCTAGACGCGCGCCGTGGCTGCTTCCTCTGGATCGCACAACCTAGCCTCGCGATTGAGGGCGGCCAGACATTGCACTTACGAGATTAGCCTCCGCGCAGGCTCCCACAGCCATGCCGCGCCGCGCACGCCGCTCGAGTCGCCATGCTTCGGCGGCACGAGGCGCGTGGCGACCTGGTCCGAAAACACGTAGTGCGGCCACAGCCGCGGCACTTCGTCGTACAGCCGCGCGACGTTGGAGACGCCGCCGCCGAGCACGATGACGTCCGGGTCGAGGATGTTGATGACGCCGCCGAGCGCGCGCGCGAGGCGCTCGCAGTAGAGGTCGAGCGCCGCGTCGCCGCCGTCGCGCACGAGCGCGGGCCCAGACAGATAGGTCTCGATGCAGCCGGCGCGCCCACAGTAGCACTCGCGCAGCGGCATGTCCTCGGCGCGCGGCAGCGGCAGCGGGTTGTGGCCCCATTCGCCCGCGATCGAGTTGGCGCCCTCGATCAATCTGCCGCGCACCACGATGCCGCCGCCCACGCCGGTGCCGAGGATCACACCGAACACCACTTCGGCCCCCGCGCCAGCGCCGTCGACGGCCTCGGAGAGCGCGAAGCAGTTGGCGTCGTTCGCGAGGCGCACCTCGCGACCGAGCACGCGCTCGAGGTCTTCTTTCAGCGGCTTGCCGATCAACCAGGTCGAGTTGGCGTTCTTCACCAGGCCGGTGGCGTGCGAGATGGCGCCGGGGATACCGACGCCGACCGTGCCCTTCCCCGCCTCCTCGACCAACGCGGCGATCGTTTGCATCGTCGCCGCGTAGTCGCCGCGCGGCGTCGGCACGCGCTTGCGGAATACCTCCCGCCCTGCGGCGTCGAGCGCCAGCGCTTCAGTCTTGGTGCCGCCCAGGTCGATTCCGATGCGCGACATTCCGATCCATCCCCTGGCAGGGCTAGATAGATGCGAAGATGATAGCGGGCAAATCTCACGCGCGTGCGGCGCGCTCTCGTGTAGCCTAATGCGCTGTGGGCCACGAGAAGGGGGGACGCCCGATGGGCAGGTACGCCGGATTCGCGTTGCTGCTGTCGCTCGCGCTGCTGTGGGGATGCGGCGGGAGCAGGACCGTGCGCGTGGAAGTTCCGCCGCGCATGGATCTAGGGCGCTATCAAACGCTCGGCTTGGTCCAGTTCGCCTCGAATGCCAATCCCGCCGTCAACGCCCTCGCCACGCGCCGGTTCCAGGAGCAGGTCCAGGCGGCGCAGCCCGGCACGCCCTTCCTCGATCTGGGAAGCCCCCAGGAGGTGCTGGCCGCGGTGGGCGGCGAGCAGTTCGACGCGCACACGCTCAGAAAAATAGGTGCCAGGTTTCACGTGGACGCGGTGTTCCTCGGCGAAATCGCCTATTCCCAGCCGCGCACCGACGTCAACCTCGCAGACCTCGCCAGGCTCCAGGGCGACGTGCGCTCCGAGATGAGGGCCGACATGTCGAGCCGGCTGCTGCTGACCGCGAGCGGCGCCAGCGTGTGGAGCAGTTCGTCCTGGGCGACGCGGGAGGTCAGCCACGTAAGCGTGTCCCAGTACGGCGTGAGCGCCACGACGAGCTCGTCGGATCCGCGCGAGGAAATGGTGCAGGCGTTGGTCTACCACCTCACCGACGACTTCCGTCCGACCTGGACGCGGCGGCCGGCGCCGTAACATTTCGAAGTCCGTCAACTAGGCTCTTCGCAGGTCTTCCTTCTTCAGCGGCAGGCTGCGGATGCGCTTGCCGGTGAGCGCGAACACGGCATTCAGCACCGCAGCCTGGAACGGCAGGATGCCGGGCTCCCCATGCCCGCCCCAGAATCCGCCGGTCGGCACGAGCACGAGCTCGACCTTGGGCATATCGCCGATCAGCGGCAACCGGAAGTCGTGGAAGTTCGACTGCTCGATGCGCCCGTCGCGCACGGTGCAGGACTGGGTGAGCGCGCCCAGGCCGTACACGGCGTTGCTCTCTGCCTGCGCGGCGCAGGTATCGGGGTTCACGACGTAGCCGGAGTCGATCGCCACCACGTAGCGATGCACTTTGAGCCCGCCATCCGGCGAGACCGAGACCTCGGCCACGCCGGCGGCGTAGCTGCCGAAGCCCTCGACCACCGCGAGGCCCCGCCCCACGCCCGCCGGCGGCGGCGTGCCCCAGCCCGCGGCCTTCGCCGCGGCCTCGAGCACCAGGCGGTTCTTGTCGCCCGCCTTCATCATCGCGAGCCGGAATTCGAGCGGATCCTTGCCCGCGGCCTGCGCCAGCTCGTCCAGGAAGCACTCGCGGTAGACGCCATTCTGCTGGCCCGGCGCGCGCCAGAAGCCCACCGGAACGTGGCCGTTGCGCATCGCGTAGTCGATCTTCTGGTTCGGGATCTCGTAGGGCATGTCGCTCAGCGTGCGCACCGCCGTGAAATCGATTCCGTTGCGCGCGGCCCCGGGCATTAGCACCTCGAGGATCGAGGGGCACGCGATTTTCGCCTCGAACGCGACGAGCTTGCCCTGCGAATCGAGCCCTGCGCGCAGCTTCACCAGGCTCGCGGGCCGGTAGAAATCATGCTGCATGTCCTCCTCGCGCGACCACATCATCTTCACGGGCGTGCCGCGCAGCGCCATGGCGATCGTGACCCCCTGGCGCACGAAGTCCTGCGGCGCGCCGCGGCGGCCGAAGCCGCCGCCGAGCATCGTCTTGTGCACCTCGGCGCGCTCGAGCGGCACGCCCGCCGTCTGCGCCGCCGCGGAGAGGGAGGCCATGCCGTCCTGCGTGGAGGTCCATACTTCGACGAAGCCATCGGGCTTGATCCACGCCGTGCAGGCCTGGGGCTCCATCGTCGCGTGCGCGAGGTACTGCGAGGCATATTCCGCCTCGACGACTTTCGCGGCTGACGAGAAGGCCGCGGCAGCATCGCCCGTACTGCGCGCCTCGGCGATCTTCGGGTCGGTGAGCCCCTCGCGCAGCATGGCCGCGATCGTCGCGTCCGAGGCCTGGCCGTAGGTGCCCACATCCCAATCGATTCTCGCCTTGCCGAGCGCCCGGTCCGCGCGCCACCAACTGTCGGCCACGACGGCGACGAAGTCCTCCGCGCGCACGACTTTCTTCACGCCGCGCATCGTCTCCGCTTCGGCAGCGTCGACCGACTTCACCTTGCCGCCGAACACCGGGCTCTGCGCGATGGAGGCGTGCAGCATGCCGGGCAGCACGACGTCGGTGGCGAACACGGGCTTGCCGAGCACCTTGTCTGGAATGTCGAGCCGGTGCTGGGGCTTGCCGGCGATCTTCCAGTCCTTGGAATCGCGCAGCGCGACGTCCGCGGGCGGCCGGAGCTTCGCCGCCTGCGCCGCGACCTGCCCGTAGCGAAGCGTGCGCCGCGTGGGCCCGTGCGTGATCACGCCCTTGTCGGCGGAGCACTCCGAGGCGCTAACCTTCCACTGCGCGGCGGCGGCGGCGATCAGCATTTCGCGCGCGGCCGCCCCGGCCCTGCGCACGTAATCCTGGGAGCTCCGCACGCCCATGCTGCCGCCGGTCGACATCGAGCCCCAGGCGCGGTCGCGGCGGACGTTTTCGTTCGGCGAAGCGAACTCGGCCGAGACCTTCGCCCAATCGCAGTCGAGCTCCTCGGCGACCAGCTGCGCGAGGGCGGTATAGGTTCCTTGGCCCATTTCGGAGCGGGCGATGCGAATCACCACGCGGTCGTCGGGATGGATCACGATCCAGGCATTGACTTCGGTCGCGGGGCGGCCCATCGCGGCGCGCGCCACGAACGGGAACGAGAATTCCAGCACGAGGCCGCCGCCTGCGGCGGCGGAGGCCTTGAGGAAATCGCGGCGCTGCGGGGACTTGAGCGCTTGAGCATGAATCGTCATGGCGGAACTCCTCAGGACTTCGTCGCGGCCGCTGCGTGGATCGCCTCGCGCACCCGCGCGTAGGTGCCGCAGCGGCACAGGTTCGTCATCGCGCCGTCGATGTCGGTGTCCGTCGGCCGAGGCTTCCTTTCGAGCAGCGAAACGGCCGCCATGATCATTCCGGTCTGGCAATAGCCGCACTGCGGCACCTGGTGCTCGATCCACGCCTGCTGCACGCGGTGCATCCCGTGCGTCGAGATCCCCTCGATGGTGACGATCCGCTTGCCCGCGGCGGCGGCCACCGGCAGCCCGCAGGAGCGCACCGGCTCGCCGTCCAGGTGCACGGTGCAGGCGCCGCACAGCGAGATGCCGCAGCCATATTTGGTGCCGTGGAGGTTGAGGTGATCGCGCAGCACCCAGAGCAGGGGCATTTCCGGCTCGACGTCCAGCTCATGGACGCGGCCGTTCACGTTCATCTTGATCATGGTCCCTCCTGGCCGCGCAGTCTCAGGTCGACGCTCCAGGGACCCGGGCCGGCAGCCCACAAATACAGGAATACGAAGCAGAACAGCACGGCGAGGTCGCCGTGATTCAGGATCGGCAGCCAGCTCTTCGGCCAATGCGCCATGAAGTACGCGACGGCCATGTCGCCGGAAAGAACGAATGCCACCGGGCGGCTGAACAGCCCGATCAGCAGAAGCAATCCGCCTCCGAGTTCGAGCACGCCCTGGATCCCGAGGAGCGACATCAATTGAAGATCGTCGAACATCGCCAGGTGCGGAATGTGGAACAGCTTCGCGCTGCCGTATTGCATGAACAGCAGCCCCGTGACGATGCGCAGCACGCTCAGGACGCGTGGTGACCACACTTGGAAAAAGCCTTGGCCTGCATTCATGTGATACCTCTCTCGCTTGTTTAGTGGGCCGGTTCGGCGTTCGTTGCTCCTCCTTGAAATGAACAGCTTTCTTATTGAAGGCCTTTACGTGAGCGATGTCCAGAGATTCCATGCACTGCCGGATCGCCCCGAGTTAGGATGGTGTGGGGTCGCTCGAGGCCGTTCGAGCGGCCTTCCCAAACTCCTGCGACAGCCGCCAGCGAGGACTCGAGCATGATCAGACTTCTTTCGTTAGTAGGACGCACGACCATCGTGATTGCAGCCGCTTTCATCATCGTGGCGTCCGCGATGACGGGCTACGTGGATGCCGACTTGCATCCGTACCTTTCCGCCTACGGCTTCGAGCGCCAACTCGGCGCGCTAGTCGGGCTCGCCCTCGGCGTCATGGCCGCCGGCGTCGTATTCGGCCCGCTCGCCACGCTCTACGACATCCGGGACAATGTGCGGCGTCTGGCGAAGATCGACGAGAGCGGGCCCGCTCGCGGCGAGCGGGGAGGCGGCGCCCGCCCGGGCCCGGCGTCGGTGCGCAGGGAGCCCAGGTTGAACTGATAGGCTGGGGGTGCGGAACATGACGGCCCGGAAAAAGAGAATCTGACTCCGATGGCTGTCAGCGCGGCGCGAGCTTTGCCAGGAACAGCTCGACGACCGCGACCGTGCGCGCCGGATCTTCCTCCTGCGGAACGTGCCCGAGGCCGTCGAGGCGGACGAGCACGCTGCCCTTGACGTCGCGCGCGAAGCGCTCGCCGTATGCCGGCGGGATGAGCCGGTCGCGCGCGCCCCAGAGGATCAGGGTCGGCACGGCGATCTGCGGGATGCGCGCAGCGTTTTCTCCCGGCTTCATCTGCGCGAAGCGCTCGCCGAGCGCCCGGCGGTTGCCCGCCCGCAGCGTCAGCTCGTAATAGCGGTCCACCAGCGCTTCGGTGACGCGCGCAGGATCGCCGTAGACATTGCGCACGCTCGCCTCGATCAGGCCGCGCGGCAGCAGGTGCTCGGCGAGCCTCCCGAGGCCCGGAATGCGCGCGATGCGAAAGCCCAGCGGCACGCTCTTGGACTCGAAGGCGTAACCGGCCGCATCGACCAGGATCAGCGCTGCGACGCGCTGCGGCGCGTCCAGCGCGACGTTCCAGGCGATCTCGCCGCCGAGCGAGTTGCCGCCGATGACGCAACGCCGCACCCCGAGCGCGTCGAGCAGCCCCGTGACGAAGCGCACGTAGCGGGCGATCCGGTAGTCGCCCTCGGGATCGGGGCCGGTCAGTCCGAAGCCCGGCAAATCCATCGTGATCACGCGCCGCGTTCGATCGAGCGCGCCGGCCCAGCCCTCCCAGGTGTGCAGGCTCGCCGAGGTTCCGTGGAGCAGCACGACCGGCAGCGGGTCGTCGCGCGGTCCCTGATCGCGCACGTGCACCATCATCCCTTGCAGCGGAACGAAGCGAGACGGCGGCGGCGCCCAGCGCGCCTTCAGGCTGTCGACCGAGCGGTCGGGTGCCCAGAACGCCGCGATCCCCGCGACCAGGAGCAGCACGGCGAGCGCACTAACGAGGGCGATCAGACGCATGCCTTGTCCCGCCGCCTCACATCGAGATCGAGCCCTCGCGGAAGTCGGTCTTGTCGAGCCACACGTTGACCAGCGCCGGTCGCCCGCTCGCGGCAGCCTCGCGCGCGCGGCGCAGCGTCCACTCCAGCTCGCGCAGATGCTTCACCTCGAATCCCTCGGCGCCGAAGCCGCGCGCCACTTCGTGGTACGCGGTGCGCGCGAGCACGGTGCCGACGCCGTCGCCGAGCAGCTTTTCCTGGTCGCGCGCGATCTGCCCCCAGCTCGCGTCGTTGCCGACGACCGCAATGACGGGAATGCCGTGGCGCACGAAGCTGTCGAATTCCGCGAGGCCGAAGCCGCTCGCGCCGTCGCCCCAGACGAGCCACAGCTCGGCGGAGGGGCGCGCGAGCGCGGCGCCGAGCGCGAAGCCCGCACCGACGCCGAGCGTGCCGAACACGCCCGGGTCGAGCCACGACAGCGGGCTTCTGGGGCGCAGGATGTAGGACGCGGTGGCGACGAAATCCCCGCCGTCGGCGACGAACAGCGCGTCGTCCGCGGCCATCGCGTCCAGCGCGCGGAACAGCGCGACCGGGTTCACGTACTCGCCCTCGCGCGCCGCGCGCGCATCGATGTCCGCCTCGCGCGCCTCGTCGCGCGCGCGCAGCTCGGCGATCCATTCCGGGCGCCGCGCGCGCTCGCCGAGGGCCTCGGCCAGGCGCTCGATAAACTCGCCCGCATCGCCGATCGCGGCGATCGACGGCACGCGGTTCAGGCGCGCTTCCTGCGCGCTGCGGTTCGCGGCGATGAGCGTCGCGGCGCGCCGCACGTGGCGCCCGTAGTCGAGGCGGAAGTCGCATGGCACGCCGGCGAGCAGCACGCAGTCGCTCTGGCGCAGGGCTTCGCGGCGCGCGTGGCGCATCTGCAAGGGGTGCGCGCGGCCGAGCAGGCCGCGCGCCATGCCGGACAGATACACCGGGACGCCGAGCCGGTCGAGCGCCTCCGCGAGGCGCGCGGCGTTCGCCGCCTGCGCGAGCGCCTGGCTGCCCACCACGAGGAGCGGTCTTTCCGCCCTGCCGAGCGCTTTCGCGGCGCGCGCGACGGCGCGCCCGGGCGCACGCGGCGGGCTCGTCTCCCCCGCGCGCGCGACGAAAGGCTGCCCGGCTCCGGCGAACAGCTTGCTCGCGTGCCGCTCGAGCACCCAGCGCAGCAGCCGGTCGGACAGCGCCTTCCCGCGCCCGCCCGCGTCGGCGTACCACTGGCGGATGGTCGCCTCGTCGTACAGCAGGTCGACCGGGCACTCGACGAAAGCCGGCCCGGGGACGCCGTCGCGCGCCGCGGCGAACGCGTCGCTCAGCGCCGGGCCGAGGTCGGCGACGCGGCGCACCCGGCGCAGGAACTTGACGTGCGGCGCCACCAGGGCTTGCTGGTCGATGTCCTGCAGCGCGCCGCGGCCCTGCAGCGCAGTCGGCGCCGCGCCGCCGATCAGCACCAGCGGCGACTGGGCGAGCTGCGCGTTCTTGAGCGCGGTGATCGCGTTCGCGACGCCCGGCCCGGCGGTGACCGCCGCTACGCCGGGCACGCCGGTCAGGCGCGCCGTCGCGTCGGCGGCGAACACCGCAGTCGCCTCGTCGCGCACGTCGACTACGCGCAGGCCGCGCGCCTTCGCCGCGACGAGCAGCGGCGAGATGTGGCCGCCGCACAGCGTGAACAGCGACCGCACGCCGTGCACCGCGAGCACCGCGGCGAGCCGCTCGCCGCCGTTCACTCCCTGCGCTCCGCCGCGAGCGCGCGGAAGTCCACCTTGCCGATGCGCGTCATGGGCAGCCGCCGCCGGAACTCGATCTCGCGCGGACACGACCACTTGATGAGCTGCGTGCGGCAGTGCGCGATCAGCTCCTCCTTCATCGCTTCGCTTTCCGCGGCCGGGTCCTTGAGCACCACGAACGCCTTGACGCGCTCGATCTGCGCCGGATCGGGCACGCCGACCACGCAAGCTTCCGCGACCGCGGGATGGCTGTACAGCACGCCTTCCACCTGCGTCGGGTAAACGTTGAAGCCGGAGGACTTGATGATGCGCTTCAGGCGCAGCACGAAATAGAAGAAGCCGTCCGCGTCGCGCCGCGCGAGGTCGCCGGTGTGCAGCCAGGTGCGGCCGTCGGCGTGCACGCGCAGCGCCTGCGCGGTCGCCTCGGGGTCGTCGAGATAACCCGTCATCACCGCAGGTCCCGCGACGCACAGCTCGCCTTCCTCGCCCTCAGGCGCCTCCTCGGTGGTGCCGGGCACGCACAGCTTGGCAACCGTGTCCGGGAAGGGAATGCCCATCGAACCCTCGCGGTACTCCCCTCTCGGCATCGCCATGATCGCGCTCACCGCCTCGGTGAGCCCGTAGCCTTCAAGCAAGCGCACGCGCCCGCCGCGCTCGGCGACCAGCTTCTCGAAGCGCTCCTTCACCGGACGCGGCAGCGTGTCGGCGCCGCAGAAGCAGGCCTTGAGGGAAGACAGGTCGGATTGGGCGAGCGAAGGGTCCGCGGCGAGCGCGTAATACAGCGTCGGCACGCCGACAAGCACGCTCGGCCGCTTCGTGCGCAGCAGCTTCGCCGTGGCCGCGGGATCGAACACCGGCACCAGGATCGTCTTTCCGCCCGCCATGAGCGCGGCGTTCACGCACACGCCCAGCCCGAAGCCGTGGAAGATCGGCAACGTGGCGAGGATCGAGTCGCCCTGCACGAGCCCGCCCCAGGCGGCGGCCTGCATGCCCTCGGCGATGAAATTGCGGTTCGAGAGCACGATGCCCTTCGGCGTTCCGGTGGTCCCGCCCGAGAACAGGATCGCCGCCGCATCCTCGGTGCCGCCGACCGCGCGCAAGGTACCCGCGTGCCGTCCGTCCATCTCCTCGGACCACCAGTGCACGTTCGGCTCGGAGGGCACGCGCGCGATCTTGCGCCCCTTGGCGAGCCAGAAGCCCAGGCGCTTGAGCGGCGGCAGGTAGTCCCCGATGCGCGCGAGCAGGATCGTCCGTAGCGGGCGCTGCGGCCGCGCCGCAGCGAGCGTGCCGTAGAAGGCGTCCAGCGCGAGCGCGATGCGCGCTCCGCTCGCATCGATGTAGTGCGCGATCTCGGGCGAGGTGGAAAGCGGGTGGATGAACGCCGGCACCGCGCCGAGCTTGTTCGCCGCATAGAACGCGATCACTCCCTGCGGCGAGGTCGGCAGCGACACGAGCAGCCGCTCACCGCGCGCCAGGCCGAGCGCCGCCAGCATCGTGGCGCAGCGGTCGATGTCGGCGATCAGCCGGCGGTAGGTCGAGGTCGTGCCGAGGAAGTCCCAGGCCACCGCATCCGGAAAGCGCGCCGCGGTCGCGGCCAGCGTCTGGTAAAGCGTCGCCGCCGGATAGTCGAGCGTCGCCGGGACGTCGCCGTAAAAGCGCAGCCAGGGGTACGGCGCAGCGGCCATCTAGGGAGGGCTTCGCATACGATGGGTCCGGTCTATGATATCCGACCCGTCACGAAAGGCGATCCATGCCAGACATTCTGTTGATCCAGGGCCCGAACATGAGCTACCTAGGCAAGCGCCAGCCCGAGCTGTACGGCCGGACCACGGCCGCCCAGCTCGACGCCATGCTGCGCGCGCACGCCAAGGCGAACAAGTACCGGCTCGACATCTTCTACACGCACAGCGAGGCGGCCGCGATCGAGCGCCTGTACCGCGGCGTGGACGAGAAGCTCGACGGGCTGGTGATGAACCCGGCGGCGTTCCTGTTCGCCGGCTACGCGCTGCGCGACTGCCTGCGCGCCATCCCCTTCCCGTACGTCGAGGTGCACATGACCAACGTCGAGAAGCGCGGCATCCACTCGATCCTCGCCGAGACCGCGGTGGGCATGGTGGCGGGCTTCGGCGTGAATTCCTACCTGCTCGGGCTGGAGGCGCTGCTGGGCCACCTGAAGACGGGGCGCAAGCGAAAGCGCGGGGCCGCCTGAGCGCACGAAGCGCGATTCCGGTGTATCTTCCCGGCCGATGACGCCGCCGTTCGAGCTCACGAAACTCACGCCGTTGTGCGGTGCGGAGCTGCACGGCATCGACTTGGCGCAGTCGCTCGAGGAGCGCGACGTGAAGGCGCTCGAGGGGGCGCTCGCCGAGCACTGCGTGCTCTTTTTCCGCGACCAGACGATGACCCCGGAGCAGCAGAAGACGCTCGGCCGCAGCTTCGGCGAGCTGCACCTGCACCCGGCCTGGCCGCGCCTGGTGCCTGGGCACCCCGAGATCATGGAGATCTACGCCGACGAGAAGTCCAAGCGCGTGGCCGGCGAGGACTGGCATTCCGACGTGTCCTGCGACCCCGAGCCGCCGCTCGGCACGATCCTCTACATGCTCGAGGTGCCGCCGGTCGGCGGCGATACGCTGTTCGCCAACATGTACGCCGCCTGGGAGTCGCTCTCGGCACCGATGCGGCGCATGCTCGAGGGCATGAGCGCGCTGCACGACGGCGAGTACGTGTACCGCGGGCGCTACGAGGGCGCGGTCGAGGAGGGCAAGGTCTATCCGCGCTCCGAGCATCCGGTGGTGCGCACGCACCCGGTGAGCGGGCGCAAGGCGCTGTTCGTCAACCGCACCTTCACCACGCGCATCGTGCAGCTCGCCAAGCACGAGAGCGACGCGGTGCTCGCGATGCTGTTCGAGCACCTGGAGCGGCCCGAGTTCCAATGCCGCTTCCGCTGGCAGCCGGGGTCGGTCGCGTTCTGGGACAACCGCTGCGCGCAGCACCACGCCATGTGGGACTACTACCCGCAGCGCCGGCGCGGCCTGCGCGTGACAATCAAGGGCGACGCGCCCTACTACCGACCGTGAAGTTCCTGCTCTGGCTTTCGCAGCAACTCGACGCGCTCGGCACCAGCTGGCGCAAGGTCCTGCTCGGCGCGGTCGGCATCGCCGCGCTCGCGGCCGTGGTGTTCTACGGCCCGGCGCTGCTCGAGGGCAATTCCAAGCTGGCTCCAGTACGCACGCCGGCGAGCCCCGTGGCGAGCAAGCCGCTCGCGCTGCCTGCGCCGGTCGCCGACAAGCCGATCGACAAAGGGCGCCCGGTCGAGCCCGTCAAGCCGATCATCGCGGCCGCTCCGCCCGCCCCGCCGCCCGCGCCCGCGCCCGAGCCCGCGCCCGCCCCGGCCGCCGCTCCGGCACCGGCCGCCGCCCCTGCGCCGGCACCCGCGTCCACCTACCAGGTGCAGCTCGGCGCGTTCCAGGATGAAGCGCGCGCGGAACGGCTCGCCAAGCGCGTCGCACGCGCCGGCTTTCCCACCACCGTGACGCCCGTCGATCTGCCCGATCGCGGGCGCTTCTACCGCGTGCGGCTCAAGCCCGAAGTGTCGCACGCGGAAGCCAAGCGGCTGCTCGCGAAGCTGCACAAGAAGATGCCGAAGCAGAAGCCGATCGTCGTTTCCAGCGGCGGCTGACTCAGGCCGCGGCGCAGGACACGAGGATCTTGCCCGAGCGGCCGCCGCGCGCGGCGTGCGCTACCGCGTCTTTGAGCTGACGCAGCGGATACACCTTCTCCACGTCGACGGCGAGCGTGCCGTCGGCGAGCTTACCGGCGAGCGTGCGGTAGAGCGCCGCGATCTCGGCCGGCGGCGTCTCGGCGAACCAGCGCCGCAGCCAGAAGCCCGTCAGGCTCACGCCGCGGAAAATGAGCTCGCGGTTGTCGACCATGCAGGCCTCACCGCTCAGCGCCCCATAGTTGACCACCGTGCCGCCGTCCGCCACACAGCGCGCCAGGCGCTGGGTGGCCGCGCCGCCCACCGCGTCGATCGCCAGCGCGAGCGTCCCACCGCCGATCGCTTCGTGCACGCGCGCATCGAGGTCCGGGCCGTCCAGCAGCACGGCGTCGCCACCGTGCGCGCGCAGCGGCTCGATGAGCTCCTTGCGGCGCACGACATTCACCGTCTTCATGCCCGCCTCGCGCGCGAGCTTGACGAGGCAGTGACCGACGCCCGAGTTGGCGGCGTTCTGGATCACCCAGTGGCCGGCCTGCGGCGCGACGTAGCGGTGCAGCATCAGGTAGGCGGTCGGCGGGTTGACGCGCAGCATGGCGAGCTGGCGCGCATCGACCCCCGCGGGCAGTGCGAACATCGCGGCCGCCTTGCCGAGCGCGCGCTCGCGCCAGGCGCCCGGCCCCGGCAGCAGCACGCGGTCGCCCGGCTTCAGGTGCGTGACGCCGGCGCCGACCTTCGCGATCTTTCCGACGCCCTCGGCGCCCGGGATCATCGGCAGCTTGGGCTGCGTCGCGCCGTACTTGCCCTCGAGGTTCAGGACGTCGGCGGGATTGATCGGAAAGAACTCGGTTTGCACGAGCGCCTCGCCGGCGCCCGGCTCGCCCGGCTCGGGCTGCTCGACGACCTCGATCACTTCCTCGGGCTTGCCGAACCTCGTTACCTGCGCGACCAGCATGGAATCCTCCTCTTAGCGAGCTGCGATTCTCGCATCAATGCGTGTGCCGCAGGTCGCGCTGCGCGAGCGCCGCGACAGCGCCGAGCGCGAGCAGCGCGGCCGAACCCGCGAGGCCCGACTCGAGCGAGCCGGAGCGGTCGGCGAGCCAGCCGATCGCCAGCGGGGCCGCGATCTGCCCGGCGGCGAACACCGCGGTGAAGGTGGCGATCGCCGATCCCCAGGCGGGCCGCGGCAGCGCGCGCTTGATGAAGCTGCCGACCGACGAAGGCGCGCTGAACATGGCGATGCCGAACAGCGCCGCCGAGACGAGCATCACCGCCGCCTGCGTCGAAGCGAGCGGCAGCGCGGCGCCGCAGGCGAGCACCGCCATCACCGCCGCGAGCGGCCGGCCGCCCGGCCAGCGCTCGGCCGGCCCACGCCACACCAGCGGCGCGAGCAACGTGGCGAGGCCGAGCACGAACCACATCGCGACCACGCTCGCGGTGCTCGCACCGTTCGCGCGCATCCAGGCGATGACGAAGGTCATGTAGCCGATGTAGCCGAGCGCGAACAGCGTGTACGAGACGAGCTCGGCGGCGAAGAGCGCGAGCCGCCAGCGCGCCTCGCCCGCCATCCTGCCCGGCTCGGCGATGGTCCACGCTGCCCAGGCCGCTGCCGCAGTCATCGCCAGGCTCGCGTAGCCCATGGCGCGCCAGGCGAGCGGCCAGGCCGCCGCGCCGCGCGCCTCGAGCAGCAGCGGCAGCGCAACGCCCGAGAGCATCAGCCCGATGCCGCCGCCCGCGAAATAGATCGCGATCGTGGTGGTGGCGAGCTGGGGCCGCCGCGGGAACACGTTGCCCGAGAGCGCGCCGCCGCAGATGAACACCGCCGCGCCGCCGACGCCCGCGACCACGCGCACCGCCATCAGCGCCTCGAAGTCGCGCACCATGCCGGTCGCGGCGATCGCCGCCGAGGTGACGAGCATTCCCCAGCCGAACAGCGCGCGGTTGCCGAGCCGCCCGACGAAGGCGCGCACGGCGAGCGCGCCGGCGAGGTAGCCGAGCGCGTTCACGGTGTTGATCGAGCCAGCCTGCGAGTAATTCCAGTCGAGGTCGGCGCGCATCGCCGGCAGCACGAGCGCATAGGCGAAGCGCGCGAACGAGTTCGAGACCGCCGGGCCGAAGGACAGCAGGAACGCGACGAGCAGCCCGCGCGCCAGGGTCGGGTCTCGGGGATCGGTGCGCACGCGCGCCATCTTAGCGGCTACCATGCGCGCTATGAACGAAGCCGCGCCGCGTCTCGATATGCTGCTCGCCGCGGCCTGCGAGCGCTTTGCCGCGCGCGAGGCGCTCTCCGGGCTGAGTTACCGGGATTTTCTCGCTCGAGCTTCGGAAGTAAGGGGAAAGCTTGAAAAAGCCAACCTGACCCGGAACGAGCCGCTGCACGTGCGCGTCTCGAACCATCCGCTCGACCTGGTCGCCTACTTCGGCGCCTGGCTCGCCGGCGCGGTCGTGGTGCCGGTGCACCGCAGCTCGCCGACGCTCGCCGCGGCGCAGATCGGCGAGCGCACGCGCGCGCGCTTCCAGTGGGACGCGCTCGCGCCGGAGCCGCTCGCACGCCTGGCCGACGCGCCGCCGCCCGCGCGCCCGATCCTCGAGGGCGCGGCGCTGGTCGTCTTCACCTCCGGCTCTTCGGGCACGCCCAAGGGCGCGGTGCTCTCGCACCGCGCCTTCGCCGGCAAGCTCGGCGCGATCCAGCAGATGCTCGCGTTCGATCCCGACGAGCGCACGCTGCTCGTGCTGAACATCACCTTCAGCTTCGGCATCTGGGTGGCACTTTTGACGTTGCTGCACGGCGGGCGGCTGCTGCCGGCCGAGAAATTCGTTCCCGGCACCTTCCTCGAGCAGCTGCGCGCCGAAGCGATCACGCGCGTCGGCGTGGTGCCGACCATGATGCGCGCGCTGATCCTCGACCAGCCGCCCGCAGCGCTCGAGCGCGCCGGGCGCACGCTCGCCGCCGCGGGCGCGCTGCGCACGGTGATGATCGGCGGCGAGTCGCTCGGCAAAGGGCTGGGCGAGACGCTGCGCGCATTGTTCGCGCCGGCCGAGCTAATCGACATCTACGGCCTCACCGAGACCTCGACCTGCGATTTCTTCCTCGTGCCGCGCGACGCGGTGCCCTACGCCGGCTGTATCGGCCGGCCCTCGCCCGGCGTGCGCTACTGCATCCGCGGCGAAGACGGCGCCGACGTCGCATCCGGCGCGGTGGGCGAGCTGTGCATCGCGAGCCCCTACTTGATGGAGGGCTATCTGGAGCAGCCCGAGCTCGACCCGATCGACGCCGCGGGCTGGCTCGCCACGGGAGACCTCGCGCGCGAGCGCCAGCCCGGCGTGGTCGAAATCGCGGGACGCAAGAAAGAGCTGATCGTGCGCGGCGGCAACAAGATCGCGCCGCAGGAAATCGAGTTCGCGCTGAGCGCCCACCCCAAGGTCGCCGCGGCGCTCGCCGTCGGCCGGCCCGACGCGCGCCTTGGGCAGCGCATCCACGCGCTGGTGGTGCCGCGCGACGCAAGCCTCACGGCCGGCGAGCTGCGCGCGTTCCTCGCCGAGCGGCTCGACAGGTTCAAGCAGCCCGACGCGTTCTATTTCGCGCGCGAGCTGCCCGCGGGCCGAACCGGCAAGGCCGATCGCGGCCGCTTCGCGGCGCTCATCGAGTCGGGCGAGCTGACGCCAGATTAGTCGCCGCACGGCGACGCGAATTAGTGCGCACTCGCTTCGCGACAGTCGCACGGGCGGTGCGCGAAAGTTGTATCTTGTTCGCTGCGCACCAGGCAGTTTTATGAACCTGTCGGATCACGGCGCCTACATCGCTGCGGGCAATTCGTCCGCGCAATTCCTGCGCGCAACCTTCGCAGCCTTCGCTTTGCCGCTCGCCCTGCTCGGCGCGTCGGCGCTTGCGATCCTCTTTGCACCGACCCTGCCGGAGTCCCTCGCGCCGCTGCGCCTGTACGCGCCCTACCTCAGCCTCGGCGTCGGGCTGGTGATCAGCCTCGCCTTCATGCGCGGGCGTGCGCTGTTCGCGATCCTGTCCCTGCTCGTGGCCGATGTCGCCTTCACGGCCTACTTCGGCGACGCGCTGCGCAGTGCCGGAGCGGCCGTTTACGGCGCGTTGTGCCTGTTCGTGCCGCTCAATCTCGCGTTGCTCGCGCTTGCGCGCGAGCGCGGCGCGCTGAACATCCACGGTGCGCGCCGCCTCACGGTCCTGGCGCTCGAGATCGCCGCCACCGCCGCGGTCGCGCTCGGCGGCCACGACTGGATCGTCGACGCCGTGTACGGGCCGCTGTTCGCGCTGCCGCCGATGTCGCCGATTCCGCAGGTTTGCCTGGCAGTCATGGCGCTATCGACGTTCGCCGCGTTCGTCAGCGCGGTGCGCCGCTCCGGCGTGACCGAAGCCGCGTTCGGCGTCGCGATTGCGGCATTTGCCGCCGCCTGCGAGGCCGCGGGGGCGCCCGACACCTACGCCTGGCTCACCGCCGCCGGCGTGATCGTGACCGCCGCTGTGCTTCAGGATTCGTACCGCATGGCGTTCAGGGACGAACTGACCGGGCTGCCCGGGCGGCGCGCGCTGAACGAGGGACTCCTGGAGCTAGACGGCATCTACAGCATCGCCATGCTCGATGTCGATCACTTCAAACGCTTCAACGACACCTGGGGCCACGAAGTCGGCGACCAGGCGCTCAAGCTGGTGGCTTCGCGCCTGCAGCGGGTCGGCGGCGGCGGCATCGCCTACCGCTATGGCGGCGAGGAGTTCACGATCGTCTTTCCGGGACTCCATCTGCCCGCCGCGCTCGGGCATCTCGAGCGGCTGCGGCGTGACATCGAGGGCTACAAGTTCGAGATCCGCAGCCGCACGCGGCGCCGCGCGCGCGACCAGGGCGCGCCGGGTCCTGCCGACGACCCCTCGCGCTGGGTCTCGGTCGAGGTCAGCATCGGCGCCGCCCACAGGAACGACCGGCTCGCCACGCCCGCCGCCGTCATGAGCGCCGCGGACCAGGCGCTGTACCGCGCCAAGCAGTCTGGCAGGAACCGCGTCAGTCATTGACGCTTGCGGACAAAGCCGCGATAGTGGCGCGCTCCACGAAGGCGCGCATGCACATCGAACGCATCGGCAGGCATCTCGGCGCGCAGATCTCGGGCGTAGACCTGTCGCAACCGCTCGGCGAGGCCGCTTTCACCGCGCTGCGCGCCGCGTTCTTCGAGCACCAGGTGGTCGTGTTCCGCGGCCAGCGGCTCTCCCCGGACCAGCAGATCGCGTTCACGCGGCGCTTCGGCGGGCTCGAGGAGCACGTGCGCAAGGAGCACCGCGTGCCGGGCCATCCCGAGATCCTGATCGTGTCCAACGTGCGCGACGCGCAGGGCCGCGCGATCGGCGTCGAGGACGCGGGACGCTTCTGGCACAGCGACCTGTCCTACAAGCGGGCGCCGAGCCTGCTCTCGGCGCTGTACGCGCTCGAGGTGCCGGCGAAGGACGGCGTGGTACTCGGCCACACCAGCTTCGCGAGCGCCGCGGCAGCGTACGACGCGCTGCCCGCGCAGACCAGGCGCCGGCTCGAAGGCCTGCGCAACGTGCACAGCTACCGCTATTACCGCGCGCGCAACGCCGCCGCACAGAGGGACGAGCAGACGCGCGGGGCGCGCGTAGTCGACGAGCACGCGCCGAGCGCCGCGCAGTGGGCGAGCGTGCCCGACGTCGAGGTGCCGGTCGTGCGCACGCATCCGGTCACGGGACGCAAGAGCCTGTTCGTGAACGAGGCGCACACCTCGCACATCGTCGGCCTGCCCGACGAGGAAAGCGCCGCGCTGCTCGCCGAGCTGTACGCGCATATCGTGCGGCCCGAGTTCCGCTACGAGCACCGCTGGAGCGCAGGCGACGTGCTGATGTGGGACAACGTTGCCGTGCAGCACAAAGCGAACTTCGACTACGAGCTGCCGCTGCGCCGGCTGATGCACCGCACCACGGTGCGCGGCGAAGAGGTGCTGCCCGAAACCCGATGAGGTATGCCAACCTCGACGGCAGCTCGCGCGCCTCGAGCATCGCCAGGATTATCAGGTGGAAGGCCGGGCTGCACGCCGAGAAGCGGCCGCGCACGCCGGCGACCGGCGTGCCGGTGCCCGCGGTGCAGAACGACGGCCGCAGCCTGCGCAGGGCGGCGCACGACGCGCTCACCTGGATCGGGCACGCGACGTTCCTGGTCCAGCTCGGCGGCGCGAGCGCGCTCATCGACCCGGTCATGGCGCCGAAGATCGCCGCGCTCATCCCGCGCAACGTCGCGCCGGGCCTCGCCTGGCAGGCGCTGCCGAAGATCGACCTGGTGCTGGTCACGCACAACCACCGCGACCACATGGACGCGCCCACCCTCGCGCGTCTGGGCCCCGACCCGGTGTACGTGGTGCCGCAGGGCCTGGGCGAATGGTTCAGGCGCGCGCGCCTGCCGCGCGTGCTCGAGATGGCCTGGTGGCAGGAGGAGGAAGTCGCCGGCATCAAGGTCAGCTTCGTGCCTGCCGAGCACTGGAGCCGCAGGGGCCTGTTCGACGTCAACAGCACCTGGTGGGGCGGCTACGTGCTCGAGCGCGGCGGCCTGCGCGTGTACCACTCGGGCGACACGGCCTGGTTCGAAGGCTTCGGCCTGATCGGCGAGCGCTGTGGCCCGATCGACGCCGCCATGCTGCCGATCGGCGCCTACGCGCCGCGCTGGTTCATGCGCCGCCAGCACATGGACCCGGCCGACGCCGTGCGCGCCTTCCACGCGCTCGGCGCGCGGCGCTTCGTCGCCATGCACTGGGGCACCTTCAAGCTCACCGACGAGGACCTGCTCGAGCCGCCGCAGTTGTTGCACGAGGTCTGGCAGCGCGAGAACATGGCGTCCGGGCGCCTCGCCGTGCCCGCGATCGGCGAAACCCTGCGGCTCGGCTGATGAGAAAGGACGAGGAAGCGAACATGAGCGCATACGAGAACATCCGCGTCGCCTTCGAGGACGGCGTGGCGCGTCTCACGCTGCACCGGCCCGAGCGCCTGAACGCGCTCAACAAGGCGACGCTGCTCGAGATCAACGCGGCGATGGACGCCCTCGAGGCGGACGCCACCGTGCGCGTGATCGTGGTCTCGGGCGCGGGGCGCGGTTTCTCTTCGGGCTTCGACCTGAAGGAGCAGATGGAGCGCAAGCCCGAGGGTGCGCAGACCTGGCGCGAGATCCTGGAGCTCGACTTCTCCACCACGATGCGCTTCTGGGACTCGCCCAAGCCGACGATCGCCGCGATCCACGGCCCGTGCATGGCCGGCGCCTTCGAGATGGCGCTCGCCTGCGACCTCGCGCTGTGCTCGCGCGACGCGGTGTTCGGCGAGCCGGAGCTCAAGTTCGGCGCCGGCATCGTGACGCTGCTGCTACCCTGGGTGGTGGGGCCGAAGGCGGCCAAGGACATCATCCTCACGGGCGACGACGCGATCGGCGCCGAGCGCGCGCTCGCGCTCGGCATCGTGAGCCGCGTGGTGCCCGAGGGCGAGCACCTCTCGGCGGCGCTGCGCATCGCGCGCCACATCGCAGTGATGGACCCGGACCTGGTGCGCGATACCAAGAAGGCGCTCAACCGCAGCTACCAGATCCAGGGCCTGCGCGCGGCGCTCGACACGGCGCTCGACATCGACCACGCGATCGAGTCGCACGGCTCGCCCGACAAGCGCCGCTTCATGGACATCGCGCGCGCGCAGGGCCTGAAGGCGGCGCTCGCCTGGCGCGAGGCGCGCTTCAAGCCCTAACGTTCAGCCGCCAGTCGTACTCGGCGTAGCGCAGCTTCACGTGGCCCGCGCGCCGGTCGACCAGGTCGACCGCGTCGTCCTCGAGCCGCGCCAGCACGAATTCCAGCACTCCGTTCTCGCCGCCGAAGTCGGCCGCGTACCAGTGGAACAGCTTCGGCACCACCAGCAGCGCGCCGTCCTGCTCGACGCGCGCGCTGCGGCGCACGTACTCGCCGGCCGCCTCCTCCAGCTCGTGCTCGAGCTGCCCGGCGTGGAAGGCGCGCAGCGCGGGCGACGAGCGGCTCGCGGTGTAGAGCGCGAAATGCATGCGCTCGTCGTAGATGAGCGGCGTAAACGCGAGGCGCGGGTCGTCCTTCGCCATCGGCGCGCGCAGCCTGCCGGGCTTGTGCCGGTTGCCGCGCAGCAGGCCGTGCTCGATGTCGTCGAGCGAGAAGCCCAGGCCGGCGATGCGCAGGCACTCGCTCTCGAAGAAGCCCTCGGTGTCGAGCACGCTCGCCGGCGCGCCTGCCTCGAGCACCCCGGTCAGCACGCAGGCGTTGTAGGCGTTGAACCAGAAACCGATCGCTCCCGGAATCGGGCTGCCGCGCGGATCGTAGTCGCCGAGCGCCGCGAGCGCGTCTTCGAGCTGCTCGCGCTCCGGCGCGCGCGCGAGCGCCGCGTAGTCGCAGCGCGTGCCGCCGGCGTCGCAGTAAGCCAGGCGCACCGCCGCGAGCGCGGCGGCCAGTCTGCGCGCGGCGGAGTCGCTTTCTGTCACGGCGCCCACGGGATCGGATTCTAGCGGCTCGCTACAATGGCGGTGAGGGGGAAGCGATGGCCGGCAGGATTCTGGGCAGCTACGACTACGTGATCGTCGGCGCGGGCAGCGCCGGCTGCCTTCTCGCCAACCGCCTGTCGGCAGACCCGGCGGTCTCGGTGCTGCTCGTCGAGGCCGGCGGCAAGGACGACTGGTTCTGGATCGACGTGCCGGTCGGCTACCTCTACACCATCGCCAACCCGCGCACCGACTGGTGCTACAAGACCGCGCCCGACGAGCATCTCGCCGGGCGCTCGATCCACTACGCGCGCGGGCGCCTGCTGGGCGGCTGCTCGTCGATCAACGCGATGATCTACATGCGCGGCCAGAAGGAAGACTGGGACCATTGGGCGTCGCTCGGCAACCGCGGCTGGTCCTGGGACGAGGTAGTGCCGGTGTTCCGGCGGCTGGAAGACTACGCGGGCGACCCGGCCGACGGCTACGGCTCGGGCGGCGAGATGCGTATCGAGGATCCGCGCGTGCAATGGGAAATCCTGGACGCCTGGCGCCTGGCGGCCGCCGAGTGCGGCATCGCGCCGATCAAGGTGTTCAACCGCGGCGACAACTCGGGCTGCGCGTACTTCCAGATGAACCAGAGGCGCGGCCGGCGCTGGAGCGCGACCAACGCTTTTCTGAGACCGGTGATGCAGCGGACGAACCTCACCGTCATGACAAATTGTCTCGTGGAGAGAATTCGGTTGAAAGATCTCTCCGCCCAGGGCGTCGAACTGCGGCATCCGCAGGACGGCGCGTGCTTCGTCGAAGCGAAGCGCGAGACGATCCTCTCCGCCGGATCGATCGGCTCGCCCCAGATTCTCCAGCTGTCGGGTATCGGTCCCGGGTCCCGGCTCCAGGCGCTGGGGATCGAGACCCTGCACGACCTTCCGGGCGTCGGCGAAAACCTGCACGACCACCTGCAGATCCGCATGCAGTACCGGGTGAGCCACGTGCGCACGCTGAACGAGCGCGCCAACAGCCTGTGGGGCAAGGCGGCGATGGGGCTCGAATACCTGCTCTTTCACAGCGGTCCGCTTACCATGCCGCCCTCGCAGCTCGGCGCCTTCGCGAAGAGCGATCCTGCGCAGCCGACGCCGAACATGGAATGGCACGTGCAGCCGCTGTCGCTCGACAAGTTCGGCGACCCGCTGCACGGCTTCCCGGCCATTACGCCGAGCGTGTGCAACCTGCGCCCGAGCTCGCGCGGCTGGGTGCGCATCACCTCGCCCGATCCCGCCGCCTACCCCGAAATCAAGCTGAACTACCTCTCGACCGAGGAGGACCGCGGGGTCGCGGTGCTCGGCATGCGCTACACGCGGCGCATCATGGCGGCGCGAGCGCTGGCGAAGTACGAGCCGGCGGAATTTCGTCCGGGTTTGAACGTTCATGAAGAGGTCGACCTGGAGCGCGCCGCGGGAGAGCTGGGCACGACGATCTTCCACCCGGTCGGCACCTGCAAGATGGGCAACGACCCGCTCGCGGTGGTCGACGACCGCCTGCGCGTGCGCGGCGTCGCGCGCCTGCGCGTCATCGACGCCTCGGTGATGCCGCGCATCACCTCGGGCAACACCAACGCGCCGACCTACGTGATCGCCGAGAAGGGCGCTGGCTACGTGCTGGGAGACCTGCGCCGCCGCTAGCGCGGCCGCACGTGCAGGCTCTGCGTCGAGCGGCCGACCAGCCCGCGCTCGTCGAAGATGCGCGCCTCGGCGACGCCGCCGCCGCGCGGGCCGAGCAGCGTGCGCGCGTCGATGCAGATCCACTCGCCCTCGGGCGGGCGCAGCAGGTTGATCGTCAGGTCGGAGTTGACGAAGATCCAGCGCTTGAAGTCGAGCTCCGCGCTGATGCCGTTGCCGGAGTCGGCCGCCACCGCGACGCGCTCGACGGCGCCCGGCGCCTCGCCCGCGACCAGCGGATGGCGCAGGCGGAACCACACCGCGCACGGCCCGCGCGTAAGCACGCCCTCGGCGACGCGCAGCTCGACCAGATCGTGGTAGCCCGTCACGCCCGCACGGTGCGGGAACACCACCGGCTCGAGCTCGGCCGGCGCCTTGACCGCGCGCGGCAGCGCCGGCGCCAGCAGCTCGAGCGGCTCTTCGCGCTGCGCCACCGCGGTAAAGCGCACCACCTCGCGTCCGCCCGCGGACAGCCGCGCGGCGAAATGCGCGACGTTGCGCCCCGCGTAGTCGGTCCAGACCTCGAGCGCGAGTGGCGCGATCGGCACCGGGCGCACGAGATTCGCGGTCAGGCGCGCGACGTGGTTCATGCCGAGCGCGGCGCCCTCGCGCGCGATCGCGCGCGCGACGAGCGCGATCGGCGGGCCGCCGTGCTGGTGGCCCGGGTCCCATGGCCCGCGCGTGAGCACGGTCGATTCGTAGCTGCGCGCGTCGAGCTCGACGTAGGCGCTGGATGCGGGTTCGTTCATGGCGGTGCGCGCACCGATTCTAAACCGGCCGGGTGCTAGACTTGCGCGACCACGAAGGCCGCAGTGCTCCACACTCCGCTCATCGACGCCCACCGCAAGGCCGGCGCGAAACTGGTCGATTTCGCGGGCTGGGAAATGCCGCTGCACTATGGCTCGCAGATCGAAGAGCACCACGCGGTCCGCCGCAACGCCGGCATGTTCGACACCTCGCACATGCTGACGATCGACGTCGAGGGCCCCGGCGCGCGCGCGTTCCTTTCGCGCGCGCTCGCGAACGACGTCGGACGCCTCGCGCAGCCCGGCCGGGCGCTCTACTCCTGCATGCTGAACGAGCGCGGCGGCATTCTGGACGACCTGATCGTGTACTTCCTGCGCGAAGGCTTGTTCCGCGTGGTGGTCAACGCGGCGACCGCCGAAAGGGATCTGGCCTGGCTCGGCTCGCTCGCCGCGGGCGCGGCGACGCTGCGCCCGCGGCGCGAGCTGGCGATGATCGCCGTGCAGGGCCCGCAGGCGCGCGCCCGCACCTGGAGCGCGCTGCAGGTGCTGCGCCCGGCGAGCGAGGGCCTGGCGCCGTTCTGCGGCGCGCAGGCGGGCGACACCTTCGTCGCGCGCACCGGCTACACCGGCGAGGATGGCTTCGAGCTGCTCATGCCGGCGGATTCGGCGACGGCGGCCTGGCAGCGGCTGGCGCAGGCGGGCGTGCGGCCCTGCGGCCTCGGCGCGCGCGACACGCTGCGCCTGGAAGCCGGCATGAACCTTTACGGCCAGGACATGGACGAAAGCGTGACGCCGCTCGAGTGCGGGCTCGGCTGGAGCGTCGACCTGTCCCCGGCGCGCGAGTTCGTCGGCAAGGCGGCGCTCGCCGCGCGGACGCCCGCGCGCACGCGGCTCGGCCTGGTGCTGGAAGAGCGCGCCGGCGTGCTGCGCGCGCACCAGGCGGTGCAAGGCGCGCACGGCGCGGGCAAGGTGACGAGCGGCACGTTCTCGCCGACGCTGCAGGCCTCGATCGCGCTCGCGCGCCTGCCGCTCGGCTACGCGCCCGGCGAGCGCGTCGAGGTCGAGCTGCGAGGCAAGCGCGCCACGGCGCGCGTCGTACGCCCGCCGTTCGTGCGCCACGGCAAGATACTCGTCTGAATCAGGAGGGAAGCGATGAACGTCCCGGAGAACCTGAAGTACACCGCGTCGCACGAGTGGGTGCGCGCGGAAGCCGACGGCAGCTTGAGCATCGGCATCACCGACCACGCGCAGGACGCGCTCGGCGAGCTGGTGTACGTGGAGCTGCCCGAGGTCGGCCGCAAGCTCGGCGGCGACGAGGCCTGCGCGGTGGTCGAGTCGGTCAAGGCGGCCTCGGACGTGTACGCGCCGCTCGCCGGCGAGGTGGTGGCCGCGAACAAGGCGCTCGCCGAGGCGCCCGGCGAAGTCAACAAGGATCCCTACGGCGCCTGGCTGTTCCGCGTGAAGCCTTCCGACCCGGCAGCGCTCGCCGGACTGCTCGACGCCGCCGCCTACAGGAAGAGCTTCAAGTGAGCGGCGGCGGGTTCCTCGAGCGCCACCTCGGCGTCGACGCGGACGGCGAGCGCGTAATGCTCGCCGCGCTCGGCCTGGCGTCGCGCGCCGCGCTCGTCGAGCAGGCGCTGCCCGGGTCGATCCGCCAGAAGGCGCCGCTCGAGCTGCCCGCGCTGCTCGGCGAGGCCGAGGCGCTCGCCGCGCTGCGCGCGCTCGCCGGCGAGAATGAGCTCTGGCGCTGCTATATCGGCGCCGGCTACCACGCCTGCCACACGCCGCAGGTGATCCAGCGCAACGTGCTCGAGAACGCCGGCTGGTACACCGCCTACACGCCCTACCAGCCCGAGATCTCGCAGGGGCGCCTGGAGGCGCTGCTCATATTCCAGCAGACGGTGAGCGACCTCACGGGGCTGCCCGTGGCGAACGCCTCGCTGCTCGACGAGGCGACCGCCGCCGCCGAGGCGATGGCGCTGATACGGCGCGCCGCAAAGAGCAAGGCGCAGGCGTTCTTCGCCGACTCCGGCTGCCACCCCCAGGTGCTCGCGGTGCTCGCCACGCGCGCCAAGTGGATGGGGATCCCGCTCGTCGTCGGCGATCCGGCGCGCATCGATCCCGCCGCGGTGTTCGGCGCGCACCTGCAGTATCCGGGCACGTGGGGAGGACTGTCCGATCATGCGGAAGTCGTTTCCCGCATCCACGCCGACAGCGGCCTCGTTTCGCTCGGCACCGACCCCCTCGCGCTCGTGCTGCTCAAGTCGCCCGGCGCGCTCGGCGCGGACGTGGCGCTCGGCTCGGCGCAGCGCTTCGGCGTGCCGCTCGGCTACGGCGGCCCGCACGCGGCGTACATGTCCTGCCGCACGGAGCTGGTGCGCCAGATGCCGGGGCGCATCATCGGCGTGAGCTTGGACGCCGCCGGACGCACCGCGTACCGCATGGCGCTGCAGACGCGCGAGCAGCACATCCGGCGCGAAAAGGCGACGAGCAACATCTGCACCTCGCAGGTGCTGCTCGCCAACATGGCCGGGCTGTACGCGGTGTGGCATGGGCCGCAGGGCCTGGCGCGCATCGCGCAGCGCTGCAACCGGCTCGCGCGCCAGCTCGCGGCGAGCGTCGCGCCCGAATTGAACCCTTTGTTCAGTTCCTATTTCGAGACGCTCGCGTTCGAAACGGGAAAAAGGACAGCGGAAATACGGGAAAGGGCCAGGCAGAAGCAGATCAACCTGCGCTACGACGGGAGCCGCATCGGCGTGGCGCTCGACGAGACCACGACCGAGCAGGACATCCGAGATTTGGCATGGGTCCTGACTGGGAACGCAAAAGTCTTGGAAAGCCCAAGGGAAGAAAGCATCCCTACACAACTGCGGCGGAACGACGCGTTCCTCACGCACCCCGTCTTTCACAGCCACCGCAGCGAGAGCGAGATGATGAGGTACCTCAAACGGCTGGAGAACCGCGACTACTCGCTAGTGCACGGCATGATTCCGCTCGGCTCCTGCACCATGAAGCTGAACGCCGCGGCCGAGATGGCGCCGGTGTCCTGGCCCGAGTTCGCGCAGCTGCATCCCTTCGTGCCGCGCGACCAGGCGCGCGGCAGCGCGCGCATGCTCGCCGAGATGTCGCAGGCGCTCTCCGCGATTACGGGCCTGGCGCGCATGACGATGCAGCCCAACTCCGGCGCCAACGGCGAGTACGCCGGGCTGGTGACGATCCGCAACTACCACGTCGCGCGCGGCGAACGCGGCCGCGACCTGTGCCTGATCCCCTCCTCGGCGCACGGCACCAACCCCGCCTCGGCGCGCATGGCCGGGCTCGAGGTGCTGATCGTCGCCTGCGACGCGCAGGGCAACGTCGACCTCGCGGACCTGAAGGCGAAGCTCGCGGCGCACGCCGGGCGCGTGGCGGCGCTGATGATCACCTATCCCTCCACGCACGGCGTGTTCGAGGAAGCGGTCGCCGACATCTGCCGCCTGGTGCACGAGGCCGGCGGCCAGGTGTACATGGACGGCGCGAACCTGAACGCGCTCGCCGGCCTCGCGCGCCCGGCGGACCTGGGCGCCGACGTGTGCCACATCAACCTGCACAAGACCTTCTGCATCCCGCACGGCGGCGGCGGTCCGGGCATGGGGCCGATCGGCGTCGCCGCGCACCTCGCGCCGCACCTGCCCTGCCACCCGCTCGTGCCCGAGGAGGGCCTGAGCCCCGCGAGCGGCACGGTGAGCGCCGCGCCCTTCGGCAGCCCGCTGATCGTCCCGATCTCGTGGATGTACCTGCGCATGATGGGCGCCGAGGGCGTGCGGCTCGCGACCGAGCGCGCGATCCTCGCGGCCAACTACGTCGCGGCGCGCCTCGCGCCGTACTTTCCCGTTCTCTATACCGGGCGCGGCGGGCGCGTCGCGCACGAGTGCATCCTCGATCTGAGGAGCCTCAAGCAGCGGTACGGCGTGAATGCCGAGGACGTCGCCAAGCGCCTCATGGACTACGGCTTTCACGCGCCGACCGTGTCCTTCCCGGTGCCAGACACGCTGATGGTCGAGCCCACCGAGAGCGAATCGCTCGCCGAGCTCGACCGCTTCTGCGCGGCGATGATCGCGATCCACGGCGAGCTGCAGAAGATCGCCGCGGGCGCCTGGGAGCGCGACAACAACCCGATCCGCAATGCGCCGCACACCGCCGAGGAGCTGGCCGGCGACTGGCCGCACCCGTACGGCCGCGCGGAGGCCGTCTATCCGCTGCCCGTGCTGCGCAGCGCCAAGTACTGGCCGCCGGTGAAGCGCGTCGATGCGGTGCACGGCGACCGGCATTTCTCCCCCACCCTGCCCCTGGAGTAGCGCCGTGGACAAGTCGGTGCTCAAGACCCCGCGCAAGTTCGTCGAGCCGCACCGCGTGACGCGCGGCAAGCGCTTCCGCCTGAAAGACCACGACCCGGGCGACACGCACGGCATCGGCTCGGAGAGCAAGGAGGAAGCGAAGGAGCTGCTCGCCGTGGAGCGGGACTGAGGCGCCCTCTTGCGCCGCGCCCGGCCTGCCCCAATATGACGGATTCGAAAGGAGACCCCGAAAAATGAAGCGCATCGTCCTGTTCCTGGCGACCAACCTCGCCGTCCTGGTGGTGCTCTCCGTCGTCGTCAGCCTGCTGGGCGTCGACCGCTATCTCACGCAGCAGGGCATCGACTACCGCTCGCTGCTGGTGTTCGCGGCCGTGATCGGCTTCGGCGGCGCGTTCATCTCGCTGCTGATGTCCAAGACGATCGCCAAGTGGTCCACCGGCGCGCATATCATCGACGGCTCGGAGGGCAGCAGCGAATACTGGCTGGTGCAGACGGTCAAGCGGCTCGCCGAGCGCGCCGGCATCGGCATGCCCGAGGTGGCGGTGTACGAGGGAGCGCCGAACGCCTTCGCGACGGGCGCGTTCCGCAACTCGGCGCTGGTCGCCGTGTCGACGGGACTCCTTCAGTCGATGCGCCGCGACGAGGTCGAGGCGGTGCTCGGGCACGAAGTGACGCACGTCGCCAACGGCGACATGGTCACGCTCACGCTGATCCAGGGCGTGGTCAACACCTTCGTCGTGTTCCTGTCGCGCGTCGTCGGCTACTTCGTCGACCGCGCGGTATTCAAGACCGAGCGCGGCGTCGGCCCCGGCTTCTACGTCACCATGATCGTGTGCGAGATCGTCTTCGGCGTGCTCGCCTCGCTCATCGTCGCCTGGTTCTCGCGCCGGCGCGAGTTCCGCGCCGACGCCGGCTCGGCCCGCCTGCTCGGCACGCCGCAGCCGATGATGGCGGCGCTCGCGCGCCTGGGCAGCCTCCAGTCGGGCCAGCTGCCGCAGAGCATGAAGGCCTTCGGCATCAGCGACCACGGCGGAATCATGGCGCTGTTCGCCACGCACCCGCCGATCGAAAAGCGAATCGCCGCGCTGCAAGGCCGCTGAACTTGCCTTACGATGTCGGTCATGAAGATCGGCATCGTAGGCATCAGCGGGTACGGCGGCAGCGAGCTGCTGCGGCTGTGCCTCTCGCATCCGGGTTTCGAGCTCGCCTACGCGGCGGGTGAGTCGACCGCCGGCCAGTCGCTCGTGCAGCGCTTTCCGGCGCTCGCGGGCCACCCCGCCGGCGCCATCGTCATCCAGCCCTTCGAGCCGGACAGGATCCGCGACATCGAGCTGCTGTTCGCCTCGCTACCGACCGGCAAGTCGCGCGAGCCGCTGGCGCGCGTGCCGCGCAGCATCAAGGTGCTCGACGTCGGCGGCGACCACCGCTTCGCCGAGGGCTGGGTCTACGGCCTGACCGAGCTGCCCGGCCAGCGCGAGAAGCTGAAGGGCGCCGCGCGCGTCGCCAACCCGGGCTGCTACCCCGCGGCGGCGCTGCTCGCGCTCGCGCCGCTGGTGCGCGACGGCCTGGTCGAGCCCGAAGGCATCGTGATCGACGCGAAGAGCGGCGTTACGGGCACGGGGCGCGGCGGCGCCGCCGACTTCGGCTACGTCGAGACGAGCGAGGACCTTTTCGCCTACGGCCTGGCGAAGCACCCGCACGTGCCCGAGATGCGCGAGGCGCTGACGCGCCTCGCAGGCCGGCCGGCGACGCTCGCCTTCACGCCGCACCTGGTGCCGATGACGCGCGGCATCCTCGCCACCTGCTACGCGCGGCCGCGCGGCAAGGCCGACGCGGCGCGCCTCGCGGCGAGCGCGCGCATGGGCTACCGCGACGAGCCCTTCGTCAGGGTGGTGGACGCCACCGACGGCCGCGGCCCGCACACCAAGTGGGCCACCGGCTCGAACCTCGCGTTCCTGTCCTACGCGGTGAACGCCGAGACCGGCCTGGTCGTCGCGCTCGGCGCGATCGACAACCTCGGCAAGGGCGCCGCCGCACAGGCGGTGCAGAACGCGAACCTGATGACCGGGCAGCCCGAGACCGCAGGGCTCACCGCGCCGCCGATCTGGACCTGAGCGCAAGCGCCCCGCCCGAATCGCGGCCGGCTGCGCCGGCCGGGCACAGCAGCGACAGGCTGCTGGCCTGGTTCTTCGTCTGGGTGTGGGGCTCGGGCTATCTCGCCACCAAGACCGGCCTGCACTACGCGCCGCCGTTCACCTTCCTCGCGCTGCGCTTCACGCTCGCCGCGGCCTGCCTCGTGCCGGTGCTCGCCCTGCGGCGTGCGCGCTGGCCGCGCGCGCCGCGCGAGTGGGCGCACCTGGTGATCGCCGGGCTGCTGCTGCACGCGGTGCAGCTCGGCGGCAGCCACTACGGGCAGTACTGGGGCATCTCGGCAGGCATCGTCGCCCTGCTCTTTTCCGCGCAGCCGCTGCTCACTGCGCTCATCGCCTCGCGCTGGCTCGGCGAGCTCCTCACGCCGCGCCAGTGGGCCGGCGTGGCGATCGGGCTGGCGGGCGTCGCGCTCGTGGTGTGGCACCGCATCGACGTGCACGCGATGAGCGCGCGCAGCCTGGCCGCGGTATCGATCGGCCTCGCCGGCATCACGGCCGGAACGCTGTACCAGCGCCATTTCTGCCGCAATGCCGATCTGTATAGCGGCGCGTTCATCCAGCTCGCCGCGGCCGCGCTCGCGGTCGCGCCGCTCGCCTGGGGAATCGAGGGCGCGCGCGTCGCCTGGTCCTGGCAGCTCGGGGCGGCGCTCGCCTATCTGGTGATCCTCGGCTCGATCCTCGCCTTCAATACGCTGCACGTGCTCATGCGTCGCGGGCAGGCCACCCGCGTGACGAGCCTGCTGTACCTGCCGCCGGTCATCGCCGTGGCGCTCGAGTACCTGGTCTACAGCGTCGCGCCGAGCGCGCTGACGCTCGTCGGCGTGGCCGTCACCTGCCTCGGCGTGGCGCTGGTGTCGCTCAGGAGAGCGCCGGCGTGAACCTGCCGCTCGTCGTGCTGATCACGGTGCTGAATCACCTCGCCTACACCGGCAGCCGCGTGACGGTGTCGCTGTTCGCGCTGCACGAAGGCGCTTCGCCGCTCGCCGTCGGCGTGCTGATGTCGCTGTTCGCGCTGCTCTCGATGCTGATCTCGGTGCCCGTGGGCAGGCTGGTCGACCGCATCGGCGTCTTTCCGCCGGTCGCGGTGGCGGCCTGCGCCGTGTTCGCCGGGCTGCTGCTGCCCTTCGTCTGGCCGGACGTGCGCGCCCTGTTCCCGGCCGCGGTCGCGATCGGCACCGGCTTCGGCGTGTACTTCGTCGTGCTCAACAACATGACCGGGGCGCTCGGCGGCCCGGAAGACCGCGCGCGCAATTTCAGCTGGCTCGCGCTCGGCTTCTCGACCGGGGGCTTCGTCGGCCCGATGCTGGCGGGGTTCGCGATCGATTCGGTCGGGCATCGCGCCACCTTCCTCGCGCTCGCGGCCTCACCCGCGATCGCGCTGGTGCCGCTCTTCATGCGACGCCGCGCGCTGCCGCAGGGACACGGCGGCCGCGGCGCGGTCACCCCGGGCGGGCTGCTCGAGCTGCTCGCCGAGCCGCGGCTGCGTGCAGCTTTCCTCGTGAGCGGCGCGCTGGCGATGGGATGGGACCTGTTCTCGTTCGCATTGCCGGTCTACGGTACGGCCATCGGCCTGAGCGCGTCGACGATCGGCGTGGTGATGGGCAGCTTCGCGGGCGCCACGTTCTGCGTTCGCCTGCTGATGCCGGCGCTCGCGCGCCGGCTGCGCGAGTGGACGGTGATCCGCGGGGCGATGTTCACCGCGGGCAGCGCGTTCGCGTTGTTTCCGCTCGCGCGCGACGCGGCGACGCTGATCCCGCTGTCCTTCCTGCTCGGCCTCGGCCTGGGCGCCGCGCAGCCGATGATCATGGCGCTGCTGTACGCGGCGTCGCCGACCGGGCGCCAGGGCGAGGTGGTCGGGGTGCGCACCGCGATGCTGAGCACCAGCTCGACCACGCTGCCGCTGCTGTTCGGCGCGCTCGGTACGGCGCTCGGCATGGCGCCGGTGTTCCTGGCGATGTCCGCGTGCCTGGTGGCCGGCGGCTGGATCACGCTCGGCGGGCGGCGCCGCGCTTGACCGCCCGCGGCGCAGCACCGAAGATTTTGCCGGGAGGAAAATTCAGCGATGAAGAGAATCACCCTTACGCAGTTCCTGATCGAGCGCCAGCGCGGCAAGAACCTCATCAATGCGGACCTGCGCCTGCTGATCGAGACCGTGGCGCGCGCCTGCAAGGCGATCAGCACGCAGGTGGACAAGGGGGCGCTCGCCGATCTGCTCGGCGCGGCCGGCACCGAGAACGTGCAGGGCGAAGTGCAGAAGAAGCTGGACCTGATCTCCAACGAGATCCTGCTCGAGGCGAACGAATGGGGCGGCAACCTGGCGGCGCTCGCCTCCGAGGAGATGGACCTGCCGCACCCGATCCCGACGCAATACCCGCGCGGCGAATACCTGCTGCTGTTCGATCCGCTCGACGGCTCCTCGAACATCGACGTCAACATCGCGGTGGGCACGATCTTCTCCGTGCTGCGCTGCCCTCCGGGCGTTTCCGGCTCGGACGAGCGCGCGTTCCTGCAGCCCGGCACGGCGCAGGTGGCCGCAGGCTTCGCGGTGTACGGCCCGACCACGGTGCTGGTGCTGACGGTGGGCGACGGCGTGCACGCCTTCACGCTCGATCGCGAGACCTACACCTTCGTGCGCACGCACGCGGACATCCGCATCACCGAGGACACGCAGGAATTCGCCATCAACGTGTCGAACATGCGGCGCTGGGAGCCGCCGGTAGCGCGCTACATCGACGAGTGCCTGGCGGGCAAGGACGGTCCGCGCGGCAAAGACTTCAACATGCGCTGGGTGGCGTCGATGGTGGCCGACGTCTACCGGATCCTCTCGCGCGGCGGCATCTTCATGTATCCCCGAGACGCGAAGAACAAGGACGGGCGGCTGCGCCTCATGTACGAGGCGAACCCGATGGCCCTCATCGTCGAGCAGGCAGGAGGCGCGGCGACGGACGGCAAGACGCGCATCCTCGAGCTGCAGCCGCACAAGCTGCACCAGAGAGTGGCGGTGATCCTCGGTTCGAAAAACGAGGTGGAGCGGGTGACTTCCTACCACGCCGCCTGAGCGGGGCGCGGCGGCAGCCGGAGGCGGGAGCCTCCGGCGCCGACTAGAATCATCTGCTTACTTCAGGTGCTTGTTGACCAGCTTGGTCATCTCGAACATCGAGACCTGCGACTTGCCGCCGAACACGGGCTTGAGCTTGTCGTCGGCATTGATCATGCGGCGGTTCTTCTTGTCCTGCAGCCCGTTGCGCTTGATGTAGGCCCAGATTTTCTTGGTCACTTCGGTGCGCGGCATCGCGCTCGCGCCGACCACAGCCCCGAGCATCGCGTCGGGATTCATCGGCTTCATGAATGCTGGATTCGGTTTCCGCTTGGCGGCGGATTTCTTCTTGGCGGACTTCTTCGCAGCCTTCTTCTTTGCCATCGTGATTTCTCCTCTGAGCGATACGTGAAACGTATATTCGGATGATCTAGCCGCCGTCTTGCAGCGGTGACGTGAAGATGCCGAATCCTGCGCGGCGTGTCAACGTTTTTCAGAGGGAAAACGCGCATTTCGCAAAGCGCGTTGCAAGCTATCCACCCGCAACCGAGTCGAGCCAGGCTTCCAGGCCCTGTGCATTCAGGTCGACGTCAATAGCGAATACGCGCATGAGTTCGTCGTCGGCAAGGGTCCATCCCTGGCGGAGCGACTCCTCTCGCAGCAGCGCGGCAATTCCCTTCCTGAGCAGCGCGTTGCGCCGCGCTCCGGCGTCGCGGCAGCGCTCGGCGAGGGCGACATGGGCGTCGATCAGGCGGCGCAGGTCCGCCCCCAGGCGGACCGGATCGCGCACCTGCCCGAAATGCGTGACGTAGATCGCCTGCGGCTCGAGGGCCAGCATGCGGCCGATCGAGCGCTGCAGTGCCGGCGGATCGAACTGAGACGGGCTGGTGGTCGGGAACGAGAATTGCCTTCCGTCCCGGTCGAGCTCGCGGTACGACAGCCCGAAAGTGTCTCCGGCGAACAGATGGCCGGTACCGGTGTCGCGCAGCACGACGTGGTGGCGCGCATGGCCCGGGGCGTCGAAGAACTGCAGTTCCCTCCCGGCGAGCGAAATGCGCGCGCCCTCCTGCGTCTCGAGCACCCGAGCGGCGGGCACCGGCAGCACCTCGCCGTATACGCGGCGCGTAGTTTCCTCCCCGTATATCTGTACTGTCGCCGCGAGGAGACGCCCCGGATCGATCATGTGGCGCGCACCGCGCGGGTGCACCGTGAGCACCGCGTTCGGGCAGTGCGCCATCAGCTGGCCGGCGCCGCCGGCATGATCGAGGTGCACGTGGGTCAGCACGACGTAGTCGACGTCGCGCGGCGCGACCCCCAACGACTCGAGCGCCGCGAGCACGCGCGGCACGCCGTGCGCGGTGCCGCTGTCGATGATCGCGGCGCGCCCGCGCTCGACGAGCAGATGCACCGCGTTCAGCCGCTCGCGCTCGTAGAGCACGTCCACGGCGCTGATGCCGTGGCCGTAGGGGTACAGCCCCCGCATTCAGGACGGGTCGCGCGCCAGCCGGATGCCGGAGAACTGCCAGCGCGCCGCGGCGGGGAAGAAGTTGCGATAGCTCGCGCGGATGTGCGAGCGCGGCGTCGCGCAGGAGCCGCCGCGCAGCACGTACTGGTTGACCATGAACTTGCCGTTGTACTCGCCCACCGCGCCCGCGGGCGCGCGAAAGCCCGGGTACGGCGCGTACGAGCTGCCGGTCCATTCCCAGCAGTCGCCGAAGAACTGCGCGCGCGTCCCAGCGGGCGCCGGATGCAAAGCGCCGTCCTCGAGGAAATTTCCCTCGATCGCCCGCGGCGCGGCCGCCGTCTCCCACTCGGCCTCGGTCGGCAGGCGCGCACCGCGCCAGCGCGCGTACGCGTCGGCCTCGTAATAGCTGACGTGCGTCACCGGCTCCTCCGGCTCGAGCGCGCGCAGCCCTTCGAGCGTGAACTGGCGCCAGCCGCCGCCCTGCTCCTGCCAGTAGAGCGGTGCGCGCCAGCCCAGCGCACGCGCCGTGTCCCAGCCTTCCGCGAGCCACAGCTCGGGGCGCCGGTAGCCGCCGTCGTCGATGAACTCCCGGTATTCGGTGTTGGTCGTGAGGCGCCCGGCGATCTCGAAGGCGCCGACGATTACGCGGTGGCGCGGACGCTCGTTGTCGAACGAGAAGCCGCCCCCCTCGTGGCCGATGCGGCGCAGGCCCTCGGGCAGCGCCGACCAGGCGAGCGGCGCGGGGCTCGCCACGGCCTGCGCCCGCGGCGCGCGGTACGCGGGCAGGAGCGGGTTGCGCGACAGCGCGTGCTTGACGTCGGTCAGGATCAGCTCCTGGTGCTGCTGCTCGTGGTGCAGGCCGAGCTCGATCGTGCCGGCGACGCGCGCCGCGCGCTCCGGATGCCGCGCGACCAGCGCCTGCATGCGCTCGTCCACGCTCGCGCGGTAGGCGAGCACCTCGTCGAGCGAGGGGCGCGAGAGCATGCCGCGCTCGGGACGCGGATGGCGCTCGCCGACCGCCACGTAGTACGAGTTGAACAGCACGCGGAATTCCTCGCGGTAGGGCGCGAAGCGCGGCAGCGCGGCCTCGAGCACGAAAGTCTCGAAGAACCAGCTGGTGTGCGCGAGGTGCCACTTGACGGGGCTCGCGTCGGGCATCGACTGCAGCGCGCAGTCCTCGGCCGACAGCGGCGCGGCAAGCGCAAGCGTCTGCGCGCGCCCGCGATCGTAGGCGAGGACGAGCTCTTCGAGCGCCGGGTTCGCTTGCGCCGCGGCGCGGGGCCGGGGTGCGATGCGCATGGGCCCTCCTTGCGTGGAACGGGGTTTGTATTTATTTACACCCTGCGCCCGCGCCGCGCAACCGCCGGATCGGACTGTAGAATGACGCCGCATGAAGATCTCGCACCTGCGGCACGAGTACATGCGCGCGGGGCTGTCCGAGGCCGACGCGCACAAGGATCCCCTCGAGCAGTTCCGCCACTGGCTGCAGGAAGCGCTCGACGCGCACCTGCCGCTCGCAAACGCGATGACGCTCGCCACCGTGACCGCGGATGGCGCGCCAACGGCGCGCGTGGTGCTGCTGAAAGGCGTCGAGGACGGCGGGTTTGTGTTCTACACCAACTACGCGAGCCGCAAGGGGCGCGAGCTCGCCGCGCAGCCCGAGGCCTGCCTCGTGTTCCTGTGGTCCGAGCTCGAGCGCCAGGTGAGGATCGAGGGGCGCGTGGCGCGCATCGGCGCGCAGGACTCCGACGCCTACTACGACAGCCGGCCGCTCGGCGCGCGCCTCTCGGCCTGGGCCTCCGCGCAGAGCGAGACCGTCGCCGACCGCGCCACGCTCGAGCGCGCGCTCGCGGACGCCGCGCAGCGCTTCGGCGAAAAGCCGCCGCGCCCCGCGCACTGGGGCGGCTACCAGCTCGCGCCCTCGGCGATCGAGTTCTGGCAGGGGCGCCCCGACCGGCTGCACGACCGGCTGCTCTACCGCGCGCATGGATCGGGCTGGCGCATCGAACGGCTTGCTCCCTGACGCGGTGCTCGACTTCCTGCGGCGCAGCGGCCTCGCGCAGGCGGGCGAGACGCCGCGCGCCGAGCCGCTCGCGGGCGGCGTGTCCTCCGACATCTGGCGCGTCCGCCTCGCGCGCGGCACGCTGTGCGTCAAGCGCGCGCTGCCCGTCCTCAGGACGACGCAGCGCTGGGAGGCGCCGGTGGAGCGCAATCGCTACGAGCGGCGCTGGATCGAGACCGCCAACCGCATCGTGCCGGGGATCGCGCCGCGCGTGCTCGCCGGCGACGACGCGGCGGGCTGCTTCGCGATGCAGGACCTCGGCGCGCTGCCGCTGTGGAAGACCGAGCTCGCCGCCGGGCGCGCCGACGCCGGCTTCGCGCGCGCTGTCGGCGGGCGCCTGGCGCGCATCCACGCCGCCACCGCCGGCGATGAGAGAATCGCGGCCGAATTCGCCACCGACGCGAGCTTCCGCGCGATCCGGCTCGAGCCCTACCTGCTCGCCACCGCGCGCGCGCATGCCGACCTCGCCGCGCGTCTCGAGGCGCTCGCCGCGCGCACCGCGGCAACGCGCGTGGCGCTGGTGCACGGCGACGTCAGCCCGAAGAACATCCTCGTCGGCCCCGACGGGCCGGTGCTGCTCGACGCGGAGTGCGCCTGGTACGGCGACCCGGCGTTCGATCTCGCTTTCTGCCTGAACCACCTGCTGCTCAAGTGCCTGTGGGTGCCGGCAGCGAGCGAGGGTTTTCTTGCGTGTTTCGATTTTCTTTATCTTTCGTATATTGAGAGAATCTCCTGGGAAGATCCCTCCGTGCTCGAAGCACGCGCAGCCTCCCTCCTCCCAGGCCTGCTGCTTGCGCGCGTGGACGGCAAGTCGCCGGTCGAATATATAACCGAATCTTCGCAACGGAACCGCGTGCGGCGCGTCGCAGGCGCGCTGATCGAAGCGCCGCCGGCGCGTCTGTCCGAAGTGCGTGAGGCATGGCGAAGATCCTGAACGTGCGCGGCCGGCGCGTGTGGGACTCGCGCGGCCGGCCGACGGTCGAGGCCGAGGTGATCGTCGGCCGCGGTAGCACGCCGCTCGCGAGCGGGCGCGCGATCGCGCCCTCGGGCGCCTCGACCGGCGCGGGAGAAGCGAAGGCGATCGACGCGCGCCAGGCGGCGGCGAACATCAACGGCGTGATGCGGCAGGCGCTGCTCACCGCAAAGGTAGAGGACCAGCGGGCGATCGACCGCAAGCTCGTCGAGCTCGACGGCACGCGCGACAAGAGCCGCCTGGGCGCGAACGCGATCGTCGCCGTGTCGCTCGCCTGCGCGCAGGCGGCCGCCGCGGCGGCGAAGAAGCCGCTGTGGCGCTACCTCGCGGGCGACAAGCCGGTCGCGCTGCCGGTGCCGCAGATCCAGATCTACGGCGGCGGCGCGCACGCGCGCGGCCGAGTCGATATCCAGGACTACATGCTGGTGTGCACGGGCGCGGGCAGCTTCGCCGAGGCGCTCGACTGGACCGCCGAGGTGTACCGCGCCGCCGGCGCGCGCCTCGCCAAGCGCGGCCAGCTCGCCGGGGTCGCCGACGAAGGCGGCTGGTGGCCCGCCTTCAAGTCGAACGAGGAAGGCCTCGCCGAGCTGGTCGGCGCAATGGCCGACGCCGGCCTCGAGCCCGGGCGCGACTGCGCGATCGCGCTCGACATCGCCGCGACGCAGCTCTGGCGCGGCGGGCGCTATCAGCTCTCGCTCGAGAACCGGTCCCTGTCGGCCGAGCAGCTGCAGGCGATGCTGCTGCGCTGGCTGGAGGCCTACCCGATCGTTTCGATCGAGGACCCTTTCGCCGAGACCGATGCGGCGGCGATGAAGGCCTTCACCAAGGCCGCCGGCGGCCGCGTGCAGATCGTCGGCGACGACTACTTCGTCACGAACGAGCAGAAGCTGCGCGCCGCCGACGGCGCCTGCAACGCGGTGCTGCTCAAGCCCAACCAGGTCGGCACGGTAAGCGAGACCTTCGTCTGCTGGCAGGCCGCGCGGGAGCTCGGCTACGGCGCCATCGTCTCCGCGCGTTCTGGCGAGACGGAAGATGTCTCGATCGTTCACCTGGCGGTGGGCTGGGGCGTGCCGCAGCTCAAGGTAGGCAGCTTCTCGCGCTCCGAGCGCATGGCGAAGTGGAACGAGGGCCTGCGCATCGAGGAGGCGCTGGGCGGCAAGGCGCTGCTCTACCCCGCGCGGCGCCTGTTTGGGTGCTTCAAGCCCTGAGACCGCCGCGCTCGTCGACGCAGAAGGCCCGCAGCGGCTCCTCGCGCCCACGCAGGGCGAGCGCGCCGAGATCGCGCAAGACGAGATCCGGCAGCGGCCCGAGCGCCCGCAGCGCCTCTGAAGAAGCGATGAAGCGGCAGCCGAGCTCGCGCGTCGCCTGCTCGAGCCGCGCCGTCGCATTCATCACGTCGCCGTGGAAGACGATCGCGCGCCGCTCCACGCCGACCTCGCCGACGATCACCTCGCCCAGGTGCAGCGCCGCGCGCAGCTGCGGCACGACGCCGAAGCGCTCGCGGAACAGGCCCGCCTGCGAAGCGAGCGCCGCGCACACCTCGAAGTAGCACCGTATAGGACGGGCATCGAGCGCACCGTCGCGCTCGGGCCAAGTCACCACGATTTCATCGCCGACATACTGATAGATGTCGCCGCGGCGCGCGGCGATCGGCTCGGCCGCCAGCGTGAACAGCCTCGAGAGGTACTGATGCGCCCGCAGCGGGCCGAGGCGCTCGGCCAGCGCGCTCGAGCCCACGACGTCGATGAACAGGAAGAAGCGCCGCTCCGCGCGCGGCGACCGGTATTTGCCGAGCACCAGCTCGCGGAACGTGCGGTAGCCGACGAGCCCCGCCGCCTGGTACAGGACGATGAAGAGCGTGGTCACGACGAGCGAGAAGCCGACGGTGCGCGCCAGATCGGTGGCGCCGTACGGGCCCACCCCCGCCAGGCGCTCGCCGGGCTGGGCCGCGAGCAGCGCGACAGCGAGGCCGGCGTAGGCGACCGATTTCAGCGCGAGCACCGAGGCGAACGGCAAGCGCGCGATCGCGCGCAGCGGACCGGAGCGCAGCGCGAAGATCTCGATACCCGCGATGCAGGCGGCGATCAGCGCGCCGTCGACGGCACCGGCGAGCGCCTTGACGGCGAGCGACGCGGCCGAGGACTCGTTGCGGATGCCATACGCGGCCCCGATGAGCCCACTCAAAACGAGCACGCGCGCAAAGCGCTGCAGCCGCTCGCGCGTCAGGGCGGACAGGCCGCGCCGCGCGCTCACCCCGCCCCGCCGGCCCCGCCCTCAGGCCGTCACTTCAGCCACTTGTCGTACACCGTCCGGTACGCCCCGGTCTCGCGCAGGCGGTGCAGCCACTGGTCGACGTACAGCTTGAGGGCGACGTCGCGCTGCATCAGGTAGGCCTTTTCGGAGAAATCGAACGGCGCGTCCGGATGCACCGCGCACAGCTGCGGATGCAGCTTCTGCTGCAGGCGCGTCTCGACCGCGTCGGTGATCATCAGATCGGCCTTGCCTTCGACGATCTGCTCGAAGATCGTGCGATTGTCCTGATACACGACGATCTGCGCGCGCTTGAGGTGGGCGCGGTCGAACTTCTCGTTGGTGCCGCCCGGGTTGACGATCACTCTGACTCCGGGCTGGTCAATCTGCTCGAGAGTTTGGTACTTGTCGGTGTTCGCGCACGGCGCGATCGGCGTCTTTCCATCGCGCATCACCGGGCTCGAAAAGTAGCCCTTCTTCTGCCGGTCCAGGGTGATCGAGATGCCGCCCATCGCCATATCGAACTTGCCGGCTTCGAAATCCTTCATGAGCGTCGGCCAGCTCGTCTTCACTAGCTCGAGCCTCACGCCCAGGGACTTGGCCAGGTCGTTCGCCAGGTCGATATCGAGCCCCTCGAAGCCTTCGCTTCCCGGCGCCTGGTAGCTGAAGGGCTTGTAATCCCCGGTGGTACCCACCCTGAGGACGCCCGTAGCGATGATCTCGTCCAGCCCGGACGTGGTCGGTGCGGCCGCGGCGACAGTCGCGGCAAGCGTGAGCGACAGCGCAACGGCGACGGACGGCAGCAGCTTCATGGAATCCTCCGAAAGAGCGGATGGTCGGGGGCGCACATGGTAGCAGTGGCGGACGGCGGGCGACCATCGGGCCGCTCGAAACGATGATTTATGCGCAGCAGCGGTCGCGCAAGCTGTGGCAGAGTAAGGCGCTGGCTGGCTCAATTCGGAGGATGGCGATGGCTTACATCAGGACTTGCGCAGCGTTGATCGTCTTGCTTGGCACCGCTTCCTGCGCCTACGACCGGGCGCAGTGGTACGGCATGTCCGGAACGTCTTCGAAGACCTCGATGTATACGGCGGACAAGCCGGCCCCGATGGATCAGAGCGTGCCCGTCGCGACGCAGGATTGCAGCAGGCCGGTCACGCTCGATCGCGGAAACCTGTATTGCAAGTCCCGTTAGCGGGCCGCGCGCAAGGCGCGCTCTAGCGCAGCCTGCGCAGCAGGCCCGCGGCCTTCGCCGCGTCCTCGGCGCTGTCGAGCACCAGAAAGGCCACGAACTTCCTGCCGAGCGCGCTCGCCGAGAGCGCGCGGAAACTGATGCGCGCATCCGCCAGCGAGCGCATCACCTTGGCGGTCACCCCACGCTGATCCGCCCCCTCGATGCGCAGCGTGTGCATGTCCGCGGCTTTGCTGAAGCCCGCGGCCTGCGCCGCCTGAAGCACCTTTGCGCCCTTCACCGGCGTGACGAACATGACGCCCATGCCTGGCCGCTCGGGCGTGCGCCGCGTAAACACGAACTCGAAATTCGCTCCCGCCCTGGAAAGCGGCTCGATCCTGTCTGCCGCGCCCCCGGCGCGATCGTCGATCGTCGCCGACCAGGTATCGACTCTGCTCACCTTGAGCGCCATGGTGGGACTCCTCGGTCTAGACCGGGACCGCTTCGGGCTGCGTCTGCCGGTCCGGTTGTGTCTTCGTCTCGGGCTTCGCGCCCGGCGGCGTCACGAGCCTGTCGGCCGACTGCTTCAGCTTGTCGGCCTGTTCCTTCGCAATCCTCGCGCGCTCCTGATACACCATCTCGTCCCACCATTCATGGCACATTGCAAGCCTCCTTGTCAGACAAAGCGCCGCTCTACTTCCCCCCGTTTTTCCAAACTTGCGGAAATGCTACGCCTCGCCCAAGCCGCCTTCAAGGAGTCACCGTGATGCTGGAGACGGGGTGGATCTCCATCCACTGCGCATGGAACGTGTCCTGCACATAAGTTCCGACGAGGCGGACGTGAGAGCCGACGGGCGGAATGGCGATCGGGCTCTCATAGCCCTTGCACGCCGACTTGGCGTCGGCCTGCTTGACCGGAAATCTGCAGACAATCTCGAAGACCAGGTTGCCGCCCTCCGCGCTCCGGTTGCCCGCGTTCAGCAGATTCTCGAACTGGGAGTCCGGCTTGAGCCAGCCATGCGTGTCGCCGTCCCTTTCGTGACGCACGCCGTCGGATTCCCTGCCCGCCGTGGCATCGACGATGACGCCGGTCACGGCGATGCAGCTGTGCACGACGATGAGGCGGTGCGGGTGGTAGACATGCTTCCACAGTCCAGCATCGCAGGCCGCATCCGGGGTAAGGGGCACTTGCGGAATCGTGGGCTGCCCGGGCGTGTGCGGGGACTTGGACAGGATCACGTACCTGGACCATACCCATCCCACCTGCTCGTCCTCGGTCCTGACGTGATAAAGGCCGTTTTTCGGCGCCGTTTCGACCAGCATCAGCCGCTCGCCCTCTCGCAGGTGCTCGACCGTTGGACTCTTCGTCGACGCATCGCGATGCAAAGGCACGTTGCGGGTGACGCTCGCCAGCTGCGCCCAGACCGACGGCTGCCAGGCGGCCAGGAGCAAGGCAGCGGTTATCATTCGTCCGAGGACCGTGCGCATCGTTCGCCCTCCTTGCGAGGAAGGGTAACACCTGCCGTCGGAGGATCGACTTGGAAAAGATCAGGATCCAGTTCACGCTGTTTTCGGCTTTCTACTCGCCGCTCATCTCGACGATGTCCGGCGGCTTCCTCAAGGCCGAAGGCCTCGATCCCGAGTGGTCGGTGTCGCCGCCCGGCGTCTCGGCGATCGCGGCGCTGCAGAACGGCTCGGCGCAGGTCGTGCAGTCGGCACTGAGCTACAGCTTCACTTCGCTAAACGAAGGCAGGACGCCGCCCGCGGTGCATTTCGCCCAGGTGAACGAAATGGACGGCTTCTTCCTCACCGGGCGCAAGCCCGATCCCGCCTTCGACTGGAAGAAGCTCGAAGGCGCCGAGGTCGTCATGTTCAAGGCCGGCCAGCCGCTCGCCATGTTCAAGTACGCCTGCCACAAGGCGGGCATCGACTTCGCCAAGATCAGGCCGATCTGCCCCGGCGGCGCCACGGACATCGACCGCGCCTTCCGCGAGGGCCAGGGCCAGTACGTGCAGCAGCAGGGGCCGTTCCCGCAGCAGCTGCAGGCAGACGGCCTCGGGCACATCGTGGCGCAGGTCGGCAAGCAAATCGGTCCCTGCGGCTTCTCCAGCCTGGCGGCGACGCGCGAGTGGCTCGCAAGCGACATGGCGAAAGCGTTCATGCGCGCCTACGGGAAGACGCGCCGCTACATGAACGAGACGCCGGCCAAGGAGATCGCGCGGGCCGAGATGCCGTTCTTTCCGAAGATCGGCGAAGCCGTGCTCGCCGAGTGCATCGCCACCTACCAGAAGCTCGGTTGCTGGACGCCCCACGTCGAGATCACGCGCGCGGCCTTCGAGAAGACGCTCGACGTCTTCGAGTACAACGGCCTCATCAAGCAGCGCTACCGCTACGAGCAGGTCTGCGCCGCGCCGCCCGCAGCCGATTGACCCGCTAGCGGATCATTTGCGGGACTTGGCGAGATAGGCCCTCGCTCGATGGACCTTGTCTATGCAGTTGGGATATTTGCCGAATTCTTCCTGGATCTTCGCAGCCCCGAGCAGGCTGGCGGCCTTGGTCACTTCCACCGTGCCGTCGAAGCCGTTGGCCTTGGCGTAATCGAGCTCCTTGTAGGCGACGTTCAAACCCTCGCTGCACTGCGCCGCCTGGGAGCTGTTCGGGTCACCAGCGCAGCCCGCCGTGAAAGCGGCAATAAGCGTCAGGCCGGCAACGACGAGAGATCGCATGTCACGTTTCCTCTTCTGGAAATTTGCTTCGAACGGAGAATAATCCAGCCGGGAACCGCGCGCCAAGGCAGGACGGCACATGCAAGCGCAGCGTCAATATCCCGCTTTGCGGTCCACCACTTCCTTGAGCGGCTTGCCGTCCAGGAAACGGCCCAGGTTCTCGGCAAAGAGGCGCGCGACGAACCGGTCGCGATGCGGGTGCGGGCCGCCGATGTGCGGCAGCACGATGATCCCCGCGGTCGCCCAGAACGGATGTTCGGCGGGCAGCGGCTCCTGCCGGTAGACGTCGAGCACGGCGCCGGCGATTCTCTTCGACTTCACCGCGGCGATCAGGTCGTCGTCCTTGATCAGATGGCCGCGGCCGAAATTGAACAGCCACGCGCTCGGCTTCATCATCGCCAGGCGCTCCGCATTGATGAAGTTGTCGGTCTCCGGCGTCGCCGGCAAGAGCAGCAGCAGGAAGTCTGACTGCGCCAGCACCTCGGGCGTGCGCTCGGCAGGCAGCACTTCGGCCACGTCGGGCATCGGCTCCGGCCGGCGCCTGGTGCCGATCACCCGCATGCCGAGCATCGCGGCGATGCGCGCGACGTCCTGGCCGATGGCACCCAGGCCGAGGATGCCGAGGGTCTTGCCGGTCAGCGGCTGCGCGACGCTGTGGACCCATTTCCTCTGCTTCTGGTTCTCGACCGCCGCGGCGTAGGGCTTGGCGACGTACAGCAGCGCGCCGATGATGTTCTCCGGCATCGCTTCGCGGTGCGTCCCGCGCGCGCAGGTGAGCGTCAATTTGGCCGGCAGGTCGGGCAAGGCGAGCCAGCCCTCGACGCCGGCGGTCATCGCCTGGGCCCAGCGCAGCTTCGGCATCGCCGAGAGCACCCCCGGCGGGACCGTGTAGGCCATCAGCGCCTCCGTGCGCGCCAGCTGCTCGGCGGAAGGCTTCTCCTTGCGCGGCAGGGTGTCGAGCGCGACGCGCTCGGCCAGGCCGGCGGCCTTGATCGCATCGAGATAGGCGGCGGTCGAATCGGTCCAGAGCAGAACTTGGGTGCTGCGGGTCACGAAGGGTCTCCTAAGATCGTAGAGTTACAATTTTGAACCATGAGAACCAGGCGTTGCACTTGCGGCGCAGAAGTCGACGTGCGCCGCGGCACCCGCCGCACCGCGGACGGGCGCGACGAGATCGTCTACCGGGTGGTCTGCCCCGTGTGCGGACAGCTCGGTCCCGCGATTCCGGCGCAGGGCAAGGACGAAGCGACCGCCATCGCCGAAGCCGTCGCGGCGTGGAACGAAATGATCGCCCGCCTGCGTCCGCTGGAAGCCTGAGAGCGGGGCCGCGACGAGCGGGCCTCCGCGAAGCCCGGCTCGAGATGCTCGCGCACGTCCTCGGCCTGCTTTCGGCCTCGAGCCGTCATTCCCAGGCTCTACTGAATGACCTCATCCGCTTGTAGGAGCACCGATTGCGGAATCGTGATGCCCAGCGCCTGAGCGGTCTTCAGATTGACGATCAATTCGAATCGATCAGGCAGGCTTTGCCCCCGCTCGCGTCTTGTCGAGCACCGTCATCGCCGAGGCGACGACGCTCGCGACGTCGGAGAGGTTGGTCGGCACGATCATCGTGTTGTTGGTCTTGGCGAGGTTGCCGAGCGCGCCGATATAGAGTTCCGCGACCTTGAGGTTCGCCGCTTGCTGACCTCCTTCCTTGCCGATCGCGGTTGCGACCGCCTCCACCGCCGCCGCGGTCGCCTCCGCCACGACGCGCAGCGCGGTCGCCTCGCCCTGCGCCTTGTTGATCGCCGATTGCTTCTGCCCCTCGGACTTGAGGATCGCCGCCTGCTTCTCGCCCTCCGCCAAGTTGATCTCCTGCTGCTTCTCGCCCTCGGACTTGGCGATTAGCGCGCGCTTCTCGCGCTCGGCGGTGATCTGCGCCTGCATCGCGCGCAGGATCGTCTCCGGCGGGGTCAGGTTCTTGACCTCGTAGCGCAGCACCTTCACGCCCCATGAGCGGCCCGCCTCGTCGAGCACGTTGACGATCTGGCGGTTGATCACGTCGCGGCTTTGCAAGGATTGGTCGAGTTCCATCTTGCCGACCTCGCTACGCAGCGTGGTCTGCGCGAGCTGCACGATCGCGGTGACGTAGTCTGAGGTACCGTAGGAGGCCAGGCGCGGGTCGGTGACCTGGTAATAGATGAGCCCGTCCACCGCGAGCTGGGTGTTGTCCTTGGTGATGCATACCTGCTCGGCGACGTCCGCCGGCACCTCTTTCAGCGAGTGCCTGTAGGCGACGCGGTCGAAGAACGGGATGATCACGTTGAGCCCCGGCTCGAGCACCTGGTGGAATTTGCCCAGACGCTCGACGATCCAGGCGTTCTGCTGCGGCACGACGCGCACGCCCTCGATCACGAACACCGCGGCCAGCGCGACGATGAAGAAGGGGATCGCGAACGGCCGGGATTCCGGGAAGAACGCGATGATGATGGTGACGATGACTACGCCGAGGACTTTCGCAAGCATGCTGTCTCCCGTCGAACGCGAGAATTGATCAAGGGCCTGCGTCAGGTCAGGCGGGCCGGGTCTTGGAAACTTTGAGCGCGTTGCCATCGATCGAATTGACGTAGAGAACTTCACCGCGCTCGCCGGCGACATCGCCCGCGATCTGCGCGTCCCAAAGCGTGTCGCGGTATTTGACGCGCGCCTGGCCGGCGCCCTTGTTCACCCAGGAATCGAAGGCGGCCGGCTGGCCAAAATCCAGCCCCTGCATACGTTTAGGTTCGATCGTCTTCTTGTACCGTCGAACCCAGACTACTCCGGCAACCGCGACCGCCGCCGCGACCAGCGCCTGCCAGGCGAACACGCCGCCCGCGTACGCCAGGCCCGCGCCGGCGAAACAGGCGATACCGAGCACGAGCAGATAGAACGTGCCCGTCACCAGCTCGACGATGACGAGGATGAAGCCGGCAATCAGCCAGACGAGGAAATGATCTATGGGCACGTGCGGCAATTCTTGATCTGGAGCTCTATTCTATGTCGCCTCAACGTCAGTCGCTCATGCTGCCGTTGCTGCGGCGCGCCCAGATGGGCATCGGCGGGTACGCTTCGCCGCGCGACCGAGTGGGCTGCGCTGTTATGCCGCAACGTCAACGTAGTCGACGCGACTGGCCGGCTGAGGAATCGGCGTGCCGTCCTCGCGCAAGCCCTCTAGATGGAACTCGATCGCTTCGCGAATCTGAGCCTCGACTTCCTCCATGGTCGCCCCTGTAGCGACGCAACCAGGAAGGTCGGGGACGTACGCCGAGTAGTTTCCTTCGGCCTTTTCGATCACGATTGCGAAGCGCATTGGAGCCTCACTTCTTCAAACCTGCCTGTTTCAGGATGCTAGTCAGTGTACCCGGTGCGAGGTCATCGTTGGGCTTTCCGGGCACCGTGACTCGACCCGCCTTTGTCGAGTGCTTGAACTGGCGATGGCTACCACGGGTAGCCACAAGAAACCAACCGTCGTCGCTCAACATTCTTAGCACCTCGCGGACCTTAATTTCTGCAGCATATCAGGACCCCTCGTCCGCGATGAGCGCACCCACGCTGCTGCGGCATAACTGCTTGATCTTCGGTCCACCGGCCAGAGCGTCATTGCGGAGCGGCATCCCGAGGGGTAACGTCATCGTCCACGACATGACGAACGCGAAACGACTGCTCTTTCGCGCCGCGGTCGGCGCGCTGCTTTGCGTGCCGTTCACGGCCATCGCCGAGCCGGCGGGCGCACGGTACACGATTGGCTGGCTCGCGTACGGCACGCCTCTGGTTGACGGGCCCACCTACCGATTCCTGCAGCGGGCGCGCGAGCTCGGTTATGTCGAGGGCAAGAACCTGACGCTCATCTACCGCGGGTTCCAGCGCGCGGAGGAAGCCGAGATCGCGGCGAGTGAGCTGGTTCGCTTGCCCGTCGACGTGATCGTGGCCCAGGCGCCCGCCGCCCTCATGGCCGCGCGCGCGGCCACCAGAACCATTCCGATCGTCGCGTTGTACGTCAGCGATCCAGTGCGGATGGGCGTGGCCAAGTCGCTCGCCCGTCCGGACGGAAATGTCACCGGCTTCACCTGGGATACCGGTGCCGAGCTGGCCGGCAGACGACTGCAGCTCGTCAAGGAGATCGTGCCGAACGCGAACCGGGTCGCGATTCTGTGGAACCGCAACAACCCTGCGCACCCGTATTACCTCGAGGACTTCAACGCAAAGGCGGGCGGTCTGGGGCTGTCGATGGTGCCCATAGGCGTGGGTCGCACCGAGGAGCTGGAAGCAGCCTTCCAGAAGATGGCCGCGGAACGACCGAGCGCAGTCGTCCTGCTTTCGGACCCGTTCAGCGTGAGGAATCGCGATACGCTGGTCGCCCTGCTCAAGCGTTTCCCGATCCCGGCGCTGTGGGGATCGGTCGACTGGCCGCTCGCGGGAGCGGTGCTCACCTACTCGGCTAACCATGCCGACCAGCCGGGACACGCGGCGGAGTACGTGGACAGGATCCTCAAGGGCGCTTCGCCGGCGGATCTGCCTTTTCAGCAGCCGACGAAGTTCGATCTGATCATCGACCTGAAGGCCGCGCAGGCGCTTGGGTTGACGCTCCCTCAGTCGCTGCTGATGCAGGCCGACCAGGTGATTCAGCCGTGAGCATCCTTTACGAGGACGCTATTCACCCAAGCGGCGCCAGCCCGGCCGTCGTCAGGCGATAGCGCCGGTCGCAGCCGGCGGCGGCGGCTTCCGAGTGGGTGACGAGGATCGCGGCGGCGCGGCGCTCCTTGACCTGCGCGCTGAAGAGCGCGAGCACCTGCCGCGCGTTTTCGGGATCGAGGTTGCCGGTCGGCTCGTCGGCGAGCACGAGCTTCGGGTCGCCGACCAGCGCGCGCGCGATGGCGACGCGCTGCAATTCGCCCCCCGAGAGCTCGCGCGGCATGCTGCGCTCGCGCCCGCCGAGGCCGACCGCCTCGATGAGCAGCCGCGCGCGGCCCTCGAGCTCGGCCGGCTCGACGCCGCGCAGCAGCAGCGGCAGCCCGACGTTCTGCAGCACGCTCAGGTGCGGCAGGACGTGGAAGGCCTGGAACACGAAGCCGAAGTGCTCGCGCCGCAGGCGCGTGGCGGCGTCGTCGCCGAGCGCCGAGACGCAGGCGTCGCCGAAGTACACCGCGCCGCCGTCGAGCGGCTCGAGGCCCGCGACGATGTTGAGCAGCGTCGACTTGCCGATGCCCGACTCGCCGATCACCGCGACGTACTCGCCCGCGCCAACGTCGAGCGTCACGTCCTTCAGCACGACCCGGTCGCCGAAGCGCTTGCTGACGTTATCGAGCCTGAGCATCACACGCCCAGCCAGCGCCGGTGCAGCTCGGGCTGCGCGCGCAGCTCGGCGCTCGGGCCCTCGTACACCGCCTCGCCCTTCACCAGGATCAGGCTGCGGTCGGTGAGCGCGCTCACCGCGGCGAAGTTCTTGTCGACGATCACGGCGGCGATGCCCGAGGCGCGCACGCGGCGCACGATGGCCCAGATCTCGCGCGCGATCTTGGGCGCCAGGCCTTCGGTCGCCTCGTCGAGGATGAGCAGCTCGGGGTTGGTCATCAGCGCGCGCCCGATGGTGAGCATCTGCTGCTCGCCGCCCGAGAGCTGCGCGCCGCCGTGGCCGAGGCGCTCGGCGAGGCGCGGGAAGGTCTCGAGCACGCGCTCGAACGTCCAGTCGGCGCGCCCTTCGCGCCCGGGGCGCGCAGCCATGATCAGGTTCTCGCGCACCGAGAGGTTCGCGAAGATGCCGCGCCCCTCGGGCACGTAGGCGACGCCCAGGCGCGCGATGCGGTAGGTCGGCGCGCGCGTCACGTCCTCGCCGCGCACGCGCACGCTGCCGCCGCGCGCGCGCACGATGCCGAGCACGGTCTTGATGAGCGTCGTCTTGCCCATGCCGTTGCGGCCCATCAGGCCGAGCGCCTCGCCGCGCCGGATGACGAGGTCGACGCCGTGCAGGACGTGGCTCGCCCCGTAGTAGGCGTGCAGGCCGCGCGCCTCGACGAGCGGCTCAGTCATCCTGCCCCTCCTCGCCCAGGTAGGCGTGCTGCACCTCGGGGTTGGCGCGCACCGCCGCCGGCGCCCCGCTCGCGAGCACCGCGCCGTTCACCATCACGGTGAGCACGTCGGCGACCGCGAACACCGCGTCCATGTCGTGCTCGACCAGCAGCACCGCGTGCCGCGCGCGCAGGTCGCGGATCAGCGCGACCATGCGCGCCGACTCCTCGGCGCCCATGCCCGCGAGCGGCTCGTCCAGCAGCAGCACCCTCGGCTGGGTGGCGAGCGTCATCGCGATCTCGAGCTGGCGCTGCTCGCCGTGCGACAGCGCTGCCGCCGGCGTCCCGCCGCGCGCCGCGAGGCCGGCGGCCTCGAGCGCGCGCTCGGCGGCGGCGTTCACCTCGGGGTAGCGCTCGGCGCGGCGGAAGAAGCGCATCGAGGTCGACAGTCTCGATTGCGCCGCCAGGCGGCAGTTCTCGAACGCGCTGAAACCGAGGAACACGTTTGTCTTCTGGTAGCTCCGCCCCACGCCGCGCTGCGACACCCGCTCCGGCGGCAGGCCGGTGATGTCCTCGCCGAACAGCTCGATGCGACCGCCGCTCGGGGCGAGGTCGCCCGAGAGCATGTTGATGAGCGTCGTCTTGCCGGCGCCGTTCGGGCCGATCACAGCGTGCACCTGGCCGCTCAGGCAGGCGAGCGACACGTCGGCGACCGCGCGCAGGCCGCCGAACGAGCGGCTCAGGCCCTCGGTACGCAGCGCGGCCTCAGTCATGCCCGCTCCGGCTCCGCGCGAACAGGCCGCGCGGCAGGAACAACACCACGCCGATCACGAACAGGCCGAGAAGCAGCTGCCAGTACTTCGTCCAGGTGGAGAACACGAGCTCGAGCACCATCAGCGCGCCGGCGCCGAGCGCGGGCCCGGCGAGCGTGCCCATGCCTCCGAGGATCACCATCACCAGCGCCTCGCCGGAACGGTTCCAGCCGAGCTGCTCCGGATTCATGATGCCGTCCTGCAGCGCGGTGAGGTAGCCCGCCAGCCCGGCGAGCGCGCCGGCGAGCACGAAGGCGGCGAGCTTGTAGCGGAAGGTCGCGAAGCCGAGCGAGCGCATGCGCGCCTCGTTGTCGCGGATGCCCACCAGCACGCGCCCGAAGGCCGAGGCGAGCACGCGCCGCAGGAGCAGGTACACCGCCGCCGCGAGCGCGAGGGCCAGGTAGTAGCGCTGCAGCGTGTTCTCCAGGTCGAGCCGCCAGCCGAACAGGCCGAGCGAGGGCCTCGCGTTCAGGTACTTGCCGTCCGAGCCGCCGAAGTACTGCGAATCTCGCACGAAGTAGTACGTCATCTGCGCGAAGGCGAGCGTCACCATGATGAAGTAGATGCCGGAGGTGCGCAGCACGAGCGCGCCGACCACGAGCGCGACGAGCGCCGCGAGCGCCATCGCGGCGGGCAGCGTCCACCAAAGGCTCACATCGCCAAGGCCGCCGAGCAGCACGAGCGCGTAGCCCGCCACGCCGAAGAACAACGCGTGACCCAGGCTCACCAGGCCGGTGGTGCCGACCAGCAGGTCGAGGCTCATGGCGAAGATCGCCATCGTCATGATCTTGGTGGCGTACTGCAGGTAGAACTTCTCCCCGATCAGAGGAAAGAGGAGCAGCGCCAGCAGCGTCGCGGCGAGAAATGCGCGCAGCGCGGCGGCGCGCCCGATCATGCGCTGCCGAACAGGCCGCGCGGGCGCCACAGCAGCACCGCCGCCATCACCAGGTACACGGTCATGCCCGAGAGCTGCGGCAGCAGCACCTGGCCGAACACGTCCGCGAGACCGATGAGCAGCGCGGCCGCCAGCGCCCCCTTGATCGAGCCCAGGCCGCCGATCACGATCACCACGAAGGAGATGATCAGCACCTGATTGCCCATCCCGGGGAACACCGAGGATGACGGCGCCGCAAGCATGCCGGCGAAGGCCGCGAGCGCCACGCCGAGCGCGAACACCAGCCGGTACAGCAGGCCGATGTTGATGCCGAGCGCCTGCACCATGTCGCGGTTGACGCTGCCGGCGCGGATCATCATGCCGAGCCGCGTGCGCGCGATCGTCCAGTACATGGCCGCGGCGAGCACGAGGCAGATCGCCGACATCGCCAGGCGGTAGGCGGAGTAGCTTAGCGTGTCGGTGAGCCGGATCGAGAAGTTGAACGGATTGGGTACCGTCACGCCGTGCACATCGTCGCCGAACAGAAGCGACCTCAGCTCCTCGAACACCAGGATCAGGCCGTAGGTGAGCAGCACCTGGTAGAGGTGGTCGCGGCGGTAGAGGTGGCGGATGAGCAGCCATTCGAGCGCGATGCCCAGCAGCACCGCGAGCGCGATGCCCGCGGGCAGCGCGAGCCAGAAATTGCCGAGCGCACCGGTGAGCCAGAACGCCAAATACGCGCCGACCATGTAGAAGCTGCCGTGCGCGAGGTTGATCACGCCCATGATGCCGAAGATGAGCGTCAGCCCGCTCGCGATCAGGAACAGCAGCAGCCCGTACTGCACGCCGTTCAGCAGCTGGATCAGGAAGGTCGCGAAATCCATTTCAGCAACAAAAAAACCGGCAGCGATGCTGCCGGTTTTTTCCTGCGAACCGCCGGCGCGCCGGCAACGTCAGGCCATCTTACAGCCGCGCGCCGGGTCAGCGAGCGCCTTGTGAGCGACACCCTCGACCCTGTTCTCCAGCCCCACGACTTCGCGCAGGTAGATGTCCTGCACCGGGTTGTGCGCCTTGGACAGCGTGAACTTGCCGCGCGGGCTGTCGACGACTGCGGCCTCCATGGCGCCGATCATGTTCTTCTTCGCCTTCATGTCGCCGCGCACCGCCTCCAGGCCGATCCTGAGCAACTGGGCCGAGTCGTAGCCCTGCACCGCGTACACGTCTGCCTCGCGGCCGGTGGCCTTGTTGTACATCGCGCGGAAGGCCAGGTTCTTCGGCTGGATCAGGTTGTCGCCGTAGTGCAGCGTCGTCTCGATGCCCTGCGCGGCCTCGCCCTGCGCCTGCAGCGTACCGTCGGTGAGGAAGCCCGAGCCGAACAGCGGGATGGTCCTCCTCAGACCCGCCGCCGCGTAGTCCTTGACCAGCTTCACCGCGCCGCCGCCGGCGAAGAACACGAACACCGCGTCCGGCTTGAGCGAGGCGATCTCGGTGAGCAGTGGCTGGAACTCGACCTGCGGGAAGGGCAGCGTCAGCTCCTTAGTCACCTTGCCGCCCGCCTGCGTGAATCCCTCCTTGAAGCCGTTGATCGCCTCCTCGCCCGCGGCGTACTTCCAGGTGAGCGTCACCACGTTCTTGATGCCGCGGTCGGCGAGCACCTTGCCCATCGGGTAGGCCGGCTGCCAGTTGGTGAACGAGGTGCGGAAGATGTTCGGCGCGCACAGCGGCCCGGTCACCGCGTCCGCCCCGGCGTTGGCGACGATCGTCATCGTTCCCGACTCGCGCGTGATGCGCACCATCGCCGCGGCGACGCCCGAGTGCACCGGGCCGACGATCACGTCGACCTTTTCCAGGTTCACCAGCCGATTGGTGTTGTCGGTCGCCTTGGCCGGGTTCGCCTCGCTGTCGACCTGCACGTACTCGATGCCGCGCCCGCCGAGCTTGCCGTCGTTCTCGTTCACGTGCAGCTTGAACGCGTCGGTGATCGCGACGCCGAGCTGTGCGTAGGTACCCGTGTAGGGCAGCAGGAACCCGACCTTGATCTTCGCGGCCTGCGCCATGATGTAGGGCGCGTGCAGTGCGCCCGTGGTAAGCACCGCCGCGCCGGCGGCGGTCTTGAGGAACTTGCGGCGGTCCTGCAGCAGCTTGTGTTGTGCCATCTCCCCCTCCTTGCGATGGTAAGAATCGCGTCAGTTAGTGTAGCGGAGATTTGAGCCCGCGCCAGCGCCCGGCACTTTGATGCAGGTCAAGCCTTGCGCGCCCCCGCTATCCGCGCCATGAACTGCGGCGCCATCTCGGCCAGCCGCGCGTCGCTCATGCGGCCGCTGCGCGTCATGTAGTCGTAGGCGAGCTGCCAGGGCGCGAGCGCCATCCTGGCGGGGAAGTCCTCGTACCAGAACGAGCTCAGCTCAGCGGCGCGCAGCAGCTTCTCCACCACCGGGCGGCGCTCGCGCTCGAAGGCGGCGAGCGCCGCCGGGACGTCTGCGCCCGCCTCGCCGAACGCGCGGTCGAGCGCGATCGCGTCCTCGAAGGCGAGGCGCGTGCCCGAGCCGATCGAGAAGTGCACCGTGCGCAGCGCGTCGCCCATCAGCACCGCCCTGTCCGCGCTCCAGCGCCGGTTCGCGAGCAGCGGGAACTGACGCCACACCGACTTGTTCGACACGAGCGCGTGACCACCGAGGTCGTCGGCGAACACGCGCTCGCAGTAGGCGCGCGACTCGGCGTCCGGCATGCGGTCGAGCCCGGCGCGGCGCCAGGTGGCGGCGTCGCACTCGACGATGAAGGTGCTCATGTCAGGCGCGTAGCGGTAGTGGTGCGCGACGAAGGCGCCGTCGGCGCTTGCGCGGAAGGTCAGCGTCAGGCAGTCGAAGCGCTGCGCGGTGCCGTACCAGGCGAACTTGTTGGTGAGCCAGCGCACCTGAGGCGCGAACTCGGCTTCGAGCGCGCGCCGCACGAGCGAGTTGACCCCGTCGGCACCGACAACGAGCTCGGGCGCGCCAAGCTGCTCCAACGAGTCAATGGTTCTTCCCCAGTGGATCTCGACCCCGACCTCGAGGCAGAACCCCTGCAGAAGCTGGTTGAGCCTGAGCCGCGCGATCGCGGAAAAGCCATTGCCGTCGATGTCAACGCGCTCGCCGCGGTGCACGATGCGCTGCATCGGCCAACTCTCCATGCGCCCGGCGAGCTCGCGGTGCAGGTCGGGCGCGTCGCGCTCGAGGAAGGCGAGCGCGCCCTGCGAGAACACCACGCCGAAGCCGAAGGTGGCGTCCGGCGCGTTCTGCTCGGACACCTCGACGCGCCACGCGGGGAAGCGCCGCTTGACGAGCAGCGAAAAAAGCAGTCCCGCGGGCCCGGCTCCGACGACGACGATGCGCATACGCGTAATGTAGAGTAAAGGGCCGCGATCGAGGAACTCCGGACCTTGAGCCCTTCCCTGCAGTTCGGCCCGGTAAGCGTCTACCTGGGCGAGAAATCGGGCAAGTACCCCGACGGCAACCAGCTGCTGGTGCGCGGCGGCGACACGCTCGCCGCCTTCGACACGCCGCTGGTCGCGAACCGCATCCCCGCGCTGCGCGCGGCCGAGCTGGTGATCCTCGGCCACGTGCACGAGGACCACATCGCCGGGCTGCACCTGCTGCCGCGTGCGCGGGTGCTCGCGCCGCAGGGCGATCTCGCCGCGCTGCGCAGCTGGGAAGGCCTCGCGCGCCACTACGGCTACGCGCCGCCGGCGCTCGCCGCGATGAAGGCGAAGATCGAGCGCGAGTTCCACTACGTCGCCCGGCCCGACGCCGAGGGTTACGGCGACGGCGCGGCCTGGCACCTGGGCGGCGGCGTGACGGTGCGCGCGCTGCACATGCCCGGGCACACGAGCGGGCACAGCGTGCTGCTCGTCGAGCCGGGCGGCATCGCCTTCATCGGCGACATCGACCTGTCCTCCTTCGGGCCGTACTACGGCGACGCGACCTCGAGCCTGGACGCGTTCCGCCGCACGCTGCGCGCGGTCGCGCAGGTGCCGGCGCGCGTCTGGATCACCTCGCACCACAAGGGCGCGATCACCGAGCGCGCGGCGTTCCTCGCGCTGCTGGAAGCCTTCGCGGCGAAGCTCGAGGCGCGCGAGCACGCGATCGCCGCGCATCTGGGCGAAGCCGGGCCGCGCACGCTCGAAGAGCTCGCCGCGCACCGCTTCATGTACCCGCGCGGCCACCGGGACGTGTTCGTCGAGGACGCCGAGCGGCGCACGATCGTCCAGCACCTCGCCTCGCTCGCCTCCGCAGGCCGCGTGCGCGAGGAAGCGGGCCGCTACCGGCTCGCCGCCTGAGCGAGGCCGTCGGGATCGCGCCGCGATGACATCCTGGTACGTATATCCCCTGGCCGTGGTGGCAGGCCTCTTGTTCAACATCAATCCTTCTTGCGGCTGCGGCACGCTGGTGTGGGCGAGCACGCAAACCGAGCGAAGCAAGGTGGCGACGCTCGCTCTGGTCCGCATCGGCGTGCTGGCCCTAATCGGAGCGACCGCGGGAATACTCGGAACGACCCTGCGCAAGCCCTGGGGCGTCCTGCTTCTGGGCGCGGCCGCGTATCTTCTCTACACGACGATCCGGCAGGCGCGTCTCGGGGCCTCCGGGTTGTGCGTTCTGCCGCGGCGCTCCACGGCGCTTCCCTGGCTGCTGGCCGTGATTCCGCCCCCCAGCGGCTACATCGGCCTGGCGCTCTTCTACGGCGGATTCGGTGCGCCCTCGCCGCTCGAGGGCGCCGCCACGCTGGCGCTGGTGGGACTCGGATTGACTCTTCCGGTCTGGGCGCTGGTATTCAGGCCGGCGTTATGGACATCGTTGCGACCTCGGTTGATGGGCAACTCGAAGCTGCGCCGCGTGCAGGTCGCCCTCCAGTATCTCGGCGTCGCGGTCCTGACGGCGGTCGGCCTGGCCTTCGTCTTTGTGCAGGGCTACCACAGGCCACTGCTGGAGCTGATTCGCTGAAGGACGCCGCTAGGGCGCGCACAGGCGCGGCAGCACTTCGCCGATGTTTCCGTGCAGCACCGCGTCGGCGATGTCGTCGAAGGGCGTCGGCTCGGCGTTCACGATCACGATCTTCGCGCCCGCCGCCTTCGCCGCGGGCACCGCGCCCGCGACCGGGTAGACCTGCAGGCTCGAGCCGACCGCGAGCAGCAGGTCGGCTTCCTCCGCGGCCTGCATGGCGCGCGCGATGACCTCGGGCACGAGCTGCTGGCCGAAGGAGATGGTGGCGCTCTTCAGGATCCCGCCGCACAGCGCGCAGGGCGGGTCCTCCTCGCCCGCGCGCAGGCGCTCGAGCACCGGCTGCATCGGGCCCTTCCAGCCGCAGCTCCAGCAGGTGACGAAGTGGATCGTGCCGTGCACCTCGATCACGCGCTCGGGCGAGTTGCCCGCCTTCTGGTGCAGCCCGTCGATGTTCTGCGTCACCACCGCATGCAGCTTGCCGCGCCGCTCGAGCTCGGCGAGCGCGAGGTGCCCCGCGTTCGGGCGCGCGCTCCAGGCGGGCGAGTCCAGGCGCCCGCGCCAGGCGGCCTTGCGCAGCTCGCGGTCCGCAAGGTAGTGCTGCAGCGTGGAGAGCTTCTCGGCGGCCGGGTTGCGCGTCCAGACGCCGTTCGGCCCGCGGAAGTCGGGGATGCCCGAGTCGGTGGAGATGCCCGCGCCGGTGAGCGCCACCACGCGCCGGGCGGCGTCGATCCAGCTGCGCACTTCCTGCGGTGCGTCGCGGTCTTCCACGGGCGCAACTTTAACCGCGTTGCGCCCCGCGCGGTCAACTCGGGCTGAAGTCGCTCACGTACAGCTCGACGTAGCGCGCGGCGCGCGAGCGCGCACGCTCTCGCTGCGCCTGCGGCATCACCTTGGCGAGCTGGTCGATGATGTGCTCGCCCCCCGGCTCGCCGTTCGCTGCGGCGGCGTCCGCCCAGGCGTAGGCCTCGACCGGGTCGGGCGGCACGCCGCGGCCCTCGAGGTACATCTGCGCGAGGTTCAGCTGCGCGGCGCCGCTGCCGCGGCGCGCGGCGTCGCGGTACAGCCGAGCCGCGACCACAGGGTCGGGCGCCATGCCGCGGCCCTGGTCGTAGAGCGCGGCGAGCCGCTCCTCGGCGCGCACGTCGCCGCGCGCGAGGGCGTGCTCTGCGCGCGGCGGCAGCATTGTGGCGCCGGCGAGCGCCGGAGCGAGGAGCGCAATGGCGAGGAGGAATTCCCGCATACGCATGCGCGCAGCCTAGTCCCGCAGCCTGAAGCGGCGCTTAAGGGCGCTCGACGCGGCACAGGCAATACAGGAATTGCTGCTCGGCGTCCGCGGGCGTGCGGTGCAGCTCGATGTCGCTCTCGATCAGGCGGAACTGCGCGCCGAACTCGCCGTGCAGCGCGCGGGCGTCGTAGCGCACCACTTCCAGCCCGCTGCACTTCGTCGGCCCCTGCGGTCCGAAGGTGGCGACGATCACGTGCCCGCCCGGCTTCACGGCGCGCGCCACCTGACGCACGTAGGCCGCCCGCTCGGCGGCGCCGGTGAGGAAGTGAAAGACCGCCCGGTCGTGCCACACGTCGTACGCGCCGGCGGGCAGCGCAGCCCGCGTGACGTCGGCCACCAGCCACTCGACCTCGCGCGCGCGCTCGCCCAGGCGCCTGCGCGCCGCGTCGACCGCCGTTTGCGACACGTCGATCGCCGTGACGCGCCGGTATCCGCGCGCCAGCAAGTCGTCCACCAGAGTCGACTCGCCTGCGCCAACGTCGACGATCGCGGCGTCGCGGCCCGGCGCCACGCGCTCGATGAGGGCGAGCGAGCGCTCGAGGTGCGCGCGGAACCAGCTCAGCGCCTCGTGGGGCTTGCTCTGGTACACCCCGTCCCAGTGGTTCCTGACGCCCATTGCGCTTTCCATTATCCTCCCGGCCCTATGGACCCGCGCACCGCGCTGAACGAAAATGCGGTCATGAAAGCAATCCTGCTAGCCGGCACGCTCGGCATCCTCGCCGGCCCGGCTGCGGCACAGACGCTCGACGTGAAGCCCGGCCTGTGGGAGACGACGCGCACGGTCGAGTCGCGCGGCGTCCCGCCGCTCGAAGAGGGGCGCATGACGCCCGAGCAGAAGGCGCGCGTCGAGGAGATGATCAAACGGCGCGAGGCCGAGGGGCCGCGCACGCACGCCAGCAAGGAGTGCCTGACGCAGGAAGAGCTCGAGCGCGCGCCCTTCGCCGGCTTCGAGGGCGAGGCGCAGACCTGCGTCGACTCGGTGTTCGAGCACACGGCGAGCCACTGGCGCGGCAAGAGCGTGTGCACGCTGGGTGCGCGCAAGCGCGAGATCGAGATCGACGTCAGCGCGCTCTCGCCGGAGCACGTCAAGGGAACCGTGCACAGCAAACTCAGCGGCGGCGGCCGCGTCATGACGAGTCAGGGCACGTTCACGGGGCGCTGGCTGGCGGCCGACTGCGGACGCCGCAACTAGCCCGACCGCGCCTTGCCCCGCATCATTCGCGACACGCTCATCTCGGTGCGCGACCTCGCCGTCGCCGCCCTGCCCTTCGCGCTGCTCGCGCTCGTGCTGCTCGTCGCGGCCTATTTCCTGCTCGAGCCGATGCCGCCCAAGCGCGTCGTGCTCGCCACCGGCCCGGAGCAGAGCGCCTACGCCGAGTTCGGCAAGCGCTACGCGGCCGAGCTGAAGCGCTACGGCGTCGAGGTCGTGCTGCTGCCGACGCGCGGCTCGCTCGACAACCTGCGTGAGCTGCGCGACCCGAAGCGCGAGGTGGACCTCGGCTTCGTGCAGGGCGGCTCGAGCGAGGTGGCGCGCACCGTCGACGAGGACAGGAGCGGCGAGCCGCTCGAGTCGCTCGGCAGCCTGTTCCTCGAGCCGCTGTGGGTCTTTTATCGCGAGGACGCGGCGCGCGCGCTGCCCGGCGGCACGCTCACCAGCATCGCGCAGCTTCCCGGCTGGCGCGTCAACCTCGGCGCGCGCGGCAGCGGTACGCCGGGACTGATGCGCAAGCTGCTGGAGGCGAACGGGCTCGAGCGCGACCGCCTCACGCCGTCGTACCTCGAGCTGACTCCCGCGGTGGTAGCGCTGCTCGACGGCAAGCTCGACGCCATGGCGTTCGCCTCCGCGCCAGAATCGCCGATGGTGCAGATGCTGCTGCAGACCCCGGGAGTTCGGCTGCTCGAGTTCCCGGAGGCCGAAGCCTATGCGCGGCGCTTTCCGTTCCTCAGCGCGGTGACGCTGCCGCAAGGTGTCGCCGACCTGGCGAAGAACGTGCCCGCGCACGACGTGCCGCTCATCGCGGCGACCACCTCGCTGGTGGCGCGCGATGGCACGCACCCCGCCCTGGAACAGCTGTTCGTGCAGGCCGCGGCGAAGATCCACGGCGGCGCCGGGTGGATCTCGCGCGCCGGGCGCTTCCCGACATCGCAGGGCACCGAGTTCCCGCTCGCGGCGGAGGCGGCGCGCTACTACCGCACCGGTCCGCCGCTCCTGCAGCGCTACCTGCCGTTCTGGCTCGCCAACCTGATCGACCGCATGTGGGTGGCGCTGTTCACCATCATTGCCGCGCTCATCCCGCTATCGCGCATCGTGCCGCCGCTGTACCAGTTCCGCGTGCGCCGGCGCATCTTCCGCTGGTACCGGCAGCTGCGCAGTGTCGAGGCGCAGGTGGCCGGCGCGTCCGCGCCGCGCGCTGACCTGCTCGCCGAGCTCGACCGGCTCGACGCGCGCGCCGCCAGGATCACCGTGCCGCTGTCCTACGCCGACGAGCTGTACAACCTGCGCAGCCACATCGCGCTGGTGCGCGCTCGGCTCAGTCCCTGAAACCCGCCTTGCGCAGGCTGTCGCGCGCATGCGCGCGGTCCGCTTCGCGCTTGTAGTGCAGCAGCGGCAGGTAGTGCGTCTCGATGCGGAAGCGCGGCTTTTCCTTCAGCACCTCGCGCACGTGGCTCTCGGCGGCGGCCGCATCGCCGAGCTGCGCCTGGCAGGCGGCGAGGAAGGCATGGTGCAGGAAGCTCGGCGCGGCGATGTGTTGCACCGCATCGACCGCCTCGGCGTAGCGGTGCGCGCCGAAGTACGCGCGCGCGAGGTGGCTCCAGAAGCGCTCGGAGTGAAAGGGATTGAGGCGCATCGCCTTCCTGATCCATTCGACCCCTTCCTCGGGCTGGCCGAGCCAGGTGAGCATCTCGCCCTGCTGCACAACGATCAGGTCGTCGTTCGGATTCAGGCTGAGCGCCCGCTGCTGGTGGTAGGCCGCCTTGTCGTGCTCGTTGCGCGTCAGGTGCAGCGCCGCCAGGATGCGGTGCACGTCGCTGTCGTTGTCGTCGAGCGCGAGCGCTACCTCCAGCTCGCGCGCGATCTCCTTCTCGGTCGCGCCGATGTCGTCGCACCAGCCGTAGGTCCAGCGCTGCCCGAGGATGCAGGCCTTCCAGGCGTGCGCGTGCCCGTACTTCGGGTCGAGCTCGATGGCGCGCGAGACCAGGCGCAAGGCCTCGGCGTTGTCCTCCGGGGTCGAGCGGTGGTGAAGCACCTTGCCCGCCACCACGCACTCGTAGGCCGCCATGTTCTGCGTCGGCTTGCGCGCCGCTCGGTCGCGCGTCGCCGCCTCGACCCGCCCGGGCAGCACCGCGACGATCGCCTTGGTCATCTCGTCCTGGATCGCGAAGATGTCCTCCAGATCGCGGTCGTAGCGCTCGGCCCAAAGGTGGCGGTCCGACTCGGCGTCGATCAGCTGCACGGTGACGCGCACGCGGTTACCCGCGCGGCGCACGCTGCCCTCGAGCACGTATTGCACGCCGAGCTCCGCGGCTACCTTGCGCACGTCGATCGCCCGGCCCTTGTACTTGAAAGAGGTGTTGCGCGAGATCACGAACAGGTCGCGAAAGCGCGACAACTCGGTGAGCACGTCCTCGGTGAGCCCGTCGGCGAAGAACTCCTGCTCGGCGACGCCGCTCATGTTCGCGAACGGCAGCACGATGATCGAGGGCTTGGCCGGGCGCGCGAGCGCCTGCGCTCCGGCCGCCGGCGCCTGCCGCTCCGGACGCACACGGTACGCGCGCACCGGCGCGGCGATGTTGTGCAGCGCCTGCTCGCCGATGTCCTCGAACGCCAGATCGAGCTTGCGGTGCACCTCGTCGTACACCTTGCCCGAAACGCAGATGCCGCCCGCCTCGGCGAGCGCCTCCAGCCGCGCGGCGACGTTCACGCCGTCGCCGTACAGCCGGCCCTCCTCGACGATCACGTCGCCCAGGTTGACGCCGACGCGGAACGCCATGCGGCGCGGCTCGGGCAGCTCCGCGTTGCACTCGCCCAGCTTAACCTGCATCGCTGCGGCCGCCTTCACCGCGTCGACCGCGCTACCGAACTCCGCGAGGATGTTGTCGCCGGGCGCGTCGACGACGCGCCCAGCGTGCGAAGCGATGATCTCGGCCACCACGCTGCGGCAAGTCGACAGCATGCGCACCGTGGCCACGTCGTCTTCGCCCATCAGACGGCTGTAGCCTGCGGCATCGGCACTCAGAATGGCTGCAAGCCTGCGCTGCACTCGACACCCCCGCGACCGCCCGGTCGCTACCCTGCCGGGGCATTATAGCGACCGCGTGCAACGGCCGCCGCGATCGCGCGCGTCGGCGCGATTTAGCCGACGGGCCGAAATGGCGTCGCGTTGACCGGCGTCAAACCGCATCGCCCGCGAGGCGTGTAGAAATTTCAGCTACGGTCGGGAACGCCAGCCCCGGCGATGGGGAGTGCGATAGTCAACATTGCGGCACTTAGGCAGGGGGTCGTCCTCGCGATGCTCGCTCTCGTGGCGCCGATCGCGCAACACGAGGCGCAGGCCAGCACGCGCAGCGGCAAGGAAGTGGTCGACGCGGTGTGCGCCGCCTGCCACGCCACGGGCGCAAATGGCGCGCCCAAGATCGGCGACGAGAAGGCGTGGAAGGACCGCGCCGCGCAGGGCTTGACCAGCCTCACCCGGCACGCCATCCAGGGCATCCGCAAGATGCCTGCGCACGGCGGCAATCCGGGCGTGAGCGACTTCGAGATCGAGCTCGCGATCACCTACATGGTCAATCGGTCGGGCGGTCACTGGGCCACGCCGATCGACAAGTCCGCCCCGCCGGTCGAACGTGGCGGCGAGGAGGTCGTGCGCACGCAATGCGCGAAGTGCCACGCCACCGGCGTCGATGGCGCGCCCAGGATCGGCGATCGCGCGGCGTGGATCTCGCGCATGGAATACGGAATCGACGCGCTCGTGCGTTCTGCGGTTAACGGACACGGCGGCATGCCCCCGCGCGGCGGCATGGCCCAGCTAAGCGCGGCGGAGATCCGCAGCGCCATCATCTACATGCTCAACCAAGGCCTCGCCCCGACCCGGGCGGGCCGGCCGGCCGCGGCGGCGCCGGCGGCGCGCCAGGCGGGGAACCGCAAGGTCGTGGCCGGAACCGAGATCTACCTCGGCGTTATCTCGGCGCAGGCGCTGCGCCAGGAGCACCGCGGGCGCGTGGACGCAGAGAGCGCGATGCACGGCGGCATCCCGCGCGGCGAGGAGTACTACCATCTGAATGTCTCGCTCTACGACAGCGCAAGCGGCGCCCCGATCACGGACGCGACAGTCGCCGCCACGGTTTCCGACCCGATGATGGGCGGCCAGACCAAGAGCCTCGAGCTGATGGCGATCGGCGACAGCATCAGCTACGGCAACTACTTCCGGATCGCGGGCGCGAACCCTCATACGATCACGGTGCGCGTCTACAGGGCGGGCGCGCCCGGCTCCATCACCGCGGAGTTCGACGTCAAGCCCTGAGAGGCAGCGTCAGGGTGAAGCAGGTTCGACCGGCCTCGGACTCGGCGTCCACGCGGCCTCCGTGCATCTCGACGATCGACTTGGTGATCGCAAGGCCCAGCCCTACGTTGTCGGAGTCGCCCTCGCGCCGCGAGGGATCGATCCGGTAGAGGCGTCCGAAGATCCTCGCAAGCTGCCCGGCCGGTATCTGGGCGCCCGGGTTCACCACCTTCACCATGGCGTGGTCCGCATCCTGCGAAATATCGACCGTCACCGCGTGCCCCGCGGGCGTGTAGCGGATCGCGTTGGACAGAAGATTGGAGAGCGCGCGCTGGATCATGAGACGGTCGCTATGTACTGTCGCGGCGCCGGACTGCTCCAGGCGCACGCCGCGATCGCTTGCCAGCGCCTCGTAGAAACCCAGCAGCTTGGCCACTTCCTTGTCCAGCTCGACGCGCTCGCGCGTGAGCACGATCTCCCTGTTGTCCGCCCTGGCGAGGAACAGCATGTCCGAGACCATGCGCGAGAGACGCTCGAATTCTTCGAGGTTGGATTGCAGCGTGGCGCGGTAGTCGGCCGCGTCGCGCTCGCGGGCGAGGGTAACCTGCGTCTGCATGAGCAGGGTGTGCAGCGGCGTGCGCAGCTCGTGCGCCATATCCGAGGAGACCTCCGACAGCCGCCGGAACGAGTCCTCCAGGCGCGTCAGCATCCCGTTAAACGCCGACACCAGCCCGTGCAGCTCGACCGGCATGCCCGCCTTAGACAGGGGCTTGCCGAGCCGCGCGGCGGAGATCGTCGCGACCATGGCCGAAAACCTGTGCAGCGGCAGCAGCCCGCGGCGCGCCGCGAGCCAGCCCAGGGCGGCCATCGCCAACCCGGCCTCCGCGACGCCAAACCACAGGAACGCGTTCGTATCGCCGATGAACGCCTGGTCGCGGGTGATGTTGAACGCGATCGCCACCATGACTGGCGCGCTGTGCGGAATCGCGAGTGGAAACCGGTTGGCCGCGATGCGGTAGGTATCGGCGCCATGCGACCAGGTCGCCGGCTGCGACCCGCCGACCTCGGCGCCCGCAAGCAGATGCGCCACCACCTCGCCCGGCCCCGCCTCGTAAAGCAGCGTCCCGTCGCTCGCGGCGATCGCGATGGCGATCGACGGATGCTCGAACCTCGCATCCCTTATGCGCAGCGGGATCTGCGCCATGTCCTCCGGCTTCGTGATTCCCGCCAGCACGGTGCGCACGAACTCCATCATCCCGCCGAGCGCTTCCGTATCGCGTTCAAGGAAGTGCTCCTCCACCGCGCGCGAGAACAGCGCGCCCGCGACCAGCAGCACGCTGGCCGCTGCACCTGCGAACAGCAGGCTCAGACGCGCAGTAAGCGAGATGGGCCTGCTCACTTGCCCGGCGGCTCCAGCGCGTAGCCCATGCCGCGCACGGTGCGGATCAACTTGACGTCGAAGTCGTCGTCGATCTTCGCCCGCAGCCGGCGCACGGCGACGTCGACAACGTTTGTGTCGCTGTCGAAGTTCATGTCCCACACCTGCGACGCGATCAGCGAGCGCGGCAGAACCTCGCCCTGATGGCGCATGAGCAGCTCGAGCAGCGCAAACTCCTTGGCGGTGACGTCTATGCGCCGCCCGGCGCGCGTCACGCGGTGGCGCAGCAGATCGACCTCCAGATCGCCTGCCGCAAGCCGTTCGACCGTGGCGGCCGCCGCTCCGCGCCGCAGCAGCGCGCGCACGCGCGCCAGCATCTCGGCGAACGCGAACGGCTTGGCAAGGTAATCGTCGGCTCCGAGCTCCAAGCCCTTGACGCGATCGTCGACCTGATCGCGCGCCGTCAGGAACAGGATCGGGGTGTCCTTGCCGGCCGCGCGCACGGCGCGCAGGATCTCCCAGCCGTCCAGCTCGGGCAGCATCACGTCGAGCACCATGAGATCGTAGTGCTCGGTCAGCGCCAGATGAAGGCCGTCACGTCCGGCGCGCGCGACATCGGCGACGAACCCCGCTTCGGTCAGGCCCTTTTTCAGGTAATCCGCTGTCTTGGGCTCGTCTTCGACGATGAGAAGCTTCATGCCGCGCCCTTGCGCCTCGCCGCGCTCACGCAGTGTGCATCATAAGTCAGCCCGCCCGGCTGGATGACAAAGATGTAATCCGCCGGTCATCCGCTTGACCGAGCGCGGCGCGCATGCTGTTTACTGCGCGGCCACTGTCACAGGAGGTTGCCATGCTCCGATCTGTCGGAACATTCAAATCCGCGGCCGCTGTCGCCCTGCTCGCGATCGCGCTGCCGTTCGCAACGCAACCGGCGCAGGCGACCACGCGCAGCGGCAAGGAAGTGGTCGATGCGGTGTGCGCCGGCTGCCACGCCAGCGGCGCCAACGGCGCGCCCAAGATCGGCGACGAGAAGGCGTGGAGCAACCGCGCCTCGCAGGGCCTGAGCGGCCTCACCCGGCATGCGCTGGAGGGCATCCGCAAGATGCCGCCCCACGGCGGCAACCCGGGCGTGAGCGATTTCGAGATCGAGCTCGCGATCACCTACATGGTGAATCAGTCGGGCGGCCACTGGGCGACGCCGATCGACAAGTCGGCGCCCACCGTGGACCGGAGCGGTGAGCAGATCGTGCAGGCGCAGTGCGCGAAGTGCCACGCCACCGGCGTCGATGGCGCGCCCAGGATCGGCGACCGCGCGGCATGGATCCCGCGCCTGAGGGACGGGATTGACGCGCTGGTTCGGTCCGCGACACGGGGACACGGCGGCATGCCCGCGCGCGGCGGAATGGCCGATCTCACCGACACGGAACTGCGCAGCGCCATTCTCTACATGATCAACCAGGGTGTCGCGCCTGCCAAGGGCGCGCCGGCAGCCGCGGCGGCGCCCAGCGCGCGTCCAGGCGGCGATCACCAGGTCATCGAGGGAACCGAGATCTATCTCGGCGTCGTCTCGGCCGAGACGCTGCGCAGCGAAAAGCTCGGGCCGGGTTCCACGGAGGCCACCATGCACGGGGGCATTCCTGAGGGCACAGGCTATTACCACGTGAACGTATCGCTGTTCGACAGCGAGACCAAGGCCCCGATCGCCAACGCGCAGGTGAAAGTGACGATTTCGGATCCGGTGATGGGCGGCGAGACCAGGCCGCTCCAGCTGATGGCGACGCCCAACGCACCGAGCTACGGCCGCTATTTCCGCATCTCGGGCATGAATCCGCACACCGTCACGGTGCACATCAGGAGACCTGGCGTCGCGCGGGAGATCACCGCCAAGTTCGACTTCGAGCGCTGAGCGGGCCGGAGGGCAAAGCGATGCCAAAGCACATCGCGCGGCTCATCGCGCTTCTGTGCGTCCTCGGGGCGGCGGGCCTGGCGGCGAAGGCCTACTTCACCGCCCACTCGTTCTACCGCTACGGCCACTACCGGGGTGACGCGGTGGCGGAGATCGCTTCCGACAAGCCCAAGTACGAGGACCCCGAGTCATGCCGCTCGTGCCACGCCGAGCGCTACGCCGAATGGTCGCGCGGCGTGCACGACAGCGCGGCCATCCACAAGGTCGTGAGGTGCGAGGTCTGCCACGGTGCCGTCGGCGGCCGCGACGACAAGGGGATGTTCCGGCATTCGGCGACCGGCCCGCGGCACCCGGTCGGGGTAACGCTGGCCGTTCCGACCGACACGGTTGCGCTTTGCACCCACTGCCACTCGAAAGACCCAGCCCGTCCCGCGGAACAGCGCCAGATCGTACTCGCCACGCATGGCGAATCGAAGCCGTGCTGGAGCTGCCACAATCCCCATTCCCCCAGGCTGCTGGTCGGCGCCGCGGCGCCGGCGGCACAGCGCGGCGACGCAACCGCGGGCGAAGCGAAGGCGGTGATGTGCGCCGGCTGCCATGGTGCGCACGGGGTAAGCACGAACCTGCCCGGCCCCAGCCTCGCCGCGCAGAACGAGGCCTACCTGATCGGCGCGCTCGAAGCCTACCGCAGCGGCGCCCGCGCCAATCCCATGATGAGCCCGATGGCCAGCGCGCTGAGCGACGCCGATATCAGGAATCTTGCAGCCTATTTCTCGAACATCCGCTGCCCGCGCGCCCCGCGCGTGCAGGCGGTCGCGCTGACGGCCGCATCCGCCTGCGCCGCCTGCCACGGCGCGGGCGGTGTCAGCACCAACCCCCTGTGGCCTCACCTCGCCGGCCAGTCCAAGGCCTATCTGCTGGCGGCGCTGCAGGCCTACCGGAGTGGAGAGCGCAAGAACGCGGTCATGACGGGAATCGCCAAGAGCCTGAGCGGCACGGACGCGGCCAGCGCCGCGGGATATTTCGCCAGCCCGGGTTGCGAATAGAACATGGACGAAAACGGCAAAGGCGCAAAAGGGCGGAAGGAGCGGCGCGAGTTCCTGCGAATTCTCGGCGGCGCCGTCGCGTTCGGCGGCGCGGCGCTCGGGCTGAACACCCTCGTCGGCGAGGCGGTCGCCACGGCCGACCCCGCTGCGCCCGAGCCGGCCATTCCGGGCTACGACTGGACCCGGCATCGTTGGGCGTTCGGCGTCGACGCCACGCGATGCATCGGTTGTCTGCGTTGCGACGTCGCGTGCAAGACCGAAAACAACGTCGTGCTCGATCCGCATCACTTCCGCACCTGGGTCGAGCGCTACGTCTATCTGGAAGGCGAGGAAAATCCGCGCATCGACAGCCAGTCCGATCCGCAGAATATCGCCGCCGCGGGATCGGACGGCGACTACCGCTTCGACGACCGGTACCGGGACGCGAACGTCAGCAAGGCGTTCTTCGTGCCCAAGCTGTGCAATCAGTGCGCGCACCCGCCCTGCGTCGAGGTGTGCCCGACCGGCGCGACCTACAAGTCGAAGGACGGCGTCGTGCTGATCGACCAGGCATACTGCATCGGCTGCCAGTACTGCGTGCAGGCCTGCCCCTACGGCGCGAGGTATCTCGACCCCGGGAAGGGCGTCGCGGACAAGTGCACCTGGTGCTATCACCGCATCACCAAGGGGCTCGAGCCCGCGTGCGTCGAGGTCTGTCCGACCCACTGCCGGATCTTCGGCGACCTGAATGACGCAGGATCGGAAATCAGCCGGTTCGTGCGCGACAACCGGATCGAGGTACTCAAGCCCGAGACCGGAAACGGGCCGCACGTCTTCTATCTCGGCATCGACAAGGACGTCTCATGATCCACGGGCTCTTGTTCCAGGCCGCGCCGTACGTCGGCTACGTCTACCCGAACGAAACGGTCATCCCGTGGAGCCTGCTGATCGTCATCTACCCGTACATCACCGGGCTGGTGGCCGGCGCCTTCATCGTCTCGAGCCTGTATCACGTCTTCGGCATGCCGCAGTTCAAGCCGGTCGCCCGCTTTGCGCTGCTGACCGCGCTGTGCTTTCTGCTATTCGCGCCGCTCTCGCTGCTGATACATCTCGGCCGGCCGGAGCGGGCATTCCACGCCGTGCTCACCCCGCACTGGACCTCGGCGATGGCTGCCTTCGGCTACATCGCGGGCTTCTATCTCGTCGTGCTGGCGCTGGAGATCTGGTTCGCTTTCCGGGCCGACGTCGTCGCCATGGCGAGGAACGCCCGAGGCGTGCTGCGACCGCTGTACCGCGCGCTGACGTTGGGCTCCGACGACGTCTCGCCGCGCGCGCTCGCCTACGACCACAAATGGGCGCGTGCGCTGGCGATCCTCGGCATCCCCACCGCGGCAGGCCTGCACGGCTACGTCGGATTCATCTTCGGCTCGCTGAAATCCCGCGAGTGGTGGTCCTCGGACCTCATGCCGATCATCTTCCTGCTCTCGGCCGTCGTCTCGGGCGTGGCATTGCTGGTAATCCTGTACGTAACGGTATGGAAGCTGCGGCGCGCCGAGCTGAAAGACGACTGCCTGAATGGACTCGCGCAAGTCATGTGGGCGTTCCTCACCGTGACGCTGGTGGTCGAGGCCCTGGAGTACGTCGAAATGTTCTACCGGGCGCGCGAAGGCATCGGCACGATCGTCAAGCTCATCGAAGGCCCCCTGTGGCCCGGCCTCCTGATCCAGGGTGTCGGTTCGCTCGCCGCCTTCGCGGTGCTCACGGTCCTGCTCGCCTCGGGAAGGCGGTCGCGGAATTTCGTCGGTTGGCTGACCTTGTCCGCCGCGCTGCTGATGATCGCGGTGCTGGCGATGCGCTGGAACGTGGTGATCGGCGGGCAGGAGTTGTCGAAGACCCTGAAGGGCCTGGTTACCTACCGCCCCGAGCTGCTCGGGCGCGACGGCGTGCTGACTTCCGCCCTCCTGCTGGCCGGTCCGCTGGCGGTGCTTTGGGTCCTGGCGCGCCTGCTGCCGCCCTGGGAAGAGGCGCGCCCGGCCTGACCGGCGCCGGTCCCTACTCCAGCGTCTGCCGCGCGATCTTCGCGCGCGTCGCGCGCATGTCGTCGCCGCGCAATTCCCTGAGCGCGTAGCCGACGAAGGCGCCGACGACTTCCTTCCTCCAGTAGAGGTCCAGATCGGCGTTGTCCATCGGCTTGGCGCGCGAGGCCACGCTTGCCGCGACTTCCGCGATCACGTCGTCGGTGAGCTTCTTCCCGGCGAGCGCGGCGCTAGCCTTCTCGACCAGGAACGGGCGCGAGGCGACCGCGCCGAGGGCAATTCTCGCTTCTTCTATGATTTCGTCTTTCCCAAAACGTATTGCCGCTGCAACCCCAAGCACGGGGAAATCGAACGAACCGCGGCGGCGCAGCTTCCAGTAGGTGCTGCGCCAGCCTTCGGCGTCGGGCAGCAGCACTTCGGTCAGGATCTCGTCCGGCCGCCTGCTCAAGTAGTCGATGCCGTCGTTCTTGTAGAGCTCCGCGAGCGGAACCTCACGTTCACCGGAGGAGGAAACCAGTCTCACTTTCGCCCCGAGCGCGATCAGCGCGGGCGCCGAGTCGGTCGAGGACACCGCCACGCAGCGCTTGCTCGCGGTCGCGACCCAGCAGGTCTCGCCTTCCTTCTTCAGGCAGAAGTCGATCGCCTTGCGCCACTCGTGGCTCTGGTTGTAGTAGGTGCAGCGCGTATCGAGGCACAGGTTGCCGCCGAGCGTGCCCATGTTCCGCAGGTGCGGCGTCGCGATCTGCGCCGCCGCCTGCCACAGGCCGCGGTGGCGCTCGCGCACCTCGGCCGATTCGACGAGCTGGGTGAGCGTGACGCCGGCCCCGAGCGCGCCGTTCAGCTTGCGCAGTTCTTCGATCCTGCGCAGCGACACGAGCGTCGCCGGCGTCTGGTGGCGCCGCTTCATGTTCGGCACGAGGTCCGTGCCGCCCGCGATCAGCATCGCCTGCGGGCCTTCGCCGGCGAGGATCTTCGCCGCCTCGGCGACCGAGCGCGGCACGCGAAAATCAAACCACGGCAGTCTTATCATGTCGCTTGGTCTCGTTACCGTCCCCGCCCTCCCAGGGCGGCAGGACGAAGGTCGGCGCCGGATACGGCACCTCGGGGAAGCTCTCCGGACCGACGCGCGGCGCCTCGCCCTTGGCCTTCTTTTCGAGCGCGCGCAGCACCTTGTCGGGCGTGATCGGCACTTCGTCGACGCGCACGCCGACCGCGTCGAAGATCGAATTGGCGAGCGCGGGCATCACGGGCAGCAGCGGCCCCTGGCCGACTTCCTTCGCACCGTACGGGCAATTCGGATCGGGATACTCGATCAACGCCACTTCGACTTCCGGCATGTCCAGCGACGTGAGGCTCTTGTAGTCGAGCATCGAGGGGTTGCGGTGCACGAGCGCGCTCGAAAGCTTGGGCGGCAGGCGCCGGAACGCCTGCTCTTCCATCAGCGCCTCGCCCAGGCCCATGTACACGCCGCCGATCACCTGCCCGCGCGCGAGCACCGGGTTGAGCGCGCGCCCGATGTCGTGCGCGATCCAGATCTTCGGCACGTGCACCCAGCCGGTGTGCTCGTCCACCTCGGTTTCGATCACGCAGGCGGAGAAGCTGTAGGCGGGCGACGGGCCCACGCCCGCGCCCTTGTACTTGCCCGGAGGCTTGGGCGGCGCGTACGAGCCCACCGCGGCGAGCGTGCCGAACTTCGCCTCCGCGAGTGCGACCGCCTCGACGAAGCTCATGGTCTTCCCCGCGTCCTCGACCGCATACACGCGGTCCTGCGAGAAGGCGACGCGCTCGGGCAGCGTGTCGAGCTGCTCGGCGGCGGCGGCGGCGAGCGAATCGCGCAAGCGGCCGGCGGCCTGCAGCGCGGCGTTGCCCATCATGATGGTGACGCGGCTCGAGTACGAGCCGAGGTCGATCGGCGTGATGCCGGTGTCGCCGGTCACGCAGCGCACCCACGAGGGATCGATGCCGAGCGCTTCCGCGACGAGTCCGGCGAGCACGTCGTCCGAGCCCTGGCCGAGCTCGGTCGCGCCGCAGTAGACGGTGACCTGCCCGCTGCGATCGAGCAGGATCTGCACCGCCGAGTGCGGCATCTTGTTCCAGTAGATCGAGACGCCCGCGCCGCACATGTAGGTCGAGCAGGCAATGCCCAGGCCCCTGCCCGGCCCGAGCTTGGCGCGGCGCTCCTTCCAGCCGGACATCTCGACCACCTTGCTGATGCATTCGGCAAGGCCCGTCGAGCCGACGCGCAGCCAGCTCGCGGTGAGCGAATCCTGCTTGGTGACCATCCTGAGGCGAAGCTCCGCGGGGTCGAGCTTGAGGCGCTCGGCGATCTTGTCGAGCTGCACCTCCTGGCCGAAGCGCGGCTGCGGCGTGCCGTGGCCGCGCTTGGGGCCGCAGGCCGGCTTGTTGGTGAACACGCGGCAGGCGTCGAACTTGAAGCGCGGCAGCTCGTAGGTCACGGGCGTGAGCACGCCCGTGTAGAAGGTGCTCGCCGGCCCGTGCGAGCCGTAGGCGCCGCCGTCGAGCAGCGTCTGCAGGTGCATGCCCGTGAGGCGCCCGTCCTTCGTCACGCCGGTGCGGAACTTCATCAGCACCGGGTGCCGGCCGCGGTGCTGGTAGAACACCTCCTCGCGCGTCAGGCAGATCTTCACCGGCCGGCCGAGCATGAGCGCGGCCTTCGCCACGACGAACTCGTGGTTGCCGGGATCGCACTTGCCGCCGAAGCCGCCGCCGTTCGGCGTGGCGATGACGCGGATGTGCGCCGCCGGCATCTGCAGCACGCGCGCGAGCTGGCGGTGCAGATAGTGCGGGTTCTGCGTGCTCGTCTGCACGAGGAGCTTGCCGTCGCCCTCGACCGAAGCGAGCGAGGCCTGCTGCTCCATCGGCAGGTGCGTGTTGCCCTCGTAGAAGAACACGTCCTCGAATACGAAGTCGGACTTGGCCAGCGCCTCCTCGACGTCGCCGAACTCGTAGGACTGGTTGCGGTGGATGTTGCCGCGCTCGCCGTAGTCGTGGATGCGCGGCTCCGGGTTTGCGAGGCCCTCTTCCGGCGAGGCGATCGTCGGCAGGGAACGGTACTTCACGTCGATCAGCTGCAGCGCCTCGGTCGCGGTCTGCTCGTCGACCGCGATCACCGCGGCCACCGGGTCGCCGACATAGCGCACGCGCTCGCGCGCGAGCGCGTGCTCGTCCTGCGACACCGGCATGATGCCGTAGGGGATCGGAAACTCGGCACCGGTGAGCACCAGGTGCACGCCCGGATGCGCCTGCGCGCGCGAAACGTCGACCGACTCGACGATCGCATGCGGCTGCGGCGAGCGCAGCAGCTTGCAATGCAGCATGCGCGGCAGGACGAGGTCGTCGGCGAAGCGCGTCTGACCGATCGCCTTGGCGCGGCCGTCCACGCGGCGGCGCGGCTTGCCGATGGTGTCGAAGCGCTTCTTCTGCTCGGGCTTGAGCGGCGCGTTCATCGCTTGCCCTCCTGCATCGTTTTCGCTGCCGCCTCGACCGACTCCCAGATCTGCTGGTAGCCGGTGCAGCGGCAGAGATTTCCGGATAGCGCTTCCTTGATGCGCTCGCGGCTCGGCGCGGGCTCCTTGTCGAGCAGCGCCTTGGCGGTCATCACCATGCCGGAGGTGCAGTAGCCGCACTGCGAGCCGCCGTGGTCGGCGAAGGCCGCCTGCAGCGGGTGCAGCTCGGTTCCCTTGGCGAGGCCCTCGATCGTCTGGATGTCGCGCCCCTCGCACTGCACCGCGAGCTCGAGGCACGAGAGCAGCGGCTCGCCGTCGACCAGCACGGCGCAGGCGCCGCACTCGCCGAGCTCGCAGCCGTGCTTGGTGCCGGTGAGGTTGAGATCCTCGCGCAGCACCTCGAGCAGCGTCTTGTAGGGCGCGAACGAAACCGGCAGCTCCTCGCCGTTTACGCGCAGCTTCATGTGGACACGGTCGGGAACGGCGTTCATTTCAGCAGTCCTTTCACCAGATAGTCCGAGAGCGCATTGGCGACCTCGGTCGAAGTCTGCGGCCCGTCGGGCCGGAACCAGCGCGCGCTCCAGTTCACCGCGCCGAGCATCGCGCGCGTCACCAGCGCCGCGTCCAGGCGCGCGAACTCGCCGGCGCGCATGCCGTCCACAACCAGCGCGCGCACCGCGTGCTCGTAGCGGTCGCGCTTCTCGATCACCGGCGCGCGCAACGACTCGGGCAGCGCCTCGACTTCGAGGTGCGCGGTCGCGCCTTCCAGCTCGTCGAGCATCGCGTGCACGTGCGCGCGCAGCACCGCGCGCAGCCGCTCGGCGCAGGCCGCGGGCATGGCGCGCGCGGCCTCGACCGCGGCGAGCATGTGCTCGAGCGTGCGCTCCTGGCAGTAGAGCAGGATCTCGTCCTTGCCGCGGAAGTAGTAGTACAGGTTGCCGATCGACAAGTCGGCCTCGTCGGCGATCTCGCGCATGCCCGCGGCGCCCAGCCCCATGCGCCGGAACACGCGCGCCGCGGCGCGCAGGATCTCCGCACGGCGCGCTTCGCTGCGGCGCTGCCCGCGCGGGGCGACGTTATTCGAACCTCGATTCAAAACTTGAACCATTGTTCGAATACTAGGTCGGCCGAGGCGCCGACGCAACAGGAAAGTTATTTCAAATCAAAGATGCACGAAGAATCAAAGGCCAAGCTCCCAGTACTCCCCGACGAGCCGGCGGCCGAACTCCGCGTGCGGCTCCTTTTTCATCAGCCGGAAACCCAGGCCCTTGTAGATGCGGCGTGCGCTCTTCAGGTTGGCCTGCGTCCAGAGCACGAGCTTCGCGTACCCGCGACGCCGCGCCTCCGCGATGCATTCGGCCACCAGCCGCTCGCCGATGCCCAGGCCGCGGGCCGCCGGATCGACCAGCAGCATGCGCAGCTGGCCCACCCGTGGCGACTTCTTCACCAGGAACACCGAGCCGACGCGGCGTCCGCCCCGCTCCGCGATCCAGCAGCGCTCGCACTGCGGGTCGAAGCGTTCGATGAATCGGGCCACGATGCCGGCGACCAGCCCCTCGAAGCGCTCATCCCAGCCGAACTCGGCGGCGTACAGCTCGCCGTGGCGCTGCACCACCCAGCCGAAGTCCCCGGGGCGCGGCGCCCGCAGGCGGAATGCGCGCGCGGCCATTCAGTGCAGGTGCGGTTTCTTGAGGAAGTCGTTGCGGTCGGCCGAGCGCACCGTGAGCCGCAGCGTGTCGCCATCGCGGCGCACCGAAACCGGCACTTCGACTCCGGCGGGGCCGAGCGCCCACACGCCGCGGAACAGCTCGGCGAGCCCCTTGGCGCGCCGCCCCGCGACTTCGAGCAGCATGTCCCCGACCTGCAGGCCCGCGCGCTCCGACGGACCGCCGGGCGCGAGGCCCGCGACCGCGAGCTGCCCCTCGACCTCGGTGGCGTACATGCCGAGCCAGGGACGCGCCGGCCGGTTGACGCGCCCGTACTTGAGCAGGTCGTCCAGGATCGGCTCCAGCAAGTCGATCGGCACCACCATGTTGCCCTGCACCTGCTTGCCGCGCCTCTCCTCCTGTACGAGCAGCGAGCCGATTCCGAGCAGCCGCCCTTCGGCATCGATGAGCGCGGTGCCGCCCCAATTCGGATGGGCCGGCGCAGTGAAGATCGCCTCGTCGAGCAGGTACTCCCAGTAACCGGCGAACTCGCGCTTGCCGACCACGCGCGCCTTGAGCGCATGCGCCGCGCCGCCGTGGCCGGCGACCACCACCTCGTCGCCGACCTCGCAGGAGGCGGCGGAGCCGCGCTCGAGCGCGGGCAGCTCGAGCCGCCCGAGCGGCTGCACCAGCCCGAAGCCGCTCGCCTGGTCGTAAGCGAGCGGAAAGCCCGCGACGGCGGTGCCGTGGTTGGTCGTCAGCCACACCGCGTTCGCCTCGGTGATCAGGTAGCCGATGGTGAGCACCAGCCCGTCGCGGATCACGACACCGTTGCCGGCGCGCTCGGTGCCGAGGATCTGCGCGGTGAAAGCGTCCTCCGGCACCTCGGAGCTCAGCAGCACCACCGCGTCGAGCGCAGCCTCGAGGTCGAAGCGCGCGTCGTCCGCCTGCGGACGCATCTCTTCCGGGAAGGCCCACTCTTCCGATTCGGCCATCGGGCTATGTTGCACGCAGCGCCGCATGCCGCGCAAGCGGTTGCGGCTACAATCGCCGCAGGGAGACGAGGATGGACAAGCCGCGCCTGAGGCCGCTCGCCGAGGCCGACATGGACGAAGCGCAGCGCCGCGTGGCGCAGGCGATCGCTTCCGGCCCGCGCGGCGGTGTGCGCGGGCCGTTCGGCGCGCTGCTGCGCAGCCCCGAGCTCGCCGACCGGTTGCAGAAGCTGGGCGCCTACGTGCGCTTCGAGAGCTCGCTGCCGCCGCGGCTGAGCGAGCTCGCGATCCTCCTGACCGCGCGCCACTGGGGTGCGCAATACGAGTGGTGGGCGCACCGCCGCCTCGCCGAGCAGGCCGGGCTCGCGCCGCGCATCGCCGACGCGATCGCCGCGGGCCGCCGCCCGCGCGGCATGAGCGCAAACGAAGCCGCGGTGTACGACTTCTGCAAGGCACTGCACGAGAAAAAGCGCGTCGGCGACGCCGCCTGGGGCGCGGCGCTCGCGCGCTTCGGCGAGCGCGGCGTGATCGACCTGATCGGAACCTGCGGCTACTACACGCTGGTCTCGATGGTGCTGAACGCGACGCTTTACCCGCTCCCCGACGGCGTCGCGCCGCCTTTGCGCGCGCTCAGCCGGCGGCGATCTCCTCGAGCACCGGCAGGAGCTCGCCGACGAAAGCCTGGGGGTTCTCGCTCATCGGGAAGTGGCCGAGCTTCTTCATGATGCGGACCTTCGCACCCCTGATGCTCGCCGCAGTCTCCTGCGTGTCCTCGGGGCTGCACGAGTAGTCGTACTCGCCCGTGAGGAAGTAGTACCGCGCCACCCTCGTGTCGATATCCTTCACGCGGCCGCGGAAGTCGCCGTCGACCTGGTAGAAGTACAGGTCCCCGCGGAACACGCCGGGCCCGCCCTGCATGTAGTGCCACAGCGTTTCCCAGCGCTCGGCCTCCGGGCTTTCCGGGCACATGAGCCCCATGACGGTGGCCGCGCTCGCCACCTGGCCGTTCACCTCGGGGTGAGTGAGCCACGCCGGGTCGTAGTAGCGCGGCGTGTTGGCCGCGGACTGCAAGCCGATGATGGCGCGGAACTGCGCCGCGTGCGCGAGCGCGAGGTTTAGGCAGATGCGCCCGCCGATCGAGCAGCCCATGACCACGGGCTTCTCCAGCCCGACCGCCCGCATGAAAGCGAGGATCAGGCCGGTGTAGGTCGCGCTCGTGAGGCGGTACTGCTCGTTCTGCCAGCCATCGGGCGGCGAGCTCTTGCCGTGCCACGGAAGGTCGAACGCGATGACGCGGAAGCGGCGCGTGACGCGCGCGTCGTTCATCAGGCCGCGGAACTGGCGCGTGTCCGAGCCCGCGGTGTGCAGGCAAAGCAGCGGGATCCCCTGCCCCGCCTCCTCGAAGTACACGCGCAGCGCGCGCCCCTCGAAATCGAAGCGCACGTAGCGGCCGGTGACCGGCTCGAGCGCCGCGCTCACGACGCCGCTCCCGCCGCGCGCAGCTTGGCGAGTATCAGCTTCAGGCACATCAGCTGCGCGTAGAACTTGCGCGTGTCGCCGGCGAGCGCGATCTCGCCGCGCCGGAAGAACGCGAAGATGTCCTGGTCGCGCGGCGCGGGCTGCGGCCGCGCGAAGCGCGTCCAGGCGTCGGCGCTGCCCGAGAGCGCGAAGTCGCAGCGCGGCATCACGAACGGCCCGTGGCGCAGCTCTTCCAGCCGGCCCTCGTGCACGCGCAGCAGGTGCTCCTCGTCGCCCCACCTGAGCAGCAGCTCGAAGCTCGATCCCACCCCCTGGTGCGCGACCAGCCGGTCGGTGTTCACGCGCTCCGCAAAGCCTTTCCAGTCCATCGCCTGCCTCCCGTTCGTTTCGCTCACCGCGGCACTCACTGCCAGTCGGTCAGCGCGATGCCGAAGCCGTAGGTGGTCTGCCGCCAGTTGTAGTCGATCAGCGTCTCGCCGTAGCCGGTGAAGATCTGCGCATAGCCGCGCACGCGCCGCCATAGCGGGAAGCTCCACGAGCCCTGGAACGCACCCTTCCCCGTGCGAATGTTGTAGCGCCCGAGACCCGAGATCGTCTGGCGGCCGAAATGGTAGCTCGCAACGACGTCGCCGTGTCCCATGTAGTCGGTGATGTCCGGGTTGTCGTCGCTCTCGGGGCGTTCCTTGACGCGCCACCACGGACGCACGAGCAGCTCCCAGCCGCCGCGCTCCAGGCCGAATTGCGCGTACACGCGGTTCCAGCTGCGCGACAGGGGATTCGACTGGCCGTTCGACTGGTGCACGAGCCCGAAGTTGAGCAGCCGCCAGCGCATGCCGAGCACGTTGTAATCGGGGTGGAACGCGAGCATCAGCTCCGGCTCGTAGTTCGTCTCGCGGAACGGGCGCGACACGCGCGGGTTGTACACCTGCCACTGGCTCAGCTGCGTGTAGCCCGTCCACAGCGACGCGCCGATCTGGTCCTGCAGGTCGACCACCCTGAACTTGAAGCTGAGCTGGAACTCCGCCTCGGTGCTGCGCAGGTCGATCGGCTCCGCCGGCGCCGGGTGCGTCGGGCTGAAGGGCTCGGTGTTCATCCGGTCGCTGTGATGCGACACGAGAAGATAGGTCGGCTTGTGCGGCAGGATGTCGAACAGCGTGTTCTTCACGCCGACGGCCCAGCGCTCGTCGATCGGCGAGCGCTCGGCGGCGGGCGGCAAAGGCTCCGTGGGGGGCTGCTCGGGCCGCGGTACGGCGGCGTCGAAGCACGCCAGGCGCTCGTCGGGCTGGACGATGTTCGCGCAGCGCTCGAGTTGCTCCGCGTCGTAGGCGTGCGCGGCGCCAGCGACCAGGAGGAGCGTCAGGGCGGCCATGTGGATGGGTCTCATGTCTCGTCCTCGCGAAATCGAGGCCGAGTTTATGCGCTTTTCGGTTTGAGCCAGATCAAAGATGCGGCGCGAGGTGCGCGTAGCTTACGAACCCATGAAGCGCGCGCTGCTCAGCGTCGCCAAAAACCGGTGGTTCCTGATCGCCGCGGGGCTGCTCTTCGCTTACGCACTTTTCGGGTTCCTGCTGCTGCCCTGGCTCGTCCAGCGCTACGTTCCCGAGTACGCGCGCGACACGCTGAAGCGCCAGGCGAGCATCGGCAAGGTGCGCATCAATCCCTTCCTGCTCAGCTTCGAGGCGAAGGACTTCCGACTAGCGGAAGCCGACGGCACGCCGATCCTCGGCGTGCAGCGACTCTATGTCGACCTGCAGACCGAGAGCCTGTTTCGCTGGGCATGGGTGTTCGCGCTCATCGACGTCGACGGCCTCGACCTGCACGTCGTCACGCGCGCCGACGGGCGCGTGAACCTCGCCGATCTCGTCGCGGCGGCGCGCGGAGACGCGCCGGCAGCGCCGGCGAAGGACGAGGCGCCGCTGCGAATGGTGCTGCGCCACGTCGCGCTGAGCAACGGCACGCTGACCTACACGGATCGCTCGGGTCCCACGCCCGCGAGCGCGACGCTCGCGCCGATCAACCTGGAGTTCGACGACGTCTCCACGCTTCCCGAGCGCGAGGGTCCGTACACGATCAACGCCCGGCTGCCGGAAGGCGGAAACGTGCGCTGGCGCGGCGAGGTCTCGCTGCGGCCGATCGCGTCCCAGGGCGTGCTGAGCGTCGCGAAGTTCCGGCCGGCGGCGGTCTGGAAGTTCGTGCAGGATCAGTTCCGCCTCGAGCCGCCCGCAGGCGAGGTCGATTTCGTTACGAACTACCGCTTCGAGCTCAAGGGCGGAACGCCGCAGCTGGTGCTGAGCGGCGCGAACCTGGGCGTCGCGGGGCTCGAGCTGCGCCAGCCCGGCGCCGCGGAGCCTCTGCTCGCCTTGCGGCAGGTGCAGGCGAGCGACGTCGGCCTCGACCTGCAGCGGCGCGAGATCACGGTGCCGAAGCTCGCGATCTCGAACGGGCGCGTCGCCGCGGCCGTCGACCCCGACGGCAACGTCGACTGGCAGAGCATCGCTATCGGAAAGAAGTCCACGAGCCCCGCGGGCGCTCCCTGGACGGTCCGGCTCGACGGCATTCACGTTGGGGATGTCGCGCTGCACGTGATCGACCGCAGCCGCGCCATGCCGCTCGCGCTGGACGTGGGCAACGTGGCGATCGAGGCGAAAGCGCTGCTCGCGCTCGGCGCCGCAACGACGGTTTCGTCGGACGCGTTGCGCGTCGAGCTCTCCAAGGTCGCCTTCACGCCGCCGGGCGCGGCGACGCCGCTGCTCGCGCTGGATGGCGCGACGCTCGAGGGCGATTCGATCGACACCGCGAAGCGCGTGGCGCGGCTGAAGGAGATCGTGCTGCGCGGAGGCGGCACGCGGCTCGTGCGCGATGCGAAGGGCCGCATCGAGCTCCTCGACGCGCTCGCTCCGGCCAGCCGCGGCGCCGCGCGCAAGGCGCTCGAAGAGGCGGCAAAGGCCGCGCAGGCCGAAGGCGCACCCTGGCAGTTTCACCTCGACGCACTCAAGCTCGAGGGCTTCGGTCTCGCCGTGGCGGACGAGAGCTTTACGCCGGCACTGCGTTACGACCTCGCGGACGTTTCCGCAACCCTGCACAACCTGAGCAACGACCCGAAGACCCCGGTCGCGTTCGACGCCGCGCTGCGCGTGACCCAGGGAGGAAGCGCCATGGCCGCGGGCAGTTTCGCGTCCGACGGCTCGAGCGCCGATGCGCGCGTGAAGATCGACCGCGTCAACCTCGCGCCGCTGCAGCCCGCGCTGGCCCGCTACGCCGAGCTCGTGCTGAAGGGGGGCAACCTCTCGGCGGACACGACGCTGCGTTATGAAACGAAGAAATCGGGTGCGGCGCTGCGCGCGAACGGCGCACTCGGCATCGCCGGACTCGCGATCGACGAAGCGCAGGGCGCCGAGCGCTTCCTCGGCTGGAAGTCGCTCTCGGCGACGGGCATCCGCTTCAGCCTGGCGCCGGACCGCCTGAGCGTGGCGCAGGTCCGCGTCGTCGAGCCGCAGGCGAAGATCACCGTCTTCAAGGACCGCAGCGTCAATCTTGCGACGGTGCTGAAGAAGCAGGCGCCCGCGAGCCCCGCCGCACCGACGCAAGCCAACGCCTTTCCGGTATCGGTGGAGCGCGTGCGGCTGGAAAACGGCACGGTCGACTTCGCCGACCAGAGCCTCGCGCTGCCGTTCGCCGCGCACGTGCGGGAGCTGGGCGGCGTGATCGCCGGCATCTCGTCCGACCCGGCGAGCCGCGCCGAGCTCGACCTCGAAGGACGGGTCGACGAGCAGGGACTGGCGCGCGCGAAGGGCGCGCTCAGCCCGTTCGCGCCGAAGCGCTTCATGGACCTGCGCGTCGAGTTCCGCAACGTCGAGCTGACGCCGTTCTCGCCTTACAGCGCGACTTTCGCGGGCCGCAAGATCGCTTCCGGCCGGCTCACGACGAACCTCGAGTACAAGATCAAGGACGGCCAGCTCGAGGGGAACAACAAGATCCTGCTCGACAAGTTCACGCTCGGCGAGCGTGTCGAGTCCCCGGGCGCGCTGCACCTGCCGCTCGACCTGGCGATCGCGCTGCTCACCGACTCGGAAGGAAAGATCGATGTCGCGGTTCCGGTGCGCGGCGACGTGAACAATCCGAAGTTCAGCTACGGCCACCTCATCTGGCAGGCGATCGTCACCGTGATCAAGAACATCGTCACCGCGCCGTTCCGCGCGCTCGGCGCTTTGCTCGGCGGCGGCGCAGCTCACCTCGACGCCGTCGCGTTCGACGCGGGCTCGGAGCGCGTCCTGCCGACCGAGCTCGACAAGCTGAAGAAGGTCGCCGAGGCGCTGCAGAAGCGCCCGCAGCTCAAGGTGATCGTAGACGGCCGCTACGACACGGCCGTCGACGGAGAGGCGCTGCGCGCGGACAAGGTGCGCCGCGAGCTGGCGGCCGCGCAGGACGTAAAGCTCGAGCCGGGCGAGGTGCCCGGCCCGCCGGCCTTCGACAACGCCAAGACGCAGCGCGCGCTCGAGAAACTGCTGACCGCGCGCTCGGGCGAGCGCGCCATTGCGGATTTCCAGGCGCAGTTCGAGAAGCGCACGGGGCGCGAGGCGAAACGCGTGAATCCGGCGCTGGCGTTCTTCGGCAAGGGCAGCTCGGACCGCGAGTTCTACGAGGCAATGTACAAACGCCTGGTCGAGCTGCATCCGCTCGCGCCGGCGGAGCTCGAAGCGCTCGGCCAGCGCCGCGCGGACGCCGTGGCCCAGGCGCTCGTCAAGGATGCCCACATCGAGCCGGCCCGAGTGGCGCTCGGCAAGACCGAGGCGACCGGCGAGGCGCCGAAAGGCACGGTCGAAACGAAACTTCGCCTTGACGTATTGGGAGCCAAGCCATGACCACCTACGAAACCCCCGGCTGTGCGTACTGCCCGGCCACGCTGCGCGCGTGCCGCGCGGGAGAAAGCGAGACGCGCGGTCCCGGCTATTGCCCCTCCAAGGTCGACAGCGAAGGCGTGGCCGGCGCCGCGGACTACCTGCGCGATCCGTTCGTCGAGCATGTCGCGCGCGTTTCGGCGCTGGTCGAGAGCGAAGGCTACTGCAAGTGGACGCGCGTCGAGGAGATCTGCCAGTTCGCCAAGCGCATGGGATTCAAGCGCGTCGGCATCGCGACCTGCATCAGCTTCGTCGACCTGGCGCGCGTGTTCAGCGCGATTCTCGAGAGCCACGGTCTGGAGGTCGCCTCGGTGGCGTGCAAGAACGGCGGCGTGCCGAAGGAAGACATCGGCCTCGCCGATGCGGACAAAATCCGCCCCGGGACCTTCGAGGCGATCTGCAACCCCATTTCGCAGGCCGAGCTGCTGAACCGCGCTGGCTGCGAGCTGAACGTGATCCTCGGCCTGTGCGTCGGGCACGACAGCCTGTTCATGCGCCACTCGCAGGGGCTGGTCACCACCCTGGTCGCCAAGGATCGGGTGCTGGCGCACAATCCGGTCGCCGCGCTGCAGCTCGCCGACACGTACTACAGCCGCGTGTGGGGCCCGGACAAGCCGGAGAAGCTGCCGACCAAGCCGATCGAGGGGCGCAAGCGCGCCTGAGCGGCAGCCCAAGGAGTCGTCGACATGCCAGCACCTGATCTCGTCGTCGCGCCGCTTACGCCGTTCACCGCCGAGCTGAGAGTCGACGAGAAGGCGCTCGCGCGCGAGATCGACTATATCGTCGACGAATGCAAGGCCACCATCGTGGTGGCGGCGGGCGTGGAAGCGCAGGAGTACACCTACCTGGACCTCGAGGCGCGCAAGGCGCTGATCCGCCTGACCGTGGAGCTCGTCCGAGGCCGCTGCCCGGTGATGGCGGGCGTATCGCACCCGTCGTTTCGCAGCGCGATCGAGCTGGCGCACTTCGCCGCGGGCGCGGGTGCGAGCGCGATCCAGATGCTGGCGCCGCTGCGGCCCTTCGGCGGGCCGCCCAGCGACCGCGACCTCGTCGCCTACTACGAGGCGGTCGCCAGGGAGGCGCCGCTGCCGATCACGCTGTACATCAATCCGGGCCCCGGGGCGGACGTCTCGGTGCCCGCCACCGTCGCCATCGCCAGGATCGACAAGGTGCAGTACATCAAGGAGAGCTCGCGCGACCTGAACCGCGTCGGCCGGCTCGTCTTCGAGGTGGACCGCGCCGGCCATGCGCGCTACTTCACGACAATGCAGATGCTGCTCGCCACACTCAGCCTCGGCGGCTCGGGCGCGACGATGCCGGCGCCCGCGTGCGAGATCGCCCGCCATTTGATCGACGCCTTCGTCGCCGGGGACTACCGGCGCGCCATGGAAATGCAGCAGCAGTTCGCGCTGTTTCCGGCCCGCTGGATGCACCGCGGCCTGACGCCGACCATGAAAGCGGCGATGGCGATGATCGGCATGCCCGTCGGCGGGATGTACCCGCCCTACGCCGGGCTCGACGAATCCGAGACCGAGGCGCTGCGCCAGCACCTCAAGACCACCGTGTTAGCCAAGAGGATGACCTGACCATGCTCAGCATCAAGCGATTGTCGATCGGCGAGGCCCAGGTGCTGATCGAGGGCGCCGTGGCCAAGTCGACGGAGATGGGCATCCCGATGTGCATCGCAGTGACCGACGAATCCGGCCATCTGATCCGCTTTGACCGGATGGACGGCGGCAAGATTTCGAGCATCTCGATCGCCGTCGACAAGGCGTTTACCGGGGCGGTCGCGCGGCGCGGAACGCACGTCTACAACCAGCTGTGCGTGCCGGGGCAGCCCACGTTCGGCATCCACATCACCAACGGCGGCCACTTCAGCGTCATCGGCGGCGGCCTGCCCGTGACGGTGGACGGAGAGATCGTCGGCGGCATCGGCGTCAGCTCGGGCACCGCGGAGCAGGACCTCGCGGTTGCCGAGGCTGCGCTCGCCTATTTCCGCGCGCGGACGGGCACCAAGCCCTGAGCGCAGTCGCTCAGCGCAGCGGCCACACCGGCGCGTGGTAGCCGAGCGGCACCGGCGGCCGGTCC
>CAVTZJ010000004.1:0-1044812 GCA_963739205.1 uncultured Pseudomonadota bacterium | reverse complement strand
CGCGCTGCCGTTTAAGGTTTTGTCCGAGGTTTGAACTGATCCGGTGAATTGATTCGTTCCGGCGGCATAGGTCAGGGTGCCGGAAAGATCGATGTTTGAATTCGGACTCTGCATCCCGTTCGTGTCTGTGACCATGGTGGACGACGTACCAAAGCCTACGCTGCGTGCGCTGAAGTCGACATTCGCGGTCATGTTGGCAGAAGTAGCAAACAGCGCGCCCACGGGATCGGTGTATAAGCCGGCCGCAAGGCCAGTAAAAGTCGCGGAGCCGGTTGTCGGAACGGCACTGGCGGGAGTCGGGCTTCCAACGGAAATGGCCCCCGTAAGCCATGTCGTGGCCGTAGGTGCCGTAGCCCAAAGGCCGAATGTCTGATAGTTCCAGCCGACCGCACGTCCATCGAACACCAATGCGTCTGCAGTCGAACTGCTTAGCTCGCAAACACCACTCATGCAAGTGACGAAATCCCCAGGGGCACCAAAGCTAACGCTGGACAGCGGTGTCGCGATGCTGACCCCGCTCAAGACTATCAAGGGGTCATAAGTGAGATTTGCCGAGCTGTTTGTGGTATCGACGGGTCCAAGGGTCGCCGAGGTTATCGTGCCCGATGTGTCGACCGTTCCACTTGCCGTCTGGGAGATTCCGCCCGTCATCGCGACAGTCTGATTGGGCTGAATAGCCTGGAACGAAGTGAAGGGAACGGGAGGCGGCGGAGCGGACTCGGGCGCAGGCGGCGGGGGCGTACCGCCTCCACCACCCCCGCCGCAACCGGCCATTGCAGCTGCGAAGCACACCAGCAACGTCGACTTCAGTGATTTGCTTGGCATGGTCCCCTCCATTCGAGGCTTCGCGGGGCAATCTGCCCGCTTAGTTTCAAGTGAAGCGTAGCAACAGTCACGCTACTCAGACCATCCCATAAACGTGTCAGCAGGTTTTGGCGCGGCAGACGACGCGCGCAGGCGCGCAACGTGCGCGCTTCGGAAGAATGGGGACAGACCCTTTTTCGAACCGGTCGCAGTCGTCGCTCCCCGAAATATGTGATTGCTAGGCGCAGCCGACGGGGCCGATGATCGGCGACAACGATCGCAACCAGTTTGTCCGAATTATTGTCGGCCCGCTTTACAGTCGAGCCGAAAGTTTGGCCTGCGGAAAGCTTCCGACAATCTAACCGGCTGTTTTTCTGTGCGGGACATTTGTAATGGCACGGATGATGCAATCTGCTTCAGTCCATAAGAGTTCTTGCAGTCGTGCAAGGCGGGAGGGATGCAAATGAACGCGAGTCGGATTTATCGCTCTTTCCAAGTCATTCTCTTCGGGTCGCTGCTGTCGGTTGGCGCGAATTGCGCCAGTGGCGCTTATCTCAGCCTCTACGCATTCGGGGACAGCCTGTCGGATGCCGGTAACTCGTACACCATCGCGGGCTATCCACCGAATCCTCCCTACGATGGACGCTTCAGCAACGGGCCGGTGGCGGTCGAACAGCTTGCGACGAATCTGGGTATCGCAGGCTTCAGGGCGTCAGCGCTGGGCGGGACCGATTACGCCGTCGGCGGAGCCCAGACCGGCCCGGATATCTTTACCGGCACCGACAATTACCTGACCTATGCAGGTCTGGCCGCCCTTGCCCACACCGGGATCGAGGTACAGACGGGCGCGTTCGTGGGCGCGCCGCCTAGTTTCGATCCATCGACGTCGCTGTTCTTCGTCTGGGGTGGCGCCAATGACCTATTTGCTGCGCTGGACATTAGCCCGACAGATGCGCCGACCGTGGCGGCAAACGCGGTGACGAATCTCGCGAACGAGATCGCGGCGCTGGCATCGATTGGGGCGACGCACTTCCTCGTGCCGAACATGCCCGACCTCGGCGTCACTCCGTTCGGGCTGGCTTCCATCGATCCGTCGGGACTGACGCAACTCTCCCTGGGCTTCAATCAGGGCCTCGATCAGGCGCTGGCGTTCCTCAGAAGCACCTTCCCCGCGGCGGACATCCGCGAGTTCGACACCTTCGATTTCATGCATCAAGTCATCAACGAATCTGCAGCCAACGGATTCAATGTCACCGACCCGTGCTTCGTCCTCATCGAAGGCGTCCCGTCCGAATGTCAAGATCCCAGCAAGTACCTTTTCTGGGACGGCGTGCATCCCACGACTGCCGCGGACGCGATCCTCGCCGCGCAGTTCGCCGACACGGTGCCTGAGCCGGGCACGATCGCACTCGTTGGCGTCGGCCTGCTCGGGTTCGCGCTTCGCCGCCGAAAGGAAAAATAGGGACAGACCCCATTTTCAAAGCCGCCGGAATCCCTCGCGCAGCCCCTCGAAGGACCTGAAGCCCTCGGGCGCGCGGCCGGCGCCGATCGAGGCGTCGAAGCCGAAGCCGTGCCCGCCGCCCGGCGCGATGCGCAGGAACTCTCCCGCGCCGTGCCACGCGGCGCCATGCTCCCAGTCGTCGCCGCCGAAGCGCAGCGCCGCGGCGTGGCGCGCGACGCGCTCCCAGGCGCTGCGGATCTCGGCGCGCGAGAGCGCCTTCTCCTCGCGCTCACCGCGCTCGAACTCGCGCGCGATCGCTTCGAAGTCGAAGTGCGGCGGCTTCGCGAGGCGCTCGTCGAGCGGATCGTGATGGCGCTCGTGGTTGTCGTGTGAATTCGATCTTTCGTCATGGGACTCATGACGGCGGTGCTCGCGGTCCTCGTGATGCTCGCTGTGCGGCCGGCAATCGCCCGGCTCGACGGGCGGCGGCGTGCCTTCGGCCACTTCGAGCGCGAGCTCCGCAGAGGCGCTCGCGCCGGATGAGTCGGTGGCGGTGACGCGCAGCAGGTAGCTGCCCGCGTCCGAGAAGCCCGGCGTGCCGGAGAAGGCGGCGCTCGCCGGATCGAAGGCGAGCCAGGCGGGCAGCGCCGAGCCGTCGGAGAGCGCGGCGCCATAAGCGAGGCTATCGCCCGCATCCGGATCGGAGAAGGTCGCCGCGGGCAGCGCGAACATGAACGGCTCGCCTTCGACAGCGGACTGATTCGCGAGCGGCTGGGCGAGCTCGGGCGCGCGGTTCGTCTCGGCGGGCGCGATCGGCTGCGGCGCGATAGCGAAGCCCGGATCGGCGAGCACCGCGCGCAGCTCCTCGTTCGACAGGCTGTCGATCGATCCCGTGGTGGCGTAAAGCCAGGCGATCGCGCCGCCCAGCCCTGCGCTTTCGCTGTAGGAGATCTTGTTCGCCTCGAGCACCTCGCCGAGCGGCTCCCCGATCGAGTCGATCGCGGCATTGAAGTCGTACAGGTGCACCGAGCCGAAGAGCTGCAGCGTGATCTCGGGCCAGGCGCCCGGATCGTCTTCCCATTCGCGCGTGAGGCGGATCGAGCCCGCGTTCGCGACGCCGAGCACCAGGTCCCCTCCCTCCTGCGCAAGCGACAGGTCGCCGGGCGCGACGCCGCCGCCGATCGAGAGCGTGAGCGCGCCCGCCGCGTACACGGTGTCGTTCCCGTCGCCGGGATTGAACGCGATCACCGCGGCCTCGCCCCAGTGCTCGATGCGGTCGTCGCCGGGCCCGCCGATCACGAACCCGCGATCCTCGATTTCGAGGAAGTCATCGCCGCCGTGCGCGTCGATCAAGTCGCTGCCGAACCCGCCGTAGAGCGCGTCGCGGTAGCCGTCGAGCCCCACGAGCAAGTCGTTGACCTCGCTGCCGTGCACTTCGAGGCCCGCCGCGGTGAGGTCTGGCGCACCGATCTCGGCGTCGTAGGCAAAGCGCAAGGCGCTGGGCGGTGTCATGCCGTTCGCGCCGTACCAGTCTGCGACGCGCGCCTGCGTCCCGTCGTCGAGCGCGAGCAGACAGGTCGGTTCCCTCGCGCGAGATGCGCACGTCCCACGCGCGGACCGGGTCGTCGAACACGATCGCTTCGTAGGTCGCGTCGATCGCGTGCAGCCCCGAGCCGCGCGCGATGCGGTATTCGCCCGCGAGCGGCAGGACGCTCGCCTGCGCGAGCACTTCTTCCAGGGAATAGACCGAGCCGTCGTCGAACTCGAACGCCTCGACGCCTTCGCCGGCGCGCCCGGCTGCGGGCACGGCGAGGTCGAAGCCGCCGCCCGGCCAGCGCACCGACAGCGTGCCGCCGTCGTGCCAGGGCTCGTCCGGATAAGCGTCGCCGGAGGCCGCGGGTACCGTCACGCGCAGCGCCAGGCCGGCAAGCGAGACGCCCGGCCCGAAGCGCACCACGTCGCGTGCGGCGCTCGTCGGCGCCCGAATCCGCGATGCGATCGACGCCGCTTTCGGTTCCGATAAAGAAATAGGTATCCGAGCCGTCCCGGCCGTCGGCGACATCGGCGCCGTCGCCGCCGTAAAGCAGGTCGTCGTAGGCGCCGCCCGCGAGCACGTCGTCGCCGCCGCGGCCGAGCAGGGCGTTCCTGAGGCCAGGCCTGCCTTCGAGCGTCTCGCCCTCGCCCGAGCCCTCTGCGACCAGCGCCGGCAGCGCATCGGCGAGCTGCCTGGGCGTCCAGCTGCTGCCGTCGGCGAAGTCGATGCCTTCGAGCGCGGCGGTGCCCGCGTCGAAGGTCACCGCGTCGCCGATCGCGCTGTAGGCGAGCGTGGCGACGAGCGTCCCGCCATCGAGCGCGGCGCGCACGTCCTCGGCGAGGATGCCCGCGCCGAAGCGGATGCGGTTCGCGCCTTCGATGTCTTCGATCGCGTCGCGGCCCTGGCCGATGCCGAGCACGTACGTATCGTCGCCTGCGCCGCCGCGCAGGACGTCGCTGCCGAGGCCGCCGACGATCAAGTCATTGCCGTCGCCGCCCTCGAGTGTGTCGTCGCCTGACTCCCCGTACAGCGCATCGTCGCCCTCGTCGCCGTACAGCGAATCGTCGCCCGCTCCCGCGCGCAGCTCGTCGTTGTCGTAGCCGCCGTAGAGTGCGTCGTTGCCGTCGCCGGCGCGCAGCCGATCCTCGACCGTCGCCGCCGTCGAGAAGATCGCTTCCGCGTCCGCCATCGAGCAGGTCGTCGCCCGGCCCGCCGGCGAGCGCGTCGTCGCCTGCGCCGCCGTAGAGCGTGTCGTCGCCCGCCCCGGCGTAAAGGATGTCGTCGCCGTCGCCGCCGTCGAGCAGGTCCTTGCCGTGCAGATTCTCCGGCAGGTAAGGCGCGTCGCCGTACAGCGTGTCGTTGCCGTCGCCGCCGACGAGCGAATCGTCGCCACCCTCGCCGTAGAGCACGTCGTTGCCCGCGCCGCCGTCGAGCAGGTCGTGGCCGACGAGTTCGGGCGCGCTGCCCCAGGCTGCGCTCGTGCCGATCACTCCTGCTGGCACGAGCAGCGTGTCGGCGGGCCAGCGCTGGTTAGTCTGCTCATAGCGGCCGAAGTCGCCCGCCATCAGGTCGTCGCCCGCGCCGCCGACCAGCTCGTCGTTGCCTTCCCAGCCGGCCAGGATGTCGTCGTCCGCGCCGCCATAGAGCGTGTCGTCGCCGAACTGCCCGATGAGGATGTCGCGGCCCACGCCGCCGATCAGCACGTCGTCGCCGCCGCCGAACTTGTAGTAGGCGAAGTAAGGGTCGCCGCTCACCGTCCATACCTGCTCGGGGGCGGCGTCGGTCGTGTTGACCACCGGGAACAGGCCGAGCTCGAAACTGCCGAAGCCCAGCGTCGCGTCGCCGAAGTTCGGGTGCACCACGTGCCAGTAGTTGCCCGTCGGGCGGATCTGGTAGTCGTCGTCGCCGAGCAGCACGTCCATGCCCGCGCCGCCGACGAGCAGATCCGCGCCCGTGCCGCCGAGCAGCACGTCGTCCCCTGCGCTGCCGTAGACGCGGTCGGCGCCCGAGCCGCCGGTGAGCCAGTCGCCGGTGATGCCGGTCGCTGCCTGGCCCGCGTCGGCGAGCGAGGCCTGAGTTGCCTCGCTCTCGCCCCAGATCTGGTCGTCGCCCGCGCCGCCGTAGATCTTGTCGTCGCCCAGCCCCATCGGCCGGCCGAGGTAATCCCACTCCCAGTACTCGGCGGCGTGGTTCGTCCAGCCGCCGCCCTCGATGCGGTCCGCGCCGGCGCCGCCGATGAGGATGTTCCCTGTTGCGTCCGAGCCGACAATGAAATCGTCGCCCCCGCCGCCGCGCGCCTGCTCGTCGAAGTCGCCGGTGACGATGTGGTCCGCGCCCGCGCTGCCGTCGAGCCACTGGTCGACCTCCACGTCGCCGGTGCTCGGCACGCCGACCAGGCGCTCGATGTTGAAGAGGTCGTCGGTCTTGTAGATCGTCCTGGTGCCGGACGCGTCCAGGTAGGGTTTGGGCGCCCAGTCGCCGCGGATCTCGCGCCCGGTGACCGGCGGCGTCTCGAGCACGCCCTCCAGCGCGAGATTCAGCTCGACGTGCGCGAGGTGCGTTGCCGCGCCCGTGCCGTCGACGAGCTGCGCCGAGAGCGCGAGCGCCGCACCGGCGTCCACGTCCTCCTTCGCCCAAAGGCCGAAGCTCAGCTCGCGCCGGCCCTCGGGCACGACGAGCGTGAACGCGCCGTCCGCGCCGAGCTCCGCCTCGTCCGAGCGATCGAGCAGCGCGAGCTTGTCCGCCGCGCCGCCGGCGAGCGTGAGCTTCACGCGCTGGCCGTCCGTGGCGGCTTCGTACGGCAGGTAGAGCGTGAACGTGCGCACCGAGCCTTCGGCTAGCGAGCCGACGGAGACGGGCGAGGCGTCGGGGTCGAAGGAGGGGGAGTCGAAGGGGTTGGGGGAGCGGCCTGCATGGATGATCGGTCTCTGCAAGCGAACTCCAGAGAGCCGATGGCATCGTCGAAGTTAGGCAGCGCGGGGCCCGCGTCGGCGCGCGCTTCGGAGATCAGGCTGCGGACGACGGAATCGAGCGTGGACCGGCCGAATCGTCGAACCCCACTCGATCGTGTCCGTGAACTTCAGCGTCAGTTCGTCGTACGCATTGGCGAGCGACTTCGCGACATCCGCCAGGCCGGAGGCCGCGGAGTCTTCTGCGACCGAGAAGAACTGCTGTCCATCGATGCCGAGAGCACTGGACGCCTTGGCGATATCCACGGCGGCGCCCGTGAGCGCCCGCGACGACTCGAGGAGCACCCGCGAGAGCGTGTCGACGGCGGCCTCGCCCGAGCTGGCGAGCGCCTGGGCGACCGCCTGCAGCGCTTCGCGCGCGAAGGCCGCTGCGTCCCCCGCACAGGGCCTTCATCTCCGAAGCAAGGGCTTCGACTGTCGCGTACTGCGCGCTTTGCAGCCACGCTCGGGACTGCGAGAACGGCGGCCAGGAGGGAAAACGCCGCGGCCTTCACGTACAGCACCTCCACCCTGTCCTTGGCTAGATCCGATTGGAGGACTTGCTCGAGTTCCCGTCCGGCCTCCTCGGGGCTGAACTTCGGCGCCGCGCCGACCAGGTTCGCTCCCGCGATCAGCTCCATGACGCGGGACGCGAGGCCCTCCTGAGCCTCCACCTTCGCCGACGTGCCGGACAACTCGGCGAGCAGAGCGACGTACTGCGCGGCCAGAGTGCGTCGACTGTCCGCTCGGCGAGCCGGCGAGCGCGCGCACGAAATTCGGAACCCAGAGCTTCGCGAAATCTCTCAACTCCTTGCGCGAAATTTCATCCGACGCGTAGAGGCTGTCGATGATCGCGTCGGAGAACGTCTTGAGCTCATCGCGATTGCCGAACGCCAGGCCGTAGGTCATTGCGGCGATCGCGCGTGCCCAGGCCTCCGTCTTCGTGGCGAGCGCGCCGTCCTGATTCGTCAGCCACGCGATATAGGAGCCCACGCGTGCGAGCTCCTCGATGTGCAGAGGCGCAACAGGCTTGCTCTTCGCCTGCGCGAAGGTAGAAGGCCAGGAGTAATCCTCTACCCCATACGCGCGATTGAAGCCGCTGTAGAAGCCGTATTCGATCCGGTGCGCACTGAACGGGTCCAGCGCGATCGCCGTGCCGTCGCCGCGGCGAAGTATCAGTCCTGTTCCGGGAGTATCGGTCTGCGCGAAGTCGAGCAGGTACTCGTTGCCCGCCCCGTTCAGATGCCCGGCGCCGAAGCGGCTTACGAGGTCGTTGGTGATGTAGAAGTGGGCGGTGTCGACGCCGGAGACTAGTGAGCCATCCACGGGTCCTTCGTACTGCTCTAACGCCGCAATACCACCGAGTCCGTTGAAGGTCGTTAGCGTGACTTTCGTGGGATCGAAGTCGCTCGCTCAGCCTCGCATAGTCATATAATGCGTACTCTGCCAAAGCACCTCCGAGGCTCTGGCCAGTGAAGTGAATCCGATTCGCATCAGTTGGCAGAAGTAGGGCGTTCAGAAGCTCTTCTCCGCTACTACCGCAGAAGTTATCGCGGCCTGACCTTCCCATTTGTCCCATCCATAGATGAGATTGCCACTCCAATCTTGGATATTTGGGCCCCGTGTGCCCCGCATCGCGACCACATAATCGAATGATCCATCTACATTCATTCTCCTGTATAGCGTAGCACCAAATCCTGTTTCATTTTCTTCGTACCGCTTATCGACAATCCATTGACCGAGTCGAGGTTGCTCCACGCGTCCGGCATCGTATTGGGGTATTTGTCGGCGCCTTGCCCATGTGAGTCCGGATATGGAGGCAATCCGGAATATAGTTCCCAGCGAGACAAGCGAGTCATAGGCTTGATCGCAGGCCACGAGAAGGATGCTCGTCAAATTGCTTCGCGACGACCCGATCATTGTCACGATCAATCTCCGCGGTCGCAGAATTCAATAATTCTGAGGTTTGTTGGGGTGCCCATATATAGATGCTTGTTCTGAATTGCTACGGCGGCCTTACAACCATCCGGTGCGACGGCGATTTCGAAGACGGCGCCGGTGTCCAATCTCGACAATCGTGTTCCGTCGTACAAGTACAACCCTAAGGTCTTGTAGAAGTGGCCACCACCAAATACCCAACCGCTACGCGTCGGTTGTACCCAAGCAATGGAGTACAGCTCGTTGTATGGAATTTGCATAACGGCGCTTTGACCCGTCTGCGTAAAGCTGTACACAGTGAACGGCAAATCTTTGGGCCAATTTGTAGATAGGCCTGGATCTGAACCCTTCGGTCGAGGAAGGGTCACGTAAGCACCAAGGAATTCGGAATAGATTGGTCGTCCCGGCCCTTGCTCAAGCGTCATGGGTAAGTCAATCGGGATTGGATTGCCCGGGCGAAACAGCTTCACGTGGCTAAGCCCGCTCTCCCGGATTTCCTTTGCTAGTTCGATCGTGCCATCAGGCCCAGCATCGAGGTATCCGTCTCCGTCGCGCAACACGATAATGCGTCGACCTTGAGGAGCGGCAGGAGAGAGATCTCCCCGCAGATGAGTTCTGCACGTGAGGTCGCTGCGTACGCGTGCCGTTTGGCCGCGTGGCGACAGCTCTTCCTTCGTAGGAAGTGGCTCCGTGATTTCTTTTTCGGAGCCCAGCGGGCCTACCTTTACGACGCGTATGCCTGCGGTTTTATCAGTGCGGACTATGTAATGAAGCGTTCCCCTCGACACGCACAGACGGGAACCTTCCGCGTAGAACTGTACTGATCGGGACTTCGCGTCCCACAGATAAAGCTTCTTCAGGCGCTCGACTCGATGCTTGTCCTTGATTGCGACCGCCTCATTCATGTCCGAGGTATTGATGCCCTCGAACAGTAGTCGCATGTTGTCTATCCAATAGACGGAGGATGAAGGTGCTCTTTCAATAATTTCGTATCCAGTGTGGTACATGACCGGCTTTGCGGCGATCGCTTGGCACGCGATCGCTGAGGTAATTGCGAAGAGGGACGCGCGGCAGACGATCGGCAAACACGCACGCTGCTTGAACCGGATTAACGCTCGGATCGCGAAACTCGGCCCGAAAACCGAGCCGCAGCGCGACCGTGGCACCGACTGCATGAGCTGTCCCCCCGGCGGGGAATCTACTCTCGCGTCAGGAAAGTGTCAGCTAGATTTTGGGATAAATCCGGGATCCGACGCGCGCCGCTCGGCGCTCACGGAAGCGAATTCGGTCGCGTCTTCCGCAGTGCGAAAAAAGGGGTCTGTCCCTATATTTCTGAGCGGGAAAAGGGGTCTGTCCCCATTTCCCCTTTTACATTTGCGGTGGCTGCTTCACCTGCTTTTCAAGATCGGCCACGACGTCGCTGGCGACGTCGCGGAAGATCGATTCCCAGGCGCCGATGGTATAGGCACCGCCCGCGTCCACCGTGCGCTTGGCGTCCACCGCGCCGACTTCGTGATTGCTGGCGTCGGTGAGCGTGGCGTGCACGACGAGCGCGGTCGATCCATAGCCAGGCATCAGCCAGCGCTTGAAGGCGTCCCCCTTGGCGTATTGAACGATATCGGCGCTCAGGGTGAGTTTCGGCGCGGGGTCGCTCGTCCAGTAGAGATCCTCATCCTTCAATCGCTGCGCCAGGGCATCCGCGAGCATCTTGTCGACGTCGATGTCGAAGCTCTGCCCCGTCTTGTTTTGCACCGGCCCCACGACCACCTTGGTCCCGGGTTGCACCCGGTAGCCCTGTTCCATCGAGACCTTGTGCTCGACCGTGCCGCATCCGACGACGAACAGCATCGCGAGCGCGAGCGCAACGACGTTTCTTCCGATCCGGAGCTCAGGCATTTCGTCCCCCCTCGTGATTTTCAAGGCGCCTCGATCATCGCCGAGTTGCGCCGCGGGGCCTATCCCATAGTTAGGGGAGCGCCTCGCTCCTGGCCGAAAAATGGGGACAGACCCCATATTTCGCTCTGCGGAAAATAGGGTCTGTCCCTATTTTTGCTTTTGTTCTTCGACCCACTCGAAGGTGGCGCGCACGAAGTCGTCGCCGCGGCGCAGGAGTTGCGCGGTGCGCAGCAGGCGCGTGGTGTTGCCGATGCCGACTTCGTATTCGCGGCGCTCATGCCACTGGTCGGGCGGGAGCATGAGGTTGGATTTCTGCGCGCCTGCGCCGCTGCCGTCCGAGAGAATGATCGCGCGCACGCCGCCGCCGAAGGTGGCGAACTGGCGCATCGCCGCGGCCGAATAGACCGCGTTCTTGTCGTCGGTGACGGGCAGCATCTTCACCGCGCGCGGCGCGCTGCTCAGGATCGCGACGTGCGCGAGCAGCGAATGCTCGGGATCAAAGTGCAGCGAGCGGATGACGCCGACCGAGCAGCCGGTCTCGCCCGCGCGCGTGACCGCGAGCAACGCGCCGCAGCGCGCCCACTCGGCCGCGGAGGCCGGCACCTCGACTCCGAGCTCGTTGCCGCCCGTGTCCTTCAGGGCCCAGTCTTCCGTCGCTGCGTCCTTCGCGGCCGGCGCCTTGTCGCCTTCTTCCACCAGGCTCAGCTCTACCTTTCCCGCGCCTGAGCCGGAGATCTGTTGCCAGGCCGCGCCGAAGCCGTGCACCACCTTGAGCGTGCCGTTCGCCGGAGTGCGCGCGGGCGGCGCGTACGGGTTCGCCGCGCCCCAGAACGTGTACAGGTGCCGGAGCACCGCGGCCTGCGCGTGGAACGGGATGTCGCGGCCGAAGGCCGCCGCCTGCGCCGCCTTCGGCTGCGCGAACTCGCGCGCGAGCGTTTCGAGCGCGCCGTACCCCGCGCCGGGGCCGAAGTAGCGGTAGCCCTGGTCAGCAGGCGGCGGCGTGCTCGGCGCGCGCTGCGGCGGCTGGTCGCCGCCGGGATGGAACAAGAACGGATTGTCGGATGCGCCCGGCGCGCGCAGCGTGAACTTGTCGCCGAGCTGCTCGATCACACGGTCGGCGGCCTCGATCTGCTCGGGCGGCAGCAGGTCGGGCGAGGCCGTCTGCAGCATGAGCAGCCGTAGCAGCTCGGCGTTCGCGGTGCTCGAGGCCTTGTGCGCGCCGTGCATGGCCGCCGCCGCGGTCGCCGCGCAGCCCGCGTCCTCGGCGCTCGCGTGCAGGGCGTAGGCGAGCCGCCATACCTTGGGCGGCACGCTCATGTAGTGCAGCAGGTAGCTCTTCGTGAGCAGCCGGCAGGCGTGCAGCGTGCGCACCGCGGCCGCGGCCGCCACGGGCTGCAGCGCGGCGTTCGCGGCCGACGCCTTGATCAGGTGCGCGGCGCTTGCGAATAGCGTGCCCGTCAAGCCGCGCAGGAAATCGTTCAGCTGGGTCCACCTCGTCTCGCGCGCCGCCTGGCTCGCGGCGGTGTGCCCGATGATCTGGCCTACGAGCGCCGCGACGTGCGGCTCGGCGGCGTCTTGCAAGGCAGCGAGGATGTCGCAGCGGGCCTTTTCTTCTTCCTCGGGGAGCTCTTTCGCCTGGTCGAGCCAGCCGGCGAGCTCCTTCAGCGCGGCAAGGGGGTCGGCGCTGCGCAAAGCGCCAAGCAGCTTCGCCGCCTCGGCCGGGTCGGCGAGCGGATGGGCCTGCTTTGCGCCCTGCGGCGCGTTCGCGTCCGGCATGGCAACCCTCCGCCCCGAAATTGGGGACCCCGAAATTGGGGACAGACCCCGAAAAAGGTGTCTGTCCCCAATTTGCTGTCCCTATTTTGCTACTTTTTTGAATTCTTGCGGAATCCGTCCCAGACTGTGTCGTAGTTCCTCTGCCGCTCTTTCGCCTCCATCGCGAACTTCGTCGGCCGGAAGACGTAGCGCGACTCCCACATGAAGGCGAGCGTGTCCTTGTAGCGCACGGGCTCGAGCTTCTCGGCGCTCGCGCGCGCGTAGGTCGCCGCATCCGGCCCGTGCGCGCTCATCGAGTTGTGCAGCGACACGCCGCCCGGCACGAAGCCCTCGGCCTTGGCGTCGTACACGCCCTGCACGAGGCCCATCAGCTCGCTCATGAAGTTCCTGTGGAACCACGGCGGGCGGAACGTGTGCTCGGCGACCACCCAGCGCGGCGGGAAGATGACGAAGTCGCAGTTGGCGACGCCGGGCTGCCCCGAGGGCGAGGTGAGCACGGTGAAGATCGACGGGTCGGCGTGATCGACCGTCACCGTGTTCACCGCCATGAAGCGCGCGAGGTCGTACTTGTACGGCGCGCAGCGCCCGTGCCAGGCGACCACGTCGAGCGGCGAGCGCTCGAGTTGCGTCGCCCACAGCGCGCCCATGAACTTCGCCACCACCTCGCACTTCTCGTCCCTGTCCTCGAAGGCCGCGACCGGCGCGAGGAAGTCGCGCGCCTGCGCGAGGCCCTGCGAGCCGATCGGGCCCGAGCTCGGGCAGGCGAAAGAGCGCGCCGTAGTTCTCGCACAGATAGCCGCGCGCCGCGTCCTCGAGCAGCTCGACGCGGAACTTGAGGCCGCGCGGCACCACCGCGATCTCGCCCGGCGCGACCGCGAGCCTGCCGAGCTCGGTGGCGATCAAGAGCTCGCCCTGCTGCGGCACGAACATCAGCTCGCCGTCGGCGCAAGTGAAGTAGCGCTCCTTCATCGAGCGGTTGGCGCGGTACACGTGCACCGCGACGCCCGCCTGCGCGGCGGGCTCGCCGCTGCCCGCGAGCGTGACCAGGCCGTCCACGAAGTCGGTCGCCTTCGACGGAATCGGCAGCGGATCCCAGCGCAGCCGGTTGGGCGGCGTCTCCACTTCGTCGAACGGACCCGAGCGCACGAGGCCGTCCGACATCCGCTTGAACGGCGCGTGCATTGCGGACGGGCGCAGGCGGTACATCCAGGTCGAAAAATTCTCCGCGCGCGGCGCAGTAAAAGCCGTCGCGGAGAGAACTTCAGGGTACAGGCCCTGCGGCGGGCGCTGCGGGGAGTTCTGCCCCTCCGGCAGCGCGCCCGGCAGCGCTTCGCTGCTGAACAGATTGCCGAAGCCCGGCTGATATTCGAGCAGGGGACGCGGCGCATTCTTCGGTTTCGTGCGGGCCGGCGCGGTGACGATCATGGCGGTCTCCTCGGTGTGCCGCCATTGTAAGTCGATGGATAAAGGGGCCAGGCTCGGAAGGCCGGCCGAGCCTGGCCCCTTTTTCACTGCAGCAGATCACTCGCGCATGACCCCGCGTCAGCCCCATGAATTGGGGATTTCGAACAGATGAGCTTAGGCCTAGGCTTGTTCACGAAGCGTGGCGCAAACCTTCAGTGCAAGTTTGGAGGCGAATACTTGAAAAGGGGGGGGAACATCATGCTCAAGGCCGCAGCTTTTTCGCTTCTGATCGCTATCGCCGCCGCATGCAGCACGGTCTTTGCCGCTCCCGTTACCTATAGCTTCACTACGTCCACGGCCTTGTCCGCTGGATCCGGCCCAAGCGGCACCTTTCTCGCCGGATTGCTGAGCGGACTGTCCGTTTCGGGAACCTTCACGTATGACTCGACCGCCTCGGCCACCGGAACGCTCGCGGACGGCGAAACGCTATACGGAGGCCCAAGCAGCCCCAACTATCTTCTCAACGGGGCGGTGGGCACGTATAGCTTCTCGGACCCCAGGGGCTATATGGGAGTGGGCAACGACAAGCCGATCGCGCCATTCCCGTCCGCGGATATCGTGCAGATCGATGCCGATCCCGGTAATCCCGCTGTGCCCGTGCACAATATCAGCGGATTCGGCCTCGACGGGTTTAGCCTGTACAACGTCAGGATGTTCTGGATATCCGGACAGACAACCCCTGAACTGATCCCGGATTTCTTGACCAACCAGGATCTGCCGGCCGTACTGCCAGCGTTCCACGGAAGACTGGCTTTGGACTTCGTCGAAACTGGAACAACAGGACCGCAATCTGGCGTCTTTTTCGACGGGCTTGCTGTCGCTCCCGTTACGGTTCCCGAACCTGGAACCTGTACCCTTCTGTCATTGGGACTCGGCCTGCTCGGTCTTACGGCGCACCGCCGGAAGCTGAGAATAGCGACGTAGCCGCGCCGGATCAGGGCCTGCGCTTGCGGCGAGCAAAGCCGATGCCGGCTAGAGCGAGGCTTAGCAGACCGAGCGTGCCGGGTTCCGGGACCGACGTTGGCGTGTACGGCTGAACGTTGCTCAGTCCGCGGTTGACATAACCGCTGGCCAGGTTTGTAAAGGTCGGGTAGCCGCCGACGATTGCGAAAATGCCGAGGGAACCGCCCTGGATCTGCAGCTCGTACGGTGAGCCCTGGTACATGAAGTCCGAGATGTAGAAGAGCCCCGCAAACGCCCCGTTGAAATACTGGATGGCCGCTTCCTGTGTGCCGTACTGCGGCGTGACTGCGTCATCCAGCGTAAAGGTGGGCAGGGAGCCGAGCGGGAGCGACAGAGCGGTCGAGCTCGGAATCTGCGCGATGTCGGGAAAACTCCAGAACGGAACGTTGACGTAGCCGGAACCCGGCGCTGGGACGAGGCTCTGGTCGAACACCAGCGAGCCGGTAAACGTGCCACCCGCCGGATAGGGCGCCACCACACCCTGGAAAGGTGACTTTTGGTTGGCATTGCCGCCGTTGATGCCGAAGGTGAAATTCGCAGTGAAGTAGGCGTCGGCAAGGGCTGGCCCCGACGAAATCAACAGCAGGCAGGACGTAAGCGTTGTAATGGCGGCGAGCGCCTTGTTTACCCTCATTTGTGCCCCCGTCTAAAGTCCACCTGAGCCGCCGACACGACCTGACTTCGGCCGGCGTGTTGAGCCTGAAGTGACTGCGCTATCTACCGAGTCCACGCATCGTTTGTGCCAGCTCCCATCCATTCCCGCGAATACAATTGCTTAGACCTCATGCCAGCATTGCCGGGGGCGCGCAATTGGATGCATGCGTAAAGAATCCCGACACTAATTCACCGCGGTCTCGTCGCGGAGGCCTTCTGCTGCGGCTCTTCCCGCACTTGCTCCGGCGCCGCGCCGCGCGCATAGGCGCAGGTGGCGCTCGGCAGGCCGGTCTTCACCAGCCCGGCGGCGATGTCCACGCACACATCCTTCAGGCGCGCGAGCGGGCCGGTGACCGCCATGCGCACGCCCTGCGCACGCACGAGGTAGAGCGGCGGCGGGTCCTCGGCGACGAGCGTCAGCTCGACGCCCTCGAGCTTGCGCAGGCAGCGTGCGTACACGACGCGGCATTGCGTGCAGATCGCGTCGAGCGGCGAGAGGAAGCGGTCGTTCGCATCGCCGCATTCGCTGCGCGAGGCGCGCACGTCCTGCACGACGGTGAACGCGTAGCCGTCGGGCGTCTCGATCCTCGCGGTCGGGTAGTAGTGCAGCGCGCGCACGCGGAAGTACGCGAACGCGCTGCCGACCGCGAGCAGCCCGACGATCAGGTACAGGCTCGCGCGCGAGCGTCGCCTAGTAGCAGGGCGTCCAGCCGTAGGGCTCATCCCAGATGACCTCTCCTTTCTTCAGCTCCGTGCCGCCGATCACTTCTCCGAACGTGCCCGGCTCGTCGATCCGCACCGCGACCTGCTCGGACTGCACCTTGACGACCACGCCGTCGATCCACTCGTGGCGCGCGATCCCGACCGGCATCGCGCGGCACACCTTCTGCCCGACTTTGGCCACCGCCTCCAGCGACTCCTCGCGGAACTTGCGCTGCGCGAGCATCATCGGCGTGGCGTAGCCGGCGATCTTGTCGTCCTTCCACGGCCCCGTGTACACGTCGCCGGTGGGCCAACGGTAGGTGCCCTGGCCTTCGCGGCGGTCGTCGCGGAACTCGCCCGCGTAGCTCTCGCCCTGCCACGGTCCGCGGCCCCAGGAGTATTTCCCGAAGCCGTCCTTCACGTCGTTCTTGAACCCGCCCTCGTAGCGGTCGCCGTTCGGCCAGGTCTTCACACCCTGGCCGTCCTTCTTTCCCGCCTTGAAATCGCCGCGGTACTCGGCGATGCCGGTGGCGATGCCGTAGCCCTCGGCGAGGCCGTTCACGCACGGGCCCGAGTACACGCCCCGCAGCTCGGGGTCGATCACCTTGCAGGCCGGGTCCGCGTGGGCGGCGAGTGCGACCAGGAAAATGGGCAGAAAAATAGGGACAGACCCCTTTTTGGCGCTTTTCCAAAAATAGGGTCTGTCCCTATTTTTCCTATTTTTCAATCCAGCTTCCATGCGAGGTTGACCGAGGTGGGCGAGACGAGCACCTGCGGTGCACTGTTTCTCTGGCGCGCCTCGCGGCGCGTGTCCCAGGCGAGGTAGCCGAGCACGTAGCCGATCGCCGCGCCGCCCACGGTGTCGGACACCCAGTGTTCGCGGCTGCCGATGCGCGCGAAGTTGGTGAGCGCCGCGACGCCGTAGAGCCACGGCATGTCGTACTCGCGCGCATAAGGCGTTATCGCCGCCCACATCGCCACCGTGTGGTTCGACGGGAAGGAATGATAGCTGTCCTCCCTCGAGCCGGGCGAGAACTCGGTGGTGCCGAGGCCCGCGCTCGGGCGCGCGCGCCCGACGCCGTACTTGAGCACTTCCGCGGCGACGAGGCCCGCGGCGCCCGCCTCGAGCGCGGCGACGCCGGCGTCCGACAGGCGCGGGCGCGAGCTGTCGAAGGCGAACATGCCCGAGGCGCCGAGCGCGACGAGCGGCAGCGCGTCGCCGAAGCGCACGAAGTCCTTCAGCCACGCGCTGTCCTTGTGCCGCTCGGCCCAGTCGGCGGCGCGCCGGTCGACGCTGCCCGCGGCGAGCGTAAGCGCCGCCCCGCCGAGCGCGGTCTGCCACCAGTTGATCTTCCCGGCCGCCGGCGCGAGCGCGAGCGCGTCGTCGCCGAGGAAGTCCGGCCAGCGCCGGTCGCGCGCTCCGGTGCCGAGGCTGGGGAGGTCGTAGTCGTCCGGCCGGTCGCCGAGGTTCGACAGGCCATCCTGCTCGTGCATCTGCACCACCGACCTTTCGGTGAGCCGGTAGAGGTCGCCGGGCGAAACCACCATCTGCCCGACGTCGCGCGTCCACGGCGCGAGCGCGAAGCCGCCCACCGCCGAGGTGTCGCGCGTCAGCATCGGCGAGAGCGGGATCGACATCATGATGCCCTTGTCGTGGTACGGGCTCGAGGGCGAGCCGGGCGAGGTGATGTCGTTGCCGTTGGTGTAGGTGTACCAGGCGCCGACCTCGACGCCCGAGGCGAAGCGGCGCTTCGCTTCGAAGCGCACGCCTTCGTCCTTCGCGAGGAACCTGCCGGCGCGCCCGGTGAGCGTCACGCCCTCGGCGAGCCGGTAGTTGAGCGAGGCGATCGCGGTCACGGTGTCGTAGTCGCGCGTGCCGAAGAAGCCCTCGAAGTCGCGCTGCTTCACCCAGTCGACCGCGACGTCGCCCGCCCAGTCGCCTTTCGGCGGCAGGTAGAGCACCTGCCCGCCGACGCCGTCGTACATCTCCTCGTAGATGCCGGCCGAGACGCGCGCGTACCACTGGCGCGCCGGCTGGAAGTACTGGTTCGCCACCAGCCGCAGGATCTTGAACTTGCCGCCGCGCTTGTAGTCGGCCACGTCGCTGCGCACGTGCGGCAGCTCGCTGTTCGAGGGCTGCGTCACGTCGCTCACGTTCTCCCACAGAGTGAGCTTCCAGTCGGACAGCACCTGCGTATGGGGCGCGAGCCAGTGCTCGGTGCTCGCGATCGCGGAGACGTCGAGCTTGAAGGCGCCGCTCGGATCGTTGAAGTAGCCCTCCACGCCCGGCTGGAGGAAGAACTTGCCGCCGAGGAAGTTCTCGGCGCGCAGCGAAAAGTAGTTGCCCTCGACCCCGGTCTGCACGAGCAGGTGCTCGGGGATCGGCTCCTCGAACGCCGCGAGCGTCTCCTCGCGGTCGGCCGCCGCGTCGCGCTTCTCGGGCGCCGCGTACTGAATGGCGACGTACTCGGCGAGCATCTTGCGCGAGGCCATGCCGTTGAAGTAGCGCTGCAGGAGCGGCACGTTGATGAAGTCGTAGGTGGCGAGCGGCAGCCGGTCGAGCGTGTAGGTGACCTTGATCTCGCGCGTCTCGAGCGGCGCGAAGGATAAGAGCGTCCGCGCCGCGCGCCCGACCGCGCGCGGCATCGACGAGATGCGGATGTTGGTGAGCTCGGCCGAGAGCACCTCGTTGTCGTAGGCGAGCTTCACGTTGCGGAAGTCCTGCTCGTAGAGCGCGCGCTGCAGGCGCTCGCGGTGCGCGGGATCTTCGCGCCACTGCGCCCCGGTCGGGCGGGGGTTGATCCGCGTGTAGGGCGGCGGCTCGTCCACCTTCGGCACCCACTCCTTTTCGTCCAGCGGCACGTTGACGAAGGCGTTCACCACCGGCTCGCCGTGCGCCGCGCCGAGCGACACGCCGTACCACTTCCTGCGGTACTCGAGCGCGACCGCGGGCCCTTTCTTGTACGAGGCCGCGCCGGAGAGATCCGAGCCGTGATCGCGCGCGTAGTCGTTCGCGTCGTACTCGGCCACCACGCTCCAGTCCGGCAGCGCCTGCGGCGTGTAGCGCAAGCCGCCGAACGCGCCGTCGATCCGCTCGCGCCCGTAGCCGAGCGTCGCGTCGAAGTCGCCGAAGCGCTTCGAGGCGACCGCGTAGTAGGCGCGGAAGATGTCGGTGCCGAAGACGTCCTGCGCCCCGAGCGCGATCTGCGGCCAGAACTCGCGCTCGTCCAGCAGCCGCAGCTTCACGTCGAGCGACTTGTCCTTGTAGTCGCCGTAGTGAACGCCGGGGCTCTCGGGGAAGCCGGGCACGTGGAAGATGCGCGTGTAGCGGAACGACGGCTCGAGCCAGGGAAAGAGCGTCACGCCGGACCAGAGCGTCTCGTAGGGGCGCATCCAGGAAAGCCCGGTGCGCCACGAGCCCACGGGCGCGAAGCGCGCGTCGGGCATGTTGACGAGGCCGGTCTGCCCGGTGGTGCTGGGGTGGTCCTGGGCGAACGCGGCCGGCGCAACGAGCGCGATCGCGAGCGCCGCAAGCGTGCGCGCCGAAGCTGAAATCGCCGACCGCATTCCCCCCTCGAAAAACAAAAGGCCCCGGCGAGGGGCCTTTTGCCGATGTGCGCCCGGATCAGTGGTGCGTCGTCGTGGTGGTGCTGCCGCCGCCGCCACCGCCGGCGCCCGCGGCCGCCGCGCCGATGGCGATCGCGCCCAGCACCCCCGCGGCGATCGCGCCGCCCGAGACGCCTTGCGAAGCGGTCGTGCCGCCCCCGCCCGCGCCGCCCAGCGGGCCGCCCGCGACGAGCCCCGGCACCGAGGTCAGGTTGGCGAAGGCGGTCGACGCCTCGGAGGGCAGGTACGAGCCGAGGATTCCTGCCGGCGCCGACCGGTTCGAGGCGATCTGCCCGAGCGACCCCGACATGAAGTCCCCGGTGCCCGCGTCGTTCTTCGCGAAGATCGAGCCGTCTAGCACCGAGAGGTAGGCCGAGTCGTGCACCAGCGCCACCATGAAGTCGGTGCCGCGCACGCCGATCGTCGCCTGCGGCGCGCGCAGCGTGAACGCCGCATGGTTGCTGCGCGCGATGAGGCCGGTGATGGAGCGCAGCGCCCCTTTCAGCAGGTTGAGCACCACCTGTCCTTTCCCGGGGCTGTCGGCGTCGTAGCGGAACGCATCGAGCTTGAAGACCGTGTTCTGGTCGAGCACGACGATCTGGCCGTCGTCGAACCTGAGGATCGCGCGCGCGTTATCGCCGGTGACGACCGAGCTGCCGACCGGGATCGGCTGGTTTTCCTTCACCACTTCCATGGCCTCGCCGGGCAAGCCGGTGCGCACGTTGCCCTGGTAGCTGCTCAGCACGGCGGCCGCCTGCGCCGCGCCGGCGAAAGCCGCGCCGGCGAAGGCGAGGAGGGTCCACCGCAGCGTTCGAATTATTGTCGTGTACACGGCTGCTCCCTGAGAGTGGTTGTGGATTCGTCAACTGCCGCGCGCCGCGACGCCGGGGACGGCGCGCAGATCGCCGAACGCCTTCGAGGCCTCCGGCGGCAGCGCGGAGTCCGGGACCACCGCCGCCTGCGCGTGCGCCGAGGCGATCAGCCCGTTCGAGCCGGCGCCGAAGCGCGTCGTGCCGGCGTCGTTGGTGGCGGAGACCGAGCCGCGGATCACCGAAAGGCAGGCGGCCGATCCGGTCACCGAGATCATGAAATCCGCGCCGTGCGCGCGGATCGTCGCCTGCGGGACGCGCAGCGCGAACTGCTCGGGGTCCGAGCTGCCGATGCGGCCGGTGCGCACGCGCAGCGCGCCGCCCAGCAGGTCCATCACCACGCGGCCGTCGCCGGGGTGGGCGGCATCGAACTGGAAGTCATCGAGCTTGAAGCGCGTGTCCTGACCGAGCACCACCACCTGGCCGTCGTCGAACTTGAGGATCGCGCGCGCGCCGTCCTCGGTGACCACCGCGCTGCCGGGCGCGATCGGCTGGTTTTCCTGGCCCTGCGCGACTTTGTTGTCCGGCGTCGCGACGCGCACCGTCCCCTGGTAGCTGCTCAGGACGGCGGCTGCCTGCGCCGTACACGCGAAGGCGATGCCGGCGACCGCCGCCGCCACGCCGACCAGCCATCTGCTCGATGTTGCGCTACGCATGCTTCCTCCCGGAGTCGTGATGCGACGTTCGCGCGATTTTGACTTGGAACGAACGCCATGGCCAGCGCGCGCGGGAGAAATTTGTCGCGCGCCGCATCTCATCGCGCCTGCGCCGCGCGCTCCTTGCGCGAGGCTTTCGGTACGGCGGCGCGCGCGGCGCGCGCGGGCAGGCGCAGGATCAGCGCGCGCGGCGCCTTCAGGCGCACGATCCTGCGGTAGAGCACGACGTACAGGAGCGCGAACGCGAGCGCGAAGAGCTGCAGCACCCGGGTGTTGTGCCAGAACAGCGCCGCCGGGATGACCGTGGTCGCGCTCAGGACGGCGAGATAAGGCGTGGTCAACGCGTTGCGCCAGCGCCGGTGCTGCAGGTCGCGCGAGCCGACCATCCAGCGCACCAGGCGCCGGTAGACGAGCGTGTGCAGGTGCAGGCCGTCGGCGTCTCCCGGCGAGCGGCCGCGCAGCACGCGCCGGCGGTACGAGGAGAAAAGCGTCTCCCACACCGGGTAGAAGAGCACCAGCAGCGCGAACCAGGGCGAGACCTGCGAGTTGCGGTGAACGAGCAGCACCGCCAGCTCGGCGATCAGGAAGCCGAGCAGGTACGCCCCGCCGTCGCCGAGGAAGATCATGCCGCGCGGGTAGTTCCACACGAGAAAGCCGAGGATGCTCGCGCCGATCACGAGGCAGGCTTCGGCGATCACCGGGTCGGATACCGCGAGCGCGACGCTCGTCAGCGCCGCGAGCATCATCAGCGCGGTGATGGCCGACAGGCCGTTGAAGCCGTCGACGATGTTGAGCGCGTGCGAGAAGCCCCCGACCGCGAACACCGTGAAGACGAACGACGCCGCCGCGAAGCCGAGCAGCCAGTCGCTGCCCCACAGATCGAGACCCGTGATGCGCGCATCGAGCAGGAAAAATCCCACCGCCGCCGCGCCGAACGCGGTGAGGAGCCGTGCGCCGGGAGGAAAGCGCTTCGTCAGATCCTCGTAAAGTCCGCCGGCGAACGCCGGAATCCCGGCCAGCACCAGGATGAAGATCCAGTTCGAGTGAACCGTGGTGCCCAGCCACGCCGCGCCGAGCAGGATTCCGGCCACGACCGGTACGCCGCCGATCCGCGGCACGGAGGAGTCATGCACCTTCTGGGGGCCGGAACCGGCGAGATCCAGTCCGACCCGATGGAAGCGCTTCGCTCCGACGAGGAGCCCGCAGGCGGCAAATGCCGCGAAAAAAGCGAGAAGACCTGCTCCCATCCGCGCCACCTTTCGAAGAATTTTAGTTAGACGGCGGAACTCCCCCACTTATAGCCGCAGATGACTCGGCGAGGCAATAGCCGAAGCGTACTGGCTGAAGCCAACGCTTCACGAATTACTTCAGTTGTCCGACAGTGGCGAGCAAGGAGTGCCACCGTTCGAGGGCATGCGCGAAGGCGTAACGCTCGCGGAAGGCCTTCAGCGCTCTTGCGCCTTGGCGGGAGGAGAGGTCGGGGTTCTGCGCGGCATGGCGGATGGCGAGCGCGAGGCCTTCGGAGTCTCCTGGCGCAACGGCTGCACCGCATTTGATTTCACGTACCAGACGCGCAATTTCCCCTTCCGGATCGCCCACGAACAGCACCGGCTTGCCCGCGGCCGCCACCCCGTAGAATTTGCTCGGCACGACAAATCCTTCGAGCTCGGAAGGAGCGTAATCAGGTGGACGTCGCCGACCGCGAGACTGAGCGCAAGCGACTCGCGCGGCTGATAGCTCTTGAATACGAAGTTTGAGAGTTGCCTTCGCTCGATCTCGTCCAGCAAGAAGGCTTTGCGGTGACCATCACCCACGAACAAAAAGCTGACTCCGGAATCGCGCAGCGATTCGGCCGCGTCGAGGATCGTGTCGAACTCGTGAACCCGGCCCATATTCCCCGAGTACATCACCACGAACCTGCCGCCTAGGCCCCACTCGGCGCGCAGGGCGGCGATGTCGCCGGGATTCTGTTCGGGGAATTCCTTGCTCCAGTTCGGGATGATCGTCACCGATTTGCCCGGGACCGTGTGGCGAGAAACGTAATCCGCCATGCCCGCTCCGAGAACCACGGTCGCAGCGCCGCTGCGCAGCGACCAATTGCGCAGCTTCCGCAGGAGGCTCAGTGCCCAGGCCGGCAGAAATCTCACCTTCGTCGCTTCCGCGACCTCGGGGAAGACATCCTGCAGCCAATTGATCAGTCGTGCGCCACGCACGCGCGCCGCAACGGCGGCGACAACGGAGATCAGAGGCGGGTCGGTCTTCGCGACGACGATGTCCCCTCTATTCAGGTCGCGAACGAGCCGCAGGCCTGCGCTGAGGTAGAACGTAAGGTAATCGAGCGCCCGACCCGCGAGATGGCTCCTGCCAAAGCGTGTCGTCCATACGCGATGCACGAGCACGACGTTGACCTGCTCTCGAGGGCTGAGTGACGCGAGCGGTTCGTCGTAGCGCTGGCGGCTGGTCACGACGTGGACCTCGTGGCCGAGCGTCGCCAAGCCGAAAGCCAGGTCGGAAAGCAGCTGACTGGTCGCCGAGTGGTCCGGGAAGAAATAGCGGTTAATGAAGACTACCTTCATTACCGGTCGATACATCGCGCTGCTAAAAACTTCCGTAACGCAGGGCATACCAGCCTAGTTTGACGTACTCGACCGTTACCGTGCCGAATTCGCCAAAGGCGAGTTTCTGTGTCACATCAATGCCGCTGTGCGCGGGCGCGGAAATCCACTCCACTTCGGGCGCTGCCGAACGGAAAGCATTAAGCGCTCGACGCGAGTGGTACCACGATGTGACGAGGATAATTTTGCGCCAGCCTCGCTGACGGATCATGGGGACAGAAAGCGCGGCATTTTCCTCCGTGTTTCGCGACCTGCACTCAAGCGTTACGCGAGCCGCCGGGATGCCGGAAAGAAGGAGCCGTCTCCTGTTGATCTGACAATCCCCGGATCCAACGACAAGGATCTCGGGGGCCCATTCTTGTCGAAATAACTCCGCCGCGTGCAATGCTCGATTAGCCGGCCCACCCCCTAACACAACAATAGCGTTGGAACGTTCTAATTTGTCCTCAACAAATAGGATGTCCTTCGAAGAAGCTACGCCGCCGACAATTACCGCGATAAGAAGGATCGCGAGGAGCAGGGAGCATCGGGAGCCGCGTGCCAACACTAGAGCATTAGGCCTTCGCCGCGACGCCGGAGCTCGCGAATCTTCATGACTACCATGTATTCGTAAATTGCGATCAGCCGACAGTAAGTTAGACCCGCCCAACCATCAAGAATCCCTCCCCGAATGAGGTACATATATATAAAGCGAAGTGTCGGGCGAAAAGGTAGCCGAAACGAAAGTTCCTTTTAGGGCCCGGCGCCTCTTCGAGGGCTCCTTGAAATTGAGCAAGTCGGGCCAGCAATGGAGTCCTCGATCCAGGCTTTGCAAAGTCTCCACTGCCTCGTGGTGAGAGTAGTAATTGTGCTTGGCGAACCATGCGTCCAAACCATTGTTGAACGTATAGTGCAAGAAATGGGACTGTAGTTCGCCTACTGGACCATTCACTTTGTAGATCAAATTGATTGACCGTTCAAACGTTAGGCTGTTCGGCCGGAACAGCCGCACGACCCATGTGGGATAAAGGCTGCTAAAGCGAAGCCACTTGCCCATGAACATGGTTTTAAAGCGGAGACGATAAGCCACCGCGTGCCTCTTGGGGTCGGCAACTGTCGCCAACATCTCATCACGTAATTCAGAAGGGGTAACTTCATCTGCATCCGGGTTGTACACCCAAGGATATTTGAATGCGATATCCTGTATCGAATAGGTTCGTTGATTTCGCTCGTTGTCGAATTTACGCTGAATCACTCGCGCTCCCGCAGCCTTCGCGATCTCGACAGTGTCGTCCGTGCTGAACGAATCCAAAACGACTACGTCATCAGACCACTTCAACGCCTCTAAGCAGCGCGGCAAATTCTGTGCCTCGTTGTGGGTCAGTATCAGAACAGAGATCATCGAAGAACAGCCGATACCAACATGGGTTCCAAGCGAATTATGCGAACGACTTTCTGAACACCAGCTGCATTTCGCTGCCATTCCCTAAAGCATCGATAAGCGGCGGAATCCATCCTGCGACGACGCCGAAAGCCATGGCGGCTATTCGCTCAAATGTGGAACAGCTCTCTGGCGTCTTTCCGAATCCAAATCGGCAAAGACCTGAAGCCAACGAACGTGGGCTGAGGTTGCTAAAGGATCGGGCATTCACCAACGAAAAGCCGAATTCCGAAGCAAGGCGAACCAACGACGTCCGCGAGAATATGCTCAGATGCTCCGGCGGCGTCAGCATGGGAAACCTAGTTCCGAGCAATTTCGCAATCCACCCATTGGCCAACGGAGTAGAAATGGCCAGCAGGCCTCCTTCTTGGACATTTCGCGCCAGAGCCGCAAAGAATCGGCGAACGTTCAGAGAGTGCTCGATGACTTCCCATGCGGTTACAACTGGGAAAGGCGCCCCCGGGACCTCCGATTCCTCAAGAATCGCGGCAAAAATATCGCAGCCAATTTTGCTCCGCGCTCGGTCGGCGGTAGCTTGTGACCTTTCAACCCCAGTGATTGCCCATCCCGCTTCCGAAGCGGCGGTCAGAAATATCCCGCTGGCACAACCAACATCTAATAAGCGACGACCAAGGCCAATTTCATCGACCAATTTTCGCAACAGCATGGTTCTCGATCTTGCCTCGCGAATTAATCGATCGCGCTGTTGTTCGGCAGCGTTGTAGTAGTCGCCGTTCTCGTAGAAGCGGTCGAGCACTTCTGGCCCGGGCTTTGGCCAAACGAACAAATGCTTACACGACCCGCAATGAAAATGATCAAAGCCTTTGATGTTTGCCCAATGCAGTGCCTGTTCCCCGCAGATTTCACATCTCGCAGACAAGCATCCTGCTGCACAGTTACTCATGCTCGATAAGACTTGCATACAGGGCATGCATCTCGATGGCGATTGCGTCCCACCCAAACGCTCGTTTCATCCAGTCTCGGCCACGCAATCCCATATCCGCAAGGGGTTTGCTTCGCATTCGAAGAAGGGAAGCCGCCAGACTCGCTGGGGAGTTGTCGACCCACTCGCCGCAATCGTTATCGACTACGGCCGGCCAAGGCGTGCCTGTGCTCGCAATTACAGGCACGCCGTGCGCAAGCGCCTCGGCGATAACCATGCAAAAGTTTTCGCTATATGATGGAGCCACACACACATCGGCCTCAAAGAAGGCCGCAGATTTTGCGGCGGCGTCCACGTGGCCACGAAAAGAAACCTGCCGCTCAATCCCGAGGCTAGATGTCAGACGTCTGAGGTCACCTGTATATTCCGCGTGCCCAGCGCCGCATACCGTTACTATGACCGACCGATCTCGTAGCAGCGCAACCGCTCGCAACAAGTTCTCAATCCCCTTCTTTGGATCGAGCCGACCGAGAAACAATACACGAAGCTGTCCGGTGGGCAGCCAATCCCTCGTAGCGGGGAGGCTGGGGATCTCCACCCCATTTCGAATAATCGTTGCGCCAGCGTGAGGTATCCGGGCGAGCGACGCGCCACGCTCCTGCTCGGAAGTTACATGCAACACGCACCTGCCCGCTCGAATGATGTAGTCACAGAGGAACTCCCACGCTGCTTTGAGTCTCCTCCGCCTTGCACCACTCCATTCATGCGTCGCCTGCAGCGCCCCTCTCGGGGACCATACAATCGGCTTGTTAAACAGACGACATGCGAAGAGTGTGGGTAAGGTTGGAAATGAGTATGCGGCAGTCAAGTGCACGACGTCGGCCCATCGCAGAAGCCGAAACAGGCGAGGTACGAATTGCAAAGAAACATCAGCACCTATAATGCGCCGACAAAATTGAACCTGGTATCCAGACGGATACATCGTCGCAGACTGAGTTGAAGTAAGCACCCGATCCGCAAGTCTAGGACCGGCTGCATCGGTGGCCAACACCTTTAGTTGGACACCCGGTATACCTGCTAGCGCATTGTTCAGTCCGAACACAGAAAAAATCGGCCCACCCCAGTACGTCGCGGGGTAGTAGGCAGGTGTGACGTGAAGAATCTTCACGAGTCATACTCAAGTCGCGCAAGAGTTCGCAAAGCAATACCGCCGAACGTGCAGAGAGTGATTTCCAGCAAGAGAAGGATTTGTCCAAAAAATCGTGACTTCGTTTGCCGTTGAGAAGGGGCTAACCACGACCTCTTCCACATCAGCGATATATTGCAGCAAACAGCGTGGCGCCAACATTGCAGGGGATGGCCCTACTTTAAATTTCCGGATCGCCGTAACGAATCGAAGCATGACTGTCGCCAGGAGAATAGGGACCAGCGCCAATGTTCGCCGCGGTACTTGGGACAAGTGCATCGCGGAGTCCATAACGAGGAGATCGCGGCCGTTAGTCAGACTTGACGTGTGACCCACAGAGCGAGCAGCAACACAACGACCGTTTGGGGCAAGCCGCCGATCATCCCTGAAAATCCGGACTCTTGAATTGCAATTACTAGTAGCGTGCAGGTGGTTAGGATTGCCGTCGCTGGATCACGCGTACTTGGGTTAAGCAGACGGTCGATCAAAGACAGCACCAATCCAGCGATCACCATGCCAACCAGTACACCTGGAAGGCCGAAGTTCGCGTACATCTCAACGAGCCACGGCAGATTGTATGAAGTCTCGTCGTCATCTGGGTCGAGATAGCCGTAACGATGGCCAAATTGGTTTCCGGTGTTCTCTACGGGCTTGTTAGCCCACAAAAAACGCGGGATCCAATGAGTGAGAAGCGGAGCATACGTATCTCCGCCCCAATAGGGGACGAACGATGGCGTCAGATCCATGACACGTGCAAGCGTTAGAGCGTTATTCAGGCGTCCCCCGGCCGTTTGTGCGAAATCGAATGCTCCGAAGTCGGAGCTCGAGTTCAGATAGCGCGTCGCGAGGTCCAGACCAAGCTTGATCTGTTCGGTTGCAGGGGTCTCGGCCGGCGCTGTCGGAAGCGCTAGCAACATTCCTCGGTATTCAAACTTGAGGGGGCTTAGGGCGACATAGAAAGCAAGCCCCACCATAGCCAAGATCCATGGAATTTGACCCCGCTCACGCCACATGACGACTGCAAATATCAATCCAATAATCATTACTTCGCTCAGCAAACCCGTAGTGAGCCGGAGAACAAGATTCGCCGGAATGACTAGACCGCCAACCAATACTCGCTCGATTCGGCTGAGTTTGCCTTGGAACCAGAGCAAAAACACGATGGCGAATCCAAGGTACCCGGGTGTGCCGCCGATTATCAGAGGAAGAGTAGGAAGCGCCTGGAGCGGCTTCCAAAAGTAGAATAGCGTGTTGGAGAGAAGAGCGATCCAAGCCAGCGTGTGTAAGGAGATCAAACCGAGTCGCCGTTGTGGAACTGTTACGACCGGGAAACGGCGAAACAGCCAGAAGTGGCCGATCGCATAGCTACCGAACATGAGTGCCACTCCGGACAGTGCGGTAGCGAAGGCGCGCGCTTGTGCCTCGGTGGTCCACGCAGGATCCAAATAGTCGGCATTCCCTGGCAGAAAATAGCTGAGACCGAACGCGACCGCGTAGTAAAGCCCCACGAGTGCCATGAACGGAAGGCGAGAGGTGTCTTTTCGAAGGAAGGTTCTGATCGCCGGAAATAGGCCGACTGTGAACACCGAAGCGGCCAAAGCGGCGGGAATCCACGGACGTTCGACCAGAGCCGAGAAAAGCACGATGCCGGCTATGGTTGAAATGGCCAGTGCACAGTACGCCGCCGCGAGCGCCGCGTCTGTTAGCCGTGGTACCGAAGGCGCGCGGTCGAAGATGACTTTCAAGGTGATCGCAATGCTTTGCTCATCTTTTGATCCGCGCGGGCGAAAATTCATCTAGCCACGGAAATCAATTTTTTCTTTCACAATCTGGGCAGGGTTTCCAGCGACGAGAGAGCCGGGCGGCACGTCCCGCGTCACCACCGCGCATGCGGCGATTACGGCGCCATCGCCGACTGTCACCCCTTTGAGTACCGTTGCATTCATTCCAATCCACACCCGCTCGCCAATAACGACTGGGGCGGTTTCGGCGTTATGCTGACCCGCAATATCGTAGGTCTTATGGAAATCATGATCAGAGATGGTCACTCCCCAAGCAATGGCGCAGGACTTGCCAATAGTGACGCTGCTTTTGGCGATCAGCATATTCTTCCCGGCAACAAATGATTCGCCTTTCATCTCGATCCTGCCATCCTCCAGAATCCAGACCAGAGAACCGCGCCCTATCTGATTTAACCCGCGAATACGAAGTTCACCGCCGTCCTTGATGTGCAATGAGGTGCGCCCGGCCCAACCTCGGAATGCGCTACGTTCCGTACCCAAGACAAGGAAACCTTCGTCGGAGAACACAACTTTTCCATGAGGCGCGATGCAGACATGCGAAGTTGCGTGAACGTAGGCGCAGAGGCCAAGATAGCGTTTAGAAATCGACAATTTCTCCACTCTTGAAGACAGGTGAAAGTAAGCACTGCGAACGAGATGTAGCGGCGCTAGCGCATTGACATGTGCGATGGGATGTTTCAATTGGGAGACCTCTTATGCGCGGCGGACACCGCGGAGAACCCAGCCAATGGCCAGGATTGCCGCAACGGGGCTGGCCCAAGGCACCGCGAGACCGAGTAGCAGCAGGCTCACGGGAATGAACAGCTCAGACGCAAGCGCAGTCCGTGTCATCGCCGGTAAAACTGAAAGCGTGCGGAGTGGAGCCCACCACAATGGTAATGCGATGTCCGCGAGAATCGTGCCCATCATGGCGGCCCCCAATCCATAGTGCTTTCCCAGCAGCCACGCTAGGCCGACTGATGTGAGCGCAGCGGTAATGCTTACGGTCGCTAATCCCGTGACCCTGCTTAACGCGACCAATAGCCCACTGCTGCACGACCAGTAGGCGGACTGAATTACGAAAACAAGGGCCAATCCTAAGACCGCCGGGTCGAAAAGCACGTTTCGACCAAGCCATAGCGTGAATATCGAGTCACCGAACCGATAGCAGACCCATGCAAGAACGCAGCTTCCAGTGACAGACAACCGCATGGTCGTGCGGTAAAGCCTTGCCAAAGTAGATGAGTCGCCAAGCGCGCTAAGCCGCGTCATTTCAGGCCATGCTGTATTCACCAGCAATCCCGTCGCCTGCTTGATGGCATTCACCAGTGTTCGGGTAGTTGAAAAGAGGACCAGCGCGACGGGTCCGAGGGTCGTCCCAATGACCAGATTTAGGCCCTGATTCTGGAGTGTTCCCGAGAGGCTAATAAGCCAGAACTGCAAGCTCGGCTTGATCAGCCGGCGACCGAATTCGAGGTGCACGTGTGCCGGCGAATACAGAGAATCGATGCCGAGCCGACGGCGCAGATCGAGCATCGCATACGCCCCGATCGCAACGAATGGCACCAGACTCGCGGCCGCTACTATCGTTGGTTTCGCGTGAGCAACCAGTGCGCTGGACGACGCAAGAAGCTGGAACGCCAACGTAATGTTATAGAGCATCAACCCTCGGGCCTGCATTCCGAATGACCAATAACCACGATAGATAACGCCGAGCGGCAGTGCCACAACTGCCTGAACTCCCAGAATCACGATGACCGCCGTAGCCCCCCAGCGCGGCAGTGATTGCAGGGGCAAGAACTTGCCAATGTCGAATGTGATGACTGCCAGGCCGCCGATCGCGAGCAGCAGGGCGGGCAGAACACTGACAACCGCCAACCCGGTGTTCAGGGTTCTCTTGTAGGTGTTCCAATCACGGTGCGCGTGCGCCTGTGTAAGCAGGTTCGAGATATAGCCGGTTCCGCCCAAATCTGCGAGTGAAACAGCGGCAGTGAGTGAAGCCAGAATCAACCAGTCCGCATACCCCGTTATGCCCCATGCATTGAGAAAGAGCGGGGGTAGCACAGCGCGTTGGAGGAGATTGAGGAGCTGCGCAAGGCCATTCGCGCTTGCAGAACGAATCAATCGAGAGCGCATCCCCGATGACGAAACTCTCGTCGATTCAGTCAGCGGCGACGGCATTCACTAATTACGTAGCCGCGGGGCGCATGTCTTCGCGAAGCAGGACGCGTAGCGCCGCCACGTCCTGGGCGAAACTCCAGGAATTGATAATCCTTAAACTTTCTTCCCCCATTTCTTGTAGCTTGTTTCGGTCTTCCAGCAATCGTTCTAGAGTGCGCCGGAGATCTTCGACATCCCTAGCTCGAAACACAGCACCATTCTTGCCAGGATGAACGAGATCCGGGGCGCAGCCGACCTTGTCGCTGACCAAAATGGCGCAGCGTGCGTTCATCGCTTCGTTTACGACTAGCCCCCAGGGTTCCACTTCAGAGGGCAGCACGAATAAGTCGCATAGATCGAAATAAGCAGGCAACTCCGTTTGATTTTTGAACCCCAGGAATTTGATGTTTGACCAATTCAAACGATCGGCCTGCTTTTCAAGCTCCTGTCGAAGCTCCCCATCGCCGATTAACAGCAGTGTGGCGGAGGGAGGAGTAACTCCGTTGCGGGAAAGACCAATGAATGCATGCAAGAGATCTTGGGGGCGCTTTTTTGGAATAAATTTTGCAGCATAGACGATCACAGGATGTTGCTGAGGTATACGGAGTTCGTCTCGCAGCATGTTTCTTGAAATTGCAGCTTGAGCCGAACGGCTCTGGAAAAAGTGGTTATCCACGGCAAAGGGGAAACGCACCAGCCTATTGCTGGGGACCCCTTGGGATCTGTAGTATTCCCGATTCAACGTGCCGATAGAAAGAAAGGCATCGCAGAGGTGGCGAGCACTCAGAAAGAAGAGACGCTTCAGCACTCGCTTTACTAGTCCACGCTGCGCACTTATTGGGGACACATCGCCACTGATGAATACGCGAATTCCCCTTGCCTTGGCCAAAGCCACCGCCACCCAATAGGTCCAGCGGGCATAAGCAGTGATCCAAAGCGCGTCCGGCTTGAGTTCGTCAAGGGTTGAGGCCAATCCGTAATTCAACGGACGAAAGAACGATATCCGATCCCGCCTTCCCCAAGTCGGTAGAAATCGGTAGTCATACCCCGTAAGAAGGGGCACATCCCATGCGATCTGCCGATTGAATTCTCGATCAAAATACGGTCGTACCGACACGTCAGAGCAGAACAGCACGACCAGTTCCAGGTCAGGAGAGGCTGCAATCTCCCGGAAGAGTGGCGCTTGGTACTGAATGGGGTGACTAGTCAAACATACAAGTCGGGGTTTGGGATTTTGCACGTCAGTCATAGGTGCTGCCAACGTCTGTCACAAAGCCGGGCGGGCAAGGATTTCGTCTGGAACGATCTCGCCCTCGTTAACCTCTAAGCCGTTCAAGCGACTCACGGTATATCCCCACGCCCGAAGCTGAGCTGCGCATTGCAGCCGTTCAAAATCCCCGTGCAAGGATAGAAAGATGATAGGTCGGAAGCGCTGGATAGTCATCGAGGCGCCTCTTAAGACCCTCGATTCAGCTCCCTCGACGTCGATCTTCATCAGATTGGGAGCGGGGATCTGATCCATAGCGACAATCTCGTCCACAGTCAGCGTCGGCACGAGATACGAGCCCGACCCTTCGCCGATCTTACCCATCGAGTTGTTCGTGGCGACATGAAAGGGAATAATCCCGCTCGCATCGGATAGTGCCGCCTGAATCAATTGAACGTTGGCCAACTTGTTTAGGGCAACGTGCCGTAAGAGATTCGCTGCGTTCTCGGCAAACGGCTCAAAGGCAACGACCGTCCCGCCAGCTTCAACCATTCTGGAAAGCGCCAGAGTGAAGAAACCGGCGTTGGCCCCCACATCGTAGGCGACCATGCCCGAATGAACGAGCTTGCGCATGCACGCCTGAAGCTCCGGTTCGTACCACCCTAGCCAGCAGCCGTGCGTGCTGGCTCGTGCGATCCATTTCATTCCCCTGTTGACGCCCGACATCACAGGAAGGATTGCACCACGTGGGATCAGCCGCAGGGGCGTGCGAAGGAGTCTGCCGACGGGAGAAATTGCGCGCATTTTGAGCATGTCGGCGTCTTCCTAATAGGGCTGGCAGCGGCAAAGCATTTCCAAGATGCGAATCCCGCGCACGCGCAACGAATCCGCATTTGGCAAAGCTGTACCGAAGCAGCTCTCTGAGCAACTCAAACAGGTATGTCCCATATGAGTCTCGCCTTTAGCGGCACTGGGTCCAGCAGATAACCGCATAAGTCGCAAGAGCGCGCGCCGGTGTGAGACGCCGGGAGTTGCGCTCTTTTGATTTGCCTGTGGGCGTGTCCGGCACCCGCCTCACCTCGACATATTCAGAAAGTAGCCCAAGTTTCCCGTCCTTAAGCATATCGGTCGAGGATTAGCCCATCGGTCTATAAAGAAATGTGCGGATTACGCCCGGGTCACCTCCTCCCTCTGATCTGGTTCCTGCGACCTCCAGCACTTGCTCCAATGCCTGGGTCGGCAATGCAAAGGGCGGATCCGTAAGATAGACGCCAGAGTTGTTGTATATCCGAATACCGCTCCCATGAACCTTATCTAGGTTCGGGGTAATTGCGTCATTGTCAGTTGGGTAGTGCTCTGTGATGAACACCCACCGGAAATGCCTAAGTTTTTGGAGAACAGTTGCAATTTGACGATTCGAGAGGTGCTGCAGTACTTGACGAACGAAACAGACATCACCGATCGGTAGTCGGTCTTGAACGATGTCCAGATGCTCGAAGTCTGTCTTCTCGTTGCTATATTTTTGTTGATTGTATTTTATAAGCGGCTTGACAATATCCACGCCCCTGTAATGCGAACACAATGGAAGCAATTGCTTCCCTACACGAAAATCCCCGCAGCCAAGGTCGACAAATCTCAAGCCCAGGAAATTCTCATTAGTTGCCTTAGCAAAGACCATAGAAATGTAGGCGGTAACAATCCGCTCATCAGACGAGCCGGTACCGGAACAGAATTCGCCCTTCCGGCCTCCCCATTTGTTCTGTTCGTAGACCGTCGTGAAGACCTCTTCAACGGATCGATTGAGGTTTCGTCTTTCTTCCCAAGATCTCCTAAAGCGCCGGTATCGATCAAGGAGAATCCGGGGGACTAGCGTGCGGATGAATGATTTCATTGCACGCAATGCTTCACACGGACAATGGTCCGAAGTTCTTGTGCCACTTCTGACTCAGTGCTTCGCATCGACCACCTCCCTTACGATGGCGGTGGCCCTATCCTGATATCGCTCGAATGAGAAGTCGTCGAGCCTCTTCGGAACGGCCTTTACGTGAGACAGCGTACTCACGATGCCCGCGGCCACTGCGGACGCATCATCGGGGTTGACTATGAGGCCCAATTCCCCGTTGAGGAGTGCCTCGCGACTACCATCCAACTGACTCCCCATCACCGGAATCCCACAGGCCATCGCTTCCAGAAATACAATCCCGAATCCTTCCCCCCGGCTAGGCATAACGTATGCGTCCGCGAGGCGGTAATAGTCAGCCTTTTCTGCTTCCGGAATGAACCCGGCGAATCTGACACGATCAAGCACGCCCAGCATTGCCGCCTTCGCTTCTAGTCTCTCGCGATCGGGACCCTCGCCACAGATTACGTACACGACGTCTGGAATTTTCTCGGCGAGCACCGGCAACGCTTCAAGGACTTCATCGAATCCCTTGTATTGTTCCTGAGTGGCCATGCGGCCCACCGTCATAAGTACCGTTCGGTTCTCGATTCCAAGCTTCCGCGCCAGTGTGGCGGACTTGGGGCCTGGGCCGAATCGGCTCAGATCAACGCAGTTCGGAAGAACACGGGTTCGAGCGGAATCGACTTTGGACCAGACCTGCATCCGGTCCAGCGTGGTCTGGCTCACGCCAACCACGCGGTCAAACCGTGGGACGCTCCAACGAACCAGTGCGCTGCCGTGCCGCGTCCACGCGTCAATGCCGTGCACAATCAAAATCGACCTCGCTCTCGCGAACTTCGCCAGCGCAAGACCCAACGGCGAAATGTTGATATGGGCCGATACGACGAGGTCGAAGTGATTCCTAAGAACCTGGCCGAGCGCAAGTCGCGTATAGGCCAGCTTGCCGCGTGCAGCCCCTGTGAGAAAGCGCATCCGCGGTGGCAGCGGCTCCATTTCCGTCTGAATGAGGCGAGGCAGCGCGACCACCTCTGCGCAGTCGCGTATGCTGGCCATCGAGGTCAGCAGGTCGCGGTTGAACTTGGCGATGCCTCCCCTGCCGCCGAAAGCATCCGTGGCAAGTACCAGCGCGCGGAAGAGCTTGGGTTGCGGCGGCAACACCTGCCGTGCCCATCCCCTGAGGCCCCTATGCTGCGCGGCAGACGGCGCTCTGGCGGCCATCCAATCGCGAACTGGGGTGCTAAAGCCCGTCTTGCCCCGCCGCAATAAGATGTCAGGCAGCGGCCTTTCCAGGGTCGCGACTGCGTCCAACTTGCCCGGCGGGTCGGCGCTTACCAATAGTGGCGCCACCGCTTTGAAAAGACCGACGTCCACCAACGGCAAGCGGATCTCCAACGAATGCGCCATGCCGGCCCAGTCGGCATCGCGCAGCAGCTGGTTACGCATGTACCAGGCAAGCTCGAGTGCCGCGACTCGCGGATGCGGTTTGCGTAAGCCCTGAATCGTCCCTTCGAGGCGGGTCTGCAAGTCCAGGCTCGACAGACCAGTCTCGACCGTGGCCGGGTCGAGAATTTCAGCGAGTTCCCAGGGCATGAAAAGCCCGCGTCGCAAGAGATACGCGCCGCCGTAGCTGCCTCCATACTCGAATAGTCCAGCATATTTGGAAGACGTTACCGACCGCAGCAGTGGTGCGCTCAAGATCCGCGCCGCGCGACCCAGCATCGGCAGCCACTTCATGAATCGCAGCGACTCGGCGAGACGAGGAACGTGCCGGAAGCTCGGATAGCCTCCGAACAACTCGTCGCCACCTAACCCCGAGAGTGCCACCTTGAGGCCCGAGCGCCCTGCTGCCCTGCTGACGAAATACGTGTTGACGCCATCGGTCGAAGGTTGATCCATCGCGGCGAGGATGTTTTCGAACTCCGATTCGAAATCCTCCCGCGAAACGGACGACGTTTCATGTCGCGCCCCGAATCGGGCCGCGACCATCTGTGCGAGCGGTACCTCGTCGTTCCCCGTACCGCGATACTCACGGAACCCCAGCGTTATGGCGTGGAGTGGCCCCGAGATCTCCCTGGAAGCAATTGCTGCGACAAGCGACGAATCGAGGCCGGATGACAGGAATACGCCCACCGGCACGTCTGACACCATGTGGTGCCGCACCGAATTGTGCAGGGCTTCGGCAAGAACTGCATGCCTTGAGCGCGCGGGCGGCGGGCACTCCTCGGCGTCAATCAACTCGTCTCGAATGCTGAAATAGGTGGTCAGCGCTGGTTCACCACCGCGGCGCGCGACCATATACGCGCCCGCGGGGAGGGCGCGAACGCCCCGATAAAGCGTAAAGGGCTCGGGCACTGCACCCCAGATCAGAAAGCCAACCGATCCGGCCGGCTCGGGGGCGGTGTCCACCGCCCCGCCCTTGAGCAGGGCTTTGACTTGGGAAGCGAAACGAATTGTCTGGCCGTCGTCGGCGTAGTAGAGCGGCTTGATGCCGAACGGATCACGAGCCAGGAAAAGGGACTGCTCATATGTGTCCCAGATCCCGAAGGCGTACATGCCGCGGAGAGCGTGCACCATCTCCTGGCCCCGATCCGCATACAGATGCAACAAGACCTCAGTGTCGCTTTGGGATTGGAAGCTATAGCCTTTGGCTTCAAGTTCGCGACGTAGCTCGCGGTAGTTATAGATCTCGCCGTTGAACGTAACGCACAACCGGCCATCGCGTGTTGCCATCGGTTGGGCGCCGTGGGGAGAAAGGTCAATGATCGCGAGCCGCCGATGCGCCAGCCCTACACGCCCACCGTCGGCCATCCATAGCCCCTCTCCATCTGGCCCGCGCACGCGCATCGCCTCGCGGATACGAAGCAGTTCTTCCCGGCCGACGGGCGGCGCGGTGTCACGGTAGGCGAAGATTCCAGCGATGCCGCACATATCGACCGATCACATAGCTACGCTGCGCCTGCCTCGAGACTTTGAGCAGGCGCGATTACCGGAACTGCGCAAGGGCGACCGGGTTAGCAGGTTCCAGTAGGAGCGACGCTAGGGATTTGCATCGTCACTTCGGTCTTACTCCAAGATAGGCTCTTAGCCGCCTCAGTCGCTGCGATTGCTCGGGAGTGCCCCTGGCTTTTTCCATCGCCTCCCGCACGAATGCCCAAACCACCGCAACAAGTCCCGCCATCAATGTCCAGAGGATGACGATCAGGGCGCGTCTTGGCTTCGACTTGCGGTCGGGCACGATCGCCTTGTCCATCACCTGGATAAGCGTGGAGTCCTTGGCTTCATCGATCTTCGCGTTCTCGTACTGGTTGGTCAGGAGGTCGACCATCGTCTGGTAGTACTTGACGTTGCGCAGCAGAGCAAGATTGCTGATTCCGGACTTATCGAGAGCAGGTGCTTCCACCGCGTCGCTGCCCTTGCCGCCTTCGGTCTTGGCCACTTCACGCTTCATGGCCTCCAGTTCCTCCTGCGTGCGCTTGAGGTCGGGGTTGCCCTCGGCCGCGAAGGTGCGCATGGCGCTGATTTGCACTTCTTTGACCGAGATCTCGGCGCGCAGGCGGGCGGCCGTTTCCACTGCCGTGCGGCCCTGGGCCTCGACCGCGACGACGCCGCCCTGATGCATGGCCTGTTGCGCGTCGATCTCCGCCTTGGTCAGGTTGGCCTTGGCCAGTTCGAGTTGACGCTCGAAGAAGAGGCGCCGCTGGGAGGCTTCGGTGACCGCCAGCACGGTGGTCAGCTTGAAGAGCTCGTCGATGTAGGCGTTGGCCATTGCGGCGGCGCGCTTGGGATCCTTGTCGTCGACCTCGACGGTGATGATGCCGTCCTTGCCCGAGACGATGGTCGTCAGGTCTTGCAGCCGCTTGCGGGTAACGGACTGGTATTTCTCGTCGTAGAGCTTGTTGAGATCGAAGCGCTGGATCAGGTTGTCCGCGACCGTCCGGCTCTTCAGCATGCCGACGTAGAGATCGTTCGGGTTCTTGAGGCTGGCGGCCACGCCGGAAGCTGCCAACCCCGGCAGACTGCCGAGTTGCGCGAGCAACGCGGACGACGGCTGCGACTGCTGCGGCGGCAGGATCCGGGTCGTGCCCGTGTACACGTTGGGCAGCAGGAGGGACACGACGATCGAAACCACCGCGGCCGCGATCGGCAGCCCGAGCACGAGCCGCTTGTGCTTCGCGAGCACGATCAGCAGGTCGAGCAGCGAGATCTCGTCGTCCGCGCTGTCGGCTGGCCGTTGCTCGTCTGCCATCCTGTGCCTCAGTAGTTCTTGATGACCTGCAGCGCCGCGACGCCGAGGCCGAACTGGAAGAAGATCTGCGTCCAGTCCTTCAGGTCCTTGGTGAGCGTGCTGCGGTAGAACTGCTCGGGCACGACGACCGCGTCGCCGGGCATGAGCGGCGCGGAGTCGAGCGAGGCGACCATGATGCCGGACTGGCGCGCGCTCATGACGGCGCCGTTGGCGCGCAGCACGAAGGTGCTGCCGTTGTCGGCTTCCTTCCGCGGGCCGCCGGCCTGGGCGAGGTAGTCGGAGACGGTCAGGCCGGGCCGGTAGAGGAAGGTGGCGCTGTTGAACACGGAGCCGAGCACGCTGACGGCGTTCGGGCGCACCGGGACGTACAGGCGGTCGCCGTCCTCGAGCGCGAGGTCGGGCAGGTCGGCGACCTTGGCGTCCTCGGGGAGCGGCAGGACGATGCGCCCCGTGGGCTTGACGGCGCGAGAGCTGGGAGATGAGGCGGCGCTGCGCGGCGTACTGCTCGGGCAGGGCCTTGGCGTCCTCGGGCGAGAGCACGCTCGTCGACTGCGTCGCCGTGGCGCGCTGCAGGTCGCCTTCGAGCTCGCGCAGGGTCTTGCGCAGGTTCTCTTCCTGCTCGAGGCGCGTGGACTCGCGCGTGAATTCGGCGCCGAAGAGGTAGGCCTTGGAGGTGAGTCCGCCCACGCGCACGACGAGCTGGCGCAGGGTCTCGCCGGGCTGCGCCTGGTACACGCCCGCGTATTTGACCTCGCCTTCGAGGCGCACCACCACCGGGCGGCGCTCGGCCGGCGCCTGGACGTCGGTCTTGGAGAACACGGTGACGACGTCGCCCGCCTTGAGCGGCAGGTTCTGCGTCGGGTCGTTCTCGAGGATCGCTTTGCCGAGGTTGAAGGGGATGAGGGTGGTCGAGAGGTCCTGCGGGTTCTGCCGCTCGATCACCGCGTAGTCCCAGTTGATCTCGTCGGCGAGCCTGCGCACGCTGTCGGTGAGGCCGCCGGTGGTCACGGTGTCCGCGCGCACCGCGAGGTTCTTCCTCAGGTAGTAGTCGGGCGTGATGAGCGCGTCTTTCTCCGGGATCAGGTCGCGGATGCGCATGCCCTCGTGGAAGGGGTAGCGCAGCGGCGCGGCGACGTGGCCGCGCAGCGTGACCACCTGCTCGAACCTGGGCGAGATGGAAAACACGGTGAGGAGGTCGCCGTCGTGCAGCGCGCGCGCGTCGCCCGCGCGGTCGAGCGCGAACAGGTCCGCGGTGCGCGCCTGGCGGTCGGCGATGCGCTCGATCGAGGCGCGCTTCGTTTGCGCCGTGGCGGTGAGCCCGCCCGCGAGCGCGATCAGCTGCCCGACGGTGGTCTCGCCCTTCAGCTCGTAGATCGCCGGCGTGTTGACGCTGCCGGCGATCGCGGCCTGGGGCCCGACCGGCGGGAAGTAGATCACGTCCCCGGGCAGCAGCTGCGCGTCCTTCGACTTGTCGCCCGAGACGAGCAGATCGTAGAGGTCGAGCGTGGTGACGACCTGGTTGCCGCGCTTGAGCTGGATCGCGCGCATCGAGCCGCGGCTCGAGGGGCCGCCGGCGGCGAATACCGCGTTCACCAGCGTGCTGAGCGAGCTCACGGTGTAGGCGCCGGGCCGCTTCGCCTGGCCGACCACGAACACCTGCACCGAGCGCAGCTGGCCCATCGTCACCAGCAGGTCGAAGTTGCGGAAGTTGCGCGACACCGCGGTGTGCACCACGTTGGTGATGTCCTGGTAGCGGATGCCGGCGACCTGCACCGAGCCGACCTTCGGGATGTTGATCATGCCGTTGCGGTCGACGGTGGCGCGGTAGTCGACGTCGAGCTGGCCCCAGGCGCGGATGAGCAGCTGGTCGCCCGGGCCGATGACGTAGTCGGGCGTGACCGGGACGTTGTCCACCGGGGCGAAGGTCGAGGGCGCGCCGGCGAAGAGGTCGTAGCCGAAGAGCGGCAGGCGCTGCCCGGTCGACTGCGCGATGAAGTCCTGGAACTCGTTGCGGTCGCGCGTGTTGTCGGGGACGACGGGCTTCTTCTCGGTGGCCTGCGGCGCGAGCCGCTCGGCGGCCTTCGCCGCCTGCTCGGGCGTGAGCTGGAGCGGCGCCTGGGCGGGGGCGTTCGTGATGGTGGGCGTCTGCACCGCCGGCACCGCGATGGGCGGCAAGGCCTGCGTGCCGGTGCCGGCCGGAGCCGGCGCGGCGTCCTGCGCCCAGGCCGGCAGCGACGCTTGCGCGAGCGACAGGAAAACGGCGAGCAGGCGGGCGGAGAGGCGGCGCTTCATAAATGGGGACAGACCCTATTTTCCACTATCTTGAAAATAGGGACAGACCCTATTTAATCGCGAGCCGCTGCTCGACGAACGCAAGCAGCTCGGCCACGCAGGCCTGCACCGCCTTTTCCGCGGTGCGAATTTCCAGCTCGGGCGCGAGCGGCGCCTCGTAGGGCGCGGAGATGCCGGTGAATTCCTTCACCTCGCCCGCGCGCGCGCGGCGGTAGAGGCCCTTGGTGTCGCGCCCCTCGCACACTTCGAGCGGCGCGTTGATGAAGACCTCGTTGAAGTATTTCGGGTGGCGGGCACGGATGCGCTCGCGGTCCGCGCGATACGGAGAGATAAACGCCGTGATGACCACGAACCCGCCCTCGGCGAAGAGCGCCGCGACCTCGCCGATCCTGCGGATGTTCTCGGCACGGTCCCCGGGCGAAAAGCCGAGGTCGGCCGAAAGGCCCTGGCGCACGTTGTCGCCGTCGAGCGTGTAGACCTGGTAGCGCTCGGCGAAGAGGGCGCGCTCGAGCTCGATCGCGAGCGTGCTCTTGCCTGCGCCCGAAAGCCCGGTGAACCACAGGATCCCCCCGCGGTGGCGGTTCGCCCGGACGCGGTCCTCCTCGGTGACGCGGTGGGCGACGGTGAAGACGTTTTCGGATTTGGGCTGCATGGGCGGCGAGAAATAGTGAAAAATGGGGACAGACCCTATTTTCCACTATGTTGAAAATGGGGTCTGTCCCCATTAATCGGGGTAGCCCCGCGGGTTCTGCGACTGCCAGCGCCAGGCGTCGCGGCACATGTCGTCGACGCCGAGCTTTGCCTTCCAGCCGAGCTCGCGCGCGGCGAGCGCTGGGTCGGCGTAGCAGCTCGCAACGTCGCCCGGGCGGCGCGCGACGATTTCGTACGGTACGCGCGTGCCGCTTGCGCGCTCGAAGGCCTTGACCGCCTTAAGCACCGAGAAGCCGCGGCCGGTGCCGAGGTTGACGGTGAGGTTGCGGTCGCGCTTTTGCAGGTAGGCGAGTGCCGCCAGGTGACCGGCGGCGAGGTCGACGACGTGGATGTAGTCGCGCACGCCGGTGCCATCGGGCGTCGCGTAGTCGCCGCCGAAGACACGCAGCTTCGGCAGCCGCCCGACCGCGACGCGCGCGATATACGGAAAGAGGTTGTTCGGGAGCCCGCGCGGGTCTTCGCCGATCCTCCCCGAGCGATGCGCGCCGACCGGGTTGAAGTAGCGCAGCGCCGCGTAGCGGAAGCCTGCATCGCTCGCGGCGGCGTCGGCGAGGATGTGCTCGATCACGAGCTTGGTTTTCCCGTACGGGTTCGCGGGCGCGAGCCGGTGGTCCTCGGCAAGCGGCAGGCGCTCGGGCTCGCCATACACGGTGGCAGACGAGCTGAAGACGATCTTCTTCACGCCGTGGCGCGCCATGGCTTCCAGCAGCGCGATCGTGCCGCCGACGTTGTTGTCGTAGTAGAGGAGCGGCTTGTCGACCGACTCGCCGACCGCCTTCAGGCCCGCGAAGTGCACGACCGCGTCGATGCGCTCGCCAGCGAAGATCTTCTCCAGCGCCGCCCGGTCGCGCACGTCCACCCCGTGAAAATCGATCGACGCGCTGGGGCAGAGCTCCCGCAGGCGATCGAGGACCGAGGGCATCGCGTTCGACAGGTTGTCGACGATCGCGAGCCGGTAGCCGGCCTGCGTGAGCGCGACCGACGTGTGAGAGCCGATGTAGCCCAGGCCGCCGGTGACGAGGATGGTTTTCATAAATGCATAAATGGGGACAGACCCTATTTTGGGGTCTCGTCCCCATTTTCGCCAATTTCGGTCAACGGAAGGCCGGTGCCGGGCGTTCCTCGAGCGTGCCACGCACCGCCAGAGTGATCGTACCGGACGCCGCGGTCCACGTGACGCAGCGCGGCAATAACCGCGGGCCGTGCTTCTTCGGCGAGGCGGACTATGCGGTTTACCTGCGCGCGCTGGCGCTGTTCGCGCCGAAGTGGGGCTGCGCGGTGCACGCCTATTGCCTGATGACCAATCACGTGCACCTGCTTCTCACGCCGCGCACGGCGAACGCCTGCGGCGCGCTGATGAAGCACTTGGGCCAGTGCTACGTGCAGCACGTAAACCGCGCGCATGGGCGCACTGGCACGCTGTGGGAAGGGCGCTATCGCTCCTCGATCGCCGCATCGGAGCGCTACGTGCTCGCCTGCTACCGCTATATCGAGCTCAACCCGGTGCGCGCCGGGATGGTCTCCGACCCGGCCGAATACCGATGGTCGAGCCATCCCGCCAACCTGGCGGGGGCGGCGGATCCGCTGCTCACGCCGCACCAGGCTTACCTGGGACTATCGGACGGCGCCGAATCGCGCCGGCGCCAGTACCGTGGCCTGTTCGCGTCCGCGCTCGAGCCGGAGGTCCTCGAAGAGATCCGGCGCGCCGCGCGCAACGGCGGCACCCTGGGCGCGCCTTCGAAAGACCGCGGCCGACCAAAGCAAAATGGGGACAGACCCCTAAAATAGGGTCTGTCCCCATTTTCGAGGTGCGCATGCAGCCACGTATCGTTCCAGTGATTCTCTCGGGCGGCACCGGCACGCGGCTGTGGCCGATGTCGAGGAAGCTCCTGCCGAAGCAGTTCCTGCCGCTGGTGAGCGAACGCACGATGCTGCAGGACACGGTCGAGCGGCTCGCCGGCCTGCCGGACTGCAGCGCGCCGGTGGTGGTGGCGAACACCGAGCACCGCTTCCTCGCCGCCGAGCAGCTGCACTCGATCGGCGCCGCGCCGCGCGCGACGCTGCTCGAGCCGGTGGGGCGCAACACCGCGCCCGCGATCGCCGCCGCCGCGCTCGCGGTGGCGCGCGAGGAGCCGGATGCGGCTCTCCTCGTGCTGCCTTCGGACCATCTGATCCGCGACGTGCCCGCGTTCCATGCCGCGATCGCCCGCGCGCGCCTCGCGGCGCAGGCCGGGTTCCTCGTCACCTTCGGCATTCGGCCGAGCGCGCCCGCGACCGGCTACGGCTACATCGAGGCGGGCGAGCCGCTCGAGCGCGTGCCGGACGCGCGCCGCATCAAGCGCTTCGTCGAGAAGCCCGACCTCGCGACCGCGCGCCGCTTCGTCGCCGACGGGGCATTCTTCTGGAATAGCGGCATGTTCCTGTTCGGCGCCGCGCGCCTGCTGGATGAGCTGCGCCGTCTGCGCCCCGAGATGCTCGCGGCGGTCGAGCGCTCGCTCGCTTCCGGCGTGCGCGACCTCGACTTCCTGCGCCTGGGCGAGGCGGCGTTCTCCGCCTGCCCGTCCGAGTCGATCGACTACGCGGTGATGGAGCACACCGCGCAGGGCGCGATGGTGCCGGGCGAGTTCGGCTGGAGCGACGTCGGCTCCTGGTCCGAGCTGTGGGAGATCGGCGCGAAGGACGCGCAGGGCAACGTGACGACGGGCGACGTCGCGCTCGCCGACGCGAAGGGCTGCTACGTGCGCGCGGATGCGCGCCACGTGTCGCTGCTTGGGGTCGAGGGGCTGCTGGTGGTGGAGACCGACGACGCGATCCTGATCGCCGCGCGCGAGCGCGCGCAGGACGTGAAGGGCGTGGTCGAGAACCTCGCGCGCGCGCAGCGCAGCGAGCACGTGTCGCACTCGCGCGTGTACCGGCCCTGGGGCTACTACGAGTCGGTCGACGCGGGACCGCGCTTCCAGGTGAAGCGCCTGATGGTGAAGCCCGGCCAGGCGATCTCGCTCCAGTTGCACCGCCAGCGCGCCGAGCACTGGGTGGTGGTCGCGGGGCGCGCGCGCGTCACGCGCGGCGAGGACACCCTGCACCTCGACCCGAACCAGTCGACTTACATTCCGGTCGGCGTGAAGCACCGGCTGGAGAACCCCGGTACCGAGCCGCTCTTCATCGTCGAGGTGCAGTCCGGCGGCTACCTCGGCGAGGACGACATCGAGCGCTTCGACGACCGCTACAACCGCGCGCAGGACAAACAGGAAAAATAGGGACAGACCCCTTTTTCCGGAGTGTCGCGGAACCACGACGCCGGGAATCTGGCGCGCGAGGAACTAGTTCTTTCTTGACGGCCCGAGCACGGCGTTAAATGTCGTCAAGAGGAGGTACATCGCCATGAGCTCGGACAGCGAGAAGATCCTGGCTGCACTGAAGGCCTTCGAGGAAGTCTGCGGCAAGGCGTCGCGCGAAGTGAGGCACCTCACTTCGATGCGCCAGGCGATGGATGCCGCGAAGATCAAGTTGCCCGGCGAATTGCGCGGCGCAGGCCCCGGGCCGCTGATGGGTTACCGCCGGCTCGCGCGCACGCTCTCAAACCGGCTCGACGAATTGCTGCGCCTGCAGCTCGAGGACGCATCAAGGATTCACGACCACTACCTGCTCGAGCGGGAGCTCGACCGCCTCAAGTCGCGCGAGTGGTACGCGCTGCGCAGCGAGTTTCCGGAGCTCTACAGCAAGGCGATGTCGCAGTCTTCGGCGCTCCTGCGCCGCGCGCAGCCGCACTAAAAATTAAAAATAGGGACAGACCCCATTTTTTGGGGTCTGTCCCCATTTAACTATTTAACGCGCACGGGCAGGCGGCTGAAGCCGCGGAAGCGGATGCGCCGGTCGCGAACGGGTTCGCCGGCGAGCTCGATTTCGGAAAAGCGCGCGAGCAGGCGCGCAAACGCGACGCGGCCTTCCATGCGCGCGACGTTCATGCCGGCGCAGGCGTGATCGCCCTGGCCGAAGGCGAGGTGGCGATTGGGCTTCCGCGCCACGTCGAAGTGCTCGGGATCGGCGAACTGCGCGGGGTCACGGTTCGCGGCGCCGATGCCGATCGTGACGAAGGTGCCCGCGGGCAGGTTCTTCCCGCCGAGTTCCATCGGCGCGGTGAGGCGCCGGTTGTTCAGCTGGATCGGTCCCTCGTAGCGCAGCATCTCCTCGACCGCGCTTGGCACGAGCGCGGGATCGCTTCGCAGGCGCGCAAGCTCCGCGGGCCGCGTGAGGAGCAGCCACATACCGTTGCCGATCAGGTTGGTGGTGGTCTCGTGCCCGGCGTTGAGAAGAAAGATGCACTGGTGCAGCAGCTCCTTTTCCGTGAGCCGCTCGCCGTCCTTCTCGCCCTGGATCAAGCGCGTGAGGACGTCCGAGTCGTAGTCGCCGGGTTTTTTCTGCGCGCGGCGACGAGGGTCCCAAGATAGGCGAGGAACTCGCTCACCGCGCGATTGCCCGCCTCGTGCATCGCGGGCGTGAGCTTCGGCTCCAGGCCGGAGAGGATCGCGACCGACCAGGCGCGCAAGGGGCCCCGGTCGCTCCTCGGCACGTCGAGTAGATTGCCGATCACCTCAATCGGGATTTGCGCCGCGAAGGCGCCGATGAAATCGAGCTCGCGCCGCTCGGCCATCTCGGCGAGCAGCCGCTCGACCAGGCGCACGACGTCGGCCTCCATGCGCGCGATCGCCTTCTGGTTGAGCGCACCCGTGATGATCCGGCGCACGCGCGTGTGCAGCGGCGGGTCGTTGAACACGAGGCTCGTGGTGTGGTGCTCGTAGAGCGGCGTCTGCCCGAGCTTCGACCCGAACTCGGCCTTCTTGTCCGAGCTCGCGCGCGGATCGCGGTACAGCGCGAGGCAGTCCTCGTAGCGTGACAGAAACACGCCGCCCCCTTCGAGCGCGTGCACCGGGTCGTGCGCGCGCAGCGCGGCGTACCAGGGATAGGGGTCGTCGATGAAGCCGGCCGGCGTGCGCGTGAGCTGGAAGTCGCGTACCTCGTCGGCGGAGGGCATTCGGTTATTATGCCGCCATGCAGCGGGTCCCGATGGCCGACTTCGAGCCCGGCCTGAAGAAGAGGCTCGAAGAGCTCTGGGGGAGGCCGGTCAACCTGTACCGCGCGCTCGCCAACCACGCGCCGCTCACCGCGGCCTGGACCGAGTTCGCCAACTCGATCCGCCACGACAGCCGCACGCCGCGCACGCTGCGCGAGCTGATGATCCTGCGCACCGCGCAGCTCGCGCGCTCGGAGTACGAGTGGGCGCAGCACCTGAAGATGGCGCGCAAGACGGGCGTGCGCGAGGCGCAGATCGAGGCGCTCGCGCGCTGGCGCGAGTCGCCCGAGTTCGACCCGCGCGAGCGCGCGGCGCTCGCGCTCACCGAGGGCGTGATGGCCTGCGACGTCTCCGACGCCGTGTACGCGGAGGCGGCGAAGCACTTCGGCCACGCCGAGTACGTCGAGCTCGCGCTGACCGCGGGCTTCTACGCCATGGTCTCGAGGATGCTCGACGCGCTGCGCGTCGAGCTCGACCCCGACGTGCGCGAGCATTCGCCGCGCCTCGCCTGACGCCGATGACCAGCCCGCCGCGCAGCTACCGCTACTACGACTTCGTGATGGCCGCGTTCGTCACGGTGCTGATCTGCTCGGACCTGATCGGCCCGGCGAAGATCGCGCAGATCCACGTGCCCCTGCTCGACGTCGACTACACCTTCGGCGCGGGAGTGCTGTTCTTCCCGATCTCGTACGTGTTCGGCGACATCCTCACCGAGGTGTACGGCTACGCGCGCGCGCGGCGCGTGATCTGGGCCGGGTTCGCGGGCCTGGGCTTCGCCTCGTTCATGGCCACGGTAGTGGTGGTGCTGCCGCCGGCGCCGTTCTGGCAGCACCAGGACGCCTACGAGATCGCCTTCGGCAACACCTGGCGCATCGTGGCCGCCTCGATGACCGCGTACTTCTGCGGCGAGTTCGTGAACTCCTTCGTGCTCGCCAAGATGAAGATCATGACGCGGGGAAAGTGGCTCTGGACGCGCACCATCGGCTCGACCATCTTCGGCGAAGCGGTCGATTCGGCGATCTTCTATCCGCTCGCCTTCTACAACACCGGCATCATCCCGAACGACAAGCTGCCGCTCGTGATGTGGGCGCAGTTCTTCACCAAGGTCATGGTCGAAGTGGTGTTCACCCCGGTCACCTACAAGATCGTCGGCGCGCTCAAGCGCGCCGAGCAGGAGGACTACTACGACCGCCGCACCGATTTCAACCCGTTCACGCTGAAGACCTGAGCGCGCCATGGCGAAGTTCCGGGTTCCACGCCTCGGTGAACTCCTGGTGCGTGCGGGATTCGTCGCGACGGCGCGGATCGACGAAGCGCTCGCCCGCCAGATCGGCACCAACCGGAGGGTCGGCGAGCTGCTGATTGAGATGGGCCTGCTGCAAGAGGTGGAGCTCTCGGCGACGCTCTCCATTCAGGAAGTCTTGCGCGAGGGCAGTGTCGAGACGGCGCAAAGAATCGCCGACCGGCTGGGCACGATTCTCCTCAATGCCGCGGCCGTGTCGGGCGCGCAGCTCGAGCGCGCGCTCGCCGAGCAGGCGCAAACGAGCGAGCTGCTCGGCCAGGTGCTGGTGCGGCAAGGCGCGATCACGCCCGAGCAGCGGCAGGGCGCACTGCGCATCCAGGGCGGGCTGGCCGGGCGGCTGCAGGGGCGCTTCCTCATCGGGCGGCTGCTCGCCGACGCAGGCGCGATCACGGAGGCAGCGCTCGAAAGAGCGATCCTGCGGCAACAGAGCGGCGGCCAGCCACTCGGCCAGCTGCTCGTCGAAGCCGGCAGCGTGACGGAGGCCACGCTCTATGAGTTCCTCGAGCGCCAGACGCGGCTGCGCGCGGCGCTGCTCGTGGGCGCGAGTCTCGCGACCGACGCCGGCCCGGAGGGCAAGGGCGGACGTTAGCGGCAGGGCACCGCGCCGAGGTCGAGGAACGGATCGGCGGTGTGGCGCACTCGGATAGTCGCCGTGCACGCAGGCTCGCCCCGCACGCGCAGCGTGTAGTCGCCCGGTTCGAGGTCCTCGAAATAGAACTCGCCGCGCTGCGCGGTGAACGAGGAGAAGCTGCGTCCGCCGCCGCTTACCGCGAGCTCGCGCAGCTCGAGCGGCACGCGCTTGCCGCCGCGCTCGGCGACCAGCGCGCCGTACACCGCCTGCACCGCCTTCAACTGGAAGTTCACCACGCTGCCGCTGCGGTTGGGTGGCGACACGGTCAGCTGCGAGCGCGGATAGCGGTAATTCAGCGGCAGATCCTGCGCGCGGAAGCTGATGTCGTTGTCGTAGAAGGCGTTCAGGTCGGTTGCGACCACCTCGCCGTGCGCGTCGCTCTTGCCCTGCAGCCAGCCGTTCGCATACACGGGAACGCCTGGCACGTCGCCCACCCTGACCACCGCGAAGCTGTCCAGGATCGGGCGCGAGGCGAACAGGGTGCCGCCTGCGTAGCCGAGGCCGCCCGCCACGAAGGCGCGCGAAGAGCCCTGCTCCACTGCGCTGCTGCTGGACGTGACGGCGTCGACGCCGGCAATCGCATGCGCCGCATTGAGCTGGAATTGGCCCCTGCCCACCGCGGCGCTCTGGCCGTCGAGCTCCGCGCGCCCGCCCTCGACCAGGTAGCCGTAGCCCTGGCCGAGCGGCACCGCCTTCTGCAGCGCCACGCTCTGGAAGTTCGAGCCCTGCGCGCCGCCTGCGCGCCCGACGGCAGAGGTTTCGCGGTCGAAGTAGTAGGTGAACGAGACGAGCCAGGTGTTGCCTGTCACCGGCTGCTCGGTGCGCGTGTAGTTGAACGCAAGAATCGCGCGCGTGTCGAGCAGCGAGCGCGTGTAGCCGAAGTTCCAGCTCCGGATGTCCGGCAGCGTGTAGCTGCGCGTCGCGGTGTAGCCGACGGAGAACGTGCCGAGCTGCGGGAAGAACAGCGACGCATTGGCGAACTCGTCGGACTTGAGCGAGAGCACCGGGTTGATCTCGTCGGCGAGCTGCGCGAAGTCGCGCGAGAAGTAGCGCCCCGCGTAGCCGAGGCTGAAAGGGCCGTTCGCGTAGGAGTAGGTCGCTCCGGTAGCGTGCCCGCGCTCACCGCCGCGCTCGCTGCCCGTTACGCCGAGGCCGACGATCCCCGCACGCGGCAGCGTGACCGTCGCGAACGGGCCGAAGTTGTAGAGCTCGCTGTCGCCCTCGCCACGCAGGCCGAGCGTGAGCGCGTCGGTGAAGGCATAGCGGTGAAAGCCCGATGCCGCGACGTGACCGTAGTCGTTGCTCGCGACGCCGTAGCGCTGCCGCAGCGCGCCGACGTTGTAGCTGTACTCCTGCAGCCCCTTGCCCAGGCCGAACTGAGTGAAGTAGAACGGCTGCCCGAGCACCTGCTCGCGCCCGTAGGGATCGCGGATGATCACCGTGACGTTGCGCTGTCCTGCCGCGGCAGTCACGTTGCGGATGTCGAGCGTTCCGGGCTGCACCTGCTGCTGCGAGACGAGGTTGCCGTCGACGAGCACCTGGACCGTCGAGGGCAGCGCCACCTGGGCCGTGAAGCCGGCGGTCGGGTACTGCACGAAGTAGGGGTCCATGTTGTAGAGCTTGCTGAAGCTCAGCCCACCCATGCCCACCGAGCCGGACACGTCGAAGCCGGGCGTGAAGAAGTCGCCCGCGGTGAAACGCCGCAGATTGGCGCGGTCGTCGTACTGGGCGTTGGTCAGCAGGCGCGTGGTGCGGTGGTCGAAGCCCGCGCCGTCCTGGTAGGTGGTGGTGCTGTAAAGCAACCAGTTGCCGCTTCGCGCCGCGAACTCGGTGCTGCCCTGGTAGCTGCGCGAACCGAAGCCCGCGTCGCCGAGCGCGGTCAGGTTGTAGTTGAACAGCAGGCTGCTGTCGGACGGATAGAGCGTGCCGGGCTTGCGGTGCCAGGCGAGATCGATGTCGGTGGCCGGCAGCTGGCCCGGCGTCGCGCGCAGCGCGAGCGTCACCGTGCCCTCGTCGAAGTTCACCTGAAGCCCCGGCAGGCGTTCGAGCGCGATGTATGGCTCGCCTTCGATCTCGACGCGCGCCGATTCGGGCGCCTTGATCCCCCAATTGGCGACGTCCGCCGGGCGCGCGAGCCAGGCGCCCTGCGCGCTGCGGTACACGGTGGCGTCGCCTTTCTGCACGCTGTTCACCTCGATGCGCGCGATGATCGGCTCGAGCGGCGCAACGGCGCCGCGCGTCGCCGACGGCGGCAGGCCCTGCGCGGGAGACGATTGACTCGCCAGCACAAGGGTCGTACTTCCTTCGTCGAACGTGATGCGCATCCCCGGCAAACGCTCGAGCGCAACGTAAGGCTCGCTTTCAATCTCGACGTGCGCCGCTGCGCGCTGCGGTTCCTTCGCAGCCTTGCGTCGCGGCGGCACGGGGGGCGAGGGCGTTGCCGCCGCGGCTGCGGTTGCGACGGGCTCCGTCGTGCGCGGCCGCGACGCGGGCGCCAGTGTCGCGGGCGGCGGGGGACTTAGCGGCAGACTTGTTTGCGCGACGGTCGGCTTAACGGGCTGCTCAACCGCTTGCGGTAGCGCGCAGCTGCGCGCCAGGACGATCGCCAGTACTACCAAAGCGAGGACAAGGAATGGCGAGCCGGCGCGTGCGCGCTTCTTACTTGCAGTCGGCTGGGTTGACATCTAGCCGGCGCTTCAGGTCGACGCCGGAGCCGACGAGAACTGCCTCCAGCACCGCGAGCTGCCTGCACTCCCCGCTCGGGATCTGTGCGCGCAGCCGCTTGGTCGTTCCGGCGAGGAAGTAGCGGCTGCGCAGCGGGGTTTCGAACAGGCGCTTGCCGTCGCGATCGAGGCCGATGATCGACAGCCGGTCGGCCGCGATATGCACATTGCCCGTGTTGCTCACGGACAGCTCGGCGCTGCCGCGGCGCAGCTCGAGCGAGCCGAATTCGGCGCCGGCCTTCGGCGCGAGCGGCGCGACGAACACCGCCACGCCGACGCGCAGCAGGATGCGCACGCTCGCCGAACCGGTGCCGGCGGAGTCCCCCGGGGCGGGCAGCTCGGCGATGAATAGCCTATAGGCTTCTTCGCTGCTCGTTGGCAGGGCCCGCGGGCCGAGGCGCACCACCCGCGAAGCACCCGGAGGTACTTCCATCGTCTTCGGAAAGAACAGCAGCGCGTCGGAATCGACGTACTGGTCTTTCCCTTCGGCGTCCTGCGACCAGGCCATCGCCTGCATCTGGATGCGCAGCGGCCGCGTGTCGTCGTTGCGCACCTCGATCTGCGTGGTCTTCACCTCGCGACTGAGCGTCACACCCAGGGGATTGATGACGAAATCCGCCGCGCGCGCGAGCCCGATCGAGCCGAGCGCGAGACCGCACAGAAACAGGAGAGGTCGCGTCGCGCCGCGGAGCATCGTCAGGGCGTGATGCTGATGGTGAGCGTGTCGGTGTACACGCCCGCGTAGGCGCTGACATAGCTCGCGGGTAGGATGGTTGCAGTAACGCGATAGGTCTGTCTGCGCCCCGCACTCGAGATCAGTTGCGGCGGATTGCCGACCGAGTAGGCAATGTACGCGTTGAGCGACGCATGCTTCATCCGCAGGTTCGGATTCGCGCCGTAAAGCCCGTTGAACGCCCAGCTTGCCGGCGGGGGCACCCCTGCGCCGCTGCAACGGATGTTTACCTGGGTAGAAGCCGTGACCACCGTGGCGATCGATGGATCGAGGTTGCCAAACGCGATGCTCGCGGGCGGAGGATTCCGGAACACGCAGCTCTGCGCGCTCGCGGCGCCACTCGCACCGAGCAGAAGCAACGCGCCAAGCAGCAGGAGCGCGCCCCTCAGACGGATTGCTGTCGTGCGCATCGTCCCGGGTCTCCCTGGATGCCAATTAAAGCATGCCGCGCGCCGCAAAAAGAAAGAGGCCGTGCGTGCACGGCCTCTCTCGTTACATTGACTGGCCCGCGGGTGCTGCGCTCAGGGCGTCACCGTGATCGTCTGCGTGCCGTTGTACGTGCCCGGCGCCGCCGCGCTGTAGGTGGCGCTAGAAATCATCCCGGTCAGCACCAGCGTCAGGTCGGTGGCGAAGCCCTGCCCGTTAGGCGATCCGGGAGGCGTGAGCGACATCGCCGCGGCCATCGTCGCGCCGCCGCAGAGTGCACAGGTAAGCGTTAGCGATGCGCCGCCGGTCAAGGCGAAAGCCGGGGCCGTGCCGTTCGTGCAGCGGTAGAGGATGTTGGCCGATCCGGTCGCGCTGCCGGGGAGGCTCGGATCGATGCCGCCGACCGTGTTGGTGATCGCAACCGAGGGACTCTGGCCGGTCGAGAACTTGCAGACCCCGAGTACGGTTGCGCTAACGGGCACGGTGATGCTGTCGGCTGCGCGCACGGGCAGCGCGACGGCGATGCCGACAAATCCGGCGGCTGCCGCAGCCAGCCTCATCCAGCGGATCCAAGTGGCGGTTTTCATGCTTGACTCCATGTGTTGTTTGTTCGATGGCCGCACGATACCTCCTCTTCTTTTGAAGTGTGTGTGAACTATGTCGTGCAAGCTACTAATATAACAGTCTTTTTGAACTTACAATGTTTCGCTAAGTTTCACAAGATCTCATCAAGTTGCGGGACAGCCGGATAAGGATATACAAGGTTTGTCCTAACCTTCTGAAACTTCACAAGTATTTATCCTGTTGTCCAGCGCGCGGGCGCGCGTAGGCGACCCCGCGCCCGGCTCGGGGTCAAGGCACCATAGTGCGAAGGATCTAGGCGGCGGCGCGCTGGGCTTGCGTGGTCGAGCCGGCGCGATAGCGCGCGAGCAGTGCCTCGCGCTTCGCGCGCGCCGCGGCGATGCTCTTCTGCTTCACGTGGCCGTAGCCGCGGATCTCCTCGGGCAGCGAGGCGATCTCGACGGCAAGCGCGTGATTGCGCGCATCGAGTCGCGCGAGCAGCTCGTCGATCGTGCGCGCGTATTCGTCGATGAGCGAGCGCTCGCTGCGCCGCTCTTCGGTGCGCCCGAACGGATCGAGCGCCGTGCCGCGCAGCCACTTGAGGCTCTTCAGCATCCTGAAAAGACCCATCGCCCACGATCCGAAGCGCATCTTCTTCGGCTCGCCGGTGAGCGGATCGGGCTTGGCGAGCAGCGGCGGCGCGAGGTGGAAGTACAGCTTGTAGTCGCCCTCGAACATGCCTGCGATCGTCTTCGCGAACTCGCCGTCGGTGTACAGTCGCGCCACCTCGTACTCGTCCTTGTAGGCCATCAGCTTCGCGTAGTAGCGCGCCACGGCCTCGGCGAGCGCGCTCGAGCCGAGCTTCGTCTGTTCTTCCTTTCTTACGCGCTCGACGAGCGCCTTGTAGCGCGCCGCGTACGAGGCGCTCTGGTAGGCGCTTAGCAGCGCCACGCGCCGCTCGACGAGCTCATCGAGATTACGCGAGAAGTGCTGGTCGATCGGAATCACCTCGGCGGGTGTCGCGATGCGCCGCACGCGTTCGAGGTCGACGGCCGCGCGCCGGCCCCAGGTGAAGCTCGCGACGTTGAACTCGACCGCGACGCCGTTCAGCTCGATCGCGCGCAGCAGCGCCGCGCCCGCGAGCGGCACCCAGCCCTTCTGGTAGGCGTAGCCGAGCACGAACATGTTGGTGGCGATCGAATCGCCCATCAGGTTGGTCGCGAGCTCCGCCGCCGGCACGAACTCGGCGTTCTGCTCGCCGCACGCGGACGCGATGTCGTGGCGCAGGTCGCTGCCCGGCAGCTGCCAGTCGGGGTTCCGCACGAAGTCCGCGGTCGGCGAGGTGGTCGCGTTCACGAGCGCGCGCGTCTTCGACGCGCTCATCTTCTCGAGCGCGTCGGTGCCCGCGGTGACCACGAGGTCGCAGCCGAGCACCAGGCGCGCGTCGCCGGTGCCGAGGCGCGCGGCGTGCAGCTCGCCCGCGCTCGGCGCGAGCTTGACGTGCGACATCACCGCGCCGTACTTCTGCGCGAGGCCCGACATGTCGAGCACCGACACGCCCTTGCCTTCCAGGTGCGCGGCCATCGCCAGGATCTGTCCGATGGTGATCACGCCGGTGCCGCCGATGCCGGTCACGAGAACGCCGTACGGCCGGTCGAGCGCCGGAATCTGCGGCTCGGCGAGAGGGAAATTCTCGCCGCTCGGCGCCGCCGAGGACTTGCCCTTCTTCAGCCGGCCGCCCTCGACCGTGACGAAGCTCGGGCAAAAGCCCTTCACGCAGGAGAAGTCCTTGTTGCAGGTCGACTGGTTGATCTTGCGCTTGCGCCCGTACTCGGTCTCGAGCGGCTCGACCGAGAGGCAGTTCGACTTGGCGCTGCAGTCGCCGCAGCCCTCGCACACCATCTCGTTGATCACCGCGCGCTTGGCCGGATCGGGGTAGGTGCCGCGCTTTCTGCGGCGGCGCTTCTCGGAGGCGCAGGTCTGGTCGTAGATGAGCGCCGAGACGCCGGGCGTCGCGCGCAGCTCCCGCTGCACCTGGTCGAGCTCGTCGCGGTGGCGCACCGTCACGCCGGGCGCCCAGTTCGTTCCCGCCGGGTACTTTTCCGGCTCGTCGGTGACCACCACGATCGGCTGCACGCCTTCGGCCGCCACCTGGCGCGAGATGAGCGCGGGGTCGAGCGGCCCGTCGTGACGCTGGCCACCGGTCATCGCGACCGCGTCGTTGAACAGGATCTTGTAGGTCATGTTGACCTTGGCCGAGACCGCGGCGCGGATCGCGAGCAACCCCGAATGGAAGTAGGTGCCGTCGCCGAGGTTGGCGAAGATGTGCTTCTCGTCGGTAAACGGCGATTCGCCGATCCAGGGCGCGCCTTCGGCGCCCATGTGGGTGAAGGTCGCGGTGTTGCGGTTCATCCACACCGCCATGTAGTGGCAGCCGATGCCTGCGGTGGCGCGGCTGCCCTCGGGCACGCGCGTCGAGGTGTTGTGCGGGCAGCCGGAACAGAAGTAGGGCTGGCGCACCGCGGTGACGCGCGGCTTGGCGAGCGCCTTCTCCTTGAAATCCAGGAACGCGAGCCGCTCTTTGAATTGCGAGCCGAGCGAGGAAACCATGCCGAGCTTCGTCAGGCGCTGCGCGATCGCGCGCGCGACGATTGCCGGCGAATGCTCGTAGTGCGCCGGCAGCAGCCAGGTGCCCGCCGGCTGGCCGGCGGCGCGGCTCCACTCGCCGTTGTCGTCGAACTTGCCGACCACGCGCGGCGCGCGCACGCCTTCCTTCCAGTTGTACAGCTCTTCCTTGATCTGGTACTCGATCAGCTGGCGCTTCTCCTCGACCACCAGGATTTCCTCCAGCCCCTCGGCGAAGCGCCGCGCGCCCTGCGGCTCGAGCGGCCAGGACATCGCCACCTTGTACACGCGCAGGCCGATGTCGCGCGCGACCTTCTCGTCGATGCCGAGGTCGGCGAGCGCCTGCATGGTGTCGCCGAAGGATTTGCCCGTGGTAACGATGCCCAGCCGGGCTTTCGGACTTTCCCATACGATTCGATCGAGCTTGTTGGCGCGCGCGTAGGCGAGCGCCGCGTAGACCTTCCAGTCGAGCAGGCGCGCCTCCTGCTCGAAACGGTCGTCGGGCCAGCGGACGTTCAGGCCGCCCGGCGGCAGCACGAAATCCGCGGGCAGCTGGATCTGCACGCGCTCGGGGTCGACCTCGACCGAGGCGCCGGACTCGACCACGTCGGTGACGCAGATGAAGGCGATCCAGCAGCCGGAGTAGCGGCTCATGGCGTAGCCGTGCAGCCCCAGATCGAGATACTCCTGCACGTTCGCCGGGTTGAGCACCGGGATGCAGCAGGCCTTGAAGATGTGCTCCGACTGGTGCGGGAGCGTTGAAGACTTGGCCGCGTGATCGTCGCCGGCGAGCAGCAGCACGCCGCCGTGTTTCGAGGTGCCCGCCGAGTTGCCGTGCTTAAACACGTCGCCGCAGCGGTCCACCCCCGGCCCCTTGCCGTACCACATGCCGAACACGCCGTCGTATTTCGCGCCCGGGAACATGCCGACCTGCTGCGTGCCCTGGATCGCGGTCGCGGCGAGGTCCTCGTTTATTCCCGGCTTGAACAGGACGTGGTGCTCGCGCAGGATCTTGTTCGCGCCCCACATCGTCTGGTCGACGCCGCCGAGCGGCGAGCCGCGGTAGCCCGAGATGAAGCCGGCGGTGTTCAGCCCGGCGCGCAGGTCGCGCGCGCGCTGCATGAGCATCAGGCGCACGAGGGCCTGCGTGCCGGTGAGGAACACGCGGCCCTTGTCCAGCGTGTACTTGTCGTCCAGGGAGACCTGAGCGAGCTTGGCGGGATCGACCGGTGCGTTCATCGGCATGTCTCCACAGGAAATTCGCGTCGCGCGCTGCAGCGCTTCGAGGGTAGCACAGCTTTAGACAGCGGCGAGGGGCTTGGTTTGCGCCGCGTGCACGTCGGCAGCGGGATTGTCCCAGTAGGGCTCAGGGCCGAAGGCTTCGAGCAGGAACTCCACGAAAGCGCGCGTCTTGGCCGGCAGATAGCGCCGGTGCGGATACACCGCGTAGATGGCCACGTCGGTAGTGAAGGAATATCCCGGGAAGAGCGGGACGAGCGAGCCGTCGGCGAGGTTGCGGTGCACGTCCCAGGTCGACTTGAGCGCGACGCCCAGCCCCGCGAGCGCCCACTCGCGCAGCACTTCCCAGTTGTCGCACGCGTAATTGCCGGTGACGCGCACTTCGCCCGGCTTGCCGACCGGATCCTTGTACTCGAGCGCCATCGAGAAGCCCCCGTCCCAGTTGGGCACGAGGAAGTTGTGCTGCGCGAGCTCGGCGGGCGTGCGCGGCGTGCCATGGAGGCGCAGATACTCCGGGCTCGCGCAGACGACGCGCCGGTTCGGCGCCAGCATGCGCGCGGCGAGCGACGAGTCCTCCAGGTGCGCGATGCGCACCGCGAGATCGAATCCCTCCTCGATCAGATTGACGTTGCGGTCGGAGAGGCTCAGCGCGAGGCGCACCTTCGGGTAGCGCTGAGCGAAGCGCGGCACGAGCGGCGCCACATGCTGGTGGCCGAAGGAGGCGGGCAGCGCGACCCGCAGCACGCCTTGCGGCTCGGCGCGTCCGGCCGAGGCCGCGGCGTCGGCCTCCTCGACTTCGGCCAGGATGCGCGCGCAGGCCTCGTAGTAGCCCGCGCCGTCGTCGGTGAGGTGCAGGCTGCGCGTGGTGCGGTGAATGAGCCGCGTGCCGAGGCGCGCCTCCAGGCCTGCGAGGCGCCGGCTCACCACCGCCGGCGAGAGGCCAAGCTCGCGCGCGGCCGCGGACAGGCTGCCCGCGGTCACGACCTTGGAGAAGATCGACATGTCTTGCAGCGGATCGGCCATGTCTTTGCTGGTAGCGCAAAAGTGAATTGATTAGCGCCGCTATTCTAAACGATAGGACAAAGCCATATCATTGCTGCATTGCAACAGAAGTTTGCGGGGGTCCAAAATGAATGTTAGCGAAATCAGGTACATAGAAGCTCAACTGCGGGCTAAGCCCCGGTTGGCTCTCGCTGAGGACCACTACGCCGATCTCATCGAGCACGCCAAGCGCGAGCGCGCTAAGGCGATCGCCCAGATGTGGCGCGCGCTCGCCACGCGCGTGGCAGCGTTCATGCGCGAGGTGCGCGACCTGGCCGGCTCGAGCAACCACGGGCGCCTGCGCCGCACGTACTACTGAACTCCCGGTCGCGCCCGCCGCGATATCTCCCTCCTCCTCCATCGCGGCGGGGTTCGTCCCGCTCCGCACGCAAGTGCGGAGCGGGACCGCATCTCTGTTTCAGCCTGGCGATGCCTCGGGCTCGATGTGTTCGAGCCGGTAGCCGTAGTTGTAGATCGGCACCACGCGGTAGCCGCTCTCGGGGCGCAGGTCCAGCTTCTTCCTCACCTGGCTCACGTGCGTGTCGACGGTGCGCGTGGCGAGATCGCCGCTGCGCCCCCAGACGGCCTCCTGCAGGTGGCCGCGCGACATCAGGCGCCCCATGTTGCGGAATAGCACGACCGCCAGCTCGAACTCCTTGGGAGTCAGCTCGATGCGCGTGCCATTGCGCTTGAGCTCTCCGCGCTGCGTGTCGATCTCGAACGGCGGGAACGAGAGGCGCGTCTCCTCCTCGCGCGGGTAGGCGCGCCGCAGCAGCGCGCCGACGCGGGCGAGCAGCTCCTGGCGGCGGGCTGGCTTGACCATGTAGTCGTCGGCGCCGCCTTCCAGGGCGAACACGATGTCTTCCTCGGAGTCGCGCACCGTGACGAACAGGATGGGCACGGTCTTCGATACGTTGGTGCGGATCCATTTGAGGACTTCGTCGCCGGCGACATCCGGCACCTGCCAGTCGAGCACGTACAGGTCGAAGCTCTCGCGCCCCGCGTGCTTCATTGCCTCGCGGCCCGCGTTGTAGCCGTGCACGTCGTGTCCCGCGTCGGTCAGCCAGCGCTTGAGCAGCGCAAGCTGGTCTGGATCGTCTTCCAGGATCGCGATTCGCAATTCTTTCTCCCACGGCGCCGGGCGGCGCCTTGCGCTCCGAATGATAATGCGGCCAGCGGGCTAAGGAAATTCGGATATGGCAGAATCGCGCGCTTCCCTGGGGGCCCGGCACATGCGACTCGCAATTCTCGGCGGCGGAACGATCGCGCGCCTGGTGCTGGAGCACGTGCGGGCGGGACGGCTCAAGGGAGTCGAGGTGATCGCTGTCGCCGGACGCAGCGCGCACTCGCGCGGCGCCAGTCTGGCGGCCGAGTTCGGACTGCGGTACGTGGTCGGCGGCGAAGCCCTCCTCGAGCTGCGCCCCGACGCGGTGCTCGAGGCGGCCTCGCACGACGCCGTCCGGGCGCATCTGGTCGCGCTGCTCGCCGCCGGCATCTCGGTGGTCGTACTGTCGGCGGGCGCGCTCGCAGACAATGCGCTGCACGAGGCGGCGGAGCGCGCCGCCGAGTCCGCGGGCGCACTGCTCTACGTGCCCTCCGGGGGCATCGGCGGCCTCGATGCGCTCAAGGGCGCCTGCGCCGCGGGCGTGGACGAGGTTTCGATTCGCGTCGCCAAGCCGCCCGCGGCCTGGAAGGGCATCGCCTACGTCGAGGCGCTCGGCGTCGATCTCGACGCGCTCGATGCTCCGCGTACGCTGTTCGAGGGGCCGGCGCGCGCCGGAGTACCCCATTTCCCGCAGAACGTGAATATCGCGGCCGTGCTGTCGCTCGCCGGTATCGGCTTCGAGCGCACGCGCCTCGAGGTCGTCGCCGATCCGGCGCTCAGGCACAACACTCATACGATCCGCGTCGCGGGCAAGTCCGGGCGCTTCAGCGTGGTGCTGGAAAACGTCCCGGCACCCGACAATCCGAAGACCGCCTGGCTCGCCTGCTACAGCGCGTTGGCGGCGCTGCGCGAGCTGGGGGCGCACGTACGCTATGGAACGTGACGGAGCGGGCGTCAGGTGGAGGCAAGGCGCGCCCAACCGCGCGATTGCTTGACCAAGCAGCGGATAACTAAGATAATTTCGGGTTCCGCCGGAGGGGTGCCCGAGCGGTTAAAGGGGGCAGACTGTAAATCTGTTGGCCTTGCGCCTACGTTGGTTCGAATCCAACCCCCTCCACCAGCAATTTCGGGCGGCGCGGGCGGAGGCAGTTGCGAATGACGGGTGAGGTGTAATCGGGCGGGTGTAGCTCAATGGTAGAGCAGAAGCCTTCCAAGCTTATGACGAGGGTTCGATTCCCTTCACCCGCTCCAATGGACGAATTCAGCCCATGTAGCTCAGTGGTAGAGCACTCCCTTGGTAAGGGAGAGGCCACGCGTTCAATCCGCGTCATGGGCACCAGCACGTAAATCGGAAAAGGCAGCGTCGAGAAATGGCAAAAGGCAAATTTGAGCGGACCAAGCCGCACGTGAACGTAGGCACGATTGGGCATGTGGACCATGGCAAGACGACGTTGACGGCGGCGATGACGAGCATTTTGGCGAAGAAGTTTGGAGGCGAGGCCAGGAGCTACGATCAGATTGACTCGGCGCCGGAGGAAAAGGCGCGCGGGATCACGATCAACACGGCGCACGTGGAGTACGAGACGGCCAAGCGCCACTATGCGCACGTGGACTGTCCGGGGCACGCCGACTACGTGAAGAACATGATCACGGGAGCGGCGCAGATGGACGGGGCGATCCTGGTGGTGTCGGCCGCCGACGGTCCGATGCCGCAGACGCGCGAGCATATTCTGCTGGCGCGCCAGGTGGGGGTGCCGTACATCGTGGTGTTCATGAACAAGGCCGACATGGTCGACGACAAGGAGCTGCTGGAGCTCGTCGAAGTGGAGGTGCGAGAGCTTCTGAGCAAGTACGACTTTCCGGGGGATAAGACCCCGATCGTGATCGGCTCGGCGTTGAAGGCCTTGGAGGGCGACAAGGGCGAGATGGGCGAAGGGGCGATCATGAAGCTGGCCGATGCGCTCGATTCGTACATTCCGACCCCTGAGCGGGCGATCGACGGGGCGTTTCTGATGCCGGTGGAGGACGTGTTCTCGATCTCGGGTCGGGGCACGGTGGTCACGGGGCGCGTGGAGCGCGGGGTGGTCAAGGTGGGCGAGGAGATCGAGATCGTGGGCTTGAAGCCCACCACGAAGACGGTGTGCACGGGCGTGGAGATGTTCCGCAAGCTCCTGGATCAGGGGCAGGCGGGGGACAACATCGGGGTGTTGCTGCGCGGCACCAAGCGAGAAGAGGTCGAGCGCGGTCAGGTGCTGGCCAAGCCCGGCTCGATCACCCCGCACACGAAGTTCGAGTGCGAGGTGTACGTGCTGTCGAAGGAAGAGGGCGGGCGGCACACGCCGTTTTTCAACGGATACCGGCCGCAGTTTTATTTCCGCACCACGGACGTGACCGGCAGCGTGGAGCTGCCTGGGGGCACGGAGATGGTGATGCCGGGGGACAACATCAAGATGACGGTGACGCTGATTGCTCCGATCGCGATGGAGCAGGGCCTGCGCTTTGCCATCCGCGAGGGCGGCAAGACCGTGGGCGCCGGCGTCGTCGCCAAGGTCATCGAGTAAGGGATTCAACAGGCCAATAGCTCAACTGGCAGAGCGTCGGTCTCCAAAACCGAAGGTTGGGGGTTCGATTCCCTCTTGGCCTGCCAAATCCCAAGCATGCGACTGACAGGATGCTCGACAAGATAAAGATTGCGATAGCCGTGCTGATCGTAGTGGCCGGCTTCTGGGGCTATTACTGGCTGGCGGATAGCGCGCTGCTGCTGCGCGTGGGCTCGGTGTTCGGCGGCATCGTGGTGGGTGCCGTGCTTGGCGCGTTCACCGGGCCGGGGCACCAGTTCATCGCGTTTGCGCGCGAGGCGATGAACGAGCTGAAGAAGGTGGTGTGGCCGACGAAGAAGGAGACCATGCAGACCACCGCGGCGGTATTCGCCTTCGCGGTGTCGATGGCGATTTTTCTATGGATCGCGGACAAGGGCCTCGAGTGGCTGCTGTACGACGTGATCCTCGGATGGACGAAGACTTAAGTGGCACGAATCGAGCAGAGTGACATGGCTAAACGCTGGTACGTGGTGCACGCGTATTCCGGCTTCGAGAAGTCGGTGCAACGCGCACTCGAAGACCGGATCGCGCGCGCGGGGATGCAGGACAAGTTCGGCCGCATCCTGGTTCCGGTCGAGGAAGTCGTCGAGATGAAGGGCGGCCAGAAGCACATGTCCGAGCGCAAGTTCTTCCCGGGCTACGTGCTGGTCGAGATGGAGATGAACGACGACACCTGGCACCTGGTGAAGAACACCAACAAGGTGACCGGCTTCGTGGGCGGCACGGCGACCAAACCCGCGCCGATCTCGGAGAAGGAGGTCGCCGCGATCATGCAGCAGATGCGCGAAGGCGTCGAAAAGCCGAGGCCCAAGGTGCTGTTCGAGGTCGGCGAGATGGTGCGCGTCAAGGAAGGCCCGTTCACGGACTTCCAGGGCACGGTCGAGGACGTCAACTACGAGAAGTCCCGCCTGCGTGTGGCGGTCACGATATTTGGGCGCTCGACCCCGGTCGAGCTGGAGTTCGGCCAGGTCGAGAAGGCCTGACCGCGTTTGCAACGTAACGGGGAGGCCGAGGCCGTTTTGGCCAGGGCCGCTTGGACCCGATAGGAGCCTCACATGGCCAAGAAGGTAGTCGGCTACATCAAGCTGCAAGTGCCGGCGGGCAAGGCGAATCCCTCGCCTCCCATCGGTCCCGCGCTCGGTCAGCGCGGCCTGAACATCATGGAGTTCTGCAAGGCCTTCAATGCTCAGACGCAGAAAGTGGAGCCCGGCCTGCCGCTGCCCGTGGTCATCACGGCCTTCTCCGACAAGAGCTTCACCTTCATCGTCAAGACGCCGCCCACCACGGTGCTGATCAAGAAGGCGGCGGGCGTGGAAAAGGGCAGCCAGAAGCCGCACACCGACAAGGTGGGCAAGATCACGCGCAAGCAGTGCGAGGAGATCGCCAAGGCGAAGATGCCCGACTTAACGGCAGCGGACCTCGAGGCGGCGATGCGCACGGTGGCGGGCAGCGCGCGGTCCATGGGCATCATCGTGGAGGGCATGTAAATGGCCATCAGCAAGCGCAGGAAGGCCGCCGCCGGCAAGGTCAATCCGACCTCCACCTACCCGGTGATCGACGCGTTCAAGCTCGTCAAGGAGACGGCCACCGCGAAGTTCGACGAATCGGTCGACGTCGCGGTGAACCTGGGGATCGATGCGAAGAAGTCCGACCAGACGGTGCGCGGCTCGGTGCTGCTGCCGGCGGGCACCGGCAAGACGGTGCGTGTCGCCGTGTTCGCGCAGGGCGACAAGGCGCAGGCGGCCAAGGCCGCAGGAGCCGACGTGGTCGGCTTCGAGGACCTCGCCGAGTCGATCAAGGGCGGCAAGATGGATTTCGACGTGGTGATCGCCGCGCCCGAAGCGATGCGCGTGGTCGGCCAGCTGGGCCAGATCCTCGGCCCGCGCGGCCTTATGCCGAATCCAAAAGTCGGAACGGTGACGCCGGACGTCGCCGCGGCGGTGAAGAACGCGAAGGGCGGCCAGGTGCAGTTCCGCGCCGACAAGGCGGGCGTCGTCCAGTGCCGCATCGGACGCGCGTCGTTCACGGCGGAGCAGCTGCGCGACAACCTGGCCGCGCTCGTCGAGGCGCTAAACCGCGCCAAGCCGTCGAACACGAAAGGCATTTATCTGAGGAAGCTGTCGGTGTCGAGCACCATGGGGGTCGGGGTCAAGGTGGATCCCGCCTCGCTCTCGGCGCAGCAGCAGGCGCAACAGTAAGTGAGGACTTTGGGCTGCCGGACGCTCCTCGGAGCTCCGGCCGCTGTCAAAGACCGTAGGGGCCTTCGGTGCGAGCCGCAGGCTTAATCGGATGCAGTCGCCCTACGCAGACGGCGCACCCCGAAGAGGGAATCGTGAGGTTCCTGATTCAAGGTCGCCATTGGGGGGCCGCCGCGAGGCCGGCCCGTTTGATCAACGTAAGGAGGTAGACCTTGAGTCTTAATCTGGAGCAGAAGCAGTCGGTGGTCGCGGAAATCAGCGCCCAGCTGGCGAACGCCCAGGCCGTCATCCTCGCGGAGTACCGCGGGATCGGCGTCGGCAGCGTGACCGATCTGCGGTCCAGGGCGAGGAAGTCGGGGGTGTACCTGCGCGTGCTGAAGAACACGCTCGCGCGGCGCGCCGTGAAAGGCACGTCGTTCGAGAAGCTGGCCGAGCAGATGAAAGGCCCGCTGATGTACGGCATCGCACAGGACCCCGTCGCCGCCGCGAAGGTGCTGCAGGAGTTCGCCAAGGAAAACGAGCTGCTCGTAATCAAGGGCGGCGCGATGCCGAACATCGTGATGTCCCCGCAGGACGTCAAGACGCTCGCTTCGATGCCGTCGCGCGAGGAGCTGCTCGCCAAGCTGGTGGGCACGCTGCAGGCGCCGATCGCGAAGCTGGCGCGCACCATGAACGAGGTGCCGGGCAGGTTCGCGCGCACGCTCGCGGCAGTACGTGACCACAAGGAAAAGGCCGCGGCCTAGCCCAGGGCGCGACACACATTCAGGAAACCCACACATTCTCTGGAGTTGAAGATGGAACGAGCACAGATTCTGGAAGCGATCTCGAACATGAGCGTCCTGGAGCTCTCGCAGCTCATCAAGGACGTGGAAGAGAAGTTCGGCGTGTCGGCCGCCGCCGCGGTGGCTGTCGCCGCGCCGGCAGGCGGTGCCGCCGCGGGCGGAGCCGCGAAGGTGGAGGAAAAGACCGAATTTACGGTCGTTCTGACCGCCACAGGCGATAACAAGGTAAACGTGATCAAGGCGGTGCGCGAGGTCACGAGCCTGGGCCTGAAGGAGGCCAAGGACCTGGTCGACGGCGCGCCCAAGCCGGTCAAGGAAGGCGTGTCCAAGGCCGACGCGGACGCGGTCGCCAAGAAGCTGACCGACGCGGGTGCGAAGGTCGAGATCAAGTAGTGAACTTCGGCATCCGGGGGGTGTCGTAGTCACCCCCCGGTCCGAGGCCAAAGGCAAGCCGCCGCGCGCGGCCGCTTACCTTTGTCCTTGAGCCAGCTGCTTTCAGCCCGGAGCCTTCATGACCTATTCCCTCACCGAGCGTAAACGCATTCGCAAGAGCTTCGCCAAGCGCGCAAGCGTGCTGAACGTGCCGTTCCTGATCGCCACGCAGCTCGAGTCCTACACTGCGTTCCTGCAGGCTCCGGTCGCCGCGGAGAAGCGCAAGAACGAAGGCCTGCAGGCGGCGTTTACGTCGATCTTCCCGATCTCCAGCCACTCCGGAAACGCGCGCCTGGAGTTCGTGAGTTATGCGCTCGGCGAGCCGCCGTTCGACGTCAAGGAATGCCAGCAGCGCGGCCTGACCTACGCCAGCCCGCTGCGCGCCAAGGTGCGCCTGGTGATCATGGACAAGGAGGCGCCCAAGCCGACCACCAAGGAAGTGAAGGAGCAGGAGGTGTACATGGGCGAGATCCCGCTCATGACCACCACCGGCTCGTTCGTCGTGAACGGCACCGAGCGCGTCATCGTGTCGCAGCTGCACCGCTCGCCGGGCGTGTTCTTCGAGCACGACCGGGGCAAGACGCACAGCTCCGGAAAACTGCTCTTCTCGGCGCGCGTGATCCCTTACCGCGGCTCGTGGCTCGACTTCGAGTTCGACGCCAAGGACATCGCCTACTTCCGCGTCGACCGGCGCCGCAAGATGCCGGCGACGATCCTGCTGAAGGCGCTCGGCTACACCCCCGAGCAGATCCTGGCGGAGTTCTTCGACTTCGACGGCTTCACCATCGAGCCGAACCACGTGCTGTTCGAGGTCGTGCCCGAGCGGATGCGCGGCGAAGTCGCGCGCTTCGACATCAACGACAAGCCGGGCAAGCTGATCGTGGCGCAGAACAAGCGCATCACCGTCAAGCACATCCGCGACATGGAAGCAGCCGGCATCAAGAAGATCACGGCGCCCGACGAGTTCATCCTCGGCCGCACGCTGGCGCACAACGTGGTGAATGCGGACACCGGCGAGATCGTCGCCAATGCGAACGACGAGATCACCGAGACGCTGCTCGCCAAGCTGCGCGAGGCCAAGGTCGGCAAGGTGCAGACGCTGTTCACCAACGATCTCGACCAGGGTCCGTACGTTTCGCAGACCCTGCGCGCGGACGAAACCGCCGACCGCAACGCGGCGCGCATCGCCATCTACCGCATGATGCGTCCGGGCGAGCCGCCCACGGAGGACGCCGTCGAGGCGCTGTTCAACGGCCTATTCTTCGCCGAGGAGCGCTACGACCTCTCGGCGGTGGGCCGCATGAAGTTCAACCGCCGCATCGCGGCGCCGAGCGAAACGAGCTGGCAGCTGCGCTTCAAGAATGTCGCGCTCGCCAAGGATGCGGAGCAGGAGCTGCGCGCGTACTTCCGCAACGCGCCCGAGCTCTCGCTCGGCAAGGTGAGCATCGAGGGCGTGGCGAGCGAGCAGGAGGCGCAGGCCCTGGTCGACAAGATGTACCAGGACCTGAAGGCGAAGGGCATCGACCGGCAGAAGCTCGAGACGAAGATCGAGCAGCGCGTGACCCTGAGCCCCAAGGACATCGTCGAGGTGATCAGGATTCTGGTCGAGCTGCGCAATGGCCGCGGCGAGATCGACGACATCGACCACCTCGGCAACCGGCGCGTGCGCTCGGTGGGCGAGCTGGCGGAGAACCAGTTCCGCGCGGGCCTCGTGCGCGTCGAGCGCGCCGTGAAGGAGCGGCTGTCCCAGGCCGAGAGCGACAACCTGATGCCGCATGACCTGATCAACGCCAAGCCGATCTCGGCGGCGATCAAGGAATTTTTCGGCTCGAGCCAGCTTTCGCAGTTCATGGACCAGACCAACCCGCTGTCGGAGATCACCCACAAGCGGCGGGTCTCGGCGCTGGGGCCAGGCGGCCTCACCAGGGAAAGGGCCGGCTTCGAGGTGCGCGACGTGCACCCGACGCACTACGGCCGGGTGTGCCCGATCGAGACGCCCGAGGGTCCGAACATCGGCCTGATCAACTCGCTCGCGCTGTACGCGCGCACCAACAAGTACGGCTTCCTCGAGACGCCCTACCGCAAGGTGGTGAACACCAAGGTCACCAACGAGATCGAGTTCCTGTCGGCGATCGAGGAAAGCAACTACGTCATCGCGCAGGCGAACGCGCAGATCGACAAGACCGGCAAGCTGACCGACACGCTGGTGTCGTGCCGCTGGAAGAACGAGTTCGAGCTCAAGTCGACCGAGGAGGTGCAGTACATGGACATCGCGCCGGCGCAGATCGTGTCGGTGGCGGCCTCGCTCATCCCGTTCCTCGAGCACGACGACGCAAACCGCGCACTGATGGGCTCCAACATGCAGCGCCAGGCGGTGCCGTGCCTGCGTCCGGAGAAGCCGCTGGTCGGCACGGGCGTCGAGCGCACCGCCGCGATCGACTCGGGCACCTGCGTCATCGCGCTGCGCGGCGGCGTGATCGACTATGTCGACGCGAACCGCCTCGTGGTGCGCGTGAACGACGACGAGACGGTGCCGGGCGATGTCGGCGTGGACATCTACAAGCTGACCAAGTACACGCGCTCCAACCAGAACACCAACATCAACCAGCGGCCGATCGTCAAACAGGGCGAGCGGATCGCGAAGGGCGACGTGGTGGCCGACGGCGCGTCGACCGATCTGGGCGAGCTCGCGCTCGGCCAGAACATGCTGGTCGCGTTCATGCCCTGGAACGGCTTCAACTTCGAGGACTCGATCCTCATCTCCGAGCGCGTGGTGTCGGACGATCGCTTCACCTCGATCCACATCGAGGAGCTCACGGTCGTGGCGCGCGACACCAAGCTCGGGCCCGAGGAAATCACGCGCGACATCTCCAACCTCTCCGAGGGGCAGCTGTCGCGCCTGGACGAGTCCGGCATCGTCTACATCGGCGCCGAGGTGGAAGCCGGCGACGTGCTGGTGGGCAAGGTGACGCCCAAGGGCGAAACGCAGCTGACGCCCGAGGAGAAGCTGCTGCGCGCGATCTTCGGCGAGAAGGCGAGCGACGTGAAGGACACGAGCCTGCGGGTGCCCTCCGGCATCTCGGGCACGGTGATCGACGTGCAGGTGTTCACGCGCGAAGGCATCGAGCGCGACAAGCGCAGCCAGCAGATCATCGAGGACGAGCTGCGCCGCTACAAGACCGACCTCGCCGACCAGATGCGCATCGTCGAGTCCGATACCTTCGAGCGGCTGGAGCGCCTGCTGACCGGCAAGATCGCCAACGGCGGGCCGAAGAAGCTCGCCAAGGGCACCAAGGTCGGCAAGAGCTACCTCGAGACGGTGGAGCGCTTCGACTGGTTCGACATCCGGCTCGCCAACGAGGAAGCCGCGGCGCAGGTCGAGGGCCTCAAGGACTCGCTCGAGCAGAAGCGGCGCGAATTCGACGCGATGTTCGAGGCAAAGCGCAAGAAGCTTACGCAGGGCGACGAGCTGCCGCCGGGCGTGCTCAAGATGGTGAAGGTGTACGTGGCGGTGAAGCGCCGCCTGCAGCCTGGCGACAAGATGGCGGGGCGGCACGGCAACAAGGGCGTGATCTCGAAGATCGTGCCGGTCGAGGACATGCCGCACATGGCCGACGGCACCACGGTCGACGTGGTGCTCAACCCGCTCGGGGTGCCCTCGCGCATGAACGTGGGGCAGATCCTGGAGACGCACCTGGGCTGGGCCGCCAAGGGCCTCGGCCTGAGAATCGGCGAGATGCTGCGCCAGCAGGCGAACGCGGCCGAGGTGCGCAAGATGCTGTCGAGCGTCTACCGCTCGCCCGCGGTCGACGAGCTCCCGGAAGAGAGCGTGCTTCAGCTCGCGCACAACCTGAAGGACGGGGTGCCGTTCGCGACGCCGGTGTTCGACGGCGCGACCGAGACCGAGATCAACGCCATGCTCGAGATGGCGGGACTGCCGGTGTCCGGGCAGGTGACGCTGTTCGACGGGCGCACGGGCGAGGCCTTCGACCGCCAGGTAACGGTCGGCTACATGCACGTGCTCAAGCTCCATCACCTGGTCGACGACAAGATGCACGCGCGCTCCACCGGCCCCTACAGCCTGGTGACGCAGCAGCCGCTCGGCGGCAAGGCCCAGTTCGGCGGGCAGCGCTTCGGCGAGATGGAGGTGTGGGCGCTGGAAGCCTACGGCGCCGCCTACACGCTGCAGGAGATGCTCACGGTCAAGTCCGACGACATCAACGGCCGCACCAAGGTGTACGAGAACATCGTCAAGGGTGACCACAAGATCGACGCAGGCATGCCCGAGTCCTTCAACGTTCTGGTGAAGGAAATCCGCTCGCTGGGCATTGATATCGACCTGGAGAGGTACTAATGAAAGCGCTACTTGAGCTCTTCAAGCAAGTACAGCAAGCCGAGGAATTCGACGCGATCAAGATCGGGCTCGCGTCGCCCGAGAAGATCCGCTCGTGGTCCTACGGCGAGGTGAAGAAGCCCGAGACCATCAACTACCGCACTTTCAAGCCCGAGCGCGACGGTCTGTTCTGCGCGCGCATTTTCGGGCCGATCAAGGATTACGAATGCGTGTGCGGCAAGTACAAGCGCCTGAAGCACCGCGGCGTCATCTGCGAGAAATGCGGCGTCGAGGTGACGCTCGCCAAGGTGCGCCGCGAGCGCATGGGCCACATCGAGCTCGCGAGCCCAACTGCGCACATCTGGTTCCTTAAGAGCCTGCCGTCGCGTCTGGGTCTGGTGCTCGACATGACGCTGCGCGACATCGAACGCGTGCTGTATTTCGAGGCCTACGTGGTGACCGACCCGGGCCTCACCCCGCTCAAGCGCTGCCAGCTGCTGACGGAAGACGACTACCTCGCCAAGGTCGAGGAGTTCGGCGACGACTTCTCCGCGAGCATGGGAGCCGAGGGCATCCGCGCGCTGCTACGCTCGATCGACATCAACCGCGAGCTCGAGACGCTGCGCAAGGACCTCGAGGCGACCTCCTCGGACGCCAAGATCAAGAAGATCGCCAAGCGCCTGAAGGTGCTCGAGGGCTTCAAGAACTCCAACATCAAGCCCGACTGGATGGTGATGGAAGTGCTGCCGGTGCTGCCGCCCGAGCTGCGCCCCCTGGTTCCGCTCGACGGCGGTCGCTTCGCGACCTCCGATCTGAACGACCTCTACCGCCGGGTGATCAACCGGAATAACAGGCTAAAAAGATTATTGGAATTAAAAGCGCCTGAAATCATTGTCCGGAACGAAAAGCGCATGCTGCAGGAGGCGGTCGATTCGCTGCTCGACAACGGCCGCCGCGGCAAGGCGATGACCGGCGCGAACAAGCGTCCGCTCAAGTCGCTCGCCGACATGATCAAGGGCAAGGGCGGGCGCTTCCGCCAGAACCTGCTCGGCAAGCGCGTCGACTACTCCGGACGCTCGGTGATCGTGGTCGGCCCGCAGCTGAAGCTGCACCAGTGCGGCCTGCCGAAGAAGATGGCGCTCGAGCTCTTCAAGCCCTTTATTTTCAATAAATTGGAATTATTGGGATTGGCGACGACGATCAAGGCCGCCAAGCGCCTGGTGGAGCAGGAAGTGCCCGAGGTGTGGGACATCCTCGAAGAGGTGATCCGCGAGCACCCGGTGCTGCTCAACCGCGCGCCGACGCTGCACCGCCTCGGCATCCAGGCTTTCGAGCCGGTGCTGATCGAGGGCAAGGCGATCCAGCTGCACCCGCTCGTGTGCGCGGCGTTCAATGCGGACTTCGACGGGGACCAGATGGCGGTGCACGTGCCGTTGTCGCTCGAGGCGCAGATGGAGGCGAGGACGCTCATGCTCGCCTCGAACAACGTGCTCTCGCCTGCCAACGGCGAGCCGATCATCGTGCCCTCGCAGGACATCGTGCTCGGGCTCTACTACGCCACGCGCGAGTTCATCAACGCCAAGGGCGAGGGCATGTCCTTCGCCGACTTGGCCGAAGTGCACCGCGCCTACGATTCGCGCCAGGTGGACCTGCACGCGCGCGTCTGGGTGCGGATCAAGGAAGTCGAGGTGAGCGAAGAGGGCGAGAAGAGCGAGAAGGTCACGCGCTATGAGACCACGATCGGCCGGGCGCTCCTTTCCGAGATCCTGCCGGCGGGCCTGCCGTTCGCGCTGCTGAACAAGCCGCTCAAGAAGAAGGAGATCTCGCGCCTCATCAACGCGGCGTTCCGGCGCTGCGGCCTGCGCGAAACGGTGATCTTCGCCGACAAGCTGATGAACTCCGGCTTCACCATGGCCACGCGCGCCGGCATCTCGTTCGGTGTGCACGACATGCGCATCCCGCTGCAGAAGCACGACATGATCCAGGCGGCAGAGAACGAGGTGAAGGAGATCGAGAGCCAGTACACCTCGGGCCTGGTCACCGTCGGAGAGCGCTACAACAAGGTGGTCGACATCTGGTCGCGCTGCGGCGAGCAGGTCGGCAAGGTCATGATGGAGCAGCTCGGCACGGAGGAAGCGGTCGACCGCCACGGCAAGAAGGTGCGCCAGGAGGCTTTCAACTCGATCTACATGATGGCCGACTCGGGCGCGCGCGGCTCCGCCGCGCAGATCCGGCAGCTCGCCGGCATGCGCGGACTGATGGCCAAGCCCGACGGCTCGATCATCGAGACCCCGATCACGGCGAACTTCCGCGAAGGCCTGAACGTGCTGCAGTACTTCATCTCGACGCACGGCGCGCGCAAGGGCCTGGCCGACACGGCGCTGAAGACCGCGAATTCCGGCTATCTCACGCGCCGCCTGGTCGACGTCACGCAGGACCTGGTGGTGATCGAAGACGACTGCGGCACGCAGAACGGCGTGGCGATGAAGGCGCTGGTCGAGGGCGGCGAGGTAGTCGAGGCGCTCAAGGAAAGGATCCTCGGCCGCGTGCTGGCGACCGACCTTAGCCACCCGGAGACGCAGGACCTGCTCTACGCGGCGGGCACGCTGCTCGACGAGGAAGCGGTGGACACCATCGACAACCTGGGCCTGGACGAGGTCAAGGTGAGGACGCCGCTGACCTGCGACACGCGCTGGGGGGTGTGCGCCAAGTGCTACGGGCGCGACCTCGGGCGCGGCTCGCTCGTGAACGTCGGCGAGGCGATCGGCGTGATCGCCGCGCAGTCGATCGGCGAGCCGGGCACGCAGCTCACCATGCGCACCTTCCACATCGGCGGGGCCGCCTCGCGCACGGCGGTGCAGAGCCAGGTCGAGGCGAAGTCGGCCGGCACGGTGCGCTTCACGCCGACCATGCGCTACGTCACCAACGCCAAGGGCGACAAGGTGGTGATCTCGCGCTCCGGCGAGGTGATCATCGTCGACGACAACGGGCGCGAGCGCGAACGCCACAAGGTGCCCTACGGCGCGACGCTGCAGGTGGTCGACGGCGACGCGCTGCGCGCCGGCAAGGTGGTGGCGAGCTGGGATCCGCACCACCGCCCGATCATCACCGAGTACGCCGGTACGGTGAAGTTCGAGAACGTGGAAGAGAACGTCACGGTCGCCAAGCAGATCGACGACGTGACCGGACTGTCGACCCTGGTGGTGATCGACTCCAAGCGCCGCGGCAGCCAGACCGCCAAGGGCATGCGCCCCTCGGTCAAGCTGCAGAACGACGCGGGCGAGGAGGTGCGCATCGCCGGCACCGATCATGCGGTGAACATCAGCTTCCCGGTGGGCGCGGTAATCGCCGTGCGCGACGGCCAGCAGGTGCAGGTCGGCGAGGTGCTGGCGCGCATCCCGCAGGAAGTGTCCAAGACGCGCGACATCACGGGCGGCCTGCCGCGTGTTGCCGAGCTGTTCGAGGCGCGCGCGCCGAAGGACAAGGCGCTGCTCGCCGAGCACACCGGCACGGTGTCGTTCGGCAAGGACACCAAGGGCAAGCAGCGGCTGGTCATCACCGACCTCGAGGGCGTGCAGCACGAAGAGCTGATCCCGAAAGACAAGCACGTGCTGGTGCACGACGGCCAAGTGGTCAACAAGGGCGAGATGATCGTCGACGGCTCGGTTGACCCGCACGACCTGCTGCGCCTGTTGGGCGTGGAGGCGCTCGCGCGCTACATCATCGACGAAGTGCAGGACGTATACCGCCTGCAGGGCGTCAAGATCAACGACAAGCACATCGAAGTGATCGTGCGCCAGATGCTGCGGCGCGTGCAGATCGAGGATCCGGGCGAAACCGCTTTCATCCAGGGCGAGCAGGCGGAGCGCGCGGAGGTGCTGGAGGAAAACGAGAAGGCCGAAAAGGAAGGCAAGAAGACGGCGGTCTACTCGTACATGCTGCTCGGCATCACCAAGGCCTCGCTGTCGACCGACTCGTTCATCTCCGCCGCGTCCTTCCAGGAGACCACACGCGTGCTGACCGAAGCGGCGATCATGGGCAAGCGCGACGGCCTGAGGGGCCTGAAGGAGAACGTGATCGTCGGGCGTCTCATCCCGGCGGGCACCGGCATGGCCTACCACAACATGCGCAAGCAGCAGGCCGCGGAGCCGATCCTGGCGGAAGTCCCGGCGGGCGAAGTGGCGCCCGCGGCCGAGGCGACCGCGAGCGGCAGCTAAAGCGAGTGCGGCGGGCGCGCGTTGCGCGCCCGTCCGCCAGGCTAAGCGGCGACCTGCTCGGCCCGCGCCAGGCGGTTGCGGCCCAAGCGCTCGTCCACGAGGGCGACGATCTCGTGCAGCGTCTCGGACTGCAGTCCGAGCTGTCGCCCGATGCGCCCGACCAAGCTGTCGACCCGCTCGATGTGCTCGGCGCCGCCGAACAGCGCGCGGGCCGCGGACGAAGGCTTGCCCAGGCCCTCGGCGGCCTTGGCGTACTTCTCGAAGGGAACGAGGTCCTCGGGTCCGGCTCCGAGCCGATGGCAGAGCCTCGCGACCCACTCGTAGATCTCGCGCGACCGGCTGACGTCGCCGTGCACCGCCTCCCGGATCGGGATCATGTCGTGCGGCCGCACGCAGCGGTAGTTGCCCGCGATCAGCATCGGCCACTTGGCGAGCGGCACGAATAACGAATCGTGCACCTTGAGCTTTACCGGGATCTCGAGGATCTCGGCGCCATGCTGCAAGCGTGCCTCCTCGATGTCGGCTTCCAGCCGGCGCAGCAGCGCGGTCGGCGCTTCGGCATCGAAGCGCGCCGCCTTGAAGTTGGTGGGCAGGCCCACCTGGAGGACGTTCTTCGGCTGGTCCGCCGGGCGGAAGGCCTGCGGATCCGGGCTCGCCAGCGTGACCACGGCGGGATCGAAGTCCTCCCACACCGCGGCGTCGGCATAGCAGCCCGCGAGCGCTTCCGTCGCCAGCCCGGGAATGCGCTTGAGGTAGGGCAGCGGCGGCATGTTCATGATCGCCAGGCACGGCCTGCGCGAGCGGGCAATGCGGCCCATCAGCTCCCGCACTCCCCTGGCGCCGTACTGGGCCTCTTGCATGCCGAGCACGATCAGGTCGAAGGTGCCGGGATCGACGTCTTCCGGTGCGCTCGCCGCGAGCGCGCCCGGCAGGTCCTGCGAACGGACCTCGACCGGTGATTCCCGCCCCTTGAGCGGGAAGCGCACGACGCTCCCCTCGCGGTTGATCAGCTCGGCGGTAGCGCGGGTGCAGACCAGCGTCACGCCGTGCCCGGCCATCAGCAGCTTGCTGCCGAGCAGCGAGCCGTACGAAGCCCCGAGGATAAGGATCTTGTATCGCTGCATCATGCCGTGCCTCCGTTGTGCGGCGTGTTGAGCGCAGTATAGGCGGCAAGATCTGGTAAATTTCACTATGGAAATTTCACAACGTCAATTTCACATGTCGGCCACGTCACCGCACACGCGCAACAGTCACTTCCTCGGCACCAAGCTGCGCGCCTTGCGCAAGGACAACGGACTGACGCTGGAGGAGCTGTCGGCGCGCTGCATCCAGCTCGACGCGCGCGGGGCCCCCTCGGTGTCCTACCTGAGCATGATCGAGAGCGGCAAGCGCATCCCCTCCCAGGACGTGCTGCGCCTGCTGTCCAGCGTGTTCCAGCGCGAGCCGGGCTGGTTCCTGGACGGCAGTCCGGAGGTCGATCCCCCGGCCGCGCGCGAGCGCGCCGGCGCCTCGGCGCGTGTGCCGCTCGAGCCGGCGTTCCTGTTCTCCAAGGAGCTGCTGCAGGCGGCGATCCCGGAGCTGCTCGCGCAGACCGGCACCACCGGGCGCCAGTTCGCGCACCTGCTCATCCGCTCGCACCAGGAGATGTCGCGCAACGACTTTCCGGACCTCGAGCGCGCGGCCGAGAGCGTCGGTGAGCGCAGGTTTCCGCTCGGCGTGGAGGACCTTATGCGCCTGTGCCGGCAGCACGGCCTGACGCTGCGCTGGTTCGACAGGAAGCCGGTGCTCGCGCGCGACAACGACCGCGAGTTGCGCAGCATGGTGCGCTCGTTCTTCGAGTCGCCGCGCACGGTGTATCTGAACCGGGAGCTGCAGACGGATCCGGCGCGCCTGAAGTTCGACCTCGCATCGCACATCGGCCACAAGGTGCTGCACGACGGCGACGGGCTCAAATCCGCGCACGCCACCGGCGGGGAGATGGGCGGCAGCCCGGAAGGCGGCGTCGGGGTCTTCACGGGCATGAGCGCGCAGGACGTGCTGCACGCTTGGCGCGACTTCGAGTGCAGCTTCTTCGCCGGTGCGCTGCTCGCGCCCAAGGCGCCGTTCCGGCGCTTCCTCGCGCGCGAGTCGTACCGCGTGGAGCCCGGCGAGAAGATCGAGCTCACGCCTGCTGTGGTGATGCGCCGCATGACCAAGGTCTCGCCCTATCCTTACTGGCACTTCTTCGATGCCTATCCGCCCGGGCACCTGCGCGCGGTATATCGCGGCAACGGCATTCCGCTGCCCTGGGGGAACATGGCGCGCGCCACCGACCCCTGCCCGCAATGGGCCGTGTTCCGCATGCTGAACGAGCAGCGCGGCGCGGACCGCGGCTCGCAGATCTCGGTACTGCGCGACGGCGATCAGTCGCTGCTGTACTGCTGCCACTCGCGGCGCACGAACGACATGGCCGGCAACCCGCACGTGCTGTCAGTGGGCATCGACCTCGCGCCGGCGCTGCGCTCGCACGGCGACGACGCGGACGAGATCGTCGCCAGCATCGCCACCGCGTGCCAGCATCACCACGGCGCGGCCAGAATCCCCGCGGCCGCGGCCGAGGCGATCAAGGGCGCGGCGAAAGTGCTGAACATCGCCTGGGTCGAGGACGCGCTCGCGAGCCCGGCGCGCATCATCTGCCCGCGCAGCACGCATTGCCCGCGCGCCGAGCCTTGCGACGGTGCGTCGGCGTCGCGCGCGCGCGAGATCGCCGACGTGCGCGAGGAGATCGTCAGCCGAACCAAGCGGGTACCGACGAGGAAGGCCTAGCTGGCGCGCTCACTTGCCGCGCGGCTGGTCGAAGCTCCTGAGAACCACCTTGCCGTCGACGAACTGGATATTGATCTCCGCATCGCGGGACACCCATCTGGCCGAGGTGGCGCTGACTCCCAGGAGGCCGCCGCTCGACGTCTCATCCGGCTTGCCGAGGATCTCGTAGACCTGTTGCTCGGTCATGCCGTTCTGGATCCGGGAGTAGTGCTCCTGGTCCACCTTCGAGCAGGCGGCAACGAGCAGGGCGAGCACGAGAACGAGGCGGCGCATTTCTTGGGCTCCGTCGGTAATTCGGGTCTGCGGAAACTATAATCGAGCGCGATGCGCCCGAATACAAGAGCTGATGCATTGGCGTCGGACCCCCTGCAGGTACGCGACGCCGCGCCGGGCGACATTGAGGCGATCCAGTCGATCTACGCGTACCACGTCCTCACCGGGCTCGCGACGTTCGAGGAGGTGCCGCCTTCGGTCGACGAGATGCGCCGGCGCCACGCCGACATCAGCGACGCCGGTCTGCCCTACTTGGTGGCCGAGCTGGGCGGCGCGCCGGCCGGCTACGCTTACTGCGCGCTATACCGCACCCGTTCGGCCTACCGCTTCACGCTGGAAGACTCGGTCTACGTGCGCCACGACCTGCTGGGACGCGGCCTGGGCAGCGCGCTGCTCGCCGAGCTCGTCCGGCGCGCGGAGGCGCTCGGCTACCGGCAGCTGGTCGCCGTCATCGGCGACAGCGCCCACCTCGCTTCCATCGCGCTGCACGCGCGCCACGGCTTTCTGCCGGTCGGCACACTGCGCTCGACCGGCTTCAAGTTCGGGCGCTGGGTAGACAGCGTCCTGATGCAAAGGCCGCTAGGCGAGGGCGACGCGACGCACCCCGTCAGCCGCTGAGGCTCTGGATCTCGAGCAGCAGGTCCGACTTCGACACCACGCCGAGCAGCCTGCGGTCCTCGATGCTCGCCACCACGGGAAGGCGCTCGGTCCCCTGCGTGAGGAAAGCCTGCAGCGCGTCGCCGAGCGGCGTCTCCGGCGTCAGCACCTCGAACTCTCGCCGCACCAGGCTGCCCGCCGTCGGCGGCGGCGTGTGCTCGCGCCCCACCAGCAGCGGCTTGATCTCGTGCAGCGACACGACGCCCAGGAAGCGCCCCTCCTCGTCGACCACGTAGACGTTGCGCACGGGGTGCTCGAGGAAGGCGCGCTCCACCTCGGCGAAGCTCGCCGAAGCGGGTACCGTGGGCACCGCCGGCTTCATCAATTCTCCGATCCGCAGGCCGCGCCAGCGCGCCAGCGCGCGCTCCTGCACATTGCGCAGGATGGTGACTTCGTACATCGACTTCTCGCGCACGGCGTGCGCCATGAAGTACGCGGTGACGCAGGCGAGCATGAGCGGCAGCACCACCTGGTAGCTGAGCGTCATCTCGAAGATCATCAGGATCGCCATCAGCGGCGCGTGCGTGGCCCCCGCCAGAAAGGCGCCCATGCCGACGATCGCGTAGGCGAACGGCATCGAGGTGGCCTGCGGCCACAGCGCGTGCACGCCCTGGCCGAACAAGAGGCCCAGCGCGGCGCCGACGAACAGCGTCGGCGTGAACACCCCGCCGATCGCGCCCGAGCCCATGGTGGATGCGGTGGCGGCGATCTTGGTGACGAGCACCACCAGCACGAGGCTCCAGAGCCAGTCGTGATGCAGCAGCGAGTTGACCACGCTATAGCCGTTGCCCCATACCTCGGGCACGTTCGCCGACAGCACGCCGACGATCAGGCCGCCGACGCCGAGGCGCAGCGGCAGCGGCAGCTTCAGGCGCGCGAACCCCGCCTTGGCGCTATCGAGCGCGCGCATGAACTGCGGCGCGGCGGCCCCCGCGAGCAGCCCGAGCGCGACGAAGGCGAGCACCTCCTTGCCGAAGATCGTGGGGAAGGCCGGCATCTCGTAGGGCGGCGCATAGCCGGTGAGCTCGCGCATGGTGATGTTGGCGACCACCGAGGCGACCACCAGGGGGCCGAAGCTCTCCATCGCGATCGTGCCGAGCACGATCTCGGACACGAACATCGCTCCGGCGATCGGCGCGCTGTAGGCCGCGGTGATGCCCGCTGCGGCCCCGCAGGCGACCAGCAGGCGCAGCCGCGCCGGACTGAATTTGGCGATGCGGCCCGTGATGGAGGCGCAGGTCGCCGCCAGGTGCACCATCGAGCCTTCGCGCCCGATCGAGCCGCCCGAGGCCACCGAAAACAGCGATGATGCGCTGCGCGCCAGCGCCTGGCGCACGGGGATGCGGCCGTCGCCGATCGAGATCGCCTCCATGTAGTCCGAGGAAGTCCCTTCGGTAGCCCACCTGCGGCTGAGCTGCAGCAGGAGCCCCGCGACCACGCCGCCCGCAGCCGGGAAGATGATGCGCAGGTACCAAGGCAGGAATTCGGCGATCTCCACCAGCCCGCCGGTGTGGCGCGTGGCGAGCCACTCCAGCCCGCGGATTCCCTCGCGGAAGGCGATGGTGGCGAGCGCGCCGACGAAGCCGACGAGCGCCGCCCACAGCAGCATGACGTGCACCTCGGTCGGCCGGATCCGATCGAGCAGGCGCAGCAGCCAGCGGTTCAGGCGCGAGCGCTTCATCATTTGAGCAACAGCGTGCAGCCGCTCACCACGAGCAGCGCCGCGACCACGCGTTTGAACGGCTTCTCGTTCAGCCCGTGGTGCGCGTGCTCGCCGAGCACCATGCCGAGCAGCATCGCGGGCGCCAGCAGCGCGAGCACGGCGAGCGCGCGCATGTCGTAGAAGCCCAGGCTGCCGTAGCCGCCGGCACGCAGCAGCGCGAGCAAGAACAGAATCGCCGAGATGGTGGCCCGGAAGCGCGTTTTGTCGAGCTGCAGCGCGTCGAGGTAGACGACGAACATGGGGCCCGCCATGCCGCCGAACAGCGTGCTCACCAGGCCGCCGCCCGCGCCCGCGACGGGCGCGAGCCAGGCGCGCGGCGCGCGCCGCTCGCGCGCGCGCGGCGCCACGCTCCACAGGGCGTAGCCGATGATGAACAGCGCGAGCGCGCCGCGCAGCAGCTCGGGATGCAGCGCCTTGAACAGCCACAGCCCGACGCCCGCCCCGACGAGCATGGGCAGCAAGAGCCCGCGCGCGCCGCGCCATTCGACATGGCGGAACTCGCGCATCGTCTGGCCGAAGGAGGCGGCGATGCCCAGGGTCGTGACGACCGGGATCACAACCCGCAGCGGCAGCACCAGCACGAGCAAGGGGATCGCTACCACCCCGGCGCCGAAGCCGGTCGCGCCGCGCAGCGTGTAGGCCGCGAGGACCACCAGCGCGCACCAGACGAGCTGCCACGGCCCGGTGAGCCCGTGCAGGGTCGCGATCACGGCGTACCCGGCGCGGATTCGAGCATGCGCAGCAGCGCGTACAGCGTCTCGAGACGGGGCGCCGCGACGCCCAGGCGCCGCGCCGCGCGCACGGCGTTGCCGACCAGCGCCTCGGTCTCCATCGGCCGCCCGGCGAGCCGGTCCTGGCCCATGCTCGAAACGTAGTTCGGCAGGCGCAGCGTGCCTTCGATCGTCCTGTCGGCCGTGTCGGACGCGAGTGCGTGGCCATCGGCCGCGGCGAGCGCGCACACCTCGCCGATCGCGGCGCGTACGAACGCGGTCTGCTCCTCGCCCGACAGGATATCGCGCGTGCCGAGGCCGTTGCCGAGCGCGGATACGGGATTGAACACCGCGTTCCACGCGGATTTCTGCCAGCGTGCGCCGACGATGTCTTCGGTCAGCGTGCAGTTCGCCCCGCCTTTTTGCACCAGCGCCGCGAAGCGCTCGGCCTTGGCGGAGGTGCCGCGCGGATAGCGCCCCAGCACCAGGCGCGTGAACTGCGAGTGGTGGCGCACCTGCGCCGGCGCTGCGCGGCTCACCGCGGCGTAGGCCACGGCCGAGAGCAGCTCGTGGCGCGGGAAGGCCTCGGCCACCTCGTCCTCGATGCCGATGCCGTTCTGCACGAGCACGATCGTGCTCGCGTCGCCGAGCGCCGGGCGGATGAGCGCCGCGCGGTCCACGCCGCGCACGAGCTTGAGCGCGACCAGCAGGTAGTCTGCCTCGCCGCGGTACTCCTCCGGCGCGCGCAGCGTCTGCGCCGGCCGGAAGGAAAGGTCGCCGAGCGTGCTGTCGATGCGGTAGCCGCGCGCGGCGACCGCGTCGTAATCGCTGCGCGCGAGCACCGCCACCTCGCAGCCGGCGCGCGCGAGGACCCCGCCGTAGAAGGCTCCGATCGCTCCGGCGCCCAGCACCAGCACGCGCGCTTCAGGCATCCGTGAGCAGAACCACCTTGCCCATCACGCGCCGCTCGGCCATGTCGCGCAGCGCGCGCGCCGCCTCGGCGAGCGGGTAGCGCGCCGAGATGTGCGGGCGCAGCTTTCGCTCGGCGAACCACGCACTCAGCTGCTTCACCGCCGCGGCGAATTCCTGCGGCGCGCGCTTGCTCCACTCGCCCCAGTACACGCCGACCACCGAGCGCTCCATGAGCAGCGGCAGGTTGAGCGGGATCTTCGGTATCTCGCCCGCGGCGAAGCCGACCACCAGCAGGCGCGCGCGCCATGCCGAAGATCTCAAAGCCGCCTCGGTGTACGCGCCGCCCACCGGGTCGTAGATCAGGTCGACGCCCTTGCCACCGGTGAGGGCCTTGATGCGCTCGCGCAGATCCTCGGACGAGTAGTCGATCGTCTCGTCGGCGCCGTGGTCGCCGCACACGGCGAGCTTTTCCCTACTCGAGGCCGCGGCGATCACGCGCAAGCCCAGGATCTTGCCGATCTCCACTGCCGCGAGCCCGACGCCGCCCGCGGCGCCGAGCACGAGCAGCGTCTCGCCGGGCTTCGCGTCGGCGCGGTTGCACAGCGCATGGTGCGAGGTGCCGTAGGTGAGCAGGAACGACGCGGCGGTAGGAAAGTCCATGCTCGCGGGCACCGGCACCAGGCGCGCGCCGGCCGGCACCAGGCATTCCTCGGCGAAGCCGCCCGAAGATCCCGCGCCGAGCACGCGGTCGCCGGGCTTGACCTGCGTCACGCCCGCGCCGACCTCCTTCACCACGCCGGCGAACTCCGAGCCGGGCGTGAAGGGCGGCGTCGCCTTGACCTGGTACTTGTTCTGGATCACCAGAACGTCGGGAAAGTTGACGCTCGCCGCCTTGACCGACACCACGACCTCGCCCGGCCCGGGCCTGGGCGAGGGCAGGTCCTCGATCACCAGGGTCTCGGGTGGCCCGAACTGCTTGCAGAGCACGGCTTTCATGATCTTCTTGCGCGCGGCGCTAGTGGGGGCGGCTCGAGGCGCCGCCGTCGATCGTGAGTATGCACCCCGAGGTGTAGGTCGAGCGCTCCGAGACGAGAAACGCCGCCGCCCAGGCGATCTCCTGCGGGGTCGCAGGCCGGCCGAACGACATGCCGGAAAACAGCTCCTGGTAGCGCGCCGCGTCGCCGAGCAGCGTCTCGGCGCGCTGCTTGTACAGGCTCGTCAGGCGGTCGGTCGATACCGGCCCCGGATTGATGCCGAGCACGCGAATGCCGTCCGCCGGCGCAGCGCCGCCGAGCGCGCGCGTGAAGGCCATGAGGCCCGCGTTCGCGGTGCTGCCGGCGACGTAGGCCGCGTCCATCCTCTCGCCCGCGGCGCCGATGATGTTCAGGATCACGCCGCGCCCGCGGCGCTTCATCGCCGCGTACACCTGGCGTGACAGGTTGATGTAACCGAACACCTTCAGGTCCCAGGCGCGGCGCCAGGTCTGCTCGTCCACCTTGAGCAGATCGCCGCCGGGGATCGCGCCCGCGTTGTTCACCAGGACGTCGAGCTCGCCGGCCCAGGCGGCGAGCGCCTCGGCCGCGCCCGGTTGCGACAGGTCGATCGCCTTCGCGTTCGGCGCGGGCGCGGGGTTGCGCGCGGCGATCAGCACTTCGCAGCCCTCGGCGGCGAGCGCTTCGGCGCAGGCCTTGCCGATGCCCTTCGAGCCGCCGGTCACCAGCACGCGCTTGCCCCGCAATTCGAGATCCATAAAACGGCACTCCCTTCCAGGCGGATTTTTGGTTAGTCTTGCCGCTTCCCCGGCCGGACACAACCCCGGATTCGCAACTTCCCGATTATGCCTACCCTCACCACCGACGACGGAGTGAAGCTGTACTACGAGGAGACCGGTTCGGGCACGCCGATCGTGTTCGTGCACGAGTTCGCCGGCGACTGCCGCAGCTGGGAGCCCCAGGTGCGGCACTTCTCGCGCCGCTATCGCTGCATCACCTACAACGCGCGCGGCTACCCGCCTTCGGACGTGCCCGACGTGCCGGAGAAGTACTCGCAGCAGCGCGAGCGCGACGACGTGCGCTGCGTGCTCGACGCGCTCGACCTGCAGCGCGCGCACGTCGTCGGATTGTCGATGGGCGCGTTCGCCACTCTGCACTTCGGCATGGCGTGGAGCGAGCGTGCGCTCACGCTGGTCACCGCCGGGGTGGGCAGCGGTGCGCACAAGGACGAGTACGCGCGTTTCCAGGCGGATTCGCGCGCCAACGCCAAGCTGATGCTCGAGCGCGGCATGGCGCACTTCGCGGCGACCTACGGCGAGAACGCGACGCGCGTGACGATGAAGGCGAAGGACCCGCGCGGCTTCGCCGAATTCCAGCGCAATTTGTCCGAGCACTCGGCGCAGGGCTCGGCGAACACCATGCTCGGCTACCAGGCGCGCCGGCCCTCGCTGTACGATCTGACGGCCGAGATGGCTCGCATCAAGGCGCCGCTATTGGTGATCGCGGGCGACGAGGACCCCTCGACGATCGAGCCCTCGCTCCTCATCAAGCGCACCGTGCCGGGCGCCGCGCTCGCGATGGTCCCGAAGACGGGACACATGATCAACCTGGAAGAGCCGGCGCTGTTCAACCGGTTGGTCGAGGATTTCTTCCACCAGGCAGAGGCCGGTCGTGCCTTCGGCTGACGCGCTGTCGCACCTGCGCGTGATCGACCTGACGCGCGTGCGCGCCGGTCCGACCTGCGTCAAGCAGTTCGCCGACTGGGGCGCCGACGTGATCAAGGTCGAGATGCCCGCGAGCGAGGGCGAGGACGGCTTCGGGCCGCGCCAGGGCTCGGACTTCCAGAACCTGCACCGCAACAAGCGCTCGCTGACGCTGAACCTCAAGGAAGCGCGCGGCGTCGAGGTCCTGAAGCGCCTGGTGAAGACCGCCGACGTGGTGGTCGAGAATTACCGCCCGGACGTGAAGCATCGCCTCGGCATCGACTACGAGTCGCTCGCGCGCGAGAACCCGCGGCTGGTGTACGCGAGCATCTCCGGCTTCGGTCAGGACGGGCCGTACCGCGACCGCGCCGGCTTCGACCAGATTGCCCAAGGCATGGGCGGACTGATGTGGGTCACGGGGCTGCCAGGGCAGGGACCGGTGCGCGCCGGGATCCCGGTGGCCGACCTGACCGCGGGCCTGTTCGCGGCGCTCGGCATCCTGATCGCGCTCGAGGAGCGCAATCGATCGGGCAAGGGGCAGTGGGTGCAGAGCTCGCTCCTGTCGGCGATGGTGACGATGATGGACTTCCAGGCGGCGCGCTGGCTGGTCGAAGGCCACGTCGCGGGGCAGGCGGGCAACGACCACCCGACGTCGATTCCGACCGGCGTGTATCCGACCTCCGACGGCTACGTGAACATCGCAGCGGCCGGCAAGATCATCTGGACCCGCCTGTGCGAGGCGCTCGGCGCGCCCGAGCTCGCGACGCAGGCCGAGTACGCGACCGGGGAGCTGCGCTCGAAGAACCGCGCGGCGCTCGCCAAGGTGCTCGCCGAGCTCACGCGGCGGCACAGCTCCGAGCAGCTGATCGCCCTGCTGAACGAGGCTGGCGTGCCCTGCGGGCCGATCTACAAGATGGACCAGGTGTTCGCGGATGCGCAGGTCGAGCACCTGCAGATGGCGGTGCCGGTGCCGAGGCCGGAGGGCGGCGAGCTGAAGCTGGTGGGGCCGGCGATGAAGCTCTCGCGCACACCGGCGCGCATGAAGCGCGCGATCGGCGCGGCGGGCGAGCAGAATGCCGAGATCCTCGGCGAGCTCGGCTACAGCGCGGCGCAAATCGACGCGCTGCGCACGGCCAAGGTAATCTGAGGAGGCGGGATGGCCGAACCCGCACTGCGCGTCGAGCGCGACGGCCCGATCGGGTGGATGATCTTCGACAACCCGGCGAGGCGCAACGCGATCAACGAGGCCATGTGGCGCGCGCTCCCGAAGGCGATGGCCGGATTCGATGCCGATCCAGACGTGCGCTGCATCGTGCTGCGGGGCGCGGGCGACGTCGCCTTCGCCGCCGGCGCCGATATTTCGGAGTTCGAGAAGCGGCGCGCGAGTCCCAACGCGGCGGGAGAGCACGACAACATCATCGACGCGGCGCAGCTCGCGCTCGAGGATTCCGCCAAGCCGGTGCTGGCGATGATCCGCGGCTTCTGCCTCGGCGGCGGGCTGGAGATTGCGCTCGCCTGCGACCTGCGCTATGCCGGCGCCTCGGCGAGCTTCGCGATTCCCGCCGCGCGCCTTGGGATCGGCTACGGCGTGCACGGCACCAATCGCCTGGTGGCGAGCGTCGGGCACGCCGCGGCGCGCGAGATCATGCTCTCGGGGCGGCGCTACAACGCCGACGAAGCGCTCGCCATGGGCCTGGTCAACCGCGTGCTGCCCGACGCCGAGCTCGAGGGCTACGTGCGCAAGATCGCGTCCGAGCTGGCGGCCAACGCGCCGCTGTCGATGGCCGCCTCGAAGGTGATCATCAACAGCGTGATCGAAGCCAGGGGGGATTTCTCCAAGGGAGAAGCGCTGATCGTGCGCTGCGCGAAGAGCGAGGACCACGTCGAAGGGCGGCGCGCGTTCATGGAGAAGCGCGCACCGAAGTTCAAGGGAAAATGAAGGCGAACAAACTCAGGGTCAGAGGGCTGCGCGTGCGCGCGGTCGGCGCACCGATGAAACGGCCGCTCGCAACCGCGAGCGGCGCGATCAAGGTCGCGCCGCTGCTGCTGGTCGATCTGCAGACCGACGGCGGCATCGTCGGGCGCGCGTACCTGTTCGGCATCAACGCGCTGCACCTGCCGCCGATGGCCAAGCTGGTGGAGGCGATGGGCGAGATACTGAAGGGCGACGCGCTCGCCCCCTTCGAGCTGGAGAAGAAGCTGCGCGCCAGGCACGCGCTGCTCGGGGTGCACAACATCGTGCTGTTCGCGATCTCGGCGATCGACATGGCGGCCTGGGACGCGCTCGGCCAGGCGCTCGGCCAGCCGCTCGTGCGCCTGCTGGGCGGTGCGCCGCGCCCGGTGCGCGCCTACAATTCGAAGGGCCTGGGCATCCTGCCGCTCAAGGCGCTGGTGCGCGAGGCGATCGAGCTCGCCGCCGAGGGATTTCCGGCGCTCAAGCTGCGCCTCGGGCGCCCCGACGCCGCCGACGACCTGGAGGCGATCCGCGCAGTGAAGAAAGCGCTCGGGGGCCGGCTCACGCTGATGGTGGATTTCAACCAGGGCTTGAGCGTCGCCGAGGCGCTGCGCCGCGGACGCATGATCGACGACGAGGGCGGCGTGTACTGGATCGAGGAGCCTGTAAGGGCCGACGACTTCGCGGGCTGCGCACGCCTCGCGCGCGAGCTCGCTACGCCGGTCCAGATCGGCGAGAACTTCATGGGGCCGGAGCAGATGGCGCAGGCGCTCGCCGCAGGCGCCTGCGACTATGTCATGCCCGACGCGCAGAGGATCGGCGGAGTCACCGGTTGGATGCGCGCCGCAGCGCTCGCGCAGGCGGCCGGGCTGGAGATGTCGAGCCACCTGTTCCCCGAGGTGAGCGCGCACCTGCTGGCCGTGACGCCGACCTGCCACTGGCTCGAGTACGTCGATTGGGCGGATGCGGTGCTCGAGGAGCCGGCGCGGCTCTCCAAGGGCGAGATCGTCATCCCCGAGCGGCCGGGAATCGGCATGCGCTGGAACGAGAAAGCGGTACGCAAGTACGCGCTCTGAAGAAATGTTCACGCGACACTTCGCCCACTGGCCGCCGGGGCTTCCGCGCACCCTGAGAGTGCCGCGCACGACTATCCACTACAACCTCGAGGTGAGCGCCAGGCGCTACGGCGAGAGCGCGGCGGTCGACTACTACGGCAACCGCGTGAGCTACGCGGAGCTCAAGCGCCAGGTCGACGCGATCGCGGGGTTCCTGCAGCGCCGCTGCGGCGTGGCGAAGGGCGACCGCGTCCTGCTCTACTGCCAGAACGGCCTGCACTTCGTCATCGGCTACTACGCGATCCTGCGCGCCGACGCGGTTGTGGTGCCGGTCAACCCGATGAACCGCACCGAGGAGCTGCGCCATTACGTCGAGGACGCCGGGGCGCGCGTCATTGTTTCGACGCAGGAGCTGTGGGACCGCATCGCGCCGCTCGTCGGCACGAGCGCGCTCGAACACGCGCTGATCGGCGCGCATTCCGAGTACCTCCCCGCGAGCACCGACCTGCCGCTGCCCGATTTCGTGCGCGCAGCGCCCGCCGTGCCGGCGTACGGCGGAGTCAGCTCCTGGCGCGAGGCGCTCGGGGCGGGAATCGCGCCGGGCGAGCCGCTCGCCGGACCGGACGACCTCGCGGTGATGCCCTACACCTCGGGCACCACCGGCAAGCCGAAGGGCTGCATGCACACGCACGCCACGGTGCTCTCGACCTCGACAGCCGGCTGCCACTGGCGCGGCGCGTCGAGCGGCGCCGTGACGCTCGCGGTGCTGCCGATGTTCCACGTCACCGGCATGCAGGCCGGCATGAACACGCCGATCCAGGCGGGCGCGACCAGCGTCGTCATGACACGCTGGGACCGCGACTGCGCGGCAATGCAGATCGAGCGCGCGCGTGTGACCGGATTCACCGCGATCACCACCATGGTGGTCGACTTCCTCGCCAACCCGAACCTCGAGAAATACGACCTGTCCTCGCTCAGCACGCTCGGCGGCGGCGGCGCGGCGATGCCCGAGGGCCTGGCGAAGAAGCTCTACGAGACGCTCGGGCTGGAATTCATCGAGGGCTACGGCCTCACCGAGACCATGGCGCCGAGCCACTCGAACCCGCCGCAGCGCCCCAAGCGCCAGTGCGGCGGTGTGCCGATCTTCTCGACCGACGCGCGCGTGCTCGACCCCGAGACGCTGCGCGAGCTGGGGCCGAACGAGGTCGGCGAGATCGTGATCCACGGACCGCAGGTGTTCAAGGGCTACTGGCGCCAGGAGAAGGCGACCGCCGAGGCCTTCATCGAGCACGACGGCAAGCGCTTCTTCCGCTCGGGCGATCTCGGCTACTACGACGAGGAAGGCTACTTCTTCATCACCGACCGCCTGAAGCGCATGATCAACGCCGCGGGCTTCAAGGTCTGGCCGGCCGAGGTCGAGGCGATGCTGTACGCGCATCCGGACATCCAGGAGGCGTGCATCATCGGTGCGCTCGACCCGTACCGCGGCGAAACCGTGAAGGCGGTGGTGGTGCTCAAGCCGGCCGCGCGCGGGCGGGTCAAGGGCGAGGACATTACGTCCTGGGCGCACGAGCGAATGGCCGCCTTCAAGGTGCCGCGCATCGTCGAATTCGTGCACGAGCTTCCGAAGACCGCCACGGGCAAGATATTCTGGCGTAAGCTTCAGGAAGATGAGAACGCCCGCGCGAAGAAATAGATCTGCGCTCGCCATCGCGTTCTGCGCGGTGCTCGTTGCGGGCACCGCCTGGGCGCAGAAGAAAGGCAATCTGGAGATCGACGCGCCCTGGGCGCGCGCCACGCCGCCGGGCGCGAGCGTGGCGGGCGGCTACGCCTCGATCAGGAACAGCGGCGCCGCGCCCGACAAGCTCGTCGCCGCATCGTCGCCTGCCGCAGACCACGTCGAGCTGCACGTCATGTCGATGCAGGGCAACGTGATGCGGATGCAGCAGGTGAAGGAGTTCGACGTGCCGGCGCACGGCGAGCTCGCGCTTAATCCGGGCGGCAACCATCTGATGTTCATCGGCCTGAAGGAGCCGTTCAAGCAGGGCGCGAAGGTGCCAGTCACCCTGCACTTCGAAAAAGCGGGCAAGGTCGACGTGCAGCTAAGCGTCGGCGAGATGGGCGGCTCCGCGCCGATGCCCATGCCGATGCACAAGTAGCGGATCAGTCGGCAGAGAAGCCCAGGCCGAGCGAAGCGAGGCGGGCAATCCCCGCCTCGTCGAAGCCCCAGTCCGCGAGCGCCTCGCGGCCGCCCTGGCCGCGCTCGGGCGGCGCGCGCCGCACTTCGCCCGGCGTGCGCGAGAAGCGCGGCGCGGGCGCCGGCTGGACCACGCCCGCCACGTCGACGTAGGCTCGGCGCGCGACGTTGTGCGGGTCGCGCCGCGCCTCGCTGAAGCTGAGCACCGGCGCGAAGCACGCGTCCGAGCCCTCGAAGACCGTGCACCACTCGTCGCGCGTCTTCGACTTGAATTTCCCGGCGATCATGGCGCGCAGCTCGGGCCAGCGCGCACGATCGTGCTGTGCGGGCAGGGACTCGTTTTTCAGTTTCAATTTTTCAATTAATTCTTCGTAGAAGCGCGCCTCGATCGAGCCGATCGCGACGTATCTTCCGTCCTTCGTCTCGTACACGTCGTACCAGGGCGCGCCCGAATCGAGCGTGTTCTCGCCGCGCGCCTCGCTCCAGCGCCCGGCGGCGAGCATGCCGGAGAACATCGCGGCGAGCTGCGCGGCGCCCTCGACCATCGCCGCGTCGACCACCTGGCCCTTGCCCGAGCGCTGCGCCTCGATGAGCGCGCACAGGATCCCGAAGCCGAGCAGCATGCCGCCGCCGCCGAAGTCGCCCACCAGGTTGAGCGGCGGCGCGGGGCGCGCGCCCTTGTGGCCGAAGGCGTGCAGCACGCCGGCGAGCGCGATGTAGTTGATGTCGTGCCCGGCGCGCGGCGCGAGCGGCCCGTCCTGCCCCCAGCCGGTCATGCGCCCGTAAACGAGCTTCGGGTTGCGCGCGAGCGCGGCCTGCGGCCCGAGGCCGAGGCGCTCCATCACGCCGGGTCGGAGGCCTTCAATCAGCGCGTCGGCGCGCGCCACGAGCTCGAGCGCCGCCTCGACGCCCTTGGGCGATTTCAGGTCTAGCGTAACCGAGCGCCGGCCGCGCATCATGACGTCGTTCCAGCGCTCGCGCTTCAGGCCAAGGTCGGTCGCCGCGGGCCGGTCGACGACCAGCACGTCGGCGCCCATGTCGGCGAGCAACATGCCGGCGAACGGCCCGGGGCCGATCGCCTCGAACTCGATGACCCGAATGCCGGCGAGAGGTCCCATTAGCGCGATGATATCCTGCCGCGCGTGCGCGCGCGCTATCCGGAACGCATCGTCTGCCTGACCGAGGAGACCACCGAGACGCTCTACCTGCTCGGCGAAGAGCGGCGCATCGTCGGCGTGTCGGGCTACACCGTGCGCCCGCCCGAGGCGCGGCGCGACAAGCCGAAGGTGTCGGCGTTTCTGTCCGCGAAAATCGACAAGATCCTCGCGCTCGAGCCCGACCTGGTGCTCGGCTTCTCCGACCTGCAGGCCGACATCGCGCGCGAACTGGCGAAGGCCGGCCTGAACGTGGTGATCTTCAACCAGCGCTCGGTCGACCAGATCCTGTCGATGATCCTCACGCTCGCGTCGATGGTCGGGGCGGCGGACCGGGGCCGGAAACTCATCGAGCGACTGGAGGAAAATCTCGCTTCGATTGAGTCCGCAGCAAGGCGCTTGCCGCGGCGTCCCCGGGTCTATTTCGAGGAGTGGGACGAGCCGATGATCAGCGCCATCCGCTGGGTGAGCGAGCTGGTCGGCATCGCCGGCGGTGAAGACGTTTTTGCGGACCTTTCGCGCTCGCAGGCGGCGAGCGGAAGGACCATTAAGGATGGCTCCAGCGTCATCGCGCAACGGCCGGACGTCATCATCGGTTCGTGGTGCGGCAAGAAGTTCCGCCCCGAGCGCGTCGCCGCGCGCCCCGGCTGGGACGCGATTCCCGCGGTGCGCGACGGCGCGCTCTACGAGCTGAAGTCCTCCGAGATCCTGCAGCCCGGGCCCGCCGCGCTCACCGATGGCGTGCGCCGCATGCACGCGATCTTCACTGCGTGGGCAGCAGGCCGCTGATGCGCAGCGCGGGCGCGCTGCCGTCCTTGAGCTGCCCCGGGTACACGGTGACGTGCGGGAAGGGAATCTCGATACCGCGCGCATCGTAGGCTTTCTTCAGGCGCTTGAGGAACTCGCGCCGCACGTTCCATTGCTCGATCGGCGGCACCACCTTCAGGCGGCAGCGGATCGTCACCGCCGAGTCGCCCCATTTCTCCACGCCGATGATCTCGGCGTCGTCGGCGATCTTCGGGCCGAAGACCGAGTCGGCGCGCATCTCCTGCCCGACCTGGCGCATCACGTCGAGCGCCTCGTCCATCTCCTCGCGGTACGCAACGCCCACCTCGATGACCGCCTGGGCGAAGTCGCGCGTCATGTTCTTCACGATCTTGATCTCGCCGTTGGGGATGAAGATGACGTGTCCGTCGAAATTGCGCAGGCGCACGTAGCGCAGCGTGACTTCCTCGACCGCGCCGCTCTGGCCGTCGAGGTCGACCACGTCGCCCTGGCGCAGCTGGTCCTCGAGCAGGAGGAAGAAGCCGTTGAAGTAATCCTTGATCAGGCTCTGCGCGCCGAAGCCGATCGCGAGGCCGGCCACGCCTGCGGTGGCGAGCAGCGGCGCCACCGAGATGCCGAGCTCGCCGAGCACCAGCATGCCGGTCACCAGCCAAATGACCACGGCGGCAATGTAACGGAACACGCGCCCGAGCGTCTGGATGCGGCTTTGCTGGTCAGCGCCGCGGCGCCGCTCGAGGAAAGCCCGCAACGTGCGGATCAGGCGCGAGGCGACGCGCTGCAGGATGCTCGCGGCAACCAGGATGAGCACGATACGCGCGCCGTGCGCGACGGCGACTTTTGTATCGGCGTCCAGTGCACTGAAGTAATGCAGCAGAGTGTTCATCGGCGGGTCTCCTTCAGCGTGGCCGAAGGGCCGATGTTATCAGTCGTCGCCGCGCAGATCCGGGTCGGAGTCGATGCGCGCCTTGAGCTTGCGCATGCCCGCGAGCCAGCGGTCGCGATCCGCAGTCTTGCGCCGCTCGTACTCGGCGACTTCCGGGTGCGGCAGCACGAGGAAGGTCTCCGATTCGATGGCGCGCACCACGGCCTCGGCCACCTGCTCGACGCTCACCGAGCCTTCGAGCAGGAACGACTTGCGGTCGCCCTTCGGCCCGAGCAGCATCGGCGTGCGCACGCCCTGCGGGCACAGGCACGACACGCGGATGCCGCGCGCGTGGTAGTTGACCGAGAGCCATTCCGCGAACGCGACCGCCGCGTGCTTGGAGACGGTGTAGGTGGCGGAGTCGACCTGCATCAGCAGCCCGGCGGCGGAGGCCGTGTTCACCAGGTAGCCGCCGCCCTGCGCGAGCATGTGCGGGACGACGGCGCGCGCGGCGTACAGGTGCGCCATGAAGTTCACGTCCATCGTGCGCCGCCAGGCCTCGAGCGGCGCGTCCAGACCCGCGCGCTCGATGATGCCAGCGTTGGAGCAGAACAGATCGATGCGCCCGTGTTGCGCGATCACCGTTTCGACCAGCCGTTTCACGTCGGATTCGTTCGCCACGTCGCACGCGAGTCCCTGGCCCTCGGGCATGCGCAGGTCGGCTCCGACCACGGCGCGCGCGCCCTCGGCGGCGAAGCGCGCGGCGAGCGCCTTGCCGATGCCGCTCGCGGCTCCGGTGACGACGCACACTTTGTCGCGCAGCTTCATGGGCGCTCAGCCATGGAATTTTGCGTAGCGCTTCTCGAGGAAAGCGCCGATGCCTTCGCCCGCCTCCGGGCCGTGCAGCGCCTCGACGAACAGGGCCCGCTCGAGCTCGAGGTGGCGGTTGTAGTCGTTCGTGTGCGCCTCGTTCAGCAGGCGCTTGATGCGGCCGATCGCCTGCGTCGCGCCGGCGGCGAGCTGCGCCGCCCAGTCAAGCGCTTCGGCGAGCGCCTTGCCCTTGGGGGCAATGCGGTTGACGACGCCGAGCGCGGCGAGCCGCGAGGCGGCGATCGCCGTCCCGGTCATCGCGAGCTCAGCGGCCATCTGCGGCGGCAGTGCGCGCGCGAGCGAGAAGCTGCCGTTGCCGTCCGGATTCAGGCCGACCTTGACGTAGGCCATCGTGAACTGCGCGTCCTCGGCGGCCACGATCAGGTCGCAGGTGAGCGCGATGGAAAAGCCCGCTCCCGCGGCGTGGCCCTCGACCGCGGCGATCACGGGCTTCGCGCACTGGCGCAGCGCGCGCACCAGCTCGTTCAGCCGGCTGATGCGCTCGTAGTGGTGCTGCCTGGGCTGGGTGCGGCGCGTCTCGTGCAGCGTGCCGAGGTCGCCGCCCGCGCAGAAGTGCGCTCCGGCGCCAGAGATTACCGCCGCGCCGATCGAATCGTCGTCCGAGGCGAGCCGCAGCTCGCGCCCGAGCGCCTGCGAGAACTCGGGGCGCAGCGCGTTGCGCTGTGCCGGATTGTCGATCACCAGCGACAGCACGCGCCCGTGGCGCGCGATGCCGATGCGGCCTTCCTCTGCCACGTCAGTGGATCCCGAGGGCCGCCTCGATATTGCGCACCATGGCGACCAGGCGCGGGCCGATGTCGTCCTCGAGCTGTCCCTTCTTCAGTGCGAACGACGGCACGCCGCAGTTGAAGGCGATGATCTCGCCGTCGACCGTGCGGCGCATCGGCACCGCGACCGCCGACACTTCGCGGCGCAGCTCGCCGATCGAGACGCAGAAGCCGCGGCTGCGGATGTCCTCCAGGCTCTTGTCGATCGCCGGGCGAAACTTGCGGTGCAGCTCGGGCTCCTTCACCTTGATCTGGTTCAGCACCGCCTCGCGCTCGGCGGGCGTGCAGGCGGCGAGGAACGCGCGCCCGATCGCCGCCTGCGCGATCGGCACCGCGGTGCCGATGTCGGGCAGCATGGTGAGCGTGTTGCCGTTGCGCGAGGACTCGACGTACACCATGTTCAGGCGGTCGCGGATGCCCATCGACACCGAGCCGCCGCTGTAATCGGCGAGCTCCTTCATGAACGGACGCGCCACCTGGCGCACGCTCATCGAGGCCAGCAGCGGGTAGCCGATCGACAGCACCGCGGAGCCGAGCTGGTACTTGCCCAGGCGCATGTTGTGCCGCAGGTAGCCGAGCTTGGTGAGCGTGTAGGTGAGGCGCGACACGGTCGGCTTGGGCAGCCCGGTGCGCACCGAGATCTCCTTGTTGCCGAGCATCGGCTCGAGCGGCGTGAAACAGCGCAGCACTTCGAGGCCGCGCGCCAGCGTGGTGGCGAACTGGCGGTCGCCCTCGTGCTCGTAGCTGTACGTGGTGACGGCGGGGGATAGGGGGGCATTGGCCTCTGGTGCGCCCATGGACTCGTCTCCTGGTGTTCTTGTGGGGGTGCGGCGGACTGTTTCGCGTTTCGATATTCGTTCGCGGCCCGACGCGGTGTCAACTTAGTCATATCATATTTCGCATAGTAAAACACCGAGGATCCAGCCCATGTCCCGCTCCCCGTTCGACCTGCATGGCAAGGTGGCCTTCGTGACCGGCGCGACGCGCGGCATCGGGAAATCGATCGCCGAGGAAATGGCGCGCGCTGGCGCCAAGGTGGTGGTCTCGAGCCGCAAGGCCGAGGCCTGCGAGGCGCTGCGCGTGGAGTTCGAGCGCCAGGGCTGGCCAGTGATCGCCCAGCCCTGCAACGCGTCGCGCAAGGAGGAGTTGCAGGCGCTCGTCGACCGTACGCTCGCCACCTGGGGCGCGATTGACATCGCGGTGGCCAATGCGGCCGCCAACCCGTACTACGGGCCGCTCACCGGCCTGCCGGACGAGACCTTCGACAAGATCTTCACCAACAACGTGAAAAGCGTGCTGTGGCTCGCGAGCATGACGCTGCCCGGGATGGCCGAGCGCGGCGGCGGGAGCTTCATCGTGGTCGGCTCGATCGGCGGCCTGCTCTCAAGCACGGTGATCGGCGCCTACGGCGTGTCCAAGGCGGCCGACCATCAGCTCGTCAGGAACCTCGCCGCGGAGTGGGGGCCGAAAAACGTGCGCGTGAACGCCATCGCTCCGGGGCTCATCAAGACCGACTTCGCGCGGGCGTTATGGGAGGACGACAAGCGCCGCGCCGAGCGCGAGGCGATTACCCCCTTGCGGCGTCTGGGCGAGCCGCGCGAGATCGGCGGCATCGCGGTGTTCCTCGCCTCCGAGGCCGCTTCGTTCGTCACCGGCCAGGTGATCGTCGCCGACGGCGGCGTGACGATCGTCTGAGCGCTGCGCTAGACTTGTCGCCCCCGAGGAGGTCGCCATGGATCTCAACTATTCCCCCGAAGAGCTGGCCTTCCGCGACGAGGTGCGCGCCTGGCTGAATGCCAACCTGCCGGATGACCTGCGGCGCAAGGTCGCCGAATACCGGGAGCTGACGCGCGAGGACTTGCTCGCCTGGCACCGCATCCTCGCCAAGAAGGGCTGGGTCGCGCCCGCCTGGCCGAAGGAATGGGGTGGCACCGGCTGGAACGTGGTCGAGCGCTACATCTTCGAGGAGGAGTGCGGCTACGCGGGCACCCCGCCGCTCATCCCCTTCGGTCTGTCGATGTGCGCGCCGGTGCTGCTCAAGTTCGGCACCGAGGCGCAGAAGAAGCGCTTCCTGCCGCGCATCTACGACGGCGACGACTTCTGGTGCCAGGGCTACTCGGAGCCGGGCTCGGGATCCGACCTCGCCTCGCTCAAGACCAAGGCGGTGCGCCAGGGCGACCACTACGTGGTCAACGGACAGAAGATCTGGACCACGCTCGCGCACTATGCCGACTGGATCTTCTGCCTGGTGCGCACCGACAGCGGCGCGGCCAAGCGCCAGGAGGGCATTTCGTTCCTGCTGTTCGACATGAAGTCCCCGGGCATCACGGTGCGGCCGCTGATTCTCATGGACGGCGGGCACGAGGTGAACGAGGTGTTCTTCGACGACGTCAAGGTGCCGGTCGAGAACCTGGTGTTCGAGGAGGGCAAGGGCTGGACGGTCGCCAAGTACCTGCTCGGCCACGAGCGCATGAACACGGGCAGGATCGGCGCGTCCAAGCGCGAGCTCACCAAGCTCAAGGAGTTCGCCGCCGAGCAGATGCAGAACGGCCGGCCGCTCATCGAGGACTTGCGCTTCCGCGACAAGCTGTCGCGCGTCGAGATCGAGCTCGCCGCGCTCGAGATCACCAACCTCAGGTTCCTCGACCGCATGCGGCGCACCGGGCAGCCGCCGGGCGCCGACGTTTCGATGCTCAAGATCAAGGGCACCGAGATCCAGCAGGCGCTCTCCGAGCTGATGATGCAGGCGGTCGGTCCGCTCGCGCAGCCGTTCAAGCCCGCGAACGGCGGCGATGGCTTCGACTTCTTCACCGCGTCGCTCGCGCCGCGCTACTGCAACATGAGGAAGACCACGATCTACGCCGGGTCGAACGAGATCCAGCGCAATATCATCTCCAAGATGACGCTCGGGCTGTAGCCATGAACTTCGACTACAGCGAAGAGCAGCAGCTGCTCGCCGACTCGATCCGCCGCTTCGTCGCCAAGGACTACGATTTCGAGGCGCGCAAGAAAATCGTCGCCTCCAGGCGGGGCGCGAGCGAAGAGGTCTGGAAGACCTTCGCCGAGATGGGGCTGCTCGGCATCCCGTTCGCGCCCGAGCAGGGCGGCTTCGGCGGCGGCGCGACCGACCTGATGAGCGCCATGGAGGCGATCGGCGAGGGACTGGTGGTGGAGCCCTTCCTCGCCACCGTGGGGCTCGCCGCGCAGTTGGTGGCGCGCGGGGGCAGCGAGGTGCGGAAGAAGGCGATCCTGCCGGCGGTGATCGAGGGGCGCTTGAAGATGGCCTTCGCGCACACCGAAAACGGCGCGCGCTACGACCTGGCGCACGTCGCCGCGACCGCGAAGAAGGCCGGCAGCGTGTGGGTGCTCGACGGCGAGAAGCGCGTCGTTCTCGGCGCGCCGCTCGCCGACAAGCTCGTGGTGTCGGCGCGCACTTCGGGCAAGGCCGCCGAGGCGCAGGGCATCAGCCTGTTCCTAGTCGACCGCGCGGCGGCCGGCGTGGGCCTGCGGCCGTACGCGACGCTGGACGAGATGCGCGCGGCCGACGTGACGCTGAAGGGCGTCGAAGTCGGCGCCGACGCGCTCGTCGGACGTGAAGACGGGGCGCTCGCGCTCATCGAGGAGGTGGTCGACTTTGCCACCGCGCTCGTGTGCGCCGAGGCGATCGGTGCGATGAAGCAGGCGAACGACGCCACGCTGGAGTACCTGAAGACGCGCAAGCAGTTCGGCGTGCCGATCGGCACCTTCCAGGCGCTGCAGCACCGCATGGTCGACATGGTGATCGTCGCCGAGCAGGCGCGCTCGATGGCCTGCCTCGCCTGCGCGAAGGTGGACGCAGAGAAGGACGCGCGCGAGCGCGCGCGCCTGGTGTCGGCGGCCAAGGTGAAGATCGCGGACGCTTGCCGCCACGTCAGCCAGGAGTCGATCCAGCTGCACGGCGGCATGGGGATGACCGAGGAGCTGAAGGTGAGCCACACCTTCAGGCGCCTCACGATGATCGCGCAGCAGTTCGGCGACGCCGAGCATCACCTCACGCGCTTCGCCGCGCTCGACCGGAGCTGAAGATGCCGACCAATAAGGCCTGGACGCTCGCGAGCCGCCCCGCGGCTGGCGTCACCGAGGACAACTTCAAGCTGGTCGAGCGTGAAGCGCCGCGCCCGAAGGACGGCGAAGTCCTGGTGAAGAACCTTTGGCTGTCGCTCGACCCGTACATGCGTTTCCGCATGAACGACGTCAAATCCTACGTGCCGCCGGTGCAGATCGGCGAGGTGATGGTCGGGCAGACCGCGGGCGAAGTGGTGGAGTCGAAGCACCCGGGGTTCAAGGCAGGCGACAAAGTGCTCGCCGCCGGCTGGCAGCTCTATAGCTGCATGAAGGGCGAGGAGCTGGCCAGGGTCGATGCCGGCCCTTATCCGCTCTCGTACTACCTCGGCGCGCTAGGCATGCCGGGCCTGACGGCGTACTTCGGCCTGAAGGACATCGGCGCGCCCAAGGAAGGCGAGACGGTCGTGGTGTCGGCGGCCTCGGGCGCAGTGGGCAGCGTGGTCGGGCAGCTGGCGAGGATCGCCGACTGCCGCGCCGTGGGCATCGCCGGCGGCAAGGCAAAATGCGACTACGTGGTGCAGGAGCTGGGCTTCGACGCCTGCGTCGACTACAAGGCCGGCAACCTGCACCGCGACCTGAAGGAAGCCTGCCCGAAGGGCGCCGACGTGTACTTCGACAACGTCGCGGGCGAGGTGCTCGAGACCATGCTGCGCCTCATGAACCTGCGCTCGCGCATCGTCGTCTGCGGGCGCATCGCCGAGCGCGATGAAAACTACTGCCACAAGAACCTGAGCGTCCTGATCGCGAACAGGATCAAGATGCAGGGCATGATCGTGTTCGACTGGAAGGAGCGCTACCCCGAGGGGATCCGCGCGCTCGCCGGGTACGTAGCGCAGGGCAAGCTCAAAACCCGCGAGTCGATCGCCGAGGGCATCGAGAGCGCGCCCAAGGCGTTCATCGGCATGCTCAAGGGGCAGAATTTCGGCAAGCAGCTGGTCAAGTTCGCCTGAGCGCGTGGCGCAGCCCGAATACGTCGGCTTCTGGATGCGGTTGCTCGCCGCCGCGATCGACTTCCTGATTCTCTTCGTGGTGACCACGCCGATCCTGCTCGCGATCGACGTACGCAGGTACGTCATCATCGAGCACATCGTGCTGGCGGTCGCGGTCATCGCGTTCTGGCGCCGCTACGGCGCCACGCCGGGCAAGATGGCGGTGGGCGCGAAGATCGTCGACGCGAAGACCGGCGAGCGACCTTCGACCGCACGGCTGGTGCTGCGCTACTTCGCGTACCTCGTGTCGGCGCTGCCCTTGTTCCTCGGCTTCCTGTGGATCGGCATAAGCCGCCGCAAGCAGGGATTTCACGACAAAATCGCACGCACAATGGTGATCAACGATGATTGAGCTCTACACCTGGCCGACTCCGAACGGCCACAAGATCCACATCATGCTGGAAGAGACCGGGCTGCCTTACAACGTGCACCCGATCGACATCGGCGCCGGCGACCAGTTCAAGCCCGAGTTCCTCAAGATCTCGCCCAACAACAAGATGCCGGCGATGATCGACACCGACGGCCCCGGCGGCAAGCCGTTCGCGCTCGCCGAATCCGGCGCGATGCTCTTTTATCTCGCCTCCAAGACCGGCAAGTTCCTGCCCAAGGATCTGGGGGACCGCTGGCACGTGATGCAGTGGGTGATGTTCCAGATGGGGCACATCGGCCCGATGCTCGGCCAGGCGCACCACTTCCTCGGCTATGCGCCGGAGAAGATCGAGTACGCGATGAACCGCTACAGGAACGAGGCGAACCGGCTGTACGGCGTGCTCGAGCGCAGGCTCGTCGAGTCGAAGTTCGTCGCCTGCGGCGAATACACCATCGCCGACATGGCGATCGTTCCCTGGCTGCGCTTTCCCGAGCGCCAGGGCGTGAACATCGACGAGTACCCGAACGTGAAGCGCTGGCGCGACGCGATCCTGGCGCGCCCCGCGGTGCAAAGGGCGCTGCAAGTGCTCGCCGACCGGCGGCGCGCCGGGCCGCAGACCGCCCAGGAGCGCGAGAACCTGTTCGGCGCGAAGCAATATGTCCGGCGCTGAGCTGCGCGGCAAGGTGGCCTGGATCACCGGCGGCGGCAGCGGCATCGGCTTCGCCGGCGCGCTCGAGCTGGCGCAGGCCGGCGCGCACGTCGTCATCTCGGGCCGCAATGCGCGCACGAACGAGAGCGGCCTGGCGGAGCTGAAGAAGGCGGGCAGCGCGGAGGCGACCCTGCTCGACGTCGGCGACCGCGCGGCGGTCGAGGGCACCGCCGCGGACATCGAGAAGCGCCACGGCCGCATCGACATCCTGGTGACGAGCGCCGGCACCAACATCGGCGGCGGCAAGAGGAACTTCAGGACCATGTCGCTCGACGGCTGGGACGACGTGGTGCGCATCAACCTGAACGGGCTCTTTTACTGCTGCTACGCGGTTCTGCCCGGCATGCGCGTGAGGAAGGACGGCCTCATCATCAACATCTCGTCCTGGGCCGGGCGCTACGCGAGCATGCTCACCGGCCCGGCCTACAACGCTACCAAGCGTGCAGTCATCGCGGTCTCCGAATCGATCAACATGGAGGAGTGCGCGCACGGCATCCGCGCGACTTCCATCCTGCCGGGCGAGGTGGCGACGCCGATCCTGGAGAAGCGCCCCGTGCCGCCGAGCGCGGAGGAGCGCGCGCGCATGGCGCAGGCCGAGGATTTCGGCAAGGCGATCCTGTTCGTCGCCACGCTGCCTGCGCGCACCTGCGTGAACGAGCTGGTGATGGCGCCGACCTGGAACCGGTTCTACCTGGGCGGGCTCGAAGCGCCGAAGAAAGCTTGATCTTCCTGCGCGTCGCGCTGCCGTTCATCGCGGGCTTCTTCGTCTCGTACATGTACCGCGCGGTGAACGCGGTGCTCGGCCCGACGCTCGTGGCCGAGTTCGGCCTGAATGCGAGCGGGCTGGGGCTGCTGACGAGCGTGTACTTCCTCGCCTTCGCGCTGTTTCAGGTGCCGCTCGGCCTGCTGCTCGACCGCTACGGCCCGCGACGGGTCAACGCGACGCTGCTCCTCGTCGCCGCAGCCGGCGGCGCGTGGTTCGCCGGGGCGCACACCGCGCTCGAGGCGATCGCCGCGCGCGCGCTCATCGGGCTCGGCGTGTCGGGCTGCCTCATGTCCTCGATCCTCGCTTTCGTGCTGTGGTACCCGCCCGAGCGCCTCTCGACCATGAACGGCATCGCTTTTTCCGCCGGCGCGCTCGGCTCTATCACTGTCAGCGTGCCGCTCGAATTGCTGCTGCGCGTGTGGCCCTGGCGCGACGCCTTCCTGCTGCTCGTCGGGGCGACGCTGGCGGTGAGCCTGGTGCTGTGGTTCTGGGTGCCGGAACGCCACGCGCGCCCGCACGGCGCGACGCTCGGTTCCCAGCTGCGCGGCCTCGCGCAGCTCGTCGCCGATCCAGGCTTCCTGCGCATCGCGCTCGCGATGGCCGCGAGCCAGTTCGCCGCGACGTCGCTGCAGACGCTGTGGATGGCGACCTGGCTGCGCGATGTGGCCGGCTACAGTGCGGCCGAGGTGGCGCGCGGCCTGATGGCGGTGAACGTCGCGATGATCGTCGGCTACCTCGGCTTCGGGCGCGCGGCGGACGCGCGCGCACGGCACGGCAGGAGCGTGCTGCCGCTGCTCGGCGGCGGGCTCGCCTGCGCCTCGTTCTGCCTCGCCTTGCTCGCGTTCGGTACGCGCACCGGGGCGCTTGCGCTGTGGTGCGCGTTCGTGGGCGGGAGCACCGCGATCGTGCTCGCCTTCTCGCTCCTGTCGCGGCGCTACCCCAAGGAGCTGGTCGGGCGCGCCAATACCGGCATCAACGTCTTCGGCTTCAGCGGCATGTTCCTCGGCCAGTGGGGCATCGGCGCGGTGCTCGACCTTTGGCCGCAGAGCGCCGCGGGCTACGACCCCGCTGCCTATCACTGGGCGCTCGGCATCGCCTGGGCGATGCAGATGGCGGGGCTCCTCTGGCTGTGGCGCGGGCGGAAGCTCTTCGAAAAATCTGCGAAATCGGGATCAGATTCGTATCTTCCAGCTAAGTTGTGACCCTCGGCTCAATCTCCGGAGACGAACCCAATCCCGCGCTTTTTCGGAGGTGCCGGCGGAGTCATGAGTTCTCGAATCGCGTCGAAGACGACTTTGAACCGGCGGTTGTACTTCGTTTCGAGAGCGTCGAGACGACGCGCGAGGTGTTCATGGGTGGCGACGACTTCCCGAAGCTTTATAAACGCGCGTACGACATGGAGGCTGACCTCGACAGCGCGAGGGGAGTTCAGGACAGTGGCGGCCATGAGTGCGCCATGCTCGGTGAACGCGAGCGGAGCGCGCCGCAGGCTCATTTTCAAGGCCGGATTGGACATCACAGATTGTGATCTCCAATCTTCAAGTTCCTCTCCGGTCAGACGGAACATGAAGGTCTGCGGGAACCGTTCGGCATTGCGCTTTACCGCTTGGTTAAGCGCACGGGTCTCAACCTGGTACAGCGTGGCGAGGTCTGCGTCGAGCAGCACCTTGCGGCCGCGTATGAGCAGAATACGACTCTCGATGCGTTCGATGGGCACTGCGATTTTGGACGCCATCGTGGGGCCGGCGAATGTTTGCCTCATCTCCCACAACGCCCGGCGCAATGCCCCGGTTGACGCGGCCCGTCGCTATGCCTAGCGTGGCGGGCTTGCTCGCGTGCCGGGGTTGTTCGCCGACGGGTAGCCGATGTTGGTGTTCGAGTGCCAGGTCGGCGCGGGGCGCTGCACCAGGTGCGGGCCGCCCGCGTCGCCGCCGTCGTCCTCGTCCGCTGCCGGCGCCGGCGCCGGCGCGGGCGCCGGCGGGGCGGACGACTCCTTGAGCTGCTTCTTGCGCTGCTCGATGCGCGCCGTGCCGATCGCCTCGTCGAGCGGCGCGTCGGGCTGGTAGACGTTCATCCGGTCGCCGACCGGCTGCGCCGCGACGCCGGGCGGCGGATGGTTGCCGTAGTGCGTGACGCCGCCGGTGTCGACCCACTTGTACACCTGCGCGGCAGCCGTGCTCGCCGCGAGGAGCAGCGCGAGGGTCGCGCGGCGCACGGACTATGCCTTGCGCGCGCGCACGGTGCCGACCGCCTTGGCGACGAGCGAGCCGTCCTCGTTCAGCGCCTCGCCCTCGGCGAAGATGATGCTGCGGCCGTTCTTGAGCACGCGCGCCTCGGCGATGAGGCGCGGGCCGGTGCCGCCGCCGATGAACGAGGTGCTCAGGTCGATGGTGATCACGCCCGCCGAATCCGGATGCAGCGTGCGCGCCGCGGTGCACAGGGCCACGTCGAGCAGCGTCAGGATGACGCCGCCGTGCGCGGTGCCCAGGCTGTTGGTGAGCTGCGGCGCGAGCGCGAGCGACAGGCGCGCCCGCCCCTCGGCGAGCTCATCGATGCCGATGCCGAGGTGCTCGACGAAGGGAATCTTGCGCTGGTAGTCGCGCGCGAAGGCGATGCTCTCGCTCATATGAGGAGCGCGCCGCCGTCTACCGCGATCGCCTGGCCGGTGATGTGGCGCGAGGCTTCCGAGGCGAGCAGCACCGCGAGGCCCTTCAGGTCCTCGGGTCCGCCGAGCCGCCGCGTCGGCGTCATCTTGCGCACCATCTCGCCGGTCGAGTCGAGCGTCGCGCGCGTCATCTTGGAGGGGAAGAACCCGGGACAGATCGCGTTCACCGTGATGCCGTGCTCGCCCCACTCGGCGGCGAGCTGGCGCGTCAACCCCACCACGCCGTGCTTGGTGGCGTTGTAGGCGACGGTGCGCACCACCGCGGGATCGCTCGCCATCAGGCCCGCGACCGAGGCGATGTTCACGATGCGGCCCCATTTCGCCGGGATCATCGAGCGCTTGGCGACGCGCTGGCTGACGAGGAAGGTGCCGGTGAGGTTCAGGTTGACGAGCTTGTCCCAGGCCTCGAGCGGATGGTCCTCGGCGGGCGCGCCCCAGGTGGCGCCGGCGTTGTTCACGAGAATGTCGATCTTGCCGAACTTCGCGAGTACCTGGTCGACGAGCGGCGCGACGAGCTCGCGCTTGCCGAGGTCGCATACGTAAGCCGCGGCCTCGATGCCCTGTTTTTTCAGCTGCGCCACCGCCTCGTCGAGCTCGTCCTGCTTGCGCGCGGTGAGGGCGAGCCGCGCGCCCATCTCGCCCAGCGCCTCGGCGATCTGCAGGCCCAGCCCGCGCGAGCCGCCGGTGACGATCGCCGTGCGCCCGGCGAGGTCGAATAGCTGCTTCACGCTCATGCGCGCTCTCCTGCGGTGGGGAAGGGAGATTCTAGCCGAATTGGTACACTGCGCACTTTTTTGGAGCCGCCGTGCGACTCGTCTGCCTCGATCTCGAGGGCGTGCTGGTGCCCGAGATCTGGATCGAATTCTCCGAGCGCAGCGGCATCGAGGCGCTGCGCCGCACGACGCGCGACGAGCCCGACTACGACAAGCTGATGCGCTTCCGCCTCGGCCTGCTGCGCGAGCGCGGGCTGCGTTTGGCGGACATTCAGCGCGTGATCGCGGGCATGCGGCCGCTCGAGGGCGCGGCCGAATTCCTCGCGCGGCTGCGCGCGCGCTATCAGCCGGTGATCCTGTCGGACACCTTCTACGAGTTCGCCGGACCGCTCGTGCGCCAGCTCGGGTGGCCGACGCTGCTCTGCAACCGGCTGGAGGTGGGCGAGGACGGCTACCTCGCCGGCTACCGCCTGAGAATGCCCGATCAGAAGCGCGCCGCGGTGCGCGCCTTCCGCGGACTGAACTTCAGGGTGATCGCCGCCGGCGATTCGTATAACGACACCGCCATGCTCGCCGAGGCGCACGCGGGCATCTTCTTCCGGCCGCCGCCCGCGATCGCGGCGCAGTTCCCGCAGTTCCGGGTGACGCAGACCTACGCCGAGCTCGAGGCCGCGATCGACGCGGCGGCCTAAGCGGGCAGCTTTTCCTTCAGGTAAGCGAGCAGCTGGTCGAGCGTCGCCAGCTTGCCGTAGTCGGCTTCGGGAATGTCGACCTTCAGCCGCTCGTGCAGCGCGACGAGAAAGTTGAGCCAATCCATCGAGTCGAGGTCGATCTGATTGCGCAGCGGCTTGTCGGCGCGCAGGCTTGCCGCGTCGAGCTCCGGCGCGATCGTGGCGAGCAGCTTCAGCACCTGGGCCTTGAGCTCTTCGGGCATCACAGTTCCTCCGGTCTTTGTAGTTGCTCGCGCAGCGCCGCGAGGAAGCGTGCGCCGCGGTGGCCGTCGCTTGCGCGATGATCGCCCGAGAGCGTTGCCGTGACGACCGGCGCGATGCGCAGCGCGCCGCCTTCGGCGAGCGCGCGCTCGGCGATGCGCCCGAAGCCGACCAGCGCGACCTGCGGCGGGTAGATGACCCCGAACACCGACTCGACGCCCTGCTCGCCGAGATTGGTGACGGTGATCGTGGGATCGGACATCTCCGAGCTGCGCAGCGACCCCGCGCGTGCGCGCTTGACGAGGTCGGCGAGCGCGCGCATCAGGTCCTCCAGGCGGCGCCCGTCGACGTCGTGGAGCGCGGGCGCCACCAGCCCGCCCTGGCGCAGCGAGATCGCGACGCCGACGTGGATGCCGGCGCCCGGCCTGAACGCGCCGTCCTGCCAGAAGCCGTTCAGATCCGGAAACTGCCGCAGCGTGAGCGCGACCGCCTTCAGCTGCAGCGCGCCGATCAGTACGCGCTCGGTGACCGGGCGCGCGGCGTTCGCGCGCGCAAGCTGCTCCATCGCGCGCTGCATCGGAATCGCCTCGGCGAGGTAGTAATGCGGAATTTCGCGCTTGGAGCGACTCATCGCCGCGGCGATCGCCTTGCGCATTTCCGCCTGGCGGTCGGGCGCGGGCGCTGCAACGGGTGTCGGTTTCACTGCCGCTTTTTCCACGTCCTCCAGGGTCACGGCCCCATGCGGGCCGGTCCCCGCGAGCTTCTCGATGTCTACGTCGAGCTCGTGCGCCCGCTTGCGCGCGGCGGGGGAGGCGGGTCTCCGCAGCGCCGGCACGGGGACTTCGCCCGACGCGGCGAGGCGGGCCATCACGGTGCCGACGGCAATGGTCTCTCCGGGCTGGGTGATCAACTCTTGCACCACGCCGTCGTGCCAGATCTCGACCTCGACCGCGGCCTTCGACGTATCGACCAGCGCGATCACCTGGCCGCGCTTGACCGCGTCACCCGGCTTGACCTTCCACTCGAGCAGCTTGCCCTGGTCCATGTCGGCACCGAGCGAAGGGAGCTTGAACTCCGTCATCCGAACAGTCCCTTCGCGGCAGCGACGATCTTCTCGGGCTGCGGCAGCGCGGCTTCCTCCATGTGCTTGGCGTAGGGCATCGGCACTTCCTCGCTGCATACGCGCGCGAGCGGAGCGTCGAGCTCGTAGAAGGCCTGCTCGACGATCCTCGCCATCAGCTCGCCAGCGAGGCTGCCGGTCTTCCAGCCCTCGTCGACGATAACGGCGCGGCGGCACTTGGCGACCGAAGCCATGATCGTCGCATCGTCGAGCGGCCTGAGCACGCGCAGGTCGACCACCTCGGCGTCGATGCCTTCCTTCGCGAGCATGTCGGCGGCTTTGAGCGTCTTCGGCAGCGACCCGCCGTAGGTGATCAACGCGATCTGTTTGCCTCGCCTGCGCACGGCGGCCTTCGTGATATCCGTCGACCACGGCTCGGGCAGCTCGCCTTGCATGTTGTAGAGCTCGGCGTGCTCGAAGATCACCACCGGGTCGGGGTCGGCGAGCGCGCTCGCGAGCATGCCGCGCGCGTCCTCGACGGTGGCCGGGGCGAGAACCTTGATACCCGGGATGTGCGCGTACCAGTTCTCCAGGCTGTGCGAGTGCTGTGCGGCGATCTGGCGCCCGGCGCCGGTCGCCATGCGGATCACGAGCGGCACCGAGAACTGCCCGCCCGACATGTGCCGGTAGAGCGAGGCCGTGTTGACGATCTGGTCGAGCGCGAGCAGGCTGAAGTTGACCGTCATCACCTCGACGATCGGGCGCATGCCGCCGAGTGCGGCGCCGATGCCGGCGCCGGTGAAGCCGAGCTCGGAGAGCGGCGTGTCGCGGATGCGCTCCGGGCCGAACTCCTCCAGGAAGCCCTTGGACACCGCGTAGGAGCCGCCGTACTTGCCGACGTCCTCGCCCATCAGGAACACGCGCGGGTCGTTGGTGAGCGCCTCGCGGTGCGCCTCGCGCATCGCCTCGCGGTAGGAGATCTTCCTCATGCCGCGGTCACGTCCTTGGTCAGGTCCTCGACCGGCTCCCAGCTGCCGGCCTCGGCGAAGGCCACCGCGTCCTCGACTTCCTTCGTCACCTCGGCGTCGAGCGCGAGGAACTGCTCTTCGGTGAGCTTCTTCTCGGCCTTGAGGCGCGCGGTGAAGGTGTGCAGCGGCCCGCGCGTCTTCCACTCCTCGATTTCCTTCTTGTCGCGGTAAAGGTCGGGATCGAACATCGAGTGCGCGCGGTAGCGGTAGGTCTGGAACTCGACGAAGAACGGTCCCTTGCCCGCGCGCACGTGCTGCTGCGCCTCCTTCGCCGCCTCGTGCACCGCGACGATGTCCTGGCCGTCGACCTTCGCGGTCGGCACGCCGTAGGACGCCGCCTTCGCGCACAGGTCGATCTGCGACTCCGACCTCGCGAGCGCCGTGCCCATCGCGTACAGGTTGTTCTCGCAGCAAAACAGCACCGGCACCTGCCACAGCGCGGCGAGGTTCATCGATTCGTGGAACGCGCCTTCGGCCATCGCGCCCTCGCCGAAGAAGCACGCCGTCACGCGGCGCACGCCCTGCAACTTGTCGGCGAGCGCGAGTCCGACGGCGAGCGGCAGCCCGCCGCCGACGATCGCGTTGCCGCCGTACAGGCGCAGCCGCGCGTCGAACAGGTGCATCGAGCCCCCGCGCCCGCGCGAGCAGCCCTCGCGCTTGCCGTACATCTCGGCCATGATGGTGCGCATCGGCATGCCGCGCACGAGCGCGTGGCCGTGCTCGCGGTAAGTGGCGACGATGTTGTCCTCGGGGGCGAGCGCGTGCAGCGCGCCGACCGCGACCGCCTCCTCGCCGATGTACAGGTGCAGGAAGCCCCGGATCTTCTGCTCGCCGTAGAGCTCGGCGGCGCGCTCCTCCATGCGCCGGATGCGCAGCATGTCGCGCGCCATGCCGAGGGCGAATTCGCGCTCCCAGGGCACCGGACCCGAAGGCGGCGGGGCGAGCGTCATGCCGACTCCAGCGTCGAGGTGTCGCCCTCGGGCAGCCCGAGCTCGCGCGCCTTGAGCAGGCGCCGCATGATCTTGCCGCTCCTCGTGCGCGGAAGCGACGCCAGGAACGCGATCTCCTTGGGCGCAACCGCCGCGCCGAGGCGCCTTCTCGCGTGGGCCAGCAGCTCCATCTTCAGATCCTCCGACCAGCTGAAACCCTGCTTGAGAGAAACGAAGGCCTTGACCACTTCTCCCACCACGGGATCGGGCTTGCCGATGACGCCCGCCTCGGCCACCGCCAGGTGCTCCATGAGAGCGCTCTCCACCTCGAACGGCCCGATCAGATGGCCGGCCGACTTGATCACGTCGTCGGCGCGTCCGACGAACCAGTAGTAGCCGTCCGCGTCGCGCCTGGCGAGGTCGCCGGTGAGGTACCAGCCGTCGCGGAAGCATTTGCGGTAGCGCTCCTCCTCGTGCAGGTAGCCGCGGAACATCGACGGCCAGCCGGCCTTCAATGCCAGCTCGCCCTGCGTGCCCGGGGTTTCGACGAATTCGATTTTCGACTCCGAACGATGCACGATCGCCGCCTCGACGCCGGGCACCGGCAAGCCCATGGAGCCCGGCTTGACGTCTAGCGCCGGGTAGTTCGCGATCATGATGCCGCCAGTCTCGGTCTGCCACCAGTTGTCGTGGATCGGCATGCCGAACGCGTCCATCCCCCACCACACGGCCTCCGGGTTGAGCGGCTCGCCGACGCTCGCGACGAAGCGCAGCTCGGGATACGAGCGCGCGCGCGCGAGCTCGGCGCCCGACTTCATGAGCATGCGGATCGCGGTCGGCGCGGTGTACCAGACCGAGATGCGCTGCTCCTCGAGGATCTGGTACCAGCGTACGGCGTCGAACTCGGCCTCGTCGACGATGCTCGTCACGCCGTGCAGGAGCGGCGCGATGATGCCGTACGAGGTGCCGGTCACCCAGCCGGGATCCGCGGTGCACCAGAACACGTCCTGCGGGTGCAGGTCGAGCGCGTAGCGCCCGGTGACGTAGTGCGTGAGCACCGCGCCGTGCACGTGCACCGCGCCCTTGGGACGGCCGGTGGTGCCGCTGGTGAAGTGAAGGAGCGCCATGTCCTCGGCCCCGGTGCGCACCGTCTCGAAGCGCTCGGAAGCCGCGCCCATCATGCGCGCGAACTCCGGCCCGTCGGCGAGCAGCACGTGCTCGAGCGCAGGCAGCTCGCCGCGCAGCTTCTCGACCTTGCGCGCGTACAGCGATTCGGTGGTGACGAGCAGCTTGCCCGAACCGAGCTTCATGCGCGTGGCGATCGGCTCCGGGCCGAAGGCGGAAAAAAGCGGCGCCACGACGCTGCCGTTCTTGAGCGCGCCGAGCGCCGCGATGTAGAGCTCGGGAATGCGGCCCGCGAGGATGAACACCCGGTCGCCCTTGCCGACGCCCAGGCCGCGCAGCACGTTGGCGAAGCGGTTCGTGAGGCGCGCGAGCTCCGCGAAGGAGACGTCGCGCCGCCCGCCCGCGGCCGAGAGGAAGCGGAACGCGAGGCGGCCGCTCTGCGCGTGGCGCTCGACGGCTTCCCAGGCGATGTTCAGGCCCCCGCCCGGCAGTCCTGCAAGCTCGCGCCGCGCGGCGTCCCAGCTGAACGCGGCGCGCGCGGCGGCGTAGTCGGCGAGGTTGGGGGCGACGCGCTGCGCGCCCGGGGTCTTGCGGATGACGTCCGGCCGCTCCATGCGGCTACGCTAGCGGTCCGCCGGCAGAGGCCGTTTGACCGGCGTCAAAAAGCGCTTGATCAGCCCTTCAGCTGCAGCGCCTTGTACTCGAGGAATTCCTCCAGGCCGTACACGCCGGCCTCGCGCCCGTGCCCGGACTGCTTGAAGCCGCCGAACGGCGCATTCATGTTGAACGCGCCGCCGTTTACGTCTACCTGTCCGGCGCGGATGCGGCGCGCGACGGCCTGCGCATGCGCCTCGTCCTTGGACCACACCGCGGCAGCGAGCCCGTAGGGCGTGTCGTTCGCGATGCGCACCGCCTCGTCCTCGTCCTTGTAGGTGATGATCGACAGCACCGGCCCGAAGATCTCCTCCTGCTCGATGGTCGAGCCGGGCTTGACTCTTCCGAACACCGTCGGCTTCACGAAGTAGCCGCCGGCGGGCACGCCCTCGGGCGCTTCGGCGCCTCCCGCGACGAGCTCGGCGCCTTCGGCGGCGCCCTTCTTGATGTAGCCGCGCACGCGCTCGAGCTGCGAGGCGGACGTGAGCGGGCCGAGACGCGTGGCCTCGGCGAGCGGGTCGCCGAGCTTGAAGCCGTTCGCCACCTCGGCGGCGACTTTCTTCGCCTCCTCGTACTTCGACTCCGGCACCAGCAGGCGCGTGAGCGCGGTGCAGGTCTGGCCAGAGTTGAGATAGCACGCGTTCACCGTGCTCTTCACCGCGCTTGCGATGTCCGCGTCCTCGAGCACGACCGAGGGCGACTTGCCGCCCAGCTCGAGCGCCACGCGCTTCACGCCTTGCGCGGCGAGCTCGGAGATGCGCTTGCCGGCGCGCGTCGAGCCGGTGAAGGAGATCATGTCGACGTCCGGGTTCCGCACCAGCGCCTCGCCGACTGCGGCGCCGTAGCCCGTCACGAGGTTGAACACGCCCTTCGGCAGCCCGGCCGCCTCGATCACCTCGGCGAGCAGGAAGGCGTTGAAGGGGGCCACCTCCGAAGGCTTGAGCACGACCGCGCAGCCCGCGGCGAGCGCGGGCGCCACCTTGAGCGCGATCTGGTGCAGGGGATAGTTCCAGGGCGTGATCGCGAGCACCACGCCCACCGGCTCGCGCACCACGACCGAGTTGCCGACGCGCTCCTCGAACTTGAAGTCCCTGACCAGCTTCGCATAGTTCGCGAAGTTCGCGATCGGCAGGCCCGCCTGGATGCGGCCGGCGAGCTTGATCGGCATGCCCACTTCCTGCGCGATCAGCTTCGCCAGCTCGTCGGCGCGCGCCTTCAGGCCGTCGGAGATCTTCTGTAGGGTCTCGGCGCGCTTCTCGACCGGCGTGCGCGACCAGCCTTCGAGCGCGGCGCGCGCCGCGGCGACCGCAGCGGCCGCGTCCTTCTCGCTCGCGGCGGGGATCCTGCCCATGACTTCGCCGGTGCCGGCGTTGTGCACGTCGATCGTTTCCTTGCCTGAAGGGGCGACCCACTGGCCGCCGATGAAGAGCTTGTCGCGCACGAGCATGTGGACCTCCTTGATCGAGGGCGCCATTCTAGCCGAGGGCGCGCGCTATACTGTTTCGCTCACCGGACGACGGAGATACAGGCATGGCGCAGGCAGCACGCGCGGTGATTTGCCGCGAATTGAACAAGCCCGTGGTGGTCGAGCGCATCACCGTCGACAGCCCCAAGCGCGGCGAGGTGATGGTCAAGCTCAGCGCCTGCGGGGTGTGCCACTCGGACCTGTCGGCGACCAACGGTACGATCGCGCTGCCGCCGCCGCTCATCCTCGGCCACGAGGGCGCGGGCGAGGTGGTCGAGGTGGGCGAGGGCGTCACCGGACTCGCTGTCGGGGACCACGTCGTCGCGTCGTTCATCTACATGTGCGGCAAGTGCCGTTTTTGTTCGGTCGGTCGCCCGGTGCTGTGCGTGGAGCAGGGCAAGGCGCTCGCGACGCTGCCCGACGGCACGCTGCGCACGAAGGACGCGCAAGGCAAGCCGCTGAACATCTTCTCCGGCTGCGGCGTGATGGCCGAGTACGCGACCATGCACGTCGACAACCTTGTGAAGATCGACCCGAAGATCCCGCTCGACCGCGCGGCGCTGGTCGGCTGCGCGGTGACCACCGGTGTCGGCGCGGTGTTCAACACCGCGCGCGTCAGGCCCGGAGCGAGCGTGGCGGTGTTCGGCTGCGGGGGCGTGGGCCTGAACGTGATCCAGGGGGCGGCGATCGCGGGCGCCGAGCGCATCGTCGCCATCGACACGCTCCAGGCGAAGCTCGACATGGCGAGGAAGTTCGGCGCGACCGACGTGCTGCTCGCCAAAGCGGGCGAGGATCTGACCAAGGCGCTCAAGAAGCTCACCGCCGGCGGCGCGGACTACGCCTTCGAGTGCGTCGGCAGCGGCGAGCTGGCGGCGGCGGCGTACAAGGCGGCCGGCCGCGGCGGCATGGCCGTGGTCGTCGGCGTCGCCAAGGCGAGCGACTCGACCTCGGTGCGCACCATGACGCTGCCGTTCGAGGAAAAGACGCTCACCGGGAGCTATTTCGGCTCCTGCGTGCCGCGCGTCGACTTTCCGCGCATGCTCGGGCTGTACATGCAGGGCAAGCTCAAGCTAGACGAGCTGATCACCAGGCGCTACCTGATCGACGAAGCGCCGCAGGCCTTCGCCGATCTCGAGGCGGCGAAAAACGCGCGCGGCGTGATCGTGTTCTAGACGGGGCTACCAGTGCGCCGGGGGCTTGCGCAGCACCACGATGCGCCCGGCCTCTTTGCGCACGTAGCCGCCTTCGCTCAGGTCGGAGAAGATCCGGCTCACCATCTCGCGCGAGGCGCCGACGCGCGCCGCGATGTCCTTCTGCGTCATGCGGTCCTCGATCACCATGCGGCCGTCGACCTCCTGGGCGAGCTCGAGCAGCAGGCGCGCCACGCGTCCGTAGACGTCGATGAAGGCGAGGTCGCGCACGCTGTCGGTGAGGCTGCGCACGCGGTGCGCGAGCTTGCGGATCACGTGCAGCCCGAAATCGGGGTGCTCGGCCATGAAGCCGGCGATCTCGGTGCGCCGCAGCACCGCGCAGCGGCAGTCCTCGAGCGCCATGACCGAGGCCGAGCGCATGCCGCCGTCGAGGGTCACTTCGCCAAAGTACTCACCCGGCCCGAGCTGATTGAGCTGCACCTCCTTGCCGTCCGCGTCGGACACGAACACCTTGGCTCGACCCGAGACGAGCACATAGAGCGAGTCGCCCTCGTCACCCTCGGTGACGATGATCGCGTTCTTGGAAAAGCTGCGCACCACCGCCTGCCGCGCGATCTGCTGCAGCAAGGCGTCGGGCAGGGCTTCGACGGAAGCGGCTTTCACGGGCGGACTCTTCGTCCGCCGGATTGTGGGCCCTGCGCCGCCGCACGCGCAAGCGCGCCGGCGAGGCCGCCACTTCCGCCTCGCCGGCGCGTGCCAACCGCCGGGCCCGGTCAGAACGAGCGCACGTTGTCGGGATCAACGGTGCGCGCCGCCTGCCAGGGCACGTCGGTGCGATCGGTCGCGATGGGGACTACGGCAGAGCCGAACAGATCGTCGCCGGAGGCGCTGCGCGCTGCGAGCTGGCGCCCCGCGACCTGGTCGGCACTCGGCGTTTGGGCAGCATAGTCGGCCTTGACGACGCCGACGCAGGCGGCGATCACGCCGCTCGCGGCGAGCATGATGGACAAGGCGATGGCTGCTTTGAGGATCAGTTTGGTGTTCATGTCGTCCTCCGTGTTGGTCACAGAGTAGAGATTCCGGGCCTGCAACTCAGCGACCCAAGGCGCAGGCAAGAAGTGACCAATTCACATTCCGGGGCCGGACGTGAACCGGTCGCAGCTTTTTCGTTCCGCGGGCCGCATCCGCCGCCGAGGGGCGGAGTACCATGTGCGCGGACAGGGGTGGTGAAATGATCTGCCTACGCCGGCAGTTTCTGCTCTCAGCGGGCGCATTGCTCGCTGCGCGGCTCGCTCGGGCGCAGCCGGCGGGAAAGGTCTACCGCGTGGCGTGGTTCCTGACCACGAGTCCGCTTGGCGAGCTGGCGGGACCCGAACCCGCGCATCCGATCACGCGCGCGTTCGTGCAAGAGCTTCGCGCGCTCGGCTACGTCGAGGGCCGCAATCTCGTCCTCGAACGCCGCTCGGCTGAAGGAGATCCTCGACGCTATGCCCCGATCATGGCGGAACTGATCGCGCTCAAGTGCGACGCGATCGTGCTGCCCGGCCACCTACCACTGAATCGCCTCGCCAAGACGATGACGAACACCATTCCCATCGTCGTCTTCGCCATGGGCTCGCCGGTGGAGGGAGCCTTGGTGGACAGTCTTCCTCATCCTGGGGGAAACATCACCGGGACCACCGTGAGCAGCGGCCCGGAGAATGAGGCCAAACGGCTGCAGCTGCTGAAGGAGGCAATCCCGGGAGTCGTGCGCGTCGCCTACCTCGGAACGCGGGAGGCCTGGGACAACGCGATCGGACAGGCGGTCCGGGGTGTAGCCCCGTCATTGGGCGTGCAGCTCTTGCACACGGAGCATAGGCCCGGTGACCTCGAGGCCACATTCGCAGCCATCGCGCGCGAGCGCCCGGATGCGCTGTTCGCGTCGATCAGTGCCGAGACTTACGCCCAGCGCCAGCAGATCGTCGAGTTCGCGCGCAGACTTCGGCTGCCCGGCGTCTATCCCTACCTCGAGATGGCAGCGATGGGCGGCCTGTTGGTGTACGGCGTGGATGTCGTCGATCTCGGTCGGAAGGCGGCCCAGTACGTAGACAAGATCTTGAAGGGCGCGAAACCGGGCGATCTGCCTATCGAGCGGCCAACCAAGTTCAACCTCGTGATCAACATGAAGACCGCGAGGGCGATCGGCATCACGGTCCCGCAGTCGGTGCTGCTGCGCGCCGACGCGGTAATCGAGTGAGGCACCGGCAGCGCTCAGAACGAACGGATGTGGTCCGGGTCCCCGACGCTCGAGGCCTGCCAGGGCACGTCGGTGCGATCGGTCGCGATGGGGACTACGGCAGAGCCGAACAGATCGTCGCCGGAGGCGCCGCGCGCCGCGAGCTGGCGCCCCGCGACCTCGTCGGCGCTTAGCGCTTGAGCAACATGGCGGGCCTTGACGACGCCGACGCAGGCGGCGATCACGCCGCTGGCGGCGAGCAGGATGGACAGGGCAAGGACTACTTTGAGGATCACTTTAGTGGTCATGACAGCGTTCCTCCTTGCGGTTGCACCGGCTCAGTCGCGGCCGAGCCAGGTGTAGGTGGAGGCAAAGATGAAGTCCTCGGGCACGCCTTGCTGGGTGGCGTGCAGAGGCTGGGTCTGGGAGGCGGCGGCGCTCTGAAAGGCCTCGGCGGCGCCCATTCCGGCCGGCAGCAGGCCGCTGCCCAGGGAAAGCACCAGGAAGGTCGTGGCCGCTTGCAGGATCAGTTTGGTTTTCATGTCGTCCTCCGTGTTGATCACAGAGTAGAGATTCCGGGCCTGCAACTCAGCGACCTAAGGCGCCGGGAAAAAGTGACGCATTCACATTTCGGCGCGGGGGCGGGGCGCGCATAATCCGGCCCGGGGGTAGGCGAATGGCTGGACGCCCGGATACAGAGGTGAGGCGGGTGGCCGGGGCGAGCCCGCGCCGCGGTCGGCTGTTCCGCAAGTATTTCGTCCCGATCATGCTGCTGGTGAGCGGCACGCTGCTCGCCTCGGGGGCGATCGGGCTTTACTTCTCCTATCAGGAGAACAAGGCGGCGCTCGCCAGCCTGCAGCGCGAGAAGGCGGTGGCCGCAGCCGCGCGCATTGAGCAGTTCGTGCGCGACATCGAGAAGCAGCTGCGCTACGCCGCGCTGCCTCAACTCGGCGCCGAGGGCGCGGCGCAGCGGCGCATCGAGTTCGACAAGCTGCAGAAGCTGATGCCCGAGGTGACGGACGTCGCCCAGCTCGGCGCCGACGGGCGCGAGCAGCTGTTCGTATCGCGCCTCGAAGTCAATCGCATCGGCTCCGGCAAGGATCGCTCGGGCGAGCCGGCATTCCGCGAGGCGAAGCCGGACAAGACCTGGTTCGGTCCGGTGTACTTCCGCAAGCAGAGCGAGCCGTACATGACGATCGCGGTGCGCTCGGGCAGCCTCGTCACGCTGGCCGACGTGAACCTGAAGTTCATCTGGGACGTGATCACCCGCATCAAGGTGGGGCACAAAGGCAAGGCCTACGTCATCGACGCGAACGGCCTGCTCGTCGCCGACCCGGACATCGGCCGGGTGCTGCGCAAGACCGACCTCTCGTCGCTTGCCCAGGTGAAGGCGGCGCTCACCGGCTCCAACGAGGCGCCGGCGATGCTGGCGCGCAATCCGCAGGGCGTCGAGGTGCTCACTGCGTACGCGCCGGTCGACCCGCTCGGCTGGAAGGTGTTCGTCGAGCAGCCGGTTTCGGAGGTGTACGCGACCCTGAACGCCTCGATCCTGCGCACCGTGGCGCTGCTGGTGGCGGGCCTCGCAATCTCGGCGCTGGTCGCGCTCGCGCTTGCGCGCGGCTACGCGGGGCTGGAGCGCAAGGTCGAGGAAGGCACCGCCCAGCTCAAGGATGCGCTCGAGAAGCAGACCGCGACGGCCGAGATCCTGCGCGTGATCTCGGGCTCACCCACCGACGTCGCGCCCGTATTCGACGCGATCCTGAAGAGCGCCGTGCGCTTGACCGACGCGCAGATCGCGGCCGTCTTCCGCTACGACGGAAAGCTGGTGCACATGACGGCCACGCACAACTGGACCCCCGAGGCGCTCGAGTACTTCAGGAGCATCTATCCCGCGCCGCCGAGCCCGTCCTTGATGAGCGGCCGGGTGATCCTGGAGAAGCGCGTGGTCAGGGAGTCCGATGCTCTCACCGACGAGCACTACGACCATCACTCGGCGGTCTCCGGGCGCTGGCGGCGCATGCTCGGCATCCCGATGCTGCGGGAGGGCAATCCGATCGGCGTGCTGATCGTGACCTGGGCCGAGCCCGGCGAGACGCCCGAGCGCCAGGTCGAGTTGCTGCAGACCTTCGCCGACCAGGCCGTGATCGCGGTCGAGAACGTGCGCCTGTTCAACGAGACGCGCGAGGCGCTCGAGCGGCAGACGGCGACCGCGGAGATCCTCAAGGTTATCAGCGGCTCGCCGACGAACGTTCAGCCGGTTTTCGACGCCATCGTACAAAGCGGACTACGCATATTCGACGGCTTGAGCGTGGCGATCGTGCTGGCCGACGGCCAGCTTATCCAGATGGGCGCCAGCGCCGGCGCCATGACCAAAGAGGCCGCGCGGCCGCAGTTTCCCATGCCGCTTAACCGTGACAGCGCGAGCGGCCTGGCGATCCTCGATCGGGCGGTGGCGAACATCGGCGATACCGAAGCCCCCGATTCGCCGCCGTTCGCACGCGACAACGGTCGCGCGCTGGGATTCCGCGCCATCGCCACCGCGCCCATGCTGCGCGAGGGCGGGGCGATCGGCGCGATCGTCGTGACCCGGGCGGCGCCGGGAGCGTTCTCCGACAAGCAGCTCGCATTGCTGCAGACCTTCGCCGACCAGGCCGTGATCGCGATCGAGAACGTGCGCCTGTTCAACGAGACGAAGGAGGCGCTCGAGCGGCAGAGGGCCTCGGCCGAGGTGCTCGAGGTGATCGGCGGCTCGGTCGCCGACACGAAGCCGGTGTTCGACAAGATCATGGAGAATTGTCAGCGCCTGTTCGGCGGCCGCAGCGTGGGCATGACCCTGGTCGGCGAGGACGGCGCGGTGCATCCGGGCGCCTTCCGCGGGCCCGGCGAGAGCGAGTTCAGGAAGCCGCTGCCTTTTCGCCTGGACAGGACCTCGGGCACCGGCCGGGCGATCCTCGAGCGGCGCGTGCTGCACTACCCGGACGTGCAGACGGACGGAACACCCGAATACATCCGGCGCAACTCCGGTCCGATGGGCTACAGGTCGATCATCATCGCGCCGATGCTGTGGGAAGGCAGGGGCATCGGCGCCATCATGGTGACACGCGAGGCCGCGGGCGCATTCACCGACAAGGAGATCGCGCTGCTCAAGACCTTCGCCGACCAGGCGGTGATCGCGATCCAGAACTCGCGCCTGTTCCACGAGATCGAGGAGAAGAGCCGCCAGCTCGAGATCGCGAACCAGCACAAGTCGGACTTCCTCGCCAACATGTCGCACGAGCTCAGGACGCCCTTGAACGCCATCATCGGCTTCTCGGAGGTGCTGCAGGAGAAGATGTTCGGCGAGCTGAACGAAAAGCAGCTCGACTACCTGAACGACATCCACTCCTCGGGCAAGCACCTGCTCGCGCTGATCAACGACGTGCTCGACCTGTCCAAGATCGAGGCGGGCCGCATGGAGCTCGAGCTGTCGAAGTTTGATCTGCCTGCCGCGCTCGCCAACGCGCTCACGCTCGTGCGCGAGCGCGCGCAGCGCCACGGCATCGCGCTCTCGCTCGAGGTCGACCCGCGCCTGGGCGAGGTACAGGCCGACGAGCGCAAGTGCAAGCAGATCCTGCTCAACCTCCTTTCCAACGCGGTCAAGTTCACGCCCGACGGCGGGCGCGTCGCGTTGAGCGCCCGGCTCGACACCGACAAGGCAGAGATCTCGGTGGCCGACACCGGCATCGGCATCGCCAGGGAGGACCAGCAGACGGTGTTCGAGGAGTTCAGGCAGGTGGGGCGCGACTACACCAAGAAGGCCGAGGGCACGGGCCTCGGGCTTGCGCTCGCCAAGCGCTTCGTCGAGCTGCACGGCGGCGCGATCCGCCTGGAAAGCGAGCCGGGCAAGGGCTCGACCTTCACCTTCACGCTACCGGTGAGACCATGAAGACCGTCCTGATCGTCGAAGACAACGACAAGAACATGAAGCTCGCGCGCGACGTGCTGCAGGCCAAGGGCTACGCCACGCTCGAGGCCGTCACGGGCGAAGAGGGCGTGCGGCTCGCGAAGGAGAAGTCGCCCGACCTGGTGCTGATGGACATCCAGCTCCCCGGCATCAGCGGCATCGAGGCCTTCCGCCAGCTTCGCGCCGACGCGCGCACGGCGGCGATCCCGGTGGTCGCGCTCACGGCATCGGTGACGGCGAGCGACCGAACGCAGATCAACAAGGCCGGCTTCAGCGCCTTTCTCGGCAAGCCGATCAACCTGAAGGAGTTTCTCGACACCGTGAAGCGCCTGACCGATGCGGGAGGCGCATGAGCGAGCCGGCCAGAATCCTGGTGGTCGACGACACGCCGGCCAACATCAAGCTGCTCGGCGATCTGCTCGCGGTAAAGGGCTACGCCGTCGCGACGGCGGCGAACGGCGAGCAGGCGCTCGCCCAGGTTGCCTCCTGGCGCCCGGACCTGGTGCTGCTCGACATCATGATGCCGGGGCTGTCGGGCTACGACGTGTGCCGCAGGCTGCGCGCGGATCCGGCCACGGCACTGCTGCCGGTGGTGCTGGTCACCTCGCTCGATCCGCACGCCGAGCGCGTCAAGGGCATCGAGGCGGGGGCCGACGACTTCCTCTCCAAGCCGATCAATCAGCCCGAGCTTTTCGCGCGGGTGAAGTCGCTCCTGCGCGTGAAGTTGCTGCAGGACGAGGTGAGGCGCCAGGCCGCGCAGCTCGCCGAGTGGAACGCAGGGCTCGAGGCGCGCGTGCGCGAGCAGATGGCGCACATCGGTCGCCTGGGACGGCTGAAGAGCTTTTTCTCGCCACAGCTCGCCGAGGCGATCGTCGCCGGCGGCGGAGAGGAGCTGCTCAAGACGCACCGGCGCGAAATCACCGTGGCGTTCTTCGACCTGCGCGGCTTCACCGCCTTCACCGAGGACGCCGCGCCGGAGGAAGTAATGGAGCTCCTGCGCGCCTACCACGCGGCGCTCGGGCGTCTCGTGCTCGCGCGAGGCGGCACGCTCGAGCGCTTCGCCGGCGACGGCGTGATGGTGTTCTTCAACGACCCGGTGCCCATCGAGCGGCCGGCGGAGTGCGCCGCGCGCCTCGCGCTCGAGATGCAGGCTGCGTTCGAGCCGATCGCCGCGCTGTGGAAGAAGCGCGGCCACGCGCTGGGACTCGGCGTGGGCATCGCTCAGGGCTACGCCACGCTCGGCGCGATCGGCTTCGAGGGGCGCTGGGACTACGCGGCGATCGGCCGCGTCACCAACCTCGCGGCGCGCCTGTGCGGCGAGGCCGAGAGCGGCCAGGTGCTGCTCGACCGCAAGACCATGGCGAGCATCGACGGCGCGCTGGAATCGACGCCGGTCGGCGGGCGCGCCCTGAAGGGCTTCGCGCAGCCGGTGGAGGCCTTCGCGCTCAGGCGCGCCTAGCAATGCCGTCCGGCGTACGCGCGCGCTTTGTCGACAACGGCAACGGCCTGAGCATGCACGTGCTCGAGGCGGGCGGCCCCGGACGCCCATGCGTGCTTCTGCTGCACGGATTTCCCGAGCTCGCCTACAGCTGGCGCAAGATCATGCCGCCGCTCGCCGCCGCGGGCTTTTACGTGGTCGCGCCGGACCAGCGCGGCTACGGCCGCACGACCGGATGGAGCGCGGACTACGACGGCAACGTCGACTCCTTTCGCCTGGCCAACCTGGTGCGCGACGTCGAGGGCCTCCTGCGCGCGCTCGGCCTGGACTCGGTAGCGGCGGTGGTCGGGCACGACTTCGGCTCGCCGGTGGCCGCGTACTGCGCGCTCACGCGGCCCGAAGTGTTCCGCTCGCTGGTGCTGATGAGCGCGCCGTTCTCCTACGTGAGCGCGCCCGACATCGGCGCGGAGCTGGCGGGGCTCGCGCGTCCGCGCAAGCACTACCAGTGGTACTACTCGACGCGCCAGGCGAACGGGGACATGAGGCATTGCGCGCAAGGGGTGCACGCGTTCCTGCGCGCCTACTACCACATGAAGAGCGCCGACTGGCCGGGCAACAAACCGTTCCGCCTCGCGTCGTGGAGCGCGGCCGAGCTCGCGAAGATGCCTCCTTACTACATCATGGAGCGCGACAGGACGATGGCCGAGACGGTGGCGCTCGCAATGCCCGCGAGCGCAGCGGCCTGGCTTTCCGAGAGCGAGCTCGCGGTCTACTGCGCGGAGTACGCACGCACCGGCTTCCAGGGCGGGCTGCAGTGGTACCGCTGCCGCACCGAGGGTCGCAACGGCGATCTAGCGGCGCTTGCCGGACGCGCGATCGACGTCCGGTCCATGTTCATCGCCGGCGCGAGCGATTGGGGCGTGTACCAGGTGCCGGGCGCCTTCGAGCAGATGCAGGGAAGCGTGCTCGCAAGGATGCGCGGCTGCCACCTCGTGGATGGCGCCGGGCACTGGGTGCAGCAGGAAAAGCCCGAAGAGGTGAAGCGGCTGCTGCTCGAGTTCCTCGGCTAGACGCAGCCCAGGCGCCGCTCCTTCTCGAGCACGAGCGCGGTGAGCGCGTCGTTCACCGGCGCGAGAACGCCGACCTCCGCGCCGACGCGCGGGATCGAGCCGTTGATGACCTCAATTTCGGATTTTCTCTTAGCCATCAGGTCGAGCAGCACCGAGGGCCGGGCGGCGGGAATCTTGGAGCCGAAGTCGCGCACGTAGGCAATCGGGTCGTCGAAACCGAGCCTGACCCCCTTTTTCCTCGCCACGTCGAAGGCCTCCCGCGCGCAGGCGGCCGATACGCGCGCGAGATCCCGATCCTGCATCACCTCGCCGACCGTGCGGTCGGTGAGGCCGCAGGGGCCGGAGTAGGCGCAGTTGCAGATGAGTTTCTCCCACACCAGCTGCGCGATGTCGTCGAACACCTTGACGCGGAATCCGGCGCCGCGCCAGGCTTCGGCGATCCTCTCCAGACGCGGCGTGATCGGGCCTTGGAGCTCGCCCAGCCGCACCAGCTCCATGCCGTTGTGATGCGCGTGGCCGGGCCCCTTCATGGAGGCGCCGAAGCCGCCCACCACGCCCACCATCACTCTTTCTTTCCCCAGCACGGAGGCCGCGGTGTCCGGTCCGCCGAGTCCGTTCTGGATTGAAAGTACGACCGTGTCCGGCTTGAGCAGCGATTTCGAGTTTTCCGCAGCGGCGGCGACGTGCATCGCCTTGGTGGCGAGGATGACGAGGTCGCAGGCGCCCGCATCGCGCGCCTCGGCCGTCGCATTCACTTGCACGGTGCGGTCGCCCGAGGCGCCTTCGAGGCGCAGGCCGCGCGCGCGCATCGCATCGACGTGCTCGCGCCAGCGGTCGATTGCCCAGACTTCGTGTCCGGCGGCGGCGAACAGCCCGGCGTATACCGAGCCCATCGCGCCGCAGCCGACGATGGCGATTCTCAAGCGACTTCGAACAGTCCCGCCGCGCCCATGCCGCCGCCGATGCACATGGTCACCACGACGTACTTCACGCCGCGGCGCTTGCCTTCGATCAGCGCGTGGCCGATGAGCCGCGAGCCGGTGACACCGTAGGGATGGCCCACGGCGATCGCGCCGCCGTCGACGTTCAGCCGATCGTTCGGGATGCCGAGCTTGTCGCGGCAGTAGATGACCTGCACCGCGAAGGCCTCGTTCAGCTCCCACAGGCCGATGTCCTCGATCTTCTTGCCGGTCTGCTTGAGCAGCTTCGGGATCGCGAACACCGGGCCGATGCCCATTTCGTCGGGCTCGCAGCCCGCGACCGCGAAGCCGCGGAACACGCCCATGGCCTTGAGGCCCTTCGCCGCCGCCGTCTTGTCGCTCATCACCACCTGGGCCGAGGCGCCGTCGGAGAACTGGCTCGCGTTGCCCGCGGCGATCACGCCGCCCTCGAGCGCCGGCTTGATCTGCGACACGCCCTCGTAGGTCGTGTCGGCGCGGATGCCCTCGTCCTCGGACACGGTCACGTCCTTCAGCGTCTCGACGCCGGTCGTCTTGTCGACCACCTTCATCTTCGTGCTGATCGGCACGATCTCGTCCTTGAACTTGCCCGCGGCGCGCGACTTGGCCGCCTTCAGCTGGCTGTCGACGCCGTAGCGGTCCTGGGCTTCGCGCGGAATCTTGTAGCGCTTGGACACCATCTCCGCGGTCTGCAGCATGGTCCAGTAGATCTCGGGCTTGTTTTGCTTGAGCCAGTCCTCCTGGATCATGTGCTTGTTCGCCTCGTTCTGAACGCAGGAGATCGACTCGACGCCGCCCGCGATCATGATGTCGGCTTCGCCCTGCATGATGCGCTGACTGGCGAGCGCGACGGTCTGCAGGCCGGAGGAGCAGAAACGGTTCACCGTCATGCCGGACACGGTGACCGGGAGCCCCGCGCGCAGCGCGATCTGGCGCGCGATGTTGGCGCCGGTGGCGCCCTCGGGGTTGGCGCAGCCCATGATGACGTCGTACACCTCGCCCGGCGCGAGCTTCGCGCGCTCGAGCGCGTGCTTGACGACGTGGCCGCCCATGGTGGCGCCGTGGGTCATGTTGAGCGCCCCGCGCCAGCTCTTGCACAGCGGGGTCCTTGCGGTCGAAACGATGACTGCGTCGGTCATGATCTTTTCTCCTAGCCGTTGAAGCGTTTGCCTTCCTTGGCGAGCTTGACCAGCAGCGGCGCGGGCTTCCACACCTCGCCCTGGTAGCCCTTCTGGAACTTCTCGATCGAGGCGAGCACCTTGGGCAGGCCCACGGTGTCGGCGTAGAACATCGGGCCGCCGCGGTAGGCGGGGAAACCGTAGCCGGTCAGGTACACCATGTCGATGTCCGAGGCGCGCAGCGCGATTCCTTCCTCGAGGATGTACGCCGCCTCGTTGACGAGCGCGTAGATCAGCCGCTCGACGATTTCCTCGTCGGAGATCTGGCGGGGCTTAAGCTTGATTTCGTCCCTGTATCGGGAAATGATCTTGTCGACCTCGGGATCCGGGATCGGTTTGCGGTTGCCCGGCTCGTACAGGTACCAGCCCTTGCCCGTCTTCTGCCCGTAGCGCCCCTGCTCGCAGATGCGGTCGCCGACCCGCGAATAGACGAAGTTGGGACGCTCGGCGTAACGGCGCTTCCTGATTTCCCAGCCGATGTCGAGCCCCGCCATGTCTCCCATGGTGAACGGCCCCATCGCCATGCCCCACTTCTGCGCCGCGCTATCGACTTGCTGCGGGCTCGCGCCCTCGTCGAGCAGGAACAGGCTCTGCTGGCCGTATTTCTCGATCATGCGGTTACCGATGAAGCCGTCGCACACCCCGGAGACCACCGGTACCTTCCTCAGCTTCTTGCCGAGCTTCATGGTGGTGGCGAGCACGTCCTTTGCCGTCTTCGCGCCGCGCACCACTTCCAGGAGCCGCATCACGTTCGCTGGCGAGAAGAAGTGCGTGCCGATGACGTCCTGCGGGCGCCGGGTGACCGCGGCGATCTCGTTGACGTCGAGGGTGGAGGTGTTGGTGGCGAGGACCGCGCCCTGTTTCATAGTCGCGTCCAACTTCCGGAAAATGTCCTGCTTGACGTCCATCCTCTCGAACACGGCCTCGACGACGATATCGGCCTCCTTCGCCGCGGCGAGGTCGAGCGCCGGGGTGATGAGCGCCATCCTCTTGTCCATGTCCTCCTGCCTGAGGCGTCCCTTGGACACCGTATTGGCGTAGTTCTTCCTGATGGTCGCGATGCCGCGGTCGAGCGCCTCCTGCTTCATCTCGAGCAGGGTCACCGGAATGCCGGCGTTGACGAAGCTCATGGCGATGCCGCCGCCCATGGTGCCGGCGCCGATGATCGCCGCCTTCCGGATCTCGCGCGTCGCTGTATCCTCCGGCACGTCCGGGATCTTGGAGGTCTGGCGCTCGGCGAAGAACATGTGGCGCAGCGCCTTCGATTCCGTAGTGTTGACCAGGTACTCGAAGCGCTTGCGCTCCTCCTTGCGGCCTTCGTCGAACGGCTTCGTCACGGCGGCCTCGACGCAGGCGACGATCTCGAGCGGTGCGGGATAGCCCTTGGAGGCCTTCGCCACTTCGGCGCGCGCCGCCTCGAAAAACGCCTTGGGGTCGCCGTCGACCTTGGCCGCGAGGTCGCGGATGCGGCGCGGTCCCTTGCCCGCGGCGACCAGCTTTTTCGCGTAGGCCACGGCCGCCTCGAGCAGATTGCCTTCGACGATCTCGTCGACCACGCCGAGCGCTTTCGCCTTCTCGGCCGGGATCGGGTCGCCGGTGGTCATCATCCTGATCGCTTCGGCGGCGCCGACCACGCGCGGCAGGCGCTGCGTGCCACCCGAGCCGGGCAGGATGCCGAGCTTCACCTCGGGCAGGCCGATCTGCGACTTGGGGAGCGCGATGCGGTAGTGGCAGCCGAGCGCGAGCTCTAGCCCGCCACCGAGGGCGAAGCCGCCGATCGCCGCGACCAGCGGCTTCTTCATCGCGTCCTGCTGCTCGTTGACCTCCGGCAGGTTGGGCGGAGTCATCGGCTTGTTGAATTCGCGGATGTCGGCGCCGCCCGAGAACGCTTTTTCGCTGCCGATGATGACTACCGCCTTCACCGCGGCGTCGGCCTCGGCCTTCTTCAGGCCTTCCATGATGCCGGCGCGCAGCGCGTTGCCCAGGCCGTTCACGGGGGGGTTGTTGAGGGTGATGACGGCGATGCCGTCGCGTACCGAATAAGGCGCTGCGTCGCTCATGCGTGGGTCTCCGGACTGGATGACTGGATTGCTGCGCGGGGGGAGGCCGATTTTACCGGCAACTCAGACCTCGAGCCACTCCTTGCGCATCGCAGCGTTCGAGCGGATGTCCTGCGGCGAGCCCTCGAACACGATGCGTCCGTGGCCCATCACGTACAGTCGCTCCGAGATGTCGAGCGCGATCGCGAGCTTCTGCTCGACCAGCAGGATGGACACGCCGCGCCGCTTGATCTCGAGGAAGAGCTCCGCCATCTGCTCGACGATCTTGGGCGCCAGGCCCTCGGTGGGCTCGTCGATCATGACGAGCTCAGGGTCGCCCATCAGCGTGCGACAGAGCGTCAGCATCTGCTGCTCGCCGCCGGAGAGCACGCCCGCCTGGGTGTCGGCGCGCTCCTTGAGGCGCGGAAACAGGGTGAACATGTCTTCCATCTTCCAGCGTCCGGCCGCCTTGGCCGACTTCTGCCCCAGCAGCAGGTTCTGGCGCACCGTCAGCGTGGGGAAGATGTCGCGACTCTCCGGAACGAAGCCCAGGCCCTTGTGCGCAATGCGGTAGGCCTTCAGGCCGGCGATCTCCTCGCCCTTGAAGCGGATCGAGCCGCGACATTGCACCATCCCCATGATGGCCTTCACCGTGGTCGAGCGCCCGACGCCGTTCCTGCCGAGCAGCGACACGATCTCTCCCGCGCCGAGCGAGAGCTGCACGCCGTGCAGGATGTGGCTCTTGCCGTAGAACGCGTGCAGGTCGCGCACCTCAAGCATGCGCATTGTCTTTGTGCAATGCGCCGAGGTAGGCCTCCTGCACCGCCGCGTTGGCGCGAATGTCCGCCGGCGCGCCGCTCGCGATCACCTCGCCGTAGACGAGCACGCTGATGCGATCGGCGAGGTCGAATACGACGCCCATGTCGTGCTCGACCATGACCAGAGTCCGGCCCTCCGTCACCTGGCGGATGAGCTCGACGGCGTGCGCAGTCTCGGTGCGGCTCATGCCCGCGGTCGGCTCGTCGAGCAGGATCACGTTCGCACCGCCCGCGATGGTGATCCCGATCTCGAGCGCGCGCTGCTCGGCGTAGGACAGCGTCCCGGCGGGCACCGCGCGGCGCGCGGCGAGGCCGATGCGCTCCATCACTTCCTCGGCGCGTTGCCGGACCTTGCGCAAGGCCCCGACCCGGTGCCAGAACGAGTACTTGTGGCCCGCGCCCCACAGCACGCCGCAGCGGATGTTCTCGTACACCGACAGGTTGTGGAAGATGTTGGTGACCTGGAAGCTGCGCGAAAGGCCCTTGCGGTTGATCTGGAACGGTTTGAGGCCCGTCACGTCCTCGCCCCCGAGCAGCACGCTGCCGGAGCTCGGCGCAAAGCGGCCGGAGATGAGGTTGAACAGCGTAGACTTCCCCGCGCCGTTCGGGCCGATGATCGCGTGCCGCTCACCGCGCCCGATCTCGAGCGATATGCCGTTGATGATCGGCGTCCTGCCGAAGCTCTTGCGCAGGTCGCGCAGTTCGATCGCGGCGGCGCTCATCGCGGGCTCGCCTGGATCTCGTTCTGGATCGCGCCCCAGCGCTCGCCAACGCGCCGCGCGGCGAAGCCGAGCGCCGCCACCCCAACGGCGAGCAGCAGCCCGAACGCGGCCCAGGGGCGCGGCGACTTGGCGTCGAAGCCGAAGCCCAACAGCGCCATCTGCGTGCCCAAGCTCTGGTCGGAGAGGCGGTACACCATCTCGACCACCCCCACGAGGCCGGCAAAGGCGATCAGGCCGGCGGTGAGCGCGAGCAGGTACGGCACAACCAGCGCGCCAAAGCGCCGCGCGCGAATAGCCGGCAGTTGCATCATGACGAGCGAGGCGATCCCGCCGGGCGCGTACAGCACCATGGCGAGAAAGAACAGGCCCAGGTACAGCAGCCAGGCCTGCGTGAAGCCCGAGAGCGCGACCACGAAGAAGATGTACACCACCGCGCCGACGATCGGGCCGAAGAAATGTCCCGTGCCGCCAATGAAGGTGGCGAGCAGCACGCCGCCCGAGCGCAGCGCCGACACGTTCTCGTCGGTGACGATCTCGAAGTTGATGCACGACAACGCCCCCGAGATGCCGGCGAAGAAACCCGCCAGCACGAGCTGCAGGAAGCGCACCTTCTGCGTGTCGTAGCCGACGAATTCGGCGCGCTCGGGATTGTCGCGCACCGCATTCGCCATGCGCCCGAGCGGCGTCTGCGTCAGCGCGAACATGGCGATCATGCACAGGAAGCACCAGAACGCGACCAGGTAGTAGACCTGGATCGTCGGCCCGTAGGTGACGCCGAGGAAGGCCTTGCCGACCATGCGGTTGGTCGACACCCCGCCCTCGCCGCCGAAGAAGCCCGGGAACATCAGCACGCAGGCGTGCACCAGCTCGCCGATGCCGAGCGAGATCATGGCGAAGGTGGTGCCGGCCCTCCTGGTGGTCACGTAGCCGAACAAGACGCCGAACGCCAGGCCCGCCAGGCCGCCGACGAGCGGCAGCAGCGTCACTGGGAAGACGAACGCGCCCCTGCCGATCATGTTCAGCGCATGCACGGTGAAATACGCGCCCAGGCCCGAGTACACCGCATGGCCGAAGGACAGCATGCCGCCCTGGCCGAGCAGCATGTTGTACGACAGCGCGAAGATGATGAACGTACCCATCTGCGTCAGCATCGTAAGCGCGAAGCCCTGCCTGAACACGAGCGGTGCGAACGCGAACACGAGCGCAGTGCCGCCCCACAGCAGCCAGCGCCCGAGGTTTACCGGCTGGTCGTGCCGCCGTGCCACGTCAGCCCTCGCGCGTGCCGAGCAGGCCGCGCGGCCTGAAGATGAGGATCAGCACCATCAGCAGGTACGGCAGCACCGGCGCGGACTGCGCCACCGTGATGCCCAGCCATGGGACCTTCCAGTCCAGGCCCACTGAGAAGGTCTGCAGGCAACCGATCAGCAGCGACGCGACGAACGCGCCGGCGAGCGAGCCCATGCCGCCGATCACCACCACGACGAAGATGATCGGGCCGACGGCGGCCGCCATGCCGGGCTCGGTGACGAAAGCATTGCCGCCGATGACACCGGCGAGGCCCGCGAGCGCAGCGCCGCCGCCGAACACCAGCATGAACACGCGCGGCACGTTGTGGCCGAGCGCCTCGACCGTCTGCGGGTGCGTGAGCGCCGCCTGGATCACCAGGCCGATGCGCGTGCGCGTGAGCGCCAGCCAGATCGACACCAGCATCGCGACCGATACCAGCATCATGAACACGCGATAGGTCGGGTACTCCGAGGTGAACACTCGGAACAGGGGACCCTCGAGCGAGGCGGGAACGCGGTAATCGACCGCGGCGCGACCCCACACGAGGTGCACGGCCTCGTCGACGAGATAAGCAAGTCCGAAGGTGAACAGCAGCTCGGCGACGTGGCCGTAGCGGTGTACCGTGCGCAGGCCGTAGCGCTCGACCAGCATGCCGATGGCGCCGACGAGCAGCGGCGCTATGACCAGAGCCGGATAGAAGCCTATGTAGAGGCTGACCTGGTACGCGAAATACGCGCCCAGCATATAGAAGCTGGCGTGGGCGAGGTTGAGCACGCCCATGAGCGAGAACACCAGCGTCAGGCCGGAGCACAGCATGAACAGCAGCAGGCCGTAGCTGACGCCGTTCAGCAACTGGACGACGATGAATTCCATGCACGAAAAGCGAACGGGGGGCGAGCCCCCCGTCGCTTGCTACCGGGCGATCGTCACGGACGCTGCATCTGGCACGAGGTCGGCGTCGCGGTCACGTATGGCTCGACCCGCAGGTCGGTCACCGGCGCGAGGCCGCTGTGCTCCATGTCGATCTTGCCTTCTTTCGGCCCGCCGAGCGCGGCGGACTTCTGCAGCGTGAACACGAAGAGCGGCTGGATCAGCTGGTGGTCCAGCTTGCGCATCTCGAGCTCGCCCATGTCACCCTGCATCTTCATGCCCTCGAGCGCGTATGCGACTTTCTTGGGCTCGTCGGATTTCGCCTGCTTCATCGCCGCGACCAGCATGTCGAACATGACTTTGACGCGCAGGTAGTCGAGGTCCATCTTGCCGCCGGACGCCTTGCGGAAGGCGGCGTCCCAGGCCGCAGCCTTGTTGGGTACCACGTTCACGTGGTACTCGCCGACGATCTTAACGTGCCCGGCGGCCGCTTCACCCATCGCGGTCGGGGTGCCCAGGCCGCCCGCGTAGAAGGTGTACCAGTCCACGTTCAGTCCCGCATCGTGGCCGGCCTTAACGAGAAGCGACATGTCGTTGCCCCAGTTGCCGGTGATCACGGTGTCCGCGCCCGCTGCCTTGATCTTGGCTACGTACGGCGCGAAATCCTTCACCTTGCCGATCGGGTGGAACTCGTTGCCGACGATCTGCACGTCGGGGCGCTTGCGCTTGAGCATCGCGACCGCGGCGTTCGCGACCGCATGGCCGAACGAGTAGTCCTGGTCGATCAGGTAGACCTTGTGGATGTTCTCGTTCTTTTCCATCAGCGCAGTGAGCGCCTCCATCTTCATGTCGGCGCTGGCGTCGAAGCGGAAATGCCAGAAGCTGCACTTCTCGTTGGTGAGCGCGGGATCGACCGCGGCATAGTTGAGATACAGGATCTCCTTGCCGGGATTGCGCGCGTTGTACTTCGTCACCGCGTCCGAGAGGGCAAGCGCCACTGCCGAAGAATTGCCCTGGCTGACGTAGCGGATGCCTTCGTCCTCGACACGCTTGAGCTGGTTGAGCGCCTCTTGCGGGCTCACCTTGTTGTCGAACGGCACGATCTCGAGCTTCTTGCCGAGCACGCCGCCGTGCTTGTTTAGCCAGTCCGCGTAGAAGCGGAACTCCGCCAGTCCCTGCTCGCCGACGTTGGCGAACGGACCGGAGAGCGGGTCGATATAGCCGATCTTGATGGTCTGCGCCTGCGCGCCGAGGGCGAACAGGGCTGCCGCCGCGCCGACTGCGGCCGCGCGGGTGAATTTGCTGATCATGGAGTCTCCCTAGGGTGCGAAATGAGCGCGGCCGAGGATCTTCTTGTTCTGATCGCCGCGGCTTGCGAAGATGTTAGTTATCGCCCCGCATGCGGTCAAGCAGAAAGGGGCGGTTACTTGACCGGCTGCCGCGCCGAAGAGTAGTTTCGCCCGGCCGCGCCGCATCGTGAAATCGCATTCCGGAGGAGCTGCCATGCAAGGCCTGATGATGGACATGCCGCTGCTGATCACCAACCTGATCCGGCATGCCGATCGCCACCACGGCGAAACAGAAATCGTCTCCAAGACGGTCGAGGGCGACATCCACCGCTACAACTACCGTGCGGCGCACAAGCGTGCGCGCCGGCTGGCGAAGGTGCTCCAGGCGCTCGGCGTCAAGGCGGGCGAGCGCGTCGCGACGCTCGCCTGGAACGGCTACCGCCATTTCGAGATCTACTACGCCGTCGCCGGCAGCGGCGCAGTGATCCACACGATCAACCCGCGCCTGTTCCCCGAGCAGATCGCGTACATCGCCGGGCATGCCGAGGACAAGGTCGTGTTCTTCGACCTGACCTTCCTGCCGCTGGTGGAAAAGCTCGTGCCGCAGATGAAGACGGTCAAGAGCTTCGTACTGATGACCGACCGCGCGCACATGCCGAAGCAGAGCGCGATCCCGGGACTGCTGTGCTACGAGGAGCTGATCGAGGCGCAGGACGACCGGTACGAATGGCCGAGCTTCGACGAGCGCACCGCCGCCTGCCTGTGCTACACCTCGGGCACCACCGGCAACCCGAAGGGCGCGCTCTACTCGCACCGCTCGACCATGCTGCACGCCTATGCCGGGGCGCTGCCCGACGCGCTCAACCTGTCGGCGCGCGACGTCGTGCTGCCGGTGGTGCCGATGTTCCACGTCAACGCCTGGGGGTTGCCGTATTCCTGTGCGCTGACCGGGACCAAGCTGGTGATGCCGGGTCCGCATCTCGACGGCAAGAGCCTGCACCAGCTGTTCGAGGCCGAAGGGGTCACCATGTCGGCGGGCGTTCCGACGGTATGGCTCGGGCTGCTCAACTACATGAAGGAAGCGAAGCTCAAGTTCTCCGCGCTGCGCGCGGTGGTGATCGGCGGCTCGGCTTGCCCGCCCGCCATGACCCGCAGCTTCCAGGAGGACTACGGCGTCGAGGTGCTGCACGCCTGGGGCATGACCGAGATGAGCCCGCTCGGCACGGTGTGCACGCTCAAGGCCAAGCACAAGAATGCGGACAAGGAGGCGCGCTACGCGGTGCAGGCGAAGCAGGGCCGCGCGATCTTCGGCGTCGACATGAAGATCGTCGGCGCGGACGGCAACGAGCTGCCGATGGACGGCAAGGCCTTCGGCGACCTGCACGTGCGCGGGCCGTGGGTGATCAGCAGCTACTTCAAGGGCGAGGGCGGCGATCCGCTGAGGAGCGGCTGGTTCCCGACCGGCGACGTGGCGACCATCGACCCGGACGGCTACATGCAGATCACCGACCGCTCCAAGGACGTGATCAAGTCTGGCGGCGAGTGGATCAGCTCGATCGATCTGGAGAACATCGCGGTGGCGCATCCGGCGGTCGCCGAGGCGGCCGTGATCGGCATCAAGCATCCGAAATGGGACGAGCGGCCGGTCGTGGTGGTGGTCAAGAAGGCCGGCCAGGACGTAAGCAAGGATGACTTGCTCAAGTTCTACGAGGGCAAGATCGCCAAGTGGTGGATGCCCGACGACGTGGTGTTCGTCAAGGAGCTGCCGCACACGGCGACCGGCAAGCTCTCCAAGTTGACCATCCGCGAGCAGTTCAAGGACTACAAGCTGCCGACCGCCTGACGTGGGCACGCATATCGTCGCGGAGACGAGCGAGCGCGTTGCGCGCATCGAGATCGCGCGCCCGGACAAGAAAAACGCGCTCACGCTCGAGATGTACCAGGCGCTCGCTGCGGCGCTCGCCGCGGCAGAAGCCGACCCGCAGGTGCGCGCGACGCTGATCCACGGCAGACCCGACTGCTTTTGCTCGGGCAACGACCTGAAGGACTTTCTCGAACGACCGCCGCACGGCGAGCGCTCGCCGACCTTCGCGTTCCTGCGCACGCTCTCCACGCTCGAGAAACCGCTCGTCGCGGCGGTCGGCGGACCGGCGGTGGGCATCGGCACCACGATGCTGCTGCACTGTGACCTGGTGTACGCCGCCCCGAACGCGCGCTTCCAGCTGCCGTTCGTGCCGCTCGGCCTGGTGCCCGAGGCGGGCTCGAGCCTGCTGCTGCCGATGATCGCAGGCTATCAACGCGCCGCGGAGCTGTTGCTGCTCGGCCAGCCCTTCGGCAGCGCGAAGGCGCTCGCCGCAGGCTTCGTCACCGAGGTGGTGCCGGAGGGCGAGCTGCTCGGGACGGCGCGCAATGCCGCACTCGCGCTCGCCGCGCTGCCGCCCGAGTCGCTGCGGCTCACCAAGCGGCTGATGAAGGCGGGCCTCGCCGAAGCGGTGGCGGCGCGCATCGGGCTCGAAGGCGGGCACTTCCGCGAGCGGCTCGCCTCGCCCGAGGCGCGCGAGGCGATGAGCGCCTTACTCGAGAAGAGAAAACCCGACTTCTCGCGCTTCTCGTGAGACGCGTCGCCGCCGCGCTCGCCGGGCTGCTCGCCGCCTGCGCGATTCCCGGCAAGGAAGTGGCGCTCGACGTCGGCCACAACCTGGCCGAACCGGGGGCCGTTTCGGCCGCCGGCATCCCGGAGTTCCGTTACAACCTGGCTCTCGCCGAGCGTGTACGCGCCGCGCTGGAGCGCGCCGACCTTCACGTGTGCATGATCGGCGAGCGCGGCGACTACGGCGATCTCCACGCGCGCACGCGCGACGCGCGCGGCGCGAGCCTGTTCGTGTCGATTCACCACGACTCCGTCAAGGCGCCGCTGCTGCCAGTGGCCGGGCGCTTTTCGGGCTTCTCGCTCTTCGTGTCGCACGAAAATCCCTTCCCCGACAAGAGCCTCGCCTGCGCGAGCGCGATCGGCGCGCGGCTGCGCGCGGCGGGCTTCGCCCCTTCGCGCTACCATGCCGATCCGGAAGCCGGGGAGGGGCGGGCCTACGCCGACGAAGCGGACGGCGTGCACTGGTTCGACGGTCTTGCGGTGGCGGCGAGCGCCACGATGCCGGCGGTGCTCGTGGAGGCGGGGGTCATCGTCAACCCGGAAGAGGAACGCCGCATATCCGACGCGTCGGTGCGGGAACGCATCGCGCGCGCGATCGCAGGAGGGATTGAGCAATGCCTGAGCTGAAGCACGAGACGGTCGAGGCGAACGGCATCCGCCTGCACGCGGCGCGCATGGGCGAAGGGCCGCTCGTGCTGTTCCTGCACGGCTTTCCGGAGTACTGGGAGATGTGGCGGCCCTTCCTCGAGCATTTCGGCGCGCGCGGGCGCTGCGCCGTGGCGCCGGACATGCGCGGCTACAACCTCTCGGACAAGCCGCCCGGGGTCGAGGCCTACAAGGCGAAGCACCTGATCGCGGACGTGCTCGCGCTCGCGGCGCACTACACGCGCGAGCCGTTCGTGCTGGTCGCGCACGACTGGGGCGGCGCGGTCGCCTGGGGCGTCGCGCTCGCGCAGCCGGAGCGGCTCGCGCGCCTGGTGATGATCAATTCTCCGCATCCGTACACTCTTCTGGCGCGAGCTCACGCGCAACCCGGCGCAGCAGAAGGCGAGCGAGTACATGCTCCTGTTTCGCAGCGCGAAGGCCGAGCGCGTGCTCTCGGAAAACGGCTACGCGCGCCTGCTCGGCGCGTTTTCCGACCTCGACCCGCAAGCGCGCGCGGCGCTCGTCGAGGCCTGGTCGCGTCCCGGCGCGCTCACCGGGGGCCTGAACTACTACCGCGCCTCGGCGCTCTATCCGCCTGCGCCCGACGACCCCGGCGCGGCGCGCCTGCAGCTCGAGGCGAAGGACTTCGTCGTGCGCGTGCCGACGCTCGTCGTGTGGGGCGAGCGCGACACGGCGCTGCTGCCCGGTTGCCTGGAAGGGCTGGACGAGGTCGTGCCGGACTTGAAGCTGGTGCGCGTGCCGGACGCGACGCATTGGATCGCGCGCGAAAAGACGGCGCTGGTGATCGAACAAATCGAAAGCTGGATGGAAAAGACGCCATGAGCGAAGCACTGACCATCAGGGGGCTGGAGAGCCGCGTCGGCGAGGAGATCGCGGTCTCGCCCTGGCTCGAGATCACGCAGGAGCGCATCGACACCTTCGCCAAGGCGATCGACGACTTCCAGTGGATCCACGTCGACCGCGAGCGCGCGAAGCGCTCGCCGTACGGCACCACGATCGCGCACGGCTTTCTCACGCTGTCGCTGGTGGCGCACCTGAGCGAGACCACGTTCTCGTTCTCGGACCGCAAGATGGGCGTGAACTACGGCCTTAACCGCGTGCGCTTCACCGCGCCGGTGCCCTCGGGCTCGAGGATCCGGGCGCGCTTCACGCTGGCCAAGTACGAGAAAATCGAGGGCGGCGTGCAGGTCGCCTGGAACGTCGTCATGGAGCGCGAGGGCGGCGACAAGCCGGTGATGGTCGCCGAGACGATCGCGCGGCATTACTACTGAGGAGGACGCAGGTGGCACAGCGATGGAAGAACCGGCCAGCGGGCTCGAACTGGGGCGAGTTCGGACCCGACGACCAGCGCGGGCGCATGAACTGGGTGACGCACGAGAAGGTGCTCGAGGGCATCGTCGAGGTGAAGGAGGGCCTGTCCTTCTGCCTGTCGCTGCCGCTCGACTATCCCGGCGGCAGCGCGCTCAACCCGCGCCGCAAGCCGCCGCGCCTGTTCGCCACGCTGCGCGACGGCAAGGGTGCGGGCAAGCAGAACTTCTGCTATCCGCTCGCGGCGGACAACCCCGACCACAGCGACGTGGTGTGCGACGACCTGGTGCTCCTCACGCTGCAGTACTCCACCCAGTGGGACTCGTTTGCGCACATCGGCAGCCGCTTCGACGCAGACGGCGACGGCAAGCCGGAGATCGTGTTCTACAACGGCTTTCGCGCCGGCGAGGACGTCGTGCCGGCGAAGGAGAACCCGAGCGCGCCGGAGGCCTGGGCCAGGTTCGAGGGGACCGAAGCGAAGGCGCTCGGCATCCAGAATCTCGCCGAGCACGGCGCGCAGGGCCGCGGGGTGATGATCGATCTGCACGCGCACTTCGGGCGCGAGCGGCGCGCGGTGACCTACGACGAGCTGATGCGCGTCATGGAGGCCGACAGGGTCGCGGTGGAAAAGGGCGACTTCGTCTGCTTGCACACCGGCTTCGCCGAGGTGATCTTCGAGCTGAGGAAGAACCCCGACCCGAAGTTGCTGCACGGCACCTGCACGGGCCTGGACGGGCGCGACGACAGGTTGCTCAAGTGGATCAGCGACTCGGGCCTCGCCTGCCTGATCGCCGACAACTACGCGGTCGAGCTCATACCCACGAGCATCTTCAAGCCCGCGCCGCACGCGCTGATGCCGCTGCACGAGCACTGCATCTTCAAGAACGGCATTCACCTGGGCGAGCTGTTTCACCTCGGGCCGCTCGCGCGCTGGCTGCGCGAGCACAAGCGCAGCCGGTTCCTCTTCACCGCGCCGCCGTTGCGGCTGCCTGGCGCCGTCGGCTCTCCCGCGGCCGCAGTGGCCACGGTGTGAGCGCTCGGGGAGGCGCATGACCGGCGACACTTGGGATTACGTGATCGTCGGCGCAGGCTCGGCCGGCTGCGTGCTCGCCGGCCGGCTCAGCGAGGACCCGGCGGTGCGCGTGCTGCTCCTCGAGGCCGGGCCGCGCGACACGAACCCGTGGATCCACGTCCCGCTCGGCTACGGCAAGCTCTTTTCGCGCACCGACGTGAACTGGGCCTACCAGTCCGAGCCCGAGCCGGCGCTGAACGGCCGGCGCGTGTTCACGCCGCGCGGCAAGGTGCTGGGCGGGTCCTCGTCGATCAACGGCCTCGTGTACATCCGCGGCCAGCGCGAGGACTTCGACGGCTGGGGCATCGAGGGCTGGCGCTTCGACGACCTGCTGCCGTATTTCAAGCGCGCCGAGGACCAGAGCCGGGGTGCAAACGCCTGGCACGGCGTCGGCGGGCCGCTCAAGGTTTCCGACCTGCCTGACCGCCATCCGCTGTGCGATGCCTTCATCGCCTCGGCCGGGGCGCTCGGCGTGCCGCGCAACGACGACTTCAACGCTGCTTCGCAGGAGGGTGCGGGCTACTACCAGGCGACGACGCGCCACGGCCGGCGCTCGAGCGCGGCGACCGCGTACTTGCGTCCGGCGGAGAAGCGCGCCAGCCTGCGCGTCGAGGTTAACGCGCTCGCTACGCGCGTGCTGTTCGAGGGCCGGCGGGCGGTCGGCGTCGAGTACCTACTCGGCGGCGCGAAGATCATGGCTGGCGCGCGGCGCGAGGTGATCCTTGCCGGCGGCACGATCAATTCGCCGCAGCTGCTGCAGCTCTCGGGCGTCGGCCCGCGCGCGCTGCTCGAGCGCCACGGCATTGCCGTGCTGCACGAGGCGCCCGGCGTGGGCGAGGCGCTGCAGGACCACTTCTACGTGCGCACGTTCTGGCGCTGCAACCGGCCGATCACGCTGAACGACGACATGGCGAGCTGGTGGCGCCAGCTGGGCATGGGCCTGCGCTACCTGCTTCAGCGCCGCGGTCCGCTCGCGGTGAGCGCGGGCTACGCGGCGGCTTTCGTGCGCACGCGTCCGGAGCTCGCGCGGCCGGACGCACAGATCTACTTCATCAACTTCTCGACCGCCAAGCGCGGCGGCGTGCTGCATCCCTTCTCGGGCTTCACCGTCTCGGTGTCGCAGCTGCAGGCCGAGTCGCGCGGCTGGGTGCGCATCCGCTCGGCCGATCCGGGCGCGCCGCCCGCGATCCACTACAACTACCTCGCGACCGAGGGCGACCGGCGCATGATGGTGGAGGGACTGAAGTTCGCCCGGCGGCTGGTGAACACGCCGCCCATGCGCGGCTACGTGGCGGGCGAGTTCCTTCCCGGCGAGCGGGTGCAGACCGACGAGGATTGGCTCGCCTTCTGCCGCGAGGTCGGCGACACCGTGTTCCACCCGACCTCGACCTGCCGCATGGGCGAGGACGCGGGCGCGGTGGTCGACGCGCGCCTGCGCGTGCGCGGGCTCGCGGGGCTGCGCGTGATCGACGCGTCGGTCATGCCCACGGTGGTATCGGGCAACACGAACGCCGCGGTGATCGCGCTCGCCGAGAAGGGCGCGGACCTGGTGCGCGCCGACGCCGCCGCATGAAAGGTGCTTGACAGGCGCGGCGCTGTTGCGAAAGACTGACTGCAAAGAAGACGGACGAGCCGCCCGTCGCTACATCCAGAGGAGGTCTTATGCCAAGCAAAGGGATCCGTTTGCTCGTCGCGGCGCTCGGCGCCGCGGTTCTCGCTGCGCCAGCGCTTTCCCAGACCAAGGAGTTCAAGGTCGGCGTCATTTACGACTACACCGGTCCGCTGGCTGCGGGCGGCTCGAAGGCGGCCGCCATCGCCACCAAGATCGCGATCGACATGATCAACGAGAAGGGCGGCGTAGACGGCTACAAGATCGTGCCCATCTACGCCGACGCGCAGTCCAACAACGACGTGGCGATCAATGAGGCGACGCGCTTGATCGACCAGCAGCACGTCGACATGCTGATGGGCTTCTATTCCAGCGCGCAGTGCGTGCCGATCGCGCAGAAGGCCGACGCGGCCAAGAAGTTCATGTGGGCCAACGTGTGCATCGCCTCGAGCGTGTTCAAGGGCAAGAACCTGCACTACGTGTTTCGCGCGCAGCTGCATTCGGATCAGATCGGGGAGGCGGCCTGCACCTTCGTCAACGAGATGTCGCAACCGAAGCTGCACAAAGCGCCCAAGGACCTGCGCGTGGCGATCATCCACGAGGACGGCCCTTACGGCAGCGGCGTTGCGGCCGGAAACGAGGAGGCGTGCAAGAAGGACGGCATGAACATCGTGCTTAAGGAGGGGTATTCCGCGACCGCGCCCGATCTCTCGCCGCTGATCACCAAGCTGCGGCGCGCGCGGCCCGACGTCATCCTGCATACCGGCTACAACCCGGACATCACGCTGTTCTGGCGCCAGGCGCGCGAGCAGGGCCTGAAGTGGGCGGCGCTGATCGGCCAGGGTGCGGGCTACGGCCAGTACGACAAGCTGCACGCGTCCTTCGGCGACGAAGCGAACTATATCTTCGACGTCGACCCCGTGGCGGCGCAGTTGCTGGACCCGAAGTCGCTCAAACCCGGACTGGGCGCGCTGACGCAGGAGATGGTCAAGCGCTACAAGGCCGAAACCGGCGTGTCGGAAGTGCCGCCGCACGCTTCGATGGGATTCAACCAGGCGTGGATCTTCTTCACCGACGTGATGCCGCGCGCGATCAAGAAGTACGGCGGCATCAGCTCGGAGGACCTGCGCAAGGCGGCGCTCGATACCGACATCCCGGTGGGCGGCACGATCCAGGGCTATGGCGTAAAGTTCTTTCACCCGGGCACGCCCATGTCGGGCCAGAACGAGCGCAGCTCGCCGGTCGTGATGCAGTATCTCGGCGGGCAGACCAAGATCGTCTGGCCCGCTACCCTGCGCACCGCCGATCCGGTCATCCCGCTGCCCAAGAGCTCGGCCTACTCGACCCAGTAGGAGAGCCGAGCGCGGGTGGAGGCATGCTCTCGGTCAGCGGGCTCACGAAGCGCTTCGGCGGCTTTACCGCAGTCAACGAGGTTTCCTTCGATCTCGCGCAGGGCGAGATACTAGGGCTGATCGGTCCGAACGGCTCGGGCAAGAGCACGACTTTCAATCTCATCGCCGGCGCACTCGCGCCCTCGGGCGGCTCGGTCCGTCTGCTCGGGCGCGAGATCGCCGGCGAGTCGGCCAACCGCATCGCGCACTACGGCGTGGCGCGCACGTTTCAGATCCCGCGGCCGTTCCGGCGCCTGTCGCTCGTCGAGAACGTCGCGCTCGCGGCCTACTACGGTCAGGCGTCGCGCCCGTCGCGCGAGGCCGCATTTGCGCAGGCGCGCGAGACGCTCGCACTCGTGGGCCTGCCACAGGACGACGGCGCGCGCGTCGACGGCCTGGGCGCCGCGGGCCTGAAGAAGCTCGAGCTCGCGCGCGCGCTCGCCATGCAGCCCAAGCTCCTGCTCGCCGACGAGTCGCTCGGCGGGCTGGACGAGAACGAAATGCACCAGGCCGCCGACATGCTGGCCGAAATCCGCTCCAGGCGCGGCATCACCATCATTTGGGTCGAGCACATCATGGGGGTGCTGATGCGCATCGTGGACCGCTGCGTGGTGCTCGATCACGGCGAGGTCATCGCCGCCGGCGCGCCGCAGTCGGTCGCACACGATCCGAAGGTGATCGAGGTCTACCTCGGCAGCGACGCCGGCGAGGTGCAGGCCACCGTCGCCGCGCGTAGCGCCTGATGCTGCAGCTTGCCAACGTGTCGGCGGGCTACGGCAGCTTCCAGGCGCTGTTCGACGTCAGCATCGAGGTCAGGGCGGGCGAGTCGGTCGCGGTGATCGGTCCGAACGGGGCGGGCAAGACCACCCTGCTGCGCGTCATCTCCAAGCTGATCGCTGCCAGCTCCGGCACGCTGAGCATGGAGGGACGGCCGCTCGACGGCGTCCCGGCGCACCAAGTGATCGGCCTGGGCATCGCGCACGTGCCGGAGAACCGCCGCCTGTTCCCGAAGCTCACCGTGGAAGAAAACCTCAGGATGGGCGGATTCCTGCCGGCGGCGCGCGCGCGCTTCGCCGAGCGGCTGGAATTCGTGTATGCGCTCTTCCCGCGCATGAAGGAGCGGCGCGCACAGCCCGCCGGTACGCTCTCGGGCGGCGAGCAGCAGATGTGCGCGATCGGCCGCGCGCTCATGTCGGGGCCGAAGCTGCTGCTGCTGGACGAGCCCTCGGCCGGCCTTGCGCCCGTGGTGGTGCAGGCAATCTTCGGCATGATCCGGCGCATTTGCGGCGAGGGCTACACGGTGCTGATCGTGGAGCAGAATATCCGTCAGGTGCTCAAGGTGGTCGACCGCGCCTATCTGCTCGAGACCGGCCGCATCAAGATGAGCGGCTCGGCGGCGGACCTGCTCGGCTCCGAGGACATCCGCAGGGCCTACCTGGGACTGTGACGATGCAGATATTCGACGTCTTCCTGCTCGAGGCGGTGGTCAACGGAATCCTGCTCGGCGGCATCCTGGCGCTGCTCGCCCTGGGGCTGAACCTCGTCTTCGGCGTGATCGACGTGGTGTGGATCTGCTACGCCGAGCTGATCATGATCGGCATGTACTCGGTCTACTACCTGCACAACGTCTACCACTGGCCGCTCGCGTTGGCCTTCCTCGCGTGCGTGCTGCTGGTCGCGGCGCTCGGCGCGCTGCTGCACGTGCTGGTGATCCGGCCGGTGCTCGGCGCCGAACCCATCAACCAGCTGCTGGTGACCGGCGGGGTGCTTTTCTTCCTGCAGGCGGTCGCGACGCTCGCGTTCGGCGTCGAGTTCAAGAACATCGGCGTGAGCCTGCCTTCGCTGCGAGTGGGCGGCATGTACCTGAGCGTCGCACGCCTGATCGCCTTCACGGTGGCGCTCGCCGGCATGGTGGCGGTGTACCTGTTTCTCAAGCGCAGCTACCTTGGCACCGCCATCCGCGCGATCTCGCAGGATCGCGCCATCATGCCGCTGATGGGCGTGAGCCCGAACCGGATCTTCGTGCTCACTTCGGCGCTGGGCGGCGCGCTTGCCGGCCTCGCGGCCTGCTTGCTCGTCCTGCAGTACGACATCCATCCCGCCATAGGTCTCAGCTTCGGGCCGATCACGTTTCTCGTGTGCGTGCTCGGGGGGCTGGGCAACATGATCGGGGGCTTCATCGCCGCGTTCATCTTCGCGCAGTTCATCTCGGTCGGTGGCTACTTCCTGGCGCTCGAGTGGGGCTACGTGCTCGCGTTCCTGTTCTTCATCGTCGTGATGTTCTGGCGCCCGCGCGGCATCCTCGGAGGCAAGTGACATGCAAAAGGCGCGCTGGATCGGTCTGGCGCTGCTCGCCGCGGCCCCGCTTGCCGGCATGGGAGAGTATCCCCTGCACCTGATGATCCTGTGCCTGCTGTGGGGCTTCGTGTACACCGGCTGGGCGATCATGGGCCGCCTCGGCTTGGTGAGCCTCGGGCATGGCGCGTTTCTCGGCATCGGCGCCTACGTGGTGGTGATGGTCTGGAACCACTACCACGTCTCGCCTTGGCTCGGCCTGCCGCTCGCGCTCGCATTCGCGGCACTGGTCGCGTTCCTGATCAGCTACCCATGCTTCCGCTTCAAGATCGTCGGCCACTATTTCGCGCTGGTGACCCTCGCGCTGTCGGAGGTCGCGCGCCTGATCATCATCGCGCTGCGCGACTACACGGGCGGCTCGCTCGGCGTGACCCCGAAGACCGCGCTGGTGAATACCTCCTGGTCGCTCGGAGCGATGCAGTTCTCCTCGAAGCTCGTGTGGTTCTACGCGATCCTCGCCATATGGCTCGGCGGCCTGTGGGTCTGGACGCGCGTCGACCGGTCGATGGTGCGCCTCGCGCTGGAGGCGATCAGCCACGAGGAGGAGGCCGCGGCTTCGATCGGCATGAGCGTCGCGCGGCTGAAGCTCGGCGTCACGATGATCTCGGCGCTGCTCACCTGCCTGGGCGGCGTGCTGTACGCGCAGTACCAGCTATACGTGAGTCCGGAGACGGTGTCCGGCATCGGCATCAGCCTGCAGATGGTGTTCGGCGCCATCGCGGGCGGCATGTTCGTGCGTCTGGGTCCAACGGTGGGCGCGGCGTTCACGCTGCTGCTCGCGGAGGGCCTGCGCCTCACGCTGGGGCACGAAATCCACGGCCTGGACACCACGATCTACGGCCTGATGCTGGTGCTGTTCATCATCTTCATGCCGAAGGGTATTCTCGGCGCGGCGTTCGAGGCGTACGGGAAGCGGCGCGGCGCGGCGCGCGCAGTGGCTGCCTGAGGAGGCGCGATGGCTGATTTCGACTACGTCGTGGTGGGCGGCGGTTCCGCCGGTTGCGCGCTCGCGGCGCGCCTGTCGGAGGATCCCGCGGTGCGCGTATGCCTGGTCGAGGCCGGCCCGAGCGACGCGAGCGCGCTCGTCGCCACGCCCGCGGGCGTGGCGCTCATGCTGCCGACGCGCATCCGCAACTGGGCGTTCCAGACCGTGCCCCAGGACGCGCTCTTCCAGCGCCGCGGCTACCAGCCGCGCGGCCGCATGCTGGGCGGCTCGAGCTCTATGAACGCGATGATTTACATGCGCGGCCATCCCGGGGACTACGACGACTGGGCGAGCGCGGGGGCGACCGGCTGGGCATGGCGCGACGTGCTGCCGTATTTCCTGCGCGCGGAGAACAACGAGCGTGGCGCGAGCGCGTGGCACGGCGCGGGCGGGCCGCTCAACGTGGCCGACCTGCGCTCGCCGAACGCGTTCGCGCGCCTGTTCGTTGAGGCAGCGAAGGAGGCGGGGCTGCCGGCGAACGACGACTTCAACGGACCGGTGCAGGAGGGCGTCGGCCTGTACCAGGTGACGCAAAAGGGCGGCGAGAGATGGAACGCGGCGCGCGCGTACCTGCATCCGGCAATGGCGCGCCCGAACCTGGCGGTGTACACCAAGGCGCATGCGTTGCGCGTCGTGTTCCAGGGCAGGCGTGCGACCGGGGTCGAGGTGTGGCGCGCCGGGCGCAGCGAAATTCTAGGGGCGGCGCGCGAAGTTGTGCTCGCCGCGGGTGCGTTCCAGTCGCCGCAGCTGCTCATGTGCTCGGGCGTCGGCCCGGCGGAGCAGCTGCGCGCGCTCGGCATCGCGGTTCTGCACGATGCGCCCGGCGTGGGCGAGAACCTGCAGGACCATCCCGACTACATCGTCAACCGCAAGGTCCGCTCGACGGAGCTCGTCGGCCTGTCGTTCGCGGGCGGCCTGCGCCTCGCGCGCGAGCTTGCGCGCTACGTGCGCGAGCGGCGCGGCATGCTGACCAGCAACTTCGCCGAGGCGGGCGGCTTCGTGAAGAGCGTGCCGGGAATCGAGCGGCCCGACCTGCAGCTGCACTTCGTCGTGGGCATGGTCGACAACCACAACCGGACGCTGCACTTCGGGCACGGCCTTTCCTGCCATGTCTGCGTGCTGCGTCCGAAGAGCCGCGGCACGGTGCGGCTGGCGAGCGCGGACGCGCGCGATGCGCCGCTCATCGATCCGCGCTTCCTGGCCGAGCCGGAGGACCTGGCCGGACTGATGCGCGGCTTCAAGCTGGTCAGGCGCATCCTCGATGCGCCAGCTCTCTCGGCCTTCGCGTCGACCGAGCTGTACACCGCGGGCGTTCGCGACGATGCGGAGATCGAGCGCGCGATCCGCGCGCGCGCCGACACCGTCTACCACCCGGTCGGGACCTGCCGCATGGGAAGCGATGCGGGAGCGGTGCTCGACCCGGAGCTGCGCGTGCGCGGCGTCGAGCGCCTGCGCGTCGCCGACTGCTCGGTCATGCCCGCTCTGATCGGCGGCAACACCAACGCGCCCGCAATCATGATCGGCGAGCGCGCGGCGGAATTCCTGCGGCGCTCGTTCTAGTCTTGCAGCACGCGCTCGAGCGCGACGCCGCGCGCGTCCATCTCGTACTCGAGCCCGGCGATCGGCGGTCGGCAGTAGTGCCAGGTGAGACCGGCGCGCGCCGAGCCGCGCGCGACGATCTCGTCGCCGAGGAACGGGTGCAGGTCGTGCACGGTGTACGCCTGCGTCGCGCTCGTCCGGTCCCAGTCCACGCCCAGGCTCTGCATGCGTGCCTGCATCATGTCGAGCACCCAGCGCGCCTTGGTGCGCAGCCCGCTGGGCGACGTGTCGCCGCGCGCGACGATGTCCCCGGGGAAGCGCCCGCCCTCGGGCCACTCGCCGCTGCCGGCGACCACGAAGCTCGCACCGGCGCGCGCCGCGGGCAGCGTATAGCAGAAGGCGTAGAACGACGGTTCCGGCGGCGGATCGATCTCGGGTGCGACGTTCGAGCGCGCCACCGGGTTGCGGCCGTCGCGATACAGGCCCCACTGCTCGAGCACCGCGACGTAGCCCTTGTTGAACTCGCCGAAACCGCCGAAGCTGAACGGGCGCGGCGAGCGCAGCTCCGCCGCGCACAGCGCGCTGCGCGGGCGGCCGACCGCGGCGAGCTGCGCGGCGATCGCGGCAAAGCCCTGCGCAAGCGGCAGCGGGCGCGCGAAGCGGGCGCGCTCGATCGCGAAGCCGGGCAGCGCGACCACCCCCTGCGAATAGGGGTGCACGCCCTCGAGGTACGCGTAGCCGCCGGCGTGGAATTCGATCAGCTCGGCCATCGGGCCTACACTCTACAGGATGGACGACGACGGGTTTCTCGGCTCGCTGTGGCGCGCCACAGCGCCGCCGGCCCCGCCGACCGCGGCACTGGAAGGCGAGCTGCGCGCAGACGTGGCAGTGGTCGGTGGGGGCTACACCGGTCTATCGTGCGCGCTCTCGCTTGCCGAAGGCGGCGCGCGCGTGGCGGTGCTGGAGGCGGGTGAGATCGGCCAGGGCGCCTCGGGGCGCAACAACGGGCAGGTGATCCCGACGCTGTCGCGCGTCGACCCCGAGGAGCTTGCCGCGCGCGCTGGCGAGCCGTTCGTTCAGCTGGTGTGCGACTCGGCGCGCGACACCTTCGAGCTCATCCGCCGCTGCGAGATGCGCTGCGAGGCGGTGCAGAGCGGCTGGGTGCAGCCGGCGCACAGTCCCGGGCGCATGCGGCTCGCCGAAGCGCGCGCCGCGGCCTGGGCGCGCCGCGGCGCGCCGGTCGAGCTGCTCGACCAGGCGGGGATCGAGCGCATTACCGGGTCGCGCTTCTGGCACGGCGGCTGGCAGAACCGGAGCGGCGGGAAACTCAACGCGCTCGCCTACTGCCGGGAGCTTGCGCGCGCCGCCATCGGGCGCGGCGCGCGCGTGCACACGCACAGCGCGGCGCTGTCCGTCACGCGCGCCGGCGGCCGCTGGCGCGTGGCGAGCGCGCGCGGCGCGTTGCTCGCCGAGCGCGTCGTGATCGCCACGCACGCTTACTCGGATGCACTGTGGCCGGGCCTGGCGCGCAGCGTGTTCCCGGTAGCGAGCTATCAGATGGCGACCGTGCCGCTGCCCGCGGCGGCGCGCGCGAGCGTGCTGCCCTTCGACCACGCCTGCTCGGACACGCACGGCGACTTGCATTTCTTCCGCTGGGATGCGCACGGGCGTCTGGTCACAGGCGGCGCGCTGGGATGCCGCTGGAACTGGCGCAGGCGTCTTGCGCGCAGGATCGGCGCCCGCGTGGTGCGCGTCTTTCCGCAGCTCGGTGTGCCGCGCTTCGAGTTCCTGTGGCACGGCGCGCTCGGCATCACGCTCGACCGCCTGCCGCACGTGCACGAGCTCGCGCCCGGAGTGTTCGCCTGGCTCGGCTGCAACGGCCGCGGCCTCGCGCTCGCGACGGCGATCGGCCGCGAGCTGGCACGCGCTTGCGCCGGCACGCCGCTCGCCGAGCTGCCGCTGCCGCTGTCTGAGCTGCGGCCGGTTCGCGGACACGCGATCGCGAAGCAATTCAGTTCGCTCCCGCTGCTGCTCTATCGTTACCGCGACCGGCGAGAGCTGCGCTGACTATAATGGCCGCATGTGGGACCTCGCAGCGATCGCCGTCGTCCTCGCCGCGATCTGGCTGTGGGCGGACAGCATGCGGGCGCGCGAACGTGCGGTCGAAGCGGGCCGCGGCGCCTGCCGGCGCTACGGCCTGCAGCTGCTCGACGACACGGTGGCGATTGCCGGCTTGCGCCTCGCGCGCAACCGCGACGGGCGCCTCGCGCTCGAGCGGCGCTACGTGTTCGAGTTCAGCGAGACCGGCGACAACCGGCGCACCGGCGCGCTGGTGCTGATCGGCAGCGAGCTTTGCGACATCCAGCTCGAGCCCTACACCATCCAATGAGCACGTGGCTCGAAGGGCGGGTGGTCGACAACCGGCACTGGACCGAGGCGCTTTTCTCGCTGCACGTCAATGCCCCGCGCCTGCGGTTCGAGGCGGGCCAGTTCGTCAGGCTGGCGCTCGATGTCGGCGGCGAGCGCATCGCGCGGCCGTTCTCGTTCGTGAACGCCCCGGCGGATCCGGTGCTCGAGTTCTACGGCGTCATCGTTCCAGACGGGCCGCTCTCGCCGCGCCTGGCGCGCCTCGCCGCTGGCGACGCGCTGTACGTCGCGCCCAACCCCTCGGGCTTCCTCGTGCTCTCGGAAGTCCCCGACGCCGAGGCGCTGTGGCTGCTTTCCACCGGCACGGGACTCGCGCCGTTCCTGTCCATTCTGCGAACGGAAACGCCCTGGCGCCGCTATGCGAGCGTGGTGCTGGTGCACGGAGTGCGCTTTGCGCGCGAGCTCGTCTACCGCGAGACGATCGAAGCCGTGGCGCGCGCGCACGGCGCGCGCTTTCGCTATGTGAGCCTCGTCAGCCGCGAGCAGGCGCCCGGCTCGCTCGCCGGCCGCATTCCCGCGGCGATCGAGGACGGGCGCCTGGAGCGCGCCGCGGGGCTCGCCCTCGCGCCCGCGACCTCGCAGGTGATGTTGTGCGGCAATCCTGACATGCTGAAGGACGCGGGCGCAGCGCTCGCCGCGCGCGGCATGAAGAAGCACCGGCGCCGCTCGCCCGGCCAGATCACGGTGGAGAGCTTCTGGTGACGAACGGCGTCACCCGGGGTGCGTAATCTGCCACACCGGCGGGACCGCGGCGCTCGCGCACGAGCTTGTTTAGCGCTACGATTTCGGGCACAAGATGCATTCGCGCGATCGGGGGAGCGTTTGCACAGGCTGAACCAGAGGCAGCGCGAACCGCTGCGGGCGGAGGACCCAAGGTGATCGAGCCAGCGGCGCTGCGCTCGAGCGAGCCGCAACCCGCGCCGCGCGTCGAGTCACCGCCGGCGAGCTACGCCGGCCGAACGCGCTACACGCAGCTCGAATACGAGGCGGTGCTTGCCAACGCCTCGATCGGCATCGCGTTCACCCGCGACCGCAAGTTCTTCCTGTGCAATCCGAGGTTCGAGGAGATGTTCGGCTGGGGGCCGGAGGAGCTTATCGGCCAGTCCGGCGAAGCCGTTTACCCCTCGCACGAGAGCTACGCGGCGCTCGGCCAGATCGCGATCCCGATCCTCACCTCGGGCAAGCAGCTCGACATCGAGTGGGAGATGCGGCGAAAGGACGGCACGAGCTTTCTTGCGCGCGTCATTGCGAAGGCGATCGACACCACGGTCACGCAGCAGGGAACGATCTGGATCGTCGAAGACATCACCGAGCGCAAGCGCCAGAGCGACGAGATGAACCGGCTGCTGCGCGAGCAGGAGGCGATCCTCGGAACCGCGTCGGTCGGCATCGTGTTCATCAAGGAGCGGCGCATCGTGCGCTGCAACCGGCGCTACGAGGAGATGTACGGTTCCGAGTCGGGCACGCTCGTCGGCCAGCCCGTCGAGGTGCTGTACGCGGACGAGCGCGCGCTCGCGGACGCCGAGGCGGCCTACGAGCAGCTCGCCAAGGGGCACACCTCGCGGCGCATCGAAATGCGTCGCCGCAACGACGGCAGCACATTCTGGGTCCGCACCGACGGGCGGGCGGTCGACCCGCGCTATCCCGAGCGCGGCTCGGTGTGGACGGTCGAGGACATCACCGAGCAGCTGCGCGCCGAAGAGGATCTCGCGCGACTGCTCGCGGAGCAGCAGGCGCTGCTGAACAACGTGGTGGCCGGCATCGCCTTCGTGCGCGACCGGCGCCTGCAGCGCTGCAACCGGCGCTTCGAGGAGCTGTTCGGCTTCGGCGCAGGCGAGGCGCTTAACGCGTCGATGCGCGCGCTGTACTTCACCGACGAGGAGTTCGAAGCGCGTGCCACGGCCTATCGCGAGCTCGACGAAGGGCACCCGCACCAGCGCGAGCAGTTCCTGCGCCGCGTCGACGGCTCGGGATTCTGGTGCAGGCTCTCGGGGCGCGCGGTCGAAGCCGGCAACCCGGACAAGGGCTACGTCTGGCTGTTCGAGGACATCACCGAGCAGAAACGCGCCGACGAGGCGATGCGGCGCCTGACCGAGGACCAGCAGCTGATCCTCGACAATGCGACCGTCGGCATCACTTTCGTGCGCGACCGGGTGATCCAGCGCTGCAACCGTCGCCTCGAGGAAATGACCGGCCGCGCACCGGGCGAACTGATCGGCCGCTCGAGCGAGGTGCTGTTCGCCAGCCAGGAGGAGTGGAAAGCGATCAACCGGGCGGCCTACGAGGGCACCGCACCGGGCGAGACCTACGACGAGGAGTGCTTCTTCCGGCGCGCCGACGGCAGCACCTTCTACGCGCACAGCGTGGGGCGGCGCATCGACTCGGGCGCCGGCGAGCAGCAGGAATGGATCTGGATCATCGAGGACGCCACCGAGCGGCACGAGGCCGAGGAGCGGGTGCGGCGCGCGCTCGCGGAGCAGGAGCTCATCCTCGACAACGCCACCGTGGGCATCTCCTTCATCCGCCAGCGCGTGTATCAGCGCTGCAACCCGCGCCTGGAGGAGATGTTCGGCTATGAGCTGGGCGAGCTGATCGGCCAGCCTTCGTCGGTACTGTTCCTGAACGACGAGGAATATGCGGATGTCGGCAGGCGGGTATACGGCGAACTGCGCGCGGGGCGCGCGTTCGCGGACGAGCGGCGCCTGAAGCGCAAGGACGGCAGCACGCTGTGGTGCAAGGTGGTCGGCCGGGCGATCGATACGGCGCACCCCGAAGAAGGCGCGATCTGGATCTACGACGACATCACGGCCGAGCGCGAGTCGCGCGAGGCCCTGGAAGCGTCGCGCGATGCCCTGGAGCGCGCCGTAACGGAGCGCACCGCCGAGCTGGAGGCCGCCAACGAGCGTCTCGAGGGCGAGATCGGCGAGCGCAAGCAGGCCGAGAAGCGCGCTCAGCACCTCGCCGACCACGATGCGCTTACCGGGCTGCCGAACCGGCGCCTGCTCGAAGACCGCCTCACCCAGGCGCTCGCGCTCAGCTACCGCAACCGCAAGCAGACCGCGGTGATGTTCGTCGACCTCGACCGCTTCAAGAACATCAACGACTCGCTCGGCCACGCGGTGGGCGACATGCTGCTCAAGGAGGTCGCGCGGCGCCTGGTCGCGCAGCTGCGCGTGGGCGACACCATCTGCCGCATCGGCGGCGACGAATTCGTGGTGGTGCTGCCCGAGAGCAAGCGCTCGACCGACGCGGCGAACGTCGCGCAGAAGGTGATCGAGCAGTTGTCGTTGCCGATCGACATCGAGGGTCGCGAGCTGCACGTCACGCCCTCGATCGGCATCAGCGTGTTCCCGGACGATGGCCGCGACGCCGAGACGCTGATCCGGAACGCCGACGCCGCGATGTACCACGCCAAGGAGATGGGGCGCGCGAACTACCAGTTCTTCACCGACCAGATGAACCTGTCGGCCTCGCGCCGCCTCGCGCTCGAGAACGACCTGCGGCGCGCGATCCAGAAGGGCGAGCTGCGCGTGCACTACCAGCCGATCATCGAGCTCGGGGGCGGGCACGTCGCCGCGCACGAGGCGCTGGTGCGCTGGCAGCATCCCTCGCGCGGCCTGGTGTCGCCCGCGGAATTCATCCAGCTCGCCGAGGACACGGGGCTCATCCTCAAGATCGGGGAGTGGGTGCTGCGCGAAGCCTGCCGCTGGGCCACTTTCATCGGCGTCGACCGGGGACTGCCGGTGTCGGTCAATCTGTCTCCGCGCCAGTTCAACGACCCGCGGCTGGTCGAAACGATCGCCTCGGTGCTCTCCGAGTCCGGGCTGCCGGCGCGCCTGCTCGAGCTCGAGATCACGGAGACCACCGCGATGCAGCAGACCGACGTCACCCTGGCGACGCTCGGCAAGCTGAAGAAGCTCGGCGTGAGCATCGCGATCGACGACTTCGGCACCGGCTACTCGAGTCTCGCCTACCTGAAGCGCTTCCCGGTGGACAAGCTGAAGATCGACCGCGCCTTCATCGCCGAGGTGCCGGCCGACAAGGACGCCAAGGCGATCGTCGCCGCGACGGTGGCGCTCGCCCACGCGCTCGGGCTGAAAGTGGTGGCCGAAGGCGTCGAGACCGAGGCGCAGCTCGAGTTCCTGCAGACCTGCCGTTGCGATTTCCTGCAGGGCTACATCGCCGGCAAGCCGGTCGATCCGGACACCGCCGCCAAAGAGTACGTCTGAGCAAGCCTTACCTGCAGTTCTCGCACGCCAACGGCTTTCCCGCGCCCTGCTACGCGGCGATGCTAGCCGAGCTCGGCCGCCACTATCGCATCGGCTCGATCGAGGCGATCGGCACCGATGCGCGCTATCCGGTGACCGAGGGATGGCCGCATCTCGTCGAGCAGTTGATCGACGAGCTGGAGCGCGCGCGCCACGGTGCGCCCGTGTTCGCGGTCGGCCACTCACTCGGCGGCTACCTGACCCTGCTCGCGGCGCACAGGCGCCCGCGCCTGTTCCGCGCCATCGTGCTGCTCGACGCGCCGATCATCGGGCCGCTGCGCGGCCGCCTGCTCGGCGCGACGAAGCGTCTGGGCGTGGTGGACCGCGTCACGCCGGCAGGCGCGGTGCGCGACCGGCGCAGCCGCTGGGAGAGCCGCGCCCAGGCGAAGCAGCACTTCCGCACGCGGCGCCTGTTCCGGCATTTCACCGAGCAGAGTCTGGACGACTACGTGCGCTACGGGCTCGTCGAGCGCGAGGGTGAGCTGCGCCTGCTGATCGACCCGGCGGTCGAGTACCGCATCTACCGCACGATTCCGCACAACATGAGCCGCGGCCTGAGCGCGCTCAAGGTGCCGGCGGGCTTTGTGGGCGGCGCGCGCTCAGACGTGGTGCGGCGCGCCGGCCTGGGTGCGACGCGACGGCTGTGCACGCTGCGCGAAGTGCCGGGCGGGCACCTGTTCCCCTTCGAGTATCCGCGCGAGGCCGCCGCGGCCGTGCACGGACTGCTCGGCGAGCTCGGGCGCTGAGGCGCTCGAGCGAGCCCGGCATTATGCCGGCCTCGCGCGGGAATACCGGTGCACGTGACAGTGTTTGCCCTCGCACAGGAGGGCAATCCATGAAAACCATCGCTCGCAGCGCTGTTCTTTCGCTGTTATGGGTATCGGCCGCGGCCTTCGGGGCGGGCGGCGACTGGAGCACTTCAGGGCCGCCGGCCGATCCGGTCATCGAGCGCGCCCAACAGGCGATCGCGGTCAAGGACTGGACGCGTGCCGCGGCGATCACGCGAGAGGCCGTCGTCAGGCAGCCCGGTAACGCCGACTACCACAACCTGTACGCCTACGCGCTGCGCAAGGGCCCCAACCCCGACATGAAGCTGGTGTTCAGCGAATACGAAGACGCGCTGCGTATCGACCCGAAACACCGCAATGCGCACGAGTACATCGGCGAGGCCTACCTGCAGGTAGGCGACCTCCCCAAGGCGAAGGAGCACCTTGCAGCGCTCGACAAGCTATGCTTCTTTCCCTGCGAGCAATACAGCGAGCTCAAGAAAGCGGTGCAGGCCTACGAAAAGGGCCACAACTAGGGACGTCGCGCCGCCCTGAGGCGTGCTTCAGGCCCGCGCCTCTTCGATCTTTCGCTCTACGAGCAGGTCGAGCGCGAGCATTCGGGTATTCTAACGGCGCCCGTCGGCAGACGCCTGCCGGCTCTGTGCCGGATTCGCCAAGGAGAGCGACCCCATGATGGAACTCTATTTCGCGCCCGGCGCCTGTTCATTCGTGCCGCACGTCGGGCTGGAGGCGATTCGCGCGGCGACCGGCGAGGGCTTCGAGCCGCGGCTCGTCAAGCTGCACCGGGGTGAGAACAAGACGCTCGAGTACTTGGCGCTGAACCCGAACGGCCAGGTACCGGTGCTGGTGGTCGACGGCCGGCCGCTCAACCAGATCGTCGCCATCTGCGACTACCTCGACCGGCGCTTCCCGAAAGCCGGTCTGCTGCCCGCCGACGACTGGGCGCGCGCGCAGGCGATGAGCCAGCTCGCCTGGATGAACAACACCGTGCACCCGACCTTCACGCGCGTGTTCCGCAGCTACGAGTTCGCCGATGGCGAGGCGGCGCAATCCGAGGTGAAGCAGAAGGCGGCCAAGCGCTACCGCGAGTGCCTCGAGCGCATCCAGGGCTGGGTGGAGAAGGCGGCGCCGTTCTGGCTCGGTGCGCGCATAAGCTTTCACGACGCGTATGCGTTCACGCTGCTGCGCTGGGGTGGCATTGCGGGCGTCGATCCAAAATCGCTGCCCGCGTATTACGCTTACGTCGAGCGCGTGATGGCGGCGTCCCCGGTCGCCGCCGCGCTCGAGCGCGAGCGCATCCGGCTCGACACTTACAAGGCCGCCTGAGAGCGGGCCTCCCGGATGTCCGAGTGAGGCGGGAATACCGCCCACGCGTTCTCCTTCGCCTTGTAGTACTCGCGCCGCGGCAGCTGCTCGAGCGCCAGGCCGTACATGTGGAAGTTGAGCGTAGCGCCGTCGATGTGGATCGAGTGCAGGTCCTCGGGCAGGAACGCGACCCCTGTGCCGCGCCCGACGACGAACTGCCCCTTCTCGCGCACGCCGCCTTCGGAGGTACGGTCGTAGAAGCGATTCAGCTCGTCGCCCTGCACGCCGACGATCACCGCCCAGGTGGTGTGGTTGTGCGCGGGCGTGCCATAGCGGCCGTTTGCCGAGTTGGCGTACAGCGCGAAGCGGTGATCGTCGTCCTCCGAGAGCCGATACAGGCACGAGCTGCGCGCCGAGCCGGGCGCGGGTGGCGGAAAGGCCTCGAGCGTGAACAGATCGGAGCGCGCCGCCAGCTTGAGCAGGCGCGCCTTGATGTGCTCCAGGCTCGCGCGCGTCACGCCCTCGTGCTTCTCGATCGCGCGCACGTCGGCCACCGCGCCGGCGATTTCCTTCTGGCGTTCCGCGTTCATGTTTACTTCCTCCGGCCCCATTTCTTGCGGGCGAGCGCGGCACCCGCGCCGAGCGCCTTGAGCTTCGCCAGCGCGATCTCGCGATTCATCGGCGCCATGCCGCAGTTGGTGCAGGGAAACAGGCGGTTCTTCGGCACATACTTGAGCGCCAGGCCGATGGTCGCCGCGACCTCGGCGGGCGTCTCGACCTTGTCCGAGGCGACGTCGATCACGCCGACCAGCACGTCCTTGCCCTTCAGCAGCGCCATCAGCTGGGGCGGCACGTGCGAGTGGATGCACTCGAGGCTGACCTGCTTGATCCTGCTTCTCGCCAGCGCGGGGAAGATCTCCTCGTACTGGCGCCATTCCTTGCCGAGGGTCTCCTTCCAGTCGAGGTTCGCCTTGATGCCGTAGCCGTAGCAGATGTGGACCGCGGTGGTGCACCTGAGCCCCTTGATCGCGCGGTGCAGCGCGTCGATGCCCCAGGCCTTGACCTCGCCCATGTAGACGTTGAACGCCGGCTCGTCGAACTGGATCACGTCGACGCCGTCCTTCTCCAGCGCGCGCGCTTCCTGGTTGAGCAGCTCGGCGAAGGCCATGGCGAGCTTCACCTTGTCGCCGTAGTGCCGGTCGGCAATCGTGTCGACGATGGTCATCGGACCCGGCATGGTGATCTTGAGCTTCTTCTTCGTGTGCGCGCGCGCCACGCGTGCCTCGACCTGGTGCACGCGCCCTTTCAGCCTGAGCGGCCCGACCACGACCGGCACCATGGCCTCGTAGCGGTTGTCGCGGATGCCCATCTTCACCTTGTGCTCGAAGTCGATGCCCTCGACCGCCTCGAGAAAGCCGTGCACGAAATGCTGGCGCGACTGCTCGCCGTCGGTGACGACGTCGATGCCGGCGTCCTCGAGCTCCTTGAGCCACAGCACGGTCGCGTCGCGCTTGGCGCGCGCCAGGTCCTCGCCCGCCGTGCGCCATTCCGGCCACAGCTTGCCGGGCTCGGCGAGCCAGAAAGGTTTGGGCAAGCTGCCCGCGATGGTAGTCTCGAACATGGCGTCACTCTCTCCGGGAACAGCTCATACTCGAGTCTAACCCATGAAGAACGTCGCGCTCGTCCTGGTCCTCGTCGTCCTGGCTCTGCTTGCCTGGGTGCTCCTTAGCTCGAGCCACGTCGTCGTCACGGTGAACGGCCAGCCGCTGAGCGGACCGATGCAGCTTGCCGCCGAGGGCTGGGGTGTGCTCGTCGCGGTGGTGGCCCTGTTCTGCGCCGCAATCCTGCTCGCGTTCGTGTTTGCCGGCATCGGCCTACTCGTGCTCGGCGCGCTGGTGTTCGCCGGGGTGTTGCTTGCGTGGCTCGCGTTCCCGTTCCTGCTGCCGCTGCTGATTCCCCTCGTCATCGTGTGGCTGTTCGTCGCCGCGTTCCGCGGCAGGAGATCGGGCAAGGACTAGGCCGCGGCGGGCGCCAGCCGGCGCGCCTCGCGGATCGGCAGGTGCACGGCCGCGGCGAACAGACACAGCGCGATGTCGGCCCACCACATCCAGTCGTAGCTGCCGGTGGCGGCGTAGGCCTTGCCGCCGAGCCAGGCGCCGAGGAAGCCGCCCACCTGGTGCGACAGCATGACGAGGCCGAACAGCGTCGCGAGGTAGCGCTGGCCGCACAGCTTCGCGACCAGGCCGACCGTGGGCGGTACGGTGGACAGGTAGGTGAAGCCGATCGCGCCGGCGAACAGGAAGAACACGAGCTCGGTCTTGGGCGAGAAGAAGAACACCAGGATGATCACCGCCCGCGCGAAATAGATCGCCGACAGCATCGTCTTCATGCGCGCCTGCCCGATCGCGCGCCCGACCCACAGGCTGCCGGCGATGTTGAACAGGCCGACAATGGAGAGCGACCAGGCCGCGACGCTCGCGGGCAGCTCGCAGGTGGCGACATAGCCGGGGAGGTGAGTGGAGATGAAGGCGACGTGGAAGCCGCAGGTGAAGAAGCCCGCGTTCAGCAGCAGGTAGCTGCGGTCGCCCGCAGCGGCGCGCACGGCTTCGCGCAGGGAGCCGCCTGCCGCGGCGCCCGGATGGGCCGCGGCGTGGGCGCCGTGGGTCAGATACAGCACCAGCGGCAGCGCGAGCAGGCCGGTCGCCCCGAGTAGCACCAGCGCCGGCTGCCAGCCGGCGAGCCCGATCGCCAGTTGTGCGAGCGGCACGATGGTGAACTGACCGAACGAGCCTCCGGCGCCGATGATGCCGTTCGCCAGGCCGCGCTTGGCCTCCGGGATCCAGCGGTTCCCCGCCGACATGAGCAGCGACGGCCCGATCGCGCCCGTGCCGACCGCGCCCGCGACGCCGATCAGCAGCGTGAGGGCGAGTGCGCTGTGCGCGAGCGGAATCGCGGCGGTGGCGCCGGCGACGAGCAGCGCGCCCGCGAGCATCACCGCCCGCGGGCCGTAGCGGTCGGCGACCGCCCCGGCGAGCGGCTGGGTCACGCCCCACATGAGCTGTGCGATGCCGAAGGCGAGGCTGAGCGCGACGTAGCCGACCCCGGTCGCGGAGTTGACGGCGCCGATGAACAGCGGCTGCGCCTGCCGGATGCCCAGGCCGAGCGCGAAGATCGCGCTCGCGGCGAACGCGACGACGAGGAAGCCGCGGCTCCGCGTGCTCATGCGGGGTCCTTTCCGAGAAGTTCTAGGGACTCATCGACCAGCGCGTGCAGGCCGGCGACGCGCTTCGCACCGAGCAGCGACTCGAACTCGCCTTGCGCCCGCTCCCACAGGGGGGCGGCGGCGCGCAGGCGCGCGCGCCCGGCCGGGCTGAGCGCCGGCGCAGCCGGTTTGCCGGCTCGCCGCTCGCCGTAGCGCACCCAGCCCGCCGCCTCCAGCGGCTTCAGATTGCGTATCAGCGTCGTGCGGTCCATCCCCATGCGCGCGGCCAGCGCGGACACTGACCCGCCCGCGCCGCGCGCGAGGTGCGCGAGCAGCGAGTATTGGGTGATGGTGAGCCCCGCCTCGGCCAGCGCCGCGTCGTACGCCTGGGTGACGCGCCGCGTGAGCTTGCGCAGCAGGAAGCAGGAACAGCGTTTCCTGGAGTTTTCCATCACCCGGCTGTGCATATACACATGTTCGAGCGCATGGTGTCAGACCTGCGCACGGGCGTCAATCCGGGTAGGCTAGCAGGCATGGCGAAGCGACTGATCGTCGGCATCACGGGCGCCACGGGCGCGGCCTACGGCGTGCGGCTGCTCGAGATCCTGCGCAGGCAGCGCGCCTGGCAGAGCCACCTGGTGCTTTCGGAGGCCGCGGCGCTGACCGCCTGGCAGGAGCTGGGCATGCGGCGCAAGGACATCGAGCGCCTGGCCGACGTGGCGTACAACCCGCGCGACGTCGGCGCGGCGCTCGCCAGCGGCTCGTTCCTCACCGAAGGAATGGTGATCGCGCCGTGCTCGATGAAGACCCTCGCTGCGGTGGCGCACGCTCATGCCGACGATCTCGTTGCGCGCGCGGCCGACGTGGTGCTCAAGGAGCGTAGGCGCTTGGTGCTGCTGCCGCGCGAGGCGCCGCTCAACCTCGCGCATCTGCGCAACATGGTGGCGGTGAGCGAGATGGGCGGCATCGTGTTTCCGCCGGTACCGGCGTTTTACGCCAAGCCAAAGTCGATCGAGGAGATGATCGACCACAGCGTGGCGCGCGTGCTCGATCTGTTCGGCATCCGCTCGCCGAAATTGCGGCGCTGGCAGGGGATGAAGGGCCAGTCGTCATCCGGGAATGGCTAGCGTCGCCTCGCCCAAGGGCGCTTTTTCCGAGTCCTACGGAGAAGCGCGCGCCAGGTTCCTCGAAGCGGCGCGCTCGGCCGGCGCCGCGCTGCATGCTTACGAGCACCCGGCGGCGAAGGGACCCGGCGGCGAAGCGCTGTATCTAGACGTCGCGCTGCTGGGTCCGGCGGACGCCCCGCGCATCCTGGCCGCGTGCAGCGGCACGCACGGCATCGAGGGCTATTCGGGCTCGGCGGCGCAGAGCGCGTTCCTCGCCTCGGCGCCGCGCCTGGCGCGCGGCTGCGCGCTGGCATTCTTCCACGCCAACAATCCCTGGGGATTCGCCCACCGGGCGCGCGTCACCGAGGAAAACGTCGATCTCAACCGCAACTTCGTCGACCACGCGAAGCCCTATCCCGCGAATGCCGCCTATGCCGAGCTGCATCCGATCGTCACGCCGCGCAACTGGGACGAGGACGCGCTCGCGGCGGTATTTCGCGGCCTGGACGCGTTTCGCGCGCGCGTCGGCGAGCAGGCGTTCTCGGATGCCTACAACGGCGGGCAGTACTCGCATCCCGATGGCCTGTTCTTCGGAGGTCACCGCGCGCAATGGGCGAATACCGCCTTCCGCGCGGCGGTGCGTGCGCACCTGGGGCGCGCGCGGCAGGTGGCGATGATCGACCTGCACACCGGAATCGGGCCGTCCCTCGGGCACGTGTTCCTGTGCTTCGACCCGCCCGGGTCGGCGCCCCACGAGCGGGCGCGCGCCTGGTGGGGCGAGCGCGCGGTGAACCGCGAGGGCGTCACGCACAAGGCGGTCGCGAAGTATCAGGGGCTGCTGATCGACGCCTTCCGCGCCATGCTGCCGCAGGCCGAGACCATGGCGATCGTCGTCGAATTCGGCACGCGCTCGCGCGAGGACATGCAGCGCGCCAACATGGCCGGCAGGTGGCTGCGCTACGAGGGTCCGAAGAACTCGCCGCTCGCCGCCCGGATCCATGCCGATTTCATCGACGCCTTCTACCCGCGCGAGGCCCGCTGGCGCGCCGCGGTGCTGGAGCAGTCGCGCGACATCCTCGAGCGCGGCCTCACGGGCCTCGCGGCCGACTGAGCGCTACTTCACCCCGGCCAGAAACTGCTCCATCGCCCGCGTGAAGGCCTGCGGCTGCTCCATATTGGAGATGTGGGCGGCCTGCGGAATCATCACCAGCTTCGAGCCCGGCGCGTTGTCGTGTATCTCGCGCGCCATCGCCGGCGGCGTGCCGGCATCCTGTTCGCCGCAGAGAACGAGGATCGGCACCTTGATTTCCTTGAGGCGGGTCGTCAGATTGATTTTCGGGATCGCGTGGCTGCAGCCGACGTAGCCCGCCACCGGGGTCGAGGCGATCAGCGCGCCGATGCGCCCGACCACCTCGGGATGCGCCGTGCGGAAGGGCTCCGTGAACCAGCGCTCGAGCGTCGGCTGCACCAGCGGCTGCATGCCGCGCGTCTCGGCGGTCTTGATGCGCTCGGCCCACAGGCCCGCAGCTTCGGCCGGATACCGGCTGGTGGTGTCGGCGAGCACGAGGCTCCTTAAAATGCCCGGGTACTTGAGTGCGAAGGTCTGGCCGATCATGCCGCCCATCGACAGGCCGGCGAAGTGGGTGCGCTCGATGTTCAGGTGCCTGAGCAGGCTGCGCAGATCATCGGCGAGCGTCTCGAGCGTGTAAGCCCCTGCCGGCGCCATGCTCTCGCCGTGGCCGCGCGTGTCGTAGGCGAGGACGCGATAGCGGTCCTTGAACGCCTCGATCTGCGGGTCCCACATGCGCACGCTGCAGGCGAGCGAGTGGCTCAGCGTGAGCCAGGGCGCACCCTCCTTGCCGTGCAATTCGTAGTACACCTCGATGCCGTTGACCGTCGCTTTCATCGTCTCCCCCCCCCTAGATGACGGCGACGATCAGCGGGACCGTCATTTCCTCCTCGCTTGCGCCGCCGTGATTGCCGATGTGCAGGTGCCGGGACTCGCCCGGCGTCCAGTCCTTGATGGTAAACCGTCCGTTCATCAGCAGGGCAACGTCGCCGATGCGCTCTGCGAAACTGGGATGCGGCGCGCCAGCAGCGAGGAGAACAACGACTGCGCGCGGTAGACGTCGGCCGGTGCAACGCCGCGCAGGCCGAGCGCCAGGAAGTCGCCGCGCGAACGGAACGGCAGCGCCGCCGCGCGCCGCCACGAGCGAAGCCATCAAGTTGACGAGCGATCCGCCGCCGTATTCGGGGAGCATTCCCCGATGCTAGCGGAGCGGGCGTGCGGTCAGTGCATCACCAGCGGATTGGTGAGCAGGGCGTCGTAGTAGCCGAGGAACTCGTCCACCGACTCGTCGTTGTTTTCCTGCGAGCACAGGTCCGCCATGCTGGCGCGGAAGCGCGCCTCGAGCATGCCCTGCAGATAGGCGGTGCGCCCGGCGCGCTTGTCCACCAGCTCGATGCCGTGCCGGCCCGGGAATTCGACCACGTAATAGTTGCTGCTGTCGTAGAGCACCCTCATCGCAGCCCTCCTGCGGCCCCTAATTGCGCCGCGCGTGTTCCTACCCAGGAAACACGCAAGCTTCGTGCCTTGCCGGGCCGGGCCACGCCCGAAGCGGGTGCTAGAATGCATTAAGTCACAAGTAAGGCACATCCAATGCGGATCGAAGTCCACGTCCACGCCGACATCCCTGTCCTCGAGGGGGTTTCCAAGAAGCAGATCGAGCAGGCGCTCGCGCCGCTGCTCGAATATTTGGACGCTGACAGCATCGGGGAGGTAAAAAGTCTCGAACCCGACGAGCCCGGCATCAAGTACGACGACAAGGACCTGATGCTTTACGTCTGCTGGACTGGCGAAATTGGTCGCAGCTTTCACCGGGCGCTGGACGAGGCGCTCGAGAACCTCGGGCCCTATTGCTACGAGGCGGTCGAGGTCGATGTCACGCTGTACCAAGAAAACGGTGACCAGGAAGCCCGGCTGCTGTTCGTCGGACCCACCGCGCAGGCGATCCACGAGGCGCAGCGCCGTTGCATGGTCGAGGACATCACAGCGCTGCTCGAGCGCCAGTTCGCCAAGGAGCGCATCGCCGAGGTGGTGCTGCTCGTGAATGACCTTTTCGACCGCGACTGGAAGGAGAAGGCCTCGCAACCGAAGCCTTCCGAGCGCGCGTTCGAGGCCTACACGCGTCCGAGCCGCAAGAACCTGCACTAGCGTTGGCTGGCCCCAAGTACCCCGGATTCGACACCCTCGCGCTGCACGCCGGGCAGTCGCCGGATGCGACTTTCGGCGCGCGCGCGGTGCCGATCTACGCCACCACCTCGTACGTGTTCCGCGACAGCGAGCACGCGGCGTCGCTGTTCAACATGGAGCGCGCCGGACACGTCTATTCGCGCATCTCGAATCCGACGGTCGCGGTGCTCGAGGAGCGCGTGGCGGCGCTCGAGGGCGGTGTCGGCGCGATCGCCACGGCGAGCGGGCAAGCGGCGCTGCACCTCGCGGTCGCGACGCTGCTCGACGCCGGCCACCATGTGGTGGCCTCCAACTCGCTGTACGGCGGCTCGCACAACCTCCTCGGCTACACGCTCAGGCGCTTCGGCGTTGAGACGACTTTCGTCAGTCCGCGCGATCCACAGAACTTCGCGCGCGCGATCCGGCCGAACACGCGGCTCGTGTTCGGCGAGACGCTCGGCAACCCGGGCCTTGACGTGCTCGATATCCCGCAGGTCGCGCAAATCGCGCACGCCGCAGGCGTGCCGCTGCTGGTCGACTCGACCTTCACCACGCCATGGCTAATGAAGCCCTTCGAGCTGGGCGCCGACCTGCTGTACCACTCGGCGACCAAGTTCCTCGGAGGGCACGGTGTCGCGATCGGCGGCGTGCTGGTCGATTCGGGGCGCTTCGATTGGGAGAAAAGCGGCAAGTTCCCGCAGCTCACAGCGCCCTACGAGGGCTTTCACGGCATGGACTTCGAGGAGGAGTCGGGCACGCGCGCGTTCCTGCTGCGTGCGCGGCGAGAGGGGCTGAGGGACTTCGGCGCCTGCATGGCCCCAATGACGGCGTTCCAGATCCTGCAGGGCATCGAGACACTGCACCTGAGGATGCCGCGCCACGTCGAGAACACGAGGAAAGTCGTGCAGTTCCTGGCCGCGCATCCGGCGGTCGTGTCGGTCGGCTATCCCGAGCTCGCTTCGCATCCGGATCACGCGCTCGCGAAGAAGCTGTTGCCGCGCGGCGCCGGCGCGGTGTTCTCCTTCGACATGAAGGGCGGGCGCGGCGCGGGGCGCGCGTTCATCGAGAGCCTGCGCGTGTTCTCCCACCTCGCCAACGTGGGCGACGCAAAATCGCTCGTCATCCACCCGGCGAGCACGACGCACTACCGGATGTCGGACGAGGACCTGAAGAAGGCCGGCATCGGCGCCGGCACGGTGCGCCTGTCGATCGGGCTGGAGGAGGCTGACGATCTGATCGAGGACCTCGGGCGCGCGCTCAGGGCCGCGCAAAAGGCCGCGCAGTGAACTTCGTGGTCGACGGCCGCACGGCGTTTGCCTACACTGCCGCGCACACCATCGATCCAGCCAGGCCGAGCGTCGTGTTCTTGCACGGCGCGGGGCTCGACCACAGCTGGTTCGGGCTGCAGAGCCGCTACTTCGGCTACCACGGGCGCAACACCCTGGCGCTCGACCTTCCCGGGCACGGACGCTCGGAGGGTCCGCCGCTCGAAAGCGTGCAGGCGATCGCGGACTGGGTCCCGAAGGTCATGGACGCGGCGCGCGTCGCACGCGCAAGCCTGGTCGGCCACTCGCTTGGTGCGCTCGCTGCGCTCGAATGCGCGGCGCGCCATCCGGACCGCGTCGAGCGCATCGCGCTGCTCGGCGTCGCCTTTCCGATGAGGGTATCCGAGGACTTCCTCGAGGCGGCACGGAGAAACGAGCAGGACGCCTACGACATGGACACGATCTGGGCGCACGCGCCGCGCGTGCCGCTCGGCGCCAACCCGAACCCGGGCATGTGGATGTACGGGGATTCGCTTGCGCGCCTGGCGCGCCTCGCCCCGGACGTGCTCTACATGTCGCTCAAGGCGTGCAACGAGTACGGCGCGGGACTGGAGAGCGCGGCCAAGGTGAAATGCCCGGCGCTGATCGTCATCGGGCAGCGCGACATGATGACCCTGCCGCAGGCGACCGAAGCGCTCGCGCGCGCCATTCCCGGCAGCCGCGTGCTGCGCCTTGCCACGAGCGGCCACTCGCTCATGGCCGAGGCGCCCGATGCGGTGCTAGACGCGCTGATCGAGTTCTTCGGCTAGCGCGTTCCAGGCAAGGCTCCGGGGAAGACGAACGCGACGCCCCAGCCGAGCGCCACGCCGGCGGCATCGGCGAGCATGTCTGCGACTTCGAAATCGCGGTAGCCGAGCCAGCCCTGCACGAATTCGAGCGCCACGCCCAGAGCCACGAAGCCGAAGGCGTAAGCTATGCGCATGCGCCGCGCCGCGTATAGCTGACAGAACCAGAACATCACCAGGCCGTAGCTGCCCAGGTGCTCGAACTTGTCGCCCTGGGTGAAGTCGAGCGAGGGCGGCGAATGCATCACCGAGCCGTAGACGATGCCGGCCACCATCGCCCAGCCGGCGGCGAGCCAGAGCGCGCGCAGCGTCAAAACAGCTGCATCTGGCCGCCCGGGGAGGGCGGCACGAACCGGGAGCAGTCTAGGGCGCGGCGCGCCACGCCGCCGCGCTCTTCGCCGTTCAGCCCGAGGCGCCGGCAGGCGACCTCGAAGCGCCGGGCGAGCAGTTCGGCGTAGTTCCCGGTGCCGGTCATGCGCGTCCCGAAGCGGGGATCGTTGTCGCGCCCGCCGCGCAGCTGCTGCAATACGCTCATCACGTGCGCGGCGCGCAAGGGAAAGTGTGCCGCGAGCCACTCGCGGAAGACCTCCTTCAGCTCGTTCGGCAGCCTGAGCAGCTGGTAGCCGGCCATGCTCGCGCCCGCGCCCGCGGCGGCCTCGAGCGACTCCTCGAGCGATTTGTCCGACAGCGCCGGCACGACCGGCGCGACCATCACGCCCACCGAAACCCCTGCCGCGGCGAGCGAGCGGATCGTGTCCAGGCGCCGCTGCGGGCTCGCGGCGCGCGGCTCGAGCCGACGCGCGAGCGAGGCGTCGAGCGTGCCGAGCGAGACGAACACCTTGGCGAGGTTCGCGCGGCCCATCGGCCCGAGCAGATCGAGGTCGCGCTCCACGAGCGCGGACTTGGTGACGATGGTGAGCGGGTGGTTGCATTGTCCGAGCAGCTCGATCAGGCCGCGCGTGATGCGGTAGCGCCGCTCGATCGGCTGGTAGCAGTCGGTGTTGGCGCCGAGCGAAATGGGCTTTGCCGCGTAGCCGGGGCGCGCGAGCTCTTCGCGCAGCCGCTCGACCGCGTTTACCTTGGCGAACAGCCGGGTCTCGAAATCCAGGCCCGGCGAGAGCTCCAGGTAGGCGTGGCTCGGCCGAGCGTAGCAGTACACGCAACCGTGCTCGCAGCCGCGGTAGGGGTTGATCGAGAGGTCGAAAGGCAGATCGGGCGAGTTGTTCGTCTGGATGATCGAGCGCGCTCGCTCTTCGGTGACCTGCGTCTCGAGCGCGCGCGGCTCTTCCTCGGTGCGTGTCCAGCCGTCGTCGAACGGCTCGCGTGCGGCGCGCTCGAAGCGCCCCTGCGGGTAAGACAGCGCGCCGCGCGATTTGCCGGCGACCTGCACGCGCGCTGCCGGCAGCGCTACGGAGCGTGTTTCGTTTTTTGCGTCGTTCGGCATCGTACGCGCCGGTAAAATCCCGTCTTCGTCCCGCGTTTCCGATACTGTATATATGATCAGTGAACGGCGCAACGTCGCCCTGCTCACCGCCTGCCAGGCGATGCTCATGACCAACAACTCGACGCTGATCTCGATCAACGGGCTTGCCGGCCTCGCGCTCGCTGCGCACCGCGGTCTCGCCACGCTGCCGGTGACTTTCTGGGTGCTCGGCGGCGCGATCGCCACCATGCTCGCCTCGCTGCACATGAAGCGCGTCGGGCGCCGCCGCGGACTGATGCTCGGCACCCTCTGGGGCGTCGCGGGCGCGCTGCTGTGCGCGGCGGCGATCCGCCTGCACAGTTTCTGGCTGCTGTGCTGCGCGACGCTGGTGTTCGGGGTGTACAACGCCTACGGCCAGTACTACCGCTTCGCCGCGGCAGACGTCGCGAGCGTCCAGTTCCGGCCCACGGCGATCTCCCTGGTGCTGGCGGGCGGACTGGTCGGCGGGATCCTGGGGCCGACGACCAGCCGGCTCACGGTCGACCTGTTGCCCGAGAAGTTCCTCGGCGCCTACCTCGCCCTGATCCTCGTGTCGCTCGCAACCATGGGGCTGCTCAGCTTCATCCGCATGCCGCACGCCGGGGCGGCCGCGCACGCCGAGCCGGGGCGGCCGATGTCGGAAATCGCGGCGCAACCGAAATTCATCGTCGCGGTGGCCTGCGCGGCGATCAGCTACGGGGTCATGAACTTCCTCATGACCTCCACGCCGATCGCGATGGACATCTGCGGGCATCCCTACAAGGCTGCCGCATTCGTCATCTCATCGCACGTCGTGAGCATGTACCTGCCCTCGTTCTTCACCGGCGGGCTGATCCGGCGCTTCGGGGCGCTGCCCGTGATGTTCGCGGGCGCGCTTCTGAATAGTGCCGCGGTCGGCGTCGCGCTGTCGGGCATCGAGGTGACGGAATTCTGGTTTGCGCTCGTGCTCCTCGGCATGGGCTGGAACTTCCTGTTCATCGGCGCCACTACGCTGCTCACCGAGACCTACCGGCCCGAGGAGCGCGCGAAGGCGCAGGGCGTGAACGACTCGGCGATTTTCATCATGATGGCCCTGTCGTCGTTCTCCTCGGGGCTGATCGTCACCAGCGGCGGCTGGAGCCGCGTCAACTACGCGGCCGTGCCGCTGATCGTCGTGGTGATGGCGGCGATCGCCTGGCTCGCGCTGCGCCAGCGCGCGCACCGCGCGGCAGCCGCGTGACGATGCAGCCTCCGGCAAGCCTCGGGCAGCGCCTGGAGGAGGTCGATACCCCGGCGCTGGTGCTCGATCTGGAGGCCTTCGAGCGCAACCTGCGCAAACTCGCCGACGCGGTCGCGGGACGCGGCGTGCGCGTACGCGCGCACGCCAAGACGCACAAGTGCCCCGAGATCGCGCGGCGCCAGCTCGCCGCCGGCGCGGTCGGCGTGTGCTGCCAGAAAGTGTCCGAGGCCGAGACGCTGGTCGAGGGCGGCATCGGCGACGTGCTGGTGTCGAACGAGGTGGTCGGTGCGCCGAAGCTCGCGCGCCTCGCTTCGCTCGCCAGGCGCGCGCGCATCGGCGTGTGCGCGGACGACGCGGGCAACGTGCGCGACCTCGCCGCCGCCGCCGCGGCGGCCGGCGCGCGGCTCGACGTGTACGTCGAGGTCGACGTCGGCGCGCGGCGCTGCGGCGTGCCGCCGGGCGAGCCGGCGCTCGAGCTCGCGCGCGAGATCGCCGCGCGGCCGGCGCTGCGCTTCGCGGGATTGCAGGCCTACCACGGCGCCGCGCAGCACCTGCGTTCGATGGACGAACGGCGCGCCGCGATCGAGTCGGCGGCGCGTGCGGCGCGCGAAACGCGCGCGCTCATCGAGTCGGCGGGCATCGCCTGCCCGACGGTCACCGGCGGGGGCAGCGGCAGCTTCGCGTTCGAGATCGAGTCGCGCGTTTTCGACGAGATCCAGCCGGGCTCCTACGTATTCATGGACGCCGACTACGCGAAGAACGAGTGGGCCGCGCCGCTGCCGCGCTTTGAGCACGCGCTGTTCGTGCTGTCGACGATCATGAGCCGGCCGACCCCGGCACGCGCCGTGCTCGACGCAGGGCTCAAGGCCTCGAGCGTCGACTCCGGTCTGCCGGTCGTCTGGCAGCGCCCGGGGCTGCGCTACACGCGCGCCTCCGACGAGCATGGCGTGCTCGAGATCGACGCCGGCACGACTGCGCCGGCGCTCGGCGAGAAGCTGCTGCTGGTGCCGGGGCACTGCGATCCGACGGTCAATCTGTACGACTGGTACGTCTGCGTGCGCGGCGGCGTAGTCGAGGCGCTCTGGCCGATCAGCGCGCGCGGCGCGCTTAATTGAGGTACGGCGTGCGGCAGCGCATCTACTTCGGCTGGATCGTGGTCGCGGCGGCGTTCACGCTCATGTTCGTCGGATTCGGTGCGGCCTATTCGTTCGCCGCGTTCTTTCGGGCCTTCCAGTCGGAATTCTCGGCGTCGCGGGCGCACGTGTCGCTGGTGTTTTCGGTCTGCGCGTTCCTCTGGTTCACGCTTGGCGCGCCGGGCGGCATGCTCGCGGACCGTCTCGGCCCGCGCCGCGTCGCGTTGGCGGGGGTGGCCTGCATGGTGGCGGCGCTCGGATTGGCGAGCGTCGCCAGGTCCGTGGAGGTGCTCTACGTCACCTACAGCGTCGGCCTGGGCATCGGCATCGGCCTCACCTACGTTCCCTCGGTCGGCGCGGTTCAGCCCTGGTTCGTCGCCAACCGTGCGTTCGCCTCGGGCCTGGCGATCGCGGGGATCGGCGCCGGCAATTTCCTCGGGCCACTCGCCGCGACCTGGCTGATCGGGCACCTGGGCTGGCGCGCCGCCTATCAGGCGATGGCCTTCGCGGTGCTGCTGCTCGCAGGCGCCGCCGCGCTCGCGATCGACGACGACCCGGCGCGGCACGGCGCGCCGGGCGCGGCGCGCACCGCGCGCGCATCGCTCCCCGGAGCGACGCTCGGCCAGGCACTGCGCTCGCGGCCGTTCTGGCTGCTGTATGTCGCCAGCACGCTGGTGTGCGTCGGGCTGTTCGTGCCGATGGTGCACCTCGCGAGCTACGCGCAGGACGCCGGCTACTCCGAAGCGCGGGGCGTGGCGCTGGTCAGCCTGATCGGCCTGGGGAGCCTCCTCGGGCGCTTCACCATCGGCGGGGTCGCCGACCGCCTCGGGCGCGTGCCGTCGTTCGCCGCCATGTACCTAGGGCTCGGGGTGATGCTGATCGTATGGTGGCTCGCGAGCAGCTACTGGCTGCTCGTGCTGTTCGCGCTGCTGTTCGGCGCCTTCTACGGCGGCTTCGTCGCGCTGTCTCCCACGATCATCATGGACCTGTACGGACCGCGCGCGGTGTCCGGGATCATCGGCCTGCTCTACACGGCGCCGGGAATCGGCACGCTGCTCGGCCCGCCGCTCGCCGGGGCGGCCTACGACGCCTGGGGCAGCTACGCCGTGCCGATCCTCGCCGCCTCCGCGCTGTCCTTCGCCGGCGCCGGCCTGGTGCTCGTGCTGATGCGGCGCACGCGAGCCGCGGCGTGAAGCGCGCGCCGGTGGTCGCCGTGAGCGAGCGGCGCGGCCTGCGCGAGCTGCACATCGGCGGCGACGCGATCCAGAGCGCAATGCGCCTCGACGACCCGTACGCGCTGGCGCTCGACTATACGCGCTGCATGATGGCCTTCCTGCTGTTCCACCCGCAACCGCGCGAGGCGCTGATGATCGGCCTGGGCGGGGGCTCGCTCGCCAAGTTCTTCCATCGCCGCCTGCGCGCGACGCGCGTGCGCGTGATCGAGCTCGATGCGCGCGTGGTCGCCGCGGCGCGCGCGCATTTCGCGCTGCCCGCCGACGACGCGCGCCTGACGGTCGAAGTCGGCGACGGCGCGCAAGCGCTGGCGCCGGAATGCTGCGATGTGCTGCTGGTCGACGGCTTCGACGACGGCGAGCAGGTGCCGCGCCTCGCCTCGAGCGAGTTCTACGACGCCTGCTACCTGGCGCTCGCCCAGCATGGCGTGCTGGTGGTCAACTACATGAGCGACGATCCGAGGCTGGACGGCTACCTGCAGCGCCTGGAGCGCGCCTTCGGCGGGGCCGTGCTGTGCATGCCGGCGCTTTCCGACCCGAACCTGATCGCCTTCGCGCTGAAGGACGCGCCCGCGCGCCTTCCCTGGAAGACGCTGCGCGCGCGCGCAGCGGCGCTCGAAGCGCGCTACGCGCTGCCCTTTACGCGCTACGTCGGCGCCCTGCAGCGCATGAACCTGCACGCCGGCGCGGACCTTATAATCGTTGCGCAAACGAACGGAGACGCGCGATGAAGCTGACCAGCGAAAGTTTTCCCGACATGGGCAAGATCCCGGGGCGCTGCGCGTTCGCGGTGCCCGATGCGACAACGCATTTGCGCCTCTCGGACAACCGCAATCCGCAGTTCGCGTGGAGCGGCCTGCCGCCGGGCACGCACTCGCTCGCGCTGGTGTGCCACGACCGCGACGTCCCCTCGAAGCCGGACGACGTCAACAAGGAGGGCCTGCAGATTCCGTCGACGCTGCCGCGGGTGGACTTCTACCACTGGCTGCTGGTCGACCTGAAGCCTTTCGACGGGCCTATCGCCGAGGGCGAGTTCTCGCATGGGGTCACGCCCAGGGGTAAGCCCGGCCCGCAGGCGCCGCGCGGCGCGCGTCAGGGCATCAACGATTACACATCCTGGTTCGCGGGCGACAAGGACATGGCGGGCAACTACTTCGGCTACGACGGCCCCTGCCCGCCGTGGAACGATCCGCTCGTGCATCACTACGTGTTCACGCTGTACGCGCTCGACGTGCCGAAGTGCCCGGTATCGGGTGCTTTCAGGGGCCCCGAGCTGCTCGCCGCGATCGAGGGCCACGTGCTCGACAGCGCCGAACTCACCGGGCGGTACTCGCTCAACCTTTCGGTCAGGCTCTAAGCGCTCACGGTGTCCGAGGGTTACGCGGCGTTGCTCGCGCTGGCGCCGATCGCGTTCGCGGCCGCGCTCGTCTACGGCGTCACCGGCTTCGGCGCTGCGCTGATCGCGATCCCGCTCGCGACGCACTTCGTACCGCTGCCGTTTGCGCTGGCGGTGTTCGTGCTCGTCGACCTCTCGAATTCGCTGCGCCTCGGGCTGGAGGCCCCGCGCCACGTCGTGCGCGGCGAGGTCGCGCGCCTGGTGCCCATGATCCTGGTCGGCACCGCGCTCGGCGCCACGCTGCTGGTCAATATGCCGCGCCGCGTCGGCATGCTGGCGCTCGGCTGCTTCGTCGTCGCCTTCGCGCTCTACTCGCTGATCGCGCGCGCCCGGCGCGGCACCGTCGGCCTTGGCTGGGCCTACCCCGCCGGCCTTGCCGGCGGCGTGACCAGCGCGCTGTTCGGCGCGGGCGGGCCGCCGTACGCAATCTACCTCTCGCAGCGCAACCTGTCCAAGGAGTCGTTCCGCGCCACGCTCGCGCTAACTTCGGTGGCGAGCATCTCGCTGCGGCTCGCCGCGTTCGCGCTGACCGGCCTGATGAGCAATCCGCGGGTTTGGCTCGCGGCAGCGCTCGCACTGCCCGCTGCCTGGGTCGGAATTTCGCTCGCCGCGCACCTCTTCGTGCGCATGCGGCGCGAATCGCTGATGCGCGCGGTGGCGCTGCTGTTGCTCGCGAGCGGAGCCTCGCTCGTCGCGCGCGCGCTCGCCTAGCCCGAGGCGACCGCGATAAGGCGGCGCAGCTCGCGGTAGCGCTTGTCGGACTGGTCGCCGAACAGCGGGTCGTGCCCGGACGGTACGGCCGCGGCCACCGCGGCCCAGTCCTCGGGCCTGAGCAGCTCGGCGGCGCGCGGCAGGATGTCGCGCTCCTCGCTCGCGATGTGGTGGCGATAGTAGACCAGGTAGGTCGCGGCCGCGGCCTCGACCTCGGCGCGCGCGATGATCGCCTCGTCGGCGACCTGGTTCAGCAGCCCGAGCAGATCGTCGCCTGCCTTGGCGAGGACGCGGTGCTCCTGCAGCAGGCGGGCCACCTTCACCTGCATCGCGGGATCGCGCGCCGCGAGGCGCGCGTACGCAATGTCCTCGCGCGCGTGGTGGTAGCGGTCCGGGAAATGACGCAGGTAGCTGACGATGTCGAGCATCAGCTCGTAGTTCGGATGCTCGCCGGTGTGAAACAGCGTCAGCTGGCGGTCGAGCGCATCGAGCAGCTGCATGAAGTTCGCATGCTCGGCGTGCCAGTGCGCGGTGGGGCTCGTCATTCGTAGATCCAGGCGCGCGTCCAGGGCAGCGCTTTCGCCTTGGGATCGGCGCTCTTGACCGCGAGCACCTGGTGGATCGACACCCAGCGCTGCTCGAAGGCATGTGCGCAGCCGGCGAGATAGGCGCGCCAGATGCGCGCGCGCTTGTCGCCTGCGTACCGGCGCGCGGCGTCGAGATTCGCCTCGAAACGCTCGCTCCAGTGCCACAGGGTTCTGGCGTAGTGCTGCCGCAGCGTTTCGACGTCCATGACCTCAAGCTCGGCGCGTGCCATCTCCTTGAGCACGAGCGACGCGTGCGGCAGCTCCCCGTGCGGGAACACGTACTTGCCGATGAACTCGCCCGCGCCGAGCCCGACCGAGCGGCTTTCCGGATCGACCGAGGTGATGCCGTGGTTCATGACCAGCCCGCCTTCGCGCAGCAGCGTGTGGATCTTGCGGAAGTAGAGCGGCAGGTTCTTGAGGCCGACGTGCTCGAACATGCCCACCGAGGAGATCTTGTCGTACACCCCTTCGCCCGGGACGTCGCGGTAGTCCTGCAGCAGCACGCGGCAGCGCGCGCCCAGGCCATCGTCGGCGATGCGCTGGTTGGCGAGCGCGTGCTGGTTGCGAGACAGCGTGATTCCGGTCGCGTCCACGCCGTAGTGCCTGGCCGCCCAGCGCACCAGCGCGCCCCAGCCGCAGCCGACGTCGAGCAGCTTCTCGCCCGGCCTGAGGCGCAGCTTGCGGCAGATGTGGTCGAGCTTCTGCTCCTGCGCGACGTCGATCGACTCGTCGCCGGTCTTGAAGTAGGCGCAGGAATAGACCATGTTGCGGTCCAGCCACAGCGCGTAGAAATCGTTCGACACGTCGTAGTGGTACTGGATCGATGCGGCGTCTGTCTTCCTGGTGTGCAGGTTGTGCAGCAGCGGCAGGCGGCCCTTCTTGGCTTCGCCCAGCTGGCGCGAGAGTCCCTCGGCGGCGCGCAGTGCGTCGCTGATCGGGCCCTCGACGTCGACGTGACCCTCGACATAGGCCTCGCCGAGCGTGGCGAGATCGGGGTTGGCGAAGTAGCGCAGCGCCGAGGCCGACGGAATGCGCAGCGTCACGGTCGGCGCGGGCGAGAGCTCGTAGCGCTCGCCGGTCCACAGCTCGATCGCCACCGGCAGGTTCGCGTTGGCGCGCAGCCTACCGATCACCTTCTTGAGGCGGGATTCGAGCAGCATGAGTTCAGGATACCACCGGCTCGCGCAAGGTGACGAACTCCTCCGCCGCGGTGGGGTGGATGCCGATCGTGGCGTCGAATTGCGCCTTGGTCGCTCCGAGCTTCACGGCGATCGCGATGCCCTGGATGATCTCGGCGGCTTCGGGGCCGATCATGTGCGCGCCGACCACCTTGCGGCTCGCGGCCTCGACGACGAGTTTCATGAAAATCTTCTCCTCGCTTCCCGTGAGCGCATGCTTGAGCGAGCGGAAGCTGGTCTTGTAGATCTCGATCGCGCCGAGGCGCTCGCGCGCCTGCTCCTCCGACAGCCCGACCGTGGCGAGATTAGGGTTGGCGAACACGGCAGTCGCCACGTTCTCGTGGTCCGGTGCCGTCGGCTCGCCGCCGAACAGCGTCTTCGCGAGCGCGCTGCCCTCGGCGGTCGCCACCGGCGTGAGATTAATGCGGTTGGTGATGTCGCCGATGGCGTGGATCGACTCGACCGAGCTCCGGGAATACGCATCGACCAGCACTTCGCCGACCGGCCCGAGCTTCACGCCCGCGGCCTCCAGGCCCAGGCCCTTGCTGTTCGGCACGCGCCCGGTGGCGAACAGTACCAGTTCGGCGCGCGCGTGCTGGCCGTCGCCGTAGGTGACTTCGAGCGCGCCGTCTGGCTGACGCGCGATGGCGACCGGCTCGGCGCCGAAGTGCAGCATCACGCCCTTTTTCTGGATCTCCTCGCCCAGGCGCGTGCCGAGCTCGGCGTCGAACTCGCGCAGCAGGCGGTGGCGCCGGTAGGCGAGCGTCGTCTGCACGCCCAGCCCGTTGAAGATCGAGGCGAACTCGACCGCGATGTAGCCCCCGCCCACCACGATTGCGCGCCGCGGCAGGCGCTCGAGGCGGAATACCTCGTTCGAGGTGAGCGCGAGCGACTTGCCGGGGATGTCGGGAATCTGCGGGTGGGAGCCGGTGGCGACGAGGATGTGCTGCGCGCTCCATCGGCGTCCCGCAACCTCCACGGTGTGGGGATCGACTATTACCGCGCGCCCGCGCAGGATCTCGGCGCCCGCGCTGGCGAGCGCGCGCTCGTACACCGCGTTCAGGCGCGCCACCTCCCTGTCCTTGCCGGCCACGAGCTTCGGCCAGTCGAACGCCGGCTCGCCGACGCTCCAGCCGTAGCTGGTCGCGTCCTCGAGATCGTCGCGAAAATGCGCTGCATAGGAGAACAGCTTCTTCGGGATGCAGCCGACGTTCACGCAGGTGCCGCCGAAGCGGTCGCTCTCCGCGATCGCGACGCGCGCGCCGTACTGCGCGGAGAAGCGGCTCGCGCGCACGCCGCCCGAGCCGCCGCCGATCGTGAACAGGTCGAAATCGTAGCGCGCCACGGTAGGCGAAGAAGCTGTGCGCCGGTTACTTCAGGTTGGGCAGATTGATCTCGACCAGCTCGAGCTGGGCGGTGAGGCCACGGTGTTCGGGCTTGCCGGCGAGCGAGTTGAGCGCGCTCCGCACGCGCTTTTCCATCTCCGCGCGCGCCAGCCCCTCGATGCCCGCGAGCTGCGCCGCGACCTCGGTGAGCTTCTGCGCCTGCGCGCCCCTGCGCAGCTCGCCGAGCTTCGCCTCGATCGCCGCCCGGTTGAGGTTGGTCACCAGCTTGAGAGTCTTGTCGTGCGTGCTCATCACCCGCGCTCCCGGATCCCTTCCTGGCCGCGATGGTACCACCCGTCCTGCGCGCGCACGTTGCCCTCGGCGACGAGCTTCTGCAGGTGCGCCGAGAGTGAGCGCGCGGCGACCGCGTGCAGCCTCGGATGCACGTCGTCGTACACCGCGGGCACCAGCTGCTCGAGCTTGGCGCGGCCGAGTCGCTCGAGCGCCGCGACGACCTTTGCCTCGCGCGCCAGGCGGTGCGCGATCAGCCGCCGCAGTTCGCGCTGCGGCTGCCCGATGAGGTAGCCGTGGCCGGGTGCGAAGATCGCGACGTCTTCCTCGAGCAGCGACTCGAGCGCGAACAGGTAGGCGCGCATGTCGCCGTCCGGCGGATTGATCACGACGGTCGACCCCTGCATCACGTGGTCGCCAGTGAACAGCATCTTCGAGCCTTCGAGCAGATAGCACAGATGGTTGGAAGCGTGTCCCGGCGTGTGCAGCGCGCGCAGCGCGACGCCGCCGAGCTCCAGCCGCTCGCCGTGCGCCGGGATACGCTGCGGCGCGAAGCTCTGGTCCTGGCTCGCGCCCTGCGGTGCCGCTCGGCCGATAACCGTCGCCCCGGTCGCCGACTTGAGCGCCGCGGCCGCCGGCGAGTGGTCGAGATGCGTGTGCGTGCACAGGATCCAGCGGATGCGGCCCGCACCGGCGGCAATGAGCGCCTCGACATGCGAGTCGATCGCCGGCCCCGGGTCGATCAGCGCGAGCTCGCGCTCGCCGACGAGGTAGCTGTTGGTGCCGGGCCCGGTCATCATGCCCGGGTTGGGCGCCGTGATGCGCGTCACCAGCCGGTCGAGTCGCTTCGGCACGCCGGGCACGATCTCGTAGCTCGATTCGCCCGTCTCGTCCGGATCGCACCAGTGGATTTCGAAGTACTGCGGATCGGCGCGGCGGAACAGCTTCGGGCCCTGGCTGCCCTGCGCCCAGCAGGCGCGGTTGGTCTCGACCTCCGGCTTCGCGCGCGCGTACTCGACGGCGCGCCGCGGGTGTTCGAATCGCGCCAGCTCGGCGAGCGTGTGCTTGGTCGCGAACACGAGCTCGATCTCGCCGCGCTCGCCGCGCGCAAGCGCCTCGTGCGGGCGGATCCACACGTGATGGATGGTCTCGGAGGCATCGTGCGAGCCGCTTTGCCCCTGCGGTGCAGCCGCGACGAAGAAGCGCGTGTCGAAGCGCCGCGGCCGCCCCGGGGCGGTGATCCAGTGGCCGACGTAGGCGAGCTCGCCCGCCGGCAGCGTCAGGCGCTCGCTCTCCAGGAAGTCGGCGAACCCGAGCTCGCCTGCGTTCAGCGGCGCTCGAAAACGTGCCAGCTGCTCGACGCGCGTCGGGCTCACCGCATAGCCGGATTCGTCGTGCGCCAGCAGGATGCCCGCTTCCTCGAAGCATTCGCGCATCGCGGCGACCCAGTAGGCCAGCCCGCCTGCCGGCAGTCCCAGCACCCGGCTCGCCTCCGCGTCCGAGAAGCCGGTCACGCGCGCGAGCGTGCGCGCCTCGCCGTCGGAGGCGTCGAGCGCGCCGCCGGGAAACACGTAGGCGCCGGCGAGGAACGCCGCGCCCTGGGTGCGCTGGAGCATCATCACCTCGGGGCCGTCCGTCCCTTCGCGCATCAGGACGACCGTCGCTGCGGGCCGTGGAACAGGCTTCATGCGTTGCGTCCGGCGCGGTCCTTCTCGTTCTGCGCCTTGATGAGGGCGCGCATGCGCTCCCAGTCCGCGTCGGTGAGCCGGTCGAGCTCGGTGAACGAGGCGCCGTTTGCGAGATAGCCGCCGCCGTCGATCGCGATCGTCTCGCCGGTGAGCCACTCGCAGCCGTCGGCCATGAGGAAGGTCGCGAGGTTCTGCAACTCGGGCATCCGGCCGACGCGGCGCATGGGAATCGAGCCGGTCGCGTCCTCGAAGCTGCCGTCGGGACGCAGGCGCTTGGACGCGCCCTCGGTGGGGAAGGGGCCCGGGGCGATCGCGTTCAGGCGGATGCCGTAGCGGCCCCACTCGACCGCGAGCGACTTGGTCATCACGTGCAGGCCCGCCTTCGACATCGCCGAGGGCACGACGTAGGGCGAGCCGGTCCACACCCAGGTGACGAGGATCGACACGACCGAACCCTTGTACCCGCCGGCGATCCAGCGCCGCCCCACCGCGTGCGTGACGTAGAACGTGCCGTGGAACACGATGTTCGCAATCGCGTTGAAGCCGTTCGGCGTCAGATCCTTGGTCGGGCTGATGAAATTGCCGGCGGCGTTGTTGACCAGGCCCGTCAACGGACCGGCCTCGTCCCAGATGCGCTGCACCATCGCATCGACCGCCTGCGCGTCGCGTATGTCGACTGCGTGCGTGCGCACCGTGCCGCCGAATTTCGCGGCGAGCTCCTTGGCTGTCTGCTCGAGCACGCCGCCACGCCGCCCGGCGATCCACACCTCCGCGCCGAGCTCGAGGTACTTGGCGGCGATCTCCTTGCCGAGCCCTGTACCGCCGCCGGTGATCAGGATGCGTTTACCCCCGAGCAATCCTTCCTTGAACATGCGCGCTCCAGCCTGCAGGAACGCGCATTTTACGTCCTAGCCGCTCGCCGAGGCGCGCGAGCAGGCGGTAGATCATCTCGGCGCGCTCCCGGCGCGCCGCGGCGTGCACGCGCAGTTCCACACTCGCATCCCTGCGCCAGGTGTCGATGTCGATGTGCGGCATATCCGTCTCTCCGTATCCGGGGGTCACGAAAACGAAACCGTCGCGTCGCCGAGCGCCTGCACGAGCGCCACGCCGCGCTGCGACAGGCGGTGGCAGGCACCGGCCTCGAGCAGCACGTCGCGCGGCTGGTGCTCCTCGGTGACCCAGACCGTTCCGGCGCGGCAGCAGATCGTGCCGCCCGCGCCGTCGCGCAGCCTGAGCGTCTGCCCGCGGCTGAGCCGCAGCTTGTCGGCGTCGAGTTCGATGCGCATGGTCCACTCCTTGTGTTTGACATGCAGATAGCGCATGCTGCACCGGGGTGGTCATAGTCACAAACGCTAAATTCTCAGGACATGAATGAGTAATTGGAATGTCAAAGGCGTCCCCCGGCTGCCCTCGCTCGACTTGCTGAAGGGCTTCGAGGCGGCTGCGCGGTTGCTGTCCTTCACGCGCGCGGGCGAGGAACTGCACCTCACGCAGTCGGCCGTGAGCCGCCAGATCAAGGAGCTCGAGGAGCAGCTCGGCGTGGCCTTGTTCGAGCGACGCCACCGAGCGCTCGGGCTGACCGAAGCCGGGCGCGCGCTGTTCCCGGCCGCCTCGCAGGTGCTGCAGGCGATGCGCGCCGTCACCGACCGGCTGCGCGCGCTCTCCGCGCAGCGCTCGCTCGCGGTCACCACCACGAATTCGTTCGCTGCGCTGTGGCTGATCCCGCGTCTGGCGCGCTTCACGCGCGCGCACCCCGGTGTCGACGTGCGCATCGCCGCCGACACGCGCGTGCAGGACCTCGAGCGCGACGGCCTGGACCTCGCGATCCGCCACGGTCCGGCCTCGCTCGCGGGCCCGCACGCGGTGCGGCTGTTCGGTGAGCGCGTGTTTCCCGTGTGCAGCCCGAAGCTGCTCGCCGACCCGAAGCGGCCCCTGCGCCAGCCCGCCGACCTGCGCCACCACGTGCTGCTGCAGTACGACGATCCCGACGGGCGCCATCCGTGGCTGCACTGGAAGACCTGGCTCGAGGTCGAGCGGCTCTCCGACTTGCGGCCTGCGGGCAGCCTGCTCTTCTCGGGCTACGAGCAGATCATCCCGGCGGCGATCGCCGGAAACGGCGTGGCGCTCGGCAGGAGCCCGCTGGTGCGCGAGGCGCTCGCCTCCGGCGAGCTGGTCGCGCCGTTCAAGCGCAGCGCCGATCCGGCGCGCGCGTATTTCGCGATCGTGTCGAAGACCGCGGCGTCGCGCCCCGAGGTGGCGGAGTTTCTCGCCTGGCTGCGCGCCGAGGCCGCGGCCGAGGAGCCGCGCGGCGGGAAACCTATACGGTGAGCACCAGCTTGCCGATGTGCTGCGAGGACTCCATCAGGCGGTGCGCCTCGGCGGCCTCGGCGAGCGGGAAGGTCTTGAACACCACCGGCTTGATCTTGCCCGCCTCGATCAGCGGCCACACGTGCTCGCGCAGGCTGCGCGCGACGGCGCCCTTGAATTCCACCGGGCGCGGGCGCAGCGTCGAGCCGGTCAGGACCAGCCGCCTGCGCATCACTTCGTTTATATCGAGCTCGGTCTTCGGGCCGCGCAGGAAGGCGATGAACACCAGGCGCCCTTCGTCGGCCAGGCACTTGAGCTCCTTCGGCACGTAGTCGCCGCCGACCATGTCGAGCACCACGTTTACGCCCTTGCCGCCGGTCGCCGCGAGCACCTCGGCCTGGAAGTCCTGCGTGCGGTAGTTGATCGCCTTGTCGGCGCCGAGCCTGACGCACGCGGCGCATTTCTCGTCGCTGCCCGCGGTGGCGAGCACGCGGTTACCCATTGCCTTCGCCATCTGGATCGCGGTCACGCCGATGCCGGAAGACCCGCCCTGCACGAGCAGCGTCTCGCCGGGCTTGAGCCGCCCGCGGTCGTAGACGTTGGACCACACCGTGAAGAACGTCTCCGGCAGCGAGGCGGCCTCGACCATGGACAATCCGCGCGGCACCGGCAGCGCCTGCACCTCGGGTACCGTGCAGTACTCTGCGTAGCCGCCGCCGTGCGCCAGCGCGCACACGCTCTGGCCCACCTTCCACGTGCGCACCTCGGAGCCGCAGGCGACCACCTCGCCGGCGATCTCGAGTCCCGGCAAGTCGGAGGCGTCGGAAGGTACGGGATACAGCCCCATGCGCTGCAGGACGTCGGGACGGTTTACCCCCGCGGCGGCGACTTTCACCAGGATCTCGCGGGGCTTCGGAGCGGGCAGCGGCCGCGAGGCCGGAACGAGCACTTCGGGTCCGCCAGGTTTCGCGATCTCGACCGCGTGCATCTTGTCGGGAAGTGGCATCGTCAGCTCACGCGCTGAAAAGGAGGCGATCTTAGCGCAATTGCGCGCCGCCACGCGCCGCGGGCGCTATGATCGTGACGAACCACGGTTCGAGCCCACATGAACTACCTGCCTCTCGCCCTGCCGTTCTTTGCCGGCCTGTTCCTGCTGTTCGTGTTCCTGGTGCTCCTGATCGAGCTGCGCATCGTGCAGTTCGCGTACGAGCGCATCGGCGTGAGCCCGCGCTACATGCTTGCGCTGCTGCTGCTGTCGTTCCTCGGAAGCTACGTCAACATCACCGTGGCGCACCTGCCGCCCGAGCATGTCCACTCGAACGAGGTCATCAGCTTCTTCGGCATGCGTTACGTGGTCCCTGTGGTGCGCGAATGGCCGGGCACGGTGATCGCGGTGAACGTCGGCGGAGCAGTCGTGCCGACCTTGGTCTCCGCCTACCTTATCCTGAAGAACAGGCTCTTCCTGAGCGGCCTGGCGGCGGTGATCGTGGTGACGCTCGTCGTGCACGGGATGGCCTACCCGGTGCCGGGCGTGGGAATCGCCGTGCCGATCTTCATTCCGCCGCTAATCGCCGCGCTCGCGGGCGTGGTCTTCGCGCGCAGGCGCGCCGCACCACTCGCCTACGTGGCCGGCAGCCTCGGGACGCTGATCGGCGCGGACCTGCTTAACCTCGACAAGGTGCGCGGACTCGGCGCGCCGATCGCGTCGATCGGCGGCGCCGGGAAGTTCGACGGCATCTTCCTGAGCGGACTGATCGGCGTGCTGCTCGCCAGCCTGGTCGGGCGGCCGCGTCGCCGGCGCACCTCCTAGCCCCCAGCCTTGCTTGCCCGCAGGCGCTGCGCGGCGGCCCAGTCGAGATCGACGTTGCCGCCCGAGAGAATGACGCCGACGCGCAAGCCGCGCGCGTCCACCTTTTTAGTCAGCAGGGCACACGCAGCGAGCGTCCCGGTCGGCTCGACCACGAGCTTCATGCGCTCCCACAGGAAGAACATGCTGCCGAGCAGCTCTTCGTCCTCCACGGTGAGCATGTCGTTCACGTATTGCAGCACCAGCGGAAAGGTCAGCCCGCCGAGCGACGAGGTGCGCGCACCGTCGGCGATGGTGTCCGGATTGTGAACTGTTTGCAGCGTCCTCGTCCTGAAAGAGCGCGTCGCGTCGTCGCCCGCCGCCGGCTCGACGCCGATCACGCGGCAATCCGGCAGCATGCGGCGCGCCGCGACCGCGCAGCCCGAGAGTAGCCCCCCGCCGCCGCAGGGCACGAGCAGCATGTCGAGCGCACCCGCGTCCTCGATCAGTTCCTTCGCTGCCGTGCCCTGTCCCGCGATGATGTGCGGGTGGTCGAACGGCGGGATCACCGTGAGGCCGCGCTCGGCGCCGATGCGCCGCGCGAGCGTTTCGCGCGAATCCTGCCGCGGATCGTAGGTGATCACCTCGGCGCCGTAGCCGCGCGTCGCCGCGAGCTTCACCCGCGGCGCATCCTGCGGCATCACGATGGTGGCCGGCACGTCGAGCATCCTGCCGGCGAGCGCGACCGCCTGTGCGTGGTTGCCCGACGAGAAGGTGATGACGCCCCGGCGCCTTTCCTCCGCGGAGAGCTGCGCAAGCGCGTTGTAGGCGCCGCGGAACTTGAATGCGCCCATGCGCTGCAGGTTCTCGCACTTGAAGAAAACGCGCGCGCCGGTGAGCGCATCGACGGTGCTCGAGGTGAGCGCCGGCGTGCGCCGCGCCTGCCCCGCGATTCGCGCATGTGCGGCGGCGACGTCCTCGAACGAGACCGCGAGATTCATGCCGTGTCCGACCAGTGCGCGAGGGCCGCGCGCACGACCTGGTCGCCCCATTCCTGCAGGAAATGCCCGCCCTCTGCGACGACATAAGGCTCGGGGCAGCCGCGGATGGACTTGCGCAGCTCGTTCATCACCGCGGGCCCGAGCACGGGATCCAGCGCGCCGACCGCCATGAACGACTCGCCGCGCCAGTCGTTGCGCCACCACTCGCGCGCCTTGCGCGACAGCGCCGCCCCGGGTGCGTCGGGCCGGTCCGGCACCAGATTCGGGAAGCGCCGCACGCCCGCCTTGAAGCGGACATCGGGAAACGGAGCATCGTAGGCCGCGGCCTCGTCCCCGCTAAGCTGCGGGCAGGCGCGCTTGAGCAGCTTGCCGCAGGCCAGATCGGGGTTCTTGTTCACGTAGCTGCGCCAGGCGACGAAGCCATCCGAGAGCGGCGCGTCGCCGGTGCCGAGCGCGGTGTTCATGACGAGCAGCCGCGCGTAGCGCTCCGGCGCTTCCATCGGAAGCGTGAGGCCGAGCAGCCCGCCCCAGTCCTGCACGACCAGCGTTATGCGGCGCAGATCGAGGCGCTCGACGAGATCGAGCAGCAGCGCGCGATGGAAGTCGAAGCTGTAGGTCGCCTCGTCCTCGGGCTTGTCAGAGCGGCCGAAGCCGAGCAGGTCCGGCGCGAGCACGCGTGCGCCCGCGGCGAGCAGCGGCGCGACCATGCGCCGATACAGGTAGCTCCAGGTCGGCTCACCGTGCAGGCACAAGTAGACCGGCGCGGTCTTCGGCCCCTCGTCCAGAAAGTGCACGCGCATGCCGCGCCACTCGAGATAGCGCGGCGCCCAGGCGAAGCCCGGAAGCCCGGTGAACCGCTCCTCCGGTGTGCGCAAGATCGAAGCCACGGCGCGATTGTAGAATGTCCCCATGGATTACTCTAAATACCAGGATCTGAAGGTGCGCCGCGTCGAGCCCGGCATCGTCGAGATCGTCATGGGTGAAGACGGCGCAAAGCTCTCAACTGCCACGGCGCGCATGCACGCGGAGCTGGCGCAAATCTGGCTCGACGTCGACCGCGATCCCGAGACGCGCGTGGCGATCCTGCGCGGCGCGGGCAAGGGCTTTTCCGGCGGCGGCGACCTGGCGATGGTCGAGGAGATCACGCGCGACTTCGCGGCGCGCGCGCGCGTTTGGCGCGAGGCGCGCGACCTGGTCTACAACATCATCAATTGCTCGAAGCTCGTGGTGTCGGCGATGCACGGCCCTGCCGTGGGCGCGGGGCTGGTCGCGGGGCTGCTCGCGGACGTGTCGATTGCGGCGCGCAATGCGCGCATCATCGACGGCCATACCCGGCTCGGCGTCGCGGCGGGCGACCACGCCGCGATCGTCTGGCCGCTGCTGTGCGGCATGGCGAAGGCGAAGTACTACCTGCTCACCTGCGAGCAGGTGAGCGGCGAGGAGGCCGAACGCATCGGCCTGGTGTCGCTCGTCTGCGAAGAGGCGGAGCTGCAGGCGAAGGCGCTCGAGGTGGCGCGCAAGCTTGCGGCGGGCGCGCAGACCGCGTTGCGCTGGACCAAATACAGCCTGAACAACTGGCTGCGCATGGCGGGGCCGACGTTCGATGCCTCGCTCGCGCTGGAGTTCATGGGCTTCACCGGGCCCGAGGTGCAGGAGGGGATCGCCTCGCACCGCGAGAAGAGGAAGCCCTCGTTCCCTCCCGAGCCGAAGGACTTCTAGCCCTCAGAGGTTGCTGAAATCGAGCGATTCGCCGGCCGAGGGAGCCGGCTCGCCCAGAGTGACCGAGGATTCGGGCGCGCCCGCCGGGGCCGACGCTTCGCCGTTCTGCGTGACCAGTCGCTCGATGTCGCGCGCGATCGCTTCGATGTCCGGTCCGCTGCGTCCCATGTAGGTGAGCAGGATGCGCACCGGCAGATCGGTGAGCGTGGGCTGCGGGTGATCGCGCAGGTGCGCGGCGTTCTGGATGGCGGGCACGATGAAGTTACTGCGCATTCCCGGATTTCCCGACTCGATGCCGTGCACCAGAGCGGTCTGCGCGCGGGCAATCCCCGAGAGCAATTCCGCGAGCTGTTGGGCGGAGATGTGCAGCATGGCGATCCTCCAGTACGACGGCGGAATTTTGCCCGAGCCGCCGGCGCGGCGATGTTAACATCCGCACGTTTTCCGCCCAATGATCGCGGCAAGCCTCAGGACCTGAGCTCGACAACGAGCGGCTGGTGGTCCGAGGCCTGCGTGTCGGCGTCGATGCGCAGTGCGGCCAGCCGCGGCAGCAGATCTTCGCTCACGAACACGAAATCGCAGCAGTAGGGCGTCTCGCCGGGTTCGGCGTCGTGCAGCCGGATCGTCGCAGGGTGCGGGTCTCGCGGGTGCAGTGCGCCCCATGCGTCGATCAGCCTAGGCGTGGCGTCGCCGAACGCCTCTTGCATGCGCGCGTGCAATGCATCCTCCGGAGGGAAATTGAAGTCGCCGGTGACCAGCGCCGGCGCAGCGCGCGGAAGATGGGCGAACGGCCCCTCGGCGTGCGCCCCGGGCGCCCGCATTGCCGCGTGCGCGCACGCTTCCGTGTGCAGCGCGCGCAGGCGCTCGAGCTGGTCCGCGCGCTGCGCGCTCGAGTAGTACTCGAGGTGCGTGGTGACGATGCGCAGCGGCCCGAAGGGCGCGCCGATCGACACCTCGAGCGCAACGCGGGGCATGCTCGGCGCGGCGGGATCCGCCGGCCAGGGAAGCGAGTGGCGCATGACGCGGCCGATCGGCAGCCGCGACAGGATCAGGTTGCCGAAGCGGCTCCTGCCGTTGCGTGCGCGCGGATCGGGAACGTCGACCCCCCACGCGAAGGCGTGCACGTACCCGACAAACTCCTCTGCCAGCGCGGCGACCTGATCTTCGCCCCGGCTGCCCGCCAATGTTGTGAAGCCTTGCGCGACCTCTTGCAGGCACAGGACATCCGGGTCGGCGAGTCGCTTCGCTTCTCGCGCGATGCGCGCGGGATCTACACGGCCGTCGACGCCACGGCACCACCGCACGTTCCAGCTCAGGAGCTTCATCGACCGAGGCCCTCGCGCGACGCGACGGGCCATGATACAGAAACAAAAAGGCCCGGAATGGGAGAGGTTCCGGGCCAGACCAGCACGAGGAGGAGATCTTTACTACGGTTAGAATGTAGCCGCGTCGCGCGGGAATGTGTGCAAGGAACTGTAATATATGCGTGCCGCGCGTGCCGGCGACTGCGAGGGGTAGAACTTAGTGTCAGAAGCGGCATTTGATCGCGACGCCGCAGTCGCGTACCTGACGAGCGCACTGCAGCGCGATCGTTTCGTCCTGTATTGTCAGCCGATCGTCCCGGTGTCCGCGCCGCACGCCGCGCACCGCTTCTTCGAGGTGCTCATGCGCTTCCGCGACGAGGAGCAGGGGATGCTTCCTCCGGGGTCGTTCATACCGGTGTTGCAGGAAGCCGGACTGATGCCGCTGCTCGATCGCTGGGTCATCACCAAAACGATCGCTAAGCTGAAGTCGTTGCCGAGCGATGAGCTGATGGGGTCGGACCCTCATTTCAGCATCAATCTGTCATGCGATACCTTGGTCGATCCCGAGTTCGCCGCGTTCGTGTCGAAACAGCTCACCGGAGCGAGGGTGGATGGCGAAAGACTGATGTTCGAGATCCCCATGTACTGCGCGTCCGACCGGCTCGAGGCGTTCGAAGCGGTGGTCGGCAAACTGACGGACCTCGGGTGCGCAGTGGCGGTGTCGGGCATCTCGCAGGACGACGTGCCGGTAGGCCGCCTGCGCGAACTCGGCGTGCGCTACGTCAAGTTCAGCAGCACCTCGACGGTGCGCGCCGACGCCGACGAGGAGGCCGTGGCGCGCCTCGGCGAGCTGAGCGAGAACTGCCGCACTTTGGGAATCAAGCTGATCGCCGAATCGGTCGAGTGGGGCGGGGCGCTCGACTTCCTGCAGTCGCTTCAGATCGAGTTCGCCCAGGGCTTCGCAATCGCGCAGCCCAGACCGCTCTAGCGGGTCGCCGGATTGGGTGGGTAGGGCTCGACGTCTGCGCTGAGCGTGTCGGGAGGGGAGCGACGCAGCATCTCGCTGCTGTCGCCGCCGTCGAGCAGCTTCGCGTAGCGGACGTTCTTCTGCATCTCTTCGAGGTAGAGGTTCTGTCCGCCGAAGTGGAAGCTCGCGTACTCGTATGCGCGCGCGAGTTGCACGTCCAGGCGCTTGAGCGCGGTGTGGTAGAAGCTCGGTGTCCGTCGCACGAGCTCTTCGCCGGAGGCGACGAAAATGTGCGTCTGCGCGCTGAGCAGCGGGCGCCGCCCGACTCCGCCGATCACGAATTCCGGGTAGAGGCGGTCACGGCACTTTTCCAGATAGCACCGATCGGCCATCTGCGCGATGATATCCGCCGTCCCAAGCATGTGACCGACGCGCCGGAGCAACGTGTCCCCGATCCGGATCGATTCGGCGCGTCGCTCGTAGCCGGTGTAGTGCAGTAGCTTGGCAGCGATTTCCGCAAGCCGGCCGGTGCCCTGGCGCCGCATGTAGCGGCGCAGGTACGTGGCGCCCCTCGCAACATGGGTCAGCGTGTACTCGGCGCCATAACGGTGCCGGCGATCGCTGCGGCGGCGCAGGTAACCGAAATCGTGGAACAGCGCCGATAGCACTCCGAGCACGAACAGCTCCGGAGCCAGGGCCGGGGTCCCGTTGCGCCGGCTGCGCTGGTAGCCGTCCATCAGCCTGCCCATGGCCAGCGTCACGTCGAGCACGTGCTGGATATCGTGATAGCTGGTGTCGCAGGCGTAGAACTCGGCATCTTCGCCCTGATACAGGCGCTCCACGTCCTGGAATGCCCGCTGCAGCAACCGGCCCGGGGCGTCTTCGTATAAGCCGAGGAACAGCCGCATGATTTCGTCGCGCACCGCCGCTGGCGCCGTAGTCTGTACCAGGTTGGTTACGTCGTAGTCATTGCGACGCATGCCAGGAGTGGCGGGCGATTGTTGCTCCGAGCGCGCTGGATCCAACGGCTGCAGCTCGGTTGACCGCTCGGCGATATCTGTTTGCACTCGGCGCCTCTTTTCCGTGTCGGCGAGTAGCGCTAGGATGTGCCAAATCCCGCGAACGGGCGGTGATCTTTTTCACGAACCCGGCCGCCATGCAAGTGTTTGAAATTGTCATGGATGCCGCCGCGAGTGCGCGCCCGGGCCGTGGTGGGAGCTGAACTTGGCGAATCTTTCTCTCACCGACGAGGAAAAATCGCAGTTGCTCGCGCGAATCCGCGCACTCGAGGTCGAGCACAGCGATCTGAACGACGTCATCGACCGCCTGGTTGAGGATCCTGCGCAAGACCAGCTCCAGCTGCGGCGCCTCAAGAAGCGGAAGCTGTTGCTCAAGGATCAGATCGAACTGCTCAAGAACAGGCTGATCCCGGACATCATTGCGTGATCGCTCTGATCCAGCGTGTCGCCGAAGCGGGCGTTTCGGTCGACGGGTGTGCGATTGCGCGCATCGGACCGGGGATCCTCGCGCTGGTGGGGGTCGAGCGCGGCGACGGCGAGCGCGAGGCCGTGCGGCTTGCCGAGCGTGTGGCCGGCTACCGCGTGTTTCCCGACGCGCAGGGCCGCATGAACCTTTCGCTCGGCGCGACGCGCGGCGCCTTGCTCGCCGTTCCGCAGTTCACGCTCGCCGCCGATACGAGCACGGGGGCGCGGCCGAGCTTTTCGTCCGCAGCCACGCCCGAGGAGGGCGAGCGGCTGTTTGGGTGCTTCGTTGCGCACTGCCGCGCGCTGGTTCCCGAGGTGGGCGTCGGGCGTTTCGGTGCCGACATGAAAGTGAGCCTGGTGAACGACGGGCCGGTGACCTTCTGGCTGCGCTGCGCGCCAGCGGGCGGCTCCTGAGGTTCGTGCGGGCGCGGCCGTCCGATTGGGCGTAAGCTTGCGGCGACACGCATCGCAGGCTTCGATTTCCCCCCATGTACGATCAGTTCGTCGGGACCAAGCCGGTCGAGGAGCGGCACCGGTTCGATGTGGGGCGGCTCGAGCAGTACATGCGCGCGAACGTGGCAACCTATTCCGGCTCGCTCGAAGTCGAGCAGTTCAGGGGCGGGCAGTCCAATCCGACTTACCGGCTGAGCGCCGGAGGCAGGAGTTACGCGCTGCGCCGCAAGCCGCCCGGCAAGCTGCTGCCGTCGGCGCACGCCGTCGAGCGCGAGTTCCGCGTCATCAAGGCGCTGCACGGCGTGGGTTTCCCGGTGGCGCGGCCTTACGTGCTGTGCGAGGACGAATCGGTGATCGGCACTGCCTTCTACATCATGGATTGCGTGGAAGGCCGGGTGCTGTGGGACCAGGCGCTGCCCGGCATGGCGCGCGCCGAGCGCCGCGCGATCTGGGACGAGCTGAACCGCGTGATCGCGCTGCTGCACTCGATCGACTACCGCGCGGTCGGGCTGGAGGACTTCGGCAAGGCCGGCAGCTACGTCGAGCGCCAGATCGCGCGCTGGACCAAGCAGTACCGCGCTTCCGAGACGGAGCGCATCGAGGCGATGGACAACCTGATCGACTGGCTGCCCAAGAACATCCCGCCGGGCGACGTAACGAGCATCGTGCACGGCGACTACCGCCTCGACAACACGATTTTCCATCCGCGCGAGCCGAAGATCCGTGCGGTGCTCGACTGGGAGCTGTCGACGCTCGGTGATCCGCTAGCCGATTTTTCCTACCATTGCATGAGCTGGCACATACCGCCGGGCAAGTTCCGCGGCATCGAGGGGCTGCCGCTCGACGAGCTCGGCATCCCCACCGAGCTCGAGTACATCGAGATGTACTGCAGGAGAACCGGGCGCGCCGGCATCGATCCGACGACCTGGGATTTCTACATGGCCTACAACCTGTTTCGCATCGCCGCGATCACGCAGGGCATCAAGAAGCGCGTGGTCGACGGCACTGCCGCTAGCGCTCACGCCGTGGAAGCAGGTAGCAAGGCGCCGCTGCTCGCCGAGCTCGGCTGGCGGCAGGTCGAGAAGATACTGAAACGAGCCGCCTAGGAGATCAGCATGGACTTCGAGTATTCGCCCAGGGTGAAGGAGCTGCAGAACAAGCTCAAGGCGTTCATGGACGAACACATCTATCCGAACGAGAAGGCCTGGTACGATCATTGCAACGGGCCGAATCGCTGGCAGCCGGTTCCGATCATCGAGGAGCTGAAGCCGAAGGCGCGCGCGCTCGGACTTTGGAACCTGTTCCTGCCGCGCTCGCCGCGCGCCCCCGAGGGGCTTTCGAATCTCGAATACGCACCGCTGTGCGAAATCATGGGCCGGGTGGGCTGGGCACCCGAAGTGTTCAATTGCTCGGCTCCCGACACCGGCAACATGGAGACCATCGAGCGCTACGGCACCGAGGCGCAGAAGGACGAGTGGCTGGAGCCGCTGCTGCAGGGCAAGATCCGCTCGGCTTTCCTCATGACCGAGCCCGCAGTGGCGTCTTCCGATGCGACCAACATCCAGACGCACATCAGGCGCGAGGGCAACGAATACGTGATCAACGGCACCAAGTGGTGGTCTTCCGGAGCCGGCGATCCGCGCTGCAAGGTGTACATCCTGATGGGCAAGACCTCGCCGGACAATCCGTCGCGCCACAGCCAGCAGTCGATGATCTTGGTTCCGGCCGGCACGCCCGGCATCCGCATCGTGCGCCATCTCAAGGTGTTCGGCTACGACGACGCGCCGCACGGCCACATGGAAATCGAGCTGAAGAACGTGCGCGTGCCGGCGTCCAACATCCTGCTCGGCGAGGGACGCGGCTTCGAGATCGCGCAGGGGCGCCTCGGGCCGGGACGCATCCACCACTGCATGCGCCTCATCGGCCAGGCCGAGCGCGCGCTGGAGAAGATGTGCAAGCGCGCGAGCAGCAGGGTCGCCTTCGGACGCACGGTCGCCGAGCAGGGCGTGACGCGCGAGCGCATCGCCGAGGCGCGCATCATGATCGACTCCGCGCGCTTCATGGTGCTGAACGCGGCCTGGAAGATGGACACCGTGGGCAATAAGGTGGCGAGGAAGGAAATCGCCATGATCAAGGTGCTCGCGCCGAACATGGCCTGCAAGGTGATCGACTGGGCGATGCAGGTACACGGCGGCGGCGGCGTCGCCGAGGATTTCGGCCTTGCTGCGGCCTACGCGCACGCGAGGACCCTGCGCTTCGCCGACGGGCCGGACGAGGTGCACCGCAACCAGATCGCCAAGCTCGAGATTGGCGAGCAGACCACGGTGGCCGAGGCGGTCGCACCGAAGAAGCGCGCCTAGGGGCACGCCGTGCGGGTCGGCGTGCCGCGCGAGATCAAGGTTCACGAGTATCGGGTCGGTCTCACGCCGACCTCGGTGCGCGAGCTGACCGCGCACGGCCACGAGGTGCTGGTCGAGCGCGGCGCCGGCGCTGGGATCGGCGCAGCAGACGCGGCCTACGGGCGGGCGGGCGCGAGAATCGTCGCGGACGCTTTCGAGGCGGAGCTCATCGTCAAGGTGAAGGAACCGCAACCGGCCGAGCGCAAGCGGCTGCGCGCGGACCAGGTGCTGTTCACCTACCTGCACCTGGCGCCGGACCCGGAGCAGGCGCGCGACCTCGTCGCATCCGGCGCGATCTGCATCGCCTATGAAACCGTCACGCGACCGGGCGGCGGCTTGCCGCTGCTGGCACCGATGTCGGAAGTCGCGGGGCGCATGGCGATCCAGGTGGGCGCCGGATGCCTAGAGAGGGAGCGCGGCGGCATGGGGACGCTGCTCGCGGGCGTGCCCGGCGTGCCCGCGGCGAAGCTGGTCATTCTCGGCTCCGGCGTGGTGGGCGCCAACGCCGCGCGCATCGCAGTCGGGTCGGGCGCCCGTGTGTTCGCGCTCGACCGCTCGGTCGACGCCCTGCGCCGGATCGAGAGCGAATTCGGTGCTCGCGTCGTAACGGTGTATTCGAGCCGCGACGCCATCGAACAGCATGTAGTGTCTGCCGACCTGGTGATCGGCGCGGTGCTGGTGCCGGGCGCGGCGGCGCCCAAGCTCGTATCGCGCGACTTGCTCCGGCGCATGAAGCCGGGGGCGGCGCTGGTCGACGTCTCGATCGACCAGGGCGGCTGCTTCGAGACCTCGCGCCCGACGACGCATGCCGATCCGACTTACATCGTCGACGGAGTGGTGCACTACTGCGTCGCCAATATGCCGGGGGCCGTGCCGCGCACTTCGACGTACGCGCTGAACAACGCGACGCTGCCGTTCGTGCTCGCTCTCGCCGACAAGGGCTGGAGGCGCGCGCTCGCCGACGACGAGCACCTGCGCGACGGACTGAACGTGGCGCACGGCAAGCTTGCACACCGCGCGGTGGCCGAGGCGCTCGGCCTCGGTTACACGCCGGCGGACAGCCTGCTCTGACCGGCGATTTCACGCATCTCAAATACAGGAGAAGACATGCTCAAGCTGTGCGGATTCCACGTCAGCAACTACCACAACAAGGTGCGCATCGCGTTGCTCGAGAAGGGCGTGCCTTTCGCGGAGGACGCGAGCTGCACGCCATCGCAGAAGGACGAGTTCCTCGCCCGCTCGCCGCTCGGCAAGGTGCCGTTCATGGAAGTCGACGGAAACGTGCTCACCGAGTCGCAGGTGATTTGCGAGTATCTCGAAGACACGCACTGCGACAAGCCGCTGTACCCTGCGGACCCTCTCGCGAAAGCAAAGGTGCGCGAGCTCATCCAGTACGTTGAGCTGCACATGGAGCTCGTCGCGCGGCGCCTGTACAGGGAGTACTTCTTCGGCGGCAAGGTGTCCGACGAGACAAAGAAGGAGGTCGAGCGCGACCTCGCGAAGGGCGTGCGCGGCTTTGCGACGCGCGCCAAGTTCGATCCGTACATCGCCGGCGGCGAGCTGACCCTGGCCGACTGCGCCGCCTACGTGCACCTCCCGCTGGTATCGATGATCAGCAAGATGGCCTTCGGGCACGATTTTCTCGAAGAGCTTCCGGTCAAGCCCTACATGAAGATGCTCGGAGAGCGCCCGGCCTTCGCCAAGGTTAGCGCCGACCGCAAGGTCGCGCAGGAGGCCATGCTAGCGCGGACGAAGAAGTAGCGCTGCGCCAGTGCGGGAACTTGCGCCGCTGGGCGAATACCTGCGCTTCGCCGTCACGCTCACGGCGGTGCTCGATCCGTTTCTCGCGGTGCCGATCTTCGTCGGCATCACCGCGACGCGCTCGTCCGAGGAGCGAATCGTACTGGCGCGCGTCATCACGCTTACCGTATTCGGCGTGCTCGCGGGTTCGGCGCTGTTTGGAGAGGCATTGCTTCATCTGATCGGTGCGAGCCTGCCGGCGTTCAGCGTGGGCGGCGGGCTGGTGCTGCTGTTGATGGCGCTTGCGATGCTGAACGCACGCGTTGGCGGCGTGCGCCAGTCCGCGGCCGAAGCCGAGGAGCTGCAGGCCGGGGAGCTTTCGGGAGTGGTGCCGCTCGCGGTGCCGCTGCTTGCGGGCCCCGGGGCGATCGGCACCACCATCATCGCCGCGCAGGCGGGCGGGCTGATGCACCTCGCGGCGATGATCGCCTGCATTGGGCTCGTGTGCGCGCTGCTCTGGCTCGTGCTGCGCTTCGCGCACGCGCTTGCGCCGCGCATGGGCACGACGGGCCTGAACATCGCAACGCGACTGCTGGGATTGTTGCTCGCCGCGATCGCCATCCAGACCATGGCGTCCGGCCTCGTGAAGCTGTTCCCGGGGCTCGCCGGCGCCTAGCCGCTGTTCGCGAACCTGCGCGCGACCCAGGATTCGATCGCCGCGCGCATCGCCTGAGGCTGCTCGGTCGGGATCCAGTGGCGCGCGTCGAGCTCGACGATATCGCAGTCGGGCAGTGCGCGCAGCGCGGCGCGCGTGCGCTGCGGATCGGTGAAGCTGCTGCGCGCCGAAAGCAGTGCGAGCACGGGGGCCGCGATGCTCCTCAGGTCCGGCCACGCCGCGGTGACGGCGGCCAGGGCCTGCAAATAGGCGCCGCTCGGCGTGCTGCGCAGGTCCGCGAGCGGCGAGGCGTAGCGCGCGAGCAGCGCTTCGCCTTGCCGGCCGGCCGCGAGCGCTGCGCGGGTCTCGCGATCGAGCCGCTCCAGGTCCAGCGCAGCCAGGCGGCGACGATGGATGCCAAGGGCGTTCAACGCGCGCGTCAGCCACGCGAGCGCGACCAGCGCGGGGCGAAAATTTGCGATGCGCCGCATGCTGCCGGTGAGCGCTTCGGGCGGCATCGGCTCGATCAGGACCAGGCCCGCGACGCTGGCGGGGCTGCGCGCCGCGAACTGGAGCGCGATGTTCGCACCCAGGCAATGGCCGACGACGACGGCGCGCGCGATGCCCTCGGCCCGAAGGAGGGATGCGAGATCGGCGCACCACTCAACCATGCCGATGCGCCCCCGGTGAATGGAGCGTCCCTGGCCGCGCAGGTCGAGTCGCAGCAGCGCCCACGAATCGCCGAGCGCGGTCTGACCGGCGAATTCCGACCAGCGGCTCATGTTGCTCGCGACGCCGTGTATCAGCACCAGAACGCGCGCGGCGCCGGGCGCGCCCGAACGCGCGTAGGCGATATGCGCGCCGTCCGCCGCCACCAGCGTGTGCACGCTCCGCGCGGGAAATTCGCCCCGCTCTGCGGAGCTCACTTGGAGACCGGGCGCGGCATTCCCTGCTGGTCGATGGCGACGTAGGTGAGCGTCGCCTCGGTCACCTTCACTACCTTCGGGTCGGCCGGGCGGCGCTCGGCGAACACCTCGACGTTCACCGTGATCGACGTGGTGCCGATACGCATCACGTCGGCGTAAAACGAGAGCACGTCGCCGATCTGCACCGGCTGCTTGAACACGAACGAGTTCACCGCCACGGTGGCGACGCGCCCCCGCGCCACACGGCCCGCCACCGTCCCCCCCGCGACGTCGACCTGCGACATGATCCAGCCGCCGAAGATGTCGCCGTTGTGGTTGGCGTCCGCCGGCATCGGCACCACGCGCAGCGCCGGGACCTTTCCCTTCGGCAGCTTCAGACCGGGCGGCTGGTGCGAGGCCTTGCCCATCTAGCGGCTCTTTTCCGCGAGGTAATGCAGCGGTCCACCCCGGAACGGAGCGAAGCCGGTGCCGAAGATGAGGCCGGCGTCGATCAGATCGGCGTCGGCGACGATGCCTTCGGCGCGCACCGCCCGTGCCTCGGCGAGATAGGGCTCGATCAGCGATTCGGTCAGCTCGGGCGTGACCGCACCCGCCTGGCCCTTCACCGGCTTGCCTTTCTCGTAGCGGTAGATGCCCTGCCCCGTCTTCTTGCCGAGCTGGCCGAGCGCCACCTTGTCGAGTAGCGCCTTGGGCGCCTGCGCCTCGCCGCCCGCGCCCTTCTTCGCCAGCTCCTTGCCCGCAGCGAGGCAGATGTCGAGGCCCACCGTGTCGGCGAGTTCGATCGGCCCCATCGGCATGCCGAATGCCTCCATCGCGGCATCGATGGTCTCGGGCGCCACGCCTTCGTCGAGCATGCGAAACGCGTTCTGCATGTAGGGACCGAGTACGCGGTTGACCAGGAACCCCGGAGAATCCTTGACCGGCAGCGGCAGCTTGTCAATCTGGCGCACGAACGCGGCGCCGCGCGCCGCGAGCGCTGCATCGGTGCGCTCGCCGGAGACGACCTCGACCAGCATCATCTGCGGCACCGGATTGAAGAAGTGGATCCCGACCAGCCGCGCGGGGTTCTCCAGGGCGGTGGCGATGTCGGCGAGCTTGAGGCTCGAGGTATTGGAGGCAAGGATTGCGCCGGGTTTTGCAAGGCGCTCGAGGCGCGCGAACAGCTCGCGCTTGGCCTCGAGGTTCTCGAAGATCGCCTCGATGATCACGTCGGCATGCGCCGCCCCGTGTCCCGCGACGTCCGGCACGAGCCGATCGAGCGCGTCGCGCACGCGACGCCTGTCGCGCAGCCGCCGCTCGAACAGCTTCGCCGCGCGCTTGATCGCCGGCGCGATACGCTCGGGCGAGGTGTCCTGCAGCGTGACGCGCAGGCCGCGCAGCGAGCATATCGCGGCGATGTCGCCGCCCATCACTCCCGCGCCGACGATGTGCACTCGCGTCGCGGCGAAATCCGAGCCCTTGCCAGCCGCCTTGAGTCGCTCCTGGAGGAAGAACACCCGAATGAGATTGCGCGTCGTGGGGTGCTCCGAGAGCGCCTTGATCGAGCAGCTGGGATCGTCCGGCGCGATGAACGGGTCGCCGTCGTACTTGAGCCACGCGTCGAGGATCGCGTAGGGCGCCGGGTACTGCTCGCGGCGCGCGCGTTTCGCGACCTGCTTGCGTGCCTGCGCCGCCACCAGCCTGCGGCCCGGCGGCGTAAGCAGCAGGCGCTGCGCGAGGGGCGGGCGCCGGCGCGCGCGGTCGGCGAGCGTCACCATGCGCGCGGTGTTCTGCAGGATCCGCAGTGGGACCGCTTCGTCCACCAGGCCGATGCGCCGGGCGCGGCGCGCGTCGACCGCGCGCCCGGTCAGCAGCATGTCCATGGCGGCCGCGGGGCCGACCAGCTTCGGTAGCCACTGCAGACCATGCCAGAACGGCCAGATGCCGAGCATCACTTCCGGAAACGCGAAGCGCGTCCTGGGGTCGTCCAGTGCGATGCGATGCCGGCACGCGAGCGCCATCTCCAGGCCGCCGCCCATGCAAAAGCCGTTCACCATCGCGGTGGTGGGGAAGGGCAGCGTGCGCAGCTTGTGCATCGTGTCCCAGCCGAGGCGCGTGAAGTCGACCGCCTCGTCGGTCGACTTGAAGTTTACGAACTCGTTCACGTCGGCGCCGGCGATGTAGTTCTCTTTCGCCGAGCGGATGATCAGGCCCTTGGGGCGCGCCGCGGCGATCTCGTCCAGCGCCGCGCCGAGCTCCTCGAGCGCCTCGCGCGAGAAGGTGTTGGTCGATTCGCCCTGCTTGTCGAATGTGAGCCAGGAGAGCCCGTCGCCGTCCTGCTCGTGGCGCCAGTGCTTCACAGCGCCTCCACCAGCATCGCGCCGCCGAGCCCGCCGCCGATGCAGATCGCGGCGATGCCGCGCCTGGCGTTGTTGCGCTCGAGCGTCCTCAATAGGTGCAGCACGATGCGAGCGCCCGAGGCGCCGACGGGATGGCCGAGCGCCACGGCGCCGCCGTCCACGTTCAGCTTCGCCATGTCGAGCTCGCCGAGCGCGCCGGGCAGGCCGAGCACGTCGCGGCAGTAGGTCTCGTCCTTCCAGGCGGCAAGGCAGCCGAGCACCTGGGCGGCGAACGCTTCGTTGATTTCCCAGTAGTCGAGGTCATTCAGCGCCAGGCCGTGACGCTTGAGGATCGGCGTCGCCGCGTGCACGGGACCCAGGCCCATCTGCGCCGGATCGAGCCCGGCCCACTCGGAATCGACGATGCGCCCGGCGGGCTCCAGGCCGTGTCGCCGCACCGCGTCCTCGGAGGCGAGAATCAGCCACGCGGCGCCGTCGGTGATTTGCGAGCTGTTGCCAGGGGTGACGTTGCCGTACTTGCGGTCGAAGAATGGCTTGAGCTTTGCCAGCCGCTCGAGCGACGCGTCGCGCCGCACGCCGTCGTCGAGCGTGTAGCTGTTGCCGTCGCGGTCGTAGAGCGCCTCGAGCTCGCCGCCGCCGGCGGCGAGGTAGCCGGCGTCCTGCGCTTTTGCGACGCGCTCGTGGCTCCTGACGGAGAACGCGTCCATCTGCTCGCGCGTGATGCCGAAGCGGTAGGCGAGGTTCTCGGCCGTCTGCCCCATCAGCAAGCCGACCATCGGGTCGGTAAGGCCCTTCATGATGCCGATCACCGGGGCGAGCAGCGCCTTGAGCGGCAGGCGCGCGAACAACGCCGCTTTCTGGGCCGCGGAGCGCGCGGCCGCCATGTCGGCGAACCAGTTCACCATCGCGTCGGCGTACAGGAGCGGCGCGCGCGACAGCGCGTCGACGCCGCCCGCGAGCACCAGATGGGAGCGTCCCGCGAGAATGTTGTTGATGCCCGAGTCGAGCGCCTGCATGCCGGAGGCGCAATTTCGCATCACCGTCCAGCCCGGCACCTTCTGTCCGCAGCCCATGCGTAGCGCCACTACGCGTCCGATGTTCACTTCGTCTACCGATGGCGCCGCGCAGCCCAGGATCACCTCGTCCAGCTCGGTCGGTTCGAAGCGCTGCCGCGCGAGCAGCGCGCGGCCCGCCTGCGTCGCGAGATCCCCCGCCGCGAACACGCCGGGACGGTTCTTCGCTTTGAGGAACGGCGAGCGCGCGCCGTCCACGATGTAGATCGGTTTGGCGAACATGGTCAGGCGGCCTTTGCCTTCGGCGGGTTTTCCTGGGCGAGCTTGTGCATGATCTCGGCGCGGCCGAAGTCCTGCGCGAAATCGTCGACTTTGATGACGTCCTTGCGCAGCGTCTCCTTCGCTTGCCAGAGCGCGAGCTCGTCTGCGCCGATCACGCCGTGTGCGTGCGCCAGCGCGGCGATGTCTGCGCCGGGACCCGGCTGCAGCTTGCCGCCGCGCACCGCATCGCGCATCTTCTTCTCGATCGGCTCGCATGCGATCGTGGCGCGGAACGCGGCCTCCAGGATGCCGGTGGCATCGGACTGGTCACGCGGCACGTACATACCCGCCGTCAGGCGGTCGCGGGCCGCGCCGGGCTCGAGCAGCAGCCGTGCGCATTCGTGGTTGTGGTGGTCCTCCGACGGCCGGAACGGCGTGCCGAGCGGGAAGACCACCCAGCGCAGCAGCCAGCGCAGCGGCTTGACCGGAAAATTCGCATACACCGCGTCGATCGCCTGCTGTGCCTGCCACAGCGCGTCGCGCACCGCCCAATGCACGAGCGGCAGGTCGTCTTCGAGGCGCCCCTGGTCTTCGTAGCGTTTGAGCGTGGCCGACACCAGGTACATCATCGACAGCACGTCGCCGAGGCGCGCCGAGAGCTTCTCCTTCCTCTTGAGGGCCCCGCCCAGCGCGAGCATCGACATGTCGGCGAGGAAAGCGAACGCGGCGGAGAGCTGCGAGACGCGCTGGTAGTAGCGCGCCGTCTCGGGCGCCGCTGCGGAGGGCGCCGACGCGAGTCGCGCGCCGCTCAGCCCGTGCACGAAGGCGCGCACGCCGCTCGAGATCACGTGGCCGACGTGCGAGGTGAACGCGTCGTCGAACTCGCGCACTGCAGCCTCGCCGCTCAATTCCTTCGCCGCGCGCATCTCGCGCAGGACGTAGGGATGGCAGCGAATCACCCCCTGGCCGAAGATGATCAGGCTGCGGGTGAGGATGTTGGCACCTTCGACCGTGATGCCGACGGGGACCACCTGGTAGCCCCGACCGATCCAGTTGCTGGGCCCGAGGCAGATGCCCTTGCCGCCGTGAATATCCATCGCGTCGTCGATGACCCGGCGCACGCGCTCGGTCATGTGGTACTTGGCGATCGCCGAGATCACGGCCGGCTTCTCGCCGGCGTCGACCGCGCCCGCGGTCATGACGCGTGCGGCGTCCATCATGTAGCAGTTGGCGGCGATACGCCCGAGCGCTTCCTCGACGCCTTCCAGCTTGCCGATCGGCGTCTTGAACTGGCTGCGCACGCGCGCATACGCGCCGGTATAGCGCGCCATCGCCTTGGCGCCGCCCACCGACGAGCTCGGCAGCGAGATCGAGCGTCCCGCGGCGAGGCTGTTCATCAGCATCATCCAGCCCTTGCCCGCGTAGTCCCTGCCGCCGATGATCCAGTCGAGCGGCATGAACACATCCTTGCCCCAGTTGGGGCCGTTCTGGAATACGGCGTTCAGCGGCAGATGGCGCCGGCCGATAATGACCCCGGGATGGGTCGTCGGAACGAGCGCGCAGGTGATGCCGAGGTCCTCGGCGTCGCCGAGCAGCCGCTCGGGGTCGTAAAGCCTGAAGGCGAGACCGAGCACCGTGGCCACCGGCCCGAGCGTGATGTAGCGCTTGTCCCAGGTCAGGCGCATGCCGAGCACTTCCTTGCCCTGGTAGCTGCCTCTGCAAACGATGCCGTAGTCCGGGATCGACGCCGCATCCGATCCCGCCTCGGGGCTGGTAAGAGCGAAGCAGGGGATTTCCTGCCCCTTCGCGAGGCGCGGCAGGTAGTGGTTCTTCTGCTCCTCGGTGCCGTAGTGCAGCAGCAGCTCGGCTGGCCCGAGCGAATTCGGCACCATGACCGTCACCGCCGCTGCGTTCGAGCGCGTCGAGAGCTTCATCACGACCGCCGAGTGCGCGAGCGCGGAGAACTCGAGGCCACCGTATTTCTTCGGGATGATCATGCCGAGGAAACCCTTGTCCTTGGTGAACTGCCACACCTGCGGCGGCAGGTCCTGGCGCTCGTGCGTGATCTCCCAGTCGTCGCACATGGCGCACAGTTCCTCACACGGCCCGTCGAGGAAAGCCTGCTCATCGGGCGTGAGCCTGGGCGCCGGCGTCGAGAGCAGCCGTTGCCAGCGCGGGGCGCCGGAGAACAGGTCGCCGTCCCACCACACCGTGCCGGCGTCGATCGCTTCCTTTTCCGTCTGCGACATGTCCGGCAGGATGCGCCGGAACAGCGCGAGCAGCGGAGCGCTGATCAGCGCCCGGCGCAGGGCGGGCACGTTGAGCGCCGCGGCGAGCGCAAGGAACACGACGGCGAGCAGCGTGTTGGCGGTCGCGCCGAAGGCGGCCGCAACCGAGAGCCAGAACGCGAGCGCGGCGCCTGCCGCGGTCCACCAGATGAGCGGCAGCCTGAAGTAGGCGAGCGCCAGGAACGCGGCGATTGCGGCGAGCACGAATGTAAGCATGATCATCCCCCGTTTCTCTTTATGCGGCGATCTTGACGTCGCGCCGTTGCGGCAGCGGCGCGCACAGGCCGGCTGTCAAAAACGCGGCCAGCCGGTCTTCCAGCAGCCGTGCGTCGTAACGATCCTCGGGCTTGCAGCCGGCGATCAACTGCACCGTATCGGTCGCGGCGAGCGTGTAGGACAGCGTGCCGAACATGAAATGCATGCGCCACACCAGCTCGTCGCGCGGCAGCTCGGGCAACGACTTGACGAACGCTTGCTTGAAGCGCTCCATGGTGGGCGCATACAGCTGGCCGATCAGCGCGCGAATCGGCGCCGCCGGCTCAGTGTAAGTGCGTCCGAGCAGGCGGATAAAGTTGCGCCCCCCGTCGGCTGCGTCTTCGATCATGCGCAGGCCGGGGCGAACGAACGCTCGGATGACGCGCTCGGGCGCCAGCGGTGCGCCGGCGGCCTCGCGCTCGAGCTGGTCGAGTGCTGCGACGCGTTCGGCGTTCATCGGGTCGAGGCGACGCCTGAACAGGGCTTCGATGAGCGCGTCCTTGGAGCCGAAGTGATAATTGACGGCGGCGAGATTGACGCCGGCGGTCGAGGTCAACAAACGCATCGAGGTGGCCTCGAATCCGTGCTGCATGAATAGCGCCTCGGCGGCGTCGAGGATGCGGATGCGAGTCTCGTGCTGGGGTTTGACGGCGAGGAGGGACATGAGAGCGCCTTGGATGGAATCAAACGAACGTTTGAATGATAGATTGAGCCGCTGCGGCGCGTCAATCAAATGACCGGCTTTTCACTTCTGGGCCTGGTGCTGTTGTCGATGGCATGGCTGTTCTTCATCGGCGGCTCCGCGCTCAACTTCCAGGCTTGGCGGACCGCACTGCGCGCGCGCCGGGGCAGCGCCGCGCCTGCGGGAGGAATCCCCTTTCTGCCGGGAGTCGTCGGCTCGCTGGCGTCGTTCTTCACGGTCGGCTGGGCACTCAAGCAAGGCTACGCGGTGCATTGGCCGTGGCTTTGGATCGCGCTGCCGCTGGTACTCGACGCGTACTGCGCCGGCTGCCTGCTGCTCGCGTTGCTTGGCCTCGCGCGCCGCAGCCATAAGGGAAGGCCCGGTGCATAGCGCATAGAATGCCGGGCTCGCCATGGCCCGACGTGCGCATCAGTCAGCCCCAACCCAGCGACTCTCAGGATCAGAGTGGCGCGTGCTGCGTCTGCTGGTTCCGTACCTGCTCGAGTACAAGTGGCGCGTCGCAGCGGCGCTGACCTTTCTCACACTTGCCAAGCTCGCCAACGTCGGCGTGCCGCTGGTGATGAAGCAGGTGGTCGACGGCCTAGATGCGCGCACGGCGGTGCTTGCGGTACCGATCGCGCTGCTGGCGGTCTACGGCGTCCTGCGCTTTTCCACGACGCTGTTCGCCGAGCTGCGCGACGTGGTGTTCGTGCGCGTCACGCAGCGCGCCATCCGGCGCGTTGCGCTCGGCGTGTTCCGGCATCTGCACGGGCTGTCGCTCCGGTTTCACCTGGAGCGCCAGACCGGCGGCATGTCGCGCGACATCGAGCGCGGCACGCGTGGCATCTCGACCCTGCTGTCGTACCTGCTGTTTTCCATCATTCCGGTGATCCTCGAATTCGCGCTGGTCGCCGCGGTGCTGCTGAAGAAATTCGACTGGCGCTTCGCCGCCATAACTTTCGGCGCTGTCGCCCTGTATCTCAGCTTCACCGTGCTGGTGACCGAGTGGCGCATGGAGATCAGGCGCCGCGCGAACGAGCTCGATTCGAAGGCCAATACGCGCGCCATCGACAGCCTGCTCAACTACGAGACGGTCAAGTACTTCGGCAACGAGGAGTTCGAGGTGCGTCGCTACGACGAGAACCTGCGCAAGTACGAGACCGCCGCAGTACAGAACGAAGCCTCGCTCGGCCTGCTGAATATCGGCCAGTCCCTCATCATCGCCCTCGCCGTGACGGCGCTCATGTATCTCGCCGCGGAGGGGGTGGTCAAGCAGGCGTTCACGCTCGGCGATCTCGTGCTGGTGAACGGACTGCTGATCCAGCTCTACATTCCGCTCAACTTCCTCGGCATGGTGTACCGCGAGATCAAGCAGGCGCTGATCGACATGGACCGCATGTTCCGGCTGCTCACCGAGCACCGAGAGGTCGAGGATCGTCCCGGAGCCGCCGCCGTGCCCGAGGGCCCCGCGACGGTCGAGTTCCGCGACGTGGACTTTTCCTACGAGCCGGCGCGCCAGATCCTGCACGGGGTGAGCTTCGCCATTCCCGCGGGGCGCCGCGTCGCGGTCGTGGGCCACTCGGGCTCGGGCAAATCGACGCTCGCCCGGCTGCTGTACCGCTTCTACGACGTGGGCGGCGGAGCGATCCTGGTCAACGGCGTCGACGTCCGCGATCTCGCGCAGCAGTCGCTGCGCGCGGCGATAGGCATCGTTCCGCAGGACACGGTCCTCTTCAACGACACCATCCGCTACAACATCCGTTACGGCCGGCCCGAGGCGAGCGAGGAGGAAGTGATCCAGGCCGCGCGTGCGGCGCACATTCACGACTTCATCGAATCAATGCCCGCTGGCTACGAAACGATGGTCGGTGAGCGCGGATTGAAGCTCTCGGGCGGTGAGAAGCAGCGCGTCGCGATCGCGCGCGCGCTGCTCAAGAATCCGCGCATCCTCATCTTCGACGAAGCGACCTCGGCGCTAGACTCGAAGGCCGAGAAGGCCATTCAAACCGAACTCGAACGAATTTCCGAGGGCCACACGACACTGGTGATCGCGCATCGCCTGTCGACGGTCATGGATGCCGACCAGATCCTCGTGCTCGCCGGGGGACGCGTGATCGAGCGCGGCATGCACCGCGAGCTGCTCGCCGCGCAAGGCGAGTACGCACGCATGTGGGCGCTGCAGCAGCAGGCCGCCCAGGCGGAGCAGACCCTGGAGCGAGTGAAGGCTGCCTAGGCGCAGGGCAAATTTCACGCTCTTTCGAGAAATTTGGGGTAGGGCCTTATTTTTGCTTGCATTTTCGAGAAATACTGCTATACACTTCAAAAAAACCCCGTAAAGCGGCCCACGATCATGCAAGAAAGAAAACTGCACCACCTGGAAAAAATCGTGGCCGTCTTCGCGCTGCTCGCGGTGCTCGCACTGACGGTCGGCTTCGCTCAGGCGGGAGAACTCGAGCACCAGAAGAAAGTCTTCCTTCGTTCTTCGGTCGCGCTGGTGCAGGACGCCGACAGCGGCGAGACGATCCTGTCGAAGAACTCCGACCAGGTGCTGCCGATCGCCTCGATCACGAAATTGATGACGGCCATGGTGATCCTCGATCGCGGCCTCGACCTCGATGACGAGATCGTGGTGAGCCGCGAGGACATCGATCACCTGAAGGGCACGCGCTCGCGGCTGCGCACCGGCACGCGGCTCACGCGCAGGGAATTGCTGCTGCTCGCGCTGATGGCCTCGGAGAATCGCGCCGCCGCCGCGCTGGCGCGCACCTATCCCGGCGGCACCGAAGAGTTCGTCGCCGCGATGAACAGCAAGGCGCGCGCGCTCGGCATGCGCGAGACGCACTACGTCGACCCGACGGGTCTCGACTCGGGCAACGTCTCGAGCGCCGAGGATCTCGCCAAGCTGGTCAAGGTCGCGACCGGCTATCCGCTCATCCGCGAGTACACCACCACCGAGCACGCCGAGGTAAAGGCGCGCGGCCGCAGGCTCGCGTTCGTCAACACCAACCGGCTGGTGCGCAATCCGCGTTGGGACATCTATCTTTCCAAGACCGGCTACATCAGCGAGGCCGGGCGCTGCCTGGTGATGCGGGTCAAGGTTGCCTCGAAGGATCTGATCGTCGTGCTGCTCGACTCGTGGGGCAAGTACTCGCGCTTCGGCGACGCCAACCGCATTCGCAAGTGGCTCGAAAGCAGCGCGTACATCGATACGCGCGGCTGAAGCCGCCTAGCCCGGCGCGCAGCGTCCGCTTCTTCGGCAGAAATCTTCCGGCCGATAGCTTCCTAGACGACGTCATCGCGGGCCTGTCGCTGCCGCAAAAGGCGCTGCCGCCCAAGTACTTCTACGACGCCGAAGGCAGCCGCCTGTTCGCGCGCATCTGCCGCCTGAGCGAGTACTACCCGACGCGGGCCGAGCTGTCGCTCACCCGGCGCCATCTGGCCGAGATCGTGCGGTTCGCGGGCGAGGGTTGCGAGCTGATCGAGTACGGCAGCGGCGAGAGCATCAAGACGCGTCTGCTGATCGAGCATCTGCGACCGGCGCGCTACGTCGCCGTGGACATCTCGGAGGCCGCGCTGCGCGAGGCCGCAGGGCGCCTTGCGCTCGAGTTCGCCTGGCTCGCGATCGACGGCGTGGTGGGCGACTTTTCGCGACCGCTCAAACTGCCGCCGGCGCGCGGCGCCAGGAGCGCCCGGCGAGTGGCCTACTTTCCTGGCTCGACGATCGGCAACCTGTCGGCGTCGGAGACCGAGGCGTTCCTGCGCATGACGCGCGCCCAAGTGGGGCCGCGCGGGGCGATGCTGGTGGGAGTCGACCTGAAGAAGGACGCCAACGTGCTGCACGCCGCGTACAACGACGCACGCGGAGTCACCGCCGCCTTCAATCTCAATCTGCTCGCGCGTATCAACCGCGAGCTAGACGGCGACTTCGATCTGCGCCGCTTTCGCCACTATGCTTTCTACAATGCGTCGCAGGGGCGCGTCGAGATGCATCTGGTGTCGCTCACCGCGCAGTCCGTGCGCGTCGGCCGCAGCCGCTTCGACTTCGAGCGGGGCGAGACGATCCACACCGAGAATTCGTGCAAGTATTCGATCGAAGAATTCCAGGCGCTCGCAGCCGAGGCCGGCTTTCGTGCCGCGCGCGTATGGTGTGACCGCCGCGCACAGTTTTCGCTGCACGGTCTGATGGCGGTCTGAGCGCGGCTATGCCGCGCCGATGCGCGCCGCCGGGCGGTGCCCGACGCCGCGCGAGATGCGCTCGGCGGCCTCCTTGATCAGCGGCCCCCAGGTCGCCTTCATGCGATCGGCAGGCGTGGACAGCGACAGCGCCGCGATGAGGTGCCCGCCGTCGTCGCGCACCCCGGCGGCCACGCAGCGCACGCCTATTTCCGCTTCCTCGTTGTCGGTGGCGTAGCCCTGGCGCTGGGTGCGCTCCAGGTCGCGCTCGAGCAGCGCCGCGGTGCTGAGCGTGTTCTTGGTATGCGGCGCGAGCCCGGTGCGTTTGGCGTAGTCGCGCAGCCTGGCGAAGCCCTCTTCGAGCAGAAACAGCTTTCCTGCCGCCGTGCAGTGCAGCGGCGCGCGCGTGCCGATCGCGTGCACGATGCGCATCGCCGAGCGTCCCGCCGAGGTGCGCTCGACGTACACGATCTCGTCGTCGTGGCGCACCGAGAGGTTGACCGTCTCGCCGGTCTGCGCGTGTAGTTCGCGCATCACCGGCAGCGCCAGCTCGCGCACGCTGATGCGCGACTTGACCAGGTTGCCGAGCTCGAGTAGCCGCATGCCGAGCCGGTAGCTGCCGGGCTCGACCCGATCGACCAGGCGGTCGGCCGACATCGCGGCGAGGATGCGGTGCGCGGTCGAAGGGTGCAGGCCCGCGTATTGCGCGACTTGCTTGAGACCTAGGGGCTCGGGGTGCTCGGCCAGCACGTCGAGCAACTTCATCATGCGCTCGATCACCTGGATCGGGCTCTTCTGATCTTCCTTGCTGGTGGCCACGGACGGGGTGCGCGTGCGGGAGAATCGGGAATTCTATCTCACAATGTGAAGTGCTATCCTCCGCCCTGCCATGAGCACAGGACGCCGCGTCGGTTTGTTCGTCACCTGCCTCGTGGACATGATGCGGCCGCGCATCGGGTTCGCCGCGCTGAAGCTGCTCGAGGGGGCGGGATACGAAGTCGAGGTGCCCGCCACGCAGACCTGCTGCGGACAGCCCGGCTGGAATTCCGGCGAGCGCGCTTCGACGCGCGTGCTGGCCGAAAAGCTGATCGCGGAATTCGAGAGCTTCGACTATGTGGTGGTGCCCTCCGGCTCGTGCGCCGGCATGATCAAGCTGCACTACGCGGATGTCTTCGCAGGCGAGGGCGCCTGGCTCGCCCGCGTCGAGCGCCTCGCGGCGAGGACCTGGGAGCTCGCCGACTTCCTGGTGAACGTGGCGCGGCTGGACAGGGTGCCCGGGGAATTCCGCGGCACCGTCACCTACCACGACTCGTGCTCGGGTCTGCGCGAGCTGGGCGTCAAAGAGCAGCCGCGCCGGCTGCTCGCGTACATGCCCGGCGTCGCGCTCAAGGAGATGAAGAGCTGCGAGGAATGCTGCGGCTTCGGCGGCACGTTCTCGATAAAGTTCGGCGACGTCTCGGCTGCGATCGCCGAGGCCAAGTGCGAGAACATCGCTGCCTCGGGAGCCGACGCGGTCGTGCTGGGTGACCTGGGCTGCATGCTGAACATCGAGGGGCGGCTGCGGCGCCGCGGCGACGAGCGAACGCGCGTGCTGCACATCGCCGAGCTGCTTGCCGGCGGGGAGCGCGGCTGATGCGCGTGCAGTCGATGCACTTCCACGCGCGTGCGCATGGCGCACTCGAAGACGCGCGGCTGCAGAGCGTGCTGAAGCGCTTCGGCAGCGGCTTCGCGGAGAAGCGCGCGGCGGCGCGCGAGGCCTACGGTGTCGAAGCGTTCGAAGCGCTGCGCACGGCGAGCGCGGCAATCCGCGACCGCGCGCTCGGCGCGCTCGACGCGTGGCTGTTGCGCTTCGAGGCCGAGGCGACGCGGCGCGGCACCAAGGTGCTGTGGGCGAAGGACACGGCCGAGGTGCGCCGCCACGTGCTCGAGATCTGCGCGCGCCACGGCCTGAAGAAGGCCATCAAGTCGAAGTCGATGGTCTCCGAGGAGGCGGGCCTGAACGAGGCGCTCGAAGCGCACGGCGTGCAGCCCGTGGAGACCGACCTCGGCGAATACATCATCCAGCTGGCGAAAGAGCCGCCCTCGCACATCATTGCGCCGGCGATCCACAAGGACAAGGACCAGGTCGCCGATCTGTTCGCCGAGCACCACCGGCGGCCGAGGCTGAACGACATCCGCGCCATGACCGACGAGGCGCGCCAGATGCTGCGCGGACACTTCCTTTCCGCGGATCTCGGCATCTCCGGCGGCAACTTCCTGGTCGCCGAGACGGGCTCGGTCGCGCTGGTGACCAACGAGGGCAATGGCCGCATGGTGACGACGCTGCCCAGCGTGCACGTGGCCATCACCGGCATCGAAAAGGTGATCCCGACGCTCGAGGACCTTTCGACGCTGAACCGCGTGCTGCCGCGTTCGGCGACCGGCCAGGACATCGAGAACTACTTCAGCATCGTCACCGGACCGCGGCGCGAGGGCGACCTGGACGGCCCCGAGCACATGTATGTAATTCTGGTCGACGCCGGGCGCACGCGCTTCCTAGGCGGGGACATGCAGCAGATGCTGCGCTGCATCCGCTGCGGCGCCTGCATGAATCACTGCCCGGTGTTCAAGGCGGTCGGCGGGCACGCTTACGGTTGGGTCTATCCGGGTCCGATGGGCTCGGTGCTCACGCCCGTGTACCAGGGCATCGAGAACGCGCTCGATCTGCCGCAGGCGGCGACCTTGTGCGGCGCTTGCCACGTCGCCTGCCCGGTGCAGATCCCGCTGCCTGAATTGCTGCGCAAGCTGCGCGAGCAACAAATGGATGCCCGCTTGCGCCCGTGGCACGAGCGCGCCGGCTTCGCGCTGTGGGCGTTTGCGGCGAAGCGCCCGCGCCTGTACGCGCTCGGCACCGCCGTCGCGGTGCGCGCATTGAAGCTCATGGGCGGTGCGCGGGGCCGCATCTCCAGGCTGCCGCTCGGCTCCGGCTGGACGCTCGGGCGCGACATGCCTGCCCCCGAGGGGCGCACCTTTCGCGAGCTGTACGCGCGCCGCGCGCGCTGACGCCCCCGCTCAGGGCAGCGCGCGGCGCTGCTCGGTTTCGCGACGTTGCTCGCGGGCCACCATGCTCGCGAGACCGGTCAATTCCTCCGCCAGCAGCTCGAGCAGGTCATCGGCCGACACGAGACCCACGAGGCTGCCCGCGCGATCGACCACCGGCAGGCGGCGCAGCCCTTTCTGCCGCATGAGTGCGACGGTCTCGGCGACACCCGCGTCCTCGCGCTCGACGATCACCTCCGAGCTCATTACCGCCCCGACCAGCGTCGCCTCTGGATCCAGTCCGAGCGCAACCACCCCGACCGCGATATCTCGGTCGGTCAGGATTCCGGCGGGAATGCGTCTGCCGCCCGTCTCGTCGACCACCACCAGGCTGCCGACGTGGTGCTCGCGCATCAGGAGCGCCGCGCTCCGCACGCTTTCGTTCGGTCTTGCGAACACGACTTCGCGATTGCAGATTTCACCGATTGCCACTGCGTGACCCTCCTTTTTCACCGCGTTTGTCCGATCCGGCGCGCGCGGACACTGTACGCATTTTCAGGTCGCCGCCCTGTGCGGCGAGCAGCTCGCGCGCAGTGTTCTCCCAACGCTTCGCGGCCGCGTCGTCGCCATCCAGCAGCACGATTTCCACCCCGCGCCCCGTGGAGCGCGCCAGCGCCGCGGCGGCCGGCACCACGAGCTCTGGGGGCGTGGTCGCGTAGCACAGCACTGAAAGGGAGGAGGGCAGGCCAAGGCGCAGCGCACCGGTCACCAAGATGTCGCCCTGCGTCGCGGCAGCGCAGAGCTCGCTCATCAAGGCGCCGCGCGTCACCCGGAACGACCATGGCACCAGACCGCGGGCGGCGATCGCGGCCATGGTGCGCTGCACGTTGCCGGCGAGCGTGCGCAACGAGCGCTCCATCGCCTCGATGTCCAGCGCGCGCGTGGTCGCAGAGGGAAAGCCGATCTCGCGCGCGAACGGCAATCCGGCGAGGTGAAGCAAATCGATGTCCTCGACGAACAGTCCCACGAGCTCGGCCTGCAGCCTGGATGCGAGCTCTGCCGTGGCCTCCAGCGCCACACGGTCCTGAGGCCGGGGATCGAGCCCAACGACGATGCGTCGCAGCGTCATTTCTTCGGCTGCCTGCGCCAGGTCCTGCGTGGGGCGCCGCCCGTACCGAAGCTGCGCATCCGCTCGGCGTAGTCCGACAGGCGCTGTTCGACCCGGCAATTGATCGTGCCTGGCGGGAACTGCCCCGTCGCATCGCGCTCGCCGGCCGGCACCCCGGTCAGAAGCTCGATGCCCTGGTCGACCGTTGATACGGCGTAGATGTGGAACCTGCCCGCCGCGACCGCATCGACCACTTCGTGGCGCAGCATCAGGTTCGTGCGGTTCGCCTCAGGTATCAGCACGCCCTGCTCTCCGTTCAGCCCACGCGCCGCACACACGTCGAAAAAGCCCTCGATCTTTTCGTTGACTCCGCCGATCGCCTGCACGTCGCCGTGCTGGTTGACCGAGCCGGTGACGGCCAGCGACTGCTTCGCCGGCGCGTCGGCGAGCGCCGAGAGCAGCGCATAGAGCTCGGCCGAGGACGCGCTGTCGCCTTCGACGCCGCCGTAGCTCTGCTCGAACACCAGGCTCGCAGCGAGCGACAGCGGCTTGCCCGCCGCATAGCGGCCCGACACGAACCCCGAGAGGATCAGCACGCCCTTGGAGTGGATCGGGCCACCGAGCTCCGATTCGCGCTCGATGTCCACGACCCGGCCACTACCGAGCCGCGCGCGGGCGGTGATACGGTGCGGCACGCCGAACGAGTAGCCGCCGAGCTGCACCACCGCCAGGCCATTGACCTGGCCGCTGCGCGTGCCCGAGGTATCGATCAGCAGCCTGCCGCGCAGGATTTCCTCCTGCAGGCGGGCGCGAATGCGCCCGGAGCGATCCTCCTGGGCGTCGATCGCGCGCTGCACGTCCTGCGCCGCCACGACTTCCCGCCCGGCCGCGCCCGCCCAGTAGTCCGCTTCGCGCAGCAGGTCCGCCAGGCCCCTCATCTGCACCGAGAGTTTGTCGGCGTCGCCCGCGTCGCGCGACCCGCGCTCGATGACACGCGCCACCGCGGCGCGCGCCAGCGGCCGCAGCTTCTCGCGGCGGGCAATCGTGGCGATGACGCGCGCGTAGAAGAGGTCCGCTTCCGGGGTGCGCGCCATGTCCTCCTCGAAATCCACGGCCACCTTGAACAACTCGCCGAACTCCGGGTCGTAGGCGTGCAGCAGGTAGTAAAGGAAGCGCTGTCCCACCAGCACGATCTTGACGTCGAGCGGAATCGGCTCTGGCTCGAGCGACACCGTGCTCACCAGGCTCAGCATCTGACCGAGCGATTCGGTGCGAATCTCGCGCGAGCGCAGGGCGCGCTTGAGCGCTTCCCACGCGAAGGGCTGCGTCAGCAGCCTGAGCGCGTCGATCACCAGGTAGCCGCCGTTGGCGCGATGCAGCGCGCCCGCCTTGATGAGCGTGAAGTCGGTCACCAGCGTGCCCATCTGCGCGATGTGCTCGATACGGCCCGTCAGGTTGTCGTGCGTCGGATTGTCTTCGTAGACGATCGGCGCGCCTTTCGCGTCCTCGTGCCCGATCAGCACGTTCACTGCGTAGCGGCGCAGCGGCTGCTCGGAGGTCTCCGCTTGCGGCAGCGGGATCCCAAAGAGCGTCGGCTGCTCGCCTTCCTTGGGCTGCTGGAAGAATTCCGCATGGTCGAGCACGTCTTCCTGAACGTCGGCGAGGTACTGGCGCACCTGCGGTAAGGCCTCGGTCTCGGCCTTCAGCTCCTCGATCAGGCTGTTGACGGCGGTCTGCGTCACCCCGCGGTTGAGCTCTCTCAGCTTGTGCATTGCCTCGCGGCGCCACTTGGGCACTTCGTGGATCACAGCCTCGAGCTCCTCCTGGAGTACGGCGATCGCGTCCTCGATGCGCTTCTGCTCGGGAGCGGGCAGCTTGTGGAACTCCTGCGGACTCATTACGGCGTCTTCACGCATCGGCGCGAAGCCGAACCCGCCCGGCGTGCGCAGCAGCGCGATGCCCTGTTGCTTGGCGCGCTCGCCGATTGCGCCGAAGGCCTGCTCCTGCCGCTCGTTGAACGCGTGCTCGATTTCCTGGCGCCGCGCGCGATATTCGTCGGTCTCCACAGCGGCAGGGATGCCTACGCGCAGGTCCTCCAGCAGCCGCGCCATGCTGCGCTTGAACTTGATCGCCTGGCCGGCGGGCAGCTGCAGTGCGCGCGGCTTGTGAGGCGTGTCGAAATTGAACACGTAGCACCAGTCGGGCGGCACATCGCGCGCGGGCGCCTGCTGCTCGAGAAAGTGCCGCACGATGCTGCGCCGGCCGATGCCCTCGGGGCCCATCGCGAACAGGTTGTACCCTTCCTGCCGGATGCCGATGCCGAACTTGATCGCCTCGACCGCCCGGCGCTGTCCCAGGGCTTCGCCCAAATCCTCGAGTTCTGCGGTGGTCTCGAAACCGAACTTGTCGGGGTCGCAGGTACAGCGCAGCTCGGACGGAGCGAGCGCGTGCTGCGCGGTCTGGGACGCCTTGTTCATCGCTTGTGCCTCCGTGTCTTCAGTCTGCCGGCGCGAAGGGGTGTAAGGTTGACTTGCGTCAAGGATGGGCGTTTGATCCTCATCAATTGAATTTCGCGCGTGTTGCGCGATTTTGCCGCAGACGAAGGGGACCACGACCGATGAGCCGACCGACCGACCAGCCGCCGACGGTCGTCGACGTGAGCATCACGTCCGACGGCCGTCAGGTGCGAGGCGAGCTGCGCGTGCCGGAGCACGCGCGCGGCGCGGTCGCGTTCGCCCACGGCAGCGGCAGCGGGCGCTATAGTCCGCGCAACCGTTTCGTCGCGCAGGAGCTGCGCCGGCTGAGCCTCGCCACGCTGCTCATCGACCTGCTCGAGGAAGACGAGGCCAAGGACCAGGACAAGGTGTTCGACGTCGCGCTGCTCGCGTCGCGCCTGCTCGCCGCGGCGCGCTGGCTGCGCGCGCAGGCGCTGACCGCCGCGCTGCCGCTCGGCTATTTCGGCGCGAGCACCGGTACCGCCGCGGCGCTTTGGGCCGCCGCGGAGACGCCGCAGCTGGTCGCGGCGGTGGTTTCCCGGGGCGGCCGGCCCGACTTGGCGGCGAGTGCGCTCGCGCGCGTCAAGGCGCCCACGCTGCTCATCGTCGGTGAGAAGGACGAGCAAGTGCTCGAGTGGAACCGCGACGCCCTCAAGGGGCTGGCGGGCATGAAGGAGCTGGTGGTGATTCCCGGCGCGACCCATCTATTCGCGGAGGCGGGCACGCTCGAGGAGGCCGCGCGCCACGCCGGCCGCTGGTTCACGCGCTATCTGGGGGGCGAGCGCCGGGAATGATCGCCGGGCCCGTGGTGCTCGCCGGGGACGCGCATCCCGCGCTCGCGGCCGAGGTGGCGCGGCGCTGCGGCGCGCCCCTGCTGCCCTGTCCGGTATCGGCGTTCGCCGACGGCGAGACGCAGGTGCGCATCGACGGCGAGCTGGCCGGCGCCGACCTTTACGTCGTGCAGCCGACCTGTACGCCCACCAACGAGCGCCTGATGACGCTCGCGCTGATGGCCGAGGCGGCGCGCGCCGCGGGCGCGGCGCGTGTCACCGCGCTCGTGCCGTACTTCGGTTATGCGCGCCAGGACGCGCGCAAGTATCCCGGCGAGCCGCGCTCCGCGCAGCTGGCCGCGCGCGTGCTGGCCGCCGCCGGCGTCGACCGGCTGGTCGCGATCGAGCTTCACTCGCCGGCGCTCGAGAGCGCCTTCCCGATGCCGGTCGTGCACCTTTTCGCCGACGAGGTCCTGCTGCCCGCGCTGCGCGCCTGGGCGCTGCCGCAACCGATCATCGTGTCGCCCGATGCGGGCGGCCTGAAGCGCGCGCAGCGCTGCGCGGGCGCGCTTGGCGCGCCGCTCGCGGTGCTCGCCAAGACGCGCCCGCGCGCCGATGTCGCGCAGGCGCTCGAAGTGCTCGGCGCCGTGCGCGGGCGCGATTGCGTGATCGTGGACGACATGGCGAGCACCGGTGGCACCATCGCGGCGGCTGCCGAGGCGCTGCGCGCCGCGGGCGCGCAAACGGTGCACGCGCTGTTCGTGCACGCGGTGCTCGCCCCCGGGGCGCTCGAACGCCTCGCCGCGGCGCGTCTCGGGCGAATGGCGACCACCGACAGCGTCCCGCTGCCGCCGGCGGCGCGCCTCGAGGTCATCGGCATCGCGCCGCTGCTCGCCGCGGCGCTCACGCGGCTCGCCGCGCATTGAAGCCCGCGGGCGCACGGCAGGATCCCGCCGGCGGCGAGCGGCTGCTCGAGCTGCTGCGCGCGCTGGCGCGCGAGCTGCACCCTCAGGATGCGCGCGCCGACACGCTCGGGCTCGATCATTCGCTCGAGCGCGACTACGGGTTGGACAGCCTGGCGCGAGTCGAGCTCGCCGCGCGCATCGAGCAGGCCTGGGGCGTACGCCTTCCCGAGGAGGCGTTCAGCGAGGCCGAGACGCCGCGCGACCTGCTCGCCTTCGTCGCCGGCGCCGCGCCGGCCGAGTCCCCGGCGCCGGCTCCCGCCGTGCCGGCGCACGCCGTCGAGGCGGTCGATTCGGCGCCCGCCTCGGTGGGCACTCTCGCCGAGGCCTTCGACTGGCACGTCGAACGCCATCCGGAGCGCGTGCACATCACGCTCTACAGCGAGCGCGACGCACCCGAGGAGATCAGCTACGGCGCGCTCGCGCAGGCGGCGCGCGCCTTCGGTGCGGGTCTCGCGGCGCGCGGCGTCGCCGCCCGCGAGCGCGTCGCGATCATGCTGCCCACCAGCCGCGAATTCTTCGTCGCCTTCTACGGCGCACTGCGCATCGGCGCGATCCCGGTGCCGCTCTATCCACCGGCGCGCCCGGCGCAGCTCGAGCAGCACTTCCGGCGCATCGCCGGCATCGTCGCCAACAGCGGAGCACGCCTATTCGTCACCATCGAGCAGGCAAAGACCTTCGCGCACGTGCTGCAGGCGCACGCGGGCTCTCTGCGCCACGTGGCGACGGTCGCCGAGGTGCTCGCTGCGGACGGCGCGGCCCCGGCGCATCGCGCCGCGCCGGGCGACACCGCGTTCCTGCAGTACACCTCGGGCAGCACCGGGCGCCCCAAGGGCGTGGTGCTGTCGCACGCGAACCTGCTCGCCAACCTGCGCGCCATGGGCACCGCCGCGCGCGTCAGCTCGGCGGACACCTTCGTCTCTTGGTTGCCGCTTTATCACGACATGGGCCTCATCGGCGCCTGCCTCGGCTCGATGCTGTACGCGTATCCGCTGGTGCTGATGTCGCCGCTCGCGTTCCTGTCGAGGCCGGCGCGCTGGCTGCGGCGCATCGAGCAGCACCGCGGCACGATGACCTCGGCGCCGAACTTCGCCTACGAGCTGTGCCTGACGAAGCTCTCCGAGCGCGAGCTCGAGGGGCTGGACCTGAGCTCGCTGCGCCTGTCGTTCAACGGCGCCGAGGCGGTGAGCGCCGAAACGGCCGAGCGCTTCTGCGAGCGCTTCGCGCGCTACGGCTTCAGGCGCGAGGCGATGACGCCGGTCTACGGGCTCGCCGAGTGCTGCCTGGGCACCACGTTCCCGCCGCTCGAGCGCGGGGTGCTCGTCGAGCGCATCGACCGCGCGCATTTCCAGCGCCACGGCGTGGCGCGCCTGGCGCGCGAGGACGACGCGCTGCCGCTGCGCCTGGTGGCCTGCGGCCGCGCGCTGCCCGGCCACGCGGTGCGCGTGGTCGACGAGCGCGGCCGCGAGCTCGGCGAGCGCACGCAGGGCAGGGTGCAGTTCGCGGGGCCGTCGGCGACGAGCGGCTACTTCGCAAATCCGGAGGAGACCGCGCGCCTGATCGACGGCGCCTGGCGCAACACCGGCGACCTAGGCTACCTCGCCGGCGGGGAGCTGTTCATCACCGGGCGCGCGAAGGACCTGATCATCCGCGGCGGTCACAACATTCACCCGATGGAGCTGGAGGAAGCCGCCGGCGAGGTCGAAGGCGTGCGCCACGGCGGCGTCGCGGTGTTCGCAGCGAGCGACCCACGCTCCGGCACCGAGCGCCTGATCGTGCTCGCCGAAACGCGCGAAACGAAGCCTGAGGCGCGCGCGCGCATCGTCGCGGATATCAACCAGCTGGCGGTCGACCTGGCCGGCCTGCCGGCCGACGAGGTGGTGCTCGCGCCGCCGCGCACGGTGCTCAAGACCTCGAGCGGCAAGATCCGGCGTGCCGCCTGCCGCGAGCTCTACGAGCGCGGCCAGCTGGGGGCGGCGCCGCGTGGTCCGGCCTGGCTGCAGCTCGCGCTGCTCGCCGCCGAGGGCGTCGCCGGACGGGCGCGGCGCGCCCTGGCGCGTGCGGGCGAGCTCCTGTGGGGCGCGTGGGCCTGGACGAGCCTCGTCCTGGTCGTGCTGCCCGCGTGGCTGCTGATCGCGGCGACGCGGCATCCCCCCCGCGCGCGCGCGATCGCACGCGCCGCGGCGCGGCTGCTGTTTGCGCTGTGGGGCACGGTACCGCGCGTCGAGGGCGCGGAGCGTCTCGCGCGCGAGCCGAACGCGGTCGTCGTCTCGAACCACGCGAGCTATCTCGACGGCGTGCTGCTCAGCGCGGCGCTGCCGCCGCGCATCGCCTTCGTCGCCAAGCGCGAGCTCGCGCCGCAGCTGTTCGCCGGCACGCTGCTCGCACGCCTGGGCAGCGTGTTCGTCGAGCGCGTCGACGTCGCGCGCAGCGTCGAGGACCACCAAACGATCGAGGCGCGCGCGCGAGAGGGGAGTTTTCCGCTCGTGTTTCCGGAAGGCACGCAGCGGCGCGATCCGGGGTTGCTGCCGTTTCGCATGGGCGCGTTCGTGACGGCCGTCCGGGCCGGCTGCGCGGTGGTGCCGGTGGTCATGCGCGGCACGCGCAACGTGCTGCCGGACGGCATCTGGTTGCCGCGCCCCGGGCGGCTCGAGGTGCTGGTGTGCGAGCCGATCCGTCCCGACGGGACCGACTGGCACGCCGCGATCCGGCTGCGCGACCGCGCACGCGCGGCGATCCTCGCGCGCAGCGGCGAGCCGGACGCCGCCGCGGCGCGCGTCGACTTCAGGGCGCTCGCGGGCCGGCCGCCGGCCGACGCGTGAAGCGCGCCGGATCGAGCGCGTCGGCGAGCATTCCCTCGAGCGGCAGCGGCTCGCCTTCGAGCATGCTCGCCAGCAGCTCGGCAGCGAGCGCTGCCCATACCAGCCCGCGCGAACCGTAGGCGAACGCGCCGTACAGGCCCGGAGCGAGCACACCGACCACGGGCAGCCGGTCGCGCGTCACGGCGCGAAAGCCGACGCGGCCGTCGAGCGCTGCGGGATCGAGCCCTTGCGCCGCGCCCGGCAGGATGCGCTCGAGTCGCTCGAGATTGCCGGCGTGCCCATCGGCGCGCGGATGGGGGTCCGGGTCGTCGAAGTCGTAGCTCGCGCCGATCACCACGGTGCCTTCGATCTCCGGCAGCACGAAGCCTCCGCGCAGCAGCGGCAGGCGCGGCGCGCGCAGGCCCTTCGCCGGCAGATGCGTCAACTGTCCGCGCACGCGGCGCAGCGCGATGTCTCGGGAGGGCACGAGCCGCAGCGCGTCCGCGGCGTTCGCGAGCACGACCACCGGCGCGCGCGCGATCAGGGTGCCCGCGGCGTCGCGCGCGCTCCAGGCCTCGCCTTCGCGCTCGAGCGCAGCGACCTCGATGCCGAAGCAGGCCTCGGCCGCCGCATGCGCGATCTGCGCGCGCGCCAGGACGGGCGGGCGCGCCCAGCCGGCCGGGCCGAACCACAGGCCGCCGCAGGCCACCGCAGCGCCGGCGAGATCGGACGCTTCGGCGCGCGTCACGCGGCGCGCGTATGCGCGCGGAGCGCCGAGCGCGTCGAGCGCGCGCTGCTGCGCGGCGTCTTCGTCGTCGTCGCGCGCCAGCTGCAGCACGCCGCAGGGCGCCCAGGCCGCGCTCGGGAGCGCGCCCCAGCGCGCGAGCGCGTAGAGCGAGCCGGCGCGCGTCAGGCGCGCGAGCACGCTGTCGTCGGGCGTCGCCACCGGGTGGAACACGCCGGCGTGGTTGCCCGAGGCTTCCTGTGCCGGCTCGCGCCTGCGCTCGATGAGCGTCGCCTCCCAGCCGCGCGCGGCGAGGCGCTCGCAGGCAGCGGCTCCGGCGAGTCCGGCGCCGATCACCAGCGCCCGGCGCTCGGGCGGCGCGGCGGGCAATGAGGTCCCCTGCCCGCGTGGCGCGTAGCGCGCGACCAGCATGTCGCGCTTGGCGGCGAAGCCCGCGCGCTTCTCGACCTCGAAGCCCGCCTGCTCGAGCGCGGCGCGCACCGCGCTGGCGGCGCTCCAGGTGGCGGCGCTCGCGCCGCGCGCCGCCCTGCGCGCGAGCGCCTTCAGCGCCTGCGCTGACCACATCTCCGGGTTCTTCGCCGGCGCGAAGCCGTCCAGGTAGATCGCATCCGCCGCCAGACGCAGTTGTGGCAGCGCCTCGGCGAGATCGGCGAAAGCGAGCGTCAGCACCACGCGGCCGCCGTCGAACTCGAGCCGGTGCAGGCCGGGAACGAGCAGCGGCCAGGCGGCATGCAGCTCGGCCGCGAGCGGCGCGAGCTCGGCGTAGCGCACGTGCAGTTGCGCGAGATCCTCGCCGCGGAACGGATGCTTTTCCACCGAGACGAAATGCAGCCGCGCGCAGCGCTGCGGGTCCGCGCGCCAGGCTGCCCGGGTGGCGAGGAAGTTGAGGCCCAGGCCGAAGCCGGTTTCCAGCACCGTGAACACGCGTCGTGCGGCCCACCGGCCGGGCAGGCCGTTGCCGGCGAGGAACACGTGGCGCGCCTGCGCCGGGCCGCCCGTGGCGCTGTGGTAGACGTCGCCGTAGGCCGTCGAGTAAGGCGTGCCGTCGGCCGCGAAGGCGAGCTCGGCGGGAACGAGCGGCGCGGGCATGCCTCGCCCTAGAACCTGAGGCCGAGCTGGGCGACGAGGAAGTTCTCGCCGTCGTTCGGCTTGCCGTCGTGGAACAGGTAGTCGCCGTTCGAGATGTGGATCAGGCCGGCGGCGACGTCGTAGTCGCCGAGCTCGTGGCCGGCGAGCAGCTGGATCATGAACTCGCCGTGCGTGCCGAGGTGCTCGGTCGTGTGATCGATGTAGCCGCCGCCGAGGCTCGCGCGCCAGAAGCCGTGCTGCGCGAGGCCGCCGCGCAGGCCCGCCGAGGCGGCGACGATGGAGGCCTGCGCTTCGCCCGGCCAGCCGCCCGCGGACAGCCCGAGAAACAGGTTGCGTCCGCTGGCAGGCGCCGCGTCGCGGTAGTAGTTGAGGAAGTAGCCCCCGTAGTGTTTCGAGAACAGCAATCCGGGGCCGGCTGCGAGCGCGAGCTCGTCGGCGCGCGCGCCCGCCGAGCCGAGCGCGATCAGCAGCGACGCAAGCGCGAGGCGCAACCAAGGGGTGTCGGCGCGCAAGCCCATTCCGTAGAATACCCGGCTCGACCAGGAGGCAGCACATGAACAAGCCCGCGGAGATCAGGCATCACACCGTTCCCATGTGGATCGGCGGCAAGGCGGTGGCGCCCGCGGGGCGCACCGGCGACGTATTCAATCCCGCGACCGGCGAGGTCGCGAAGAAGGTCGGCTACGCGGACGCGAAGACCGTGGACGCGGCGGTCAAGGCCGCGGCGGCGGCTTTTCCGGAGTGGCGCGACACGCCGCCGCTCAGGCGCGCGCGCGTGATGCAGAAGTACCTCGCGCTCATGCAGGCGAGCCAGAAGGAGATCGCGCAGCTCATTACCGAGGAGCACGGCAAGACGCTGCCCGACGCCATGGGCTCGGTGCAGCGCGGCATCGAGGTGGTCGAGTTCGCCTGCGGCATCCCGCACCTGCTCAAGGGCGAGTTCTCCGAGAACGTCGGCACGGGCGTGGACACGCACACGCTGCGCCAGCCGGTGGGCGTGTGCGCCGGCATCACGCCGTTCAACTTCCCGGCGATGGTGCCGCTGTGGATGTTCCCGATGGCGATCGCCTGCGGCAACACTTTCGTGCTCAAGCCCTCGGAGAAGGTGCCCTCGGCCTCGATCCGCATGGCGGAGCTGTTCCGGGAGGCCGGCCTGCCTGACGGCGTGTTCAACGTCGTGCACGGCGACAAGGAGGCGGTCGACGCGATCCTCGCGCACCCGGGGATCGGCGCGGTGTCCTTCGTCGGCTCGACGCCGATCGCGCGGCATATCTACGAGACCTGCGCGCAGACCGGCAAGCGCGTGCAGGCGCTCGGCGGCGCCAAGAACCACGCTGTCGTGCTGCCCGACGCCGACCTCGAATTCGCCGCCGACGCGCTGATCGGCGCGGCCTACGGCTCGGCAGGCGAGCGCTGCATGGCGATCAGCGCCGTGGTCGCGGTGGGCGCCGCGGGCGATCCGCTGGTCAAGCTGCTGGACAGGAAGGCGCGCGCCATCAAGATCGGCCCGGGAACGGCGGACGGCATGGACATGGGGCCGCTGGTCACCGCGCAGCATCGCGACAAGGTCGCGGGCTACATCGCGCAAGGCGTCAAGGAGGGCGCGAAGCTGGTGCTCGACGGTCGCACGCAGGCGCTGCCGAAGGACGGCTTCTTCCTCGGCACGACGCTGTTCGACCACGTCAAGCCGGACATGAAGATCTACCAGGACGAGATTTTCGGGCCGGTGCTCGTCGTTCTCAGGAAGAATTCTCTGGAAGAAGCGATCGCGCTCGTCAATTCCAATCCGTACGCCAATGGCACCGCGATCTTCACCGAGTCGGGAGGCGCGGCGCGGCGCTTCGAGAACGAGATCCAGGTCGGCATGGTCGGCGTCAACGTGCCGATCCCGGTGCCGGTCGCGTTCTATTCATTCGGCGGCTGGAAGAATTCGCTCTTCGGCGACCTGCACGTGCACGGCATCGAGGGGGTCAAGTTCTACACGCGGACCAAGGTGATCACGCGCCGCTGGCCGCACCAGGACACGCCCGCGCCGGGCTTCCACATGCCGACGCTGGGCTAGCGCCCGCGGAAAATGGGCGGGCGCTTTTCGTTGAAAGCGCGCACGCCTTCGCGGCGGTCCTCGGTGGCCACGAGGCGGTTGTAGGCCTCGATCTCGAAGCGGTAGCCGGTGAGCAGGTCCATCTGCAGGCCGTAGTGCGCCGACTTCTTCGCCTGGCGCACCGAGAGCGGCGCGTTGGCGGCGATCGCGCGCGCGGTCTCGAGCGCGTCGGCTAGCAACCGCCCGGGCTCGCACACGCGGTTCACGATGCCCCAGTCGAGCGCCTGGCGCGCGTCGATCGGCCGCGCGGTCAGGATCATCTCCTTGGCGCGCCGCTCGCCCGCCGCGCGCGTCAGGTTCTGCGTGCCCATGCCGCCGGGCATGATGCCGAGCTTGACCTCGGAGAGCGCGAAGCGCGCCTGCGGCGCCGCGTAGGCGAAGTCGCAGCACAGCGCGAGCTCTAGGCCGCCGCCGTAGGCGTGCCCGTTCACCGCCGCGATCACCGGCAGCGGACACTCGACCAGGGCGACGAAGCAGCGCTCGAAGACCTCGTGCTGCGCGCGCCAGGCGTCGTCCGACATGCCTTCGCGCTGCTTCAGGTCGCCGCCCGCGCTGAAGGCGCGGTCGCCCGAGCCGGTGAGCACCACGCAGCGCAGCTCGGCGGAGTCGGCGGTGAGCTGCGTCCACAGAGCGGTTTGCTCGAGCGCCATTTGCGTGTCGAACGCATTGAGCACCTGGGGGCGATCGAGCGTCACCACGAGCACGTGCTCGCCGTCGCGCTCCGTGCGCAGTGTTTCGAATTTGGGCAGTTCCATGGGTCGCCTTGCCGGACCGGACGGCATATTATCGGCCCATATGACTGAACAAGTTATGCAGCCTGGCGCAAGCCAGTGGATCGGCAAGCCGCTGCGCCGGCTCGAGGATGCGAAGCTCCTCACAGGGCAGGGACGCTTCACCGACGACGTTGAGCTCGCTGGAGCCGTGCATGCCGCGTTCGTGCGCTCGCCGCATGCGCACGCCAGGATCGCCGCGCTCGACGTTTCGGCGGCGCGCGCCGCGCCCGGCGTGCTCGCGGTATATACGGGCGCCGATCTGGTTGCCGCCGGGCTCGCGCCGGTTCCGTTTACCCAGCTGCACAAGCGCCCGGACGGCGCCAACATGACGGTGCCGCCGCGCTACGCGCTCACGCCCGATGTCGCGCGCTTCGTCGGCGACGCGGTCGCCATGGTGGTGGCCGCGACGCGCGACCAGGCGCGCGACGCTGCCGACCTGGTCGAGGTCGACTGGCAGCCGCTCGCCGCGAACGCCGACCTGCCCGCGGCCGCGTCGGGCGCCGCGCCGGTGCACTGGGCGCCGGCTTTCACGCCCGAATACGGCAACATCGCCGCCATCTACCGCATGGGCGACCGAGCGGCGGCGGATGCCGCCTTTGCCGCCGCGGCGCGCGTGGTGAGGCTGCGCGTCGTGAACCAGCGCGTGATCGCGAACCCGCTCGAGCCGCGCGCGCTCGCGGCGCAGTACGACGCCGCGGGCGGCCGCTTCACGCTCTATTGCCCGACGCAGAACACGCACACCGTGCGCGGCCAGCTCGCCAAGGTGTTCGGCATGGAGGAGGACAGGCTGCGCATCGTGTGCACCGACCTCGGCGGCGGCTTCGGCGCGCGTGGCTATGCCTATCCCGAGCACGCGGCGCTGTGCTTCGCGGCGCGCGCGCTCGGCCGCCCGGTCAAATGGCGTGCCGACCGCTCGGAGAACTTCCTCTCGGAGGTGCACGGCCGCGACAGCGTCACGGAGGCCGAGCTCGCGATCGACCGCGAGCAGCGCTTCACTGCGCTGCGCCTGCGGACGCTCGCCAACATCGGCGCCTACGCTTCGAACTTCGGCGCCTGCGTGCCGGCGATGTCGGGCGCGCGCGCGCCGACCGGCGTGTACCACGTCCCGCTGCTCGACCACGAGGTGAAGATGTTGTTTACCAACACCACGCCGGTGGATGCCTACCGCGGCGCGGGGCGCCCGGAGATGGGCTACCTGCTCGAGCGGCTGGTGAGCCGCGCCGCGCGCGAGCTGAACGCGGACCCGGTCGCGCTGCGCCTGAAGAACATGGTCCAGCCCGCGCAGATGCCGTGGAAGAACCCGGCTGGCCAGACCTACGACTGCGGAGATTTTCCCAGGATGCTGCAGGCGGCGGTCGCAGCCGCCGATTGGCAGGGGTTCGCGGCGCGCAAGGCGGACGCCGCGCGCCGCGGCAAGCTCTACGGGCGCGGCCTGGCCTGCTACGTCGAGATCACCGGCAGCGCGCGCGTCAGCGAGACGGTGAGCGTCACGGTCGACGCCGACGGCAGCGTGACGCTCGTCTCCGGCACGCAGCAGATCGGCCAGGGCATCCAGACTTCCTACGCGCAGATCGTCGCCGAGCTGCTCGGCGTTTCCCCCGAGTCGGTGCGCGTGATCCAGGGCGACACGGACGTGGCGAAGACCGGCGGCGGCGCCGGCGGCTCGAGGGGCCTGCAGGTCGGCGGCAGCGCGGCGCTCGTCGGCGCGCGTACGCTCGTCGAGGCGGGCAAGGCGCTCGCGGCGAAGGAGCTCGAGGCGGCCGCGATCGACATCGAGTTCCTGGACGGCCGCTACCGCATCGCGGGCACGGACCGCTCGATCGGCCTGGCCGAGCTCGCCGGCCGGCAGCCGCAGCGGCGCATCAGCGTCGCGCACACCGAGACCGTGAAAGGCCAGACCTGGCCGAACGGCTGCCAGATCTGCGAGGCCGAAGTCGACCCCGACACGGGTGAAGTGCGGCTCGCCCGGCTGGTGGGGGTCGACGACGTCGGACGCGTGTTGAATCCGCTCATCGCCGAGGGCCAGGTGCACGGCGGAATGATGCAGGGCATCGGACAGGCGCTGATGGAGCAGTCGGTGTACGACGCCGAGGGCCAGCTGCTCACCGGCTCGTTCATGGACTACGCGATGCCGCGGGCGGATGCGCTGCCCGAGCTCGCGACCGGCTTCGACGAGTCGGTGCCGAGCGCGCTCAATCCGCTCGGCGCCAAGGGCGTGGGCGAGGCCGGCACGCACGGCGCGATGCCGGCGGTGGTGAATGCGGTGCTCGATGCCCTCGCCGCGCGCGGCGTCGCCGAGATCGACATGCCGCTCACCCCGGAGAAAGTCTGGCGCGCGCTGCGCCGCGCGGGCTAATGTGACACGTCGAGCGGCCAGAGCTCGTGCGCGTCGAGCATCAGCCGGTAGCGCGATTCGGCCGCGTCAAGGCGCGCAAGCGTCGCCGTGAGCCGCGCCTCGATGGCGAAGCGCTGCGCGACCAGCACGTCGGCCAGGTTCGACTCGCCCAGCGCGTAGGCGCGCGCTGCTAGCTCGCTGTTGCGCCTGAGCCCGTCTGCGGCGCTCGCCGCACGCTCGGCAGCGGGCAGCGCGTGCGACGCATTGGCGTATAGCGCGGCGACCTCGGCATCCAGCCGCCGCAGCACGGCGGCCTCGCGCTGCACGGCGACGTCGCCCTGCGCGAGCGCGCTGTCCGCGGCTGCGCGGCGCGCTGCGCCCGAGAACGGCACGGTGACGAACACGCCGAGAACGCGCTCGGTGTCGTCGCGCTCGGACAGGTAACGCAGCCCAAGCGTCGGGTCCGGCGTGCGCTCCGCGTCGGCGCGCGAGGCGAGCAGCCGCTGGCGCTCGCCCTCCGCGCGCGCCATGGCGAGCTCGTGGTTGTGCTCGAGCACCCGCTCGCGCCACCAGGCGAGATCGTGCGCGAGCGGCTGGGGCATGACCCGCGGCAGCGCCGCAGGCAACATGATCGCGGGAAAGCTGCGCGTGAGCTCGGCGCGCGCGGCGTCGGCGTGCATGCGCGCCTGCAGGCGCATCGTGTCGGCCTGCGCGAATGCGGATTCGGCGAGCAGCCTTTCCTGGCGCGGGGCATCGCCCAGCCCGACGCGCTTGTCGACAACCTCGAGCTGGCGCGCGAGGATCTGCGCCTGTGCGTCCCAGTCCTCCGCCTGCGCGGCGGCGCGCATCCAGGCGAACCACTGGCGCAGCAGGTTGCGCGCGGCCTCGTGCGTCGCGTCGCCGACGCCGAGCCGCGCCTGCGCCACGCCTGCATTGCCGATCGACTGGTCGAGATCGCTCTTCGAGCCGATGCGGAACGCGCGCTCGACGCCGAGCTCATACTCGTGCATGTCCTGGTCGAGCGTGCGTTCGCGGCGCTTGCCCGCGCCCAGGCGCATCTGCGTCTCGTAAGGACCGGCGTCCAGGCCGCGCAGCCGGGCCTGCGAGGCCGCGACGGCCGCCTCGGCGGCGAGCACCGAGGGGTAGCTCTCGATCGCCGCGCGCGCCTCGGCCGCCGGGGGCAAGTCCGGTGGATCGCCGGCCGCACCGGCCGCGAGCGGCGCGAGGAGCGCGAGCAGCGCGAGGGCCCTCATGCGAGCCTCCCGTACTGTGCGAGCTCGACGACCCAGTAGGCCACTTCGGGGCTCGGCACCGACTCGCGGAACGCCGCGAGCAGCGACTGCACCTCGGCGTGACCCGTGACGAGCTGCACCATGAGGCGAGGCGCCCGGCCGCGCACCAGGTCGGCGCTCGCCGAAAGCGTCATCGCCTGGCCATGGCCCTCCACGTGGGCGCAGACGAAGCGCGCCGCCCACTGCGGGTGCTCGAGCAGCAGCCCGATCACGTTCTCCTCCAGGCCGGGGGGAAACACCAGCGTAAGCAGGCAATCGGAGTTTGCCGCCGGTCGCTCGTTCATGGCTTGGGTTCTCCTGGCGCGGGCTCCACGCCGAAGCGGCGGTAGAGGATCGGCAGCAGCAGCAGCGTGAGCAAGGTCGACGTGATCAGGCCGCCGATGACCACGATCGCGAGCGGGCGCTGGATCTCGGAGCCCGGGCCGCTTGCGAACAGCAGCGGCACGAGGCCGAACGCGGCGATGCTGGCCGTCATCAGCACGGGCCGCAGGCGGCGTTTCGCGCCCTCGATCACGACGTCGGCGAGCGCCATGCCGCGCGCGAGCAGCTGGTTGAAGTAGGCGACCATCACCACGCCGTTCAGCACGGCCACGCCGAGCAGGGCGATGAAACCGACCGAGGCGGGAACCGAGAGATACTCGCCCGAGAGCCAGAGGGCGAGCACGCCGCCGATGAGCGCGAACGGCACGTTGGCGAAGACGAGCGAGGCCTGGCGCAGCGAGCCGAAGGTCGCGAACAGCAGCAGGAAGATGAGCGCGAGCGCGACCGGCACGACCAGCGCCAGGCGCGCCGCCGCGCGCTGCTGGTTTTCGAACTGGCCGCCCCAGACGTCGCTGTATCCGGGAGGCAGCGGGACCTTCTGCGCCGCGGCCTGCTTCGCCTCGTCGACGAAGCCGACCAGGTCGCGGTCGCGCACGTTCGCCTGCACCACGACGTAGCGGCGCGCGTTCTCGTGGTCGATCTTCACCGGCCCGTCGACGCGCGCCAGATGCGCTACCTGCGCGAGCGGCACCGCGTGGCCGTTCGGCAGCGTGAGCGTGAGGCTCTCGAACACCGCGGGCGACAGGCGCACGCGCGGCGCGGCGCGCAGCAGGAGCGGCGTCCTGCGCCCCTCCTCGAGCACCGTGCCGACGACGCGGCCCTCGACTTCGGCGCGCAGTGCGTCCTGGATCTCGTCCACCGACAGGCCCATGCGGCCGGCGGCGAGGCGGTCGATTCTGACCGAGAGGTACTGCACGCCCTCGTTCTTCACCGTGAGCACGTCCTCGGCGCCGCGGATCCCCTTCAGCGTCTCGACCGTCTTTTCGGCCAGCGTGTTCAGCGTGCCGAGGTCCGTGCCGAAGATCTTCACCGCGACGTCGCCGCGAACGCCGACCAGCATCTCGGCGACCCGCATCTCGATCGGCTGCGTGAAGCTGTAGGCCACGCCCGGGAAACGCGTCATCACCTTGCGCAGCTCGTCCATCAGCCAGGCCTTGTCTGGCCTGCGCCATTGCGATTTGGGCTTGAGGACGAGGAAAGTGTCGGTCTGGTTGAGGCCCATCGGATCGAGCCCGAGCTCGTCGGAGCCGGTGCGCGCGACGATGCGCGTCACTTCGGGCACCGCCTGCAGGATCGCGCGCTGGACGCGCAGATTGCTGTCCGCGCTCGCCTCCAGGCTGATCGAGGGCAGCATCTCCAGGCCGATGATCAGGTCGCCTTCGTCCATGGGCGGCATGAACGTCTTGCCGATCAGCAGGTACACGCCGAGCGCGCCGCCGAGCGCGACGAGCGCCGCCGCGATCACCGCGCGCGAGTGGCCGAGCGCCCAGCGCAGCACCGGCTCGTAGACGCGCAACGCGGCGCGCAGCAGCCACGGCTCGCCGTGCCCGCCCTCGCGCAGCAGGAACGAGGCGAGCACGGGCACGACGGTGAGCGACAGCACGAGCGAGGCCGACAGCGCGAACACGATCGAGAGCGCGACCGGGATGAACAGCTTGCCCTCCAGCCCCTGCAGGGTGAGCAGCGGCAGGAACACGATGACGATGATCGCGATGCCCGAAGTGACCGGCAGCGTCACTTCGCTCACCGCGCGGTAGATGATGTTCAGCCGCGGCAGGCCGCGCCTCGATTCCTGCGACAGGTGCGTGACCACGTTCTCGACCACCACCACCGCGGCGTCGACCAGCATGCCGATCGCGATCGCGAGGCCGCCCAGGCTCATGAGATTGGCCGACATCCCGCCGACGCTCATCAGGATGAAGGTGCCGAGCGCCGCAAGCGGCAGCATGAGCGCGACGGTGAGCGCCGCGCGCAGGTTTCCCAGGAACAGCACCAGCAGCACGAGCACGAGCACCACGGCTTCGCCGAGCGCCTTGGACACCGTGCCGACCGCCCGCTCGACGAGCGCGCCCCGGTCGTAGAACACGCTGGTCGTCACGCCCGGCGGCAGGCTCGGCGCGAGCGCGGCGAGACGTGCGCGCACGTCGTCGACCACCTGCTGCGCGTTGGCGCCGCGCAGGCCGAGCACCAGCCCCTCGACCGCCTCGCCGCGGCCGTTCTGCGTCACGGTACCGTAGCGCGTCAGGTTGCCGATGTGCACGCTCGCCACGTCGCCGACCCGTACCACCCCGCCGTCGCGCGCCGCGATCACGATCGCCTTCACGTCGTCGACGTCGCGCACGGCACCCTCGGCGCGCACCACGAGCGTTTCCTCGCCGTCGCGCACCCGTCCGGCCCCGTCGTTGCGGTTGTTCGCGGCGAGCGCCCGGGCGAGCATTTCCAGCGTCACGCCGCGCGCGCCGAGCGCCGCGTGGTCCGGCACCACCGAGAAGCTGCGCACCATGCCGCCGAGCGCGTTCACGTCGGCGACGCCCGGCAGGGTGCGCAGCGCCGGGCGGATCGTCCAGTCGAGCAGCGTGCGCTTCTCGGCGAGCGACAGCTTGTCGCCTTCGATGGTGAACATGAACATCTCGCCGAGCGGCGTGGTGATCGGCGCGAGCCCGCCGGACACGCCCGCGGGCAGATCGCGTGCGACGTTCGACAGCCGCTCGGCCACCTGCTGGCGCGCCCAGTAGATGTCGGTTCCGTCTTCGAAGTCGAGCGTGATGTCGGCGATCGCGTACTTGGACACCGAGCGCACGACGCGCTTGTGAGGGATGCCCAGCAGCTCCAGCTCGATCGGCGTGGTGATGCGCGCCTCGACCTCCTCCGGCGTCATGCCCGGCGCCTTCATGATCACCTTGACCTGCGTCGAGGAGACGTCCGGGTAGGCGTCGATCGGCAGCTCGCGCAACGCGAGCACGCCCGCCACGCCGAGACCGAGCGTGACGACGATGACGAGCAGCCGCTGGGTGAGCGAGAACTCGACCAGCCGGTTCAGCATCTACTCCGCCCCGATTCCGACCAGCGCCGCCTTGAGCGCGGCGACGCCCTTCACCGCGATGCGCTCACCCGCCTCCAGGCGGCCGCTGACCACCGCCTGCGCGGCGGTCTCGTTCAGCACGCTCACCGGCTGTGCGCGAAAGCCCTCGGCGCTGCGCACGAACACCACCGTTCGGCCTTTCACGCGCGCCACTGCGGCGCTCGGGACAGACCATTGCACCTCGCCGCCCGCGGCGGCGATCGAGGCTTCGACGAACTGTCCCGGGCGCAGCGCCGCGGCGTTGCGGTCGACTTCGGCGCGCACCATGACGGTCTGATTGGCCTCCGAGACGCTGCGGCCGATCGCGATGACGCGGCCCGCGGCGTGCTGCGCCGGGACGCGCACTGCGGCGCCTTGGCGCACCTCGGCGAGGCGCGCCACGGGCAATTGGATTTCCAGCCACAGCGGCTCGAGGCGCGCGATCTTCAGGACCGGCGCGGCCGCGTCGAGCCGCTGCCCGGCGTACGCGAGCTGCTCGAGCACCACGCCGGCGATCGGCGCCCTCAGCTCGATGGCCGTCCCGACGTGGTGCCCCGCGCGCAATCGGTCGATTTCGGCCTGCGACATGCCCGCCATATGCAGGGCCTGCGTGCGCTCGGCGAGGTCGGCCGATGTCTCGGTGCGGTGCGCCCGCGCGGCGAGCAGCCGGCTCTCGGCGATGATGCCTTCGGCGTACAGGCTCTCGTCGCGCTCGAGATTCGCGCGTGCGAGGCTCGCCTGCGTCGCCGCCTGCAGGAAGGTGTGCTGCAGGTCGGCGAGCTCCGGACTATGCAGGCGCGCGAGCAGCTGGCCCTGCGCGACGGATTGCTGCGTGGCGACCAGCACGCGCTCGACCAGCGCCGGCAAGGGAGCGCTCACCACCTGCACCTGGTTGTTGGGCACCACGACCTGCGCCGGCAGGCCCTCGATGCTTCCGGCGGCGCGCTGCTCCAGGACGACTGTCTGCACGCCGAGCGCCTCGAGCTGGGCGGCGGTCATCTTGAGCTGCGCTTCGCCGGCGGGCGCGGCAGGAGGCGCGAGCAGCGCGCCTGCGAGCGCCGCGCCGGCCAGATATCTCTTCATCTCCGGGAGTTCCTGCAGGTGACTGCTGCAGGATAAGGGGCGGCGTGCGCCGCCCCTTGACTTGCGTCAAACTGACTCTAGCCCGCCGATGCGAACGGTGCGGCGCGTGTGACGCCGCTCGCCGGAGTCGCGCGGCCGGCGCCCTGCCCCTGCACCAGGCCGCGCTCGAGCATCAGCTTGGCATGCGGCTTGTCCATGGTCTCGATGTGGTGCAGCAGCCAGAAATTCAGGTAGCGCATGCTGAGCGCCATGCTGCGGCCGTCGAATTTCGCCGCCTGGCTCTGCAGCTCTTCGAGCAGCCTGCGGTGCTCCTGCTTGTGGCGCTCGGCGGCAGCGCCGAGGCCGGCCTCGGTCATCAGGCGCTCCTCGTCGGCGAAGTGCGCGCGCGCGGCCTCGACCAGCATGGCGAGCGACTCGTTCAGGCGATCCGACTCGTGGCCCGCCTTGAGCTCCTCGCCCAGCCGGTTGATGAGCGTCGCAAGCTGCTTGTGCTGCTCGTCCATGAGCGGCACGCCGACCGCGTGCGCCTCGCTCCACTCGAGGAAGGGCAGCCGCAGTGGGCCGGAGATCTCCGGGTCGCGCTCGCCCGCGAACTTGAAGCATTTTCCGCCGGCGCGCTTGGCGGCATACATCGCACCATCGGCGTGCGCGACCAGCGTGTCCATGTCTTTGCCGTTGACCGGGTACAGGGCGACGCCGATGCTCACGCCGACCTGGCAGGGCTGTCCGCCCACGACGATAGGCGCGTCGAGCGCACGTACCATGCGCGCGGCCACGATGGCGGCGTCCTCCTGGCTCGCGGCGCGCGCAAGCAGCGCGGAGAACTCGTCGCCGCCGATGCGCGCCACCGTGTCCCCCTCGCGCGTCGCAGCGCGCAGTCGCTTGGCGGCCACCTGCAGCAGCGCATCGCCGGTCTCGTGGCCGTAGCGGTCGTTGATCAGCTTGAAGCCGTCCAGGTCGCTCACCAGCACGGCGAAGGTGTTGCCGTGGCGGCGCGCGTCGACCAGCGCTTGGCGCAGCCGGTCGAAGAACAACGCGCGGTTGGGCAGCTCGGTGAGCGGGTCGCGGAAGGCGAGGTAGGAGAGCTGGGTCTGCGCGCGGCGCTGCTCGGTGACGTCGCTCAGCGCGACCACCGCCCCGGGGCCGCCCGGCAAATCGAACGCCGAGCTCGTCAGCTCGGCGTCGAACTGGCTGCCGTCCAGGCGCAGGGCGCGGAACGAGGTCGGCGGCGCCTCGGCGCCGGGCGTCTCGTCCAGCGCGCTCGCGAGCGTGCCCCGGTCGTCGGGCGCCACCAGCTCGATGAAGCGCTTGCCGACAGCGCCCTCCGGCTCGAGCGCGAACAGGGCGAGCAACGCGGGGCTGGCCCACACGATGCGCCCCTGGCGCAGCACGGCGACGGCCAAAACCCGGCGCTTGGCAAGGCCGGCGAGGGCCGCCGCGGCGAGATCCGGTTGCATGGGGCGGGAGCGTAATCGACTCCGCCCCGATTGGGTAGGGAAACCTCAGGATATCTTACGAATGGCCCGAATGGGCCATTTGCTTTGTACTAAGTGCTAGGCTTCGAGCACGAAGTCGAAGCGCGCAACCCCCGCGGCGCGGTCGATGCGCAGCAGGAGCTCGCTGCGAAACAGCGTGTCGCGCGCGTTTTCGGGCTCGTCCGGGAAGTAGAGCTGCGTGGTGAGCGTGCGCCGCGTCCCCGGAGCGCGTAGCTTGAGGTGAAAGTGGCGCGTGCGCCCCGGGTATAACCCGGGGACGATCGTCTCGAAGCGGTAGCGTCCGCCGGCGTCGGCGTACTGGTGCCCGCGCAGCCGGAAGCCTTGGTTGTCGTAGGCACCCGAGGCGTCGGCGTGCCACAGGTCGAGCCAGACACCCGGGATCGGCCGGCAGCGCGCATCGAGCACGTAGCCCTGCAATAGCAGGGGCTCGCCTTGCGCGTCGGCGCGAAAGCTCGACTTGAGCGGGGAGCGCGGGCTGTAGAACGGCCCCTCGGTCTGGCGCGGTGTGGCGCCTTCGCCCGGGCAGGCCGGCGTGGGGTCAAGGACGGCGCCGCGCGCGGGCAGCGCAAGCGGGGCGGCGGCCAGGCCGGCGGCGAATTTCAGGGCGCGGCGGCGGTCCATCACACTGAGACCGGGGGCGGCGATCCGGGTTCCCGAGCGCCGTGCGGCGGCGCCGACTACAATATGTAGGGTTACGGCAAGGAACAGGCACTAGATACATGGCAAGGCAAGCTTACGACGCGTCAGCAATCCAGGCCCTCAAGGGCCTCGAGCCGGTGCGCCGCATGCCGGGGATGTACACCCACACCGTGCATCCGCTGCACATCGTGCAGGAGGTGATCGACAACGCGGTGGACGAGGCGCTCGCCGGCTACGGCAAGAGGATCGGCGTCACGGTGTTCAAGGACGGCTCGGTCGAGGTGGCCGACGAGGGCCGCGGCATCCCGGTCGACATGCATCCGGAGGAAAAGAAGCCCGCGGTCGAGGTCGCGTTCGGGATGCTGCACGCCGGCGGCAAGTTCAACCGCTCGGGCGACTCGGTGTACCACATCTCGGGCGGGCTGCACGGCGTCGGCGTCGCGGTGACCAACGCGCTCGCGAAACGGCTCGAGGTGACGGTGTACCGCGGCCCCGAGAAGCACACGCTCGCCTTCGAGGGCGGGGAGCTGAAGCAGAAACTGAAGAGCGAGAAGGCGAAGGAGCGCCGCGGGACAGGTACCGTGGTGCGCGTCTGGCCCGATCCGAAGTACTTTGACTCGCCCAACATTCCGCTCGCCGAGCTCGAGCACCTGGTGCGCTCGAAGGCCTACCTGCTGCCCGGCCTCAGCACGGTGCTGCGCGTCGAAGGCAGGGAAGAGAAATCCTGGAAGTACGAGCGCGGTATGGCGCAGTACTTCGAGTTCATGCTGCAGGGACGCGAGCTCGTCGCGCCGCTGTTCAGCGGCGAGCGCTATTTCGCGCAGGGCGAGAGCGCGGAGATCGAGGCCGGCGAAGGCGCCGCCTGGGCGATCGGCTGGGTGGCCGAGGGCGAGGTGTTCGCCGACAGCCACGTCAACCTGATCCCGACGCGCTCGCACGGCACGCACGAGGCGGGCTTCCGCAACGGCATCTTCGAGGCGCTGCGCGCCTTCATGGAGACGCGCGGGCTCACGCCCAAGGGGGTCAAGCTGATCGCCGACGACCTGTGGTCGCGCGCCTGCTTCACGCTCTCGGCGCGCATCGTACGCACCCAGTTCCACGGCCAGACCAAGGAAAAGCTCACCTCGCGGCACGCCACGCGGCTCCTCGAGCTGTGCGTGCGCGACGCCTTCGAGCTGTGGCTGAACGCGCATCCCGAGGAAGGCAAGAAGATCGTCGAGCTCGCGGTCGAGCAGGCGCTGTCGCGCATGTCGAAGGGCAAGAAGTTCGAGCGCAAGAAGTCCTCGGGCGTCGCGACCCTGCCGGGCAAGCTCGTCGACTGCGCCTCGGGCGACACCTCGCGCAACGAGCTGTTCATGGTCGAGGGCGATTCGGCCGGCGGCTCGGCCAAAGAGGCGCGCGACAAGGAGACGCAGGCCGTGCTGCCCCTGCGTGGCAAGGTGCTGAACACCATGTCGAAGGACGCGCGCACGGTGCTCGCCAACAAGGAGCTGCAGGCGATCGCCACCGCGATCGGCGTCGACCCGCACGGCGCGGAGGAGAGCGCGGACCTCTCGGGGCTGCGCTACGGCAAGATCATCGTCATGACCGACGCCGACGTGGACGGCGGCCACATCCAGGCGCTGCTGCTCACCTTCTTCTTCATGCACGCGCCCCGGCTGGTCGAGGCCGGCCACGTGTACGTCGCGCAGCCGCCGCTGTACAAAGTCGAGGTGCCCGGCCAGGGCAAGGGCAAGCCCGCGCGGCGCCTGTACTGCCTGGACGACGACGAGCTCGAGGAGACGCTCGAGCAGCTCAGGAAGGACAAGCTGCGCGAGGGAAGCTGGGAAATCTCGCGCTTCAAGGGGCTGGGCGAGATGAGCCCCGAGCAGCTGTGGGAAACGACCATGAACCCGGACACGCGACGCCTGGTGCGCATGCAGCTCGACGCGGCCAAGATCAAGCAGGTGCGCGCAACCTTCGAGCTGCTGATGGATTCGGGCGAAGCCGAGGGCCGGCGCAACTGGATGCGCGAGCACTGGAAGAGCGTCGAGGCCGACGTATGAAAAATGGGGACAGACCCCATTTTTCGCTATGCAGAATATAGGGTCTGTCCCTATTTGCGTTGCGGGAGGGGAGATGGCGAAAAAGAAAAAATCCTCCAGACAAAAGCCCTACTGGGAGCGAAGCTACAAGGGACACGCATACTGGCTGGGCAAGGCGATGCTCGGCAAGGTGACGCTCGCCGGGCAGGGACGCTACAGCTGGGAGGCCGCCGGCAGAACCGGCGCCACGGAATCTCTCGACAAGGCAAAAGCCGCCGTCGAGCTCGCGGTCGCACTGGCCAACCGCCAACTGCCTTTATTCGAGTGAGCGATGGACGACACGCAAACGCTGGATCTCTTCACCCCTGACAACGGCGACGAAGCGGCGCCGATCGAGCGCCACGCCTCGAAGGCCTACCTCGGCTACGCGGTGTCGACGGTCAAGGCGCGCGCGCTGCCGGAGATCGCCGACGGCCTCAAGCCGGTGCAGCGACGCATCCTGTATGCAATGGCCGACACACCGGGCGGCGCGCAGGGCTTCGCCAAGTGCGCGCGCTACGTCGGCGAGGTGCTCGGCAAGTACCACCCGCACGGCGACTCGTCGACCTACGAGGCGCTGGTGCACCTCGCGCAGCCGTTCTCAATGCGCTATCCCCTGATCGACGGGCAGGGCAACTTCGGCTCGCGCGACGGCGACGGCGCCGCGGCCTACCGCTACACGGAGGCGAAGCTCGCGCGCATCGCCGAGCTGATGCTCGCGGAGATCGGCGAGGGCACGGTCGACTTCCAGAAGAACTACGACGGCAAGTTCGACGAGCCGGTGCTGCTGCCGGCGCGCTTGCCCTTCGGCCTGCTGAACGGCTCGTTCGGCATCCCGGTGGGCTTCTCTACGCGCATCCCCTCGCACAACCTGAAGGAGGTCGCGGCCGCAGCGGCCTGGGTAATACGCCATCCGCGCGCGAAGCTGGACGAGGTGCTCGAGCGCCTGCCGGGACCGGACTTTCCCGGCGGCGGCCAGGTCATCTCGCCGCCCGAGGAGCTGCGCCAGGCCTACGAGACCGGGCGCGGCTCGATCGCGCTGCGCGCGCGCTGGGCGGTCGAGCCGCTCGCGCGTGGCCAGTGGCGCATCGTGGTCAACGAGCTGCCGCACGGCGTGTCCTGCCGGCAGGTGCTCGAGGAAATCGAGGCCCTGGTCAACCCCAGGCCCGCGGCCGGCAAGAAGGAAGTGTCGCAGGAGCAGAAGCGCCTCAAGCAGTTCGTGCTCGACCTGGTCGAGTCGGTGCGCGACGAGTCGGACCGCAAATCGAAGCTGCGCCTGGTGATTGAGCCGCGCAGCTCGCGCCAGGACCCGGCCGAGACGATGAAGGCGCTGCTGGTGCAGACCTCGCTCGAGACGCGCTACGCGGTCAACCTCACCTGGCTGGGCCTCGACGGCCTGCCCGAGACCAAGGGCGTCGTCGAGGTGCTGCGCGAGTGGGGCGAGTTCCGCGTGCAGACGGTGCGCCGGCGCACCGCGCACCGCCTGGCGAAATGCGAAGAGCGGCTGCACATCGTCATGGGCCGCCTGATCGCCTACGTGAAGATCGAGGAAATCATCAAGCTCATCCGCGCGGCCGAGGACCAGCCCGAGGCGAAGGAAAAGCTGCAGAAGAAGTACAAGCTGAGCGAGCGCCAGGCCGAGGACATCGTCAACCTGCGCCTGGGCCAGCTCACCAGGCTCGACGGCATCAAGCTGAACGACGAGAGAAAATCGCTCGAGGCCGAGAGGAAGGGGCTGAAGACGCTGCTCGGTGACGACAAGGAGCTGAGGAAGGTCGTCGTCAGGGAGCTCGACGAGGACGCGAAGAAGTACGGCGACGAGCGCCGCACGCTGATCAAGCCCGAGGAGCGTGCGCAGATCGAGCGCAGCGTGCTCGAGGAGCCGCTCACCGTGATCCTGTCGCAGAAGGGCTGGGTGCGCGCGCGCGCCGGGCACGGCATCGACCTCGCCACGGTGGGCTTCAAGGACGGCGACGGCCTGTTGCAGGCGCTCGAGTGCAAGACCACCTCGCCGGTGCTGTTCCTCTCGGCGCGCGGCAAGGCGTTCACCGTCGAGGCCGCCAACCTGCCGAGCGGGCGCGGCGAAGGCCAGCCGATGAACGCGCTGGTCAACTGCGAGGGCGACGAGATCGTGTGGATGGCGAGCGGCGACGTGGAGCAGGCGCTGCTGATGAGCTCGAGCGCCGGGCAGGGCTTTCTGTGCCGCCTGGGGGACCTCGTCTCCAAGACGCGCGCCGGCAAGGAGTTCATGGCGGTCGCCGAGGGCGCGCGCGCCAACGTGCCGGTCGCCTTCGCCGGCGAGCCGGCGAAGATGAAGGTCGCCGCGTTGTCCTCGGATGCGCGGCTGCTCGTGTTCCCGATGGGCGAGCTGCCGCTGCGGCCGAACGGCGGCGTCGGCGTGCAGCTGATTGCACTGCCCGAGAAGATCACGCTCGCCGCGGTCGCCGCGCTCGAGCCGAAGGGCGCGCTCACTGTGTCCGGCTTCAAGCGCACGAGGAAGAGCGCAGCGCTCGACGCGAAGATGCTGAAGGACTACGAGGGCAAGCGCGCGCAGCGCGGCCGGGTGTGCGACGTCGGCTTCCGGCCCGACGCCTTCGCGTGAGCGGGCCGCGCGGCGACCGCGTCCTCATCTACACCGCCGCGCTGCTGCGCGGGCTCGCGGCCGGCTCGATCAGCGTACTCGCCGCGGTGTACCTCGCCAAGCGCGGCTTCGACGAGTCCGAGGTCGGCTTCGTGCTCACCGCGGGCTTCGTCGGGGTCGCAGGCGGCACTGCTTACAGCACGTTCCTCGCCGACCGCGTCGGCCGGCGCCGCAGCCTGGTGGCGCTCGCCTCGCTCGCCGCCGGCGGCGGACTCGCATTCGCGCTGCTCGAGTCGCGCTGGGCGCTCGCCGCGGCGGCATTCCTCGGCATGCTGAATACGCAGGGCACCGATCGCGGCGGCGCGCAGGCGCTCGAGCAGGCGATCCTGCCCGCCACCACCGCCGACAGCGAGCGCACCCAGGTATTCGCCTGGTACAACGCGCTGCAGGACGCCGGCACCGCCGTCGGCGCGCTGCTCGCCGCGCTGCCGGCGCTACTGCGCGACCGCTTCGGCGTCGCGGAGGCGCAGGCCTACGACGCGACGCTCGTCGGCTACAGCCTGCTGCTCGCAGGCGCGGCGCTCGCCTACGCGCGGCTCTCCCCCGCGGTCGAGCGCGGCGCCGCCGCGCCGCCGGCGCTCGCGCTGCACGCGCCGCAGGCGGTGCGCCGCGCGGTGCGCAACTTCTCGCTGCTCGCCGGGTTGGACGCCTTCGGCGGCGGCTTTATCGGCTCGGCGCTGATCGCCTACTTCCTCTACCTGCGCTTCGGCGTGTCCGAAGGCGCGCTCGCGGCGCTGTTCCTCGCCGCGCGCATCATGACCGTGCTGTCGCATTTCGTTGCGGCCTGGCTCTCGCGCCGCATCGGCCTGGTGAACACCATGGTGTTCACCCACCTTCCTTCGGGCCTGCTGCTGCTCACGCTGCCGCTCGCGCCGACCTTCCCGATCGCCGCGGCGCTGTTCATCGTACGCGAGGGGCTCTCGGAGATGGACGTGCCGACGCGCCAGTCCTACCTGATGGCGATCGTGCCGGCGCACGAGCGTGCCTGGGCCTCGGGGCTTTCGCAGCTCGCGCGCGCGAGCGGCCGCATCGCCGCGCCCGCGCTCGCCGGCGGCGCGATGCAGGCGGGCGCGCTGTGGGCGCCGCTCGTCGCCGGCGCGCTGATCAAGATCGGCTACGACCTTCTGCTGTGGCGCGCGTTCCGCCGCATCCGCGCGCCGGAGGAGGAGCGATGAGGCGGCGCTTCGCGCACGTGGTCGGCTTCGACGACGCGCCTTTTGCGCGCGCGCAGCGCGGCGCGGTGCCGGTCGTGGGCGCGGTATACGCCGGCGCGCGCCTCGAGGGCGTGCTCGCGACGCGCGTGCGGCGCGACGGCGCCGACGCGACGCGCGCGCTCGCCGACTGCGTGCGCCGCTCGCGCTTCCGCGCGCAGCTGCACGCGGTGCTGCTGCAGGGCATCGCCTTCGCCGGGTTCAATGTTGTAGACCTGCCGGCGCTGCATGCCGCACTCGGCCTGCCGGTGCTGGTGGTGGCGCGCAAGAAGCCGAATCTGGCGAAGATCCGCAGCGCGCTGCTCGCGCACGTGCAGGGCGGGGCGCGCAAGTGGCGCTTGATCGAGCGCGCCGGCCCGATGGAGCCGGCCGCCGGGCTGTGGGTGCAGCGCGCGGGGCTGTCGCTCGCCGAGGCCGAGTCGCTCTTGCGCCGCTTCGCGCTGAACGGGCTGTTGCCCGAGCCCCTGCGCGCGGCGCACCTGATCGCCGGCGGAGTGGCGACCGGCGAGTCGCGCCACCGCGCGTAAGCTGCGCCGATGCAAGACGCGCTCCCGTTCACGCTGCGCCTCGCCGCCGCGCCGCTTGCGATCCTGCTGCTCGCGGCGCTCGCGCTCGCGCTGGGCCCGGCGCTGCCGCCGTCGCTCGCCGGCCTGGGCGACTATGGCCCGTACGCCGTACTCGCGCTCGCCGCGGCAGTGACGCTGTGGTTCAACCGCGGCCGCGCCTTCGTCGCGGCCGTCTCGCTGCTGGCGGCCTACGCCGGCTACCGCTACGCGCTGCAGCTCGGACCGGCGAGCTTCCCGGCACGGGCCGCGTATACGGCGCTTGCGCTGCTGGTACCGTTCAACGTGCTGCTTGCGCTCGTGCTGCCGGAGCGCGGCGTGGTGCATCACGGCAGCTGGCGCTGGCTGCTGCTCATCGCCGCCGAAGCGCTGCTGGTCGCGTGGATGGCGAGCGCCGGGCGCAGCGCATTCTCGGGCATCGCGTGGGAGCACCTGCTCAACCACTGGACGCTGCGCTCGCCGCCGGTGCCTTTCGCGGCGCGCGTCATGTTCGCACTCGCATTCGGCGCCGCCGCCTGGCGCGCCTGGCCGCGCCATTCGCCGACTGACATCGGCAAGGCGGGCGCGCTGGTCGCGTTCCTGATCGCCTGCTGGGGGGAGAGCGCGCACGGGGTGTTCGGCGCGTTCATGTCGGCAGCCGGCGCGATCCTGCTGGTCGCGGTGCTGCAGGAGTCGCACCGCATGGCGTTCCGCGACGAGCTCACCGGGTTGCCGAGCCGCCGCGCGCTCGAGGAGCGCCTGCGCGCGCTCGGCCCGGAGTACACGATCGCCATGGTCGACGTCGACCATTTCAAGAAATTCAACGACACCTACGGGCACGACGTCGGCGACCAGGTGCTGCGCCTGGTGGGGGCGCGCCTGGCCGAGGTCGGCGGCGGCGGGCGCGCGTTCCGCTACGGCGGCGAGGAGTTCACCGTGCTGTTCCCCGACGTCGCGAGCAAGGAGGCACTGCCGCATCTTGAAGACGTGCGCCAAGGGATCGAGCGCTACCGCATGGCGTTGCGCGAGCAGCGCCGCCCGAAGAACGACAGGAAAGGAAGCAGGCGGCGCGGCCCCGGGCGCACCGAGGAGGCGGTGTCGGTCACCGTGTCGATCGGCGTGGCGGCGCCGGGCAAGCGCCTCGTCACGCCCGCCGAGGTGATCAAAGCTGCCGACGGCGCGCTGTACCGCGCCAAGGAATCGGGCCGCAACCGCGTCAGCCGCTGAGCGCGGCAAGAAATTGTCAGCCGCGTGACGCGCTGCACGTCGCAGGCGAGTTCTGACTGACGCGCGGGGCGCGCGGCGCTCTAATGGGATCCGAGTTCGATCGCCAGGCGGCTCGGGCCCGTCGTTTCCTACCTTCCCCGGTGGCGGCGGCCCGGGCCCGCCGGCGCCCGCGGCAAAACGACGAACCACCGAGCCGCGAAATGGTCCATCATTGGCCGATGGTGGATTCAAGAAACAGCCCCCGCAGTGCCCGCCTCGCCGTGTGGCTCGCCTTCGCCATCGCCGTGGCGGGGGCGAGCGCGCTGCTCGCCTCCGGGCTGGGCAACCGCCTCGGCGTGTGGGGTCTGCATGTCACCTTCGGGTTGCTCGCCGCCGGCGCCTGGGCCGGCGCAGCGGGCGCGCTGCTGTGCGTAGCGGCGATCGCGCTCGCCTGGCGCATCGGCATGCGCCGCGCGATCCCCGCGCTCGTGCTCGGCGTCGCAGCCGGCGCGGTGAGCTTCGGCGTGCCCTGGGCCATGCAGCGCGACGCGCAGCGCGTGCCGCCGATCCACGACATCAGCACCGACACCGTGAACCCGCCCCAGTTCGTCGCGCTCGCGGCGCTGCGGCGGGTCTCGCCGGACGGTGCGGCCTACCCCGGCGCCGCGGCGGCCGAGGCGCAGCGCAAGGCCTATCCCGACATCCTGCCGCTCGCGCTCGGCGCGCATCCGGCGGCCGCGTATCGGCGCTGCCTCGAGGCGGCGCGCGCGCTCGGCTGGCAGATCGCGCTCGCCGATCCGCAGGCGCTGCGCATCGAGGCGACCGACACGACGCGCTTCTTCGGCTTCAAGGACGACATCGTCATCCGCGTCACGCCGCTCGGTGCAGCGAGCCGCGTCGACATCCGCTCGGCCTCGCGCGCCGGCCAAAGTGACCTGGGCGTGAACGCCCGGCGCATCCGTGCCTTCTACCGGGAGATGGCGCGCAAGGGCTGAGACTGGATAGATATACAGCGTTCGCCTATAGTTGCGGCATGCAAGCGAGCTCCGTTTTCGAGCGCCTGAACGGCGCGCAGCGCGCCGCGGCCTGCTTCGGCAATGCGCCGCTGCTGATCGTCGCGGGGGCGGGAACCGGCAAGACGAACACGCTCGCGCACCGCGTCGCGCACGTGGTGCTGGAAGGCGCGAGCCCGGAGAGGATCCTGCTGCTCACCTTCACGCGCCGCGCGGCCGAGGAGATGACGCGGCGCGCGCAGAAGATCGTCGGCGCGGCTGCGCGCGAGGTGAGGCTGCCCTGGGCCGGCACCTTCCACTCGATCGCCAACCGCCTCATCCGCCGCCATAGCGCGCGCCTCGGGCTGGACGCGAGCTTCAGCGTGCTCGACCGCGGCGACGCGGCCGACCTGATGGACGTCGCGCGCCACGAGCTCGGCCTGTCGCAGACGGAGAAGCGCTTCCCGCGCAAGGACACCTGCCTCGCGATCTACTCGCAACGCGTCAACACGCAGCGCACGCTCGCCGCGACGCTCGCAGACGCCTTCCCGTGGTGCGCCGAATGGGAGCAGGAGCTCGCGCGCCTTTACCGCGCCTACGTCGAGAAAAAGCTCGCCAACCAGGCGCTCGACTACGACGACCTGCTGCTCTACTGGCACGCGATGATGTCGGACGCTCCGCTCGCCGCCGACATCGGCGGCGCCTTCGACCACATCCTGGTCGACGAGTACCAGGACACCAACGTGCTGCAGGCCGAGATCCTGAAAGCGCTGCGTCCCTCGGGCGACGGCGTCACGGTGGTGGGCGACGATGCGCAGGCGATCTACTCGTTCCGCGCGGCGAGCGTGGAGAACATCCTCGGCTTTCCCGCGCAGTACGCGCCGCCCGCCACCGTGCTCACGCTCGAGGAGAACTTCCGCTCGACGCAAGGCGTGCTCGACGCGGCCAACGCGCTGATCGCCGAGGGCACGCGCCGCTACGCGAAGACGCTCAAGGCGGCGCGCGGCGCGGGCGCGCCGCCGCGCTACGTCACCGTGGCCGACGACCAGGCGCAGGCCGATTACGTGGTGACCGGCGTGCTCGAGGCGCGCGAGCGCGGCCTCGCGCTCAGGCGCCAGGCGGTGCTGTTTCGCTCCTCGCACCACAGCGACGTGCTCGAGCTCGAGCTCGTGCGGCGCAACATCCCCTACGTCAAGTACGGCGGGCTCAAGTTCCTCGAGGCGGCGCACGTCAAGGACCTGCTCGCGGTGCTGCGCTGGGCCGACAACCCGAAGAACCGCGTCGCGGCGTTCCGCGCGCTGCAGCTGCTGCCGCGCGTCGGGCCGGCCACCGCGGCGCGCACCTATACACGCTTCGAGGCGCAGGGCCATGCATGGAATGTCCTTGCGGACCTGAATCGGGATTTCGGTTCCCTGATGGTCTCGCTCGCCGTGCCCGAGGGTCCCTGGCAGGGGCAGGTGGGGCGGGTGCGCGAGTGGCTCGAGCCGCTGCTCGAGGCGAGGTACGACGCGCTCGAGGCGCGCGCGGGCGACCTCGTGCAGCTCGAGCGCGTCGCGCAGCAGTACGCGACGCGCGAGCGCTTCCTCACCGAGCTCGCGCTCGACCCGCCGCGCGCGAGCGGCGATCTTGCCGGCGCGCCGCACCTGGACGAGGATTACCTGGTGCTCTCGACCGTGCACTCGGCGAAAGGCCAGGAATGGGACGCGGTGTACGTGCTGAACGTCGCCGACGGCAACTTCCCGTCCGAGTTCGCGACGGGACGCGCGGAGCTGGTCGAGGAGGAGCGGCGCCTGCTGTACGTGGCGATGACGCGCGCGAAGAGCGAGCTGCACCTGCTCGCCCCCTTGCGCTACTACGTGACCCAGCAGGCGCGCCGCGGCGATGCGCACGTGTACGGCGCGACGAGCCGCTTCCTCACCCGCGCGGTGATGCGCTGCCTCGAAGCGCGCACCTGGCCCGAGGCGGAAAGCGCGCCCGCGCCGCGCGCCGCGGACGCGGCGCCGATCGACGTCGCCGGCCGGCTGCGTGCTCTGTGGAGCTAGGGTGAGGCGTAGTTCAGGCGCGAGCACACTCGCGTAAATCCGCACCACTGCATGTTGGCGAGCGAGGGATTGTGCTCATCGCCCACCTGCTCTCCGGTCTCGGTGAAGATGCGGCTCGCGCCCGCGCCGAGCCAGCCGCCGCGCAGCGCGAGCGCGGCGAACCAGGGCACGAAGGCCGCCGGCATGCCGAAGCCGGCGGCGATCGATTCGGCGAGCGCTCCTTCCTCGCCCGCGCGCGCGGCACGCACTTCGAGCGGCGTCGCGACCTCGGGCGGCGCTTCGGTACCGCGCAGCATTTTGGCCCAGGCTATTCTCTTCGCCAGGGCGAAGCCGCGCGCTTCCAGCCAGGAAATGAGCGCCGCAGGGACGGCGCCGGGGGTGAGGTGGACCCACCAGGACTTCACTCCGCGATAGGCGGCGAGCAGCGTCGCCCCGCCGATCTCGCGCGTCTCCAGGCCGAGCCGCGCGCCGAGCTGCGGCGGCGCCGCGGCGTACATCTCGCGGTAGGCCGCCGCCTCGATCGCGTCGGCGGCGCGCGCTTCTTCGGTGGCGGTTTCGCGCATGAGCGCCCCAGTGTAAGGCCAAACTTAGGGCAAGATAGCGCCGCTATGAGCGCTCCGCAGCCGCCACGCGAAGAGCTGTTGCGCCGGCTGGCGGCCGCGCCGGCGCTCGACCTGCTCGTCATCGGCGGCGGGGCGACGGGCCTGGGCGTCGCGTTGGACGCCGCGGCGCGCGGCCTGGCGGTGGCGCTCATCGAGCGCGAGGACTTCGCCAAGGGCACCTCCTCGCGCGCCACCAAGCTCGTGCACGGGGGCGTGCGCTATCTCGCGCAGGGCAATGTGCACCTGGTGCGCGAAGCGCTGCGCGAGCGCGCGCGGCTGCTGGCGAACGCGCCGCACCTCGCGCAGCCGCTGCCCTTCGTGCTGCCGCTGTACGGCGCGCGCGGCCGCCTGCTGGAGAAATGGTTCTACGGCGGCGGGCTGCTCGCCTACGACCTGCTCGCCGGGCGCGCGCGCCTGGGACGCACCGAGTTCCTCGGCCGCGCCGCGACGCTCGAGGCCGCGGCCGGCGTGCGCGGCGCGGGCCTGGCGGGCGCGGTGCGCTACTGGGACGCGCAGTTCGACGACGCGCGCCTCGCGGTGGCGCTCGCGCGCAGCGCAATCGCGCGCGGCGCGCTGGTCGTCAATCACTGCGCCGCGGTCGGCCTGCTGCACGAGGACGGGCGCGTCGCCGGCGCGGTCGCCGTGGACCGCGAGAGCGGCGCGCAGTACGCGCTGCGCGCGCGCTGCGTGGTGAACGCGACCGGCGTGTGGGTCGACGAGATCCGCCGCATGGATCGCGACCCGGGCAGCGAGCTCGTCGCGCCGAGCCAGGGCGTGCACCTGGTGGTCGGGCGCGAGTTCCTGCCAGGCGGCCACGCGCTGCTCGTGCCGCGCACGCGCGACGGGCGCGTGCTGTTCGCCGTGCCCTGGCTTGGCGCCACGATCCTCGGCACGACCGACACGCCGCGCCGCGACCTCGCCGTCGAGCCGGAGCCCTTCGCCGAGGAGGTCGAATTCATCCTGCGCGAGGCCGCCGGCATCCTCGAGCGCGCGCCGACGCGCGCCGACGTGCGCTCGGCGTGGGTCGGGCTGCGCCCGCTGGTGCGCCCGCCCGACGCGCGCCCGGGCGACACGAAGACGCTGTCGCGCGAGCACCTGGTGCTCGCCGAGCGCTCCGGGCTGGTCACGGTCACCGGCGGCAAGTGGACCACCTACCGCGCGATGGCCGAGGACGTGCTCGCCGCCTGCATGGGGCGCGGGCTGCTGCGCGCGCGCGCCGCGGGCGCGACCGTAGCGCTCCCGCTCGTCGGCGCGCCGGCACGCGCGCAGCAGCCGGTGAGCGCGCCGCCGGGGCTGCACCTGTACGGCACGGAGGCGGCGCTCGTCGCGAGCCTGCCGGGAGCCGAGCGCGAGCTCGCGCCCGGCCTGACCGAAGCGATGGTGCGCTTTGCCGCGCGCTACGAGTACGCGCGCACGGTCGAGGACGTACTTGCGCGCCGCGCGCGGCTGTTGTTTCTGGATGCGCGCCTCGCCGGCTCGCTCGCGGTCCGCGTCGCCGCGATCCTTGACGAGGAGCTCGGCGCGGCGTTCAATGCGGCCGAGTCGGAGAGATCCTTCATCGAACTCGCCGGACGCTACGCCCGGCTTCCCGCATGAGAGCGAACCTGTCAAAGTGCGTCATTCTCGCGGCCTGTCTCTTGCCGGTCGTGGCCGGTGCGCAGATGGGGCGCGGCATGACGCGCGGCGGACCCTCGCCGCGCCACTACTACGTCACGCATCACGGCATCGATGCGAAGTACGTCTCGTTGCGCAATCCGCTGCCGGCGAGCGCGGCGAATCTCGCCGCGGGCAAGGCGCTGTTCGAGCAGAACTGCGCGGTGTGCCACGGCGCCAGCGGGCACGGCGACGGGCCGGGCGCCACCGGCCTCGATCCCAAGCCCGCGGTGCTCGCCGGACTCGGGCGTAAGCGCATCGCGACCGACGGCTTTTACTTCTGGACCGTTTCCGAGGGCGGCATCCAGTTCAACGGCGCGATGCCGCCGTTCAAGGACCAGCTGAAGGACGAGGATATCTGGAAGATCATCCTCTTCCTGCGCACGCTGTGAGGCGCCGCGCGGCCTAGTGCTGCGCGAAGGGGTGCGTGCCGCCGCGCGCGTCGAACAGCAAGCTCGTGTACGCGGTGCGCGGACCGTCCATTCCCGGCGAGCCCGGCACCATGCCGGGCACCGCGAGGCCGCGCGCCGCGGCGGGGCGCTCGGCGAGCAGCCGCCGCACGTCTTGCGCGGGCACGTGGCCCTCGATCGCGTAGCCGCCGACTTCGGCGGTGTGGCACGAGGCGAGCGCGAGCGGGACGCCGAGCCGCTGCTTGTGCGGCGTGACGTCGTCGACGTCGAACACGCGCAGCTCGAATCCGGCCGCGCGCATGTGCTCGATCCAGCCGCCGCAGCAGCCGCAGGCGCGGTTCTTGTAGACCGCGACGAGCGGCGAAGGCGCCGAGAGCGCGCGCGCAGCGGGCAGCGAAACGAAGCTCGCCGCGGCCGCGGCGATCAAATACCGTCTGCGATGCTTGTCCATGACGTTCCCCTTGATTCGGCCACGCTACGCGCGCGCGGGAGCGACCCCTTGACCTGGATCAAGCGTGCGCCGGCTGGACGGCGGCCGCGCGAGAGGCGAAACTAGCCGGACAGCGAACGAGGAGGAGGCCAGCATGCCGATCGCCGACATCAATCATTATTTCGTGCGCGCCAACGACCTCGGAGCGACGCGCGACTTTTACGTGAACGTGCTCGGCTTCGAGGAGATGCCGCGGCCGAATTTCCCGTTCCCGGGCTACTGGCTCGGCGTGAACGGCAAGATCCAGGTGCACATGGGCCCGCACGGCATCCCGAACTCGGAGCTCTATTACCTCGGTACGCCGAAGAACGCGGCCACCGACCAGAGCGGCGTCATCGACCACATCGCGTTCGCCGCCACCGAGCCCGAGGCGTTCGTGAAGCGCCTGAAGGGCCTGGGCGTCGCGTACCGCCCGCGCTACCTGCCCGAGTCGCACCTGTACCAGCTGTTCCTGCGCGACCCGAACGGGCTCACCATCGAGCTCAATTTCTTCGGCATCACCGGCGCGCCCGAATGGGGCGGCGAGGACTACTCCAAGATGCCGCGCGTGAGCGAGACGGCGTGAACGCGCCGCAGAAGCGCAACGACTTCTCGAACGTCGCCTACGCCGAGGCGCTCGCGCGCGCGCGCGCCCTGGTGCCCGCGCTACGCGCGCGCGCGCCGCAGGCCGAAGCGGCGCGACGCCTGCTGCCCGAGACCGAGGCCGACCTGCACCGCACGGGGCTCCTGCGCTTCGCGCAGCCCAAGCGCTGGGGCGGCATGGAGCTCGACTATTTGGCGCTGTTCGAGGTGCCCGCCGAGCTCGGACGCGGCTGCGCCTCGACCGCGTGGAGCTGCGCCAATCTCGCGATCCACCACTGGATGCTCGCGCTGTACGACGAGCGCGCGCAAGAAGAGGTCTGGGGCGAGAACCCGGACGCGCTCATCGCCTCGGGAATCGCCTATCCGCAGGGCGCGGCGAAGAAGGTCGACGGCGGCTACGTGATCGGCGGCTACTGGAACTTCTCCAGCGGAGTCGACGGCGCGCAGTGGAACATGCTCGCGGTCACCGTTAAGGAGGGCGAGCGGCCGGTCGACTGGTGCATGTGCCTCGTGCCGAAGAGCGAATACGAGATCGTCGACGACTGGCAGGTGCTCGGCATGCGCGGCACGGGCTCCAAGTCGGTGAAGGTGAAGGATCTATTCGTGCCCGAGCACCGCGCGCTCGGCATGCTGCTCGCGCGCGGCGGGGCGGACTTCCCCGGCGCGAAGACGAACCCCAACCCGCATTACCGCATTCCGCTCTCGGGCCTCGGCTCGCACTGCATCGCCGGGGCCGCGATCGGCAATGCGCTCGGCGCGGTGGAGCTCACTGCCGCCGCGGTGCGCGAACGCAGCACCAGCTACACCGCGGCGCGCATGCGCGAGTTCCAGGCCGTGCAGCTGCGCGTCGCTGCCGCCGGCGCGCGCGCGGACGCCGCGCGCCTCGTGTGCAGGAACGACCTCCTCGAGGCCCAGGCGATCGCCGAGTCCGGGCGCGAGCCGACGCTCGAGGAAAAGCTGCGCTTCAAGCGGAATGTCGCCTGGGCGGTCGGCCTGTGCACCGAGGCGGTCGACACGCTGCACGCGATGGCGGGCGCGAACGGCATTTACGACCGTTATCCGATGCAGCGCCTGTTCCGCGACGCGCATTCGCTCGGCGGTCACATCGGCTTTTCCTGGGACGCGCAGGCCGCGCCCTGGGGACTCGTCGCGCTCGGCGGCGACTACGCCGCCCCACCCACGCTTTGAAATTGGGGACAGACCCCATTTTTCGCATATCGAAAAATGGGGTCTGTCCCCATTTATTGTCGCCGATCGGCTACATGCCCAAGACGCGCGCGCGGTAGTACATTTCCTCCCGACCCAGGGAGGACGCCATCGATCTCTTGCAGTGGATCCCCGCGGCGAGCATCGGCTTCGCCTTCGTGACGACGATGGCGGTGCTCGCCGCGTGGCGCAATCGCGCCGCGCGCGCAGCACGCCGCGCACCCGCCGGCGGGCTGCCGCGCGCGCCCGGCGAATCGCTGCGGCGCGGCATGGCTGACGCCAACTGGGACGCGGCCGAGTACGCGGCGCTCGCGCTGTTCGTGCTGCCGTTGGCCGCCGCGCTGCTCGCGCCGTACTGGAGCCTTGCGGGTGATGCCCCGTACGGCGAGGCGGCGCTCGCGCTCGCCGGCTGCGCGGCCGCGCTGCAGGTGTGGCTGCTCGCGCGCCTGTGGGTGGTGCTGCGCCGCGCGCGGCGACTCGCGCTCGCCTACGAGGCGGAGCTTGCCGCGGGGCAGGAGCTCGACCGCCTGGCGCCGCTTGGCTACCGCGTGTTCCACGACGTTCCGGTCGAGGAGCGCGGCTTCAGCGTCGATCACGTGCTGGTCGGCCCGGCGGGCGTGTTCGCGGTCGAGACCGAGGGGCGCGCCGCGCGGCGCGCAAACGCCGGCGGCGAATGGGAAGTGTCCTACGACGGCGAGACGCTGCGCTTTCCGGGCTGGCGCGAGACGCGGCCGCTCGAGCAGGCGGTCGCGCGCGCCGACTGGGTGCGCACCTGGCTCTCGAGCGCGGTGGGCGAGACGGTGCCCGTGCGCCCGCTCGTCGTGCTGCCCGGCTGGCAAGTGAAGCGCACGGCGGTGACCGGCATCCCGGTGCTCGCCGCACGCCGCATCGGCCATTTCTTCCGCAAGCTCGCGAGCGAGCCTGCGATGAGCGAGGCGCTCATCCAGCGCCTTACGCAACAGCTCGAAAGGCGCTGCCGCAGGCCGGCACCGGCCCTCTAGCGCCCTTCGCCTGCCGGCGGCTCGAGAAGCGGCTGGCGCTCTTCCTGCATGCGGCTGCGCTCCTGCGGCCGGAACGCGGGCGGCGTGCCGGGCTGGTCGGCGCGCTGCAGCTGCTGCTGGTCGAGATGCTCCAGCCGCTGGCGCTCCTCGAGCTGGCGGGTTTCCAGCTTCTGCTGCGCCTTCACGTCGCCGGGCGGCACTTTCGCGCGCTCGACCGACTGGCGCAGCTGCTGCGAGAACTCGTCGCTTTGCTGTTGGCGTTGGATGAGATCGCGTTGCACATTCTGCTCTTCCGCTCCCGCCGGCAGGCAAAGCAGGAGAAACGGCGCCAGGCTCGCAATGCGCGCGACGAGCGAGCGCGGACCCATTTCAGTCCCGCCAGGCCATCGCGCCGCGAGCTGGCGCAGCTGATCGATGTCGGCGGAAGCGCTCATTCAATCCTCTCCCAAGACCGTCACCACCACGCTGCGCTCGTGCGGCGCGTGGCGGTGCTCCCACAGGTACACGCCCTGCCAGGTACCGAGCAGCAGGCGCCCGTCGCCGACCGGCAGGGTGAGCGAGCTCGCGGTGAGCACCGAGCGCGCGTGCGCCGCCATGTCGTCCGGGCCTTCGGTGTCGTGCGCATACGCCGCGTCACCGTCGGGAGCCAGGCGCGCGAGCAGCGTCTCCAGGTCGCGCCGCACCGTCGGATCGGCGTTCTCGCACAGGATGATCGAGGCGCTGGTGTGCTGCAGGAACAGGTTGCAGGTGCCCGTGCGCACGCCACTTGCGCGCACTTCGCGCTCGACCTCGGTCGTGATTTCGGTCGTGCCTCGCCCGCGGGTGCGGAATCTGAGCGTCTTTTGCGCGATCATGGTGCCTTTCGCCAGTAAGACCTCGTATTTTGTGACTTGTTACCCTTTTTTACAGGGCGATTTGTATGCGACTATGCTGCTTCAGCCCTTTAACTTTAGGGAGTAGGGCCATGAAACGATTCGCCTTGTTTGCAGCGCTCGCGGCGCTCGTCGCGCTTCCTGCGTGGGGCCAGACGATCAAGGTCCCGGCGCCCGCACCCGAACCGCAGAAGACCGAGCCGGAGAAGATCAAGCCGATGCCCAGGCATCTCACGGAAAGATCGCGCCTCGATGCGCGCGAGTGCCTGAACTACAAGACCAACGAAGAAATCATCGTCTGCGCGGAAAAGTTTCTGTAGTTTTTTCGCCTTTGCCCCGCGTCCGGCGCGCAACACTAGCGCAGGGCGCGCGGCGCGTACGCAAGGATAAATTCGCGGCGCGGCACTACGTGCGCATGCTATTGCTTGGCTCCTCTCCGCACCAAATAATGCGTGCAGGGGGAAGTCATGAAAGACACGTCACGCGAAGGACCGGACGCGCGTCCGCCTTCGCTGCCGGCGGAGCCCGAAGCGCGGCCGCCCGGCGCCAGGTCCTACACTGTCAGCGCGGTTGAGGCGGCACCGATCGACGCGCTAGTAACGATCGCCGAGCGCGTCCTGCCCATGCTGCTCGCGCCGGGCGAGCGGCCGTGGAACGGCGAGCACGGGCATGCGCTGCTGCTCATGCTCGCGAACACCGAGGGCATCATCGCGCGGCTGCGCGAGCTGCGCGTGCCCGTGCGCAAGCAACTCGGCGCCACCTTCGATCACGAGGTGATGATCTCGCTCGACGCGCGCTGCCGTCTGGCGGCGCGCATCCTCGATGCGGTCTCGAGCGAGGCCGAGCTCTCGCCGCCGCAGCGCGCGAACCTGAGCCGCCTGCTGCACGAGCTGCCGCAGGCGGCGCTGCGCATCGCCGGCTTCGGCTTCGCGGTCTATCCCGCGGTCGCGGTCGCCATGCTCGCCGCCGCCGGCATCGCCGCGCTCTACCGCCAGGGCTCGCTGCTCAAGTCGACGCTCGAGACCTGCAGGAACTACTTCGCCGACTGCCTCGATCCGAACCAGGACGGCAGCCTCGGCGACAACGTCGAGGTGCGCGCGACCGCCGCCGGGAACCTGCTGTACGCCATGGAGGGAATTCCGAAGTTCGGCTTTCTCGGCGAGCACGAGGAGGGCGGCCTGTGGCATGCGCGCTACGGCATCGTCGGCGGCAGCCCGGAGACGGGCTACGCCGGGCGCGTCGAGACGGAATCCGCCGAGCGCTCCAATCCGCGCGGCTGGACGCCGTTTCCAGGCTTCGGCACGGCGAACGTCTCGCTCGAGCCTGTGATCGCGCACCTGAACCGGCTGCGTGCCGAGCGCGTTGCGGAGCTCGAGGAAGAACGCATCCTGCGGCGCCACTGCGAGGCGCTCGCGGGACTCGTGCGCGAAATCGACAAGGTGCTCGCGCGCCTGTGACGCACGAGCACCGCGGTGCTCAGAACGAGCGGTCTTCGCCAGGCCTCAGGCGCCGATGAAAGCGGGTGGCGCTACTTCTTTAATTTGGCGATGACAGCTGGGTTCGTCGAATAGACGCCCAGCAGCGCGCCCTGCGCCAGCACTTTGCCCTCCATCGCCGCAACCGCCGCCTCGCCGCTGAAGTCGCCGTGAAGGTCTAGCGAGGGTACGCTCAGCGCATAGACGGTAAAGTGGTAGTGGTGGGCGTTGTCGTCGTTCCACGGTGGGCATGGGCCGTCGTAGCCGTAATAGGTGCCCTTCAGCGCATCGTTCGCGGCAAAGGCCTGGGTGAAGCTGTTGGCGCCGTGAATGCCGGTCTTCGCCGGCGCCTGCTTGCCATGGATCACGCGCGCGTCGGATTCAGCGGCTTCGGGCAGCGCCGCGACGTTGGCCGGAACATCGACCACGACCATATGGAAGTAGATCTTGCGCTTGATAGCCGCCGTCAGCTTGTGGTCCTTCTGGTTCATCCACTCGCGGTGCTCGGCAGGAGAATCCGTGTCGTAAAGGATGACGGCGTAGGACTGGGTGCCCTTCGGACCCTTAGACCACGAGATGCGCGGGCTTTTGTTGGGCGCGGCGGTGGCGCCGCCATGGCCGTCCGCCGTGCAGAACGCGTATTTGCTCGGCACCATATGGTCGTACTTAATCGAGTCGACGCGGACCCTGATCTTCGGCGAACCCGCGGGCGCCAGTTTGGGGATCGACATCAGCGGCGTGGGCGCTGGCACCTGCGCATGCGCGACGCTAGCGAGTGGCACCAGGCTGCAAGCGGCAACGATCAGACTACGGACATACATGGGTCTTCCCTCCTCAATGTTCAGTCCACGTGAGCAGACGATCGCGGCGATGCTAACGCAGAGGCATGCCCGGGTTCAATGTGCCGATGCACGAGGCTTACGTTTGTCGGGTCGAGCTGTCCGTGCTAGTGGAGCTTGATCTGGCCCTTCGCCGCCTACGCCGACGGGATCGCCAGCGCACTAACCATCAACAGCGCGCCGAGCGCGCGCCATAACGTCCGCACCATCGCTCCCTCCTCCAGGTAAGAATCAAGCGGAGCGGGGAGCATACACAGAGGGCACCAGCTTGAACAGCGCGCGCGGCTGTTCGCGAACGGTCAGGCTGACTGCCGTCGCAAGGGCGGCGAGCGCCAGGTCGAGGATCCACATCCGGTCGTAGCTGCCGGTCACCTCGAGCACCACGCCGCCGAGCCAGGAGCCGAGGAAGGCGCCGGCCTGGTGCACGACGAAGGTGATGCCGAGCAGCGTCGGCAGGCGCGCGGCGCCGAACAGCCTGTCGATCAGGCCCGCGACGGGAGGCAGCACGGCCATGTAGGTGAGCCCCATCCACACCGAGAATGCGAGCACGACGGGCTCGGTCTTCGGCGCGACGAGGAACAGGGCAATGCCAATGCCGCGCGCAGCGAACAAGGCGGACAGCGTGCGCTTCATCGAATAGCGCTGGATGACGAACCCGGCGCCGATGCTGCCGGCGATGTTGAACAGCGCAAGCGCCGCGAGCGACGCACCCGCGACGGCTGAAGGCAATCCGCAAAGCTCGATCACGCCCGGCAGATGCGTGACCAGGAAGAACACGTGCAGGCCGCAAACGAAGAAGGTGGCGTTCACCAGCCAGTACTGCGGGCTGACGAGCGCCTCGCCGAGCGAGGCGCCGGGTCGCGGCGCGGCTTGCGCGTCGGCGGACGCGCCGGCCGGGCGGCGGAAGGCGAGCGCGAGCGGCAGCGCGGCGAGCGACAGCCCGGCGAGCGCGAACGCGGCGCTCGCCCAGCCCGCAGCAGCGATCACGGCCTGCGTCGCCGGCGCGAGCACGAGCTGTCCGAGCGGGCCGCCGGCGCCGATGATGCCGGCGACGAGGCCGCGCCGCTCGGGCGCGACGCGCTGGCTCACCGTACCGACGAGCAGCGACGGGCTGCCGACCGTGGCGGCGACGCCGCCCGCGGCGAGCACCGCGACGAGCAGCGCTGCGCTGTGGGCGAAGGGCAGCAGCGCGCCGGTCGCCGCGGCGAGCAGGCTGCCGGCGAAGATCACGCGCGCCGGGCCGTAGCGCTCGGTGAGCAGGCCGCACAAGGGCTGCGCGGCGCCCCAGGCGAGCTGGCTCACCGCGACCGCGAAGCTGATCGTGGCGATGCCTAGCCCGGTGGCCGAGTTGAGCGGCGAGAGGAACAGGCCGAACACCGAGCGCGAGCCCATGGTGACCGCGAGCAAGGCCACTGCGGCGACGGTGAGGGCGATGGCGCCCGTGCGATTCGATGCGGGGTTCGTTTCCATGCCGGCATGCTAGGAACCCTGCGTATCGCCCCGATTTCAGCCGACGCGCGCCATGTTGCCGGATTGTTTCTGCGCTTACAGTAGCGGCGATGGACGAGATGGAGCATTACTGGCAGCTGCCCACGAGCGAGTTGCTCGCGCGCCTGGGTTCCGGCCCGCAGGGCCTGTCCGACGCCGAGGCGGCCGCGCGGTTTGCGCGCCACGGCCCGAACCTGCTGCGCGAGGAGAAGGGCTTGAGCGCGCTGCGCGCCCTCGCGGGCCAGTTCCGCAGTCCCCTGGTGCTGATCCTGGTGTTCGCGGCGGCGATCTCGCTCGTGGTGCGCGACTGGCTCGAGGCGTCGATCATCCTCGCGATCGTCGCGGGCAGCGCGGGCCTCGGCGCATGGCAGGAGTACCGCGCATCCGCCGCGGTGCGGCGCCTGCGGGCGCGCATCGCGCTCGCGACGAGCTGCCTGCGCGGCGGCGCCGCGCGCCCGGTACCGGCGGCGGCGCTCGTGCCCGGCGACGTGGTGCTCCTTGCCGCGGGCAGCCTCATTCCGGGCGACGGCGTGCTGCTCGAGGCGAAGGATTTCTTCGTCAATCAGGCGCTGCTCACCGGCGAGAGCCTGCCGGTGGAAAAGCAGCCCGGCGAAAGCGCCGCGGGCGCGAGCCTGGTCGAGCGCGGCAACTGCGTGTTCATGGGCGCCTCGGTGAGGAGCGGCACTGCGCGCGCGCTCATCGTGCGCACCGGGCGCGCCACCGAAATCGGCGCGATCGCCGAGAGCCTCGAGCGGCGCGTGCCCGAAACCGACTTCGAGCGCGGGCTGCGCCAGTTCGGCTACCTCCTCACGCGCGTCGCTGCGGCGCTGGTGGTCGCCGTGTTCGCGGTGCACGTGTTCTTCCACCGCCCGACGCTCGAGTCGCTGCTGTTCGCGATCGCGCTCGCGGTCGGCATCTCGCCCGAGCTGCTGCCGGCGATCCTCTCCGTGACGCTCGCGCGCGGCGCGCGCGCGATGGCGCGGCGCGGCGTGATCGTGCGGCGTTTGAACGCGATCGAGAACCTCGGCAGCATGGACGTGCTGTGCACCGACAAGACCGGCACGCTCACCGAGGGCGTGGTGCGGGTCGAGCGCGCCTGCGACCCCTCAGGCGCCGCGCGCCCCCAGGTGCTGCGCGACGCCTACGTGAACGCGCTGTACCAGACCGGATTGCCCAATCCGCTCGACGAGGCGATCGTCGCGGCGGCGCGCGCCGCGGGGCTGGACGCGGAGGGGACGAAGAAGCTCGACGAGATCCCGTACGACTTCGTGAGGAAGCGCCTGAGCGTCGTGGTCGGCGACCCCGCCGGCGGTGCGCCGCGCCTCATCACCAAGGGCGCGGTCGAGCAGGTGCTCGAGGTGTGCGCGGGCCTCTCCGCGCAGGAGCGCGCGGCGATCGAGACGCGCTTTCGCGAGTGGAGCGCGCAGGGCTACCGCGTGATCGCGGTCGCGGCGCGCGACCTGCCGCGCAAGGAAACTTTCCGGCGCGAAGACGAAAAGGACCTGCGCCTCGCCGGGTTCCTCCTGTGCCTCGATCCGCCCCAGGCGCAGGCGCCGCGCGTGCTCGCCGACTTCGCGCGCCTGGGCGTCGCGGTCAAGATCATCACCGGCGACAACCGCCACATCGCGGCGCACGTCGCCGACGCGGTCGGGCTGAAGGGCGCGGCGCTCCTCACCGGCGGCGAGCTCGACGCGATGCACGACGAGGCGCTGTGGCGCGCCGCCGCGCAGACCGATGTGTTCGCCGAGGTCGATCCGAACCAGAAGGAGCGCATCATCGCGGCGCTGCAGCGCACCGGGCGCGTGGTCGGCTATCTCGGCGACGGCATCAACGACGCGCCGGCGCTGCACGCCGCGGACGTCGGCATCTCGGTCGACCGCGCCGCCGACGTCGCCAAGGAGACCGCCGACATCGTGCTGCTCAAGCACAACCTCGCGGTGCTGCACGACGGCGTACTGCAGGGGCGCAGGACCTTCGCCAACACCATCAAGTACATTTTCGCCACCACGAGCGCGAACTTCGGCAACATGCTGTCGATGGCGGCGGCGTCGCTGTTCCTGCCTTTCCTGCCGCTGCTCGCGAGCCAGATCCTGCTGAACAACTTCCTCTCGGACGTGCCGTCGCTGTTCATCGCCGGCGACCGCGTCGACCGCGCCTGGCTGCGCAAGCCCTACCACTGGAGCATCGCGTCGATCCGGCGCTTCATGGTGGTGTTCGGGCTGCTCAGCACCGTGTTCGACTTCGTCACCTTCGCGGTGCTGCTCTCGCTCGTGGCCGGCGACCCGGGACTGTTCCGCACCGGATGGTTCGTCGAGTCGGTGCTGAGCGAGCTCGCCGTGCTGCTCGTCATCCGCACCACGCTGCCCTTCTGGCGCAGCAGGCCCGGCGCGCTGCTCGCCTGGTCGACGCTCGTCGTGGCGCTCGTCGTGCTCGCGCTGCCTTATCTGCCGCACGCCGCGCTGTTCGACTTCCGGCCGCTGCCGGCACGGCTGCTCGGCGCGGTGCTCGTCATCACGGCGGCCTACGTGCTCGCCACCGAGCTCGCCAAGCGTGCGTTCTTCCGCTTCAGCTCTTCTGGAATCCCCGCACCAGGCTCGCGCGGGCAGTTCCCGCCTGCATGAGGAGCGAGAAGTCCGAACCGGCGAGGATCAGCCGCGCGCCCATCCCGATGTGACGCTCGAGCAGCTCCGGCGTGTACATGCCGCCCATGCCGGGGTACTTGCCGTGCTTGCGGCAGGCGGCGATCACCTTGGTGTACGCGTCGGCCACGCGCGGGTCGTTGAACTGCCCCGGGATGCCCATCTCGAAGCACAGGTCGTTGGTGCCGATGAGCAGCGCGTCCACGCCCGGCGTCGCCGCGATCGCGTCGCAGTTCACGACGCCCTGCGGCGACTCGATCATCACGACGACGAGCGTCTCCTCGTTCACCACGCGCGCGGTCTCGCCGATCGGCATCGGCGCGAAGCCGGTCTGCTGCAGGCCGCCGCCCATCGAGCGCTTGCCGACCGGCGGGAAGCGGCAGTGATCGGCCACGCGCCGCGCCTGCTCGGGCGTGTCGACGTGCGGGAACACGATTCCTTGCGCGCCGTTGTCGAGCATGCGGCTCGCGTGGTAGTGCTCGTAGCCCGGCACGCGCACCACCGGCGTCACGCCGACCGCGAGCGAGGCGGCCGAGAGCTGCGCGGCGATGTCGGTGTCCATCGAGCTGTGCTCGCAGTCGATGAAGATCCAGTCGAAGCCGCAGGTCTTGGCGATCTGCGCGATGTCCACGGTGCGCGCCTGGCGCAGGCCGAGCCCGATCGCGAGCTTGCCGGCGGCGAGCTGGCGCTTGGCGTGGTTGACGACTGCGGTCATGACAATCTCCTCCGGGTTCTAAAAAGGTTGCAAAGCATACCGGAGCCTGCGGTATCGTTGCGCGGATGCGCCTGGTGCTCGACACCAACGTCTGGCTCGACTGGCTGGTGTTCCGCGACGCCTGCGTGACGCCGCTGCGCAACGCGGTGCAGGCGGGCCGGGCCGAGGTGTGCATCGACGCCGCCTGCGAGGGCGAGCTCGCGCGCGTGCTCGCGCGGCGCCTCGGACGCACCGTGCTCGACCCCGCGGCGCAGGCCGCCGCGCTCGCCGAGTGTCGGCGCGTGGCGTGCGCCTGCGGCGCCCACGCGCCGCTCGCCTGCCGTCTGCCGCCGTGCAGCGACCCGGAAGACCAGAAGTTCCTCGAGCTCGCGCGCGACTGCCGCGCCGACCTGCTGGTGACCAAGGACCGAGCGCTGCTCGTGCTCGCGCGCCATGCGCCGTTTCGCATCGTCACGCCGCGCCAGGCGGGCGACGCGCTGCAATAACCCGAAAAGCCGCGTGGCGCGTTTAAAGATCTCAGTCCTTACTGAAAAGGAGCCCGCATGAAATCGTTCACGAAGCCGGCGCTCGGCGCCGCGGTCCTGCTGGCGCTCGCGCCGCTCGCCGCCGCCGCCGGCGACGCGCTCACCATCTACTCGAGCGCGCAGCCGGGCGCGATCCGGCCCGAGCAGTACCGCGACGGCGTTTCCGGGCAAGCGGTGCCGGGCTACGCGGTGGTACGCCACCTGCGTGATCTCGAGCTCAAGCCCGGGCGCAACACGGTGCGCTTCAGCGACGTCGCCGCGCTCATCGATCCGACCACGGTGTCGTTCGAGTCGCTCACCGATCCGAAGGGCACCAGCGTCATCGAGCAGAACTTCCAGTTCGACCTGGTCAACACGCAGAAGCTTCTCGAGAAGTACATCGACCGCGAGGTCGAAGTCGACCAGGTGCGCGGCAACGGCGTCGAGACCTTCCGCGGCACGCTGCTCTCGACCGCCGGGGGCCTGGTGCTGCGGCGCGCCGACGGCGGAGTGCAGCTGCTGCCGTACAACGCGAGCGTGCGCCTGCCCGCGCTGCCTGGCGGGCTGATCACGCGCCCGACGCTGGTGTGGGACGTCGCCTCGGCGCGCGGCGGCAAGCAGGCGACGCGCGTGTCGTACCAGACGGGCGGCATCACCTGGTGGGCCGACTACAACCTCGCTTACGCCGACGGCGCGAACGCGAACGCCTGTCGCCTTGACGTCGGCGCCTGGGTGAGCATCCTCAACCAGTCGGGTGCGGGCTACGAGGACGCGAAGCTCAAGCTCGTAGCCGGCGACGTGCAGCGCGCCGCGCCGCCGGGCTATGCCGCGGGCGCCATGCCGGCGGCGCGCATGGCGCTCGAGGAGAAGGTCGCCGGCTTCGAGCAGAAGGCGTTTTTCGAGTATCACCTGTACACCCTCGGGCGGCCGACGACGCTGCCCGACCGCTCGACCAAGCAGATCGAGCTCTTTCCCGTGGCGCGCGGCGTGCCCTGCGAGAAGAAGCTCGTCTACTACGGCCTTGCGTCGGGCTGGCGCGGCATCGCGCCGAGCCCGCTCACCGACCGCAACTACGGCGTGCAGACGAACAAGAAGGTCGACGTCTACCTGTCGTTCAAGAACTCGAAGCAGAACAACATGGGCATGCCGCTGCCCGCGGGCCGCGTGCGCGTCTCGAAGCGCGACGACGCGGACGGCACGCTCGAGTTCATCGGCGAGGACGTGATCGACCACACGCCGAAGGACGAGCCGGTGCAGATCAAGCTCGGCTCGGCCTTCGACGTGGTCGGCGAGCGCCGGCAGGTCGCCTTCTCGGTCGACACCTCGCGCCGCGTCATGACCGAGCAAATCGAGGTGAAGCTGCGCAACCACAAGGACCAGCCCGTCACGGTCGAGGTGAAGGAAAACCTCTACCGCTGGGTGAACTGGGAGATCGTCGAGCGCAGCCACGCGTACCGCAAGGAAGACGCGCGCACCGTCGTATTTCCCCTGCGCGTGCCCGCCAACGGCGAGCAGGTGCTCGACTACACCGTGCGCTACAGCTGGTAAGGAAAATGGGGTCTGTCCCCATTTCTTCATTCGATCAGCGCGGCGAGCGCGCTCAGTCCGCCTTGTGCAAGCTTCGTCGAGGTCGTCCGCATGCCCGCGTCTACAGTGAGGTTGGCCGTGAAATCGTACCAGCCCGCAGTATTGCCCGGGCCGGGGGGAAGGGTGACAATCCGCCTGTAGGCCAGCATTCCAATCACTTTTTACTGAGGGAGGATGACGCATGTTTCAATCGACGCGGAACTTGAGGCGAGCGCTGTTGGCGGGCGCGGGTGCAGCGGCGCTGATGCTCGGCGCATGCAGCTATGTCCCGACCTCGATGTACGGCGATCGCGTGAACGTCAAGCTGACGGGCGCCCAGGAAGTGCCGCCGGTAGATGTTGCAGGTAGCGGCAGCGGCTACGTCGCCGTCACGAAGGAAGGCGCGGTGAGCGGCAAGATCACCACCACCGACGTCGCGGGCGTCGCCGCCCACATCCACATTGGCGCGGCGGGCAGGAACGGCCCGATCATCATTCCGCTCAAGAAGGAAGACGCGAACACCTGGGTCGTACCCGAGGGCGCGAAGCTGAACGAGGCGCAACTCGAGGCCTACCACAAGGGCGATCTGTACGTGAACGTCCATACCCCGCGCCACAGGGGCGGCGAGGTGCGCGCCCAGATCGTCCCCTGAGCGTAGCGCTGCCAGAGACCGTCGAGGTCGAAACCGCCGCGCAGCCCGACGCGGCGGTTATCTGGCTACACGGCCTGGGCGCCGACGGGCACGACTTCGAGCCGTTGGTGCCTATGCTCGGGCTGCCGCGCCGCCTCGCGGTGCGGTTCGTCTTCCCGCATGCGCCCGAGCGTCCGGTGACGATCAACATGGGCATGCGCATGCGCGCCTGGTACGACATCGTCGAGCTCGGCGGCCGCAGCGAGGACGGCCCGGGCATCCGCGCCTCGCAGGCGCTGCTCGAGGGCCTGATCGCGCGCGAGCGCGCGCGCGGCATCGAGGCGCGGCGCATCGTGCTCGCGGGCTTTTCGCAGGGCGGCGCGATCGCGCTGCAGACGGGCCTGCGCCATCCCGAGCGGCTCGCCGGCATCATGGCGCTCTCGACCTGGCTGCCTCTTGCCGCGACGCTCGAGCTCGAGCGCAACGCGGCGAATGCCGACCTGCCGGTGTTCATGGCGCACGGCCTGCACGACGAGATGATCGCCATCGGCCGCGCGCTCGCTTCGCGCGACGCGCTCGAAGCGCTCGGCTACGCGGTCGAGTTCCACGAGTACACGATGGGGCACGCGGTATGCCCCGAGGAAGTCGCGGCTCTCGCCGCCTGGCTCGTCAGGACGCTGTAAGCCGCACGGCGGGCTACTGCTGGTTGCGGTAGAAGCGCTCGAGGACTTCGTCGTCCTGCTGTTCGCGCTCGGCGGCTCGGGGGGGCGAAGCCGGCGCGGCGGCCTCGGGCGGCGGCACCCAGCCCGAGAGCAGCGCGTCGGAGTAGCTCTCCGCGTCGCGCCTTGGCGCGACTGCCTTAGTGCTGCGCTTTCTCGATCTGAAGAACCGGAACACGGATTGCTTTCTCCAATGCGGCACGGAGCAGCTTCATTGAACTCCCGAATCGCGCGGCGTGCTGTCAAGGATTGCAAGGGGCCGGTAAACTGCTTCCCATCACCCTCAAGAGGACATCCATGAAGAAAGCCGCATTGATCGCGGCGCTCGCGCTCGTCGCGGGCCGCGTTTTCGCCGCCGACATGACCGAGGAGCAGAAGACCCTGTACGCCGCCGGCCAGTGGCTCGCGCGCCAGGCCGCGGTGTTCCACTTGACGCCGGCCGAGCTCGAGCCCGTCGTGCAGGGGCTGCGCGACGGGGTTACCGGGGCGCCCTCCGCGGTCGACCTGGGCGTGTACTCGGCGAAGCTGCAGCAGATGGCGGATGAGCGCCAGGCGGCCGCGGCGAAGAAGGCGGAAAGCGAGGGGCGCGACCTGCTCGCGCGCGCGGCCGCGGAGAAGGGCGCGGTCAAGGGCTTCGGCGGGCTGATCTACAAGTCGCTGCGCGAGGGCAGCGGCGCATCGCCCAAGGCGACCGACGTGGTCACCGTCAACTATCGCGGCACGCTGCCCGACGGCAAAGAGTTCGACAGCTCCTACAAGCGCGGCAAGCCCACCGAGTTCCCGCTCGACGGCGTGATCAAGTGCTGGACCGAGGGCGTGCAGATGATGAAGGTCGGTGGCAAGGCGCGCCTCGTGTGCCCGCCGGAGACCGCCTACGGCGCGCGCGGCGCGGGCGGCGTCGTTCCGCCGAACGCGACACTCAGCTTCGAGGTAGAACTGCTGGCGGTCAAGCCCGCAAAATAGGGACAGACCCCATTTTCACGGCACGCCGGCGCCTCGTCGAGGCGCTCGCCGCACGGCTGCCGTTCTACTACGGCTGGGTGATCCTCGCCTGCGTGTGCGCGGCGGGCTTTGCGCGCCAGGGCTCGTCGGTCGCGGCGCTGTCGATCTTCGTCGAGCCGATGACGCACGAGTTCGGCTGGTCGCGCACCGGCATCTCCGCCGCGGTGTCTATCGGCGGCGTGCTCGGCGCGCTCGTTGCACCGTGGATCGGCTCGTTCCTCGACCGCAACGGCGCACGCGCCGTGCTCGGTATCGCGGTGCTCGCGACCGGCATCCCGGTGATGCTGCTCTCGGGCACGCATTCGCTCGCGTACTTCTACCTCTGCTATTGCACCGCGCGCATGAGCTTCGCCGGGCCCTACGACCTCGGCATCTACGGCTCGATCGTCAACTGGTTCGTCCGGCGCCGCGCCTTCGTCACCGCGGTGGCGACGGTCGCGCAGATGAGCGGCCTGGTGGCGATGCCGCTCCTTGCGCACTTCGTGATGCAGGCGAGCGGCTGGCGCGCGGCCTGGGTGGCGATCGGCGCAGCCGTGCTGGTCATCGGGTTCCTGCCGGTGTGGCTGCTGCACGTGCGCCGGCCCGAGGACCTCGGCCAGCAAGCGGACGGCGAGCGCGCGCCGGCCGTGGCGTCCGGCGCCGCGTCGCACGCGACCGAGGACGCCGCGCCCGCCTCCTACACGCGCCGCCAGGCGCTCGCCTCGCCCGCGTTCTGGCTGCTCGCGCTCTTCACGCTGCTCGTCTATCCGGTGCAGTCCGGCATCAGCCTGCACCAGGCGCCGCTCTTGATCGAGCGCGGCCTCGCGCCCGCGGTGGCGGCCGGCGCGGTCAGCACCTTCGCCGCGCTCTCGGCGGTGTCGGGCTTCGCCTACGGCTTCTGGCCCCGGCGCGTGCCGCAGCGCTACGCGCTCGTGCTGGTCGGCCTGTCGCTCGCCGCGGCGACGCTGCTGATGCGGGTGGTCGCGGCGCCGGCCACCGCGTACGCCGCCGCGTCGCTCTTCGGACTGGGCGTCGGCGGGCTGCTCACCATGCTGCCAATCGCCTGGGCGGAATACTTCGGCCACCGCAGCTACGGTGCGATCCGCGGCGTCGCGCTCACGGTGCAGGTGGCGGCGCAGGCTGCCGGCCCGGTGATCTCCGGCGCGCTGCGCGACGCGACCGGCGACTACCGGGCGTCGCTCGCGACCTTCACCGTGCTCGCGTTCGCCGGCGCCGCGGCGGCGCTTGCCGCCGCTCCGCCCAAAAAATAGGGACAAACCCCTTTTTCAAAGGGGTCTGTCCCCATTTTCGCGGTCCGGAAATGAAAGGCCCCGCACGGTGGCGGGGCCTGTTGCCCGAACCCGTCGGGCGGCGCCGTATGGGCGCTATCTCCGCCGCGGCGAATGCCGCGGTTCGAGCCTGCAAGCACCGCCTCCTTGAAGATGGTGCACAGGGCGCGGTATCCCGACTGTTGCCTGGAATCCCGCTTCTCCGGTATCCGGCTGCCCTTGCAGACTCGCCTTCAAGTTACCACTCTGTGCGCGTGCGTCAATCGGCGAATGAAACTTCGTTGATCGACGTCACCAAGAAAAAATGGGGTCTGTCCCTATTTTTTTCCCTCGAGCACGAGCTCGATGCGCCGGCGCAGCGACTCGGCAGCGGCGAGATCGCCCGCGGAGCGAGCGCGCGCTTCCTCCACGCCCAGCCACGCGACGAGCGGCCGGCGCCAGCCCTGGCTCGAGGCGGCGTCCACCGCTGCCGCGATGTCGGGCGGCGCGATGCGCTGCGTGCGCATGAGCACGCCCGCGGCGACGAGGCGCGAGAGCGGGTCCTCGATCGCAGCCGCGCGGCCGCCCGCGACCACCGCGCGCTGCGCGGGCGGCAGCAGTCCGGCGTCGATTCCCTCCCAGCGCCCGGCGAGGTAGGCGGCGTAGGCACGCGCGGCGGGCCCGGCGTCGCCGGCGAGCGGCGCGAAACCGGGGCAGTCGTCGAACTCCAGGCTCGCGGTCTGGAGCGCGCAGCGCGTGAGCTCGGCCTTCGCGACGAGCTCGGCGCGCCCGGTTGCGGCGAGCTCGTGGCGCGCGCGCGCGAACTCGTACGCGGCGCTCTTCGCGTCGCCCTTCAGGTACGCCGCCTTGTAGGTCTCGAGCGCGCCGTGCGCCTCGAGCTGCCAGTCGGGCGGCGGCGGGCCGCCCGCGCAGCCCGCGGCGAGCGCGAAGACGAGGGGCGCGAGCCGTTTCACGGCAGGTTCACCCCGGTGTCGCGCTGGAACGGCCACTTGCGATTCACCTCGTCGATGAGCGCCGAGAGCTTACGCAGGCTCGCCTCGACCTGCGCGCGCAGCGCGCCGAGGTCCTCGGTCGCAGCGCTCGTATTGGCCGCCGTCTTCTGCGCCTCGGCGAGCACCGCGTCGGCCTTCTTCAGCGTGTCGCGCGCATCCGCGAGTGCGGCGTTCAGCTGCACGACCGCCTTCTGCGTTTCGTCGACCACGCCGCCCGCGCCGAACACGCGCGCGTCGGCCTGGTCGAGCGTGTGCCCGGCCTTCTTCGAGAGCTCGTCGAGCGAGCCGAGCAGCGCGTTCGCGCGGTCGATAGCCGCGGTGACCTTCTTCGCCTCTTCCTCGCTGCCGAGCAGCGCGGTGAGCGCACCGTAGCGGCCGCCGAGGCGCTCGGCCATGGTACGCAGCCCGGCGAGGCTCGCGTTCAGGTCCGAGTCGCGTCCGGTCATGCGGTCGAGGTTGTCGAGCACGCGCTTCAGGCTCGCGATCAGCGCCGGCATCTCGTCGGTGGTGTCGCCGCGCAGCACCGGCCGCACCGCGCCGTCGGGCAGCGGCGGATCGTCGAGGTTGCCGGTGAAGGCGCGCAGGCGCGCGCTGCCCACCAGGCCGCGCTCGAGCGTGAACACGGTCGTCGATCTCAGCCAGCGCGTGTCCTTCTGCGGCACGTCGATCACGATGCGCGCCTGGCCGTTCTGCGCGAGCTCGATCCTCTGCACGCGCCCGACCGGGAAGCCCGAGAAGCTGAGGTCGGCGCCGACGCTCACGCCCTCGGAGTTTTCGGCCATCAGGTAGAGGCGCTGCGTCTCCTCGAAGGCGCCGCGCGAATAGAGCACGTAGAGCGCGAAGCCGGCGACGAGCAGCGCCACCAGCGCGAGCAGCGCGAGCGCCTTCAGCTCGATATGACGCGGTGCCTGCGGGAAGCTCTCGGCCATGGCCTATGCGTACAGCACCGCGAGGAAGCCGCCCTCGATCACCGCGAGCGCGATGCCCAGGCGCACCATGCCGCGCAGCACCGCGATCGGCGCCATCTCCGTCTGGCGCGGCACGCCGAGCGCGGCGGTGACGGGAATCGAGGCCACCGCGGCGCCGAACAGCAGCGTCTTCAGCGCGTAGCCCGCCATTGCCACCGGCCCGAACACCTGCCCGGTGATGCGCACGAAGCCGTCGAGCGCCCAGGGCGAGAAGCCGTACAGCGCGACGTAGGCGATGACGAGCGCGAGCGCGGAGCTCAGCCACGCGAGCACGAGCACCGCGACCACCGCGCCGATCGCGCGCGGCACCAGGTCGTGGCGCAGCGGGTCCTGCCCGGCGCGCGCGAGCGTCTCGAAGTCGCCGCGGATGTGCCTGAGCGCCACCTCGGTACTGATCGCCGCGCCCGAGCGCAGCGCGACGAACAGCGCGGCCAGGAGCGGAATCAGCTCGAGCAGCAGCACGCGCGTCGACAGCCCGAGCGCGTACTGCGACAGGCCGTAGGCGTGCGCGGTCGACTCGACGACGCGGATCAGCACGTAGCCGAGGAGCGACACTACGAGCGTGAAGCCGGGCAGCGGCTGCCAGGCGGAGAAGTGGATCTGCTCCGCCGTCGCGCGGCGCATCGTGCGGTCCCAGGCCGAGGGGCTCGCGGCGATCACCAGCGCCACCGCGGCGAAGCGCAGCACGCGCAGCCAGCTCGCCGGCTCCTCGATCAGCGCGCCGCCGAGGCCGGCGAGGCCGCGTGTCAGCGAATACGGTTGCTGCGGCATCGGCCGCATGATACCCCCGCGCGCCGTGCGGTTGCAGCGAACGCGGCGCGCGCGCTACAGTCCAACCTGCATGCGCGACCGCCGCGAAAGGATCGGACGCAAGCTCGCGGAAATCCACGCGCGCCTGCGCGAGGAGCTCGAGGGCCTCGAGCGTGTCGCGGTGGCCGTGTACGACGAGGACACCGACCACCTCACCACCTACGTGCATTCGACCGTCGGCAGCACGCCGCTCGAGCACTTCGACGCGAAGCTCGCCGACTATCCCTCGCTCGCCGAGGCGGCGGCGAGCGGCCGGCCGAGGGTCCTGGTCTATTCCGGCGGCGCCGAGCCGCGCAGCGCCGCCGCGCGCAAGCTGCTCGCGACGGGCGTGCGCGCGAGCTACACGCTGCCGATCCGCGACGACGACCACCTGTACGGGTTCCTGTTCTACGACTCCACCGACCCGGCGTTCTTCACCCCCGAGGTGGAGCGCAGGCTGTGGATCTACTCGGAGATGATCCGGTTGCTCGTGCTGCACGCGCTCGAGCCGTTGCGCACGCTCGCCGCGGCGGCGAAGACCGCGCGCGAGTTCAGCCGCCAGCGCGACGAGGAGACCGGCGTGCACCTGGAGCGCATGGCGCGCTTCGCGCACCTGATGGCGCTCGCGCTCGCCGAGCGCCACGGGCTGAGCGACGAGCAGGTCGAGCTGATCCGCGACCTGTCGCCGCTGCACGACGTGGGCAAGGTCGGCATCTCGGACGCGGTGCTCCTCAAGGAGGGCCCGCTCACGGTCGAGGAGCGCGCGCAGATGCGCGAGCACGTCGCCAAGGGCCTGGAGATGGCCGAGGTCATGATCCACGAGTTCGGCCTGGGAGCGATCGCGCACATCGGCATGCTCAGGAACATCATCGGCTGCCATCACGAGAGCCCCGACGGCAGCGGCTATCCGCTCGGGCTCGCGGGCGAAGCGATCCCCATCGAGGCGCGCATCACCAAGGTGGCCGACGTGTTCGACGCTCTCACCACCGACCGGCCGTACAAGCGCGCCTGGCCGAACGAGCGCGCGTTCGCCTACCTCGAGGCGCACGCGGGCCGGCAGTTCGACGCCGACTGCGTCAGCGTGCTCGTCGCCAGCCGGGACGAGGTCGAGGCCATCCAGTCCCGCTTCCGCGAAGAAGAAAGAGTCAAAACAGGGACAGACCCCATTTAGGCCTGAGGTAAAGTCCCGCCTGACATGCGATTCGCGATCTTCGGCGCCGGGGGCCTCGGCGCGTTCTACGGCGCGCGGCTCGCCGCCGCCGGCCACGAGGTGGGGTTCGTCGCGCGCGGCGCGCAGCTCGAGGCGCTGCGAACCAAAGGCCTCCAGGTATTCAGCCCGCTTGGCGACCTGCGGCTGGAGAAGCCTCGCGCGTCCAGCGACCCGGCCGAGCTCGGGGTCGCCGACGCGGTGCTCGTCGGCGTGAAGACCTGGCAGCTCCCGGAGGCCGCGCGCGCGATGCGAGCGCTCGTCGGGCCGCAGACGATGGTGGTGCCGTTCCTGAACGGCGTCGAGGCGCCCGACCAGCTCGTCGCGGAGCTCGGGAAAGAGCGCGTGCTCGGCGGCCTGTCGAAGGTCTTCTGCCTGCTCGAGTCGCCCGGCGTGGTGCGCCACTTCAATCCCGGCGCGTACGTCGAGGTCGGCGAGCTCGCGGGCGGCGCATCGAAGCGCGCCGAGGATCTGCGCGCCGCGTTCGCCAAGGCCGGGGTGGAAGCGAAGGTGAGCGAGGACATCCGCACGGAACTCTGGAAGAAGCTCGTCACCGTCACCTCCTGGGCGGGCCTGGGTGCGCTCGCGCGCAGCCCGATGGGCGTGCTGAGGAGCCAACCGGAGACGCGCAAGCTCATCGACCGCGCGATGGACGAGGGGATCGCGGTGGGCCTGTGCCGCGGGCACGCGCTCTTCGAGCAGTTCAAGACCGAGCTGTGGCGCTTCTACGACGCCATGCCCGAGGGCGCGACCGCCTCGATGCAGCGCGACCTGATGGCTGGCAAGCCCTCGGAGCTCGACGCCTGGAACGGCGCCATGGTGCGCTTCGGTGCCGAGTGCGGCGTCGACACGCCGGTGCACGAGTTCACCTACCACGCGCTGCTGCCGCTCGAGCGGCGCGCGCGCGGCCGAGCCTGAGAAAGAAGACCATGAAGATCACCCGCCTCGAAGCGTTCATCCTGCGCGCCCCGGACAAGGGCGCGGCGCACTGGGTCAGCAACTTCATCGTGCCGCGCGCGAACGAGATCCTCGTGCGCCTGCACACCGACGAAGGCATCGAAGGCTTCGGCATCGCCACGAGCTACACGCCGATCGAGGCGCCGGTGAAGGCCTTCAAGAGCGGCATCGCCGAGCAGGTGGTGGGCGAGGACCCGCTCGCCCCCGAGCGCATCTTCCAGAAGCTCTTCGCGCTCACCTCGATGCGCCTCGCGCACGAAAAAGGCTGGACGCGCGAGGCGCTGGTGCGCATCGCCGCGGCGGTCGACATCGCCTGCTGGGACGTGGTGGGCAAGGCGGCGAAGCTGCCGCTCTATCGCCTCTTCGGCGGCTACCGCGACAAGGTGCCGGCCTACGTCACCTGCGCCTACTACCGCGACGGCAAGGGCATGAGCGAACTGCGCGACGAGATGCAGATGCTGAAAAGCCAGGGCCACCGCGGCTTCAAGGCGAAGGTCGGCGGCCTGCCGTTGAAAGAAGACATCGCGCGCCTGGAAGTCGTGCGCGAGGTGATCGGCTGGGACGCGGATCTCATGATCGACGTAAACCGCGGCTGGGATCTCGCCACGGCGATCGAGGGCGCGCGCCTGCTCGAGCCGCTCAAACCCAGGTGGCTCGAGGAGCCCGTGCGCTGGCACGACGACCGCAGGGAATTGAAGCTCCTCGCGAAGCACACCCGCATCCCGCTCTCGGCGGGCGAGAGCGAGCTGACGAGCTGGGGCTGCCGCGCGCTATTGGAAGAGCAGGCGATCGCGATCCTGCAGTTCGACTGCACCATGTCGGGCGGCTTCACGGAAGGCAGGAAGCTCTCGGCGCTGTGCGAGCTCAACCACGTCAAGGTCGCGCCGCACCACGACTGCTTCATCCACTGCCACATCGTCGCCGCGACGCCCGCGGGCGAGATCGTCGAGTCGTTCACCGATCCCGAGAGGGATCCCTTGCAGGCGGAGCTGTTCGAGAACCCGCCGAAGATCGCGAACGGGTGGCTCACGCTCAACCAGACCCCCGGCCTCGGGCTCAAGCTCTCGGAAAAGGCGCTCGCAAAGTACGGCGAGCGCGTCTTGTAACGCCGAAAAGGGGCCAGGCTCGATTTTGCTGCGGATGGACGGTCCCCCGGAAGTCGAAGTCGTGATCGAGGTGCCGCGCGGCAGCTTCCTCAAGCGCGGCTCGACCGGTCGCGTCGATTTTGTCTCGCCGCTGCCGTGCCCGTACAACTACGGGTCCGTGCCCAACCTCGTCGGGCTGGAGAACGACCTGCTCGATGCGGTGGTGCTCGGGCCCCGGCTGTCGCTCGGCGCCCGTGTGCGGGTCAAGGCGTGGGGCGCCGTGATCCTCACCGACCGCGGCATGAGCGACGACAAGCTGATCTGCAGCTCTCATCCGCCGAGCGCGCGCGAGCGCCGGCGCCTGCTGCGCTTCTTTCGGTTCTACGCGAAGTGCAAGGGGCTGCTGAACGCTTGGCGCGGGCGCCCCGGGCGCAATGCCTGCGAAGGATGGTGCGAAGCGAGCGAGGCGCTCGCCCGCGCCCGGCCGCGCGACGATTCGTGGAGCGGCCCGCCTATCGAGTTCTGAAAAAGGGGCCAGGCTCGGATTCTCCGGTCGGCGCCCTCAGATCCCTAAAAAAAGGGGTCTGACCCCTTTTTCTGCGCTCAGGCGGCCTCGCGCAGCAGCGCGATGAGCTGCGTGCCGTGCTCGCGGAAGATGAGCGTGCCGATCTCCAGTCCCAGCTTGCGGTAGCTCTCCCACTGCGCCTCGTCGAAGAACTGGTCGGTGGTGCCTTCCTGCGGGAACGTCGCGCTCTTCTGCTTGTACTGCCAGACGTCGAGCGGAGCGGCGGCGATGAGCCGCGGCTTCACCACGATCAGCCAGCGCGGCCGGCCGCCTTCCGGATAGGTGACGCGGTAAAGGAGGGCGCACTTGTTCTGCGAGGCCTCGTCGTGCCCGGCGAAGTCAGTGTCCCGGCCGAAGATGCCGCCCAGGCCCGAATGGCCGTCGAAATCGCTCACCAGCCGGAACTGCGCGCGATGGTCGATGCGCGCGAGCCGGAACAGCGTGGCGAGGTCTTCGAAACGGTACTCGGGATCGCAGCCGCTGTCGCTCGCGACGATCACGCTCACGTCGCGCTCGGGGCGCAGCAGCTCGTAGGCGGCAGAGTTCTCGAAGTGCCCGCCGTCGGAGAGGTAGAGCCACGCGCGGTGCTCGCCGTAGAAGCGCCCGCTCATCTCGTAGGCGAGGAAGGTCTGGGTGGGCAGGAGCGCGAGCAGCAGGCGCTCGAGGCCCGGGCCGAGGTCGTTCGCGCCGATCGACGAGCGCCACCACACGCCGAGGCGCACGTTGGCGAGGCCCATCAGCATCGACAGCCCGAGCGTCGTCGCACGTCCGATCGCGGTGGTGACCGCCGCGCCCGAGATCCCGACCCATTCGCCGACCGGGTAGTCGGCGCTCCCGCTCTCGTGCGGGTGGAAGCGGCCGTCCAGCAGGCAGCCCGCGGGGCCGACCGCGAGCGGCTTGCCCTTGCGGTCGCGCTGCACCAGCTGCTCGGCCGGGTCGATCGTCTGGTCCATGGTGACGTTGATGAGGTGCACCGGCGCGAGCACCTTGGGGTCGTAGTACGCCGCGCGTGCGATGCCGTCCGCCGGGTGCGGCTCGGCGGCGCTGTTCCACTTGCGCGGCTCCTGGTCCGCGAAGCGCGCCCCGTTCGACGCGCCGAGGTAGGCGCGCGTGATGCGCGCGCTGTAGAACGCCTGCAGCGTCGAGAGATTGATGAAGTTCGGGAAGAAGCCATTGATGAGCGTCGGCACGAGCGCGAATGCGAGCAGCGCGAGCGCCGACGGGTACTGCGCGGCGAGCACGTCGCCGGTGACGACCGCCGAGGGCCGCCCGCTCCAGATGAACCACTGCGCGAGCAGCGCCCAGGCGGTCGCGACCGCGAGCAGCAGCACCACCGCCGCGGCGGCCGCGAGCGCGTTTAGCGGGATGCGGGCGATCCAGCCGCGACTTTCCGGCGCGCCGGCGCTGGAGGCGAGCTTGCGCACCAGCCACACCAGCGCGGCGAGCAGCGCGCCCGGGGTGGCGACGCGCCACAGCACCGACTCGGCGTGGCTCAGCCAGAAGTAGAAGGTCTCGCTCAGCGTGTCGAGGAACGCAAGGGCGGCGAGCGCGAGCAGCGCCGTCAGCCCCGAGGCGAGCACGCGCGTCTGCGTGACGCGCTGCGCTTCCGGGCTGTCGGAGGCGAGGCTCCCGGCCACGTGGAAGACCAGGCCGAGCGCGGCGAGCAGCGCGAGGAGCGACGCGCCGATCGCGAGGTGCCGCGCGGCTTGCGCGGAGAGGGGCGCGGACAGCCAGGCCATGATCCTCGGCAGGAAGGCGAGCAGCACCGCGAGCGCCGCGTCGGCCAGCGCCGGGGCCGTGAGCGTGCGCCGCAGCATGTCCGGCGGCTGGGCGCGGCCGCGCTGGTCGGTGATGAGCCAGAAGGCGATGCCGCTCGGCACGATCCACAGCACCAGCACGGCGAGCGGCAGCGCCCACAGCGCGCTCCACCACAGCTGCCAGCGCGACGGATCGGGGACCGACCAGGCGTGCAGCGCGAAGAAGTCCCCGCCCGGCGCGAGGCCGAGCGCCGCGACGAGCGAGGGCTGGTACACGGCGAGCGTCGTCTTCAGGCAGGCCACCAGCGCAAAGAGGAGCAGGAGCGCGGTGCCGATCACGTAGTGCAGCGACACCCAGTTGCGGATCGCGAGCGCCGCGACGTACAGGTAGTCGCCCGCGCCGGTGGGCGTCAGGTAGCGCCCGTTCTCGCGCAGCCACGCGAGCGGCCGGCGCCGCCAGTCGTAGGGCTCGCTGCTTCGCACCCGGCCGGGCGGATCGTCGAGCAGCACCTCGTAGGCGCGCTCGGCCGCTTCATGGTAGGGATCGGGCTCGGCCTCGGCTTTCGGCTGCGCGGGCGCGTTTTGCGCGCCCCACTTGCCGCGCATGTTTGCGGGCAGCATTTTCGACATCGTGCGCGCGACCTTCGTCCACAAGGCGGGCTCGGCGCCGCGCGCGGGCACCAGCCGGTGCGGCAGGAACAGGCTCACGAAGAACGACGCCGACGAAGCCACCGCCGCTCACCGTCGAGAGGTAGTCGAAGCAGCGCAGCCAGCTGCGGCCGGGCGCCTTGGCGTCTTCGGCGCCGGACAGCGCGAGCGCCTGCAAGAGGCCGAGCGAGAAGGTCGCGCTGCGGATGCCGCCGCCCGAGAGCGCGAGGCCCCAGGCGCCGTCCTTGGCGTCCTTCTCGACGCGCGGCGGCTCGACCTCGAGCGCCTGCCTGCGGTGCGCGATGCGCGCCTTCTCTTCGCCCAGCCAATCGTCGTGCTCAGCCATGTCTGCCTCCGCGCACCCGATTTCCGGGCGATCATATCCTTCCCCATGGCCGCGCGGCACCATCACAACGTGTACGTCGTCGAGCTTTCTCCCGAAGTCCTGCAGGAGGCGAAGTTCCGCCGCGCGAACCCGGACTACGACGTCATGAAGCCCTGCGTGTACGTCGGCATGACCGGCCTCACGCCCGAGCAGCGGTTCAAGAAGCACAAGCAGGGCATCCGCGCGAACCGCTACGTCGAGCGCTACGGGCTGCGCCTGCTACCGAAGCTCTACGCCTACGCCAACCCGATGCCGTACGACGCCGCGCGCGACATGGAAGTCGAGCTCGCGATCGCGCTACGGGAAGAGGGGTACGGTGTCTGGCAGGGCTGACGCCGCCAGGAGGAGGAACGCAATCCTTGTACGCCGAGACCGTTGCGGATCGGCGCAGCGCCCGCTGGCGCGGGCGCTTGGGTGCGCTCTAGAGGGGCTTGATGTTCGACGCCGCCGGGCCCTTTTGGCCGTCGACTACGTCGAAGGAAACCTTCTGCGTTTCCTTGAGGGACTTGTATCCGTCCATCTGGATCGAGCTGTGATGCGCGAAGAGATCCTTGCCGCCGTCATCCGGCGTGATGAATCCGAAGCCCTTCGAGTCGTTGAACCACTTAACGGTACCTGTTGCCATGTTCATACTTCCTTTCTTGATGCGAGACGAAGCCGGCCCCGCGTACGGGCATGATGATCAAGAAAGGAATTGAACTGCCACTTCGGCGCCGCTTGCGCGGCGGGGGGAGAGGGACGGCGCACTTCACCGCTTGAAGATCACTGCGACACGCACTGTACCACGGAACTAGGCGTATGCGCGGAGACTTTTCTCCGGCTCTTCGGAGATCTGGGCGCGCGCCACTGTGCCCCAGGTTGCCCAGTACTCCCCGCCCGCTTTCACCACGCGCAGCGCGAGCGCCTCGGACTCCGTCGCAGGCGCAACGTTTCCGTCGAGCAGAAATCCTTCCGCTACGCCATGGCGTATGGCGAGCCGGCAATGCTGCAGTCTCTCGAGGCCGCCTGCGCCGTCCGTTCCCCGGCCGACGTCGGCGTCCGCGGGAATCCACAGCGGGCAGCTGCAACCCCAGTCATTGACGCGCACTCGCGCCTTGGGCATCGCGAACACGACCATGCCGTCTTCGCTGCGCACGCCGCTTCGGCTGAGGGCGGGAAACTTGAGCGTCACGCCGCGCCACTCGAAGGCTCGCGCGATCGATTGCGCGCTCCTCCACATCGACAGTATCTGGCAGAAAGCCATTGCTTCGTTCCTTCCCGGCGCAATCGGCCGCGCTACCTCGCGGATTGCCGCGACTGCCACTCGGAGATCTGAAAATCCGCCTGCCGGCTGCTCAACCCATAGGCTTCCTGAACCCGTGAGGAAAGGACGTCGTAACGCCCCTTCGTCGCCTTGAGCTGCTCTTCGGAAAGCTTGATCCACTGCGACTTCGCGGCGACGACGTACTTGTCCCAGCTACTCTGAATCTGGTGCCAGTCCATGGGACGCGCTCCTCTTGGCGACTCGGGATCTGCGGCCTTCGGCAGCGGGGGTGTCTTCGCCGGACCGCCCGGCATGTAGCAGGGCCCCCGCGCCCGAAATCGAAGCTGTGCCCGTGCGCATGTGCGCAACGGCAACACTGACGATCGTGACGCTCGACTGCATCCAGTGGATGCTGCAGCGTTTCGCGCCCATGCCTTTGCCTTTGCTTGAACCCCTAGGCGTAGGAGCTGGAAGGATTCCAGCCTGTGCGGCGCGAAGGTCTTTCGACTGACCGAAGGTACGGACGAATGCTGAGGCCGGGAGCGCACCGCGTCAAGCTCCGGAGGAGCGACGAATCCCGGGTGCCGAGCGCCGCCGGTATCGCAGGAATAAATGCACGGAATACGTCTAATATCGGACCCTGCAAACTCGAGTCGCGATGCCATGACCACCCGCCGCCGCAGCTTCTACGGCTGGGGCTTCGAAGACGAGCCGCTCGCCGCGGGCGAGCTCGCGTGGTTCGAGCGCGCCTGGGCGGGCCTGCTCGGCATCGAGCGCTTCGACCCCGCGCCGATGCCGCGCGCGGACGAGATCGCGCTGCGCGCCCCGCGCGTGCAGCCGCCCGCGAGCCTCGCCCTGGTGTGCTCGACCGACCACCACGCGCGCCTCGCGCACAGCTACGGCCGCTCGGTGCACGGACCTCGCGAAGATGATCCTGCGGCGCGACTTCTCCAACCCGCCGGACGTGGTCGCCTTTCCGCAGACCGAGCACGACATCGCGCACCTGCTCGACTGGTGCGGCGAGAAAGGCATCGCCGCGATCCCCTTCGGCGGCGGCTCGAGCGTGGTGGGCGGCGTCAACCCGCCCGCGGATGCGAAGGCGGTGCTCACGCTCGACCTCTCGCACTTCGACCGCGTGCTCGAGATCGACACGACCTCGCAGGCCGCGCGCGTGCAGGCGGGCGTGCTCGGTCCCGCCTCGAGCAGCAGCTCAAGCCCTCGGGCCTGACGCTGCGGTTTTTCCTCCAGGCCTGGGAGTTCTCCTCGCTCGGCGGCTGGATCGCGACGCGCGCCGCCGGCCACTACGCCACCGTCTACACGCAGATCGACGACCACGTCGAGTCGCTGCGCGTGGTCACGCCCGCGGGCACGCTCGAATCGCGGCGCCTGCCCGCCTCGGGCGCGGGCCCGAGCCCGGACCGCCTGTTCATCGGCTCCGAGGGCTCGCTCGGCATCATCACCGAGGCGTGGATCCGCCTGCACCGCCGGCCCACCTTCCGCCAGTCGACCACCGTCGGCTTCAAGGACTGGGAAAAGGCGGTCGAGGCGGTGCGGCAGCTGTCGCAGTCGGGCCTCTACCCGGCGAACGCGCGCCTGATCGAAGCCGACGAAGCGCGCTTCACGGAAGCCGGCGACGGCAGCCGGCACCTCCTCGTCCTCGGCTTCGAAGGCGCCGACCACCCGCTCGATGCGTGGATGAAGCGCGCGCTGGAGCTTTGCGCCGACCACGGCGGCGAATGGGACGCGCGCGCGCTCGAAGACCCCGACGCGCAGAAGAGCGGCGCCGCCGCCAACTGGCGCGACAAGTTCCTGCGCGGGCCGTACCTGCGCGAGCACGCCATCGCGCGCGGCGTCATGCGCGACACCGTCGAGACCGCGATCCCCTGGAGCGGCTTCCTCGCGCTCGAGCGAAAAGTGAAAGCCGCGACGCTACGCGCGATCCGCGAAGCGACCGGCCGCGAAGGCTCCTGCACCGTGCGCTTCACCCACCTCTACCCCGACGGCCCGGCGCCGTACTTCACCTGGCACGCCTACGGCGACAAGGCGAGGCTCCCCGAGCAGTTCTGGGCCATCAAGTCCGCCGCCTCGCAGGCCATGATCGACGCGGGCGGCACCATCACCCACCACCACGCCCTCGGGCGCGATCACCGCAGCTGGTACGACCAGCAGCGCCCGACGCTCTTCGCCGAGGCGTTCAAAGGCGCGAAGGCCAGCGCCTCGATCCGCGCGGCGTGATGAACCCCGGCGTGATCGTCTGAAAAAGAAAAAGGGGTCAGACCCGATTTATTCCGAGCGCAGCTGCCTGGCTTGCGCCGCGACAAGCGGAATATTCCCGAACGGGAAAAATCAGCTCCATCCGGATGCTCGCGCGGCGAAATATTCCCGATCGGGAATGAAGCAACGAGCCTCCGGAAATGGTGGCCCAAAGCTAACGATTCACGACGTGAATGAATATCATCCACGGAGTGACGATCCTTTGGCGCCGCCGTAAGTCTATTATCGGACCCGGTAAGTGCGAGGTGCGGCGATGAAGAAGGTGACCATCACCCTGGACGAGGAAACCGCGGCCCGGGCCCGAGCGCACGCGGCCGAGCGCCGCATGAGCCTGTCGCGCTTCGTGGGCGAGCTGCTGCGCGCGCACCTGCGCCAGTCGCGCGAGTACGAGGCGGCATACCGCGCCTGGCGCGCGGAGAAGCCTCTCAAGCTGAAAGGCGCCTATCCGAAGCGGGACGAGCTCTATGGCCGACCCGTGCTTCGTCGACGCTAACGTCCTCGTCTACGCGCGCGATCCGCGCGACCCGGCCAAGCAGCGCCGTGCGAGCGACTGGCTCGACCACCTGTGGCGGGAGCGGCGCGTCGCTCGGATCGTCACGCCATGACCGCACCCCGGTCCACTTCGTCGGTTTCCACGCGTTCCTGAAGAACCTCCTCACGGGGCTCGGTCGAGTCGATCCTTCGCTCCGCAACGAACCATCTCCGGTCTCCACGCGATCAGACTTCGCCCATTGCAATCGCGAAAGGAGACATCGCAATGGGTGCCGCAGACTCGTCGGTTTCAAGAGAAAGGTTCCTGCTCGAGGAGATCGGCCAACCGGCGATCGCACTGCAGGTGCAGCGACCGGCTTTGCTCGCATCGGGCGACGTGGTCTACGTGCACGGCGGGACGTTCGGCGCGGACCTGTCGATCTTCTACCGGTTCGACGGCCGCTCGTGGGCCGATGCCATCAACGACATCGGCCTCACCGTGTGGGGGTTCGACTTCCCGGGTTACGGGCGCTCGGATCGTTATCCCGCCGACCTGGAGCGGCCCGCCGGGCGCATCGGCGACGCCATCGCGCATCTGCGCCGCGTCGTCGCCGCGGTGCGCGCACGCAACGGCGACCGCCCGATTTGCCTGGTCGCGCATTCGTGGGGCGGGTCGGTCGCGGCGCGCTACGCGGGCCTGCATCCGCAAGACGTGAAAGCGCTGGTCCTGTTCGCGCCCGTCGTGGCCAGAACGCCGCGCGCCGGCCCGGCGGGCGCAACGGCGCAGCGGTCGCACACCCCGCTCACGCTGTGGGCCCAGTACCGGCGCTTCGTCGAGGACGTTCCGCGCGGCCAGCCGCAGGTGCTGAGCGAGGCGCACTTCGAGTCCTGGGGCGCCGCCTACCTCGCGAGCGACCCGCAGGCCGCGGAGCGCGTGCCGCCGTCGGTGAGCACGCCGTACGGCCCGCTGGCCGACATCGGCGCGATGTGGTCCGGGCAGGAGCTGTACGACCCTTCCCTCGTCGTCGCGCCGACGCTGCTCGCGCGCGGCGAGTGGGATTCGCTGTGCACCGACGCCGATGCGCAGCGCCTGCTTTCCGCCCTGGGCGCCGCGGTCAGGGAAGACCTCAAGATCGAGCGCGCGACGCACCTGATGCACCTTGAACTGCAGCGCACGGTGCTCCATGATCGGGTCAACCGCTTTCTGGAAAGGGCCGCGCAATGATCGCCGTGATCTTCGAGGTCGAGCCGGCCCCGGACGGCTACGCCGCCTACCTCGAGCACGCCGCGCGCCTGAGGCCCATGCTCGAGAAGATGGACGGCTTCATCTCGGTGGAGCGCTTCCAGAGCCTGACCGATCCGGGGAAGCTCGTGTCCCTGTCGTTCTGGCGCGACGAAGCGTCGGTGCGCGCCTGGCGCGAGCACCCCGAGCACCGCGCGACCCAGGCCGCCGGGCGTGCGGGAATCTTCCGCGACTACCGGCTGCGCGTGGCGGCCGTGGTGCGCGACTACGGGCTGCGCGAACGCGACGAAGCGCCCCCGCGGGGCGCGTCGGAGCTGTAGTGGCCGTGGTGCAGCCGCGCTTCGCCCGCGTCGCCGCCGCGATCGGCGATCCGACGCGCGCGCTCATGCTCGCGCGGTTGCTCGACGGCCGGCACTACACGGCAAGAGAGCTCGCCGAGCAAGGAGGCGTCGCCGCCGCGACGGCGTCGCAGCATCTGAAGCTGCTGGTGGACGAGCGCCTGCTGCGCGTGCGCGCGCAGGGCCGCCACCGCTATTTCACCCTGGCCGACGGCAACGTGGCGCAGGCGCTGGAGGCGCTGCTGCGCGTGGCAGACGGCGCGCTCCCGGAAACCGCTCGCTGGCAAGCGCCCGCCATGCGCGGCCTGCGCCGCGCGCGCAGCTGCTACGGGCATCTCGCCGGCGAGCTCGGGGTGTGCCTGTGTCAGTCCTTCGCGCAGCGCGGCTGGGTGCGCGCGCCCGAGGGCGACGGCAGCGAGTACCGCTTGACGCCCGCCGGCATCGCCGGCCTCGCGCAGCTCGGCCTGCCGGTCGGCGCAGACGGCGGTTCTCCCGGAAAACGGCTGCTGTACGGCTGCGTCGATTGGTCGGAGCGACGGGACCACTTCGCCGGGCCGCTCGCAGTCGCGATGCTGAATGGCTTCATCGCGCGCGGCTGGCTGCGGCGACGCGCCGAATCGAGGGTACTGGACGTCACGCCGGCCGGGCAGGCAGGACTGGTGACGTCGCTGCTCGCTCCATCCCGATCCGCGGCGTAGGCGCGCGCCGCCCGTCTACAAGGCATCGAAGATGTCGCGTGCCTTGAATTCCTTGCCCCGGTGCCAGAGCTTCTTTGCCAGGATCTCGGTCGACGTCTCGACCGCGACATCGCGTCCGAGGATCACCTCGGTGATCGTCGGCTCTTGCGTAAGCGGCGCGGAGGCGACGAAGTCGATCTCGCCCTCGGCAAATCGCAACTTCAGGAATCGCGCATCTTCAGTGTAGTCATCGGTCATCTTTTCCGCGTCTGAATTCAGACGCGGGGTGAGATGCCCGAGGTACTGGGGATCCGAGATGAAGATGTCGATGTCCTTGCTCAAGCGATGGCGGTAGCGGCGCATGAGCACCGTTCCGCCGCCGAAGCTCCAATCGTCGAGAGGTGGCGCGGACTTCGCGACCGAGTCGATCAGCTCCAGCGCGCGCGCAAAGAGCGTTTCCCAGATTTTCAGCCGGTCGTCAGCCATTGCTCTGTCGGACGGGACGATTCCACCGCCTGGGCGAGTTTGTCGAGATTGCGTTGCAGCCTGCCGGGGCTCGACCACCGGGCGACCTCATCGGCCAGGCCCTTGAGCAGGGGCAACGGCGCGTCGTCGAAGAGTGTTCTCAAGTGGACCGTCTTTCCCCTTGGCACTCTGCCGGTCAGAAGGGCGCGAATCAATTCCTCCTCCCTCAACGGCGTCCTCAGGCTCACGCCTGCTGTGGTGCAGGCCATGCGCACGTAATCTGGTCTGCGCGGCCCGATCCCCTTCTCGAGAGTCAGATCGAGCCCGAGCTGATCCGCCACGGCCAGCACCTTGCGCAGGCCAAGGTCGCTAACGAGCCCGCTTTCCAGGCGGTTCAGCGTCTCGCGGGAAATGCCCGCCGCGCGGGCGAGCTGGGCCTGGGTGAGCTCGCGTTCAAGCCTGGCCTTGCGGATCTCCCGCCCAAGCTGCTCGATTCGCATATTGGACTCTGATGTTAGATATGCGTCACATTAAAGAACCGCTCGACGGAAGTCAAAGGCCAGAGTCCCGCACTATGTTCGCTATTTACTATATGGAGTAACTATAGTACTCTACTCTTCTCCAGAGCCAGAGGATTGATATGAAGACAATCGAGGTCGACTTCGACGTCTACAAAGCCATCACGCTGCGCCGCCCCTCGGAAGACGTGTCCGAGAACGACGTCCTACGGAAGATCCTCGGTCTGCCTGAGAAGAAGGGCGCTGCAGTTACGGGCGGCGCCCCGGCGCCGGGGGACTGGATTGCGAAGGGCGTTCGTTTCCCGAGCGGAACCGAGTTCCGTGCCGCCTACAAGGGGCAGACCTACCTCGCGCGGGTCGAGGGCGGAGCGCTCGTATTGAACGGCAAGCGCTACGACTCGCCGTCGTCGGCCGCGGTATCGATCACCGGCAATCCGGTCAACGGCTGGACGTTCTGGGAGTGTCGCGTGCCCGGCCAGGCCGGCTGGAAGACGATCAAGTCCCTGCGCAAGGCCGGCTGACCGGCGCCGTGTAGCCCCTACACCGCCTCCACGATGGTGGCGTTCGCGATGCCGCCGCCCTCGCACATCGTCTGCAGCCCCCAGCGCTTGCCGCGCGCGTGCAGCGCGTTGATCAGCGTCGCCATCAGCTTCGCCCCGGTCGCGCCGAGCGGGTGGCCGAGCGCGATCCCGCCGCCGTTGACGTTTAGCTTCGCCGGATCCGCGCCGGTCGCGCGCAGCCAGGCGAGCGGCACCGAGGCGAAGGCCTCGTTCACTTCGAAGAGGTCGATGTCGCCGATCTTCATCCCGGCGCGCTCGAGCGCCCGGCGCGTCGCCGGGATCGGCTCTTCCAGCATGATCACCGGATCGCCCGCGGTGAGCGCGAGCGTGTGGATGCGCGCGCGCGGCTTGAGGCCATAGGTCTTCAACGCGCGCTCGCTCACCACCAGCGCGGCCGACGCCCCGTCGCAGATCTGGCTCGCGTTGGCGGCGCTGACCCTGCCGCCCTCTTGCAAGAGCTTCACCGAGGCGATCGCCTCGAGCGTGGCGTCGTAGCGAATGCCTTCGTCGCTGTCGTGCATCGCCTTGCGCCCCTCGGCGTCCTCGACCGCGAGCGGCACGATCTCGCGCTTGAACGCGCCCGCCTTCGTCGCCGCGGCCGCCCGCCGGTGGCTCTCGAGCGCGAAGGCGTCGAGCTGCTCGCGCGAGAGGTCGTACTTCTTCGCCATCATCTCGGCGCCGACGAACTGGCTGAACCCGCTGACGCCGAAACGCTCCTGGATGCGCTTCGACCACGGCCCGACGCCGATCCCCTGCTTGGTCGGCAGCGCGGCCGACGTGCCCATCGGCACGCGCGTCATGCTCTCCACGCCGGCCGCGATCACCACGTCCTGCGTGCCCGACATCACCGCCTGCGCGGCGAATTGAATCGCCTGCTGCGACGAGCCGCACTGCCGGTCGATCGACACCGCCGGCACGCTGTTGGGGAGCTTGGAGGCGAGCACGGCGTTGCGCCCGATGTGCAAGCTCTGCTCGCCCACCTGCCCGACGCAGCCCATGATCACGTCCTCGATCGCCGCCGGGTCGATGCCGGTGCGCTCGACCAGCGCGTTCAACACCTCGCCCGCCATGTCCGCCGGATGCCACCCGGCGAGCCGGCCGCCCCGCCGCCCGCCGGCGGTGCGCACTGCTTCGATGATGTAAGCCTCGGCCATATCCTTTCCTTTCGCTCGAGCGGCTAGCTTACAAGAAAAGGGGCCGGGCTCGATTTATCCTTCCACCCGGCCGTCACCCGGGAGGAAGGAATGGAAAGGCTGGAGCGCTTCTACAAGATCGACCGCCTGCTGAAGGACCGCAAGCTCGTCCCCTTCGCCGAGCTGCAGCAGGCGCTCGAGGTCTCCCGCGCGACGCTCAAGCGCGACCTCGAGTACATGCGCGAGCGCTTCAACGCGCCGATCGAGTGGGACCGGGAGGCAAACGGCTACCGCTTCGGAAGACCGCGCTCGGGCCCGCGCTACGAGCTCCCCGGGCTGTGGTTCTCCTCCGAGGAGGCGCGCGCGCTGCTCACGATGCAGCAGCTCCTTGCGAATCTGCAGCCGGGGCTTCTGGGCCCCCACGTCGGGCCGCTGCTCGAGCGCCTGCGCGGCATCCTCGGCACGGGCGAGCACGCCTGGCAGGAGGTCGAGAAGCGCATCAGGATCCTGCAGCCCGGGCGGCGCGAATCGAAGGCCGAGCACTTCGGCGCGGTGGCGAACGCGCTCCTCAGGCGCACGCGCCTCAGGATCCGCCACTACAACCGCATCGAGGACCGCGAAACCGAGCGCGAGATCTCGCCCCAGCGCCTGGTGCACTACCGCGACAACTGGTACGTCGACGCCTGGTGCCACCTGCGCGACGACCTGCGCAGCTTCTCGGTCGACGCGATCCGCGAGGCCTGCCCGCTCGACGCGCGCGCGAAGGAGGTCGCCAAGGCGGAGCTGGACGAGTACCTGAAGAGCGGCTACGGCATCTTCTCCGGCCGCAAGGTCGAGTGGGCGAAGCTGAAGTTCTCGCCCGTCGCGGCGCGCTGGGTGTCGGCGCAGAGCTGGCACTCGCGCCAGCGCGCGAAGTTCGAGGCGGACGGCAGCTACCTGCTCGAGATCCCCTACGCCGACGACCGCGAGCTCGCGATGGAGATCCTCAAGTTCGGGCCCGACGTCGAGGTGCTGGCGCCGCAGGCGCTGCGCCAGAGGATCCGGGCGCAGCTCGAGGGGGCCCTGGCGCGCTATGGCTGACTCCCGGCCGTCGCGGCATTTCTGAAAGGGGGTTGATAGTTACGTCAATAGCGGCTACGATCTGTTGATGAATATGTCAACGACTTTCCGACCCGCTCGGCTGCTGGACGAAATGTCCCAGGCGGCCAAGGCGAAATTTGCGACCGACGCGAACTGGGCCAAGGCTTCCGGTCTACCGAAGGAAACCCTCTCGAGACTGAAGAGCCAGCCCTCGTGCGATTTGCGCACGCTCGGCGCGCTGGCTCGAACGGTGGGATATACGCTTGCCGCGGTACCCGCGCAAAGACCGGCGGGGGAACACGTCCCCGCCCAATTTGGCCGGGACTACGAAGACAAACTCCTCGATCTTTCCGCGTCGGGAAACGCCGACCCAAAGACCTGGCTCACCTATGGGCCAGGCTTCTTCATGGGCGGCCTTGCCGTCATGTTGGCAAGTGCCAGGGGTTTTGAACGCGAGCGGTACCTCAGGCTTGCCGAAAGTCTCCATCCGGGTGTTTCCACGCCGGAAGCGTTTGGGCTCTGGCTAAAGCAATCGCCAGTACGTCCGTCCCGTTTTCTCCCTATGGCAAGGAGGCGAAAACGTCTCCCGTGAAACGCGCTGACGTCAGAGACGATTACCGCAACGCCTTCAATGAGATCCTGTCGCGGGTCCAGCAGCAGCTAAAGGGCTCGCAGCCAGGAGTCTTTCCCATTCGCATGTACATCGCCGGCGGGGCCGCACTGTATCTGCTGACCGGGGCGCGGGTTACGGAGGATGTCGACGCGACGTTCTCGAAGAAAGTATTGTTCAAGGACGAAATTGAAGTGTCGTATCGTGATCCCGACGGTCGCGCGCGTCTCATGTATCTCGACCGCAACTACAACGATGCTCTCGGACTCCTGCACGAGAACGCGTACGAGGACTCGAAGCCGATCGATGTTCCTGGCATCGATAAGAAGCTCATGGACGCCAGGGTCCTTTCTCCGGTGGACCTTGCCGTTTCCAAGCTGGCTCGCTTCACGGATCAGGACCGGGAAGACATTCAGCTTCTCGCACGAAAAGGTCTCATCGATGCAAAGACAGTGCGCAAGCGCGCCGAGGAGGCATTGGAAGGTTACGTTGGCGATGTCACTTCGGTACGGACATCGATAGACGTGGCCTGCCGTCTGATCGATTCGGTGCGCTTGCGTAAGCCGGACCGAAAGCGGAAGTAACCCGCGCGCTACGCCTGAGCGGACGACGCCCTCGCCGCGAACGCGCAGTACTCGCAGTCCGACAGGGGCGCCGGCGGCGAGGGCGCGGCGAGCGTGTCGCGGATCGCGTCGAGCGTCCCCTCGACCCACGCATCGTCGCCGTCGTAGGGGATCATGCTGATCCTGAACTCGAGCTTCGCGTCGAACGCCGGCAGGTCGCGCCGGCCGTTGCAGTAGACGAACCAGCCGCGCCGCGCCACCGCGAGGTCCTGGCGGCGCAGCAGCCACTGGTAGAACTCCATCTGGCGCTTGTAGGCGCTGCCCCATCCGGTCTCGATCGACACCTCGCCCGCCTTGGAGGTGCTCTTGTAGTCGACGACGATCATCTCGCCGCGTATCGAGGTCGCGCCACAGGTCGTCGATCGCGCCGAAGAGCTCGAAGTTCGTCGCCTCGTGCAGCGTGCGCACGCCCTTGAAGTTGGCGCGCCAGGTGCCGAGCTGCGGGTGGGGGTGCGGCACCGCGCGGATGCCGGCCTCGGTCATCAGCGGGTGCGGCGCGCCTTCGTCGCGGTAGCGGTCGAACTCGGTCTTCAGGAGCGCATCGACCGCCGAATTGAGGTTGAACGGCGGCCCCGACGGCCGCCCGATCCCGAGCCTGCGGTCGAGGTAGAAGCACCTCGGGCAGTCGAGGAACAGCTCGACCTTGCTCCGGCTCAAGGGGAACGGCGTGGGCGAGGCGGGGTCGTACAGCTTGGCCTTTGGCATGGCGGGAATTCTATGCCCCGCCCAGGCTCACGCCCTGAGCCACCGGCCTTCCCATACTGCCGCCATGGCCAGCCCGCTCACCACCCACGCCCGCGTGCACGCCGTTGGGCCCCTCCGCCGCATCCCGAGGAGTTGACCGATGATCCCGCTCGACTTCCTGATCGCGTGCGCGCCGCTCTTCGTTCTCTTCGCTCTCTGGATCGTCGAAGATTGACCGAAGACGGCCGTCTCACCTTTAGCATGGGCTCCCGGAGCAGTTCTGGGCCATCGAGGCCGCTGCCTCGCAGGCGATGATCGACGCGGGCGGCACCATCACCCACCACCACGCCCTCGGGCGCGATCACCGAACGTGGTACGACCAGCAGCGCCCGCCACTCTTCGCCGAGGCGATCAAGGGCGCGAAGCAGCGGCTTGATCCGCACTCCGTGATGAACCCGGGCGTGATCGTCGACGGGTGAGGCGGCGACACATATCGAATGGCGTCCCGCGGCGCCCGGCTGCCACGCCGGAAAGCTGCGCTCCGACATTTGCCTCTCGCCCAAACCGGGCGTCTAGGCCAACCCCACGCCCTGCCACACCGCACGCCAGGCACGTCGAGCCCGCCATCTCCCTCAAGCAAGGGGTATTGAATTTGGCGGATAACTCCTTCCATAGCCGGATGCGCACTCGCCGATGCGGGGGCCGGGTCCAGGTTGCGCTGCCCGGCCGCTGAAGGGCTTTCGCGGTGCGCACTGTTTGCGTATCATGTCACGGTCATGTGTTTATATACAGTACTTTGACCGGGATGCCATGCCGAACTCTTCACTGGAAGCATCGTCGCGAAACCTGGCAGAGCTACTAGATATAGGACTTCACGGGATCGCCCGCTACGAGATATAGTGCGCAATGAAAGAGGGGATAGGGCATGGCTCGACCCAACTCGAACTGTATTGTTGTAGATCTATTCGCAGGGGCTGGGGGGTTCAGCTTGGGCGCGCACGCGGCGGGAGCGCGTGTCCGCGTAGCCGTTGAGTTGGATCCCGTGGCATGTCGTACGCTTCGGGCGAACCCGGAGTATCACGGAAACGTCCTTGAGGCGGATGTCTGCGACATGTCAGGGGCGGACCTGCGCAAAGCGGCGGGCGTTAGAGCGGGCGAGCCGCTCGTGATCGTCGGGGGTGCTCCATGCCAGCCCTTCTCCAAGGCGGCTTACTGGACCGAGCCCGGTGACGACGCCGCATATCGGCGGGCGCGCGCGCTTGGATTGACCGCGAGAAAGCCGCCGGCGCCCACCAAGATTCGCCAGGACGACCGTCGAGATCTGGTGCATGAGTACTGGCGCCTAGTCCGGGAGAGCAAAGCAGATGGCTTTGTCTTCGAAAACGTCCCCAGCATCAAGCATCCCAGGAATCGGGCGCTATTCGAAAGCTTCCTGAGCGCCGCCAGGGACGAGGGCTACGAGATAGCCGAGGCAACGGTGAATGCCGCCGCATACGGCGTGGCGCAGACGCGCGAGCGCGTGATTGTGCTGGGCTCCCGGCGCCGCAAGCCGATCATCCCGGCGGCGACCCATGCGCTGTCTCCTGAGAAATCGACCCACCTTCGACCGGCCGTTACGGCCCGGGATGCGCTGGACGGATTGGATGCACCGCAGTATTTCGAGCCGGAGGAGGTCGTTGTTGGCCGCTGGGCCAAGCACCTGAAGGAGATCCCTCCAGGTTGGAATTACAAGGCGCACACAGCGTGGGCGGGCCATCCAAATCCGACGTTCGTGACGGAGACGCGGTTCTGGAACTTTCTTCTAAAGCTTTCCCCGGACCGACCCTCATGGACACTCGCAGCATCTCCGGGCCCATGGACTGGGCCGTTTCATTGGGCGTCGAGGCGCCTTCGAACGCCAGAGCTCGCGGCACTGCAAGGCTTTCCCATCGGCTACAAGGTGGTCGGATCGCGGCGGGAACGGGTTAGACAAATGGGCAATGCTATTCCAGTTCCTTTGGCAAAGATGGCGATGAACAATGTGCTTTGTGCTCTGGGACACTAGGGTTGACTAACGACTGCACTATGCATCAGCGCGCGAAAGGTTCTGCACCAACTTGCGTCAGCCTCTTTTCTGGCTGTGGGGGTCTCGACTTGGGCCTCGAGCGCTCAGGGTTCTCTATTGTCGCAGCAACCGATGCTGATCGGTTCTGCGCGGAGAGCTACAGTAAGAACTTCCCGAATTCGTCTTTCATTCTGAAGCGCATTGGAGAGCTTACCCCCGAGGAGATACTCTCAGCGGCAGGCGACCGTGTGAGACAGGGTATCGATTTGCTCGCTGGTGGCCCCCCATGCCCAGCCTTCTCCAAGAGCCGGTTTTACCGGAAAGACAAACCTCGGGCTCTAGATGACCCAATTGCCGCAGAAACGGTTGGCGGATACCTTCGGATGCTCGACGCGCTGCGACCGAAGACCTTCCTTCTTGAGAACGTGAGGGGGCTCGCTTACGGTGTCCACAGGGACGCCCTGGAAACAATCCTTACGAGTGCCCGTGAGCGCGGATATAGCGTTGCGTGGAAAATCCTTAATGCCGCTGACTATGGCGTGCCACAAATCCGGGAGCGCTGTATCGTTCTAGGTTCGCGAGTTGGTGAGCCAGTATTTCCTTCGCCAACGCATTCAAGCCCTGAGGAGCTTCGATTGGAGGCTGCGCCCTGGGTAACCGCAGGCGAGGCCGTTGGAGACCTGGATACGGAGGAGAATGCGTCGCACGATGGGCATTTTGCGGGCGGCAAGCATCATGACCTCCTCAAGCTAATCCCGCCGGGCGAGAACTACCTTTACTTCACCGAGGAAAGGGGCCACCCGGAACCGAAGTTCAGGTGGCGCTCGCGGTACTGGTCTTTCTTGCTGAAGCTGGGTCCAGATGTGCCATCGTGGACCATTCAGGCCCGGCGCTCGAATAACATGGGCCCCTTTCATTGGCGCAACCGCATCTTGCGTATCAGTGAGATTAAGCGCCTTCAAACATTCCCAGATAGCTTTCAGCTGTCCGGTAAGATAGACCAGCAATGGCGGCAAATCGGCAACGCGGTGCCCCCCCTTCTTGCTGAGCGCTTGGGACAAGCGATCCTCCGGCATCTCCACGCGGAGGAGGAGCGGCCTCGTCTCGCGGCGTGAGTTTGAGCCGCCTTCCGTCTTTCAACGATTTCTCCCCGGAAATTCTGAAGGGGGACTTGCGACCCTGCCTTCAGGTTATTGAGCGCCATTGGTCGCAAGATGCGCGCATCTATGTCGAATGGGCCAAGATGTACTTTGGCGGCAAAGCGAACAAGCGCTCCACGACGAACATACCGGCGACCCTCACGTCCACAGGCCTGGCCGCGCGAGAGGCGGGCTCTCTAGCCTTGACGGATTTCGGTAAGCGTGTCGCGCACGCTTCTAGTGCACGCGAAGCAGCACAGGTCTTCTGTCAAGAGCTCATCAAGAATCAGAGCGGTATGACGGTGATCGAAGCAATCCGCGAGCTCACCCTACGACGGGTGCCCGTCACTAAGAAATCCCTGAAAGCCGAACTAAAGCGGCTTGGCATCACAAACCTGTCGACAAACACGACGGACCACACAACGCTCAAGAACTGGATGGTAGCTGCGGGAATCGTCAAGGAGCCTGCTAAACAGCATCCCGAGATCGATGATGGCGTGCTAAAGAAATTGGTTGGCGTAAGCAGCGAGGAGCGCGATGAATTGGGCCAACTATCGCCTGCGCAGCACGTGTTCCTCGAGTTTCTCCGGAAGCGTCATATTTCCGAGCCAGGGCCATTTCTTGCAAAGGATCTGCTCCAAGTGTGCTTGGAGTCCTATCCTCACCTATTCTCGGAAGATCAGTTCGCGCGCGCGGTGCGAATGCCGCTCGAGGCAGGAGGATGGATAACCGTCAGCGATCTTGCGCCGGGCCGCCAGGGAGGCAAGTCCGGCAGGGTGCTAGGGACCCCAAAGCTGCTCGGAATCCCGGAAGATCAGGTAATCACGGACTTCAGCAGCACGGTCCCTAGCGATCTTCGGGCTAGAATCCGCACGCCGCTTGCGGCGATTCTCAAGGACCTTGAGTCAAAAGCTCGCACGCATGTAGCTGGCATTGCTCTTGAGTTGCTCGCCCTGAAGATGATCCTGGATCTTGGCTTGGAGCCGCGCCATTTCAGGCTTCGCAGTCGCGAGTCGGCCTTTGCCGAGGTTGATGTCACCGCCGAGGGGCGCCACCTCCTTTTCAGCCGATGGAGCTTCCAATGCAAAAACATTGGCAAGAATACAAAGGTGGGGTTGTCGGATGTGGCGAAAGAAGTAGGGATCGCGGTCTACACGAAGGCGCACGTCGTGGTGATGGTCACCACATCAGATTTCTCCGCGGATGCCTACGACTACGCTCGCGAGGTAACGAAAGCGACACACCTGCAATTCCTATTCATACCCGGCACGGTGGTCCGTAAGTATGTTAGGGACGGTGCGGGCGCTCTAAGAGCTTTTGTGCTTGAAAACGCAAGCGATGTTATGGCTCAAAAGCGCTTTCAGCCTTTGTAGGCTTTCGGTCACCTCGGTGCTTCTGCTTTAATTGCTGGATGGATCGAATTTCGCCGGACGTCCGGAGCAACGTCATGCGCCGGATAACGAAGAAGAACACGAAACCGGAATTGCAGGTTCGGCGCTTCGTGTCGGCGATGGGATACCGATACCGTCTGCACGATAAGACACTGCCTGGCACGCCAGATTTGTCCTTCAGGGGACGGCGGAGAGTGATCTTCGTTCACGGTTGCTTCTGGCACCAGCATCGAGGATGCCCGCTAGCTCGCCTGCCGAAGTCGAACCTGGCGTATTGGCTTCCAAAGCTGCGTCGAAACCGAGTGCGCGACGCCACCGACAAGCGAGCTATTCGCAGGCTCGGATGGGATTACATGGTCGTCTGGGAGTGCGAGCTGGCCCGGCCGCGCATCGTCTCCAAGCGATTGCGGCTCTTCCTGCGATGATGACATCGTGCTCCTAACCAAATCGCAGCTGCTCGAGCGTGTGCTCCATGCTGTCGAGGCGGGCGAGCACCATGCAATCCTCGTGAATCGCCTTCATCCCTTTCTTGTTCGTGTCTTTCGTGGGGAAGAGCGTGACACGCTTGACCTTCGTACTTACATTTGGAATTGCACGCACGGAGGCAAGAACCGCGCCCCTGACGAGTACCGTGTCCAGCTTACTGGCGTCGTGCCAAGAATTCTGAATGCGACTGAGCGGACCTTGCTTCTTGGGTGGCACGAAGAGCTCCGGGTCTTCGTTGGATTCGATATCTCCCGGCACGCTGGGCAAAGCTCGTCATCACCGTCGATTCAGGTGAAGGAAGAGACGCTTATGCACGCGCGCGATCGAGGTTTTGCGGCCTATGATCGCGCAAATGGAGAGGTCGCTATCGCGTTTCGGCCAGAATTCTTGGTCGATTACGCAAGGCAGCTAACGGAACTGCATCGGCCAACCGCGCAAGCGGCACCATTTATCGAGGTGCTAAATGATATTGGCAGAGCCTCGGATCAAGACATTCACCGTGTACCGGAAGCTGCCCGGCGTGAGGTCTTGGCGACGATTAGGCGCAAGTATCGCGAGCAGGACTTTCGCTTTCGCGTGCTTGGCGCCTACGGCCATCGATGCGCGATGTGCGGGCTTCAGCTGAGCTTAGTTGAAGCGGCGCACATTATTCCTGTTGCTTCCGAAGGCAGCACCGATGAGACGTGCAACGGTGTCGCTCTGTGCGGCCTGCATCACAAAGCATTTGATCAGGGCCTCGTTTCGTTTGACGAGCACTATGTCATCGAGGTGAGCGCCCAGAGAGTCGCGGTGCTCGCCGAAGCTGGGCTTCTGGCTGGCGAACAGGTCTTTCGTACAAATCTCAAACAGTCAATCCTCTTACCTGCGAACCCGCCTGATCGCCCCTCTCGTGCGTGTATCCGGACTGGCAGAACGCTTAGAAAGTGGAATGCTGACGTAGAGACGTAGAGACGCAGAGGCGCGGGCATATGCTCAGGCGCGCTTGCGGGAGGAAAATCGACTCTGACCCCGATTACGGCCATGCCCTGGAACTCCGATTACTTCCCGACCTCGATGTCGCACTTGCCCGAGCCGGTGCGGGAGAAGGCGATCGAGATCGCGAACGCGCTGCTCAAGACGGAATGGAGGAGGGCAAGGCGATCGGACTCGCGAGCGCCGGAATGGAGTGGTAGCGCTGCTTAGTGGGACCATGGCAACCCTAATCCCCTCTCTCCCCAGCGTCACGCGAAAGATGACCTCGGGCGAACGCCGCTTCGCGCAGCGTCTGGAATCGCACCTGGAGGACGACTACCTGTGCTGGTACGACGTTTCGGTCGGTTCGAAGAACGTGCACCCGGACTTCGTCGTACTCAACCCACGGCGTGGCATCCTGGTGCTCGAGGTGAAGGACTGGAAGCTAGACAGCATCCGCGCTATCGACAAGTCGAGCGTGACGCTGCTGACCCCACAGGGGCAGAAGCATGCGGCCAATCCCTTAGAGCAGGCACGGCAGTACGCCCACGCGGTATGCGATCTGCTTAAGTCTGATCCAGCCCTTGTGAACGAGGAGGGTGCGACCTACGAGGGAAAGCTGATCCTTCCGTGGGGTTACGGGGTGGTTCTGACGAACATTACGCGCAAGGCGTTTGCGGAGACGGACCTGAGTAATGTGATCCAGCCCGAGCGTGTCATCTGCCAGGACGAGTTGGTCGAGTCGGCGGAGCGTGAAGCGTTTCAGCGGCGCCTGTGGGGCATGTTCGGGGTGACGTTTCCGTGCATGCTCTCGATGCCGCAAATCGATCGGATCCGCTGGCATCTCTTCCCCGAGATTCGAGTCAATGCGGGACAGGGGAACCTGACGCTCGAGCCCGAAGCGTCGGGTCCGATCGCGGATCAGATTCCGGACCTCATCCGCGTGATGGACTTGCAGCAGGAGCAGCTCGCGCGCAGTTTGGGCGAAGGCCATCGCATCATTCATGGTGTCGCAGGCTCGGGCAAGACCATGATTCTTGGCTACCGGGCGCAGTACCTCGCGCAGGCATTGCACAAACCCATCCTGGTGCTTTGCTACAACGTGGCGCTTGCTGCGCGGCTTGAGCACTTGGCCAAGGAACGCGGGCTATCTGAGAAGATCCACGTTCGAAACTTTCACGGGTGGTGCTACGACCAGTTGACGCTGTACCACGTGCCGAAGCCGGACAGTAACGCGAAGGAGTATTGGGATGAGCTGGTTGCGGGGGTGATCCGCGGTGTAGACCGGGGACAGATTCCACGTGCTCAATATGGGGCGGTCCTGATCGACGAAGGGCACGACTTTGAACCGGAGTGGCTAAAGTTGGTTGCTCAGATGGTCGACCCGGAAACCAATTCCCTGCTCGTGCTGTACGACGATGCGCAGACGTTGTATGGCTCGAACAAACGGCTCGGCTTTAGCTTCGCCCAGGTCGGGATTCAAGCGCGCGGCCGGACGACGGTGCTGAAGCTGAATTATCGAAATACCGCCGAAGTGCTTGCAGTCGCGTACGAGTTTGCCCGGGAGGCGCTGTCGCCTAAGGAAGCGGAGGAGGACGGCATTCCCCTGCTCAGCCCGGAGAGCGCTGGCCGGCACGGACCGAAGCCTTTATTGGCGCGTTTCGCAGATTTGCAGCAAGAGCTCGACTACTTGGTGGAACGTCTGCATGCCTTTCACAAGGCAGGGACGGCCTGGAACGAGATGGCGGTACTGCATAGAGCGAACTTCTTGGGCGGGCGCATTGCAGAGGAACTCAAGAGCGGCGGGAATCCCGGTCGAATGGCTCGGAGAAACGAAGGGACGCCGGAGATACCACCCGGCCGAGGAGAGCGTCAAAGTCATGACGATGCATAGCAGTAAGGGATTGGAATTTCCCGTGGTCATGATTCCTTGCCTTGAGGCGCATGCCCAACCCGAGATTCGACGTGGTGGGCGAAGCCAGATTGCTCTACGTCGCTATGACCAGAGCGATGGAGAATCTGGTGCTCACACACCACGGAAACTCCCAATTCGTGCAACGATTGAACGAAGCAGTACGGCGCGCCGCGTAACACGTTTCCCGCTTCGTTCGTCGCCGGACGTCAGTAGTTGCCCTTCAGCGGTATGACGTGCCGAACGCCGCCGCGCGGATTGGGGGTGTCGCCGGTGTAGCGCGGGATGACGTGGATGTGCGCGTGCCAGACCGACTGTCCGGCCGCCTCGCCGCAGTTCGCGCCGACGTTGAAGCCATCCGGCTTGAATCGTTCGGCAAGCATCGGCTGAATATCCCGCACCAGCCGAAAGCACAGGTCGTACTCCGCTTGATCGAGGTCCCAGATGGTCGCGACGTGTCGCCGAGGCAGCACCAGTGCGTGGCCGGGGGAAACCGGATAGCTGTCGAATACCGCGATGGCGGCTTCGTTCTGCGCGATGATCTCGCGCTGCGGTTCGCAGAAGATGCAGGCTTTCGCGGGGTCCGCCATGGCCGGCCGATTATGCACCGCCGAAATTCGACCTGTTGTCGGACCACTCACCCGGCGAGGTGGATCGGGAGCAAAATCGACTCTGACCCCCGCTTTTGATCCCGCTTTCGGCCATGCCCTGGAACTCCGACTACTACCCGCCCTCGATGTCGCACCTGCCCGAGCCGGTGCGGGAGAAGGCGATCGAGATCGCGAACGCGCTGCTCGAGGAGGGGATGGAGGAGGGCAAGGCGATCCGCATCGCGATCGCGAAGGCGAAGGAGTGGGCGGAGAGGCATTTGCGATGACGCGCACGATTTCGATCAACCGCGCGCCGGTGCTGACGCTGTGGGCGGCGGTGGTGGCCGAGCGCCTCGGGTTCGACTGGGAGGAGGCGCTGACGCTCGGGCGCGCGGTGGCGGGGCTGAACGCGTACGCGAAGGGGGTGCGGCTGGGGCTGTTCACGCCGTCGCCGCCGGAGGTGCGCGAGCAGCGCGCGAAGCTCAGGCCCAAGGAGACGATCACGGTGGATCTGCTGCACCGCGCGGTGCCGGCGGTGCACACGAAGCAGGGCTTGCGGGCGCTCGCGAAGGAGAAGCCGATCGATCCGGAGTCGGTGGAGCGGTATCTGTTTGCGAAGTTCGACGAGGGGTATGACGACGCTCTCGGCGCGATGCAGGCGCTGGCGAAGTCGCGCACCCCCGCGAAGCTCGCGGGCGAGGCGTATCACCTGTACGAGCAGTTCCGGCCGTCGGTGCCGGAGGGCACGCGCGGCTGGGGGGCGAAGGGGATACTCGAGCTGGAGGCGATCAGGAAGCTGGCCAAGTAAGTAGCTGGAGCCCCACGGTCTCGCTCAGAACAGCGACCAAAGCGTCGCCGCGTCGTAGAGCTCCTCGGGCCGCGCGGCGCGGATGATCCGGCCCGACTTCATGAGATACGCCCGGTCCGCGATCGCCAGCGCGGCGGCGACGTTCTGCTCCACCAGCAGCACCGATACGCCGCCTTCGTCCTTGATCCGCTTCACCAGCTCCATGACGTCCTTGACCAGCGTCGGCGCGAGCCCCGTCGAGGGCTCGTCGAGCATCAGCAGCCGCGGCCGCGTGACGAGCGCCCGCGCGATGCTGAGCATCTGCTGCTGGCCGCCCGAGAGGTCGCCCGCGTGCGCGCTCCAGCGTTCGCGCAGGATCGGCAGGTACCTGAAGACCTCGTCGAACGCCGTCGCCTCGTCGCCGTCGCCCGCGCCGCTGCGCGCCCAGAGGCCCATGCGGAGGTTCTCGCCGACGGTCAGGCGCGGGAACACGCCCTGCTCCTGCGGCACGTAGGCCATGCCTGCCCGCGTGTGCTCGCGCGGCGTGCGCCGGGTCAGGTCGGCGCCGTTGAACTCCACCTTGCCTCCGACCCCGCGCAGCAGCCCGAACAGGAGCTTCAGCAAGGTCGACTTGCCGGCCCCGTTGTGGCCGAAGACCGCGACGATCTCGCCTTCGGCCAGCTCGCAGCTCACGTCCTCGAGCACCGGAACGTGCGCGTAGCCGCCGCTCACCCGCTCAACGCGCAGCATGCCCCGCCGCCTCCCCGCGCGCGCCGCCCACGCGGATGCCGAAATACAGCTCTCCCAGCACGGGGTTGGAGAAGATCTCCTGCGGAGTGCCGGCGGCGGCGATGCGTCCCTTGTCGAGGAACACGATGCGGTCGGAGACGTCCCGCACGATGTCGAGATTGTGCTCGATCAGCAGCACCGTGCCGCCGCCGTCCTTGAATTCGCGCACCAGCTCGTGGAACAGCCGCAGCGACGGCCCGTCGAGGCCGGCCGCGGGCTCGTCGAGCAGCAGGCAGGGCGCCCCGGTCGCCAGCACGCGCGCGAGGCTGAGAAACTTCCTTTCCGCGTACGAGAGCTCGCCCGCCATCTGCTGCCTCTTGTCCCACAGGCCCACGCGCTGCAGCACCCTGTGCGCCGGCGCCCGGTTGGCGCGCGACCAGAAGTTCACGCTCAGGTCGCTCTCGAGGGCGACCAGCACGTTCTCGTGCACCGTCATGTCGAGGAACAGGCGCAGGTTCTGGAAGGTGCGCACCAGGCCGTGCCGCTTGATCGCCTGGGGCGCGAGCCCGTCCAGGCTCCGGCCGGCGAAGCGGACCGTTCCCCGGTCGGCCGCAACGAAGCCCGTGACGAGGTTGAACAGCGTCGTCTTCCCGGCGCCGTTCGGCCCCACCAGCGAGGTGACCTTGCGGTCCTCGATCTCGAGCGTGACGCCGTCGATCACCTGGTTGCCGCCGAAGGACTTGTACAGCTCGTTCAGCTCCAGGCTCATTTGCTGCGCCTCGCAAGCAGCTTGCCCGCGGACACCAGTCCCTCGGGCATGAACAGCATCAGCAGCACGATCATCATGCCGTAGACGATCTGCTGCACCGGCCCGAGGACGCTGCTCGGCACCTGGAGGAAATTGAGCAGCGCGGGAAACACGGTGATGAACAGCGCGCCGAGCACCGGGCCCAGCAGCGAGCCCGCGCCGCCGATGATCACCATGGCCATGAGCAGGACCGAATAGTCGAGCGTGAAGCTCTCGGGATTGACGAAGCTCACGTAGAAGGCGTAAAGCGACCCTCCGATGGCCGCCATGGCGCCGCCGATCGTGGTGGCGACGAGGCGCAGCATGACCGGGTGCTTGCCGAGCGCGATCGCCGCGGTCTCGTCGTCGCGCAGGGCCTTCAGCGCGCGCCCGAACGGCGAGCGCACCAGCGCGAGCAGCACCAGCACGCAGCCCAGCGTGCAGACCAGGGTCAGGGCGAGGTAGGCGGCGGGGCTGATCAGCTCGAAGCCGAGCACCCTGGCGGGCGGAATCCCCGTCAGCCCGCCCATGCCGCCGGTCGCGCTCTCCCAGGTGATGAACACCGTCGAGGCCACCATCTGAAAGCCGATCGCGGCGACCACGAAGTACTCCTCGCGCACGCGCAGCACCGGCACCGAGACGAGGAACGCGAGCGCTCCGGTGACCGCCATGGCGGCGAGCGTCGCGAGCACGAAATCCGCGGACACGTGGAGCGCGAACTGCGCCGCGACGTAGGCGCCTACGCCGTAGAAGACGGCGTGCATCACGGAGAAGATGCCGGCGTAGCCGATCAGCACGTTCAGCGACCAGGCGAGAATGACGGCGATCCCGAGCAGGATCGCGAGGTTCAGCAGGTACGCGAGCACGGCGCGCGCTCCCGGCGCTCAGGCGCGCCGCCCGCGGGCGCCCAGGATCCCTCGCGGGCGCACGATCAGGAACAGCAGCAGGATTCCGAAGCTGATCGCCGGCTTCCACGTCGAAGACAGCTTCCAGATACCCACGTTCTCGGCCACTCCGAGCAGCAGCCCGCCGAGCGCGGCGCCGGCGATGCTGCCGATGCCCCCGATGATGGTCGCCGCGATCGCGATCAGCGTCACCACCGTCGCGGTGCCCGGCTGGATCCCCCCGATGTAGGGCGCGAGCACGGCCGCCGGGACCACGCACAGCGACCCGATCGCGAACGCGAGCCGCACGTAACGGCGGCCCGTGAAGCCGAACACCTCGACCAGCTCGTTGTTGTCGGCCATGGCGCGGAAGAACGTCCCCAGCCGGGTGCGGTGCATGAGCGCCAGGACCAGCGGGACCAGCACGGCGGCGAGGCCGATCTCCAGGAGGTTGGCGAGCGACACGACGAAGGGCCCGTACTCGAGGCCCTGGCTCAGCTTCCCGCTCAGGCTGTAGAAGCTGTTGCCGAACGCCAGCACCAGGCAGTTGACCACCACCACGAGCACGCCGAACGAGGCCGCGAACAGGGTCAGGAAGGAAGCCGCCGTCCTTCGCATCGGCTGGTAGACGAGCGCGTCCACGCCGACGCCGAACGCGACCGCGATGCAGGCGGCGAGCACGATCGCCGCGGCCGGGTGCCAGTGCAGCGACTCGAGCGCGGCGTAGTAGGCGTACGCGGCGAGCGCGTACGTGACGCCGTGCGCGAAATGGAAGGTGCGCGTCGTCGAATAGATGAGCGCGAATCCGACCGCGATCAGCGCATAACCCGCGCCCGCCGCCAGCCCCTGCAGCAGAAGTTGCCAGAAAAGCATCCGCGGCTCACGGCGTTATCACGGTGAGCGGCGCAGCCTTGCCGTCCTTGATCTCGTTGATCTGCATCGGCACGGTGACCGTGCCGCGGCTGGAGAACTTGACCGTGCCGCCGATGACGTCGAACGTCTTCTGCCGGTGCAGCGCGGCAAGCAGGTGCTCGCCCGTCACGCCGGCCTTCTCCTTCTCCACGCGGCCCACGAGGTCGGCGAAGATGAACACCGCGTTCGCGTAGTTGGCGACGTAGAAATTCGGCTCCGAGCCGTACTTCTTCACGTACCTGGAGTGGAACTCCTTGCTCAGCGCGTTCGCTTCGAAGCTCACCGACTGATTGTCGAAGATCGCCCCCTGGGCCTCCGGCAGCTTGAGGGTGGGGCCCACGCCGTAGCCCGAGTAGCTCAGGAGCTGAACGTTCACGCCGCCGCTTCGCAGCTGCTTGGTGATGACGTTCTGCTGCTGGCCGTAGGAAGCGATGAACACCGCGTCGGGGCCCGCGGCGCGGATCTTGGCCACCTCACCCTGGAAATCGGTGTTTCCCGGGTTCACCGAGAGATCCGGCTCGATCGTGCAGCCGAGCTTCGGGCACAGCTTGCGGATCTGCTCGTCGACCGTGTTGCCGAACGGGTCGTCGACGTGCACGACCGCGAGCTTGCGGATCTTCTTCGCCTTGACCGCGTACGGCAGCAGCACCGCGATCTCCTGGTCGGCGAGCGGAATGTCGTTCAGGAAGTAGCCGCCGATCGCCAGCTCCGGGCTGACGCCGCCGCCGTTGACCATGATGACCTGGAAGCGGTTGCCGATCGGAGCGATCGCCATGCTCACGCCGCTGAAGGCGGTCAGCGTGTACGGAACCGCGTTGACGTGGACCAGCTGGTTCATGCCGACCACCGCCGGCTGCGGCAGGGCCTGGCTGTCCACGTAGATCGGCTTGATGTCGCGGCCGAGCTTGTGCTCCTCGTTGATCATCTCCACCGCGAGGTTGACGCCCTTGCTGAAGACGTCGCCGTACACCGCGTTCGGGCCGGTGAGCGGGAAAAGCACGCCGAAGTTGTACGTCTCGTCCGCCGCCGACGCGCCGTTCGCGGCGAGCGCGAGCAAGGCGCCGCCGACGAGACCCGCGAACCAGCCCCGCGCCTGCATCCTGTACCGCTTGCACATGATCTCCTCCTTCGCTTGCATGCCGTTGGCCTCGGGCAGAACGACGACCCGAGTACCGGCGAATGATACTGCCGCCTTAGCGGCGCCGGCGCGCACCCGAGCCGCCGGAACTGCGCGCGATTGCCCTGAGTCAACAGCCGTGACGAAGAAAATGGGGTCAGACCCCAATTATTTTCAGTGCCGAGGCGCTGCGCCTGTCGGAGTCCGCCTGGGACGCGGAGATAGAGAGGAAAATGGGGTCAGACCCCATTTCTCAAGGACTGGGCGGAGAAGCATTTGCGATGACGCGAACGATCTCGATCAACCGCGCGCCGGTGCTGACGCTTGGGCGCGCGGTGCCGGCGGTGCACACGAAGCAGGGCTTGCGGGCGCTCGCGAAGGCGAAGCCGATCGATCCGGAGTCGGTGGAGCGGTATTTGTTTACGAAGTTCGACGAGGGGTATGACGACGCTCTCGGCGCGATGTAGGCGCTGGCGAAGTCGCGCACCCCCGCGAAGCTCGCGGGGGAGGCGTATCGCCTGTACGAACAGTTCCGGCCGTCGGTGCCGGAGGGCACGCGCGGCTGGGGGGGCGAAGGGGACGCTCGAGCTGGAGGCGATCAGGAAGCTCGCGAAGTAGGTCTGAAAAATAGAGACCCAATTTCCACAAAACCAGGCGTAGACCCCCGGAGTAGAATCGACTTGCAGCCATTGAAGCAGGAGACGGCACCGTGAAATTCACCCGCATTACCGTGAATCCACAGCAGATGGGCGGCGTGCCGTGCATCCGCGGGCTGCGCATCCCCGTGGCCACTGTGGTCGGCATGGTGGCCGACGGGATGGTCGAAGCCGAGATCCTCAGGGCCTACCCCGATCTCGTGGCCGCCGACATTCAAGAGGCCCTTCAGTACGCCGCCGAGGCGGTGCGCGAACGAGAGTTGCCGCTCGCGGCGCCGTGAGGTTTCTCGTCGACAACGCCTTGTCGCCCGACGTGGCAGAGGCGCTTCGTCGCGCGGGGCACGACGCGGCGCACGTGCGCGATTACGGGCTGCAGGCGGCTTCGGACGAGGAACTGTTGCGGAGAGCGGCGTCGGAGGATAGGGCGCTCGTTTCGGCGGACACGGATTTCGGCGCTCTGCTCGCATTGCGGAGCGCGAGCAAACCTTCGGTCATCCTCTTCCGCCGCGGGACCGAACGCCGGCCCGAACGGCAAGCAGCTCTTCTGCTCGCAAATCTGTCGGCAGTAAACGAAGCCATCGAGAAGGGCGCCGTGGTGGTATTCGAAGAGGCGCGTATCCGAGTGCGCTCGCTGCCGATCGGCGCGGACTGATAACCCAGATCGGCCGGAACAAGGAAAAATAGGGACAGACCCCATCTTTCGACACTGCCGATGGAAGTCGATGACACCACGAAGGAAGACCGCCGTCGGTTCCTGCAGAGCGCGGGAGCCGGTGCACTGGCTTTCGCGCTCGGCGTCCTGCCGCTCCGCGCGCGCGGCGAGGGCAAGGGCGCCGGGAAAATGAAGATCGGCATCGTCGGTTCGGGCAATGTCGGCGGCGCGCTCGGCGCGGCGTGGGTGAAAGCCGGGCACGAGGTCATGTTCTCGTCGCTCCACATCGAGAACGACCGAGCGCTCGCGGCGAAGCTCGGGCCGAATGCGCGCGCCGGAACGCCGCGCGAGGCCGCCGCCTTCGGCGACGTGCTGCTGGTCTCGGTGCCTTACCGCGCGCTGCCGGACGTCGGCAGGGAATTGGGAGACCTGCTCAAGGGCAAGGTGGTCATCGACACCTGCAACCCGTTCCCGGGGCGCGACGGCGAAATCGCGACGTGGGCCCGGGAGAAGGGCGCCGGCCTCGCCTCGGCGCAATTGCTCCCCGGGGCGCGCATCGTCCGCGCGTTCAACGCGATCGGCGCAGCGCGCATGGGCGCCGCGCACGAGGAGCCCGGCCGCGTCGGGATGCCGATCGCGGGCGACGACGCGCAAGCGATCGCGCTCGCCTCGCGCCTGGTACGCGACGTCGGCTACGAGCCAGTCCTGATCGGCGGACTCGCCATGGGCAAGTACCTGATGCCCGGAACGCCGCTCGCGGGCGAGCACACGCCGGAGGAGATCCGGAAGATCGCGGCGACGCTGGAAAAATAGGGACAGACCCTATTTAGGGGACGAGAAAGAGCGGGTCAACCGGACGCGCGCCGAAGCGTTTTCCGGTCATGCGCTGGGACTATCCGTCTTATCTCGGTTTTGAGATAATCGCATGAAGCAAGACGGTGCGCCGCGATATCGAGCTGGCTCGGGACCGGTATCGCGCATTGATTCGCGAGCGAGCGGACCGATGAGGGATAGACTCAAGCGCGTTCGAGGCAGCGGGAACGTGTTCCGCGACTTCGGCTTTAACAAAGCGGAAGCCGAGAGCCTGAAGTTGCGAGCCGAGCTGATGATGCGGATCGACGAAGCCTTCCGCCGGAGCGGCACGACGCAGGCCCAAGCGGCGCGGGCGCTCGGGCTCACGCAACCCCGACTCAACGCGCTCCTGAAGGGAAAGATCGACCTTTTCAGCCTCGACGCGCTCGTCGACATTGCCGGCCGCGCCGGACTCGACGTTCGCATCATCGTGAAGAAGGCGGCGTAAGCGTTCCTTGAAAAATAGGGACAGACCCCATTTAGCGGCCCATAGGAGAAGAGCATGCCGAACGCCGTCCTAGATTCCGCGAACCGCCCGACGCTGCACGCCGTTCTCTCTGCCGGCGAATTCGTCGTCGCGCCGGGCGTGTTCGAGATGTTCTCGGCGAAGATCGCCGACCGCATGGGCTTCAAGGCGCTCTATATGACCGGCTACGGCATCTCGGCCTCGCACCTGGGGCTCGCGGACGCGGGCCTGGTCACCTACCGCGACATGGTGGAGCGCGCGCGAACGATCGCTCAAGGGACGTCGACGCCGCTCATCGCCGACGCGGACACGGGCTTCGGCGGGTTGCTGAACGTGCGCGAGACGGTGCGCGGCTACGAGGCCGCTGGCGTGCAGGCGATCCAGATCGAGGACCAGGAGATGCCGAAGAAGTGCGGCCACACGCCGAACCGCCGCGTGGTGCCGCTCGAGGACGCGGTGAAGCGGATCGAGGTGGCGGTCGCCTCGCGCAAGAGCGACGACTTCCTCGTCGTGGCGCGCACCGATGCGCGCACGGGCCTGGGGCTCGAGGAGGCGATCCGGCGCGCGCGCGCCTTCGCCAAGGCGGGCGCCGATGTTCTCTTCGTCGAGGCGCCTGAGTCGGAGGTCGAGTTCGCGCGGATCGGCGCCGAGCTCGCGAGCGAGGCAAAGCTGCTCGCCAACATGGTGCCGACCGGACGCTCGCCGATGCTGCGGGCGGCGACGCTCGAGCGGTTCGGCTTCTCGATCGCGATCTACCCGAGCGCGGGGATGGGCGCGGCCTGCGCCGCGCTGGAGGCCGCCTACGGCTGGCTGCGCACGCACGGCTCGCTCGAAGGTTCGCCGGTGCCGGCCTTCGACATGCAGCGGCTGCACGAGCTGGTGGGCTTTCCCGACGTGTGGGAATTCGAGCGGCGCCACGTCGAAAAATAGGGACAGACCCTATTTAGGGATCAACCTGACGGGGCCCGAAGCGTTTTGCCCGTCATGGGCCGGGACTTCCCGACGTATCTCAGTTTTGAGATAATCGCATGAAGCCGATCGTCTTATCCATCGGCGAGCGGACCGATGAGCGAAAAACTCAAGCGCGTTCGAGGCAGCGGAAACGTGTTCCGCGATCTCGCTTTCGGCAAAGCGGAAGCCGAGAGCCTGAAACTGCGCGCCGAGCTGATGATGCGGATCGACGAAGCCTTCCGCCGGAGCGGCATGAGGCAGGCCGAAGCGGCGCGAGCGCTCGGGCTCACGCAGCCTCGCCTCAACGCTCTTCTGAAGGGAAGGATCGGCCTGTTCAGCCTCGACGCGCTCGTCGACATCGCCGGTCGCGCCGGCCTCGATGTGCGCATCGTCGTGAAAAAGGCAGCGTAAGCGTCAAATGAGGTCAGACCCCATTTAGACCCCGTTTATTAGGGTCTGTCCCTATTTTCCGAGCGGCTCTAGGCTCTCGAGCGCCGTGGGCAGCAGCTCGCTCACGGTGGGGTGGATGCGCACGCGGCGCTGGAATTCGGGGTAGGGGGTGCGCGCGTAGACCGCGTCGAGGAGCGAGTGCACGGCCTCGTCGCAGCCGGTGCCGAGGAGCGCCGCGCCCAGGATGCGCTTGGTCGCCGCCTCGACGTGCAGCTTGAGAAATCCCTGCGTTTCGCTCTTCTCGACCGCGCGCGCGACGCGCGTCATCGGGCGCTTGGCGACCAGCGCCTCGATCCCGGCCTTGCGGATCTCGGCTTCGCTCATGCCGACGCGCCCGAGCGGCGGGTCGGTGTAGAGCGCGTACGCCGGCACGCGGTCGGTCCACTTGCGCGCGGCGCCCGCGAGCAGGTTGTCGGCCACGATCTCGTAGTCGTTGTATGCAGTGTGGGTGAAGGCGCCCTTGCCGTTGCAGTCGCCGAGCGCCCACACGCCGGGGTTGGTGGTGCTCAGGCCCTCGTCGACCACGACGTAGCCGCGCGCGTCGGTGGCGATGCCGGCCGCATCGAGCCCGAGGTCGCCAGTGTTCGGCACGCGCCCGACCGCGAGCAGGAGGTGCGTGCCGGCGGCGCGCGGCGCGCCCTCGGCGCAGTCGAGCTTGACTGCGACGCCGCTGCCGTCTGGCTCACCGCTGAGGCAGGTGGCGCCGAGGCGGATCTCGATCTCCTCGGCTTCCAGGATTCCTTTCAGCGCCTGCGACACGTCCTCGTCCTCGCGCGCGACGAGGCGCGGCGCCATCTCGATGACCGTCACCCGGCTGCCGAAGCGGCGCATCATGTGCGCGAACTCGAGGCCGACGTAGCTGCCGCCGACCGCCAGCAGGTGCGGCGGGACGGCCTCGAGCTGCATCATCGACTGGTTGGTGAGCCCGGGCACGCGCTCGAAGCCCGGGGGCAAGAACGGGCGGCCGCCGACGTTCAGGTAGATGCGCGGCGCGGCGAGCTCCTCGGCCCCGACGCGCACGCGGTCGCGGCCGACGAAGCGCGCGTGCCCGCGGTAGACGGTAGCGACCTTGTCCATCCACTTCTCGATGCTCTGCACCGAGCGCGCGACGATCGCGTCCTTGCGCGCCTTGACGCGCTGCATGTCGACGCGCACGGCGCCCGGCACCTCGACGCCGTACTCGGCCCCTCGGCGCGCGAGACGCGCCGCGTAGGCGCTCGCCACCATCGCCTTGGTCGGGGTGCAGCCGTCGTTCACGCAGGTGCCGCCGAAGCTCGCGCGCTCGATCACCGCGACCTTCATTCCTGCGCCCGACAGGCGCGCGGCGAGCGGCGGCCCGGCCTGGCCGGTGCCAATCACGATGGCGTCGAAGCTCCGGGACATGGCCGGACTATAGACCCGGGATTCCGAAATGGGGTCTGACCCCATTTCCGGGGAAAATAGGGTCTGTCCCCATTTCCGAACGAGGAGGGCCGCCATGTCGATCGAATTTCTGCTCGTGACGTTCCCCGAAGAGCGCGCGGTGCTGGCGGACGACAAGCGCGTCGGCTTCACGAACCACACGCTGATGCTGCCGACCGGCGAGTACGTGATCACGCTCGATGGCGGCGGATACCGGCCGGGGAGCCGCGACATCGCGCTGACCGGCACGTCGATCCCCAAGCCGATGGTGATCGCCTTCACGCCGGTCTCCGTCGGCGGAGTAAAGGCTCGTAGGAAGAAGCCGGGCAATGCCTAGGCTCGTCGCCTTCCTCGCGCTCGTCGCCGCGCTCGCCGGCTGCGCCTCGACGCGGTTCGAGAACGCGCCGCTCGCGGCGGGGCAGGCGAACGTCGAGCGGCGCGCGGTCGACGTCTCGCACGCGCAACGGCCGCTCGTCCTGGTCGCGATCTCCGGTGGCGGCTCGAGGGCGGCGGCGCTGGGCTGGGTCGTGCTGCGGGATCTCGCGGGCTTCCGCTACGTCTCCGACGGCAAGACCCGCAGCCTGACCGACGACATCGCCGTCGTGTCCTCGGTTTCGGGCGGGAGCGTCATCGCGGCGTACTTCGCGCTCTACGGCGCGCAAGGGCTCGAGCGCTTCGAGCCCGCGTTCCTCGCGCCGGACAACATGCGCACGCTGGGCTTGAGCGCCGCCAATCCGATCACCTGGCTCACGCTCGCCGTGACCGGGGCCCCGCGCACCGACGTGGTCGAGAAGATGTTCGACGACCAGCTGTTCGGCGGCCAGACCTTCGCGGCGCTGAACCGTCCCGGCAAGCTGTACCTGATCCTGAATGCGACCGACATGGCCTCGGGCGAGGTGTTCGCGTTCACCCCCAACCGCTTCGACGACATCTGCTCGGATCTCGACCAGGAGCCGATCTCGGTCGGCGTCGCGGCCTCGTCGGCCGTGCCGATCGTGCTCTCGCCGATCGCCTTGCGCGATTTCTCCGCCGAGCGCTGCAGCGACCGGCCGACGCCGCAGTGGATCAAGACGAAGCTGAACGGGCGCTACGCGCCGTACCTCGACCTGGAGACCTACAAGCTCGCGCGCTACGCGAACGACCTGCGCCATGGCAGCGGCAGCTTCCGCGACATCGATTACCTCTACCTGCTGGACGGCGGCCTGGCGGACAACCTGGGCGTTCACGGGCTGCTCGAGGCGATCGCCTCGCCTTACGCGGCGCCGATCGTCGCGGGCGCGGCGGGCGGCGACACGATCCTCGCGGCGATCAACGCGGGCAGCGTGCGCAAGATCGCGGTCATCGTGGTGAACGCGCGCGCCGACCCCGCCGACGACATCTACCGCTCGAGCTCGCGGCCGGGAATCGTGCAGATGATCGGCAGCGTCACCTCCGTTCCGATCGATGCGAACACCGCGGCCGTGAGCTCGCAGATGGAAGTGCTGCTCGCGCAGCTGAACGCGGCGGGCAGCGCCGCGCGCGGGAACCCGAAATTCGCGGGGCTCGAGGTGTACCCGGTCAAGATCGACTTCGACCAGCTGCGCGCGGGCGATCCCGCGCAGAGGCGGCTGCGCGACGAGGTGAAGGAGATCCCGACGCTGTGGACGATCAGCCCGGACAACCTGCGGGCCATCGATCAGGCCGGCACGCTCCTCTTGCAGCAGCATCCGTGCTTCCAGCGCTTGCTGCTCGACCTCGGCGTGCAGGCCGGCTTCATCGACGAGGATTTCGCGCGCAGCGGCTGCCGCCAGGCGTCCGACTGAAAATAGGGACAGACCCTATTTTCAACATAGCGGAAAATAGGGTCTGTCCCCATTTCTTCCCAGGAGACACGAATGACCAAGACCGTCCTCATCACCGGCGCCGGCAGCGGCTTCGGCCGCGGCGCCGCCGTCGAGCTCGCCCGGCGCGGGCACAAGGTGATCGCCACCACCGAGACCGACGCGCAGGCGAAGGAGCTCGCGCACGCGCATTCCGAGCTGACCGCCGCCAAGCTCGACATCACCAACGCGCACGACGTGGCGAAGGTCGACACTTGGAACCTCGACGTGTTCATCGCCAACGCCGGCATGGGGCAGACCGGCCCCTTGAGCCTCATCCCCATGGAGCGCCTGCGCGCGGTGTTCGAGGTGAACGTGTTCGGCACCTTCGCGATCACGCAGCGCGTCGCGCAGGCGATGCGAAAGAAACGTTCGGGCCGCATCCTCATCGTCTCTTCGATCGGCGGGGTGCGCGCGGGCGTGGGCTCGGGCCCCTACACGATGACCAAGCACGCGCTGCAGGCCTTCGGCACCGCGCTGCGCGCCGAGCTCGCGCCCTTCGGCGTGGACGTCGCGCTCATCAACCCGGGCCCCTACGCCACCGGCTTCAACGACCGCATGGCGAACGACCCGGGCCCCTGGTTCGACCGCAGGAAGGCGGCGCCCGAGGACATCGCGATCATGGACTCGCTCGTGCAGCGCATCACCGTCGGCCAGCTCGACCCGGCGGACGTCGTCAAGCGCTACGTGGAACTCGTCGAAGCCGACAAGACCGAGCTGGTCAACTTCATCCCGCCCGACATCCTCGAGCGCTTTTTGAAGCCCAAGCCCGCCTGAAAAAGGGAAAAGGGGTCAAAAAGGAAAAAGGGGTCAGACCCCCTTTTTTGGTGCGCTGAGCCTAAAGCAGGTCGGCGATCATTCCCGCGGCGCGCGCGGCGCCGTTGGCTTCGACAGGCAGGAAGTCGGGCCGGGTTCGCAGCGCCTCGAGCATTGCGCGGGCGAGAACCTCGGGCGTCGCCGTGGCGTAGTCCATCCTGCGCCCCGCGCGGTACTGCTCGAGCCGGTGTGCGACGTGAAAGTTCTGCTCGAAGTGATTGCGCAGCGGGAAATAGAGGAAGGGCGTGCCTGCGGCGGTGAGCTCCATGCAGGTGGTGAGGCCCCCCTGTACGACCGCGAGGTCGCAGGCCGCGAGGTGCCGGTCAAGGTCGGGCACGAAGGCGCGCACTTCGACGCCTGCGGGCACCGCAAGCGAAGCCGGATCGATGCGCGGGCCCGCGACCACGACGACGCGCAGCTCGGGCAGCTTCTCGCGCACCAGCGGCACGGCCTCGAGGATCCTGCGGATGAGCGGCGCGCCCACGCCCGAGCCGCCGACGGTGACGATGCACACGCGCTCATCCGGCGCGTAGCCCAGGCGCGCGCGCAGCGCCGGGCGCGCGCCAAAGGTTGCGGGATGCTCGCCGAGGATGTAGCCGGAGAACTCGTAGTGCTGCGGGATCCAGTCGCGCATGCGCGGCAGGCTCTTGCCGAAGGACAGGTCGACGATGTCGCCGGGGTTGCCGACGAAGATCGCGCGGTCGCGAAGCCTCGGGTGCCCCTCAACGTGGCCGATCATCTCTTCGTTGTAGTCGGCCGCGAGGTAGGCCTCGTGCGCGCCCCCTTCGGGCATCGGCACGAAGCCGACGAAATCGGTGAACCAGGCGAGCGCGCTGCGCTTCAATTCCGGGTGCTCGTGCCAGAAGTGGTCGACGTCCCACGACTCGTCTGCGATCACCAGGTCGTAGCCGCCGTGCTCGACCGCTTCCTGGAAGCGCATGAAGTTGGCGACCAGGATCTCGTCCATGCGGCGGATGGCCTGGAACGCATTCAGGTCGTGCTCGCCCGATTCCTCCTCGATGTGGCGCGACTCGTTCGCCAGCCGCGCGCTCACCGGGTGGATCGTCTCGCCGTGCGCCGCCAGCAGCCTTGTGACCGGGTCCTGCGCCAGCCAGTCGATTTGCAGGCCCGGGCGGAGCTTTCGCAGCTCGCGCGCGACCGCGATGTCGCGCCGGCCGTGCCCGAGGCCGATCGGCGAGGAGAGATACAGCGCCTTGCGCTCCCGCTGCGCGGGGGCGCGCGGACGCTCGCGCGTCGAATCCGCCTGCGGCCGCACGGGCGCCGCGATGCCCAGGCGCCGCTCGAGGAAGTCGGCGACCAGCGCGTTGACGCGCGCGGGATAGCGCGAGTGCGGCGAATGGCCACCGTCCTCGACGGCGACGAACTCGGCGCCGGTCACTTCGGCGACGAGCTTCGCGCGCTCGAAGGGCTGCACGCGGTCGTCGGTGCCGTGGATGAGGAGCAGCGGGCAGCGGATGCTACGGTACATGGTCTCGCTCGCGTCGAACGAGGGCGGGATCGTGCGCGCCTCCACCGTGCGCACCAGCGTCTCGCCCGAGGTGCCCGCGGCCCACTCGAGCGCGTCCTCCAATTGCTTCGTCGAATGCCGCTCGGAGTGCACATTGCCGAGGAAGAAGCGCGCGAACTCCGGGTAGTCGCGCAGCCAGAAGTCGCGGTTGTACTTGTCCCAGCCCTCGAAGGCTTCGCGCTTCGTGCGAAAGTGCGCCGGCGTCATGTACGGGTAGGACGGGCCGATGGTCGCCGTCGTGCCGACGAGCACGGCCGCGCGCACGCGCTCGGCGTGGTGCGCGGCGAGCATGGAGGCGAGGCCGCCGCCCGAGGACATGCCGAACAGGATCGCGCGTTCCGTGCCGGTCGCATCGAGCACGGCGAGCGCGTCGTTCAGGTAGTGGTCGATCGAGTAGGCTTCGACGGCGTCGGGACGGTCGGACTTGCCGTTGCCGCGCGGGTCGTAGGTGACGCAGCGGAAGCGGTCGCTGAACCACGGAATCTGCGCCTTGTAGACGCGCGCGTGCACGATCGCCCAGGGCGGGATGAACAGGATCGTCTCGGGGCCGTCTCCGTAGATCTCGTAGTGGAGACGGACCCCGTCGCGGTCGACGAAGCCCTCAGAGCGCGGAAGCTTGGCGCGCATGGGCCGCGCTCTCTTTGGCCTTGCGGCCGGGCACCGGGACGATCATTGGCACTTCGCTGCGGTACTGCTCGTAGGTCCTGCCGTGGTAGCGCACGAGGTCGCGCTCCTCGAAGAGGATACCGATAAAGATATAGCCCGTCGTCGCGATCGCGAACAGCAGGTGGCCCTGGGTCATGTGCGGCGCGGCCCAGAAGGCGATCAGGAAGCCGAGCATGATGGGGTGGCGCACGAAGTTGTACAGCGCCCTGGTCTGGAACGGCAGGTGCTGGTACGGCCGGTTGCGCAGCCCCAGCCAGACCTGGCGCAGGCCGAACAGGTCGAAATGGTTGATCATGAACGTCGACACCAGAACGATCAGCCAACCGAGCCAGAAGAGACCGATCAGCGCCATTCGCGCGGACGGATCCTCGACGCTCCAGACCACCCCGGTCATCGGCCGCCACTTCCAGCAAAGCAGCGCGAGCAGCAAGCTGGCGAACAGGACGTAGGTGCTGCGCTCGACCGACTTGGGCACGATCCTCGTCCACCAGGACTTGAACGCCGGCCGCGCCATCACGCTATGCTGGACCGCGAACAGCCCGAGCAGCGCCACGTTGACGAGCAATGCGGCGCCGAGCGGTCCCGATGGGCCCGAATCGATCGACTTCGGCACGAGCAGATTGCCGACGAAGCCGATGGCGTACAGGAAGCTCGCAAGGAATACGAAGTAGCTGACAACGCCGTACAGGAATCCGAGCAGTCTCATTTTCCCTCTCTTTTTTGTTGCTCAAGAACGCGGATCAGCGCGCCGACGCGGCGCAGCGATTCGCGGATCGGAATGCCTCCTCCCTCAATGCCGGTCAGCGTCAGGCTCTCGGCGCCGATGAACGCGTTCGAGATCAACGCCCCGACGTCCTCGGCCGAGAGCAGCCCGAAGCCGCCGACCTTTTTTTCGAACTTGCGCGCGACCTCGGTGACCAGCCGCGTCCAGCCGAGTAGCGACTCTCGCACTACCTCGCCTACTTCGCGGTCGGCCCAGCCCGCGGCCGCGAGCTCGTTCATCATGCGTACGTAGCCCGAGGCGAGGTCGTCGTCGAGATAGGTGCACGCGCGGTCCCACTGGTCGGCGAAGGAAAGCGACGGATCGTCGAACAGCGCCTTCTGCCGGTCGAACAGCTGCGCGTTCAAATGCTCGAACAGTGCGTGCACCAAGCCCTGCTTGGAGCCGAAGTGGTAGTGGATCTGGCTGAGGGGCACGCCGGCGGCCGCGGCCACCTCGCGCGTCGAGAGTGCGGAATAGCCGCGCCCGTGCAATACCTGTGCGGCGGCATCGAGCAGGGTGGTGCGGGTGTCGAGCGTTGCGGCGGCCGGTTGCGCCATGGGGTTCCCTTTCGTGGCGAATCCTAATTCGGTCGATCGACCGAAGTCAAGAGGTGCTCAAAACATAGGCAAACCATGACCTTAGGGGTAGCCTTGCGCGATGGACGCCCCGAACAACCGCCCCTGGCAGCGCGACTACGTGATCACGAAGACGCTCGTGCTCGCCGAGACGCCTGGGCTGCGCGTCATCGATCAGACGCTCGCGCCGGGCGAGCGCGTGCCCTGGCACCTGCACCCGGACAACGACGACCTGTTCATCTGCCTGCGCGGGACGTTCGAGATCCACGAGATCAACCCCGAGCGCAAGACCGTGCTCAACGCGCTCGAGCGGCACCTGGTGCCCAAGCGCGAGCCGCACATGGTGGTCAACGCCTCGAGCGAGGAGTGCCAGCTCCTCACCGTGCAGGGGCCGGGGCAGTACGACTTCAGGCGCCTGCCCAAACTGGACGGAAAATAGGGACAGACCCTATTTTCAACATAGCGAAAAATAGGGTCCGTCCCTATTTTTAGCCCGGAAACGGGCAGGCGTCGTTCAGGCGCACGATGATCGGCGAGCCGAAGGCGCCCTCGCGCAGGCAGGCGGGGAAGGCGTCGCCGCGCGGCAGCGCTTCCCACTCCTGGCTCGAGGGGAAGAAGCGCTTCTCGACGCCGTCGAACGCGAGCGTGAGGTCGTGCCGCTGCGCGCCGTGCAGGTCTGAATAGGTCCGGTGCGCGAGCACCTTCACCTGCGCCGTGTGCCAGCGCCGCGGCGCAAAGCGCGCGTTGGCGAGCATGGCGAGTGCGGGCACGGTGAGCATCAGAGAGAGTCCCGCGCCCGCGAGCGCCAGCGCGGGCAGGCGCGGCGCGATGCGCCGGCCGGCCGCCGCGCCGAGCGCGAGGCCGACGGCGAGGCCGAGCGCGGCCGAGACGCTGAACAGGCGCTGCGCGAAGAGCGTCCAGGCGAACGCCGCGTGCAGCACGAGCAGCGACGCGCCGATCAGCGCGATCGCCACCCAGACCATCGCGTAGAAGGCGCGCCCGTTCTTCGGCGCCGAAGCCGCGGCCCGCTCGCCAGGGCCCCCGGCATCGATCTCGAGCGCCTGGCGGTACCAGGCGAACACCGGCAGCAGCAGCACGCCGAGGAACACCGCGCCCCAGGCGAAGCTCGCGTCGTGCCGCAGCAGCGCCTCGCGTACGAGCATGGCTGCGAAGGCGCAGAACGCGGCGAAGAGCAGCGCGGGGAACCACTGCTGCGGGCGGATGACGATGCGGTCGCTCATGCCGGGAAAAGAAAAAGGGGTCAGACCCCTTTTATTGTCTCCGAGAGGGAGTGTACGCGCTAGCGCTCGACGAGCTCCCAGCGCGTCCATTCCTTTTCGATGCGCGGGTTGAGCGCGCGCTCGCGCCGCTCGGAGCGGTGCTCCCAGCGCACCCAGCGCTGCACGTCCGGCACGTACCAGTACACGTCGGACAGCTGGGTGCTGTTCCAGCCCGCTTCGAGATCCCCGGTGTTGATCTCGCGCTCGACGCGCAGGGCGACGAACTCGCCCGCCGGCACGGCGACGCGCTCCCAGCGGATCGCGCGCGTCAAAGCGACCCAGCGCAGCACCCGGCCCCGCTCGTCGGTCACGCGCACGGCCTGCTTCCAGCTCGTGCCCGGCGCGAGCGGAAAGCGCAGCGTCGCGAGCGGAGGATCGTATGTGCGCCGCACTGAGCCTTCGCTTTCGGCCGCGACTTCCCAGGGACGCGCGACGATTTCGCTGATGACGGGATCGGCCGCGCGGTCGCTGCGGCCGACGAGCTCGAAGCCCTGCGGCCGCGCCTCAAGCGTGAAGCGGACCGTGCGCAGCCGGATGTGGTTATAGGGATTGGTCTCCGCGTAGACCCAGTGCGCGCCGGCTTTCAGCGCGGGCGAGGGCACGCTTTCCATCGGCGCCTGCACGGCGGATTGCGATGCGCAGCCCGCCAGCAGCAGCGCAGCGCAGGCGAGCAAGACCTTGGACTTCGCATTCACAGTCGGCTCCTCGGTCGGTGTCTTCCTGCCGTCAAGGTTAGGCGCGGGTCCGCCGCGCAGCTTGACGCAGGTCAAAGCTGCCGACAAAGGCCGTGTCATGGTGCACGCCTACGCGACCGCAAGTCTGCGGGGCAAGGAGGAACCGTGACTCCGTCAGCCAAGCGCTTCATCCTCGAGCAGCTCGAGACCCACCGCAACATGAGCCTCGCGACCGTGCGGCCCGACGGCTACCCGCAGGCGACGGCGGTCGCCTACGCGAACGACGGGCTCGACCTCTACTTCGCGTGCGACCGCATGAGCCAGAAGGCGCGCAACCTGCGCCGCTCGCCCAAGGTGTCGCTCACGATCAACAAGGACTGGGCCGGCTGGAGGAAGATCACGGGGCTCTCCATGGGCGGGACCGCGAAGATCCTCGAGCGACCGGCCGACACCGCGCGCGCCTACGCGCTGCTCGGGCGCAAGTTCAAGGAGATGAAGGGACTCAGCGCGCAGGACCTGGCGGCGACGGCGTTCGTGCGCGTGCGACCGAAAGTTGTCTCGATGCTCGACTACCGTCGCGGCTTTGGCTGGACCAGGCAGGTGCGAGTCTGACAGGCCGGAAAATAGGGTCTGTCCCCATTTTCCCATTTTCCGCCAATGAGGCCCTCCGAGCTCCAACTGCAGATCCGCAACGCGGCGCGCGTATTCGCGCAAAAGGAAATCGCGCCGCACGCAGCGGAGTGGGACCGCAGCTGCACGGTGCCGATCGAGGTGCTGCGCGCGATGGGGCCGCTCGGGCTGATGGGCATGTGCGTCGCGCCCGAATGGGGCGGGGCGGGGGCGGATTTCGTGTCGTACGCGCTCGCGGTGGAGGAAATCGCCGCCGGCGACTGCGGCCTGTGCAACATGATGTGCGTGAACAACTCGCCCAACTGCGCGGCGCTGGAAGATCACGGCACCGACGCGCAGAAGGAGCGGTTCCTCAAGCCGCTCGCCTCGGGCGCGCAGTCGAGCGCGTTCCTGCTCACCGAGCCGCACGCCGGCTCGGACGCGGCGGCGTTGACGACCCGCGCGGTGAAGAGAAGCGATCGCTGGGTGATCGACGGCGCGAAGCAATTCATCACCGCAGGCCGCAGCGCCGACATCGCGTTCATCGTCGCGCTGACCGACCCCGCGGCGGGCAAGCGCGGCATGTCGATGTTCGTCGCGCCGACCAGGTCCGCCGGCTACCGCGTGGCGAAGGAGGAGGTGAAGCTCGGCCACCGCGCGGCCGACACCTGCCAGATCGCGCTCGAGGGGCTGGAGGTGACGGAGGAGAACCTGCTCGGCGAACCCGGCGCGGGCTACCGCATCGCGCTCGCGTACCTGGAGAACGGGCGCATCGGCGTCGCGGCGCAAAGCGTGGGCGTCGCGCGTGCGGCCTACGAGGCGGCGCTCCGCTACGCGCAGCAGCGCGAGAGCTTCGGCAAGACGCTCATCGGCCACCAGGCGGTCGAGGCGCGGCTCGCCGACATGGCGACCGAGATCGAGGCGGCGCGGCAGTTGACGCTCTACGCCGCCTCGCTCAAGGACGAAGGCAGGCCCTGCCTCAAGGAAGCGTCGATGGCGAAGCTCTTCGCTTCCGAGATGGCCGAGCGCGTGTGCTCGGATGCGATCCAGATCCACGGCGGCTACGGCTATGTGAACGACTTCCCGGTGGAGAAGTTCTGGCGCGACGCGCGCGTGCTGTCGATCTACGAGGGCACGAGCGAGATCCAGCGCCTGGTGATCGGGCGTGCGCTGGCCTAGAAAATAGGGTCAGACCCGATTTAATTCGGTCTCTCAGCGCACATGCATATTTGGGTCGACGCCGACGCTTGCCCGCTGGTCATCAAGCAGATCCTGTACCGCGCCGCCGAGCGTGCGCAGATCGAGATGACGCTGGTGGCAAACAAGGCGCTGTACGCGCCGCGCTCGAAGTTCGTGCGCGCGCTGCAGGTGCCGCGCGGCTTCGACGTCGCGGACGAGGAGATCGTCGGGCGGATCGAGGCGGGCGACCTGGTGGTGACGGCGGACGTTCCGCTCGCGGCGGCCGTGATCGAGCGCGGCGGCCATGCGCTCAATCCGCGGGGGGAGTTCTATACCCCGGACAACATCCGCGAGCGGCTGGCGATGCGCGATCTGTTGGCGAAGCTGCGCGAGACGGGGGTGCAGACCGGAGGACCCTCGGCGCTCGACCAGACCGACCGCAAGCGCTTTGCCGATGCGCTGGACCGCTTCCTCACCCGGCGCGCGCGGGCGGGATAATTTTCTAGTTCGGGCCGAGCCAGGTGTAGCCGGAGGCGAAGATGAAGTCTTCGGGGATGGTGTTCTCGGCGGGATGCTGCGACTGAGGCTGGGCGTTCGTCTGGAAGGCCTCGGCGAGGCTCATGCCGACGGGCAGCGCGCCGCTGCCGACGGAGAGCACCAGGAACGTGATGGTCGCTTGCAGGATGAGCTTGATATTCATGTTGTCCTCGGTTCGGCGCGCAGATTAAAGGCCCGGAGCTCGTTGCGCTGCGGCAAAATGCCGCGCCGCACAGTCTTTGACCGTCCTCCTCCTAGCGGCCGATCCAGGTGTAGCCGGAGGCGAAGATGAAGTCCTCGGGCACGCCGTTTTGCGTGGCGTGCAGCGTCTGGGCCTGCGCGGCGGCGGTGCTCTGGAAGGCTTCGGCTGCGCCCATGCCGGCCGGGAGCAGGCCGCTGCCCAGGGAAAGCACCAGGAAGGTGGTGGCCGCTTGCAGGATCAGTTTGGTGTTCATCTCGTCCTCCGTGTCTTGATGACTCACAGAGTAGAGATCGTCGGCCGAGCGCTCAGCGAACGATGGCGCCGCAAAAAGGTGACGCATGCACACTTTCGGGGAAAATGGGGTCAGACCCCATTTATGGACCCCATTTATGAGCCCCGACTCCACGCAGACGCTGGTCGATGCGCTCGCGTTCGCCGCCGACAAGCACCGCCGCCAGCGGCGCAAGGACGCCGAGGCCTCGCCCTACATCAACCACCCGATCGCGCTCGCCCGCGTGCTGAGCGTCGAGGCGGGGCTCGCCGATGCGAAGCTGCTCGCCGCCGCGGTGCTGCACGACACGCTCGAGGACACCGAGACCAGCTACGAGGAGCTGCGCGAGCGCTTCGGCCGGACGGTGGCCGCGGTGGTGCTCGAGGTGACCGACGACAAGACGCTGCCCAAGGAGGAGCGCAAACGGCTGCAGATCGAGCACGCGGCGCACATCTCGCGCCGCGCGAAGCTCGTCAAGCTCGCCGACAAGATCTGTAACGTGCGCGACGTGGCGGCGAACCCGCCGCACGGCTGGCCGCTCGAGCGCCGGCGCGAGTATTTCGACTGGGCGAAGCAGGTCGTCGACCGCATGCGCGGCACGCACCGCAGGCTCGATCGCTTGTTCGACGAGGCCTACGCCCGCCGGCCTTGAAGCGGATGAAACGGTTACTCACAGTACCTGTGGGCAAGTCTGTGGATATCGACTGAGTAAGGACGCTGCTCCTCTCGGGATAGCCCCCGCTCACGCTGGGACGATTACAAAATAGGCAGGAAATTCTCGCTTTGAAACAGAAGGTTGCGCCACACAATCGGGTTCGGCGCGAATTCCCAACGTCCGTAGCCGGCCGAGCTTATGCGCGCGGCGTAGCGGGGGATAACGTCCAGTCAGGCACCCCTGAAGATCAAAGGATCTCTGACAATGTGAGCGCGTACTCTCACCTGTGTTGTTGCGAATGAGAACCGTTCTCGTTACTATTCTCGTCGTTCGCTTCCAGGGAGACGTCATGAAAAAGCTGCTGTTGCTCTCGCTCGTTATCGGCCTGCTGGGCGTCCTGCCTGGCGCGCGCGCCGAGACCCTCGAGTACGCGCTCGTGCTCGAGAACCATCGCTTCGTTCCGGCCGAGCTCACGGTGCCCGCCGGCAAGCGGCTGAAGCTCGTGATCGAGAACCGCGACCCGATACCTGAGGAATTCGACAGCTACGACCTGCGGCGCGAGAAGGTGATCGCGGGGAACAGCAATGGCGAGGTGTGGGTCGGTCCGCTCGATCCGGGGAGCTATTCATTCATGGGCGAGTACCACGCTGAGACGGCGAAGGGCCGTCTGATCGCGAAGTAGGGGCGCCCATGAACCGAACGATCACCGCCCTGTGCGCGGCGCTGCTCGCCGCGCTGCCGCTCGCAACGCACGCGGCGCCATTCAAGGTGTACTCGCCCACGGTGCAGCGCGGCGTGACCGAGGTCGAGTACCGCGGCTACGTCGACTCCGATCACCGCAGCGAGCTGGACAAGAGCCAGCAGCAGCGCTTCTCGGTCGGCTACGGCTTCACCGACTACTGGTTCAGCGAGGTGTACACGGTGTACGAGAAGGACAGCTCCGCGCCGCTCAAGAACCAGGCGATCGAGTGGGAGAACCTCTTCCAGCTCACGCCCCAGGGCAAGTACGCGGTCGACTTCGGCATGCTGACCGAGTTCGAGTTCGCGACGCGCTCGGGCGACCCGAACGAGTTCTCCCTTGCGCCGATCTTCGAGAGCGAGCTCGGGCGGCATCTGGTCGCCACCGCGAACCTCTTCTTCGAGCGCCAGTTTGGCGGCACCGAGCGCGAGCCGGGCACCACCTTCGCCTACGCGGGCAGGCTGCGCTACCGCCTGAACCGCTACTTCGATCCGGCGCTCGAAGTATTCGGCGAGCCGGGCGAGATCGGCCGCTTCGGCGCCTGGGACCGGCAGGAGCACTGGGCGGGCCCGGCGTTCTACGGCGAGACGCGGCTCGGGCGCGGCGCGCTCGAGTACAGCGCGGCGCTGCTGTTCGGTACCTCGCAGGCCGCTTCCGACCGGCGCGCGGTCATCAGGCTCGAGTACGAGTTCTAGGAAACGCGGTTCAGCGCGAGGTCGAAGGCGTCGAAGTTGCGCAACCGCCGCCCTGCCTCGACCTCAACGCGGCGGTTGAACAGGAGCGGCACGCGCTGCTCGGAGATACCGCCGTGCGAACGAAGCGGCGCATCGAGCCCCGAGAGATCGTGGCGCGAGCGGCTGGTGCCGATCACGGTGTCGCGGCGCGAGACGAGCACCAGGTCGCCCACGCGGTCCTCGGGCAGCTCGAAGCGCGCGCAGGCCTCGGCGCGCAGCAGCGACTGCTCGATGCCGTCGAGCGCCGCGATGCGCGCGGCGAGCGCGCGCGCGTCGGCGCCATTCGGCAGGTAGGCGGTGGCGAACGAGCCGAGCGCGCCGTGATGCACGACGTAGGGATCGGTGATCGGCAGGATGACGCGCGCGGCGCCCGCGCCGAGCCAGCCGTCCAGCACGTCCTGCAGGTAGAGCACGTTCGGCGAGCCGTCGGCGCCGTGCTTGTCGTTCATGCCGTGATCGGCGGTGAGCGCGATCGCGGCGCCCGCGGCCTCGAGGCTCGCCAGATAACGATCCATCATGGCGTAGAACGCGTTCGCGGCCTTTGCGCCCGGCGCCGCCTTGTGCTGCACGTAGTCGGTGGTCGAGAGGTACGTGAGGTCCGGGCGGCGCGTCTGCATAAGCTTCACGCCCGCGGCGAAGACGAATTCCGAGAGCTCGGCGCTGTAGACGGAGGGGAGCGCCATCCCGGTGAGCGCGAGCATTTGCGCGTCGGCCTTCTCGGCCGAGATGCACAGGCCCCTCAGGCCGTGACCGAGCAGCGTGCGCAGCTTGTCCTTCGCCGTCACCACCGCGACCGAGGCGCCCGCCTCGGCGAAGGCCGCGAGGATGGTGCCCGCGCGCAGGTAGCGCGGATCGTTCATCATCACTTCCTGCCCGGACTCCGGGTCGTAGAAGTAGTTGCCGCAGATGCCGTGCACGGAGGGCGGCACGCCGGTGACGATCGACAGATTGTTCGGGTTGGTGAAGCTCGGCACCACGCAGTCGGCGAGGAATGCCGAGCCTTTCTCGCGCGTGCGCGCGAACCAGGGCGCGACGCCGGCGCGCACCGCCTCGTCGATGTAGGCGTTCTCGCAGCCGTCCACGCATACGACGACCAGCGGCTCCCGCATCCAGCGGTAGCGGCGGCCGTTCACTTCGAGGACAGCGCGGCGGTCCATGAAAAATAGGGACAGACCCCATTTTCGGGGTCTGTCCCTATTTTATGCGAGCGCGAGCAGGCGTCGGATACGCTCGTCGGTCCGCGGATGGGTGCGTAACCATTTCGGCGCGCGCGCCGCGAACACGCGCTCGAGCCAGCCGCCCTGGAGGCGCTCGAGCTTGTCGAGCGCGGAGGCGAGCCCGCGCGGGTCGCCGGTCAGCTCGGCGGCGGCGACGTCGGCGTCGTACTCGCGCGTGCGCGCCAGCGCGAGCCGCAGCACGCCCGAGACGCCGGGCGCGAAGATCAGCGCCGCGAGCGGCAGGAGCGGCACGCTGCCGCGGGTGAAGATCGCCACTGGCACCCATACGAACAGCAGCAGCTGGCCGAGGAGCGAGAGCAGCGCGGTCATCCTGCCGACCAGCTCGGCGAGCGTCATCACCCACACGTCGTTCGCGCGCAGGTGCGCGAGCTCGTGCGCCAACACGCCGGCGAGCTCGCGCCCGCTCATCTCGCGCATCAAGCCGTCGGTGAGCGCGATCGCGGGCTTGTCGCGCGTGCCGGCGGCGAAGGCGTTCAGCGCGCGGGTCGGCACGTAGTACAGGTGCGGCGCGACCGGCAGCCGGGCGCGCTCGGCGAGCGCGCGCACCATGCCGTACAGGCCCGGCACCTCGCTCGGATCGATCGGCCGCGCGCGCGTCAGCCGCAGCGCCATGTAAGGCGACGCGCCGCGCCCGATGAGCGCGGCGAGCGGACCGAGCGCCGCGGCCCACAGACCCAGCTGGCCGAACAGCGCCCAGCCGAGGTAACCGGCGAGCGCCGCCATCGCGCCGAGCAGCAGCACGGTCTGTAAGCCGTTGTACAGCCGGTGATCGAAGCTGCGCGGGCTCGTCATGACCCTTTAGATGGGGCCCGTGTGCAATGATTTCAAAAGCCCGGCCCGTTCCATACTTACAATAGCGCCGCCATGACCACCATCGCCCGCTTCTGGGACGAGGCGATCGTCCCCGCGCTCGTCGAGTACATCCGCATCCCGGCCAAGTCGCCGCATTTCGACCCCGATTGGGCGAAGAACGGCCACATCGAGCGCGTGGTCGAGCTCGCCGCCGCCTGGTGCCGGCGCCACGCGGTGAAGGACATGACGCTCGAGGTGGTGCGCTTGCCGGGACGCACGCCGGTGCTCTACCTCGACGCGCCGGGCGCGCAGGCGGGCACCGTGCTCGTCTACGGCCACCTCGACAAGCAGCCCGAGATGACCGGCTGGCGCGAGGGGCTCGGACCATGGACGCCGGCGCTCGAGGACGGCAAGCTCTACGGGCGCGGCGGCGCGGACGACGGCTACGCGGTGTTCTGTGCGCTCGCCGCGCTGCGCAGCCTGGAGACCGCCGGCCGTCCGCGGCCGCGCGTCGCGATGCTGATCGAGTGCTGCGAGGAAAGCGGCAGCTACGACCTGCCCGCGTACCTGGAAGCGCTCGCGCCGAGGATCGGCACGCCCGGGCTCGTGATCGGCCTCGATTCGGGCTGCGGCAACTACGAGCAGCTGTGGGGCACGACCTCGCTGCGCGGCATCGTGAACGGCGTGCTCAGCGTGGAGGTGCTCACCGAGGGCGTGCACTCGGGCGACGCGAGCGGCGTGGTCGCCTCGAGCTTCCGCATCGCCCGCATGCTGCTCGACCGCATCGACGACGGCGCGACGGGCATCGTGCGCCACGCGGTGTTCCACGCGCCGATCCCGCTCGCGCGCGCGAAGGAGGCGCAGCGCGCGGCCCAGGTGCTCGGCCGGGAGATCTGGCGCAAGTTCCCGTTCGTCGAGGGCATGCGGCCGATGGCGGGCGATCTGGACGAGCTCGTGCTCGCGCGCACCTGGCGGCCGTTCCTCGCGGTGACCGGCGCGGACGGCCTGCCGGCTCCCGCCTCGGCGGGTAACGTGCTGCGGCCGAAGACTTCGCTCGTGCTCTCGTTGCGCCTGCCGCCGACGGTGGACGCGGCGCACGCGGCCGCGGCGCTCAAGGCGCTGCTCGAGTCCGATCCGCCCTACGGCGCGCGCGTCGAGTTCAAGTACGGCCAGGCGGCGAGCGGCTGGCACGCGCCCGAGACCGCATCCTGGCTGGAAGACGCGCTCGAGCAGGCGTCCAAGACGCACTACGGCAAGCCGATGATGTGGCTGGGCGAGGGCGGCACCATCCCGTTCATGGCGATGCTCGGCGAGAAGTACCCGGCGGCGCAGTTCGTCATCACCGGCGTGCTCGGGCCGCGCTCGAACGCGCACGGCCCGAACGAGTTCCTGCACCTCGACTACGTGAAGAAGCTCACCGCCTGCGTCGCCGACGTCATCGCCGCGCCGCGACAAAAATAGGGACAGACCCCTTTTTCAGTCGTTGCGGACGTGTATGAGCCTGGACAGCGCGAACAGGTTGGTGCTCTTCGATGAGAGCACGGTCCAGTCCTGCGAGGCGACGTAGCGCTCGAAGCTGAACTCCGAGCGAAAGCCGATCTTCCCCGCGAGCGGACGCAGAGCGTGCTCCACCGGTCGCCAGAAGCGCCCGCCGCTGAAGTGGTTGACGATCAGGATGTCGCCGCCGCGCCGGCACACGCGCCGCACCTCGGCGATCAGCCGGTCCGGGTCGGGCGTGACCGAGAGCACGTAGGGCAGCGTCACGCAGTCGAACGAGCCGTCGGCAAATTCCATGGCCTCCGCGTCCATGCAGCGCAGCGCGATGCGCCCCGAGTGCGCGCCGTTCACGCGCGCCGCCGCGACGCGCAGCATCGCCTCCGAAACGTCGATGCCGGTGACGAAGGAGGCGGCGGGATAGCGCCCGAGCGTCAGGCCGGTGCCCACCCCCACCTCGAGGATGCGCGCGGGAGCGAGCTCGGCGACCGCGCGCATCAGCGCCGCGCGGCCGGGCGCGAGGCTCAGGCCGAAGATCGCGTCGTACACCGGGGCGTAGGCGCGGTAGGTACGTTCGACGTCGGTGCGCAGGATGCCGTCGCGCGAGGCGGGTTCCGAGGCCATGGCTTTCCCTGGGTTCGTGTTCTACACGAGCGCGTGCAACTCGTCCAACAGCGTTAAAGAGAGCGAAACGCCTTCGGCGAGAGAGCGCGCGCGGCGCTCGAGCTCGCGCGCGCCGGGCAGGCGCACCGGCTCGTCCGGATCGGCCGCGGGGGTATCGAGCAGCACGGCGCGAAAGCGCGCCATGGCCGCGTTCCAGGCCTCGCGCCCGGCGAGGCGCGCCGGGTCGAGCGCGAGGAAGAAGTGGCCGACGCCCTGCGGCCGCTCGTCGTTGCCGACCCAGGTGACCACGTCGGTGAGAAAGCGCGCCCCGGAGAGCGCGCCAGCGAGCAGATCGACCGCGAGCGCGAGGCCCGAGCCCTTGTGCGCGCCGAAGGGAAGCAGGAACCCCTCGAGCGCGGCGGCCGGGTCGGTGGTCGGCCGGCCGCGGCGGTCGGCGGCCCAGCCCTCGGGGATCGGCCGCCCCGCCTTTTGCGCCGCGCGGATCTTGCCGCGCGCCGCGACGCTCATCGCCATGTCGAGAATGAAATGCGTTCCGTCCGGCGCTGGCGCGGCGATGCAAAGAGGATTGTTGCCCATGCGCAGCGCCGCGCCGCCCCACGGCGGCATGGTGCTCGAGGCGTTCGTGCCGGCGACGAGCACGAAGCCCGCGTCGCACGCGGCGCGCGCGTAAGGCGCGAGGGCACCGAAATGATTGCTCGCGCGGCAGCCGATCCAGGCGATGCCCGCGTCGCGCGCCGTGGTGAGCGCGGCCTCGAGCGCGCGCAGGCCAACGAGCGGGCCGAGCGCGTTCCTGCCATCCAGCACCGCGAGCGACGGCGCGCGTGGCTCCAGGCGTGGCTCGGCGCGGCCGTCGATGCCGCGCGCGCGCAAGCGGCGCGCGTAGTCGGGCACGCGCACCGCGCCGTGCGTGGCGATGCCCATCGTCTCGGCTTCGACGAGGATGCGTGCGCAGGCATCGGCGCCTTCCGCGCTCGCGCCGGCGGCGGCGAGCGCCGCGCTGCACAGCCGCTCGAGCTCGGCAACGGCGACGGTGCGGGTGGCGGTGGGCACACTGGCGGCGGGACGGGGACGGGAGCACCATTGTAGGCGATGAGCCTCGCACGCCCGGTGCTGTTTCTCGTGCTCGCCGCCGCGGGCGCGGCGGGGCTCGCCGAGTCGCCGAAGGAGGGCACCGCCATGGCCTTCAAGCTCACTTCCAGCGCCTTCGCCGAAGGGGGCGCGATTCCCGCGAAGTTCACCTGCGACGGAAAAGACGTGTCGCCGCCGCTCGCCTGGTCGGGCGTGCCCGCGGGCGCAAAGAGCCTGGCGCTCATCGTCGACGATCCGGACGCGCCCGACCCCAAGGCGCCGAAGATGACCTGGGTGCACTGGGTGCTGTACGACATTGCGCCGGCGGCGGGCGGCCTCGCCGAAGGCGCAAAGGCACCCGCGGGCGCAAAGGACGGCGTGAACGACTGGGGCCGCGCCGGCTACGGCGGGCCATGCCCGCCGATCGGACGGCACCGCTACGTGCACAAGCTCTACGCGCTAGACGCCGTGCTGCCGCAGCTCGCGCGCCCGGACAAGGCCGGACTCGAGGCGGCGATGCGCGGCCACGTCCTCGCCGAGGCGCGCCTCGTCGGCACTTACGAGAAGCACCGCTAGTCGGCGATGCGCTCGTTGGCGAGCGTGAGCCGCTCGACCAGGTTGCGCGCGAGCGCGCGCGTGAGCAGCAGCTGGACCTCGACGCTCATGCGCTCGAGCGCCTCCGGCGTGAACTCGGCGATCACCGCGTCCTTGATGGCCACCACGCTCGCGTGACGGTGCTGGCGGCCTTCCAGGAAATACGCCATCTCGCCGAAGAATTCGCCCGCCCTGATCAGGTTTAGCAGCCGGTCGTGGCGCACGACCTTTGCCGAGCCCGAGGCGAGCAGGAAGAAGTGCGACCCGGGATCGTCCTCGCGCACGAGCACCGCGTCCGCCTTGGCGCGCGACCAGCGCCCTGCCTTGGCGAGCTCCCACAATTCGGCGTCGGAGAGCGCCTCGAGCGCGTCGACGCGCTTGAGCGCCTTGAGCTTGTCGGCTTCCGAAACCACTTCGGGCGACAGAACCTGGCGCGAGATCTCCTCCAGCTCGAACGCGAATTCCGCCCAGCTGCCGTAGCGCTCCTCGGGCTTCTTCTTCAGCGCGCGCAGCACGACCCTGTCGACGATCGCCGGCAGCTCGGGGCGCACGCGACTCGGCGGCTCCGGATCCTCGTAGAGGATCTTCTCGACCAGCTCCTCGATGCGGTTGGCGAGGAACGGGTGCCGGCCGGTCAGCAGGTGGTACAGCACCGCACCGAGCGAGTACATGTCGCTGCGGAAGGTCAGCGGCTCACGCAGGATGCGCTCGGGGCCCGCGTAATGCGGCGAGCCGAAGTCCGCGGCCTGCACCACCTTGGTCGCGTGCAGCACCGCTGCGCCGAAGTCGGTGATGCGTATGTCGTTGCCGTCGGCGATCAGGATGTTCGCCGGCTTGATGTCGCAGTGGATGATGCCGGCGCGCGTCGTATAGTCGAGCGCGCTGCAGCAGTTGTAGCAGATCTCGACGACGTCCGGCACCGGCAGCAGCGTGCTCGGCGTGATGTGCTGCGAAAGGTCGCCCCCGGTGATTAGCTCCATCGCGATGTAGGCGCGGTCCTGCTCGACCACCGCGTCGAGCAGCGTCACCACGTGCGGGTGGATCAGCCGTCCCGCGAGTGCGGCCTCGCGCACGAACTGGGCGCGGTGCGCGCTGCCGAACTCGGAGTCCTGGAACACCCGCGGGTCGACGATCTTGAGTGCGATCTCTCGGCCCGTGAACGTGTCCACGGCCTGGTACACAGTGCCCGAACTCCCCGTTCCGAGCGACTTTACCAGCCGGTACTTGCCGACCTGCTGGCCGGGGGCGATCGCCGTGGACGGTCTGCTCATGTCGAAAGGCTCATGCAAAAAAGGGGTCTGTCCCCATTATTTGCCATTTTCTTTGACGGCGGATGCTTTCTGCGTCAAGCTTTTTCGATGACCGAGCTCGCGGCTTCGCTAAAGGGCATGGTGCGCCGCCACACGATGGCGGCGAGCGCGCTCGTCGTGCTCGGCGCCGCCTGGTGGTGGCAGCTCGCGGCCATGAGGCAGCCGGCGGACCTGCTGTGGCTCGCGCTCACCGCGTTCTCGGTTCTCACCGGCTTCGCGGCGCTCGGCTGGCTGCGCCCGGCGCGCGTCGGCATCACCGCGCCGCAGGCGATGATGCTGCTCGGCACGCTCGGCATGCTGGCGGGCCTCGCGATCGACGCGCACAACGCCGGCCTGGACGCGATCGCGACGATGTGCGCGGCGAGCGCGCCGGACTTTCTCGCGGTCGCGCGGCTGCACCTAGCGTGGCTGCCGGCGATGCACCTCGGCATGTTCGCGGGCGGGCTGGGCGCGCTCGCCTGGCTGCGCCGCGTGCGCCCGGGCTGCCGGCGCCAGTTCTGCGCGCGCGTGATGCAGAACTTCGCCTGCTCGGGCTGGATGATGCTCGGCATGGTCGCCGGCGTGATGGTGTACTACCGCATCGCCGCCTGGGTCGGCGCCATGGGCGGCGTGCCGGAGATGCTCGGCGGCATGATCGGCGGCATGGTGTGGGGCATGGTGGTGAGCGTGTCGATCTACCGCGTCTGGATCGGGCTGCGCGGCCCGCGCTGATGAACGAGGAGATCCGCGCGGTCCAGCAGGCGATGGAGCGCTGCGGCTACATCGCCGAGCCCGAGATCGCGACCGCCGTGTTCCTCGCGCGCGAGATGCGCCGCCCGCTGCTGGTGGAGGGCGAGGCGGGCGTCGGCAAGACCGAGATCGCCAAGGTGCTCGCGCGCATGCAGGACACCGAGCTCGTGCGGCTGCAGTGCTACGAGGGCCTGGACACGCACACCGCGCTCTACGAGTGGAACTACCAGCGCCAGATCCTGCGCCTGAAGATCGCCGAAAGGGAAGGGCGCGACCCCGGCGAGCTCGAGGAGCTCATCTTCGGGCGCGACTACCTGCTCGAGCGGCCGCTGCTGCGCGCGATCACGCGGCGCGAGGGGCCCGCGGTGCTGCTCGTCGACGAGGTCGACCGCGCCGACGAAGGCTTCGAGGCGTTCCTGCTCGAGCTGCTGTCGGACTTCCAGGTCACGATCCCGGAGCTCGGCACGATCCGCGCCGAGCACGTGCCCTTCGTGCTGCTCACCTCGAACCGCTCGCGCGAGCTGAGCGACGCGCTCAGGCGCCGCTGCCTGTATCTGTACGTCGAGCATCCCGGGCTGGAGAAGGAGCTGCGCATCCTGCGCGCGAAGGTGCCGGGAATCGGCGAGCAGCTCGCGACGAGCGTCGCGCGCTTCGTCGAGCGGCTGCGTGCGCGCGGGCCGAGGAAGCTGCCCGGCGTCGCCGAGACGATCGACTGGGCGCAGGCGCTCATCCGCCTGCACCGCGACTCACTCGACGCCGAGACCGTGGCTGCCACGCTCGGCTGCCTGCTCAAGGACGCGCACGACCTGCGCGCCACCGGCCGGGAGGCGATCGCCGAGCTGGTCGCCGAGGCGCAGAGCTGACGAAGATGTAGGTATTTCTTTTTGACGCTGCGCGGTACGCCTCCTAGCATGCGCGCACAGAAGCACAAGAAAATCGCGCGCGCAATCAGGAGGAGGAGATCATGTCGCAAGCGGCCAGCATGCAGGGCGGGGCGTGGCACGCCCGGCTCACGCCGAAGCACTGGAAGATTCTCGTCGCCAGCTTTCTCGGCTGGATCTTCGACGGCTACGAGACCTACGCGCTGATCAGCGTGCTCGGGCCCGCGCTGCTCGCGCTGCTGCCCGCTTCCGAGCATGGGCAGATCCCGAAGTACGCGGGGCTCGCGATCGGCATCACGCTGCTCGGCTGGGCGGCGGGCGGCACGATCGGCGGCATCGTCGCCGACTACATCGGGCGCAAGCGCACGATGCTGATCTCGATCGTCGGCTACGCCTGCTTCACCGGGCTCACCGCTTTCAGCACGAGCATCACGATGCTCGTCGCGTTCCGCTTCCTCACCGGGCTGTTCATCGGCAGCGAGTGGAGCACCGGCAACACCCTGCTCGCCGAGGCCTGGCCGAACGAGGCGCGTCCCAAGGGCGCGGGCTTCCTGCAGTCCGGTTTCGGCTTTGGCGCCTTCATCGCCGCCGCGGCCTGGTACTTCCTGCGCCCGATGGGGCCCGACGCCTGGCGCTGGATGTTCGCGATCGGCATCATTCCCGCGTTCTTCGTGTTCTACATCCGGCGCAGCATCGACGAGTCCGAGCGCTGGGTCGAGACGCTCTCGGCGAAGCGCTGGGACGTCACCGAAGCGAAGAGCAGCGAGGAAGGCAAGGCGAAGCGGCCGTTCACGCTGCTGCAGCTGTTCGAGGACCGTGAAGGCCGGCGCCGCCTGCTGCTCGGGCTGGCGATGTCGCTCGCCACGACGCTCGGCTGGTGGGGCGTGGCGACCTGGATCCCGGGCTTCGTCGGCGGTATCGCCAAGCAGGCGGGCATGGACCCCGCGTACTGGGGCAGCGTCGCCGGCATCGTGTACAACACCGGCGCGATCCTCGGCTACCTCGCCTCGGGCTTCCTCGCCGACGCGATGGGAAGGCGCGTGTACCTCGCCTTCCTGTTCGTGGGGAGCCTGGTCTTCATCCCCGCGGTGTACCTGTGGAGCCACAGCGTGCACGCGGTGCTTGCCGCGACGCTGGTGAACGGCTTCTTCACCCTCGGCGGCTTCGCGTGGTTCGCGATCTACCTGCCGGAGCTGTTCGCCACGAACGTGCGCGCCACCGCGTCGGCGTTCGTGTTCAACGTCTCGCGCTTCGTCGCCTTCCTCGGGCCGCTCTTTGCCGGCGTGCTGATCCACACGCTCGGCGGCGTGTCGATGGTGGCGATGTACCTGGGTGCGATCTACCTGCTCGGCCTGGTGGTGTCGCCCTTCGTGCCGGAGACGCGCGGCAAGCCGCTGCCGGCGTAGCGCTGCCTGATCGCGTCGGCCGCCGCGTCGCTGTCGGTGCCGTCGATCTCGAACAGCATTGCGCGCGCGCGGTAGAAGTCGACGAGCGGCGCGCTCTGCCGCGCGTAGGCGTCCAGCCTGGTCGCGATCGCCTGCTCGGTCTCGTCGGCGCGCTGCACCACCGGCGCGCCGCACAGGTCGCAGCGGCCCTCCACCTTGGGCGGCTTGGTGCGCAGGTTGTAGATCGCCTGGCAGTCCGGGTTGGAGCAGGTGCGGCGCGTGGTGAGGCGCAGCATGATCAGCTCGCGCGGCACGACGAGGTTGACCGCGAAATCGATGCGCACGCCGAGCTCCCCGGCCAGGCGCTCGAGCGCCTCGGCCTGCGGCACGGTGCGCGGGAAGCCGTCGAGCAGGAAGCCGCGCGCGCAGTCGCTCTCGCGCAGGCGCTGCCGCATCAGGTCGAGAATGAGCACGTCGGGCACCAGCTCGCCGCGGTCCATGCGCGCCGCGGCCTGCCTGCCGAGCTCGCTGCCGGCGGCGACCGCCGCGCGCAGCAGGTCGCCGGTCGAGATCTGCGGCAGGCCCTCTGCCTGCGCGACGATCTTCGCGGTGGTGCCCTTGCCCGCGCCCGGGGCGCCGAGGAAGATCACCCTCATGCCGGGCCGAGCGCGGTTTCGACCTCGGCGAAATTGCGCGCCACCTCGAGCGGCTGTAGCGCGCTGCCGAGCTGGCGGTTGAGCTGCGACACCGCGAACAGTCCGCGCACGCGCTGGCGTCCCTGCGCGTCGCGGTCGACGACCATCGCGTGCTGGCGTCCGACGGCCTTGAGCGTCGCGACCACGTGGCCGACGTGCGCGCCCTGCACCGCCTCGAACGGGATCACCTCGAGCCGCTCGCGCGGCGTCATGACGGTGATCGCGCGCACTTGCCGGAAGTCGGTCATGACCTCGAGCGCCGCATCATCCGGCCCCACGCGCTTCGGCTCGGGCAGCACCGGCTGCTGGAAAGTCGTTCCAGGCTCCATCCCGTGCGACGGCAATGGTCCGTAGCTTCGTTCCATGAGCGGTCTCCATAAGTGACCCCCGACAGCGACAATATAGCCCTGGCTTCAGAGGGGTCGAGCGTTTGTATTTAGCGCCGGATTAGCGAGACCTATGTTGCAGCGCGGGCTTTTGACGGCGCGCGAGTTCTGGGCCAACCTGTACCGATGTTCGAGCCGCTCGCCCGTTTCGCCGCCGCGCTGCGCGCCGCCGGCGTGCGCGTGGGCCTCGGAGACGAGGTCGACGCGGCGGCGGCGCTGGCGCTCGTCGATCTGCTCGACCGCGGCGAGGTGCACCGCGCGCTCAGGATCGCGTTCAAGCTGTCGCGCGAGGCCTGGGACCTGTACGACCGGCTGTTCCGCGAATACTGGGAAGGGATCCGCGCGCCGCGCCACGAGGCGCTCGAGCGCGCGCTGCGCGAAGCGCGCGCGCGCCCGCAGTGGCACTGGGACGGCGAACGCGTGCGCCTCGCCCTGCCGCAGGACGAGGACGACGAGGAGCCCGAGGGCGACACGCCGGGCTACAGCGCCGAGGAGATGCTGCGGCGCAAACCCATCGAGCGCTGCTCCGCGGCCGAGATCGCCGCGCTCGAGCGGCTGCTCGCGCGCCTCGTTCCTCGGCTCGCCGCGCGCCGCAGCCGGCGCCTCACGCCGACGCACGGGCGCGGCCACGTCGACCTGCGCAGGAGCTTTCGCCACGCCCTGAGGAGCGAAGGCGACCTGGTGCGCCTCGCGCGCCGCAGCCGCGCCCTGGAGCAGCCGAGCCTCGTCGTGCTGTACGACACGAGCGGCTCGATGGCCGCCTACACGCGCCTGCTGCTCGCCTTCGCCTTCGCACTGCGGCGCAGCATCAGGAAGGTCGAGATCTTCGCCTTCAATACCTCGCTGGTGCGCGTGACGCGCATGATCTCGCCCGCCGAGGTGGCGCGCACGCTCGAGCGGCTCGCCGCCGGCGTGCCCGACTGGTCCGGCGGCACGCGGATCGGCGCCTGCCTGGAGGAGTTCAACGCGCGCTGGCGGGACAGGGTGATAAACCGGCACACGACGGTGCTGGTGGTGAGCGACGGGCTGGACCACGGCGAAGCGGAGGTGCTCGGGCGCGCGATGCGCGAGCTGCGCGAGCGCGCGCGGCGCATCGTCTGGCTGAATCCGCTTGCGGGCGATGCGCGCTACCGGCCGCAGGCTGACGGCATGCTGGCTGCGCTGCCCTTCGTCGATCACTTTGGCGCGGCGCACAACCTCGAGTCGCTGGAAGGATTGCTCGCGCATCTCGCCTAGAGTATCGTCGCCCGTTCCGCCGCACGCGCGCTTCAAGGGAGGGGAGGCCCATGATTCCTGCGCCATTCGACTATCACCGTCCGTCGTCGCTAAACGAGGCCGTCAACCTGCTCAAGCACCACGGCGGGCAGGCGAAGGTGCTCTCCGGGGGCATGAGCCTGCTGCCGACGCTGAAGCTGCGCCTCGGCTCGTTCGCGCACCTGGTCGACATCAACCGCATCCCGGGCCTCGACGGCATCAAGGAGGAGGGCGGCTTCCTGAAGATCGGCGCGCTCACGCGCCAGAGCGCGCTCGAGCGCTCTGAGCTGATCCGCAAGAAGTACGCGACCCTCGCCGACGCGGTGCCGCTCATCGCCGATCCGCTGGTGCGCAACCGCGGCACCGTCGGCGGCAACGTCGCGAACGGCGACCCGGCGAACGACGAGCCGGCGATCATGATCGCGCTCGGCGCGACGTTCGTGGCGCACGGGCCGAAAGGCGAGCGCACGATTCCCGCGAACAGGTTCTACACCGACCTGTACACCACCGCGCTCGCGGCGGACGAGATCCTCACCGAGATCCGCGTCCCGGTGCCGCCGGCGAAGAGCGGCGGCGCCTACCAGAAGCTCAAGCGCAAGACCGGCGATTACGCCGCGGCGGCGGTCGCGGTGCAGCTCGCGCTCGACGCGAAGGGCGCGGTGGCGAGCTGCGGCATCGCGCTCACCAACGCCGGGCCGACGCCGCTCGAGGCGGCGGACGCGGCGAAGTTCATGGTCGGCAAGATGCCGGATGCGAAGACGATCGCCGAGGCGGCAAAGATGGCCGCGGCGAAGGCGAACCCGAGCGCAGACCACCGCGGCTCGGTCGAGTACAAGCGCGAGATGGCACGCGTGCTGACCGCACGCGCGCTCGAGCTTGCGGCCAAGCGCGCGGGAGGGAACTGACGATGGCGAAGCACAAGATCAGCGTGACGGTGAACGGCGCGGCGCGCGAGGCGGAAGTCGAGTCGCGCCTGCTGCTCGTGCATCTGCTACGCGAGGTGTTCAGGATGACCGGCACGCACGTCGGCTGCGACACCTCGCACTGCGGCGCGTGTACCGTGATCCTGGACGGCAGCCCGGTGAAGTCCTGCACCGTGCTCGCGGTGCAGGCCGACGGGAGCAAGATCACCACGGTCGAAGGGCTCGAGCAGGGCGGCAAGCTCCACCCGGTGCAGGAGGGCTTCACAGAGAAGCACGGCCTGCAGTGCGGCTTCTGCACGCCAGGCATGATGCTCTCTAGCGTGGCGCTGCTCGAGCGCAACAAGAACCCGAGCGAGCAGGAGATCCGCGAGGCGCTCGCGGGCAATCTGTGCCGCTGCACCGGCTACGTCAATATCGTCAAGGCCGTGCAGTACGCGGCCGAGAAAATGCGCTGAGGAGCCCGCCATGACCATCGCGAAGACCGACGCCAAGATCTGCGGCATGGGCCACTCGATGAAGCGCAAGGAAGATCCGCGCTTCATCCGCGGCCAGGGCCGCTACGTCGACGACATCGTGCTGCCCGGCATGCTGTACATGGACATCGTGCGCAGCCCGTACGCGCACGCGAAGATCAAGAAGATCGACACCACGGCGGCGCTCAAGATCCCGGGGTGCTGGCGGTGATCGACGGCCCGACGCTCGCGAAGTACAACCTGCACTGGATGCCGACCATCTCGTCGGACACGCAGATGGTGCTGCCGACCGACGAGGTGATGTACCAGGCGCAGGAGGTGTGCGCGGTGATCGCCACCGAGCGCTACATCGCCGCCGACGGCGCCGACGCGGTCGAGGTCGAGTACGAGCCGCTGCCGCCGATGATCGACCCGTTCAAGTCGATCGCCCCGGGCGCGCCGGTATTGCGCCACGACAAGAAGGACCAGAAGGACAACGTCGCGTTCCACTGGGAGGCGGGCGATCGCGCCGACACGGACAAGGCGCTCAAAGGCGCCGACGTGGTGGTGAGCGAGGACATCTACCTGCCGAGGATCCACGTCGCCTCGATGGAGACCTGCGGCTGCATCGCCGATTTCGATGCCGCGCAGGGCAAGCTCACGGTCTACATGACCACCCAGGCGCCGCACGCGATCCGCACCGTGTTCGCGCTGGTGGCGGGGCACGTGGGGCTGTCGGAGGAGAGGATCCGCATCATCTCGCCCGACATCGGCGGCGGCTTCGGCGGCAAGGTGCCGGTGTACCCGGGCTACGTGATCGCGGTGGCGGCGTCCGTGGTGATCGGCAAGCCGGTGAAGTGGATCGAGGACCGCATGGAGAACCTGCAGGCCGACTCCTTTGCGCGCGACTACCACATGAAGGTCGAGCTCGGCGCGAAGAAGGACGGCACGATGACCGCGCTGCGCATCAAGACCATCGCCGACCACGGCTACTCGAACGCCTCGGCGAATCCATCCAAGTTCCCCGCGGGGCTGTTCTCGATCTGCACCGGGTCGTACGACCTGAAGCACGCCTTCTGCGAGGTCGACGCGGTCTACACCAACAAGCCGCCCGGCGGCGTCGCCTACCGCTGCTCGTTCCGCGTCACGGAAGCCGCGCACGCGATCGAGCGCATCACCGATTCGCTGGCGCAAAAGCTCGGCATGGACCCGGCTCGGCTTCGCATGAAGAACTTCATCAAGCCCGAGCAGTTTCCGTACAAGTCGGTGCTCGGCTGGGAGTACGACAGCGGCAACTACCAGGGCGCGCTGAAGAAGGCGATGGACATCATCGGCTACGACGCGCTGCGCAAGGAGCAGGCCGAGAAGCGGAAGAAGGGCGAGCTGATGGGCATCGGCATCTCCTCCTTCACCGAGATCGTCGGCGCGGGGCCGTCGAAGGACTTCGACATCCTCGGCATCAAGATGTTCGACTCGGCCGAGATCCGCGTGCACCCGACCGGCAAGGCGATCGCGCGCTTCGGCACCAAGAGCCAGGGCCAGGGACACGAGACGACCTACGCCCAGATCGTGGCGCAGGAGCTCGGCATCCCGGCTTCCGACGTGCAGGTCGAGGAGGGCGACACCGACACCGCGCCCTACGGCCTCGGCACCTACGCCAGCCGCTCGACGCCGACCTCGGGCGCGGCCTGCGCGATGGCGGCGCGCAAGATCCGCGACAAGGCGAGGAAGATCGCCGCGCACCTGCTCGAGGTGAAGGAAGAGGACCTCGAGTGGGAGCCGGGCAAGTTCAGCGTCAAGGGCGCGCCGCAGAAGTCGAAGACCATCCAGGAGTGCGCCTTCGCCGCCTACACCAACCACCCGCAGGGCATGGAGGCGGGAATGGAGGCGACGCACTACTACGATCCACCCAACCTCACCTTCCCGTTCGGCAGCTACATCTGCGTGGTCGACATCGACCGCGGCACGGGCGTGGTCAAGGTGCGGCGCTTCGTCGCGGTCGACGACTGCGGCAACATCATCAACCCGATGATCGTGGACGGCCAGATCCACGGCGGCCTGAACCAGGGGCTCGCGCCCGCGCTGTATGAAGAGATCAGCTACGACGACGAGGGCAACATCACCGGCGGCAGCTTCATCGACTACTACGTGCCGACGTCCTTGGAGTCGCCCAACTGGGAGACCGACAAGACGACCACGCCCTCGCCGCACCATCCGTTCGGCGCCAAGGGCGTCGGCGAGTCGGCCACGGTCGGCGCGCCGCCGGCGATCGCCAACGCGGTGGTCGACGCGCTCGCGCACCTGGGCGTCACGCACCTCGACATCCCGATCACGCCGGAGAAGGTGTGGCGCGCGCTGAAGGCGAAGGGCGCAGCGCTCTGAAAACGGGGACAGACCCCATATTCCGCATATCGAAAAAAGGGGTCTGTCCCCTTTTTCTAGCGCTCGCGCTCGCGGCGGGCGCAGCGGAGGCGCGCGATTACGGCGAGTGGCTGCAGAGCACGGCCGCGCCGCACGAGGAGATCGTGCACGTCGCAGTGCGTTCGGGCGTGGACGAGCCGGTGCTGCTGTCGATGGCCTCGGCCGAGCAGAAGCCGAAGCGCGTGCTGGTGCTCTTTCCGGGCTTTCCGGGAATCATGAAGCTGCAGGTGAAGGACGGGCGCGTGTGGTTCAAGCTGCTCGGCAACTACCTGCTGCGCTCGCGCGCTCTGTTCGTCGACGCCGAGACCGCCGCGGTCTCGGTCGACGCGCCGACCGACCAGTACTGCTGCTTCAATGACGAGTTCAGGCTGGGCAATACGCATGTCGCCGACGTCGGCAAGATCGTCGACATGCTCGCCGCGCGCTTTCCGGGCGCAGAGCCTACCTCGTCGGCACGAGCCGCGGCACTGTGTCGGTAGCGCCGCTCGCCGTCACGCTCGGCCCGAGGATCGCGGGCGCGGTCATGACCTCGACCATCGTCCAGGCTACCGCGCGCGGGGCCGGGCGTCGCGTCGTTCGACTTCGGCGCGGTCAAGGTGCCGATGCTGTTCGTGCACCACGAATACGACAGCTGCGTCGCGACGCCCTACGGGCGGGTGCGCGACCTCGCCGCGAAGTACCGCTTCCCGCTGATCACCGTGGCCGGTTCGACGAACGCGCGTGGCCAGTCGTGCGAGGCGTTCAGCTACCACGGCTTCGCCGGCCGCGAGAAGGAAGTCGCGGCGGCGATCATGCAGTGGGTCAAGACGCGCGCGGTGGCGCCGACGATCCAGTAAAAACGGGGTCTGTCCCTATTTTTCGCCGCGCAGCGGCACGAGCACCGAGCGCTCGAACGTCATGAACACCGTACCGTCGGCCTTCTTTCCGGTGGTGCGCACGGTCACGATGCCCTGCCGCGGGTTCGACTCCGAGCGCCGCGCGGCGATCACCTCGGACTCCGCGTAGATCGTGTCGCCGACGAATACCGGCGCGACGAGCTTGACCTTGTCCCAGCCGAGGTTGGCGACCGCCTTGTAGCTCACGTCGTCGACGCTCATGCCGGTGACGATCGAAAGCGTCAGGCAGGAGTTGACGAGCGGCTTGCCGAACCGCGTCTGCGCCGCGTAGGCGTGGTCGCTGTGCAGCGGATGCTGGTTCATGGTGAGCAGCGAGAACCACACGTTGTCCGCCTCGCCGATCGTGCGCCCCGGGCGGTGCTCGTAGACATCGCCGACGCGGAACTCCTCGAAGTAGCGGCCGTGCGGTGTTTGCGTGCGCATAAATGGGGACAGACCTTATTTTTCGATATGCGGAATATAGGGTCTGTCCCCGTCTTAAGTCGACCTTAAGTTTGCTGCGCCAAGCTGCGCCTCGGCCGCCCATGCGCAACAGCAAAGTCCCCGAAGTCACGCTCGCCTTCTGGCTGATCAAGATCGCCGCCACCACGCTCGGCGAGACGGGCGGCGACGCGCTGTCGATGACGCTGCGCCTGGGCTACGCCGTGAGCAGCCTGATCTTCATCGCGTTCCTGGTGGTAACTGCCGCGGCGCAGATCCGCGCAAGGAAGTTCCATCCGTTCCTGTACTGGGCGGTCATCGTGGCCACCACCACGGCCGGCACGACGATGGCCGATTTCGCCGACCGCTCGCTCGGCATCGGCTACGTGGGCGGCTCGCTCATCCTGTTCGCGCTGGTGGTGGGGGTGCTCGGCCTGTGGCGCTTCACCCTGGGATCGGTCTCGGTCGACCACATCAACTCTCCGGGCGTGGAGGCGTTCTACTGGGCGACGATCCTGTTTTCCAACACGCTCGGCACCGCGCTCGGCGACTTCCTCGCCGACAGCGGCGGCCTCGGCTTCGAGGGCGGGGCGCTGGTGTTCGGCGCGGCGCTCGTGCTCGTCGCCGCGGGCTACTACTTCACGCGCATCTCGCGCACGGTGCTGTTCTGGTCGGCGTTCATCCTCACCCGGCCCCTGGGCGCGACGCTCGGCGACCTGCTCACCAAGCCGCACGCGATGGGCGGGCTGCACCTCGGCCGCATCGGCTCATCTTCCTGGCTCGCGCTATTCATGGTCGCCTGCATCCTGCTGCTGCCGCAGCGCGTGCCCGCCCGCTCGGGACGGCGCTAGCGCGGCGCGCGCGATTGCTGCGCGGCACCATCGGCGCAAGGCGTCAGCAATGCGCCTCAATTCGAGGAAACGTTGATATTCATGAAGTCGGGCGATTGAATTTGCGCGCCGTCGGCGGAGCATTGATCGCTGAAGCCGATGGTGCCGGAGCAGGGCACCGGGCATCGAGCGGTTTCCTCGCTTCGCATCGTCGGCAAGGGCCTCTTCCTGCAGCGTGTAAGGAGGGTCACATGGACGAGAGCAAGAAGCATGTATTCGCAGGCATGAGCGAGTGCGCGCGCAACCGTTTCCTGCGCGAATCGCACTGGCTGCTACTCGGTCTCGCGGGATTGTGCGGCATCGTCGCGTTCGCACCTTTTTTCCTGCCGAACCCCGGCGAGGACGCGGGCTGGTTCGGGGCGGGCCATTTCGCGCTGGGGGCCTTCTACTTGTGCGCCGCGATCATTCCGGCCTGCTGGGCGCGGGCGGCAGGCCTGAGTGTGTGGGGCGCCTACCTGATCTATGCGGGCATCGTCGGCCAGAACCTGTTCGCTATGGCCTTGGTATCGCTCGTGATCGGAGTGGTGTACCTGTACCGCACGGTCAGGCTGCGCGCCGTCGAGATCCCCGGACGGCCGAGTCCTGCCTGAGCCGGCCGCGCGCCTTGCGAGGTGAAGGCGCACGAAAGAATGTAACGTAGAGCGCGCAGACTGCGGAAGTGAGCGCAATCGACGCCTCTTCCGATATCGAGCGCTTCTGCGCCGAGCAGTACTACGCCTTCGACGAGCGCGCCTGGCTCGAGCGCGGCGCCGCGGAAGGGGCGCGCCTGGCCGCGGCGGCGGAATACCTCTCGATGTCCAGCTGGTTCGGCCACGAGGAGGAGCTGGCCGAGATCGCGGCGGCGATTCGCGCGGGGGCGGCCGGCCGGTCGCAGGCCGGCGACCTCAGCCTGGGGCGCCTTTCGGCGCGCACGCGCTATTTGGTCGCGCAGCGCAAGGAAAAATAGGGACAGACCCCAGAAATATAGGGTCTGTCCCTATTTTTCCGGAAGGATCGTGCGGATCAGGCCGAGCAGCTCCTTCGGGCTGTAGGGCTTGGCGAGGTAGGCGGTGGCGCCGGCTTCCTTCGCCTTCTGCTCGTCGCCCGAGAGTGCGAAAGAGGTGAGCGCGATGATCGGTGTCGCCACGGTCTCCGCCTCGGCGCGCAGTCGGCGCGTCGCCTCGATGCCCGAGATCTTGGGCAGCTGGATGTCCATGAGGATCAGGTCGGGGCGCTTCTCGAGCGCTGTGGTGACGCCCGCCTCGCCGTCCTGCGCCTCGATGAGCGTGTAGCTCGTGCGCTTGAGCAGGTCGCGCACGATCTTGCGGTTTAGCTCGTTGTCCTCGACGTAGAGGATGGTCTTTGCGCTCATGCCGCTTGCGCCCGCAGGGGAACCTCGAAGATGAACACCGAGCCATTGCCGGGCTCGCTCTCGACCCAGATGCGCCCGCCGTGCATCTCGACGAACTTGCGCGTGATGGAAAGGCCGAGGCCGGTGCCGCCGTACTCGCTCGCGATCGTGGCGTCGGTCTGTTTGAACTCGGTGAAGAGGCTCCCGATCTTGTCCGTCGGAATGCCGATGCCGGTGTCGGCGACGCGCCATACGAGCGTGCCGCCGCCGTCTTGCTCGACCGAGATCGTGACGCGGCCCGCCTTGGTGAACTTGAGCGAGTTGCCGGCGAGGTTCATCAGGCACTGCGTCAGGCGCCCGTGATCGCCGTGCGCGAGCGGCAGGTCCTGCGGCACCGCGGCGAGGAACTCCAGCCCCTTCGCCTCGGCGAGCGGGCGCAGCGTCGCGCGCACGCTCTCGACCACGTCCTGCACCGAGTAGTCGGCGAGCGCGAGCTCCATGCGGCCGGCCTCGATCTTGGCGAGATCGAGCACGTTATTGATGAGGCGCAGCAGGTGCTTGCCGCTCGTCTGGATGTCGGCAAGCGGCTCGGTCATGTCGGCCGGGACATCGCCGTACACGCCCTCGAGGATCATCTCGTTGAAGCCGAGAATCGCGTTCAAGGGGGTCCGCAGCTCGTGGCTCATGCTGGCGAGGAAGTCGGACTTGTGGCGGCTCGCCACCTCGAGCTGGCGGCCCTTTTCCTCGATTTCGCGGAACAGGCGCGCGTTCTGGATCGCGATCGCCGACTGCGTGGCGAAGGTCTCGAGCAGTTCGATCACCTCCGGGGCGAACGGCCCGGGCGTGCCGCGCGTGACCGCCAGTGCGCCGAGGATATGCCCTTCGCGCAGCAGCGGCACCGCGAGCAGCGCGCGCCAGCGGGCGCTGATCAGCAGCTCGCGTACGTGGCTCTGGTAACCCTCCTCGAGAATATCGCCGACCTGCACCGCTTCGCGCGTCAGTCCCGCGAGGCCGACCGCTCCTTCGCCGAGTCTCAGCGGGGCGCGGCGGAACGCGGAGATGATCTCCTGCGGAAAGTTCTCGGCGCTGCGCAGGTGGAACACCTGCCGGTCTTCGTCGTACTCGTAGATCGCGCCGCCGTCGAGGCCGGTGAGCTCGACCGCGCGCTCGACGATCGTCTGCAGCACCTTCTCGAAGTCGAGCGTCGAGCTGATCGCCTGGCCGACCTCGCCGAGCGCCTTGAGCTGGCCGACGGACTTCGACAGCGCCTCGGTGCGCGCCTCCAGTTCCCTGAACAGCCGCGTGTTCTCGATCGCGATGACCGCCTGATCGGCGAAGGTCTTCAAGAGCGCGAGCTGCTTTTCGCTGAGCCCTCCGGGCTCCCTGAGGAACACCGTGATTACGCCGATCGCGCTGCCTTCGCGCAGCAGGGGTGCGGCCGCCATCGCGCGGAACCCATCCGCGCGGCCGTTGTCTCGGGCCGCTCTCGGCGCGTCCGGCGCCTCGGTGTCCATGACGTTGACCACGCTGCGCTCGAGAAGCGCCTGGCCGCTCGCGCTGTCGCGGGTGCGGGGCACCGGCAGGCCCTTGCGGACGCGGCTCAGCTGGCCGCCGACCGCGATCACGCGCAGCTGGTCGCCCTCGTCGAGCAGGATGCCGACGCGCATGCCGGAGAAGATACGCAGCGCACTCTGCACGATCGCGTCGAACACCGGCTGCACGTTGGTCGGCGTGCTCGAGATGACGCGCAGGATCTCGGCGGTCGCGGTTTGCTGCTCGAGCGCTTCCTTGGTCTCGTTGAACAGGCGCACGTTCTCGATCGCGATCACCGCCTGGTCGGCGAACGTCTTGAGCAGCGCGATCTGGTCGTCGCGGAACGGCGTGGGCTGCCGTCGCATCACGGTGATCGCGCCGATGGGATTCCCGCCGCGCAGCATCGGGACCGAGACGGCGGCGCGCCAGCCGCCGGCGCGCGCCGTGTCGCGGATCTCGTACTCAGGATCCTCCTGCACGTCGGGGACGTGGACGACCGCGCGCGTCAGGACCGCGCGCGAGGTCACCGTACCGCGGCTGGGCGGCCGCGGCCAGTCGCGGCGCGTGCTGCGCTCCTCCTCCGGCGCCATGGCCTTGATGCTCGCGATGTGGATCAGCTTGCCGTCGAAGGAGAAGACGAGCCCCTGGTCGCCGCGGCACAGGCGCATCGCGTTCGCCGCGATCGTGTCGAACACCGGCTGCAGGTCGGTCTGCGAGCGGCTCATCACCTCCAGGATCCCGGCAGTCGCCGTCTGGCGTTCCAGCGCTTCTTTCGTCTCGTTGAACAGGCGCGCGTTCTCGATCGCAATCACCGCCTGGTCGGCGAATGTCTGCAGCAGATGAACGAGCCTGTTCGGCATCGCGCCGGGCTCGGGGCGGGTGACCGCGATGCAGCCGAAAATTTGCCCGTCGCGCAACATCGGCACCCCGAATCCGCTGCGGAACCCCTCGCTTGCGGCCGCCTCCTTGTGCGCGTATTCCGGGTCGGCCAGCATGTCCTCGATCTGCACGGCGGAGCGATCGCGGATCACTCTGGCCGCGATGGATCCGGAGCCCGGCCGCATGGGGTAACCCGCGCGATGCGCTTCCGCGCCGGGGCCGTGGGTTGCGCGCATGTGGATCCACTCGCCGTCGTAACTGGTCACGAAGGCGAACCTCGCTGCACACAGAGTCGCCGCCCGTTCGGCAATCGAGTCGAAGACTGGCTCGACGTCCGTTGGCGAGCCGCTGATCACCTTGAGAATGTCGGCCGTCGCGGTCTGCTGCTCCAGGGCTTCCTTCGTCTCGTTGAACAGGCGCACGTTCTCGATCGCGATCACCGCCTGGTCGGCGAAGGTCGACAGCAGCCCGACGTCGTGGTCGCTGAACTTCTCGGCCTCGCGGCGCGTGACGCTGACGGTCCCGATCGCATCGCCCTTGCTCAGCATCGGTACTGCGAGAATGCTTCGGTATCCCCGTTGGCGAGCGAGCTCGCGCAGTTTGGGCAGCGCGCTCGCATCTTCGATGTCTGCGTACTGGACCGGCGCCTTCGCGAGCGCCGCCTGCACGAGCACCCGGTCGCGGTGATTTCGCAGCGAGAAAGGAAAGGCCTTCCTCAGCGCATCGTCGCCCGAGGGGCTCGTCGAGGTGAGCGCGGCGAGGTGCAGCGCATCGCCGACGCGGCGCGTCACCGACGCAGAGAGCGCGCCGAGCAGCCGCATCGAGCTCTCGGCGATGGCGTCGAACACCGGCTGCACGTCGGTCGGCGAGCCGCTGATGACCTTGAGGATCTCGGCGGTGGCGGCCTGGCGCTTGAGCGCCTCGGCGAGCTCCTTCTTATGGCGCACCGCCTTGCCCTTCTCGCGCGCGCGCGAGCGCTGCAGCTTCGCGAGCTGCGTCTTCGGTGCGGCCTTGCGCGTCCCCGCCATCGCCCCCCCCGGGAGTGAACGGGCAAGGGGAGGTTAGGTGAACCCCCGGCCTTGGGCAAGGGGCGACGTGGGAAAATGGGGTCTGACCCCATTTTTGGAAGCATCTTCATGAGTCTTTCCCCTGCGGCGCCGCGGCGCCACCTGCATACGCGCACCATCTCCTGCGAGGGCTACGAGCGCGAGGACGGCCTGTTCGACATCGAGGCGCGCATCGTCGACCAGAAGACCTACGACGTGACCGAGCCCTTCCGCGGGCAGCGCAAGGCGGGCCAGCACGTGCACGACATGCAGCTCAGGATGACGCTCGATCGCGACATGGTGGTGCGCGACATCGAGGTGGCGACGAACGAGGCACCCTACGCGCCGTGCTTCACGGTGGCGCCGGCCTATAAGCGACTGGTCGGCGCGAAGGTGGGCGGCGGCTGGCGGAAGGCGGTTAACGAAGCGGTCGGCGGCACCAAGGGCTGTACGCACCTTCGCGAGCTGCTCATGCCCGCGGCGACGGTCGCCTTCCAGACCATGGGCAGCTGGCCGAAGGGCGGCAAGGTCGCGACCGCACGCGAGCCGAGCCGCGAGGCGCGCAAGCCCTACTTCATCGACGGCTGCAAGGCCTGGGCCGCCGACGGCCCGATCGTGAAGGAGCTCTTTCCGCTCCACTTCCGCAGAAAGGCGGGCTGACTTACAGTACGCGTCAGGCCATTACCCGACCGGAGGAGACCATGACGACCGTGGCGCAGATCCTCAAGACGAAACCCGATCCGTCCGTGGCGACCATCTCGCCCGAAGCCTCGGTGTTCGAGGCCGTGCAGAAGATGGCGGAGAAGAACATCGGCGCACTGGTGGTCGTCGAGGGGGACAAGGTCGTCGGCATGGTCACCGAGCGCGACTACGCGCGCAAGATCGCGCTGATGGCGCGCAACTCGCGCGACACGCCGGTGCGCGACATCATGAGCACGCGCGTGATGTACGTGCGCCCCGATCAGACCAACGAGGAGTGCATGGCGCTGATGACCGAGAACCGGTTGCGCCACCTGCCGGTGATGCAGGCCGAGCGCATGGTCGGCCTGATCTCGATTGGCGACCTGGTGAAGGACATCATCTCCGAGCAGAAGATGATCATCGAGCAGCTGGAGCACTATATCGCCGGCGGTCTCGGCTAGCCGGCGCGGCCCGCTGCGCGGGCTCGTGGCCCGGGATCACGGCTATGCTCAGCGCGGAACCCGTGTAGCGCTCGATCGAGCGCATCAGGTGGCGCTCGCCGTGTCCGAGCAGCGTGACGGCGATGCCGGAGCGTCCCGCGCGGCCGGTGCGGCCGATGCGGTGCACGTAGTCTTCCGCCTGCCGCGGAGCGTCGAAATTGATCACGTGGCTGATGCCTGGCACGTCGATGCCGCGCGCGGCCACGTCGGTGGCCACCAGCACGCGCATGCGCCCGTCGCGCAGGTGCTGCAGCGTCGTGTTGCGCTCGCGCTGGCGCATGTCGCCGTGCAGCGCGCCGGCGGCGAATCCCTGCCTCACGAGCGAGACCGACAGGTCCTCGGCCGAGCGCTTGGTGGCGGTGAATACCAGCGCCTGCTTTAGATCGACGTCGCGCAGCAGCACGTCGAGCAGGCGGGTCTTGTGCGCGAAATTGTCGGCGAACAGCGCGCGCTGCTCGATGACTGCGGCGCGCGTCTTCGACGGTGCGACGTCGATGCGCTTCGCCTCGCGCGTCACGCGCCGCGCGAGCCGCCCGACGACGCCCTCGAGCGTCGCCGAAAAAAGCAGCGTCTGGCGGGTGGCCGGGGTGCGCGCGACGATCGCGTCGATGTCTTCCTGGAATCCCATGTCGAGCATGCGATCGGCCTCGTCGAGCACCAGGATCTCCACCTGCGCGAGGTCCAGACGGCCGCGCTCGAGGTGGTCCTTCAGGCGCCCGGGCGTTGCGATGACGATGTCCACCGGCTTGCCGAGTGCCTTGAGCTGCAGGCCGTAGGGCATGCCGCCCACCAGGCACGCGGTGCGCAGGGGCTGCGCCCGGCCGTAGGCGTGCGTCGCCTTCTGCACCTGCAGCGCGAGCTCGCGCGTCGGCGCGAGCACCAGAACGCGCGGCGCGCCGGGTACGCGCGAGCCGTGGTCCGCGCGCGCGGCGCGGATGCGCTCCAGCGCGGGCAGCATGAAGGCGGCGGTCTTGCCGCTCCCGGTCTGCGAGGACACCAGCAGGTCGGAGCCCATCAAGGCCGCGGGAATCGCGGCGCGTTGCACGGCGGTGGGCTCGGCGTAGCCGAGCGCCGCGAGGGTTTCAAGCAAAGACGGGTGCAATCCGAGCGTCGAGAAGCTCATGGTTTTCCTTTCGTGTCATCGGCGCCAACCTGAAGCCGCGATGCCAGAGCGAAAGGGGATCTTTCGACGGGAACTGCGAGAGGGTCGGGACAGCCAACAGAAATCCGCCCGAAGGCGGTGCTGCAACGCAGCAAGGACGCAGTCTACGCGAAACTGCGGCACACTGCGAGCCTTTCGGGGGGCGCGTATGGAGCTTGGGCTGAAGGGCAAGGCGGCGATCGTCACTGGAGGCACGCAGGGCATCGGCCGCGCGACCGCCCTGATGCTCGCGCGCGAAGGGGCGAGCGTGGCGATCGCGGCGCGCCGCCGCGAGCCGCTCGATCAGACGGCGGACGAAATCCGCGCCGCCGGCGGCCGCGTCGCGCCGATCCAGGCCGACGTGAGCAAGGCCGAAGACTGCGCGCGGCTGGTCGCCGAGACTGTGGCGGCCTTCGGTCGGCTCGACATCCTGGTGAACAACGCCGGCACCTCGGCCACCGGCGAGTTCCTCGCGGTCGACGACGCTGCCTGGCAGGCCGACATGGAGCTCAAGCTCTTTGCCGCGATCCGCCTCGCGCGCCTCGCGATCCCGCACATGAGGAAGCAGGGCGCGGGACGGATCGTGAACATCACCAACATCGGCGCCAAGCAGCCGCGCGCGAAGTCGATGCCGACCACGGTGACGCGCGCCGCGGGGCTTGCGTTCACCAAGGCGCTGTCCAAGGAGTTCGCGCCGGACAACATCCTGGTGAACACGGTATGCATCGGCCTGGTGCGCGCCGGGCAGCACGAGCGGCGCGCGCAGAGCACGGGCGTGGCGCTCGAGCAGATGTACGCCGCGATGGGCAAGGACATCCCGCTCGGGCGCGTCGGGCGCGCGGACGAAGTCGCGGCGGTCGTCACCTTCCTCGCCTCGCACGCGGCGAGCTACGTCACCGGCACCAGCATCAACCTGGACGGCGGCGCCTCCGCAGTGCTGTAGGAAAATGGGGACAGACCCCATTTTCCAGGGGTCTGTCCCTATTTCTTGAAGTCGTCGCGCTCGAGCAGCCAGGACACGGCGAAGCCGAATACGAGGCCCCAGAAGGCCGCGCCGATGTTGAAGATCGGCACGTCGGCCACGGTGACGAGAAAGGTCACCAACGCGCCGAGCGTGAAGCGGGTCTTGAACGAGATCACGAACGCGGTCTGCAGCACGCGCAGCATGGCAAGCCCCGCAAGCGCACCGATGAAGGCGCGCGGCGTGGCGAGCAGCAGGTGGGTGAACACCGGCGAGAACAGGCCGAAGCCGAGCGCGAGCACGCCCACCAGCACGCCCGAGGTGTACTGGCGCTGCTTTTCGCCCGAGGCCGCGAGGATCGCGTTCACCGGGCCCGTCAGGCAGGTGGAGACGCTGCCGACCAGGGCCGCCGGGATCGACCACAGGCCGCAGGCCGCGGTGATCGCGTTGACCGGCGGCGCGTGGCCGGCGGCGCGCAGCACCGCGATGCCCTGGCCGTTCTGCACCACGAGCACCGTCACCGCGAGCGGCACGACGAGCTCGAGCATCGCGCGCCAGGAGAACTGCGGGGCGTAGAAGTTCGGGTGCACGAGACCGAGGCCGCCCATCGCGAGGCCGTGGAAGCGCCCGAGCGCCGCGGCCATCACGGCGCCGACGAGCATCGCGCCGATCACCGGGGGCAGCGCCTTCGCCAGGCGCGGCGCGAGCGACAGCGCGAGGAAGGCCGCGGCCATAGGCGCCGCGATCCAGAAGTCGTCGCGGATCGCGAACACGAGGTTCAGTCCGAAGCGCAGGAACACGCCGGCCACCATGCCCATGACGATCGGCATCGGCACCGCCTCCATGGCGCGCTTCACCCAGCCCGAGAGCCCGAGCACGAGCATCAGCACGCCGCAGCCGAGGTAGGCGCCGATCACCTGCGGGAACGTCAGGTGCCCGAGCGCGCTGCCGACCAGCACCGCGCCGGGAATGGTCCAGAAGAAGACGAGCGGCTGGCGATAGAACCAGCAGAAGAAGATGCTGAGCAGCCCATTCAGGAAGAACGAGCCGAAGATCCAGGAGGCGAGATCGGATTCCGACAGCCCGCCGTGCGTGCCGACCGCGAGGATGATCGCCACCGGCCCCGAGGCGGCGAAGATGAAGGCGACGAGCGCGTTGCCGGCGTAGTGGCCGTCCAGGTCGGCGACGAACTGGCGCGGCGAAGGCGGCCGGGCTTGCGTGGCTTCGAGCGGCACGGCGCGCCTCACACGCAGTAGAAGTCGATCATGGTCGGAATGCGGTCGTTCATCAAGACGATCTTTTTGGCCGCGATCAGCCACCTGCCCGAGTCGTTGCGCAGCCTGTGCTCGTAGCGCCCGAAGAAGACGTGCTGCGCGGCGCGCTCGACATCGTACACGTGGCAGGTCCAGGTCGAGCGCAGCTCGAGCATGCCCTCGGGCGCGCCGTCCGCCAGGAGCACGCCCGAGAGAGCGTGCGCGGTGCGCGGCAGCACGAGCGAGGCCACCGAGAGCCCCGAACGAACGCGCCAGACCCGGTCCTCCAGCCCGGCGCGCGCCGAGTAGTAAATGAGCGAGACTTCGCGGTCCGGCGATTCGGTGAGCGCGTGCGCGCCCTTCCATGCCGGCATCCAGAACTCGGCGTCGTCGCGATACAGCGCGAGCCAGTCGTCCCAACGCTGCGCGTCGAGATACTGCGCTTCGCGGTGCAGGAGTTCCGCCGCCTCGGGCGGGGGGAGCGCGCTCATTGCGGCGCGCCCTGCGCGAGCAGGCGCCGCCACGCGAGGTAAACGCTGTGGTAGACGGTCTCGTCGGCCGTGTCGAAGGCGCCGTGCATCGAGGTCGCGGGCGCGATGCCCAGCTCGCGCGCATGCTCGTCGGCGCCGGCGCGCATCGCGCCGGTGCCGCGCATGGTGCCTTGCTGCCATTCGATCTCGCCGGAGCGGAATCCCTCCTGGCAATCCTCGTAGGTCGCCGTATCGTCCGGGGTGGCGAGCCCGCTCGGGTTGTAGAAATCCTCGTACTGGCGCAGCCGCTGGCGGCGCGCCTCCGGGCTTTCGCCCACGGGCGCCACGCAGTAGGTGGTCATCTCGGTGAGATCCACCGCGAGCGGGCGGATGACGCGCATCTGCAGCGCCGCGCTGGAGCCGAGCTGCAGGTTGGGGAACAGGCAGAACTGGCGCGTGCGCAGCATCCAGTCGGCGCGCAGCGCGCCCACCCGCTGCTCGAGCTCGGCGAGGCCGGCGTACAGCGGGTGGCGTTGCACGGGCGCCTTGGTCCACACCAGCGCGTGGCCTTGCTCGAAGCCGAACGAGCCCATCTCGGTCTCCAGCTCGCGGCCGGCGCGGCCCTGCCAGACCGCTGGCGCAACGTCCTTGCGCTCGCCCATCGCCGCGCGCCGGTCGAGCAGGCGGAAGTACGAAGGATGCACCGAGGTGAGGTGGTAGGCGTCCAGGGTGTTCTCGAGCTGCAGCTTCCAGTTCGCGCGATAGGTGTAGCTGACGTTGCCCGGCAGCAGCTCGATACCCTGCGCGGACTGGTCGACCACCAGATCGATGAATACGCGCGCGTCGCCCAGGTAGACCTCGAGCGGCGCGACGTCCTCGGCGAGGCTCGCGAACAGGAAGCCGCGGTACTCCCCGAAGCGCGGCACGCGCACCAGGTCGTGCGACTCGGCGTCGAAGGCCTCGGGATAGGCGCCCTGCGCACGCGCCTTGATCGCGACGTTGCGCCCGGCGCTGTCGTAGGCCCAGCCGTGGTAACGGCACACGTGCGCCTTCGCATTGCCGCGGCCGCCGTGGCACACGAGCGCGCCCTTGTGGCGGCAGCTGTTGATGAAGCAGCCGAGCGAGCCGTCGGCGGCGCGCATCAGCACGACCGGGCGGCGCCCGATCCAGCTGCACAGGTAGTCGTGCGGCCGGGGCAGCTGCGAGGCGTGTCCGACGTAGATCCAGGAGCCCTCGAAGATGCGCTGCATCTCGAGCTCGAACACCGCTTCGCTGCGAAACGCGTCGCGGTGCACCCGGAACACGCCCTCGCGCGGGCGATGGTCGATCAGCCGCTCGATGTCGGCAACGGACTGCACGCTGCTCCCCTTTTCGGGCGCCGCTGCTATGCGTCGCTCACCGGCGTGGTGGCGACGATGAACACCAGGTCGGTGATGCCGGTGTTGTAGATCGCGTGCTCGACTTTCGGCGCGATGAAGATCACGTCGTGGCGGCGCACCACGCGGCGCTCGCCGCCGATCACCATCAGGCCCTCGCCTTCGAGCACGTGGTAGACCTGCTCCTGCACCTTGTGCGCGTGCGGCTCGACGTAGGCGCGCGGCTGGTAGCAGGAGATGCGGTAGTCGATGTGCTGCGAGCCGGTGGTCTCGGGGTGCACGAGGAACTTGGAGAACGCGCCGCCGAAGTGCCCGGGCAGGTCCTCCCAGTCGACCTCGGCGATGTGGCGGATTACGGACTCTCGCTTGGGTTTGCGTTTCATCGCGGTTCCTTGGCAAAGACCTTCGCCGCCCCGAATACGGGCTCCTTGTGCGGGATCGGCGGCAGCGCCCAGGTCCCGGTGGCCGGCGGCCGGATGTTGGCGTCCACGTGCACGTCCACGAGGCACGGCTTGCCGAGCCTCACCGCGTGCTCGAGCGCCCCGGCGAAGTCCTGCGACTTCTTCACCGTGATCCCCTCCACGCCCGAGGCGCGCGCCCAGGCGGCGAAGTCCGGATTGTACGGCTTGCCCTCGGGGCCTTCGTAGAAGCCGGTGCCGATCTCGCGCCCGTTGAACAGCCCGTATTGGATGTCGCGGATCGCGGCCCAGGAGAAGTTGTTCCACACCACCCACACCGCCGGGATGTTGTACTCGACCGCGGTGCACAGCACGTGCGGCACCATGGTGAAGCCGCCGTCGCCGCAGATCGACACGCACACCTTGTCGGGCGCGGCGAGCTTGGCGCCGAGGATCGAGCACGGGCCGAAGCCCATGCCGGAGTAGCCCCAGGTGTTCAGCATCGCCTGCGGGCGGCGCGCGTTCCAGAACTGCATGTACCAGTTGTGGTGCACGCCCGAGTCGAGCGAGATGATCGCGTCCTCGGGCAGCACCGCCCGGCAGTCGGCCACGACGCGCTCGGGGCGCATGGGGCTCGCATGGATTTCGAAGTTGGGCGCCGTGAACGCGTCCCACTCCTTCTTCCAGCCGGCGATCTGCGCGTGCCACTCCGCGAGGCGCGGCCCGGACTCGAGCTTTCTCGCGGCGAGTGCGCCGAGCAGCTGCTCGAGGAAGGCCTTCGCGTCGGCGAGGATCCCGAGGTCGGGCGGGTAGTTGCGGCCGATCTCGGCGTGGTCGACGTCGACGTGGATGAGCCGGGTGTGCGGGAAGTTCCACGAGTAGCCGGGCAGCCAGGAGGACGCCGAGCGGTCGTCGAAACGCGCGCCGATCGCGAGCACGAGATCCGCGTAGCGCCCGGCCTGGTTCGCGGGATAGGCGCCGTTCCTGCCGATGAAGCCGAGCGACAGGGGATCCTCCATGTCGAGGCAGCCCATGCCGTTCGGCGAGCTGATCACCGGGATCGCGAGCTTCTTCGCGAGCGCGGTGAGCTCGGCGGACGCTTCCGACAGCGTCACGCCGTGGCCGATGAACAGCACCGGGCGCTTGGCGGCGAGCAGCATGTCGAGCGCGCGCCGCACGTCCTCGTTCGAGGCGCCGCTCCGGCGCGACAGGTAGCCGTCCCACGGCGCCTCGAGCTGCGCGTCGGATTCTTCCTGGAACAGGTTGAAGGGGATATCGACGTTCACCGGCCCGGGGCGCCCGCTCGTCATCGTGGTCGCCGCCTGGCGCAGCGCGAGCGGCAGCATCTCGACGCGCGTCGGCTGGAAGCAGCGCTTCACCACCGGGCGCACCACGTTCGGGTAGTCGGCCTGGTAGTGGCGGTTCAGCTCCTGGAACGGGCCGCGGTTGAACTGCGAGGTCGGCACGTTGGCGGTGATCGCGAGCAGCGCGGAGGAGTCGGTCTGCGCCACCGCGAGCGCCATGATGAGGTTGGCCGATCCCGGCCCGGTCGAGGTGAGCGTCGCCACCGGCCGGTGCTTCACGCGGAAGTAGCCGTCCGCCATGTGGCCCGCCACCTGCTCGTGGCGCGGCGAGACGAGCTTCACCTTGTCGGCGACGTCGTACAGTGCATCGAGCAGGCCGACGTTGCCGTGGCCGCAGATGCCGAACACGTAGGGAATCTTCTCCTTGACCAGGAACTCGGCGATGAGCTCCGCGCCCTTTCTCTTGGACATATTCAGGAATTTCCTCTGTTGGACGCGGCACTGGTACCCGCGATACGGCCGAACACTGCGCCATTCGTAAGGCCGGTGCCGCCGGGATAGTTGAAGTAGAAGATGCCGCCGACCAGCTCACCCGCGGCGTACAGGCCGGGGATCGGTTCGCCGTCGGTGGAGATGACCTGCGCGGCGGTGTTGATGCGCAATCCGCCGAAGGTGAAGGTGATGCCGCAGGTCACCGCATAGGCCTCGAAGGGCGGCGTGTCGAGCGTGTTCGCCCAGTTCGACTTCGGGATCGCGAGCCCTTGCGTGCAGCGCCCGTCCTTCACGTTCGGGTTGAACGGGATGTCCTGGCGCACCGCCGCGTTATAGGCCTTCAATTCCGCGAGCGCGGCGCTTCCGTCGGTGTCCTCGAGCTTCGCGCACAACTCCTCCAGCGTATTCGCCGTGTGCTTGGTCACCTGCCGGATCTTGTATTCGTCCCTGAGCTGCCCTTTCACCTTGGCGTCGAAGATCTGCCAGGCGAACTGGCCGGGCTGTCCGAGGACCACGCGGCCGTACTTGGCGTAGGTGTAGTTGCGGAAGTCGGCGCCTTCGTCCACGAAGCGCTTGCCCTGGGCATTGATGTAGACGCCCCAGGGGTAGGAGTGCTTCTGGAACTGGTCGCCCACCGCGAGGTCGCCGAACTCGGGCGCGTTCCGTTCCCAGGCGACCGCGTGGCAACCCGACCAGTTGCCCACCGGCGCCGCGCCGATGTCGAGCGCCATGCGGATCACGTCGCCGGTGTTGAAGCGTGTGCCGCGGACCTTCGCGAGCTCCCAGCCGGGACCGAGGTAGCGCGCGCGCCATTCGGGATTCGCCTGGAAGCCGCCGGCGGCGAGCACCACGCTCTGCGCGCGCACTTCCACCGTCTTGCCCGCGCGCTTCACGCGCACGCCCTTCACGCCCTCGTCGTCGGCGACGAGGCCCGTCGCGCGCGCCGAATACCAGATGTCGATGCCGTTCTTCTTCGCGGCGTTGGTGAGCGAGTCCACGAGCCCGGGGCCGCCGCCGACCGCCTCCACCGTGAGGCCGCCCCAGAACTTGAACTTGCCGCCGATGTTGAACGCCTGCCGGCCCCAGGCGGCGGTGAAGCGCACGCCCTTCGAGCGCATCCAGGCCACGGTATCCATGCTGCGCTTCACCAGGAGTTCGGTCAGATCCGGGTCGCAGCGGAATTCGGTGACGCGCGCCATGTCGTCGAGAAACTGGTCCTCGGTATACGTGCCGAAGTCCGTGCGGGCGATCTCCTCCGGCGACAAGTCCGGCATGGCGCGCTTCAAGTCCTCGACGCCGCTGTAGGCGACGCGCATCAGTCCGGCGGTGAAGCGGCTGTTGCCGCCAGCTTCGTCCTCGGGCGCGCGCTCGAGCACCAGCACGCGCGCTCCTTTTTCGCGCGCCGCGAGCGCCGCGCAAAACGCGGCGTTGCCGCCGCCGATGGCAATTACGTCCCAGCTCGATTCCGCCATGCGCAAGATCCCCTTTTGAGCATTTCATAGTATCAAATCGATGTTTACGATGTCGGAAAACTGTCGAACCTGGGTTATGATGAATCGGGGATTCCAACGTGAGTGATACCGAGGCAAGAGTCGCCGAGCCGGCCAAGGAGCGCGCCGGCATCCAGTCGATCGAGCGCGCGTTTGCGATCCTCGAGGAAGTCGCGCGCCATCGCGACGGGATCGGCCTCGCCGAGCTCGCCAAGCGCGTGGGGCTGCACAGCAGCACCACCTTCCACCTGGTGCGGACCATGCTGCAGCTGGGCTACGTCAGCCAGCCCAAGGACTCCAAGAGGTACCGCGTCGGCCGGCGCCTGTTCACGCTCGCCGCGGCGGCGCTGGACGAGGTCGAGCTGGTGCGCGTCGCCACGCCGGTCCTCGAGCAACTGACCCTCGAGACCGGCGAGTCGGGCCACTTCGCGATCCGCTCGGGGGACGATGTGGTGGTGGTGGCGAAGACCGCGGGCGGCGGCATGTTCCAGCTGGTGGACCGCTCGGGCGCGGTGCGCCCCGCGCATGCGACTGCGCTCGGCAAGGTGCTGCTCGCCGCGCTCGCCGCGCCGGAGCTCGAGCGCTACCTGCAGGCGCACGAGCTGCGCGGCTTCACCGCCAAGACGATCGTCGAGCGCGCGCCGCTCGAGCGCGAGCTCGAGGAGGTGCGGCGCAAGGAGATCGCCTACGACGACGGCGAGTTCGATCCCGAGGTGCGCTGCGTCGCGGTGCCGGTGCGCGATTTCGCCGGCCGCGTCACCGGCGCGATCGGCATCTCGGGCCCGATCTGGCGGCTGTCGCTGCAGGCGCTGCAGGACAAGTCGGCGCGCGTGCGCGCAGCGGCCGCGCGCCTCTCGGCCGAGCTGGGTGCGCGCGCGAGCGCGCCGCGGTAATCCTTCAATTCACACGAGGAGAGCACATGTTGCTTAAGGGGAAGAGCGTGGTCGTGGTCGGCGGCTCGTCCGGAATCGGGCTCGCGACCGCGCTGCTCGCGAAAGCCGAGGGCGCGACGGTGACGATCGCCTCCAGGTCCGCCGAGCGCCTGCGCGCGGCGGCGGCGCAGTGCGGCGGCGCGCGCACGATCGAGACCGACGTGACGAGCGACGCGAGCGTCGAGGCGCTGTTCAAGGCCTGCGGTCGGGTCGATCACGTGGTGGTAACCGCGGCGCAGCTGCGCACCGGACCGATCAAGTCGCTGTCCATCGAGGACGCGAAGGCGACCATGGAGAGCAAGTTCTGGGGCGCCTGGCGCGTCGCGCGCTACGCCGACATCGCGCCGGGCGGATCGCTCACGATCGTCTCGGGCTACTTCAGCATCCGGCCGCGCCCGGGCGTCGCGATCGTCAGCGCATCCAACGGCGCGCTCGAGTCGCTCGCGCGCAGCCTCGCGCTCGAGCTCGCGCCGGTGCGCGTGAACGCGGTGTCGCCCGGACTCATCGACACGCCGATCCGCGCCGCGATGCCCGAGGAGGCGCGCCGCAAGATGCTCGAGCAGACTGCGGCCGCGCTGCCGGTGAAGCGCGTCGGCGCCGGCGAGGACGTCGCGCGCCAGGTGCTCGCCTTCATGACGATCGGTTTCGCCACCGGCTCGATCGTGTACCTCGACGGCGGGGGCTCGCTCGTATGAAGCTCTGGTATTCGCCCGCATCGCCCTTCGCGCGCAAGGTACGCGCCTGCGCGATCGAGCTCGGCCTCGATGCGCGCATCGAGCTGGCCGAGGTCACCGTGCTGCCGGCCAAGCCGAACCTCGAGCTCGCGCGCGAGAACCCGCTCATCAAGGTCCCGGCGCTCAAAATCGACGACGGAACGGTGCTGTACGACTCGCGCGTGATCTGCGAATACCTGGACGCGCTCGCCGGCGGAGGGAAGCTCTTCCCCGCCGCGGGCGCTGCGCGCTGGCAGGCGCTCAGGCGCCAGGCGCTCGGCGACGGCATCCTCGATGCGGGCATCCTGCGCCGCTACGAGCTCGCGCAGCGCCCCGAGGCGCTGCGCTGGCCCGATTGGCTGACGGGCCAGCTCGCGAAGGTAGAGCACGGGCTCGATGCCGCGGAGCGCGAGGCGGGCGGCTGGACTGACAAGTTCGACATCGGCCACATCACGCTCGCCTGCGCGCTTGGCTGGATCGACTTCCGCTTTCCCGATTCGGGCTGGCGCGCATCGCGCCCGCTGCTCGCCGCGTGGTTTACGCGCGTCTCGTTGCGCCCGTCGCTCGCGCGCACTGCGCCGCGCGCCTGAGCGCGCCTTGCGCCTGCGCCGAATAGTTTGATACTGTGAAGTGGTTTTTAGCAATATGAGAGATGCACCCGTGTAGCAAGCGATACCCAGACAGGAGGAGGAGCCAATGGAGTACGACAAGAAGGAACCCGCGGCGCACGCGGGCCGCAGGAAAGTATTGAAAGCCGGCGCAACGATGGCCGGCGCGTTCGCGCTGGGATTCCCGGCGATCGTCCGCGCTCAGTCCGACAAGATCAAGATCGGGCATCTCACGCCGCTCACCGGCTTTCTCGGCGCGCTCGGCCAGTACGCGGTGCTCGGCATCCGCATGGCCGAGGAAGAAATAAACGCCGCGGGCGGCGTCATGGGGCGGCAGATCGAGCTCGTCTCCGAGGACTCGGTCAATCCGACGACCGCGGCGACCAAGGCGCAGCGCATGTACGAGCAGGACCGGGTCGCGCTGCTGCTCGGCGAGATCAATTCGGCCTCCGCCAAGACCATCATGCAGGTGGCGGCGCGCAACAAGCGCTTCTTCCTGAGCACCGGCGCGCGCTCCGACGTGCTGCGCGGCGCGGACTGCAACCGTTACACGTTCCACATGGACATTCCCGTCACCGTGATGGTGAACGCGGAGGGACAGGGACTCGAGCGCGAGGGGCTGGTGAAGGGCAGGCAGGTGTTCTACCTGACCTCGGACTATCTGTTCGGCCACGACCTCGCCAAGGCGGCCAAGCGCTTCATGGCCGAGCACGGCGCGACCACGGTGGGCGACGAGCTGTGCGCGACCGACGTCACCGACTTCAGCCCCTACCTGCTCAAGATCCGGCAGGCGAAGCCGACGCTGGTCGCGACCAACCTCGGTGGCAACCAGGTCACCAACTTCGTCAAGCAGTACGCCGAGTTCGGCCTGCCGTATGCGGTCGCCGGCTTCAACCTGAACACGGCGGACGCGTGGGCGGCGGGCCCGGGCAACCTGAGCGGCATCTGGCCGACGGTCTGGCACCACCACATCGACACCCCGGGAACGAAGGCCTTCGTCGCCGCGTTCATGAAGAAGCACGGCAAGCCGCCGGAGAACCACGCCTGGATCGAGTACGTCTCGCTCAAGGTGCTGGCGCAGGCGATGAACGAGATCAAGTCGACCGACAACGACAAGCTGATCGCCCACCTGGAGAAGCAGCCGCAGTTCGACCTGCTCAAGCCGCGCAAGGGCTATTTCCGCTCCTGGGACCACCAGATGCAGCAGGAGGCCTACACGTTCACGGTCAAGAAGCCGGGCACGTACAAGGAGGCGTGGGACTTCCTGCAGTTCAGCGCGGCCATTCCGCGGCCCGACCAGCCGCTGGAGTTGCTCGCGCCGACGAAGGAACAGAGCGCTTGTAAAATGTAATGCAGCTCCTGTTCCTGCTGGAACAGGTCGTCAACGGCCTGGTTCTCGGCGGTTACTACCTGCTGATCGCGCTCGGGCTGTCGCTCATCTTCAGCGTGGGCGGGGTGGTGAACCTGGCGCACGGCGCCTTCTACGCGCTCGGCGCCTATGCGTCGCTCGAGATCGCGAAGTACCTGGGGTTCGGCCCCGCGGTGGTGCTCTCGCCCGTCGCGGTCGGGCTGCTCGGCATCCTGTTCGAGCGCTTCTTCCTGCGCCGCTTCTACACCGCCGATCCGATCCTCGGCCTGCTCGTCACCTTCGGCCTGGCGATGATCGCCGAGCAGGCGATCCGCATCATCTGGGGCGCCGCGCCGCTGCCGGCGTCGATGCCGCAGGCGCTGAAAGGCAGCGTCGTGCTGGGCGACTTCATCTTCTCGCGCTACCGGCTGCTCCTGCTCGCGATCGTGGCGGTGGTGCTCACCGGCATCTGGCTGCTTCTCAACAAGACTTCCTTCGGACGCGTGGTGCGCGCCGGCATCCAGCGCCCCGACATGGTCGCGGCGCTGGGGATCCGGCTGCAGCCTTACATGACGACGATCGTCGTGCTCGGCGTCGCCATGGCGGCGCTCGGCGGGGCGCTGTTCGCGCCGATCGCACTGGTGTATCCGGCGATGGGCGCGGAGATCATTACCGTCGCCTTCGTCGTGGTGGTGATCGGCGGCCTGGGCAGCTTCTGGGGCGTGGTGCTCTCGGCGCTGCTGGTGGGGGTGGTGCGCGGCGTGACGATCAATTTCGTGCCCGCGGCTGGCGAGGCCTCGATCTACATCCTGATGTTCCTGGTGCTGCTGGTCCGGCCTCGGGGACTGCTCGGCGAGCGCATCGAGAAGTTCGAATGAGGCGGCCCGGGAAGAACGCGAAGTACCGGGTGCTGTGGATCGCCGTGGCCGCGCTCGTCGCGCTGCCGCTCGCGATGCCCTTGTTCGGCCTGACGGTCAACACCGCGAGCGTGACGGTGATCCTGGCGATCGCGGCGGTCGGGCTGAACCTCCTCGTCGGCTATACCGGGCTCACCTCCTTCGGACACGCGGCGTGGCTCGGGATCGGCGCCTACGCCGCCGCGATCGCGCAGAAGCACTGGCTGCACGGGCAGGTCTTCCTGCCAATCCTGATCGCGCTCGCCTTCGTCGCGGCTCTCTCGCTCGCGGTGGGCTTCATGATCCTGCGCCGGCGCGGCGTGTACTTCTCGCTGCTCACGCTCGCGCTCTCCGCGCTCGCCTACGCGGTCGCGTTCCGCTGGACCGCGGTGACGGGCGGCGAGGACGGCCTGGGAGGCCTGGCGCGCGGGCGCATCGGCCCGGTGTCGCTCGACAACGCGCAGGTCTGGTACGCGCTGGTCGCGGCGATCGCCCTGGGCGTGCTCTACGTCGTGCTGCGCGTGGTGCGCTCGCCCTTCGGCCACGTGCTGGTCGCGATCCGCGAGAACCAGCAGCGTGCGACTTTCCAGGGCTACGCGGTCGACCGCTACCGGCTCGGCGCGTTCGTGCTCTCGGCGACGGTAACCGCGCTCGCCGGCGCGCTGCTCGGCTTCCAGAACTATCTCGTCTCGGCCGAGGGCGTCACGGTGGCGTTCTCCGGCGAGCTGCTGGCGATGGTGGTGATCGGCGGCATGCATCACATCCTTGGGCCTGCGCTGGGCGCGGTCTTCTTCGTGCTGTTCCGCGAGCTGTTCTCGATGTGGAGCGGCAACTGGCTGCTGTGGTTCGGCATGGTGTTCGTCGCCTTCGTGCTCTATTCGCCGGGCGGGCTGGTGGGCATCTGGGCGAAGCTCAAGCGCCGCTGGCGGCCCCCGCCCGAGGAGGCGGCCGCGATGAGCCAGCGCCGCGTCTACGAGGGGCTGCCGCTGCCCGCGTCGCTGCGCCCCGACGCGCCGCGCGGCACGGTGCTCGAGGTGAGCGGGGTGCAGAAGCACTTCGGCGGCATCCGCGCGGTCGCGGACGTCGGCCTCGCGGTCGACACGGGCGAGGTGCACGCGCTGATAGGACCGAACGGCGCGGGCAAGACGACGCTCTTCAACCTGGTGTCGGGCATGTTCCCGCCCGACGCGGGCAGCGTGCGCCTGGGCGGCGCGGAGATCCACCAGCTGCCCGCGCACCGCATCTGCCAGCAGGGGCTCGCGCGCTCGTTCCAGATCACCAACCTGTTCAAGGGGCTGCCGATCTACGAGAACCTGCGCCTGTCGCTGCAGGCGCGCCACCCCGCGCGCTTCAACGCCTGGCGCGATATCGACAGCTACCCGGAGATCCACGAGCAGACCGCCGAGCTGGTGCGCTTCCTCGGCCTGGAGGGCATCGAAGAGGTCGCGGGCGGCGACCTCTCCTACGGCGGGCAGCGGCTGCTCGACCTGGGCATCGCGCTCGGCTCCAAGCCCAAGGTGCTGCTGCTGGACGAGCCGCTCGCCGGCCTCGCCGCGGCCGAGCGCGAGCGCGTCGCGAACCTCGTCAAGTTCGTGTCGAGCGAGATCCCCGTGCTGATCGTCGAGCACGACGTCGACCGCGTGCTCGGGTTCTCGCAGCGCGTGACGGTGATGAACCAGGGCGAGGTGCTGATGGCGGGCTCGCCGGAAGAGGTGCGCGCCGACCGGCGCGTGCAGGAGGTGTATACCGGCAAGGGCACGCCCCCGCTGGAGGGGAAGGCCGCCAGCGCGGGGCCCGCACGCGCGCCGTTGCTCGCCTTCGGCAAGGTGAACGCGTTCTACGGCAAGAGCCACATACTCAACGATGCCACGCTCGACGTGCGCGACGGCGAGATCGTCGCGCTGCTCGGGCGCAACGGCGCGGGCAAGTCGACGCTGCTGAAGACGATCGCCGGCCTGGTGCGCCCCGCTTCGGGCAGGATCGAATTCGGCGGGCGCGACATCGCCGCGCTGCCCGCACCCGATATCGCGCGCCTCGGCATCGGCTACGTGCCGCAGGGCCGGGGACTGTTCGCCGGCATGACGGTGGCGGACAACCTCGCGCTCGGGCGGCTCGCGCGCGCCAGCGACGGCCGCGACGGCGTCGCCTGGAGCGAAGAAGAGATCTTCGCGCACTTCCCGCGCCTCAAGGAGCGCATGCACGTCGCGGCCGACTACCTGTCGGGCGGCGAGCAGCAAATGGCGGCGGTCGCGCGCGCACTCTCGGGCAACGTCAAGCTGCTGCTGCTCGACGAGCCGTTCGAGGGCCTGGCGCCCGCGGTGGTGCAGGAGCTGTTCACGGTCTTCGACCGGCTGCGCGGCCGCGTCTCCATCGTCATCGTCGAGCACAACCTCGACCTCGTGCTCGCGCTTGCCGACCGCGTGTTCGCGCTCGAGCGCGGCGCGGTGTTCCACCAGGGCCCCGCCGAGCGTCTGCTGCACGACCTCGAGTACCGCAAGCAGATCCTCTGGCTGTAAGGGTCCTTGCGTTGCGTTGACGCCCGGAAGGGCGCGGGCTAATGTTGCCGCGCCCATTCTGCGAACGAAGGCGGTCCGGCTGCCTCGATTGGATGCCCCGGCATGAAGTGCCCGCGCTGCCGGCAAGACAATCCGGCGCATGCGAGGTTCTGCCTCGAGTGCGGGGCTCGCCTTACGCTCGCGTGCGCTGCATGCGGCGCGGAGCTGCCGGCGGGCGCGCGCTTCTGCCTGCAGTGCGGCCAGGCCGTCGCGGCCGGGACCGGCGATGCGGTCCGCGCGCCCGCCCCGCAGGCCTATACGCCCAAGCATCTCGCCGAGAAGATCCTTACGTCGAAGGCGGCGATCGAGGGCGAGCGCAAGCAGGTCACGGTCCTGTTCGCCGACTTGAAAGGCTCGATGGAGCTGCTCGCCGACCGCGATCCGGAGGAGGCGCGCAAGCTGCTCGATCCGGTGCTGGAGAGGATGATGGAGGCCGTGCACCGCTACGAGGGCACGGTCAATCAGGTGATGGGCGACGGGATCATGGCGCTCTTCGGTGCCCCGCTCGCCGTCGAGGATCACGCGGTGAGGGCGTGCTACGCCGCGCTGCGCATGCAGGAGTCGGTGAAGCGCTATGCCGAGGAGGCGCGCCGTGCCCATGGCGTTGCCGTTCGCATTCGCGTCGGCCTCAACTCGGGCGAGGTCGTCGTGCGCGCGATCGGCAGCGATCTGCGCATGGACTACACGGCGGTCGGCCAGACGACGCACCTCGCGGCACGCATGGAGCAGATCGCCGATCCGGGGACCGTACTCCTCAGTCCGGCGACGTTCGAGTTGACCGAAGGCTTCGTCGAAGTGAAACCGCTCGGGCCGGTTCCCGTGAAGGGCCTTGCCGAACCGGTGGAGGTCTACGAGCTGACGGGGGCCGGGACCGCGCGCTCGCGTCTGCAGGCGGCTACGTCTCGCGGCCTTACCCGCTTCGTCGGACGCGACCCGGAACTCGGGCACCTCATCCGCGCCCAGGAGCAGGCGCGCAATGGCCGGGGACAGCTTGTGGCAGTCGTCGGCGAGGCGGGCGTCGGCAAGTCCAGGCTCTACTACGAGTTCATTCACTCGCCGCGCGTCCAGGGCTGGCTCGTGCTCGAAGCCCGGGCCGTGTCCCACGGCAAGACCATCAGCTATCTGCCCGTCATCGACCTGCTAAAGGCCTACTGCAAGCTGGAGGAGCGCGACGACCATCGCGCTTTGCGCGAAAAGATCACCGGCAAGCTGTTCACGCTCGACGAGTCGCTCAGGCCGTACCTGCCGGCCTTTCTCGGCCTGCTGGAGGTGCCGGTCGACGACCCGCAATGGAAGGCGCTCGACCCGGCGCAGCGGCGCCACCGCACGCTCGACGCGAACAAGCGTCTGCTGCTGCGCGAAGCTCAAGCCCAGCCTCTGATGGTGGTCTTCGAGGACCTGCACTGGGTGGACAGCGAGACTCAAGCGCTGCTCGACAGCCTGGTGGAAAGTCTGCCTGCGGCCCGCCTGCTAATGCTGGTCAACTACCGCCCGGAGTACCAGCACGGCTGGGGCGGCAAGACGTACTACACGCAGCTCAGGCTCGACGCACTCCCCGCCGAGAGCGCGAGCGAGCTTCTCGAAGGGCTTCTGGGCGGCGATCCCGCGCTCGCCCCGCTCAAAGCGATGCTGATCGCGCGCACCGGCGGCAATCCGCTGTTCCTCGAGGAAAGTGTGCGCACCCTGGTCGAGACACATGCGCTGAGCGGTGCGCGCGGCGCGTACCAGCTCGCGCAGTCGGTCGAGGACATCCAAGTGCCGGCGACGGTCCAGTCGATCCTGGCTTCGCGCATCGACCGCCTGCCGCTGGAAGAAAAGCGCCTGCTTCAGTCGGCCGCCGTCATCGGCAAGGACGTGCCGTTTGGCCTGCTGCAGGGAATCGCCGGAGTGCCCGAGGACGTGCTGCGAGTCGGCCTCGCGCATCTGCAAGGCGCCGAGTTCCTTTACGAGACGAGCCTGTTCCCCGACCTGGAGTACACATTCAAGCACGCGCTCACTCACGACGTGGCCTACGGCAGCGTGCTGCAGGACCGGCGGCGCGAGCTGCACGCTAAGGTGGTGGAGACGATCGAGGGACTGTACTCGGACCGAATCACGGAGCAGGTCGAGCGGCTCGCCCACCATGCATTCAGGGGTGAGGTGTGGGAGAAGGCCGTGCGCTACCTGCGTCAGGCCGGCGCCAAGGCGTTCGAGCGATCGGCGAACCTCGAGAACGTGGCGTACCTCAATCAGGCGCTCGCCGCGCTTGCGCATCTGCCCGAGTCGCGCGAGACACTGGAGCAGGCGATCGACCTGCGTTTCGAGCTGCGCAACTCGCTGTTCCCCCTTTCCGAGCTCGACGCGATGCTGACCACGCTGCGCGACGCCGAACGCCTGGCGACGGCGCTCGACGATTCGCGCAGGCTGGGGTGGGTGTGGGTGCTGATGAGCCAGTACTACTGGGTCACCGGTCACTTGAAGGAAGCGCGCGACTTCGGCGAGCGTGGCGAGGCGCTCGCCCGCACGCTCGCCGATCCCGCGCTCGAGGCCGTGGCGAATTACTACGCCGGCGCGGCGTGCTTCGCTTCGACCGACTATGCGCAGGCCGAGGTCTATCTCCGCAGAGCGGTTCCATCCTTTGCGGGCGCGCTCGGCCGCGAGCGCTTCGGGCTGGCGGGCTATCCAGCCGTCATGTCGCGCTGGCTGCTGGCATCCTGCCTGGCCGAGCGCGGCAGTTTCGGCGAAGGCCTGGCCTGCGCCCAGGAGGGGCTGCGCATTGCCGAAGAGGTGCGCCATCCGTACAGCCTGATCCTGGCCAGCTGGGGAGTCGCGCTGGCCTTGACCCTGCAGGGGGAATTCGACCGCGCGAGTGCGCAGCTCGCGCACGCGCTCGCGCTGTGCCGCGACTGGAGCGTCGCGGCCCTGACTCCGGTCACGGCCGGGTTCCTCGCATACGTGCACGCACTATCGGGGCGGATCGCCGAGGGTTTGTCTTCGCTGCAGCAGGCGAAGAAGGATCTCGAGTCGAGCGGGCTTGCGCTCTACGACTCGCGCCTCACCCTGTGGCTCGGGGAAGCATTCATGCGCGCGGGCCGGCTCGAGGAAGCCCTCGCGCATGCCGAGCGTGCCGCCGCACTCACGCGCGAGCGCGGCGAGCACGGCCTGAGCGCCTGGGCCCAGTTCCTGCTGGGCGAAATCGCCTCGCGGCGCGACCTCCACGAAGCGCAATCCGCGGAAGCGCACTACGTCGAAGCTCTCGCGCTCGCCGGCAAGGACGGCCTTGAGCCGCTCGTAGCGCGCTGCCACGACAGCCTGGGCAAGCTGTACCGACGCGTCGGCAAGCAGCCGCAAGCGCGCGAGCATGTCGCCGAAGCGACGGCGATGTACGCAGCCATGGACATGCGCTTCTGGAAGGAGCAAACCGACGCGGAGTCGGCGGCGTTAGGCTGACGCGGCGGCAAGCTGGTGCGCGGCCGACATCGCGCGCGCCGCAAGGTATCCGAACGCGAGCGCCGGGCCGAGGGTGATGCCGGGGCCCGGGTAGGCGCCGTCCATGATCGAGTGCATGTCGTTGCCGCACGCGTACAGCTGCGGCACGGGCTGCCCGTCGGCGTCGAGCACGCGCGCGTCGCCGTCGGTAAGGAGCCCCGCCGCGGTGCCGAGGTCGCTCGGGTACAGGCGCAGCGCGAAGAACGGCGCCTTCTCGATCGGCCGCATGCACGGATTGGGCAGGTTCTGCGCGTCGCCGAGATAGCGCTGGTAGGCGTCGCCGCCGAGCCCGAACTGCGTATCGACGCCGCGGCGCGCGTCCTCGTTGTAGCGCGCGACGGTGCGCTCGAGGCTGGCGGCGTCGATGCCGAGGCTCTTCGCCAGCTCCGCGAGCGACGGGGCGCGCGCGAGGTATCCGTTCGCGAGGTGCCGCCCGAGCGAGAGCGTGAAGGGGCGCACCGCGCCCAGGCCGTACTGCCACAGGCTCCTGCGGTCGCACAGCAGGTACGCGGGATTTGCGGCTTCGCCGGCGCGCAGCATCGCCAGCACGAACTCGTGGTACGACACTGCCTCGCTCGTGAAGCGCGCGCCCGCACGAGTCACCGCGATGATGCCGGGCTTGCCACGATCGGCGACTGTGTGCGGATAGACGCCCTCGCTGCCGTCTGCGCGGCGGAAGTGCGATGCCGGCGCCCAGAACGCCGGGTTTGAGATCGAGTCGCCAAGGCCTCCGCCCGCGGCGATGCCCATGCGGATGCCGTCGCCGCTGCTCGCGCTGCATACCGGCGAATGCCGCGATACCGCCGGCGGCAGCAGCCGTGCGCGCAGCTCCGCGTCGTGCGAGAAGCCGCCGGTCGCGAGCACCACGCCGGCGCGCGCGGCGAGCGTCGCACGCCGTCCACCCGACTCGACCTCGACGCCGGCCGCGCGCCCCTCGCGCATCACGACGCGCAGCGCGCGCATGCCGAAGCGCAGCGCGACCTTCAGCTCGAGCGCGGAGGCGAGCAGCCGGGCCACGAGCGCGTTGCCGAGCACCAGGCGCGTGCCGCGCGCCGCGAACAGGCGCTGCCAGCCGTACGCGGCGACCAGGCGCGCGACGCGTGCGGCGGAGCGCGGCGAGGCGAGCGCGTTGCGGAAGTGCGGCAAGTCCGGGCGCGCCACCATCATGCCGCCGAACAGCATGAACTCCGCGAGTGGCGGCCTCAGGCGCGCGAACTCGCGGCCGAGCGCGCGCGCGTCGAACTCGACCGGCTCGAGCACGCGCCCGCCAAGCGTCGCGCCGGGAAGCCCCGGGTAGTAATCGGGGTAGTTGAGTACCGGGCGCAGGCGCAGCTGCGTGTGCGCTTCCAGGAAGGCGAGCGCCTCGGGCCCGCGCGCGAGGAAGGCCTCGCGCGCGGCGGTGTCGCGCGCCGGCGGCGCGGCCCGATCGAGGTAGCGCCGCGCGCTCTCGAGGCTGTCGGCGACGCCTGCCGCGGCCATCTTGGGGTTGGCGGGAATCCAAACCATGCCGCCCGAGGTCGCCGTGGTGCCGCCGGCGAGCGCGGACTTCTCGATGAGCAGCGTGCGCAGCCCTTCGGCGGCGGCGACGCAGGCCGCGGCCAGCCCCCCGGCGCCGGCGCCGACCACGATCGCGTCCCAGGATTCCTCGTTCGCCATGTATTCCAGGCGCATCATAGTGGCGCACGGCGGTAAGATCGAGGCTCGAAGCGCAGGAGAAACCCATGCCGAGACCGCGCGACTACATCCCGCAGGGCGTCATTCCCGCCGTACTGCTGCCGTTTCACGAAGACCTGTCGATCGACGAGCCGGCCTACCGCGCGCACCTGAGGGACGTGTGCGCGGTCGAGGGCATCTCGGCGATCACCACCAACGCGCACGCCTCCGAGGTCGCGGCGTGCAGCTTCGAGGAGCAGCGGCGCGTGCTGGCGATCACCGCGGACGAGATCGGCGACCGCGTGCCGATCATCAACGGCGTTTACGCCGAGAACGGACTGGAGGCGGCGCGCGTCGCGAAGATGGCCGACGAGGGCGGCGCGGCCGCGCTGCTCGTCTTTCCCTCCGGCGTGTACACCTTCGGCCAGCGCCCGGAAATGGCGGTCGATCATTTCCGGCGCATCGCCGACGCGACCGACCTGCCGCTCATCGCCTTCCAGTACCCGCTCGCCGGCGGCCAGGGCTATCCGCTTGCGACGCTCACGGCGATCCTCGACGCGGTGCCGACGGTGCGCGCGATCAAGGACTGGTGCTCGAACCCGCAGCTGCACGAGCGCCACATCCGCGTGCTGCAGTCGCGCGCGCCCGCGGTGAACGTTCTGACCACGCACAGCGCCTGGCTGATGAGCTCGCTCGTGCTCGGCTGCGCGGGGCTGCTCTCGGGCAGCGGCTCGGTGATCGCCGCTCTGCAGGCCGAGCTGTGGCGCGCGGTGCAGGCGAACGACCTCGCCGCCGCGCGCCGCGTGAACGACCGCATCTGGCCGACCGCAGAGGTGTTCTACAGCGAGCCCTGGGTCGACATGCACAACCGCATGAAGGAGGCGCTCGTGCTGCTCGGCAAGCTCCCGCGCGCCACCGTGCGTCCGCCGCTCGCGAAGCTCTCGGCCGCCGAGATCGAGCGCGTGCGCCGCGCGCTCGTCGCGGCGGGGCTGCTCGATGCGGGCGGCGCGCGCAAGGCAGCCTGAATCCGGGAGCCGCCGTCATGATCGTCGTCCACCACCTGAACAACTCGCGCTCGCAGCGCGTGCTCTGGCTGCTCGAGGAGCTCGGGCTCGACTACGAGATGAAGCGCTACCAGCGCGACGCGAAGACCATGCTCGCGCCGCCCGAGCTGCGCCATGTGCACCCGCTCGGCAAGTCGCCGGTGATCACCGACGGCGAGCTGACACTCGCCGAGTCGGGTGCGATCGTCGAATATCTCGTCGAGCGCTACGGCGAGGGGCGTGTTCGCGCCCGCGCCGGGCACGCCCGAGCGCCTGCGCTACACCTACTGGCTGCACTATGCGGAGGGCTCGCTCATGCCGCCGCTGCTGCTGAAGCTGGTCTTCAACCGGATCGAGACCGGGCCGATGCCGTTCTTCGTGCGGCCGATGGCGCGCGGCATCGCGCGCCGGGTGAAGGGACGTTCATCGAGCCGCAGATCGAGCGCCACCTCGATTACCTGGAGGCCGAGCTCGCGCAAGCCGCCTGGTTCGCGGGCGACGACTTCACCGCCGCCGACATCCAGATGAGCTTTCCGCTCGAGGCCGCCGCCGCGCGCGGCGGGCTGGACGCAACGCGACCCAGGCTGATGGGCTTTCTCGAGCGCATTCACGCGCGCCCGGCCTACCGGCGCGCGCTCGAGGCCGGCGGTCCCTACGCGCTAGCGCGCTGATCGCGATGACGCAGCACGAGCACCTGCAGACCGACGTGCTCGTGATCGGGTCGGGCGGCGCCGGGATGTACGCGGCGATCGAGGCGGCGCGCAAAGGCCGCTCGGTGATCCTCGTCGACAGGAGCCTCGTCGGCCGCGGCGGCGCGACCGTCATGGCGCAGATGACCGTCGCGGTGGCGCTCGAGGAAGGCGGACTGGACCATCCCGAGCACCATCTCGCCGACACGCTCGCCGCCGGCCGCGGGCTGTGCGACGCGGCGATCGCGCGCCTGCTGTGCGAGGAGGGGCCGGCGCGCATCCGCGAGATGGACGCCTGGGGCGCGGGCTGGGCGCGCGAGAATGGCGCCTACAAGCGCGCCTTCGCGCCCGGCCACGACCGGCCGCGCTGCGTGTACGTCGATTTTCTGAACACCGGCCCCGCGGTGTCGAAGACACTGCGCGCGCAGCTGAACCGCATCCCCGAGATCCGGCGCGTGGGCGACCTGCGCGTGACGGCGCTCGCGCTGGAGGGCAGCGAATGCGTCGGCGCGAGCGCGCTGCATCTCGCGAGCGGCCGGACGGTGTCGATCTCGGCCGCGGCGACGGTGCTCGCGACCGGCGGCCTGACGAGCCTGTATCGCAGGAGCAGCGCCTCGGCCAACATGACCGGCGACGGGTATGCGCTCGCGCTCGAGGCCGGCGCCGAGCTCGTCGACATGGAGTTCGTGCAGTTCTTCCCGATCGGGCATCTCGCGCCGCGGCTGGTCGGCATGGACCCGATCATGTGGGACCCGTTCCGCTACAAGCTCGGCGGGCGGCTTCTGAACGGCCGGGGTGAGGAGTTCATCCATCGCTATGGCGCACGCGACGAGGGGCGCTACGTGGTCACGCGCGACGTGGCCACCTACGCGATCGTCAAGGAGGTCGCCGCCGGGCGCGGCTCGCCGCACGGCGGCGCGTGGTTGTCGTTCGAGCACTGCTCGGAAGCGGAGCTGCGCGCCGCGGGCGGACCGGTGATCGACCGGCTCGCCTCGAACGGCATCGACCTCACTCGCCAGGCGGTCGAGGTCGCGCCGATCGCGCACTACCACATGGGCGGGGTGCGCGTGGACGCGGCGATGGCGACGCGCGTGCCGGGGCTGTACGCCGCGGGCGAGGCGGTCGGCGGCGCGAACGGCGCGAACCGCCTCTCGGGCAACGCGATCACCGAGGCGCTGGTGTTCGGGCGCGTGGCCGGCGCGGCGGCCGCGGCGCGCGCGGCGCGGCGCAGGGCGCGCGCGGGGCTCGGCGCGTTCCGCACGCACGCCGAAGCGCTACGCGACGGGCGCACCAGGTCCGACTTCAATCCGGCGGCGATGCTCGAGGCGCTGCGATCGCTCATGCAGGAGGACGTCGGGCCATTCCGTACGCGAGCGGGCCTGGAGCGCGCGCTTGGCCGGCTGCGCGCGCTCGCCGCGGAGCTGCCCGCTGCACGGCCTGCGGCCGGCAGGCCCTACGACTGCGCGCTCGTCGACTGGCTCGACCTCGGCACCATGGCGCGCGTCGGGCAATGCGTCGCGGCCGCGGCGCTCGCGCGCTGCGAGTCGCGCGGCGCGCACCAGCGCGAAGACTTCCCTGGGATGGACCCGCAGTGGGCGTTCAACCAGACGCTCGAGCTCGAGCACGGCGCGCTGCGCGTGCGCGGCGCGCCGGTGCCGGCGTGAGCGGCATGGCGACGCTCGTCCTGCGCCGCGGCGCTCCCGGCGAGGCGCCGCGCGAAGAGCGCTGGCAGGTGCCTTTCGAGCCCGGCCAGTCGGTGCTCGACGGCTTGCGCTGGATCCGCGCGCAGCACGATGCGACGCTCGCGATCCGCTACTCGTGCACCAACGCCAACACCTGCAAGGAATGCATGGTGCGCATCGACGGCCGCACCGCGTATGCCTGCACCGCGCGCCTGCGCGAAGGCGAGATGCGCATCGAGCCGCTGCCGAACAAGGCGCTGGTGCGCGACCTGGTCACCGAGATCGCACCGCCCGACGAGCGGCTCGGCTCCTGAGCGCGGCCGCGATGCGGCGGCGGTGTGCGCGCGTTTCCTGTTGCGTGCGCTGCCCTTCCGTGAAAGACTTGATGCAACAAGTACGTTTGTCACTCAACGCTTTCATATAAGAAAGGAAGGACCATGAATTGGAGGACTGTCGCAATCCCGCTCGCCGCGTCGCTCGCTCTGCTGCTCGGCGCTTGCGCGGGCCAGCAGACCAAGGAAGAGGCGCAGCCGGGGGCGCAGCCCGCCGCAGGGGCCGGGCAGCAGCCGCAGGCCGGCGCGGTGAGCCCGGGCGGCGTGGCGGCGAACCCGCTGCACGACCCGAACAGCATCCTGGCCAAGCGCAGCGTGTACTACGACTTCGACAAGTCCGAGATTAAGTCCGAGTACCGGCCGATGATCGAGGCGCACGCGGGGTACCTGCGCGATCACGCGCAGGCGACGGTGAGGATCGAGGGCAACTGCGACGAGCGCGGCAGCCGGGAGTACAACCTGGCGCTTGGGCAGCGGCGCGCCGACGGAGTGAGGAAGGCGCTGGCGCTGCTGGGGGTGGCCGACTCGCGCATCGAGACGGTGAGCTGGGGCGAGGAGAAGCCGCGCGCCCAAGGGCGCGACGAGCAGGCCTGGGCGCAAAACCGGCGCAGCGACCTCATCTACACGCACGAGTGAGCGCTTAGCTGCGCAGCAGCTCGCGCAGCTTGAACTTCTGGATCTTGCCCGAGGGCGTGGCGGGCAGGGCGTCGCGCACTTCGAGCCGCTCCGGGATGTACTGGCGCGCGATCTTCTGCGCCACGAGGAACGCGGACATGTCGGCGAACGAGAGCTGCGTGCCGGGGCGCAGCGTGACGAAGGCGCAGGCGCGCTCGCCGAGGCGCTCGTCCGGGTAGGCGACGATCGCCACGCTCGCAACCGACGGGTGCTTGTAGAGCAGCGCCTCGACCTCGATCACCGGGATGTTCTCGCCGCCGCGGATGATGACGTCCTTGGAGCGCCCGCAGATGCGGATGTAGCCGCGCGCGTCGATGCGTGCCAGGTCGCCGGTCTCGAACCAGCCTTGCGCATCGGTTGCGTTCCACTGCGGCCGCTTGAGGTAGCCGCCGAAGTTCGAGCAGCCGCGCACCATGAGCCGCCCCTCCGCGCCCGCCGGCAGGGGCTTTCCTTCCAGGTCGAGCGCGCGCACCTCCATCCCGGGCAGCGGGCAGCCGTCGGTATTGACCGCGCGCTCGTCGCCGTCCTCGGGCAGCGTGGTGGTGACCGCGCCGTTCTCGGTCATGCCCCAGGCCGAGACGATCTTCGCACCGAGGCTCGCGCGCGCGCGCTCGACCAGCGGCCCGGGGATGGGCGCCCCTGCGCACAGGAAAGTTCGCAGCGACGGCACCCCTCCCGGGCTCTCAGCGACCGCCTTGGCGAGATCGGTGAGGAAGGGCGTCGAGGCCATCGTGAATGTCGCGCGCTCGTCGCGGATCAGCGCCACCGCGCGCGGGGGGTCCCACACGTCCTGCAGCACCGCGCGCGCGCCGAGCACCACCGGCATCACCAGGCCGTACATGAAGCCGGTCTGGTGCGCCATCGGCGAGGCCATCAGCACCACGTCGTCGGCCGAGAGCCGCATGCGCGCCGCGTAGGGCAGGATGTTGGAGAGCAGCGTGTTCGCGCTGTGCATCACGCCCTTCGGCTCGCCGGTGGTGCCCGAGGTGTAGATCAGTTGCGTGACCTCGTCCGGCCACGGGCGCGAGGCGCCGAGGATGCGCGCCGCGTCCGCTTCGCGCTCCCAGGCGGGCTCGGCCAAGCGCGCGTCGAAGCTCTCCGGTCCCTCGCCGCCGACGATCAGCACGTGCTCGAGCTGCGGCAGGGAAGGGCGCAGGCCGGCGAGCATCCGCGCGTAGTCGAAGCCGCGGAAGCGCTTCGGCGCGACCACCGCGCGGGCGCGGCCGTGCGCGAGCATGAAGGAGAGCTCGCGCTCGCGGAAGATCGTCATCAGCGGGTTGAGCACCGCGCCGATGCGCGAGCAGCCGAGGTAGAGCGCCGTAAACTGCCACCAGTTGGGCAGTTGGCAGGCGACCACGTCATTGCGGCCGATGCCCAGGCGCGCGAGCCCCACCGCGATGCGATCGGCCATCTGCGCGAGCTCCGCATAGCTGAAGCGCCGCAGGCTGCCGTCCTCGACGCGCAGCGCGGCGAGCGCGGGCTTGTCCGGATGCGCGGCCACGCAGCCGTCCAGGTAGTCGTTGACGGTGCGGTCGTGCCACAGGCCGCGCTCGACCATCTCCTCGCGCCGCGGCGGGATGAGAATCGCGTCGAACTCCATGTTCCCCTCCAGGTGGCTCACTTCGCCGATGCGAGATGATGCGCCCGGCGCGTCGTTTCGGGCAGCCGGTAGCGGGTGCAGCAGGCGAGCACGTACTCGATCGCGGTCGGCAGGCTGACGCGGTGGCCGATCGACACGTACAGGGGCTTCACGCCGGCGCGGGTGCGCAGCACCGCGCCGATCGACTCGCCGCCGTCGACGAGCGGCGCCCAGGCTCCGCGGCGCAGCGCAGGCGCGCGGTGCTCGCCGATCAGGCGCGTCTTCGCCACGCCGATCGAGGGCAGCCCCGTCGCCAGGCCGGTGTGCGAGGCGAGCCCGCAGCGGCGCGGGTGCGCGATGCCCTGGCCGTCGCATAGCAGCAGGTCGGGGCGCGTCTTCAGCAGAGCGAGCGCCTCGAGCACCGCCGGGATCTCGCGAAAGGAAAGCAGCCCGGGCACGTAAGGAAAGCTCGTCGGCCGGCGCGCGACCGCGTCCTCGAGCGGCTCGAGCGAGGGGAAGGCGAGCACCGCGACCGCGGCGCGCGTGATCCTGCCGTCCTCCTCGAAGCCCACGTCGATGCCGCACACGCGGCGCACGCGGCCGATGCGGTCCGCGCGCTCGACGCGCGCGCTCAGCTCGTGCTGCAGTGCGACCGCTTCCTTCGGTGTGACGTCCCACCGACGCGCGATATCGAGCTTATCTTTCAGGGGAGCAGCACCATCTTGCCGAGCACGCCGCGCGCGCCGAAGCGCGCGACCGCATCGGCGAAACGCTCGAGCGGATAGCGCTCGCTCACGAACGGCTTGAGCTTTCCTTCGGTCCACAGCGCGTAGAGGTCGGCCTGCACGCGCTGCACCCACACCGGTTCACGCTCGCGGTAGTCGCTCCACTGCAGGCCCGTCGCGGCAATGTTCTTGAGCAGCAGGTAGTTGGCCTTGATCTCCGGCAGGCGCATCGAGGCAAAGCCGACCACCACCATGCGCCCGCGCCAGGCAAGCGCGCGCAGCGCGCCGTCGAACACCTCGCCGCCGACGTTCTCCAGCACGATGTCGACGCCGCGCTTGCCCAGCGCCGCGTACACCTGCTCGCGCAGGCTGTTCCGCGGGTCGGGCGCGGAGAGGTCGATCACGTGGTCGGCGCCGTGCCGGCGGCACAGCTCGCCTTTCTCGGGGCTCGTGACGCCCGCGAGCACGGTGGCGCCGAGCGCCTTGGCGAGCTCGACGCCGGCGAGGCCCACGCCGCCCGAGGCGCCGGTGACCAGCACGCTCTCGCCCCTGGCGAGCGCGGCGCGCTCGACGAGCGCGAAATGCGAGGTCTGGTAGGCCAGGCCGAGCGCCGCGCCTTCCTCGAAGCCGAGCGCCGCTGGCATGCGGTAGCAGGTCGCCTCGGGCGAAACGACCTTCTCGGCGTAGCAGCCGTACTCGCGCTGCGCCATGACGCGGTCGCCCGCTTTGATGCGCGCCACGCCCGCGCCGACCGCGCTCACCACGCCGGCCACCTCCTTGCCCGGGGTGAAGGGGCGCGGCGGCAGGAGCTGGTAGCGGCCCTCGATCACCAGCATGTCGGGGTAGTTGACGCCGATCGCACGCCCGTCGATCACGACCTCGCCCGGGCCGGGCACCGGGTCGGGCAGGGCCTCTACGCCCTGCGCGGCGGCGGGGCCGTGCTCGCGGACGACGACGGCGCGCACGCTAGCGGGCCTTTTCCATGAAGCTGCGCCCGATCAGCTGGCGGTGGATCTGGTTGGTGCCTTCCCAGATCTGCGTGATCTTGGCGTCGCGCATCAGGCGCTCGACGCGGTAGTCCTTGCAGTAGCCGTAGCCGCCGTGCAGCTGCACCGCCTCGGTGGCGATGCGCATCGCCAGGTCCGAGGCGCGCAGCTTGGCGATCGAGGCTTCGATGCCGATGTCGCTCGCGCCCGCGTCGACCAGACGCGCCACGTGCCACAGCCAGGCCTCGCACTGCGCGAGCTCGGCGGCGAGGTCGGCGAGCAGGAACTGGATGCCCTGGAATTCGACGATGCGCCGCCCCGACTGGCGCCGCTCGTTCACGTAGGCGATCGCATCGCCGAAGGCGGCGCGCGCGATGCCCAGCGCGTGCGCCGCGACGCTCGGGCGCGACTTGTTCAGCGAGGCGAGCAGCAGCTTGAGGCCTTCGCCGGGCGGGGCGAGCAGGTTCGCGCGCGGCACGCGGCAACCGTCGAAGGCGAGCGTCGCGGTGCTCGAGGCGCGCAGGCCCATCTTGTCCTCCAGGCGCACGACCGACAGGCCCGGCGTACCCTTCTCCACGATGAGCGCCGAGATCGCGGCGCGCTCGTCGTCGACGCCGCTCCACTTGCCGAACAGCAGGATCAGGTCCGCGACGTCGCCCGAGGTGATGAAGGTCTTGCCGCCGTCGATCACGATCTCGCCGCCCGCCGGCGTGAAGCGCGTCTTCATGCCGGTCGCGTCCGAGCCGGCCGAGGGCTCGGTGATGGCGAGCGAGACGAGGCCGCCTTGCGCGACGCGCGGCAGCAGGCGCATTTTCTGCTCCTCGGCTCCGAAGTCGATGAGCGGCTTCGCGCCGTGGAAGTTGGTCGCCCAGATGATGCCGGTGGAGGCGCAGGCGGAGCTGATCTCGCGCACGCAGGCGAGGTAGGCGGCGTAGGAGAGCGGCGCGCCGCCGTAGGCCTCGGGCACGAACATGGCGTTCAGGCCGAGCGCGTTCAAGTCGCGCACGTTGTCCCAGGGGAACGCGGCGCTGCGGTCGTAGCTTGCGGCGCGCGGGGCGAGCTTGTCGCGCGCGAGCGCCTTCACGCTCTCGAGCAGCATGCGCTCCTCCGCGGAGAGCGCGAGGCCCGCTTCGATGCGCTCGAACAGCCGCATCAGTGCGCCATCCCCTGGCCGCCGTCCAGGTAGATCGTCTCGCCGGTGAGGAACGGGATGTCCTCGGAGAAAATCGCCGCCACCAGGCGCGCGACGTCGGTTACGCTGCCCGGGCCGCCGGTCGGCACGCGCGCTTCCAGGAACGCGCGCAAGGGCCCCTTTCGCATCGCCTCGGCGTTCAGCTCGGTCTCGATGTAGCCCGGCGCGACGTCGAGCACCCGGATTCTCTTCGCCGCCCACTCGACCGCGAGGCAGCGGGTGATCGCGCCGACCGCCGCCTTGGATGCGCAGTAGGCGAGGTTCTGCTTGACGCCCAGCTTGTCGAAGAACGAGCCGATATTGACGATCGTGCCGCCCGCCTTCTCGAGGTACGGATAGACCTCGCGGCAACCCAGGAACACCGAGCGTGCATTGGTGTTCATCACCTCTTCGTAGCGAGCCGTGGCGAGCTCGGCCGAGCGGCCGTACAGGTGCACGCCGGCGTTGTTCACCAGGGCGTCGATGCGCCCGGCCTTGTCCGCGAGGGTCCTGAATGCCTTCCTGAGGGATTCTTCGTTGTTTACGTCGCAGGCGATCGGGAGGGTGCCGTCGATGCCGATCGCTCTCCGCGTAAGAGAGCCCACCGTAAAGCCGCGGCGCAGCAGCTCGGCGGCGATCGCCGCGCCGATGCCGCGGCTCGCGCCGGTGACCGCGATCACCTTGCCCATTTCAGCGGTCCTTGAAGGCCGGCTTGCGCTTCTTCATGAAGGCGTCCATGCCCTCGCGCGCATCCTCGAGCTGGAAGGCGAGCGTCGAGAGGTCCGCCTCGATTCTCAGGCCTTCGTGCACCGGCAGGTCGAGCGCGCGCTCGACCGCCTCGCGCGCGAAGCCGAGCGCCGGCAGGCTGTAGCCGGAGAACTCGCGCGCGAATGCGATGCCCGCGGCGAGCGGGTCGCCCTCGACCACGCGGCTCGCCAGGCCCCAGGCGACCGCGGTGTGCGCGTCGAGCGCGCGCGCAGTGAGGATCATCTCGAGTGCGCGCGCCTCGCCCACCACGCGTGGCAGGCGCTGCGTGCCGCCGTAGCCCGGGATGAGCCCGAGCCTGATCTCGGGCAGTCCGAGCTTCGCGTTCGGCGTCACCAGGCGGAAGGTGCAGGCGAGCGCGAGCTCGAGCCCCCCGCCGAACGCGTAGCCGTTGACGATCGCGACCGACGGCATCGGCAGGCGCGTGATTCTCTCCATCGTCGCCTGGCCGAGCTCGGCGCCGCGCTTGGTCTGCGCGAGCGTGCGGCCTGCGAGCTCGGCGATGTCGGCCCCGGCACAGAACGCCTTCTCGCCCGTGCCGGTGACGAGCAGCGCGCGCGCGCCGCTCGCCGCGACCTCGTCGATGGCGCGCGCGAGGTCGCCGACCAGCTTGAACGAGAGGGCATTGAGCGCCTCGGGGCGGTTCAGTCGGATGAGCGCGTAGTCCTCGACGCGCGACAGTTCGATGGCCATTTCAGTTCTCCTTCACGGGCTCGCGCCAGCGCACCGGCTGCGGCGCGATGCGCCCTTGCTTGACCCATTCCTGCAGCTCGCGCTTGAGCACCTTGCCGCTTGCGGTGAGCGGAAAGGCCTCGAGCGCGGCGAAGTACTCGGGCATGTCGTACTTGGAAAGCCCGACCGCGTGCAGGTGGTCGAGCAGCGCATCACCGGTGACGCGCTCGCCTTCGCGCGGGATCACCGCCAGGCAGACCTTCTCGCCCAGGCGCGCGTCGGGCACGCCGAAGGCGGCCGCCTTCTGCACCGCCGCGTGGCGGTGCGCGAGGTCCTCGATTCTCGCCGGGTGGATGTTGTGGCCGCCGCGGATGATGAGGTCCTTCTTGCGGCCGACGATGCGCAGGCAGCCGCGCTCGTCGAGGATGCCCAGGTCGCCGGACAGGAACCAGCCGCCGCGGTTGAACGAGTCCTCGGTGGTCGCCTGGTTGTCGAAGTAGCCGAGCATCAGCAGCGCGCCGCGCGTGCCGATCTCGCCGACGCTTCCCGCAGGCAGCTCGCGGTCGGGGTCGTCCTGCGCGAAGATGCGCGTCTCGTAGCCCGCGCAGGCGCGCCCGCAGGTCTCGACGATCGTCTGCGCGTCGTCGCTGGGCAGCGTGTACTGGTGCGAGCCGTTCTCGGTCATGCCGTATATGTTCTGCGGCGTGACGCCCATGGCGAGGAAGGTCTGCGCAACCTCGCGCGGGATCGGCGAGCCCGCCATGTAGAAAAGGCGCGCCGCGCCGAGCTTCTGCATCCCGCGGCGCTTCGCCTCGGCGAGGATGTCGATCGCGTGCGTCGGTACGCCCATCACGTAGGTGGCGCCGCAGCCGAGAAGCCAATCGAAGGGCTTCATCCCCGCAGGCGGGTCGTTCACCACCAGCTCGAAGCCTGCGGCGAGCATCTGCTCGATCGCCACCGTGCCGATGTGGTGGCTCATCGGCGACAGGCTGAGCAGGATCGTCGCAGGGTCGTGATGCCAGTCGGCGACCATCGCGCGGCCGTTGGCGAGCAGCGTGTTGTCCGAGTGCATGACGCCCTTCGGCACGCCGGTGGTGCCGGAGGTGAAGGCGAGGTACACGATCTTGTCCGGGTTCGTCTCCGGCGGCACGCCGCAGGCGACACCCGGCGCCGGGAACGAGCCGCTGACGTCGAATACGGCCTTCATCGGTGGAAGCGCCTGCGCCGCGCCTGCGCCGTAGCCCGCCTGCATCACGAGCGCGGCGGCGCGCGTGCGCTCGAGCAGATCCACGATCTCGGCCACGGTGTAGTTCTGGTGCAGCGAGGGGTTGCACACGTAGCCGTTCCGCGAGCAGGCGAGCAGCGCGACCACGCCCTCGGCGCGCGAGGGCAGCCAGACCGCGACGCGCTGGCCGCGGCGCACGCCGGCCGCGTGCAGCGCCTGCGCGAAGGCGTCCACCCAGGCGAGCAGCTCGCGCCAGGAGAGCCGCAGGCGCGCGTCGCGCAGTGCTGGCGCCGACGGGCGCTCGGCCGCGTGCCGCGCAAGCAGCGAGTAAAGGGTGTCCTTGCGCCAGGCGCCGGAGGCGTAATGCCGCGCCGCCTCCTGCGGGTCGAGCAGGGTGAGGAGCGTGTTCACGCGGCTAGCGGCCGAATTTGTCCGCGTCGGGCTTGCGCTTGGCGCGGAACGCCTCGCCGAGCTCGTGCGATTCGTCGCTCTCGAGGTAACCGCGCAGCAGCAGGTCGTGCGCCACGCGCGCGAGGCCCGAGACGCCGCCGTGGCGCGCGTTGAAGGCGCCTTTCACCGCGGCGAGCGCGAAGGCGCCGCGCTCGGCGAGCTCGAGCGCCATCTTGCGCGTCTCCTCGCGCAGCTTGTCGTCGGGCACCACGCGGTTGATGAGGCCGATCGCGAGCGCCTCGCGGGCCGACAGGCGCGGGTTGAGCATCCACATCTCCTTCGCCTTCTTCTTGCCGACCAGGTCCTCCAGGTACCAGGTGCCGTAGCCGGCGTCGAAGCTGCCCATCATCGGGCCGACCTGGCGGAACACGGCGCTCTCCTTGGCGATCGTCAGATCGCACACCACCTGCAGAACGTTGCCGCCGCCGACCGCGTAGCCGTTCACCGAAGCGATGACGGGTTTCTGCAGGCGGTCGATCGACTCGTACATCTCGAGCGTGGGCAGCACGCCGGCGTAGAGGAGCGTCTCCTCCATGCCCTCCTTCCTGCCGCCGATGCAGAAGAACTTGTCGCCGGCGCCCGTGATCACCAGCACGCGCGTGCGCGTCTCGCGCCGCACGGCGTTGATGCAGTCGCGCACCTCGTGGCACATCTGCGGCGTGAACATGTTGCCGTCGTCGGGACGGTTGAGCGTCAGCCAGCCGATCGGCCCGTCTTCCTCGTACAGGATGGTCTCGAAGCTCACTGCGGAGTCCTCGCTGCGTTGGTTCGGGCCATGATAAGCCGGAACAGGCGCGCGGGTTGCGGCGCGCCGAGCGCCTTCGCCAGGCGCGCGGCGTCGGCGCGCACCGCGGCCTCGTCGTGGCCTTCGATGAGCAGGAACGGCGCGGGCAGGCGGTCCGGCACGCCGCGCATCTTCGCCTCCGGGTTCGGCACGCGCGTCGCCTTCTCGTCGGGCAGCGCGAGCCTGAGCCGGAGCGCGCCGGCCTGCGCGACGAGCTCGTCGGCGGCCGGGACCGCTGCCAGCTCGAGCGTCGCCAGCACCGCGCCGGGGGCGCGCAGCGCGCCGACATCGGCGGCGATTTCGCAGGCGGCGCGCGTCATGTTGCGAAAGCGCGGCATGATGCGCTGTGTGCGCGGCGTCGGCTGCCTGAGCCGCTCCAGGTACGCGGGCGAGGCGAGCGTCGCGAGCGACTCGGTGTCGTAGAACGCCGCGTAGCTGAGCGGTGCGGCGCAATCGCGGTAGCGGCGCGCGTTGCGGATGCCCGGAACGCCGAGGCGCTCAGGCACGTGCTCCTCGTCGTACCAGCTGTTGAACTCGGCTTCGTCTTGCGCGGCGATGTCGTTCCAGACTGCGAGCAATCCCGAGCGTGCGCTCACACGTAGCCTCCTGTCATCGAACCCGCGCAGACTAACATCCGGCTTGCTTGACCGTCTGCGCGGTTTTGCTGCACCATCGGCAGCCCATACAGGAGGAGATCATGAGAGTCATCAAGAATACCTTTGCCGCGGCCGCCGTCGCCGCTTTGCTCGCGCCGGCCGTAGTGCTGGCGCAGGAGCCGGTCAAGATCGGCACCGTCATGTTTCTGTCCGGCCCGGCGGCTGCGCCGTTCGGCGTGCCGGCGAAGCAGGCCTACGACTTCGTCGTCGAGCAGCTGAATGCGGGCAAGGCACCCGCGCCGTACAACAAGAAGGGCTTCGGCGGCTCGAAGATCGAGACCGCGGTCGTCGACGAGGCGGGCAGCACGACCACGCAAGTGACCGAGTTCCGCAACCTGGTGCAGCGCGACAAGGTCGACCTGGTGATCGGTTACGTGTCGAGCGGCAACTGCCTGGCGGTCGCGCCGGTGGCGGAAGAGCTGAAGAAGCTCACCAACTTCTTCGATTGCGGCACGCCGCGCATCTTCGAGGACAACGACTACAAGTACGTGTTCCGCACGTCGCCGACCGCGACCATGGACAGCGTCGGCGCGGCGCTCTACGTGAAGGACGCCAAGCCCGGCGTGAAGTCGATCGCCGGCATCAACCAGAACTACGCCTGGGGCCAGGACTCGTGGGGCGACTTCGAGGCCTCTATGAAGCAGCTGGTGCCCAATATCGAGGTGAAGACCTCGCAGATGCCGAAGCTCTTCGCGGGCCAGTACAACACCGAGATCTCCACGCTGCTCGGCGCCAACGCCGACGTGATCCACTCGAGCTTCTTCGACGGCGACCTCGAGGCGCTGCTGCTGCAGGCGGCGCCGCGCGGCCTGTTCAAGAAGAGCATGGGGGTGCTCACGACCGGCGAGACCGTGATCTACAAGCTCGGGGCGCAGATCCCGGACGGCACGGTGATCGGTGCGCGCGGCCCGTTCGGCCCCTACGCCCCGCACAACGCCTACAACACCTGGTTCCACAACGGCTACGTGGCCAAGTTCCACTCGGAGCCGAACTACGCCTCCTACCAGATGGTGCAGGCGATCCTCGGCGTGAAGCTCGCCTGGGAGAAGGCGATGGCGGCGAACGGCGGCAAGCGCCCGACGAACGAGGAGGTCGGGGCGGCGCTCGCGCACCTGAGCTACGAAGGGCCGGGCGGACTGGTGCGCATGACGAACGGCAAGGGACACCAGGCGATCATGGACACCGCCTACGGCGAGTCGAAATACGCCAACGGCAAGCTGGAGATCGTGAAGATCAAGCGCTATCCCGCGGAGATGGTCAACCCGCCTGAGGGCGTGAAGTCCGCCGACTGGATCAAGAGCGGCTTCAAGAAGTAACTGCGACCGAAGGGCGGCTGCGCGCACCGCGCAGCCGCTTTTCTTAGCTGCAGCGCGCCTTGGACCAGATCCTGCCCGTCATCGCCGACGGGATCATCTATTCCGCCTGGCTGTTCATCGCGGCGCTCGGTCTGACGCTGATCTACGGCGTCATGAAGATCGTGAACGTGACGCACGGCAGCTTCTACGCGCTCGGCGCCTATGCCGGCGCGTCGTTTACCGGCGCCTGGCTCGCGCGCGGCTATCCGCCGATGCTGTCCTACGTGGTGCTGCTCGTCGCGGCCGCGCTCGTCACCTTGGTGTTCGCGCCGATCATCGAGCGCGGCATCCTGCGCTTCATGTATGCGCGGGATGAGGTGGTGATCCTGCTCATCACCTACGCCCTGTTCCTGGTGCTCGAGGACACGATCAAGCTGATCTGGGGCGTGAACCCGTATTTCGTCGCCGAGCCCTACGCGCTGCTCGGGAGCTTCGACATCGGCGGGCTGCCGTACCCGACCTATAACCTGATCATGGTGGGGCTGGCGCTCGTCGCGGGCGGCGGGCTCATGTGGCTGCTGCGCGGAACGCGCGTCGGCAAGCTGCTCACGGTGGTGATCCACGATCCGGAGGTGAGCCGCGCGCTGGGCATCAACGTCGGCCGCTACTACCTCGCCACCTTCACCTTCGGCTCGATGCTCGCCGCCATCGGCGGCTCGTTCACGGCGCCCACCGTGTCGGTGGTGCCGGGATTGGGTGTCGACGTGATCGTGCTGTCGTTCGCCGTGGTGGTGATCGGCGGACTGGGCAGTGTGCCCGGCGCAGCGCTCGGCGCGGTGATCGTCGGGCTGGTGCGCTCGGCGTCGGTGCACTACGCGCCGCAGCTCGAGCTGTTCGTGATCTATCTCGTGATGGCGCTGGTGCTCGCATTCCGGCCGCGCGGGCTGTTCAGCCTCGCGGAGCCGAGGAAGATATGAGTCGCGACCGGACGCCGCTCGCGCTCGGTACGATCTTCGTCGCGATTGCCGCGGCAGGGCCGTTCCTGCCGCCGTGGCTGCTGTTCATCCTCACGCTCGCGATCGCGCGAGGCCTGGTGGCGCTCGGCCTGATGCTGCTGCTGCGTGCGGGCCTGGTGTCCTTCGGCCAGGCGCTCTATTACTGCATCGGGGCCTACACGGCCGGCGCCCTGGGAATCCGGCTCGGCGTGAGCGACGTGCTGCTGCAGGCGCTCGCCGGCGCGGGGGTGGCGGCGCTCACCGCCTGGATCCTCGGCTTCCTGCTAGCGCGCTACCGCGGCATCTTTTTCGGCTTGCTGAGCCTCGCGCTGTCGATGATCCTGTACGGCGTGATCGTGAAGAACGAAGCGCTCGGCTCGACCGACGGCCTGAACGTGCTGCCCTCGACGCTGTTCGGGATGAAGCCGCACGAGGGCTGGCTGCGCTACAGCGTGCTGGTCGCCGCCTCGGGCGCGGCCCTGATCGCGGCGCTGCTCGTGCATCGCTACCTCGCCACGCCGCTCGGCCGGCTTGCGCCTGCGATCAAGGACAACGAGATCCGCGTCGAGTACATGGGCGCTTCGGCGCGCCAGGCGATCCACGTCAAGTACGTGATCGCCGCGACGCTCGCCGGCATGGGCGGCGCGCTCGCCGCGACCACGGTCGGCCACATCGACCCGGACATGGCCTACTGGACGACTTCGGGCGAGTTCATCTTCGTCACCATCCTCGCGGGCACCGGCAGCGTGATCGCGCCGTTCCTTGGCGCGCTCATCTTCGGCGCGATCCACACCGTCGCCTACGACCTCTCGCCCAACACCTGGCAGATGAGCCTCGGCGGTGCGCTGCTCGCGCTCATCCTGTTCCTGCCCGACGGCGTGTGGTCGCTGTTCGCGCGGCGCAAGGCCGCCTGACGTGGCGGCGATCCTCGACGCGCAGGGCCTGCACAAGAGCTTCGGCGCGGTCACGGCGGCCGACGGCATCAGCGCGGCGATCGAGCGCGACTCGGTGGTCGGCCTGATCGGCACCAACGGCGCCGGCAAGACCACCTTCGTCAACATGATCACCGGCTACCTGAAGCCCGACCGCGGCCGCATCCACTACGAGGGGCGCGACATCACCGAGCTCGCGCCGCGCGACATCACGCGCCTTGGCATCTGCCGCTCGTTCCAGATCCCGCAGCTCTACGCCTCGCTCACCGCCTTCGAGAACATGATGGTGGGCGTCGGCGTGGTGCTGAGGAACGCGGGGCTGGGCGGCTTCCTTTCGCGCGGCCGGCCGCTGGTGCCGGGGCACAATCTTCCGGCGGAAGAAGCCGCCGAGCGCATCCTCGAGCGCTTCGGGCTCGCGGAGTACCGCGACAAGAACGCGCAGGTGCTCCCCGGAGGGGTGAGGAAGCTGCTCGACATCGCGCTCACCATGGTGGCCAAGCCCAGGATCCTGCTGCTCGACGAACCGACCAGCGGCGTGTCGGCGGAGGAGAAGTTCGCCATCATGGAGATGATCATGAAGGCGGTGCGCGCGGAAGGCGCCACCGTGCTCTTCGTCGAGCACGACATGGAGGTGGTGGGCCGCTTCGCCGGGCGCGTGCTCGCCTTCTACGACGGGCGCATCATCGCGGACGGGCCGCCCGGGGCCGTGCTGAACGACGCCGAGGTGAAGCGCTTCGTCGTCGGCGGCGAGCTGCACCGCATAGACGAAGCGCAGGTCAGGACGCGTGCTTAGGATAGACCAGGTCGACGTCTCGATCAGCTCGGTGCAGGTGCTGCGGCGGGTGTCGCTCGAGTTGCCGACCGGGAGCATGGCCGGGCTGATCGGGCGCAACGGCGCCGGCAAGACCACGCTCATGAAGAGCATCATGGGCATCCTCAAGGTCTCGAGCGGCGCGATCGCTTTCGACGGCGACGACCTGCTCGCGGCGCCGACCTGGCGCCGCACGCGCATGGGTATCGGCTACATGCCCGAGGACCGCAGGCTGATTCCCGACCTGACGGTGGAGGAGAACCTGCTCGTGCCGGCCTGGGCGGCGAAGCTGCCGGACGCGCGCCAGCGGCTGGACAAGGTCTACCGGCTGATACCGGAGATCCGCGGCTTCGCGCCGCGCAAGGGTGCGCAGCTCTCCGGCGGCCAGCAGAAGCTGGTGGCGATCGGCCGGGCGCTGATGTGCGGCGACAGGCTGCTGCTGCTCGACGAGCCCTTCGAGGGCGTCGCGCCGGCGCTCGCGCGGCGGCTGGTCGAGGTGGTCGGTAGCCTCAAGCTCGAAGGCATGTCGGTCATCCTGTCGGAATCCGACCTGCAGCACTCCGAGCGCATGGTCGACCGCATTTTCGTGATCGACCGCGGCGTGGTGAGCACGCGCTAGGCCCGGGGACCTTAGCCGACTTCGAGCAGCTCCACTTCGAACAGCAGCGTGGCGTTCGGCGGAATCACGCCGCCCGCGCCGCGCGCGCCATAGCCGAGCGCGGGCGGGATGGTGAGCAGGCGCGTGCCGCCGACCTTCATGCCCTGCACGCCCTCGTCCCATCCCTTGATGACGTGGCCCGCGCCGAGCGGGAACACGAAGGGATCGTTGCGGTCCTTGCTCGAATCGAATTTCCTGCCCTTGATGACGCCGTCGGTCAGCCAGCCGGTGTAATGCACGGTGACTTTCTTCCCGGCAGCAGCGAATGCGCCCGCGCCTTCGACGACATCGTCGAATTTCAGTCCGCTTGCGGTGGTAGTCGTAGCCATGGCGGCATTCTAAACTACCGGCCGTGGGGCGGCCGATTCTCGACGAAGGGCATATCCATTCCGCGATCCGCGAGAGGATCGCCGCGCGCCACGCGGATTTCGTCGCCGAGGTGCAGGCGGCGGTCGCGGCGAACGACATCGTGCTGGTCGGCATGGCGCAGAACCCCTGGCCGAAGAAGGCGCGCCGGCTGCTCGAGAAGAAGGGCCTCGCCTACAAGTACATCGGACACGGCAGCTACCTGCGCGGCTGGCGCCGGCGCAACGCGCTCAAGATGTGGACCGGCTGGCCGACCTTCCCGATGGTGTTCGTGAAGGGCGTGCTGATCGGCGGTGCCGAAGACCTCGAGCGCCTGATCGCGAGCGGCGAGCTCGAAAGGCTGCTCGGCCGCTAGGACGCAGCCTTCTGCTTCGCCTCGAGCGCTTCCCAGCGCTCGAGCTTTTCGTGGATCAGCGCTTCGATCTGCTCGCTGCGCTGCTGGTCGCCGCGCATCGACGCCGGGTCCTGGCGGTAGTACGCGGGGTCGGTCATCTTCTCGGCGAGGGTGCGCTGCTCGGCCTCCAGCGCCTCGAGATCGGCGGGCAGCGCCTCGAGCTCGCGGCTCTCCTTGTAGCTCAGCTTCGTGCGCGGCCGCTCGCGTGTCGCCGCGGGGAGCTTTTTCTCGGATTGAGCCTTTTCGACCGGGCCGGCGCGCTGCCGCAGCCAGTCGCTGTAGCCCCCGACGTATTCGCGCCAGACCCCGCCGCCCTCCGCGGCGAGCGTCTGAGTGACGACGTTGTCGAGAAAGGCGCGGTCGTGGCTCACCAGCAGCAGGGTGCCCGCATAGTCCTGCAGCGCCTCCTCGAGCAGCTCGAGCGACTCGATGTCGAGGTCGTTGGTCGGCTCGTCCAGCACCAACACGTTCGCCGGACGCGCGAACAGGCGCGCGAGCAGCAGGCGGTTCCTCTCGCCGCCCGAGAGCATGCGCACCGGCGAGTTCACGCGTCGCGGCGGGAAGAGAAAATCGCCCAGGTACGAGAGCACATGCTTGCGCATATCGTTTATCTCGATCCAGTCCGAGCCGGGGCTCACGGTCTCGGCCACCGTCTTGTCGGGATCGAGCTGCTCGCGCATCTGGTCGAAGTAGGCCGGCGCGACGTTGGCGCCGAGGCGCACGCGCCCCGAGTCCGGCGCGAGCGTCCCGAGAATGATGCGGATCAGCGTGGTCTTGCCTGCGCCGTTCGGCCCGATCAGGCCGATGCGGTCCCCGCGCGACACGGTCAGCGAAAGGTCCTTGACGACGACCCGGTCGCCGAAGCGCTTGCCGACGCCGATGAGCTCCGCCACCAGCTTGCCGCTCCGTTCGCCCGCGTCGATCGACAGCTTGACGTCGCCGAGGCTTTCGCGGCGCGCCGCCCGCTCCCGGCGCAGGCGCTCGAGCCGGCGCACGCGCCCTTCGTTTCGCGTGCGGCGCGCCTCGATTCCCTTCCTGATCCAGGCTTCTTCCTCGCGCCAGAACTTGTCGAACTTGCGGTTCGTCGCGTCCTCCGAGGCGAGCTCGCGCGCCTTGATGCGTGCGTAGTCGGAGTAGTTGCCCGCATAGGAGCGCAGCAGTCCCCGGTCCAGCTCGACGATGCGCGTCGCGAAGCGATCGAGAAACCAGCGGTCGTGGGTGACGACGATCGCCGTCGGTCCGCGGCTGAGTGCGGTCTCGAGCAGGCCGATGCCTTCGATGTCGAGGTGGTTGGTGGGCTCGTCGAGCAGTATCAGGTCCGGCTCGAGCGCGAACGCGAGCGCCAGCGCGGCACGCTTGATTTCACCGCCGGAAGCCTCTGCGGGCGCAGGCTCCCGGTCGAGTCCGAAGCGGTGCAGGTGCTCGGCCAGGCGCGCCTCGGCGCGCCAGCGCTCGCGCTCGTCCTGGATGCGGTCGAGCCCCCCGCGCCTGGCGAGGCTTTCGCGCAGCGTTGCGGCGGGTGGCAGCGCCGGCTCCTGCTCGACCAGCGCGACCCGAAGCCCGTCGGGGCGGCGCAGTTCGCCGTCGTCCAGCGGCGCAAAGCCGGCGATTACCGAGAGCAGCGACGACTTCCCGCTGCCGTTGCGGCCGATGAGGCCGATGCGCTCGCCCTCCCGTACCGTCAGCTCGGCGCGGTCGAGCAGCGGTAGCAGGCCGTAGGCGAGCTGCGCATTGCGGAGCGTGACGAGGATCGGCTAGCCCGTCCAGCTGAACGGCGCGAAGTGGCCGTTGTTGCCGCGCGCGGACATGTCGAGCTCGAGTCCGAAGCCGTGCACGTGCGTTTCCGACGAGCGCGCGAGCGCGAGCCTGCGGTTCGCGGGATGTGCGGTGTTGTCGAGGTACAACGGCTCGCCGTTGTTCGCGCGCGAGGCGACGCCCTCGATCGCAAACTCGAGCATCCCCGGGATCGATGCCGAGCGCTTCAGGCCGTCGACGCGGAACTCGATCGGGCGCGCCTCGACGCCGCGGAAGTCCTTGACCAGCGCGGCGCGGATGCGCGCCGGGATGCCTCCTGCCTGGCCGCTCGCGATCGCGCCGAGCGCGTCGCGCTGCGCCGCGTTCGCGCGCTCGTCGATCACGCAGCCGAGCACCCAGTTGCCGTCCGCCATCACCCTGCCCGAGCGGATGACGAGCGCGAAAGCGAGCCCGTCGAGCTTGACGTCGCCGAAGTTGCCGTGCCCGATGCGGTACACCTGCAGCGACGTGCACTGCTCGTGCGTCGCCGGCCCCTGCGGATTGGTGTAGATGCACGGGCACAGGTAGTCGCAGTTGCAGCTTTCCATGTACTCCCCGGCGATCGACCACTTGGCGTGCGGCATGGCGTTTTTCCTAGAGCACCGCGAGGCTCGCGTTCCTGAGATCGGTGACCAGCATGTGCCCCGGCGTGTGCGTGATGCACAGCGGCGGGCGCGCGTGCCGCACGACCGACTGCGGCGTCACGCCGCAGGCCCAGAACACGGGCAGCTCGTCGTCCTTCACCTCGGTGCGGTCGCCCACCCAGGGCTTGTCGATGTCCCCGATGCCGATCTGCTCCGGCTTGCCGATGTGCACCGGCGCGCCGTGCACGCTCGGGAAGCGCGAGGTGATCTGGATTGCGCGGATCGCGTCCGCCGGCTTGAACGGCCGCATCGACACCACCAGCTTGCCGCGGAAAGGGCCGGCGGGCGCGGTGTCGACGCTGGTCAGGTACATCGGCACGTTGCGCCCCTCGGCGATGTGGCGCAGCGGCACGCCCGCATCGACGAGCGCTTCCTCGAACGAGAACGAGCAGCCCAGCACGAAGGCCACCAGGTCGTCGCGCCACAGCTCGCGGATGTCGGGCACGTCGCCGACGGGCTCGCCGTCGCGGAACACGCGGTAGCTCGGCACGTCCGAGCGGATATCGAGGTCCCCGGCGAGCGACGGCAGCCGCGCATCGCCCGGGTCGCTCGCCGCGAGCAGCGGGCAGGGCTTGGGGTTGCGCTGGCAGAAGACGAAGAAGTCGTCGGCGTAGTCGCGCGGCAGGATGCAGACGTTGCCCTGCACGTAGCCGGGCGCGAGCCCCGCCGTGTGGCCGGCGTAGGCGCCGGAGCGCACCGCGCGGCGCACCGCCCGCGGGTCGCTGCGGTCGAAGGCTGCGGTGGCGACGGGGTGGACGCTGGCCATGGTCGGTTCCCTGAAGGCGAGTCCGCCAATGGTGCGACCGCCTGCAGGCAGCGTCAACCCAGCGCGCGCGGTATACGATCGGGTGCATGGCAGACGGCGCCGCACCGGGCGAGGAACGCCCCTTCGACTGGCCGAAGCTGCGCGCCTTCGGCATGGGTGCGCCCTGGCGCTGGCTGCGCGCGGGGTTCGCGGACCTGCGCGCGGCGCCCACGGCGAGCCTGTTTTACGGCGCGGTGCTAGCGCTCATGGGTTTCCTGCTCACGCACTACTACGAGGGCGCGGTCGGGCTCGCGTTCACCACCGGCTTCCTGCTCGTGGGCCCGTTCCTGGTGATCGGGTTGTACGACGTCAGCCGGCGGCGCGAGCGCGGCGAGGCGCCGCGCCTTGCGCCGACGCTCGCCGCCTGGCGCGCCAACGCTCCGGCGATCGGCTTTTACGCGCTCATCCTGACGCTCACGCTCGCGGTGTGGATCCGGGTCTCGGTGGTGGTGGTCGCGCTGTTCTTCCCCGACGGCGTGCCGAGCGCCGCCGAGTTCCTCGGCGCGCCCGACGCCTGGGCTTTCGTAATCGCCTACGCCGGCGCGGGCGGCGGCCTCGCGCTGCTCGTGTTCGCCACCTCGGCGGTATCGCTGCCGATGTTGCTCGACCGGCAGAACATGGACGTCATCTCGGCGATGATCGTCAGCTTCAACGTGCTGCGCAGGAACTTCGCGCCGATGATGCTGTGGGCGACGATGATCGTCGCGCTCACCGCGCTCGGCTTCGCGTCCTGGTACCTCGGCCTGGTGGTGACCCTGCCGCTGGTCGGTCACGGCGCCTGGCACGCCTACCGCGAGGCGGTCGAGCCTGCGTAATCGCGGCGGCAGATCTCACATGAAGCGATTCCAAACTTTGGCCTGCGTGCTGGCCGCGCTGCTCGCCGGCTGCGCCGCGAATCCGTCTGGCGCGGCGGGCCTCGGCGAGGTCGACAACGTAGTGGTGATCTACGCCGAGAACCGCAGCTTCGACCACCTGTACGGCATGTTCCCCGGCGCCGAGGGCATCGCCGACGCGAAAGCCGAGGAGAAGACGCAGCTCGATCGCGACGGCAAGCCGCTGCCCTACCTGCCGCCGGTGTACTCGCACGGCAAGCCCGATCCGCGCTACCCGACGCGCGGCATGCCCAACGGCCCGTTCCGCATCGACGCGCCGCCGATCGACGGGCGGCTGGACGCGGTGCTGCCGAGCCCCTGGCACCTGTACTACCAGAACCGCGAGCAGATCAACGGCGGCAAGAACAACATGTTCGTCGCCCTGGCGAACGTCGGCGCCTGGGTGATGGGCTACTTCGACGGTTCCCGGCTGAAGCTGTGGCACTGGGCGCGCGAATATACGCTCGCCGACCACTTCTTCATGGGCGCGTTCGGCGGCTCGTTCCTGAACCACCAGTGGCTGATCTGCGCCTGCACGCCGTACGACCCGAACGCGTCCGCCAAGGACCGCGCTACCGTCGACGCGGCGGGGCGCCCCGCGGCCCCGCTCACGGCGAAGACGATCGGCGATACGCTCTCGCAAAAGGGCGTGTCCTGGGCCTGGTACGCCGGCGGCTAGGACCTCGCGCTCGCCGACGGGCGGCAGCCCCCGAACGCGAAGCGCAGCGTGATCTACGCGCGCGCGCGGAGCACCTGAAGGACGAGAAGGACTTCGTCGCGGCGATCGAGCACGGCACGCTGCCCCAGGTGGCCTTCTTCAAGCCTGCCGGCCGCTACACCGAGCACCCAGGCTACACTGACCTGATGAGCGGCGACGAGCACATCGACATGCTGCTGCACGAGCCGGTGAGCAGCCCGCAGTGGCCGCACATGGCGGTCATCGTCACCTACGACGAGAACGGCGGCTTCTGGGACCACGTGCCGCCGCCTTCGGGGCCGGGCACGCGCATCCCCGCGATCATCATCTCGCCCTACGCCAAACACGGCTACGTCGACAAGACGCCCTACGACACGACCTCGATCCTGAAATTCATCACCGAGCGCTTCGGCCTGGCGCCGCTTCCCGGCGTGCGCGCCAAGGCGGGCGACCTGACGAACGCGTTCTCCTTCTAGGGCGCCTTATCCGGCGATGGTGCGCCGCACCCAGTCGAGCACGCGCGCGAGGCGCGGCGGCAGCAGCTCCTCGGCCTCCTCGAAGCTCGCCCAGCGCCACTCATGGTGCTCGGGGCGCCCGAGTTCGGGCGACACCGGCAGCACGATGGCGGCCTCGCCCGTTTCGGCGATGTAGTAGCGCGCCACCTTGCCGAGCGCGTAGGGCAAGGTCTCGCAATTCGCGTCGCCGAACGGGAAGTCCAGGTCGGCGAGCCCGGTCTCCTCGGCGACCTCACGCCTGGCGGCGTCGAAGTCGCTCTCGCCGGGCTCGACCATCCCCTTGGGGAAGTCCCAGTTGCGGTAGGCGCGCAGCACGAGCAGGCGCACGCCGCGGTCGGTGCGGCGGAACACGACTGCGCCCGCGGCGCGCGCGTTGCGTTGGATCAAGATTTCCTCCGGTCGGCGGGCTAGCCTAGCAAATAATGCTCGTGGGAGTGACCATGGACTCGATTCTGTTTTTGGGTTTCGTCGACCTGCCGTGGTGGGGTTACGTGCTGGTCGCGCTGGCGCTAACGCACGTCACGATCGTCGCGGTCACGGTGTACCTGCACCGCCACCAGGCGCACCACGCGCTCGACCTGCATCCGCTGGTGAGCCATTTCTTCCGGCTTTGGCTGTGGCTGACGACCGGCATGGTCACCAAGGAATGGGCCGCCGTGCACCGCAAGCACCATGCCAAGTGCGATACGTCGGAGGACCCGCACAGCCCGCAGGTCTATGGCATCAATCGCGTGCTATGGCTCGGAGTCTTCCTGTACGTCAAGGAAGCGCGCAAGCCCGAGACGCTGCGGCGCTACGGCCAGGGAACGCCCGACGACTGGCTCGAGCGCAATGTGTACTCGAAGTTCCAGGTCGTCGGCATCGTGTTGACGGGCGCGGTCGACATCGCGCTGTTCGGCGCCCTGCCGGGGGGGCTGATCCTGCTCACCCAGATCGTGTGGATTCCGTTCTGGGCGGCGGGCGTGATCAACGGCATTGGCCACTATTGGGGCTACCGCAACTGGCCGACGCCGGACTGGAGCACCAACATCGTGCCCTGGGGCGTGCTGATCGGCGGCGAGGAGCTGCACAACAACCACCATGCCTTTCCGACCTCGGCCAAGCTTTCCTGCAAACGGTACGAGCTCGACATCGGCTGGGCATACATCCGCATGCTTGAGTTGGCCCGCCTCGCAAAGGTCAAGCACGTCGCGCCGACTCCGCGCCTCGCGGCGCCCAGGCCGGCAGTCGACCCGCTCACCCTGCAAGCCGTCATCGCCAACCGCTATGACGTGCTGGCGAAGTACGCCCGCTCGCTGAAGCGTGCCTATATGGGGGAGCTGCGCGCGCTGCGCGTACGCGCGCCCGAGGACGCGCGCAAGCTGGAGCGTCTCGAACCCTGGCTCGATCGCGACGAAAAGATGCTGCGCGAGGCGGAGCGCAAGGCCCTTGCCGAGCTGCTGCCGAGGTCGCGCGTGCTGCAGACGATGTACGCGATGCGCCGCGACCTCGCGGCGGTATGGGGGCGCTCTTCGGCCACCCGCGAGCAGCTGGTCAGGCAGCTGCAGGACTGGTGCCGCCGCGCCGAGGAGAGCGGCATCGGGCCCCTGCGGGAGATCGCCGAGCGGCTGCGCTCCTACGCGTAAGCGCCGTAACGCGCTGACGCCGTAGCGCTTTTCAGGGCTCACTTGAATCCCGAGGGTTCGGGCGCCATCTAGCGACCATGAAATCGCGCGACTTACGCAGCCTGATGTGGGGCGAGGCCCTGTCGCTCCTGGAGCAGGCCGAGCGCCTGCAGCGCCAGTTCTTCCGGCTCGAGTCCGCCCGCGCGCAGGCACCGTCCTGGGAGCCGCCGGTCGACGTGGTCGAGACCGCGGACGCGCTGTTGGTCGAGGTTGCGCTGCCCGGCGTGTCGCCCGATGCCGTTGCGATCGGCGTGGAAGCGGGCGGGGTCACCATATCGGCGTTGCGCGCGTTCCCCGCGCGCGAGGGCGGCGCGCGCATCTTGCGCGTCGAGATTCCCTACGGCCGCTTCGAGCGCCGCATCCAGCTGCCGATGCACGCGCTCGAGCTGACCGGGAGAACGCTGCGCGACGGCTGTCTCACGCTCAGATTCGCGAAACGCAAGGAGGCCGCATGAACCTCTGGCCGAAGTTCCACAAGACGCTGTCCGCTGCGGAAGGCCCCGGCGCCGCGCCGCAGCCGAAGCAGCCCGAGGGCGCGCTGAAGCCGCTGCCGGAGGGCGCGCTCGCGCTCATTCCGATGCGCAACACGGTGGTGTTTCCCGGCATCATCGCGCCGGTCACCATCGGACGAGAGGCCTCGGTGGCCGCGGCGCAGGAAGGCGCGCGCACGGAGCGCCAGATCGGCTTTCTGCTGCAACGCGACCCGACCAAAGACAAGGTGGGCCCGAACGACCTGTACTGGGTCGGCACGGCGGGCCAAATCGTGCGCTACGTGACCGCGCCCGAAGGCGCGCACCACCTCGTGGTGCAGGGCCAGGCGCGCTTCCGCGTGCTCGAGTTCCTCGAGGGCTGGCCGTTTCTGGTGGCGCGCGTGGCGATGGTCGAGGAGGCGGCCGCCGAAGGCTCCGAGATCGAGGCGCGCTTCCACCAGCTGAAAACCCAGTCCGCGGAGGCGATCGAGCTGCTGCCGAACGCACCTGACGGCCTGGCGAACGTGGTGCAGGGCATCGACTCGCCGGCGGCGCTCGCCGACATGGTGGCCAACTTCCTCGACGTGAAGCCCGAGGAAAAGCAGCAGCTGCTCGAGAGCTTCGACATCAAGGCACGCCTGGACCGCGTGCTCGCGTTGCTCGGCGAGCGTGTGGGCGTGCTGCGGCTGTCCAAGGAGATCGGCGACCAGACGCGCAAGGCGTTCGACGAGCGCCAGCGCGAGCACGTGCTGCGCGAGCAGATGCGCCAGATCCAGAAGGAGTTGGGCGAGACCGAAGACACCGCGGCCGAGATCGAGGAGCTGAAAAAGGCGATCGACGAGGCGGGCATGCCCGAGGACGTGGCCAAGCACGCCAACAAGGAATTGAAACGCCTGCAGCGTATGAGCGAAGGCGGCGGCGAGTCGTCGATGCTGCGCACCTATCTCGAGTGGCTCACCGAGCTGCCGTGGAAGGCGGGCGAGCAAAAGCCGATCGACATCGCCCAGGCGAGGAAGGTGCTCGATGAGGACCACTTCGGCCTGGAGAAGATCAAGCGACGCATCCTCGAGTACCTCGCGGTGAGGAAGCTCAATCCCGAGGGCAAGAGCCCGATCCTGTGCTTCGTCGGTCCGCCCGGCGTGGGCAAGACCTCGCTCGGCCAGTCGATCGCGCGCGCGACGGGGCGCAAGTTCCAGCGCGTGGCGCTCGGCGGCCTGCACGACGAGGCCGAGATCCGCGGCCATCGCAGGACCTACGTCGGCGCGCTGCCGGGCAATATCATCCAGGCGATCCGGCGCGCCGAGTCGCGCAGCGCGGTGCTGATGCTGGACGAGATCGACAAGCTCGGCATGGGCGGATTCCACGGCGACCCGGCCTCCGCGCTGCTCGAGGTGCTCGATCCGGAGCAGAACTCGAAGTTCCGCGACAACTATCTGGGCGTCGACTTCGATCTGTCGAAAATGCTCTTCATCGCCACCGCGAACGTGCTCGACACGATCCCTGGGCCGCTGCGCGACCGGATGGAGATCATCCAGCTTCCCGGCTATACCGAGGAGGAGAAGCTCGAGATCGCGAAGCGCTACCTGGTGAAGCGCCAGCTCGAGGCGAACGGCCTCAAGCCCGGGCAGGCGTCGATCAGCGACGCGGCGCTCGCCGCGATCGCGCGCGACTACACGCGCGAGGCGGGCGTGCGCAATCTCGAGCGCGAGATCGGCTCGGTGCTGAGGAACGTGGCGATGCGCATCGCCGAGGGGCAGGCGCAATCGGTGTCGATCGACGCGCCCGACCTGCACGCGATCCTCGGCGCGCGCCGCTTCGAGAGCGAGGTGGCGCAGATGACGAGCGTCCCGGGCGTGGCTACGGGCCTCGCCTGGACACCGGTGGGCGGGGACATTCTGTTCATAGAGGCGACGCGCGTGCCCGGCTCGGGCAAGCTGATCCTCACCGGGCAGCTCGGCGACGTGATGAAGGAGTCGGCGCAGGCCGCGCTCACGCTCGCCAAGCGCTTAATGGGGGACCCGATGGAAAAGAGCGACATCCACGTGCACGTGCCGGCGGGCGCGACGCCCAAGGACGGGCCGAGCGCAGGCGTGGCGATGTACCTGGCGCTGGTCTCGCTGCTCACCGGCAGGCCGGTGCGGAGCGACGTCGCGATGACCGGCGAGATCTCGCTGAGAGGCCTCGTGCTGCCGATCGGCGGCGTCAAGGAGAAGACCCTCGCGGCGCTGCGCGCGGGCATCCGGACCGTCATGCTGCCGAAGCGCAACGAGAAGGACCTCGAGGACGTCCCGGCGGAAGCGCGCGAGAAACTGCGCTTCGTATTCCTCGAAAAGGTCGAGGACGCGGTCGCCGAGGCGATCGGCGAGCTTCCGGAGACGATCAGAAAGCAGGCCGCCTGAGGGCGCGGTAACATCGCGCGATGCGCTTCGCCCTGCTGTTGCACGTGCTCTCGGTCGTCGTCTGGGTCGGCGGCATGTTCCTCGCCTACCTGGTGGTGCGCCCCGCTGCGGTCGAAGCGCTCGAGCCGCCGCAGCGCCTGCGCCTGTGGGCGGGCATCTTCCGGCGCTTCTTCCGCTGGGTGTGGGCGGCCGTGGCGCTGCTGCTGCTGACCGGCTTCTCCATGATGGGCGAGATGGAGAGGGTGCCCGCCTACGTGCAGGCGATGGCGGGCATCGGCATCGTCATGATGGCGATCTTCCTGCACGTGTACTTCGCGCCTTACGGGCGCCTGAAGCGCGCCGTCGCTGCCGAGGACTGGAAGGCGGGCGGCGCAGCGCTCTCCCAGATCCGGGTGCTGGTCGGGATCAACCTGCTGCTCGGTCTGGTCAACGTGGCGGTGGCGCTGCTCGGTCCGGCTCTCGGCTAGGCTGCGGGCCTCACCGGTCCGCGCGCAGGGCGAGCGGCCGCAATTCGGGAACCTTCTCGCCGATCTTCGCGCTCAGGAATTCGGCGTCGCGGCGCGACAGCGCGGGCGTCAGCCGGACGCGGTACAAAGGCGTCCCGTCCGCGCCCTCGATGCGGGTCACCGCGCAGCCGAAGCCGGCGCGCGTCAGCCGCGCGGCCAGCGTGCGGGCATGCGCCTCGTCGCGGAATGCGCCAAGCTGCACGACATACCCGGGTTGCGGGGGCGCGGCGGGTGGCACCTGTGCGGCTGCGGCCGGTTCCTGCGCCGCGGCGCGCGGCTGGTAGGCGAGCGCGCGCAGATTCTCCACCGGATCCTCGAGGCCGCCGTCCGCGGCGACCACGCCGGCCTCGTCGAGCCAGACCGCGTAGAGCGCGTTAGACGATTCGATGAGCCTACTCGTGCGGCCGATCGATACGCGGGCGTAGGCGCGCAGCTCGACGGCGCGCGGCGGCGAGGCTGCGGCTTTGCCGGTTGCGGGGCCGTCGGCGGCCTCGGCGTAGAAGAGCATGCGCGCCGATTTTCCGGGTGCGATGCGCAGGATCCCCGGGCTGCCGTCCGACCAGCGCGCCACAGGAATGTAGCGCGCGCCCGCCGCGCCGCGTCGGGGACCGACGTCCGGCGCCAGTTGCACCTCGGCGGACAGGAGCGGCGCGCCGGTTGTGTCGCGCTGCGCGGCATACCGTACGGCGGTTCCGCGGCGCGGCGGTGCGAGTGCGCGCGACGAGATGCCCCACTCTGTGATCACGCAGTCCGGCGCGAAGCCCGGCGCGTGGTAGACGAAATGCGCATAGAAGGCGGCGGCATGCTGCGCGCCACCGTTTCGCGCGAGGATCTCCCAAACGTCGACGCCGCGGCCTTCCTGCAGCGCCTGCAGGAGCGGCTTGCCTCCCTGCCGCAGGTCGAGGTACAAGGCCCGGCTGCCGCCGCTGCCGCCTGCGACGCGCGGATCGAACGGCTCGATGCTCATGCCGACCGTCGCCGCCGGAGCGCCTGCGGGCGTCGGCGCGGGGCGCGTGAACAGCCAGTCCAAGCCGAGCGCGCCCGCAAGCATCGCGAGCAGCAGAGCGAAAGACGCGAGGATGCGCACGCGCACAAGATGCCTTTCGATCCGCCGCGCCCGGAGCGCGCGCGGCTTGTGTGGTTAGCTCCGCGCCCTTGATGCGCTCGTGCTTTTCCGCCGGCTGCCCGAAGGCAGAGAGAGGAGGGGGACCAGGCAGAGCGGCGCGAGGATCAGGGCGCGAAGCATGGGCCAAGCTAGCGCGGCGCGGCGTCCGCTGTCTTGATCCTGGTCAATCCGTCACGCCGGCCTAGTCGTGCGCGGGAACGCGCTCGAGTTCGGCGAGCCAGGCCTCGGCGTTGCCGTCGGAGGGCGCGCGCCAGTCGCCGCGTGGCGAGAGCGAGCCGCCGGAGCCGACCTTGGGGCCATTGGGCAGCGCGCTGCGCTTGAACTGGCTGGTCTGGAAAAAGCGCTTGAGGAACACCCCGAGCCACTTCCGGATCTCGGCCAGGCGGTAGCCGCCCTTGCCGCGCCACGCGTTCCAGGCGAGGAACGCGACCTTCGAGGGTGCGTACCCGAAGCGCAGCGTGTAGTACAAGTGGAAGTCCTGCAGCGCGTACGGACCGATGACGCTCTCGCTGAGCTGCGCGGGCTGGCCGCGCCTGTCGCCGGGCACGAGCTCCGGGCTGATCTCGGTTGCCAGCACGCGCGCCAGCACGCGGCCGACGGTGCGCTGGAACTGCGCGGACTTCGCCACCCAGCCGATCAGGTAGCGCACCAGCGTCTTGGGTACGCTCGCATTGACCGCGTAATGCGACATCTGGTCGCCGACGCCGTAGGTGCACCAGCCGAGCGCGAGCTCCGACAGGTCGCCCGTGCCGACGACGATCGCGCCGTGCATGTTGGCCAATCGGAACAGGTGGCTGGTGCGCTCGCCAGCCTGCACGTTCTCGAAGGTGACGTCGTAGACCTTGCGCCCGCGCGCGTAGGGGTGGCCCAGGTCCTTCAGCATCTGCAGGCAGGAGGGCCGGATGTCGATCTCCTCGGCGCTCGCGCCTATCGCGCGCATCAGCGCCCAGGCCTGGCCCTTGGTGCGCGAGGTGGTGGCGAAGCCCGGCATCGTATAGGCGAGGATGTTGCGCCGGGGCAGCCCGAGCTGGTCGACCGCGCGCGCGCACACGAGCAGCGCCTGCGTCGAGTCGAGCCCGCCGGAGACGCCGATCACGAGCCTTTGCGTGCCCGTGGCGCGCATGCGCGTCACCAACCCCTGCACCTGGATGCGGTACACCTCCTCGCAGCGCGCGTCGAGCGTCGCCGGGTCGCCCGGGACATAGGGATAGCGCGCGACCGGACGCGCGAGCGGCAGCCGGCCGCCGGGCAGCGCGAGCGAGAAGCCGACCTCGCGAAAGCGCGCGACCTCCGCCTTGTGGCGCGCGATCGACTGGCCGAAGGAGTTCTGGCGCATGCGGTCCGCCGCGAGCCGGTCGAGGTCGATGTCCGCGAAGGTGAGCTGCGGCTCGTCGGTAAAGCGCCGCGACTCGGCGAGCAGTGTGCCGTTCTCCCACGCCATCGCGTGACCGTCCCAGGCGAGATCGGTGGTCGATTCGCCCGGCCCCGCGGCGCTGTACAGGTAGGCGGCGACGCAGCGCGCCGACTGGTTCGCGGCGAGCTGGCGCCGGTACTCGTGCTTGCCGATGACCACGTTCGAAGCGGAGAGATTGGCGATCAGCGTCGCGCCGGCGAGCGCGGCGAAGGTCGACGGCGGCGCCGGGACCCACAGGTCCTCGCAGATCTCGGCGTACAGCTTGAGCCGCGGCTGCTCGTCGAGGCGGAAGACGAGGTCCGTTCCGAACGGCGCGCTCTGCCCCGCGAGCGTGATCTCGCGCCGCGGGCAGGTCTCGCCCGGGGTGAACTGGCGCAGCTCGTAGAACTCGCGGTAGTTCGGCAGGAAGCTCTTGGGCGCGACGCCCACCAGACGTCCGCGGCAGACGAGCGCCGCGCAGTTGTACAGCAGGCCGTCCACCTGCACCGGCAGGCCGACCAGCGCGGCGAGCGGCAGCGCGCGCGTCGCGCGCATCAGCTCGGCGAGCGCCCCTTCGGCCGCCGCGAGCAGCGCCTGCTGGTGGAACAGGTCCTCGCAGCTGTAGGACGACAGGCCGAGCTCGGGGAACACGGCGAGCAGCGCCTTTTCGCGCGCCGCCCGGCGCATGAGGTCGACGGTGCCGCGCGCGTTGAACGCCGGGTCGCCGACGCGCAGCGCGGGCGTCGCGAGCGCGACGCGCACGAATCCGTGCCGGTACAGGTTAAAGAAGTCTTCCCTGGTCGCCATGGCGGCATTCTAGCTCAGTCCGGATATGGTATCTTATGCCATATGATGCTGCTAGCGGAGAAGGTGCTGCTCGCCGACGGCACGCTGCTCGAAGTCGAGCTCGAATCGGACGGCGGCTACCTCCTGCGCTACGGCGCGCTGGTCGAGTACGCGAACGGCCGGCGCCGCCTGCGCGGGCGCTCGCTGCCCTATGAATTCCGCTCGGTCGAGAAGCTGCGCTACGACTTCGAGCGCGACGTGGAAGAGCAGGGAGGCGGCCTTGGTGAAGCGGCTTGAGCTGCGCCTGGGCGGCGCGGGCGACGCGCTCGACCGCTTCGAGGCAGCGTGGAACCGCAGGCTGGAAGGCGGGCGCGCGCTGCCGCTCGCGGTGCTCACGCTGCCCGATCTGCCGGCGCTGGTGAAGGAGCTCTCGCCGGCGCGCTGGGCGCTCGTCGCCCGGCTGCGCGCAGAGGGGCCGCTGTCGGTGTACGAGCTGGCCAGGCGCCTCGGGCGCGACTACAAGAACGTGCATACCGATGTGAAGCGGCTGGTCGAGCTCGGGCTGATCGAGCGGCGCGGTGCCGCGGCGGTGGCGGTCGGCTGGGACGCGGTGCGCGCCGAGCTGCGGCTGGGTGACTAGAGGTCGAGCGTGGTGACGCGGCGCAGCTCGCGCCGCTCGCTGGCGTCGTCGAACGGGCGCGCGCGGTGCATCGTGGCGCGGTTGTCCCAGATGACCAGGTCGCCGACGTGCCAGGTGTGGCGGTAGAGGAACTGCGGCTGCGTTGCGTGCTCGATCAGATCGCGCAGCAGCAGGCGCCCCTCGGGCAGCGGCCAGTCGAGGATGCGCGAGGCGTGCGACGCGAGGTAGAGCGAGCGCCGGCCGCTGCGCGGGTTGACGCGCACGAGCGGATGGACGGCGCCTTTCAGGAGTTCGGCTTCCTCGGCGGAGAACGCGAAGCCGAGCGTCTGGCGCGAGTAGGCGATCGAATGGTGCACGCGCAGTCCCTCGAGGCGCGCGCGCATGGCGTTATCCAGCGCCTCGTAGGCCGCGCACATATCGGCGAACTCCGTATCCGCGCCGGCGGACGGCACGACGCGAGCGTGCAGCAACGAGTAGCGCCCCGGGGGATCCTGGAACGAGGCGTCGGTGTGCCACAGCCGGTTGCCGAGCGCGTACTGTCGCCTGCGATCGTCGCGCGCGAGGATCGCGCCATCTGCGCCGAGATTCGAGATGTCGGTGAGCGCCTCGTCGCCGAAGCGGTTCGCGCCAAGCGCCGCGCTTCCGGTCTTGGTGTGCAGGGCGCCGTCGAAGCGCCTGGCGAAAGCGAGCTGCTCGGCGTCGCCGAACGCCTGGTCGCGGAACACGAGCACGCGGTACTCGTCCATCGCCGCGCGGATCTCCTCGAGCGTCGCGCGGTCTTTCGCCTCGCGCAGGTCGATCGGACCCGCCTCGGCGGCGAAGCTCGGATGCAGCGGGCGGGATTCGAGGGCCATGATGCCTGCCTGCGCTAACATAGCACGATGAATCCCGCCCCGCAGCCGCTCGAGCTCGAGCACTACTGGATGCCGTTCACCGACAACCGGCGCTTCAAGCGCGCGCCGAAGATGATCGTGTCGGCGAAGGACATGTACTACGTCACCGCGGAAGGAAAGCAGGTCCTGGACGGGCTGGCGACACTGTGGTGCGTGAACGCGGGGCACTGCCGCCCCAGGGTGGTGGAGGCGATCCGCAGGCAGGCCGGCGAGCTCGACTTCGCGTCGTCCTTCTCGCTCGGGCATCCCTTGCCGTTTCGCGTCGCCGAGCGCATCGCCGGGATCGCGCCCCAGGGCATGGGACACGTGTTCTTCACCAACTCCGGGTCGGAAGCGGTCGATACCGCGCTCAAGATCGCGCTCGCCTACCACCGCATCCGCGGCGAAGGAGCGCGCGCCAGGTTCATCGGCCGCGAGCGCGGTTATCACGGCGTGAACCTCGCCGGGATCTCGGTCTCCGGGGTGCCGATGAACCGCCGCGCGTTCGGCGCGGCACTGCTGCCCGCGGTCGACCACTTACGCCATACGCAGGACCTGGCGACGCGCGCGTTCGTGCGCGGCTGCGCGGAGCGGGGCGGCGCGGAGCTCGCCGACGAGCTGGAGAGTCGGCTCATCCCGCTGCACGGCGCCGAGAACATCGCCGCGCTGATCGTCGAGCCGGTATCGGGCGCGGGCGGCGTGCTGGTGCCGCCCAAGGGCTACCTCGAGCGGCTGCGCGAGATCTGCACGCGGCACGGCATCCTGATGATCCTGGACGAGGTGATCTGCGGCTTCGGGCGCCTGGGTACGCCGTTTGCGGCGCAGTACTTCAACATCCAGCCCGACCTGATCACTTTCGCCAAGGGCGTCACCTCCGGCGCGGTGCCGCTCGGCGGCGTGATCGCGAAGGACGAGATCTACGACGCATTCATGCAGGCGAGGGGCGGTGGCGTGGAGTTCTTCCACGGCTACACCTACTCGGGCCACCCGCTCGCCTGCGCGGCGGCGCTCGGCGCGCTCGACACCTACGCCGAGGAGCGCCTGTTCGAGCGCGCGGCGGGTCCGCTCGCGCGCCGCTTCGAGGACGGCGTGCACGCGCTCAAGGGGCTGCCGCACGTGATCGATTGTCGCAACCTCGGATTGATCGGCGCGGTCGAGCTCGCGCCGCGCCCGGGCGCTCCGGGCGCGCGCGCCTTCGAGGCCTTCGAGAAGTGCTGGGACAAGGGCGTGTTCGTGCGTCCGATCGGCGACGCGCTCGGCTTCTGCCCGCCGCTCATCGCCGAGCCGCAGCACCTCGAGCAGATGTTCGGCACCGTCGCCGAAGTGCTCGCGACCGTCCCCTGACCTACAGCCAGCGCGCCCGGCGGAAGCGGGTCCAGAGGTACAGGTCGATGCCGACCATGACGCCGAGCGCCACCGGGTAGCCGAAGTCCCAGGCGAGCTCTGGCATATGCGCGAAGTTCATGCCGTAGATGCCGGCGATCATCGTCGGCACGGCGACCAGCGCGGCGTAGGCGGCAAGGCGCTTCGTGACCTCGCTCTCGCCGATCGTGATCATCGCCAGGTTCACCGAGATGGCGGTCGTGCCGGAATCGCGCGCCGAGTCGATCGACTGGTTCAGGCGCACCAGGTGGTCGGAGACGTCGCGGAAATAGTCGGCCAGGCCGGCGCACACCTGCGGCACGCGCCCGCCGTACAGGCGGCCGACCGCCTCGAGCAGCGGGGCGGTGGCGTGCCTGAGCGCCATGAGGCGCTGCTTGAGGTTGTAGAGCGCCTCGATGTTCGCTTTCGGCGACTTGTTGGCGAAGATCTGCTGCTCGATCGCGTCGAGCTGCGTTTCGAGCGCGTCGAGCACCGGAAAGTATCGGTCGACCACGGCGTCCATGAGCGCGTACAGCACGTAGCCCGAGCCGAACTTGAGCAGCTCGGGCTCCCGCTCGCAGCGCGCGCGCACGTTCTGGAAACCCTGCTCGGTGCGGCTGCGCACCGTGAGCACGTAGTTGCTGCCGACGAAGGCCGCGATCTCGCCGACGTTCAGCTCTTCGCCCGCCAGCTCGACGGTGTGCATGACGGCAAAAAGCGAGCTACCGTACTCCTCGATTTTCGGCCGCTGGTGGCCGTGGCGCGCGTCCTCGACCGCCAGCTCGTGCAGGCCGAACTCGGTCTGCATTTCCGCGAGCTCCGCCTCGCTCGCGTCGCGCAGCGCCACCCACACGAAACAGTCCGGCCGCGTGAGATAGGCGCGGATCTCGCCCTTGCCGATTTCGGCGATCTTCATGCCGTCCTGGTAGGCGACGCAGTTGATCAGCATGCGGCAATCATAGCTCCATCCGCTAGAATTGGCGGCTGACCGAATCGAGAGGCTCCCATGCCCGAGATCAGCAAGCGCGCAGCCAGCCTGGGCACCGAGAACGCGTTCGTCGTGCTCGCCGAAGTGAACGAGCTCGTGCGCCGCGGCAAGGACATCATCTCGTTCTGCATCGGGCAGCCGGATTTTCCGGCACCCGAGAACGTGCAGCAGGCCGGCATTCGCGCGATCCGCGAAGGGCGCCACGGCTACACGCCCTCGGCCGGCATCAGCGAGCTGCGCGAGGCGGCCGCGAAGTATCTCTCGGCGCGGCGCGGCGGGCTGCTGATCCGCCCCGATGACGTCGTCGTCGGGGCGGGAGCGAAACCCTTCATCGCCTACGCGATTCTCTCGGCCACCGACTACGGCGCGGGCGACGAGGTGATCTATCCCAACCCCGGCTTTCCGATCTACGAGTCGCAGATCCTCGCGAGCGGCGCGCGGCCCGTGCCGATCCACCTGCGCGAGTCGCGCGGCTTCTCCTTCGACCCGGCCGAGCTCGAGCGGCTGATCACGCCGCGCACCAAGCTCCTCATCCTCAACTATCCGCACAACCCGACCGGCGGGCTGTTGTCGCGCAAGGAGCTGGAGGCGATCGCCGCGATCCTGAAGAAGCACCCGCAGGTCTGGGTGTACGCGGACGAGATCTACAGCCGCCTGGTGTATGCGGGCGAATTCTTCTCGATCGCCCAGGTGCCCGGCATGTACGAGCGCACGATCATTTCCGACGGCGCCTCCAAGACTTGGGCGATGACCGGCTGGAGGATCGGCTTTACGGCCAACCCGGTGCTCGCTCCGGTGTTCACCCGCTGGATCACCAACACCGACAGCTGCGCCTCGCAGATCAGCCAGTGGGCGGCGCTCGAGGCGGTGAGCGGCCCGCAGGACGCGGCCGAGGCGATGCGCGCGAGCTTCCTCGCGCGGCGCGACCTGATCGTCGGGCTGCTGGCGCAGGTGCCTGGCGTCACCTGCCAGGTGCCCGGAGGCGCCTTCTACGTCTGGCCGAACGTCACCGAGGCCTGCCGCATGATCGGTGCGGCGGACTCCGAGGAGTTCCGCAGGCGCCTGCTGAACGAGGCGGGGGTGGCACTGCTCGCGGACATCCACTTCGGCGCGCGCGTGCCCGGCGAAGGGCAGCACGTGCGCTTTTCCTACGCGGCGTCGAACGAGGCGATCGAGCGGGGCGTGGCGCGCATGGCGGAATTCATCCGCAAGAACACGAAAAAGGCGGCATGAGCGAGGTCTGGCGCCCGAGCGCCACGGTCGCCGCCGTGGTCGAGCGCGACGGAAAGTTCCTGTTCGTCGAGGAGATCGCCGACGGCCGCCGAGTGCTGAACCAGCCCGCGGGGCACCTCGACCCGGGTGAGAGCCTGGTCGCGGCCTGCGCGCGCGAGACGCTCGAGGAAACCGCGTACCGCTTCACGCCCACCGCGCTCGTGGGCATCTACCGCTGGGTGTACGACAAGGCGGGCGTGACGTTCCTGCGTTTCGCCTTCGCGGGCCGCCTCGAAGGGCTCGAGGAAGGCCGTCGTCTGGACAAGGAGATCGTCGCGGCGCGCTGGCTCACGCCCGCGGAGCTCGCCGCGCGGCGCGCCGAGCACCGCTCGCCGCTGGTCGAGCGCTGCGTGGCGGACTACCTCGCCGGGCGGCGCTTCCCGCTCGAGGTGTTCTCGCGGGAATTTTCCTAAGCGCAGGCTGTCCTTCCAGCCATGGCCGAAAAAGTAATCGTCGGGATGTCGGGGGGCGTCGATTCCTCCGTCGCCGCGCTGTTGCTCAAGCGGCAGGGCTGGGACGTGGTCGGCCTGTTCATGAAGAACTGGGAAGACGACGACGACGACGCGTACTGCTCGACGCGCCAGGACCTGGTCGACGCGGCGGCCGCCGCCGACGTGATCGGCATTCCGCTCGAAGCGGTGAACTTCGCCGCCGAGTACAAGGAGCGGGTGTTCGCCGATTTCCTGCGCGAGTACTCCGCCGGCCGCACGCCCAATCCGGACGTGCTGTGCAATGCCGAGATCAAGTTCAAGGCCTTCCTCGACCATGCGCTGCGGCTCGGCGCGGCGAAGATCGCGACGGGCCACTATGCGCGCGTGCGCGCGCACGACGGGCGCTTCGAGCTCCTGCGCGGCGCCGACGCCGCCAAGGACCAGAGCTATTTCCTGCACCGGCTGAGCCAGGCGCAGCTCGCGCGCGTGCTGTTTCCGGTGGGTGCGCTGAAGAAGACCGAGGTGCGCCGCCTCGCCCTGGAGGCGGGGCTGCCCAACCATGCCAAGAAAGACTCGACCGGCATCTGCTTCATCGGCGAGCGACCGTTTCGCGAATTCCTGAACCGCTACCTGCCGCATACGCCGGGGCCGATCGTGACGCCGGAGGGCCGGCGCGTCGGCGAGCACATCGGCCTCGCCTTCTACACCATCGGGCAGAGAAAGGGCATCGGCCTGGGCGGTGCGGGCGAGCCCTGGTACGTGGCCGCCAAGGACATGGCGGCCAACACGCTGACCGTGGTGCAGGGCCACGACCATCCGCTGCTGATGCGCCCTTCGCTCGCGGGACTCGACGCGAGCTGGGTGGCGGGCGAGGCGCCGCTCGTGCATTCGCGCCACGGCGCGAAGACGCGCTACCGGCAGGCGGACGCGGCGTGCACGCTGGCGCGCGTAGAAGACGCACGGATCGCGGTCGAGTTCGCCGAGCCGCAGTGGGCGGTCACGCCCGGCCAGTCGGTGGTGCTGTACGACGCCGAGGTCTGCCTCGGCGGGGCGATCATCGCCTGAGCGCCTAGCGCGGCGCGGTGTCCGCGAATGCCGGCCGCTCTGAGAGCCGCTCGTACAACCTATCGAGGTTGGGATACTGGCCGCGCCAGTCGATCGCCGGATGGCGGAAGGCGAGCCAGCCCAGGCAGCAGCCGAGCGCGATGTCGGCGAGCGTATAGCGGTCGTTGTTGCACCAGTTGTGCTCGCCGAGGTCGGCGGCGAGCACCTCCAGCCCGCGCTCGATCTTGCCCTGCTGGCGGCGCATCCAGGCGGCGCTGCGCTCGCCCTCCGGGCGTAGCGTCTCGGCGCGCAGCAGGGCGCCCGCTTCGATCACCCCGTCGGCGAGCGCTTCCCAGCGGCGCACGGCGACGCGCTCGCGCTTGTCCTGCGGGATGAGGCGGCTGATCGGGGAGACGTTGTCCAGAAATTCGACGATGACGCGCGAATCGTAAAGCGCGGTGCCATCGTCCAACAGAAGCGTGGGCACCTTGCCGAGCGGGTTGTGCGCGATGACGGCAGAATCCTCGGGCGCCACGTCGACCAGTTCGAGATCGCACTCGATGCGCTTTTCGGCGAGTACCACGCGCACCTTGCGGCCGTAGGGACTGAGGAGCGAGACGAGGAGCTTCATGCGTGGTGAGTGCGGCGACCGCGGCGGATTATACCTTTACGGGCCCTATAATACGGCCTTAGGAACGAACCGCGCCGCCCGATGCCCTCGCCGCTCACCGCGCTCTCGCCGCTCGACGGCCGGTACGCAAGCTCCGCCGATCGGCTGCGGCCCTACTTCAGCGAGCATGCCCTGATCCGCACCCGGGTGCGGGTCGAGATCGCGTGGCTGCGCGCTCTCGCCGCGGAGCCGGCCATCAGGGAGCTTAAGCCGTTCTCGCCGGCGACCGCGGCGGCCTTGCGGCGCCTGGTCGCCGAGTTCTCCGAGCGCGACGGCGAGCACATCAAGAACATCGAGACCCAGACCAACCACGACGTCAAGGCGATCGAGTACTGGCTCAAGGGCCGGCTCGGCAACAATCCGGAGGTGCAGCGCTCGCTGGAGTTCATCCACTTCGCCTGCACCTCGGAGGACATCAATAACCTGTCGTACGCGCTCATGCTCGCCGAGTCGCGCGCCGAAGTGATGCTGCCGCGCCTGGACGAGCTGATCGCAGCGCTCGCGGCCATGGCGCACCGCTACGCGCGTGTGCCGATGCTGTCGCGCACGCACGGCCAGCCGGCCTCGCCGACCACGCTCGGCAAGGAGATGGCCAACTTCGTGCACCGCCTGCGCCGCGCGCGCGAGCGCATCGCCGCGGTCGCCCTGCTCGGCAAGGTGAACGGCGCGGTCGGCAATTACAACGCGCACGTGGTCGCCTATCCGGGCATCGACTGGGAGCGCTTCTGCCGCCGTTTCGTCGAGCGGCTGGGGCTGGCGTTCAATCCCTACACCACCCAGATCGAGCCGCACGACTGCTTCGCCGAGCTGTTCGACGCCTACGCGGGCGCGAATAGCGTGTTGCTCGGGCTGGACCGCGACATCTGGGGCTACGTATCGCTCGGCTACTTCCGGCAAAGACCCAAGGCGGGCGAAGTCGGTTCCTCGACCATGCCGCACAAGGTGAATCCGATCGACTTCGAGAACTCGGAGGGGAACATCGGCGTGGCGAATGCGCTGCTCAGGCACCTCGCCGAAAAGCTGCCGGTATCGCGCTGGCAGCGCGACCTATCGGATTCGACCGCGTTGCGCAATTCGGGCGGCGCGCTCGGCCACACGCTGCTCGCCTGGGGCGCCTGCCTGCGCGGCCTGGGCAAGCTCGAGGCGGACGCGCGGCGCCTGGCGGAGGACCTCGATGCAAACTGGGAGGTGCTCGCCGAGCCGGTGCAGCAGGTGATGCGCCGCTACGGCGTGCCCGGCGCGTACGAGAAGCTGAAGGCCCTGTCGCGCGGCAGGCGCCTCGAGCGGCGCCAGCTCGCCGCCTTCATCCGGCGCCTGCCGATTCCGGACGCGGCCAAGAAACGCCTCCTCGCTCTCACGCCCGCGACCTACGTCGGACGCGCCGCCGAGCTCGCCCGGCGCATCTGAGGCGCGCCGTCGTCAGACGACGGCGCCCTCGTGCTCGTCGCGGCGCTCGCGCTTGGGCTTGATGAACTGCGCGCGCGTTACCCGCAGCCACATGAGCAGCGGGCTCGCGACCAGCACCGAGGAGTAGATCCCGAACAGGATGCCGATCGTCAGCGCGAGCGCGAAGTAGTGCAGCGCGGGCCCGCCGAAGACGAGCATCGTGGTCACCATCGCCTGGGTGCTGCCGTGGGTGATCACGGTGCGCGATATGGTGCCCGTGATGGCCGCGTCAATCACTTCCGGCGTCGAGGCCTTGCGCATCTTGCGGAAGTTCTCGCGCACCCGGTCGAACACGACCACCGACTCGTTTACCGAATAACCCAGCACCGCTAGCACCGCGGCGAGCACGGGCAGCGAAAACTCCCACTGAAAGAAAGAGAAGAAGCCCAGGATGATCACCACGTCGTGCAGGTTGGCGATGATCGCCGACAGGCCGAACTTCCACTCGAAACGAAGGGCGAGGTAGGCGACGATGCCCAACGCGGTCACGATCAGTGCCAGCGCGCCGTACTGGGCCAGTTCCGAGCCCACCTGCGGGCCGACGAACTCTACGCGCCGTACGTCGGCGCTCTGGTCCTGGGTCTTGAGCAGCGCCGAGATCTTCTGCGACAGGTCGGAGCTCGACTGCCCCTTCTTGATCGGCATGCGGATGAGCACGTCCTGCGAGGAGCCGAAAGTCTGCGCCTCAGACTCGTAGCCGGCGTGCTTGAGCGTGTCGCGGATCTTCTGCACGTCGGCGGCGTGCGCGTAGTTCACCTCGATCAGCGTGCCGCCGGTAAATTCAATCGAGAGGTTGAGACCCCTGGTGGCGAGGAAGAAGACTGCGGCGAGGAACGTGATGAGCGATATGACGTTGAAAATCAGCGCATACCGCATGAACGGTATGACGCGGCGGATCTTGAAGAACTCCATCCGGATCTATCCCTTGTCGGCTACTTCCAGGCAGTATTGCCGATCGACAGCTTGGCCACGCGGCGGCGGTGCCCGTAAATGAGGTTCACCATGCCACGCGAGACGGTGACCGCCGAGAACATCGACGTAAGGATCCCCAGGCAGTGCACGACGGCGAAGCCGCGCACCGGCCCCTGGCCGAAGATCAGGAGCGCGAGGCCGGCGATCAGTGTGGTGATGTTCGAATCGAGGATCGTGCCCCAGGCGCGCTCATAGCCCGCGTGGATTGCCGCTTGCGGCGTGGCGCCGCCGCGGATCTCCTCGCGAATGCGTTCGTTGATCAGCACGTTGGCGTCGATCGCCATGCCCAGCGCAAGCGCAATCGCCGCGATGCCAGGCAGAGTGAGCGTCGCCTGCAGCATGGACAGCAATGCAACCAGGAACAGCAAGTTGATCGCCAGGGACACGGACGAGATCACGCCGAACACCAGGTAGTAGATCGACATGAAGACGACGATGATGCCGAAGCCCCACTTGGTCGAGTTGAAGCCCTGGTCGATGTTCTCGCGCCCCAGGCTCGGGCCGACGGTGCGCTCCTCGACGATCTCCATCGGCGCGGCGAGCGCGCCGGCTCGCAGCAGCAGCGCGATGTTGTTCGCTTCGACGGTGCTCATGTGCCCGGAGATCTGCACCCTGCCGCCCGCGATTTCGCTGCGGATCACCGGCGCCGTGACCACCTCGCCCTTGCCCTTTTCGATTAACAGGATCGCCATGCGCTTGCCGACGTTCTCGCGCGTGACCTGCTGGAAGATGCGCGCGCCGGTGCCGTCCAGCTGCAGATGCACGGCCGGCTCGTTGGTCTGGGAGTCGAAGCCGGGTTGCGCGTCGGTGAGCCGGTCGCCCGTCAGGACGACCTGCTTTTTGACGAGCAGCGGCTGTCCGTTGCTGTCGACGTAGTAGTCGTCGCCGAAGGGCACCTCGCCCTTGGCCGCGGCCGCGAGGATGTCGGGACGCATCCTGTCCTCGTCGACCATGCGGATCTCGAGGCTGGCGGTGCGCCCGAGGATCTCCTTCGCCCGGGCCGTGTCCTGTACGCCCGGCAGCTCCACCACCACGCGGTCGGCACCCTGCTGCTGGATCACTGGCTCGGCGACGCCCAGCTCGTTGATCCGATTGTGCAGCGTGGTGATGTTCTGCTTGATGGCATATTCCTGGGTGCGCCTGAGTGCCTGCGGTTTCAGGGTGCACACCAGCAGGTAATCGCTACCCTCGTCGCGATCGGTCACCGCGAGATCGGGCTGCGTTGTGGCGATCAGATCGCGGGCGCGGTCGCGCATCGCCGGATCGCTGAAGCGTACGCGCAGCGTGTCGCCCTGGCGCGTAACGCCGAGGTGGCGCACGTTCTTGTCGCGCAGCGTCGTACGCAGGTCGCTCGCCACGCTGTCGAGCCGCTTGGTGATCGCTGCCTGCATGTCCACTTGCAGCAGGAAATGCACGCCGCCGCGCAGGTCGAGCCCGAGGTACATCGGCAGGGCGTGCATCGCCGTGAGCCACGACGGCGAAGAAGACAGCAGGTTCAGCGCGACGACGTAGCTGGGATTCGACGGCTCGTTGATCGCCTTCTCGATCACGTCCTTCGCCTTGAGCTGTGTGTCGGTGTCGGCGAAGCGGATGCGCAGCCCGTTGGAATCGAGCACTGCCCCGGTGTACGGAAGGTTTGCGGCCTTGAGGTCCGCCTCGATGCGCGACATGAGGGCGGCATCGACGTTCACGGTGGCCTTGGTGCTCGAGACCTGGACCGCCGGCGATTCGCCGTAGAGATTCGGCAGGGCGTAGACGAAGGCGACGACGATCGCGACCGCGATCATCGCGTACTTCCAGACGGGAAAGCGGTTCACTGAATGGTCTTGAGGGTTCCCTTGGGCAGCAGGGTCGACACCGCCGCCTTCTGGACGTGCACCTCGGTGTTGGGGGCGATCTCGAGCGTGATGTACGCATCGGCGAGCTTGGTGATGCGCCCGACCATGCCGCCGGAGGTCACGACCTCGTCGCCTTTCTGCAGGCCTTCGATCATCTGCCGCTGCTCCTTGGCGCGCTTCATTTGCGGTCGGATCATCAGGAAGTACAGCAGGCCGAACATCAGGATGATCGGCAGCAGGCCGATGAGCCCCGAGTCGCCGGCGCCGCCTCCCAAGGCTTGCGCGAATGCGGAGGAGATCGACACGTCTAACTCCTTGCTGTGGCGGGAAAAGCGGCGAATTATAGCACCGGCGTGCGGCGCTCCAGCAGAATTCGCTCGCTCACCTCGCGCAGCCGGCCGAGCTCGATCGCCGCGCGCAGCTCGCCCATCAGCTGCTGGTAGTAGTGCAGGTTGTGCAGAGTGTTGAGTCGCGCCCCGAGGATCTCGTTCGCCCGATGCAAGTGGTGCAGGTAAGCGCGCGAGAAATTGCGGCAGGCATAGCAAGCGCAGCTCGCGTCGAGCGGGCGCGTGTCGTCGCGGTAGCGCGCATTACGGATCTTGACGTCGCCCCAGCGCGTAAACAGCCAGCCGTTGCGCGCATTGCGCGTCGGCAGCACACAGTCGAACATGTCCACGCCGACGCCGACCGCCTCGACGATGTCTTCCGGCGTGCCCATGCCCATCAGGTAGCGAGGTTTGTCCTCCGGGAGCCGCGGCGCGCTGTGAGCGAGAATGCGGCTGCGGTCGACCTTCGGTTCGCCGACCGCAAGTCCGCCGATGGCGTATCCGTCGAAGTCGATGTCGACGAGGCGGGCGAGCGACTGCTCGCGCAGCGACTCGTAGACACCGCCCTGCACGATTCCGAATAGCAGGTTCGACGAGCCGGCGAACGCCTCCTTCGAGCGTGCCGCCCAGCGCAGGCTCAGTCGCATCGAGCTTTCGGCTTCGCTCTGCGCGACCGGATGCGGCGTGCATTCGTCCAGCACCATCGCGATGTCGGAGTCGAGCACGCGCTGGATGCGCATCGATTCCTCCGGCGTGAGAAACAGCCGGTCGCCGTTCACAGGCGAGGCGAATCTGACGCCTTCCTCGCTCACCTTGCGCAATGCGCCCAGGCTGAACACTTGGAAGCCGCCCGAGTCCGTGAGAATCGGGCCACTCCAGCCCATGAAGCGGTGCAGGCCCCCGTGCGCGGCGATGACATCCAGGCCTGGGCGCAGCCACAGATGGAAGGTGTTGCCAAGCACGATCTGGGCGCCGATTTCGGTGAGCTCCTGTGGCGACATCGCCTTTACCGTGCCGTAGGTCCCGACGGGCATGAACGCCGGCGTGTCGATCGCGCCATGCGCCAGCTGCAGCCGGCCGCGGCGCGCCGTGCCGTCGCGGTGCGAGACGGCGAGTCTCAAGTGGCCCTCTCGATCAGCATCGCGTCGCCGTAGCTGAAGAACCGGTAGCGTCGCTCGACCGCATGGGCGTAGGCGCGCAGGATGTGATCGAGGCGTGCAAATGTCGCCACCAGCATCATCAGACTCGATCTCGGTAAGTGGAAGTTGGTGAGTAGGCGGTCGACAACGCGAAAACGGAATCCGGGATAGACGAACAGGTCCGTTTCGCCGGCGGTCGCCTCGAGGCGACCGCCGCGCGCGGCGCTCTCGAGCGCGCGCAGCGCGGTCGTGCCGACGGCGAGCACTCGGCCACCCTCGGCGCGCGCCGCGGCAATTTGCTCGACCGCGCTCGGCGGCACCTCGTAGCGCTCGCGGTGAATGCGGTGGTCCTCGACACGCTCGGCGCGCACGGGCTGGAAGGTGCCCAAGCCCACGTGCAGGGTCACGCGGGCGATGCGCACTCCGCGCTGCGCCAGTGCGGCCAGCATCGCCTGGTCGAGATGCAGTCCGGCCGTGGGCGCCGCGACCGCACCCGGGTGCGCGGCATAGACGGTCTGGTAGCGCTCCGCGTCGCGCAGCTCGGGCGCGCGCGCAATGTACGGCGGCAGCGGGATCGCGCCGTGGCGCTCGAGCGCGTCGGCGACGCTCGTATCTTGAAAGCGCAGCCGGTACAGGTCGTCCTCGCGCGCGAGAACCTCGATGCGCAAATCGTCACCGACGAGCAGCGTGCTGCCCGCCGCGGGCAAATGGCTGGCGCGCACTAGGGCGAGTGCCTCGCGCTCGTCCAGGATGCGCTCGACCAGCAGTTCAACCCGCCCGCCCGTGCTTTTGCGCCCAACGAGACGCGCCTTGATGACTCGCGTGTCGTTCAGCACAAGCACGTCGCGCGCGCCGAGCAGAGTAGGGAAGTCCGTGAAAGCCAGGTCTTGAAGCGCGCCGCTGGCCCCGTCGAGGTGCAGCAGGCGGCTACCCGAGCGCTCGGCCGCGGGGCGCTGCGCGATCAGCTCTTCGGGCAGCGCATAGTCGAAGTCGGCGACGCGCATGGCGCGGGCATTATAGGGGCCGCCTTCGTACCGACGCTTTCCGATGCAGGTGAACTCCGGGATAATCTGGCCCCGCGGCGCCGGAATGGCGGAACTGGTAGACGCGCCGGACTCAAAATCCGGTGCTGGCGACAGCGTGTGGGTTCGAGTCCCACTTCCGGCACCAAGCACTGGCGACTACCCGCGCCCAGGCCTTCTTCGTACTTCGTGTGAGCAATATCTCCGGTCAGCCCTGATTTTCAAGGGGGTTTCGGTGGACATTCGAACTCTCGGAGCGTACGCTCCCCGGTCTAAAGCCAGCCGGGGGAGAAGGGGAGACATGGCCCAGGCGCAGCTCAGGGTGCTGCCGATGGCGCGCAATACCGTTATGGTCGTCGACGACCAGTCGACCGGCCGCGCAATTCTCGAACAGGTCGTTCGCAGCCTCGATCAGCGCGTGGTCGTCGAGGGCTTCGCGCGCCCCGTGGACGCGGTGGTCTGGGCGACGCGTCATGTGGCGGATCTCGTGCTCGTGGACTACATGATGCCGGACATGGACGGCATCGAGTTCGTCAAGCGGCTGCGAGCGCTGCCAGGTTACGAGCACATCCCGATCGTCATGGTGACGGTGCACGATGACCGCAAGGTACGCTACGCCGCCCTGGACGCCGGGATCACGGACTTCCTAACCAAGCCGGTCGACGCTCGCGAATGTCTCGCGCGCTGCAGGAACCTGCTCACCCTGCGGCGGCAGCAGCTCGCGCTGGAGGACCGCAAGCGGCTCCTGGAAGGCATGGTCGAGGAGGCGACGCGCGAAGTGCGCGAGCGCGAAAAGGAAACCCTGCTGCGTCTCGCGCGCGCCGGCGAGTTCCGCGACGCGGAGACGGGCTACCACCTTATCCGCATGGCGCGTTACTCGCGCCTGATCGCCGGAGCGATCGGCCTGGACCGCGACGAGTGCGAAACGGTCGAGCTCGCTGCGCCGCTGCACGACATCGGCAAGATCGGCATCCCGGACCAGATCCTGCTCAAGCCCGACAAGCTCGACGAGGCCGAGTGGGAGGTGATGCGCCGGCATCCGGTGATCGGCCACGAGATCCTGAAGGGCAGCGCTTCCAAGTACGTGCGCATGGGCGCCCTGATCGCGCTCGGCCATCACGAGAAGTACGACGGCTCGGGATACCCCAACGGCCTCGTCGGCGACCACGTCGTGCTGTGCGCGCGCATCGTAGCGGTGGCGGACGTCTACGACGCTCTCACGTCGGTTCGTCCCTACAAGAAGGCCTGGGCGACGGAAGACGCGCTGCAATATCTGCGGGCGCAGCGGGGCGGGCATTTCGATCCGCGCCTTGTCGACGCGTTCATCGGCGTGCGCGCGGATGTCGAGCGCGTGCAGAACGAGTGGCGCGATCCGGCCAAAGAGGCGGACGAGATCTGATGAACGCCCTGCTGGACGCCTTCCGCGAGCTGCGCGCGCGACTCACCGCGCGCCCCGATACCGAGCACGAGCAGGCGATCGTGCGGCTGATCGTCGGCGTGCTGATTGTCATCTACCTGCTGCCCGACGCGTTGCATCACCGAGCGGAGCCGACGCTGCCGGTAATGCTCGCTTACCTCGTGGTCGCAGTGCTCTTGCTCTTGCGAATTCTCGCTTCGCCCGGCGAGTCGCACTTGCGCCGCATTCTGGCCGCCGTGGCGGATATCGGCACGATCACCTGGTGCATGATCTTCCTGGATCAGCGTGCGGCACCGATGTTCCTGCTGTACGTCTGGATTACGCTGGCCAACGGATTTCGCTTCGGCGCCCGTTACCTCATCATCGCGTTGATGCTCAGCGTGGCGGGCTTTTCCGCGGTGCTGATGACGGGCGACTTCTGGCAGAGCCAACTTCCGTTGGGCATCGGGCTAGCGATAGGTCTAGTTGCCCTCAGCCTGTATGTGCTCTCGCTCGTCAAGCGAATGTTCGACGCGCTTGCACGTGCAGAGGCCGCGAACCAGGCGAAGCGCCGCTTCATCTCGGTTGTGAGCCACGAGCTGCGTACGCCCCTCAACGCGATCATCGGGATGTCGGACCTGCTGCGGGATACGCAGCTCAGCCGAGAGCAGGCCGATATGCTGCAGACGCTGCGCGGTTCTTCGCGCGTAATGCTCGGGCTGGTCGAGGATGTCCTCGATTTTTCCAAGATCGAAGCCGGCAAGCTGATTCTGGAGCGTTCGGATTTTGACTTGCACGCCCTGGTGAACAGCACCTGCCGGATTATTGCCGCACAAGCCGCGGCCAAGGGCGTCGAATTCGTTGTCTCGATCATGCCCGAAGTTCCCCCGGCGGTGCGTGGCGACGCGCACCACCTGCGCCAGGTGCTGATCAACCTCGCCGGCAACGCCGTCAAGTTCACCGAGCGCGGTAGCGTTACCGTGCACGTGAGCGCGCAGGAGGAGACGGACTCCGACGTGCGTCTCAAGTTCTCGGTGCGCGACACCGGTGTCGGCATTCCCGCGGAGGCTCAGGCGCGGATTTTCGAGAGCTTTACCCAGGCTGACCAGTCGACCACGCGCCGCTTTGGCGGCACGGGACTCGGCACGACCATCGCCAAGCAGCTGGTCGAGCTGATGGGCGGGCGCATCGGCATGGAAAGCTCGGTAGGTCTCGGCAGTACGTTCTGGTTCGAAGTCGCGTTTGAAAAGCAGGCCGAGCTGCCCGGCGTCACGCACGGCGAGCTGACTGGCGTGCGCATCATGCTGATCGGCTTCCCGCACGCGGAGCGCGATGCACTCGAGCAAGCGCTTTCCGGCTGGGGCGCGACGGCCGTTGCCGTGGCAGACGTCGTTGACGCCGGCGCACGCCTCGTGGCGGAGATAAGCTTGGCAAGGCCCTATCACAGCGCGCTGGTGCACGCGGATGGCGAAGTCGACCAGCTCGCACAACGCTTTCGACGGGTGGCACCGGATCCGGCGCCACCGCTGGTACTTGCTGTTCCGCGTGATGCCGGCGTGCCGCGCTTCGCGGCATTGTCCTCCGGCCTTGCCGCCGTGCTCGAGCTGCCGTTCGACAAACGGCAGCTGTTCAATGTTCTACACTCGGTAAGCGCTGGCGACGAGGCCCACGAAGGAGTCGTGCGGCTGCAGGACTACGCGCGTCGTAGTGCAAGCGCGCGCAAGCTGCGCGTTCTGGTCGCCGACGACAATCCAACCAATCGCGAAGTGCTCGGCAAAATTCTAGAAAAAGGCGGGCACGAGGCGACGCTGGTGGCGGACGGTGAACAAGCGCTCGACGCTGCAGAGCGCGAACCCTTTGATATCGTGCTACTCGACCGCAACATGCCTGTCATGGGCGGCCTCGAAGCGCTGCATGCAATGCGGCTACTTTCTGAACCTAGCGCACGCTTGCCGATCGTGATCCTATCGGCGGACGTGACCCCCGAGGCACGTCGCGAGTGCCTCGAAGCGGGAGCCGATGCGTTCCTTTCGAAGCCAGTCGAGGCAGCTCGATTGCTCGAGCAAATTCAGGGCATGGTCGCTGGCAAGGTTCTTGTGGAGACGCCCGGGCACGCAGTCGAGCAGGCCTTACCGCGGACGCGGAGCGGTGGGGGGGTCGCTTTCGGACCCGAATCAGTCGTCAATGCCGAGACGATTGCGCACCTGGAGGAGCTAGGCTCGTCGCCGGCGTTCCTCGAAAAGCTCATCGGGGTATACCTTACTGACAGCGTCGCGCTACTCGCAAAGGTCGAGACGGCGCTTGCAAGTCGCAATGTCCAGGAGTTTCGCTCTCATCTGCATGCTTTGAAGGGATCATCGGCCAGTATGGGGACGGACCGCCTTACCGCGCTTTGCTCGCAACTCGGTAAGCTGAGCGACGCTGAGATGCGTCTGCAGGCACCCGGACTTTTCAAGGCGGTTAGCGCCGAACTTGCCGCCGCGCGCGCCGAGCTCGAAGGTTTTCTGCGGAACCGACAGCAGTCGACAGGTTAATCAGCCGCGCTACATTCGCGCAGCGCGCACACACACCGCTTCTCACTAGGCTGGACCAGGAGATTTATTGGCATGTCCTTTTTCATTACACTCGTCGAAATGACCGACGCGAACCGGCGCGAACTGGAGATCGTGCCGAAAGTCCATTCGATGATCCATCATGGTCTCACGCTTGCCGAATATCGCGCTTTTTTGCACGACTTGTATCACATCGTGTGGCACTTTTGCCCGGTAATGGCGGCTGCCGCGGCGCGTTGTGACGACAACTTCCGCGGAGTGCGCTACGAGCTTTATGAAAGGATCGAAGAGGAAAAGAACCACGAGACCTGGGTGCTGGACGACATTGAATCCGTGGGGGGCGATGTCCGTGCGGCGCGCACGCAAGCACCGAGCGTTCCGGTACAGGCGTTGATCGCTTTCAATTACTACAGCGCCGATCGCGTCCACCCCTGCTCGGTCCTCGGAATGCTCTACATGCTCGAGGTGGTCTCATCCGTCTACGGCGGGAGGGTATCGGACTCGATCGCGCGCGCTCTCGGGCGCGATGTGAACGCTGGGGGATTTAAATTTTTATCCTCGCACGCAACTATGGACGTGGACCACATGGCGAAGCTGAACAAGCTGGTGAAGACGATTGAGGACCCGCTTGCGCAGTCCGCGATCATCAATTCAACCCGCGTCAACTTCTACCAGTTCAGCCACATGTTCGGCGAGGGCGGATTCGCCTCGACCGTCACTGGCTAAGCGGCCCGGCCGCGAGCGCGTTCTTGCGGCCGAGCGAAAACTCAAGCCGACATCGCAAGCGCCTCTGCCGTTACGTCGGTCACATCGCCGAACTCCATGCGACGCATTTGGGCGCGCACGATCCTGCTCATCATCTTCAGGTCGCGGTCCTCGAGACGCATCGCCGCATCGACCCAGGTCTCGGTGATCGCGTCCAGCTCCTCGCGGGTAACCGGCTGAACCAGCTTGCGCGCCTTATACACGGCTTGCACGCCGTTGCGGCGCTTGGAGTTCTTGGAGATCCATTCACGAATCGCCCTCTCGCCTTCGCCGTCCTTCGCCAGAACGTCAATCACGCCCATCTCGTGCAGCTCCTTGGCAGGCCGCACGCGACCCGACAGGATCATTTCTTCGGCCGCACGCATGCCGATACGTCGCGCCAAGAGACTGTAGGCGCCCATGCCCGGGAACAGGTTGAAGAGAATTTCAGGTAGTCCCAATTGGGCGCTTTCCTCCGCGACGATGACGTCGGACGCGAGCGCACACTCGAAGCCGCCACCCAGCGCGTCGCCCTGCACGAGAGAGATCGTTGTGATCGTCGAGCTGTAGAAGTTCTGAATCCGAGGGTACAGGTTGTCGATGCACAGCCTCGCGTAGTGCGCGAGCGCATCGCGATCGCGCGCCTTGATAAGCAGCACGAACAGCGCAAGGTCGCCACCCAGGTTGAACACGCGCGGCGTACGCGAGCCAAGAACGTAATAATTGACCTTGCTCAATACACCGTCTACCTCGACGTGCGCCCCATTGACGGCGAGCGCGCTGTCGTGGGCGCGGATATCCTTGAGTAGGCCGAGACTGAAGCAGGCAGTCCCCTTCGGATTGAAGTAGCCCCACAGCGTGCCGCTCGCGGGCTCGAACTCGGTCTGGAACTGCGTCTTGATATTGCCGTAGGGCACACGAAGCCCGATTGCGTCGCGCATGTTGCTCATTTGTTCCTCCCTTCCCCGATTGAGGGCTCCCGGAACCGGGAGCCGCATTCACTTTCGGCTCTGCCGAGGCAACCGCCCCGCCCGAGCCTCCCGGAGCCATTAAACGCCGGTTCGTTAAGCTGTGCAATGTTTCGCAGGGGGGAAAAGTGTGACAAATTAGGCTTATTGTCCTAAAACCTGAGATGGTTTCGATCCTTTGGTCGCCGCTCGCTGCATTGCGGCGGAAGTCGCTGCCAGCGGTTTGGCGCTTCCGAAAGACCGGGAATTCGTGCCACGCGGGACGTTTTTACCTATTCTAGGGTGCACGCGCGGGCTTGCGGAGCTTAAGTGTGACTTGGGTCACACTTGGCCCGGGTGGCGCGGCTTATTTCAGCGAGGCACAGCCTAAGTCCTTCGCATCGACGACGCGGTCTCGATGCAGCGCGTATCAGTTCACCACGTATGCTTGAAGACACGACCGACTCAGCGAGTACGGGGTGGTTGCCGGATCCTGCTGCGTAAGCTCCTCGGCATGTGAAGAAGCAGTCGTCAGCTGCCGCCGTTCTCTGTAGGCTGCTCTGCGGCGGGCCGAAAAGTGTGAAGTGGTAGATCGAGTAGGTATCGGTTACATTCGTGCGCAGACCGCTTCACGCGCAAAAGCTTAGAAGGGGACACGATGTACGCGATCGTCTACAAAGCCGACGGTTTTCCAGTATGCCGGCAGGTGCCGGGAGTGTCCCCAGACCCGGTAGTCACGTGGAATACCGAGGCCTCCGCGAAGACTTTCATCGCCTCCAAGGGCGCGGAAGGCGAGTTTCTGACAGTTCGCCTCACCGACGAAGCTATGGACAGGCTCGCGAGCGCGATGGGCTGCCTAGTCGAGGCGATCACCTTCGAGCCCTATCCGGGCTGATCACACCTCGATGTTGTCGATAAGTCGCGTCGCGCCGAGACGCGCCGCGGCAAGTACCACGAGATCCCGGTGGTCGCGCGTGGGCAGGGCGAGCGTGCGCCGCTCGCGCACCTCGACATAGTCCGGTACCCATCCCGAAGCGGCGAGCGCGCGCATTGCCTGCGCGCCGAGCGCGCCGTAGTCGCGGTCGCCCGCGTTAATTCGCGCCTGTATGCCGCGCAGCGTGCGATGCAGCGTCGGTGCCTCGGCGCGCTCGGCGGCCGAGAGATAGACATTGCGCGAGCTCATCGCCAGGCCGTCGGCTTCGCGCACCGTTTCGCCCGCAACGACCTCCAGAGGCAAGTCGAATTGGCGCACCATGCCTTGCACGACGACGAGCTGCTGGTAGTCCTTCTTGCCGAACACGGCAAATGTCGGCTGAACGCAATTGAACAGCTTGAGCACAACGGTGGCGACGCCATGGAAGAACCGCGGCCGAAATCTCCCCTCCAGCTCGTTGGCTATCAGCGGCGGCTCGACGATATAGCGCTGTGCATCGGGATAGAGCTCGTGCTCGGCCGGCGCGAACACGAGGTCCACGTTTTCGGCCCGCAGCTTCTCGCAGTCGCTCTCCAGGCTACGCGGGTAACGCTCGAAGTCCTCGCCCGGCGCGAACTGCAGCCGGTTGACGTAGATGCTGACGGCGACGCGGGCGGCGCACGAGCGTGCGAGGCGCACCAGTGCCAGGTGGCCTTCGTGCAGGCTGCCCATGGTCGGCACGAAGGCGAGAGACTGCTGCCCGCGCTCGCGGCGCAAAGTGGCAACGTCGTGCACGATGCGCATGGCGCGCCTCAGCCCAGATTGAAGTATTCGCGGCGGCTCTTCATGGCGCGCAGGCGCTCGATCAGGAGCTCGAAATCCGCATCGCGCTCCACGAAATTCAGGTTCTCGGAATTCACGATCAAGAGGGGGGCGGCCGTATAGTGGTAGAAGAAGCGTGCGTAGCCTTCCGCGAGCAGCGCCAGGTACTCCTCACTGATGCCGCGCTCGAATTGCTCCGCGCGGCGCCTGACGCGCTCGATCAACGTATCGGGCTGCGCCTGCAGGTACACGACGAGGTCCGGCGTGGGCGCGTGCGGGCGCAGTGCCTCGTAGATCCGATCGTACAGCGCCAGTTCGACGCCCGTAAGCGTGATGCGCGCGAACAAAGGGTCCTTGTCGAGCAGGAAGTCCGACACCGTTGCGCGCGAGAACATGTCAGGTTGTGCCAGCGGCTCGATCTGCTTGGCGCGCTGGAACAGGAAAAATAGCTGGGTGGGCAGCGCGTAGCGCGGCATGTCCTGGTAGAAACGCGCGAGGAACGGGTTGGCCCCGGGCTGCTCGAGCAGCAAATCGGAGCCCAGCCGGGCGGCGAGCCGCTTGGCAAGGGTCGTCTTGCCCGCGCCGATCGGGCCTTCGACGACAATGTAGCGATAGCGCGCGATCACGCGATGCGCTCGATGTGCTGGCCGCGGCAGTCGCGCAACAGCTCGTCGACGCGACCACGTCCCGGGATCATCGCGCAGGGTTCGAGCTCGGCCATGGGCTCGAGCACGAACGCGCGCTCGTGCATGCGCGGGTGCGGTAGTGTCAGCTCCGGCGAATCAAGCACGGTCTGCCCGTAGAGCAGCAGGTCCAGATCGAGCGTGCGCGGCGCATTGAGATACGGACGCCGGCGGCCGTGGCGCGCCTCGATTGCGGAAAGCTCGTCAAGGAGGCGTCGCGGTTCGAGCGCGGTCTCGAGTTGTGCCACCGCGTTGACGAAATCGGGTTGCGCCGTGGGTGCCAGCGGGGCGCTCCGGTATAGGGCGGAGTGGCGCACCAGTCGTGTGGCGGGGAGCCGTGCGAGCTCATCTAGCGCGCGCAGGACATGCCCATGCGGCTCGTCGAGGTTGGACCCCAACCCCACGTATGCCGTCGTGGTCCTCACGTGGCCTGACGCGCGCCGGCCGCTTCGGGCGACTTCTTGCGGCGCCGGCGGCGGCGCTTGCGCGTCGCTGCTCCGGGCACCAACATCGCTGCGCGGCTATCGGGGTCGGCGGACTGGAATGCCCGCCACCAGGCTTCGAGATCGGCGCTCGCCTCGCCGCTCGCTGCGCGCAGCGCCAGGAAGTCGTACGCCATGCGAAACCGCGGCGTCTCCAGTACCCGGTAGGGGCGCTGCCCGGAGCGCTGCTCGAAGCGGGGCTGCATGCCCCAGATCTCGCGCATGGTCGCGGTCAGCTTGCGTGTGATCGCGAGTTTCTCGCACTGCGCGTCGAGAACCTCGTCCATCGCGGCTTCGATGGCGGGTAGCGTGCGCTCGCCGCGCCCCTCGCGCGCCTTCCACGCAGCGAGTACCTCGTGCCAGAGCAGCGCCGCGAAAAGGAATGCAGGCGAGACGGGACGGTCGGTCTTCACGCGCTCGTCGGTCTGTGCGAGCGCGAGCGTTACGAAGCGCTCGCCGAGCGGCTGCTCAAGTATGACGTCGAGGAGGGGCAGGACGCCGTGATGCAGGCCTTCTTCGCGCAGTTGGCGCAGACAGGCGCTAGCGTGGCCGGAGAGCAGCAGCTTGAGCATTTCGTCGAATAAGCGCGCGGGCGGGACGACCTCGAGCAACGAAGCGAGCCTGCGGATCGGCGCGCGTGTGCTCGCATCGAGCGTCAGCCCAAGCTTTGCGGCGAGTCGCACGGCGCGCAGCATTCGCACCGGGTCTTCGCGGAACCTGATCTCAGGGTCGCCAATCACGCGCAAGGCACGCTTGCGTAGGTCGGCGAGCCCGCCGTGGTAGTCGACAACATCCTCGGTCGCGGGATCGTAGTACAGGGCATTGATCGAGAAGTCGCGGCGCAGCGCGTCCTCCTCCTGAGAGCCGAACACGTTGTCGCGCAGGACGCGGCCGTGCTCGTCCTTCTGCGCCGTTTCCGTATCGGTCGCCCGGAATGTGGAGACCTCGACTGTTTCCTGGCCGACGATCACGTGCACCAGGCGGAAGCGTCGACCGATGATGAGCGCTCGGCGGAACAGCGGCTTGATCTGCTCGGGACGCGCGTCGGTCGCGACATCGAAGTCCTTCGGCTCGATCCCGAGCAGGAGGTCGCGCACCGCGCCCCCGACGACGTACGCGGAGAATTCCGCCTCGCGCAGAACGTCGCAGACCTTGAGCGCGCCTGCGCTCAACTGGCTGCGCGCCAGGCCATGCTTCTGGACCGGCACGCGCAGCGGCCCTTGCGTGGGGAGGCCCAGTACGCGGCGGATAAAGCGTTTTATCATCGAGGGGCGAAATTTTACCCGCGGAGCGAGATCATCGCCCAACCGCGGCGCGCTGCCTCGCTCGCCAATTGCGCATCGGGATCCACGGCCACTGGGCGGCTGACGCGTTCTAGTAGCGGCAGGTCATTGTGCGAATCGCTGTAAAAAGTGCTGACGGCGAAGCCCCGCAGCGCCTGCCCCTGCGATCCGAGCCACTCCTCGACGCGGCGGATCTTGCCCTCGCGAAAGCAGGGTGTGCCTGCCAGACGGCCGGTAAAGCGTCCGTCGCGCGACTCGGGCTCCGTGGCGATCAGATGCACAATTCCGAACTCGCGCGCGATGGGCGCCGTCACGAAGCTGTTGGTCGCAGTGACGATCGCGCAAAGGTCGCCGTCGTGCAGATGTCGGCCCACCAGCGCACGCGCTGGCGCGCCGATCATCGGCAGGATGCGTTCGCGCATGAACGCTGCGTGCCAGCGGTGTAGCTCCTCGGGCGTGTGCTCGGCCAGTGGCCGGAGGGCGAATCCAAGGTATTCGTGGATGTCGAGCGTGCCCGCGACGTACTGGTCATAGTACTGCTGGTTCTGCGCTTCGTAGGTTGCGCGGTTGAGCACGTCTCGGTCGACCAGGAACTGCCCCCATTCGTAGTCGCTGTCGCCGGCCAGCAGGGTATTGTCCAGATCGAACAATGTCAGGTTCATCGCTCGCGAGCCCTGAGCGCCTCGCGCACGAGCGGCACGGTGATGTGGCGCTGCCTGGCGAGCGAGTATCGGTCAAGCAGCGCGATCACCGCTGCGAGCGAGCTCAGGTCGCGCGGAAGGCGGGTGAGCAGATATGACAGGACGTCCTCGCCCAGGTGCAGACCGCGGGCATCGGCCTGCGCGCTCAGGTAACGCAGCTTGTCCTCGTCGGACAGGGGCTTCAGGTGATAGACGAGACCCCAGGCGAGGCGCGTGCGCAGGTCGGCGCGCAGCACGAGGGCGGCCGGCGGCGCATTTCCCGCAGCTAGCACGGCACCGCGGCCGTCGCGCGCGGCGTTGATGGCGCTGAAAAGCGCGGCTTGCGCCACCTCTCCGAGCGCGTCCACATCGTCGGCCACTGTGAGAGCGCGGGACGCGGGCGCTGCGCGCGCCGCGGCGCGCACCAGGTGCGACCTGCCGCAGCCTGGACCGCCCCACAGGTACATGATCGTTTCGCGCAGGCTCCCTGCGGCGAGCTCCCGCGCGCGCAGCAGAGCCTCGGCATTGGCCCCTGCGACGAAATTCTCGAAAGTGGGCTCGGGCGTCGGAGCGATCGCGAGCGGCAGTTGTTCCATCGGAGGCTTCAGCAAGCGGGTCCCGCACACCGGTATTTCCGTTGCAGGGTAGAATCCCGGCGAACGCGAAACTCTATCACGCTGCCGCGGCGCGCCGCCGCGCCTTCCAGGGATATGCCGGACAGTCTTACCTATCGCGACGCGGGCGTCGACATCGATGCGGGCGACGCGCTCGTCGAGGCGATCAAACCGCTCGCCAGGCGGACCATGCGTCCCGAGGTCCTGGCCGGAATCGGCGGCTTCGGCGCGCTGTGCGAGATCCCGAAGAAGTACCGCCAGCCCGTGCTCGTCTCGGGAACGGACGGTGTCGGTACGAAGCTCAAGCTTGCGTTCGAATTCGGGCGTCATGACACCGTAGGGGTCGACCTCGTCGCAATGAGCGTGAACGACGTGCTCGTGCAGGGCGCAGAGCCGCTGTTCTTCCTCGACTATTTCGCCTGCGGGCGACTCGATCCGCGCGTCGCGGCGGAAGTGATCGGCGGAATCGCGCGCGGCTGCGAGCTGGCCGGATGCGCGTTGATCGGCGGCGAGACCGCGGAAATGCCCGGCATGTACGCCCCAGGCGAGTATGACCTTGCGGGCTTCTGCGTCGGTGTTGTCGAGCGCGAGCAGATCCTGGACGGTCGCTCGATCGCGCGGGGCGACACGGTGATCGGTATCGCCTCGAGCGGTGCGCATTCAAACGGGTACTCGCTCATCCGCAAGATCCTGGAACGCGCCAAACCGGACCTGGACGGCAACCTGGGCGGAGTGCCGCTACGCCAAGCGCTGCTCGCGCCAACGCGGATTTACGTGAGGCCGGTGCTTTCACTCATGCAGCAGCGGCCGCTCAAGGGGCTGGCGCACATCACCGGCGGAGGCATCACCGGGAACCTGCCCCGCATCCTGCCGCCGGGCCTGCGTGCCGCCATACGTGGCGCGGCCTGGCCACGGCCGCCCCTGTTCGCCTGGCTGAAGGAACTGGGCGGCGTGAGCGAAGAGGAAATGTACCGTGTGTTCAACTGCGGCATCGGCATGGTTGCGGTGGTGGCGCGGGAACACGCAGCGCGTGCGGTGGAGCTGCTTCAAGCGGCTGGGGAGACCGCGTACGAAATCGGTGTCATCGAAACCTGTGCTCCGGGCGAAGCACAGGCGGTCGTGTACTAAAGCGAGCCGCGGCGCGCGAGGAAGATTCCGACGAGAACCACGGCACCCCCCGCGATCTGTAGCGGCGCGAGGCGCTCGCCGAGCAGCGCCCAGGCAAAGCCCGCGGCCATGACCGGTTGCAACAGCAGGCTCACCGAAGAAAAGGCCGCAGGCAGTGAAGCAAGAGCGTAGGCGATCAGCCCCTGACCGGCGGCGTGCGATACCAGCGCGAGCCCCACGAGTTTCAGCCAGCCGCCGCCAGAGTAGGGAAGAAAAGGCTCGCCGGAGGCGAGCGCAATGGGAAGCAGGACCAGCGCGGTGACGCCGCTGGTGACCGCCATCAGGCGCAAGGTCGTCGCGCCGCGGTCGCGCAGACCCTTCACCGCCAACAGGTACCAGGCGTAGAAGGCGGCAGTGACGACTCCGAGAGCGTCGCCCGTCAATCCGGTGGAGGACGTGGCGACGCTTGCGCGCACCAGCAGCGCCACCCCGGCGAGCGCGGCGGCGAGTCCGACAAGGAAAAGCCTGCTTGGTCTTTGCCGCCAGATCATCCATGCAGCCAGGGTGACGAAAATGGACGCAAGATTCGCGAGCAGCGTGGAATTCGCGACTGAAGTCAGCTTGATAGAAGTGTGCCAGAAGGCCAGATCACCGGCGAAGGCAAGACCCGCAGCGACGAGCAACGGCCCTAGTCGCGCCGGCGACCGGGTGCCAGCCGAGCCCGGCGCGAGAAACCATGCCAGCCAGAGCGCTGGAACAGCGATCGCGACGCGCCAGAAGGCGGTAGGTGTTGGACCGGCTTCCGACACGCGCACGAAGATCGGCGACAGCGCGATGCAGGTCGCGCCGAGCATGAGCGCGACGAGCGCAATGCCCGGTGCAGCATGTCTGGCGGAAGCGGCAGGCGTATGCATGGGGTCGTGGATGATAACCGCAGCGCAAGACGTCATGCGCACCGCAACGCAGTGCTAGAATTTTTCTCGCTCATGGCCGCACCTCGCTTCGTCCACCTTCGCCTGCACAGCGAGTACTCGGTGACGGACGGCATTGTCCGCATCGACGAAGCCGTTGCACTCGCTGCGGGGGACGAGATGCCGGCGCTCGCGATGACGGACGCGGCGAATTTCTTCGGCATGGTGAAGTTCTACAAGGCGGCGCGCTCTGCCGGCATCAAGCCGATAATCGGTGCGGATTGCTGGATCCAGAACGAAGCGGACCGCGACAAACCGTTTCGGATGGTGCTCCTGTGCGCTTCGCACGCGGGCTACCTGAGGCTGTCGGAACTGCTGTCGCGCGCCTGGCTGAAGAACCAGCACCGGGCGCGTGCAGATCTCGCGCGCACATGGTTCGAGGAGCTCGGCACCGAGGGCCTGATCGCGCTCTCCGGAGGGCCATTCGGGGAACTCGGCCAGGCGCTCCTTGCGGGTAACGCAGGCCTCGCGGAGAAAGTCGCGCGCCAATGGGCGGGCCGGTTTCCGGGGCGATTCTACGTGGAGCTGCAGCGCGCCGGTTTGTCCCAGGCCGAAACGCTGGTGACGCGCTCCGTCGAGCTGGCGACGCGGCTCGACCTTCCGGTCGTCGCAACGCATCCCGTGCAGTTTCTCGCCCCTGAGGACTACAAGGCGCACGAGGCACGCGTGTGCATTGCGCAGGGCTACGTCCTCGGCGACAGGCGCCGGCCGCGTCTTTTTACGCCCGATCAGTACTTCAAATCGCAGGCCGAGATGTCGCAACTGTTCGCGGACATACCGCAGGCGCTCGAGAACTCGGTCGAAATCGCGCGCCGCTGCAATCTCGAGATTGAGCTGGGAAAGAATCGCCTGCCAGCTTTTCCGACGCCGCCGGGGATCACGCTGGAGCAGTATCTCCGGGAGCAAGCCGAGGTTGGACTCGAGAAGCGCCTGGCAAAGCTCTATCCCGAGGAGGCCATGCGCGCGGCGCGGGCGGCCCAATATCGCGAGCGCCTGACGTTCGAGCTGGAAACGATCGTGCACATGGGTTTCGCAGGCTACTTCCTGATCGTCGCCGACTTCATAAATTGGGCGAAATCCAACGAGGTGCCCGTCGGCCCGGGACGCGGGTCGGGCGCCGGTTCTCTGGTTGCCTATTCGCTCGGAATCACCGACCTGGACCCGCTCAAATACGATCTGCTGTTCGAGCGATTTCTGAATCCGGAGCGCGTTTCGATGCCGGATTTCGACATCGATTTCTGCCAGGACGGCCGCGACAAGGTTATCAACTACGTGCGCGCGCGCTACGGCGAGCAGAGCGTGTCGCAAATCGCGACATTCGGCACGATGGCCGCGCGCGCCGTCGTGCGTGACTGTGGCAGGGTGCTCGACCTGGGCTACAACTTCTGCGACCAGATCGCCAAGCTCATTCCGGTCCAGCCCGGCAAGACGATCACTCTGCGGGATGCGCGCCAGATGGAGCCGCTGCTTGCCGAACGCGAGCGCAACGAAGACGAGGTGCGCGAGCTTCTCGAGCTCGGCGGCAAGCTCGAAGGCCTGACGCGCAACGTCGGCATGCACGCGGGCGGGGTGCTGATCGCTCCGGGGCGGCTCACGGACTACTGCCCTCTGTACGCGGCGGAAGGCACCGTGAACGTCATCTCCCAGCTCGATAAGGACGACGTCGAGGCAGTAGGCCTCGTAAAGTTCGATTTTCTCGGCCTGACGACGCTCACGGTTCTGGACTGGGCCGAGCGCTACGTGCGCGCGCTCGGCGACGAGGCCTTCGCCCTCGATCGCATCCCGCTCGACGACCGCAATGCCTACGCGCTGCTCGCGTCGGGAAACACGACGGCCGTGTTCCAGCTTGAATCGCGCGGCATGCGCGACCTCATCAAACGTGCGCAACCGGACCGCTTCGAGGACATCATCGCGCTGGTCGCGCTCTACAGGCCGGGGCCGATGGACCTGATTCCGGATTTCATCGCGCGTAAGCACGGCCAGGAGCCTGTCGAATACCTCGATCCGCGCCTCAAACCGATCCTCGGGCCGACCTACGGCATCATGGTCTACCAGGAGCAGGTGATGCAGATCGCGCAGGTGATCGGCGGATACACGCTGGGGAGCGCAGACCTGCTGCGCCGCGCGATGGGCAAGAAGAAGCCCGAAGAGATGGCCGAACATCGGGACATCTTCGTCTCTGGCGCCGAGAAGGGCGGACTATCGCGCGGCCGCGCCACGCAGCTCTTCGACCATATGGAGAAGTTCGCCGGGTACGGCTTCAACAAGTCGCACGCGGCGGCTTACGCGCTCATCGCCTACCAGACCGCGTACATGAAGGCGCATCACGCGTCGCCTTTCATGGCGGCCAACTTGTCCGCGGTGATGGACGACACCGACAAGATTCGCGGGCTCTACGACGATAGCGTCGCGAACGGACTTACGGTGCTGCCGCCGGACGTGAATTTGTCGGCGTACCGCTTCGTTCCGGTAGACGCGAAGACGATCCGCTACGGGCTGGGCGCGATTCGCGGCACCGGCGAATCGGCCGTGAAGGAGATCGTTCGCGTGCGCGAGGCGGGGCCATTCCGCGATTTGTTTGACTTCTGTATGCGCGTAGATAAGCGCGTAGTCAACCGCCGCGCTATCGAAGCCCTGGTGCGGGCCGGCGCATTCGATTCGCTCGAGACGAACCGGGCCAGCGTACTAGCGAGCGTCGGGCGCGCCATCGAGGCCGCCGAGCAGGCCGAGCGACAGGCCGCGCAGGTGAGCCTGTTCGGCGAAGCTGACGCTGCGCGTGGCCCGGTGCTGCCGATGGCGGAGGCGAAGCCGTGGGATCTCAGGCACAAGCTGACAGAGGAGAAGGCGGCACTTGGTTTCTGTCTTTCCGGCCACCTGTTCTCGGTTTACGAGCGTGATCTGGCCGGTTTTCCGCGCGTCGCGCTGGCGCGCGTTCAGCCCTCGGAGGGACGCATCTGGCTGGCGGGCGTCGTCGCCTCCGCGCGCAGTCAGATGACGCGGCGTGGCCGCATGATGATCGTAATACTCGAGGACGGCAGCGCGCAGCTCGAGATCACCGTTTTCAACGAGCTATTCGAGAAGCACCGTGACAAGCTGAAGGACGATGCCCTGCTGGTGGTGTACGGCAAGGTGCAGCGCGACGAGTTTTCCGGTGGCATGCGGGTCACGGCGGAGGAGCTGCTCGATCTTGCGGGAGTGCGCGAGCGTTTCGCGGCGCGCCTGCGGATCGAAATGAATGGCCAGGCAGACGCGAGGCGGCTTGCCCAGCTGCTGGCGCCGTTCCGCGCGGGCGGCGACGGCAGCTGTTCCGTCCTGGTGCACTATGAGAATGGCGTCGCATCCTGCGATGTCGCGCTCGGTGAGGCTTGGCGCGTGCGCCCGGACGGCGAGCTGCTCGAGCAGCTGGCTGCGTGGCTCACGCCCGAGAACGTGCGCCTGGTGTACGCAAACGCAGTCTAGTCGCCGGGCGACCAGCGCACAGGACATAGGTCCCTGGCGAGCAGTCCCCGGTAGTGTCGATACCACGAATTGTCCAGGCGCTCGTCGGGATCGCGGCGCCTTTTCTCCGCAAGCAGCGACTTCAGCTCGGGATAGCAGGCCTCGGTCTGCTCGCGCGAGGCGTGAAACGTGCTGGCGATCGGAAAGCCGCCGCCGGCGGCGAGCGCGAGGTCGATCAGTTCGCGTCGCAGCTGGACGGCGCGCACATTCCCGCCGATAGCCGGCGGTAGCGCGAGCCGCAACTTCACTTCGGCGCATTCGCAGCGAGCCCAGCGAAGCACGGTTTCGTCTTCCGGAAGAACGCGGCGCACGCGCATGCTGCGTATCGGAATGTGCCAATCTGCGCAGCGTTCGCGCACCTGCGCCAGCACGCCGTCCAGTCGTTGCGGCGGCACGAGCAGATCGAGCGAGCATTGCTCGCCGCCATCCTCGTTCGCCGGTATCTCGAGGATCGCCGCAGGCTGTGAATCGCGCGCACTGCGCAGCAGCGAGTCGACCCTCAGCGTGATGCTGTACGGCGCGCCGAACAGATCGTGGCCGCCAATGGCCAGGAGGAAGAGTTCCTTGTTCGCGAAGCGGCTCGCGCGACGTAGCGCCCCGTCGGGCGTGACGAGGGCGAGCGATTCGACGTGGACGATCATGGGACGCCCGTCTGGGCCGGCAGCATTGGCCGCGACGCATTCGCCGATGCTGGGCGGTATGTCGCTGCATTCGGCAAAGGACCGCAGATCGGGAGCGCGCTCGGCGAAGTAGGCGCAGAGCGCCTGCCATGGCGTGCCGACCTGCACCTCGACCAGCTGGCGTGCCATGTCGAAGCGCAGCACCCGGTCGAGGGCGGTCCGGTCCACGCCGATGGCACCCGGCTCGGGCTGGCGCATGGCACTGCGCAATTCGTCCGCCGAGCGGACCCTATACGTGCGTATTGGTGCAGGTGGAACGAGTTCCGGCAGCGAAGGCAGCGAAAGCGTCGCGAGCATGGCGTCCTCCCCGGTCGTAAGTCGCGGCGAATTGTTGTCGCGACGCTGTGCAGATATCAATACGGACGTGGAAAGTATCGAAATGTGATACTTTGCGGCGCATGCTCCAGAGCGCGCGCCTCGTCGACACGCTCAAGAAATGCCTGCGCGTACGCGGCATGACCTACGCCGATGTGGCGCGCGCGCTAGGTGTGTCGGAGCCGAGCGTCAAGCGCATGTTCTCGCGCGGCAGCTTCACCCTCAGGCGGATCGAGGAAATCCTCGATCTGCTCGAAATGGACCTCTTCGAGGCCGCGCGCATGAGCCGCGGGATGCGCGACGGCCCGGCCGAGCTTGCGCCGGAGCAGGAGACGGCCCTTGCGAAGGACGAGCGCCTGCTGTCCGTGTTCTGGCTGTTGCTGAACGAGTGGCGTTTCGGCGAGATTCTTGAGGCGTACTCCATCACCCGGACTGAGTTGACGCTCGCCTTCGCGCGCCTCGCTAGGCTGAAGCTGATCGACTGGGGCCCGGGAGAGCGCGCCCGGTTGCGTGTGGCCAAGGACTTTCGCTGGCGCGCCGGTGGGCCCGTGAAGAAAGCCTACGGCAAGCGAGTCACACGGGAGTTCCTCGATGGCCGATTCGACGCTCCGCTGGAACTGCTGCGCTTCGAGACGCGCGAAATGTCCCCGGAATCCGCCGCGGTGCTCAAGCGCCGGCTGGAACGGCTGGTAGCCGAGTTCAACGACCTCGCGGAGGTCGATGCCGGGGCGGGGGCGAACCGGGGCATCGGCGTAGCCTTGCTGGTGGCGTGCCGTCCTTGGCAGTTCTCCGTCGTTAACGCGCTCAAGCGGCGCGCCGTACGTCAGTCGGGCTAGATCGTCGGCAAGCGTTCGAAGCCGGCGTAGTTTCGTTGCAGCGCAACAGGAGCCTCCTGAACGGTCAGTCCGGCAACCCGCGCCGCGGGCGGACCGACGCGAGCCCAGCCTAGTAGCGCCTCGAGCGCCTTTCTGTGACCCCGAATCACCGCCTCGACCGTGCCGTTCCGGCGATTACGCACCCAGCCCGTGACGCCGAGCCGTTCGGCCTCAAGGCGCAGCCCCTCGCGATAGCCGACGCCTTGCACCAGTCCGCCGATGCTTACATGGAATGTGACCGTATCGCTCATTCGTGGCCTTGTTCCTATCTACGGCGCCGGTTAGACGGCATGATAAAGTCTAGTTAGAAGAACATCGTCGGTGCATCGTTCGGGGGGGCAATAAATGAGAAACATGCTATTGGCTGTGGCGGCGCTCGCCCTGATAGGGTTTGTCGTCGTCGCAGTGGTTCTGCCGCAAATTTCCGGCGCGGAGTCGCGTGCGGCGGCGGAGGCACTGATCGCGGGCGCAGACGGTGCCAAGAAGCAGGTCGAGGCAGCAGCGCAAAAGTCCGGGAAACTGGACGGCGCGGGCCAGGGCGTGAAGATCGAGGCCAGAGTCGATCCCAAGCATGGCGAGATGAAGTGGCTCGTTGAAGGCAACGGGACGATTCGTGCATGGAACGCGAACAACGCGATCGAAATCGCGATGACGCCGAGCCTGCGTGACGGCAAGACGAGCTGGACCTGCAAGGGCTATCCGAACGACGCAATGCCCGCTTCCTGCGGAGGAAGCTGAAGTTTTGACTCGTGCCGGGCGCTAGCGGCGGGCGCGCTGCACGGCGGTCAGGATTCCCTGCATGATGGCGGCCGGTGCGGGAGGGCAACCCGGCACCGCAACGTCCACCGGAATGACGTTCGCCACGCGCCCGCGGCTCGCATAGCCCTCACCGAAGATTCCACCGGTGCAGCCGCAGTCACCGATCGCCACCACGAGCTTCGGCTCAGGCACGGCGTCGTAGGTACGGCGCAACGCCGCTTCCATGTTGCGCGAGACCGGCCCGGTCACCAGCAGCATGTCCGCATGTCGCGGGCTGGCCACAAGGCGGATGCCGAGGCCCTCTATGTTGTAGTAGGGATTGTTGATCGCGTGGATCTCCAGCTCGCAGCCATTGCACGAGCCCGCGTCGACGTGCCGGATCGCCAGCGCCCTGCCAAGGAGGCGCAGCACTTCGTCGTTCAGTCGGCCGCGCACCGCGCGCAGCGCGTCATTTGGCAAGGGTGGCGCTTCGGTCTTGATGCCCACTCTCGCAATCTGACGCAGCAGCTTGTGCATACTCAGAGATCCTGCCCCGCGTAGGACAGGTTGAAGGACTTGTTGATGAGTGGGAAGTCCGGGACGATGTTGCCGAGAATGGCGTGCTCCAGCGCTGGCCAGTTCTGCCAGGACGGGTCGTGCGGATGGCAGCGGCGCACGGAACCGTCGACGCCCGACTCGAGCGCAATGAATATCTCGCCGCGCCAGCCTTCGATCCAGCCGAGGCCAAGCATACCGGCCGCGACGGGCGGCAGGGGGACGCGACCGGCGCCCGGGGGCAGTCCACGTAGGATGCGGCGCTCGAGCCTGAGGGACTCGAGCAACTCCTCGAACCTGACGTTTACGCGCGCGGCAACGTCGCCGTGCCGTCGTGTACACATGCGCGGTTCGAGCTGGTCGTAGGGCGCCCAGGCTGGATACACGCGCGCGTCGATCGCCAGGCCGCTGGCGCGCGCTGCGAGGCCGACGACGCCGAGCAGCGCGGCAATCTCAGCGCTCAGTTTGCCGCAGGCGACGAAGCGGTCCTGCAGGCCCGCGTGGTCGTCGTAGATCTCGCGCAAGCGCAGGATCTCGCGCTGCAGCCGCTCGGCCTCGTCTAGCAGCGAGGTAACCCCGGTCGGCTCAATGTCCACGGCGACGCCGCCGGGCACGACGCAATCCATCAGGTAGCGATGACCAAAGAGCCTCGCGTTCAGGCGCAGGACATCCTCCTTGAGCCGTGAAAACTGCGCCAGCCCGAAGGCTAGGCCGCCGTCGTTGCCGAGGTAGCCAAGGTCGCCGAGATGATTGGCAATGCGCTCGCGCTCAAGCAGCAGCGCCCGCAACAGCAATGCCCGCTCCACCGGCCGCGCGCCCGCCATCGATTCAAGAGCCATGGCGTAGGCCCACGCATAGGCGACGGTGCTGTCTCCGGAGATCCGCCCGGCGAGTCGGATCGCGTCCACGAGCTGCATCTGCTCGAAGCGCTTTTCCACGCCCTTGTGCTTGTAGCCGAGCCTTTCCTCAAGGCGCAGGACGCGCTCGCCGACAACTGAGAAGCGGAAGTGTCCAGGCTCGATCGTACCGGCGTGCACCGGGCCGACCGGAATTTCGTGAACGCCGTCTCCTTCCACGGTGACAAAGGCATAACGGTCTTCGCCGGCGGGCCAGGCGGCGTCGCTCGTCGCGTCACGGCGCAGCGGGAAGACATCGTCCGGCCAGGCAGCGTGCCGAAGCCAGCCGCGCGCGTCCGCAGGCTGGCCGGCGCCGTTCACCGCGCGCGTCCCGATTAGGTCGTAAGTCGCGCGCTGCATGCGACCCGCGCAAGGGAAGATGTCTGACAGGTCCGGAAAACTTGCCTGCGTCGCTGGCAGCGCGAGCTCGAGGCATGCCAGCCCTTCGTAGCAGACCAGAAGTGCGTGCACGCGAAGTCCGCCGCCGCGATCGCGCTCGTCGCTTGACCAAAGCGCGCCGAGCCGAGCCCCCGCCGCGGCCGCGGCGGTTGCCGCTGCGCGCCAGCCCCGGGCGTCCAGCTCGGTACGCCAGGCCGGCATGGCACCGGCGAGCGGCTTCAGGGGCACTCCGGGCAGCGAGGGGAGCATGTTCAGCCGATGAGTCGCGCGGCCTGCCGGTACCACTCGGCGAGATAGGGCGGCATGTAAAGGCCGAGCAGCAGCACGATCGCGAGATGAGTGAACACCGGCAGCAGCGCCGGCGGGTGGGGCAGGCGCCTTGCGGTCGTGTCGCCGAACACCATCGGCTGGACCTTGCCGAATATCGCGGCGAACGCCACTCCCAGGGCACCGAGCAGGATCGGCGCCGCCCAGGGGTGCAGCGCGATCGCCTGCGTCAGGATGAGGAACTCGCTGGCGAACACGCCGAAAGGGGGCATGCCGAGAATCGCGGCCGTGCCCAGCATCAGGCCCCAGGCGACTGTCGGGCTGACGCGGATCAGACCGCGGATGTTCTCCATCAGTTGCGTGCCGGTCTTCTGCACGGCATGTCCGACGGCGAAGAAGATCGCGCTCTTGGTCAGCGAATGCATGGTCATGTGCAGCAGCCCGGCGAAGCTCGCGACCGGGCCGCCTATCCCGAAAGCGAACGTGATAAGACCCATGTGCTCGATCGACGAGTAGGCGAACATGCGTTTGATGTCGCGTTGCCTGGAGAGGAAGAAAGCCGCGACGACGACAGACAGCAGCCCGAAGCCGATCATCAGCGAGCTGGCGAAGGGCGCCGCGCCGGCTTCGTGCAGCGAGCCGTCCGTGATCACCTTGCAGCGGATGAGCGCATAAAGGGCGACGTTCAATAGCAAGCCGGACAGCACCGCCGAAACCGGCGTCGGGCCCTCGGCGTGTGCATCCGGCAACCAGTTATGCAGCGGTACCAGCCCGACTTTCGTGCCGTAGCCGACCAGCAGAAAGACGAAGGCGATCGACATCACGGTCGGCTGGAGGCTGCCCTTGATGGCGTCGAGGTGCGTCCAGAGCAGCGAATTGACGCCCGGCCCGAGCACCTTCTCGGCGGCGAAGTACACGAGGATCGTGCCGAACAGCGCCTGCGCGATGCCTACGCCGCACAAGATGAAGTACTTCCACGCCGCCTCGAGCGAGGCGTGCGTTCGGTATAGCGCAACCAGCAGCACGGTGGTCAGGGTCGCCGCCTCCATGGCCACCCACATGATTCCGAGATTGTTGGTGGTCAGCACCAGCAACATCGTAAAGCTGAACAACTGGTACATGCTGTGATACAGGCGCAGGCCGGCCGCGGAAACGCGGCCGTGATCCCGCTCGATGCGCATGTAAGGACGCGAGAAAAGCGCTGTGGTCATGCCGACGAACGCGGTGAGCGTCACCAGGAACACATTCAGCGAGTCGACGAAGAGCTGCTCGCCGAGCACGCGCATGGGGCCATGCTCGACGACGCGTACGGTGAGGGCGACTGCGCCGAGGAAGGTGAACACACTGAACAGGGTATTCAGCTCGGCCGCACGGTCGCGGTGGCCGTACAGCGCGAGCACCGCCGCCCCCGTCAGCGGCGATCCGAGGAGCAGAATCATCTCCATCAGTGCTCCTTCAGATTTTCGAGGTGGCGCGTGTCGAGCGAATCGAATCGCTCGCGTATCTCGAAAATGAAGATTCCGAGAATCAGCGCGCCCACCAGTACGTCGAGCGCGACGCCGAGTTCCACCACCATGGGCATGCCATATACGGCACCGGTGGCGGCGAAGAACAGGCCGTTCTCCATGGACAGAAAGCCGATCACTTGTGGAATCGCCTTGGAGCGCGTGATCATCATCAAGAACGAAAGCAGCACGCTCGCGAGCGCGATGCCGAGAGTCGAGCGCGTGACCGTGCCTGCGAGCTCGGTAATCGGCAACGCGAGATTGAATGCGAGCACGACCAGCACGATTCCGACCAGCATGGTGGTGGGGATGTTGATCAGCGTTTCCACGTCCCACTTCACCTTCAGTCGCCGGATCAGTCGGTGAAGGATCCACGGCAGCAGCAGGACCTTCAGGCCGAGCGTCAGCAGGGCGGACCAATAGAGGTGGTGCTGACCGGTCAGCGTGGCGACCAGGCTCGTGGTAAGAAAGAGCACGAATCCCTGCGCGGCAAACAGATTGATCAGCGACAACATGCGGCGCTGCGCAAGCATCGCGAAGGCGAGCAGTAGCAGGATCGCGGCAAGAAGATTGATGAGCTGCGGGCCGTAATGGGAAAGCATGTCAAGCTTCCAGCAGCACGTGCACCAGCATGGCGAGGACCGCGAAAAGGAATGCCGTACCGAGAAACTCGGGCGCACGGAAGATGCGCATTTTCGCGCTAAGCATCTCGATCAGCGCGAGCGCTGCGCCGCCGAGCGCAAGCTTGCCAAGCAAGGCCGGCAGCGCAAGAACGATGCCGACCCAGTCGCCGCCGTGCGCGATGCCCCATGGGAAAAACACCGCCAGTCCCATGCACGAGTAGACGAACAGCTTGAGGCTCGCGGCCCATTCGATCATCGCCAGGTGGCGTCCCGAGTACTCGAGCACCATCGCTTCATGGATCATCGTGAGCTCGAGGTGGGTGGCGGGATTGTCGACGGGGATGCGCGCGTTTTCCGCCAGCGAAACCATGGTGAAGGCGACGCCCGCGAATGCCATGCTGGGATAGATGACGAACTCCTTATGCGCGAGCGTCTGCACGATCGTCGAGAGTGAAGTCGAGCTGGAGATGAGCGAGGCCGTGAACAGGACCATCAGCAACGCGGGTTCGGCCAGGAAGCCGACCATCATCTCGCGCCGCGCGCCGAGCGAGCCGAAGGCGGTGCCGACGTCCATACCTGCGAGCGCAATGAACAGCCGTGCCAATGCGAGCAGGCCGACTAGCGCGATCGCATCGGCAGCGGCGTTCAGCGGCAAGTCGGTGTCCAGCGTCGGCACGAGCGCTGCCGCGAGCGCGAGGCTGCCGAAGATGAGGTAAGGCGCTATGCGGAAAAGCGGACTGGCGTTGCGCGCCAGCACCACTTCCTTCTGGAACAGCTTGTTCAGGTTGCGGTACGGCTGCAGCAGCCCGGGTGCGCTCTTGTTCTGCAGCCAGGCGCGACACTGGTTGACCCAGCCGGTGAGCAACGGCGCGAGCAGCATTGCCAGGACGACATCCGCGAATTGCGCGGCGATTCCGGCGACGTTGATCATTGAACCAGGAACAGCAGCACGAGCAGCGTGGCGAAGCTGTACATCAGGTACACGGAGATGCGCCCGCGCTGCAGCACCGTCACGAGCGAGGTGAGCTTGTCTACGCCGCGCGCGAGCGGCAGGTAGAGCCAACGCCATAGCCGGTCCTCGACCAGCTCCCGATAACGCGGCCGCAAGTCGAACGGAGTCGGCGCAGAGTGCTCGACGCGAAAGAACGGCTCGAAGATCTGCCGGACGGGCTGGCCGAAGCCTTCGGCAGTGTCCTGCATGCGGGCGTCGAGCGGGGCAAAGCCGCAATCCCAGGGGCCGGCGCGACGCACGCGGCCGTGGTAGAAGGCGCGCACCGAGAACCACGCGAGCGCCACGAGAATCGTGATGAGCAGGAAGAACAGCGCCGGACTGTAGCTTGCGCGCCGCGGCTCGATCGGCGCGAGATACAGCCAGCCGCCGGCGAGGCTCGCCATGCCGTGACCGGTGAGCGCCTTCGTCGTCGGATCGAGCATGCCGATCACCATCGCAGGCACCAGCCCGAGCACGACGCAGGCTGCGGCGAGCAGCAGCAGAGCGACGCGCTCCCAGGGCCCGGCATCGTGCGCTTCGGCGAGCCTGGCTTCGCGCGGCTGGCCGAGGAACACGACGCCGTAGAACTTCACCATCACGTAGCCCGACAGCGCGGCGGTGAGCGCGATCGACGCCGCGGCGATCGGCACCAGCATGTTGAGATAGGAGTGTGGCAGGCCCGGGGTAAACAGGAACGCCTGCAGCAGCAGCCACTCCGAAACGAAGCCGTTCAGCGGCGGCAGACCGGCGATCGCCACGGTGCCAACGAGTGCGGTCCACGCCACCCAGGGCATGCGATGGATCAGCCCACCCAAGCGCCCGAGACTGCGCTCGCGCGTTGCGTGCAGCACCGAGCCCGTCGCGAGGAACAGCAGGCTCTTGAAGAACGCGTGGTTGAGGCAGTGATACAGCGTCGCGGTGAGGGCCAGCGCAGCGAGCGCGTTCATGCCGAAGCTGCGGAAAAGGATCGTCAGGCCAAACCCTGCGACGATCAAGCCGAGGTTCTCGATCGATGAATACGCGAGCAGCCGCTTCATGTCGGTCTGCACGGCCGCGTAGACGGCGCCGAACAGCGCGGATGCCAGCCCCGCAGCGAGCGCAACGACGCCCCACCACCATATGGGAAAGCCCACCAGGTCGAAGGTCACGCGCAGCATGCCGTAGACCGCCGTCTTCAGCATGACCGCGCTCATCAGGGCGGAGACGGGCGACGGTGCCGCGGGGTGCGCTTCTGGCAGCCAGGCATGAAGCGGCAGCAGTCCCGCCTTGGCCCCGAAGCCCACCAACGCGAGCAGGAACGCCACGGTAGCCCATCCCGCCGAAGGCGCCAGGGCACGCATGCCGGCGAAGGTGTAATCGCCGCTGCCGCTCTGCAGGGCACCGAAGCAAAGCAGAATGGCGATCGCCCCGAGGTGCGCGAGCAGCAGGTACAGGTAGCCGGCGCGGCGGATCTCGGCCAGGCGATGGTCGCTCGTCACCAGAAAGTACGACGACAGGGCCATCGATTCCCAGCCCACCATGAAGAAGTAGGCGTCGTCCGCCACCAGCACCAGCGCCATGCTCGCGAGGAAGGCGTGGTAGTAGAGCGCCTGCAGCCCCGGCGCGGTGCCCTCACCGCGGCGAAAGTAGCCGCATGCGAAAATCGAGATCGCCGCGGCCACCGCGCCGAGCATGAGCAGGAAGAATGCCGAGAGCGAGTCCAGCCGCGCGTGAAACGGCAGGTCCGGCAAGCCGAGCGGCAGGATGCGCGCCTGCGGCGGCTCGAAAATCGCCGAAACCGCGACCGCAGCAAGTGCGAGACCGACCAGTGCTCCCGCGGGGAAGATCACCCGGCTCGCGAGCCGGATGCTCGTGGGCGCCGCCAGTCCGCAGATTCCCAGCGCCAGCCATGCGCAGGCAAGCGCGAGTGTGGCGTCGAGCGGACTTAGGTGCACGGGCGCATCGCTGACCGAAGGCCGGATTCTACCCGCGGGCGCTATTCACTGCGTTTGCCCTTTACGATCCTGCGCGCAAGCAGCGCCCCGAGGACGCCTGCCGCGCCCACCAGCAACCAGTCGCGCCGCCGCCAGCCGCGGCGCTCGCGCGTGGGCGCCGAACGCAGCATTTGCGTCGCCGTCAGCGTCTGCTCGCCGGTCCCGGGCTCGTTCTGTAGGCCGGTGAGCGCGGCGAGGTGCTGCGTCGCCTCGGCGGAATCGAAGTTGCGCGACATGCCGCGCGCCGGCACCTCGCCCAGCGTATCGGCATCCGCGTCTGCGAGACGCGTACGGTCAAACGTGCGCTCGAGCATGCGGGCGCGCGCCTCCTCGCCCACGATGGCGGCTTGTGACCCGGTGGAAAACGCCGTCATCGGTCGCTGCGGCGCCGGTGCCACTTCGCCGCGCGTCGCCAGCTGACGCTCGCACTCGTGCAGGTCCTGCGCCAGCTCTGCGGCGCTCTGGTAGCGCTCGTCGAGCGACTTGGAAAGCATCTTGGCGACGATGTAGTCGAGCAGCTCCGGGACGTCGAAGTTAAGTACGCTCGGTGCCGGAGGCGCGAGGTTGACGATCTGGTACATCAGCGCCGTGACGCTGTCGCCGCCAAACGGTGCCGTGCCGGCCAGCATCTCGTACAGGATGATGCCGAGCGAGAAGATATCGGAGCGGAAGTCGGCGCGCTTGCCAAGCACCTGCTCGGGAGACATGTACTTGGGCGAGCCGAGCATCATGCCGGTCTGCGTGAGTACTTCGGACGCGCGTATGCGCGCGATGCCGAAGTCGGTGATTTTCACCATGCCGTTCGACATGATCATGATGTTGGGCGGCTTGATGTCGCGATGCACGATGCCGCGCTGGTGGGCGTAGGCGAGCCCCTCGGCAACCTGGATCGCGATCGAGACGGCCTGAGCGACGGGCAATATCCGCCCCTCGCCGATCAGCGAACGCAGCTCGACCCCCTCGAGGTACTCCATCGCCATGTAGGCGATCTCGCCGCTCTTGCCGATGTCGTAGATGGTGACGATGTTGGGATGGCTCAGGCCTCCGGCGGCACGCGCCTCCTGGTAGAAGCGCGCCTCGTACCTCTCGATGCCGTCGCGCTCGAGCGCCATGTTGACCGTCTTGATGGCGACGGGGCGCTCGAGCAGCGGGTCGACGGCCTTGTAGACAACGCCCATCGCGCCGCGCCCCAGCTCGGCGACAATCCGGTACCGGCCGATCGACTGCGTTTCCATTGTGGGCGCCCGCGAGTCTGGCACGACCTCAGCGCCCGGCCTTCATCGAGCGAAACACGGGACCCCAGACGGGGTGGCCCGCCTCGGCGGGTGCGAGTTGCATCGACGGATCGATGTCCAACGCGGCGCGGAACTCGTCGCGGCACGGCCCCACGCGCCCGTCGGCGCAGTAAATAAACGCCAGATACTTGTGCGCCTTGACCCGGTCGGCCTTCGAAAGCCCCTGCTCGAGCGCGAGCTGCAGGCTGCGTGCCGATTGCGCGTAGTGGCCGTCGTCGTACTCGCGCAGGCCCCTTGCGAGCGCCGCTTCCCCCTTGTGCGCGAACAAGTCGTTGAGCGTGCGCTGGATTTCGCGCACCGGCTCCGACTGGCACCCGGCGAGCAGCACCATGGCCGTCGCGGCTAGCAGGCATAGGATCCGTCCGCGCTTCGCGGCCATCTCAGCGGAACCGGTGGCGTAGCCGGACCGACTCTCCGGAGCGAACCGTGACGGTCTCGACCCGGGCCGGAAACGTTGTGTTGCGGATCTCAATCGTGTGCGTTCCCGGTGTCAACTCCAGTTCCCGCAGCGGCGGGCTGACGCCCCGCTTGGTCCCGTCGACCACTATCTCCCCCCAAGGGCTGATCGCAAGCTGAATCGTACCCGAGGGTGGCGGTGACGCCTTCGGCCTTGGCGCTTCAGTCGACGCGATGGGGCGCTGTTTGCCGGAATGCGCGGTCGCTTTCGCCGGTTTGTGGGTGGGAGCTTGAGCTTGCGATGGCTCCGCGCTCGGCGGTTCCTTGGCGGCGGCCGGCACCGCGGCCTGTTTGACGGTGTCGGTGGCCGGCGCTGGCTCCTGCGTTACCTTTGAGACCGGTGGGGCGCTCCCCGCAAGGGGATGCTCGGCCGTAGCCGGCGGTGCGCTCGTACCCTGCATCCCAGCGCGCAGCGCGATGCCTGAACCTGCGAACAGCAGGAGCAGGAGCGGCGCCGCGACCAGCGCCCCGCGGTGAAGACCGGCTGGTCCGGGCATGGAAAACCAGCTGCCTGCACGCTGCGTGCGCTTCACGCGCGACATCGTTTCTTCAACGCGGCGCGCGGCGATCGGGCCCGATATGACCGCATAGACCTCGTGCTCGCGCACGTGCTTGTCGGTGCGCAGCCCGACGTGCGTGAACAGTCTGGTGTAGTCCCGCGACAGGCGCGATACGACTTCGTAGAACGAGCGCGATACCAACAGCTGGCCGGGCTGCGCGAAACCCATCACCCGCTGCGCCACGTTTATGCCGTCGCCGATGATGTTCATCTGCCCGTTCAGATCCTTCAGCAGCCTCACCGGCCCGAGGTTCACCCCGATGCGTACCGGAAGGGACCCGCTCGAGTCGCGTATCGACATTGCCGCGAACAGGGCATCCTCGGGGTCGCCGAGGAACGTGATCGCCGCACCGTCGCCGGTGTCCAGAATGATGCGGTCGCGCGGCGGCACCTGTGCAACGGCATCGGCCAGGATTCCGTTGAACGCCTGCTTGAGCTGCAGCTGCTCGCTCACCGGCTTCTTGGAATACTCGGCGATGTCGAGGAATACGACGCAGCAGACCAGCGTGCGGCTCGATGTCTCCATCAATCGGCGATCGCCCGATGCGGCGCGCGCGGCCGCGACGGGGTCATTTTACGCGCATGCCCGGCTGCGCCCCGGTATCGGGAGCGACGAGGAAGATTCCCGGCCCCTCGCCGGAGGCCGCGAGCACCATGCCCTGCGACACGCCGAAGCGCATCTTGCGAGGCGCGAGGTTCGCTACCATCACCGTATAGCGTCCTTTGAGCCCTTCGGGCGCGTACGCCGACTTGATGCCGGCGAAAACCGTGCGTGTCTCGCTGCCGATATCGAGCGTCAGCTTGACCAGCTTGTCTGCGCCCTCCACTTGCTCGGCGTCGACGATGCGCGCGACGCGCAGGTCCAGTTTGTTGAAGTCGTCGATCGAAATGGTTTCGCTCATCGCCGCCTCCGTGGCCGCGTGCTGCTGGTGTTGGGCGTGACGTTGCTGCGATTGCTGCGCAGGGGAAGGCTGTACGCTTTCCCGATTGGCCTCGATGAGGGCGGCCGTTTGCTTGGTGTCAACGCGGGTGATCAAGTGCTTGTATGGCCTAATTCTCTCGATCGATCTATCGAGGTCTGCCCACACGAACGGATATTCGAGCCCCAGGAGCTCTGCCGCGCGCTCTGCGGTACGCGGAAGAACGGGCGCGAGATAATAGGTGAGTATCCGGAACGCGTTCACGCAATCCGAACAGAGCACGTGCAACTCTTGCTTCCTGGATGCGTCCTTGGCCATGTCCCAGGGCTTGTCCTGATCGATTTGCTGATTGATCAGGTCCGTCGCATGCATGATTTCGCGCATCGCACGGCCATACTCCCGGTTCTCGTACGCCTGACAAATTGCCTCTTCCCCGGCGTACGCGAGCATCGAGTACTTGCGGGTCTTCACCAGCGCCTTCGGATTCTCGTCTAAGACTTTGCCGTCGAAGTGCTTGCTCAGGATGGCGCCGTACCGACTAATGATGTTTACGTATTTGCCGACAAGATCGCTGTTCACGCGCGCGACGAAATCCTCCAGGCTTAGGTCGATGTCCTCCATCGTCGGTCCCAGCTTCGCGGCGTAGTAGTAGCGCAGCCACTCCGGGTTGAGCCCGAGCTTTAGGTAACTCTCGGCGGTGATGAAGGTGCCGCGGCTCTTCGACATCTTCTCGCCGTTCACGGTAAGGAAGCCGTGCGCGAAGATCTTCGAGGGCGTGCGGTACCCGGCATGTTCGAGCATGGCGGGCCAGAACAGCGCGTGGAAATAGAGGATGTCCTTGCCGATGAAGTGCACCATCTCCGTGTCGCCACCGGGGCGCAGGAAGTCGTTCTGCGCGAGTGGCGCGCCTTCGGCGCGGCGGCGCACAGCGTAGTGCGCGAAGCTGGCGAAGTAGCCCACCGGCGCGTCGAGCCAGACGTAGAAGAACTTCTTTCCTCCCGTTCCCGGAATGGGGAAGCCGAAGTAGGGCGGATCGCGCGAGATATCCCAGTCGGCGAGCCGCTGCTCGCTCGGCTCGCCGAGCCATTCCTTCATCTTGTTGGCGGCCTCGGGCTGCAGCCGTTCCTCGCCCTGCGTGAAGCGGCGCAGGAACTGCTCGCAGCGGGCGTCCGATAGCCGGAAGAAGTGATGCTCCGAGGCGCGGCGTTCGGGCGTCGCACCCGAGACCACGGAATAGGGGTTCTTCAACTCGGTGGGCGCGTAAGTCGAGCCGCATACCTCGCACGAATCGCCGTACTGGTCGCGCGCCCCGCATTTCGGGCACTCGCCCTTGATGTAGCGGTCCGGCAGGAACATCTCCTTCACCGGATCGTAGAACTGCTCCACCGAGCGGATGGCGATCAGGTCCTGCGACTTGAGCCGGGCATAGATGTCCTCGCAGAACGCGCGGTTCTCCGGCGAATCGGTGCTGTAGTAATTGTCGAAGCCGATCTGAAAGCCGTCGAAGTCGCGCTTGTGCTCGTGCCACACGCGCTCGATGAGCTCCCGCGGCGAGATACCCTCGGCTTCGGCGCGCAACATGATCGGCGTCCCGTGCGTGTCGTCGGCGCACACGTAGTGCACCTCGTGCCCGCGCATTTTCTGGAACCGCACCCAGATGTCGGTCTGGATGTACTCGACCAGGTGGCCGAGGTGAATTGCCCCGTTGGCGTACGGCAGGGCTGAGGTGACGAGGATCCTGCGACGGGGCATCGAAGGGCCTGAAGCGAAGCGCACGATTCTAGCAAAAGGAGCATGGTTACTGCGCCCGCGGCGCGCGGATTTCGGTACACTTACCGGCTTTTCTCCCCGCAGGCCGCGCGCGGGGCGAGGAACCAACCATGGCGATCAGCGAAGCGCAAGTCCAATCGGTCCTGAAACAACTCGTCGATCCGAACACGACGAAGGATTTCGTCTCCACCCGCTCGGTAAAGAACGTCAAGGTGTCGGGCGACGACGTGTCGCTCGATATCGAGCTCGGATATCCCGGCAAGAGCCAGTTCGAGCCTATTCGCAGGCAGGTGGTGCAGGCGCTCAAGCAGGCGGGGGCGGCGGGCGTCAAAGTGAACGTCACGTCGCGTGTGGTTCCGCACGCGGTGCAGCGCGGAGTCAAGCTCATTCCCGCTATCAAGAACATCATCGCCGTCGCTTCCGGGAAAGGAGGCGTCGGCAAGTCGACTACGGCGGTGAACCTGGCGCTGGCGCTCGCCGCGGAAGGCGCTTCCGTGGGCATGCTCGATGCGGACATCTACGGGCCGTCGCAGCCCATGATGCTGGGCATTGCCGGGCGGCCAGAGTCGAAGGACGGCAAGAGCCTGGAGCCGATGGAGGGCCACGGCATCCAGGCGATCTCGATTGGCTTCCTGATCGACATGGACACGCCCATGGTGTGGCGCGGCCCGATGGTGACCCAGGCGCTCGAGCAGTTGCTCAAGGACACGCGTTGGCGCGAGCTCGACTATCTGGTGGTGGACCTGCCTCCGGGGACCGGCGACATCCAGCTTACCCTCGCGCAAAAGGTGCCGGTAACCGGGGCGGTTATCGTGACCACGCCGCAGGACATCGCGCTGATAGACGCCCGGAAAGGCCTCAAGATGTTCGAAAAAGTCGGCATTCCGATCCTGGGGGTGGTCGAGAACATGTCTACGCACATTTGCCCGCAGTGCGGCCACGAAAGCCACATCTTCGGCTCGGGCGGGGCGGAGAAAATGTGCCGCGACTATGGCACGGAGCTGCTCGGTCAGTTGCCGCTCGACGCGACCATCCGCGAGCAGGCGGATTCGGGACGCCCGACGGTTGTGGCGGATCCCGAGGGCAGGGTGGCCGAAATCTACCGACGCATTGCGCGCCGCTGCGCGGTCAAGATCGCCGAGTCGCAGAGGGACATGAGCGCCAAGTTCCCCAACATCGTGGTGCAGAACACCTGAGCCCGTGACGATCAAATCGGACAAGTGGATTCGCCGCATGGCGATTGCCGAGCGCATGATCGAGCCGTTCGAACCCGGCCAGGTGAAGGAGCTCGGCGGGCGCAAGATCGTGTCCTACGGCACGTCGAGCTACGGCTACGATATCCGCTGCTCCAACGAATTCAAGATCTTCACCAACATCAACTCCACGATCGTCGACCCGAAGGCATTCGATGAGAAGTCGTTCGTCGACTTCCGCGGCGACGTGTGCATCATCCCACCCAACTCTTTTGCCCTGGCCCGTACCGTGGAATATTTCCGCATTCCGCGGAATGTGCTCACCGTGTGCCTTGGTAAGTCCACCTATGCGCGCTGCGGGATCATCGTGAACGTCACGCCGCTCGAGCCGGAATGGGAAGGGCACGTGACGCTGGAGTTTTCCAATACCACGCCGCTGCCGGCCAAGATCTACGCCAACGAGGGTGTGGCGCAGGTGATCTTCATCGAGTCCGACGAGATCTGCGAGACCTCGTACAAGGACCGTGGCGGGAAGTACCTCGGACAGCAAGGCGTCACGCTGCCGCGCATCTGAGCCGCGCGGGGGCGCCCCCGGGGCGTAAAAATTCGTAGCTAAGCCCTTGACTCCGCGGGGGTCGACCCTATAATCGCCCCAAGTTTTCGCCCAACGTCTGACCGATCGGAAGGAGGTCATCATGACAGGCAAGAGGAACTCGGTGCTGCATCTTGACGTTTCCCTACAGGCACTTCCCGAAACTTAGTGACATTGGGAGATACTTGAATGGGCGCTCGCCCTAGCAGCATCGCTCGCAACAAGCAGACAGACCTTCCGCAAGAACACCTTTTCGACACGCATCCCGAAGTCGGCCTCGACTTCGAGATCGTCCGTCGGGCCGCACGAGAGAAGTACACGCGGCCGTTCCTGATCCTCGATACCGGTATCGTGCGCGACAAGGCGCGCCGCTTCCGCGCGTCCATGCCGCGTGTGCGGCCGCACTACGCTGTAAAGGCGAACCCCGACCGGCGCGTGCTAAAGGTCTTGGCGCAGGAAGGCGTCGGCTTCGAGATCGCCTCGATCGACGAGCTCGACCTCCTGATTACCCTCGGCGTGAGCGCCGCGGAAGTGTTCTACTCGAACCCGGTGAAGTCGCGGGACGCCATCGCCTATGCCGCCAGCAAAGGCGTCGAATGGTTCGTCGTGGATAGCGTCGATGAATCGAGGCGGGTGTTCGAAGTCAAGCCCGATGCCAAGCAGTATTTGCGCATCGCGACGCCGAACATCGGCAGCGATTGGCCCCTGTCGGGCAAATTCGGCGCGGGCGTGGCGGACACGCGCGAGATCATCGCCGCCGCGGCCAAGATGGGCGCGGACCTCGCCGGGGTCACCTTTCATGTCGGCTCGCAATGCCGCAACCCGGCCAACTGGCGGGTGGGGATCGAGAAGGCGCGCGCGGTGTTCGACGCGATGCTCAAGGCCGGCCTCAAGCCCCGACTGCTCGATATCGGGGGCGGCTTCCCTGTGAGGCACGTGAAGCCTATCCCGTCGATCGAGGTCATCGGCGAGGTGGTGAACGAGGCGCTCAAGGCGTTTCCGGAGGAGGTCAGGGTGATCGCCGAGCCGGGCCGCTACATGGTTTCGGATGCGGGGTACTTCGTGTGCCGCGTGCTTGGCACGGCGATGCGCGCCGGTAAGCGCTGGATGCACTGGGACGCAGGGGTGTTCGGCGGAGTGATCGAGACGACCGAGGGACTCAAGTACCGCATCCGTACCGATCGCTCGGGTCACGACATTCCGTGGAACGTCGGTGGGCCGACTTGCGATTCGGTTGATGTCGTGCTGCGCGACGAGCCGCTTCCGTCCGACCTACAGGAAGGCGACTTCATCTACTTGCACAACGCGGGCGCGTACACCACGGCGTACGCCAGCCGTTTCAACGGCTTCCCGCTTCCGGAAGTGCGAATTTTCGAAAGTAAGCGCTAACAAGCGCGCTCGTAGCGCACGAAGTCGAATCTTAGCCCGCCTGCTGCGGTATGCGGGCGGCGGTCGACTTCCCGCCAGTCGTGGCGGTCGAACGCCGGAAAGCGCGCGTCACCCTCGAAAGCTCGCTGAATCTCGGTGAGTAGCAGGACGTCGGCGCACTCCAGCGCCTCGGCATACAGCTCGCCGCCGCCGATCACGAACGCGCTGGGCGCATCGGCGCACAACGCGAGAGCGGCGACGAGCGAGGATGCAATGCTGGCGCCCGGGGCCTCATAATCCGGATTGCGCGTCACGACGATGTTTTCTCGCCCGGGGAGCGCCTTGCCGAGGGACTCCCAGGTGCGCCGTCCCATGATGACCGGATGCCCGGAGGTCAATGCCTTGAAATGCTTCAGATCTTCCGGCAAATGCCATGGCAGCCTACCAGCCGCCCCAATCACGCCGTTGCTCGCCACGGCGGCGATCAGGTAGAGCTGCTTGAGGTTTGGGGCATCATTCGGGGTTCGTGACATCTGTCCTGTCCCTTGCAGAAGTTTGCATGAAATTATAGGCATATGAGTGCTAGTGGCCCTCCCGCAGGCACCGCGCTTCCCTACCCGCGCTCGTTTCTAGGGCTGCTGCTCGCCGGCTTCACGCTCGTGGCTTTGCCGCTCGTCGGTGCGCTCGCCTACTCGGCCTGGCACACCGAGCTCCTCGCCAAGCAGAGCGGCAATGCGGTCTTCAATGCCGCTCGTGCGGCGCGCGCTAGCCGTTCGCTCGTGAACCGCATCGGATCGATCGAGCGCTTGGCGCAGCAGATTGCGCTCACCTCGGACAAGGAGCTGATGGATGACTTCACCAAGGTGCACGCGAGCTTCAAGCAGGTCGCAGGCGAGCTGACACGGCTGCCGCTTGACCGTGCCCAGCTCAGCGCGCTCAATCGGACAGTCGAGGAGGAGCAGGCGCTGTACGATCAGTTGAGCGCCGACCCGCGGCCGGAACTCGATCCGCGCGCGGTCGCGGACAAGACGGGCCAGCTCGCCGAGGATGCATATCAGACGCTCGCCATCAGCTATCTGGTGGCCGACCGCGAGGTCGAGCGTCTGCGCGCCAACGCGGAGACGGTGCAGCAGCGCCTGATCCTCCTGGTAATCTTCAGCACTGCGCTGGCGCTCGCTATCGCGCTCGCGCTGACGCGCTTCATCGTGAGGCCCATCGCCCAGTTGGACGCGTCGATTCGGCAGCTTGGCGGGGCCGACTTTTCGCGCCCGATCAAAGTGCACGGGCCGGCCGACCTGCAGTTTCTGGGCGAGCGGCTGGACTGGCTGCGCCGGCGGCTCACCGAACTGGAAGCGGAGAAGAACCGTTTCCTGCGCAACCTGTCTCATGAGCTCAAGACTCCGTTGACCGCCCTTCGGGAGGGTGCCGAGCTGCTAAACGACGAGGTGGCGGGTCCATTGGCGCCTGCGCAGCGACAGGTGGTCGCCATCATGCGCGATAACAGCCTGAAGCTGCAGCGCATGATCGAGGACCTGCTCGACTACCAGCGCGCGTTGCGCGCGGCGGCTTCGCTCGACACGAAGCCCGTGGCGCTGCAAGAGCTGGTGCGCGAGGCCGCGCGCGCCCACCAGCTCGCCGCGCGCGCCAAGCACCAGCGCCTGGCGCTGGAGCTCGAGCCGGTGATCCTGCTCGCCGACGCCGAAAAGCTGCGCTCCATCGTCGACAACCTGTTAGGCAATGCCGTGAAGTTCACACCCGAGGGCGGTACCATATCCGTGCTCGCGCGTGCGCGCGACGGAGAGGCCACGATCGAAGTGATCGATTCGGGACCGGGCGTCCCTTCCGAGGAGCGTGAATCGATCTTCGACAGCTTCTACCGCGGTCGCGCCCAAGCAAGCGGTCGCGTGGAGGGCAGCGGGCTCGGGCTCGCCATCGCGCGCGAATACGTCGAGGCACACGGCGGGCGCATCGATGTGGTGGCCGGCGCACGCGGGGGCCATTTCCGGGTGACGCTGCCGCACAGGACGGCCGCAGCCATAGCGGAGGCGGCGTGAAGCGCCTCGCCCTGGCGCTCGCAATGATGCTCGGCGGCTGTGCGTTGCTGTCGCCCCAGGCGCGTGAATCTACTGACGTGAGCCGCATCACTTCCGAGACCGTGACGGCGTCGCGGGCGCCGGCCGAGACCCAGCGACAGGCGCTGGAGCGTGCGAAGCGCGGCTATCGACGCGAACCGAGCGACGCCAATCGCCTGCGGCTCGCGGCCATGCTGGTGACCTTGCCGGACCCGCTGCGTGACGAAGCGCACGCGCTGGCGCTGCTCAAGCCGCTGGCGGCGCAGGACAGCAGGTCGCCCTACTGCAGCTTCGCGGTCCTGCTCACCAGCGAGATCGCGGAGCGGCAGCGCCTTGCGCAGGAGAACGAGCGACTCGCGCGCGAGGGTCAGAAGCGCGAAGAAGCGCTGCAAAAGCAACTCGACGCATTCAAGTCCATCGAACGCGGCATAATCCGGCGCGAGGAGGCCGCGCGCCAACCGGAGATAAAACCATGAGTTCCGACGCCCCCAAAATCCTGCTGGTCGACGACGACAAGGACCTACTGCAACTGATCGCGATGCGTCTTTCCGCGGCGGGCTATGCGGTGGCGACCGCCGATTCCGGCGAGAGCGCGCTCGCCAGCCTCGCCGTCTCACGCCCCCAGCTCGTGATCACCGACCTGCGCATGCACGGCATGGACGGGCTTGCGCTGTTCGACGCCATCCATCGCCACGCGCCCTCGCTGCCGGTCGTCATCCTGACCGCGCACGGCACCATCCCCGAAGCGGTCGCTGCGACCCGCCGAGGCGTGTTCAGCTTTCTTACCAAGCCGTTCGACAGCAAGCTGCTGCTCGATACCGTGTCGGACGCGTTGCGGCTCTCCAGCCCGCCTGCCGGCGGCCAGGGAGAGGACTGGCGCGCGGGCATCATTACGCGCTCCCCGGCGATGGAGGATCTGCTCGCGCAGGCGCGGCGGGTCGCCGCATCGGACGCGAGCGTGTGCATCTACGGCCAGAGCGGCACCGGAAAAGAGCTGTTGGCGCGCGCGATTCACCGTTCGAGCAGGCGTTCCGGCGCTCCATTCGTCGCGGTGAACTGCAGCGCAATCCCCGAGGGGCTGCTCGAGTCCGAGCTGTTTGGTCACAGAAAGGGATCTTTCACTGGCGCCACGCAGGACCGCCGTGGCCTGTTTCAGGCCGCGCAGGGTGGGACACTCTTTCTCGACGAGGTCGGCGACATGCCGCTCGCGATCCAGGTCAAGCTGCTGCGTGCGCTCGAGGAGCGGATCGTGAGGCCGGTCGGATCGAACGAGGCGGTGGCGGTCGACGTACGCATCCTCTCCGCGACGCATCGCCGGCTCGAGGAGCGCATCGCCGCAGGCGAATTCCGCGAAGACCTCTATTACCGACTGAACGTCGTCAAGCTCTCCCTGCCCGCCCTCGTCGAACGTCGCGAAGACATCCCGCTGCTCGCCAGCCACTTCCTCGAGCGCATGGCCGAGCGTTATGGGCGCCCGCGGCTTGCCTTCTCGCCGGAGGCGATGCAGCGGCTGGTGTCCGCCTCCTGGCCCGGCAACGTCCGTCAACTGCTGAACGTGATCGAGCAGTCGGTGGCGCTGTCGGCCACGGAGGTGGTACCGGCGTCGCTGGTCAACCAGGCGCTCGACGCGCGCGACTCGAGCCTCACGCCGCTTGACGAGGCGCGCCGCGCCTTCGAGCGCGACTACCTGGTGCGGATCCTGAAGATCACCAGCGGCAATGTCACTCAGGCAGCCAGGCTCGCCGGGCGCAATCGCACGGAGTTCTATCGCTTGCTCGAGCGCCACGCGCTCGAGCCGGGCATGTTCAAGGGCGCGGCGCAGCTGCACTGAAGCGCGGTACGCGGCGCGGGGGTAGGCCTGTAAGCCGGACGCGACCCCGACCGACAGACGGCTGGCGTCTATGAGTTCAAATCTCGCTACCCGCTCGCTGGCGGCGTTGGTTGCCTGCACGCTGTCCGCACCCGCGATGGCCTGGCAGTGCAGCGCCCAGTCGCATAGCCGCACCAACGCGCTGGTCGAGCTGTACACGTCGGAGGGCTGCAGCAGCTGCCCGCCGGCTGACCAATGGCTGTCCACGCTCGGTAAGCCCGGTGCGACGGGCTCGGTGGTGCCGCTCGCGCTGCACGTGGACTACTGGGACGGCCTCGGCTGGAGCGACCCGTTCGCCAGGCGCGGCTTCTCGCTGCGCCAGCGCGAGCTCGCCGCGTTGCGGCACGCCGGCTTCGTCTACACGCCGCAGGTCTTGTTGCAGGGGAAGGATTTTCGGGCCTGGGGCTCCGGGGCGTTCGACGAGCAGCTGGCTCGCATCAACGCGCAGCCCGCGCGGGCCGCGATCCGCCTCTCGACCACGCAATCGCGCCGGGACGCCCTTTCGGTCGAGGCGCAAGCGAAGCTGACCGGTACGCGCGAGTCCTCGGGCGTGGCGCTCTACCTCGCCTCGTACGCGAGCCGGCTCGTCTCCCGGGTGCAAGGGGGCGAAAACGAGGGCCGGACGCTGACTCACGACTTCGTTGTGGTCGACCTGGCCGGGCCGTTCGAGTTCGGGCCCGATGGTTACGTGTCGGCGAAGCGCGACCTGGCGCTGCTGGCCGGCGCCGCGCTGTCGAACGCGGGCGTCGCGGCCTTCGTCCAGGACCGGCGCAGCGCCGAGGTCCTACAGGCCCTCATGTTACCGGCCTGCCCGGGTTAGGGCGGCCCCCGGGGGCCAATCCCCCTCAAATCCCCCCCTAGTCGGGTATATTCCCGGGCTACGCCTGCGGTAGGAAGAAAAACGAGGGAGGGACGGTCGTGCACGCGACGCAAATCCGGCAAAAGGACGGCATTTTCTATTTCGCCAGCTACAGGGCGCGCGACCTGCTATCAAGGGCGCGTTTCATCAGCCGCTTCTACGGCGAGGGCGAGGATATCGCCCCGGGACGCATCGCGCACGACGACGATGTAGCGCAGTTCATCGCCAAAATCGAGCGCACGGACGAGGCCTTCCAGCGCGCGCTGTCGCGCGCCAAGGTGAAGGCGCTGCGCAATTTCTATGAGACCGCCGTCACGCAACCGCCGATACCGGGCACCGTGCTCCTGTTCACATCCGAACGGCTCGCATTCCGACCGGGCGGCGAGGGGGGCGTCGGCAGCCTGACGGAGCCGAGCTCCAAATATCTGATCATCGACGGCCAGCACCGCCTCGCAGCGCTGCATTTCTACCTGCAGGACAGGCCGCAGGAAGCCGAAACGATCAATGTCCCGTGCATCATTTTCGACGGCCGCAGCGAGGATTTCGCGGCCGAGATGTTCGTCATCATCAATTCGACGCCCACGCGCATCAACAAGAGCCACCTCGTCGACCTGTACGAGCAGGTCTCCTGGGCGGCCCCGGACCGCAAGTTCGCTGCGCGACTGGTCGAGAAACTCTACAGCGAGGGCGACAGCCCGCTGCGCTACCGCATCAACCGGCTCGGCGGACGCAGCCAGCGCGACAAGTGGATCCTGCAGGCGGAGCTGTTCAACGAACTGCACCGCTGGGTGCGGGGTCGCTGGCGCAGCATCCAGGTTTCGGGCGGGAGTGCGCACGAGGTGCCGCGCTATTACGCGGTGATACGCGATTTCCTCAAGGCGGCGCGCACGACATGGGGCGACGCCTGGGGCAAGGAGGGCTACATGGTCACCAAGCCCGTGACCATCAAGGCCCTCATCCGGGTATGCGCCGACCTGGCGCGGGAGGATGCCGAGCCCGAGCAGGGACGGACGGCGCGCTGGGAGCAGCGCCTCGCGCCCTGGAGGGACTTGGCGCGCGAATTCCGCGACGACGGCTTCTACGAACGCTTTGCGGCCAAGGGCGAGGTGGAGCGTGTGGCGCGCATCCACCGCGACCTCGCGCGCGCCGCGAAGATCGAAGTCAGTCGCCCGAAAGGCTGACGACCCCGGCGGCGGCGAAGCGCGCGATCTGCGCCTCGTCGTAGCCCAACTCGGCCAGCAGGGCCGCGCTGTGCTCGCCGACGTCCGGCACGGAATCCATGCGCGGCGCGAAATCCGACAGGTTGAACGGCGGCAGGAGCGCGTCGATCATGCCGCCTGGCGAATCCACTTTCGTCCAGCGATTGCGCGCCGCGAGCTGCTGATGGTTCCAGAACTGCTCCATCGTGTTCAGGCGCGCGTTGGCGATGCCCGCGGCTTCCAGGCGTTCGATGACCTGCGCTGCGGTGAGCGTTGCAAACACGCGCTCGATCGCTGCGTGGGTCGCCTCGCGGTTGGCGTAGCGTGTCGGCCCGGTCGCGAAGCGCGGGTCGGCGGCGAGCGCCGGCTCGCCGAGCACCGTTTCGCAGAAGCGGGCGAACTCGCGGTCGTTCTGAATGCTAAGGAAAACCGTGCCGCCGTCGCCCGCACGGAACGGCCCGTATGGCACGATGGTCGCGTGGTAAGCCCCGCGGCGCGGGGGCGCACTGCCGCCGTAGTGGCTGAAGTACGCGGGAAAGCCCATCCATTCACCTAGGGCCTCGAACATCGTGACGTCGATTGTCGCCCCACCCCCGTCGCGAGTGCGGCGCAGCAGCGCGGCGAGGATCGAGGCGCAGGCGTACATGCCGGCGGCGATGTCGGCCACCGGGATGCCGGCCTTGGCAGGGGCGTCCTCCGTGCCGGTTACCGACAACAGCCCCGCCTCGCACTGCACCAGCAGATCGTAGGCCTTCTTCTCCGCGTAGGGACCCGCGGGACCGTAGCCCGAGATGCCGCACCACACGAGCCGGGGGTGTCGCGCGCGCAGCTCGTTCGCGCCCAGGCCGAGCCGCTCGACCGCGCCCGGTGCGAGGTTCTGCAGGAACACGTCCGAGCGCGCGATCAGCTTGTCGAGGATCGGCTTTGCCTGCGGATGCTTGACGTCGAGCGCGAGGCTCTCCTTGGAGCGGTTCACCCAAACGAAATGCGACGACAGCCCTTTGACGGTGGTGTCGTAGCCACGCGCCGCGTCGCCGCTCCCCGGGCGCTCGATCTTGATCACGCGCGCGCCGAGTTCGGCGAGCTGCCGCGTGGCAAAGGGCCCGGCGATCACCTGCTCGAGCGCGACGACGGTGAAGCCCTCGAGCGGCCGCGTCACGTAAAGTCCACGACCAGGCCCGCGAGCGGCAGGCCCGCGAGGGCAGTACTCCAGCGCTCGCCGGGGGCGACCGGATGCGCATCGGTCAGCGTGCCGGTGGTGACGATTTCCCCTGCCGCAAGCGCCGGCGCGGCGGACTGCCGCGACAGCACCTCGACCAGAAAAGCGAGCGCCTCGAGCGGACTACCGAGAACATTGGCACCGCTGCCGCGGTCTACGACCGTCCCGCCCTTGCGCAGCTCGACTTCGAGCGCGGGCAGCCGCTTGGCGAGATCGGGTAGCTCGCGCACCGGAACGCGCGTGCCGAGCACGAGGCGCCCATGCAGCCCATTGTCCGCGGTGCAATCGGCGATCTTGAGCTGCCACCGGGGATGGTGACACTGCACGATCTCGACGGCGTGCGCGACCCATTCGATCGCGCCGAGCAGGGCCTCCGCATCGTGCGTCACAGGCGGTGCCGCGCGCAGGCCAAAGCAGATCTCAGGCTCGATGCGCGGCTGCGCCAGCCCCGCGAGCGGCACTGTCGCGCGATCGCCCTGCGCGAGTGCCAGCGTGCGGTCGTAGACCGTGCCCCACATCGGCTCGAAGATGCCGTAGCGCGGCCAGATGGTTCGGTTGGTAAAGCCGATCTTGCGGCCCACCGGCTGCCAGCCGCGCGCGAGGCGTAGCGCATGCAGCCGGGCCGCTGCCGCGTAGCCCGCGGCGGCGGAGAGCTGCGCATAGCGCTCGCTGAACGGCGCAACAGTGCCGCCCGTCTCGTGCAGCGCCAGCAGCTCTTGCGCGAGCGATTCGGTGTCTGGACCCTCAGTCACGATCTTGTCCGCTCGTGTCAGCCGATTGTACAGGGCGCGACTTGCCGTAATGGGCCGCCCGTGAGAAATTGTCCCCACACCTTGAACGCGCAAAACCTCCTGCAGCGAATTCTCGGCGCCGTACTCGGCATTGCGCTGTTCGTCGCTGCTTTCATCTTCACTTCCGTGATCCTCGCGGTCGCCGCCAGCGTGGCGCTTGTCGTTTGCGCGTGGCTGTGGTGGCGCACGCGGGAGCTGCGCCGCGCTGCGCGGGAGGAGGGAAGCGTGATCGAGGGCGAGTACCGGGTCGAGCGTGAAGCGCGGCGGCTCGACGACGACTAGGCGCCCGGCCCGGCGACCTGTGCCTGCTCGTGCAGGCGGCGCCTCGCGAGCAGCTGTGCCGCGAGCACGAGCGCGAGCAGGGCGAGCCCTGCCAGATCGCTGTAGGCACCCGGCTTGATGAGCAACAGCGCGGCGCAGAACAGCGCCACGCGCTGCCACATCGCGGCGAATGTCAGCAGCCAGCCGTGCATGCTCGCAGCGAGGCAGATCGCGCCCACGGTTGCGGTGGCGATCGACAGCGCCACGTACGCCCACTGCGTAGACCAGTCCTTGACGATCAGGAGCAGCCCCGGCTCGTAGACGAACATGAACGGCACGATGTAGGCGGGTGCGGCCACGCGCATCGCGGCGAAGCCCGATTTCCACATGTTCGCCTTGGCGAGACCCGCCGCCGCGAAGATCGCGAGCGCGACCGGCGGCGTGATCGCCGACAGGATCGCGAAGTAGAAAGCGAACATGTGCGCGGCGGGCGTTGCCGCGCCGAGCTTGATCACTGCGGGAACGAGCAGCGCGACCATCATGATGTAGGCGGGCGTCGTCGGCATGCCCATGCCGAGCACGATGCCCGCGAGCGCGGTCAGGACGAGCGCCAGGACGAGGGAGTTCTGCGCGAGCGCCACCACCATCTGGGTGAATACGATCCCGAGCCCCGTGATCGTCACGCAGGCGATGACGATGCCGGCGCAGGCGCAGGCCATCGCCACTGCGAGCGTGTTCTTCGCGCCGTCCTCGAGCGCGTCGATGACCGAGCGCCAGCCGATGCCCTCGCGCGTCCCCCTGCGCAGGAGCGCCATTGGCAGGCAGGAGAGCGCGCCGGCGAGGGCGCACAACGGCGCGGAATAGCCCGCCATGAGGCCGAACAGGACGATCAGGATCGGGGCGAACAGATGCCCCCGGTCGAGCATCACCGAGGCGAGGCGCGGCAGCTCGCTCCTCGGCACGCCCGAGAGGTTGTATCGCTTGGCCTCGAAGTGCACCGCGAAGAACACCGCCGCGTAGTACAGAAACGACGGGACGACGGCCCACAGCGCCACCTGCGCATAGGGAACGGCGAGAAATTCGGCCATGACGAACGCCGCTGCGCCCATGATCGGCGGCATGAGTTGGCCGCCCGTCGAGGCGACGGCCTCGACCGCCGCCGCGAAGTGTGGGCGGAAGCCGGTGCGCTTCATGAGCGGGATGGTGATCGGGCCGTCCACCATGACATTCGCGACGGCGCTTCCCGAGACGGTGCCGAACAGGCTCGAGCTGACCACCGCCACCTTGCCGGGGCCGCCCGCATAGCGACCGGTGATCGACAGCGCGAAGTCCATGAACAACTGCCCGGTGCCGCTGCGCTCCATGAACGCGCCGAACAGCACGAACAGCATCACGTAGGAGGCCGAAACGCCGAGCGTGGAGCCGAAGATGCCCTCGGTCGACAGGTATACCTGCTCCATCAGCACCTGCGGCGTGACGTGCGTGAAGCCGCCCGCGTAGACGAGGAAGCAGATCGCGGTGAGAGGCAGCGCCAAGCCGATGACGCGCCGCGTCGCCTCCAGCACGACCATGACAGCGATCACGGCGTAGAACTTGTCCCAGGCCGTCAGGTCGTCGATGTAGATGATGCGGTTCTCGAAATAACCGTAGTTGCGGAAGATGTGCAGCACCAGGCCCCAGCCGCCGGCGAGGAACACGAGGTCCACGACGCGCCAGGCGGCGCGGCCTTGCGGCCGCAGAGGGAACAGGATGAACACCAGCGTCAGCGTGAACAGCAGGTGCGTGCCGCGGAAGATCATCGCTTCGGGCGGACCGAAGCCTGCGACGTACATGTGGTAGAGCGACATCGCGACCGCGATGACGAGCCCCGTCAGGCGCAGCGCGGTCTGCGCCGGCGTCGTGGCCTGCTTTTCTTCCACTCGCTGCTCCTCGCCTGTGCGTGCGCAACCGAACGAAAAACGGGGCGGCCGCGCCGCCCCGTCGGGACCCCGGGCGCCCGGCTGCGCGCGCTAGAGCGCGCCGACTTCCTTGTAGTACTTGGCTGCGCCCTTGTGGAACGGCACGCCGATGTCGATCGCCATGTCCTTCGCGGTGACGCCTTCAATCGATTTCACGATCGCGGCCATGTCGCTCACGTGCTGCGCCATCACCTTGGTCATCTTGTACACGGTGTCCTCGGGAAGGTCGCAGCGCGCGACGATGTGCGTCGAGTAGCCGATCGCGGCGACGTCCTTGTCCTGCTTCGGGTAGGTGCCGGCCTTGATGACGAGCTTGTTGTAGCCCGGGTTCATCTTCTTCAGCGCGGCCATCGTATGGTCGTCCACCGGCACCATGTGCACGTCGCGCGCGCTGGCGAGGTCCATCACCGCGGAGGCGGGGGCGGTTGTGCCGAGCGTGAACACCTGCGCGTGTCCGTCTTTCATCAGCGAAACCGCGTCGGTGTAACCGGCCTGGAAGTTCACCTTCGAGAGCGATTGGTAGTTCATGCCGTTCAGCTCCAGCACCGTGGCGGTCAGGATCTCGGCCGTGTTGCCCTTGGGCTGCGTCACCAGCACCTTGCCCTTCAGATCCCTGAATGAAGCGATCTTCGCATCGGCCAGCGCGACGACCTGGAAATACTGCGGGTAGAGGTTGGCGACCTGGCAGACATGCGTGACCTTCTGCGGGTAGGGCTTGCGGCCTTCCAGGCCGTCTACCGTGGTGGCCGAATTCGCGATGCCGATCTGCGCCTTGCCTTCGTCGACGCCGCGCACGTTGGCGATCCCGGCCCCGGGAGTCTGCTGGATTTGCAGACCGGGTATTTCCTTCTCCCACAGCCCCTTCAGTGCGCCGCCGAGCGGGATCCACGAACCGCCCTGCGGGCCGGTCATGAAGGTCACCTGCTGCGCCGCGGCGGGCAATGCGATTGCCGCGCCGGCGAATGCCGCGACGACGAGGCGATGGAATGGCTTCATGTGCGTCTCCTTGGATGGAATGCTGCCGTGCCGACTCTCGTTGGACTGCGCACGGTCGGCGTCAGGCGATCATACCGACCGGGCCGAGGAGCGACAAGGTGACGTCAGGCTGACGTCTCAGGCTAAGACTTGCGGCGCGGGGTCGTGCCAGCTGCCGTGCGGCTCCACGAGCACGTCCGCCGCCGCGGGGCCCCAGCTGCCGGGCGGATATTCGGCGGCCGGTGGCGGAGCGCATAGCAGCGGGTCGACGATGCGCCAAGCCGCCTCGACCTCGTCCTGGCGCGCAAAAAGCAGGGGATCGCCGTCTATCGCCGCGCTTAGCAGCAAGTCATACGGCTCGGCCTGCAGCCTGGGATCGCGACACGCGTACAGCTCGACGTTTGCGGTCGCGCCCCGGCCGCCGGCCGCCAGGACCGTCGCGCCGAGCGCGATCTCGACGTTCGGTCCCATGCGGAAGCGAAAGTGATTCGGCGCGCCCGCATCGAACTCCCGCCCCGAGAACCTGCGCTGTGGCGGGCGTTTGAGCGTGACCATGACCTCGGTGGCCGTCACCGGCATGCACTTGCCGGCGCGCACGTAGAAGGGCACGCCTTGCCAGCGCCAGGAGTCCAGCTCGAAGCGCAGTGCGGCGAAAGTCTCGACCCGTGAATCCTGCGCGACGCCCGGCTCGGCGCGATATCCCCGGTATTGGCCGCGCACCGCCCGCACGGGCTCGGGCGGACGGATCGACTTCAGCACGCGAACCTTCTCGTCGCGGAACGCCTCCATGTCGGGTCCGACCGGCGGCTCCATGGCGAGCAAGGCCACGACTTGCAGCAGGTGGTTCTGCACGACGTCCCGTATCGCGCCGGCCTCCTCGTAGAACTTGCCCCGTCCGGCGACGCCGAAGCTCTCGGCCAACGTCACCTCGACCCGCTCGACGTAGTTGCGGTTCCAGATCGGCTCGAGGAACGAATTGCCGAAGCGGAAGTACAGGATGTTCTGCACCGTCTCCTTGCCGAGGTAGTGATCGATGCGGAAGATCGATTCCTCGGGGAACGCCGCGTGCAGAGTCCGGCTGAGGGAGCGCGCCGACTCGAGGCTGCGCCCGAAGGGCTTCTCCAGCACGACGCGCGCGCCATCGGCGCAGCCTGCGGCCGCGAGGCCGTTCACCACCTGCGGAAACAGGCTCGGCGCGATGGCGAGGTAATGCACCGGGTGGCGGGCGTCGCCAAGCGCGCGACGCAAACGGCCGAAGGTGTCTGCCTCGGAATAGTCGCCCGGCACGTAGCGCATCAGACGCGCGAGGCGCTCGCAGGCCGCGGGGTCGGTCGCGCCAATGTGTGCGGCGATGCTCTCTCTCGCTCGCTCTACGAGCCGCTCCAGGCTCCAGCCTTCGCGCGCTACGCCGATCACCGGCACCGCCAGGCGACCGGCGCGGACCATCGCGTGCAGCGCTGGAAAGATCTTCTTGTACGCGAGGTCGCCGGTGATCCCGAACAGCACCAGCGCGTCGGCTTGCCGCAATGTCGCCTCCGCGGGCGGTTACACCACGCGCGTACGCACCGGCTTGCCGGCGAAGTGCAGGCGCAGATTCTCGATCTGCAGGTTGCCCATCGCGGTGCGCGTTTCGTTGGTCGCGCTGCCGACGTGCGGGAAGATCACCGCGTTGTCCAGGGCAAAGAAAGCGGCCGAGATCCTGGGCTCATTCGCAAACACGTCCAGGCCGGCGCCCGCGATCTTCCCGTGCTGCAGGTATTCGAGCAGCGCCGGTTCGTCGACCACCGAGCCGCGCGCGATGTTAACGACGTAGCCGTGCGGGCCGAGCGCGTCGAGTACTTTCGCGCCCACCATCGCCCTGGTGCCTGCGCCGCCGGGCGTGGCGATCATCAGCACATCCGAGTTTTTCGCCAGCTCCACCGCGTCGGCGTCGTAGGCGTAGGACACGTCCTTCCGCTGGCGGTTGTGGTAGCGGATCTTCATGCCGAAGGTGAGCGCGCGCCTGGCGATCGCCTCGCCGATGCGGCCGAGGCCGAGCACGCCCATCGTCTTGCCGCCGAGCGAGGTCGTGAGGGGGTAATCGCCGCGCGTACCCCAGTAGCCCGAGCGCAGGTACGCTTCCGCCTGCGGGTACTTGCGCATCACGTTTAGCGTGAGTGCCAGTGCGGTGTCGGCGACGCAGTCGTTCAGCACGTCCGGCGTGTTGGTGACGATGACGCCGCGCTTCTTGGCGGCCTCCAGGTCGATCGCGTCCACGCCTACGCCGAAGTTCGAGATCAGCTCGAGCTCGGGCAGCGCGTCCATCAGCTTGGCATTGGCGCCTGCGGCACCGAAGGTGGCGACCGCGCGCACTCGCGGCGCGACTTCCTTGAGCAGGGCCTCGCGATCGGAGGCCTCGTGCAGCTTGTGGCAGGTGAACTCCTTCTCGAGGATCGCCTGTGTGGGCGGGAAAATCCGCGTGGTGAGGACGATTTCGGCCTTCATTGCGCTCTTTCTTCAGGTCTTGAATTTCGCCGCTAGCGCATCCGCGCCGCGCGCCAGGATTCCGACGTCGGCACCCACCGCGCAGAACAGGCATCCTGCGCCGAGCATGCGCCTGGCGTCCGCCTCGATCGGCGAGAGGTAGCCCGGCGCCTTGCCCGCCTTGCGGATGCGGCGCATCGCCTCCTCGATGAGCGGCATGACCGCCGGATTGGCGGTCTCGCCCGGATACCCCATTGACGCGTGCAGGTCGGCGGGGCCGATGAACACTCCGTCGACGCCCTCGACCGCGCAGATCGCCTCGAGCTTGTCCAGAGCGGGCTTGGTTTCCACCTGCACGAGCACGCAGAGCTCTTCCTGCGCGCGTCGCGCGTAGTCCTTGACCCGTCCGAAGCGCGAGGCGCGCGTGGTGCCGGCTACGCCGCGCACGCCCGCGGGCGGATAGCGCGTCGCCGCGACCGCAGCCTTCGCCTCCTCCGCGCTGCAGACGTACGGGATGAGCAGCGATTGCGCGCCGATGTCGAGCACACGCTTGATGGTTACCGTGTCGTTCCACGGCACGCGCACGATCGGCGTGGTCGGATAGGCGGCGGCCGCCTGCAGCTGCGTGAGCAGACTCTCGAGATCGTTCGGCGAGTGCTCGCAGTCGAGCAGGATCCAGTCGAAGCCGGCGCCGGCGATCACCTCGACGCTAAGGTGCGACGACAGGCTCGACCACAGCCCGATCTGCGGCTTGCCGGCTTTGAGCGCGCGCTTGAAGGCGTTCTGCGAAAGGTCCATGGAGCTCCTCGTGTGCGAGACGCGATTATCCGCGATCTGCGGCGCCGACGCTCAGTGGATCTCGGGATCCGGGGTCGGCGCGGTGCCTTCGAGGAAGTCGAAATCGCAGCCCCGGTCGGCCTGGCTGATGTGCTTGGAGAAAACGGCGCCGTAGCCCCGCTCGAATTTGCGCGGCGGTTGCTTCCAGTCCGCGCGACGCCTTTGCAGCTCCGCGTCGGGGACCTTGAGCTCGAGTGAGCGCCGCTCGACATCCAGCTCGATCGGGTCGCCATTCCTGACGAGCGACAGCGGGCCGCCGACGAACGACTCCGGAGCCACGTGCAGCACGCAGGTTCCGTAGCTGGTGCCGCTCATGCGCGCATCCGACACCCGCAGCATGTCCTTGACGCCCTGCTTGAGCAGCTTCTTCGGCACCGGCAGCATGCCCCATTCGGGCATCCCCGGGCCACCGAGCGGCCCGCCGTTCTTGAGCACCAGCACGGATGAGGCGTCCGCCTCGAGGTCGTCGCGGTCGATGCGCGCGGCCATGTCGTTGTAGTCCTCGAATACCACCGCGCGCCCGCTGTGCCTGAGCAGCTCGGGCGACGCGGCGCTCGCCTTGATGACCGCGCCGTTCGGCGCGAGGCTGCCCTTCAGCACGACGATGCCGCCAGAGCCCTTGACGGGATTGGCGCGCCGGCGGATCACCTCTTCGTGGTGGATCTGCGCGCCGGCGAGGTTCTCGCCCAGCGTGCGGCCGTTCACGGTCGGGCATTCGAGCTGCAGCAGATCGCGCAGCTCTGCAAGCAGCGCGCGCAGTCCGCCCGCGTAGTAGAAGTCCTCCATCAGGAATTCCCTGCCCGATGGGCGGATGTTGGCAAGCACCGGCGTCCTGGCCGAGATGTCGTTGAAGCGCTCGAGCGGCAGCCTGATGCCGGCGCGTCCGGCCATCGCCACCAGGTGCACGATGGCGTTGGTCGAGCCGCCGAGCCCCATGAGCGTGACGATCGCGTTGTCGAAGGCGCGCGCATCGAGGATGTCGCGCGGCTTCAAGTCCTGCCACACCATCTCGACAATGCGGCGCCCGGTGAGCGTCGCCATGCGCGCGTGGTTCGAGTCCACCGCCGGAATCGACGAGGCGCCGGGCAGGCACAGGCCCAGGCTTTCGGCGAGCGACATCATGGTCGCGGCGGTGCCCATCGTCATGCAGGTTCCCGCCGAGCGCGCGATGCCGTCCTCGATCTCCTGCCAGTCGCCCGGCGTGATTCGCTCCGCGCGCAATTCGTCCCAGTACTTCCAGGTGTCCGAGCCCGAACCGAGCGTGCGCCCGCGCCAGTGGCCTTTCAGCATCGGCCCCGCGGGCAGGTAGATTGCAGGAATGTTCATGCTCGTGGCGCCCATGATCAGCGCAGGCGTCGTCTTGTCGCAGCCGCCCATCAGCACGCAGCCGTCGACGGGGTAGGAGCGCAGCAGCTCCTCGGTTTCCATGGCGAGGAAGTTGCGGTACATCATCGTGGTCGGCTTCTGCATGACCTCGGCGAGCGCCATCGCCGGCATTTCGAGCGGAAAGCCGCCGGCCTGCCACACGCCGCGCTTTACTTCTTCGGCGCGCTGCCTGAAGTGCGTGTGGCAGTGGTTGATGTCCGACCAGGTGTTGACGATGGCGATCACGGGCTTGCCGGCGTAGTCCCCGGGCCCGTAGCCCATTTGCGCGGCGCGCGAGCGGTGCCCGAACGCGCGCAGGTCCTGCGCGCCGAACCAGCGGTGGCTGCGCAGTTCGGAAGGTTTCTTGCGTGTCTTTGGCATGGCCGCCTCGCAGATGGGGAGACGAGATTCTATTTCAGCCGAGCGGCGGCTTGCTTCCGCAGCATGCGCCAGTTTATCGTTGCGAAACGATTCCATCGGGGAGGAGAGCATGGCCGGCAAGTCCAAGAAGCGCCCGGAACCGAAGCAGGTACGGCCGGACGACGTCGATCCGCACCACGACTGGAAGCGCCCGCTGCAGGCGCCGGGGCACACGCAGGTCGACTTCGAGGAGCGAGTCAATTTCCGCCGCCTGCATGACTACCGTCTGGCGCGCGTGCGCAGCGCTCTCGCGCGTTCCGGACTCGGTGCGCTGCTGTCCTTCGATCAGCACAATATCCGGTACACCACCAGCACCGTGATCGGCGAGTGGGCGCGCGACAAGCTCACGCGCTATTCGCTGCTCACGGGAAACGGCGATCCCTACATCTGGGACTTCGGCTCGGCCGCGCGGCATCACAAGCTGCACGCGCCCTGGCTGCACCACGACCACTGCCGCGCCGGGCTGCTCGGCCTGCGCGGCGCGACCGGCGGCGACCTGACGCTGTTCCGCGACGCCGCGCGCGAGATCAAGTCGATCCTGGACGCCGAGGGCGTGGGCGACATGCCGCTCGGCGTCGACGTGGTTGAGCCGCCGATGCTGTTCGAGCTGCAGAAGCTCGGCATCGAGGTGCGCGACGGCCAGCAGGTGATGCTCGAGGCGCGCGAGGTCAAGAACATCGACGAGCTGACGCTGCTGAACATGGCGGCGGCGATGGTCGACGGCGTCTACCAGGACATCGCCGAGGCGCTCAAGCCGGGCGTCATGGAGTCGCAGATCGTGGCGCTCGCCACCAAGCGGCTCTACGAGATGGGCTCCGACTGCGTGGAGGGGATCAACTCCATTTCCGGCGAGCGCTGCTCGCCGCACCCGCACAACTTCACCGACCGGCTGATCCGCCCTGGAGACCAGGCCTTCTTCGACGTCATCCAGTCGTTCATGGGCTACCGCACCTGCTACTACCGCACCTTCAACGTCGGGCGGGCGACGCCCGCGCAGCGCACCGCGTACATGAAAGCACGCGAATGGATGGATCGCGTGATCGACCTGCTCAAGCCGGGCATGACCACGGACAAGGTGGCCGCGAAGCTGCCCAAGGCGCAGGACGCCGGTTTCGCGACCGAGATGGACGCCTTCGGGCTCAACTTCTGCCACGGCCTCGGGCTCGGACTGCACGAGCGGCCGCTCATCTCGCGGCTCAATTCGTTCCGCGAGCCGATCGAGCTGAAGGCCGGCATGGTGTTCGCGGTCGAGACCTACTGCCCGGCGAACGACGGGGTGTCGGCCGCGCGCATCGAGGAGGAGGTGATCCTGACACCGAAAGGCGCGCAGATCATCTCGCTTTACCCCGCCGAGGAGCTGCCGATTGCCAACCGCTACTGACATGAAAATCGGCTGGATCGGCACCGGCCGCATGGGCTACGAGATGGCCGCGCGCCTGGCGAAGGGCGGCGCGGACCTGCTCGTCTGGAACCGCACGCGCGCCAAGGCCGAGCCGCTTGCGAAGTACGGCGCGAAGGTCGCGCATGCGCTGCCCGAGCTCGCTGCCTGCGACCTCGTCTTTTGCATGGTCGCGACCTCGGACGACGTGATGGAAGTGATCGCGGGCGAGCGCGGCCTGCTTTCCGGGGGCGGCAAGGCGCCGCGCACGCTGATCGAATGCTCGTCTATCTCGCTCGAGAGCTCGGCCGCGCTGCGCGCGCTGCTCGCCGCGCGCGGCATCGGCTATCTCGCAGCGCCGGTGAGCGGCAACGCCAAGGTGATCAAGGCGGGCAAGCTGACGTTCGTCTGCTCCGGGCCGAAGGCCGAGTTCGCGCGCGCGCTGCCTTTCCTGGAGATGATCGGGCCCGCGGCGAGCTACGTAGGCGAAGGCGAGCTCGCACGCATCGTCAAGATCTGCCACAACGTGTTCCTCGGAGTGGTGATCCAGTCGCTCGCCGAGATCACGGTGCTCGCGCAGAAGGCCGGCGTACCGCGCCACGCCTTCCTCGAGTTCATCAATCAGAGCGTGATGGGCTCGACTTTCTCGCGCTACAAGACGCCGGCGCTCGTGAACCTGGACTTCAAGGTGACGTTCACCCCGAAGCTGCTGCGCAAGGACCTGGACCTCGGGCTCGACGCCGGGCGGCACTTCGAGGTGCCGATGCCGCTCGCCTCCGCGACGCGCGACTTGTTGCAGGCGATGATCGGCCGCGGCATGACCGAGCAGGATTTCGCCACGCTCATCGTGCAGCAAGCGCAGAGCTCGGGACTCGAGCTGCAGTCGGAGAACGTGCCGGTCGGCGACGGGTTGTCGTGAACGGGAGCTAGGCGGCCTTGGCCGCCGCCGCGAGCTTGAGCGGCGCGGCGGTCTGGCGCTGCAAATCCTCGAAGGACAGGCCTTCGACCATCTCGACGACGCGCAGCCCGTCGGGTGCCACGTCGATCACCGCGAGGTCCGTGTAGATCCGATGCACGCAGGCGACGCCGGTGAGCGGATAAGTGCAGCGCTCGACGATCTTGCTGGCGCCGCCCTTCGTGACGTGCTCCATCATGACGAGCACCTTCTTGGCGCCCATTGCGAGATCCATCGCGCCACCCACCGCGGGGATGGCGTCCGGCTCGCCCGTGTGCCAGTTGGCCAGATCGCCCGTGGCCGAGACCTGGAACGCGCCGAGAACGCAGAAGTCGATATGCCCGCCGCGGATCATGGCGAACGAATCGGCGTGGTGGAAATACGCGCCTCCCGGCAGCAGGGTGACTGGTTCCTTGCCGGCGTTGATCAGGTCCTCGTCTTCCTGGCCCGGCGCGGGGCGCGGCCCGATGCCAAGCACGCCGTTCTCGCTGTGCAGGATCACCTCGCGCCCCTTGGGAATGTGGTTGGCCACCAGCGTCGGCAGCCCGATGCCGAGGTTGACGTACGCGCCTTCGGGGATGTCGCGCGCCACGCGCGCGGCGATCTGGTTGCGGTCGAGCCTCTTCATCGAATTTCCTAGGCTGCCTTGCCGAGCGCGGCGCGCGGCGCGACCCGCACGACGCGTTGCACGAAGATCCCCGGCGTCACGATATCCTCGGGGTCGAGCGCGCCCAGCTCGACGGTCTCGCGGACCTGCACGACGGTGCAGCGCGCCGCGCTCGCCATGATCGGCCCGAAGTTGCGCGCACTCTTGCGATAGCTGAGGTTGCCCCAGCGGTCCGCGCGGTCGGCCTTGATCAGCGCATAGTCGGCGTGGATCGGGTATTCGAGCACGTAGTCGCGCGCGCCGATGCGCCGCGTCTCCTTGCCTTCGGCGAGGCGCGTGCCGTACGCGGTCGGCGTGTAGAACGCGCCGATGCCCGCGCCCGCGGCGCGGATGCGCTCGGCGAGCGTGCCCTGGGGCACCAGCTCGAGCTCGATCTCGCCGGCCCGGTACTGCCCGTCGAAGTGCCAGGAGTCCGCCTGGCGCGGAAACGAGCAGATGATCTTGCGTACGCGCCGCGCCTTGATGAGCGCGGCGAGGCCGGTGTCGCCGTTGCCGGCGTTGTTGTTGACGATCGTGACCTGTTTCGCACCCTGCTCGATCAGTGCGTCGATCAGCTGCGCGGGCATGCCGGCGTTGCCGAAACCGCCGATCATCACCGTCGCGCCGTCGGGAACGTCGGCGAGCGCCGCCTGCGGCGTCGGAACAATCTTATCGATCATCGGGCGAATCTAGGGCCCGCCTCCGCGCCTTGTCAAGCGAGCGCCGCGCCGCGGTACACTTGCGCGCTTTGCCATCTTTCGCGGACAACTCCATGGCCGACATGCACGTGTTCCAATCCGCGCCGCTCATGCGCGCGATCGAAGCGATCGTCGCCGCCGGCGGCAGCGAGGCGCGCGAGGCGCGCCTGGTGGCCGAGAACCTCGTCACCGCGAATCTCACCGGGCACGACTCGCACGGCATCGGCATGATCCCGCGCTACGTCGAATCGCTGAAGGAGGGCGGACTGAAGCCGAACCGCCATCCGCATATCAAGTTCGACGGCGGCGCGCTGCTCGCGCTCGACGGCCAGGCCGGCTACGGCCAGGTGATCGGGCTGGAGGCGACCGACATGGCGATCGCGCGTGCGAAGCAGCACGGCGTCGCGGTGATGGCGCTCGCCAACTCGCACCATCTTTGCCGCATCGGCCAATGGGCCGAGCAGGCGGTGGCGCAGGGCCTGGTGTCGATCAGCTTCGTGAACGTCATCTCGCGGCCGATCGTCGCGCCCTACGGCGGGTCGGACGCGCGCTTCGGCACCAACCCTTGCACGATCGGCGTCCCGCTTGCCGGCCAGCCGCCGCTCGTCCTCGACATGGCGACGAGCGCCGTCGCGCAGGGCAAGATCCGCGTCGCGCACAACAAGGGCGAGAAAGTGGCGCCGGGGCTGCTGATCGACGACAAGGGCAACCCGACGCTCGATCCGCGTTACGGCGTGATCGAGCCTTTCGGCGCGCTCACCACGATGGGCCTGCACAAGGGCTACGGCCTCGCGGTGGTGTGCGAGCTGCTCGGCGGCGCGCTCACCGGCGGCGGCACGCAGCATACGGGAGAGCGCACGAAGAAGCGCGTGCTGAACGGCATGCTCACGATCCTCATCGACCCCGCCCGGCTCGGCACCGCGCAGGCGTTCGCGGGCGAAGCCACCGCGTTTGTCGAGTGGGTGAGAAAGTCGCCGCCCGCGCCGGGCTTCGACAAAGTAAGGCTCGCGGGCGACCCGGAGCGCGAAACGCGCGCGCGGCGCCTTGCAGAGGGCATTCCGGTAGACCCCACCACCTGGCGCGATATACACGCCGCGGGCGCCAAGCTGAACATCCCTGCGGACGCGATCGACCGGCTGGCCCGCGGGACCTGAGCAGCGCCGAGGGCGTCGGTCCCCGACGACGGCCGTCCGGGATCATTTTTAGAAGTCACTTCCACTTAGGTATTTAAGTGGCTGATTATTTGTGCTCTTTTTATTCTGATAAGTGTCCTTCCGATTACCTTCTAAGTCTTTGTCTAAACGAGAAAAAATGCCTCACTGAACCTTGACCAGCCCTTGCCTTTCCCATACAGTGGGAAAACGTAGAAAAAAGTGGCAAAACACGGGAGCCACACTCCGCGTGTGCGCCACCAAAGGAAAAAAGGGGCATGGGCGGGACGTTTCACGGGGCATCTGTCATCACGCTCGACGCGAAGGGCCGTCTGGCCATTCCGACGCGTCATCGCGATGCGCTGCTCGAGCCCGGCAAGCCGCTCGTGCTGACAGCGCACCCTGAGGGCTGCGTACTCATCTACCCGGAGAGCGCCTGGGAGCCCGTGCGCGCCAAGGTCGAGACATTCCCCAGCTTCAACCCGCAGGCGAGCTGGTGGAAGCGACTGCTGCTCGGCTTCGAGGAGCACGTCGATCCCGACGGCTCCGGACGCGTGTTGCTCTCGGCGGCGCTGCGCCAGCACGCGCGGCTCGAGCGCGAGGCGATGATGGTCGGCCAGGGAAGCTACTTCGAGCTGTGGGACAACGGCGTGTGGAGCGCGAAACTCGCCGGCGCCCTGGCGGGCTCGGGCAGTCCGCCGCCCGGTATGGAAGGCTTCTCGCTGTGACGGCGGAAGCGAACGATGAGCGCCCAGACGCTCACGCATCGCGCCGTGCTGCTTCAGGAGGCCGTCGAGGCGCTCGCCGTACAGCCGGACGGCACCTACGTGGACGGCACCTTCGGGCGCGGCGGGCACAGCCGCGCCATCCTCGAGCGGCTTGGCCCGCGCGGCGTGCTGATCGCCATCGATCGCGACCCGCAGGCGCTCGCGGCGGCGCGGACGATCGCCGACCCCAGGCTGCGCGCTGTGCACGCGCGCCTGAGCGAGCTCGCCAGCGTGCTCGACGCGCAGGGCGTGCAGCACGTCCACGGCATGCTCTTCGACCTCGGTGTGTCCTCGCCGCAGCTCGAGGACCCGGCGCGCGGGTTTTCGTTCCGCGCCGACGGGCCGCTCGACATGCGCATGGATCCGAGCAGCGGATTAACGGCGGCGCAGTGGCTCGCAGCCGCCGACGAGCGGGAGATCAGGGAGGCGATAGGGGGCTATGGCGAAGAACGGTTTGCTAAACAGATTGCAAAGGCGATTGTTGCTGCTCGCGAACGCGAACCCATCATTCGCACCAAGCAACTTGCCGATATCGTGGGTGCGGCGGTCCGCACACGGGAGCCGGGCCAGAATCCGGCGACGCGCACCTTTCAGGCTCTACGGATTCTCGTCAATCGGGAGCTTCAGGAAGTGTCGCTGATGCTGCCTCAGGCGATTGCGCGGCTCGCGCGCGGAGGGAGGCTCGCCGTGATCAGCTTCCACTCGCTCGAGGACCGCATCGTCAAGCGCTTTATGCGCGCGGCCTCGCGCGCCGAACTGCCGCGGGATTTGCCGATCCGCGCCAGCGAAATGCCACAAATGCCGCTCAAGATCGTCGGCCGTGCCATTCGCGCCTCGGCTGCCGAAATTGCGGCGAATCCTCGCGCGCGCAGCGCAATGCTGCGCGTCGCCGAGCGCACGGGCGCGCCTCTCGACCCGTCGCTCTTTGACCGAATCGAGCCCGACGCGTGGCGAAGCTGAACCTTCTCCTCCTCCTGGTTCTCGTCGTCTGCGCGCTCGGGCTCGTCACTTCGCAGCACAAGGCGCGCACGCTGTTCTCCGACCTGGAGCGCGAAGAGCAGCGCGCGCGCCAGCTGGACGTGGAGTACGGCCAGCTGCAGCTCGAGGCGAGCACCTGGGGGCTGCACTCACGCGTGGAGCAGATCGCGCGCCAGACGCTCGGAATGCACGTGCCCGACCCGCGCAGCGTGGTGATCGTGAAGCTGCCGGCAGGGGCGGCGAAATGAGCTTCGCCGCCGCGCCCGCGGTGGTGCGCCTGCCGGTATGGCGCGCACGCTTCGTGCTGATCGTGTTCGTCGCGGGCTTCGCCGTGCTCGTCGGGCGCTCGGTCTACCTGCAGGCGATGAAGACCGACTTCCTGCAGGAGAAAGGGGAAGCACGCTTTTCGCGCGTGCTCGAGATTCCCGCGACGCGCGGCAGGGTGCTCGACCGCAACGGCGAGGCGCTCGCGGTATCGACGCCGGTCAAGTCGATATGGGTGATTCCCGCCGACGTCGAGGCGAGCGCACAGGCGAAGAGAAGGCTCGCGCAGCTGCTGGGGCTGGATGCGCGCGAGCTGGCGAAGAAGCTCGCGGAAACCGACCGCGACTTCGTCTATCTGAAAAGGCAGGTGTCGCCCGACACCGCCGAGCGGGTGGACGCGCTCGGGATCCCGGGCGTGTACGAACAGAAGGAGTACCGGCGCTACTACCCGGCGGGCGAAGTCGCCGCGCACCTCGTCGGCTTCACCGGCGTCGACGACACCGGCCAGGAAGGCATCGAGCTCGCCTACCAGTCCACGCTCGGCGGCAAGCCGGGCAGCCGGCGCGTGATCAAGGACCGCCTCGGGCGCATCGTCGAGGACGTCGGTTCGGTACACGCGGCGCAGGACGGCAAGGACCTGACGCTGTCGATCGACAGCAAGATCCAGAGCCTCGCCTACAGCGCCCTGAAGGACGCGGTGGCGGTGCACCGCGCCAAGGCGGGCGCGATCGTGGCGATCGACGTGCGCACCGGCGAGGTGCTCGCGCTCGCGAACGTACCCTCCTACAACCCGAACAACCGCGCGCGGCTCACCGGCGCGCAGCTGCGCAACCGCGCGCTCACCGACAGCTTCGAGCCGGGCTCGACCCTCAAGCCCTTCACCATCGCGCTCGCGCTCGAGACGGGGCACATCACGCCGGCGACCCGCCTGCAGACCGACGGCGGCAAGTTCCGGATCGGCGGCTACACGATCCACGATGCGCACAAGGACGGGATGCTGAGCGTGGCGCAGGTGATCGAGGTCTCCTCCAACGTCGGCGCGGCAAAGATCGCGCTCCAGCTCCCGCGCGAACAGATGTGGGACATGTTCAGGCGCGTCGGATTCGGTGTGCCGCCCGCGCTCGGCTTTCCCGGCGAGTCAGGCGGCAAGCTGCGCCCCTGGAAGACCTGGCGCCCGGTCGAGCAGGCGACGATGGCCTACGGGCACGGTATCGCGGTGAGCCTGATGCAGTTGGCGCACGCGTACACGATATTCGCGCGCGACGGCCGGCTGGTGCCGCTCACGCTGCTGCGCACCGGCGCGCCCGTGCAGGGGGAGCGCGTGATCTCGGCGCATACCGCGCGCGAGGTGCGCAAGATGCTCGAGCTCGCGGTGCAGCCGGGCGGCACGGGCCCGCTCGCCCGCATCATGGGCTGGAGCGTCGCCGGCAAGACCGGCACGGCTCACAAGGAGCAGGACGGCGGCTATGCCCCGGACAAGTACATCGCGTCGTTCGCCGGCTTCGCCCCCGCCTCGGCGCCGCGCATCGTACTCGCCGTCATGATCGACGAGCCCGACGTGCGCCTCGATTACTACGGCGGTCTGGTCGCGGCGCCGGTGTTCGCGCAGGTCATGCAGGGGATTCTGCGCATGCTGAGCGTTCCGTACGACGCGCCGCTCGAGCCGCTCGACGCGCCGGGCGACAGCGACGCTGCCAAGGAAGGCACCTGATGCGCGGCCTGATCTACGCGGTGGTGGAGGCGGTTTGGCGGCTCGAGGGCTGCTGGGTGGACGGGTGGAATCCGCGCGACTGGACATTTTCACGAACCTCGCCTCGCAGGGAGCAATGATCGAGCGGCTCTCCTCGGACAGCCGCCGTTGCGCGCCGGGCGTGGCGTTCTTCGCCTATCCGGGCGAGTCGGCCGACGGGCGTGCCTACATCGCGGACGCGATCGGCCGCGGCGCGTCCGCAGTGGTATGGGAGTCCGCCGACTTCGCCTGGCGCGCCGAATGGAACGTGCCGAACGTCGGCGTGAGCGGATTGAAGCGCCGGGCCGGCGCGCTCGCGCACGAGTTCTACGGGCGACCGTCCGAGTCGCTCTGGATGTGCGGCGTCACAGGCACCAACGGCAAGACCTCGACCACTCAGTGGCTCGCCGCGCTGCTGTGCGCGCGCGGCGAGAAGGCGGGGGTGATCGGAACGCTCGGCAACGGCGTTCCCGGGGCGCTCGCGGCGCCCGTCAACACCACGCCTGACGCGCTCGAGGTTCACGCCACGCTCGCCGCGCTGCGCAGCGGGGGAGCGCGCGCCGTGGCGATGGAGGTCTCCTCGCACGGACTGGCGCAGGGCCGCGTCGGCGGCGTCGTCTTCGATTGCGCGCTTTTCACCAACCTGTCGCACGACCACCTCGACTACCACGGCACGATGCAGGCCTACGCCGAGGCGAAGGGCTTGCTGTTCGACACGCCCGGGCTCGCCGCGGCGGTGCTGAATCTGGACGACGTGTTCGGCGTGCAGCTCGCGCGGCGGCTGTCCGCGCGCGGCCTGCGCACCATCGGCTACGCGCTATCGCCGGAGGCGGTCGCGCCTGGCAGCGTGAGCGAGTTCGTCGCCGCGCGCGAAATCGGCTTCGAGGGCGAGGCGATGCGCGTGTCGCTCGTGACGAGCTGGGGCGAGACCGAGGCGCGCATCAGCCAGCTCGGGCGCTTCAACGTGTCCAACGCGCTCGGCGTGCTCGGCTGCCTGCTTGCCCACGGCGTGCCGCTCGGCGAAGCCGCCGCGCTGCTCGGCGAGCTGCCCGCCGTGCCGGGCCGCATGCAGCGCCTCGCGCGTCCTGGCGGTCCACTGGTGGTGGTCGACTACGCGCACACGCCCGATGCGCTCGAGAAGGTGCTGCAGGCGCTGCGCCCGCTCGCGGACGCGCGCGGTGGGGCGCTGGTGGCGGTGTTCGGCGCGGGCGGCGACCGGGATCCGGCCAAGCGGCCGCTGATGGGCGCGATCGCCTCGCGGCTCGCCGATCGCGTGCTGCTCACCTCGGACAATCCGCGCAGCGAGGACCCGGCTGCGATCATCGCAGCGCTCCGCGCGGGCGCCTCGGGCGCACCGCTCGTCGAGCCCGAGCGCGCCGCGGCCATCGAGCGCGCGGTGCGCGAAGCCGGCGCCGGGGATGTCGTGCTGCTCGCCGGCAAGGGCCACGAGAGCTACCAGGAGATCGCCGGCCGGCGCCTGCCGTTCTCAGACGCGGCGCTCGCCGAAGCGGCGCTTGCGCGCTGGAGGGCGCGATGATGACGCTCGCCGAAGCCGCGCGCGTGCTGGACGCCCGCCACTCGGGGCCCGACGCGCGTTTCTCGGGCGTCTCGACCGACAGCCGCGCGCTCAGGCGCGGCGAGCTGTTCGTCGCACTGCGCGGCGAGCGCTTCGACGGCCATGACTTCCTCGACGCGGCGGGCGCCGCGGGCGCCGCCGGAGCGGTGGTCGATGGCGCCTACGCTGGGTCCGCGCCCCTGCCGCTGCTCGCCGTCGGCGACACGCGGCGCGCGCTCGGTGACCTGGCGCGCGATTGGCGCGCGCGCTTCAAGCCGGTGCTCGTGGCGATCACCGGCTCGAACGGCAAGACCACGACCAAGGAGATGCTGGCCTCCATCCTGCGGCGCCACGCGGGCGAGGATCAGGTGCTCGCCACGGCGGGCAACCTGAACAACGAGATCGGCCTGCCGTTGACGCTCCTGCGCCTGCGATCCGCGCACCGTTATTGCGCGATCGAGCTTGGCATGAACCACAAGGGCGAGATCGCATATTTGGCCGGCATTGCGCGGCCGACGGTGGCGCTGGTGAATAACGCCCAACGCGAGCATCTGGAGTTCATGCACTCGGTCGAAGAGGTGGCCGAGGAGAACGCGAGCGTGTATGCGGCGCTGCCCGCGGACGGCACCGCCGTGGTGAACGCGGACGACCCGCACGCCGACGTGTTCCGCAGGGCAGCCGGCGCACATCGTCGCGTCGAATTCGGGCTCGGGGGCCCGTCCGCCGTCGGCGCGCGCTACGAGCTGAAGCCGCTCTCGAGCGACATCCGCGTGCGCACGCCCTCGGGCGAAGCGCCTGCCACGCTCGCAATCCCTGGCCTGCACAACGTGCGCAACGCGCTCGCCGCGGCGGCTTGCGCGCACGCCGCGGGCGTCGCCCCGGCGGCGATCGGCGAGGGACTTTCCGCCTTCCGCCCCTACCTCGGGCGGCTTCAGGTCAAGCGCGCCGCGCTCGGGGCTACGGTCATCGACGACAGCTACAACGCCAATCCCGACTCAGTGCGCGCGGCGATCGATATCCTCGCCGCCTGCCCGGCGCCGACCGTGCTCGTGCTGGGCGACATGGGCGAGGTGGGCGAGCGCGGACCGGAATTCCACCGCGAGGTCGGCGCCTACGCGCGCAGCCGCGGCGTGTCGGACCTGCTCGCGCTCGGCGAGGCGAGCCGCAGCGCAGCCGAAGCATTCGGCGCCGGCGGCACGCACGCGGCCTCGCTCGAAGAGCTGCTCGCGGACTTGCGCAACCGCGCCACTTCGGGCGCGACCGTGCTGGTCAAGGGCTCGCGCTTCATGCGCATGGAGCGCGTCGTGGCCGCGCTCACGGGCGAAGCGGCGCGACAGGGGGCGCACTGATGCTGCTGGAGATCGCTCACTGGCTGGCGAAGGATCTGCGCGTATTCAATGTCTTCAACTACATCACCCTGCGCGCGGTGCTCGCCTGCCTCACGTCGCTCGCGATTTCGCTGGTTATGGGCCCTCTGGTAATTCGCAAGCTCACCGCTTACAAGATCGGACAGTCGGTGCGCGACGACGGTCCGAGCACGCACCTCACCAAGGCGGGCACGCCGACCATGGGCGGAGCGTTGATCCTGCTCGCGATCGGCGTCACGACCGTCCTGTGGGGCGATCTCGCCAACCGCTACGTCTGGATCGTGCTGCTGGTGACGCTCGCCTTCGGTGCGATCGGCTGGATAGACGATTACCGTAAGGTCGTGCGGCGCAATCCCAAGGGCCTGTCGGCGAAAGCGAAGTTCCTGTGGCAGTCGGCCATCGGCCTCGCGGCCGCGGGCGCGCTCGCGTGGATGGCGCAGAGCACGCCGTCGCTTAGCCTGCTGATCGTGCCCTTCTTCAAGCATGTCGCCTATCCGCTCGGCGCGGTCGGCTTTGTAGTGCTCACCTTTCTGGTGATCGTCGGCACGTCGAACGCCGTCAATCTGACCGACGGGCTGGACGGCCTTGCGATCATGCCGACGGTCATGGTCGGCAGCGCGCTCGGCATCTTCGCCTACGTCGCGGGCCACGCCGGCTTCTCGAAGTACCTCGGCCTGCCCTACATCCCCGGCGCGGGCGAGTTGGCAGTGTTCTGCGGCGCGCTCGCTGGCGCCGGCCTGGGCTTCCTCTGGTTCAATGCTTATCCGGCGGAGGTGTTCATGGGCGACGTCGGCGCGCTCGCGCTCGGCGCCGCACTCGGCACCATTGCGGTGATCGTGCGCCAGGAGGTGGTGTTGTTCGTCATGGGCGGCGTATTCGTCGCCGAGACCCTCTCGGTGATGATCCAGGTGCTGTACTTCAAGGCGAGCGGCGGCAAGCGCGTGTTCCGCATGGCGCCGCTGCATCACCACTACGAGCTGGAAGGCTGGAAGGAATCGCAGGTGGTGGTGCGCTTCTGGATCATCACCATGATGCTCGTGCTGTTCGGCCTGTCGACCCTGAAGCTGAGGTGAGCGTGTCGATGACAGAGCCCGTCTTCAGCCTGCTGCCCCGCCCGAAGCCGATGGCGCTCGCCGGTAGGCGCGTGCTGGTGCTCGGGCTGGGCGACACGGGCCTGGCGGTCGCCCGCTGGGTCGAGCGCTCGGGCGGCAGCGTGCGCGTCGCCGACACGCGCGCGGCGCCGCCGCGCGCCGCCGATCAGCGTTCCGGCGAGCTGGTCACCGGCCCGTTCGACGCCCGGCTGCTCGCAGGGATCGATCTGGTGTGCATTAGCCCCGGACTCGCGCTCTCCGGGCCGGTCGTGCAGCACGCGCTCGCGCACGGCATCCCGCTGGTGGGGGAGATCGAGCTGTTCGCCTGGCAGGTACGCGGCGGCCCGGCCGCGAAGATCGCGGCGATAACCGGCACGAACGGCAAGACGACGGTCACTGCGCTCACGGGCCACCTGCTGCGTAGCGCGGGCGTCGACTGCGAAGTGGCAGGCAATATCGGGCCGGCCGCGCTCGACGCGCTCATGCGCCGGCTGGATGCCGGGCGGCTGCCCGAGGCCTGGGTGCTCGAGCTCTCGAGCTACCAGCTCGAGACCACCTGGTCGCTCGCGCCGGATTGCGCCGCGCTGCTAAATCTCTCAGAGGACCACCTCGATCGCTACGCAGGCCTGGCCGAGTACGGGGCGGCCAAGGCGCGCATCTTCCACGGCGCTGGCACGCAGGTGCTGAATCGCGACGATCCGCGCGCCGCGGCGCTCGCTCCCGCCGCGGGGCGGCGCATCTCGTTCGGCCTGGACGCGCCGCCACGGCCGGAGGACTTCGGCATTGCCACGGTGGGCGGCCGCAAGTGGCTCGCGCACGGCGCGCGCACGCTCATCGCGGCGGACGAGCTGCCGATTCATGGCTGGCACAATGCCGCCAATGCGCTCGCCGCGGCGGCGCTCGCGAGCGCGCTCGGCGCTCCACGCGAGGCGATCGTCGAGGGTTTGCGCAGCTTCCGCGGGCTGCCGCACCGGCTCGAGCGGGTCGCGCTCATCGGCGGAGTCGTTTGGTACGACGACTCCAAGGGCACGAACGTCGGCGCTACGATCGCCGCGCTGCGCGGCCTCGACGAGAAGGTGGTGCTGATCGCGGGCGGCGAAGGCAAGGGACAGGACTTCGCACCGCTCGCGCAGCCGGTTGCGGAGCGCGCGAGCCGCGTGTTGCTCATCGGGCGCGACGCGCCGCTCATCGCGCGCGCGCTGGCCTCGAGCGGTGTGCCGCTGGAGACCTGCGTCACGCTCGAGGACGCCGTCGCCGTCGCGGCGCGCAGCGCGCGCCCCGGCGAGGCGGTGCTGCTGTCCCCTGCCTGCGCGAGCTTCGACATGTTCCGCGACTACCGGCACCGCGGCGAAGCATTTGCGGCGGCGGTGAGGGGACTCGCCCGTGGCTAGCTACGTCTTCGCGCAGAACGCGCCCACCGCGGAGTACGATCGCTCGCTCGCCTGGGCTGCGCTGCTGCTCGCCGCGGGCGGCCTCGTGATGGTGTATTCGGCGTCGGTCGAAACCGCCGCGGCGAGCCGGTTCACGGCTCACAACTACGCTTACTTCCTCCTGCGCCAGGGGGTTTTCCTTAGCGCCGCCTTGCTCGCCGCGCTGGTCGTGTTCCTGGTGCCGGTGCGCACCTGGCAGAAGGCGGCGCCGTGGCTGTTCGTCGGAACCCTGCTCATGCTGGCCATGGTCTTGGTGCCCGGCGTCGGACGCGAGGTGAACGGTGCGCGCCGCTGGCTCAGCCTGCGCGTCTTCAACGTCCAGCCCTCCGAGCTCATGAAGCTCGCGGTGGTGCTGTACGCGGCCGACTACACGGTGCGCAGGCACGCCGTGCTGAAGAGCTTCCGCAAGGGCCTGCTGCCGATGCTGGCGGTCATGCTGCTCGTCTCATGGCTGCTGCTGCGCGAGCCAGACTTCGGCGCGCTGGTGGTGATCGCTGTCACCGCGTTCTGCATGCTGTTCCTCGGGGGAATGAACGGCAGGCACTTCGCCCTGCTGGTCGCGATGCTGGCGCTCGGCTTTGCCGGGCTGGTGCTCTCGTCTCCCTACCGCATGCAGCGCATCTTCGGCTTCATGGATCCGTGGTCCGATCCGTTCGGCAGCGGCTATCAGCTGTCGCACGCACTCATCGCCTTCGGGCGCGGTGAATGGTTCGGCGTCGGGCTCGGCGCAAGCGTCGAGAAGCTGCAGTACCTCCCCGAAGCGCATACCGATTTCCTGCTCGCCGTTATCGCCGAGGAGCTCGGCTTCGCGGGCGTGGCGGCGGTGATCGGGCTGTTCTCCTGGATCGTGTTCCGCGCTTTCGTGATCGGGCGCCGCGCGGTCCTGCACGAGCGTCACTTCGCCGCGCTCGTGGCCCAGGGTATCGGCGTGTGGATCGGCTTCCAGGCGCTGATCAACATGGGCGTCAACATGGGGCTGCTGCCGACCAAGGGCCTGACGCTTCCGCTGATGAGCTTCGGCGGCACGGGGCTGCTGGTGAATTTCGTGGCGCTCGCGATCCTGCTGCGCATCGACTGGGAGTGCCGCCAGCTCGCGCGGGGGCTGCCGGCATGAGCCGCACGATCCTGATCATGGCGGGCGGCACGGGCGGGCACATCTTCCCGGGCCTCGCGGTCGCCGAGCGGATGCGTGCTGCAGGCTGGGAAGTCGTCTGGATGGGAGCGAAGAGCGGCATGGAGGCGCGTATCGTGCCGCAGCGCGGCTACCGCATGGCCTGGATCCGCGCCCGGGCGCTGCGCGGCAAGGGCCTGCTCGCCAAGCTGCTGTTGCCAGCGAACCTGGTGGTTTCCTTCTGGGAGAGCGCGCGCGCCATGTTCGGCGTGCGGCCCGACGTGGTGCTGGGCATGGGCGGCTACGTCGCATTTCCCGGCGGCATGATGGCCTCGCTGCTGAACCGCCCGCTAGCGGTGCACGAGCAGAACGCGATCGCCGGCCTCGCCAACCGCGTGCTCGCTGCCCTCGCCGACAAGGCGATGGTCGCCTTCCCCGGCGCGCTCAAGAACGCCGAGTGGACCGGCAACCCGGTGCGCGCCGATATCGCCGCGCTGGCTGCGCCCGCCGAGCGCTTCGCCGGCCGCGGCGGCCCGCTCAGGCTGCTCGTGGTCGGCGGCAGCCTCGGTGCCCAGGCGCTCAACACGGTGTTGCCCGAGGCGCTTGCGCTGATCCCCGCGCCGCAGCGCCCGCAGGTCGTGCACCAGGCAGGCGAGAAGCACCTCGAAGCGCTGCGTGCAGGCTACGCGGCCGCCGGCGTGCAGGGCGAGCTGGTCGCATTCATCGAGGACATGGCGCGTCGTTACGCCGAGTCCGACTTGGTGATCTGCCGCGCGGGAGCAATTACCGTGGCCGAGCTCGCCGCGGGCGGCGTGCCAAGCGTGCTGGTGCCCTTTCCGCACGCGGTTGACGACCACCAGACGGCCAACGCGAAGTTCCTCGCAGAGCGCGGCGCGGCGATCCTGCTGCCGCAGTCGGAGTTGAGCGCCGCGCGGCTCGCCGCGCTGATCGGGTCTCTCGACCGCGCACGGCTGCTCGAAATGGCCGCCAAGGCGCGCGCGCTCGGCCGGCCGCAGGCCGCGCGCCTGGTCGCCGAGCGCTGCATGGCGCTCGCGGAAGGGAAGCGCACGTGAAGCACAAGGTGCGCCACATCCACTTCGTCGGCCTCGGCGGCTCGGGCATGAGCGGCATCGCCGAAGTGCTGCTCAACCTCGGCTACGAGGTGAGCGGCTCGGACTTGTCGGAGAACGCGGCGACGCGCCGCCTGGCAGGACTCGGCGCGAAGGTCTCCGCGTCGCACGCCGCCGCGAACGTCAACGGCGCCGACGCGGTCGTGGTATCCACCGCGGTCGCTGGTGACAACCCGGAGGTGATCGCCGCGCGCACCCGGCGCATACCCATCGTGCCGCGCGCGCTGATGCTCGCCGAGCTGATGCGCCTCAGGCAGGGCGTCGCGATCGCCGGCACGCACGGCAAGACGACCACCACCAGCCTGGTGGCGAGCGTGCTGGCCGAAGGCGGCCTCGATCCGACGTTCGTCATCGGCGGGCGCCTGAACGCCGCGGGCACAAACGCGCGCCTCGGCTCGGGCGAGTTCATCGTTGTCGAGGCTGACGAATCGGATGCCTCGTTCCTGCACCTGCAGCCGGTTATCGCGGTGGTGACCAATATCGACGCCGACCACATGGACACCTACCAGCACGACTTCGCGCGGCTCAAGCAGGCATTCGTGCAATTCCTGCAGAACCTGCCCTTCTACGGCAGCGCGGTGCTGTGCGTCGACGATGCCCACGTGCGCGAGATCCTGCCGTTCGTCTCAAAGCCGGTGCTGACCTACGGCTTCGCGGCCGACGCGGCAGTGCGCGCCGAGCGCGTCGAGCACGCCGGCGGCGCGATGCGCTTCCGGGCGGTGCGCGAGCAAGGCGCGCCGCTCGAGGTGAAGCTCAACCTGCCGGGCCGGCACAACGTGCAGAACGCGCTCGCCGCGATCGCGGTGGCAGGCGAGCTGGCGATTCCGGACCGCGCGATCCTCAAGGCGCTCGAGGAGTTCCGCGGAGTCGGGCGGCGCTTCCAGCGCTGCGGCGAGATCCCCTTGCAGGGCGGCGGACGCTTCACGCTGATCGACGACTACGGCCATCACCCCGCCGAAATGACCGCGACGCTGGAGGCCGCACGCGGCGCGTTCCAGGGACGGCGTATCGTGCTTGCCTTCCAGCCGCACCGCTACACGCGCACTCGCGACCTGTTCGAGGATTTCGTGCGTGTGCTCTCCACCGCCGACGCGCTGCTGCTCGCCGAGGTGTACCCCGCTGGCGAGGCGCCGATCGTGGCCGCCGATGGCAGGTCGCTCGCGCGCGCAGTGCGCGTGGCGGGCAAGGTCGAGCCGGTTTTCGTCGAGGACATCGCGCAGATGGCGGACGCGATACGGCGCGTGGCGCGCGACGGCGACGTGGTGGTCACCATGGGGGCGGGCTCGATCGGCGGCGTGCCGGCGCAGCTCGCGGCCCCGGAAACATGAGGCGTGGGCGCATGAACATGTCTGAGGCCAAGGCGTTGCAGGGGCTGCGCGGGGAGCTGAAGCTGGGCGAGCCGATGGCGCGGCATACCAGCTGGCGAACGGGCGGCGCGGCAGCACGCGTTTACCTGCCGGCCGACCTCGAGGATCTTGCGTCCTTTCTGCGCCAGCTGCCGCCGAGCGAGCCGCTGCTGTTCGTCGGCCTGGGTTCGAACCTGCTGGTGCGCGACGGCGGCTACCGAGGCACCGTGGTGCTGACGCACGCGGCGGCCAGGCGCCCGGAGCTGCTGCTCGGGCGCGTGTACGCCGAGGCCGGCGTCGCGTGCCCGAAGGTGGCGCGCTTCGCGGCGCTGAACAATCTCGCGGGCGCCGAGTTTCTCGCCGGGGTGCCGGGCAGCGTCGGCGGCGCGCTCACCATGAACGCCGGCTGCTATGGCGGCGAAACCTGGGACATCGTGGATCGCGCGCTGACCATCGACCGACGCGGCGAGCTGCACAGCCGCGAAAGGTCCGAATTCGAGATCTCGTACCGTCATTGCGAGCTCAAGGAAGGCGGGCGCATCGGCGCGGACGAGTGGTTCGTCGCGACCTACTTCAAGCTGCCCGAGGGCGACGGAACTGCGTCGCGCGCGAAGATCAAGGACTTCCTGGCGCGGCGCATCGCCGCGCAACCTCTGTCGCTGCCAAACGCGGGCAGCGTATTCCGCAATCCGATTGGCGACCACGCTGCGCGCCTGATCGAGTCCTGCGGCCTGAAGGGGCTGGCACGCGGCGGGGCGCGCGTGTCGGAAAAGCACGCCAATTTCATCGTCAATCCGCGGGGCGCGGCGCGCGCCTCCGACATCGAGTGGCTGATCGACACGGTGCGCCGCACGGTGTTCGAGAAGACCGGTGTCGAGCTGCGCCCCGAAGTACGCATCGTGGGGGATTCTTGAGCGCGCGCGAATTCGGCAAGGTCGCCGTGCTGCTGGGCGGCAGCTCCGCGGAGCGCGAGGTGTCGCTCAGGAGCGGCGCCATGGTCCTGAACGCGCTGCGCGCGCGGGGCGTCGAGGCGCATGCCTTCGATCCGGCCGAGCGCGGTATCGACGACCTTGTCAGCGGTCGCTTCGCGCGCGCATTCATCGCACTGCACGGCCGCTTCGGCGAGGACGGCACGGTACAGGGCGTGCTCGAATGGCTGAACATCCCGTACACGGGCAGCGGCGTGCTCGGCTCCGCGCTCGCCATGGACAAGCTGCGCACCAAGTTGCTGTGGCAGGCGAGCGGTCTGCCGACCCCGCCGCACGAGCTGCTCGACGCGCACGCGGACATGCGCGCGGTGGCTGCGCGCCTCGGCCTGCCGCTCATGGTGAAGCCGATCTCGGAGGGATCGTCGCTCGGCATGAGCAAGGTGCGCGAAGCCGGGGCGCTGGACGAGGCGTTTGCGCTCGCGGCCAACTACGACAGAGCGGTGATGGCCGAGAAATTCATCGAAGGCACGGAGCTCACGGTCGCGATCCTCGGCGACGAGGTGCTGCCGATCATCAAGCTCGAGACGCCACGCGATTTCTACGACTACCAGGCGAAGTACGTCGCGGACGACACGCGCTACATCATTCCTTGCGGTCTGCCGCCGGCGCGCGAGCGAGAGATCCAGGCGCTTTGCCTGCGGGCGTTCCGGGTCCTCGGCTGCAGCGGCTGGGGACGCGTCGATCTGATGCTCGATCGCTCGGGCGCGCCGCACCTGCTCGAGGTGAACACCGCGCCGGGGATGACGGACCACTCGCTCGTGCCGATGGCCGCGCGCGCCGTGGGGTTGTCCTATGAAGATCTGTGCCTGCGCATCCTGGAGCTCGCGCATGTGGGATAACCCGCGGCTGCTCAACTCCGTGGCCGGGGTCCTGACCGGGATCGCGCTGCTGCTGCTCGCGTTCGCCGCGGCGCAGCTGATGCTGCGCTCGCGCCTGTTTCCGGTGCACGAGATCACGGTGCGCGGCAAGCTGGCGCACACCACGCCCGAGCAGATCGCGCAGGCAGCGCGTGGCCACATCGATGGCAATTTCTTCGCGGTCGATCTGGGAGAGGTGCGGGACGCCCTGCAGCAGCTGCCTTGGGTGCGCAGCGTGAGCGTGCGCCGCCTGTGGCCCGACCGGCTCGAAGTCCGGCTGGAGGAGCACGTGCCGCTCGCGCACTGGGGCACCGACGCCCTGGTCGACGGCGACGGCGAGCGCTTCGCCGCGCAAAGCAACGCATCACTGCCTTTTCTCATCGGGCCGGATGGCACGGAGGCCGAAGTCACGCAGCGCTTCCGCAGCTTCGCCGCGCTGCTGGCGCCGCTCGGCAAGAAACCGGTGCGTGTCGAGCTCACGCCGCGCTACGCCTGGCGGCTGTGGCTGGACGATGGTTTGCAGGTCGCGCTCGGGCGCGATACGGCCGACCACCCGGTGGAGGCGCGGCTCGCGCGCTTCGTCGCGGTGTACGCCGATACGCTGGGGAAGATGTCTCAGCGCCTCGCTTACGTAGACCTGCGTTATCCGAACGGCTTCGCCCTGCGCGAGGCCGGTTCCAAGGGCTGAGGGAAATGGCGAAGGAAAGCAAGGACCTGATCGTCGGACTGGATATCGGCACCTCGAAGGTGGTTGCGCTGGTGGCCGAACTGCGGCCGGACGGCGCGCTCGAGATCTTGGGCATGGGCAGTCACGAGTCGAAGGGCATGAAGAAGGGCGTCGTCGTCAACATCGAAGCGACCGTGAACGCGGTGCAGCGCGCCCTCGAGGAGGCCGAGCTGATGGCGGACTGCAAGATCGTGTCGGCCTTCACAGGTATCGCCGGCAGCCACATCCGCAGCTTCAACTCGACCGGCATGGTGGCCATCAAGGACCGTGAAGTGAGCGCGCTCGATGTGGGCCGAGTGCTCGAAACCGCCAAAGCGGTGAACATCCCGACCGATCAGCAGATCCTGCACGTCCTGCGTCAGGAATTCATCATCGACGGACAGGAGGACGTCCGCGAGCCGATCGGCATGTCGGGCGTGCGTCTCGAGGTGAAGGTGCACATCGTCACCGGCGCCGTGTCTGCGGCGCAGAACATCGTCAAGTGCGTACGGCGCTGCGGTCTGGAGGTGAACGATCTCATCCTGCAGCCGCTCGCATCCTCGCGCGCCGTGCTGCAGGAGGACGAGACCGACTTGGGCGTGTGCCTGATCGACATCGGCGGCGGCACTACGGACATCGCGATATTCACCAACGGCGCCATTCGCCACACCGCGGTGATCCCGATCGCCGGCGACCAGATTACGAACGACATCGCGATGGCGCTCAGGACGCCAACCGCCGAAGCCGAGAACATCAAGATCCGCCACGGCGTCGCCCTGCGCCAGCTCGCCGACCCGAACGAGATGATCGAGGTGCCGGGGATCGGCGATCGCGGCCCGCGCGTCATGTCGCGCCAGACGCTCGCGGAGGTGATCGAGCCGCGTGTCGAGGAGCTCTTTTCCCTCGTGCAGCAGGTGCTGCGCGAGTCGGGCTTCGAGGAGCTGCTGTCCTCCGGCCTGGTGCTGACCGGCGGCAGCGCGGTGATGCGCGGCATGGTCGAGCTGGGCGAAGAGATCTTTCACATGCCGGTGCGCCTCGGCGTGCCGCGCTACACCGGCGGACTTGCCGATGTCGTGCGCAATCCGCGTTATGCGACCGCAGTGGGACTGCTGCTGGAGGGCGCCTCGCAGGTCCAGCAGGGCCAGCTGTCGCGCCAGACCGGTTCGGTGCGCGCCGTGCTCGCCCGCATGCGCGAGTGGTTCCAACGCAATTTCTGATTCATCGCCTGAGCATCACTTAACAGCAAGGAGGAAACACATGTTCGAAATCGTAGACAGCCAAGCAGCGGGGCCGATCATCAAGGTGGTCGGTGTTGGCGGCGCCGGAGGAAACGCCGTCAACCACATGATCGAGCAGGGCGTCGAGGGCGTCGAGTTCATCGCCGTCAACACCGACGCCCAGGTGCTGGCGCGCAACAGCGCGCGTCATCAGATCCAGCTCGGCACGAGCGGGCTCGGCGCGGGAGCCAAGCCCGACGAGGCGCGCGCGGCGGCGCTCACCGAGCGCGAGCGGCTCGAGGAATCGCTGGCCGGCGCGCACATGGTGTTCATCACAGCGGGCATGGGCGGTGGCACGGGAACCGGAGCGGCACCCGTGATCGCCGAGGTGGCGCGCTCGCTGAACGTGCTAACCGTCGCCGTGGTGACCAAGCCTTTCGGCTTCGAGGGCACCAAGCGCATGCGGCTCGCGGAGAAGGGCATCGAGGAGCTCTCGCAGCATGTCGATTCGCTCATCGTGATCCTGAACGACAAGCTCGAGGAGGTGCTGGGCGAGGACGTCACGATGGACGAGGCATTCAGGGCGGCCGACGACGTGCTCAACAACGCGGTGGCGGGCATCGCGGAGATCATCAACTGCCCGGGACTCATCAACGTCGACTTCCAGGATGTGCGCACCGTGATGTCCGAGCAGGGCATGGCGATGATGGGCTCGTCCGAGGCGAGCGGTATCGACCGCGCGCGCATCGCAGCGGAGCAGGCGATCGCGAGCCCGCTGCTCGAGGGCGTCACGCTCGCCGGCGCGCGCGGCGTGCTGGTTAACATCACCGCCACCCGGGCGAGCCTCAAGCACGGCGAGGTCAAGGCGGTGATGAACACCGTACGCAGCTTCGCGGCCGAGGACGCGACCATCATCTTCGGCGCGGTCTACGACGAGGAAGTGGGCGACGATCTGCGCGTCACGGTCGTTGCGACGGGGCTCGGAGCGCCGACGGCGGCACGCCAGCCAAAACCGCAGCTCGTGGTGACGCAGAAGACCGGCACCGACAACCAGCCTGTCTCGCAGGGGGTCGACTACAACCAGTTGGATGCCGTTCCGGCGGTCATCCGGCGTAACCGCGCCTCGACCGTCGAGGCGCTCCAGCAAAGCGGCGTGGACAAGTACGACATCCCGGCGTTTCTGCGCAAGCAGGCGGATTGACGCTCCAGTGGCCGGAGCGCCCAAAATCCTCCTTGCGGGTGCTCCGGCCGCGCCTGGTCTGTTACAATTCACAAGCTGGTCAGTTACTTACCGATGCTCAAGCAGCGCACCCTGAAATCCTTCGTCCGCGCCACCGGGGTCGGGCTTCACACCGGACAGAAGGTCAGCATCAGCCTGCGGCCGGCGCGCATCGATACCGGCGTCGTGTTTCGCCGCGTCGATCTCGCGCCGCCCGTCGACATTCCGGCGCGCGCCGACCTTGTCGGCGAGACGCGCCTGTCGTCGTGTCTGGTCAAGGGCGATGCGAAGGTCTACACGGTCGAACATCTCATGTCGGCGCTTGCCGGGCTAGGCGTAGACAATGTCTTCGTCGATCTCGACGGCCCCGAGGTGCCGATCATGGACGGCAGCGCCGCGCCTTTCGTCCTGCTCGTGCAGCAGGCCGGGCTGGAGGAACAGCCGGCGCCGAAGCGCTTCCTGCGCGTGAAGAAACGCGTTGAGGTCTCCGACGGCGACAAATGGGCGCGTCTCGAGCCGTACGCGGGCTTCAAGCTGTCGTTTTCGATTGTCTTCAATCACCCCGTGATCGATCGCAGCAGTCAGTCGGTGACGGTGGATTTCGCCGAAACCTCGTATCTCAAGGAGATCGCGCGTGCGCGGACCTTCGGCTTCATGCATGAGGTGGAGGCGCTGCGTGAGTCGGGCCTCGCGCTGGGCGGCGGGCTCGACAATGCGGTGGTGCTCGACGAATACCGGGTGCTGAATGCCGAGGGGCTGCGCTTCGCGGACGAGTTCATTCGCCACAAGGTGCTGGACGCGATTGGCGACATCTACCTTCTCGGCAAGCCTCTGCTGGGCGCCTTCAGCGCGCACAAATCGGGTCACGGATTGAACAACCGTCTGCTGCACCAGCTGCTCGCCGATGCGTCGGCGTGGGACACGGTGAGCTTCGAGCGAAGCGAGGAAGCGCCGGCGGGCGTCGCCGGCCTGGTGCAGCAGCCCGCCTGGTGACGTGCTGCTGGTCCGCCTGCTCGGCCTGCTCGCGTCGATCGGTCTCTCCGTCGCGGTGCTGCTCTATATGGTCACGGGCGAGCGCAAGTATCTGCGTTTCGCGTGGCAGTTGTTCAAGTACGCGCTTTTCGTGATCGTCGTGGTGCTGCTGATGCTTCTTTTTGAGCGCCTGTTGGTGGCAATTTAGAGGGCGCGCTCGCGTGGCGCTCGAGCAGCGCGCGCAGCGCGCTGCGTGCCGGCGAATCTGCCAGACGGGTATGCAGCGCCTGTAGCTCAGCCAGGTTCGACGCGGAAAAACTCACACTCTTTCGCGCCGCAGCATCCGTGCGCCGTGATGCATTTGGTTGCACGCGAATTGAAACTCCACTAACCTTTGGACGTTCTTTTGCGAGAAAAGCTCCAAGACTCTCGGCTAACAGCCTGAGCTTGGAGGCCGTTGCCGGATTCGCGGCCAGCAGCACCAGCTTGCCGTCCTTTAGATTGGCGGCTTGCACCAACGGTCCAAGCTCCGGAGGCAGGAACTCGTTGCAAAGTCTGGAAAGCTCGCGGATTTCGCGCGCTTTTTCGAGGACCGGCTGGATCTCGCCATCGGCGGACAGGACACGGTCGATTTTGGGAAGGTGCACGAGCAAAGAGGATCGCAGGGGGTAGGCTTGCAGATTATCGTCATCCCGGGTCGGCTGGCAAAGGCGAGAACCATCTCGCTATCCGCACCGCAGCTCGTCGCCTACGTGGGGCTGGCGCTCGCGATGATCTTAGCGCTGACGGCCGCTCTGTACTGGCTGACGCTGCGTTATTCGGCAGAGGCCCGGGTGCCGTTCGTAGAGCAGGTCGTGCTGGCGGCGCAGCGCGCCGAGAATGCGAAGTCGCGCGAGTTCGTCCAGCAGAACCTGAATGCCATGGCGGTAAAGCTGGGCGAGCTGCAGGCGCAGCTCACGCGCCTGGACGCGCTCGGCGAGCGTCTCTCCACGCTCGGAGGCCTGCGGCCGTCCGATTTTCGCGCCAGCGGACCGCTCGGGCTCGGCGGGGCGGTGTCGACCATGCCGCCGCAGGATCTGTCGATGGGCGATCTCGAGGAGCGGCTCAGCGCGCTGTCCAAGCAGATGGACACGCGTTCCGATCTGTACAGCGTGCTCGACTCGGAATTGCGCGATCTCGCGGTGCGTCGCAAATCGATGCCGACGATGCTTCCGGTGCACGCGCCGCGCGGCTCGGGCTTCGGCAAGCGGATCGATCCGTTTACGGGGCAGCTCGCGATGCACGAGGGGATCGACTTCGAGGTCGATTCCGGCACGCCCGTGGAAGCGGCGGCCGGCGGTGTCGTTACGTTCGCCGGCCCACATCCGCAATACGGCAACCTGGTCGAGATCGACCACGGCAATGGTCTGTCGACGCGCTATGCCCACATGTCGAAGATTCTCGTGAAGAAGGGCGACATCGTGCTGCGCGGGCGCGAGCTTGGGCTCAGCGGCGCCACCGGGCGCGCGACCGGCCCGCACCTGCATTTCGAGGTGCGTTACAAAGGCGTAGCGGTCAATCCTGACCGCTTCTTGGCGGCCAGCGATCCGACACTGCCGGTCTCGAAGCGGCGCCCCACCGCCTCTTTGGCGCGCGAGTAACCGCGCGACGGGCCGCTGCGGCGGCCGTGATAGACTTTTGATTTGCGCTGGACCTCGGCGGGGCCGTCTCCGGCCCTCGCGGCTTCCCGTCCGCGTAGCCTGCGGTTCGGGCCGCATTCTTCATAATGGCGAACGTACTTACCAAGATCTTCGGTAGCCGCAACGAGCGGCTGCTCAAGCAGTATTCCCGCACGGTCGCGCGCATCAACGCCCTCGAACCGGAAATCTCGAAGCTGGACGATGCGGCGCTGCGGGCCAAGACCGACGAGTTCCGCCAGCGTATCGCCGACAAGGTCGCTGCGGCCGCGCAAGACGCAAAGACCGAGGTGGAGAGCGCGGCGCTGGAGGAGCTCCTGCCCGAGGCGTTCGCGGTTGTGCGCGAGGCCGGCAAGCGCACGCTGCGCATGCGGCACTTCGACGTACAGCTGCTAGGCGGAATGGTGCTGCACTACGGCAAGATTTCCGAAATGCGCACCGGCGAGGGCAAGACGCTGGTGGCCACTCTGCCCGCGTATCTGAACGCGCTCGCGGGCAAGGGCGTGCACATCGTTACCGTCAACGACTACCTCGCGCAGCGTGACGCAGCCTGGATGGGCAAGCTGTTCGGCTTTCTGGGACTTACGGTCGGGGTGAACATTCCTCAGATGGAGCCCGACGCCAAGCGCGCCGCGTACCGGACCGACATCACTTACGGCACCAACAACGAGTTCGGCTTCGATTACTTGCGCGACAACATGGCGATGCACCTCGAGGAGCGCTTTCAGAGGGCGCTGTACTACGCCATCGTCGACGAGGTCGACTCGATCCTAATCGACGAGGCGCGCACGCCGCTCATCATTTCCGGGCAGGCGGAGGACCGCACCGAGCTCTATTCACGGATGAACGAAGTGGCGCCGCTGCTTACGCCGCAGAAGGAGGAGAACGGCCCGGGCGAGTTCTGGGTGGATCAGAAGAACCACCAGATCCTGCTATCCGAGGCCGGTCACGCCAAGGCCGAGGAAATTCTGGTGCGCGTGGGGCTGCTGCCGCAGGGCGCGAGCCTCTACGAGCCGGCATACATCAACCTGGTGCACCATCTCTACGCGGCGCTGCGCGCGCACCATCTGTTCCACCGCGACCAGCACTACGTTGTGCAGAACGGCGAGGTCATAATCGTCGACGAGTTCACCGGCCGCCTGATGGTGGGGAGGCGTTGGTCCGATGGCCTGCATCAGGCAGTCGAGGCGAAGGAGAAGGCCTCGATACAGAACGAGAACCAGACGCTCGCGTCGATCACCTTCCAGAACTACTTCCGCCTCTACAAAAAGCTGGCGGGCATGACGGGCACTGCTGATACCGAGGCATTCGAATTCCAGGAGATTTACGGCCTCGAGACCGTGGTCGTGCCTACGCACAAGCCGATGATCCGCGCCGATCGGCTCGATCTAGTTTACCGAACGGCCAAGGAGAAGTACCACGCCATCATCGACGACATCCGCGACTGCTATCAGCGCGGTCAACCGGTTCTGGTTGGCACCACCTCGATCGAGAACTCGGAGCTACTGTCGTCGCTGCTCAACAAGGACAAGCTGCCTCACCAGGTGCTGAACGCCAAGCAGCACGCGCGCGAGGCGGAGATCGTCGCGCAGGCGGGTCGCCCGAAGATGGTCACCATCGCGACCAACATGGCCGGACGCGGCACCGACATCGTGCTAGGCGGGAATGTCGAGAAGCAGTGCGAGCTGATCGAGGCCGATCCGTCGATCGCACCCGAGGACAAAGGGGGGCGGGTCGAAAAGCTGCGTGCGGAATGGCAGCAGCTGCACGACCAGGTCATCGGCGCAGGCGGCTTGCACATCATCGGCACCGAGCGCCACGAGTCGCGCCGCATCGACAACCAGCTGCGGGGCCGCTCGGGGCGCCAAGGCGATCCGGGTTCGTCGCGCTTTTTCCTCTCGCTCGAGGATCCGCTGCTCAAGATCTTCGCCGGCGAGCGCATCAATCGCATCATGGTGATGCTCAAGATGCCCGAAGGCGAGGCGATCGAGCACTCGATGGTGACGCGCTCGATCGAGTCGGCGCAGACCAAGGTCGAGGCGCGCAATTTCGACATCCGCAAGCAGCTGCTCGAATACGACGACGTCGCCAACGAGCAGCGCAAGACGATATACGCCTTGCGCAACGAGCTGCTCGAATCGCAGGACGTCTCTGAGCGTATTTCTGAGCTGCGCGCCGGCGTGCTGCAGGACGTGTTCCGCAGCTCTGTTCCGGAGGAAAGCGTCGAGGAGCAGTGGGACATCCCCGGCCTCGAAGGCTCCCTCAAATCCGAGCTCGGCCTCGACCTGCCGGTCAAGGCCTGGCTGGAGCAGGATCCGGACCTGCACGAAGAGACGCTGCTCGAGCGCATCGTCGAAAAAGGGCGCGAGGCGTACCTCGCCAAGATTCCGCAGGGCGCGGAGACCTCGTTTCACCAGTACGAGCGCTATGTGATGCTGCAGATCCTCGACGCCCACTGGCGCGAGCACCTAGCGGCGCTCGATCATCTGCGCCAGGGCATCCATCTGCGCGGTTACGCGCAGAAGAACCCCAAGCAGGAGTACAAGCGCGAAGCCTTCGAGCTGTTCGGGGCCATGCTCGAGTCGGTCAAGCTCGAGGTCACGAAAACCCTGTGCAGCGTCGAGATCCGGACAAGCGAGGCGCTGGAGCAGGTGGACGACGCGCCTCACGTGGAGAACGTACGCATGCAGCATGCGGCTTTCCCGGGCAGCGCCGAGGAAACCGCTTCGGCTGCGGACGAGGAGATTGCAACGGCGGCAGCCAAGAAGCCGCAGCCGGTCGTTCGCCCGACGCAAAAGGTGGGACGCAACGACCCCTGCCCCTGCGGGTCGGGCAAGAAATACAAGCACTGTCACGGCAGGCTGGCCTGAGATCCCATGGCCGTAAATCTGGCGCCGCCGGATCCTGCGTCGCTGCATCCCGTCGCGGGCGTCGAGCTCGGTGTTGCGATGGCGGGCATCCGCAAACCCGGAAGACGCGACTTGCTGGTGATGCGATTGTGCGAAGGCGCTGCCGCGGCCGGGGTATTCACGCGCAATCGCTTCTGCGCGGCACCGGTGATCCTCGCCAAGCGTCACCTCGGCGCAGCACCGGATACGCGCGCGCTGGTGATCAACACGGGTAACGCGAATGCCGGCACGGGCGACGACGGACTCGAGCGCGCTCTCGCGGTGTGCAGGGGCGCCTCGCGCGCGCTCGGCTGCGCGGTGGAGCAGGTGCTGCCATTTTCCACCGGCGTCATCATGGAACCGCTTCCCGTGGAGCGCATCCTGGCGGGGCTTCCGGAGGCACTAGCGGACCTGCGCGCCGACAACTGGCATACGGCGGCGCAGGCCATCATGACGACCGATACGGTGCCGAAGGCGGTCTCGCGCCGCCTGCGACTTGGCGGACGCGAGTTGACGATCACCGGGATCGCCAAGGGCGCCGGGATGATCCGCCCCGACATGGCGACCATGCTCGCGTTCGTCGCTACCGACGCGAAGATCGCGCAGGCCGATCTCGATGCAATGCTCGAGCGGGCGGCCGGGCGATCGTTCAACTGCATCACGGTCGATGGCGACACCTCGACGAACGACGCGTTCATGCTGATCGCGACCGGTGCGTCGGGCGTGACGGCGAGTTCCGCCGCCGATCTTGCCGCACTGGGCGGAGGGGTCGAAGAAGTCGCGTCGCTGCTCGCGCAGGCGATCGTGCGTGACGGCGAAGGCGCGACCAAGTTCGTCACAATCCGCGTGGAGGGAGGACGCTCGCCGGAGGAATGCCGGCGCGCGGGCTACGCCATCGCGCACTCGCCGCTGGTCAAGACGGCGTTCTTCGCTTCCGATCCCAACCTTGGCCGCATTCTCGCCGCGATCGGCAACGCGGGAATCGACGATCTGGACGTATCGCGGGTGGATCTGTACCTGGACGAGGTGCTCGTGGCGAGCAAGGGCGGACGACATCCCGCGTATCGCGAGGAGCAGGGGACCGCGGTGCTCGCCAAGTCGGAATTCACCGTGCGCGTGCGCCTCGACCGCGGTAGCGCGCAGGCGACGCTGTGGACCTGTGATCTTTCATTCGAATATGTGAAGATCAATGCCGAGTATCGCACCTGAATGCCGCGCATGGGAGACGACACCAACAAGCTGATCGCACGCGCGGAGGCGCTGGTGGCGAAGCTCGAGGCGCTGCTCCCGCCGCCACCGCCGGCGACCGACTGGGGCGCGAGCGTCGCTTTCCGCTGGCGCAAAGGGGCCACGCTGAGCATGCGCGGCTGGCTGCAGCCCGTCGGGCACGTGCACCGCATCCGGATTTCCGACCTGCGGGGCATCGACGCGCAAATCGCCCGGGTAGATCAGAACACGCGCCAGTTTCTCCAGGGCAGGCCCGCCAACAACGTGCTCCTCACCGGCGCGCGCGGAACCGGCAAGTCCTCGATCGTCAAGGGTCTGCTGAACAAGTACAGCGACCAGGGCCTGCGCCTGATCGAGGTCGAGAAGCGCGACCTGATGGACCTGCCGGCAATCACCGACCTGGTGGCGGAACGCAAGGAGCGCTTCTTGCTCTTCTGCGACGACCTGTCGTTCGAGGCTGCCGACCCCGGCTACATCGCGCTCAAAGTGGCGCTCGACGGGTCGATCTCCACTGCGTCCGAGAACCTGCTTATCTACGCCACGTCCAACCGCCGCCATCTCATGCCGGAATACATGCAGGAGAACCTCGAGACCCGGTACATCGGCGACGAGATCCATCCCGGCGAGACCGTGGAGGAGAAAATCTCGCTGTCTGAGCGCTTCGGGCTGTGGGTGTCGTTCTATCCCTTCGACCAGGACGAGTACCTGAACATCTTGACGCACTGGCTGAAGACCTTCGGCTGTTCGGCGCGGGAGGTCGACGCGGCGCGCGAAGAGGCTTTGCAGTGGGCATTGCTGCGCGGCTCGCGCAGCGGCCGTGTGGCCTACCAGTTCGCGAGGGATTGGGCCGGCAAGCACGCCGCCGCCGGCGCGCGCAAGAGGCGCTAGGCGCGGTGCTCGAAGTCGCCGCGGCCGTCCTGCTGCGAGATGATGGCAGCTTTCTGCTCGCTCGGCGCCCCGAGGGGAAGGTCTATGCGGGCTACTGGGAATTTCCGGGAGGCAAGATCGAGCCGGGCGAGGCCACCGAGGCCGCGCTGACGCGCGAGCTGCACGAGGAGCTCGGCATCGAAGCGCAGCGCGTGTATCCGTGGATCACGCGCGTCTTTGCGTACCCGCACGCGACGGTGAGACTCAGCTTTTTCCGCGTGCTCGGCTGGTCGGGCGAGCCTCACTCGCGCGAGCAACAGCAAATCCGCTGGCAGAGATTCGACGCGCCGATCGCCGCGCCGATGCTGCCGGCGAACGCACCGGTGCTCGCGGCGCTGGCGCTGCCGCACGAATACGCAGTGACCGACGCCCAGGTACTCGGCAGCGAAGCGATGCTGGCCGCACTCGAGCGCAGGCTTGCAGGCGGACTGCGTCTGGTGCAGCTGCGTGACAGGAACATGGCACCGGACGAACGTACGCGCTTCGGGCGCAGGGCGCTCGCGCTCGCGCGGCGATACGGTGCCCGATTGCTGGTCAACTCCGATCTCACGCTCGCGCGTGCCCTGGGCGCGGATGGCGTGCACTTCACCGCACGTCAGCTGATGACGCTCACAGCCCGCCCGCGCGACATCATGGCGGCCGCCTCCTGCCACGATGCCGGCGAGCTCGGCCGTGCGATGGCGCTCGAGCTCGACTTTGCGGTGCTCGGGCCGGTCAAGCCCACCGGCTCGCATCCGCAAGTGGTGCCGATGGGCTGGCAGCACTTCGCGGAGCTTGCGCGTGGAGCCAGCCTGCCCATTTTCGCCATCGGCGGTCTGCGGCTTGCCGATCTTGAGGATGCGTGGCGCGCCGGCGCGCACGGGGTGGCGATGATCTCCGGCAGCTGGCGCTGACTAGTCGGTAGCCGAGTCGTCCGCTTCCTTGGGCACCGAGGGCTCGGCGACGCGGTAGTCCTCCGCCGCCCAGCTGCCCAGGTCGATGAGCTTGCAGCGCTCGCTGCAGAACGGGCGCCACTTGTTGTCCGGGCCGAGCGCGGCCGGCGCGCCGCAGCGCGGGCAGGGCACCGTGCGCGTCGCGGGTCCTAGAGGTTGCAGAAGGTCAGCTCGAAGGGCACGTCCCAGTCCGCCGTCTTGGCTCGCGAGTCGTCGCTGTCTTGCGCGAGGAAGCGGATATTGAGAACGTACTTGTTGGCGCTCATTTCAGGAACGCAGGGGCTTTCTTGATCGAGTCTCACGCGCAGCATCTGCGCGCTCTTGCCGCCCAGCATCTGCTGGTACATCCCCCCCGCCGCGACGACGTTCTGCGGCTTTCCCGACTCGCGCAGGATGCGCAGGATGATGGCCGAACCGTCGCGCAGCGGATAGAGCGGCCCGGTCCAGGCGGCAAGCTGCCCGATGCGTTCATCGGCCGGGCGGTGGAGCCAATAGTGATAGGAGGGGAGGTCGAACTCGCAGGCGCCCCCCGGGATGCCGGTGCGCTGCTTGATCGACATGAGCCACTCGTTCTCGCGCAAGTACTGGCCGATCCTGCCGGCCATCGCGAACAGCGCGCCGGAAGCCTGCTCGATATCGCGCAGCACGCCGCTCAGTGCATCCTCGGAAATCTCCGGATTGTTGCGAAACGACATCAGCACCTGCTTCTGTCGCTCGAGCTCCTGTAGGAGGTCCGATTTCAGATCCGCGCGGCTCGCGACCTCGAGAATCTCAAACAGCGTGAGCAGCGCGACATGGTGGTCGTGCGGCTCGGTGCGGGCGACGAAGTGCCGCGACCGCTCGAACAGATCCTCGAGACGCAGCAGCGTCCGGATGCGTTCATTGAGCGGATACTCGTAAGTGATCACGGATTCGCGCGGCGCGCCCCTGGCGGCGGGAATTGTCTTGAATTCTGAATGAATAGCATGTCGATGACAACTTCGCTCCGGGTGCGACCGCCTGCGCAGCGCGTCAGCGGGACATGGCGAGGTAGCGGCGGTGCAGCGCCTGCACTTGCCGGCGCAGGTCGTCGACCGAACCGCTGTTATCGATGACATCGTCAGCGGCCGCAAGCCGTTCCGCGCGCGGGATCTGCGCGGACATCATGCGGCGCACCTCTTCCTCGGACAGGCCGCTGCGCGCACTTACGCGCGCGATCTGAGTCTGCTCGGGACAATCGACGACCAACACGCGGTCGATGCGCTCGCGATAGTCGCGCGACTCGATGAGCAGAGGCACCACGTGCAGGACGTAGGGGCCTGTCGCGGCGGCAATGCGCCGATTCGATTCATCTCGGATCATCGGGTGCAGCAGACCTTCGAGCCGCTTCCTGGCCGCAGCGTCGTCGAACACCAGCGCGCGCACCCGGCCGCGGTCCATTGCGCCGCGCGCGTCGATGCAGGCGTTACCGAAAAGGCGCCTGACGCCCTCGATCGCGGCGCCGCCCGGCGCGGTGAGCTCGTGCGCGATCGCATCGGTGTCGACGACGGTCGCGCCGAGGCGGGCGAATTCCTCGGCCGCGGCACTCTTGCCGCTGCCGATGCCGCCCGTGAGACCGACCACGTAGGTCACAACTGGTGCAGGTACCAGCGCAGGATCGGTTCGCCCCAGAACAGGGCGACGACGCCGGCGATCGCGAGGTAGGGGCCGAAATGGAAGCGGAAGCTCGAATCCCAGCCGCGCCGGCTGGCAAGCATCTGCAGTACGCCGAAGAACAGGCCGACCACCGACGAGAGCAGGATGACTAGTGGAAGCAACTTCCAGCCGACGAACGCGCCGACCGCCGCGTGCATCTTGAAATCGCCGTACCCCATGCCTTCCTTGCGGAACAGCAGCTTGTAGCCCTGGTAGATCGACCATAGAGACAGGTAGCCCGCTGCGGCGCCAATCACCGCATCCGCGAGCGGAACGTAAGTGCCGCGGAGGTTGAGCAGCAATCCCGCCCACATGAGTGGCAGCGTGAGGCTGTCGGGCAGGAAGCCTGTCTCCTGATCGATGACCGCGAGCGCGATGGTGCACCAGATGAAAAGCGCGGCACCGAGCGCGGCCAGCGAAAAGCCGAAGCGCCAGGCCGCATAGGCGCCGCCCACGCCGGCGACCAGCTCGACAAGCGGATACTTGACGCTGATGTGCGCGCCGCAAGCCGAGCACTTGCCGCGCAGCGCGAGGTAGCTGAGTAGGGGAATGTTCTCCAGTGCCGTGATGCCGTGGCCGCAAGCGGGGCAACGCGAGCGCGGCACGACCAGATTGAGCCTCGCTTCCGGCGTCGCCAGATGCGCGATTTCCTCGCGCACCTGCGCGGCGAGCCTGCCCGCGCGCTCGCGGTCCCGGGTCTCCTTCGACTCCTCGAGCGCCCCGGGAATTCCCGACACCCACTCTCGGTCCATCATGCGCGGCAGGCGAAAGATCACTACGTTCAGGAAGCTGCCCACGCACAGATTGAGCACGAACGCCGAGGGCACCAGTACCTCCGGCATATGCAGGGCGTCCAGCAGGCTCATTGGCTTGGCGGGAACAAAAAAGCCGCGGGGAGGCTGCCCCGCGGCTCGACGAGAAGCGCCGTCCTCAGACGACCTGGCCGAGTTTGAAGATCGGCAGGTACATGGCGATCACCATGCCGCCGATCAGCGTGCCGAGCACCACCATGATGAGCGGCTCCATCAACGAGGAAAGGGCTTCGACCGCGTCGTTGACCTCGGCCTCGTAAAAATCGGCCACCTTCGACAGCATCGCGTCCAGCGAGCCCGTTTCCTCGCCGATCGCCACCATCTGGACCACCATGGATTTGAAAAGGTTCGAATTCTGCATGGCCACGGTGAGCGAAGTTCCGGTCGAAACCTCCCCCTGGATCTGCTTCGTTCCGACCACGTACACGTAATTGCCCGATGCGCCGCCGACCGAATCGAGCGCCTCGACCAGCGGTACGCCGGCCGCGAACATGGTCGACAGCGTCCGCGTCCAGCGCGCGACCGTCGACTTGCGCACCAGGTCGCCGAACACCGGAATGCGCAATATCAGCCGGTCCATGAACATCTGCACGGCGAGGGAGCGCTTCCAGGCGAAGAAGAATGCGTAAACGCCGCCGAAGACGAGGCCGAAAATGACGTACCAATACTGTACGAAGTAGTCCGATATGGCGATCACCACAAGGGTCGGTGCGGGGAGGTCGGCCCCGAAGGATTTGAACACCTCCTTGAACGACGGGATCACGAAAATCATGATCACCGAGGTGATGATGAAGGCCACCACGATGATGGCCACCGGATAGAACAGGGCGGCCTTGATCTTCGACTTGATCGCGAGGATCTTCTCCTTGTAGCTCGCCAGCCTATCCAGCAGCGTCTCGAGAATTCCCGCCTGCTCACCGGCCTGGACCAGGTTGCAGAACAGGGCGTCGAAATACAGTGGATACTTCCTGAACGCCTGCGCGAGCGAGGAGCCGGTTTCCACCTCGGTCTTGACCTCGAACAGCAGCTTTGCGACGGCCCGATTCGCTGCGCCCTTGCCGACGATGTCGAACGACTGCAGCAGCGGCACGCCGGCCTTCATCATGGTCGCCAGTTGACGCGTGAACAGCGCGATGTCCTTTTCTGTGACCCTGCCGCCACCGCCCATGCGCTGCTTCTTGATCTTCTGCACCAGGATGCCTTGGCGGCGCAGGGTCGCAGTCACGACCGTCGAGCCGGTGGCGCGCATCTCGCCGCGCACCAATTTTCCGGTCTTGTCCTTGCCTTCCCAGTTGAAGGTGAATTCCTTCGGACCCCTTGCTACCGCCGCCGCCGTCGCCATGTGTCAGTCCCTTGCCTGTTGCAGGAGCAGTGCCTGCGCGTCGTGCACTGACGTACCCGTCGCCGATGATGCCTTGCCGATGGCCTTTTGTAAAGCCTCAGGTTGTAGCTCTAAGCCCATGACGTAACGTGATTTTTGACGCATTTCGCGGACCTCGAAGACACCCGCGCGACAGGGTTCACAAAACCTCACTTTCGCCCGAGCCGACGACCAGTGACGGCCGAAGGATGCGCACCGCGTTCACGCTGCGTCCTTGCGCGTGAACGATTTCCATCGGCACGCCGGCGATCCTGATCGCTACATCCGCCTCCGGAATCTCCTGCAGGTGCTCGAGGATCAGGCCATTGAGCGTCTTGGGGCCGTCGGTCGGTAGCGCAAGGCCAAGCGCCCGGTTTACCTCGCGCACCGGTAGTGCGCCGTCGGCGGTCGCGGTGCCGTCTTCTTCCCAGCGCAGCGCCGGCGCGGCGGAGGGAACGGTGGTGGTGAACTTGCCGATGATCTCCTCGATGATGTCCTCCAGCGTCACCAGGCCCATCAGCTCCCCGTACTCGTCGACCACCAGCGCGATGCGTTCGCGGTTTTCCTGGAAGTACTGCAGTTGCGCGAGCACCGGGGTCGAGGCCGGGACGAAGTAGGGATCGACGATCAGCTGTTCCAGCTCCTGCTTGTCGAGCGCTCCGGCGTGCAGCAAGCCGAGCACCTTGCGCAGGTGCAGCACGCCCGCCACTTCGCCCAGGCTGTCGCGAAACACGGGCAGTCGCATGTGGTAGCTGGTCGCGAGCTGACGCGCGATGGTCTCCATGTCGTCGCTCAGGGATACGGACTCGATCTTCGCCCGCGGCACCATGATGTCCTGCACCCTTATGTTGCCGAGGTCGAACAGGTTGAGCAGGATCGACACGTGCTTCTTGGGCATGAAGTGCGACGATTCGAGCACTAGGGTGCGGATTTCTCCGGAGGTGAGCTTCGGAACGTCCTCAGTGCCCTCGGCAGGCACGCGCGCGAGCCACAGGAAGGGCCTGGCGAAGAGGTTCACGAACCAGATCGCAGGCTGCATGAGCGTCTGGATCGGCCCGAGGACATATGCGAGAGGCAGGGCGATCCGCTCGGGATACGTGGCACCGATCACCTTCGGCGTGATCTCCGACAGCACGATGATCAGGAACGAGATCGCGAGCGTGCTCACGGCGTAGGCGGTCTTGTTGTCGCCGAACAGGCGCACCGCGACGATGCCCGCGAGCGTGGCCGCAGCGGCGTTCGCGATGTTGTTGCCGATGAGAATTGCCCCGAGCACGCGGTCGGTGCGCTTGAGGAGGCTCGCCACACGTTTCGCTCCCCCGTGGCCTTGCGCGACCAGATGGCGCAGCCGATAGCGATTGAGGGCGATCATGCTGGTCTCGGAGATCGAGAAAAACCCGGAGATCACCAGCAGCACAGCCAGGGCGATGACTTCGCTCGTTAGCGGGATGTCTTCCATCACGGGAGGCTAACCGGGGCGGTGCAGTATGACCTCCAGCACGAAGCGGCTCCCGACGTACGCGAACAGCAGGAACACGAAGCCCGCGAGCGTCCAACGCAGCGCCGTGCGGCCACGCCAGCCGTAGAAATACCTACCGACGAGCAAGCCGGCAAACGTCAACCAGGAAACGATCGCAAACACCGTCATGTGATCGAATCTGAGCGGCCGCCCGAAAAGGGACTGGGTAAACACGATGCCGGTCGCGACCGTAAGTGTGAGCAGGAAGAACGCGGCGCCGATAAGCCGGAAGAGCAGGCTTTCGAGGGTGAGCAACGGCGGCAGCGACGCGAGTGGTCCCGAAAGCATCGCGGTGCTGTCGGCGAGGAGCGCACCGCCGGCGCCGCGCGATTTCGTCGCGTGGTGCAGGCGCCGCTCCACCAGCGCCATCAGCACCGCGTGCAGGATGGCGATGGTAGAGAGGCTGTACGCCAGCATGGCAATCACCAGGTGCAGCTTGAACTCTAGCGAGGCGACATACTTGAGGGTGTTTCCCGGGAAAATGGCCGGCAGTGGGGCGCACAGCGCGGCGAGCGCCAGCGCCGGCGCCTGCATGCCCTCGATGTTGTAGAAGAAGCTCTCCAGCCAGTAGAACAAGATCGTCAGCCAGAGCATGGCAGACAGCGCGTGGGCGAAGCCGAAGCGCGGCTGGCTCGGCAGCACGATGTCCGCGTAGAGGAGCCAGCCGTGCAGCGTCAGCGGAACGAGCAGCGCCGCGCGCTCCCAGGCGCGTAGCCCCTCCGGCGTGGCATGCGCCTCGTGCGCCTTCGAAGACCAGCGCGTTCGCCAGAAATGCACCGCGAGGCCGGCGTAGATGGCGCTGGTTATCGCGTGCAGTAGAATGTAAGCCATCGATTCAGTTTATCACCGCCGTTCCGCGGGTCGCGCCCCATGCTCGACAATCTGACCGCGCGCCTCTCCCGCATCGTCAAGACGATACGCGGCGAAGCGCGCCTCACGGAAGCGAATATCCAGGAAGCCTTGCGCGAGGTGCGCATTGCGCTGCTCGAGGCCGACTGCGCGCTGCCGGTAGTCAGGGATTTCATCGCCGCCGTGCGCGAAAGGGCGCTCGGCGAGGACGTGATCGGCAGCCTGACGCCCGGACAGGCGCTGATCGGCGTCGTGCACCGCGAGCTGACGCGCCTGATGGGCGAGGCCAATGTCGGGCTCGAGCTCGCGGTCCAGCCTCCGGCCGTGATCCTGATGGCCGGGCTGCAGGGCTCGGGGAAAACCACCACCACCGGCAAGCTGGCGCGTCTGCTGAACGAGGAGCGCAAGAAACCGCTCGTGGTCTCTTGCGACGTGTACCGACCGGCGGCGATCGAGCAGCTGAAGGCCGTTGCGGCGCAGGCCGGGGTCGATTTCCTGCCAACGTCCGCGGGCGAAAAGCCCGCCGACATCGCGCGGCGCGCGCTTGAGCACGCGAGGACGCGCTACTACGACGTGCTGCTCGTAGATACCGCGGGGCGGCTGGCGATCGATGAAGCGATGATGCGCGAGATCGCCGAGCTGCACGCGCTGCTCTCGCCGGCGGAAACGCTGTTCGTGGTCGACGCGATGCAGGGCCAGGATGCGGTAAACGTCGCGAGGGCGTTCAGCGAGCGGCTCCCGCTCACCGGCGTGATCCTGACCAAGCTCGATGGCGACGCGCGCGGCGGCGCGGCGCTGTCGGTGCGCCAGGTCACCGGCAAGCCGATCAAGTTCGTCGGTGTGGGCGAGAAGCTCGCCGCGCTGGAGCCCTTCCATCCCGAGCGCATGGCTTCGCGCATCCTCGGCATGGGCGACATCGTTTCGCTGGTCGAGGAGGCGCGCAAGGGCGTCGATCTCGAGCAGGCGCAGCGCGTCGCCGAGAAGCTCAAGAAGGGCAAGGGCTTCGATCTCGAGGATTTCAAGGCGCAGATCCAGCAGATGAACAAGATGGGCGGGCTGGCGGCGCTGATGGACAAGCTGCCGGCGCAGATCGCGGGATCCGTGAACGCGGCGCAGCTTCAGGACGGCAAGCAGATGCGGCGTATCGAAGGGATCATCAATTCGATGACGCCGCAGGAGCGCGTCCGGCCGGAGCTGATCAAGGCCTCGCGCAAGCGGCGCATCGCCGCAGGGGCCGGCGTGCCGGTCCAGGAGGTGAACCGTCTGCTCAACCAGTTCGAGCAGATGCAGAAGATGATGAAGATGATGAAGGGTGGCAACCTCGCACGCATGATGCGCGGCATGAAGGGCGTGCTGCCGGGCATGCGCTAAGGCTTCCCAAGACACTGATTATTCCCGTATAATCCGCGCCTTTTCGCGGACTCACGGGAACTCCCTATGGTGGTAATTCGACTGGCGCGTGGCGGCGCCAACAAGCGGCCCTTCTACCACATGGTGGTGGCCGACTCGCGGCGGGCGCGCGACGGCCGCTTCATCGAGCGCGTCGGCTTCTACGATCCGAAGGCGCCGGAGGGGCGCGAGGCGCTGCGCGTGAACGTCGAGCGGGTCAAGCATTGGCAGGGCAAGGGCGCCAAGCTGTCGCCGACGGTGACGCGGCTGGTCAAGCAGTTTGGCAAGAAGGCGGCCTGAGCGCTGGATAGACATGGGCCGCGTCGCCGGCAGCTACGGCGTGCGCGGCTTGATACGGGTCAGGCCCTATAGCGCCGAGCCCGAAGCGCTGGCGGCGCATCGGAAATGGCGCATTGGTGCCGAGGACTACAGCGTAGAAGAAACCAAGGTGCACTCGGGCACGCTGCTTGCCCGGCTCGTGGGCATCGGGACACGCGAGCAGGCCTTGGGGCTCAAGGGCAAGGTGGTTTCCGTGCCGCGCGCGGCGCTGCCCGAGCCCGAGGCGGGGCAATATTACTGGGCCGACCTGGTCGGCCTGGAAGTGGTGAATGCCCAGGGGTCGGTGCTGGGCGTGGTGCAGGGTCTGTTCTCCAACGGGGCTCACGACGTGATGGAGCTGACCGGGGACAGGAGCACGCGGCTGGTGCCGTTCCTGCCTGCGGTAGTGAAGAAGGTCGACCTCGAGGGAAGGCGCATCGAAGTCGAATGGGGCGCAGAGTGGTGATCCGCTTCGACGCGATAACTCTGTTCCCCGAGATGTTCGCTGCAGTGACGCATTACGGCATCACGCGGCGCGCGCAGGAAGCGGGGCTGTGGCGCCTGCAGACGTGGAATCCGCGCGATTTCACGACGGACAATTACCGTACGGTCGACGATCGGCCGTACGGGGGCGGGCCGGGCATGGTGATGCTGGCCGAGCCGCTGGAAAAGGCCCTCGACGCGGTGACTGCGTCGCAGGGAGTGGCGAAGGGCAGGGTCATCTTCCTATCGCCGCAGGGCCGACGGCTCGATCACCGGAGCGTGGTCGCGCTGTCGCGGGAGCGGGCGCTGACGCTGTTGTGCGGCCGCTACGAAGGTGTCGACGAGCGGCTGCTGGCGCGGCGCGTCGACGAGGAGCTGTCGCTCGGAGACTTCGTGCTGTCGGGCGGAGAGCTGGCGGCGATGGCGCTGATCGACGCCGTGGTACGGCAGCTGCCCGGCGCGCTCGGCGACCAGTTTTCGGCGCTCGAGGAGTCCTTCGTGCAGGGGCTGCTCGACTGCCCGCAGTACACGCGCCCGGAGACGTACGCGGGCGAGACGGTGCCGGAGGTGCTTCTCACGGGCAACCACGAGAAGATCCGGCGTTGGAGATTGAAGCAGGCGCTGGGGCGGACCTGGCTTAGAAGGCCGGAGCTGCTCGCGGCGCGCAAGATGAGTGACGAGGAACGCGGACTGCTGGAAGAATTCCAGCGCGAAACGACAAACGGAGCGAGATCATGAACCTGATCCAGCAAATCGAGCAGGAAGAAATCAAGCGGCTTGGCAAGAACATCCCCGATTTCTCGCCCGGCGACACGGTGGTGGTCAACGTGAACGTGGTCGAGGGCGAGCGCAAGCGCGTGCAGGCCTTCGAGGGGGTGGTGATCGCCAAGCGGAATCGCGGCCTGAACTCCTCGTTCATCGTGCGCAAGATTTCCTCGGGAGAGGGCGTCGAGCGCACCTTCCAGACGTACTCGCCGCTGATCGCGTCGGTCGAGGTGAAGCGGAAGGGCGAGGTGCGGCGCGCGAAGCTGTATTACCTGCGCGGGCGCTCGGGCAAGTCGGCGCGCATCCGCGAAAGGACCGGCGCCGCGGAGAGCGCGCAGGGGGAGTGAGCGGCTGCGAAGCCAGCGCGAGAGAGGGGCGCCCGGCGCCCCTTTTTTGTCTGTCGCCCGCCCTATAATCCCGACATGCGTCGCGAAACCACCGCCATCAGCCCGACGGCCGAGATCGTCGCGGACATCAGGTCCGGGCGCATGGTCATCCTGGTCGACGAGGAGGACCGGGAAAACGAGGGCGATCTCGTCATCGCCGCCGAGCATGTCACGCCCGAGGCGATCAACTTCATGGCCAAGCACGCGCGTGGCCTGGTGTGCCTGACGCTGACGGAAGAGCGCCGCCGGCAGCTCAACCTGCCGCCGATGGTGCGCGACAACCGCTCGCCGATGGGCACCAACTTCACCGTATCGATCGAGGCCGCCGAAGGGGTGAGCACCGGCATCTCGGCGCACGACCGCGCGCGCACTGTCCGCGCGGCGGTCGTGAGGGACGCCAAGCCGGCGGACATCGTGCAGCCGGGGCACGTCTTCCCGGTCGTTGCGCAGCCCGGTGGCGTGCTGGTGCGCGCCGGGCACACCGAGGCGGGCTGCGATCTCGCGCAGCTCGCTGGCCTCACGCCGGCGGCCGTGATCTGCGAGGTCATGCATGACGACGGAAGCATGGCGCGCCTGCCGCAGCTGGTCGATTTCGCCTCCGCGCACGGGCTGAAGATCGGCACGATCGCCGACCTAATCGAGTACCGGAGCGCAACCGAGTCGCTCGTGCGACGCAGTGTCGAGCGCGACATCGCGACCGCCCACGGCGGCTTCCACATGGTCGCCTACCGCGACCTGCCAACCGGCGGCACGCATCTCGCCCTGGTGCGCGGCGAAGTGCGCGCCGAGCGCGAAACGCTGGTGCGCGTGCACGAGCCACTGTCGCTCGTCGACTTGCTCGATGCGGGACCCGGCACCCACAGCTGGACAATTTCCGAGGCGCTGTCGGCGCTCGCGCGAGTGAGCGCAGGCGTCGTTGTGCTGCTCAACTGCGCGCAGGACGACGAATCGCTCGAGGCGAGCCTGCGCATGCCGGGCGCCGAGACGCGGCCGGCGCGGCGCGATTCGCGCAGCACGGACTTGCGCACCTACGGCATCGGCGCGCAGATCCTGCGCGATCTCGGCGTCGGCAAGATGCGGCTCATGGCCGCGCCGCGCAAGATGCCGAGCATGACGGGCTTCGGGCTCGAGGTCACCGGCTACGCCGAGCTGCCACGGCGCGGGGGCTGAGCGATGGCCGCGGCGCTAGACGGCGCGGGGCTGCGCATCGGTATCGTGGCCAGCCGCTTCAACGAGGAGATCGTGGCGAAGCTGCTCGAGCGCGCCGACGCGGAGCTCGCGCGGCTCGGAGTGCAGGCCGAAGACGTGACGCGCGTGACCGTTGCCGGGGCGCTCGAGATTCCCCTTGCGCTGCAGTGGCTGGCGCAGTCGGAGCGCTACGACGCGCTGGTCGCGATCGGCGCGGTGATCCGCGGCGAGACCTATCATTTCGAAGTCGTGGCGAACGAGTCGTCGCGTGGCGTGATGGACGTGGCGCTCGAGTTCGGCGTGCCGGTGGCGAACGGCATCCTTACCACCCAGGACGAGACGCAGGCGCTCGCGCGCGCAGACAAGGGCGCGGAAGCGGTGCGCGTCGCGATCGAGATGGCGCGGCTGCGCACGCAACTCGCGGAGCGCTGGCGATGAAGAGCTCCAGGCGTCGCGCGCGCGAGATCGCCCTGCAGGCGCTGTACGCCTGGCAGCTGGCGGGGGGCGCGCCGGCCGAGGTGATCGAGCAGGCCAAGGACCTCGAGGGCTTCGAGCGCAGCGACCGCGCGTTCGCGCAGGAGCTGGTGGGCGGCGTCGTGAGCCGCGCCGCCGAGCTCGAAGCGATGCTTGCGCCGTTCATCGCCGGGCGGAGCTTCGCTCAACTCTCCCCGGTCGAGCGGGCGATCCTGTACATCGGTGCCTACGAGCTGTCGGCACAGCCCGAGACGCCGTTCAAGGTGGTCCTGAACGAGGCGATCGAGCTCGGCAAGAGTTTCGGCGGCACGGAAGGCCATCGCTTCGTGAACGGCGTGCTGGAGAAGCTCGCCGAGCGCCTGCGGCCGGAGGAAGTCGCCCGCGCCAAGCAAACGGCCTGAGCGCGCGCGCACGCCGCCGGCGCTACACTGGCACGGTCATGCCATCCGAGTTCGAGCTCATCGCGCGCTATTTCGACCGCCCGGCCCGCGGCGCGCTGCTCGGCGTGGGGGACGACGCTGCGCTGGTGCGTCCTGGCCCGGGCATGGAGCTCGCGGTCTCGACGGATATGCTGATCGAAGGCCGGCATTTCGCAGCGGGCGCTGACCCGCGCGCGCTCGGTCACAAGGCGCTCGCGGTGAACCTGTCGGACATGGCGGCGATGGGCGCTACGCCGCGCTGGGCGCTGCTCGCGATCGCGCTGCCCGCGGCCGACGAGAACTGGCTCGCGGGCTTCACGCGAGGGCTATTCGCGCTGGCCGACCGTTTCTCCGTCGACCTGATCGGCGGTGACACGACGCGCGGGCCGCTCACGATTGCGATCACCATCCTGGGCGAGGTGCCGGACGGGCTGGCGCTGTTCCGCGCCGGCGCACGGCCGGGCGACGACATCTGGGTGTCGGGCGCTCTCGGCGGCGCGGCGCTCGCGCTCGCGGCGCGCGCCGGGCGAGCAACGCTGGGCGCGGCGCAGGCCGCATCGGTCGGCAGGCGGCTAGATGAGCCCGAGCCGCGCGTCGAGCTCGGCGAGCGCCTGCGCGGCATCGCCACCGGCGCGATCGATATCTCGGACGGCTTCGCCGGAGACCTGCGCCACGTACTCGAGCGCTCGGGAGTCGGCGCGCTGGTGCACTACGCGCGGCTGCCGAAGGCGCCCGCGTTCGCGGGCTTGGGCGACGAACAGCTCGAGCGTGACTGCGTGCTCTCCGGCGGCGACGATTACGAGCTGCTGTTCACCGCGGCGCAGTCGAGCCGCACCGAGATCGAGGCGCTTGGCGGGGGTCTGGGCATCGCGCTCACGCACGTCGGGGCCATCCAGCCGGGCGACAAGCTCGTACTGCTCGACGCGCGCGGTGCGGCGATGCCCTGCGGCGGCGGTTACGACCACTTCGCGTCATGATGATGGTGCTGCGGCCGCGCCTGGGCTTCGTCGTCTCGCATCCCGCGCACTTCATCGCGTTCGGCTTCGGCGTCGGCCTCGCGCGCGTCGCGCCCGGGACCTTCGGCACTCTGCTCGCGTTTCCCGCCTGGTGGTTGCTGGCGGGTCGCTATCCGCCCGCCGTGCTGGGCGCGGTGGTCGTACTGTTGTTTGGGGCCGGCGTGTGGGCCTGCGGGGTCACCGGGCGGCACCTCGGCGTGGCTGATCACGGCGCGATGGTGTGGGACGAGCTGGTGGCGTTCCTCGCGGTGCTGCTGGTGGTGCCCGCACAGGCCGCGTGGCAGGGCGCTGCGTTCGTGCTTTTCCGCATGTTCGACATCCTCAAGCCGCCGCCGATCCGCCAGTTCGAGCGCCGATACAAAAGCGGCTTCGGCGTAATGTTCGACGACGTCCTCGCCGCGGGCTACACGGTGCTCGTCCTCGCGGTGGCCATGAGGGTGTTCGGCTGACATGGCGAGCGACGCGCTCATGACCCTGGCGGTCCTCGTCGGCGGCCGGCTCAAGGCGGCGGGCGAGCTTCTGGTCACCGCGGAGTCGTGCACGGGCGGCTGGGTCGCGCAGTCGGTCACCGCGGTCGCCGGCAGTTCGGAGTGGTTCGAGCGCGGCTTCGTGAGCTATTCCAACGCGTCCAAGGAGGAGTTGCTCGGCGTGCGCCGCGAGACGCTCGAGCGCCACGGCGCAGTGAGCGAGGAGACGGCGCGCGAGATGGCGCGCGGGGCGCTTGCGACGAGCCGCGGCACGCTCGCGCTTGCCATCACCGGGGTCGCGGGCCCGAGCGGCGGGACGCCCGCCAAGCCGGTGGGGATGGTTTGCTTCGCCTGGGCATCGAAGGACGGCGCCGTGCGCAGTGAAACGGGGCATTTCACCGGCGATCGGGAGCAGGTCCGGCGCCAGTCGGTGATGCGCGCGCTGCAGGGCGTCGTGGAGTGGCTTGACGGGGCCGCTCCCCGGGTCTAGAAGTTCCGCCATCCGGCCCCATATTCATCGCCATATGGCTATCGTCCGCCCGGCCGCCGTCGCAGGCGCCTTCTATCCCGGCGATGCGCGCGTGCTCGCCGCCCAGCTCGGCGAGCTGATGGCTGCGGCCGAAGGCGAAGCGCCGCGCTTCGGCTTTCCCAAGGCGCTGATCGCGCCGCACGCCGGCTATGTTTATTCCGGTCCCGTCGCGGCGCGCGCCTACGCCGAGCTTGCCGCCGGGCGCGGCGTGCTCAAGCGGGTCGTGCTGCTCGGCCCCGTGCACCGGGTCCCGGTGCGCGGGCTGGCGCTGCCAGGCGCGGACGAGTTCGAGACGCCGCTTGGGCGCATTGCGATCGACAGCGAGGCGCTCGCAGCGCTCTCCGGCATGCCGCAGGTGGTGACCAGCGCGCCGGCGCACGCCTTCGAGCACTCGCTCGAGGTCCAGCTGCCGTTCCTGCAGCGCGCGCTCGGACAGTTCTCCCTGGTGCCGTTCGCGGTCGGCCAGGCGAGCGTCGCCGAGGTGGCCGAAGTGATCGAGCGCCTGTGGGGTGGCCGCGAGACGCTCGTCGTGGTTAGCACCGACATGTCTCACTACCACCGCTACGACGAGGCCAAGCGCATCGACGCCTCCACCATTGCGCGCATCTCCTCGTACGCCACCGACCTAGACCACGAGGAGGCCTGCGGCGCGACCCCGCTTAACGGGCTGCTGCAGGTGGCCGGCGCGAAGGGCCTGGCGATCAAGCCGCTCGCCGCGTGCAACTCGGGCGACACGGCTAGCGACCGCCAGCGCGTGGTCGGCTACTCCGCATTCGCGCTGTACGAGGGGAAAGAAGCGTCGCAGGAAGAGGCGGGGCGCACGCTGGTGGGCATTGCGCGTGGCGTGATCGGGCACCGTCTCGGCCAGGCTGCCGAGCCGCCGCAGCTCGATCGGCCGGCATGGCTTGCGCAGCCCGGCGCCACGTTCGTCACGCTGACCATGGATGGAGCGCTGCGCGGCTGCATCGGCAGCTTGCAGGCGCACCGGCCGCTCGGCGTCGACGTCGCCGCGAACGCCGAGAACGCCGCGTTCCGCGACCCGCGCTTTGCGCCGCTCGCGGCGCATGAATGGCCGCGCTTCGAGGCAGAGGTGTCGCTGCTCACGACGCCCGAGCGCGTGCCCTTCTCCGACGAGGTCGACCTGCTGGTCAAGCTGCGCCCGGGCGTGGACGGCGTGATCCTCGAGCAAGGGGCGCGGCGCGGCACGTTCCTGCCCCAGGTGTGGGACAGCCTGCCCGACCGGCGCCGCTTCATCGAGGAGCTCAAGCGCAAGGCGGGGCTGCCCGCCGACACGCGGCTCGTCCAGTGCAAGGTCTGGCGCTACCAGGTGATGAAGTGGCGTCAGTCGGACTTCGCGGCGCACTGACATGATCGCGGAATCGAAGCATCCCGGGCGCTGGTGGCACGCGCTCGAGGACGGTCGCATCCAGTGCGACCTGTGCCCGCGAGACTGCAAGCTGCACGAGGGCCAGCGCGGCGCGTGCTTCGTGAGGAAAATGCAGGACGGCAAGATGGTGCTCACCACCTACGGGCGCTCGTCGGGCTTCTGCGTCGACCCGATCGAAAAGAAGCCGCTCAACCAGTTCTACCCCGGCTCGAGCGTGCTCTCTTTCGGCACCGCGGGCTGCAACCTGGCGTGCAAGTTCTGCCAGAACTGGGACATCTCCAAGTCGCGCGAGATGGACCGGCTGATGGACCAGGCCACGCCGGAGGCCATCGCCGACGCTGCGCTTCGGCTCGGATGCCGGAGCGTCGCGTTTACCTACAACGACCCGGTGATCTTCGCCGAGTACGCGATGGATGTCGCGGACGCCTGCCACGCGAAGGGCGTGAAGACCGTCGCGGTCACCGCCGGCTACATGCACGCCGAGGCGCGGCGCGAGTTCTACGCCAAGATGGACGCCGCGAACGTCGACCTGAAGGCATTCACCGACGACTTCTACTTCAAGCTCACCGGGGCGCACCTGCAGCCGGTGCTCGACACGCTCGTCTACCTCGCCAAGGAGACCGAGGTCTGGACCGAGATCACGACGCTCCTCATCCCGGGCAAGAACGATTCCGACGCCGAGCTCGAGGCCGAGTGCAAGTGGATCGCTCGGAACCTGGGCAAGGACGTGCCGCTGCACTTCACCGCTTTCCATCCGGACTGGAAGATGCGCGACGTGCCGGCGACGCCGCCCGCGACGCTCAGGCGCGCGCGCGACATCGCCCTGCGCGAAGGCCTGCGCTACGTCTACACCGGCAACGTGCACGACGAGGAGGGCGGCACTACCTACTGCCCCTCGTGCGGCGAAGCCGTGATCGTGCGCGACTGGTACGACATCCGCGCCTACCACCTGACCGAGGCCGGCGGCTGCGAGCATTGCGGCGCGCAGGTCGCCGGCCGCTACCAGAAATTCGGCAAACCCTTCGGGCCGCGGCGCATTCCGGTGCGGCTGGCGACGACGGCGTAGCCGGTCAATTCACTCTTCTTCCGGTCCGCAGCAATTGTTCAGCTCGAGCCGGTAGTTGTCGAGCGGCGCGACGGGCAATTCCGGGTCCGTCAGCACGTGCGCGGACGCTGGCACCTTCGCGCGAGCCGCGGAAAACTCGTCTCCCGGCCGCGTCGACGTCCTTGCGGCGATCGGGCGCGCAAAGGCCGCTTTCGCTTCCTTGATTCCCATGCTCCCGGTCACGAAGTTCTCGACCTGCGATCTCGCGCTGTGATGCACTGCGGGATCCTCCGCTCGGGCGTATCCGCTTGCCAAAGAGAACGCCGCGCACACCGGCGCGACGACGAGACACTTTGAGATGAATCTCATGGTTCGCTCCTATCGGTTCGTCGTGCCGGCGCGACGTGCGCCGGCGAACCCATGCTAGGAGCTGCGCCTGCCGCGGAGAATTCTTCGAAAGTACTAGGCGACATTAGCCGAATGGCTAACCATCCGGCGAACGCGGGGCGACCTCGCTATGATGCAGGTGCGCAGAACGCTCGCGCGGAAATCCAAGAATAAGGGAGTCCAAGAATTGAGCCTGCGGCCCGGATCGGGGGGGTGGCTTGCAGCGATTTGCGCGAGCCGGATGTTCGCTGCGACCTGGTTCGTCGCTTACTCGGCGGTGCTGCCGCTCACCCAGGAAGCGTGGGGCTTGTCGGCGCGCGAAGCGGGCCTGATCCAGTCCGCGTTCCACCTCGGCTACCTCGTGTCGCTATTCGTCGTCGGCTTCATCGCCGATCACTTCGGCGCGCGGCGCGCCTACCTGCTGACCGGGGCGGCGGCGTGGGTGGCGCCGATTTTCTTCGTCGTTTTCGCGCACGGTTTCTGGTCCGCGTACTGGCTGCACCTCGCCACCGGGCTGGCGCAGGGCGGGACCTACACGCCAGCGCTCGGTCTGGTGAACGAGCACGTCGAGCGCGCACGCCGCGGGCGCGCGATGGGCTTCGTGATCGGCGCGTCGAGCGCGGGCTACGCGCTGTGCCTGGGCCTTTCGGGCCTGGTGCTCGGCTTCGCGGGCTGGCGCGCCGCGCTCGGCGCGGTGGCGGTGCTGCCGCTCGCCTCCTGGCTGCTCGCGCTCGTGTCGATGCGGGGAACGCCGAACGTCGTGCATCCCCGGCCCGCGGGCGAGGGCGCGCTCGCCGCGCTGCCGGCGGTGCTCGCGAACCGGCGCGGCATGCTCTCGATCCTCGGCTACACCTGCCACAACTGGGAGTTGCTCGGCCTGTGGGCGTGGCTGCCGGCCTTTCTCACCGCAGCGCTCACCGCCGGCGGCGAGGGGCCGCAGGCGGCTGCCTCCGCGGCGCTCGCGCTCGGCGCAGTGACCTACCTTGCCAACATCGGCGGCAGCGTGCTCGGCGGCACCATGGCCGACCGCTGGGGGCGCACCCAGACCATCTTGCTGTGGTCGTGCGTGAGCCTCGTCCTCTCGTTCTCGATCGGCTGGCTGGTCAACGTGCCGGCGGCGCTGCTGGTGGTGCTCGCCTGCGCCTACAACTTCTCGGCGATCGCCGATTCCTCGACCCATTCGACGCTGCTCGCCGAGAGCGTGCCGCCGCACCAGGTCGGCGTCGCCTTCTCGGTGCGCTCGGCGATCGGCTTCGGCGCCGGCGTGGTGAGTCCGGTGGTGTTCGGCTGGGCTCTCGACCTGGCGGGCGGCGGGCGCGGTTCGGCCGAGGCTTTCGCCTGGGGCATCGCCTGGTCGACACTCGGCCTGGGCGCGCTGCTCGGCCCGCTCGCCACCTGGAAGCTGCAGCGCACTAGGTAGTGCTAGTCCTTCGCGAGCAGGTTCATGAGCGAGGAGGTGTCCCAGCGCTTGCCGCCGCGCGCCTGCACCTGCGCGTAGAACTGGTCGATGAGCGCCGTGACCGGCAGCCGCGCGCCGTTCTTGTTCGCTTCCTCGAGGCAGATGCCGAGGTCTTTTCTCATCCAGTCGACGGCGAAGCCGAAGCCGTCGAACTTGACCTCGTTCATGACCTTCCAGCGGTTTTCCATCTGCCAGGATTGCGCCGCGCCCTTGGAGATGACGCCGATCACTTTCTCGATGTCCAGCCCGGCGCGCTTCGCGAAGTTGAGCGCTTCGGAGAGCCCCTGCAGCAGTCCGGCGATCGCGATCTGGTTGACCATCTTGGTGAGCTGGCCCGAGCCGGCGGGGCCGATCAGCGCGCACATCTTGGCGTACAGGTCGAGCACGGGTTTGGCTTTCGCGAAGGTCGCCTCCTCGCCGCCGCACATAATGCCGAGCTGACCGTTCTGCGCGCCCGCCTGGCCGCCCGAGACCGGGGCGTCGACGAAGCCGACGCCCTTTTCCCTGCACTTGGCCTCGAGTTCGCGCGCGATGATCGCCGACGCGGTGGTGTGATCGACGAGGATCGCCCCCTTCTTCATCCCGGCGAGCGCGCCGTCCGCGCCGTACACCACCGAGCGGATGTCGTCGTCGTTGCCGACGCACATCATCACCAGGTCGCAGTCCTTGACGGCCTCGCGCGGCGTCGGGGCGCTCTTGCCGCCGTATTCCTTGGCCCACTGCGCGGCCTTGGCGGGGGTGCGGTTGTACACTGTCACGTCGTGGCCGCCCTTTTTCAGCAGGTGGCCGGCCATCGGATAGCCCATCACGCCCAGGCCGAGAAAAGCGAGCTTCGCCATCATCTGTCTCCCAACTGACTGTGCCGATTGAAGAAAAAACGGATGTTACACCGGCCCCGTTGACACGCCGGCGTCAACCGTTACAATGCATGGACGTTTATACAGTACTCGGTGCTGGCCCGGGAATCGCCCGCCGTAGATGCCGGCGCACACAAGAAGAGGTACACGATGGACGAGAACAAATCGAAGGCGTTGGCCGCCGCCCTGTCGCAGATCGAGAAGCAGTTCGGCAAGGGCTCGATCATGCGCATGGACTCCGAGGCGATCAAGGACGTGCAGGTCGTGTCCACCGGATCGCTCGGCCTGGATCTCGCGCTCGGCGTCGGCGGCCTGCCGCGCGGCCGCGTGGTCGAGATCTACGGGCCGGAGTCCTCGGGCAAGACCACGCTCACCCTGCAGGTGGTCGCCGAGGCGCAGAAGATGGGCGGCACCGCGGCCTTCATCGACGCCGAGAACGCGCTCGATCCGCAGTACGCCGCCAAGCTCGGCGTGAATATCGACCAGCTTCTGATCAGCCAGCCCGATACCGGGGAGCAGGCGCTCGAGATCGCCGACATGCTGGTGCGCTCCGGCGCGGTGGACGTCATCGTGGTCGACTCGGTGGCGGCGCTCACGCCCAAGGCCGAGATCGAGGGCGAGATGGGCGAGCCGCAGATGGGCCTGCAGGCGCGTCTGATGAGCCAGGCCTTGCGCAAGCTCACCTCAAACATCAAGCGCACCAATACCCTGGTGATCTTCATCAACCAGATCCGCATGAAGATCGGCGTCATGTTCGGCAACCCCGAGACCACCACCGGCGGCAACGCGCTCAAGTTCTACGCTTCGGTGCGCATGGACATCCGGCGCATCGGCTCGATCAAGAAGGGCGACGAGGTGATCGGCTCGGAGACGCGCGTCAAGGTGGTCAAGAACAAGGTCGCGCCGCCGTTCCGCCAGGCCGAGTTCGACATCCTGTACGGCTCGGGCATCTCGCGCGAAGGCGAGATTCTCGAGCTCGGCGTGCAGCACGGCGTGCTGGACAAGACCGGTGCCTGGTACAACTACAAGGGCGACCGGCTCGGCCAGGGCAAGGACAACGCACGCGACTTCCTCAAGGAGAACGCCGAGCTCGCGCGCGAGATCGAGACGAAGGTGCGCGAGGCCGCGGGCGTCGGCATGCCGCTGCCGGTAGTGCCGGCGGCGAACGAGGAAGAAGAGCCTGCGCCTGCCCCCGCCCGCAAGCGCGGCTGAGCTCAGGACGCGCGCGCTGCGCCTGCTCGCGCGGCGCGAGCACTCGCGCGCCGAGCTCGCACGCAAGCTCGCGCCGCACGCCCAGTCGCGCGACGCGCTCGAGGGGCTGTTAGACGAGTTGGAGCGAAAAAAGCAGCTCTCCGACGAGCGCTATGCCGAGGCGCGTGCGCACCAGCTCGCCCACAAGTACGGCGCGGCGCGCATTGTGCACGATCTGCGCGCGCAGGGCATCGCCGAGGACACCGTCGAGACCCTCGCCGCGGGCGCGCGCGCGGGCGAGCTCGAGCGTGCGCGCGCGATCCTCGCGCGCAAATACCGGGCACCGGCGGACACGCCCGAGGAGCGCGCAAGACGCGCGCGCTTCCTGCAGAGCCGCGGCTTTTCCCTCGAGGTCATCCGCCGTCTCGTTATAATGGCCTGACGCCCTGGAGGAGGGGTCAGGCATGAAAGCGCCGTCGTTCGCTTACGCGCGCCCGCAGTCGCTCGGCGAGGCGCTCGCGCTGCTCGCCAAGCACCGCGACGCCGCGCGCGTGCTCGCCGGCGGACAGAGCCTGATCCCCTCGCTAAACATGCGGCTGTCCTCGCCCGAGCTGCTCGTCGACATCAACGGCCTTGAAGAGCTCTCCGGCATTCGCCTGCAAGGCGACGTGCTGCGCGTCGGCGCACTTGCGCGCCACCGCGACATCGAGCGCTCGGCCGAGGTGGCGCGCCACGTTCCCATGCTCGCGCAGGCCGTGCCGCATATCGCGCACGTCGCCATCCGCAACGTGGGGACGCTCGGTGGCTCGCTCGCCCTCGCCGATCCTGCCGCCGAATATCCGGCCTGCGCGCTCGCGCTCGACGCGACGCTGGTCATCGCCCATGCCGGCGGCGAGCGCCGCGTCGCGGCGCGCGACTTCTTCAAGGGCCTCTACAGCACCGCGCTCGAGCCGCACGAGCTGCTCGTGGCGGCCGAGTTCCCGCTCGCCAAACCCGGCTATCGCTCGGCGTTCCTCGAGCTCGCGCGCCGGCACGGCGACTACGCCATCGTTGGCGTCGCCGCACAGGCGCGGGCGGAACGCGGCAGGCTGTCCGATCTAAGGCTCGCGTACTTCGGCGTAGGGGCGTCGGCGGTGCGCGCCGGGCGCGCGGCCGCGGCCGGGGAGGGCAAGGCGCCCGACCCGCAAACCGTAGCGGCGGTGCAGGCAGCGCTAGGCGAGGACCTCGATCCGTCGCCCGATCTGTACCACTCGGCGGCGGCAAAGCTGCATCTCGCGCGCGTGCTCACCGGCCGCGCCCTGGCGGAGCTCGCGCAATGAGCCGATTACCCGAGACCGAGCTGGATACCACGATCGTGCTGAACGGCAAGCCGGTTACGCGCCGCATCCCGGCGCGCCAGCACCTGGTCGACTTCCTGCGCGAGGAGATGGGACTCACCGGCTCGCACGTCGGCTGCGAGCACGGCGTGTGCGGCGCCTGCACGGTGCGGGTCGACGGCGAGATCGTGCGCGGCTGCCTGATGCTCGCGGTGCAGGCGAACGGCCGCAGGGTCGACACGATCGAAGGGCTGTCCGACTCGGGGGAGCTCGCCGCGCTGCAGTCCGCGTTTCACGAGCGCAACGCCCTGCAGTGCGGTTTCTGCACGCCGGGAATGCTCATGGCGGCGCTCGACCTGGCCAACAACCATCCCGACGCGACGCGCGAGCAGATCCGCGCCCATCTGTCGGGCAATTACTGCCGTTGCACCGGATACCAGTCGATCGTCGACGCGATCGAAGCGGTGCTCGAAGCGCGACGCGAGGGAGCGAAGCGATGAACGCACCAGAAAAGCTTCCCTCCGTTCAAACGGGTTACATCGGCAGGAGCGAGCCGCGCGCCAGCGCAAAACGCCTGCTGCAGGGGCGCGGCGCGTATGTGGACGACCTGCGCTTCCCGCGCCTCGCGCACGCGGTGTTCTTTCGCAGCCCGTACGCGCACGCTCGCTTGAAGCGCCTCGATCTGTCGAAGGCGCGCGCCCAGCCCGGCGTGATCGCGACGGTCGATGGCCGCGCGCTCGCCGAGTACTGCACGCCCTGGATCGCCGTGCTCGCGCATCTGAAGGGCATCAAGTCGCCGCCGCAGCACGCGATCGCGATCGAGCGCGCCTGCTGGCAGGGCGAGGCGATGGCAGCGATCGTCGCCGAGACCCGCGCGCAGGCCGAGGACGCGCTGGCGCTGGTCGAGGCGGAATGGCAGGAGCTGCCGGTGGTCACCGAGATGGAGGCGGCGCTGCGCGGCGATCAGGTGATCCATCCCGAGCTCGGCGACAACATCTGCTTCCGGCGCGAGCTCGACGCGGGCCAGGTCGACGCGGCGTTCGCGAAGGCCGACCTGGTGGTCGAGGAGACCTACGACTTCGGCCGGCACACCGGCGTGTGCATGGAGACGCGCTCGATCCTCGCCGACTACAACGCAGCCGAGCATTCGCTCACCGTCTACCACTCGACGCAGGCGCCGCACATGATGCAGGACATCTTCTCGCGCCACCTCGGCATTCCCGAGGCGAACGTGCGCGTGATCTGCAAGGACGTGGGCGGCTCGTACGGCATCAAGGTGCACGTCTACCCGGACGAGATGGCGACCGCGGCGCTGTCGGTGATGCTGCGCCGGCCGGTGAAGTTCGTTGCCGACCGGCTGGAGTCCTTCCTCACCGACATCCACGCGCGCGAGCACCGTGTGAAGGTACGCCTGGCCGTCAGCCGCACCGGCGACATCCTCGCTTTCGAGCTGGACGACCTGACGGCCATCGGCCCCTATTCGGTCTATCCGCGCACCAGCGGCATCGAGGGCAACCAGGTGGTAAACCTGACCGGCGGGCCCTACAAGCACCAGCACTACCGGGCCAAGATGAACGTGGTATTCACCAACAAGAACGTCACCTGCCAGTACCGCGCGGTCGGCCATCCAATCGCGGTGGCGCTCACCGAGGCGATCGTCGACCTTGCCGCGGCCAAGCTCGGCATGGACCCGGCCGAGTTCCGGCGACGCAACCTGATTCCCGACGACGCCTATCCGTACACCTTCCCCTCGGGCCTCAAGTTCGAGCAGCTCTCGCACCACAAGACGCTCGACCGCCTGCTCGAGCTGATGGACTACAAGGGCCTGCGGGCCGAGCAGCAGGCGCTGCGCAAGAAAGGCGTGTACCGCGGCATCGGCCTCGCGGCGATGATCGAGGTCACCAATCCATCGCCCGCGTTCTACGGCGTGGGCGGCGCGCGCATCTCGGCGCAGGACGGCGCCACGATTCGCCTAGAGCCGACCGGCATGGTCACGGTGCTCGCGAGCGTCACCGAGCAGGGACAGGGCACCGAGGGCATCTTCGCCCAGATCGCGGCGACCGCGGTCGGCGTCACGCTCGACAAGGTGCGCGTGATCACCGGCGACACCGGTGTCACGCCCTACGGCGGCGGCACCTGGGCCTCGCGCGGCGCGGGCATCGGCGGCGAAGCGGTGCTGCAGGCCGGCAAGGCGCTGCGCTCGAACATCCTCGATGTCGCCGCAGCGATGCTGAACGAGGACAAGGCGCAGCTCGATGTCGCCGGCAATGCGATCGTGAGCAAGCTGACCGGCGAGGCGAAATTGCCGCTTGCCGAGGTCGGGCGCGTGGGCTATTTCCGTCCGGACACGTTGCCGATGAAGTTCCAGTCCGAGCTCACGGTGACGCGGCATTACACGCCGCGCGAGTACGGCTTCACCTTCACCAACGGCATTCAGGCCTCGCTGGTCGAGGTCGACCCTGAAACCGGCTTCGTGACGCTGCTCAAGCACTGGTGCGTCGAGGACTGCGGCACGGTGATCAACCCGATGCTGGTCGACGAGCAGATCCGCGGGGGCGTCGTGCAAGGCATCGGCGCCGCGCTCTGGGAGCACTGCCTGTACGACGAGAACGGGCAGCTCCTGAACGGCAACATGGCCGACTACCTGGTACCGATGTCGGGGGAGATCCCCGATATCGTGGTGGCGCACGTCCAGACGCCGACCAAGACCTCCGAGCTCGGCGCGAAGGGCGTCGGCGAGGCGGGCACCGCGGGCGCCCCGGGCGCGGTGATGAACGCGATCAACGACGCGCTCGCGCCGCTCGGCGCGCGGGTCACCGTCCAGCCTTGCACCCCGCAGCGCGTGCTGCAGGCTCTGGGCAAGGTCTAGCCGGGCAGGTCGGAAGCCATCAGCTCGGGGCGGATGCCGCGCGCCTCGGCGTTGGCGAAGTTCAACTCCACCTTGACCCCATTCGGGTCCAAGAGGAATAGCTGATAGAGCCCCTGGTCATTGACCTGGCGGCGGCTGAACTTCACCCCGAGCGCGGTCAGGTGCTCCAGCATCTGGGCGAGGCCGGTGCAGCGAAAGGCGATGTGATCGATGACGCCGCTGCCCCGCGTCGCCTCCGATTCCTGACCGACGTAGCGCTTGCGGTTCTCGGATACTCCGGCGCCGCCCTCGGTGATGTGGATCACGTCCTTGTCGTCGAGGTACAGCCAGCACACCGGGAACTTGAAGTCCGGGTTAGGGCCGACGCGAAAGCCGAGCACCCTAACGTACCAGTCGCGCGTCTGCGCCATATCGGCGGTCTGCAGCAGGAAATGTTCGATGTGGCTAAGCGGCATGGCGGTATTCTAAGGCGATCCGGCAATCGGGGAGGCGACACGTGGCATCAACCGTAGGCATCTCGGGACTGGGCATCATGGGCTCGGCCATGGCGACAAACCTTGCGCGTGCAGGGTTCCGCGTTCTCGGCTACGACCCGCGCGGGGCGGCGCGCAGCGCACTGCGGCGCGCCGGCGGTACGGCGTTCGGCTCGAACGCGGCGCTCGCGCGGCGCTGCGACACGATCATCACCTCGCTGCCCTCGGCACGGGCGCTCGAGGAGGTGGCGCGCGAAATCGCCCGGCGGGGTATTCTCGTAATCGAAACGAGCACGCTTCCGCTCGAAGCGAAGGAGGCTGCGAGGCAGGTGCTCGCGCGCGCCGGCGCGACGCTGCTCGATTGTCCTTTGTCCGGCACCGGCGCTCAGGCGCGCGTGAAGGACCTCGCTGTGTACGCGAGCGGGCCGCGCGCCGCGGTGCGCCGCGCGGTGCCGGTGTTCGAAGGCTTCGCGCGAGCGCACTACTACGTCGGGCCGTTCGGCGCCGGCTCGAAGATGAAGTTCGTCGCCAACCTGCTGGTGGCGATCCACAACGTGTCGGCCGCCGAGGCGTTCGTCCTCGCGATGAAAGCCGGGCTCGATCCGCAGCTCGTCTACAAGGTGGTGGGCGACGGGGCGGGCGGCTCGCGCATGTTCCAGGTGCGCGGCCCGATGATGGTGCGCGGCGACTACCGCGACGCCACGATGAAAGTCGAGGTGTGGCAGAAGGACATGGCGATCATCGGCGACTTTGCCCGCGCGCTCGGCTGCCCGACGCCGCTCTTTCTCGCCTCGGCCCCGTTCTATACCGCGGCGCTCGCCGCCGGACGGGGCCGCGAGGACACCGCTGCGGTGTGCGCCGTCTTGGAAGGCATGGCCGGGCTCAGGGCTCGACCGGCTCGACGCGGCCGCTCGCCGCGGAGCGCGCGATCGCCTCGAGCGCCGACACGGTAGCGAGGATCTCGCGGTGCGGTATCGGATACGACCGGCCGCCGAGCGCCGCCTCCGCGAAGGCCTCGAGGTTCGCGAGCACCGGGCTCGCCGGCGGCAGGTCGCGCGTCTCGCGCGCCTGCCCGCGGCGGCACAGCGTGAAGGTCCATCCTTGCGGGCTCTCGGGGTGCGCCTTGTCGCGTACGTCGATCCAGCCCTTGCTGCCGTAGACCGCGAAGCGACCGTCGAACGGCGTCGCGAGAATCGCTGAAATGAGCGCGTGCCCGCCGTCGTGGAACTCGAGCAGCGCGCCGAGCGTGTCGCCGTTCACGAGGCGGCTGCCGAGCTGCTTGACGCTGGCGAACGCGCGCCCAGGCCGCCCGAGGATGGCCACCGCGAGATCCACCAGGTGAATGCCGGTGGCGGTGAGCGGCCCGGCAGGGGCTTCCGAGGCGGCTAGCCGCCAGTTGTCAGCCGGCATGTCGAGGAACTTGTCCTGGCTGAAGTTCGCCTCGACCTGCAGCGGCCGCCCGATTTCGCCCGCGTCGATCAGCCTGCGCAACTCGACGATGCCGGGCTCGAAGCGCCGCTCGTGCCCCACGCCCAACACCACGCCCGCCATCTCCACCGCCGCGAGCGCGCGCACGGCATCGGCGCGCGTGAGCGCGAACGGCTTCTCGCAGAATACGTGCCGCTCGGCCCGCGCCGCGCGCACGACCTGCGCGGCGTGCTGCGAGTGCGGCGTGCACAGCACCACGGCCTTCACGCGCGGAACGGCCAGCGCGCCCTCCAGCTCTTCCGAGCATGCGATGCCGCGCTCGCGCGCGAACGCGGCGGCCCGCGCGTCGGGCTCGACCGCGTGCACGACGCGCAGGCGCGCGCTCTTGTCGAGCAGATCGACGACGGTACGCCCCCACCATCCCAGGCCGACGACCGCGATATTCAGCATGCGCGCGATTATAGGCGCGGCGGTTGCGAGGTGATCGCGCGATCATTTAGCATCCCGGCAGTTCCCCACTAGGAGATGCCTTGGGACCCTATCTCGTCGGGGTCGATATCGGCGGCACGTTTACCGACTGCGTCGTGCTCGACCGCAAGGGCCGCATCACGGCGACCAAGTCGCCCTCGACGCCGGGCAACTTCGCCGAGGGCATGCTCGCCGCGCTGCAGCTCGCGGCCGCGCGCCTTGGGTTCGAGTTCCGGGAGTTCTGTTCGCAGATCGAGGTGCTCACGCACGGCACCACGGTCGGCACGAACGCGCTGATCCAGCGCAAGGGCGCGAAGACCGGGCTGCTCACCACCATGGGCCACGAGGACGCGATCCACATCATGCGCGGCTCGCGCGGCGTGACCTCGCGCGAGCTGCGCAAGGTGGTGCACTTCCCCGAGAGCCAGAAGCCCGTGCCGATCGTGCCGAAGCGCCTGATCGCCGGCGTGTCCGAGCGCGTCGACTGCTTCGGCGAGATCGTGGTGCCGCTGAACGAGGCGCAGGTCGAGGCGGCGGTGCGCGCGCTCCTCGCCGAGGGCGTCGAGGCGATCGCGGTGTGCTTCCTCTGGTCGTTCAAGAACCCCGCACACGAGCTGCGCGCGAAGGAGATCGTTCGCGACCTCGCGCCGCGGGTATTCGTGTCCTGCTCGGCCGAGATCGCGCCCAAGTGGGGCGAGTACGAGCGTACGACGGCCACGGTGCTGAACGGCTATCTCGGGCCGGTCATGTCGCGCTACCTTGGCAACCTCGCCGAGCGGCTGAAGGGCGCAGGCTACCGGCGCCCGCTGCAGATCACGCAATGCGGCGGCGGCTCGATCTCGGTCGACAAGGCGATGCTCGAGCCGCTGCTCACGCTCGACTCGGGGCCCGTGTCCGGCGTCACCGGCTCGGTCTATCTCGGCCAGGTGATGGGCATCGACAACATCATCACGACCGACATGGGCGGCACTTCGTTCGACGTCGGCATCGTGCACGGCGGGCGCCCGCAGTATTCGTTCGTCTCGAACGTCGCGCAATACGAGTACTTCCTGCCGAAGGTCGACATTCAGGCGATCGGCTCGGGCGGCGGCTCGCTCGCGCGCGTGGACGCCGCCACGCGCAGCCTGCAGGTCGGGCCCGAGTCGGCGGGCGCCGACCCGGGGCCGGCCTGCTACGGCAAGGGCAACGAGCTTCCCACCGTGACCGACGCCGACGTGGTGCTCGGCACCGTCAACCCCGACAACTTCCTCGGTGGACGCATACGGCTCGATCGCGCCAAGGCGATCGCGGCGGTACAGAAGGTCGCCGACGCGCTCGGCCTGTCGCTCGCCGAGACCGCGAGCGGGATCGCGCGTGTGGCGGAATTCAAGATGGCCGACATCATCCGCAAGATGACGGTGGAGAAGGGCTTCGATCCGCGCGACTTCACGCTGTTCGCGTTCGGCGGAGCGGGGCCTGCGCACGCCGGCGTATTCGGCGCCGAGCTGGGGGTGAAGAGTATCGTCATCCCGCAGAAGGAGATCGCCTCGACCTGGTGCGCGTTCGGCGCGGCCGCGGCCGATATGTTGCACGTCTACGAGCAGGCCGACATCCAGGCGAGCCCGTTCGACGCGGCGCGCGTCAACCGCGTGCTCGAATTGCTCGAGCGGCGCGCCCACCGGCAGATGGACGCCGACGGCATCGCGCGCGCGCGCCGGCGGCTCGCCTTCTCGCTCGACATGCGGCATCGCGGGCAGATAAACGAGGTCGAAGTGCTGCTGCCGGAGGGGCGCCTGAAGGGCGCGTTCGGCGAGAAGCTGCGCGAGCGCTTCACCGCGCGCTACGAGCAGCTCTACGGGCGCGGCTCGTCGTACCGCGGCGCGGGCATCGAGATCGTCACCCTGCGGCTGCGCGCGAGCGCGGCGACGCCGCGCCCGCAACTGAAGCGCGCGCGCAAGCTCGCCGCGCGCCTTGCACCGGGCGCGCTCGTCGGGCGGCGCGCGATCTGGTGGCCGGACTACGGGCGCACCCGCTCCACGCCGATCTACGACGGCGCGCGGCTCGCGCCCGGCAACTCGCTGCGCGGTCCCGCGGTGGTCGAAACCACCGACACCACCATCGTTGTGCAGCCGCGGCGCCGCCTGCGCGTGGACGCCTATGGGAACTTCGAGATCGAGTTCCGCTGAGCCGGGCGTCAGAAGCGGTAGCTGAGCTCGATCATGTGTATGTCCGCCCCAGTCGTGTAGGTACCGTACAGGCCCATATCGGAATAATGCAGGTAGCGATAGCCCACGCCGAACCGTTTGTAGAGCGGTACGCTCGCGCCCAGGGTAAGCGCCGCCTGGAGCGGGCCGCCGAAGTCCTGCTCCCCGAACTCGTGCCTGCTGAAGAGAGCCAGACCGGCCCCCAGATCGAGCGTAAAGCGCCCATCTTGGCTGCCTAGCGCAAGCGCCGGAATGAGAGAAACGACGAGCGCGGTTTTCCCGGCGCCGCGCAGAGCGCCGGCGCTCACCATCAATCTCGTGCCGATTCCCCAGCCAGAGGGCGAGTATCGCTCCCAGGGAAGCGCAAAGCTTGCCGCGGCGTCGTACTCCTGGAACTCCTCCGGCGCGACGTCGCCGAGGACGGTCGTGTCCGAGACCTGCCCCCGTATGCTGACGCTCTGCAAGCGCAGGTCTGCGGCGTCGGCGGCACAAGGGTCAAGAAGGCACAGGAGTACGCCCATCAACGCAGCGGCGCGCTCAATTCGAATCCCGCGCGGCTTCAGAAGGTGAAACACGCTACGATTCCTTCAGTCTGCGAGCGGTTCTCGGACTGGCCCTGGGATTCCGTGGCAGATCATACACTGACGGTTTTCGCGGTCCGGCGCATCGATCGAGAGGAGGAATCGCCATGCCACGCGTGAGCGAGATGAAGGGCGCGAGCTTCGACGGCAAGAACATGGGCTACGTGCCGCCGAAGAAGCTCGCGGTGTCGAAGAAGCTCAAGCTGCACACGCGGGGCGCGGCGAAGATCGACCCGATCACCTACGAGGTGGTGCGCCACAGCCTGTGGCACGTGAACGAGGAGCACGGCGCGACCATCCAGCGCCTGTCGGGCTCGCCCGTGGCGATGTACGCTCTCGACCTCAACCCGTCGATCCTCGCCGAGGATGGCGAGTTCGTGTACTTCGGCCCGTACATGCAGTACATGTCCGGCGTCACCGACACGCAGGTGAAGTGGATCCTCGAGTACCGCTCGGACAACCCGGGGATACGCGACGGCGACATGTTCCTCGCCAACGACCCCTGGGTCGGCGCCGCGCACCAGCAGGACGTGATGCTGATCTGCCCGGTGTTCTGGAAAGGGGAGCTCTTCTGCTGGGTGACCAACTGCCTGCACCAGTACGACATCGGCGGCATCACGCCGTCCTCGTTCTGCGGATCGGCGGAGAACGCCTTCGAGGAGGGCATCCTGATCCCGCCGGTGAAAATCATCGAGGGCAACGAGATCCGGCGCGACATCGAGGAGCTGTACCTGCGCGCCTCGCGCAAGCCCGAGGCGGTAGCGCTCGACTTCCGCGCGCAGCTCGCGGGGAACATAACGGCGCGCGACAGGGTCATCGCCCTCATCAGGCGCTACGGGGCAGATACGGTGAAGGGCGTGATGAAGCGCATCGTCGACAACGCGGAGACGGCGTTCCTCGACAAGCTCAAGCGCCTGCCAGACGGCGTGTGGCGAGAGCGCACCTACGTCGAATGCTGCCGTCCCGGCGACCGGCGCACGCACCGCGTGTGCCTCACGCTCACCAAGCAAGGCAATCGGCTCGTCTTCGACAACGACGGCACCGCGCCGCAGGACGGCGCCATGAACGCCACCTACTCGGGCTGGCGCGGCTCGATCATGGTGGCGCTCAACCAGCTGCTGTGCTGGGACCAGTACTTCTGCATCGGCGGCGCGCTGCGCCACGTCGAGTTCGATCCCACGCCGGGCAGCTTCAATTGCGCCAACTTCCCGGCCTCGGTGTCGACCGCGCCGGTGCAGGCGATGGAGATCTCGCTCTATCCCGCGTACAACGTGCTGTCGAAGATGATCTACGGCGACGAGGCGATGCGCAAGGACATCATGTGCATCGGCGGCACGAGCCAGTGGCCGGCGACCATCTTCCGCGGCACCGACCAGTGGGGCGAGCGCTACGGCTACCTGCTGGTCGATCCGATCGGCGGCGCGATCGGCGCCTTCGCCGAGGGCGACGGCATCAACACCGGCGGCCAGTCGCGCACCCCGATCTGCAAGCTGCCGAACGTCGAGCACACCGAGCAGACCTTTCCGCTGCTGTTCCTGTATCGCAAGGAAGTGGTCGACTCGGGCGGCGCCGGCAAGTGGCGCGGCGGCATGTCGGCGGAATCGTGCTTCGTGCCGCACCGCACCGACTCCATCACGCACGACACGCTCTCCTCGGGCAACGCCACGCCCACCTCGCCCGGCATGATGGGCGGCTATCCCGGCAGCGTGAACGTCTACAAGTTCCTGCGCGCGAGCGACGTGCGGACGCGCTTCGACAAGCGCGAGATGCCGGGCGACATCTCCGAGCTGAAAGGGCGCGAGGAGCTGCTGCAGCTTCGGCAGGAGAACTTCACCCAGGGGCCCGAGGACGTCTACGCGGTCGTGTGGTCGGCGGCCGGCGGCTACGGCGATCCGTTCGAGCGCGACCCCGAGCGGGTGCGCGCGGACGTGGTCGAGAACCGGGCCGTGTCGCGCGAATGCGCGCGCGAAGTGTACGGCGTGGCGGTCGGCGAATCGGGCGCGCTCGATCTCGAGACGACGCACCAGCTGCGCGCCGCGGAGCGCAAGCGGCGCCGCGGCAGGGGCGCCGCTCCCGTTGCGCTCGCCGGCAAGGTGGCGGCGCGCGCCTCGGAGAACCTCGAGCTGCGGCGCGAAAGGAGCGGCCTGCGCTTCGCCTGCGCGCGCTGCGCCGCGGACCTCGGTGCGCTCGGCGAGAACTACAAGCAGCACTGCAACATGGAAGAGCGCGATATCTCGGCCGCCAACCCGAACATCGGCGACTGGCGCCGCTACATCGACGACCGGCCGGTGTTCCGCCAGTTCTTCTGCCCGGGCTGCGGCGGCCTGGTCGAGAACGAGGTCGCGCGCGCCGACGATCCGCTGCTCGCCGACATCGAACTGCACGTCAAATGAGGAGTCGACCTTGATCCACGAGCTGCGCATCTACCACTGCGTGCCGGGCAGGCTGCCCGATCTGAACCGCCGCTTCGAGACCATCACGCTGAAGATCTGGGAACGGCACGGCATCCGCCCGATCGGCTTCTGGACGACGCTGGTCGGCGACGACAACAACGCGCTGCACTACCTGCTCGAGTGGGCGAGCCTCGCCGAGCGCGAGCGCATCTGGAACGCGTTCATGGCCGACCCGGAATGGCTCGCGGCGCGCGCCGAGACCGAGAAGAACGGCCCGATCGTGGCGCGCATCGAAAACCGGCTGCTCGCGCCCACCTCCTATTCCAGGCTGCGCTGAGTGACGCTAACGGGATCGCAGCTGCTCACACGGGCGCTGCGCCGCGAAGGCGTGGACACCGTGTTCACGCTGGCGGGCGACCACATCCTGCCGCTGCTCGACCTGCTCGCCGAGGAGGGCTTCAGGCTGATCGACTGCCGCCACGAGCAGGCGGCGGTGCACATGGCCGACGCCTGGGCGCGCATGACCGGAAAACTGGGCGTATGCGCGTTCACCACGCCCGGGCACGCGAACGCGATTCCGGGGCTGGTCAACGCGCTCGCCGCGGAGAGCCCGGTACTGAACATCGCCGGCTCGGCGGACCTGCGCAACTATCACCGCGGCATCATGCAGGAGATCGACCAGGTGGGACTTGCGCGCCCCGCGACCAAGGGCGCATGGCTGGTGCACGACGCGCGGCGCATTCCGGATCTGGTCGCGACGGCGGCGCGCACGGCGTTCGAGGGGCGGCGCGGGCCGGTGCATCTCACGGTGCCGATCGACGTCCAGACACAGCGCGTGGACGCGTCCGAAGCGCGCTTCTTCGACCCGGCGGCCTACCGCCCCCAGCCCGCGCGCGTGGCCGCGGTCGCGCAGATCGACCAGGCGATCGCCATGCTGCGCGCGGCCGAGCGACCGCTCGTGGTGGCGAGCACCCCGGCGGCCTACGGCGACTGGGGCGGAGCGCTCGAGCGATTCGTCGAGACCACGCGCCTGCCGCTCATGACCGAAGAGGCGGCGCGCGGTCTGGTCTCCGACGAGCATCCTTACTGCCTCGGCTTCTTCGACCTGTCGCAGCATCAGCCGGCGAACCTGATCCGCGAGGCCGACTGCGTGCTGTTCCTCGGCAAGCTGCTCGACTTCACCATCGGCTTCGGTCTACCGCCGATCGTGGCGGAGAGCGCCAAGCTGATCCAGGTCGAGCCCTCGGGCCTGCAAGCGGGTCGCAATCGCGGCGTCGACCTCGCTCTCGTCGGCGACGTCGGGCCGATCGTCGAGCAGCTCGCCGAGCGCGCCGCGGGCTACCAGTGGCGCGAGCTCGCGTGGCTCGAACGCCTGCGCGCGGCGCGCGCCGCCGAGCGCGCGCGCATCGAGGCCTTCGCCAGCGCCGAAACTCCGCTGCGCTCGATGTACGTGCACAAGACGCTCGCCCAGCTCCTGCGCCCCGACGACGTGCTGGTGTTCGACGGCGGCGACTACGCCTACTACGGCCGCGCCTACCTGCCGGCGCGCCGGCCGCGCTCCTGGTACTACCTGTCCAACCTCGGCATGCTCGGCCAGGCGCTGCCGGCGGCGATCGCGGCCAAGCTCGCGCGTCCCTCGAGCCGCGTGTTCTGTATCACCGGCGACGGCGCCTTCGGGTTCAACGCGATGGAGCTCGACACCGCCGTGCGCCACAAGCTCGACGTCGTCGTGCTGCTCGGCAACGACGCCGCCTGGGGCATCGACAAGAACATCCAGCTCGGACTGTACGGCAAGGCGGTAGTCACCGACCTCGCGCCGGCGCGCTACGACCTGGTGGCCGAGGGCCTGGGGGCCTACGGCGAGCTGGTCGAGCGGCCCGAGCAGCTTGCTCCCGCGCTCGGGCGCGCGCTCGCCGCGGCCAGGCCCGCGCTGCTCAACATCCGCGTGCAGAGCCAGATCAGCATGCGCGCGCAAGGCATCGTCGATAGCCGGAAGAAGGGCGGCGCCTTCTGAGATGGCGCGGCCCCTAGGCGACCGGCACCGTCCCGGCTGCCGTGGCGCGCGCCGCCGACTTGTCGGTCGCGAGATAGGTGTAGATCGCCGGCACGACGTAGAGCGAGAACAGCGCGCCGAAGGTGAGGCCGCTGCCGATCACCAGGCCCATGTCGAAGCGTCCGACCGAGCCGGGGCCGGTCGCGAGGATGAGCGGCACGGCGCCGAACACCATGGCGCCCGTCGTCATGAGAATCGGGCGCAAGCGGATGCTCGAGGCCTTCTCCACCGCCGCGCGCCGGTCGAGCCCCTCCGTTTCCTGGATCACGTTGGCGAATTGTACGATCAGGATGCCCTGCTTGGTGATCAGGCCGATGAGCGTCACCAGCCCCACCTCGGTGTAGATGTTGAGCGTCGCAGCGCCCAGGTACATGAACGCAAGCGCGCCGGAGATCGCCATCGGCACGGTGACCATCACGATGAGCGGGTCGCGAAAGCTCTCGAATTGCGCGGCGAGCAGCAGGTAAACGAGCAGGACCGAGAGCGCGAATGTCACGAGGAAGGTGTTGCCCTGCTTGACGAGCTGGCGCGACTGTCCGGCGTAATCGAAGCCGAAACCGGCCGGCAGGAGACGGGGCGCCTGGCTCTTCAGGTAGTCGAGCGCCTGCCCGAGCGTGACCCCTGGCGCCGTCACGCCGTCGACGGTCGCCGAATTGAGCTGCTGCATCTGCGGCAGGAATTCCGGCGTCACGCGGGTCTGCACCTTGATGAGCGTCGACAGAGGGATCAGCTGGCCGGCAGCGTTGCGCACGTAATAGCTGCCGAGCGTCGCCGGGTCGGCGCGGAAGCGGTCGGGCACCTGCGGGATCACCTTGTAGCTGCGACCGTTCAGGTCGAAGCGGTTGATGTAATTGCCGGACAGCAGCGGCGCGAGGTTCTGGCCGAGGTCGGCCATGGTGATCCCCAGCTCGCCCGCGAGATTGCGATCGATCGTCACCACGACCTGCGGGTTGTCGTAGCGCAGATCGGTGGTGAGGAAGGCGAACAGGCCGCTCTTCATCGCCTCGGCGGCGAAGCGGCTCGCCGCGGTGTCGATCTGGGCGTAGCCCCCTGCCGAGGTGACCACGAACTGCACCGGGAAGCCGGTCGGCGAGCCGGGCAGGGTCGGCTTCTGGAACGCCGCGGCCTGTACGCCGGTGAGCCCGTTCAGTTGCGCCTGCATCGGCGCCACGAGTTGCATCTGGCTGCGCGAGCGCTCGCTCCAGTCCTTCAGCTTCATGCCGGCGATCATGGCGTTGTTGCCCCCGCCTCCAGTGAGCGACAGGCCGTTGATCTGGAACACCTGCTTGGTTTCGGGAAACCCCTCGAAGATCTTGCGGATATCTCCGGAATACCGGTCCAGGTAGTGCAGCGTCGCGGTCGCGGGGCCGGTCGCCGAGACCAGAATCAGGCCCTGGTCCTCGGTGGGTGCGAGCTCGCCCGGGACGCCGAGGAACATCACGGGGATCGCGATGAATACCGCGGCGGCCACGACCAGCACTGCGGCGCGATGGCGCAGCACTGCCGAGAGCGAGCGGTCGTAGGCGCGCAGCAGCCGCGCGTAGCCCGCGTCCAGTGCGTGCGCGAGGCCGTGCTCGGGCGTGCGCTGCAGAACCCTGGACGAGAGCATCGGCGAGAGCGTGAGGGCCACCACGGCCGAGATCGCGACGGTGTACACGAGCGTGAAGGCGAACTCGGAAAACAGGCTTCCGGTGAGCCCGCCGGTCAGGCCGATCGGCGCGAACACCGCGGCGAGCGTGGTCGCCATGACGATGATCGGGGAGGCGAGCTCGCGCGCGCCGGTAAGCCCGGCCTCGAGCGGCGTGCGCCCGTTTTCGATGTGCCGGTGCACGTTCTCCACCACGATGATCGCGTCGTCGACCACCAGGCCGATCGCGAGCACCACCGCGAGCAGCGTGAGCAGATTGATGCTGTAGCCGGTGGCGATCATGAACATGCCCGCGCCGGCGATCGACAGCGGGATCGCGACCGTGGGGATGAGCAGCGAGCGCAGCGAGCCGAGAAAGAGGAAGATCACCAGCACCACGATCGCGAGCGTGATGCCGATAGTGAGCGTCACCTCGTGGATCGAGCGCTGGATGTAGTCGCTGCCGTCGTAGGGAATGGCGCTCTCGATGCCCGGAGGCAGCGCGGCGGCGAGCTGGTGGAAGGCCGCGTGCACCCCCCGCGCCACGTCCAGCGCGTTTGCGCCCGGCGTCGGAAACACGCCGACGAACACTGCCGGCGTGCCGTTGTAGTACACCGCCTGGTTGTAGTTCTGCGCCCCGAGCTCCACCTGCGCAATGTCGCCCAGGTGCACCAGCGTGCCGTTCGCGTTCTTGACGATCATGTCCCGGAACTCGCGCGGGTCGTTCAGCAGGGTCTTCGCGCTGATGCTGCGCGCGATCTCCGCGGAACGGGTGCGGCCCACGGTGCTGATGAAATTGTTCGCCGCGAGCGCCCCTGCCACCTCCGCCGGCGAGAGTTGAAACGCCGCCAGCTTGTCGGGATCGAGCCAGGCGCGCAGCACGAAACTATTGCCGCTCGGTCCGGTGCCCGCGGGCACGATCTGCGCCTGGCCGACGCCGGCCACGCCCTGGATCTTCGGCTGCGCCACGCGCAGCACGTAGTCGTTCACCTGCTGCTGCGTGAGGGATTTGCTGTAGAACGCGAAGTACATGAGCGCGGTCTGGTCGCCCACCGTCTCGTTGATCACCGGCGCCTGCGTGCCCGGCGGCAGCTGGTTCTGTACCTGCTGCACCTTGGCCATGATCTGGGCGATCGCCGCGTTGGGGTCGTAATTGAGCTGCATGTACACCGTGATGGTGGACACGCCCTGGGCGCTCACCGAAGTCATGTAATCGATTCCGGGCGCGGCCGCGATCGCCTGCTCGAGGCGCGCGGTGACGAAGCCCTGCACGGTGCTCGGATCGGCGCCCGGATATGCAGTGCCGACCGTCACCAGGGTGCTGCTCACCTGCGGGTACTGCTGCACGGTCATCGCCGTCCAGGCGCGCAGGCCGAGCAGGAGGATCACCAGGTTGAGCGCGCTCGCGAGGACCGGCCGGCGAATGAAGATGTCGGTGAAGCGCATGGACCGGCTCCGCTCAGCTCGCGCTGCCGGAGGCGACCTTCACCGGGGTGCCGTCGTGCAGCTTGATCTGGCCGGCGGTGACCACGCGCTCGCCCGCCTTCAGTCCGCTCACGATCTCGGTGAGATCGTCGCGCGTCTCGCCCACTTGCACGGTGCGCGCCACCGCCACCGGGGCGCCCCGCTCGCGCGGCTCGACGACGTAGACGAAGTCGCCGAAGGTGTTGTAGCTGATCGCGGTCGAGGGCACGGCGAGAGCCGCGTGCGCCGCTCCGACCAGCAGCCTCGCGTTGCCGTACATGCCCGGCCGCAACAGGCTGTCCGGATTGGGCAGCTTGGCCTCCACGGTGATGTTGCGCGAGCTGGTGTCCACCTCGGAGCCGAGCGCGGTCACCTTGCCGGCGAAGCGGTGGCCGGGAAACGCGTTGACCGCGACCTCCACCGGCTGCCCGACGTGCACCACGGCGACCTCGCTCTGCGGCACCGTGAACTGCACGCGCAGCGGGTCCCAGACGTCGAGCGTCGCGATCTCGGTGCCGGGTGCGAGGTACTGGCCCAGGCTCACCGCGCGCACGCCGATCCAGCCGGAGAACGGCGCGCTCACCGCCAGCTTGGCGAGCGTCGCTTGGACATCCGCGACCGCGGCCTTCGCGCTCGCGTAGGCGGCGCGCGTCGTCTGCACGTCTGCCTCGCTGCCCGCGCGGGTGCCGAACAGGCGCTCGGCGCGCTCGTAATTCGCTTGCGCGAGCGTTTCGGCCGCGCGGTCGCTCGCGAGCTGGGCGCGCTGGTTGGAGTCGTCCAGCTGCACCAGGCGCTCGCCCTTGCGCACGTGCTGGCCGGAATCGAAGTAGAGTCCGGTCACCTGCCCGGGGAGCTGGGGCGTGAGGCGGATGCCCTGCACCGCCACGAGGTTCGCCACCGCGCGGATCTCGCGCTGCCAGGACACCGTCTGCACCTGCGTTGCCGAGACGCTCACGGCGAACGGGCCGTGCTGGGCCTGCGCCGCCCGCGCGCGGTGGTCCTGCCAGCCCTTGACCCCGAACAGCAGGCCGAGCGCGACGACGGTGACGATCGCGGTCAGGACGATGACGCGGGTGCTCGAACGTTTCATCGGCTATTTCTCCTCGCGGGTAGCGCGCGGCTCGGCGACCCCGCCGCCGAGCGCAACGTAAAGCGCGGCACTGTCCGAAAAGCGCTGCGCTTCGGCGCCGACGTAGGCGATACGCGCGTTCTGCAACTGAATTTCACTGACCAGCAACCCCAGGTAGCCGACCGCGCCCGCCTGATACTGGCTGCGCGCCAGGCCGAATGCCGTGTCCGCGGCGTCCAGTGCGCGCTTCTGCGCCTCCAGCGCGGCCGCGTCGTGCTCGAGGGCACGCAGCGCATCCGCGACGTTGCGGAAAGCCGCGAGCACGGTGCTGCGGTAGTTGGCGAACAGCGCGCCGTAGGCCTCCTGCGCGGCCTCTTTCTGGGCCTTGAGCGTGCCACCGTTGAACACCGGCGCCAGCGCGGCGGCGGCCAGATCCCAGATGCGGCTCGCCGGATCGAGGAATTTGCTCCAGGTGTTGCTCTGGGCGCCGAAGTCGCCGGTGAGCACGAGATCCGGGTACATGCGCGCGACCGCCTCGCCGACGCGCGCGTTGGCCGCGCGCAGCTGCGCCTCGGCCGCAAGGATGTCGGGCCGCTGGTGCACCAGCGACGCGGGCACGCTGAGCGGCAGCGTGGCCGGCAGCGTGAGCGCGGCGAGCTGCGGCGCCTCGAGGCCAGCGGCCTGCGCGGGCGGCTCGCCCAGGTACGTGGCGAGCAGGTGGCGCGCCTGATCGCGCGCCAGTTCGAGAGCCGGGAGCTCGGCTTGCGCGCTCGCGAGCTGGCTTTCCTGTGTCGCGACCTGAAGCCCGGATACTGCCCCGGCGCTGTATTGCGTGCGCACGAGATCGAGGATTTCCTGCTGGTCGGTGATGGTTTGCTGCGTCGCCCCGATGCGCGCCTCGAGCGAGGCGAGCGCGAACACGGTGCCCGCGACGTTGCCCTCGATGGTGAGCTGGGCCGCGAGCAGCTGGTCGTGCGCGACGTCGACCTGCGCCTGCGCGTCTTCGGCCACCAGCCTGTTCAGGCCGAAGGCGTCCGGGTAATAGCTCACCGTGACCTCTCCCGTGTACAGGTTGTAGAGGTTGGGTCCGATGTGGCCGCCCGACTCCGCACCCGAGGAGCGAACGCGCTCGCCGCTCGCGCTGAGCGCGATCTGCGGGTAGAAGATGCCTTCGGCCGCAACCAGGTCGTAGCGCGCCTGCGCGAGCGTGTGCTGTGCGGACTCGATGCCGGGATTGCGCGCGAGCGCCTGCGTTTCCAGCCGGTCGAGCGCGGGCGAGCCGAAGCTCTCCCACCAGCGCGGCGCGACGCTCGCGCCGGGCTGGAGCTGCTGCGCCGGCAGAGCCGGCGCCGCGCCCGCGGTGTAGGCGTTCGTTGCCGGCGGCTGCGGCGCTACGTAGGGCGGGCCGACCGAGCACGCGCAAAGGGCAGCAGCGAGCGCACAGCACGCGAGAGTACGGACGCGGGTCATGGGGCGGAGCCTATCCCGGGAAATCCGCGGCGACACGGGCCGTGTCAGCCACTGCGTCAGCTAGCGCCGGCGCGAATGCCCGGGGGGAACGCGCGTTAGGACAAGCCCGCGCGCGCTTGGTTCTTCGGATCCCTGCTACGGGCCGAGGTAGTACTGCTTGACCATGTCGTTGTTTTGCAGCGCGATCGCGCTCTCGCCCTCGAACTCGATCTGGCCGTGCACGATGATGTAGCCGCGCTCGGCCATGCGGATCGCCTGGTTGAAGTTCTGCTCGCCATCAGCACCGTCAGGTTGCGCAGCTCTTTCAGCTCCTTGATCTTGCCGATCATGTGGTGCACGAGCAGCGGGGAAAGTCCCACCGAGGGCTCGTCGACGAGCAGGATCTGCGGCTCGGACATGAGCGCGCGCGCCACGGCGACCATCTGCTGCTCGCCGCCGCTCATGCTGCCCGCCCTCTGCGCGCGCCTTTGCTTGAGCGCCGGAAACACCTCGTAGACGAACTCCAGGTTGGCCGCCAGCCTGGGCCGCGCGCCCTTGCGATATGCGCCGAGGATCAGGTTCTCCTCGACGCTCAGCATCGGGAAGAGGCGCCGTCCTTCGGGTACGAGCGCGATTCCCAGCTCGACCACCTGCTGCGGGCTGCGCCCCACCAGGTCGATGCGCTCGCCGTCGCGCTCGAGGTAGATCGCCCCGGCGGTCGGCCGCACGATGCCCATGATGCACTTGATGAGCGTGCTCTTGCCATTGCCGTTGGAGCCGAGCAGCACCACGCCCTCGCCCTCCTCGACCCGGATCGACAGGCCGTGCAGCACGCGCACCGCGCCGTAGCCGGCCTCGACGCGCTCCGCGACCAGCCTATTCGCCAAGGTAGGCCCTTTCCACGCGCGGGTCGCGCACCACGTCCGCGGGCGCGCCCTCGGCGATCTTCTGCCCCGCGTCGAGCACCACGATGCGCTCCGAGAAGCGCATCACCGCGCGCATGATGTGCTCGATCATGATGACGGCGACGCCGCGCCGGTTCAGCGCCAGCAGGATCTCGAGGATCTCGTCCACCTCGGAGCTCGACAGGCCCGCCATCGCCTCGTCGGACACCAGCAGCCGCGGCTTTGCGGCGAGCGCGCGGGCGAGCTCGAGCTTGCGCATGTCGACCTGCGTCAGGCCGGCGGAATTTTCGTGCGCGCGCTGCTTGAGCCCGATGTTCTCGAGTACGTCCATCGCCTCGTCGTCGATGCGCCGGTGCTCGGCGCGCGTCCAGGCCGCGTATTCGAGCGGCACGCGCAGGTTCTCCAGCACCGACATGCTGCGGAAGGGCTTCGGGATCTGGAAGCTGCGCGCGACGCCGAGGCGCGCGCGCCGGTGCGCCGGCATACGTGTGATATCGCGCCCCTCGAACACGATCGACCCCTCGTCGTTGAACAGCGCGCCGGAAATGCAGTTTATGAGCGTCGTCTTGCCCGAGCCGTTCGGCCCGATGAGGCCGAGCCGCTCGCCGGCGCCGACGTGCAGGCTCACGTTCTGCAGCGCGAGAAAGCCGCCGAAGCGCTTGGTGACGTTGCTGACCTGGAGCACGGACTCGCTCATCGCCCGCGCCTCGCGAGGAATTTCCGCGCCAGCCCGACGATGCCCTGCGGCGCCAGCGTGATGAACAGGATCAGCATCACGCCGACCAGCAGGATGTTCAGCTCGGAAGACACCGTGACGGTGATCACCTGCTGAATGCTGCCTACCAGCAGCGCGCCGACGACCGGCCCGATCCAGTGCGCGGTGCCGCCGATCATCGGCATGGCGATCGCGTTCACTGCGACGAACAGGCTGAAGGCCGAGGCGGGGTCGACGAAGGTGACGAAGAAGGGGTAGGGCGCGCCGGCCACACCCATCAGTGCGCCCATCACCGTGGTGGATACCAGCTTCAGGCGCAGCGTGGGCACCCCGGAGCACTCGGCGGCGACTTCGTCGTCGCGAATCGCGGCCAGACCGCGCCCGAGGCGCGAAGACACCAGCGCGCGCGAGATCGCCACCGCGGCGAGCGTAAGCAGCAGCATCACCATGAACAGCATCTGGATGTAGCTGTGAAACCAGAGGTACGTGTCCGGGGTGAGGATGTAGGCGCCGCGCGCTCCGCCGATGTAGCGCCAGTTGCTGATCAAGGTGGCGAATACGATGGCCATCGCGAGCGTCGCGATCGAGAAATACACGCCTTTCAGGCGCAGGCTCAGGTAGCCGACGCCGAGGCCGATCAGTGCGCAGACGGCGGCGGCGGTGGCGATCAGCACCGGAAGCGGCAGGACGTGGCCGAAGTACTTGTCGAGGAAGATCGAGGTGTAGGCGCCCACCGCGAAGAAGGCGGCGCTGCCGAAGTTCACGTATCCCGTGAATCCGCCGAGGATGTTCCAGGCCACCGCCATGAGCGTGCCTTGCAGGATCACGTACAGGGCGTTGAAATAGTAGTCGTTGTGCAACACTTCGGTGAGCACGAGGCCCGCGACGACGGTGGCGGTGACGCACAGCCAGAACGCGCTCAGCCGGAGCTTCATCTAGCGTCTGCCGAACAGGCCCGCGGGGCGCACGGCGAGCGTCAACAGCAGCACGCCGAAGGACACCGCCGGCGCCCAGGACGGTCCGGCGAAGGTCGACACCAGGCTCTCGACGACGCCCAGGATGAGCGCGGCTGCGAACGCGCCGCTGATGCTGCCCATGCCGCCGAGCACGACGATGGCGAACACGCGCCCGATATAGTCCCGGCCGATCGAGGGCTCCACCGGGCCGATGATGATGAGCAGCGATCCCGCGATCGAGGTGGTCGCGATCGCCAGACCGAAGGCGAACTGCTTGACGCGCACCGGATCCGCGCCCATCAGCTGCAACGCGAGCGGGTCCTGCGCGACGGCCAGGATCGCGCGGCCGGTGAAGGTGCGCGACAGGTAGAGCCAGATCCCGCCGCTCACCAGGAGGGCGGTCACGAACGGCACCACCAGCCGCAGCGGCAGTCCGACCGGACCGAGATCGACGTTCGCGCCGATGTAGCTTGCGGAAACGAGGCGGTAGTCGACGCCGTACACCAGCATGAGGCCCACTTCGAGGATGAACATCAGGCCGAAGAAGAACGCAAGGCCGCTCAAGGACTCCTGTCCGGTTCGCTCGAAGGCGGCGTAGTAGACGCGGTACACCGCCATGCCGACGAGGAAGAACAGCGGGCAGGCGAGCACGCCGACCAATACCGGATCCAGCCCGAAGTGGCTGTTCAGGATCCAGGCGATGTACGAGCCTACGACGATGAAGGCGGGGTGGGCGATGTTGACGATGTCGAGCTGGCCGAAGCTGATGGCCAGCCCGATCGACACGGCGGCATAGAAACCGCCGAGCAGCAGCCCCGCGACGAGCGCGTTCGCGAGAAGATCGACCGAAAGCACCGTCGCGCGGGGCCCTGCCTAGCGAGGCTTACTCGTTGAAGGGATAGACCATCGTCCCCGATTTCCACTGCGGCGGATAGAGCACGACCTGCGTCCCCGGGTCGCGGAACTGTTCCAGGTCGTTCGGCTTCACGTTGCGGAACTGGGTCATCAGCACCCGCGACTGCGCCCATTCGCCGTTCTTCGCGAACTTCACCTTGCCCACCACCGTCTCGAAGGTGTGGCCGTGCATATAGGCGGCGAGCTTGGCCTGGTCGAGGCCCTTGGTCGCTTCGATCGAATCGCCGAGCACCTGCATGTAGGCGTAGGCGTAGGGCGGCAGGTACTGGCCGAGCGGATCGACGCCCTTGCCCTTCGCGGCCTCCTCGTACTTCTTGAGGAACTCGTCGATGCCCGGGAACTTGAGCGTCGGCGCCGGCACCCAGAAGTGGTAGTTGACGATGTTGTCGAGCATGGGTCCGAGGTTCTTCTGGATGGCGGCGAATTGCAGGCCCACCATGCCTCCCCCGAACATCTTCGCCTTCAGCCCGACCTCGCGCGCGGCCTTCACCATCCCGACCGAATCCGGCGGATAGGAGGCGACGAACACCACGTCGGGCTTCTCGGCCTGGATTGCGCGCACGATCGGCGTGAAGTCGGTGGTGCTCGGCGGGTAGGTCTTGTCGTAGACGATCTTGAAGCCGTCCTTCTTCGCGTTCTCGCGCGCGCCGGACGCGGCAGCGAGGGCGAAGTCCGAATCCGCCGCGACGATCGCCACGGTCTGCGGCTTCGGATGCTGCGCCTTCGCGAGCTCGAAGAAACCTCTCGACCAGTCCAGCTTCGGCTGCGGGCCCGCGGGCATGATCTGGAAGTAGCGGTCGTAGTTGAACTGGTCGTTGACCGCGAGGCCGAACAGCGACGGGAACACCAGCTTCTTGCGCATCACGATGGGCATCGCAGGCGAGATCTCGTTGGTGCCGTAGCTGGATACGACGAGATCGACCTTGTCGACGTCGAGCAGCTTGGTGTAGATGCCCGGAACCGTCGAGGGATTGGTGGCGTCGTCGTAGTAGACGAATTCGACCGGCCGGCCGAGCAGGCCGCCCTTCTTGTTGATGTCGTCGCGCCAGATCTCCATGGCGATGAGCGCCGCCTTCCCGGCGCCCGCGAGGCCGCCGCTAAGCGCCATGCTGAAGCCTATCTTGAGCGGCTGCGCGGCCTGCGCCGCGAACGAAAGCAGCGAGCCGGACGCAGCCGCCAGGGCGATCACGCCCGTGGCGAGCGAGGCGCGCACGAATGAACGTCGCTTGATCATTGCCGGAACCTCCTCCTAAGGGTGAACTTTGTCGGTGTCCTCTTCTTGCGCTCGGGGACTTGTTTGGGAAAAGTGTATCAGCAGTCAACGATCCTGTGTCATGTACCAGTCCAGGATCTGCTCGCCGGTCCACAGCAGCACGTCCGGGCGCGAGTGGATGTGCTGGTAGAGCTTCTCCAGCCAGCCGATGCGGTGCGGCACCCCGGTGATGTAGGGGTGCACGCTGATCGCCATGACGCGTGCGCTCGCCTCGCTTTCCTCGTACAGCTGGTCGAACTGGGCTGCGCCGCGTCTGAACAGCTCGTCAGCGGCGTGGTGCTGCAGCGCCATCATCGCGATGTCGTTTACTTCCAGCGTGTAGGGCACCGACACGATGTGGCCCCTCGAAGTCCGGATCTTCACCGGCTGGTCGTCCAGCACCCAGTCGGCGACGTACTCGAGGCCCTCCTCGTGCAGGATGTCGATCGTGTCGTAGGTTTCGGTGAGGCCCGGGCTCTCCCAGCCGCGCGGCGCCCTGCCGGTGAACAGGCGGATCGCCTCGACGGTGTCGCGAATCGCCTTGCGCTGGTCGGCGACGTTGTGCATCGGCCCCTGCAGGTAGCCGTGCCCCATGAACTCCCAGCGCGCGTCGCGCGCGGCTTCGGCGATGCGCGGATAGCTCGTCAACACCGAGCCGTTGACCGCCATGGTCGGGATCAGCTTGCGGCGCGCGAGCACCTCCGCGATGCGCCAGAAGCCGACGCGCATGCCGTACTCGTGCCAGGCCCAGTTCGGCAGGTCCGGCTGCAGCGGCTGGCCCATCGGGGGCGGCAGCACGGTGCGCGGCATGTGCCGCTCGATCGACCATTCTTCCACGTTTACGATCGTCCACACGACCATGCGCGCGCCGCTCGGCAGCCTGAGCGGGGGCCGGTCGACTATCGCCGAATAGGGAACGCGCTCGCGCGGCAGCTTGCCTTGCGCCACCGTCATCCTCCGGTTGCGCGATTGATCGCGGGCATCACCTTCTCCGTCATCAGCTCCATCGAGCGCCGCGCGAGCCGCGCGTCGACCCAGTCGACGCCGCAGTAGAGCAGCGTCCCGAAATCGCCCGTGGTCTCCCGGAAGGCGAGCAACTCGTCGACCACCTGCTCGGGCGTGCCGGCGATCACCAGGCTGTCGACAACGGTGTCGAGCGTCACCTGCTCGTCGGGCATGTCCTTCGAGGGCTTGAAAAGGTTGATGCGGCCCGCCCGCTTCAGCTTGAAGAACAGCTGCTTGTAGTAGAAGCGATAGGGGCTGCGCTCGCCGAGACCGTAGTCGCGCGCCGTCGCCTCGTCGTCCGCCACGAACACGGTCTTCGCCACGCGCCAGTTGGCGGGATCGGCCTTGCGCCCGCCGGCCGCGCAGCCCTCGGCGTACTTCGGCCAGTGCGAGCGAACCCATTGCGGCAGCAGGAAATTCGCCGAGATCGGGTCCCAGCCGCGTTTGGCGGCTTCGCTCACGCCTTTGGAGAACGGCTCCACCGCGGTAACCACGATCGGCGGGTGCGGCTTCTGGTAGGGCTTCGGGATGATGCCCTGGCCGATGTCGGGGATCATGGTCTTTTCGGTCGAGACGTTCCAGAAGCGGCCCTTCAGGTTGTAGGGCGCCGTGCCGGTCCAGATGCCGATCATGTGATCGATGCACTCGACGAACATGGCGGTGCGGTCCTTGCCCATGTTCTCGAACACTTCCCAATCCGAAGGCAGCCCGCCCGGGCTGATGCCGACGATGAAACGGCCTTCGAGCATGTTGTCGAGCATCGATACGGTCGCGGCGAGCTGCGCGGGATGGCCGTTGGGCAGATTCAACGTCCCGGTGCCGAGCTTGATTCTCTTGGTGTCGTGCACCAGGCTCGCCAGGAACGCCGCGCAATCGGTGACCGATTCGGCGATGTCGGTGACGTGCTCGCCGACGAAGGCCTCGCTGTAGCCGAGCCGGTCGGCGAGCAGGATCGCCTCGCGATCCTCCTTCAGCGTCTCGACGTAGTTGCGCTGCGGCGGATGCAGCGGCATGGTGAAGTAGCCGAGCTTCATGTCCCTCGCCACGAATGATCAGGCGATAATCTACACGGATGGCGACACACCGAGCAAAACTCAGCGCACGCCCGCGCCGGCTGCGCGGTACGAACAGACATTCAAGCCGATGAGGAGCAGACTCACATGAAATACACCGAACGGCTGCGCAAGATACGCGTGTCGCGCAAGTCCATGCTCAAGCGCGTAGCGCGCTTTGGCAAGCTCAAGGGATCCGACGGCGGGCTGCCCGACAGCCGCTATCCGGGCTGCGAGCGGATCCTCTACAACGTGATCGGCTTTCAGCCGCCGAAAGGGGAGAACCGGGGTGCGGTGACTTCCCCGGTGGGCGACAGGGCCTCGCGCCTGGCGGCGATCAAGATCTCCGAGGGATTCAACCTCGGCTACTGCCGCGCGCTGCCCGGCCGCGGGCCGATGTTCCACAACCACGACACGAACGAAACCTTCATCGCCATGACGGGAACCTGGCGCGCGAGCTGGGAGAACGAGAAAGGGCGCATCGAGCACGTGGATCTCAAGCCGCTCGATGTGATCTCCTTTCCGGCCGGCGTGTCGCGCCGCTTCATGAATGTCTCGCGCGGCAGCAAGCGCAAGTACTCGATCCTCATGTTCGTGATCGGCGGCAATGCGCCGCGCGCCGAGTTCACGCGCGAGTCGATGGCGCAGCTGGCGGCCGGCGGATATCTCGAGGCGCGGTGACGTTGCTGTAAAATCAAGCACTTTCGCCCAGTGCGGGAACCATGAAATCCAGCGATATCCGCTCGAGCTTCCTCGAGTACTTCAAGTCGAAGGGCCACGCCATCGTGGCCTCGAGCCCGCTCGTGCCCGGCAACGACCCGACGCTGCTGTTCACCAACTCGGGCATGGTGCAGTTCAAGGACGTATTCCTCGGCAAGGATAAACGCGCCTACAGCCGCGCGACCACCTCGCAGCGCTGCGTGCGCGCCGGCGGCAAGCACAACGACCTGGAGAACGTCGGCTACACCGCGCGCCATCACACGTTCTTCGAGATGCTGGGCAACTTCTCCTTCGGCGACTACTTCAAGAAGGACGCGATCCGTTTCGCCTGGGAGTTGCTCACCGAGGTCTACAAGCTGCCCGCGGAGAGGCTGTGGACCACCGTTTATCAAACCGACGACGAGGCCTACGACCTCTGGACGCGCGAGATCGGCATTCCGAAAGAGCGCTGCATCCGTATCGGCGACAAGCCGGGCGGCCAGAAGTACCAGTCTGACAACTTCTGGCAGATGGCCGATACCGGGCCCTGCGGGCCATGCAGCGAGATCTTCTACGACCACGGCGAAGGGATCCCGGGCGGCCCTCCCGGTTCGCCCGACGCCGACGGCGACCGCTACATCGAGATCTGGAACCTGGTGTTCATGCAGTTCAACCGCGACGAGCAGGGGGTGATGCATCCGCTGCCGAAGCCGTCGGTCGACACGGGCATGGGGCTCGAGCGCATCGCCGCGGTGCTGCAGGGTAAGCATTCCAACTACGAGATCGACCTGTTCCAGGACCTGATCCGGGCGGCTGCGCGCGAGACCGGAGCGAAGGATCTCAAGAGCCCCTCGCTGAACGTGATCGCGGATCACATCCGCGCCTGCAGCTTCCTCATCGTGGACGGCGTCATTCCCGGCAACGAGGGCCGCGGCTACGTGCTGCGCCGGATCGTCCGCCGCGCGATCCGCCACGGCTACAAGCTCGGCCAGCAGCAGCCATTCTTTTACCGCCTGGTCGAGGACCTCGACCGCGCCATGGGCGCCGCCTATCCGGAGCTGACCGCGGCCAAGACGCGGGTGGCGCAGGTGCTCAGGCAGGAGGAGGAGCGCTTCGCCGAGACGCTGCACCACGGCATGCAGGTGCTCGAGGGAGCCCTCGCGGGCGAAGGGCCGATGCTCGACGGCGAGACCGTGTTCCGGCTCTACGATACGTTCGGCTTTCCGGTCGACCTCACCGCCGACATCTGCCGCGAGCGCGGCATCCAGCTCGACATCGCCGGCTTCGAGGCGGCGATGAGCCAGCAACGCGAGCGCGCGCGAGCCGCGAGCCGCTTCGCCATGTCCGCGGGCCTGGACTACGCCGGCGGCAAGACCGAGTTCCGCGGCTACGACACGCTCTCGCTCAAGGGCACGGTGATCGCGCTGTACCGCGAGGGCGCGCAGGTCGGCGAGCTGAACGCTGGCGAGTCCGGGGTGGTGGTGCTCGACAAGACGCCGTTCTACGCCGAGTCGGGAGGGCAGGTCGGCGACCGCGGCGAGATGGTCGGCCCGGCGGGCACCTTCAGGGTCGCCGATACGCAGAAGATCCAGGCCGAGGTGTTCGGGCATCACGGCGAGCAGCTCACCGGGCGGCTCAAGGTGGGCGACGAGGCGAGCGCGCAGGTCGACGTGGTCGCGCGCCGGCGCGCGATGTGGAACCACTCGGCCACGCACCTGATGCACGCGGCGCTGCGCAGGGTGCTCGGCGCGCACGTGCAGCAGAAAGGCTCGCTCGTCGACGCGCAGCACACGCGCTTCGACTTCTCGCATGCGCAGCCGATGACGCCTGAGGAGATCCGCAAAGTCGAAGCACGGGTGAACGACGCGATCCGCCGCAACCTCGAGGTGAGCGCGCGCATCATGAGGTTCGACGACGCGATCAAGGCCGGCGCGCTCGCCTTCTTCGGCGACAAGTACGGCGACGAGGTACGTGTGCTCGCGATGGGCGACGTCTCCACCGAGCTGTGCGGCGGCACGCACGTCGCGCGCACGGGCGACATCGGGTTCTTCAAGATCGTGTCGGAATCCGGCGTCGCCGCCGGCATCCGGCGCGTCGAAGCGGTCACGGGCGAGGGCGCGCTCGATTACGTGCAGCAAATGGAAGGCAGCCTGCGCTTCGTGGAAGTATTCCTGCAGACCTCGCGCGACAAGCTCGAGGAGCGGCTGGAGGCGGGTCGCGAGCGCGAGCGCACGCTCGAGAGGGAGCTCGCCCGTCTCAAGTCGAAGCTCGCCGCCTCGCAAGGCGAGGATCTCGCGGGGCAGGCGATCGCCGTGCGCGGCGTGAACGTGCTCGCGGCGGCGCTCGAGAACGCGGATGCCAAGTCGCTGCGCGAGACGCTGGACAAGCTGAAGGACCGGCTCAAGTCGGCGGCGATCGTGCTCGGAAGCGTGAGCGACGGCAAGGTGTCGCTCGTGGCGGGCGTCACCTCCGACCTGACCGCCAAGGTGAAGGCGGGCGAGCTGGTGAATTTCGTCGCCCAGCAGGTCGGCGGCAAGGGCGGTGGCCGGCCGGACATGGCCCAGGCCGGCGGCACGGAGCCCGCCAAGCTGCCGCGCGCGCTCGAGTCGGTGCAGGGCTGGGTCGAGCAGCGGCTCTAGCCGCGGCGCGATGACGCCGCTCTCCGCGATCGAGTCGCTGCCGCTGGCGGTGGCGCTGCGCGCGCCGAGCGCGCTTCACAGCGCGGTCGCGATTGTGCACCTGACGGGCGTCGCGCTGCTCGTCGGCACGGTCGCGGTGCTCGACCTGCGCCTGCTGGGGCTCTCGCGCACGATTCCGGTGCGGCGCCTCGCCGCGCACGTGCTGCCCTGGACGGCGGCGAGCTTCCTGCTCATCGTGCCGAGCGGCCTGCTCATGTTCCTTGCGCGCGCGGGCGAGCTGATCGGCAGCCCGCTCTTCGCGCTAAAGATGATGCTGATCCTGGCCGGCGGCACCAACGCGGCGCTGTTTCACGCCGGGACATTCCGCGGCGCCGAGCGCTGGGACACGCAGGCCGTGCCGCCCGTAGCGGCGCGCGTCGCCGCGGCGCTGTCGCTCGCCGTGTGGATCTCGGTGCTGGCCTGCGGCCGGCTCCTGGCGAAGGCCTAGAACCCGACGCGCTGGCGGCGCGCGCCACGATTATCCGGCACGTCGTCCGGGCCCACCTCGCTGCGGCCGGCGATCTTCGCGTTGCCGAACGCGGTTTGCACCGCACGGCGCATCTCGCGCGGCGTGAACGCCGCGAGCTTCTCGATGAGGGCGGCGCCGGGCTCTTCGGGGAATCGCCGTCCCCAGTCGTGTGCGCCGCGGATCTCGCGGTAGATAGAGCGCGCGATGCGCGCCGAGCCTTCCGCGTCCGGCGGCTCGATTTCGTAGACGTTCATGCGGTTCAGGATCGGCTCCGGAATGCGCGCTGCGTCGTTCGCGGTCGCGAACCAGACCGCGCCCGAAGCGTCGATCGGGATCTCGACGAACTCGTCCACGAACTGCATCGCGGTCGCGCTCTCGAGCAGCCCGTAGAGCGCGCCGAGCGGGTCGTACTGCCCGCCGTCTGCTGCCTTGTCGAGCTCGTCGATCACCATCACCGGGTTGGCGTAGTCGCCATGCAGGAAAGTCTCGAACACCTTGCCGGGCTTGGAGTTCTTCCACTGCGAAGACGCGCCGGAGAGAATCCATCCCGCGGTGAGCGAGCTCATCGGCACGAAGCCGAAGCCCGTGCCGAGCAGCTGCGCAACGCGGCGCGCGAAGTGCGTCTTGCCGATGCCGGGCTCGCCGAGCAGCAGCGCCGGCGCGAGCTCGATCGAGTCGTTCGAGTCGATGCACAGCGCGAGCTGGCGGCGGATGTCCTCGAGCACGGCCGAGAAATTGGGCAGCTCTTCGAATAGCTCGTCCATGGACGGCATCGCCGAGGGCTTGACTGTGAAGCGCTGGCCGCCGACGCGCAGCATCTTTTCGTACACCGTGCGCAGGGCTTCGTTCGACGAGGGCGGTAGCTCCTGCAGGGCCCGCCCGACGTCTCCGACGCTGTAGACGTCCTTGAAGCCGGCGACCGGTATCGCGACAGGTTGAGCGACGCTTGCCGACATATTGCCTCCTTGTTTTTCGGCGGAACGACCGCGCGAAAAACGTAGCACGACACCTCCAAGCGTAGCAATACTCGGGCCAATGGGGCTGTGCCGGGCTTCCGCTGTAGGGTGCCGTCCGTCGGACTGGCAGCGGCACGCTTCGAGTGCTAGTCACGTTCCAGTTGCCAAGGCGACGGGTGCTGTGCTTCAATCATGGAGAGGGTAATGCGATGAACCGCTGGTTTTACGGCTTTTTCTTCTATTTCCCGCGCCATCTGGCGGAGGGGAACGGCTAGCCGCAGCCCGAACTGATCCCGAAAACCGCCAGAGCCCAAAGCCTGGCGGTTTTTTTTTGCCACTTGCGAAGACAGCCATGACTGCACCCACCGACAACTACCTGGCGGTTCCGCCGATAGACAAGACCTCGCTCACCGACGACGAGCGCATCGAGAATATCGTCCCGCTGCCTCCGCCCGAGCACCTGATTCGCTTTTTTCCGATCCAGGGCACGCCGGTCGAGACGCTCATTTCCGACACCCGGCGGCGCGTGCGCGCGGTGCTGCATGGGCAGTCCGACCGGCTGCTGGTGGTCATCGGCCCGTGCTCGATCCACGACCCGGCGGCGGCACTCGCGTATGCCGGGCGGCTCGCTGCCGAGCGCCAGCGGCATGCGGGTGAGCTCGAGGTGCTGATGCGTGTGTACTTCGAGAAGCCGCGCACCACGGTGGGCTGGAAGGGCCTGATCAACGATCCGTACATGAACGGCAGCTTTCGCATAAACGAAGGACTGCGCATCGCGCGAGACCTGCTCGTGCGCATCAACCAGCTCGGCGTGCCTGCCGGCTGCGAATTTCTCGACGTGATCTCGCCGCAGTACATCGGCGACCTGGTCTCGTGGGGCGCGATCGGCGCGCGCACTACGGAGTCGCAGGTGCACCGCGAACTTGCCTCGGGATTGTCGGCCGCGGTCGGCTTTAAGAACGGCACCGACGGCAACGTGAGGATCGCGGTGGACGCAATTCTCGCCGCGCGGCAGAAGCACCACTTCCTCTCGGTGCATAAGAGCGGGCAGGTGGCGATCGTCGAGACGCGCGGCAACGACGACTGCCACATCATCCTGCGCGGCGGCAAGCAGCCGAACTACGATACCGCGAGCGTGGACGCCTCCTCCGAGGAGCTGCGCCGCGCGGGCCTCGCCGAGCGCCTGATGATCGACTGCTCGCACGCGAACAGCCGCAAGGACTTCAGGCAGCAGCTCAAGGTGTGCGGCGAGGTGGCCGGCCGCATCGCCGCGGGCGAGCAACGCATCGTCGGCCTGATGATCGAGTCGAACCTGGTCGAGGGGCGCCAGGACCTCGTGGCGGGTCAGCCGCTCGCCTTCGGGCAGAGCATCACCGACGCCTGCCTCGGCTGGGACGATTCCACGGCCGCGCTCGACACGCTCGCCGGGGCGGTGCGCAAGCGCCGCGCCCGCGCCGCGGGCTGACGCCCCTGGAGGCCTTCTCGCCGGCGACGATCGGCCTCGCGGCGCTGATCGTGACCGGCGCCTATGCGGTCTACGGGATGACGGGCTTCGGCTCCACCGTGGTGGCGATGCCGCTGCTCGCGCAGTTACTGCCCCTCAGGTTCGCCGTGCCCCTGATGATGCTGCTCGACCTGGCGGCCTTCGCCCTCTTCGGTGCACGCTTCCGGCGCCGCATCCGCTACGCGGAGGCGGGCTGGCTGGTGCCGTTCATGCTCGCGGGGATGGCGCTCGGTCTGACGCTGCTCATCGCGCTGCCGGAACAAGGGCTGCTCGCCGCGCTCGGCGTGTTCGTGCTCGCCTACGCGGCCTACGGCCTGTCGCGACGCGGCGCGCCTGTGCAGCTCGCGCGCCCGTGGAGTGCGCCGATCGGTCTCGCCGGGGGCGCGCTCTCGGTGCTGTTCGGAACGGGGGGCGTGCTGTACGCGATCTACAACAGCGGCCGCATCCGTGACAAGGCCGAACTGCGCGCCACCAATGCGGCGACGATCATGCTGTCCTCGGTCGTGCGCGCCGTGCTGTTCGGCGCCACCGGACTTCTCTCCCAGGACGGGCTGATAAGCCTGGCACTGCTGCTCGTCCCGGCGCTGCTCGGCGGCTTCGCGATCGGCAACCGCCTGCACGCGGCGGTGCCTGCCGGTGCCGTGGTGCGGCTGGTGTACGCGCTGCTCGTCGTATCCGGCGTCTCGCTGCTCGCGCGCGCCGCGGTGGGCTAAAGTCGCGGCATAATGCCGCGAGATCACACCTTCGCCAGCGACATGGCCAACCGCCCGAAGCAGCTCGCGCACCTGGAGTACCTCGGCGACGCAACCAAGTTCGCCAATCAGATTCACGTGCTGATTCCGCGCTGCCGTCTGCTGGAGAATTTCTCCGCCGCCGAGGTGCGCACGCTGGCGCATTTCATGGACGTGTTTCGCGCCACCGCCGGCACCGAGGTGATCGGCGAAGGCGACGGCGGCGACTTCATGCTGCTCGTGATCGAAGGCCGCGTCGAAGTGCTCAAGCGCGATGCGAACGACCGTCGGCAGGTGATCGCCGTCGCCGACGGAGGCCGCACCCTGGGCGAAATGTCGATGCTGGACGGCGAACCACGCTTCGCCACCTGCGTCGCGACTGAGCCCACCACACTCGCGGTGCTCGACCGCGACCGGCTGGCGCGCATCATCGTGGAGCAGCCGCTGCTTGGCTCCAAGATCCTGATGGAGCTGGTGCTGATACTCTCGCAGCGCTTGCGCGCTACGAGCACGCGGCTGCTGCGCCTCATCGGAGAGCGGGGGCCGGCTGCCGAGACGTGAACGGGGCCGGTGGCGCGCTCACTTGCCGCTGGGAAAAAGGCGCGACGCGTGCCACATGTAGAAAGTGACCGGCTCCGAGGCGGCAAGCTGCTCGCCCTTGGCGTCTAGCAGCTCCGCCTGCAGCGTGTGCGTGCCGCGATCGATGCCGATCAGCTCGATGACCTCCGAGCGGTAGCTGTGCGGCAGCGCGGTCCCGTCCAGCACGAGCCGCACGCTGCCGTCGGGCTCGCCGCCCGAGTGCCTGACCTGGACGGTAAGGTCGCCCTGGTTGCTGTGGATCGTCTCCTCGTGCGCGGGCTGCACGATGGCGATTTCGGCCGCCTGGGCGGTGCCTACGAGCAGGATCGAAAGCGGGATGAGCCAGGCAAAGGTTCGCGCGCGCACGGGGCACCTCCTTGTTAGCGGTTCGACCGGTTCGGTCGGCGCAAATTCAATTTAAAGCCTATTCCCAGCGTAGCGCGAGGCTGCCGCCGGCGGCGCACTCGATGCGCGTGCCGAGATTCTTTCCCTCCCGGCCGAGCATCGCCTCGAGCCAGCGCGCATCCGCTTCGCACGCGCGCTCCAGGCGCAGGCGCCGGATCCTCATCGGCACGAGTTCCAGCCCGAGCAGCCGGCCGTTGGCCGCGTCCAGTGTCGGCAAGTACATCAGCGTCAGCTCGGCGCGAAACGACGCGTAGCCGCCGATGCCCTCGTAATCGTTCAGGAAGTCGCCGCAGCCGTACAGGATGAGCCTGTCGCCGTAGACTTCGATGCCCTTGGGATGGTGCGAGGAGTGACCGTGCACGAGGTCCGCGCCCGCATCGACCAGCGCATGCGCGAACTCGCGCTCGGCGCGCGCCACCTCGTAGCCCCAGTTGCCGCCCCAGTGCAGCGACACGAGCGCGAGATCGCGCGCGCGCTTCGCAGCGCGCACGCGCCGCGCGACGACGTCCAGGCTACGCGCCGACAAGTCCGGCAGGAATGCGACGCCCGCGTGCTTTTCGCCCGCGGCCCAGTCTGGCGACACGCCGGAGCTCTCCATGCTGTAGGCGAACACCAGAAGGCGCGAGCCGCCCGCGAGCGGGATCTCAGCCGGCGCGCAGGCCTCGGCGTCGTCGCGGCCGGCTCCGGCAGTACGCAGTTCTGCCGCATGCAAAGTGTCGAGCGTTTCGGCAAGCCCTCGGTAGCCCCAGTCGAGCACGTGGTTGTTCGCGAGCACGCAGCAGTCGATCCGCGCCGCCGTCAGGCACGCGACGTTGGCCGGATGCATCCGGTAGTGAATGCCCTTTCCCGGCCACGCGTCCTCCGAGGTCGTCACCGCCGTTTCGAGGTTGACGATTCGCGCCGCGGGCCGGACCCGTTCCAGTTCGGTGAGCGCGTCGCCCCAGACATACGTACAGTCCGAGGGCCGCGCGATCGGGCCGTTGGCGCTCTCGGCGAGCTCCACGTAGCCGAGCGCCGAGCGCACGTACGGCTCGTAGAGCTGCGGTGCGCTCGGATGCGGCAGGATCTGATCCACGCCGCGGCCCGTCATCAGGTCGCCGCACAGGAACAGCGTCGCGGCTGCGGCGGACTCTAGCCCTTGATGCACACGAGTGGCTCGACGCGGGCGACCTTCTTCGCCAAGCCGGCGGCGTCGGCTGCGTCGACGACGGCCGACACGTCCTTGTAGGCTTCCGGCGCCTCTTCGGCGATGCCGCGCATCGACGGGCTCCTGATGAGGATGCCGCGCGCCGCGAGATCGTCGACTACCTTGCGCCCTTTCCACTTGCGCAGCGCCTCGTGCCGGCTCATCGCGCGGCCCGCGCCGTGGCAGGCGGAACTGAACGCGAGGGACTCGGAGGCGGTGGTACCCGCGAGCACGTACGAGCCTGTGCCCATCGAGCCGCCGATCAGCACCGGCTGTCCGGCCGCGCGCAGCGGCTCCGGAACGTCGGGATGGCCCGGGCCGAAGGCGCGCGTGGCACCCTTGCGATGCACGTAGAGGCGGTGCACGCCGCCCGAATTTGCGACGTCGGTGCGATGCTCCTCGACCTTGCAGGTGTTGTGCGAGACGTCGTAGAGCAGGGGCAGGCGCGCCTGCGGCAGGAGCTCGGCGAAGACTTTGCGCACGAGGTGGGTGAGGATCTGCCGGTTGGCGAGCGCGCAGTTGATCGCGGCGCGCATCGCGCCCAGGTATTCCTCGCCGACCGGCGAGCGGATCGGCGCGCAGGCGAGCTCGCGATCGGGCAGCGCGATGCCGTACTGACTCGCGGCGATCGCCATGCGCTTCAGGTACTCGGTGCCGATCTGGTGGCCGAGGCCGCGCGAGCCGCAGTGAATCATCACCACGATGTCGCCCTGCTTCAGACCGAACTGGCCCGCGATCGCGGTCTCGTAGACGGCGGTCACTTCCTGCACTTCGAGATAGTGGTTGCCGCTGCCGAGCGTGCCCATTTCGTCGCGCTGGCGCTTCTTCGCGTGCTGCGATACGTTGCCGGGCTTGGCGCCGCTCATCCTGCCGTGCTCCTCGACGCGCTCGAGGTCGGCGGCCTCGCCCCAGCCGCGCTCGACCGCCCAGCGCGCGCCGCCGACGAGCATGGCGTCCATCTCGGCCTCGTTCAGGCGGATCGCGCCGGTGCTGCCGACGCCCGCCGGGATGCGGTAGTAGAGCGCTTCGGCGAGCGCCTTCTGTACCGGCATGACGTCGGCGCGCGCGAGCCCGGTGTGCAGGCAGCGCACCCCGCAGGAGATGTCGAAGCCTACGCCGCCGGCGGAAACGACGCCGCCCTGGTCGGGGTCGAACGCCGCCACGCCGCCGATCGGAAAGCCGTAGCCCCAGTGCGCGTCGGGCATGGCGTAGGAGGCCTTGACGATGCCGGGCAGCATGGCCACGTTCACCGCCTGCTCGTAGACCTTGTGGTCCATGTCGCGTATGAGCGATTCGTCGGCGTAGATCACCGCCGGCACGCGCATCGCGCCTTGCTGCGGGATCTCCCACTCGTATTCCGAACGGCGCTTTAGGAGGTTGATATCCATGGCTCAAACGTCCACGACCGTCTGTGCGACCCATTCGCCGCCGTCGCGCGCCACGCGCAGCGCGGTGTAGGTCGCGCCCTTCGCCTCGACCGCGGGATGGTGGCGCGCCACGTCCACCGGCTCGCCGCGCGCTTCGGCGCTGAGCCGGGTCTCGTCGATGCGCACCGCGAAGCGGCTGAACAGCATCTTGCGCGTCGCCATCTCGTAGATCAACGCGTTCAGCCACTCGGCGAGCAGCAACTCGTCGTCCGGCGCCTCGCACTCGATCGCGACCGCCTCGCGCGCCTCGACCGTGGCGGGCTCGGCAATCACCGCGGTAAGTGCCAGCGCGGCCTGCTCGAAGGCTTCGGCCTTGCTCGCGCCGAAGCCGCGCACGCCGACGTCGGCGCCGTGCTCGAAGTGTTCCCAGCGCGCGCCCATGTCGGCAATTTTTTCACGCGCCCCAGCTGCGGACTTGATGCGCGTCAATTCGGCGCGTTTTCAGGCGCGCAATCCGCATACATGAGCCCGCCTACTTGCGCGGCAGCCAGAGCACGAGCGAGACGACGACCGAAATGACGATTCCCGTGGTCAGCGGGATCAGTGCGCTTGAGCGGAGTGCGCGCGCAGTGCGGCGACGATGTCCGCGCGCGCGACCGGCTTGGCGACGAAGCCGTTGGCGCCGAGCGCCCTGCAGCGCAGCCTCGATTCGCGATCATCAAGTGGTGAGACGACCACGACCGGCGTCCAGCGGTTCGTCTGGCTGACGCGCAGCTGCCTGAGCACTTCAAGGCCGCCGATTCCCGGCATCATCAGGTCGAGCAGGATCAGGTCGTAGGTCGTTGCCCCCGCGAATTGCATCGCCTGCTCGCAGGTGCCGGCCAGCACGACGCGCGTATTCGGCTCCCGGCTGACGAAGTGGGCGAGGAGCAGACGCGTCGATTCCTGGTCGTGAACCACCAGCACGTGGGCCGGCCATTCGCTCCCTGGCGCGACGCGCCTTGCGCTGAAGTCTTGATGGAGTCGTTCCATGATCGGGTCCTCGCCCTACAGCTCTGCAAGCGCCATGCCTGGCGACCAGAGTCCCCAATCATAATGTAACTTATTGAATAAACGCGCTTTTGACTGTGTTTCCGCGGTCGAAACGTCGACGGTCGCTGTCGACTATCCGCCACCGCCTACAACGCGGCGATCGTCTGGACCTCGATGAGGTAGGGTTCCTGCACGAGCCGGTCGACGGCGAGCAGGGTATTGGGCGGATAGACACCGTTCGGAAACATGCGCGGAAAGGCCTTCTGCCTGAAGGCCATGAAGCGCGCGATGTCCTGCGAGTGCACGAGATAGGTAGTGAACTGGACCACGTTGCTCCAGCCGGCGCCCGCCGACTCGAGCGCGGCGGCGATGTTGCCGAACACTTGCGCGCATTGCGCGTCGAATTCGTCCTTGCCCACCACGTTGCCCGCCTTGTCGGAGGCAAGCATGCCCGCGATGAACAGGTACTCGGCGGCTTTCGCGCGCGTCATGTGCGAATACTGGCCGAGCGGCCTGCCGAGCGCCTCGACGTTGCTGATCTTGATCTCTGCCATCGCACCTCTCGGGGTCAATGTCGCGCGGCCAGCTGGTCGGCGAGGTCGTTGAAATCGCGCGCGTTGACGTCGAATGCCGGCTCGGGAGTCGCGTCGACGCGTCCCTTGGGACCGTGCTCGAGCGGGCGCGGCACGAACGCCGTGCGCAGGCCGCAGGACTTGGCCGCGAACAAGTCGTCCTTGTGCGCGGCCACCATCATCACCTCGTGCTCCGGCAAGCCGAGCAGCCGTGCCGCGCCGCGGTAGGTCTCCGGATCGGGCTTGTAATGGCGGAACAGTTCTGCCGACAGCACGCAGTCCCACGGCAAGCCGGAGTGCTTCGCCATGTTGGTCAGCAGCGCCAGATTGCCATTGGATAGCGGCGCGATGACGTAGGACTCCTTCAGGCGGCGCAGCCCGGAGCGCGCGTCGCGCCAGGGCTTGAGCCGGTGCCAGGCGCGGTTGAAGTGATCGATCTCCTGCTCCGTGAGGCCGGTGATGCGGAAGCGCTGCAACAGCTCATCGAGAATCATGCGATGCAGCGCATCGATCGGAGTCCATGGCAGCTCGCCCGAGCGCACCCGCGACATCGCGGGCCGGTAGCCGGCGCGCCAGGCGTCCGCGAACGCGGGCCAGCTCACGCGCAGCCCTTTCTCGCGTCCGAGCTTGCGCCCCTCGGCGATGATCGAGCCGCGCCAGTCGACGACGGTGCCGAACACGTCGAATACGAGCGCGCGCATCAGCGGTTCTTGCTTCGATCGTGACGCCACATGACGTCCGAGCGTCCGGCATGGCGGTTGAGCAGCCGAGCAGCAACGAACAGCAGGTCGGAGAGCCGGTTCAGGTATTGGCGCGCGTGCTCACCGACCGCTTCGCGCCGGCCGAGAGCGACCAGGCTGCGCTCGGCCCGCCGGCAAACCGTGCGTGCCAGGTGGGCGGCCGCCGCGGCGCGCGAGCCGCCGGGCAGGACGAATTCCTTGAGGGGCGGCAAATCACGGTTCCAGTCTTCGAGCAGGGTGTCCAGGCGCGCGACCTGCGCCTCGCCGAGGATCCGGTGGCCGGGAATGCTCGCTTCGCCGCCCAGGTCGAGCAGGTCCTGCTGCACTTGCTCGAGCGCTGCGCGCATTGCGTCGGTGACCTCCTCGGCGAGCAGCAGGCCGAGCGACGAGTTGAGCTCGTCGATGTCGCCCAGCGCCTGCACGCGCGGACTGTCCTTCGGCACGCGCGTGCCGTCGCCGAGGCCGGTCTCGCCGGCGTCTCCGGTGCGCGTCGCGATCTTGGACAGCCGGTGAGCCATGGCGGGCATTATCGCATCGCGGCCTCAGGACCCCTTGCGCTTCGCCTCGCTTTCGACCCAGCCCCGGTACAGCGTGGTGACCAGGCGCTCGCCCTCGGCCACGCGCGCCGCGTCGCGCAGCACTTCGCCCGCCGCGTTGCGCGTGATGCTGTAGCCGCGCGCGAGCACCGCATTCGGATCGAGGCCGGCGAGCGCAACGCGCAGGTGCTCGACGCGGTAGCGCGCCGCATCCAGGCTGCGCGCCGCGGCCGAGGCGAGGCGCGCGCCGAGCTGCGCGAGCAGGCGACGCGATGTGCGGATGCGCTCGGCGGGGTGCACCAGGCGACGCGCCAGGCCGTCGACCGCCTGCATGGCGTACTCGATGCGGCGGCGCGCCTCGCGCGAAGCGCGCAGCGCGAGCACGGCGACGCGCTCGAGCAGCTCGGCGCGCGGCGGGCTCGACATCTCGGCGGCCGCCGTCGGCGTCGGCGCTCGCCGGTCGGCCGCGAAATCCGCGATCGTGAAGTCGGTCTCGTGCCCGACGCCGACCAGCACCGGGATCGGCGACGCGCGAATCGCGCGCGCCACCGACTCTTCGTTGAATTGCCACAAATCCTCGAGCGATCCGCCGCCGCGCACCAGCAGCAGCACGTCGCACTCGGCGCGCTCGCCGGCGAGCGCGAGCATCGCGGCGATACGCGCCGCGGCGCCTTCGCCCTGCACGGGGACGGGGTAGACGATCACCGGGATCGACGGATTGCGCCGCGCCAGCGTTGTCAGCACGTCGCGCAGCGCGGCTGCGCGGAGCGAGGTCACGACGCCGATTGCACGCGGATGCGCGGGCGGCGCGCGCTTCACCGCGGCGTCGAACAGGCCCTCGCGCGCGAGCTTCTCCTTCAGCCTGAGGAAGCGCTCGTACAGCGGGCCCAGGCCCGCGCGCCGCATTGTCTCGACGTTCAGCTGGAAGCGTCCCCGCGGTTCGTAAAGCGTCACCAGCGCGCGCGCCTCGACGCGCAGGCCGTCCTGCGGGGTCCAATCGAGCGCGGCGGCACGCCCGCGGAACATCACGCAGTCGACCTGCGCCGCGTCGTCCTTGAGCGTGAAGTAGAAATGGCCCGACGCGGCACGCGTCAGGTTGGAAATCTCTCCTGCCACCCATGTCAGGGGAAAGCGGTGCTCGAGCAGGTCGCGCACGCTGCGCAGCAGTTCCGATACGCTGATGGCTTGCGCGCCGCCGGATTGGAGAGTTGCGTCGCCGTTCTTGTGCTGCATGAGCGCGCTTCCGAGGTCAGGCGGCAGCTTACACCTATCCACACTGCGGGCCCGCGCGTCCCGCAGATCCGCACAAGACCCCGCGGAGGCCGATTCTATTTTCTAACGCGCTGTATCGGCTGCGAAAAATGCTGCTCAATAATTGATCGCGGCCGACTTTGCAGGCTGTGCCAGAGTCATCGTTGGAACTGCTAAGAGAAAATCCACAAACTTATCCACAAGTTTTGTGGATAAGGACTTAAAGCGCAGACGGAGCGGCTCGCGTGTCGCCGTAATGCGACGCCGACGCGGCGCATTTTGCGCCGCAGCGTGAACTTGCCGGGGCTCATCGCTTTGGCTAAAGTGCGCGCACCCCGAATCAAGCGAAAGCATCCGGAGACAAACGGTTTGTTCGCGATCATCCACGCCGCCGGCTGGCCGATCTGGTTCCTGCTGCTCGCCTCGATCATCGCGGTCGCGTTGATCATCGAGCGCACGTTGACCCTGCGCGAAGGTCGCATCGTTCCGCGCGACCTTCTCGACCAGGTCATCGCGGTGTACCGGCGCGACGGCATCCGCGACGAGGTGATCGACCGGCTCGCCAAGGACTCGCCGCTCGGCCAAGTGCTGGCCGCGGGATTACGCAACTTTGGCAGCTCGCGCTACGTCATGAAGGAGGCGGTCGAGGAGGCCGGGCGCAGCGTCGCGCACCAGCTCGAGCGTTTTCTCACGACTCTCGGTACGATCGCGAGCGCGGCGCCGCTGCTCGGGCTGTTCGGCACGGTGATCGGCATGATCGAGATCTTCGGCTCGCAGTCGCCCTCCGGCACCAACCCGCAGCAGCTGGCGCACGGCATCTCGGTGGCCCTGTACAACACCGCGTTCGGCATCGCGATCTCCATTCCGTCGCTCATCTTCTACCGCCACTTCAAGAACAAGGTGGACGGCTTCGTGGTGCAAATGGAGCAGGACGCGGCCAAGCTGGTCGACATCGTGCACGGCGAGCGCACCGACTACGGCCAGCACTCGCCGGCCATGGAGCCGGCCGCAAGGCGATGAACTTCCAGCGCGGCAGGACCAAGGAGCAGCCGGAAATCAACCTGGTGCCGCTCATCGACGTGATGATGGTGATCCTCATCTTCCTCATGATCACCACGACGTATTCCAAGTACACCGAGCTGCAAATCAACCTGCCGACCGCGGAAGCGCAAAAGCAGCTCGAGCGCCCGAGCGAGATAAACGTGCTCGTGAGCGCTCAAGGACAGTACGTCATCAATCACGCTCCGGTCGCGTACACCGGCGTCGAGCCGCTCGCCGACGACCTGCGGCGCGCTGCAGCCGGCAGCAAGGAGCCCGTGGTGGTGATCAGCGCTGACGCGCTGGCCACGCATCAGGCGGTGATCCGGGTGCTGGAGGCCGCGCGCATGGCGGGGCTGTCGCAGATTACCTTTACGACCCAGACGCCCCCCGGAGGATAGCCCTGCCCGCATACTGGACTCGCCGCAGCACGCTCGCCTGGCTGCTGTGGCCGGCCAGCGTGCTTTTTCGATTCGTCGTGTTCGTCCGCCGGCTGCTCTACGCGCTACGTCTGCTGAGGCGCCACAGCGCCGGCGTGCCGGTGATCGTGGTGGGAAACCTGGTTGCCGGCGGCAGCGGCAAAACGCCGCTCGTGCTGCATATCGCCGAGCTGCTGAAGTCGAGAGGCTGGACCCCGGGCATCGTGTCGCGCGGCTACGGCGCGCGGCTCGAGGCACCGCGCGAAGCGACGATCGCCTCCGAGCCGACCGAGGTGGGCGACGAGCCCGTGGTGCTCGCGCGGCGCAGCGGCTGCACGGTGTGGGTGGGACCCGACCGCGTGCGCGTATGCGAGGCGCTGCGTGCGCAGCATCCGGATGTCGACGTGATCGTCCTGGACGACGGCCTGCAGCATTACCGGCTGGCGCGCGACCTGGAAGTCTGCGTGGTCGACGCGCGCGGCTTCGGCAACGGTTTCATGCTCCCGGCCGGGCCGCTGCGCGAGCCGCGCTCGCGGCTGCGCTCGGTCGACGCCGTGGTGGCGCACGACACCGACGCGGTGAACGGGTACGCAATGCGGCTGGAAGGCGAGCTGCTGCATTGCCTCGCGGACGCGCGCCAGCGCCGCGCACCACGCGAGTTCGCCGGGCAGCGCGTGCACGCGGTGGCCGGCATCGGCGACCCGAAGCGCTTCTTTGTCCACCTGGGGCGACTCGGCATCCAGGTCGTGCCGCACCCTTTCCCGGACCACCACGCATTCACCGCGGGCGACCTCGAGTTCGGCGACGACGCGCCGGTCATCATGACCGAGAAGGACGCGGTAAAATGCCGGCGTTTCGCGCGGCCACAGCACTGGGTGTTCCCGGTGCGCGCGAAGCTCGACCCCGCGTTCGACAACTGGCTCGAGGAGAAGCTCGGTGAGCGCCCCCGTTGACCCGAAGCTGCTGGAGATCCTGGTCTGCCCGCTGTGCAAGGGGCCGCTCGTGTACCGCAAGGACGCGAGCGAGCTGGTGTGCAAGGGCGACCGCCTCGCCTATCCGGTGAAAGACGGCATTCCGGTGATGCTGGAGGACGACGCGCGCAAGCTCGGTCCGAACGAGGAAGTCGCGGGCTGAGCGCGCCGCGGCCGGGTCCCGCCATGGCAGGCTTCTCGGTCATCGTTCCGGCGCGCTACGCCTCGAGCCGCCTGCCGGGCAAGCCGCTCGCCGATCTCGCGGGCAAGCCGATGGTCGTGCGCGTGTGCGAGCGCGCTGCGCAAAGCGGGGCGGCGCTCATCGCGGTCGCGACCGACGACGCGCGCATCGCGGAGGCGGCGAGCCGGCACGGATTCCGCGCGCTCATGACGCGCGCCGATCATCCGTCCGGCACCGACCGCATCGCCGAGGCCGCCGCGGTGCTCGGGCTGGACGACGACGACATCGTGGTCAACGTGCAGGGCGACGAGCCGCTCATTCCGCCCGAGCTGATCGCCGAGGTCGCCGCCACGCTCGACGCACACGCTGACGCTGCCGTGTCGACTGCATGCCATCGGATCGGCGACGCGGCGTCCTTCGCCAGCCCGAACGTGGTCAAGGTTGTGCTCGATGCGCGCGGCTACGCGCTGTACTTCAGCCGCGCGGGCATTCCCTATCCGCGCGTCGGCGGGCTGCCGGAGTGCTACCGGCACCTCGGCATCTACGGTTACCGCGTGGGTTTCCTGCGCCGTTACGCGAGCCTCGAGCCTTCGCCGCTGGAGCGCAGCGAGGCGCTCGAGCAACTGCGCGTGCTATGGCATGGCTACCGCATCGCGGTGCGGGTCACCGAGGCCGAGATTCCACCCGGCGTCGACACACCCGAGGACCTCGCAACGGTGCGCGCGCTGTTTGACCGAAGCGCCGAATCCGGCTAAGGTCAGCGGCCTTTCTGGGGCCAGAAGGCGCCTTTATTGAGGCGCCCGACAACGAGCTATGCATCTGATTCTGTTGGGACCGCCCGGGGCGGGCAAGGGAACCCAGGCCGGTTTCATCACCGCACGCTTTGGCATTCCGCAGGTTTCCACGGGGGACATGCTGCGCGCGGCGATCAAGGCGGGCACGCCGCTCGGGCAGGCCGCGCGCGAGGTCATGGACCGCGGCCAGCTGGTGCCCGACGAGATCGTGATCGAGCTGGTGCGCCGGCGGCTGGAGGCGCCCGATTGCCGCAACGGCTACCTGTTCGACGGCTTTCCACGCACCATCGCGCAGGCCGAGGCGATGCGCAGCGCCGGCGTGCCGATCGACTTCGTGCTCGAGATCGACGTACCCGACGAGCAGATCGTCGCGCGCATGGGCGGGCGCCGTGTGCACCTTGCCTCGGGGCGCACCTATCACGAAAAATTCAATCCGCCGCGGGTCGCAGGACGCGACGACGTGACGGGCGACCCCCTGGTGCTGCGCGAAGACGACAAGGAGGCGACAGTGCGCAAGCGCCTCGAGGTCTACAAGGCGCAGACGCGCCCGCTCGTCGAGTACTACCAGCGCTGGGCGGCGAGCGGCAATGCGCGCGCACCGCGCCTGCTCAGAGTGTCGGGCACGGGCGGCATCGAACAGATCCGCGAGCGCGCGCTGCAGGCGCTCGAGAAGGCCGTGCACGCGTAAACTCTTCCTCCGTCCCCGCGCCAAAGGGATGAAAGGAGCCGCCATGCCAGGCGCCAGGCCAAAGAACGCGCTCTATGCCCAGTCGGGCGGAGCCACCGCGGTGATCAACGCGACCGCCTGCGGCGTCATCGAGGCGGCGCGGCACGCGAAGGGCCGCATCGGCAGGCTGTATGCGGCGCGCGACGGCATCCTCGGCGCGCTGCGCGAGGAGCTGATCGACACCTCCAAGGAGAGCGCCGCGGCGATCCGCGCGCTGCGGCACACGCCCGGCGCGGCCTTCGGCTCGTGCCGCTACAAGCTGAAGAGCCTGGAGGAAGACCGCGCCAAGTTCGAGCGCATCGTCGAGGTGCTGCGCGCGCACGACATCGGCTGGTTCTTCTACAACGGCGGCAACGACTCCGCCGATACTGCGCTGAAGCTGTCCAGGATCAGCGAAAAACTGGGGTACCCGCTGGCGGCGATCGGCGTACCGAAGACGATCGACAACGACCTTGTGCGAACCGATTGCTGCCCGGGATTCGGTTCGGTGGCGAAGTACGTGGCTACCTCGATTCGCGAAGCCGGTCTCGACGTGGCTTCGATGGCGAGCACCTCGACGCGCGTGTTCGTGCTCGAGGTGATGGGTCGCCACGCCGGCTGGATTACCGCGGCCTGCGGGCTCGCGGCGACGCGCCCGGGCGAGCCGCCGCACGTGCTGCTGTTTCCCGAGCTGCCGTTCGACGAGGCGACCTTCCTCGCCAAGGTCAAGCAGACGGTCGAGACGATCGGCTACTGCGTGATCGCGGTCTCCGAGGGGGTGCGCGACCGGGATGGCAAGTTCCTTGCCGAAGCCGGCTCGGTCGACGCCTTCGGCCACAAGCAGCTCGGCGGGGTCGCTCCGCTAATCGCGCAACTGGTGCAGGAACGGCTCGGCTACAAGCCGCACTGGGGGGTGGCCGATTACCTGCAGCGCGCCGCGCGCCACATTGCCTCGAAGACCGACCTGGAGCAGGCCTATGCGGTCGGCAAGGCCGCGGTCGCGCTCGCGCTCGCGGGCAAGAGCGCCGTGATGCCGGTGATCGAGCGCCTGTCCGACCGCCCGTATCGCTGGAAGATCGGCGAGGCGCGCCTCGAAGACGTCGCCAATCACGAGCGGCACATGCCGCGGCAATTCATCGCCGCTGACGGCTTCCACATCACGGCCGCGGCGCGACGCTACCTTGCGCCGCTCATCGTGGGCGAGGCGCCGCCGCCGTTTCGCGACGGCCTGCCAGCTTACGTGCGGCTGCGCAACGCCGCGGTGCGCAAGCGCCTGCGCGAGCCCTTCGAAGACTAGCCGTACGCGCCGACCGCAAAGCTAATTCTGCTAAAATCCGCGCCTTTCCAGCGGGCGTCCCCGTCCGCGCAATCAAACCACGAACAAGGGGAGTCAGGCCATGTCCGCAGGCATCATCTTCGCGCTGGTGTGCGCCGTCATCGGCATCGCTTACGGCGCCGTGTCGATCAAGTGGATCCTCGCGCAGGGCGACGGCAACGAGCGCATGCGCCAGATCGCGGCGGCAATCAAGGAGGGCGCGACCGCCTACCTGAGGCGCCAGTACTTCACCATTGCGGTCGTCGGCGTCATCCTCTTCCTCGTCATCGGCTTCGTGCCGCAGCTTGGCTGGAGCACCGCCTGGGGCTTCTTCATCGGGGCCGTGTTTTCGGGTCTCTCGGGCATCATCGGCATGAACGTCTCGGTGCGTGCCAACGTGCGCACCGCAGAGGCCGCGCGCACAGGGCTGAACGAGGCGCTTAGCGTCGCGTTCCGCGGCGGGGCGATCACCGGCCTGCTGGTGGTGGGGCTCGGGCTGCTCGGCGTCGCGGGCTATTTCGCGCTGCTGTACGCCAACGCCGCCGACAAGTCGAACCTCGCGCACATCATCCATCCGCTGATCGGGCTGGGCTTCGGCGGCTCGCTCATCTCGATCTTCGCGCGGTTGGGCGGCGGCATCTTCACCAAGGGCGCCGACGTCGGCGCCGACCTGGTGGGCAAAGTCGAAGCCGGCATCCCCGAGGACGATCCGCGCAATCCGGCGGTGATCGCCGACAACGTCGGCGACAACGTGGGCGATTGCGCCGGCATGGCCGCGGACCTGTTCGAGACCTACGCGGTCACGATCATCGCCACGATGCTGCTCGGCGCGCTGATGGTGCACAGCGAAACGCCGAACGCCGCGATCTATCCGCTCGCGATCGGCGGCTTCTCGATCCTCGCCTCGATCGTCGGCACCTGGTTCGTCAAGGCGAAGCCGGGAGACAAGAACGTGATGCCCGCGCTGTACAAGGGCCTGTGGGTGGCCGGCATCCTCTCGCTGATCGCGTTCTATCCGATCACGCAATGGCTGATGGGCGGAATCGTCGCCAACGTGCCGCTCGAAATCGCCGGCGGCATGAGGATGATCACGGTCTGGCACCTATGGGGTGCCGCCGCCGTGGGGCTGGTGCTCACGGGATTCATGGTGTGGATCACCGAGTACTACACCGGCACGGACTTCAAGCCGGTGCGGCACATCGCCCAGGCATCGACCACGGGGCATGGCACCAACATCATCGCCGGCCTGGGGGTGTCGATGAAGGCGACTGCCTGGCCGGTGCTCGCGGTGTGCGTGGCGATCTTCGTGTCCTACGCGCTCGCCGGCCTGTACGGAATAGCCATCGCCGCCACCTCGATGCTGTCGATGACCGGCATCGTGGTCGCGCTGGATGCCTATGGCCCGATCACCGACAACGCCGGCGGCATCGCCGAGATGGCCGACCTGCCCGACAGCGTGCGCGCGATCACCGATCCGCTCGACGCGGTCGGCAACACCACCAAGGCGGTCACCAAGGGCTACGCGATCGGCTCGGCGGGGCTCGCCGCGCTGGTGCTGTTCGCCGACTACACGCACGCGCTCGAGAAGGCGGGCCAGCACGCGTTCAGCTTCGACCTGTCGAACCACATGGTGATCATCGGCCTGTTCATCGGCGGGATGGTGCCGTACCTGTTCGGCTCCATGGCGATGGAAGCCGTGGGACGTGCCGCGGGCTCGGTGGTGATCGAAGTGCGCCGCCAGTTCAAGGAGATCCCCGGCATCATGGAGGGCAAGACCAAGCCAGACTACTCGCGGGCGGTCGACATGCTCACCCGCGCGGCGATCAAGGAGATGATTGTGCCGTCGCTGCTGCCGGTGCTGATCCCGATCGTCGTCGGGCTGGTACTCGGGCCGCAGGCGCTCGGTGGGGTGCTGATGGGCACCATCGTCACGGGCCTGTTCGTCGCCATCTCGATGACCACCGGGGGCGGCGCCTGGGATAACGCCAAGAAGTACATCGAGGACGGCAACTACGGCGGCAAGGGCTCGGACGCGCACAAGGCCGCCGTGACCGGCGACACGGTGGGTGATCCCTACAAGGACACTGCCGGCCCGGCGGTCAACCCGCTCATCAAGATCATCAACATCGTCGCCCTGTTGATCGTCCCGCTGATCGTCTGACGCCGCGCCGCGCGCGGCGGCTAGCGTGCGCCCAGCGGCAGGCGCAGCACAACCCTGAGGCCGCCCTTGGGCGAGTCGGCGAGCGCGATTAAGCCGCGATGCCGCTGCACGACCTGGCTGGCGATCGCGAGCCCCAGGCCGCTGCCTTCCGGCGCGTCGCCCGCGCGGCGGTAGAAGCGGTCGAACACCCGCGCACGCTCCGCGGGGGGAATCCCCGGCCCGCTGTCGCTTACCTCGAGCAACGCCTCGTCGCCATCGCGCGCGAGCGAGACGTCGATGCTGCCGCCGGCGGGCGTGTAGCGCACCGCGTTGTCGACCAGGTTGGAGAGCAACGTGCGCAGCCCCGCCGGGCTGCCCTCAACCGACAGCGGCTCGTCATGCGCCATGCCGAGGTCGATCGACTTGTCGTGCGCGAGCGATGCGTGCTCGGCGATCACCTCGCGCGCCAGCTCGTCCAGGCGTACCGGTACGCTCGGCGATTGCGCTGCCTGATCCTCCTCGCGCGCAAGCGTGAGCAGCTGCTGCACCAAGTGGCTCGCCCGCTCGACGCCGCGCTTCAAGCTGCCGAGAGCCTCGCGCCGTTCGCTGTCCTGCGCGGCGCGCTCGGCGATCTGCGCCTGCAGGCGCAGCGCGGCGAGCGGGGTGCGCAGCTCGTGCGCCGCGTCGGCGACGAAGGCGCGCTGCGTCTCGAGGGCGCGATGCAGCCTGTGCAGCAGGTCGTTCAGCGCGTGCACCAGCGGCTGAACCTCGCGCGGCAGCCCGCGCTCCTCCAGCGGGGCGAGCGCGTCGGGCGAGCGGCGCCCTACGTCGCGTGCCAGGCGTTCGATCGGCGAGAGGCCCTTGCCGACCGTCAGCCAGATCAGCAGCCCGAGCAGCGGCAGCACGGCGACCATCGGCCAGGCGGTGTGCAGCGCGAGCCGCGCCGCGATGCGGTCGCGCACCGCGTAGGGCTGCGCGACCTGGATCACGTGGTCCCTCAGTTGCGCCGAGAACACCCGCCAGCGCCCGCCCGGCGCGGAGACGTCGGCGAAGCCGAGCTGCGCGCGGTCCGGGATGCCGGCTTTCGGGTGCGATATGTACAGGCGCACGCCCTGCTGGTTCCAGATCTGCACCAGCACCTCCAAGCCCCGGGCGGGGTCGTCGTCTTGCGCAATGAGGCCGCTGGCGAGCGCGTGGTCGCGGAACGACAGCGCCATCTGCTGCAGCTGGTAGTCGGCGAGTGCATTGGCCTCCTCGCGCGCCATGAGGAACGTGGACACGGTGCCCGCGGCGACGGCGAGCGCCGTGCCGCCCAGCAGCCAGGCGAGCAGCCGGCGCCGGATCGAGATCATCTGGACTTCGGCACCATGTAGCCGGCGCCGCGCACCGTCCGGATGAAGTCCGCGCCCAGCTTCCTGCGCAGGCCGTGCACGAACACTTCGACGGCGTTCGACTCGACTTCCTCTCCCCAGCCGTAGATGCGCTCTTCGAGCTGTGCGCGTGAAAGAATTGCGCCGGGCCGGGTGAGCAGCGCCTCGAGCACAGCGAACTCGCGCTGCGACAGCATCAGCGGACGGCCTTCGAAGCTCGCCTCGTGCGTCGCGGGCCGCAGCGTGAGACCCATGTGCTCGATTACCGGTTCCGCGCGACCGTCGCGCCGGCGCACCACCGCGCGCACGCGCGCCGCCAGTTCGTCCAGGTCGAAGGGCTTGACTAGATAGTCGTCTGCGCCCGCGTCCAGGCCCTTGATCCGCTCGGGGACCGCGTCGCGCGCAGTGATCACGACGACGGGGACCGGATCGCGGCGGGCGCGCAGGTCGTGCAGCAGCTCGAGGCCGTCCTTCTTCGGCAGCCCCAGGTCTAGCAACACGCAGTCGTAGCGCTCCGTTTCCAGTGCAAGCTCGGCTGAGCGGCCGTCCTGCGCCCAGTCGACCGAAAAGCCGTCCAGGCGCAGGCCCTTCTGCACGCTCTCGCCGATCATGCGGTCGTCCTCGACCAGCAGCAGCCGCATCCTTTCACCTCCCCGGGGGCGCGTTATTCTACGCGCGCTGTGCCGGCCACTCGAACACTACGCTGCGATGAGTGCGGCCGACCACCACGTGGCGCTCGATCTTCCTGCCGTCGTGCTCGGCGAGCACCTGGTAGCGTCCCTGCGGCAGCTTGATGAGCATGAAGGGACCCTGCGCGGTGGCGCTCAGGATCACCTTGCCGTGCGCATTGCGCACCGTGACCGGCACGTTGGCGGTGAATTCGGCCAGAGCGTCCTTGGCTGCGGGCTTGACGACGAACTCGAGCGAGAGCGGGTAGCGCGGAGCCTGCTCGCGGAAGGCGTGCGCCTGCGACTCGCCGATGCCGCCGGAGAGCCAGCTGATGCCGTCGCGCGTCTGCGGCGCGGGCAGGACGCTCGACGAGGTGCTTGCGTGCGCGACGCCGGCGGAAAGCAGCGCGGCGAAGAGAACCGTAGCCGTCTTGGTCATGATGTGCTCCTTTCGCTTGGAGGGTGAGAACGGGAAAGCAGGGCGGCGCCGGTTGGGGGGGTGGGGGTACCGGCGCCGCCCGCTCTTCGACGCTGAAGCTCAGCCGAGCTCCACCGGTACGAAGATCTTCGCGTCCTGGCGCTGCACCAGCAGCGCGACGTGTTTGCCGGACTTGGCGATCAGCGCGCGCAGCTGGGCGACCGATTTCACCGGCGTGCCGTTCACCGAGAGGATGACGTCGCCTTGCTCGATGCCGGCCTGCGCAGCCGGTCCGCTGACGTTCTCGACGAGCAAGCCGCTGTCGATCTGCGCCTGCTCGCGCTCGTCCTTGGTGAGCGGCCGCACCGCGAGCCCGAGACGGCCGTTCTGGCTGCCGCCCGAGGCGCTCGCGATCTGGTCGCCCTTCAGCTCTCCGACCACGACCTCGACATCCTTCTTGCCGCCGCCGCGCCAGATCTGGAACGTCGCCTTGCTGCCCGGCTTGATGTTCGCCACCATAGGCGGCAGCTGGTTCGAGGTCTGGACCGGCTGGCCGTTGACCGCAAGAATCACGTCGCCGGATTTCAATCCGGCCTTGGCCGCCGGCCCGTTCTTCTCGACCGAGGCGACCAGCGCGCCGCGCGGCTTATCGAGCCCGAAGGACTGCGCCAGGCCCTGCGTCACCTGCTGGATTGCGACCCCGATGCGGCCGCGCTCGACCTTGCCGTGCGCGATCAACTGCTGCTCGACTTGCGATGCGACGTCGATCGGGATCGCGAACGACAGCCCCTGGAAGCCGCCGGTCTGCGAATAGATCTGCGAGTTGATGCCGATCACTTCGCCATTCATGTTGAACAGCGGCCCGCCCGAATTGCCGGGATTCACCGCCGCGTCGGTCTGGATGAAGGGCACGTAGGTGCCGTCGGGCAGGGCGCGCGAGGTGGCGCTCACGATCCCGGCGGTGACCGTGTTCTCGAAGCCGTACGGCGATCCGATCGCCACCACCCACTGCCCGACGCGCACCGAGTTCGAGTCGCCCAGCCTGACGGTGGGCAAATTCTTGGCGTCGATCTTGAGCACGGCGATGTCGGTCGGCTTGTCCACGCCGAGCACCTTGGCCTTGAACTCCCGCTGATCGGAGAGCTTGACGATGACGTCGCTCGCGCCGTCTACCACGTGCGCGTTGGTCAGGACGATGCCGTCGGAGCGCACGATGAAGCCGGAGCCCAGGCCGTGCGTCGGCCCGGGTTGCGGCATCGGGATCTGGAAGTGGCGGAAGAATTGCGAGAACGGGTCGTTGCCGAAGTCAGGGACGGGCGACTGCTCCGAAGTCTTCTCGTTCTCTGTGACCGTGATGTTGACCACCGCGCCGCGGTTGGCGTCGACGATCGAGGTGAAGTTGGGCAGCGCGAGCGCGGCCGTCGGGGCGGCGTGCGCCGCAGGCTGCGCCGTCGGAGTGGCCGCTTGCGCCTTCGACCACAGGTCGTCTGCGTGGATGCCGCCCCATGCGCCGAGCGCGAGCAGCCCGGCGGCGGCGAAACCCGCGACGATGCTTCTGCGTTTCATGTCAATCTCCTTGTTTACCTGGCGCGCGCGTTTCGCGCGCTGTACGGGGCGCATGCTCGCCCCGCGGCCTTAACCCATCCTTAAGGCCGTGTCAGCGCGGCGGCGATGACTTCCGCGCAGTGCTCCGGCGGCGCGGCGGCATCCACGGCGATGGCGCCCGCCGGTGGCTCGAGCGTCGCGAGCTGGCTGTCGAGCAGCGAGGCGGGCATGTAGCGGTGCGAGCGGGCGGCAAGCCGCGCGCGCAGCACGCGCGCGTCTGCGTGCAGATAGACCAGCCGGCAGCGCGCCACGTCGCGGCACAGCCGCTCGCGGTAGGAGCGCTTGAGCGCCGAGCAGGCGAGCACGGTGCTCGCGCCGCGCGCCGCGCGCTCGCGCAGCAGTGCATTCAGCCGCTCGAGCCAGGGCCAGCGGTCCGCATCCTCGAGCGGCGTGCCCGCCGCCATCTTCGCGACGTTCGCGGGAGGGTGGAAATCATCCGCGTCGAGGAATTCGCAATCAAGCCTGCACGCGAGCAGCTGTCCAATGCTCGTCTTGCCGACCCCGGAGACGCCCATCACGACGACGATCACGCGCTGCGACGGCTCAGCTGCGCGTCACCGCGTGGCCGCCGAACTTGGCGCGCATCGTGGCGAGCAGCTTGCCCGCATAGTCGGCGCGGCCCTGGCTCGAAAAGCGGCTCATCAGCGCCATGGTGATCACCGGCGCGGGCACGCCGAGCTCGACCGACTCGAGCACCGTCCAGCGCCCTTCACCCGAATCGGCGACCACGGGCGCGATCCCGGCGAGCGATGGGTCGGCCGCAAGCGCCTCGGCGCAAAGGTCGAGCAGCCACGAGCGCACCACGCTGCCGCGGCGCCAGGTCTCGGCGAGCCGCGAGAGGTCGATGCCGAAGTCGGCGCGCGCCTGGACGAGCGCCAGCCCCTCGGCGAGCGCCTGCATCATCCCGTACTCGATACCGTTGTGCACCATCTTCGCGAAGTGGCCCGCGCCGCTCGGGCCGCAATGCATCCAGCCGCGGTCGGTAGCCGGCGCGAGAATGCGCGCGAAGGGCTCGAACATCTCGATCGACTTCGGCGTGCCGCCGAGCATGAGGCAGTAGCCCTGCGCCAGGCCATGGATGCCGCCCGAGACGCCTGCGTCGACGAAGCGCAGGCCCGCGCGCGAGAGCTCGAGCGCGCGCCGCATCGAATCCTTGTAGAAGGCGTTCGCGCCGTCTACCAGCAGGTCGCCCGCCGAGAGCAGCGGTGCCAGCTCGGCGAGCGTGTCCTCGGTCGGCCCTCCGGCGGGCAGCATCGTCAGCACGACGCGCTCCCCTGCGAGCTGCGCGCACAGCGCCGCGAGCCCGTCGACGCACTCGACGCCCTTCTCGCCGGCCAGCGCGTCGCGCGCCGCGCGCTCGCGATCGAAGCCGAGCACGCGCGCACCGCCGCGCGCCAGGCGCCGCGCCATGTTGCCGCCCATCCTGCCGAGCCCTACGATACCGATCTGCATGGCTGCCTCCAGAGACTGCAGCTTTCAATTCTAGCCGTGCGCCCGCAACAGCCGGTCGGCGGCCTCGTCGAAGCGCTGGGCCGCGTCGGGCGCGAAGGGGTCGAGCACCGCGTCCGGACGCATGGCGCGCAGCCAGGTGAGCTGGCGCTTGGCGAGCTGGCGCGTCGCCGCGATGCTCTTGTCACGCAGCGCCGCGCGGTCGAGCTCGCCTTCTAGGAAGGCCCAGGCTTGCCGGTAGCCGACGCAGCGCATGCTGGGCAGCGCCGCGTCGAGCGCGAAGCGCGCGCGCAGCGCACGCAGCTCTTCGACCAGGCCCGCCGCGAGCATGCGATCGAAGCGCTCGGCGATGCGCGCGTGCAGCCTGGCGCGCTCGGCCGGCACCAGCGCCAGCGCGGCGAGGCGGAACGGCGGGGCGGCGCGCGTCGCGCTGTGCAGCGCGGAGAGCGGTCGGCCGCTCGCGCGGCAGACTTCGAGCGCGCGCTGGATGCGCTGCGCGTCGGTGGGCTTCAGGCGCCGCGCGGTCGCCGGATCGTAGCGAGCGAGCTCGGCGTGCAGCGCCGGCCAGCCGCGCGCGCGCGCCTCGGCGTCGATCGCCGCGCGCAGCGCCGGGTCGGCGGCAGGCAGCGCATCGATGCCCTGCGCGAGCGCCCGGTAGTAGAGCATCGTGCCGCCCACCAGCAGCGGCACGCGCCCGCGCGCGAGTATGCCCTGCACGGCAGCGATCGCGTCGGCGCGGAAGCGCCCCGCGGAGTAGCTCCCCGTCGGATCGACAAGGTCGATCAGGTGGTGCGGCACCTGCGCGCGCTCGGCGGGCGAGGGCTTGGCCGTGCCGATGTCCATGCCGCGGTACACCTGCGCCGAGTCCACGCTCACGATTTCCGCGGGCAGGCGCGCCGCGAGGCGCATCGCCAGCGCCGACTTGCCGCTCGCGGTCGGCCCGAGGAGCGCGAGCGCGACCGGCGCCACTAGCGTCCTCGCAGGAAGAGCTTGTCCAGATCGGAGAGCGTCAACTGGTACCAGGTCGGCCGCCCGTGGTTGCAGCTCCCCGAGCGCTCGGTTGCTTCCATCTCGCGCAGCAGTGCATTCATCTCCGGAATGCTGAGCGCGCGGTTGGCGCGCACCGCGGCGTGGCAGGCCATGCTGGCGAGCAGCTCGTCGCGCCGCGCGGCGAGCGCCTGCGCGGCGCCGTATTCTCGCAACTCTGCGAGCACACTGCGCGCCAGCGCCGCCACGTCGCCCGCGGCGAGCGCGGCGGGCGCCGCGCGCACCGCCAGCTCGCTCGGTCCCGCGGCGCTTATTTCCAGGCCAAGCTGCTCGAGCGCCTGGGCGTTCTCCTCCGCGGTCGCGACTTCCAGCGCTTCGGCGCGGAACACGCTCGGCACGAGCAGCGCCTGCCGCTGCACCGCGCCCGCCTCGAGCGAGCGCCTGAGCCGCTCGAACACGATGCGCTCGTGCGCGGCGTGCATGTCGACGAGCACGAGGCCCACTTCGTTCTGCGCCAGGATGTAGACGCCGTGCAGCTGCGCGAGCGCGAAGCCGAGCGGCGGAGCCTCGTGCGGGGCGGCTGACGCGAGCGGCGCGGGCCGTGCGGCGGCGATGAACGACTGGTAGGCGGCCACCGGCTGCTCGATGCCGAGCGCAGCCTGGGTCGGAGCGGCGCTCGTCGGCGCAAGTGCGGCGTACGCGATCGGCGCCGCGGCGGCGGCCGGCGAGAGCGCGCGCTTGAGCGCGTGCAGCACGAACTGGTGCACCGCGCGCGCGTCGCGAAAGCGCACTTCGGTCTTGGCGGGATGCACGTTGACGTCCACGCCGCGCGGGTCGAGCTCGAGGAACAGCACGTAGGCCGGCTGGCGCTCGCCATGCAGCAGCTCGGCCCAGGCCTCGCGCGCCGCGTGCGCGAGCAGGCGGTCGCGCACGAAGCGCCCGTTGACGTAGAAAAACTGCGCGTCGGCGCGGCTGCGCGCCGCCTGCGGGCTGCCAGCCAGGCCGCTCAGGCGCAGTCCGCCCGCCTGCGCTTCGACCTCGAGGGCGCTGTCGGTGAACTCGCGCCCGAGCAGGGCCGCGGCGCGCTCGGCGAGCGGCTGCGGCTTGAGTCGCGCGCTGAACCGGGAATTGTGCCTTAGCGACCAGGCGAGCTCCGGGCGGGCGAGCGCCGCGCGGCGGAACACGTCTTCGCAGTGGCCGAACTCGGTGGCCGCAGTGCGCAGGAACTTGCGCCGCGCGGGTGTGTTGAAGTACAGGTCGCTCACCGCCACCGTGGTGCCCGGCGCGCGCGCCGCGGGTGCGGGCTGTTCCGCGCCGCCGCCCTCGGCTCGTACGCCGTAGGCGTGCGGCGCCGCCTTCTCGCGCGAGGTGAGCTCGACGCGCGCCACCGCCGCGATCGAAGCGAGCGCTTCGCCGCGAAAGCCGAGCGAGGCGACCGCCTCGAGGTCCTCGAGCGAAGCGATCTTGCTGGTCGCGTGGCGCGCCAGCGCGAGCGCGAGGTCCTCGCGCGCGATGCCCGCGCCGTCGTCCTCGACCTGCACGCGGCGCACGCCGCCTTCTTCGAGCGTCACGCCGATGTCGCGCGCGCCCGCGTCCAGGGCGTTCTCGATCAGCTCCTTGAGGACCGAGGCGGGCCGCTCGACCACCTCGCCGGCGGCGATCTGGCTGATCAGCAGCTCGGGCAGGACGCGGATCGAGCTCACGGCGCCGGACGCTGCGCGACCTCGCCCGGCACGCCGCCGGTCAGGCGCACGAGCGCGTCGAAATCCAGCCGGAATGCGGCGTGCGGGTGGCCCGCGGCGGCGAGCGCCGCGCGTACACGCTCGACGCTCGGAGAGGGAAGTGCTGGGCCGGCCATGACGATGCGCGGAAAGCCGCAAATTATACGCGCCGCTCCCGCTACAATTGCGTCATGGAATGGCTCGGCTCGCTGGCGGATATCGCGCTGCATCTGGATCAGCATCTGGCCGGGTTCCTCGCCGCATACGGCACCTGGGTCTACGTCCTGCTGTTCGCGATCGTGTTCTGCGAAACGGGGCTCGTGGTCACGCCCTTCCTTCCCGGCGACTCCCTGTTATTCGTGGTCGGCGCGCTCGCGGCGAGCGGCGGCATGTCGCCGCAAGTGGCCGCCGCGACGCTGGTGTGCGCGGCGCTGTGCGGCGACAACGTCAATTACTGGATCGGGCGCTGGCTGGGGCCGCGCGTGTTCGGCGCCTCCGACGCGCGCTGGCTCAACCGGCGCCACCTCGCCTACACCGAGGCGTTCTACGCGCGCCACGGCGGCAAGACGGTGGTGATCGCGCGCTTCCTGCCGATCGTGCGCACCTACGTGCCGTTCGTTGCCGGCGTGGGGCGCATGCGCTACGCGAGGTTCCTCGCCTTCAGTCTCGGCGGCGCGCTGCTCTGGGTGGTGTCGCTGGTCGGCGCGGGCTACTTCTTCGGCAACCTGCCGGTGGTGCGCGACAACCTCACGCTGGCGATCCTGGGCGTGATTGCGCTCTCGCTCATGCCGCTCGCCTATGCCGCCCTGCGCCGCGTGTCACTTGAGCGCCAGAGGTGACTGCGGCTCCGGCGGGTGCTTGGCGAGGTAGCGCTTGATGCCGGCAAGGATGGCGTGCGCCAGGCGGTCCTGGTAGGCGTCGTCGGTCAGGCGCTTTTCTTCCTGGGGATTGGAGATGAACGCGGTTTCGACCAGGATCGAGGGAACGTCCGGCGCCTTGAGCACGGCGAAGCTCGCCTGCTCGACGTGGGCCCTGTGCAGCGTGTTGACGCGTCCGAGCTCGGAGAGCACCGATTGGCCGAGCTTCAGGCTGTAGTCGATCGTGGCGGTCTGCGACAGATCGAGCAGCGTCTTGGCGAGATAGCGGTCCTTGACGTCCAGGTTGACGCCGCCGATGAGATCGGCATCGTTCTCGCTCTTCGCGAGCCAGCGCGCCGCCTCGGAGGTCGCGCGCCGCTCGGAAAGCGCGAACACCGAAGAGCCGCGCGCGTACGGCTGCACGAAGGCGTCTGCATGGATGGAGACGAACAGGTCCGCCTTCACGCGACGCGCCTTTTCCACGCGCGCAGCGAGCGACAGGTAGTAGTCGCCGTCGCGCGTCAGCATGGCGCGCATGCCCGGCTCGGCGTCGATCAACTTCTTCAGGCGGCGCGCGATCATCAGCGTCACGGTCTTCTCGTAGGTGCCGTGGCGCCCCCTGGCACCGGGATCCTCGCCGCCGTGGCCGGGGTCGATCACGATGGTCGCCAGGCGCGACACCGCGCCGTCCTTGTAGGCCGGCGTCGTCTTGCCGTCCGATTCGATCAGTGTGAGCAGCGGGTCTTCGGCCACGCGTGGATAGACGTCGAGCACCAGCCGGTAGCCGTACTCCCCGATCGGCTTGAGCGTGAACACCTGCGGCTTGACCTCGGATTTGAGGTCCAGCACCAGGCGTACCACGCCCGGACGGTTGCGTGCGACGCGCAACTTGCCGATGTAGGGGTCGTCGCTGCTTACCTTGCCCTCGAGCGCGTTCAGCGCGTCGCCGGGTTCGACCCCCTGCAGGTCGAGCACCAGCCGGTCCGGGTGCGCGAGACTGAACAGGTGGAACTTGAGAGGCGCCTTGGATTCGAGGGTGAGGCGCGTGTAGTCGCGCGCCGGCCAGATGCGCGCCGAGGAAACGACTTCGCCCGCAATCGCCGGTGACGCGGCGCATTGCAGCGCGAGCGCGCTCAGGCCTGCGACCAGCGCTTCAAGGCAGCGGCAAGCCACTCGCGACCGGGCGTCGAGTAGGGCGTGAGGCGCGCGCTGCGCCCGCTGCCCGCATACGCTAGGCTCACCTCCAGGTCCGGCGCGGCGAGCAGGCCGACGGCGCGTTCGGGCCACTCGACGACGCAGGCCGTCGCAGGCGTGAAATAGTCCCGAAATCCCGAGGCTTCCCATTCTGATCGATTCGCGAATCGATAGAAATCAAAGTGATACAAGTTTAAGCTCGAAAGGTCATAAAGTTCAACCAGAGAATAGGTCGGGCTCTTGACGCGTCCCGCGACGCCCAGTTCTCTTAGAAGTCCTTGAACGAGCGTAGTTTTTCCGGATCCAAGGTCTCCCGAAAGGTGAAGCACCCGCCCGGGCGCGATGCCCGCGGCAAGCGCCGCGCCGAGCCTGCGGGTCGCCGCGGCGTCCGGCAGAGCGAGCTCTTCGGTCATCATCGCGGTCATGGACTACCAGGCGCTTGGCGCGCGCATCAAGCAGTGGGGCGGCGAGCTCGGCTTTCAGGCAGTCGGCATCGCGGATACCGATCTGGCGCAGGCCGAGGGCCGGCTCGCCGAGTGGCTCGCGCTCGGCTGGCACGGCGAGATGGATTATATGGCGCGGCACGCCGCGCTCCGTACGCGAGCGGCCGAACTCGTGCCCGGCACGCAGCGCGTGATCAGCTGCCGCATGGACTACGCGGGCTCGCTTGAGGAAGAGTGGCCCGCGCTCGGCGATGGGCGCCGCGCCTACGTGGCGCGCTATGCGCGCGGGCGCGACTACCACAAGCTGCTGCGCACGCGCCTGCAGCGGCTGGCCGACCGCATGCGCGAGGCCGCCGGAGATTTCCGCTACCGCGTGTTCGCCGACTCCGCGCCGGTGATGGAAGTCGAGCTCGCGGCGCGCGCAGGCATCGGCTGGCGCGGAAAGCACACGCTGCTCCTGTCGCGCGAGGCGGGTTCGTGGTTCTTCCTGGGGGAAATCTACTGCGACCTCCCGCTGCCGGCCGACGCACCGGCCACGGAGCATTGCGGCCGCTGCACGAAGTGCCTGGACATCTGCCCCACGCAGGCGATCCGCGCTCCGTACCGCCTCGACGCGCGGCGCTGCATCTCGTATCTGACGATCGAGCTGAAGGGTACGATCCCGCCGGAGTTGCGCCAGCTCATCGGCAATCGCGTGTACGGCTGCGACGATTGCCAGCTGGTGTGCCCCTGGAACGGCTTCGCCAGGATTTCGCAGGAGGAGGACTTTCGCGTGCGCAACGGGCTCGACCGGGCGACGCTGGTAGAGCTGTTCGCCTGGAGCGAGCAGGAGTTCGACGAGCGCATGCGCGGCTCGGCGATCCGGCGCATCGGCTACGAGCGCTGGCTGCGCAACCTGGCGGTCGGCCTGGGCAACGCGCCCGGCTCGCCGGAAGTGCTGGCCGCGCTGCGCGAGCGCGCCGCTCATCCCTCCGCGCTGGTGCGCGAGCATGTCGCCTGGGCGCTGTCGCGCCATGAGTGACTGGCAAGCGGACGCGCTGCTCGAAGGCTTCGAGGCGAAGACCCTCGAATTCGCGCCCGACTACGACGGCGCGGCGGTGGCGACACTGGTGCGCCTGCCAGCGGGCGCTACCCCGCGCGGCACGGTGCTCTACGTGCACGGCTTCGTCGACTATTTCTTCCAGCGCCACATGGCGCTGCGCTTCGCGCAGGAAGGCTACGCGTTCTACGCGCTCGATTTGCGCAAGCACGGCCGCTCGCTGCTGCCGCACCAGCATCCGTGCTTTTGCATGCGGCTGGACGAGTACTATCCGGAGATCACCCGCGCGCTCGCGGAAATCGGCGCGCCGGTGCTGCTCGCCGGGCATTCGACCGGCGGCCTGGTCTGCTCGCTGTACGCCGTGCAAGGCGAGCGCCGCGATCAGCTGCGCGCGCTGTGGCTGAACAGCCCCTTCTTAGAGTTCAACGCGCGCGGCCTCGCCGCCCGGCTGCAGCTGCGCGTGGCGATCGCCCTGGGACGGCGCGGGCCGTTCCTGAACAATCCGCACGCGCTGCGGCCGCAGTACGCCAAGAGCCTGCACCGGGACTACGGCGGCGAATGGGACTTCGACCTGCGCTTGAAGCCCGTCGAGGGCTTCCCCGCCTATTTCGGCTGGCTGGCCGCGGTCGCCGACGCGCACGCGCGTGTGCACGCAGGCCTCGCGCTCGAGCTGCCGGTGCTCGCGATGCACTCCGACGAGGCGGACATCGTGCTCGATTGGCGGCACATCGCGCGCTGGAGCCGCACGCTCGGCGCGCATGTGGCGGTGCTCGGCTTTCCCGGCGGCCTGCACGACCTGGTGCTGTCGCACGCCGAGGTGCGCGAGGAGATCTTCAGGCAGCTCTTCGCCTGGGCGGCACGAGCCTCAGCGTGACGAGCGTCGCCGCCGCCCAGGCGAGGTACAGGGAGGTGAACAGCCGCTCGGGCGCATCGTAGTAGAGCAGTCGCGCCACCCAGCGCGCGACGAAGGACTGCGGCCGCAGTCCGCCGCGGAGCAGGTCTTCCCAGATGGTCAAGGGGCAGGCGATGCCGGCGAGGCCCTCCAGCGCGATGACTACGATCGCCGCCAGGTGAAGAGTGCGGAACCACCAGTTGCGCACCCAGCGCCAGCCCACCGCGGCGCCGAGCCACACCAGCGGCAAGCCTCCGGTGACGAAGGCGGCGACGAGGAAATGCGCGACGAGCAGCGCGTCGGCGGCTATGCGTTGCCTTTCGCCCGCGGGCGCCGGGCCTCGGCAATCCATTCGCTCCACGATCCGGCGTAGATGCGCGAGCCGGAAAAGCCGGCGATCTCCATCGCCAGCAGGTTGTGGCAGGCGGCGACGCCCGAGCCGCAGTAATGGACCACCTCGGCGGGATCGCGATCGCCCAGCAGCGCGCCGAATTCCTTCTTCAGCGCTTCGGGCGCTTTGAAGGTGCCGTCTGGCGTGAGGTTGTCGCCGTTGAAGCGGTTCAACGCGCCGGGTATGCGGCCGGCGACCGGATCGATCGGCTCGGCCTCGCCGCGAAAGCGGACCGGCGCGCGCGCGTCCACCAGCAGCATGCCGGCGGAGTCCAGGTGCTGCTCGACATATTCGACGTCAGCGCGCAGCGCGGGCCGGGGATGTGCGACGTACTGCGTGGCGGCGAAGGCGGGCACTTCGGCGGTGACCGCGCGCTCTTCCTCGAGCCACTTGGCGAGCCCGCCGTCGAGCACCGCGACGGCTTCGTGGCCCACCCAGCGCAGCATCCACCAAAGCCGCGAGGCCATCGCGCCGTTGTTCGCGTCGTAGGCGATCACCTGGTCACCTGCCCGCAGGCCCTGCCGTCCGAGCCAGGCGGCAAAGGCCGCGGGGTCCGGCAGCGGGTGGCGCCCGTTGCTGCCGCTCGGCCGCGCGGACAGGTCGCGATCGAGGTGCGCGAACAGCGCGCCGGGAATATGTGCATGGGCGTACTGCTGCTCGCCGAGATATGGCTTGGCCAGATCGTGGCGGCAGTCGAACACGCGCCACTCGGGGTGGCGCGCCAGTTCGGCGGTGGAGACGAGCGTGGCGTGCGCCACGCTACTTCGCAGCCGGCCGCCCGAGGCGCGCGCGCAGCCACTCGTGGAAGTGCAGCATCGTGTCCTCCATCGGCGACTGATACGGCCCGGCGTCCTCCAGGCCCTGCTCGTACAGCGCGCGGCGGCCGCGCTCGATGCGCGCACACAACTCGCCATCCTCGATCGCGGTTTCCATGTAGGCGGCCTGCTCGGCTTCGACGAACTCGCGCTCGAACAGCGCGATTTCCTCGGGGTAATAGAACTCGACCACGTTCGTGGTCAGCGCGGGCGAGCGCGGGATCGCCGTGGAGACCACCAGCACGTTCGGGTACCACTCGAGCATGACGTTTGGGTACAGGGTCATCCACAGGGCGCCGTACTTCGGCGTCCTGCCTTCCAGCCGCGCCAGGCAGGCGCGCTGCCACTTGTCGTAGGCCGGCGTGCCGGGCTTGAGCAGTCCCGCCTTGGCGCCCATCACCTGCAGCGACCAGTTCTCGCCGTACTGGATGCGGAAATTGCCGACATCGGCGAAGTTCGACAGGCCAGGGTGGAACGGCTCGACGTGATACAGCTCCAGGTAGACCTCGAGGAACGTCTTCCAGTTGACCGCGTAGTCCTCGATCACCACCTTGTCGAGCACGTAGCCGGAGAAATCGAAGTCGGCAGCGAGCGGCAGCGCCGCGAGCTCGGCGCGCGGATCGTGCGGGCCGGCAAACAGCAGCCCGTTCCAGCTCGCGAGCGGCGTCGAGGCGAGGCGCACGCAGGGGCTCTCGGGAAACTGGGGCGCCCCGAGCAACTCGCCATTCAGGTCGTAGGTCCAGCGGTGCAGCGGACAGACGATGTTCGCGACGTTGCCGCGACCTTCGAGCATGATCGACTGGCGGTGGCGGCAGACGTTGGACAGCAGCTCGACCCCTTTGTCGTTTCGCACCAGCATCTTGGCGTGATCGAGCTGCGCAAGCGTATGGAAATCGCCCGGGTTCGGCACCATGAGCTCGTGACCCACGTAGTTCGGCCCGGCCTCGAACACCGACTTCTTCTCCTGGGCGAAGATTTCCGGGTCGAAATACCACGCCACCGGCAGCTGCGCGGCGGCGGGCTTGAGCTTGTGAAGCGCGGCGATGTCGGACATCTAAGTCCCGGCAGGGAAAGACCTAATTTTAGCGCACACCGGGTTTGACCGGCTGGTGCGGCGTCGGCTAAGGTTGCGCTCCTTATGAGCAAGTCTCCCCGGCAAAGTTCCTCGGCCGAGGCCACGCCGGTTTCCGAGCTGACGTTCGAAAAGGCACTCGCCGAGCTCGAGCGCGTGGTCAGCCAGATGGAAGGCGGCAATTTGAGCCTCGAGCAGGCGCTCGCGGCCCACAAGCGCGGCCTGGAGCTGGCGCGCTTCTGCCAGCAGCGGCTGGAGGCTGCGCAGCAGCAGGTGAAAGTGCTCGAAGGCGATGTCCTCAAGCCGCTCGTCCTGGAGGTACCGGAGTCTGGCGACGGCGACTGAGACCGGGTTCCAGGCCTGGATGGGAGGCATCCAGGCGCGCATGGAGGGGGTGCTGGCGCGCGTGCTGCCGGCGGCACGCGTCGCGCCCACGCGCCTGCACGAAGCGATGCGCTACGCCACGCTCGAGGGCGGCAAGCGCGTGCGGCCGCTGCTCGCCTTCGCCGCGGGGGAGATCACAGGCGCGGCGCCCGAGCGCGTTGAGATCGCCGCGGCGGCGGTCGAGATGATGCACGCCTATTCGCTGGTGCACGACGACCTGCCGTGCATGGACGACGACGTCCTGCGGCGTGGCAAGCCCACGGTGCACGTCGAATTCGACCAGGCCACTGCACTGCTCGCCGGCGACGCGCTGCAGGCGCTCGCCTTCCAGCTGCTCGCGGAGCACCGGCTCGCCGAGGACCCGGCGACGCAGCTCGAGATGGTCAAGGCGCTTGCTCTGGCGGCCGGATCGCGCGGCATGGCTGGCGGCCAGGCGATCGATCTCGAGTCGACCGGCAGGCAGCTCTCGCTGCCGGAGCTCGAGTTCATGCATATCCACAAGACCGGAGCGCTGATCCGCGCCGCGGTGTTCGCCGGCGCGGCCTGCGGCGCGCGCCTCCCCGCCGAGAGCGGCGCGAAGCTCGACCGCTACGCGAAGTGCATCGGGCTCGCTTTCCAAGTGGTCGACGACGTGCTCGACGCCGAGGCGAGCACCGCGACGCTCGGCAAGACCACGGGCAAGGACGCGAAGCAGGGCAAGCCCACCTACGTTCCGGCACTCGGCATCACGCGTGCGCGCGCGCATGCGGAGGCGCTGCGCCAGGACGCGCACGCGGCGCTCGCCGGCTTCGGCGAGCGCGCGCGGCGCCTGCGCGAGGTGGGCGACTTCATCGTGACGAGGAAATTCTGATGGCTTTCGCGACCGGTGCGCCGGGCGAGCTGCCGCACGAACGCGGCGAGGCGGAGGCGCAGGGCTACAATCCCTCCATGTACGAGCTGCTGCGCACGATCGACGACCCCGCGGCGCTGCGCGGGCTGGAGCGCAAGCAGCTCAAGCAGCTCGCAGACGAGCTGCGCGCGTTCGTGCTTGACTCGGTCTCCAAGACCGGCGGCCATCTGTCTTCGAACCTCGGCACGGTCGAGCTGACCATTGCGCTGCACTATGTGTTCGACACGCCCGAGGATCGCATCGTGTGGGACGTCGGCCACCAGACCTATCCGCACAAGATCCTCACCGGCCGGCGCGAGAGAATGCACACGCTGCGCCAGCTGGGCGGCATCTCGGGCTTCCCGCGGCGCAGCGAGTCGCCCTACGACACGTTCGGCACCGCGCACTCCTCGACCTCGATCTCGGCGGCGCTCGGCATGGCGGTCGCCTCGAAGATGAAGGGCGAGCCGCGGCGCGCGATCGCGGTGATCGGCGACGGCGCCATGTCGGCCGGCATGGCCTACGAGGCGATGAACAATACCGGAGCGATGGACGTCGACCTGCTCGTCATCCTGAACGACAACGAGATGTCGATCTCGCAGCCGGTGGGCGCGCTCACCAACTACCTCGCGCGCCTGCTCTCGGGACGCATCTATTCGACCGCGCGGCGCGCGAGCGAGCACATCCTGAAGCGCGTGCCTGGCTTCTGGGAACTGGCGCGCCGCGCCGAGGAGCACGTCAAGGGCATGGTGACCCCGAGCACGCTGTTCGAGGAGTTCGGCTTCAACTACATCGGACCGATCGACGGCCACGATCTGGACGCGCTGATCCCGACGCTCGCCAACATCAAGAAGCTCAAGGGGCCGCAGTTCTTGCACGTCGTGACGCGTAAGGGGCAGGGCTACAAGCTCGCCGAGGATGATCCGATCGCGTATCACGGCCCGGGCAAGTTCGATCCAGCCCTCGGCCTGAAGAAAACGGCGGGCGGGCGCGCGACCTACAGCCAGATCTTCGGCGATTGGCTGTGCGACATGGCGGAGCTGGATCCCCGGCTGGTCGCGATCACGCCGGCGATGCGCGAAGGCTCGGGCATGGTGGAGTTCTCGGAGAAGTTTCCCGGGCGCTACTTCGACGTCGGCATCGCCGAGCAGCACGCGGTGACCTTCGCCGCGGGGCTCGCCTGCGAAGGCGCCAAGCCGGTGGTGGCGATCTACTCGACCTTCCTGCAGCGCGGCTACGATCAACTGATCCACGACGTGGCGATCCAGGACCTGCCGGTGGTGTTCGCGCTCGACCGCGCCGGCCTGGTGGGCGGCGATGGCGCCACGCACAACGGTGCCTTCGACTACGCGTACCTGCGCACCGTGCCGAACCTGACGCTGATGGCGCCCGCCGACGAGAACGAATGCCGGCAGATGCTCTATACCGCGTTCACGCTCGACGGACCGGCCGCGGTGCGCTATCCGCGCGGCAGCGGGCCGGGCGTCGCGCCGGTGAAGGCGATGCAGGCGCTGCCGGTGGGCCGCGGCGAGCTGCGCCGCGAGGGACGGCGCATCGCGTTGCTCGCCTTCGGTGCCATGTTGCGGCCGGCGCTCGAGGCGGCGGCCGCGCTCGACGCCACGGTCGCCAGCATGCGCTTCGTCAAGCCGCTCGACCGCGAGCTCGTGCGGCGGCTGGCCGAGACGCACGAGCTGCTCGTGACGATCGAGGAGCATGCGGTGATGGGCGGCGCGGGCAGCGCGGTGTGCGAGGCGCTGGCGGACATGGGGCTCGAGCCCCGCGTGCTGCTGCTCGGATTGCCCGACCGCTTCATCGACCACGGCGATCCTGCCGCGCTGCTCGCCTCGGTCGGGCTGGACGCGGCGGGGATAGTGAAATCGGTGCGTGCCGTAATACCCGAGTAAATCACTCGGGTGTAGAATGCCGCCCATGAAGTCCAGGGACCTGTACAACATTCCCGACGTCCAGGCGAGCGCCGACACGCGCAAGCTCGCGATCGACCGGGTCGGGGTCAAGGCGATCCGGCACCCGATGCGCATCCAGGAGCGCTCGGGTGGGGCGCAGCACACCGTGGCGATGTTCAATATGTACGTCGGGCTGCCGCATCATTTCAAGGGCACGCACATGTCGCGCTTCGTCGAGATCCTCGAGGCGCACGAGCGCGAGATCACCGTCGAGACCTTTCAGCGGATGCTCAAGGAAATGGTCGAGCGCCTGGAGGCCGAGGAAGGCCTTATCGAGATGAGCTTCCCGTACTTCATCGAGAAGGCCGCGCCGGTATCGCGCGTCAAGAGCCTGATGGACTACGAGGTGAGCTTCAGAGGCGAAATCGCGCGCGGCAGGCAGACCTTCACCATGAAGGTGCAGGTGCCGGTCACGAGCCTGTGCCCCTGCTCGAAGAAGATCTCCGAGCGGGGCGCCCACAACCAGCGCTCGCACGTCACGGTGAGCGCGCGCCTGAACGCCTTTGTCTGGATCGAGGAGATCGTCGACCTTGTGGAAAGGCAGGCCTCGAGCGAGCTGTACGGCCTGCTCAAGCGTCCCGACGAGAAGTTTGTCACCGAGCGCGCCTACGACAACCCGAAGTTCGTCGAGGACATGGTGCGCGACGTCGCCGCGGTGCTCAACCTCGACGAGCGTATCGAGGCCTATGTGGTCGAGTCGGAGAACTTCGAGTCGATCCACAACCATAGCGCCTACGCTCTGATCGAGAAGGACAAGACGCTTAAGCACTGAGAGGCGCGTGGTGCTCCCGCGGTGGCGCGCGACGTTCGCTGCAGTGCTTGCCCTCTCCGGCATGACCGCCAGCGACGCGCAAACCGATTTCGCCGCCCTGCGGGCGCACATGGTCGCCGAAGTCGACGCGATGTACGCGGAAACGCGCGCCGAGACCGGGCGCTCGGCCATGTCGCCCGCGGTTCGGTCGGCGCTCGGCAAGGTGGAGCGCCATCGCCTGGTTCCGCCCGAGCTCGCGCGCGAGGCCTATCGCAACCATCCGCTGCCGATCGGCGAAGGGCAGACGATCTCGCAGCCCTACATCGTCGCGCTGTCGACCGACCTGATCGATCCGAAGCCCGGGCAGGTGGTGCTCGAGGTCGGTACCGGCTCGGGCTACCAGGCGGCGGTGCTGGCAGAGATCGTCAAGCAGGTGTACTCGATCGAGATCGTGCCTTCGCTTGCGCGCACTGCGCAGTCGCGTCTGGCCGAGCTCGGCTACCGCAATATCGAAGTGCGCATCGGCGACGGCTACGCCGGCTGGCCGGACAAGGGACCCTTCGACGGCATCATCGTCACCGCGGCGGCGCCGCGCGTGCCGCCCGCGCTGGTCGAGCAGCTCAAGCCCGGCGGCAAGATGGTCATCCCGGTCGGCGGCCAGTGGGGCGTGCAGGAGCTCGCGGTCATCACGCGGCGCGCCGACGGTGGCTTCGACCGCCGCGACGTACTGCAGGTGCGCTTCGTGCCATTGGTGCCGGGCAAATAGCGCCGCGCTAGTAGCGGCGGATGAGCACCATCGATTGGCCGTCGCGCTGCATCTCGACCCGGTTCAGGAAGCTCATGCCGAGCAGCGCGATGTCCAGGCCCTGCTCGAGCACCACGCCGTCGATGTTGGTGAGCTCGATGCCGCCGACCTTCACCTGGTCGAACTTCACGCGGTAGGCGATCGCGTTGCCACCCGCCGTCTGGATGATGCCGCGCGGGCCTTTGCGGTAGTCGATCCCCAGGCGGTTGGCATCGCGCGCCGGCAGCGCCACCATCGATGCGCCGGTGTCGACGAGGAACCTCACCGGGCCGCCGTCCACGCTGCCGTCGGCGAAGAAGTGGCCGCGCGCGTCGGCGGCGAGCGTGATTCTCTCGCGGTCGCCCGAGGGCGAGCTGCTGGCGTACTGCCCGAGGAGCAGCGTGAGGCGCTTGCCGCCGATCTCGACGAGCGCCTGCTTCTCCTGCACTTCGAGCACGCTCACGCCCTGTGCGCTGCGGCCGAGGCGCACCGCGGTAGGCCGTCCGCCGTCGATCTGCAGCACCGCCGCCTTGCCGGGGAACACGCCGACCAGGGTGACGTCGGTCGCATACGCGGGCAGCGCTAGGAGCAGGCCGAAGAGCCCAATACAATAAGCGCGACAACAAGCGCCTTTCATGCTCCCCCCGATATGAAGCCCGTCGCCATTTTGAGGCACGCCGCGAGCGAAGGGCCAGGACATTTTTCCAGCTTCCTCGATGCGCGCGCCGTCCCGTGGCGGCTGGTGGCGATCGATGCGGGCGACGCCGTGCCGAAGAACGCTGGGCGCTTCAGCGGGATCGCGCTAATGGGCGGACCGATGAGCGTGAACAACGAGCTGCCGTGGATTGCGCGCGTTGTCGAGTTGATTCGCGACGCCGTGCGCCGTGATGCCCCCGTGCTCGGCCATTGCCTCGGCGGTCAGCTGATCGCCAAGGCGTTCGGCGGCAGCGTCGGACCCGGTGCGGCGAAGGAGATCGGCTGGGGCAGGGTGGAGGTAGCGGACAACGCAGTCGCGCGCGAATGGTTCGGCGAGCGGCAATCCTTCGAGGCCTTCCACTGGCATGGGGAAGCCTTCACCATTCCGCCGGGCGCCACGCGGGTGCTCGGCAATGCGCTGTGCGCCAACCAGGGCTTCGCGCTCGGCAAGCATTTCGGCCTGCAGTGCCACGTGGAGATGACTTCCGAGATGGTGCGCAGCTGGTGCGAGCTCGGGCGCGCGGAGATCGAGGCGAGCGCGGCGAGCCCCGGCGTGCAACGGTCCGAGACCATACAGCGCGGGCTCGAGCAGCGCATCGCGGCGCTGCAAGAAGTGGCGGACCTGATCTACGAGCGCTGGAGCGCCCGGCTCAATCGCGGAAGTTGACGAACTGCAGCGGCTGGTCGGTGACCTTGGCGCGCACCAGCTGGATCGCCGCCTGCAGCTCGTCCTTCTTGGCGCCGGCTACGCGCAGCGCGTCGCCCTGGATCGACGCTTGCACCTTGAGCTTCGAATCCTTGATCAGCTTGACGATCGACTTGGCCTTGTCCTGGGCGATCCCGGTCTTGACCGTCAGCGCGCGCTTGACCTTGTCGCCGGAAATCTTCTCCAGCGCGCCGAGCTCCAGGCAGCGCACGTCGATGTTGCGCTTGGTCATGCGCGCGCGCAGCACGTCCAGCACCTGGCCGAGCTTGAACTCGTCGTCGGCGAACGCGGTGAGCTGAAGCTCGTTCTGTTCGATGCGCGCGTCCGAGCCCTTGAAGTCGAAGCGGTTGGCGATTTCCCGGTTTGCCTGCTCGAGCGCGTTCTTCACTTCCTGCCTGTCCACTTGCGAGACGATGTCGAAAGACGGCATGCCGGGCTCCGGGTTAGTTGCGGTTCAGGCGCTCGAGGTCCGCGACCCAGCGCCGGGTGGTGGCGTTGATCCACGCGACGTCCTCGGCCGAATCGTAGCCGCTGTACACCGACAGGCTCAGGGCCTTGCCCTTGAGCAGCAGCAAGGTGGTCGTCGAGATGGCGTAGCGCGGGGGCTCTTTCTTCTCGAACAGCCGCCCGATCATGCCGGGCGGGCGCATGGACGGCAGGCGCGTGCCCTGCAGCACCGATACCATGGTGGTGCCGCGATGCAGCTCCGCGAGCAGCGCAGACTGGCCGGCCGGCTGCGCGTCGAGGTGGGCGGAATAGTTCTCGTCCGGCGCGGCGGGCCCCAAGCCACGCAGGGCGTCCGCGACGAACTGCGCGAACTGTGAGGTCGATACCTGCTGCTCGACCAGGTCGCGCGGCGTGACGATGATCATGTAGCGGCGATATTGCGGCGTGTCGCCCTGCGAGAAAGCGCGCAGGTCGCCGTCGCTGATGGCGAACAGCAGGATCTTGTTCGAGGCGGAGGTGAGCGATTCGCCCATCTCCTGCAGGCGCGGCGACCCGGTGAAGCTGGTGTCGGCGAAGCCGGGGGGCGCATCGAGCCCGAGGCGCACGCTGCCGAGCTGCACCACGAAGGGCGCCGCCCAAGCCGGCGCGGCAGCGAGCAGCAGGGCGGCGAGCCAGGCGCGCATGCTCAGCGGCGCTTCCTGCCGAGCCTGGCCGCGATGCGCAGGCGCAGCGCGTTCAGGCGGATGAATCCGGCCGCGTCCGCCTGGTTGTAGGCGCCCCTGTCGTCCTCGAAGGTGGCGATCGACGGGTCGAACAGCGAGTCCTTCGAGCTGCGCCCGGTGACCAGCACCGTGCCCTTGTAGAGCTTGAGGCGCACCATGCCGTTGACGTTCGTCTGCGACGCGTCGATCAGCCCCTGCAGCAGCCTGCGCTCCGGGCTGAACCAGTAGCCGTTGTAGATCATGCGCGCGTAGCGCGGCATCAGGTCGTCCTTGAGCGCCAGCACTTCGCGGTCGAGCGTGATCGACTCGATGGCGCGGTGCGCCTTGAGCATGATGGTGCCGCCGGGCGTCTCGTAGCAGCCGCGGCTCTTCATGCCGACGTAGCGGTTCTCGACGATGTCCAGCCGTCCCACGCCGTGCCGGCCGCCGATCGCGTTCAGCCTGGCGAGGACCTGCGCCGGGGTCATCTTGCGGCCGTTCACGGCGACGATGTCGCCGCGACGGTATTCCAGCTCCACGTGCTCCGGCCTGTTGGGCGCCTTCTCGGGCGACACGGTAATGCGCCACATCGACTCCTCGGGCTCGAAGTCGGGGTCCTCGAGCACGCCGCCCTCGTAGGAGATGTGCAGCAGATTCGCGTCCATCGAGTAGGGCGCGCCCCCTTTGCGCTTCTTGAAATCGACCGGAATGTCGTGCCGGTCGGCGTAGGCGAGCAGCTTCTCGCGCGACAGCAGGTCCCACTCGCGCCACGGCGCGATGATGCGCACGTCCGGCATCAGCGCGTAGGCGCCGAGCTCGAAGCGCACCTGGTCGTTGCCCTTGCCCGTGGCGCCGTGCGAGATCGCGTCGGCGCCGGTGCGGCGCGCGACCTCGACCAGATGCTTGGCGATCAGCGGCCGCGCGATCGAGGTGCCGAGCAGGTACTCGCCCTCATATACCGCATTGGCGCGGAACATCGGAAAGACGAAGTCGCGCACGAACTCCTCGCGCAGATCCTCGACGAAAATGCTCTTGACGCCGAGTTGCTTCGCCTTGCGGTGCGCGGGCGCGAGCTCCTCGCCCTGGCCGATGTCGGCGGTGAAAGTCACCACCTCGCAGCCGTACTCGTCCTGCAGCCACTTGAGGATCACCGAGGTATCGAGCCCGCCGGAATAGGCGAGCACCACCTTGCTGATGCGCTGTTTGCTTCGCTTGGCCATCACTGTTTCACTTTACCCAGTAACAGGAATTCCATGAGCGCCTTCTGCGTGTGCAGGCGGTTCTCCGCCTCGTCCCACACCACGCTCTGCCGCCCGTCGATCACCTCGGCGGCCACCTCCTCGCCGCGGTGGGCGGGCAGGCAGTGCATGAACAGCGCCTCGGGCTTCGCGGCGCGCATCATCTCCGGGTCGACCTGCCAGTCCTGGAAGTCGCGCTTGCGCTCTTCGTCCTCGGACTCCATGCCCATGCTCGTCCAGACATCGGTAGTGACCAGGTCCGCCTCGCGCGCCGCGGCCATCGGGTCGCGGAACTCCTCGTAGTGATCGGTGCCGTACAGCCCCGCGCGCTCGGGCTCGACCTCGTAGCCCGGCGGCGTCGAGACGTGCACGTTGAAGCCGAACACCTCGGCGGCCTGCAGCCAGGTGTTGCACACGTTGTTCGAGTCGCCGATCCAGGCCACGGTGCGCCCCCGGATCGAGCCGCGCTGCTCGATGAAGGTGTAGATGTCGGCCAGGATCTGGCAGGGGTGATACTCGTTCGTCAGCCCGTTGATCACCGGCACGCGCGAATTGCGCGCGAAGCGCTCGAGGATCTCCTGCTCGAAGGTCCTGATCATGACGATGTCGCACATGCGGGAGATGACCTGCGCGGCGTCCTCCACCGGCTCGCCGCGGCCGAGCTGCGAGTCGCGCGTGCTGAGGAAGATCGCCGCGCCGCCGAGCTGGTGCATGCCCGCCTCGAACGACAGCCGCGTGCGCGTGGACTGCTTTTCGAAGATCATCGCCAGCGTGCGGTCCTCGAGCGGCCAGTAGCGCTCGTAGCGCTTGAAACGGTCCTTGATCCAGCGCGTGCGCGCGAACAGGTGCTCGTACTCCTCGAGCGCGAGATCCTTGAACTGCAGGTAGTGGCGCACGCCCATGGCGTCGCGGTCAGCGCGCGGCAGCGGCCTGCTGCGGTGCTGCCTCGCGCGCGAGGAAGGCCTTGACGAGCGGCGCGAGGCGCGCGACCGCCTCGCGCCCCTCGGCCGGGCTCATGACCAACGGCGGCAGCATGCGCACGACACTGTCGGCGGTGACGTTGATTACCAGCCCGGCGTCGAGCGCTGCGCGCGCCAGCTCGCCGCACGGGCGGTCGAGCTGCACGCCGATCATGAGGCCCATGCCGCGGATCTCGACGACGCCCGGCACGCCGCCGAGCGCCGCCGCGAGCTCATCACGCATCAGCTGGCCGACGCTCGCCGCGTTCGCGAGCAGCCCCTCCTCGCGCATCGCGTCGAGGGTGGTGACCACCGCCGTGCAGGCGAGCGGGTTGCCGCCGAAGGTCGAGCCGTGGTTGCCGGCCTTGAGCACGCCTGCGGCGCGCCCGCCCGCCACGCATGCGCCCACCGGCACGCCCGAACCGAGGCCCTTGGCGAGCGGCACGACCTCGGGGACGATGCCCGCGTGCTGGTAGACGAACCACTTGCCGGTGCGCCCCAGGCCGCACTGCACTTCGTCCAGCATCAGGAGCCACTCGTGGCGGTCGCACAGCTCGCGCAGCCCGCGCAGATACTCCATAGACGATACGTTTATGCCGCCTTCGCCCTGGATCGGCTCGACCAGCACCGCGACGACGTTGCGGTTGATCTCGGCGATCCTCTGCACGGCGCCCAGATCGTTGTACGGCGCGCGCACGAACCCCGACACGAGCGGCTCGAAGCCGGCCTGCACCTTGCGGCTGCCGGTGGCCGACAGCGTCGCGAGCGTTCGGCCGTGGAACGAATTCTCCATCACCACGATCGCCGGCTCCTGCACGCCGCGCTCGTGGCCGTACTTGCGCGCGATCTTGATCGCCGCCTCGTTGGCTTCGCAGCCGGAATTGCAGAAGAACACTTCCTCGAGGCCGGTGATCTCGGCGATGCGGTCCGCGGCCGCTTCCTGCACGGGGATGCGGAACAGGTTCGAGGTGTGCAAGACGCGCGCGGCCTGCTCGGCGAGCGCGCGCACGAGCTTCGGGTGGGCGTGCCCCAGGGTGCTCACGGCGATGCCGGCCAGAGCGTCGAGGTACTTCTTGCCCGATTCGTCCCACAGCCACACGCCTTCGCCGCGCACGAAGGCCACCGGCAGGCGCGCATAGGTATTCATGACATGGGACATCTGGCACCCCCAAATGCAAAACGGCGGCCCGCGCCGCCGTCACTCCCGATCGGCAAATGCTAGCACAGGGCTTCGGCCGCGGTCACCCTATGCTGCGCAGCGATTTCTCCTCGGCTGCGGTGAGCACCCGCAGGCAGGGCAGGTAGCCCTCGTACACGATGCCGTGCAGCTCGGTCCGCTTGTGCGAGCGCAGCAGCTCGCCGAGGAAGTTGGCCACCTCCGCGGTGATCAGCTGTCCCGGCACGAGCACCGGGATGCCCGGCGGGTAGGGCACGATCTGGTCGGCGCATACCCGCCCGGTGAGCTCCTTGCTGACGCGCTCGCGCTCGTCCAGCAGCGGCACCAGCTGGCCGCCGCAGTAGTAGGCGTCGCGCGGCAGGTAGCGTAGCCGCGTGAAGCCGGGGACCTCGAGCGTACGCACCAGGCGCCGCGGCGCGCGGCGCTCGCGCGCGATACGCATGAGCGCGTCGTACAGGCGTGACACCTTGGAGCGCGTGGTGCCGATGGTGAGCAGCAGCGTGAGCGTGTTGAAGGTCGACTTCTCGGTCTGGATGTTGTAGCGCTCGAACAGCTCCTTCTGCAGGTCCTCCACCGTGTAGCCGCAGCCCGAGATGTCGATCGTCACCTTGGTCGGGTCGAGCCGGATGCCGTCGCCCTTGACCTCGTCCGGCAGCAGGTCGTCGAGCTCCAGCACGCGGAACACGCCGGTGGCGTTTATCTGCTCGCGCAGCTCCTTGGCGAGCGCGAGCGTGCGCGACAGCAGCTTGTAGCCCTCCATCACCGCCTGCTTGCGCGCCACGTCCAGGCTCGCGATCAGGGCGTACTGCGGGCTGGTCGAGGTGTGCATGTTGAAGTTCTCCCGGAACAGGTGCTCCCTGAAATCCGGGTCGTTCACGTGGATCATCGAGGCCTGCGAGAAGGCGGACATCACCTTGTGCGTCGACTGCGTCGCGTAGTCGGCGCCCGCCTCGAGCGCCGTCGGGCGGAATTCGGGATGGAAGCGGGCGAAGCCGTACCAGGCCTCGTCGATGATCACCTTGATGTTCTTCTTGTGCGCCGCCTCGACGACCGGCGCCAGGTCGTAGCGCAGGCCGTCGTAGGTGCAGGAGGTGAGGATGAGCGCCTCCGCGTCGCCGTGCCTGTCGATCGCGTCGAACAGCGTCTTCTTCGGCACCGGGCCGTACAGGCCGTACTTGAGATTGAGCGCGCTGTCGAGGTAGATCGGGTGTGCACCGGAGAGCACGACGCCGTGGTGCACGCTCTTGTGGCAGTTGCGGTCGAGCAGCAGCTTCTCGCCAGGGGCGAGCAGCGTCTGGAAGATCACCTTGTTGGCGGTCGAGGTGCCGTTCGTGGCGAAGAAGGTGCGTCGCGCGCCGAAGGCCTTGGCGGCCATGTTCTGCGCTTCGGCGATCACGCCCTTGGGCTCCATCAACGAGTCGAGCATCGGCACGGACACCGACAGGTCGGCGTCGAACACGTGCTCGCCCATGAACTCGTAGAAGTCGTTCACCCAGGGGCTTCCGCGCAGCGATTCGCCCGACGAATGGCCCGGCGTGTGCCACTGGTCCTTCGCCATCCACACGTAGTTTTTCAGCTGGTCGGTGAACGGCGTCTTGGCCCGCTCCTGGATCTGCGCGTTCAGGATGCGGTAGATGCCGCGATAGTCGCGCTCCTCGCGGTAGAAGTAGCCGTCCACCGCCTCGGTGAACAATGCGTCGACGACGTCGTCCTCCTTCTCCTGCGCGATCAGGATGTAGACGTCGAGCTCGGGCCGGAAGCGCGTGATGCGCTGCACGAGCTCGAGTGCCGACATCTGCAGCTTCTTGCGCCCGCTGCCGTTCTTCTTTCGCCTGGCGGGCAAGGTGTACAGCGTGTCGTCGACCAGGACCGCCTGCAGGTCCCCGTCGGACTCGATCGCGGCGAGCGCTTCCTTGGCGGTGGTGACGCCGGTGAAGGTGATGCCGAGCGGATTGTCGAGCGAGCGCGCCGCTGCGTTCAGGCCTTTCACGAACTCGCGCAGGACAAGGTGCTCGTCGTTAATGACGAGGATGCGGCTGACGGGTTTGACCACGGCTGCGGGACGCTCAAATGCCTATAATTCGGCGTGCCCGCAGCGCGCCCACTCCGCAGCCTCGCTTCGATCCGGACATGTTGCGGGAAAGCATCCCGCCATTTGCGCGCCGCGGCGCGGAGGCTGTTACGGGAGCGCCTTGACGGCGGCCGCGAGGCGGCTCTTGTAGCGGTTGGCGGCGCTGCGGTGCAGGATGCCCTTGGCGGCGCTGCGGTCGAGCACGCTGTGCGAACGCTGCAGCACCTGCGCTGCGGCGGTCTTGTCGCCTGCGGCGACGGCCTTCTTGACGCTCTTGATCGCTGTGCGCACTTCGGTGCGCAGGCTCATGTTGTGCGCGCGCCGCTTCTCCGACTGCCGGGCGCGCTTGCGCGCCGATTTGATATTGGCCATGTAATTTGGGGCGGTCTGAAAAAGGGGCGCATTGTAGCGGCTAACTGCCCGCCAGGCAAGGCAAATCGGGCCGCGCGGCGAGGGGAGACGGCGTGAATCTGCTGCGCGCCCTGGCCACCATCAGCAGCATGACGCTCGTGTCGCGCATTCTCGGCCTGGTGCGCGACTTTTTCATCGCGAGCACGTTCCGCACGGGCCTGGCCACCGACGCCTTCTTCGTCGCGTTCCGCATCCCGAACCTGATGCGCAGGCTTTTCGCGGAGGGAGCCTTTTCGCAGGCCTTTGTGCCCATTTTGGGCGAGTACCGCAGCCGCCAGACGCCGGGCGAGACGCGCCAGATGCTCGACAGCGTGGCGACCCTGCTGTTCCTTGCGCTGGTTGTCGCCGCGGCGCTCGGCGTACTGGCCGCGCCGCTCATCGTCTACGTTTCGGCCCCGGGATTTGCGGGCGACGCGGGGAAGTTCGCGCTCACCGTGTCGCTGCTGCGCGTCACCTTCCCTTACATCGTCTTCATCTCGCTGGTCGCGCTCGCCGCCGGCATCCTCAATACCTGGAGCCGCTTCGCGGTCCCCGCGTTCACCCCGGTGCTGCTGAACGTCAGCTTCATCGTCGGGGCGGCGTTCTTCGCCGGGCACTTCGACCCGCCGGTGCGGGTGCTCGCCTGGGCGGTGTTCGCCGGCGGTGTGCTGCAGCTCGCGCTGCAGCTGCCCTTCCTCGCGCGCCTCGGCATGCTGCCGCGCTGGAGCTTCAATCCGCACCACCCCGGCGTCAGACGGATACTGAAGCTGATGGGGCCGTCGGTGTTCGGCGTCTCGATCAGCCAGATCTCGCTGCTGATCAACACCATCTTCGCGTCCTTCCTCGTTTCGGGCAGCGTGTCCTGGTTGTATTACGCCGACCGGCTGATGGAGTTCCCGGCCGGCGTGCTGGGCGTCGCGCTGGGCACCATCCTGCTGCCGAGCCTGTCGAAGTACCATGCCGACGCGAACACCGAGGAATACGGCCGGCTGCTCGACTGGGGGCTGCGCATCACGCTGCTGCTCGCGGTCCCTGCGGCGGTCGCGCTGGCGGTGATCGCGCTGCCGCTCATCTCGACGCTGTTCCACTACGGCCGCTTCACGAGCGGCGACGCCTTGATGACGCGCCAGGCGCTCGTCGCCTACAGCGTTGGGTTGGTGGGCATGATCCTGGTGAAGATCCTCGCTCCGGGCTTCTATGCACGCCAGAACGTGGTCACGCCGGTGAAGATCGGACTGCTCACGCTCGCCGCCACGCAGGCCATGAACTTCGCCTTCATCGTGCCGCTCAGGCACGCGGGGCTGGCGCTCGCGATTGGCCTCGGAGCCTGTCTGAACGCGGGGCTGCTGTACCGCTACCTGCGCAAGCACCGCGTGTACACGCCGCAGCCGGGCTGGGCGGCGTTCGCGGGCAAAGTGGCGCTCGCCGCGCTGCTGATGGCCGGCGCGCTGCACTTCGCCGCCGGCGACCCGCAATGGTGGCTGGCCGCGCGCTGGCAGGGCAAGGTGCCGGCGCTCGCGGGCCTGGTGGCGCTCGGCGCCGCCGTGTACGGCGGCACGCTGCTCGCGCTCGGTTTCCGCGTGCGCGACTTCTCGCGCCGAGGCGCCGAATGAGCGCCTCGCTCGAGGTCTTCGCCGGGCTCGTGCGGCGCGACGACGCCAAGATCGACCTCGCGCGCTGCTGCCTGCTGATCGCCGAGGACGCCTACCCCGGCCTGGACGTCGAGCACTACCTGGCAGAGCTCGAGCGCCTTGCGCTGCGCTTGCGGACCGATCTGCCGCAGACGGCGGGCGCCGAGGAGCGCGTCATGGCGCTGAACCAGTTCCTGTTCGACGAGCTGGGCTACCGGGGCAACGTGGACGAGTACTACGACCCGCGCAACAGCTATCTGAACGAGGTGATGGAGCGCAAGACCGGTATCCCGATCACGCTGGCGATCGTGTACATGGAGCTGGGGCGGCGCATCGGGCTGCCGCTCGAGGGAGTCTCCTTCCCCGGGCACTTCCTCGTGCGGCTGCGTCTGCGCGGCGGCATGCTGGTGCTCGACCCCTTCGGCGGCGGCGCGCCGCAATCCGAGAACGAGCTCTACGAGCGTCTGAAGCGGGTGATCCCCGAGGGCAGCGCCGGCGGCGTGCCGGTCGGCGAGCTGCCGCTCGACCAATTCCTCGAGCCGGCCAGTCACCGGCAGATCCTGGCGCGCGTGCTGCGCAACCTGAAGGGCATCTACCGCGACACCGACAAGCCGGAGCGGCTGCTCGAGGTCCTGAACCGCATCCTGGTGCTCAATCCGCAGGCGCGCGCAGAGCTGCGCGATCGCGGCCTCCTGTACCAGCGCATGGAAGCCTACCGGGCTGCGTTCCGGGACCTCTCCGAGTATCTCGAGCGCGAGCCCGACGCCCCCGAATTCGAGGAAATTCGCGCCAGGGTCATGGATCTGAGGGCCCTCTGCGGCCGCCTGAATTGAGGGTGACTTTCATCACCCCCGCGGGCAACTCGTAGGCTTTTTGCGCGCATGCGCATACAATCGCCGCTCCGGGCCCCGCCGAGCGGCAGGCCCGTCGAAATAATCCCCAACCAGAGAGGAGACTCATGAAACGTCGCTCATTCCTTAAGAAGGCTGCGGGTGGCCTGGCGGTCGGCAGCACTCTTGCCGCGCCGGCAATCGTACATGCGCAGACGAAGATCCAGTGGCGCCTGGCGGCGAGCTGGCCGAAGAGCCTGGATACGCTGTTCGGAGGCGCGGACCTCGTGGCCAAGCGGGTCGCCGAGATCACCGACGGCAAGTTCGAGATCCGCACTTTCGCCGCGGGCGAGATCGTGCCCGCGCTGCAAGTACTCGATGCCGTGCAGGCGGGCACCGTGGAGATGGGCCACACCGCGCCGTACTACTACGCCGGCAAGGACCCTGCGTTTGCCATCGCCACCGCAATCCCCTTCGGCCTGAATTGCCGCCAGATGAACGCGTGGTTGTACCACGGCGGGGGCGATCAGCTGATGGCGCCGCTGTTCCAGGACTACGGCTGTATCGGCCTGGCCGCCGGCAACACTGGGGCACAGATGGGCGGCTGGTGGCGCAAGGAGATCAAGAGCCTCGAGGATATGAAGGGGGTCAAGTTCCGCATCGGCGGCCTGATCGCGGGCGAGGTGTGCAAGCGCCTGGGCGCAGTGCCGCAGTCTCTCGGCGGTCCCGATATCTATCCGGCGCTGGAGAAGGGCGCGATCGACGCGGCGGAGTGGGTGGGCCCCTATGACGACGAGAAGCTCGGCTTCAACAAGGTCGCCCAGTATTACTACTACCCTGGCTGGTGGGAGCCGGGCCCGACGCTTGTGACCTTCATCAACGAGAAGAAGTGGAATGAACTGCCGAAGGACTACCAGGCGGCGGTGAAGGCCGCTTGTGCCGAGGCGAACGTCTGGATGCCCGCCAAGTACGACGTGGTGAACGTGGACGCGCTCAAACGGCTGATCGCCGGCGGCACGAAGCTGCGCGCGTTCCCGGCATCGGTGATGAACGCAGCGGCGAAAAACGCCTTCGAGCTCTACGAGGAATTGAAGGGCAAGAGCAAGCACTGGGCGCGCATCTATCCGGAATACAAGAATTTCCGCGCCAACTCGAACTCCTGGTTCCGGGTGGACGAGAACACGGACGACAACTTCCGGCTGCACACCAAGTACGGCGCCTGATTCCGGGCCGCGCCAGTAAGAACAAACCCCGCCTCGGCGGGGTTTGTTATTTTGAGCGGCTCCCGCGAAGGATTACTTGGCGGGCTGCGCGCCCTGTCCCTGCTCCGAGCCGCCGGGGATGCCCAGGCTCTGATCGATCTCCTGCTGTTCGTAGGACGGCGTCTGGATCTCGATCTTCACCTTGTTAAGGTCGACCTTCTGCTCGTGCAGGCTGCCCGTAACGAGCTTGGGGGCGAAGATGAGGATCGCCACCATGATCACCTGGATCACGACGAAGGGGACGGCGCCCCAGTAGATCTGGCCGGTGGTCACCGGTGCGAGCGTCTTGCGCGTGATCTTGTCGATGTAGTCCTTGGCCGGCGCAACGCTGCGCAGGTAGAAGAGCGCGAAGCCGAACGGCGGGTGCATGAAGGAAGTCTGCATGTTCACGCCGAGCAGGACGCCGAACCAGATCAGGTCGACGCCGAGCTTCTCGGCGACCGGAGCGAGCAGCGGCACGATGATGAACGCCAGCTCGAAGAAGTCGAGGAAGAACGCAAGGAAGAAGGTGAGCAGGTTGACCACGATCAGGAATCCGAGCTGGCCTCCGGGCAGGCTGGTGAGCAGGTGCTCGACCCACAGATCGCCGTTGACGCCGCGGAACACGAGGCTGAACACCGTGGAGCCGACCAGGATGAAGATCACGAACGAGGACAACTTCGCGGTCGAGTTCAACGCCTGCTTCAGCAGTGAATAGGACAGGCGCCGGTTGATCAGCGCGAGAATCAGCGCCCCGGTGGCGCCCATCGCGCCGCCTTCGGTCGGCGTGGCCCAGCCGATGAAGATCGTTCCCAGTACCAGGAAGATCAGTGCGAGCGGAGGAATGAGCACGAACACCACGCGCGCCAGCAGCTTCAGGCCGCGCAGCTTGCGCGCCTCGGGCGGCAGCGCCGGCACAGCCTTGGGGTAGAACATGCTCACCCCGAAAACATAAAGCGCGTACATGCCGGTGAGGATGAAGCCGGGGATGAAGGCGCCCGCGTACATGTCCCCGACCGAGCGGCCGAGTTGGTCGGCGAGCACGATCAGCACGAGCGACGGCGGGATGATCTGCGCCAGCGTGCCCGACGCCGCGATCACGCCGGCGGCCACGCGCCGGTCGTAGCCGTAGCGCAGCATGATCGGCAGCGAGATCAGCCCCATCGAGATCACCGAGGCGGCCACCACGCCCGTCGTGGCGGCAAGAAGGGCGCCCACGAAGATCACCGCGTAGGCGAGTCCGCCGCGGACCGGGCCGAACAGCTGGCCGATGGTGTCGAGCAGGTCCTCGGCCATGCCGCTCCGCTCGAGGATCAGCCCCATGAACGTGAAGAACGGGATCGCGAGCAGCGTGTCGTTCGACATGATGCCGAAAATGCGCTCGGGCAGCGCTTGCAGCAGCGCCGGATGGAGCAGCCCCAGCTCGATGCCGATCCAGCCAAACAGCAGGCCGTTCGCCGCGAGCGAGAACGCGACCGGGAAGCCGAGCAGCAGGAACACCACCAGCCCGCAGAACATCAGCGGCGCCATGTAGGCGATCAGGAAGGCGCTCATTTCGCGGGTTCCTCATCGACGTGCAGCTGCTCAAGGGCCGCGTCCTCGTGCTTCTCGAGCGGATTCGGGATCAGGCCCATCAGGAAAGCGATGCGCTTGATCAGCTCGGACACGCCCTGCAGGGACAGCAAGAAGAACCCGACCGGCACCATCAGCCGCGCCGGCCACCTGATCAGGCCGCCGGCGTTTACCGAGACCTCGCCGGTCTGGTAGGCGTTCATAAATATCGGCCAGGACAACCACATGATGATCGTTGCCATGGGAAGGAGGAAAAAGATGATGCCGAAGACGTCGATCCACATCTGCGCGCGGGCCGAGAGATGCGAATTGACCACGTCGATGCGGATATGCTCGTTGTGGCGCAGGGTATAACCCGCGCACAGCAGGAATACCGCGGAGAAGAGATACCACTGCAGCTCGAGCCAGGCGTTCGAGGCGATGTCGAGTGCGTAGCGCGAGGTGGCGTTGCCGGCGCTCACCAGCACCGCCGCCAGCACCAGCCACTTCAGTGCGCCCCCGATACGCTCGTTCAGCCAGTCGATCGCGCGCGACAGCTTGAGCAATTGATTCATCATCGCCGTTCCCGGTTGCAGCAAACGAGGAGGTCTCGCGGGGGCCCCCTCAGAACCCCGCGGTGCAGCCGATCCGCCCGCCGCGGCCATCGGCTGCAGCGACGCAAAGCCAGCGGCGGATTGTCTCCGATTGGCGGCGGACTGGCAAAGCCAATTGAGCCGGGAGGGCCGTCAGGGGGTCGAAAGCGGGGCGCGATGCGGTACTCTCCGGCGCCATGAGCGAGCATCCCGGCAGCCGCAACGCGGCCGCCGTTCCTCTGATCGTCGCCGCACAGCTGTTCGGCACTTCGCTGTGGTTCAGCGCCAATGCCGCGGCCGGCGACCTGGCGCGCGCCTGGGGGCTGGGCACCGCGGAGCTGGGCGCGCTCACCAGCGCGGTGCAGCTCGGGTTCATCGCCGGGACGCTCTTCTTCTCGCTCTCGGGCCTCGCCGACCGCTACCCGGCGAGTCGCATCTTCGCCGTCTGCGCCGCGCTCGGCGCGCTCGCGAACGGCGGCTTCGCGCTGCTTGCGAACGGAATCGCGGCGGGCATGGCCTGGCGCTTCGCCACCGGCTTCGCGCTCGCCGGGATCTATCCGCTCGGCATGAAGCTGGTCGTCGGCTGGGCACCGGGACGCGCCGGCGAGACGCTTGGCTGGCTGGTGGGCATGCTGACGATCGGCACGGCGCTGCCGCACGCGATTCGCGCCGCCGGCAGCGGCGCCTCGTGGCAGGCGGTGGTGCTCGCCGCGTCGGCGCTCGCGCTGGTCTCGGGGGCGGCGGTGCTCGCGCTCGGCGACGGACCGCACTTGAGGAGCGGCGCCGCGCGGCGCGCAGGGTGGGGATCGGTGCTGCGCGCCTTCCGCGTGCCGGCCTTCCGCGCCTCTGCGCTCGGCTATTTCGGCCACATGTGGGAGCTCTATGCGCTGTGGACCGTCGTCCCGTTGCTCGCCGCCGCGGCGCTCGCCCGAGACGGCGCGGCCGACCCGGCGCAGGTATCGGCCTGGTCGTTCGCGGTCATCGCCGCGGGCGGTGCAGGCTGCGTGCTGGGCGGCCGATTGAGCCGCCGCGCGGGCAGCGCGCGGGTCGCTGCGCTCGCGCTTGCCGCCTCGGGCGCGATGTGCCTCGTGTATCCGCTCGCGAGCGGGATTTCGCCCGCGCTCGCGCTCGCGCTGCTGCTGGTGTGGGGCGTCGCAGTGGTCACCGATTCGCCCCAGTTCTCCGCGCTCTCGGCGCGCGCCTGCCCGCCGGAGCTGCTCGGCAGCGCGCTCGCGCTGCAGAACAGCATCGGCTTCCTGATCACGGTGTTCTCGATCAGCCTGGCGACGGCGCGCATCCCGGAGTTGGGCGCGCGCGTCGCCTGGCTCCTGCTGCCCGGTCCGATTCTCGGTCTCGCCGCCTTCTGGCCACTCGCTAGCGGCCGGCTCAGGGTCGACTGAGCCATTCGCTGCGCTGCGGAAAAGCCGCTACAATTCATTATTTTAAGCGCGCCAGATGGTCGTCACGCACGGCTCCGTATCGCCCGTCCGAGGCCCGCACGCGCTGACCATCGGAAACTTCGACGGCGTCCACATCGGACACCAGGCGATGCTGGCGCGCGTCGCCGCGGAAGCACGCCCGCGCGGGCTTGTTTCCTGCGCGCTCACCTTCGAGCCTCATCCGCGCGAGTTTTTCGCGCCCGACGCGGCGCCCGCGCGCCTGACGCGCCTGCGCGAGAAGCTCGAGCTGATCGCCGCCGCCGGCATCGAGCACGTACACGTCGCGCGTTTCGATACGCGCTTCGCCGCGCTCCCCGCCGAGCGCTTCGTGGAGGAAGTGCTGGTACAGGGCCTGCGGGCGCGCTGGCTGCTCGTCGGCCGCGACTTCCGCTACGGTGCGCGGCGCGCCGGAGATTACGCGGCGCTCGAGGCCGACTCCCGGCGCCACGGCTTCGCGCTCGAGCCGATGCCCGAGGTGACGCAGGGCGGCGAGCGCATCTCCAGCTCGGCGGTGCGCGCCGCGCTGCTCGCGGCCGACTTTCCGCGCGCTGAGCGGCTGCTCGGACGTCCCTACACCCTCTCGGGCCGCGTCGCGCACGGCGCCAAGCTCGGGCGCAGGCTGGGTTTCCCGACCGCGAACCTGGTGCTGCCGCGGCGCGCGCCGCTCGCCGGCGTGTACGTGGTGGAGGCCTGCGGCGCCGATGCCAACGACGGGCAACGCTGGCTGCCCGGCGTGGCGAGCGTGGGTCGGCGCCCGACGGTGAACGAGGTCGCGGTGCCCCTCCTGGAAGTGCACCTGTTCGACGTTGCCGAGGAGCTCTACGGGCGGCACCTGCGTGTCCGTTTCGTCGAGCGGCTCAGGGACGAGGAAAAATATCCGGATCTGGACGCGCTGCGCACGGCGATCGCGCGCGACGTGGCGATGGCGAAGGAGTTCTTTGCGAAGCATGGCTGACTACAAGGACACGCTCAATCTTCCCGACACCCCGTTCCCGATGCGCGGCGACCTCGCCAAGCGCGAGCCGCAGTGGGCGCACGAATGGCAGGAGCGCGGCGTCTACAAGCGCCTGCGGTCGATCGCCAAGGGCCGGCCGCGCTTCGTGCTGCACGACGGGCCGCCGTACGCCAACGGCGACATCCACATCGGCCACGCGGTCAACAAGATCCTCAAGGACATCATCGTCAAGTCGCGCACGCTCGCGGGATTCGACGCGCCCTACGTGCCGGGCTGGGACTGCCACGGCATGCCGATCGAAGTGCAGATCGAGAAGCAATACGGCAAGCATCTTTCGGCCGAGGAGACGCAGCGCCTGTGCCGCGCCTATGCGACCGAACAGATCAAGCGGCAGAAGGCCGATTTCCAGCGCCTGGGTGTGCTCGGCGACTGGGACAACCCGTATCTCACGATGGCGTACCGCAACGAGGCCGACGAAATCCGCGCGCTCGGCAAGCTGCTCGCCAAGGGCTATCTGTACCGCGGCCTGAAGCCGGTCAACTGGTGCTTCGACTGCGGCTCGGCGCTCGCCGAGGCCGAGGTCGAGTACGAGGACCGCAAGGACCCGGCGATCGACGTGGCGTTCGCGCTTGCCGACGAGGACCGCGCGAAGCTCGCGCGCGCCTTCGGGCTCGACGCGCTGCCTGCCGGCCCCGTGTACGCGGTGATCTGGACCACGACGCCGTGGACCATTCCCGCCAACCAGGCGCTGAACGTCCATCCCGAGATTCTCTATTCGCTCGTCGCGACCGACAAAGGCGCGCTGATTCTCGCGAGCGACCTCAAGGAAGCCAGTCTGGCGCGCTTCAAGCTCTCCGGCAGCACGATCGCGACCAGCAAGGGTGCGGCGCTCGAGGGGATCGCGTTCCGCCATCCCTTCTACGACCGGCACGCGCCGGTATACCTGGGCGAGTACGTGACGCTCGACACGGGCACCGGCGTCGTGCATTCGGCGCCTGCCTATGGAGTCGAGGATTTCCTCTCCTGCCGGCGCTACGGCATGAAGGACGAGGAGATCCTCACGCCGGTGCAGGGCGACGGGCACTTCGCGAAATCGCTGCCGCTGTTCGGCGGGCGCATGATCTGGGACGCGAACCAGGAGATCGTCGACGAGCTCGCGCGGCGCGGCGCGCTGCTGCACAGCGCGCCATACGTGCACAGCTACATGCACTGCTGGCGCCACAAGACCCCGGTGATCCTGCGCGCCACCGTGCAGTGGTTCGCCGGCATGGACGCCGTGCCCGGATACGAGGGCGTGAAGCCCACCGAGCCTCTGCGCGCCACGGCGCTGCGCGGCGTCGAGAACACGCAGTTCTTCCCGGCCTGGGGCAAAGCGCGCCTGCACGGAATGATCGCGAACCGCCCGGACTGGACGCTGTCGCGCCAGCGGCAGTGGGGCGTGCCGATGCCGTTCTTCATGCACAAGGAGACCGGTGAGCTGCACCCGGAGACCCTCGAGCTGCTCGAGGCGGTCGCCAAGCGCGTGGAAGAGGGCGGCATCGAGGCCTGGCAGCAGCTCGACCCGCGTGAGTTGCTGGGCGACGAAGCCACACGCTACGACAAGGTGAAGGACACGCTCGACGTCTGGTTCGACTCCGGGTCGACGCATTTCACCGTGCTGCGTGGCTCGCACGAGGGCGAGACCGAGTTTCCGGCCGACCTGTACCTGGAAGGCTCCGACCAGCACCGCGGCTGGTTCCATTCGTCGCTGCTCGTCTCGTGCATGATGAACGGCGTGCCGCCCTACAAGGCGTTGCTCACGCACGGCTTCGTCATCGACATGGAAGGCCGCAAGATGTCGAAATCGCGCGGCACCGGCATGTCGCCGCAGGAGATCACCGGCACGCTTGGGGCCGACATCCTGCGCCTGTGGGTCGCGAGTACCGACTACTCGAGCGAGCTTAATCTCTCGAACGAGATCCTGAAGCGCGTCGTGGAGAGCTACCGGCGCATGCGCAACACGCTGCGCTTTCTGCTCGCCAACGTGTCCGACTTCGACCCGGCGCAGCATGCGCTGCCCGTTTCCGAGCTGGTCGAGATCGACCGCTACGCGCTCGCCTTCACGGCGCGGCTGCAGGACGAGCTGGCTGCGGACTACAAACGCTACCAGTTCCACCTGGTGGCGCAGAAGCTGCAGACGTTCTGCTCCGAGGACCTGGGCGCGTTCTACCTCGACATCCTCAAGGACCGCTTGTACACCTGCGGCGCCGACTCGCGCGCGCGGCGCTCGGCGCAGACCGCGCTCCACCACATCACGCACAGCCTGGTGCGCCTGCTCGCGCCGATCCTGAGCTTCACGGCCGAGGAGCTGTGGGTGGCGTTCACCGGCAGCAAGGACGACAGCGTGTTCTTCCAGACCTGGCACGCGCTGCCCGAAGTCGCCAACGACGAGTGGCTGCTCGCCAAATGGGCGCGGCTGCGCGAGCTGCGCGGCCCGGTGCGCAAGAGCATCGAGGACCTGAGGGCCGCGGGAAAGGTGGGTTCTTCGCTGCAGGCCGAGGTCGAGTGGCGCGCGAACGGCGCCGACTACGAGCTGCTCTCGGGCCTGGGCGACGATCTCAGGTTCGTGCTGCTCACCTCGGCGGCACGCGTGACGCGTGCTGCGCGCGCCGAAACCGAAGGCGTCACCGTGGCGCCGAGCGCGCACCGCAAGTGCGAGCGCTGCTGGCACTATCGGGCCGACGTCGGCGCCGACCCGGGGCATGCGCAGCTCTGCGGGCGCTGCGTGGCGAACCTGTTCGGCGCCGGGGAGCCGCGCGCGTATGCCTAGGGCGGCCGGCTGGTTCGGGCTCGCGGCGGCGATCGTGCTCGCCGACCAGGCGAGCAAGTGGGCGGTGCTCGCGAGCTTTGCGCCGGGCGAGCGCCTGCGCATTACCGGCTTCTTCAACCTGGTGCTCGCCTTCAACAAGGGCGCCGCGTTCAGCTTCCTCGCCGGTGCGCCGGGCTGGCAGACACCGTTGTTCGTCGCCATCGCGCTCGTCGCGGCGGCTGTCGTGTCGGCGCTGCTCCTGCGCTCGCCGGGCAGGCGCATGTTCAGCGCGGCGCTCGCGCTCATCCTGGGCGGCGCGCTCGGCAACGTGATCGACCGCCTGCGCTTTGGCCAGGTGGTCGACTTCCTCGACTTTCACGCGCTGGGATTGCACTGGCCGGCGTTCAACGTCGCCGACTCGGCGATCACCGTCGGCGCGGGGCTGCTGATCATCGAAAGCTTCCTGCAGCGCAAGCCGGATGCGGCGCATGGCAGCTGAGGCTTGACGGTGGCAACATAGCCGCATGACTTCGGTACCCTTGTCCCCTGCACCTGCCGAGGTACTGCTCGCCAATCCGCGCGGCTTCTGCGCCGGCGTGGAGCGCGCGATCGAGATCGTCGAGCGTGCGCTCGAACAGTACGGCGCTCCGATCTACGTGCGCCACGAGATCGTGCACAACCGCTTCGTGGTCGAGCACCTGCGCGCCAAGGGCGCGGTGTTCGTCGACGAGCTCGAGGAAGTGCCCGCGGGCAGCACGGTGATCTTCAGCGCGCACGGCATATCGAAGGCGGTGCGCGCGGACGCGGTCGCGCGTGGCCTGAAGGTGTTCGACGCGACCTGTCCGCTGGTCACCAAGGTGCACGTCGAGGTCGCGAAGATGCTGGCTGCCGGCCTGGAGATCGTCATGATCGGCCACCGCGGGCATCCGGAGGCGGAAGGAACGATGGGCCAGGCGGCCTCGGGCATCCACCTGGTCGAGACGGCGGCCGACGTCGCCGGGCTCGAGATCGCGGACCCGGCGCGCGTCGCCTACGTCACGCAGACGACGCTCTCGGTGGACGACGCCGGGGCGGTGATCGGAGCGCTCAAGGCGCGCTTCCCGGCGATCCGCGGCCCGAAGCGCGACGATATCTGCTACGCGACGCAGAACCGGCAGGACGCGGTGAAGCTCATGGCGCCGCAATGCGACGTCGTGATCGTGGTGGGATCGCCCAACAGCTCGAACTCGAACCGCCTGCGCGAGGTGGCGCGCAACATGGGGGCAGAAGCGTACATGGTGGATCGCGCCGCCGACCTGCGCCCCGAGTGGGTCGCGGGCAAGCGACGCGTCGGCGTGACTGCGGGCGCCTCGGCTCCGGAAGTGCTGGTCGAGGAGCTGATCGCGCGGCTGCGCGAGCTCGGCGCAGCGAGCGTGCGCCAGCTCGAAGGCACCCAGGAGAGCGTGGTGTTTACGCTGCCGCGCGAGCTGTCGCGCAGGAAGTAGGACCGGTCCTCAGCGCTTGCTGCCGCGCGCGGCGGCTGCGGGCGCCTCGAAGCTCACCTCGATCACCATCTGCGTCTTCACTGCCTGCTTGCCCTTGCGGCCGGGCGTGAAGCGCGCGGCCCGGAACGCGTTCTCGGCGGACGCTTCGAAGTAGCCGGCCGGCGCCGCGCTAAGAGTCTCCACGCGGTCGACCGCGCCCTTCTCGTTGATGTACAGGCGCAGCACCACCTTGCCGGACAGCCCGCGTGCGAGCGCGGTGTCCGGGTAGGCGGGCTCGACCCGCGTCATGATCCCCGGCCGCACGTCCAGGTCGTGCGTGGGGTAGTAGTAGGTGGTAGACGGTACGGAGGGGACCGCAGCTGCCGCCGGGGCTGTCGCGGCCGAAAGGATGAGCGAGGCCCCGAGCGCCGCCGCGAGCCGCGGGAGGAGGAGACCGCGGCTCGCGGGCGTGGTGCTCATTGCGAGATCAGCTCGCGCCAGGTCACGCGGCGGCCTTGGACAGCGGCCGGCGCAACAGGCGTCTGCTGCGTAAGCTGCTGGTTGTCGGCAGTGGTCACGATCGTCACCACTTTGCCGCCCGGCAGCTGGACCACGTTGATACCGACCACCAGAGAGGCCGCGATCTTGGTCGAAGCCATGTTGGCGGTCGCGCCGGCCACGAAGCTGCCCGTGCGGTAGTCGAGGAAGTTGATCCAGCCGTAGCCGCCCGCGACGCAGCTGTCGGTCGATGGGACGTTCGACGGCACCACCAGCGTGCCGAGCTGCAGGATCGGATCGACGTTTACGCGCTCGCCCGGGTCCGGCAGGTCGACAAACCAACCCATCTTGGTGTTGAAGTCGACCGCGTTGCCGGTCGAAGTGCGCGTGGCAGCGTCGATCGGCGTCAGCGTCTGCTGCACCATGTTGCTGCGCGAGATCACCTCGTTGCTCGTCGACAGGTCGTCGCGGATGGCGTAGATGCTCTGCGTCTGCGTCGTCGCCATGTCGCTCGAGCCGAGCAACTTGCCGGTGCCGACGTAGATTACCGAGAAGTTCTGCACCTCGCCGAGCTCGGGGCGCGCAGTGATCGGCTGCGGATTGTTGCTGGAGTCGACCAGCGTCGTCAGCTTGTAGGCGGTCATGTAGTCGCTCGCGCTTGGATCGAGATCGAAGCGCCACACGTTGCCCTTCAGGTCGCCGCCGTAGACGCGCAGCGCGGTGTTGTCGTTGAACGCGTTGTCGACCCAGTCGCTAATGCGCGACAGGCCGCTGGGATCGGCGGTGCCGGCGACGCACGGCGAGGTAGTGCTCACGCCGTCGCAGCCGACGCCGGTGTCGATCCTGTTGAGGATGGCGCCGGTCTGCGCGTCCAGCATATACAGGTGCCCCTGGCCGTCACCCGGGTTGATATTGTTATAGCCGGACGTCACGATCACCACCCACCTTCCGTCGGACTTGCGCTTGGCGACGATCGGGTTGCCGAAGCTCAGGCCCATATTGCAATCCCCGAAGTGCGACATGCTGCCGTCGTTCGCCGTTGCGTTGCTCAGGCAGGTAGCGCTCGAACCGCCCGCGAACTCCCACAGTCCTTTCGGGTTTTGCGGGTCTGTGATATCGAGCGCGTAGTAGCCGCGGCCACCGTCGTTCACGCCGGCCACCAGGATCGTATGCCAGTTGGACTGCGACGCGCACGGCGTGCTGAGCGTGTGGCCGAAGCAGACGTCGCCGATCACCGGCGAGCCGTCGACGGTGTACTGGTGGATGTATGGCTCGTTGGCGAGGTTCTTCACCTTGGCGAGGACGAGTGACGGAATGTAGGCATAGCGCTCGGCGCCTTCGCCCGAGACCGGGTCGGTGTTGAGGGTGCCGGTGAAAGTGTCATCGGTGGTCGTGAGCGTCGTGATCCCGGCGGTCTGGTAATAGGGATTGTTGTCCGGGTCGGTCTCGAACGCATGCAGCATGCCGTCGTTTGCAGCTGCGAACACCGTGCCGATGCGCGTGCCCGTCGTGCCGTCGGTGCTTTGCTTAAACTCCTGGTAGAAGGGGTCGGTGCCGACGTAGGCGCCAATGTTGTAGCCGAACGGCGCGGCCTTCACATACGCGGGTTGCGCATTGACGATGTCGCCGAGCAGGTGCGCGCGGTTGCGGAACAGGTCGCTCGCGAGGCCCTGGCCGCTGTCCTCGTTCGAGGTATCGCCGCGCAGGTAATCGACCAGCTTCTGTGCCGAGGCGGCGGCGGTCTGCGTCGCATTCCAGAAGCTCGCCTGGTTGAGTGTCGCCGGGTTGAAATTCGTCATGTTCGTCGCCGACAGCTCGGCCTCGTTAGCACAGCCAGGGTAGAGGCCCGTGGCGTACGCGCCCGGCCAGCAGAACGTCTTCAGCAGGTTGCCGTTGCCGGTGGTCGGCGCCGTGGTGTCGGTCGGGTCGTAGGTGTAGATGACCCGGTTCTGGGCGGTGCGCTGGTCGAGCTGCGCCTGCGCCGACCAGAGTGCACGGTAGGCAACGAAGCCCGAGTTCAGGTCGATGGTGCGTGCGATGAGGTCGCCCGTCCACTCCACCGTCTTGTACTGGGCGGTAAAGGCGAAGTTGTCGCCCGCCACCGGCTGCAGGTTCGAGGTTGCCGCCGCCGCGCCCGCGCCGACGCGCGAGGTGACCGACTGCAGCGTGGTCGTGATGGCCTGCGCGAGGGTCACCGGGTCCTTCGCGCTGAAGAACTGTCCGTGTCCGTCGACCGCCGCGTGCCACAGGTCATCCACCGCGGTTTCCTGGTTCGATACCGGCACCGGCCAGTTCTTCGCGCCCTGCTTGATGTCGTAGAAGTCGCCGCTTGTCTGCGTGAGATAGTTGGGGTCGAACTGAAGCTGGCCGGCGAGCCCCAAACCCACCGTGAAGGTAGTCATGTGCTGGTACGGCGCGGGGTCGGTCTGCGTCGTCGGCACGTTGTCGGCGAGGTCGGTCCGCAGGTCGGTCTGATAGTAGTACATCGCGACGTCGGCGAGCGTGTTAGACGCAACCGGGGTGCCGCCGTCGTAGGCGCCGATCGCGCGCGTGTGGTAGCCGCTGTCGGCATTGTCCTGGTTGCCGATCGCGTTTCCGTTCAAGTCCGGCGGGTTGGTGTTGTCGTTCCAGTAGCCGTCGGTCACGACCAGCGTGTAGTTCGACTGGCAGGAATACTGGATCGGGCTCGAGTCCATGCCGTTGTTGATACCGGTCTGCACGCCGGCGTAGTAACGCCCGACGCGCGCGAGCGCCGTGCGCAGCGGCGTGCTCCCGCCTCTGATGGTGCCGTACACGTGCTGGTACCAGTTTTGTTTTTGGTTGCCTGCGCCGGCGGTGAAGTTGTCCACCTTGAGGTATTGGGAGGAGTTGACCGGGCTGCCAGGATTCAGGTTGACGTAGCCGACCCGGTACTGGTTGGAGAGCGCGGTGAAGGCGCGGCCGATGGTGGTCTTCGCCATCGTGTCGCGCATGCGGTAGTAGGCGTACCAGTTGGCGAAGTTCGTCATCTCCTCGCCATAGGTGCAGTAACTCGAGCCCTGGCAGTCGCTTCGTCCCACTCCCTTCGGAAAGACCTTGGGAATCGAGTTCGTCGGCGGGTCCTGGTAGGGCGTGATGCTGGTGCGCACGAACGTACCGACGCCGGCACGCCCGTTGTTGACGTCGGCGCCGCCGCTGAAGTTCGCGCCAGTGGTCTGGATGTCGCCGTTCGTAGCGCCGCCCAAGAAAGTCGATCCGTTGCCCGCGCTAATTCCCCCGGAGGTGGAGGCACTGAGCGTCGTGTTGTTCATGTCGCTGCCGGTGGTCGTCGGGGCGGTGACGGTGACGCTCGCGCTCAAGGCAGCGGCGCTGAATCCGGTGCCTCCGGTGTTTATCGCGCTCGCGATCTGGGACGCCATCCAGTTGTTGCGTGCGGAGCCGCCTCCGCTGCAACCCGTAGCGGTAGTGCAGGGGATGCTGTTGAGGAAAAGTGGCGTGCCTCCGGCCGCCATGCTTGTCACGCTGCGGCCGGTGGAGACGTTGCTCACCGTGAACGTCGTGCTTGCCTGCGTGACCGGTGTGCCGGGCGATTGCACCTGGATCGAGGCGCCGTTCCAGTTCGAGCAGGTGGCTGCGCCTATGCAGCTGCTCGGCGCGGTGATGGTGACGACGTTGCTCGACACCGTGGCGCTGTAGCCCGTGGTGCCGGTGGCCGCGTTGATTGCGTTCTTGATCGCGGTCGCGGCATTGCTCGCGGTGAACGAAGCGGGCTGGCTCACCGTCGAGGTAATGAGGTTGACGCCCTGGACGTAGATTGCGGTAATCGAGCCCGCATAGCTGTCCGGCTGCGGATTCGTCACCTTCAGGGTCGCCGTCGCTTGTTTGGCGGTCGAAGTGGCCGTAGTGGCGTAACCCGTGAACTCGGGAATGACGTAACTACCGCGGTATTTGGCCTGACAATTGTTCTGCGACGCGTCGAGCCCGGGCGTGCTGTTGCAGTATCTCACCTGCGCCGGCACCGTGTATTGTCCTGTGGGCGTTGTGACGGCGAACGTGCCGCTTCCGCCGATGCAGGTCGTTAGTGTGTAGTCGGTGCAATAGACAGTTGGCGCGATGCGGTAGTAGTAGGGCGCACCGAATACGAATTTGATCGCTCCGGTCGTCGTCTTGCCGTAGCCGTAGGTCGCGTCAGGGTACGAATAGGCCCCGTTCGTGCGGCAGCTCGTGCTGGTCGCCGACGCGGACTGCGAAGTGCACCAGACGCGGTCGGGGTAGTTGCCCGCGAGGTTGACGGTGGCGACGACGCCCTCGTTTGCGTCGTTCATGTCGAGGGTATCTTTGCGGAAGTCGTTCAGCGTCGACAGGCTGACGCCGTCGGTCGGCACCGCGGTCCAGTTGGAGGTGTTCGCCGCGTTCATCGCCATCATCGACGTGCCGTCGTAGTTCACGCCCGGGTCGTAGCGGATGTCCGGGTTGTAGTACTGCGTATTGAGATCCGGTGTCATGAGCGGCGGATCGCCCGCTTCGCAGTTTGCGAGGTTGTTCGTAAGCGGATTGTGGTAGTCGAGGGTATCCAAGCACAGCTTGTTGCTGCCGCCGTAATAGCGCCCGAGGTAATCGGGCGTGTACTGCTGGACCATCGAGCCCGATTCGTCGAGCAGCAGCATGATGTTCGGCGGCACGTTAGAGGCCGGCTGCGCGAGCGGTTGCGTTGCGATGTCGGTCTGCGCGGCGAGCGGCTTGCCGGCGATGGCGGCCAGCCCCAACCCGATCAGCAGCGTTTTCAAGATCAGTGCGTTCGCTTTCATGGCACGTTCTCCGTGTGCTGACTATTGTCAGTACATCGTCACTTGCACAAAACTCACCGAGTTGCGCGGGCCGGTCACCTTCACCGTGATGCGGTAGCTCACATCGGTGGGCGCAGCGATGCCGTAGGTTCCGTAGGCCGCACCACCCTTGCTGCTCGCGCTCGTGGTCGATGAGCTCGATTTGAGACAGTTGGCCGAGGTCGTCGGGCCGGAGGCGTCGCACAGGCGCTGGATGACGTAGCTAACCTGGTTGCCGGCGGCGTCGGTGCCGACGTTTACCGCGGTGGACCAGTCGAACACGTTGATCAGATCGAGGGCGTCCTGCGAGGTCGACCAGTAGCCGTTCCCGCCCGAGATCCCGGGTTGGTCGTTCTGCAGATTAGAACCCGCGTTGGCGATCAGCCAGTTGCGCGCGTTCTCGACGCCCAGGTCGCCCGCCGCGGTGGCGCTTTCCTTGAACGCCAGGTTGCTCGCGATCAACGCGCCGGTGTCCACCCCGCGCATGAGCGCGAGGCCCGCGAGCGACATCGCGACCAGTACGATGAGTGCGATGAACAGCACTGCGCCCCGTTGCGCGCTGCGCGCAGCATGGTTCAACATTCTCACGACGCCCTCCAGATCATGTTGCGCAGCGGGATCACCGTCTCGAAGACGCGGTAGCGGAAGCAGCGGTCCTGGCTGGTGACGCTCGCAATGTTGATCGCGGTGAACGGGTCCGCGCCGCTGCCCGACCAGGTCGGCATGACCGTCGTGGCGTCGCAGTTGCCGCCCGGGACCGAGGGCTTCTCGTAGTTGTCGATGCGCGAGAGCACGGCCACGCGCAGCGCGAGCACCTGCGACCAGTCGGCCGCGGTCACGGGGGCGGCGTTGTCGAAGCCGTCGATGATGCCGTCGTTCGCCGCGTAGGTCGTGTTGCTCACGGTACCGTTGTTCACGCCGTTGTCCTTGCCATACTGCGCGCGCAGGTCGATGATGCCGTCGACCGCGTCGAAGCTGGTCGTGCCACCGGCGCTGAGGAGCGAGTCCGTCGTGCGCAGGTTGCCGTTGACGATCGAGAAGTTGCGCACAGTCGGCTGGCCGAGGTCGAACACCAGGTCGTCCTTCGCGTAGCTCGGCAGCAGTCCCACGCCAGGCGGGTTGTATTGGCCGCTGGCACCAGGGTTGTATTGCAGCTGAGACGAAACCGGTGCGATGTTCGTCAGCTTGCGCAGCGAACAGTTCGGGGCGCCGGCAAGGTTCACTGCGAGGACCAGATCGCCCGGGTTGAAGCCGTACGTGCCGTCCACCGTCATATTGGTGTTCGAGGAAGCGGCGGTGAGCGCCACGGGCGCGACGCGGGCCGCGGCGCTCGAGTACATCACGCTGATCTGGTCGGGCTGGCCGGCGGTCGTCGTGATCAGGACGGGCGCCAGGCTGACATTGGGCAACGTGCCGCCGAGATTCGCCGAGTAGTTCGGGTCGACGTAGTAGCTGACCGTGCCGCAGCCGAAGGCGCGCGAGTCGGCGATGCCGTAGCCCGCCTGCCGTACGTCGCGTTCGATTGTGAATAGCGCGATGGTGCCGTTGGTCTGCGCGCCGCCTTCGCCCATGGTCGAGCGGTTGAACTTGTCGCTGGTGAGGTACGCCTCGGTGATGATGAGGATGCCGATCAGGCCGATCGCCACTGCGACCAGCACTTCTACGAGGCTCATGCCGAGCTGTCTTGTCCGCATGGCGCGCCTCATGTCGGATCGTTTATCTGCGCGACCATGGTGAAGGAGCTCACCGTGGTGTCGCCCGGGCGCTTCCAGCGCACGATGACGGTGGCCTGGCGCCCGGCGACCGCGATCGACGGCGCGGTGCTCGGCGGGCTCGCCGGATCCATCGGCAGCATCGTGGTGACCTGGTTCTGCCACGCCGTGAGGCGCGCGTTGCCGCCGCCCGCATCGTCGTAGCTCGCGATGTTGGCGCGGTCGACCCACATCGTGCCGACGATCTGATTGGCGAGGTAGGCGGCCTCGGAACGGTACTTGGAGTCGATGGTGTTGCGCATGCCGACCGACTGCATGCCGAGCATGGCGAGGATGCCGATCGAGAAAATCAGGATCCCGACCAGGGCCTCGAGCAGCAGCATGCCCTGTTGCTTCGACGCGGAGCTCTCGGGTCTCATGCCGTCATCCTCCTTAGCAGGCCCGCGGGTCGATTACGGGCGGCACCGGGGTCGCGACCTGCGGGTCGCACAGCCGCGCCTGGCCGCCGCTCGACACGAGGATGCGCATGCAGCGCATGGTACCGTTCACCGGGTCCGCGTACTGGCACGTGCCCGAGGTGTTCGTGATGTCGATCTGCGTGATGCCGGCGCTTTGCAGCCGGCCCAGGCCGTTGAAGATTGCGGTCGTGGCGCCGCCAGTGGAGGTCACCACCACGTTACCGGTTCCTTCGCTTGCCGAGCGTTTGCGAATGATCTGCGGAATGGCCGGCGGAGTCGCCACCCCGACCGGCTGGTCGCAGACACCGGTCGGGTCGGCAGGGCTTATCACCCAGGCCGCGGAGTTGGCGCTGAGCGCGCAGGAGGCGGTGAGGTCGGTTACGAGCTGGAACCGGATCGACGTGTTCAGACGCACCGCTTCCGTGCGCGCGAAGTTGAGTCCGTCGAGGATCGACTCGGCGCCGTTCCGTATCTGCTGGTTCTGCAGGAAGGTCGAGAACGACGGCAGCGCGAGCATGAGGATGAGCGCGCCGATCACGAGCGCGACCATCATCTCGATCATGGTCATGCCTTGCTGCAGGCAACGCGTCAGCACGACTCACCCTTCTTGGTGATCCAGCAGGTGGTCGACGTGTTCCAGCCGGTCGGGGCGGAGGGCGTCGCCCTGACGTCGGATTCGTTGATGGTGAACTTGAAGTCGCCAAACCCGGGCGACGGTCCGGCTCCCGTCGCGGTGCAGGTAAAGGTGGTCTGTGTTGGCGCGGGATTGCTGCAGTCGTAAGCGAAGTACTTCACGCCGGTGAGCGTCTGGTTGAAGCCGACGTAGGTGCGGTTGTCGGCGAACCACTTCTCGGCGCGCAGGCGCAGCTCCGAGAGGCCGTTGAACGCCTCGGTCAGTTTGCCGCGCGTGACGTAGTCTCCGTAATACGGGTAGGCAATCGCCGCGAGAATCGCGACGACTGCGATCACTGCCATGAGCTCGATGAGCGTGAATCCTTTTGCCTTGCGCATGGGTGTCCCCCTTTTCACGTGATTGCATGCTAGAAAGCTGCCTCGCAATCCGCAAAAGACGCCGACCGGCGGGCCGAAACACGGCGCGAACGGCTTGATGCGCCGCGATTTTGCGGAACTAGTGCGCATGTGTATTCCCGGCGGATGCCGCGCTCCGGGAGGTAAGCCTGCGGTCCGGATGTCTTAAGGTTGGGGTCAGATTCGGGGTCTACGATGTGCGCCCGGCCTCCGAGACCGCCCTTCGTGTCAAAACGCGAACCACTCTCAACTCCGCTCTTCTTGTTCCATGGCCTGTATTCGTCGCCCCAGGAATTCGCATTCGTAGGCCAGGACTTGCGCAGGCGCGGCGTGCCGCATGACGCCGTCGTCACGCCCGGCTATACCTTGTCGAACGAGGCCGTGTCGCCCGACTGGCGGCGTTGGCGGGATGCGGCGCTCGCGGCCGTGCATCCCCGTCTGGCGGGCGACGCTCCGGTCGTGCTCGGCGGACTGTGCATGGGAGGTGTCCTCGCCGCGGTGCTCGCGCTCGAAGCGCCGCGCCAGGTCGCAGGCCTCGTCCTCATGTCACCGACCTTCGCCTACGACGGCTGGGGACTGCCGCTGCGCCGCCACTTGCGCCATCTCGGTTATTGGACGCAGCTCGACCGCTTCTTCTCGGTGGCCGAGCGCGAGCCTTACGGCATCAAGAACGCAAAGATCCGCAAATGGGTGATCCGCGATCTGCGGGAGCGCGCCAACTCCGCGGTCGGACCGGCGCGCCTGCCGCTGCGCGCGCTGCGCGAAGGCGAGCGGATGATGGCCGAGGTGCGCGCGCGCCTGGGTGAGCTGCGCTGCCCGCTGCTCGTGATACACGCCCGCGAGGACGAGATCACGAGCCTGGACAGCGTCCAGCGGCTATTCGCTTCGCTACCGCAGCCGGACAAGGAGCTGGCCGTGCTCGAGAACAGCTATCACATGATCACCATTGACAACGACCGCCACGAAGTGGCCGCGCTGCTCGCGAAGTTCGTTACGCGGCTCGCGGCAGCGCGTGCCGCCGCGCCGCCCGCCGCAAACGTCTTGCCCTTCGTCGGACGCGCGCGTGCGCACGCCGGCGCAGGGCGTCCGCTCTACTGAATCGGCAACCGAGACCACAATGAGCACACTGGAAGAACTGAAGCAATTGATCCACAAGAACTTCGACATCGACACCGCGACGTTGAAGGCCGACGCGCCGCTCGAGGAATACGGACTCGACTCGCTGTCGCTTGCCGAGCTGCTGTTTGCGATAGAAGAGCATTTCAACGTCGACTTCCCGGATTCGCGCAGCGGCGTCAATACGCTGGCTGGGCTTGCCGCATTGATCGACGACTTGCGGACACCGAAGGCTGCATGAGGCGCAGCGTCGTCGTTACCGGAATAGGTCTGGTCTCTCCGCACGGTGACTCCCCCGGCGCCGTATTCGACGCATTGATGGCTGGCCGCTCCGCGGTGGCGCGCTGGTCATCGGGCGGCGCGCCGCCCGCGCTCGCGGCGCGCGCGGCGTTCGACCCCACGCACTGGTTTACGCGCCTGCAGCTCGCCGGCGTAGACCGCGTCAGCCAGATCGCCGTGGCCGCCGCCGAATTGGCGCGGGCCGACGCGGGCCTCGACGCGCTCGACGAGCGCAGCGGCATATATGTTGGCACCGGCATGGGGGGAGCTTCGGCGATCGACGAGGCCTTTGCGCGCTATGCCGAGTCCGGCCGCGTTCCGCCGCTCACCGTGCCGGCCTTCATGCCGAACGCGCCCGCGGCCCACATTGCGATGCGTGCGAAGGTGCACGGACCGGTGCTGACGTATTCGATCGCGTGCGCGTCGTCCGCCGTGGCGATCGCCGAAGCGGCCAAGGCGGTCGCCGCGGGACAAGTCGAGTGCGCGTTGGCGGGCGGCAGCGAGGCGCTGCTCGTGCCGGGCGCGGTGCGCGCCTGGCAGGCGCTCCAGACTCTTGCCTCCGCGGAGGTCGAGGACCCGTCCCGCGGCTGCCGGCCTTTCGCGACCGACCGCACCGGCCTCGTTCTCGGCGAGGGTGCAGCGTTCCTGCTGCTCGAGCCCTTCGAGGCTGCAAAGGCGCGCGGCGCGCGCGTGTACGCCGAGTTCGCCGGCAGCGGCGTGTCCTGCGACGCGACGCATCTCACCAAGCCGGACGTCGCCGGCCAGGTGCGCGCTCTGGTTGCCGCGCTGCGCGCGAGCGGCCTGTCGCCCGCGGACATCGGCTACTGCAACGCGCACGGCACGGCGACGCGCGCGGGCGACGTCGTTGAGTGCGAGGCGCTTGCGCAGGTGTGGGGCGACGCGATCGGCGCCCTGGCGGTGAGCTCGACGAAATCGATGCACGGGCACCTGCTCGGTGCGGCAGGGGCGCTGGAGGCGGCCATCACCGTTCTCGCTCTCGAGCGTCGCACGCTGCCACCCAACATGCACTGCGGTCCACAGGATCCGGCCTGCCGCGTCCCGCTCGTGCAGCAGCCGCACACCGAGGCGCCGCAGCTGCGCGCGGCGATCAGCAACTCGTTCGCGTTTGGCGGTACCAACGCTGTGCTGGCATTCCGCCGCTGCGACTGAGGCCGTGCGCGCGGCCCGCCGCGGGGCGGGCAAGGCTATAATGCTGCCTCGTCTCGCCGTGCAAGGCGGCGGGCCTCAGGTGCGCTGGTGTAGCTCAGTTGGTAGAGCAACTGATTCGTAATCAGTAGGTCGCCCGTTCGAGTCGGGCCACCAGCACCAAACGATCAATGATTTGGCGTTGCTCTCTATCCCGTGTTTGGAGGGCGTCGCAAACCGCGCGCGCCTTACTGTTCTCGCGGCCGCCCCGCTCGCGCAAGCACTTAAAGTAATGAGTGGTATCGGACCGCATGTTGCTGCGCGCCTTGCGCTTGCTTGCCTGGCACTGCAGAACCATCGATTCGGCCACGGAAGGGGGGTGTGCGTCACCGCTACGTACACCACTTGAGAGGATACGACCGGATACCGGAGCATGACTCTCACGAACTTCGTTCCTGTCAGGTTCAATGGGAATTGAAAAGCATCGTCAAATTGAGAATTGCTTCACGCAGACAGCGTGCTTCTCGATTGCGGCGTGAGGTTTTCACTGTGCGCAGGCGCTCAGGAGGGATAGGTTCGTGTCGTCAATTGGCGTCACTTTGGCGCGTTCATTTTTAGAAAGTGAGGCAATTATGAAGACGAACAAACGGTTCATGCGGTCGGCGATGTTGATCGCGATCCTTGCAGCCTTGGGCGCGAGCCGCGTGGCGCTTGCCGTGGACGAGGTCGAACCGAACGATCCCGTCGCCAATGCGCAGCTGCTCACCATTGGTAGCGATGGCACCGTAACGGTAAACGGCGCGATCCTCAACACTGCTGCCCACCGTGACGTGGACTTTTACAGCTTTCAGGCGACTGCAGGCGACGTCATAACCGTCAATATCGATGGCGGCATGAGTGCCGATAACAGCACGGGAGTTTGGACGGACCTTGCCATCTTCGGACCGGGCGGCAATGGCCCCTTGAGCCTCTTGAGCCAGTCGCAATACGGATTTCCGATCGACGCACCGGGCTCAGTGAGTTACCTTGACGCTCGCATCGATAAATTCGTTGTGCCAACGACGGGGACCTATGTCGTTGGCGTGAGCAGCGACCCAGGCACGTTCGTCGATGTCAACACGCTGAGCTCGGGTCAGATTCTCCAGGACTCCCCCTCGTACGATGTCCCCGGCACCTACACACTGATTATCTCGGGCGTTACGCCGCCAGCGCCGCCGCCGCCGCCGGTAGTTACGCCACCTCCGCCGCCGCCGCCGGTAGTCACATCGCCGCCGCCGCCGGTAGTTACGCCACCTCCGCCGCCGCCGGTTTCGACGCCTACGCCGCCGGTGGTCAGCGGGTCAGTGCAGGAAATCAGCATCGAAATTCGACCGGGCAGACGCGACGTCCTCTGGGCTTATTCCCCGGGCCACGATTTGGACCGCGACCGCGACTTGAAGCGGGACCACGCGTACAGGGCGCTCGAGCATCACTTCAAGGGCGGCATACCAGTGGCGTTGCTGTCATCGGCTACATTCAATGCGTTGGACGTCGACCCGAGTTCACTCAAGTTCGGCGCGACCGGCAATGAGGACAGCCTTATCCGCTGCGAGCAGCACAGCGTCGACGTGAACCGCGACAAGCGGCCCGACTTGATCTGCTTCTTCGACTTCAGCAAGGCGAATTTCCAGGCCGGTGATACCGAAGGCAAGGTGACCGGTACGACGAAGTCGGGCCAGGCTTTCGAAGGCCATGCGTGGCTGAAGATCATGACTGGTCGGGGGCGCCACTACGACCACGACCGGCACTGATCCGGCCGGCCGCCGTAGTCGTAGTAGCTGTGAGGCGTCTAGACGATTCGCAGGGCTGACCTGAGGACCATAGATCGGCGCCGGGCCTTCGGCGCCCTGATGGGAGGCATGCGAAGTTGAAGTGTGCGCGCAGCGCTCAAGCTTGAGCGCTGTCGCACACATGGCCCGTTTCGATGCGACGCTTCAACTTCGCGCAAGGGACATCGAGTGGTGGCTGGCCTGATCGGGCGAAGAAACGCGGGGCTGCGCGCCTCTTGCCAGCACACGCAAACACCTGCAAAGTCCGTCGTTGCCAATTCGTAATAAGTAGGTTCGCGGTTCGAATCCGCGCGCCAGCACCAAATTGTCCGGGGCTCGCACGTTCGAGCATGAAGCGATGGCTGCCAGCATACTGGTGGTAGACGACGACGAGAGCCTCCTCGAGCTGCTGCGGCTGCACCTGACGTCGGCCGGCTACGAAGTGCGCCTTGCCCAGGATGCGATCGAAGCGGGGTACTCCGTGCTTGCGGGTCCCCCGGATCTGATCATCTGCGACATCCTGATGCCGTACATGGACGGCTTCGAGTTCGTCGCCGCGCTCAAGGCCGACGAATCGCTGCCCTACATTCCGGTGATCTTCCTCACGTCGGTCGAGGACGCCGAGCATCGCGGCCGCGAGCTGGGCGCGGTCGGCTACATGACCAAGCCGGTGCGCGCCGACCGCCTGCTCGCGCTGGTCGCGCAACACGTGCCGAACGGCACGCTGCCGATCGGCTAACTGTGGGGGGCGGCGCCGCCGCTGGACGGCGGCAGCACGGGCAGCCGCTCGGGTGCGATCTGGCGCGTCAGAGGGCGCGGATCGGCATTCGGATCGTGCGGTGCCAAGTACCTCGCCCAGGCGAAGAACGCGAGATTGGCGAGAAGTAGTAAGAGGAATACCGTGCGCATGCCGCTATTTTGCCCCGAAGCGCGCACGCGGCTCGCTCAGCGCGATGCGCGCTAGGCCGTCCAGCACTAGGTTCTCGACGTAGCGGCATGAAATGTCGAGCTGCTCCATGAGCGACTGGCCCGCGCCACCGCTCACGAGACAGGCCGGGGCTCCGCCCATGGTGCGGTACATGCGCTCGACCGCACCGGCCTGCGCGTGGCGGCAGCCGGTCTCGATTGCGTCGACCGTGTTGCGCGGCATCGCGCTGAAGCGCCCCTCCTGCAGCGGCAGGCGGCCCGTGTGCTCGTGCAGCACGAAGCGCATCAGCTCGACCCCCGGCAGGATGACGCCGCCGAGGAACTCGCCCTCCGACGAGAGCATGTCCGCGGTCGTGGTGGTGCCCGCGCTCACCACCAGGCAGGGGCGGCGCTCGATTGCGCGCGCCGCGACGAGTGCTGCCCAACGGTCCGAGCCGAGCTTCTCCGGGCGCTCGTAGCGGCTCCTGACGCCGCAGCGCTCAGCTTCACCCGAAAGCCATAGCGGTTCGGCTTCGAAGATGCTGGTCCAGTTCACCAATAGCTGGTGGGCGCCGTCGCCCGCGACATTGGAGATCACGATGCGCTCCGGATCCTCGTGCGTCGCGGCGAACGGATTGATGTCGTGGCTCGCGGCGGCGAACTCGATCAGCGACACCGTAGTGAGGTTGAGCCATTGCCTGCCGTCGTACCAGCCCCACTTCACGCGCGAGTTGCCGGCGTCTATGGCGAGAATCATGCGACCCTAGCGGACACAACGCGTCCGCTTCTGATTGCGCGCACTCCGTTGCGGGTGCGCAGCCGCAGGCCGCCGTCCTCGGCGAGGCCGTCGGCGATGCCGGCCAGCACGCGTCCGTCGGAGAGCCGCACCCGCAGACGCTGGCCAGCGTGCGCGTGCAGCGCCTCCCATTCGTCCTTGAAGCCCGCCAGACCCTCCGCGTCGAAGGCGTCCATCGCGTCGAGCAACTCGCCCGCGACACGCGCGGCCACCTCATTGCGCGAGGGGCAGGGTGCGACGAATTCCTCCAGTGCGGCCACGCGGTGCCCGAGGCGCCCTTCGAGCGCCGGCGTAGAGCGGCAGTTGAGGCCGATGCCGACGACCGCCAGCACGCGTCCGTCCTGCGCGCGCGTCTCGGTAAGGATGCCGCCGAGCTTGGCGCCGCGCACCAGCAGGTCGTTCGGCCACTTGAGACCCGCGTCGGCGGCGCCGAGCGAGCGCAGCGCCCGCGCCGCGGCCACGCCCGCCGCGAGCGGGAGCGCCGCGAGCTCGCGCACGCTGCGCGAGAAAGCGCAGCGCAGCGACATCGCGATCCCTGCGCCGACGCAGGAGAGCCAGCGCCTGCCGCGCCGCCCGCGGCCCTGCATCTGCTCCTCGGTGAGCAGCAGCCGCACGAGCGGCGCCGCGCTCTCGCGCATGAGCGCCGTGCTGGTCGAGGGGCAGGCATCGAGCACGTCGACCCGCACCCGCAACGCCCGAGCACCGAGGCCGGCGGCGATGCGCCCGGCGTCCAGAAAATCGAACGGTGCGGTGAGCCGCATCAGCTCGCCGTCCGCCGCGACGAAGCCGTTTCCGCCAAGGCGCGCGAAGCAGCGCTCGAGGTCGGCCTTGCGCAGTCGACAGCTCGCGGCGAGCGCGGTGCGCGTCTGGGGACCGCGCGCGCTCAACGCGCGGAGCAGATCGATCGACGGCGAGCGCATGCGCGCAAGTATATATATAGAGCTGCGCGCCGGCCGCCGCCTAAGCTCAGGCCGCACCGAAGGCGAAGTCGCGCCCAGGCGCGGCGGCGAACAGAGCGCGCGTGTACTCGTGCTGCGGGGCGCGGAACACCTGCGCCGCCGGGCCCTGCTCGACGATGCGCCCCTGCGACATCACGGCGACGTAGTCGCACACCTGCGCGGCGACGCGCAGGTCGTGGGTGATGAACAGCATCGCCAGGTCGAGCCGTGCGCGGATCTCCTCGAGCAGCGCGAGCACCTGAGCTTGCACGGAGACGTCGAGCGCGGACACGGCCTCGTCGGCGATCAGCAGTTCGGGCTCCATCGCGAGCGCGCGCGCGACGCAGATGCGCTGGCGCTGCCCGCCGGAAAACTGGTGGGGGTAGCGGTTGAGCACGCCGGGATCCATGCGCACCAGCTCCATCAGCCGCTCGGCGCGCTTGCGCGCCTCGGTACGCGGCACGCCGTAGTTGAGCGGTCCCTCCATGATCGCCTCGCCCACCGTGCGCCGCGGGTTGAGCGAGCGGTACGGGTCCTGGAACACGATCTGCACCTTGCGCCGCAACGGCCGCAGCGCGGCGTGCGAAAGCGAGGCGATCTCCTCGCCGCCGAGCTCGATCCGGCCGCCGCTCGGATCGATCAGCCGCACGATGCAGCGCGCCACCGTCGACTTGCCGGAGCCGGATTCACCGACGATGCCGAGCGTCTGGCCGCGCCGGATCTCGAGCGTCACGCCGTGCGCGGCGTGCACCTCGCGGCGCTTCGCGAACCAGCCGCGCCCTGCGTAGACCTTCGAGAGCTCACGCGTCGCGAGCACCACGGGCTTCGCGGCGTCGACCGGCCGCGCGTGCGGCTCGAGCCTGGGCACCGCGTCGATCAGCATGCGCGTATAGAAATGCCGCGGACGCTTGAGCACTTCGCTCTTCGGGCCCAGCTCGACCATCTCGCCAAGGCGCAGCACCGCGACGCGGTGCGCGATGTCCGCCACCACGCCGAAGTCGTGCGTGATGAACAGCACCCCGGTGCCGTGGCGCGCCTGCAGCTCCTGGATGAGGCGCAGGATCTGCGCCTGGGTGGTCACGTCGAGCGCGGTAGTCGGCTCGTCGGCGATCAGCAGCGCCGGCTCGAGCACCAGCGCCATCGCGATCACGATCCTCTGGCGCTGGCCGCCCGAGAGCTGGTGCGGATAGGAAGCGACGATGCGCTCTGGATCGGGCAGCGCCACCTCGCGCACGATGTCCAGGACCTTCGCGCGGCGCTCGGCGGCGGAAAGACCTGTATGCTCGCGCAGCACCTCGTCGATCTGACGGCCGCAGGTCATGACCGGATTGAGCGCGGTCATCGGCTCCTGGAAGACCATCGACATGCGCGCTGCGCGCAGCGCGCGCAGGCGCTCCGGGCGCGCGCGCGTCAGGTCCTCGCCCTCCAGCAGGATGCTGCCCCCGGTGCGCGGCAGCGCCTGCGGCAGCAGTGCGAGGACCGACTGCGCGATCACCGACTTGCCCGAGCCGGACTCGCCCACCAGGCACAGGATTTCGCCGCGCTCGACGGTGAAGGACACGCCGTCGACCGCGCGCCGGCGGTCGGCGCCGGCGGGCAGCGCCACCGACAGGCCGCGCACCTCGAGCACCGCGCTCACAGGCGCCTCGCCATCTTCGGGTCGAGCGTGTCGCGCAGCCCGTCGCCGAGGATGTTGACGGCGAGCACGGTGACCGCGAGGAACAGCCCGGGAAAGAACACGTTGTGTGGGAACTCGACGAACTGCACGCGCCCTTCGGCCATGATGTTGCCCCAGGTCGGGATGTCCGGCGGCAGCCCCACGCCGAGGAAGGAGAGGATCGCCTCGAGCAGGATCGCGGACGCGCAGACGTAGGTGCCCTGCACGATGATCGGCGCCATGGTGTTGGGAAGGATGTGCTTGAACATGATCTTCCAGCTCGGCGTGCCCAGCGACACCGCGGCCTCGACGTAGGGCTCCTCGCGAATCGACAGCACGAGCGACCTCACCAGGCGCGTGACGCGCGGAATCTCGGGGATGGCGATGGCCACGATCACGGTGGGGAGGCTCGCGCGCCACAGCGCCACCAGCGCGATCGCGATCAGGATCGCGGGGATCGCCATCAGCCCGTCCATGAAGCGCATCAGCACGCCGTCGAGCCAGCGCAGGTAGCCGGCGGCGAGGCCGGCGAGCACGCCGAAGGCGAGCGCGAGCAGCGCGGCCAGCAGGCCGACCGAGAGCGACACGCGCGTGCCGTAGATCACGCGGCTGTAAATGTCGCGCCCGAAAGAGTCGGAGCCCATGATGAAGCGGTGCGGGATCGTGTCCCCCTCGAGCGTCGTGATCTGGCCCATGCTGCCCGGGACGAGGTCGCGGCTGTCGGCGTCGAACAGCGTCGGGTCGACGGTGCCGAGCCAGGGCGCGGCGAGCGCCGTTGCCACCAGAAATGCAAGCACCGCGCCGCCGAGGCGCACCGACCAGTTGCGCCGCAGTCGCCGCCAGGCCGACTCGTGATGGCGCACGTCGGCGGCTTCGGCGGAGAGAGCGTCTGCGTCCATCAGTAGCGGATGCGCGGGTCGAGGATCACGTAGGACAGGTCCACCAGCAGGTTGACTACGACGTAGACGAGCGAGAAGAACAGGATTACGCCCTGGATGGTGGGAAAGTCGCGCGCCAGCACCGCGTCCACCGTGAGGCGGCCGAGGCCGGGGATGGCGTACACGGACTCGGTGACCACTACGCCGCCGATCAGCAGCGCGACACCGATGCCGATCACCGTGACAATGGGCACCGCCGCGTTGGCGAGCGCGTGCGCGACGAGCACGCGCGCCTCGGGCAGCCCCTTGGCGCGCGCGGTGCGGATGTAGTCCTCGCCCAGGGCTTCGACCACCGCAGCGCGCGTGACCCGCGCGATCAGTGCGATATAGATCACCGACAGCGTGAGCGAAGGCAGGATCAGGTGGCGCAGGAACGGCCAGAAGCCGTCCGCGACGCGCCGGTAGCCCTGCACCGGCAGCCAGCCGAGCTTGAGCGAAACGAGCCATATGAGGAGGTAGGCGAGCACGAATACCGGGATCGAAAATCCGAGCACCGAGAAACCCATCAGCGCGCGGTCGAGCCAGCCGCCGAAGCGCCAGGCGGCGAGCGTCCCGAGCGGCACTGCCACCAGCACCGCGACGAGGATAGTGAGCGTCGCGAGCGCGAGCGTCGGCTCGAGGCGCTGCACGATCAGGTCGGCGACCTTGATCTTGAAGTAGAACGACTCGCCGAGGTCGCCATGCAGCAGGTGCGACACCCAGATGCCGAACTGAAAGACGATCGGCTTGTCCAGGCCGAGGCTGACGCGGATCTGGGCGATCTGGTCGCGGCTCGCGGCGTCGCCGGCGAGGATCGCCGCCGGGTCGCCCGGCGTCAGCCTGAGCAGCAGGAACACCAGCACGGCGACGATCACCAGCACCGGGATTGTCGCGAGCAGCCGTCGGGCGATGAATGGGTACACGCAGGGTCCAAAAAAAGACGGCTCCGGGCGCGCTGCCCGGAGCCGTCATGGTAGCGCAGCCGCTCAGTCCTTCTTGACGTTCCAGTAGAAGTCGCCCGGTCCCTGGACCAGTCCGCTGACGCCCTTGCGCACCGCGACCGGGTTGATGTATTCCCCGAGCGGAGCGTGCGTGCCGTAGGCGAAGGCCTCGGCCTGAATTTCGGCGGCGAGCTTCTTGCGCTTGTTCAGATCGAGCTCGCGCGCGAACTGCGCCTTAAGCTCCTCGATCTTCGGATCGTTCGGCCAGCCGAACCAGGAGGCCTTCTCGCCCTTGGCGTCGAGCGCCGCGTTGTTCAGTGGGCTCCAGATGTCGGGCGCGACCCATGCGGTGCAGAACATGTTCCAGCCGCCCTGCGCCGGCGGATCCTTCTTGGCGCGGCGCCCCACCAGCGTGTTCCAGTCCATTGCCTGCAGGTCGACCTTGAACCCCGCCTGGCGCATGAGCTGAGCGGCGACATCCGGCAGCTTCTGGATCGCAGCGAGATCGGTCGGCTTCATCAGCACCACCGGCGTGCCGTCGTAGCCGGAAGCCTTGAGCAGCTCACGCGCCTTCTTCATGTTCGACTTGGCCATGATGTCGCTGCCGGCGGTGCTCGCATAAGGCGTGTTGCAGGTGAACATCGACGGGCAGCTGTGGTAGTACTCCTTCACGCCGACCTGCGCTTTGAGGAAGGCCTCCTGGTTGAAGGCTGCGAGCGCGGCGCGCCGGACGGCGGGCTTGTCGAACGGCGGCCACAGCGCATTGAAGCGGCACATGTACTGGAAGCCGAGCGGGTCGCGGTTGACGATCTCGACGCCCTTGGTCTGCTTGAGCTGCGCGTAGCTCTCGAACGCCGGTCGCTCGATGATGTCGACTTCGCCTTTCGCCAGCGCGTTCACCTGGGCCTGCGGATCGCGCAGCGCGAGGTTCAGCTCCACCCGGTCGACGTACACGTGCTTGCCGCCGGCGGTGCCCGAGGCAGGCTCCCTGCGCGGCACGTACTTGGTGTTCTTCACGTACACCGCCTTGTCGCCGGGCTTGAACTCGTCCTTCTTGAAGATGTAGGGTCCGGAGCCGGTGTAGTCGTCGATCTGCTTGTTCGGCGGCGTGTCCGCCACGCGCTTGGGCATGATGAACGGCACGTTGGACGAGGGTTTGCCCAGCGCCTCGAGCACGAAGCCGCAAGGCTCCTTGAGCTTCATGACGAAGGTATCGGGCGCGGGCGTCTCCATCGCCTCGACGAAGGTCATCAGCTGCTGGCCCATCGTGTCGCGCGCGCCCCAGCGCTTGAGCGATGCGACCACGTCCTCGCTCGTCACCGGCGCGCCGTCGTGGAACGCGAGACCCTTCCGCAGCTTGAAGGTCCAGGTCTTGCCGTCCTTCGACATCTGCCAGGTATCGACCATCTGCGGCTTGATTTGGCTGCCGGCGTCGGTGCCGAACAGCGTGTCGTAGATCATGTAGCCGTGATTGCGGCTGATGTACGCAGTGGTCCAGATCGGGTCGAGGATCGCGAGGTTGGAGTGGGGTACCACGCGCAGCACCTTGTCGGCGGCAGGCGCGCCGGCAGCAGCGCCGAGCGCGGCGAGCGCCGCAGCGAGGACCGCGGTCTTGCGAAACGAAATCATTTTTGTCTCCCTGAATTGAGGCGTCAGCAACGATAATTGAAGCAATTCGCTCCAGCAAGGACCTGACATGTCCCGCATCGCGGTCGGCGGCTTCCAGCACGAGACGAACACCTTCGCGCCGTCCAGGGCCGACTACGCGGCCTTCGAGGCGGGCGGCGGCTGGCCCGGGGTGCAGTACGGCGAGCCGCTGTTCGCGGCGGTCGAGGGGGCAAACATCCCGGCCGCGGGCGCGATCCAGGCGCTGCGCGCGCTCGGCCACCAGCTGGTCGCGACCGCCTGGGCGGCGGCGAGTCCCTCGGCCCAGGTCACGCGCGACGCCTTCGAGCGCATCCTCGGCGGCCTGGTCGAGCAGCTCAAGTCCGCGCTGCCGGTGGACGGCGTGTACCTCGACCTGCACGGGGCCATGGTCACCGAGGAGCACGACGACGGCGAAGGCGAGATCCTGCGCCGCGTGCGCGAGGTCGTCGGGCCCAGGGTGCCGATTTCGGCGAGCCTCGACTTGCACGCCAACGTGACGCGCGCCATGACCGAGCGCGCCGACGCGCTGGTCGCCTACCGCACCTATCCGCACGTCGACATGGCCGAAAGCGGGGCGCGCGCCGCGCGCCTGCTCGACCGCATGCTTAAGTCGGGCTCTCGGCTCGCCTCGGCGTGCCGCAGCCTCGACTTTCTCACCGGGCTGCCGTCGCAATCCTCGTTCATCGACCCCTGCAAGGGGCTGTACCGCGAGCTGGGCGAGCTCGAGAACCGGCACGACGTGGTGCTCTCCTTCACGCCCGGCTTCCCGATGGCCGACTTCGAGGAGTGCGGCATGTCCGTGTTCGGCTACGGCGGCGACGCGCGCGAGGTCGGCGCCGCGGTCGAGCGGCTGCGCGAGGCCGTCGCCGGCGCTGAAAAGGAATTCGCCATGGAGCTGTACGCGCCGGACGAGGCGGTTCGCCTGGCGCGCGAGGGCGGCGAGCCGGGGCGGCCGATGGTGCTCGCCGACACGCAGGACAACCCGGGCGCGGGCGGCAACGGAGACACCACGGGATTGCTCGCCGCGCTGGTGCGCCAGAACGCGCGCGACGCGCTGCTCGGACTGCTCATCGATCGCGAGGCCGCGGCGCGCGCGCACGAGGCGGGGCAGGGCGCGACGCTCGCCTTCGCGCTCGGCGGGCGCTCGCGCATCGCGGGCGACGCGCCGTACGTTGGCGAGTTCACCGTCGAGCGCCTGGGCGACGGCCGCTTCACTTGCACCGGGCCGATGTTCAAGGGGTTCCGCATGACGCTTGGGCCGATGGCGCTGCTGCGCAGCCGCGCCGCGCCGGGCGTGCGCGTCGCGCTCGCGTCGAGGAAGGTGCAGGCCGCCGACCAGGAGATGTTCCGTCACCTCGGCGTCGAGCCGCGCGCGGAGAAGATCCTCGGGCTGAAGAGTTCAGTGCACTTCCGCGCCGACTTCCAGCCGATCGCGAAGGAGATCCTGATTGTCAAGGCGCCCGGACCCGCGCTCGCGGATCCGGCCGAATTCAAGTGGACCAAGCTGCGCAAAGGCATCCGGCTGCGCCCGCTCGGGCCGGTGTACGCGGGCTAGGCGCGGCTCACTTCCTGTCCAGGTTCCAGTAGAGGTAGACCGGCGCGTTCAGGTAGCCGGCGATGTCGTCGCGCGCAGCGACCGGCTGGAAGTACTCGCCAAGCGGCGCGTGGGTGCCGATCTCGAGCGCGCGCTCCTGGGCCATCGCCGCGATGCGCTTTTTCTCAGTTTCGTTCGCCGCTTTCAGGAAATCCGCGCGCAACGCCTCGAGCTTCTGGTCGCACGGCCATCCCGGCCAGGCCTCGCCGCAGCTCGCGTTCATCGCCGGGTTGACCACCGGGTTCTCGAGGTCCAGGCCGTTGAAGGTGGTGAGGAAGATGCTCCAGCCTTCCTTTTTCTGTCGGCGCGAGACGAGCGTCTGCCAGTCCATCGACTGCAGCTCGACCTTGAAGCCGGCCTGGCGCAGCTGCTGGGCGGCGACCACCGGTAGCCGCGCGATGGTCGCGAGGTCGGTCGGCTGCAGGATCACCACCGGCGCGCCGCTGTATCCCGCGTCCTTCAGCATTTGACGCGCGCGCCGGAAGTCGCCCTCGAGCAGCCCCTGCATGCCCGCGTCGGTCTGGTAAGGCGTGCCGCAAGGGTACACCGAGCGGCAGGGCCTATAGAGCTCCGGCGAGACGTACTGCGCCCTGAGGAACGGCTCCTGCGCGAGCGCCACCAGCGCCGCGCGCCGCAGACGCACGTCGTCGAACGGCGGCGCGAGCTGATTGAAGCGCAGGAGCACCTGCGCGCCGTAGCGGTTGTCGTAGACGCGGATGTGCGGGTCGGCGCGCAGCCTCGCGTAGTGCTCGTGCGCCGGCTGCTCGAGCAGGTCGATCTCGCCGCGCAGCAGCGCGTTCACCTGCGTCTGCGCGTCGGGCAGGATGTGCCACTCGACGCGGTCGACGTACACGCGCTTGCCGCCCGCGGTGCCCGAAGGCGGCTCCGGCCGCGGCTTGTAGAGCGGGTTCCTGCGGTACACGACGATCGCTCCAGGACGCCAAGCCGCTCTGTCGAAGACGTAGGGGCCGGAGCCGGTGGTGTCCTCGATCTGCTGGTCGATCGGCGTGGCCGCGACGCGCGCCGGCAGGATGAAGGGCACGTTGGCGCCTTCCTTGCCGAGCGCCTCGAGCACCAGGCCGAAGGGCGCCTTCAGGTGCAGGCGAAAGCGGTGCGCGTCGACCGCCTCCCAGCGATCGAGCGCCGCGGCGAGCTTCTGGCCGAGATTGTCGCGCTTCGCCCAGCGCTCGAGCGAGGCGATCACGTCGCGGCTCGTGACCGGCTGGCCGTCGCTGAACGCCAGCCCCTTTCGCAGCGTGAAGGTCCAGGTGAGCCGATCCTTCGACGTGCTCCAGGTATCGACCATCTGCGGCCGGATGCGGCCTTCGGCATCGGTGCCGAACAGCGTGTCGTAGATCATATAGCCGTGCGTGCGCGTCACGGTCGCGGTGGTCCAGAACGGATCGAGCACCGCGAGGTTCGACTGCGGCGCGATGCGGATCACCTTCGCCGCCTGCGCCGGCAGCACGGCCGCGAGGGCGACGAGGATCAGTGCAAGTCGGGCCATGCCTTCTGCGGCGGGCGCAGGTCCTCGAGCGCGCGCGCCAGGCGCAGCACGCCGAGGTCGTCGAAGCGCCGGCCGACGAGTTGCACGCCGATCGGCATGCCGTCGCGCGCGTAGCTCCAGTTGAGCGAGGCAGCCGGCTGCTCGGACATGTTGTAGGGCACGGTGAAGGCGATGTGCGCCAGCGCATTGCGCGGGTCGTCGCCGGGCGCGGCGCTCTCGGCCTCGTAGGGCAGGATGGGCGAGACCGGCGAGACGACGAAGTCGTAGCGCTGGCTGGCGGCGACCGCCGCCTCGCGCATCGCCATCACCTGGCCGAGCGCCTGCATCACGTCGCGCCCGCTGAACGCGTGCGCGCGCCAGCTGCACCACTCGACGATGAACGGCAGCACCTTGGACTGCCTGGCAGGCGCGAGCTGCACGAAATCGCCGTACGAGCGCGCCTCGAAGAAGCGGCACATCCCGTCCAGCATCTCGACTGTCAGAAAGGAGGGCATCTCCTCGACCGCGCAGCCGGCGCGCTCCAGCGCCGCGGCGGCCGCCTGCGCGGCGGCGCGAACTTCCGGATGCACAGGCAGGCCCGCGCGCATATCGGGCAGGAAGCCGATCTTCAGCTTCCTGAGTTCGATGCCCTCCAGCCGGGCCGCGTAGTCGAGTTCGTTCGGCGGCAGGCTCATGAAGTCGCGCGCGTCCGGCCGCGCGATGGCGTTCAGGGCGAGCGCCGCGTCGGCCACGCTGCGCGTCATCGGACCCGCGACGCGCCCCATGTACGGCGGATAGATCGGCACGCGCCCGAGCGAGGGCTTGAGCGCGAAGATGCCGCAATGCGTCGCCGGCAGGCGCACCGAGCCGCCGATGTCGGTGCCCAGGTGCAGCGGCGCGTAGCCGGCGGCGGCGGACGCCGCCGCGCCGGAGCTCGAACCCGAGGTGTTGCGCTCGAGCCGCCAGGGATTGCGCGTCACGCCATGCAGGCTGGACAGGCCGGAGGACAGCATGCCGTAGTCGGGCATGGTCGTCTTGCCGAGCAGCACGCAGCCGGCCTCGCGAAGGCGCGCGGCCGGCGGCGCGTCGGCGGCGGCCGGCGGCACGTCCTCGTTGGCGCGCGTGCCGATCGGCGAAGGCACGCCCGCCGTCGCGATGTTCTCCTTGATCGTCAGGGCCACGCCGTCGAGCGGCGAGAGCGGCCGTCCGGCGCGCCAGCGCGCCTCCGAGGCCCTGGCTTCGGCGAGCGCTTGCTCGCCGAGCACCCGGTACATGGCGTTGATTTTCGGCTCCCAGGCCGCGATACGCGCGAGCAGGGCCTGCGCCGCCTCGACTGGAGAGAGTGCCCCGCGCCGGTAGAGATCGGCGAGTTGCGCCGCGGAATGTTCGTGGATCTCGCTCATGGCCGATCCTGACGGCATGATAGGCGCCGCCCGACCCAGCCCGCCAGCCCCGGATCGCCGGAAGCCGCGTTCGCGGGTATATACTGCGCGCCGGTAGCGCGGTTGCAATAAGGTAACTTTCCAACAATAAAATTGCCCGCTGACCGGCTAGCCCGGCCCAACTTCAGGAGAGGAGACTCACGATGAGCAAGAAGCGTTTGACGATCGCCCTGCTCGCTGCGGGAATGTTCGCCGCGGGCAGCGCGCAGGCGGTCACCGAGATCCAGTGGTGGCATTCGATGGCCGGCGCACTCGGCGACAAGGTGAACGAGATCGCGCAGAAGTTCAACGCGAGCCAGTCGGAGTACAAGGTCGTGCCCGTCTACAAGGGCCAGTACGACGAGTCGATGACCGCGGCGATCGCAGCCTACCGCGCCGGCAACCCGCCTGGAATCCTGCAGGTGTTCGAGGTCGGCACGGCCACCATGATGGCCGCGCACGGCGCCGTCATGCCGGTGTACAAGCTGATGGCCGAGCAGCACGAGAAGTTCAACCCGAAGGACTACCTGCCGGCGGTCACCTCGTACTTCTCCGATACGCACGGCAACCTGCTGTCGATGCCGTTCAACAGCTCGACGCAGGTGCTCTACATCAACAAAGACGCGTTCAAGGCTGCAGGGCTCGATCCGAACAAACCTCCCAAAACCTGGCCGGAGTTAATAAGAGACGCCGAGAAGCTGAAAGCCGCGGCTGACAAGCGGAAGCGGGCCGTCGAGAAGATGAAGGACGCATCGGCGGAGGAAAAGCAAAAGGCACTCGGATCACAGTGCTCATTTACCACCGGCTGGCAGTCCTGGGTGCAGCTCGAGAGCTTCAGCGCCTGGCATAACGTCCCCTTCGCCACCCTGCAGAACGGGTTCGGCGGGCTCGGCACGCGGCTGGAATTCAACGGCCCGGTGCAGGTGATGCACATCAAGAACCTCGCCGAGATGGCGAAGAAGGGGCTGTTCACGTACGCCGGGCGCAAGGACGAGCCGACGGGCAAGTTCATGAGCGGCGAATGCGCGATGGAAACCACCTCGAGCGGGTCGTACGCCAACATCAAGGCGAGCGCGAAGTTCGACTTCGGCGTCGGGACTCTGCCTTATTACCCGAGTGTGAAGGGGGCGCCGCAGAACACCATCATCGGCGGCGCGACGCTGTGGGTCATGACGCAGAAGAACAAGGACGTCTACAAGGGCATCGCCAAGTTCTTCACCTTCCTGTCCTCGCCCGACATCCAGGTGGACTGGCACAAGTCGACCGGCTACGTGCCGATCACCATTGAGGCCTACGAGCTGGCGAAGAAGCAGGGCCTGTACACCGAGCGCCCGGGCTTCGACATCGCGATCAAGGAGCTCACCAACAAGCCGCCGACGCCGAACTCGCGCGGCCTGCGCCTCGGCAACTTCGTCCAGATCCGCAACGTGATCGACGAGGAGCTCGAATCGGTGTGGAACGGCCAGAAGACGGCCAAGCAGGCGCTCGACGAGGCGGTCAAGCGCGGCAACGAGCTGCTGGTCAGGTTCCAGAAGGCGAACGAGTAGCGTAGCGGTCCGGGCCGCGCCGCAACAGCGGCGCAGCCGACCATCCCTTCGCCGCGCCGAGCATGGAAAAGCGGGCCCAGTTCAGTTCCCGCTGGCTGCCTTACGCGCTGGTGGCGCCGCAGATCGCGGTGACGCTGGTGTTCTTCTTCTGGCCGGCGCTGCAGGCACTGTACTGGTCGCTGCTGCTGCAGGACGCCTTCGCGTCCAAGACCCAGTTCGTCTGGTTCGACAATTTCAAGGCGCTGTTCCAGGACTCGGTCTACCTCTCCTCTTTCAAGGTCACGGCGATGTTCTCCGCGCTGGTCGCGGTTTCCGGTCTCGCGATATCCCTGCTGCTCGCAGTGTTCGCCGACCGGGTGCTGCGCGGGGCGCGCGCCTACAAGGCGCTGCTCGTCTGGCCCTATGCGGTGGCGCCGGCCGTGGCTGGCGTGCTGTGGCTGTTCCTGCTCTCGCCCTCGATCGGCGTCATCGCCTACGCGCTGCGCTCCCACGGCGTCGACTGGAACTATTATCTGCACGGTGGCCAGGCGCTGCTGCTGGTCGTCGTGGCTGCGGTGTGGCGACAGATCAGCTACAACTTCCTGTTCTTCCTCGCGGGGCTGCAGGCGATCCCGGCGTCGCTCGTCGAGGCGGCGGCGATCGACGGCGCGGGGCCGTTCAAGCGCTTCTGGACGATCGTCTTCCCGCTGCTCTCGCCGACCACGTTCTTTCTCCTGGTGGTGAACGTGGTGTACGCGTTCTTCGACACCTTCGCGATCATCGATGCGACGACGCAGGGCGGGCCGGCGCAGGCGACGCAGATCCTGGTGTACAAGGTCTACCAGGACGGCGTGCAGGCGTTCGACCTCGGGGGCTCCTCCGCCCAGTCGGTGATCCTGATGCTGATCGTGATCGCGCTCACCGTGGTCCAGTTCCGCTACGTCGAGCGCAAGGTGCAGTATTGAAGGTCGACCGATGATCGAGCGCCGCCCCGTTCTCGACGTCCTGCGGCACGTGGTGCTGATCGCCGGCGTGGCGCTGGTGATGCTGCCGGTGTACGTCGCCTTCGTCGCCTCGACGCTTTCCTTCGACCAGGTGATGAGCGTGCCGATGCAGCTTTGGCCCGGCCATCATCTGCTGGAGAACTATGCTGCGGTGCTCGCCCACGGCAGCACGCGCGGCTCGGGCGCGCCGGTCGGCAGGATGATGCTGAACAGCCTGGTCATGGCGCTGGTGATCGCGATCGGCAAGATCGCGATCTCGATCATCTCGGCGTTCGCGATCGTGTATTTCCGCTTTCCGCTGCGGCGCGCGTTCTTCTGGATGATCTTCGTCACGCTGATGCTGCCCATCGAAGTGCGCATCATCCCGACCTTCAAGGTCGTGTCCGACCTCGGCATGCTCGATTCCTACGCGGGCCTCACGATACCGCTCATCGCCTCGGCGACTGCGACCTTCCTGTTCCGCCAGTTCTTCCTCACCATTCCCGACGAGCTGGCCGAGGCGGCGCGCATCGACGGCGCAGGGCCGCTGCGCTTCTTCAAGGACGTGGTGCTGCCGCTGTCGCGCACCAACATCGCCGCGCTGTTCGTGATCCTGTTCATCTACGGCTGGAACCAGTACCTGTGGCCGCTGCTGATCACGACCCAGGAGAGCATGTACACGACGGTCATCGGCATCAAGCGCATGATGGCCGGCGGCGACGCGGCGACCGAGTGGAACTTGGTCATGGCCACGGCGATCCTGGCGATGCTCCCGCCCGCGCTGGTCGTGGTGCTGATGCAGAAGTGGTTCGTCAAGGGCCTCGTCGAGACGGAGAAATAATGGCCAAGGTGTCGCTGCGCGGGGTGCGCAAGTCTTACGGCGAGCAGGAGGTGGTGCACGGCGTGTCGGTCGACATCGCCGACGGCGAGTTCGTGGTGATCGTCGGGCCCTCGGGCTGCGGCAAGTCGACGCTGCTGCGCATGGTCGCCGGCCTGGAGCGCATCACCGGAGGCGAGATCGCGATCGGCGAAAGAGTGGTCAACCTGCTCGAACCGAAGGACCGCGACATCGCGATGGTGTTCCAGAACTACGCGCTCTACCCGCACATGTCGGTGTACGACAACATGGCCTATGGCCTGAGGATACGGGGCCTTCCGAAGAGCGAAATCGAAGCGCGCGTGCAGCGCGCCGCGGGCATCCTCGAGTTGGAGCCGTACCTAAAGCGCAAGCCGCGCGAGCTCTCGGGCGGTCAGCGCCAGCGCGTGGCGATGGGGCGCGCGATCGTGCGCGAGCCCGCGGTGTTCCTGTTCGACGAGCCGCTCTCCAACCTGGATGCGAAGTTGCGCGTGCAGATGCGCGCCGAGCTGCAGGCGCTGCACAGGCGCCTCGGCACGACGAGCCTGTACGTCACGCACGACCAGATCGAGGCGATGACGCTCGCGCAGCGGATGATCGTCATGAACTCCGGCAATGCCGAGCAGATCGGCGCGCCGCTCGAGGTGTACGCGAAGCCCGCGACGACGTTCGTCGCCGGCTTCATCGGCTCGCCGCCGATGAACCTGGTGCCGATGCAGCGCGGCGGGCGCGAAGTGCTGTTCGGCATCCGTCCCGAGCATCTCGAGCCCTGCGCGGAGGCAGACGCCATGCTGATCGCGCACGTCGACCTGATCGAGCCGCTCGGCGCCGATACGCTCGTCTACGGGCATCTCGACGGCCACGCAAACGGCGCGCGCATCGCTGCGCGCCTGCACGCCTCGCTCGACGCGCGCACCGGCCGGCTGCCACTGCGCTACCACCTCGAGCGCGCTCATTATTTCGATCGATCGAGCGGCCGGCGCATCGAATGAGCGCGCGCTGGCCCTATCCGAAAATCGTCGCGCACCGGGGCGGCGGGCGCCTGGCGCCCGAGAACACGCTCGCAGCGATTCGGCTGGGCGCCGCGCTCGGTTTTCGCGGCGTCGAGTTCGACGTCATGCTGGCGGGCGACGGCACGCCGGTGCTGATACACGACGAGACCCTCGCGCGCACGACCGGCGCGCGCGGCGAGGTGGCGCGCACGACCTACGCGCGCCTCGCCGAGCTCGACGCGGGCGCCTGGCGCGGCAGGAAGTGGCGCGGCGAGCGCATCCCGACTTTCGAGCAGGCGGCGCGCCTTTGCCGCGAGCTCGGGCTTTGGGCGAACGTCGAGATCAAGCCCGCGGCCGGCTACGAGCGACGCACCGGCGAGGTCGTCGCGCTCGCCGCGCGCGAGCTGTGGCACGGCGCGACGCTGCCGCCGGTCCTGTCCTCGTTCTCGCCGCTCGCGCTCGGCGCCGCGCGGGCGGCTGCGCCGGAGCTGCCGCGCGGGCTGCTGGTCGGGCGCATTCCCGAGAAGTGGCGCGAGGCGATGCAGGACCTGGAGTGCATCGCGCTGCACTGCAACCACGGCGCGCTCAAGCCGGACCTCGCGGAAGCGGTTCGTGATGCGGACTACGGTCTTCTGTGCTGGACCGTGAACGACCGGCGCACAGCTCACCGCCTGCTCAGCTGGGGCGTCAATTGCCTGGTCACCGACGCGCTCGCGCGCATCGGACCTCATTTTCGTTAGCTTGCCGCAAGCCTGCGGCGCAGCAGCCGCGTGAGCGTTCCGAGCAGGGGGAGTTTGCCGTACAGCTCCTCTGCGGTGTCCCAGTAGTCGCGGTGGTAGGTCACCTTGCCGCGGCCGTTGAAGCGCAAGTGCGTTGCGCCGCGCACCACGATCGCCCGGCGCCCGAGGCGAAAGGTGAAGTCCCACACGAGCAGCGCGCCGTTGTCGGCGACCACGCGGTCGGTGACCCGGAAGCGCGGTTCTTCCACCTGATGGTACATGTGAGCGAAGACGCGCCGGATGGCCTCCAGCCCGGTGACCTCGTTGAACGGGTCCTTGAACCAGGCGTTGGCGGCGTAATGCTCGCTTAGCCGCGCGACCGCGTCCGGCGTGAGCGACTCAAAGTACTCGACGATGCGCGCGACGTCGCTCACAGGCCGGTGTAGCGCCGCACAAGCGCGAATTGAAGGGGGTATGGAAGTAGCTTGAGCAGCTTCATGGCGCGCGTGAAGCGCTTAGGAAAGTGGATGTCGAACGCCCCACGCTCGATCCCGGCGAGGATCTCGCGTGCCGCCTGGTCCGCGCCGATCAGCGCCGGCATGCGGAACCGGTTCTGCGCGGTGAGCGGCGTTTCCACGAAGCCCGGGTTGATCAGGTACACCGAGACGCCGAGCGGCGACAGATCGAGCCACAACGTCTCGGCGAGGTTGATGAGCGCGGCCTTGGTGGCGCCGTAGACGAGGCTGTTGGGGAGGCCCGCATAGCCCGCGACGCTGGAAACCAGGGCGATTCCGCCCGCGCCCTGCTCAAGCAGCCGGTGCTGAGTCGCCGCGACGACGTTCAGTGCGCCGATCAGGTTTACCTCGACCGTCGCACGGGCCTCGGCGGCGTCGAGCTGCCAGGCGCGCGCCGCGCGGTAGCTGCCGGCGAAGTCGATCACCAGGTCGAGCCCGCCCCAGGCGCCGGCGATGCGATCGGCGACGCCCCTTACAGCCGCGTGGTTGGTGACCTCGAGCGGCTCGACGAGCGCGCGCGCCCCGAAGCGCGCCTCGAGCGTCTGCGCGCTACGCGCAGAGACCGCGACGCGCGCGCCGCGTTCGAGCAGCAGCTCCGCGGTGGCGGCGCCGATGCCGCTCGAGGCGCCCACGACCCAGACCCGCCGTTTCGCCCAGCCGGGCACGATGCGATTCAGCGCCATCGTCAGCCGCGCTTGCGGAACGCGATCAGTACTTCGCCCAGGCGCACGCCGAGCTTGCTCATCTCGGAGCGGTTCAGCATCACGCCGCCTTGCTGCAGGTACATCCAGTCGTCCAAGTCGACGTTCCAGACCCTGCCGTCGAGCTCCAGCGCGAGCACGTACTGCCAGCGCAGCGCGTTGCCCCAAGCCTCGCCGCGCGCCTCACCCACCACGTCCGCGGCGGTGCCCGCATAGCGATGCGCGTCGATGCGGCGGATGGTCCATACGCGCCGCTGCTTCGTGCCGTCCGAATAGCTGAAGTCCTCGTCGAGCGTGAGCGTCCCGCCCTCGACCCGGCCGCGGATCACCACCGTGAAGCGCTTGACCACCTTGCCGGAGCGGTCCGCGAATTGGCCCCAGGCGTCGACGGTGCCGTCGAAATACGACATCAGGTCGAGGGCCGGCTTCTCGTCGCGGTAGGTTTCGGGACCCGGGACGGCGCAGCCCGCTAGCAGCGCGACGAGGGACGAGACGGCAATCAGCTTCCTAAGCATGGCGAACCTCCGGGAGCGCGGCCGTGCCGCGCCATAGCATTGCCGCGCTGGCGAGCTTCAGCGCGCAGGGCAGCAGACAGTAGGCGTAGTAAAGGGGCGCGACGCTCGCCGCGTCGCCCGGCACGTAGCCGAACCACGCGAGCAGCGGCAGGGCGAGCCCTGCGGCGAGCGCGAGGTTCGCCTTGGTGGCGAAATTCCAGATGCCGAAGTAGGCGCCGGCGCGCGCGTCTTCGCCGCGCTCGCGGATCGCGTCGGCGAGCAGCGCCGGCGGCAATGCGAGGTCTGCGCCTAGCGCTGCGCCCGAGGCGATGCACACGGCGAAGAACGCGGCGCCGTCTCCCGGGCCGAGCGCGAAGGCGCCGGCGAAAGCGACGACGGCGAGCAGCATCGAGCCCAGCCAGGCTGCCGCCTTGCCGTAGACGCGCGCGGCGCCTACCCATAGCGGCAGGCTGGCGGCGCCGGCCACGAAGTACGCGGCGAGGAAGAAGCCGGCTTGCTGCGGCAGGCGCAAAGCGTCGCCGATGTAGAACAGAACCAGCGTTGCCGGCAACGCGCCGGCGATGCCGTTCACCATGAACACCGCGAGCAGCGGCGTGAAGGCGGAGTTCGCGAAGGGCGCCGCCAGCGCTCGCCAGCCCGGGGCGTGGGAGGGTTGGCGCGGCGGCGCGGGCGCGCGCGAGAGCGTGATCGCCGCGCAGACCGCGATCAGAACCGCGGCGAGTACTGTATACCGTGCGAGACCGTCATCGAGCGACGAAGCGATCAACGTCGGTGCGACGCTCGCCAGTACCACACCGGCGAGGCCGAACGCTTCCCGGCTCGCGGTGACGCGTGTGCGCTCGTGGGGATTGTCGCCGAGCAGGGCGCCCCAGGCCATGTAGCTGACGCTCGCCAGGCTGTATCCGAGGTACAGGGGCAGCAGCGTGGCGGCGAGCCAAAGCCACGGCGCGATGCCGGCGCGCGGAGGGTTGAACACGGCAAGCAGGCCGCCGGCGAGCAACAGTGCGCCGAACGCCACCAGCATGCGTGGACGCTGCAACCGGTCATTCAGCGCGCCGAGAAGCGGATCGACGAAGGCGTCGGCGAGGCGCATGCCGAGCAGCACGGCGCCGAGCAGCGCCAGGTTGACGCCAAGGATGCCGCCATAGAGGTTCGGCAGGTGCACGTACACCGGCAGCGCGGCGCCGGCGAGCGGCAGGCCGAGCGCGCCGTATGCGGCGAGCGCCGCCGGCCGCAGCGTGCGCGCGCTCATCACTCGCCTAGAAGCGCGGCGCGCAGGTCGGGCGCGCTGGTTCGGGGGTCGAGCCAGATGGCGAAAAATGCGCGCGCGAACTGCGCATCGTCGATCTCGCCGAGCGGCCGGCCGTTATGGAAGAAGCGCGCGCCGCGGCCGGGCAGGTACAGCCCGCTCAGGCTGTCGCCGGCGGCCACGTCCGGGAACAATGCGCGCATGGTGTCGCGCCAGGCAGCGCGCTGGGCCGGGCTGCCGAAGTCCAGTCGTGAGATCTCCTCGGCCGAGCGCTCCGCGATCGCCTTGCCGCGCAGCGCGCGCGCGTAGCGCAGCGTGAGGCGGAACGGGGACGAGAAGTCGGCCGAGCCGCCGCTTGCCCACAGCTCGGCGTCGTACACGTGCAGGCCGAACCAGCGCAGCGTCCCTGCGCCAACGCGCTCCATGGGCTCGCTCGCATGCAGGACGGAAGCGAGGAAAAGCAGGACGAGCGCGACGACGTGCTTCATTGCTTGACGAGGAGGATCTGCGCGACATCGGTCGAGCCGCTGACGAAGCCCGCCTCGCAATAGGCGAGGTAGAACTCCCACATGCGCACGAAGCGCTCATCGAAGCCGAGCGCGCGCAGCTCGTGCCTGCGCGCGAGGAAGCGGCTGCGCCAGGCGGCGAGCGTCAGCGCGTAATCGCCACCGAAATGAAATGATTCGGCCGCCGCGAGCCCGGCGCGGTGCGCCACGCCGAGCAGGCGCTGGTGCGAGGCGAGCATGCCGCCGGGGAAGATGTAGTGCCGGATGAAGTCGCTGCCCTTGCGGTAGCGCTCGAACAGCGCGTCATCGATCACGATCGCCTGCACCAGGGCACGGCCCCCTTGCGGCAGGGCGGCGGCGATGCGCGCGAAGTATTGCGGCCACCAGCGCTCGCCGACCGCCTCGTACATCTCGATCGAGGCCACGGCGTCGTAGCGCGCTCGCGCGTCGCGATAGTCGCGCAGCTCGAAGCGCGCGCGCGACGCGAGTCCCGTGCGCGCCACGCGCTCGCGCGACCAGGCAAGCTGCTCGCTCGACAGCGTCAGGCCGGTGACGCGATGGCCACGTCGCGCGGCAAGTTCCGCGAAGGCACCCCAGCCGCTGCCGATCTCGAGCACGTGCGCCCCCGGCCGCAGGGCGATGCGGGCAAGGGCGCGCTCGTGCTTGGCGTGCTGCGCGTCCCCGAGCGAGCGCGTCGGGTCGCCGTTGTACAGCGCGCTGGAGTAAGTCATCCCGGGGTCGAGCCAGAGCGCGTAAAAGGCGTTGCCCAGGTCGTAGTGCGCCGCGATGTTGCGCCGGCTGCCGCGCCGCGTGTTGGCCCGCAGCGCATAACGCAGGCGGTGCAGCAGGCTGACGAGCGCCGAGCCTCCCATCTGGGCGTCGAGCGCCGTGCGGTTCGCTGCGAGCAGCGTAAGCAGGCAGGCGAGCTCCGGCGTGCGCCAGTCGGCGTCGAGGTAGCCCTCGGCGAAGCCGATGTCGCCGCCGCGCACGACGCGTGCGAAGGCGCGCCAGTCGCGCACCTCGAGCGTCGCCTCCGGGCCGCCGGGACCGAAGTCCATGCGCTGGCCGTCGGGCAGCACCGCGCGCAGCCTGCCGTAGGAGAGTCGGTCGAGGGCGCCGAGCACCGCTCGCGCGGAAAACGGAAGAGGGTGCCCGGCGCGGGTGGTCGTGGTCATCGGCTTAGCTCCTCTGTGGGCGGTGCGGGCTTGGAGAAGAAAGGCACCCGCTTGGCCCACAGCCTCGCTGCCTGCCAGTGGATGCGGGCCATCACGCCGAAGCTCATCAGCGGATGCGCGATAAACGCTCTCGCCAGGCGCGCAGCCGTGAGCGGCTGCGCCCGGCCCGAGATGCTGGTGAGCAGCAGCGAGCCGGCGTCGTCGCGGTAGTCGATGCGCGCCATGCGCAGGCGGCCGCCGTTCGCAAACCTGAATCGGTAGGCGCCGGCGACCGGAAAGAAGGGCGAGACGTGGAACACCTTGCGCGCGGCGAGTTCGTCACCGTCTTCGATCGCCCGCTGGTCGGGGTGCGCGAGCAGGTAGCAGTGGCGCTCACCGAAGGTGTTGTTGACCTCCGCCAAGATGGCGCGCGTGCTTCCGGCGCGGTCCTCGCAGAACCAGAAGCTGACCGGGTTGAACACGTAGCCGAGCACGCGCGGAAAAGCATGCAGCCATACCTCGCCGTCGGCGCAGGCGAGCCCTTCGCGTGCCAGCAGCGCGCGCACCCAGGCGAGCGGATGCGAGCCGTCCCGCGCGCCGTGGTCGCGAAAATGAAAGCCGAGCAAGTTGAAGCGGTTGAGCGAAAGAATCGCATTGGCCGCGTCTTCGAGGCGCGACAGCGGCAGCCGGAGGAAGAACACGCGGTAGACGAAGCGGTTCTGCACCGGCCGCAGCCGGCGGTGCATGACCTGACCGCACACCAGCTCGGCGCTCATGCGGCAACGCGCTCCATTTCTTCGGTCGGTATTTCCCGCGCGGCGGCCCAGGGCGGCTGGACGCCGAAGCCGAGCGCGACGGCGAGCGCCGAGTCGAGGCCATCCTCGTGAAAGCCGTAGCGCGTCCAGGCGCCGCAGAACCAGGTGCGCCGCGCACCTTGCAGCGCGCCAAGCGCGGCCTGCGCGTGTTCCGATCGTTGGTCGAACACCGGATGCTCGTAGTCGTACACGCCGAGCACGCGCTCCGGCGCCGGCTCGCGGTGCGGGTTGAGTGACACGATCACCGGCTCCGAAAAAGGCAGCGGCTGCAGCTTGTTGATGAGGTAATGCACGGCGACCGGGCGGCCGGCGGGCGTGTCGCGCCCGGCGGAGTAATTCCACGCCGACCAGATGCTGCGCCGCTTCGGCAGCACCGCCGCGTCGGTGTGCAGCAGCGCGCGGTTTTTCTGGTACGGAATGGCGCCTAGCACTGCGCGCTCCTCGGGGGTCGCGCCGTCGGCCAGGATCGCGAGCGCCTGGTCGCTGTGGCAGGCGAGCACGAGGGCGTCGAAGTGCTCGCCCATCACGCGCACGCCGGAGGTATCGCGGCGCACGCGCGTCACCGGCGTCGCGAGGCGCACATCCGGGATGGCGCGCGCCATGCGCTCGACGTATTGCCTGGCGCCGCCGGCGACCGTGTACCACTGTGGCCGGTCGGCGATCTGCAGCAGCCCGTGATTGCTGAAGAAGCGCGCGAAGGGGGAGAACGGAAACTCGAGCATGTTCCGCGTCGGGCACGACCAGATGGCGGCGGCCATTGGCAGGAGATACCAGTCACGAAAAGCCGCGCTGTAGCGGCCTCGCTCGAGGAACTCGCCGAGCGAGGGCGAGGCACCGGTTGCTTCGGCGCGCGAAGCCTCGCGGTTGAAGCGCACGACGTCGCGCAGCATGCGGAGAAACGCAGGACGCACGATGTTGCGGCGCTGCGCGAACAGCGTCGCGACGCTGTTGCCGGCCCATTCCAGCGCCGGCTGCTCGAGGGACAGGCTGAAACTCATGTCGCTTTTTGCGGCCCGGACGCCGAGCGCGCGGAACAGCGCCGCCAGGTTGGGGTAAGTCCGCTGGTTGAACACCAGGAAGCCGGTGTCCACCGCGCGCGTGACGCCGCCGAGCGTGACGTCCACGCTGTGGGTATGGCCGCCGAGGCGCCGGTCGCCCTCAAAGAGGGTCACCGTGTGGCGTTGCGCCAGCAGCCACGCTGCGGACAGGCCCGAAATGCCGGAGCCGACGATCGCGATGCGCATTGCGTGGCCTCAGGCGCGCAGCAGCGCGGCGAGCAACGGGAAGGTCGGCAGGAACAGGATCGCGAGTGCCAGCGCGTCTGCGCTCCAGCGTGCAAGATGGGTCATGACTTGGTCCTGGGGGAGGTCGAACGCACGGCGCAGGGCGGGCGACGGCCGGAATGCGCCTCCACCAGGTCGGCGAGGCGTTCATCGCATGCTTGCGACGTGCGGGGCTCCGACGACTTGGTGCCTGTCGTGCCGTGTTCTGCGTCGGGTACAGGGGCGCCGCGTAGTGCCGAATAGTAGAAATCCGCTGTCGTTACAGCGGCTTGCGCATAGAAGGGAGTGCCCACTACCATTGCACCAAGAATGAATGACGAAGCGGTTTTCATGGGTTGTCCTAGTCAAAACTGAGTTTATTGTGGAATAATGGCGGGAACTGAGCAACGTGTCAACAGATTGTCTAGGACAAAGTGATGGTCCCCAGCAATCCAAGTGAGCCACTGTCCATCGCGGCGGTGGAGCGTGAAACCGGCGTTTCCAAGGACACGCTGCGCATCTGGGAGCGGCGCTACGGTTTCCCGCAACCGACGCGGAACGCGTTCGGCGAGCGCAGTTACCCCTTGGATCAGGTCTCCCGCCTGCGGCTGATCCGGCGTCTGATGGATCAGGGTCTTCGCCCCGGGCGCATTTTCGCCATGTCGGCCGTTGAGCTCGAGACACAGGCGGCTGGAACGCCGTCGGCCGCGCCGCTCAGCGCGCTGCACGACCTGGCGCTTTACCTCTTGAAGACGCACCAGACCGCCGAGCTGCGCCGCGAACTTAATCAGGCGGTGGTGCGCGACGGCTTGTTCCGTTTCCTTACCGAGAGCGCAGCGCCGCTCGCCACACTGGTCGGTGAGGCGTGGATGCGCGGCGAGATCCACGTGTTCGAGGAGCACCTGTTCACCGAGCAGCTGCAAGGAGTGTTGCGCCAGGCGATTAGCCAAGTGCCGACGGCCGGCGGCGCGCCCCGTGTACTCCTCTCAACGCTGCCCGGCGAGCAGCATGGCCTCGGCCTGCTGATGGCCGAGGCGGCCTGCGCGCTCGAGGGTGCGGAGTGCGTTTCGCTCGGCATGCAAACACCAGTCGCCGAGTTGGCGGCCGCGGCGCTCGCCAAGCGCGCCGACGTCGTGGCGGTTTCATTCAGCGGTAACTTCCCGGCGGCGGGGCTGCAGGAGGTTGTAAAGTCGCTGCGTGCCGGGCTGCCGACGGGAGTGGAACTATGGTGCGGCGGGGCCGGCGCGGCGCGCCTGAAGCGTCCCCCTGCCGGAGTGCGCGTGTTCCGCGACTTGGCCGGGATCGGGACAGCGCTCGCGGAATGGCGCGCCGGACACGCCGCAGAGACATAATTGCAACGGATGATCGCGAAAACCGATTTGCACACCATGCTCTATCCAGAGATATTCAAGTCCCTCGAACGCGTGCGCTGGGACATGGGCAAGGACGTGCCCTGGAAATCGTTCGACGCAGCGCTGCTCTCCGACGAGCAGGCGCTCACCATCAAGATGAACGCGATCACCGAGTGGGCGGCGCTGCCCGCCACCGAAATGTTCCTGCGCGACAACCTGCACGACAGCGATTTCTCCGCGTTCATGTCGGTCTGGTTCTACGAGGAACAGAAGCACTCGCTCGTGCTGATCGAGTACCTGCGACATTTCCGGCCCGCGCTTGCCCCGAGCGAGTCCGAGCTGCACGCGGTGCGCTTCGCCTTCGATCCCGCGCCGCCGCTCGAGACGCTGATGCTGCACTTCTGCGGCGAGATCCGGCTCAACCACTGGTACCGGCGCGCCGCGCAATGGCACAGCGAGCCGGTGATCAGGCACATCTACGACTTGATTTCGCGCGATGAGGCGCGCCACGGCGGGGCCTATCTGCAATACATGAAGCGCGCGCTGGCAAGACACGGCGACGAGGCGCGGGTCGCCTTCGCCCGGATCGGCGTGCTGATGGCGGCCGCGGGGCGCGCGGGCAAGCCCCTGCACCCGACCAACCTGCACGTCAACCGGCAGCTTTTCCCGCGCGACACCATCCAGAGCAGGCTTCCCGATCCGCAATGGCTCGAGCGCTGGCTCGATGAGCAGATCCGCTTCGACCGCGGCTGGGAGAAGAAGGTCTCCGACATGATTCTGCTCAATCTGTCGAAGCTTTTCGGCGTCGAGCTGCGCAGCGCGCAGGATCTGGGCCGCTACCGGCGCAGCCTCGCTAGAACGGAAGATCCGCTTCAGGCTTGAGCGGCGCGAGCGCGCGCCGGAACTCCTCCTGGATGCGAGTGAGCGCCTCGCGCGTGTCGGCCTCGAAGCGCAGCACGATCACCGGCGTGGTGTTCGAGGCGCGCGCGAGGCCGAAGCCGTCCGCGTACTCCACGCGCACGCCGTCGATGGTGAGGATGCGCTCCGCGTTCGGGAAGGGGCGCGTGGCCTGCAGCCTCGCCACGAGCGCGTGCGGCTCGCCCTCTGCGAGGTGCCAGTGCAGCTCGGGCGTCGAGGGCGCGTTCGGCAGAGCTTTTAGCGCCCGGTTCGCGTCCGGGTCGCGCGACAGGATCTCGAGCAGGCGCGCGCCGGCATACAGTGCGTCGTCGAATCCGTACCAGCGCTCCTTGAAGAAGGTGTGGCCGGACATCTCGCCGGCGAGCGGCGCGCCGGTCTCCTTGAGCTTCGCCTTGATGAGCGAGTGTCCGGTCTTCCACACGAGCGGGCGGCCGCCGCGCTGTTCGATCCACGGCGCGAGCAGGCGCGTCGACTTCACGTCGTAGATGATCTCGGCGCCGGGATTGCGCGAGAGCACGTCCGCCGCGAACAACATGAGCTGGCGATCCGGGTAGATGATCTCGCCATCGCGGGTGACGACGCCGAGGCGGTCACCGTCGCCGTCGAAGGCCAGTCCGAGCTCTCCCGCTCCGGCGCGCAATGAAGCGATCAGGTCGGCGAGATTCTCCGGCTGCGACGGGTCGGGGTGGTGGTTTGGAAAGTCGCCGTCGACCTCGCAGTAGAGCTCCATTACTTCGCAACCCAGGCGCCGGTACAGGCGCGGCGCCAGCATTCCGGCGACGCCGTTGCCGCAGTCGATCGCGATACGCAGCGGCCGTGCGAGCTTTACGTCGCCCACGATGCGTTCGACGTAGGCGTCGCTCACCTGCGCAGTGCTGCGCCGTCCCGCGCCCGAGGCAAGAGTGCCGGTCTCGATGCGTCGGCGCAGCTCCTGGATCGATTCGCCCGAGAGCGTGTCGCCCGCCACGACCATCTTGAGGCCGTTGTAGTCGGGCGGGTTGTGGCTGCCGGTCACCATCACGCAGCTGGCGCAGCCGAGATGGTGCGCGGCGAAGTAAGTCACCGGGGTGGGCACCATGCCGAGGTCGATCGCCTCGGCGCCCGCGGCGACCAGGCCCTCTGCAATCGCCTCGGCGAGCGCCGGTCCGGAATGCCGCCCGTCGCGGCCGAGCGCGAAGCGGGGCGCGCCGCGCTCGCGCCCGAGGGTGCCGAGCGCGCGGCCGATGTCGCGCACGATGTCTGGGGTCAGGGTGCGGCCGACGATGCCGCGGATATCGTAGGCGCGAAAGATCTCTGCGGGGACGTTCATGGTTGCTCGAGGAACTCCAGGATGCGTCGCGCCAGCCAGTCGCGGCGCGCGGGGAAACCGACGTGTCCGCCGGTGGCGGGAAACTCGAGCGCCACGTCGCTCGAGGCGCTGCGCGTGGCCGCGACGAGCGCCCCGGCCGGCAGGAACGGGTCGTTCAGGGCGTTCAGCACGAGGGTCGGCGCGCGGATCGCCGCCAGCCACGGCGCCGAGGAGGCGCGCGACCAGTACTCGTCGGCGTCGCGAAAGCCGTGCAGCGGAGCGGTAACCAGGTCATCGAACTCGTGCAGCGTGCGCGCCGCGGCCACTCGGCGCGCGTCGAACAGCCCCTGGTGGCGCCGCAGCTTGGCGAGCGACTTGCGCTTCATGCTGGCGAGAAAGACGCGCGTGTAGACGTGGCGGTTGAAGCCGCGGTCGAGCGCGCGCCCGGCCGCGGCGAGGTCGAGCGGCGCCGACACCGCGACCGCGCGCCGCACCAGGCTGCGCGCCGCGTCGCCACGCTCGCCGAGCCATTTGAGCAGCACGTTGCCGCCGAGCGAAACCCCGACCGCATGCAGCGCACCGCGCGCGACGTGCAGGCGCCCGAGCATCCAGTGCAGCTCTTCCGAGTCGCCCGAGTGGTAGGCGCGCGCCAGGCGGTTCGGCTCGCCCGAGCAGCCGCGAAAGTGCGGCAGCGCGGCGCGCCAGCCGCGCGCCGCGGCGTTCGCTGCGATCGCGCGCGCGTAATGACTCTCTGAGCCGCCCTCGAGGCCGTGGAACAGCACCAGCGTGCGCGCCGCGCGCTCCGGCCCGGCGAAGTCGACATCGACGAAATCGCCGTCCGGTGTTTCCCAGCGCTCGCGCACGAGCGCCAGGCGCGGCGGCGGCAGCAGGGCCGCGACCAGCGTCTGGGCGTGGCCGCCCGCCAGCCACCAGGGCGCGCGGTACGTGGAATCGATCTGCCGCGCCGCGCCCACCGTCAATGCAGCGTCTTCTTGGCGGACGGGCGCGGGTCCGCGACCGCTTCCTGCGCGGGCTGCTGGGCGGGCAGGTGCGAGGCATGGTGCACGATCATGCGCCAGCCGGCGGGCGTGCGCGCGTACACGTTGGTGGCGATCACTGCGACCGGCGCGGGCTTGCCCTGCGGGTCCGCGAGCAGGAAGTTCTCCTGCACGCTGTGCACCGCGGTCATCACTCCGGGAATCACGAGCAGCAGCGATGGTTCCGCGCGCGGGCCGGGGCCACCTGCGAAGATGCGCCGCCAGCCTTCGCGCACTTGCTCGAGGCCCGCCAGGCGCGGCCCGCCCGGGTGCACGCAGATGATGTCCTCGTCCTCGGCCCACACGGCCATCATCGCCTCGAGGTCGGCGTGCTCGAGCGCCTCGTAGAAGGCGCTCTCCGCGTCCTGCGCGCTGGGAAAGATGCGCGTCATGGCGCGACGGCGGCCTCGGTGGCGAGCACCTCGATCTCGGCGCGCACGCGCTCGGGCGTGATGTCGAGCATGCAGCGGAAATGTCCGAGCGGGCACTCGCGCGCGAAGCAGGGGCTGCAGTCGAGCCGCAGCCACACGACGCGCGCGCGCGGCGACAGCGGCGGCGTGTGCTCTGGGCTGGACGAGCCGAAGAGAGCCACCTGCGGCCGCTCGAGCGCTGCCGCGACGTGCATCAGCCCGGAGTCGTTGCTCACCACCAGATCGGCGGCGGCGATGAGCTCGATCGCCTCGTCGAGCGTCGTCTCGCCAGCGAGATTGCGCGCAGCGCCGCCGACGCGCGCGCACAGCTCGCGCTCGGCGGGCGAGCCGAGCAGCGTGACCGGCATGCCCAGGCCTTGCGCGAGCGCGCCGAAGCGCTCCGCCGGCCAGCGCTTCGCCGGCCCGTATTCGGCGCCCGGGCAGAACACCGCGTAGCGGCCGGCGAGGCCGAAGCGCGCCGCGGTGGCGCGCGCCGCGCCCGCGTCGACCGCCAGTCGCGGCCGGGGCAGCGGCTCGGCCGGCGCCTTGCCGGGCGGCTCGGCGAGGCGCGCATAGTGAAGCGTCATCGCCTCGCGCGGCGCGTCCTTCGCCTTGTGGTGCAGCAGGTTGAGCAGCCCGTAGCGCTGCTCGCCCACGTAGCCGCTGCGCAGCGGCACGTCGGCGAGATACGGCACCAGCGCCGACTTCCAGGAATTGGGCAGCACGATCGCCTGCTCGTAGCCGCGCGCGCGCAGCATGCGGCCCAGGCGCCAGCGCTCGCGCAGGTCGAGCGCGCCGTGCTCGAGGGATGCGATGATCACCTCGTCGATCTGCGGCATGCGCCGCAGCACCGGCGCGACCCAGGGGGCAGCCAGCGCGTCGAGGCGCAGGTCCGGGCGCTTTTCGCGCAGCCGCATGAATAGCGGCTGGGCCATCAGCGCGTCGCCGATCCAGTTCGGGGCGACGACGAGGACGCGCGCGGACTCAGTGGCCCCTTGGCGCGGCGCCCTTGTAGACATACCGGGTGCCGCAATAGGGGCACAGCATTTCGCCGGCTTCGGCGACGTCGAGGAACACGCGCGGGTGCCGCGCCCACAGCGGAGCGGTCGCCAGCGGGCAGTGCAGCGGCAGGTCCTTCTCGGTCACCTCGACCACGCGCGCGCGGTCGGTCGCCTGGGTGCTCATCGTACGGTCCTCTTCTTTCCGGCCTGCATCGGCACCGGCGTCATCCAGTGCTTGTGCCTCTTGTCCTTGCCGGTGACCACGTCGAAGAACGCATTCTGCAGCCGCTTGGTGACCGGGCCGGCCTTGCCTGCGCCGATCATTCTGCCGTCGAGCTCGCGGATCGGCGTGACTTCGGCGGCGGTGCCGGTGAAGAAGCACTCGTCCGCGATGTAGATGTCGTCGCGCGTCAGGCGCTTGGCGAGCACCTTGTAGCCCAGCCCCTGCGCCAGCTCGATCACCGTGCTGCGCGTGATGCCGGTGAGCGCCGAGGTCAGCTCGGGTTCGCAGATCACGCCGTCCTTGACGATGAACACGTTCTCGCCCGCGCCTTCGGCGACGTAGCCCTCGACGTCGAGCAGCAGCCCCTCGTCGTAGCCGTGCTGCGTGGCTTCCAGCGTGGCGAGCACCGAGTTGGGGTAGGTGCCCGACATCTTGGCGCGCGCCATGGTGACGTTGATGTGATGGCGCGCGTACGAGGACGTCTTGACGCGGATGCCCTTGGCGAGCGCGTCCGGCCCGAGGTAGGCGCCCCACGGCCAGGCGGCGATCGCCACGTGCACCGAGGCGCCGACGGGCGAGACGCCCATCTTCTCCGAGCCGTAGAACGCGATCGGGCGCACGTAGCAGGACTCGTGCGCATTCGCGCGCACCACCTCGATCTGGGCCGCCATCAGCTTCTCGATCGAGTAGGGGATCTTCATCATGTAGATGTGCGCCGAGTTGAGCAGCCGCTGCGTGTGCTCGCGCAGGCGGAAGATCGCCGTGCCCTCGGTGGTCTTGTAGGCGCGCAGCCCCTCGAAGACGGCGAGCCCGTAGTGCAGCGAGTGGGTAAGCACGTGGGTGGTGGCCGATCGCCACGGCACCAGCTTGCCGTCGTACCAGATCCAGCCGTCGCGGTCCGCCATCGAGAGCGGCGTTTGTGCCTTCGCCATGAGCAGGGTTCTCCTTGAACGTGCCGGCAATCTAACCACAGCCGGGAAAAATCCGCCATACTATTAACATGAATGTTAATCCTCACGAGCGGGTGTTCGCCGCGCTCGCCTCGGCGCCGCGGCGCCAGGCGATCGCCTTCCTTGCGCAGACGGCGCTGTCCACGAGCGAGCTCGCGCAGCGCTTCGGCATCAGCGCGCCGGCGGTGTCGCGCCATCTCGCGGTGCTGCAGCGCGCGGGCCTCGTCTCGGCCGAGCGCCAGGGCCAGCGCGTGCTGTACCGGCTGAACCGCGACGCGCTGCTCGACGCCCTGGGCGCGCTCGCCTCGGCGGTCGACGGCCCGCTGCGGCGCACGGCGCAGCTGCCACGGGCGCCGCGCGAGGCGATCTAGCGCAATGCGCGCGCCGATTGTTTCGGCGCCGTAAAGCTGTGTGTCTGCGGGTAAAGTTTTGGCGCCCTTGCTCCGCGGCGCGCCAGCTTGGCGCACAATGCGACTCGCCCACATGAACCCCGCAGTCGAGCGAAAAGTCGCACCGCGCCGGCGTTGGTGGCGCACGCTGGCGCTGGCGCTGGCCGCGCTCGGCGTCGCCCTTGCGCTCGAGCACCTGACCGGTGCGCAACAGTCCGGCCGCCGGTCGGCGGGCGGCGATGCCGGGCCGACGCCGGTGATCGTCGCCACGGCCAAGACCGGCGACGTGAACGTGTATCTCGCGGGCCTGGGCACCGTGACGCCGCTCGAGACCGTGACGGTGCGCAGCCGCGTAGACGGACAGCTCATGGCGGTGCATTTCAAGGAAGGGCAGATGGTCAAGGCGGGTGAGCTGCTCGCCGAGATCGACCCGCGCCCGTTTCGCGTACAGCTCGAGCAGGCGGAGGGGCAGCTGGCGCACGACGAGGCGCTGCTCGCCAACGCGCGCACCGACCTCGACCGCTACCGTACGCTGCTCAAGCAGGACTCGATCGCCGAGCAGCAAGTCGCCACGCAGGAAGCGCTGGTCAAGCAGTACGAGGGCACGCTCAAGCTCGACCGGGCGCAGATCGACAATGCGAAGTTGCAGCTCACCTACGCGCGCATCACGGCACCGATTTCCGGGCGCCTCGGTCTGCGGCTCGTCGACCCCGGCAACGTGGTGCATGCGAGCGATGCCAACGGGCTGGTGGTGATCACGCGGTTGCAGCCGATCACCGTCGTGTTCGCGATTCCCCAGGACAGCCTGCCCGGCGTGCTCGCGCGCTTGCACGAAGGCGGGCGCATTCCGGTCGAGGCCTTTGGACGCGAGGACACCACGCGGCTCGCCTCGGGGCGGCTGCTCGCGGTGGACAACCAGATCGATCCCGCGACCGGGACCGTCAAGCTCAAGGCGGAATTCCCGAACGAGGACGGGCGACTATTCCCCCAGCAGTTCGTCAACGTGCGCATGCTGATCGACACGCTGCGCGGCGTCGTCACCGTGCCCTCGAGCGCCGTGCAGCGCGGCACGCAGGGCCTGTACGTGTTCCTGGTCAAGCCCGACGACACCGTGACGCTGCGCGGCGTCAAACTTGGCCCGAGCGAAGGCGAGCTGACCGCAGTGAGCGCCGGCGCCGCGGCCGGCGACCGGGTGGTGATCGACGGCACCGACCGACTGCGCGAGGGCGCCAAGGTCGCGCCGACCACGCGCGAAGCGGCGCAGGCGGCGGTCGCGAAGCCGCCCCCCTCTAAGCGCCGTAGGGGGCACCACGAACAGTCCGGCGGCTCGTGAGCCAGTGAAATGAACCCGTCCCGGCCGTTCATCCTCCGGCCGGTGGCGACCTCGCTGCTGATGGTCGCCATCCTGCTCTCGGGCGCGCTCGCCTACCGCCTGCTGCCGCTCTCCGCGCTGCCAGAAGTCGACTACCCGACGATTCAGGTGGTCACCTTCTATCCGGGCGCCAGCCCGGACGTGATGACTTCGTCGGTGACCGCGCCGCTCGAGCGCCAGTTCGGCCAGATGCCGGGTCTCAAGCAGATGTCCTCGACCAGCTCGGGCGGCGCCTCGGTGATCACGCTGCAGTTCAGCCTCGACTTGGGCCTGGACGTGGCCGAACAGGAGGTGCAGGCGGCGATCAACGCGGGGTCGAACTTCCTGCCGACCGATCTGCCAGCGCCGCCGGTGTACAGCAAGGTGAACCCCGCCGACGCGCCGATCCTGACGCTCGGCCTGACCTCGGCGACGCTGCCGCTGCCGAAAATCGAAGATCTCGCCGACACGCGCTTGGCGCAGAAGATCTCGCAGCTCACGGGGGTCGGGCTGGTGACGATTTCCGGCGGGCAGCGGCCTGCGGTGCGCGTCGCGCTCAATCCCAAGGCGCTCGCCGCCAACGGGCTGGGGCTGGAGGACGTGCGCGTCGCGGTCGCCAACGCAACGTCAACCAGGCCAAGGGCAGCTTCGACGGTCCGGACACGCGCCTACACGATCGATGCCAACGACCAGATCCAGTCGGCGGCGCAGTACGCGAACGTGGTCATCGCGTACCGCAACGGCGCGCCCGTGCGCCTCTCGGATCTGGGCACGGTGAGTCGAAGGCGCCGAGAACGCACGCCTGGCCGCCTGGATGAACGACGCCCCGGCGGTGATCGTCAATATCCAGCGCCAGCCTGGCGCCAACGTGATCGAGGTCGTCGACCGCATCAAGCAGCTGCTGCCGCAGCTGCGCGCCGCGCTGCCGGCGTCGATCGACGTCGCGCTGCTCACCGACCGCACCACGACGATCCGCGCCTCGGTGCGCGACGTGCAATTCGAGCTGCTGCTCGCGGTGGCCCTCGTAGTGATGGTGATCTTCCTGTTCCTGCGCAGCGCTGCGGCGACCGTGATTCCGAGCGTCGCGGTGCCGCTGTCGCTGGTCGGCACCTTCGGCGTGATGTACCTGGCTGGCTTCAGCATCAACAACCTCACGCTTGATGGCGCTCACCATCGCCACCGGCTTCGTGGTCGACGACGCGATCGTGATGATCGAGAACATCGCGCGCTACATCGAGCAGGGCGATGCCGCCGCTGCGAGGCCGCGCTGCAAGGGCTCCGAGCAGATCGGATTCACCATCATCTCGCTCACCTTCTCGCTGATCGCGGTGCTGATCCCGCTGCTGTTCATGGGCGACGTGGTCGGGCGCCTGTTCCGCGAGTTCGCGATCACGCTCGCCGTCGCGATCCTGATCTCGGCGGTAGTTTCGCTCACCCTCACGCCGATGATGTGCGCGCGCCTGCTGCGCCACGTGCCGGAGGCCGAGCAGGGCGCGCTTCTACCGCGCGAGCGGCCGGCTGTTCGACAGGACGATCGCCGCCTACGGACGCATGCTCGACTGGGTGCTCGATCGCCAGGGGGCGACTTTGCTCGTCGCGCTCGGCACGCTCGTGCTCACGGCGCTGCTGTACGTCTGTGGTGCCGAAGGGCTTCTTCCCGGTGCAGGACACCGGAGTCATCCAGGGCATTTCGGAAGCGCCGCAGTCGATCTCGTTCGACGCCATGGCCGAGCGCCAGCAGGCGCTCGACCGGGTCGATACTCGAGGACCCGGCGGTCGAGAGCCTGTCGTCGTTCATCGGCGTGGACGGCACCAATGCCACCCTGAACAGCGGCCGCGTGCTGATCAACCTGAAGCCGCTCGCCGAACGCGGCGCGAGCGCGAGCGCGGTGATCCGGCGCCTGCAGCGGCGCTCGCGGCGGTGCCGGGCATCCGCCTGTACATGCAGCCGGTGCAGGACCTGACCATCGAGGACCGCGTCAGCCGCACCCAGTACCAGTTCACGCTTGAGACGCCCGACCCGGCGGAGCTGTCGCTCTGGACCGGCAAGCTGGTCGATCGGCTGGCACAGCTGCCGCAGCTCGCGAACGTGGCCACGGACCTGCAGGACCAGGGACTGCAGGCCTTCCTCGCGATCGACCGCGACACCGCGGGACGCCTGGGCATCACGCCGGCGGCGCTCGACAACGCGCTCTACGACGCGTTCGGCCAGCGGCTGGTGTCGACCATCTTCACGCAGTCGAACCAGTACCGCGTGGTGCTCGAGGTGCAGCCGGACTTCCGCGTCGGCCCGCAGGCGCTCGCCGGCCTGTACGTGCCCTCGACCGGGGGCGGCCAGGTGCCGCTGGCGGCTGTTACGCATACCGTGGAGAAGCCCGCCTCCCTGGCGATCAACCATCTGGGCCAGTTCCCGGCAGCGACCATATCGTTCAACTGTCGCCCAGGGCTATTCGCTCGGCGACGCGGTCAAGGCGATCGAGGGCGCCGAGCGCGACCTCGGCCTGCCGGTCTCGGTGAACACCGCCTTCCAGGGCGCGGCGCTCGCCTTCCGGGCGTCGCTCAGCAACGAGCTGCTGCTGATCCTGGCGGCGATCGTCACGATGTACATCGTGCTCGGCGTGCTCTACGAAAGCTACATCCACCCGATTACGATCCTGTCGACGCTGCCCTCGGCGGGCGTCGGCGCGCTGCTCGCGCTGATGCTGGCGCGCAGCGACCTCGGCGTGATCGCCATCATCGGCATCATCCTGCTGATCGGCATCGTCAAGAAGAACGCGATCATGATGATCGACTTCGCGCTGGACGCCGAGCGGCGACGAGGGCAAGAGCCCGCGCGAGGCCATCTCCCAGGCCTGCATGCTGCGCTTCCGTCCGATCCTGATGACCACGCTGTCGGCGCTGTTCGGCGCGCTGCCGCTGATGCTCGGCACGGGGCGTTGGCTCGGAGCTGCGCAATCCGCTCGGCATCACGATGGTCGGCGGCCTGATCTTGAGCCAGGTGCTCACGCTGTTCACCACGCCGGTGATCTACCTCGCGTTCGACCGCCTGGCGCGGCGCGTCGATGCGGCGACCGCCGGGCAGGGCGCGGCATGAACGTCAGTGAGCTGTTCATCCGCCGGCCGGTGGCCACCACGCTGCTTACCGCGGGGATCTTCCTCGCGGGCGCGGTGGCGTTCCATCTGCTGCCGGTCGCGCCGCTGCCGCAGGTCGACTTCCCGACCATCTCCGTGCAGGCGAACCTGCCGGGGGCGAGCCCCGAGACGATGGCCGCCACGGTCGCGACGCCGCTTGAGCGCGCGCTGGGGCGCATCGCCGGCGTCACCGAGATCACCTCGACGAGCTCGCTCGGCTCGACGCGCGTGACGCTGCAGTTCGACCTCGACCGCGACATCGACGGCGCGGCGCGCGATGTGCAGGCCGCGATCAACGCGGCGCGCAGCCTGCTGCCGACCGGACTGCCGAGCAATCCGACCTACCGCAAGGTCAATCCGGCCGACGCGCCGATCATGATCCTGTCGCTCACTTCCGACACGCTCGATCGCGGCAGGATGTACGACGCCGCCTCGACCATCACTTGCGCAGAAGCTGTCGCAGGTGGACGGCATCGGCCAGGTCACCGTGGGCGGCAGCTCGCTGCCTGCGGTGCGCGTCGAGCTGAATCCCAAGGCGCTCAACCAGTACGGCATCAGCCTGGTGCAGGTGCGCAATGCGCTCACCGCGGCGAACGCCAACCGTCCGAAAGGCGCCGTCGAGGAGGGCGAGCGGCACTGGCAGATCTACGCCAACGACCAGGCCACGCAGGCGAGCCGAGTACCGCCCGCTGGTAGTCGCCTAGCAGAACGGCGCGCCGGTGCGGCTGTCGGACGTGGCTGATGTGGTCGACTCGGTGCAGGACGTGCGCAACGCGGGGCTCGCCAACGGCAAGCCGGCGGTGCTGGTAATCCTGTTCAACGCAGCCCGGGGCCAACATCATCGAGACCGTCGACCGGGTGCGCGCGGTGCTGCCGCAGCTCGAGGCGGCCATCCCGGCGGCGATCCACCTCAACGTGGTGATGGAGCGCACCTCGACGATCCGCGCCTCGCTGCGCGAGGTCGAGCGCACGCTGCTCATCGCCATGGCGCTGGTGATCCTGGTGGTCTTCGTGTTCCTGCGCAATGCGCGCGCGACGCTCATTCCGGCGTCGCGGTGCCGGTGTCGCTGGTCGGCACATTCGGCGTGATGTACCTGTGCGGCTACAGCCTCGACAATCTTTCGCTGATGGCGCTCACCATCGCCGACCGGCTTCGTCGTCGACGACGCGATCGTGGTGCTGGAAAACGCGTCGCGGCACATCGAGCAGGGCGTCGCACCCTTCGAGGCGGCATTGCGGGGCGCGCGCGAGGTCGGCTTCACAGTGCTGTCGATGAGCCTGTCGCTGATGGCGGTGTTCATCCCGATCCTGCTCATGGGTGGCATCGTGGGGCGGCTGTTCCGCGAGTTCGCAGTGACCCTGTCGGTGGCGATCGGGGTTTCGCTCGTCGTGTCGCTCACCACCACGCCGATGATGTGCGCGCGCCTGCTGAAGGGCGACGCGCAGCGCGGGCACGGGCGCCTGTACCACGGCACGGAGCGCGCTTTCGACGGGCTGCTCGCGCGCTACCGTACGAGCCTGGCATGGGCGCTGCGCCACCCGCGCCTGGTCATGCTGGTGCTCGCCGTCACCGTGGGGCTCAACTTCTACCTGTACGTGATCGTGCCGAAGGGCTTCTTTCCGCAGCAGGACACCGGACGCGTGATCGGCTCGATCCAGGCGGACCAGGCATCTCGTTCCAGGCGATGGAGAAGAAGCTCTCGGACTTCATGGCCATCATCCGCAGCGATCCGGCGGTGGAGAACGTGGTCGGCTTCACGGGCGGCAGCCGCACCAACTCCGGCTTCGTCTTCATCTCGCTCAAGCCCCTCGGGCCGCGCAAGCTCTCGGCCGACCAGGTCATCGGGCGCCTGCGCGGAAAGCTCGCGCACGAGCCGGGCGCGCGGCTGTTCCTCGTGCCGGTGCAGGACATCCGCGTCGGCGGGCGCCAGAGCAACGCCGCCTACCAGTTCACGCTCCAGGCAGACGACCTGGCGGCGCTGCGCAGCTGGACGCCGCGCCTGCAAAGCGCACTTGCCGACGTGCCGCAGGTGATCGACGTCAACAGCGACCAGGAAGTGCACGGGCTGCAGACAACGCTCATCATCGACCGCGACGCGGCCGCGCGCCTGGGCCTCACGCCCAAGGACATCGACACGGCGCTCAATCTGGCCTTCGGCCAGGCGCAGGTTTCCACCATCTACGCGCCGCTCAACCAGTACCACGTCGTCATGGAGGTTGCGCCGGCGTACTGGCAGAGCCCGGAGGCGTTGAACGGCGTGTACCTGATTCCTGCCGCGGGCGGACGCGTTCCGCTCTCGGCGATCGCGCGCTGGGCGCCGACCAACACCTCGCTGCAGGTCAACCACCAGGGCCAGTTCGCGGCAGCCACGATCTCGTTCAACCTTGCGCCCGGCGTGTCGCTGTCGCAGGCGGCGCACGCGATCACCGACACGATGGCACGCATCGGCGTGCCCTCGAGCATCCACGGCAGCTTCCAGGGCACCGCGCGCGCCTTCGAGCAGTCGCTCGCCAGCCAGCCGTGGCTCATCCTCGCGGCGCTGGTCACGGTCTACATCGTGCTCGGCGTGCTCTACGAGAGCTACGTGCACCCGATCACGATCCTGTCCACGCTGCCCTCGGCCGGGGTGGGTGCAGTGCTCGCGCTGCTTGCGTTCCGCACCGAGTTCAGCATCATCGCGCTGATCGGCGTGATCCTGCTGATCGGCATCGTCAAGAAGAACGCGATCATGATGATCGACTTCGCGCTGGCGACGGAGCGCGCCCACGGCAAGCCGCCGCACGAGGCGATCTACGAGGCCTGCGTGCTGCGCTTTCGCCCGATCATGATGACCACGCTCGCGGCGATGCTCGGCGCGGTGCCGCTCGCGCTCGCAGGCGGCGACGGTGCCGAGATGCGCCGCCCGCTCGGCCTGTCGATCATCGGGGGGTTGCTCGTGAGCCAGATGCTCACCCTGTACACCACGCCGGTGATGTACCTGTACCTGGATCGCCTGCGCCTGTGGTGCCGGGGGCTGTGGCGCGCGACGCGGCTCGGCCGCGCCGGAACGGAAGTGAGCGAGTCTCCATGAGAGCGCACCTCGCCTGCGCCGTGATGGCCTGCGCCGCACTCGGCGCATGCATGGTCGGCCCGGACTACGAGCGCCCGGGCGTCGAGGTGCCGGTCGCATACAAGGAGGACGCGGCCTGGCGGCCGGCGCAGCCGCGCGACGGCGAGGCGCGCGGCAGCTGGTGGACGATCTACGGCGATAGTGAATTGGACGCGCTCATCAGGCAGATCGATACCTCGAACCAGAACCTGCGCGTTGCCGAGGCGCAGTACCGCGAGGCGCGCGCGATCGTGCGCGAGGCGCGCGCGTCGTTCTTCCCGACCGTGTCGGGGTCGGTCTCGGTGACGCGCAGCCGCGCGCCCGGCAGCGGCATTGAAGCGACCACGCGCCTGGTCTCGCTCGATGCGGCCTGGGAGCCCGACCTTTGGGGGCGCATCGGCCGCACCGTGGAGGCGAGCGAAGCGAGCGCCGAGGCGAGTGCGGCCGATCTCGCCGGTGCGCGCCTGTCGGCGCAAGCCGAGCTGGCGAGCGACTATTTTCAGCTGCGGGTGGTTGACGCTGAGCGCCAGCTGCTCGCGGACACGGCGGCGGCCTATCAGAAGTCGCTCGAGCTGACGCAGAACCGCTACGCGGTGGGCGTCGTCGGCAAGGTGGACATCACGCTCGCCCGGGCGCAGCTCAAGAGCACGCAGGCGCAGGAGATCGACCTCGGTGTGCAGCGCGCGGCGCTCGAGCACGCGATCGCCGTGCTGGTCGGCAAGCCACCGGCCGAGTTCGCCATCGCGCCGGCGTCGATGGGCATCGCGATGCCATCGCTGCCCGTGGGCGTGCCGGCGCAGCTGCTCGAACGCCGGCCGGACATCGCGGCGGCAGAGCGCCGCGTCGCCGCGGCGAATGCCCAGATCGGGGTCGCCCAGTCGGCTTTCTATCCCGCGTTGACCATCCCGGCAAGCGCCGGCTTCCAGAGCACGAGCCTGGCGGGCTGGCTCAGCGCGCCGAACCAGTTCTGGGCAGTGGGGCCGGCGCTGGCGCAGACGCTGTTCGATGCGGGCCTGCGCCGCGCGCTCAGCGACCAGGCGATCGCCGCTTACGACGCGAACGTCGCGGCCTACCGCCAAACGGTGCTCGCCGCGTTCCAGTCGGTCGAGGACAACCTGGCCGCGTTGCGCATCCTCGAGCAGGAGGCCGCGGTGCAGGACGAGGCCGTGCAGGCCGCGCGCGAATCGCTGCGCCTCACCACGAATCAGTACAGGGCGGGAACCGTGGATTACCTGGGCGTGGTCGTGGTGCAGGCGGCACAGCTCTCGAACGAGCGCAGCGCGGTCACCATCTACGGACAGCGGCTGCTCGCGTCGGTGGCGCTGATCAAGGCGCTCGGCGGCGGCTGGCAGGGCCTTCCCGCGCAACCGCCCTCAACCGGTGCCGGCGGCTCCTAGTACCTCGTCCCAAAGCTCGCGCACCGCGCGCGCGTGCTCGGCCAGCTGCTCGGGCGGCACGCGCGCGTACTGCGCGCCGCCCAGCCGCAGCGCGTGCTGTACGCGGCGCAACTCGCGGTAGGCGTCCTGGCCGCGGCGCGCGAGCTCCGCGGGGATCAGGCCGAGCTCGCCCGCCATGCCGAGCAGCGCGATGTTGCCGAGGTTGCCGGTGAGGCGGGGATGGCGATGCGCGTGCGCGAGCACCAGGTACTGCACCGCGAATTCCAGGTCGATCATGCCGCCGGGGTCGTGCTTGACGTCGAACAGCCCCGAGGGATTCGGGTGGGCTTGGTGCATCCTGGCGCGCATCGCGAGCACCTCCTTCGCTAGCGCCTGCGGGTCGCGGCTGCGGCGCAGGATGCGCTCGCGGAGCGCCTCGAAGGCGGCCCCGACCGCGGCGTCGCCCGCGCAGACGCGCGCCCGCGTGAGCGCCTGGTGCTCCCACACCCAGGCCTGCTTCTCCTGGTACTCCTCGAACGCCGCGACCGACGATACGAGCAGCCCGGAGGCGCCGCTCGGCCGCAGGCGCAGGTCGGTGGCGAACAGCACCCCTGCAGAGGTGCGCGTCGTCAGCCAGTTGTTGACGCGCGCAGCGAGCCGCGCGTACACCTCCTGCGCCTGCTCGTCGGGGTCGTCGTACAGGAAGATGATGTCGAGGTCGGAGGCGTAGCCGAGTTCCTTGCCGCCCAGCTTGCCGTAGCCGATCACGGCGAAACGCGGCGGCCCCTCGCGGTGGCGGCGCATCTGGCCCCAGGCCAGCTCGAGCGTCGCCCCGAGCGCGATGTCGGCGAGCGCCGAGAGGTGATCGGCGAGGCGCTCGACGCTCAGCAGCCCCGCGAGATCCTGCGCCAGCAGGCGGAACACCTGCGCCTGGTGCTGCTCGCGCAGCAGGTTCATCTGCGCCTCGGTGTCCCCGGCGTGCGCGGCGAGCAGCGCGCCGAGCGAGTGCGCGAAAGCCGGCCAGTCCGGCGGCGCATAGAGCACGCGGTCGTCGAGCAGCTCGTCGAGCAAGAGCGGGTGCCGCGTAACGAACTCCGCCGCCCAGCTCGAGGCGGAGACGATGCGCGCGATACGCTCGAGCGCCTCCGGATGCTCGGCGAGCAGGGCGAGGTAGGCCGCGCGCCGCGCGACCGCCTCGACCAGGTCGAGGCCGCGCGCGAGCGTGGCGTCCGGGTCGGGCGTCGCGGCGGCAGCGCGCGCGAGCGCCGGCACGAGCGCATCGAAGCGCCGGCGCGAGTCCTCCGGCAGCTGCGCATAGCGCTGGCCTGCACGCAGCGCGGCGAGGCGCGCCGCGCTCGCTTCGGCGTCGCGGAAGCCGCACGCGGCGAGCGCCGTCTGCATCGCAGTGCGGTCGTCCTGCCACAGTCCGCCCGCATCGTCGCCCAGGGTTTCGGCGAATACCGCCTGGAAGTGGCGCGTCACGGCTGCGCGCGTCTCGGCGAGGCGCGCCGCGAATTCTCCCCACGACGCGCAGCCGCACATGGCGGCGATCGTGCTGCGGTCCGCCTCGTTCTCGGGCAGGCTGTGCGTCTGGCGATCGTCCAGATACTGCAGACGATGCTCGACGCTGCGCAGGAACACGTACGCCGCCGAGAGCTCGCGCGCGGCCCCTTCCGGCAGCACGCGGCGCTCCGCCAGGCGCTCGAGCACCTCGAGAGTCGGGCGCACGGTGAGCTCCGGCTCGCGCCCACCGCGCACCAGCTGCAGCGCCTGCGCGACGAACTCGATCTCGCGGATGCCGCCCGGCCCGAGCTTGACGTGATCGGCGAGCTCGCGCCGCTCGACTTCGCGCCGCACCTCGGCGTGCAGCCGGCGCATCGCGGCTAGGGTGGCGTAATCGAGGTACTTGCGGTAGACGAACGGGCGCACGATCGCCGCGAGCTCGGCATCGCGCTCGCCGGTGAGTGCGCGCGCCTTGATCCAGGCGTAGCGCTCCCATTCGCGCCCCTGCGCCACGAGGTAGTTCTCGAGCGCCTCGAAGCTCGCGACCAGCGGCCCGGACTCGCCGTAGGGCCGCAGGCGCATGTCGACGCGGAACGCGAAGCCGTCCTCTGTGACCTCGGCGAGCAGCGAGATCAGCTTGCGTCCCGCGCGCGCGAAGTATTCGTGGTTGGATAGCTGACGTGCGCCGTCGGTCGCACCTTCTTCCGGGTAGAGAAAGACCAAATCGATATCCGAGGAGACGTTCAGCTCGCGCCCGCCGAGCTTGCCCATCGCCACCACCACCAGCTTCTGCGCGCCCGCGCTGCCGCGCGGGCGCCCGAACTCTCGCGCCAGCTGCGCGTCAGTCCAATCGAGCGCGGTCGCGATCGATTCCTCGGCCAGGTCGCTCATGGTGCCGCACACTTCCGCGAGGTCCGCGAGCCCGCCGAGATCGCGCGCCATGACGCGCAACAGCACGCGCTGCCTCAGGCGCCGCAGGCGCGCCTTGAGCACCGCCTCGTCGTCCGCGGGCGCCGCGGCGAGCTCCGCGCGCATCGCTTCGCGTGCGAACGGCGCCGGCGAGACGAGCTCTTCGCCGAGCTCCGGCCGCGCCTGGAGCAGGTGCTGCGCGTAGCGCGACGAGGACAGCGCAATCGGCACGGAGCTTTACGGTTAGAATGAAAAGCGAAACTTATAACATGCAAACCGAGAGCGAACGCGAGGCCCAGCGCCCCGCCGCGGCGACGGGCCGCGCCGCGCCGTGGCTGATCGGCCTGCTCGAAGTGCTCGGCTGGGCTGCGCTCATCTCTTGCGCCGCGGTGTTTCTCGCCGCGCGCTACTGGATCCTGCCGAACATCGAGCGCTACCGCGACGACATCGTCGCGGTGATCTCGCAGGCGGTCGGCCTGCGCGTCGAAATCGGGGCTATACGCGCCGACTGGCGCGGTCTGCGCCCGGAACTCGATTTCACCGACGTGCGGCTGTACGACAGTCGCGGCCGGGTGGCGCTCGAGTTGCCGGCGGTGGAAAACGTGGTGGCATGGAGCTCGCTGCTCTTTGCCGACCTGCGCTTCCAGTCGCTCACGGTGAGCGGGCCGCGGCTCAGCCTGCGGCGCGATGCCTCCGGCAGGCTGCACGTCGCGGGCATCGCGCTCGCCGCCGGCGCCGACGAGCACCGGTTCACCGACTGGATCCTGCAGCAGCGCGAGATCACCGTGCGCGACGCTGAGATCACCTGGGTGGACGAGCAGCGCGGCGCGCCCCCGCTCGTCCTGAGCGACCTGAACTTTCGCCTGCGCAACGCGGGAGCGCGCCACCTGCTCGGTATCACGGCACGGCCGCCCGCGGCGCTCGGCACCACGCTCGAGTTGCGCGCGGAGCTCGAGGGAACAACTGTCACCAGCCCCGCGGCCTGGAGCGGGCGCGTGTACGCCGAGCTCGGCTATACGGATCTCGCCGGCTGGAGCCCGTGGGTCGACTATCCGGTGGAAGTGCGCCGCGGACAGGGCGCGGTGCGCCTGTGGGCGACCCTCGGGTCGGGCCGCGTGCTGCGCGCCACCGCCGACCTGGCGCTCACCGGCGTGGTCGCGCGCCTGGGGGCGCAGCTTCCGCTGCTCGAGCTGAGCGCGCTGCGCGGGCGGCTGGAGGGCCGCATGGGCGTCTCGGAGTACGAATTCGGCGCGCGCAACCTGACGCTGCTGCGCGAGGGCGGGGCCGCAATGCGCTCGACCAGTTTCAGGCTGACGTGGAGCCCGGCCGCCGCGAACCAGCTCGAGCACGGACTGCTCACCGCCAACCTGATCGAACTCGAGCCGCTGGCACAGCTCGCCGAGTACCTGCCGATTCCCGCCGAGCTGCGCCAGCGCGTCGCCGAACTTGCGCCGCGCGGCAACCTGCTCGACCTGCGCTTCAATTGGAGCGGGCAACTGCCGGACGCCGCCGCATTCAGCGCCCGCGGCCGCTTCACCGGCCTGAGAATGAAGGCCTGGCGCGACATACCGGGATTCGAGGGCATCTCGGGTAGCCTCGAGGCCGACCAGGACAAAGGCACGGTGCGCCTGGCCTCGCGCAGGAGCGAGCTCGAGCTGCCGAAAGTCTTCCCCGAGCCGCGTATCGAGCTCCAAGCGCTCAACGGCAACATCGAGTGGACGCGCCCTCGCCAAGGCACGCTCGAGGTGCGCCTGTCGTCGATCGCGTTCGCCAACGCAGATCTGGCGGGCAGCGCGTTCGGCACCTATAGCTTCGGCGGCGCGGGACCCGGCGTGATCGACCTGTCGGCGCAGCTCTCGCGCGCCGACGGGCGCCGCGTGCAGAAATATCTGCCGCTCGGCCGCATCATGGGCGCGAAGACGCGCGACTGGCTGGCGCGCTCGATCCTCGCCGGCGAGGCGAGCGACGTGCGCCTGCGGCTGCGCGGCGATCTGCGCGACTTCCCTTTCGCCGATCCGGCAAAGGGAGATTTCCTGGTGGCGGCGCGCTTCGAGAACGGGATCCTCGACTACGCCGACGGCTGGCCGCGCATCGAGTCGATCGACGGCGAGCTGCAGTTCGAGCGCGACCACGTGCAGATCGTCGGGCGCAGCGGCACCATCCTCGGCGCTACGCTCGCCAACGTGCGCGTGGAGATTCCGAGCCTGGTGTCGGGCGCGAAGCGGCTCGAGATTTCGGGCGAGGCGTCGGGGCCGAGCGCGCGATTTCTGGCCTATGTCGCCGCGAGCCCAGTGCGGCACATGGTCGGCGGGCTGACCGACGACGTGCACGCCACCGGTGAGGGCAGCCTGAAGCTCAAGCTCGAGCTGCCCTTCGACGACCTCAAGGCGAGCAAGATCGACGGCGAGTTCCGCTTCGCCGGCAACGCCATCGATCTCGGGCATCATCTGCCGCCGATCGAACAAGCCGCTGGCCGCCTCCATTTCACCGAGTCGAGCCTCAAGCTGAGCGATGCGCACGGGCGGCTGCTCGGTGGTCCGGTGAGCTTCAGCGGCGGCTCCAGCGCAGGCAAGGGCGTGCAAATCGACGCGCGCGGCAGCACCGACGTCGCCGGCCTGACGGCGCTGCTTGGTCCTCCCTGGGATAGCCGCATTTCGGGCACGCTCGGCTACGACGCGCGCGTCACGGCGGGCGAGGGCCGCGCGCAGCTTGCCGTCGAATCGCGACTGCTCGGCGTGAACAGCGTGCTGCCCGCGCCGCTCGACAAGGCGGCAGGCGAGACGCTGCCCCTGCGCGTCGGGATCACGACTAGCGAGGGAGAAGCGCGCGAGCGCATCTCGGTCGAGCTCGGCGAGCGGTTCGCTGCCGAGTTCCAGCGGCGGCGCGAAGGCGCCGCGCTGGCCCTGCGGCGCGCCTCGATCGCGTTCGGGCCGGCGGCCGGACGCGCGCTGCGCCTGCCCGAGCGTCCCGGCGTGCTGCTCTACGGCTCGCTCGCGAGCCTCGATCTGGACAGCTGGCGCGCGCTGTTCCCAGGCGGGGCAGAGGGACCGGGACCGACGACGCTCGACGTGCAGCTCGGCACGCTCGATGCGTTCGGCAAGCGCCTGAACGGCGTGACGCTGCGCGCCAGCGCAGAGGCCGGCGACTGGTCGGCGAACCTGCAGTCCGCCGAGATGGGCGGAGACCTGAGCTACCGGACGGCAGACGGCGGCAGGCTGGTCGCGCGCTTGGCGCGCTTTCGCATCCCGGACGACTCGCCGGGCGCGGGCCGCGAGCCGGCCATCCAGGCGCACGATCTGCCCGCGCTCGACCTGATCGCCGACAGCTTCACGTTTCGCGGCAAGGATCTCGGCCGTGTCGAGGTTGCGGCGCAGCGCTCGGGTGCCGATTGGCGCGTCGAACGGCTGGCGATGACGAACCCGGATGCGTCGATGACCGGCAAGGGCGCATGGCGCACCGGGGCGCCGGGAGGCACGTCGCTCGAGTTCCAGCTCGATGCGAAAGACGTGGGTAAGTTTCTCGAGCGCATCGGCTACGCCGCGCTGGTCAAGGGCGGGACGGCAAAGCTGTCTGGCTCGCTGTCGTGGCGCGGCGACCCGCTGACGATCGATTACCCGAGCCTCGCGGGCGAGTTGCACCTGCGCGCGGACGACGGCCAGTTTCTGGAGATCGAGCCCGGTCTCGGAAAGCTCGTCTCGCTCATGAGCCTGCAGATGCTGCCGCGGCGCATCCAGCTCGACTTCCGTGACGTGTTTTCCAAGGGCTTCCAGTTCGAAAGCATTACCAGCTCGCTGCACGTCAGCGACGGAGTGATGCGCACCAGCGACTTCAACATGAAGGGCTCGGCCGCCGAGGTGGAGCTCGCGGGCCAGACCGACCTCGCGCGCGAGACGCAGGACGTGAAGGTGCGCGTCGTGCCGAGCCTCGGCGACACCGCCTCGACCGTGGTCGGGCTGATACACCCGCTCGCCGGCGTCGCCACGCTGCTCGCGCAGCGCGTGCTCAGGGACCCGCTGGGCCAGATGTTCTCCTACCGCTATTCGATTACCGGAACTTGGGACGATCCGAAGGTCGAAAGACTTACCGGGGTCACGCCGGGCACGACGCCGGACGGCGGCGAAGGGAAGTGAGGCCCATTTGCTATGATGACCGCGTCCCCCTAACGAGGCTGGCGGGCGAACTGCATACGATGACGCGCATTGCGGAACAGGACATCGTTCTCGGCACTGCCGAGCGCTGCCTGCTCGAGCCCTACGAGCTGCAGACCGGCAAGCTCGCGCGCGTGCTGGGGGCGCTCGGGACGCGCCGCATCGACTACGCCGACCTGTACTTCCAGTACTCGCGCTCGGAGAGCTGGAGCCTGGAAGAGGGCATCGTCAAGTCGGGCAGCTTCAACATCGACCAGGGCGTCGGCGTGCGCGCGATCTCCGGCGACAAGACCGCGTTCGCCTATTCCGACGAGATCAGCTTCGACGCGCTGCAGGATGCCGCGCGCGCCACGCGCGCGATCGCGGCGGCCGGCCAGAACCGGCGCGTGCCGGCGCGACGCAGGCGCGACGAGACGCGCGCCGTACGACGCTACGACCCGCTCGATCCGATCGCCACGCTGCCGTCGGAAGCCAAGGTCGCGCTGCTCGAGAAGCTCGAGCGCATGTGCCGCGCGCTCGATCCGCGGGTGGTGCAGGTGATGGCGCACTTGGGCGGCGAGTACGAGGTGGTGCTGATCGCGCGCTCAGACGGCGTGCTCGCCGCGGACGTGCGGCCGCTGGTGCGCCTGTCGGTGCAGGTGGTCGCCGAGCAGAACGGGCGGCGCGAGAGCGGCAGCGCGGGCGGGGGCGGGCGCACCGGCTACGCGCACTTCAGCGCCGCGGTGCTCGAGGAGTACGCGTCCAGGGCCGTCTCGCAGGCGCTCACCAATCTGGAGGCGCGCCCGGCGCCAGCGGGCACGATGAGCGTGGTGCTCGGCCCGGGCTGGCCGGGGATCCTGCTGCACGAGGCGATCGGCCACGGGCTGGAAGGGGACTTCAACAGAAAGGGCAGCTCGGCGTTCGCCGGGCGCATCGGCGAGCGCGTCGCCGCACCCGGCGTGACGGTGGTCGACGACGGCACGCTTCCCGGGCGGCGCGGCTCGCTCACCATCGACGACGAAGGCAACCCGACGCGCCGCACGGTGCTCATCGAGGACGGCGTGCTGCGCGGTTATCTGCAGGACAGCCTGAACGCGCGCCTGATGAAGATGCCGCTCACCGGCAACGGGCGGCGCGAATCGTTCGCGCACCTGACGCTGCCGCGCATGACCAACACCTTCATGCTGAACGGTCGGCACGATCCGCGCGAGATCATCGCCAGCGTCGAGCGCGGCGTGTACGCCGTCAACTTCGCCGGCGGACAGGTCGACATCACGAACGGCAAGTTCGTGTTCTCGGCCGCCGAGGCCTACATGATCGAGAACGGCAAGGTGACGCACCCGGTGAAGGGCGCGACCCTGATCGGCAACGGGCCGGACGCGCTCACGCGCGTCAGCATGATCGGCAACGACATGCAGCTCGACAGCGGCATCGGCACTTGCGGCAAGGAAGGCCAGAGCGTGCCGGTCGGCGTGGGGCAGCCCACGCTCAGGATCGACGGTCTGACGGTCGGCGGCACGTCCTGACATGGACAGGCTGCCCGCCAACGCGACGCGCTTCTACGCCGACGCCGGGGCGCTGGCCGAGCGAATCCCGGACGGCGCACTGCTCGCGCTGCCGCCCGACTACAGCCTGCCGGCAATGGCGGTGGTGCGCGCGCTGGTGCGGCGCCGCGCGCGCAATCTGCGGCTGCTCGGCGTGCCGGTGCTCGGGATGTGCGCCGACCTACTGATTGGCGCGGGCTGCGTGGCCGAGATCGAGACGAGCGCGGTCTCGCTCGGCGAGGCGGGGCTCGCGCCGCGCTTCACCGAGGCGGTCGAGCGCGGCGAAATCACCGTGCGCGACGCCACCTGCCCGATGATCCACGCTGCCCTGCAGGCCGCGGAGAAGGGCGTGCCCTTCATGCCGCTGCGCGGCGTGCTCGGCACGGATCTCGTCGCCGGACGCCCCGACTGGAAAGTGATCGACAATCCGATGGGACGCGACGATCCCATCCTGCTCGCACCGGCGATTTCGCCCGACGTGGCGCTGTTTCATGCGCGCTGGGCCGACCGCGCGGGCAACGTCTGGCTTGGACGGCGCCGCGAGCTGATGACGATCGCGCACGCGGCCAAGGCGACGCTGGTCAGCTGCGAAGCGCTGCGCGAGGGCGACATGCTCGACGACGAGTTGCTCGCGCCGGGCGTGCTCGCGTCGGTCTACGTGAGCGGTGTCGCCGAGGCGCCGCGCGGCGCCTGGCCGCTCGGCGTGGCCGGCGCGTACCCGGTCGACGACGCGCATCTCGCCGCCTACGCGCGCGCAGCGAAGACCCGGGAAGGATTCGCGCGCTACCTGGACGAATGGGTCCTTACGCCAAGGAAGAGCTTCTCGCCAGCGTGATCGCGCGCCTGGTGGGCGACGCCGCGCACGTCGCGGTTGGCGCAGCCTCGCCGATCCCGGCGACCGGTTGCGCGCTGCTCAGGGCGCGCGGCCTGCCGCTCCGCGTGTCGCTGCTGCACAAGCGCAGCGCCAACCCCTTCACCGACGGCTCGCGCGAGCTGTTCGATCTCGCCGGCCAGGGAAGGATCGACGTGTTCTTTCTCGGCGGGGCCCAGATCGACGGCGAGGCGAACATCAACCTGGTGCGGGCGGAAGGCAAGCGCTTCCCGGGGTCCTTTGGCTCGGCGTTCATGTATTTCGCCGCCGGGCGGACCATCCTGTTTCGCGAGGAGCACAGCCGCCGCGTGCTGGTGCCGAGGGTCGAGTTCGTCAGCGCCCCCGGATGGAGCCCGCCGGGCGTATGGCGCCGCGGGGGGCCGCAGGCGCTTGTCACCGGCAAGGCCGTGTTTTCCTGGCAGAGGGAGCGGCGCCGCTTCCGGCTGGAGAGCGTCCACCCCGGTCACGACGTCGACGAGGTACGCGCGTCTACCGGCTTCGAGTTCGATTGTCCGGCCGAGGTGCCTGCTACCATTGGGCCAACAAGCGAGGAAATAACCATGCTGCGCGGGCCGGTGAGGGCGGAGATCGCGTTGAACTATCCCGAATTCGCGCGCCGCGTGTGGGCGCAGCAGCCGGAGGCGGCATGAAGGCGCGGCGCGGCTTCCTGGCACAGGCCGGGTTCCTGCTGGCCGTGGCGTTCGGCGCGCGCGATGCCGGCGCAGCGGGGGCCGCGGTCATCGGCTGGGTCGAGCCGGTGCAGATCGAGGACAAGCTGGTCGTTGACGCGAAGATCGACACGGGCGCCGACATCCCTTCGCTGGATGCGCAGGATGTCAAGATTGAGCGCCGCGGCCGCAAGGAGTGGGTCTCGTTCTGGACCAAGGGGCATGACGGGCGCGTCGACTTCGACCGCGAGATCTACCGCTACGTTGACATCGAGCGGGCCGGCGGTCAGAACGAAAAGCGCCCCGCCGTGGTGCTCACATTGTGCCTGGGCAATGTCAGGCGCGAGGTGGTGGTCAATCTGGTGGATCGCAGCAAGCTCGGGTATCCGATGATCATCGGGCGCAGCTTCCTGCAGAACAAGTTCATCGTCGATCCGACGCACACGTACACGACGGTTCCGTCGTGCGAGGCGGCGGGAAAAGCGGAAGAAAAGAAGTGAGCAAGCTGCACCTCTACGTGCTCGCCGGCCTGCTGGTGCTCGCCGGCGCCTCGGCGACCGCCTACAAGGTCCTGGTGCTCGGCTTCCCGCTGTCCCCCAACCAGCGCTCCGAGATCTGGCGTGTCGAGCTGCAGCTTGCCTACGACGCCGACGGCGGGCCGGCCAAGCTGCTGCTCTCGGTGCCGAGCGAGACCGGCCAGGTTTCGGTCATGGACCAGGGTTTCGCGGCGCGCGGCTACGGCGTGACCACCGAGCGCACGCGCCTGAACGAGCGCGCCGTGTTCTCGATCGCCGACGCCAGGGGGCGCCAGTACCTCTACTACCGCGTGGTGGTCGACCTGTCCAAGCCCCCGCCGGCCCAGCCCCAGCCGGCGCCGACTTCGCAGGCGCCGCGATTCACACCCGACGAGCTGCTGGTCGCGCATAGCCTGGTGGACAGTGCGCGCGCCAAGGCGGCCGATGCACGCACCCTGGCCGAGGTGCTCGTCGAGCGGCTGAAGGCGGCAAAGCCCGGCGACGAAGCGTCCTATCTCCTCGGACGCGACCCGATGCGCAGCCAGGCCCGCATCCCCGTGGTCGCGGTCGATCTGCTGCGCCTCGCCGGCGTGCCGGCGGAGGTGGTGAACGGCGTGCTGCTCAAGCCCGAGCGGCGCAACGCGCGCTTCGTGCGTTGGCTCGAGATCTACGACGACGATCATTGGACGCCCATCTATACCAGCGATGCGCTCAAGGACGCGGGACCCTACCTGCTGCCCTGGTGGCGCGGCCCGGCGCTGGTGGCGCACGTGCAGGGCGGCAAGCACCTCACGACAGACGTGACGGTGAGCCGCTCGCTCGAGTTCTCCACGCGCGTCGCGGTCGCGCGCCAGCGCGCGCTCGAGCACCGGCTGATCGAGTTCTCGCTGTTCGGCCTGCCTCTGCAGGCGCAGCTGCTGTTCCGCACGCTGCTCGCCGTGCCGCTCGGCGCGTTCGTCCTGGTGGTGCTGCGCAACGTCGTCGGCTTCAAGACCTTCGGCACCTTCATGCCGGTGCTGATCGCGCTCGCCTTCCGCCAGACCGGGTTGACGGCGGGAATCGTGTTCTTCACCATCGTGCTGTCCTTCGGCCTGGTGGTGCGCTTCTATTTCGAGCACCTGAAGCTGCTGCTCGTGCCGCGGCTCGCGGCGATCCTCATCGTGGTGGTGATGGTGATCGCCGCGCTCTCGGTGGTCTCGCACCGGCTGGGCGTGGACGTCGGACTGTCGCTCGGCCTGTTTCCGATCGTCATCCTCACCATGACCATCGAGCGCATGACGATCGCCTGGGAGGAGCGCGGTCCCAGGGAGGCCCTGCAGCAGGCGGGCGGCAGCCTGGCGGTGGCCGCGGTGTGCTATCTGCTGATCCAGCACACGCTCATCCGGCACCTGCTGTTCGTGTTCCCGGAGCTGCTGCTGATCGTGCTGGCCGCCACGCTGCTGCTCGGCCGCTACACCGGCTACCGCCTGGTCGAGCTGCGTCGCTTCAGGGTGCTGGCGAAATGATGGGGCTGTTCGCGCTCGCGGGTGCGCTGCGCGAGCGCGGCGTGCTCGGCCTCAACGCGCGCAACGGCGAGTTCATGCTGCCGTGGAATCCGCGCCGCTTCTATCCGCTGGTGGACGACAAGGTGCTCACCAAGACGCTGGCGCGCGAGCACGGCGTCTCGGTGCCCGAGGTGTACGCCATCATCGAGATTCCGCGCCAGATCCGCGAGCTGAAGTCGAAGGTCGCCGCGCACGAGGAGTTCGTCGTCAAGCCCGCGCGCGGCTCGGGCGGCGAGGGCATCGTGGTGGTGACCGGCCGCGGGCCGGACGGCTATCGCAAGATCGACGGCGCTTCGATCTCCGAGCACGAGCTCGAGTTCCACATCTCCAACATCCTCGCCGGCATCTTCAGCCTGGGCGGCACTCCGGACAAGGCGCTCGTGGAATACCGCGTCAATTTCGACCCGGTGTTCGATGCGGTCACCTACCGCGGCGTTCCGGACGTGCGCGTGATCGTGTTCCTCGGCGTGCCCGTGATGGCGATGGTGCGCCTGCCGACCCGCAAGTCGGGCGGGCGTGCCAACCTGCACCAGGGGGCGCTCGGCACGGGCGTGGACATGGCGACCGGCAGGACGCTCACCGCCGTGCTGCGCACAGGCATCGTCGACGTGCATCCGGACACCGGCGTGCCGGTGTCCGGCATCCAGATTCCGCACTGGCAGACGATGCTCGAGATCGCGAGTCGCAGCTACGAGCTGACCGGGCTGGGCTACCAGGGGATAGACATCGTGCTCGACCGCAAGCTCGGACCGATGGTGCTCGAGCTGAACGCGCGGCCCGGACTCGCGATCCAGATGGCGAACCGCGCCGGCCTGCGCACACGCCTGGAGGCGGTGCTGCGCGACCGCGCGGGCCTCGACAGCGCGGCTGCGCGCATCGCCTACGCGCGCGAGCGCTTCGCCGCCAAACCTTCCTAGCCTGCATCCCAGCCGCGGCTGCGGCGCACCGCCTCGCGCCAGCGCGCGAGCAGCGCCGCGGCCTCGGCGCGCGCCATGCGCGGCTCGAAGCGGCGCTCGACCTGCCACTGCGCGGCGATCTGCTCGCGCGATCGCCACACGTTCACCGTCAGGCCGGCGAGGTACGCGGCGCCAAGGGCGGTGGTTTCGAGCACGCGCGGCCGCACCACCGGCACGCCCAGGATATCGGCCTGGAACTGCATCAGCAGATCGTTCGCGGCGGCGCCGCCGTCCACGCGCAGCTCGGCGAGCGATTCGCCCGAGTCCTTCTGCATCGCCTCGAGCACGTCGGCGCTCTGGTAGGCGATCGACTCGAGCGCGGCGCGCGCCAGGTGCTCGCGCGACGAGCCGCGCGTCAGGCCGACGATGGTGCCGCGCGCGTGCGGATCCCAGTGCGGCGCGCCCAGGCCCGCGAAGGCGGGCACCACGTACACGCCGCCGTTGTCTGGCACGCTCGCCGCGAGGCGCTCGACCTCGGCCGAAGAAGCGAAGAACTTCAGCTCGTCGCGCAGCCACTGCACCACGGCGCCGGCGACGAACACGCTGCCCTCGAGCGCGTACTCCTTCTCGGCGTCGCGCGCATCGCGCGCGTGCCCGAGCTGCGCGCAGGCGGTCGACAGCAGGCCGTGCGCCGAGCGCACCGGCTCGGAGCCGGTGTGCAGCAGCATGAAGCAGCCGGTACCGTAGGTGTTCTTCGCCATGCCGCGCCGGTGGCAGCCCTGGCCGAACAGCGCGGCCTGCTGGTCCCCGGCGATGCCGGCGATCGGCATCGGCTCGCCGACGAACGAGGGCGGCAGCATGCCGAAGGCGTGCGCCGAGGGGTGCACCTCGGGCAGGATCGCGCGCGGCACGCCGAGCAGGCGCAGGAGCTCTTCGTCCCAGTCGCCGCTGCGGATATCGAACAGCATCGTGCGCGAAGCGTTCGACGGGTCGGTGACGTGCGTGCGGCTCTGCGTCAGGTTCCAGGCGAGCCAGGTGTCCACGGTGCCGAAGGCGAGCTCGCCGCGCTCGGCCCGCGCGCGCGCGCCCGGGACATTGTCGAGCAGCCAGGCGAGCTTGGTGCCGCTGAAATAGGGGTCGATCACCAGGCCGGTCTTTTCGCGCACCAGCTCTTCCGCGCCGTCCGACTTGAGGCGCGCGCACAGCTCGGCGGTGCGCCGGTCCTGCCATACGATCGCGTTGTGCAGCGGCTCGCCGCTCTGGCGGTCCCACAGCAGCGTCGTCTCGCGCTGGTTGGCGATGCCGGCGGCGACGATGCTCTTCGCCTCGACCCCGGATTTCCGCACCGCCTCGCGCGCCACCGCGCGCTGCGAGGCGACGATCTCGCGCGGATCGTGCTCGATCCAGCCGGGCCGCGGGTAGATCTGCCGGAATTCCTGCTGCGCCGACGCGCGCGGCGTGCCGGTCTCGTCGAACACGATGGCGCGCGAGCTGGTGGTCCCCTGATCGAGCGCGAGGATGTGCTTCATGCGTAGCCTGCTCCGGCGGGATCGCGCGATTCTAGCAGCGGCTCCGGTGTTAGAATCCGCCGCTTCGCGGCACTCTCCCTGCGTCATGCCCCTTCCGGTACCGGACGTCGAACGCGAGCTCACGCACACGCGGCGCGTGCGCTACGAGGGCTACAAGCGCGCCGACGGCAATTGGGACATCGAAGCCCACCTGAGCGACGTCAAGAACCACGACTACGAGCTGAAGACCGGCGTGCGCCGCGCCGGGCAGGCGATCCACGAGATGCGGGTGCGCGTCACCATCGACCGCCGCATGAACGTGCTAGCGGCGACGGCGGTGACCGATGCGATGCCCTACCCGGGCGGCTGCGACAAGGCGCCGGCCGAGTACGCGAAGCTCGTGGGGCTGAACCTGCGCCAGGGTTTCCGCAAGAAGGTGCACGAGCTGCTCGGCGGCGTGCAGGGCTGCACGCATATCACCGAGATGCTCGGCGGGCTGCCGACGGCGGCGATTCAGACTTTCGCGGGCGAGATGAAGGAAGAGCGCGACGACGGCACGAAGCCGTTCCAGCTCGATCACTGCATCGCGCTCGAGACGGGCTCGGAGACGGTGAGCAAGCTCTATCCGAAGTGGTATCGAGGACCGATGGGAGGAGACAAGGCAGCATGAAGATTCACGAATACCAGGGCAAGGAGCTATTCAGGAAGTACGGCGTCGCGACGCCACGCGGCGTGCCGTGCTTCTCGGCCGACGAGGCGGTCGCCGCGGCGCAGAAGCTCGGCGGCAAGGTCTGGGTAGTGAAGGCGCAGATTCATGCCGGCGGGCGCGGCAAGGGCGGCGGGGTGAAGGTCGCGAAGTCGCTCGACGAGGTTCGAAAATTCGCGTCTTCGATACTGGGGATGCAACTGAAGACTCATCAAACCGGCCCGGTAGGCCAGAAGGTGCGGCGGCTGCTGGTGGAAGAGGGCGCCGACATCAGGAAGGAGCTCTACGTCGGGATGGTGGTCGACCGCGGCACCCAGCGCGTGTGCCTGATGGCCTCGTCCGAAGGCGGCATGGACATCGAGGAGGTCGCGGCGAAGACGCCCAAGAAGATCCGCAAGGTCTTCATCGATCCCGCGACCGGGCTGACGAATGGCGAAGCGGAAGAGATCTCGCGTCAGATCGGCGTTCCCGACGCTTCGGTCGGGCAAGCGCGCGAGCTGCTGCAGGCGCTGTACAAGTGCTTCTGGGAGACCGACGCGTCGCTGGCGGAGATCAACCCGCTGGTTCTCACCGGCGACGGCAGGGTGATCGCGCTCGACGCGAAATTGAACTTCGACGACAACGCGCTGTTCCGCCACCCCGAGATCGTCGCCATGCGCGACCTGGACGAGGAGGATCCGCTGGAGATTGAGGCGTCGAAGTACGACCTGTCGTACATCTCGCTCGACGGCGAGATCGGCTGCATGGTGAACGGCGCGGGCCTCGCGATGGCCACCATGGACACGATCAAGCTGTTCGGCGGCGAGCCGGCCAACTTCCTCGACGTCGGCGGCGGCGCGACCGCGGAAAAGGTCACCGCCGCGTTCAAGATCATGCTCTCCAACCGCAAGGTGAAGGCGATCCTGGTCAACATCTTCGGCGGCATCATGAAATGCGACACCATCGCCGAGGGCGTGGTCGCCGCGGCGAAGGAGGTCAAGCTCGCGGTGCCGCTGGTGGTGCGCATGAAAGGCACCAACGAGGACCTCGGCAAGAAGATCCTCAAGGACTCCGGGCTGCCGATCATCTCGGCCGACAACATGGCGGATGCGGCGAAGAAGGCCGTCGCGGCGGTGAAGAAGAAGAAGCCGAAGGCGAAGCCAAAGAAGAAACCGGTGAAGAAGAAGGCATTGAAGAAGCCGGCCAAGAAAGCGAAGAGGAAGAAGAAATGAGCATCCTCATCAACAAGGACTCGCGCGTCATCACGCAGGGCATCACCGGCAAGACCGGCCAGTTCCACACCCGCACCAGCCGCGAGTACGCGAACGGGCGCGCCTGCTACGTCGCGGGCGTCAACCCGAACAAGGCGGGCGAGAACTTCGAGGGCATTCTCATCTACGCGACGGTGAAGGACGCAAAGGAGAGAGCCGGCGCCACGGTGTCGGTGATCTACGTGCCGCCGCCCTTCGCCGCGGCGGCGATCTGGGAAGCCGTCGAGGCCGACCTGGACCTCGTGATCTGCATCACCGAGGGCATCCCGGTGCGCGACATGATCGAGGTGCGCGACCGCATGCGCAAGCAGAACCGCCGCACGCGCCTGGTCGGTCCCAACTGCCCGGGCGTGATCACGCCGGGCGAGCTGAAGATCGGCATCATGCCGGGCCACATCCACAAGAAGGGGCGCGTGGGCGTGGTGTCGCGCTCGGGCACGCTCACCTACGAGGCGGTCGGCCAGCTCACCGAGCTCGGCATCGGCCAGTCGAGCGCGGTCGGCATCGGCGGCGACCCGGTGAACGGGCTGAAGCACGTCGACGTGATGAAGCTGTTCAACGACGACCCGGGCACCGATGCGGTGGTGATGATCGGGGAGATCGGCGGCTCGGACGAGGAGACCGCCGCCGAGTGGGTCAAGCACAACATGAAGAAGCCCGTGGTCGGCTTCATCGCCGGCATCACCGCGCCGCCGGGCAAGAGGATGGGGCACGCGGGCGCGATCATCTCGGGCGGCAAGGGCACCGCGCAGGAGAAGCTCGCCGTGATGGAAGCCTGCGGCATCAAGGTGACGCGCAACCCCGCCGAGATGGGCAAGACGCTCAAGTCGGTCCTCAAGTAGCGCTCCGTGGCGCGCGCGGCCGGGCCCGGGTTCGGCGTGCTGCGCCACGGCGGCTTCGGCCGCTACCTCGCGGCGCGCGTGCTCGGCACGCTCGCCCAGCAGATGCTGGTCGTGGCTGTCGGCTGGCAGGTCTACGAGCGGACGCACGCTCCGCTCGACCTGGGCCTCATCGGCCTGTCGCAGTTCCTGCCGTTCGTCGTCCTCATCCTGCCCGCCGGGCACGCCGCGGACCACTACGACCGGCGACGCATCGCGGCGGCCTGCTTCGCGCTGCAGGCGGCGGGCGCGCTCCTGCTCGCGCTCTATTCGCGCTTCGGCGCCGCGCTGGTGTGGCCGGTGTTCGCGATCATGAGCCTGTTCGGCATCGCGCGCGCCTTCTCGATGCCTGCCGCGCAGGCGCTGCTGCCGAACGTAGTGCCGGCAGAAAGCTACGGCCACGCGGTCGCGCTCAACTCCTCCGCGATGCAGGTGGCGCGCATCACGGGGCCTGCGCTCGGCGGTCTGCTCTACTTCGCCGGCGCGGAGAGCGTGTACGTCGCGGTCGCCTTGCTGCTCGCCGCGGCGGTGGCACTCATGCTCGCCGCGCGCGTGGTGGGCGGCGCGGCGCCGGGGCGCGCGCCGCTTAGCTGGCAGAACCTCCTGTCCGGGCTCGCTTTCGTGCGCTCGCGCCCGGTGATCCTCGGCGCGATCTCGATGGACCTGTTCGCGGTGCTGTTCGGCGGCGCGACGGCGCTCCTGCCCGCGTACGCTTCCGACATCCTGCACGTCGGCCCGGCGGGCCTGGGCTTCCTGCGCACCGCCTCGGGGCTGGGCGCGGCGCTGTGCGGCCTCGCGCTCGCCCTGCGTCCGATCCAGGGCCACGTCGGGCGCTGGATGTTTGGCGGGGTGGCCGTCTTCGGCGCCACGACCGTGGTGTTCGGCGTCTCGAAGCTGCTGTGGCTGTCGCTCGCCGCGCTGTTCGTGCTCGGCGCGGCCGACATGGTGAGCGTCTACGTGCGCAACCTGCTCGTGCAGCTCGCCACGCCGGACGCGATCCGCGGGCGGGTGAGCGCGGTGAACGCGGTATTCATCGGCGCTTCCAACGAGATGGGCGAGTTCGAGTCGGGAGTCACCGCGGCCTGGTGGGGCGTGGTGCCGGCGGTGGTGGTGGGCGGCGTCGCGACGATGCTGGTCGCGTTGAGCTGGACGCGCCTCTTCCCGGGCCTGTGGCGCATGGGGCGCTTTCCGGAGCCCGAGCGCTGATCAGCCGTTCTGATGCACGAGCTTGCCCGCGGCGTCGGTCACCTTGACCGAAACGGGAATGCCCTTGCGAATGCTCTCGGTGACGATGCAGAAGTCCTCGAACTGCTCGGCGCAGCGGTCGAAATGCTGGATCGCGCCAGCCTCGTCCGACAGCGCGATCGCGACGTCGATGCCTGCGATTCGGTAGCGCCCGCGCTCGTTGCGCTCGAGCGTGCCGGTCACCCGGGCTTTCAGCGGGCCGGGCTTCTGCTTGAACTTGCCCTGCATGCAGAACACGAGGCTCGCCGACAGGCAGTTCGCCACTGCGGCAGCGACCAGCCGCGCGGCATTCGGGCCGCGCTTCCCGCCGAGCGGCTCGGGCTCGTCCAGCACCAGCTCCGGGACTGCGGGCCAGTCGAACTTGACGCGGAACTCGTAGCCCTGCTCCTGCTCGAGCGTCAGCGTGAAGCTCTGCGCGTGCGAGGGCGCCTTCGATTCGGCTTGGACTTGTGCCATGTGCGTTCTACCGCTGAGAATCCGATGGACCAAGCCTAGCCGCGCGTGCTCCGGCGCCTTTGCGCTAGATCAACCCCGGGGGCCGGCACCTGGACGACCATCGCGACTGCCATGTGCGAGCTCTTTGCCATGTCGAGCCGCCTCGAAGCGGACGTCAACCTTTCGCTCGAGGAATTCTCGCGCCACGGCGGGCTCGCCGGGCCGCACAAGGACGGCTGGGGCATCGCGTACTACGCCGAGCGCGACGTGAGGCTGTTCAAGGACACCCGTCCTGCGGCCGACAGCGCCTGCGTGCGCTTCATCCGCGACAACGCCTTTGCGAGCTCGCTGGTGCTCAGCCACATCCGCAGGGCGACGCAGGGCGCGCTCGCGCTGCGCAACTGCCAGCCTTTCGTGCGCGAGCTCGGCGGCGCGATGCACGTGTTCGCGCACAACGGCCATCTCGCGCCCAGGCGCTTGCGCGCGCAATTCGCGCCGGGCGCTTGCCGGCCGGTGGGCGAGACCGATTCCGAGCACGCCTTCTGCGCGCTGCTGGAGCGGCTGCGCAAGCTGTGGCGCGGCGCGCGCGGCGTGCCGCCGCTCGAGAGGCGCCTCGCGCTCGTCGCCCGCTTTGCGCGCGAAATCCGCACGCTGGGGCCCGCCAACTTCCTCTACGCCGACGGCGATGCGCTGTTCGCGCACGGCGACCGCCGTTCGCAGCCCGACGGCCGCGTGCGTGCCCCGGGACTCTGGTTGCTCGCGCGGCGCTGCCCTGCCGGCGAAGGGAGACTGGTCGCAGAAGGGCTGTCGATCGAATCCGCAAGCGGAGGCGAGCAGCACGTGGTCCTCGCAGCCAGCGTCCCGCTCACCGCCGAGCCGGGCTGGCGGCCGCTCGCCGAAGGCGAGATCGTCGCCGCGCGCCGCGGCATGCTCATTTCATCCGTGAAGGCAGCCTCATCGTCCGGCCGGCCACCATGAAGACGCCCATCCCGCGGTGATGAATCGTGCGCGGGTTCTTGCGCGCCGGATCGATCCAGGCCTTCACCACCTCGAGCACGAAGAAGTTGTACTTCTCGACCATGCGAGTGTCGGCGACCTTGCACTCCAGATTCGCGTAGCACTGCTCGATCAGCGGCGCGGCGACGCGCGCGGCCGGGACGGGCGTCAGCCCGAAGGCGGCGAACTTGTCTCTAGTCCCGCCCGAGCAGTTCCCGACGCGCACCGTCTGCGCGGCGAGCTCCACCGTCGGGATGTTGATCACGCACTCGCGCGTCGCGCGCAGCATGTCGAAGCTGAAGTTGCGGTTGCTGACGACGCAGCCGACCAGCGGCGGCTCGAATTCCAGCATCGTGTGCCAGGACATCGTCATGACGTTCGTCCGCCCCTTGCGGGCGGTCGTCAGCAGCACCACCGGTCCGGGCTCGAGCAGCCGGTAGACGCGCGCGAGCGGAAGGCTTCTCTTTTTCATGCGGTGCGCGTGGCGCCTCCGTCGATGCTGATGGTGGTGCCGCTGATATAAGTGTTGCGCGCGGAGGCGAGGAAGGCGATCAGCGGCGCGATCTCCTCCGGCTGCGCAAAGCGGCCGATGGGGATGTCGCGCAGGAATTCCTCGCGCGCCGCATCCTCGGAGATGTTCATCAGCGAGGCCTTCGCCTTCACCATGTACTCGAGCCGCCGTGTCTGCATGGGACAGGGGCTCACCCCGTTTATCAGGATGCCGTCCCTGACGAACTCGTCGGCGAGCGCCTTGGTGAGATTGATCAGGCCGGCATTGGCGACGCCCGCCGGCATGGCCTGCGCCTCGGGCTGGCGCCCGCGGTGCCCGATGAGGTTCACGATGCGCCCCCAGCGCTGGCGCTGCATGTGCGGGATGACCTCGCGGCAGCAGTGGACGATGCCGAACAGCTTCAACTCGAGGCTCTCGCGCCACTCCTCCTCGGTCAGGTGCAGGAAATGCCCGGACTTCGCCGCGCCGATGCTGTTGACCAGCACGTCGATGCGTCCGAAGCGCGCGAGCACTTCGCCGACCATGCGCCGGACCTCGGCGGGCTTTGTGCAGTCCGCCTGTACGGCGAGCACTTCGCCTTGCGCGTGACGCCGGATCTCCTCGGCGGCTTGCGCGAGCGCCTCGCTGCCGCGCGCGGCGATCGCGACCCGGCAGCCCTCGGCGGCGAGCTCGAGCGCGGCGGCCTTGCCGATACCCATGCTGCCGCCGGTGACCAGGGCGCATCTGTCTTTCAGGCCCAGTTCCATCTGCCCCTCATCGGAATGAGCCGTCCTTGACTTGGCTGGCGAAGGCCTGGGCGGCGTCGACGATGGTCTTGCCGAGATCTGCGTAGCGCCGGGCGAACGGGGGCAGGCGCTCGCTCAGGCCAAGGGCGTCGTTGATTACGAGCACCTGCCCGTCGCAGGCCTTGCCGGCGCCGATCCCGATCGTCGGCACCGAGACGGCGTCCGTGACCGCCGCCCCGAGCGCTTCCGGGATGTGCTCTAGCACGATCATGTAGGCGCCTGCCGCGGCGATGCCGATCGCCTCGTTCTGCACGCGCTCGGAGTCGGCGCTGTCGCGGCCCACCTGCCTGAAGCTGGTCGCGGTCTGCGGCGTCAGCCCCGTGTGGCCCACCACGTCGATGCCATTTGCGACGAGATGGCGGACGACTTCGTACTTGGGGCCTTCCAGCTTTACGCTGTCGGCGCCGGCGCCGACGAGCAGGCGCGCGCTGCGCAGCGCCTGCGCCGGATCGTCGTCGCAGCCGTAAGGCAGGTCGCCGACGATGTGGGTGTCACGCGCGCCGCGGCGCACTGCGCCGACGTGATATTGCATGTGCTCGATGGTCACGTGGCGGGTGCTGTCGAAGCCCATTTCCACCATGCCGACCGAGTCGCCCACCAGGATCACGGGAATCTCCGCTTGCTCGAGACAGCGGGCCACGGGCGCCGTGTACGCCGTCAGCATCGGGATCCGGGTCACCGACTTCATGCGCCGAAGTGACTCTGCAGTGTGCTTCACCGTGCCGCTCCTCTTTAGACGACCGCATGAAATGTTACATTGATCCGCCATGGAGACCGACAGGCCATTTCTCGACAAGCTGGACCGCGAGGCGCGCGAGCTGCTGCTTTCGGTGGCCCGGCCGGTATCGTTTGCCGCCGGCGCGCGGCTGCTGCGCTACGGGCAGGCGGCGCAGGGCGCGTACGTGCTGCGCTCGGGGCGTGCGCAGGCGCTCGTCGACCTGCCCGGCGGCGAGCGGCTGGTGGTGAACGAGGTCGGCCCCGGGGCAGTGCTCGGCGAGATGGCGCTCATCGAGCGCGGCACGGTCTCGGCGACGGTAGTCGCGAGCGAGCCGGTGGAAGGCTGGTACCTGGCCCGTGACGACTTTCGCGCGCTCGCCGTGCAGTACACGCCGCCGGCGCTCGCGGTGCAGCACGCGGTGACCGAGGCGCTGTGCGCGAAGATCGAGAACCTGACCGCGCTGCTGCTCGCAGCGCCTTCGGCCGAGGACCGCGCCGCGGTGCCGCTGCCCGCGGGCGATCCGCTCGCGGGCGTGCCGCGCGTCGCGCGCGCGTCGTTCGAGTTCCGTCCGTTCCTGCCGTTGCTCGCGCTGTTCGAGGGCTTCGAGGCGCAGGACATCGACCGCGTCGCGGCGCGCGCCGCGGTACTCGAGCTGCCGCGCGGCCAGGCGCTGTACGTTCCGGAGGCGCCGGCGGTGGCCTGCTACGTGGTGGTGCGCGGCGCCGTCGAGGTGTGGGCGCGCCAGGGCGAGCGCGAGCGGCGCCTGGTGCTCTACGGCCCGGGGAACCTCGCCGGCTTCGTGCGCCTGCTCGCGGGGGCGCCACACGGCGCCGCCGCGTTCGTGCGCGAGAAGGCGCTGCTGCTCGAATTCACGCGACCGATTTTCGACGAGCTCTATTACCGCTCGGGCGCCGTGTCGGCGCGGCTGCGGCGCGCAATCCACGGCCGGTTACTCGCGCTCATGGTGCATACGAATACCCAGCTGACGCGCCTCATCAGCCTGGCGCGGCTGCGCGGTGCGCGCGGCGAAGGCGACCGGCTCGAGGCCGCGCATGCGGGGCAGGTCGTGGCCACGGACCCTAGTCGAGAAGTCGCTGGCTGATCGCCGGCTGTCCATCCTGCAGCGCGGCGTGCAGCACGCCGTACTCGGGTACCTCCACCCAGGCCGCGATGTCGCTGCTGAGCGGCTCGGAGGCGATCAGCAGCGCGTCGGCGTGCTCGGCGCCGCCTGTCATCTTCCACTCGCCGTCGTGCAGGCCGTAGTCGCGCCCGAGCGTGTACCAGAGGCTCGCGTAGCGCAGGCTGTCGGGGCGGACCTGCGCGGGGTCCTCGGTCGGGAAGCAGCCGAAATCGAAGCAGTAGCGCACCGCGGCGAGCTGCGCGCCGTCGGCGAGGAACAGGTTCACCGAAGACGACTCGGCGACGCCCGCCTCGGCGCGCGCGGCGCGGATCACGCCGAGCGCCGCGGCGATCGCGTCGATCAGCTCGCTCTCGGAAGGGCGCGCCCGTGGGTTCCTCAGGTGCGACACCACCAGCGCGTAGATCCACTCGCTGTCGGTGGTGCCGCGCACCTGCGCCGCGAACTCGTCCTTGACATGGCGCGCGATGAGCGGGCGCAGGCGCGCGAACTGGGCCAGGTCGCCGTTGTGCGCCATGACCAGCGGCACGCCGGCGAACTGGAACGGATGCACGTTCTGCGGCGAGATCTCGACCGTGGTGCTGTAGGGCACGCCGCGCACGTGCGCCAGCACGCAGGTCGCGGCGATCTTCTCGGCCAGGTTCTTGAGGTTCCTGTCGAACACCGGAAGGGACGGCGAGCTGTAGGCGAACGGCGCATCGGGGTTTTGCGAGGCGCGGTCCCAGGCGCGCATGCCGAAGCCCGCCAGGTTCAGCAGGTGCAGCATCTTCGGCATGTAGCTTTGCCGCACCAATGCGGAATCCGGCCGGTAGAACAGATTGTCAAGCAGCACCGGCCGGCCGAGGTAGAGGAGCGCGCGGCACATGCGGGCATGGTAGCGGCGGCAAGCTGGGCCGCCAAGCGCTTGACCGCAGTCAAGCGTTTCGCGCCGCCGCGTGCCGGATAATGGCCCGGCGCAAGCAAGGAGGCACACGAACCGTGAAGGGCAGAGTCCGCTCCACGCCCAAAGGTCGCCGCGTCGATCCCAAAGCACTCGAAGATGTGCGCAGGCTGATCGGCGGCGCGCCGCGCCGGCGCGACCTGCTGATCGAGCACCTGCACCGCATCCAGGATGCTTGCGGGCAGCTGTCGACCGCGCACCTCGCGGCGCTGGCGCACGAGATGCGCCTGTCGCTCACCGAAGTCTACGAGGTTGCCACCTTCTATCACCATTTCGACGTCGTGAAGGAGGGCGCCGAGGCGCCCGCGCCGCTCACGGTGCGCGTGTGCGACTCGATCGCCTGCGAGCTGGCCGGCGCGCACGAGCTGCTGCACCGCCTGCCGAGCGTGCTCGGCACCGACGTCCGTGTGCTGCACGCCCCTTGCGTCGGCCGCTGTGAAGTGGCGCCGTGCGTGGTGGTCGGCCAGAACCCGGTGCCGTTCGCGACGCCGGCGAAGGTGCGCGAGACGGTGGACGACGACGCGACGCGCTGCCCCGTGCCGCGCTACCTTGATTACGCGGCCTACCAGCGTGCGGGCGGCTACCGGCTGATCGCCGACTGCCTCGCCGGCAAGCGCACGCGCGAGGAGATCACCAAGATCATGGAGGATTCGGGCCTGCGGGGCCTGGGCGGCGCGGGCTTCCCGGCCGGGCGCAAGTGGCGCATCGTCGCCGCCGAGAAGGCGCCGCGCCTCATGGCGGTCAACATCGACGAAGGCGAGCCCGGCACCTTCAAGGACCGCTGGTACCTGGAGCGCGACCCGCACCGCTTCCTCGAGGGCATGCTGGTGGCGGCGTGGTGCGCCGGCGTTGGCGAAATCTACGTCTACCTGCGGGATGAGTATGCCGGCTGCAGGGCGATCCTGGAAAAGGAAATCAAGCGACTTAAGACCGGAGCGAAATTTCCCCTGCCCCCGATGCACCTGCGCCGCGGTGCGGGCGCCTACATCTGCGGCGAGGAGTCCGCGATGATCGAGTCGATCGAAGGCAAGCGCGGCATGCCGCGCCTGCGCCCGCCGTACGTCGCGCAGGTCGGGTTGTTCGGTTATCCGACCCTCGAGCACAACATGGAAACCGTGTACTGGGTACGCGAGATCGTCGAGAAGGGCGCCGCCTGGTTCACGTCGCACGGGCGGCACGGCAGGAAGGGCCTGCGCTCGTTCTCGGTGTCGGGGCGCGTGCGCAAGCCCGGCGTGCACCTTGCGCCGGCGGGGATCACGGCGCGCGAGCTGATCGACGAATATTGCGGCGGCATGCAGGAAGGCCACGAGTTCTACGGCTACCTGCCCGGCGGCGCCTCCGGCGGCATCCTGCCGGCGAGCCTGGGCGACGTGCCGCTCGATTTCGATACGCTGCAGCCGCACGGCGCGTTCATCGGCTCGGCCGCGGTGGTGATCCTGTCGGACCACGACAAGGCGAGCCACGCGGCGCAGAACCTGATGCGCTTCTTCCGCGACGAGTCCTGCGGCCAGTGCACGCCCTGCCGCGTCGGCACCGCCAAGGCGCTCGCGCTGATGGGCGAGCGCCGCTGGAACCAGCCGCTGCTCAGGGAACTCTCACAGACGATGGCCGACGCATCGATCTGCGGCCTCGGCCAGGCGGCGCCCAACCCGGCGCTTACAGTGATGAAGTACTTTCCTCACGAGGTGACGTGATGGATCGACCGACCAACCGGCAGCTCGCCACGATGCCGATCGAGTTCAAGCTTAACGGCAGTACGGTGGTGGGCCGGCCCGATGAGACGATCCTCGAAGCCGCGCGGCGCCACGGCGTCGAGGTTCCGCACCTTTGCTACATGCCCGGCCTGCGGCCCGACGGCAACTGCCGCGCCTGCATGGTGGAGATCAAGGGCGAGCGCGTGCTCGCGCCCTCTTGTTGCCGCTACCCGGCCGAGGGCATGGAGGTCACCACCGACTCGGCGCGCGCCCGGGCCTCGCAGAAGATGGTGCTCGAGCTCCTCCTCGCGGACATGCCGGAGAAGGAGTACCGGCTAGACTCGGAGCTCGACCAGTGGGCGCGCAAGCTCGGCCTTGGATTGCCGCGCTTTCCTTCCCGCGCCCAGCCCGCTGCGGACCTGTCGCACCCGGCGATGGCGGTCAACCTCGACGCCTGCATTCAGTGCACGCGCTGCCTGCGCGCCTGCCGCGAGGAGCAGGTGAACGACGTGATCGGCTACGCCTTCCGTGGTGAGCACGCGAAGATCGTGTTCGACTTCGACGACCCGATGGGCGAGTCGACCTGCGTGGCCTGCGGCGAATGCGTGCAGGCCTGCCCGACCGGCGCGCTCATGCCGGCGCGCGACGCGGGCTTCGCCGTCGCAGAGCGCAAAGTCGACTCGCTGTGCCCGTTCTGCGGCGTCGGCTGCCAGCTCACCTACCACGTGAGCGAGAACAAGATCCGCTTCGTCACCGGGCGCGACGGCCCCGCGAACCACGGGCGGCTATGCGTAAAGGGCCGCTATGGATTCGACTACGCGCACCATCCGCACCGCTTGACCAAGCCGCTCATCCGCAAGCCCGGCGTGCCGAAGAGCGCCGACTTCGTAGTCGATCCCGGGAACTGGTCGGAGGTCTTCCGGGAGGCGACGTGGGACGAAGCACTCGATATTGCTTCAAAGAAATTACTTGAATTAAGAAATCAGGATCGCTATGCATTGGCCGGGTTCGGCTCGGCCAAGGGCTCGAACGAAGAAGCGTACCTGTTCCAGAAGCTGGTACGCACCGGCTTCGGCACCAACAACGTCGACCACTGTACGCGACTGTGCCACGCCTCGTCGGTGGCGGCGCTCATGGAGGGCATCAACTCGGGCGCCGTGTCCAACCAGGTGAGCGACGTGCTGAATGCCGAGGTGGTGTTCATCATCGGCGCGAACCCGACCGTCAACCACCCGGTGGCCGCGACCTGGATCAAGAACGCCGCGAAAAGCGGCGTCAAGCTGATCGTCGCCGATCCGCGCCGCACCGAGCTCGAGCGCCATGCGACGCACTTCCTGCAGTTCCGTCCCGACACCGACGTGGCGCTGCTGAACGCCATGATCCACGCGATCATCGACGAGGGCCTGGTGAACGAGGCCTTCGTCCGGGACCGCACCAGTGGCTTTGCGGAACTGAAGAGGAACGCCAAGGCGTTCTCGCCTGAGAAGATGGCGCCCGTGTGCGGCATCCCGGCGCAGACGATCCGCGAGGTGGCGCGCCTGTATGCGACCTCGCGGGGATCGATGATCCTGTGGGGCATGGGCATCAGCCAGCACGTGCACGGCACCGACAACGCGAGGTGCCTCATAGCGCTCGCGCTCATGACCGGCCAGATCGGGCGTCCGGGCACCGGCCTGCATCCCCTGCGCGGACAGAACAACGTGCAAGGGGCGTCGGACTCGGGCCTGATCCCGATGGTGTTCCCCGACTACCAGCGCGTCGACAATCCCGAGGCGCGCAAGCGCTTCGAGGCGCTGTGGGGCAAGCCGCTCGACGGCAAGCCGGGCCTGACTGTGGTCGAGATCATGAACGCCGCCAAGGCGGGCAAGATCCGCGGCATGTACATCATGGGCGAGAACCCCGCGATGTCGGATCCGGACGTGGCGCACGCCCGCGAGGCGATGGCGAAGCTCGAGCACCTGGTGGTGCAGGACATCTTCCTCACCGAGACCGCGTATCTCGCCGACGTGGTGCTGCCGGCGACCGCCTTTCCCGAGAAGGCCGGCACCTTCACCAATACCGACCGCATGGTGCAGCTCGCCAGGAAAGCGATCGAGCCGCCGGGCGATGCACGCGAGGATCTTTGGATCATCGTGCAGCTGGCGCGACGGCTGGGCCTCGACTGGTCGTACGCCGAGCCGCGCGAGGTGTTCGACGAGATGCGCAAGGGCATGAACTCGATCGCCGGCATCACCTGGGAGCGCCTGGAGCGCGACTCGTCGGTCACCTACCCCTGCGAGCACGAGGGCGACGCGGGTGAGCCGGTGGTGTTCCGCACGCATTTCCCGACCGCCACCGGGCGGGCGAAGTTCGTGCCGGCGGATCTGATCCCGGCCGCCGAGCGGCCCGACCGCAATTACCCCGTGGTGCTGATCACCGGTCGGCAGCTCGAGCACTGGCACACGGGCGCGATGACGCGCCGCGCGGGCGTGCTGGACGCCATCGAGCCCGAGCCGGTCGCCTCGCTCCATCCGCTCGACCTCGCCGCCTTGAAGGCGAAGCCCGGCGACGTGGTGACGGTCGCCTCGCGCCGCGGCAGCATTTCGCTCTACGCGCGGGCCGACGAGGGCACGCCGCGCGGCGCGGTGTTCATCCCGTTCGCCTTCTACGAGGCGGCGGCGAACCTGCTCACCAACCCGGCGCTCGACCCGTTCGGCAAAATCCCCGAGTTCAAGTACTGCGCCGTCAAGGTGACCAAGGGCGGCGCACGGCCGGGCAACCCAGGCTACGGCAAGGGCGAGACGCTCTCCCTGCTGTACGGCTGAGCCGGCACAACCCATTCCAACAACGACAAAGGTCTCGAGCAATGCCGTCGGACATCGAAATCGCGCAGGCTGCGAAGCTCAAGCGCATCTCCCAAGTCGCTCTCGAAAGGCTCGGCATTCCGGAAGATCAGCTCGAGCCCTATGGCCATACCAAGGCCAAGGTCTCGCTCCAGTACCTCGACTCGCTCAAAGGGCGCAAGGACGGCAAGCTGATCCTGGTGACCGCGATGACGCCGACGCCTGCGGGCGAGGGCAAGACCACGACCACGGTCGGTCTCGGGCGATGCGCTAAACCACATCGGCAAGAAGGCGGTGATCTGCCTGCGCGAGCCCTCGCTCGGTCCGGTGTTCGGCATGAAGGGCGGCGCCGCCGGCGGCGGTTACGCGCAGGTGGTGCCGATGGAGGACATCAACCTGCACTTCACCGGCGACTTCAACGCGATCGCGCTGGCGAACAACCTGCTCGCGGCGCTCCTCGACAACCATATCCACCACGGCAACGAGCTCGGCATCGACGTGCGCCGCATCACCTGGAAGCGGGTCATGGACATGAACGACCGCGCGCTGCGCGAGATCGTCGGTTCGCTCGGCGGGCCGGGCAACGGCTACCCGCGCCAGGACGGCTTCGACATCGTCGTCGCCTCCGAGGTGATGGCGATCTTCTGCCTCGCTACCTCGATCGAGGACCTGAAGAAGCGCCTGGGCAACATCGTGGTCGGCTACACGCGCGAGCAGAAGCCGGTCTACGCGCGTGACCTGAACGCGCACGGCGCGATGACAGTGCTCCTCAGGGACGCGCTCAAGCCGAACCTGGTGCAGACGCTGGAGAACAATCCGGCGTTCATCCACGGTGGTCCCTTCGCCAACATCGCGCATGGCTGCAATTCGGTGATCGCGACGCAGTCTGCGCTCAAGCTCGCCGACTACGTGGTGACCGAGGCGGGCTTCGGCGCCGACCTGGGCGCGGAGAAGTTCCTCGATATCAAGTGCCGCAAGAGCGGCCTGCGCCCGAACGCCGCGGTGATCGTGGCCACGATTCGCGCGCTCAAGTATCACGGCGGAGTCGACGTCAAGGAGGTGAACAAGGAGAACGTCGCGGCGCTGGAAAAGGGGCTGGTGAATCTCGAGCGCCACGTCGACAACGTGCAGAACGTCTACGGCGTGCCCTGCGTGGTGTCGATCAACCGCTTCACCTTCGACACTCCGGCGGAGATCGAGCTGCTCAAGTCGAGGATGGCGAAACTCGGCGTGCCGGTGGTGCTGGCGACGCACTGGGCCGACGGCGGCAAGGGCGCGGCCGAGCTGGCCCGGATCGTGGTCGGCCTGTGCGACAAATCCACCAAGCCGACGCTGGTGTACGAAGACGGCGACAGCCTGTGGGACAAGATCGGCAAGATCGCGAAGAAGGTGTACCGCGCCTCGGAAGTGACCGCCGACGGCAAGGTGCGCGCCCAGATCAAGAAGCTGCAGGACGACGGCTACGGCCGCTACCCGGTGTGCGTCGCCAAGACGCAGTACTCCTTTTCCACCGACGCCCAGCTGCGCGGCGCGCCGTCGAACCATGTGATCAACGTGCGCGAGGTCCGGCTCGCTGCCGGAGCTGAGTTCGTCGTCATGGTCTGCGGCGACATCATGACGATGCCCGGGCTGCCCAAGGTGCCGTCGGCGAACAAGATCGACATCGTCGACGGCAAGGTGGTCGGTCTGTTCTGACGTGGACGTAAGCATTGCGGTTAGAATCCCGCGCATCGACGCGAGGAAATCGCCGCAATGCTGCAAGCCATCGCCGACTTCGGCTTCTGGAAGTCGCTCGGCGCGATCATCTGGGTGAACCTGCTGCTCTCCGGCGACAACGCCGTGGTGATCGCGCTCGCGGCGCGCGCGCTGCCGGCGCAGCAGCAGAAAGTCGCAGTGTTCTGGGGCAGCGCTGCGGCGATCGTGATGCGCGTGCTGCTCACGATCTTCGCGGTGGCGCTGCTGCAACTCCCGTGGCTGAAGCTGGTGGGCGGAGTGCTGCTCGTCTGGATCGGCGTGAAGCTCCTGGTGCCCGAGGACGGCGAAGAAGGCATCGAGGCGGGCGACAGCCTGCTGCAGGCGGTGAAGACGATCCTCGTCGCCGACCTGGTGATGAGCCTGGACAACGTGATCGCCGTGGCGGCCGCGGCGGAGCAGGGGCCGCCGGACCTCAAGGCCGTGCTGCTCGTGCTCGGCCTCGCGATCTCGATCCCGATCGTGATCTTCGGCAGCACGATCATGCTGCGCATGATGGAGCGCTTTCCGGTCATCATCACGCTCGGCGGCGCGCTGCTCGGCTACATCGCCGGCGAGATCATGGCGACGGACCCGGCGATAAAGGGCTGGGTGGTGCTGCGTGCCGCATGGCTGGTGGAATACAGGGTGGCGGGCGCGTGCGGCGCGGCATTCGTCGTGGCGCTGGGCGCCTGGCTCGCGCGCCGCGCGCGGTCGGCCGAGCCCGCGGCGCAGGCCGGATCCGAGGAATCTTGACCGCGGTCAAGGCGTGCGCGGCGGTTCAGTCCAGAAAATTGCAGTAAGAACTACGCAAGAAACGGCGCTAGAATTCGAGGCCGTACGATATTCACAAGGGAGGAGGGCTGCATCATGAAAGTGAAATTCACCCGAACGTTTGGCGTGGTGCTCGGCGCGGCGCTCGTTGCAGCGTGGCCGGGCGTGGGGCAGGCCTGGGAGCCGACCAAGACCGTGGAGTTCGTCATCCCCGCGGGGACCGGCGGCGGCGCCGACCAGATGGCGCGTGCGATCCAGGGCATCATTGCCAAGCACGGCCTGATGAAGCAGTCGATGGTGGTGGTCAACGAGGCGGGGGGTGCCGGCGCAGAGGGCTTTCTCGACGTCAAGGGCGCGAAGGGCGATCCGTACAAGCTGATCATCACGCTGTCCAATCTGTTTACGACGCCGCTCGCCACCGGCGTTCCGTTCAACTGGCGCGACCTCACACCGGTGAAGATGATGGCGCTGGACGAGTTCGTGCTGTGGGTGAACGCCGACAAACCTTACAAGACCGCCAAGGAGTTCATCGACGCGGCGAAGGCAGCCGGTCCGGGCAAATTCAAGATCGCGGGCACCGGCTCGAAGCAGGAGGACCAGATCGTCACCGCATCGATCCAGCAGAAGACCGGCGCCAAGTTCACCTACATTCCGTTCAAGGGCGGCGGCGCGGTGGCCGTGCAGCTGGTCGGCAACCACGTCGAATTCACGGTGAACAACCCGATCGAGGCGGTGGCGCACTGGCGCTCCGGCAAGCTGCGTCCCCTGTGCGTGTTCGACGAACAGCGCATGCCCTACCACCAGAAGATGACAGCCACGATGTCCTGGTACGACGTCCCGACGTGCAAGGAGAGCGGGTTGGACGTCAGCTACCTGATGCTGCGCGGCATCTTCATGCCTGGCGGGGTGACGCAGGATCAGGTCGCCTATTACGTCGACCTCCTGCGCAAAGTTCAGCAGACCCCGGAGTGGAAGGACCTGATGGAGAAGGGCGCGTTCAACCAGACCTCGCTCGAGGGACAGGCCTACGTCGACTGGGTCGCGAAGGCCGAAGCCGAGCACGTCGCGCTCATGAAGGCCGCCGGTTTCCTGGCCGGCAAGTAGGCCTTCGCGTAGTCGAGGTGCGGCGCGCCGGCAACGGCGCGCCGCTTTCACATCAGCAGGGAGAATCTTGATGTCCGACGCAAGCCAGACGCGTCCCGCGCTGCGCCACAAGACCGCCGAGCTGGTGGTCGCCGGGTTCTTCATCGTGCTGGGGCTGATCGTGATCTACGACAGTCTGCGGCTCGGGGCGAGGTGGGGCTCCGACGGCCCGCAGCCGGGCTATTTTCCCTTCTACCTCGGAGCCATCATCTGCGCCTCCTCGGCGGTCAACTTCGTGCGCGGGCTGCTGATTCCGCGCGAGAAGAACGGCGTGTTCGTGGAGGTCGGGCAGCTCACGCTGGTGCTCGCCGTGCTGATCCCGACGGCGATATACGTGGCGCTGGTCGGCTGGCTCGGCATCTACGTGCCCTCGGCGCTGTTCGTGGCGCTGTTCATGCGCTGGCTGGGCAAGTATCCCTGGTGGCTGGTGGCGCTGGTGTCGATCGGCAACAGCGTCGTGTTCTTCCTCATCTTCGAGGTGTGGTTCCTGGTGCCGCTACCCAAGGGACCGCTCGAAGTTCTGCTCGGACTGGATTGAACGGACCCGCACTGTGATCGACGATCTGCAGTCCCTGATGCACGGCTTCGTCGTCGTGCTGACGTTCAAGAACATCGCGCTGATGATGGTGGGCGTGATCCTCGGCGTCATCATCGGCGTGCTGCCCGGGCTGGGCGGCGCCAACGGCGTCGCCATCCTGCTGCCGCTGACGTTCTCGATGGCGCAGACCCCAGGCGGGCAGACCTCGGCCATCATCCTGCTGTCCTGCATCTACTGGGGCGCGCTGTTCGGCGGCGCGATCACCTCGATCCTGTTCAACATTCCGGGCGAGCCCTGGTCGGTGGCTACCACGTTCGATGGCTATCCGCTCGCGCAGAAGGGCCGCGCGGGCGCGGCGCTCACTGCATCGTTCACCTCGTCTTTCTTCGGCGCGCTGGTCGCCGTGCTGGTCATCAGCTTTCTCGCGCCGGTGGTGGCGAACTTCGCGCTGGAATTCGGGCCGCCGGAGTTCTTCGCCGTGTATCTGCTCACGTTCTGCGCCTTCATCGGCATGAGCAAGGAGTCGCCGTTCAAGACGATCTCCTCGATGATGCTCGGCTTCGCGCTGGCCGCGGTCGGCACCGATCCGGTGACCGGGACGCTGCGCATGACCTTCGGCTTCACTGCGCTGCTCAGTGGCTTCGACTTTCTCGTGGCCGTCATCGGGTTGTTCGGCATCGGCGAGATCCTCCTCACGCTCGAGGAGGGGCTCGCATTCAAGGGTGCGAGCGCCAAGATCAACCTCAAAGTGGTCCTGGAAACCTGGAAAGAGCTGCCGCGCTACTGGCTCACCTCGCTGCGCTCCGCGGGAGTCGGCTGCTTCATGGGCATCGTGCCCGGCGGCGCGACGCCGGCCTCCTTCATGAGCTATGGCGTGGCGCGCCGCTTCTCCAAGAACGGCGACAAGTTCGGCACCGGCGTGGTGGAGGGCGTGGTAGCGCCGGAGACCGCGGCGCATGCCGCAGGCACCTCGGCGCTGCTGCCGATGATCACCCTCGGCGTTCCGGGTTCGCCCACGGCGGCGGTGCTGCTCGGCGGTCTGCTCATCTGGGGCCTGCAGCCCGGGCCGCTGCTGTTCGTCGAGCAGAAGGATTTCGTATGGGGCCTGATCGCCAGCATGTACCTGGGCAACATCGCCGGCCTGATCGTGGTGCTCACCTGCGTGCCGCTGTTCGCCGCGATCCTGAGGATCCCGTTCTCCGTGATCGCGCCGATCATCATCGTAATTTGCGCGATCGGCGCCTACACGGTCCACAACGCGAACTTCGACATCTACATGATGGTCGTGTTCGGCGTCGCCGGCTACATGTTCAAGAAGCTGTCGTATCCGCTGGCGCCGCTGGTGCTGGCGATCGTGCTCGGCGACAATGCGGAGGCGTCGTTTCGCCAGGCGATGCTGGTGTCGCAGGGCCACATGGGGGTGTTCTTCGCCAACAAGCTGGTCGGCACGCTCACCGGCCTGGCGCTGTTCCTGCTCTTCTGGCCGCTGCTTTCCTGGCTGATCCGCAGGCTGCGCTAGGCGTTACAGGTCGCCGAGTTTCTGCTTCAGACGCGAAAGCGTCTCGGGCGTCAGGTTCAGGTAGGCGGCGAGCTCCTTCTTCGGGATGCGCCCGGACAGCTCGCCGTGCTTGCGCTGAAAGCGCGAAAGGCGCCCGGGCGCGTCCAGCAGGTGGAGCGTGATGGTATGCGCCATGACTTCCGACATCACCTTCATGACCTCGTACTCGAACAGCGACTTGAGGGATGCGTGGCGCTCCAGGAACTCCACCCACTGCGGCAACGGGAGCTTGGCCGTGCGCACCTTGGTTACCGCCACGATGCTGTAAGGAATCTGGGTGCCGAGGCGCCAGGCGGCGTACGAGGTATCCATCTCGGTCTCCGCGGCAAAGCGCAGGATCATCTCGTGGCCCTCGGCGTTGGAGACGACGCGCTTGAGCATGCCGTCCAGGATGAAGAACTGCTCCATCTCGGAGTCGCCCTGACGCACGAGCAGGTCCCCCTTGCGGTAGTCGGCCACCGCGAGCAGAGGCTCGAGCTCGTCCCATTGGGCCGGCGCCATGCCCCGCAGCATGAGGTTCTGGTGCAGCTGCAGCCGTATGGTGTTGCGCTGCGGGTGCGTGAGGAGAGATGACATTCCGGGGCTGTTCCAGGCCTCGCCGAGGGTGCTTATTCTAGACGATCCAAACCCTTGACCACCGTCAAGGGCGGGTGCGCGCCGCGCTCACTAACATAGCGGCCTGCGCGACCCCGCGTACCGCTGCAGAGGAGACAACCATGGGTGGCACCGTCAGCGAGCCCCAAATCGCCGCCGAGGCGAAGCCGACACAAATGACCGACGGGTTTGGCTTGGTCATCGATGCCCTCAAGCTGAACGGCATCGACACGATCTTCGGTCTGCCCGGGATCCCGATTTCGGACCTCGCGCGCAAGGCGCAGGCCGCAGGCATGCGCGTCATCTCATTCCGCCACGAGCAGAACGCCGGTAATGCCGCCGCGATCGCCGGATTCATGACGCAAAAGCCCGGCATCTGCCTGACGGTGTCGGCGCCCGGATTCCTGAACGGCCTGACGGCGCTCGCCAATGCCACCACCAACTGCTTCCCGATGATCCTGATCAGCGGCTCCAGCGAGCGCGAGATCGTCGATCTGCAGCAGGGCGACTACGAGGAGATGGACCAGCTCGCCATCGCGAAGCCCTTGTGCAAGGCCGCCTACCGGGTGCTGCACGCCGAGGACATCGGCGTGGGCATCGCACGCGCAATTCGCGCGGCCGTTTCCGGCCGACCTGGAGGCGTGTACCTCGACCTCCCGGGCAGGCTGTTCCCGCAGGCCATGGACGCCGAATCCGGAAGGAAATCGTTGATCAAGGTGATCGATCCGGCGCCGCGCCAGATCCCGGCCCCGGACGCCGTGCAGCGCGCCCTCGCGCTGCTCAAAGGCGCCAAGCGTCCGCTCATCATCCTCGGCAAGGGCGCGGCTTACGCGCAGGCCGACGCGGACATTCGAGCTCTGGTCGAGAAGACCGGCGTCCCGTACCTGCCGATGTCCATGGCGAAGGGCTTGCTTCCCGACACGCACGAGAAGTGCGCTTCCGCCGCACGCTCGTTCGTGCTGCCCGAGGCCGACGTGGTCATGCTGGTCGGCGCGCGCCTCAACTGGCTGCTGTCGCACGGCAAGGGCAAGACCTGGGGCGGCGCGGGCTCCAAGGACTGGGGCGGCCAGAAATTCATCCAGGTCGACATCTCTCCGCAGGAGGCCGACAGCAACGTTCGCATCGACGCCCCGGTGGTCGGCGACGTCGGCTCGTGCGTCGCGGCGCTGCTCGCCGGCGTCGGGGCCGGCTGGCCCAAGCCGCCGGCCGATTGGCTGAATGCCATCGCCGAGCGTAAAGACAGGAACGTCGCCAAGATGGCCGAGACGCTGGCCAAGAATCCGACGCCGATGAACTTCCACAGCGCGCTGAACGTGGTGCGCGACATCATGAAGGTCAATCCGGACGCGTTCCTGGTAAACGAGGGCGCCAACGCACTCGACTTCACGCGCAGCATCGTCGACATGTACAAGCCGAGGAAGCGTCTGGACGTCGGCACCTGGGGCGTGATGGGCATCGGCATGGGCTTCGCGGTCGCGGCCGCCGTGGTCGGCGACCAGCCGGTGATCGCGGTCGAGGGAGACAGCGCCTTCGGTTTCTCCGGCATGGAAGTGGAGACCATCTGCCGCTACAACCTGCCGGTCTGCGTCGTGATCCTGAACAACAACGGCGTGTACCGCGGTGACGAGAAGAATCCGATCGGCGGCCGTGACCCTGCGCCGCTGGTGTTCGTCAAGAATGCGCGCTACGAGAAGCTGATGGAGGCATTCGGCGGGGTGGGCGCGCACGCCACGACGCCTGCAGAGCTGCGCAAGGCGATGGAGGAAGCGATTCGCTCGCGCAGGCCGACTCTCATCAACGCCGTGATCGATGAGGGCGCCGGCACCGAGAGCGGACGCATCACGAACCTCAACCCGAGCGCGAAGAAGAAGTGAGTTTCTGGAGACCAGAATGGAAGCATTGAAAGGCATACGCATTCTCGACATGACCCACGTACAGGCGGGGCCGACCTGCTCGCAGCTGCTCGCCTGGATGGGGGCGGACGTGATCAAGTTCGAGAACCCGCAGGGTGACGCGACGCGCGGACAGTTGCGTGACGTACCGAACGCCGACAGCCTGTACTTCACGATGCTCAACTGCAATAAGCGCTCGATCACGGTGAACATGAAGAGCGCGGAGGGCAAGCAGGTGTTCACTGACCTGCTCAAGAACTGCGACATCATCATGGAGAACTTCGGTCCCGGCGTGCTCGAACGCTTCGGCTTTCCGTGGGAGAAGATCCGCGAGATCAACCCGAAGATCGTCATGGGCTCGATCAAGGGCTTCGGCTCGACCGGACCCTATGCCGACTTCAAGGCCTACGAGAATGTCGCACAGGCGATGGGTGGCGCGATGAGCACCACCGGCGTGCCCGACGGGCCGCCGTTCGTCACTGGAGCCCAGATCGGCGATTCGGGCACCGGGCTGCACCTCGCCATCGGTCTGCTCGCGGCGCTCAGGCAGGCCGAGCGCACCGGGAAGGGCCAGTACGTCGAGGTGGCGATGATGGACGGCGTGATGAATCTGTGCCGCGTGAAGTTCCGCGATCACCAGCGCCTTACGCGCGGACCGATGCCGGAATACTCGGTACCGACCTATCAGGGCATGGGCGACGTGCCGCGCGCGGGCAACGATTCGGGGGGCGGGCAGCTCGGCAACGCCATCCACTGCAAGCCGCACGGCGCCAACGACTGGCTCTACGTCGTGGTGCAAGAGGCGGTCTGGGACGCACTCGCGAAGCGCATCGGTCCGGATCTGGGCATGCCCAACCTCGCGAGCGACCCGCAGTTCGCCACCATCGGCGAGCGGCGCAAGAATCAGCAGCTGATGTGGACCCTCATCAACAAATTCGCCGAGAAATTCACCAAGCGCGAGTTCATGGAGATCCTCAATCCGCTCGACGTGCCTTGCGGCCCGATCATGAGCACCGAAGATCTCGCGACTGACGAGCACGTGCGCGGGCGCGACATGTGGGTCGAGCTCGACCACCCGCAGCGCGGCAAGTGGTGGAACGTCGGCATGCCGATCAAGCTCTCCGAATCACCTGCGGCGATCAAGCGCTCGCCGCTGCTCGGCGAGCACACCGAGGAAATCCTGCGCGAGGTGCTCGGCTACGACCAAAACAAGATCGGCTCCCTGAAGAGCGCGGGCGCGTTGTCCGCGCCGCCGAAGAAGGCCGCATGAAGATCGCGATCATCGGTCAGCAGGATTTCGGCAAGGCCGTCCTGGAAGCGTTCTTCGCGCGCGGCGACCAGGTGGCAGGCGTTTTCTGCGCGCCGGAGAAGCCGGGTGCCAAGGCCGACATACTGAAGACGGCGGCGCAAGAAAAGGGGGTGAAGGTATTCCAGTTCGCCTCGCTGAAAAGCGATGAGGCGAAGAACGCGCTGAAGGCGTTGAACGTCGAGCTGGGCGTCATGGCGTACGTGCTGCAGTTCGCCCCGCAGGACTTCCTCAACATCCCGCAGCGCGGCACGATTCAGTATCACCCCTCGCTGCTGCCGAAGTACCGCGGCCCGTCCTCGATCAACTGGCCGATTGTGCGCGGCGATACGAAGACCGGCCTCACCATCTTCCGGCCGACCGACGGTCTGGACGAGGGCCCGGTCATCCTGCAAAAGGAGACCGCGATCGGCCCCGACGACACGCTCGGCGCGGTGTACTTCGACCGGCTGTTTCCCCTGGGCGTTGCGGCGATGCTCGAGGCCGCGGATCTCGTCGTTGCGGGCAAGTATCGCGAGACCGTGCAAGACGAGTCGCGGGCGACCTACGAGGGCTGGTTCCGGCGCGCGGAGGCGAAGATCAACTGGGCCAATCACGTCGACTTCGTCTACAACGTCATCCGCGCGAGCAATCCGGCGCCGGGCGCGTGGACAACGCTCGAAGGCAAGGATCTGCAGATCTACGATTGCCGCAAGCACCCCGTGCGCACTTTCGGCGCGGTCAAAGGCAAGATCGGCGAGGTCGTCGAGCTGTCCGACAAGAGCTTCCAGGTTACTGCACAGGGCGGCCGCATCGAGGTGCTGCGTGCCAAGCTCGGTGACGGCAAGAAACTGTCGGCCGCGGAGCTCGTCGCCTCAGGCGCGATCAAGTCCGGCATGATTCTCGGCGCGTAGCCGGCCACGCTATCGTCGCCGGTTTGCTCGCCACCCGCGGCGGGCAAATATTTGACGCAGCTTATATCTGACTGTAAGAATGCGTATTAGCCTTTTGTTTTAAGGGGGGTTATCCGTCTTTCAGCCAGGTGCGCGCGGGGGGAGTGGTGCACCCACGATGGAAGAGAAGACGCTTCCAGGTTGCTCTACGTTTCCGCCGCAGGAAGTATTACATACTGATTTGTATGGGAAATACTGGATCCTGCGATGGCTCGCGCTGAACGTTCCGCCCGTCGCGCAAGCGCCAGACAATAAGCAGATCATGAGCGCTCGTTCATGAAGTCGAGATTCTGGAAGGCCGACTGGTTCCTCGGCGCGGCGGTGGCGTTGCTCATGCTGTTCGCAAGTTCCAGCGATCTGTTGCAGAGTCTCGAGCGCAAAGCCTACGACATGGGAGTGCAGGCGTCCTCGCGCACGCCCTCCGACCGCATCGCTGTGATCGCGATCGACGACACCAGCATCGCCAACCTTGGCCGGCTCCACATCGGCACCGATTCGGCGATGCACATGTACACGTATTTCCACAAGGACCGCGACGGCCGTCCGGCGTTTACGGTCGACTCGTTCTACGACGTCCTGAGCGGCAAGATCCCCGCGGAAAAGTATCGCGACAAGATCGTGCTGATCGGCCCGACGGCAGCCGGCGTCGGCAGCACTTCGGTGACGACGATCGCGCCAGCGATGGCGCCGGTGCTTGCGCTCGCGCACGCGGTGTCCTCGATCCTGCAGGAGGACTTCTTCGTCTCGCCGCCGTGGGCATGGGTGGCCCAGAAACTGGCGTTCCTGCTGGTCGCGGTGTACCTCATCGTGCTGCTGCCGCGGCTGAATGCAGGGCCCGCGGCGGCGATTACGGCGACGCTGCTCCTCGCCCTGATCGCGGCGCACTTCGGGCTCATGGTGGCGCGTGGCACATGGGTGCAACTGATTGTCCCGGCCACGCTGCTGCTGGTCGGCCACCTCGCGCTGGTTACCAAGCGCTTCATCGTTACGGAACGGGCCAAGCTCCGCTCCGACGAGAGCTCGGCGGAATCGAACCGCATGCTCGGGCTCGCCTACCAGGGTCAAGGCAACCTCGACATGGCATGGGACAAGTTCCGCCAGGTGCCGATGTCCGATGCGCTGCTCGACAACCTGTACAACCTCGCGCTCGACTTCGAGCGCAAGTGCCAGTACAACAAGGCCGAGTCGGTGTTGCGCCACATGCACGGATTCAGTCCGAAGTACCGCGACCTCGAGCAGCGGCTGACGCGCGCCAAGCAGCTCTCCGAGACGGTCATGCTCGGCGGCGGGGGCGGGGCGACGAACACCAGCATTCTCGGCGCAGGCGGCACGGTGGAAAAGCCGATGCTCGGCCGTTACCAGGTGGAGAAGGAGCTCGGCAAAGGCGCGATGGGGGTCGTGTACCTCGGGCGCGACCCGAAGATCGGACGCGTGGTCGCGATCAAGACCATGGCGCTCGCGCAGGAGTTCGAGCCCGACGAGCTCGCCGAGGTCAAGGATCGCTTCTTCCGCGAAGCAGAGACCGCGGGCCGGCTGTCGCATCCCAATATCGTCCCCATCTATGACGCAGGGGAAGAGCACGACCTGTGCTACATCGCCATGGAACTGCTGAAGGGCGGTGACCTGGTGCCGTTCACCAAGCCGGCGAACCTGCTGCCATCGAACGCGTGGTTTCGATCATCGCGCGCGTTGCGGACGCGCTCGGCTACGCGCACCGTCAAGGCGTCGTGCACCGCGACATCAAGCCCGCGAACCTCGTTATCACCCCGAGAGCGACACCCTCAAGGTGACCGACTTCGGCATCGCGCGGCTCACGGACAGCTCGAAGACGAAGACCGGCATGGTGCTCGGCACGCCTTCGTACATGTCGCCCGAGCAGCTGGCCGGCAGGAGGATCGAAGGTCGCAGCGACCTGTTCTCGCTCGCCACCAGCTTCTACCAGCTGTTGTGCGGCCGCCTGCCGTTCGAGGGCGAGTCGATGGCGCAGCTCATGTTCAAGATCTCAAACGAGCCGCCCGCGGACGTCCTGCAGTACAACCTGCAGGTGCCATCGAGCCTCGTGGCCTTCCTGCAGCGGGCGCTCGCCAAGAACCCGGACGAGCGCTTCCAGACCGGCGAGGAGTTCGCGCAGTCGCTGCGTGCCGCCGCCGTGGCGGCCTCCGCCGCGGGTGCCGGACCCGAGCTGCCCCGCCCCGGGGGCGGCGTGGACATCGAGTTGTGAGGCGCACATGGACCTGAGCCACGTCCTCGAAATCGCCAGCTCGACCGACCCCGGGATGGTGCGCTCGCACAACGAGGACGCGGTGGCCACGGACGCGGCGCACGGCATTGCCGTACTCGCCGACGGAATGGGCGGGTACAACGCGGGCGAAGTGGCTGCCGGCATGGCAACCACGGTCATCACCGCAGAGCTCGCGAGTGCGCTGCGCGACTTGCAGCCGTACGAGATCGACCCCAAGACCGACCGTCCGATCGCCGAGCGCCTGCTGCGCGAGCAGGTGCTGAGCGCGAACGCCTCCATCTACCAGGCGGCGCAGAGCCAGCCCCAATACGCCGGCATGGGCACGACGCTGGTGACTTGCCTCTTCTACGACAACCGCGTCATGGTCGCGCACCTAGGCGACTCGCGGCTCTACCGGCTGCGCGGCGAGCAGTTCGAGCAGCTCACGCGCGATCACTCGCTGCTGCAGGAGCAGATCGATTCGGGGTTGCTCACCGCCGAGCAGGCGAAGACCGCGCAGCACAAGAATCTCGTCACCCGCGCTTTGGGCATTGATCTGGGTATCGAGCCCGAGATTCACGAGCACGCTTGCAAGCCGGGCGATATCTACCTTCTTTGCTCGGATGGCCTGTGCGACATGGTGAGCGACGAGGATATCGGCATGGCACTGCAGGCGCTGGGCGCGAACCTAAATCTCGCTGCGCAGCAGCTCGTACAGATGGCCAACGACAACGGCGGTCGCGACAACGTTTCGGTTATACTCGTGCGCGTCCTGCGGGAGTATCCCGCCGCTCGCGGCGTTATGGCCAAGTTCCTTGCATGGTTAAAATAACCCCTTGGGGTGAGCTATGGCGAAACTGATACTCAGCATGGACGGGCTGGTGCTCAAGGAAATCCCCTTGGTCAAGGAACGCACCACCATCGGCCGCAAACCGCACAACGACATCCAGATCGACAACCTGGCGGTAAGCGGCGAGCATGCTGTGATCGTGACGATCATGAACGATTCGTTCCTCGAGGACCTGGGTAGCACGAACGGAACGATGGTGAACGGCAGCAGCGTCAAGAAGCACTTCCTGCAAGGCAACGATGTGATCGAGCTGGGCAAGTACAAGCTCAAGTACATCGCGGAGGCCGGGCAACCGGTCGGCGCCAGCGCAGCCGATTTCGAGAAGACGATGGTGTTGCGCCCCTCGGCGATGAAAATCGCGGCCGAGCAGGCGCGAGCGATGGCTCCTGCGTCGACGACGCCCTCGGCCGAAGGCACCCATTCGCAGCCCAAGCCGGCGGCGGCCGAGGCGATGCGCGCGGTGGCCGCGCAGCAGGTGGCCTCGGCGGCAATCGGCGCCGGGACAGCGTCCAGGCCGGAACCGGTGACAACGGCTTCGGTGCCGCAGGCAGCGAAGGCTGCGCAGCCGCTGGGAGCGATTCAGATCCTTTCCGGCGGGAATGCCGGAAAGGAGCTCGAGCTGATCAAGCCTCTGACCACGCTAGGCAAGCCCGGGACACAGGTCGCGGTCCTGACGCGCCGTCCACACGGCTACTACATAACGCACGTGGAGGGCGCGCAGCATCCTACCGTGAACGGGCAATCGATCGGCTCTTCGCCGCACGCGCTCAAGGATCATGATGTCATCGAGATCGCGGGCGTGAAGATGGAGTACTTTCTCAAGAGTTGAGGTCGGCCAACAGGCCAACTCCTCGATCACACCGCCAGCGCGTCCCCGGCCACGGCCATGACGCGAGCGCAGGAGGCCGCGTGAAGCAACACGTCTTCCGCATTGCGCTCGGTCTCGCCATCACCCTGTTCTTTGTAGGACACGCCGCGCACTTCTATAGCATCGGGCTGATCGGTCAGCTCGACAACATCATCTACGACGCACGTCTGCGCCTGACGATGCCGCGCGGCATCGACCCGCGCATCGTCATCCTGGATATCGACGAGAAGAGCCTGCAGGAGGTGGGCCATTGGCCCTGGCCGCGGAACATCATGGCGGAGATCGTCGACAAGTTGTTCGACAAGTACAAGGTGGCTGAGGTCGGCTTCGACGTGGTGTGGGCGGAGGCCGACTATTCGTCGGGCATACGCGCTCTCGACCAGCTCGCCGACACGCAGCTTAGGCAGGACGGTGAATTTCAGCGCGTGTATCGCGAGCTGCGCCCGACTCTCGACTACGACGGGCAATTCGCTCGGGCGATCAAGGGGCGGCCGGTGGTGCTCGGCTACTACTTCAACAGCGATGCCGACGCCAAGCGTATCGCGGCGATACCCGATCCGGTCTTGCCCAAGGGGACTTTCGCCGGACGCAACATCGATTTTCCGCTCTGGCTGGGTTACGGTGGGAATCTTCCCGAACTGCAGAGGGGTGCCGCGGCGGCCGGCCATTTCAACCCGATGCTCGATTCCGACGGCGTCGTGCGCAGAGTGCCGATGATCGTCGATTTCGACGGCGCCTACTACGAATCGCTTTCGCTCGCGATGGTGCGCACGCTTATCGCGCAGCAAAACGGCGGCAAGCTACCGACGGTGCGGCCTGGCTTCGCGCCGGGGTCGATGCTGCATCGGGGTTACACGGGCTTCGAGTGGCTGAGCGTCGGGTCACTGACGATTCCCGTGGACGACACCGCGAGCACGCTGGTGCCTTATCGCGGCGACAAAGGCAGCTTCCCGTACGTGTCGCTCGCCGACGTGCTGCATGATCGCGTCAAGCCCGAGCAGCTCGAGGGGCGAATTGCGCTGGTCGGCACTACCGCGCCCGGGCTGCTCGACTTGCGCTCGACGCCGGTCGGCAATGCGTATCCCGGGGTCGAGGTGCATGCCAACCTCATCGCGGGCATGCTCGACCACAGTCTTAAGCAGAAGCCGCCGTATATGCTCGGCGCCGAGGTGGTGCTGCTCGTACTCGGCGGGGTTGCGCTCTCGATCGTTGTTCCCCTGCTTTCGGCGCTGTGGGCGACGGTCGCGGCAGTGAGTGGTGCCGCGCTCATCGTCGGACTGGATTTCGGCATATGGGTGCAGGCTGGCATGGTGCTGCCGCTCGCTGCGTCGCTGCTGATGATCGTGACGCTTTATACCGTGAACATGGCGTACGGCTATTTCGTCGAGTCGCGTTCCAGGCGCCAATTCACCGAGTTGTTCGGTCAGTACGTGCCGCCTGAGCTGGTCGACCGCATGGCCGAAGACCCAGAGAAGTACACGATGGAAGGCCGCGAAGAAGTGCTTACGGTGATGTTTTCGGACGTGCGCGGCTTCACCACCATCTCCGAGAGCCTGAGCGCGAAAGACCTGTCCTCGTACATCAATGACTACCTCACCGCGATGTCCTTGGTTATTAGAGGTAACCGCGGTACGCTAGACAAATATATCGGGGACGCCATCATGGCGTTCTGGGGCGCCCCGGTCGAGGACGCGGATCACGCCCGGCACGGAGTACTCACGGCCCTCGAGATGCAGCGGCGCGCTGTGGCCCTGAACGAGGAATTCCGGGCGAAGGGCTGGCCCGAGTTCCATATCGGCATCGGGGTCAACTCGGGCCTCATGCGGGTGGGGGACATGGGATCGAAGCTACGCAAGGCCTATACCGTGATGGGGGATCCGGTGAATCTCGGCTCGCGGCTGGAAGGCATAACCAAGGAGTACGGCGTCGACATTCTTGTCGGCGAGGAAACGCGCCGCGCGGCGAGGGACATCGTGTTCCGCGAGGTGGACCGCGTGCGCGTGAAGGGCAAAGACGAAGCCGTGGCAATCTTCGAGCCGATCGGTCTCGACAGCGACGTGGACAGGACGATGCACGACGAGCTCAAGCTGTGGAATCAGTGCCTGCGGCACTACCGCGCGCGCGACTGGGATCAAGCCGAGGTCGCGCTCCTAAACCTGCAGCGTATGCGAACGCGCAGCGAGCTTTATGCGAAATTCGTCGAGCGCATCGAGGGATTCCGCCGCAATCCGCCAGATCCCGGCTGGGACGGCGTGACTCAGTTCGAGACCAAATAGGCATAGCCCGATGAGGCTCCGTGTGCTCGGCTGCTCCGGGGGCATAGGCGGGCGCCACTTGCGCACTACCTCATTCCTGGTCGACAGCGACATCCTGCTCGACGCCGGGACCGGAGTGGGCGACCTGTCGCTCGCCGAGCTCTCGCTGGTCGACCATATTTTCATCACGCACTCTCACCTGGATCACGTGACCAGCATCCCGTTCGTGGTGGATACCGTGGGAGGTATGCGGGCCCGACCGATAAACGTTTATGCCAGCCGCGCCACGATCGAAATCATGAGGAACCACCTGTTCAATTGGGCGATCTGGCCGGACTTTTCCGAGATCCCCAGCCCAGACGCGCCGTTCATGCGCTACCACGAGATCGAGGTCGGGCACACGATCACGATCGCCGGGAGGGAGATCACGCCACTACCGGCCAACCATACGGTGCCGGCGGTCGGATATCACCTGGATAGCGGTAAGTCCAGCCTGGTGTTTACGGGGGACACGGGACCGAATAATGCGTTGTGGAAAGTCGTAAACCGAATTCGTAACCTGAAATACCTGATCGTCGAGACAGCGTTTTCGAACAAGGAGCGCCAGCTCGCCGAAGTATCCAAGCACCTTTGCCCCGAGACGTTGGCCGAGGAGCTGGCCAAACTCGAGCGTAGCGCGGACATTTACGTGACTCATCTCAAGCCAGGCGAGATCGAGCTGACGATGCAGGAGATCGAGGAGTGCGCGGGCGAGTTCCGCCCGCGCATGCTGCAGAACAACCAAGTATTCGAGTTTTGAGCGCGTGAGCGTAACTCCGGCAAGCGCCCCCAAAGCCAGCCCAGAACAGCTTGCCGGACTGGTGCCGCTCGGCACCTTGTCGCCCGAGCGGCTGATGGAGCTTGCCGAGGTGGCGGTGCTCGAGCGCGGTGCACGGGGAGCGGATCCGCTGCAGGAATACCCGACCGCCGGTCGCTCGATGTTCTTGCTGCGCGGCGAACTGCTGCTGGTGTTCCGAAACGGCAGCACGCAAGTGGTCGTGGGCGGGACTGAGGACACGCGTCACGCGCTCAACAGGCGCGACGCGCCACTCACCCGCACCAAGGCGATCACGGAAGTGGAGCTACTGGTGATCGACGACGAGGTGCTTGACATCCTCGCCACGTGGGACGAGGTGGCCGCGGGTCAGAGCGAGGACGCTTCGGCGATGGCGCGCGCGGTCCGCAGCGATGCGCGGCTCATCTCGGGCGTGTTCTCGCTCGCCAACTTGCGCGGCGGAGCCTTCGCTCAACTGCCGCCTGCACATATCGACGAGCTCATGCGCCGCTTCGAGCGTAAGAAAGTGCGGCGCGGCGAGGCCATCATTCGTGAAGGCGACGACGGTACTAGCTACTACGTGATCGAGGCCGGTCGCTGCCAGGTCGAACGCGTGATCGGAGGCGTGAAGGTCCTGCTCGCCGAACTGCGCGGCGGAGACGCGTTCGGCGAGGAGTCCCTCGTTTCGGAGGCCAAGCGCAACGCCACCGTGGTCGCGCTCACCGACTGCGATCTTCTGGTACTCGGAAAGAAGGACTTCGACGAGCTGCTGCGCGAGCCGTTGCTGCGCAAGGTCGATTTCGCGCAGGCGCGCGAGCGCGTGCGGCGCGGCGCCGTGTGGCTGGACGTGCGCTATCCGTCCGAGTACCAGTATGACAAGCTGCCCGGTGCGATCAACGTGCCATTGTCCGAAGTGCGCGACATGTTCGCGGTGCTCGACAAGTCGAAGGAATACGTCGTCTATTGCCAGAGCGGCCGGCGTAGTGCCGCGGCGGCATTTCTGTTCGCCCAGCGCGGTTTCAAGGTCTGGTTGCTGGAAGGCGGCCTGTGGGCGGCGGAAAAGAGGGACTAAAGTGCCAAAAACGGCAAAAGGATGTTAAAAATCAGGGGGGTTGCGGTTGAATGTTCGTATAGCAGACGCTAGGATAGGTTTACTAGCCAGTCGTCCTGGCGCGGGTGCGCGGCGGCAATGCCCGTCCGGCGCGCGCGCGTGTTTGCGGCACGCACCCGCCATCGGAGGAGCGGAATGAGCGCTGTACTCAGCCATCAAGCCACTTCGCAGTCGGACGTCAACGCTCGTCTGGCGTTCCAGAAGCAGCTGCAGGCTGTCACCAACAAGATTCACGCGACCAGCAACATCGACGAGATCATGTTGGAGGTCAGCAACGACATCTGCACGCTGTTCAATGCCGATCGCCTCACGATTTACTCGGTGAGCGAGGACAAGCAGGCGATCGTTTCGAAGGTCAAGACCGGACTGAATTCCTTCAAGGATCTAAAGCTTCCGATCGCCGAGCACTCTCTCGCCGGCTACGCCGCCCTTGCCAAGAAGATCATCAACGTCAAGGACGTTTACGATGACATGGAGCTGCGCTCGATCAATCCCACGTTGCGCTTCCTGCAGGAGGTGGACAAGCGCACCGGCTACCGCACCAAGCAGATGCTCGTCGCCCCGATCATCGAGCAGGGCGCGGTCGACCTGATCGGCGTCATCCAGATCATCAACAACAAGGCGGGGATACCCTTTGGCGCACTGGCCGAGGACGGGGTAGCCGAGCTTTCGCAGACGCTGGCGATCGCCTTCAAGCAGCGCCAGAAACCCCAGCTCGTCAAGACGAAGTACGACTATCTCATCGCTGACGCAGTGTTATCGGCGGGGGAGTTCGATCTCGCGTCGCGTCAGGCGCGCAAGAAGGCGGTCGACGTGGAGACGGTGCTGGTCGAGGAGTTCCAGGTCAAGCTGAGCGCCATCGGTCAGGCGCTGTCGAGGTTCTTCGGCGTGCCCTACGAGGCTTTCAAGCCCGACCGCGTCAAGCCGCTGGACCTGCTCAAGAACCTCAAGCGCGAGTACGTCGAAGCGAACCAGTGGCTTCCGATCGACGACTCCAAGGAAGGTCTCGTCGTGATGTGCCTCGATCCGGAGCGCATCCGCAGCTCGCGCATCGCGTCGAACGTGTTCCCCAAGGCGCGCATCGTCTACAAGGTCGCCACGCTCAAGGACTTCAAGGACACAGTGACCCAGTTCTACGGCCAGGAAGCCGTGGACATGGGCAACATCGACGACTTGCTCTCCGGGCTGGATGACGAGAGCGTCGACATCGAGGGCGCCTCGGACGACGTGTCCGCCGCAGCCGACAACGAGCTGGTCAAGCTGGTGAACAAGATCATCGTCGACGCATACCATCAGGGCGCGTCCGATATCCACATCGAGCCCTATCCTGGAAAGTCGAAGACCGAGGTGCGTTTCCGCAAGGACGGTTCGCTCGGGCCGTACATCGAGGTGCCCGCAAGCTACCGCAACGCGATCGTCGCGCGCCTGAAGATCATGTGCGACTTGGACATCTCCGAGAAGCGGCGTCCTCAGGACGGCAAGATCAAGTTCAAGAAGTTCGGACCGCTCGATATCGAGCTGCGCGTTGCCACGATTCCAACGGCGGGCGGGGTCGAAGACATCGTCATGCGGATCCTGGCGGCCGGCGAGCCGATCCCGATGGACAAGCTCGGCCTGACAGATCGTAACTACCACAACGTCAAGAAGACGGTCGAGAAGCCCTACGGCTTGTTCTTCGTCTGCGGTCCGACCGGCTCGGGCAAGACGACGACGCTGCATTCAGTGCTCGGGCACTTGAATACCCCCGACACCAAGATCTGGACCGCCGAGGACCCTGTCGAGATCACGCAGAAGGGGCTGCGCCAGGTCCAGGTCAACAAGAAGGCCGGACTGGATTTTTCCATCGTCATGAAGGCGTTCCTGCGCGCGGATCCGGACATCATCATGGTCGGCGAGATGCGCGACAAGGAAACGACCTCGCTCGGCATCGAGGCCTCGCTCACCGGCCACCTGGTTTTTGCCACCCTGCATACCAACTCGGCGCCCGAGTCGATCATCCGCCTGCTCGACATGGGCATGGACCCGTTCAACTTCGCGGACGCCTTGCTCGGCGTTCTTGCTCAGCGCCTCGCCAAGCGCCTCTGCAGCAAGTGCAAGCAGGCCTACACGCCCGATGCGAACGAACTCAGATCGCTGCTGAACGAGTATTGCGAGGAGCTGATGAGCACCGAAGCGTTCAAGAAGGACGCAAAGGGCGCAATGGAATCGGTGTACAAGGAGTGGGTCAAGAACTACGGCAATGAGAAGGGGCAACTTACCCTGTACAAGCCGGTGGGCTGCGATGCCTGCGGCGGCAGTGGAATGAAGGGGCGCCTCGGACTGCACGAGCTGCTGATTGCGAGCGACCGGCTGAAGAAGGCGATCCAGGAGCACGCGCGCGTTGCGGAGATGCTCGCGATCTGCCTGGAGGAAGGCATGCACACGCTCAAGCAGGACGGCATCGAGAAGACGCTCATGGGGCTGACGCACATCAAGGAAGTGCGCACCGTCTGCATAAAGTGACGGGGAAGCGCTCGCGCAGATGAGCGGCAGCCTCGATACCACGCAAATCCTCGATTTCTCCGGGCACGAGCTCTCGCCCGAGGACGACCTCGTCCAGCGACTCGAGCGGCTGAACGCCATCGGCGCTTCGCTTTCAGCAGAGCGCGACATCAATCGTCTATTGGAGGCTATTCTTACTGCGGCCAAGTCGATTACCAGAGCCGACGGGGGGACGCTTTACCGCGTGAGCGACGATAAAACGTTGCGATTCGAAATCATGCGTACGAGCTCGCTCAAGTACTACTTGGGCGGTACGACCGGCAACGCGGTGCCGTTCTACCCCATCCAGCTGTACCGTGACGGTAAGCCTAACTACAACATGGTGGCCGCGTACGCCGCGCTTACCGGTGAGACGGTCAACATCGCGGACGCGTACACCGCAGAGGGCTTTGACTTCTCGGGCACGAGGGCCTTCGACAGCAAGACCGGCTACCGCTCGAAGTCCTTCCTCACCGTGTCGATGCGCAACCACGAGAACGAGATCATCGGGGTCCTTCAGCTTATCAACGCGATCGACCCCGCGACCGGCGAAATCGCGGCTTTTTCCTCGTCTGACCAGCGGCTCGCCGAGTCTCTTGCCTCGCAGGCGGCGATTGCGCTTACCAACCGGATGCTGATCAATCAGCTCGAGGAGCTGTTCGAATCGTTCATCAACATGATCAACACGGCGATCGACGAGAAGTCACCGTATACCGGAGGACACTGCCAGCGCGTGCCGTTGCTCACCATGATGCTGGCGCAAGCGGCGCACGAGACAGCAGAAGGGGCGCTGCGCGACTTTGCGATGACCGACAAGGACCGCTATGAGCTCAAGATCGCGGGCTTGCTGCATGACTGCGGGAAGGTGACCACGCCGGTCCACGTCGTGGACAAGGCCACCAAGCTCGAGACCATTTTCGATCGCATCCACCTGCTGGACACTCGCTTCGAGGTGCTCAAGCGAGACGCGGAGATCGAGCTGCTACGCAAGCGTCATGAGCTGACCGCGCGGACGGCCGGGCGCGAGGAAATGGAGGCCGCGGAGGCCCGTTATCGCGACCGCGTGCGCCAGCTGGACGACGATCGCGCGTTCTTGCGAGCTTGCAATATCGGTGGCGAGTCGATGCGCGAGGCCGACATGGCACGCGTCAAGTCGATCGCCCAGTACCGCTGGACCGACAGTGCAGGACACGAAGCGAGCTTTCTCACCGGCGACGAACTCAAGAACCTCACGATACGCGCGGGCACGCTGAACGAGGATGAGCGCCACATCATCAATCACCACATTGTTGCGACAGTGAAGATGCTGGAGGCGCTGCCGTGGCCGAAGCATCTGAAAAATGTTCCCGAATACGCCGGTGGCCACCACGAGCGCATGGACGGTAAAGGCTACCCAAAGGGCCTGACGCGCGAACAGATGTCGGTGCAGGCGCGCGTCATGGGCATCGCGGACATCTTCGAAGCCCTCACCGCCAAGGATCGTCCCTACAAGCGCGGCAAGACGCTTTCCGAGTCGCTCGAAATACTGGGTCGCTTCAAGCTGAACGGCCACATCGATCCGGACCTTTTCGACATTTTCGTGCGCAAGAAGATCTATCTGCGTTACGCCGAGATGTTCCTCGACAAAGAGCAAATCGACGTCGTGGACGAGTCGCGCATCCCCGGCTACAAGCCCTAGCGTCCGCTACGCCGACGAAACGCGGCTACGCAGGACGGCTTTTGGCGGTCGACCGCTTCCCGGCGTGAGCTTTTACCTGTTCGCGACGCTGTTACCAGCGCGTCCTCTTGGCATGATGATTGCAGAGGTCCTTTCGTGCACGATCTGAGGCGCATGAGGGGATGAGAGATGGGATCGCTGGAAAAAGGGTTCACGTTGATCGAACTGATGATCGTCGTCGCGATCATCGGCATTCTCGCCGCGATCGGATTGCCCGCCTACGAGGACTATACGATCCGCGCGAAAATGTCTGAGGTCATGCTCAGCCTGGCCGGGTGCCGCACACCGATCAGCGAGGTGTATTACACAGGCTCGCTGGACGCGCCGGGACCCAACGGCTGGGGCTGCGAGATTAACGCGTCGCAGGGAACGAAGTACGTGGCGTCTGTCACCACCGACGCAAACGGCGTGGTGACGGCCACCGTGCGGAGCATCAGCGCGGCAGTCGATGGCCGATTCGTGACGCTTAGGCCGCTGCAGGACGCCTCGACCGACGCGGTCTTCGTCCCCGGTGAGAGCCAGTCCCTCTACGGATGGAGGTGCGGCGCGACCGGCACTACGATCCCGTTGAAGTACCTTCCGGCATCGTGCCGCGGGTGACACGAAGTGACCGAATTTGGCATGGACGGACGGGGATGGGACAAGAGCCGTTGCTCGGCGCGATTCGCGACCATGCACTTCTGCACGAAGTGCACCTTCCAGCGTGATTTTTTGCATGCACTCGGCGCCCTCGGCCTGATTTGGGCGCTTGGCACGATGGTTGCTGGTATGCAGGCAGGTCAGGCCGCACTGCTGGCCAAAACTTTTGAACGCGACAAGGAGTACCGAATGAAACACCTGCAGAAGGGCTTTACGCTGATCGAACTGATGATCGTGGTGGCGATCATCGGTATTCTGGCCGCGGTTGCGCTGCCGGCATACCAGGACTACACCATCCGGGCGAAGTTGTCGGAAGCGATCCTTGCTCTGAGCGCCTGCCGTACGTCGATCACCGAGGTGTACCAGTCCGGTCCGACCCCGGCGCCGACTGCGGACGGCTGGGGCTGCGAGATCCTGACCCCGTCGCAGGAGACGAAGTACATTCTTGGGATGCACACCGACGGTAACGGGTTGGTGCAGGCTACTGTGCAGAACATCAGCACAGTGGTTAACAGCTCGGTCCTGGCGCTGGAACCGATGCAGGACGCCGCCACGCCAGCGGTGTATACGGCCGGCCAGAGCCAGCAGCTGTGGGGCTGGAAATGCGGACCTGGGACGACCAACCCCGTGCCGCTCAAATACCTGCCCGGCTCCTGCCGCGCGACGATACCGTAATCGCCTAGCGTAGTAGGTTCGCTCGACAAGGTACCCTTCGGGGTACCTTTTTTTTTGGGGTGCCGGACGCCGTGGCGTCGGAGGAGGGGGACGGACGATGGAACTGACCGTGCTGATGCCTTGCCTCAACGAGGCTGCGACCGTCGGCACCTGCGTCGCCAAGGCACGCGGCTTTCTTGAGCGCGCGGGCATCGCGGGCGAGGTGCTCGTGGTTGATAACGGCTCGGACGACGGCTCCCGCGAGCTGGCGCGCGCGGCGGGCGCGAGGGTGGTCGAGGCGCCGCAGCGCGGCTACGGCGCCGCGCTCGCGGCGGGCATCGCCGTCGCGCGGGGACGTTACGTCATCATGGGGGACGCCGACGACAGCTACGATTTTTCGAGGCTGGAGGGATTCGTCGAGATGCTGCGCGCGGGCCATCCCCTGGTCATGGGCAACCGCTTCAAGGGCGGCATACGCAAGGGCGCGATGCCCTGGCTGCACCGATACCTGGGCAACCCTGTCTTGAGCTTCATCGGTCGGCTTCTGTTTCGCACCAGGGTCGGGGATTTCCATTGCGGCCTGCGCGGCTTCGACCGCGAGGCGGTGCGCAGTCTCGATCTCAGGACGCCCGGGATGGAGTTCGCGAGCGAGCTGGTCGTCAAGGCGTCGCTCGCCGGCTGGCGCATTGCAGAGGTCCCGACGACGCTGCACCCGGACGGACGCGGGGGGCGAGCGCCTCACCTGCGCAGCTGGCGCGACGGCTGGCGTCACCTGCGCTTTCTGCTGCTGTTCAGCCCGCGCTGGCTGTTCCTCTACCCGGGGCTCGCGCTGCTCGCGCTCGGCATTGCGCTCACCATCGCGCTGTACTTTTCTCCGCTGCACATCGGCCGCGCGGGACTGGACATTCACAGCATGCTGTACGCTTCGGCTGCCGCCATTCTCGGGCTGCAACTTTGTCTGTTCGCCCTGTTTGCGCGCGTTTCGGCGCAGAATGCAGGCCTGTTGCCGCGGCAGCAAGCGCTTGAGGCGCTGCTGCGCGTGGCGACCCTCGAGCGGGGGCTGCTGTTCGGCTTGGCCACCGCCGCGAGCGGCTTCGTCTGGAGCGCCGTTGCGTTCTGGCACTGGCGCGAAGCGGGCTTCGGTGTGCTCGACCCGCGCGTCGTGATGCGTGACACCATTCCTGCAACGTCTCTAATGATCGGCGGCATGGAAGTCATGCTGGCTTCCTTCCTGCTCAGCGTATTGCGCCTCGGAGAACCGAGTTGACGGCGCGCACGGCCGCGCTAGTCGGCCTCGCGCTACTGGTTCTCGCGGCGCTGGGCGATACCCTCTACGCTCCAGGCACGAGAGTCCTCGGCATCGCCGGCGGCGACATGGGTCAGCAGTTCCTTCCATGGAGGGACTTCGGATTCGGCGAGCTCGTCAAGGGCAATCTCGCGCTCTGGAATCCGCACATTTTCGCCGGTGCACCCTACTTCGGCGGCATGCAGTCGGCGCTGCTCTATCCCGTCAACTGGCTATTCATGGTTCTGCCGCTGCCACTGGCAGTGAACTGGAGCATCGCCATCAACCTCTGGCTGCTCGGCGCATTCACCTTCCTCTGGGCCTCGCGGCGCGGCATGCATCCCTTCGCGGCTTTCGTTGCGGGCGCGCTCGCGATGTTCTGCGCGCCGACGTTCCTGCGCGTGTTCGCCGGTCACCTGACGAACCTGTCGACGATGGCCTGGGTACCGCTCGAGCTTCTCGCCGTAGACGAGTGGCTCGCGCGTCGCAGCCGGACATGGTGCCTGATCGGCATGTTCGCTGTGGCGATGCAGATCTTTGGCGGCCACCCGCAGTACGTCTATTACGCCTCGATCGCAGTCGGCATCTACGCGTTGATGCGCCTCGCTGAGAGCGGGCGCAGGCGTCTTGCCGATCTCTTGGGTATCATCGGCGTCCTGGCCAGCGGTGCGCTGCTTGCGTCGGTTCAGCTGCTCGCCGGCATTCAGGCGACCGAGGAAACGGTGCGAGGGCTGCCGCTGCCGGCCGCATTCGCCGCGTCGTTCAGCTTTCCGCCGGAGAACCTGCTCACGCTCCTGGCCCCGGATTTCTTCGGGGACCTCATGGGACATACGTACTGGGGCAGATGGTACCCGTGGGAGGCAAGCGCCTTTGTAGGAGTCGGGGGCCTCGCGCTCGCGGCCTACGGGATGTCCGTAGCGCACGTGGCGGGCAAGCGCGCATTGCTCGTCACGCTCGTCGCCACGCTCGTTCTGGCGCTCGGCGACTACACACCGCTATTCGCGTTCCTGTACCGCTGGGCGCCGCTTTTCGACAGATTCCGCGGCACGGGCAAGTTCGTGGTTCCGGCGGCGCTCGTCCTCGTCCTGTTCGCGGGCTACGGACTGGACTGGATCTTGCGCGACCGAGCCGTGGCGCGCCGCGCGCTGCTCGCCGGCGGCGTAGCCGTGGTCGCGCTCTTCGTCGCGGCAACCACCGTTTTGCTGGCGGATTGGACCCCTGTCATGAAGGCGATGCAAGCCACGGGCCAGACTGCCCTAGCCGCGTCGGGCTACGAGCGCCCCGCGCTGGTGGCCGCCAGCCGTTCCTTCGCTGCGCTCGGATTATTCATTGCCGCCTTCACGCTTGCCGCTGGTGTTCTACTCGCGCTATGGGTACGCTGCGAGCCGCGCGCAGCACTTGTCCTCGGCGCACTCGCCATCGCCGAGGTATTCGTGTTCGCGCGGCTGCATCGCCCTACATTCGATTCCGCTCGAGTCGCCGTCCCCGAACTGCGCGACTATCTCGCCGCGCATCCGGGCGACTACCGGATCCTGAATCTCGAGGCGCCGAACGACGCCATGTCAATGCGCGCGTTCGACGCCTGGGGCTACGACCCGGGCGTAACGCGGCGCTATGCCGAGCTGATCGCGTGGACCGAAGGCGAGGATCCGAAGTCTGCGACCCAGTACGTGAAATTTCGCCGCTTCAGTCCGCTTCTGACCATGGTCCGCGTGAAGTACGTCGTGGTGCGCGAGGGCGGAACGACGCAGATCGTTCCCGGAGCCACGCCGCCGCTCGGACACCTCGAGCTCGTCGGTGCGTATCAGGTCCACGTGCACCGCGCGAAGATCCTCGGCGCGATGGGGGAAGAGTCCTTCGATCCGCGAAAAGAGGTCATCCTCGAGCAGCCACCCGATCCGGAACCGGTCGCGGGCCAGGCGCAGGGCCGGGCGAGCATCGTGCGCGAGGGGACGGATTTCATGGACATCGAGGCGGATTTGCCAAATCCGGCGATCCTGCTCGTAACCGACGCCTGGGCCGACGGCTGGCGTGCCGTGCCGCTCGAGGGCAGCAGCCAGTCGCACTACAAGCTCGTCCCCGCGGACTATGCGCTGCGCGGAATCGCGTTGGGTCGCGGACATCACCACCTGAGAATCGAATACGCGCCGCCGCTCTTCTATCTTGGCGCCCTCCTGTCGCTGCTGGCTTGGCCCGCATGGATCGCCGCTCTGGTGCTGGCACGCCGCAAAGAAAGGGGCGCGCGTGGCTGAGTCCCGGCGCGGCGTCTCATCGATGGGCGCAAGGTCGTTCGCGGAGCTTCTCGCCTCGTTCCTGTACCATCCGGCGATGGCGCGAGATTTGTCTGTAAATACGATTTCCACCTCGATCGCCCGGCACGGCCCGGTCGCGGGGCCGCGCTGATGCTGGCGCCACCACAGTCCTTCCGAGCAAAGCGTGCAGACTGGCTTCAGGCAGGTCTGGTCGCCGTCGTGCTGTTCGCTCTTTATGCGGCCACGTCGCCGCGCACGGTTTCCCTCGAGGACGACGGACTGTTCATCCTGTCGAGTTATTTTCTCGGGATCGAGCATCCGCCTGGATACCCGCTGTATACGCTGATTGGCCACCTGTTCTCGAAGCTGCCGTTCGGCTCCGTCGCGTACCGCGTGCATCTCGCGAGTGCGTTCTTCGGCGCGCTCAGCGGCTCTGCCGCCTGGCTGGTCGCGCGGCGCCTGATTCCGGGGCGGATGCCTGCCTACCTCGCGGCATTCGCGCTCGGCTTTTCACCGGTGTTCTGGTCGCAGGCCATCATCGCCAAGGGAACCTACACGTTAAACACCTTCTTCCTGCTCGTGCTGGTCTACCTCGGCCTGCGCGCCTGCCCGCCGAACGCGCCGCCCGATCGCAGCGATCGCTTCATTCTGCCGACGATGGCATTTCTGTTCGGACTCGGCATGAGCAACCACTGGCCGCTGATGGTGCTCGTGGCGCCGGCATTTGTCGTCCTCCTCTGGCCGAGGAGGGCCGAGCTTCTGAAGCAGCTACCGCTGCTCCTGTGGCTGGTGGTGCTCGGCCTGCTGCCGTACGCGTGGATGGTGTACCGGTCGCTAATGCCGCTGCCGATCAGCTTCGATGGGCCGTTGGACACCTTCCCAAAGTTCTGGTTTTTCGTCACCCGCGCCGGCTATCGCGGGGTGGACGTCTCGCTATCGGCGAACTGGCTCGACCACGTCAAGTTCATCCGTTTCCTGGGCGAGCAGCTGCTCGTCCAGTTCGCGGTGCTCGGCACGCTTGTCGCGGCTGCGGGCGTCGCGAACCTGCGCCGAACCTTCGGCAATCGAGTCAGTGCGTTTCTCGTCGTGGCCTTCCTCGGACCCTCGCTGGTGCTGCTGTTGCTGCTCGACTTCGACTACGACTCGGTGTCGGCGCATGTCTATCACGTGTACCCGCTGCCGGCCTACGCGATCTTGGCGCTGTGGCTGGGGCTGGGTTTCGCCTGGTTGCGAGACAGGTTTTCGCTTCGCGCCGCGCCCTCGGTAGGCTTTGTCGGCGCGCTGCTCGCGCTCATTCTGTTCGTGGGCAGCAGAACCAATCTCCTCGAGCACTACGACTGGGCCAAGCGCTACGCGCATGCCGTGCTGCGCACGCTTCCGCAGAATGCGACCGTCTTCGTGGGCACCGAGTTCGACATGGCCACGATCGCCTACTTCCACCTGATCGAGCACGAGCGGCCCGACATCACGCTGTACCAGTGGAGGGGCCTGGTCCTCGGGAACCGACTGTTCTCGCCCTTTACTGCAACCGAAAAGGAAATACAGGCCAAGCTGCGCGAGTTCATCGACCAGCACAATGGACCGATTGCCTTGACGACGATGCGCTTCGGGGGCTACGGGCGGCGCGACCGCTGGCTGTACAACCTCGTAGACAAGTCGACCACCGATCCGAAGCACGTCGTCGTCGACATACCGCCCGAGCTGCAGCACTTCTTCGAGGCTTCGATTCTGAACACGCACGACAATAACGCCTGGATCGCGTCTCAGCAGGACGATCTGCGGCGCCAATACGCGGCACTGCTCGGGCTCGACCTGCAAAAGCCCGAGCTGCTGGACGAGCGTACGAAGCGCGACGTTGCGGCACTGGCGGACGACTTCTACGGCGCGCTCGGGTTGGCGGAAGGGCTGATCGTGAACAAGAACGGCTATGCGGCGGGCGACGTCTATGCGCTCCTGAATCGAGCTCGCGGCCTCATGCCGCCCGATGTCCGGAAGTCCTATGTGTCGAGGATCTTTGGCATCCGGGCGGTGCTGCGTCTAAATGCCGGCGACAAGGTGGGCGCGATCGAAGATTTCAAGAACGCGGTCTCAGTCTGGCCGTCGCCGGATAACGATGCGGTCGCGGTGCTCGAGGATCTCTACCATCAAGTGGGAGACGAGACTGCGCTGAACGCGCTGCGCCAGGACATGGAGCGGCGCGAGCGGCTGCTCAGAGGGCAGTAGTGGGCGCCTCGCGGCGCGTCTGGGTCTTTGCCCTGCCCGCCGTGCTTTGCGCGGTGTGGACGCTCTACGCCGGCAAGGACCTCAACTGGGACCTTCTCAATTACCACTACTACATTCCGTACGAGTGGCTCGACCAGCGCGTCGGGCGGGACTTTTTCGCAGCGAGCGCGCAGAGCTATCTCAACCCTGCGGGCTACGTCCCCTTCTACCTGATGGTGTCCGCAGGATGGCACAGCGCCATCGTGTCGATCGTGCTTGCACTGATGCACAGCCTGTCTTTGCCGTTGCTCTATCTGCTCGCCTGGAGGCTGTTCGCGCATCGAGAGCGTACCGACCGGACGGTTCTCTCGCTCCTGGCTGCCGCTCTGGGTGCGGCCACTGCAGTGCTGTGGGAGACGATCGGCACCTCTTTTTTGGACCCCCTGATCATTCCCCCCATGCTCGCGGGATTACTGCTGCTGGTGGACGAAGCACCGGGAAACGCCGTGCGCCGCGCGGTGCTCGCAGGCGTGCTGTTCGGCGTCGCGGCTGCCCTCAAGTACTCGGCTGCGATCTTCGGGCTCGCGGCGCTGCCGCTCGCTGCGGTGATGCCGGGGATGCGGGGCATGTCGAAGTGGCGTGCCTGCCTCGGCTACGCCGCCGGAGGCGTCCTGGCGGTCGGCGTCCTGGCCGGCCCGTGGCTCGCTCTGATGCAGCGCGAATTCGGCAATCCCGTGTTTCCGCTCATGAACGCCTGGTTCCGGTCGCCGTACTGGCCGGTCGTCAACCAGGTAGGCGACCGCTTCGGCGTCGACGGCTTGAGGGGATTGCTCAGATTTCCCTTCCGCATGATTTCACTGGACCGCAGCCTCTACTCCGAGAACTTCGCCCCCGACCTGCGGTTCGCGGCACTGCTTGCCGTAGCTGTCGGCCTACCCGCGGTGGCAGCGATACGCGGAGGGGGCCGCGAAAGCGCATTGCGCGGCCCGGACTGGCGCGTGTTTGCCTTCTTCGGCCTCGCGTTCGCGCTGTGGCTCGCGAGCTCCGCGAACGCGCGCTATGGGCTGCTCGTGCTTCTGCTCGCAGGCGTGTGTCTTGCGCGCCTCGTCGAGCGCGTACTGCCGCCCATCGCAGCTCGCATTGTCCTCGTACTGCTACTCGTGCTTCAGGTCGGCATGACGGTCATCGCGTCGCCGGCCCGGTGGTTCATTGCGGAGCCGTGGTCGAAGCGCTGGCTCGAGTATGATGTGCCGCAGCGCGCGCTGCGCGAACCCGCGCTCTACCTCACGGTCGAGGTGCTTCCATTGGCCGTGATTGCGCCGTTTCTGAACCCGGAGTCGTCGTTCGTGAACTTCCGAGGCCAGCACAGCCTTCCTCCAGATTCGCCGAGGCTGGCCGCATTGCTCGAGCGCTATCGCGGGCACGTGCGCGTACTTGGCCGCGATATCGTGCCCGTTGCTGGCCGACCGCCTGTTGCAGCCCTGCAGGCCTATGACCGGACGCTCGAACGCATCGGCTTGCGCGTGGATCCGGAAGACTGTTTCACGATTGCATGGCGGCCCGAGGTCGGCGACGAACTTTCCCGCCTGGCGAACCGGATCGTGCGCCCGCTGCCGCCGCACGAGGCGCTATCGGCGGCGAGTTGCGGGCTCCGCCCCGTGGCGCGCGACCCAGCCGAGGCGAAGGAGGAGCATCGGGTTTCTACGCTTTTCGACCGGATCGAAAGGGCTTGTCCAAGCCTATTTCGGGGGCAGACAGCCGTGACCGAACCATTCCTGAACGGATGGTCGCGCAACTACACGGAGTTCGACGCGCGGCTGGAAGCTTTCGGCGATCACGTGATTCTGAATTTTCTGCGAACCGGCCGGCATATCGATCTTGGGAGGCTGTCGGCGTGGGAAAGCGACCTGGCGCCGCGTCCCGCAGAGTGTCGTTCGAGTACCGGCAAAGTCCCCGGAGAGAGTTGAAGCTATGCACGACGACCGACGTGCCGCGCCGAGGATCTGGCAGGCGGACTGGCTGGTGCTGCGGGAGATGGCGCGCGTCCTGCATTGCGTGCTCGCCGATCCGGCCCTCGGGTTGCAGGGCGCGCGGGCGCTCGATTTCGGATGCGGCACGCGTCCGTATGAGCCGTGGTTCGCCGCCGCGGGCGCGCACTACCGCGGCGCGGACATAGACGCAGCGCACGAAGTGCGGATCCGCGGCGACGGTACGCTCGACTGCGGCGATGCCGAATACGACGTGGTCGCCTCCTTCCAGGTGCTCGAGCACGTGTGGGACCTCGCCACATACCTGGGCGAGGCGCGCCGCGTGCTGCGAAAGGGAGGCCGGTTGCTCCTGTCGACGCACGGCACTTGGCCCTACCACCCCCATCCGCACGATTTCCGCCGCTGGACCGCCGAAGGACTGCTGCGCGAGATCGAGTCGCGCGGCTTCGAGCGCGTGGCGATGTTCCCCGTCGTCGGCCCGTTGGCGTGGACGACGGTATTTCGGATCCTGGGCATAGGGCATTTCCTGCGCAAGATTCCTCTGCTGGGCGGTGCACTCTGCGCGCTGGTCACGGTGCCCATGAATATCCGCGCATGGATCGAAGAGCGGATAACGCCAAAAGCAGTCACGGCGAATAACGCCTGCGTTTACGTCAGCCTGTTCCGTCGAGGCGATTGAGGTCGTATGCACCTGGTTCTCAGCCGCTTCCTGCTCGTTGGCCTCGCCTGTGCGCTGCTGCACAACGTAATCATGATCGTCGGCGACTGGGTGGGCCTGCATTATGCGGTTTCGTCGGTGCTGTCGTTCTGCATTGTCGTGACGCTCGGCTATCGGCTGCACAGCGGCTGGACCTTTGAACAGGCGGAGCAGAGCCGAACTTCCTTCGCCCGCTACGCTTTCACGGCGAGCGCGAATCTTCCGCTTTCGATTGCGGGCATGTATGTGTTTGTCGATCTCGGCGGGATGTCGGTGCCTTTGGCATCGCCTCTGGTCACGGTCCTGTTGTTCGCGTTCAATTTTGCGGCAAGCAGGTGGGCGCTGCGCGTTCGTCGTGCCCGGGGAAGCCGCCAAGCGGGATGAAATCTCTGGAGCCTTTGGCTGGCAGACCCCGGGGGAATACGCTTCCGAGCGAGGCGGCGGTCCTCGAGCACTTCGTGCGGCGCGACCCTTGGTGTCGCTACCGCAAGCCGCGCTACCAAATAGAGATGATGCTGGATCTGGCGGCTCTGCTCCCCGTCGGGTCCTGCAGAATCATCGACATCGGCGCGGGTAGCGGCCTGATCGGGGAAGCGATCGCGTCGCTTGTGCCCGGGAAATCGGTGACGGGAGTGGATGTCGCGGGAAGGACCCTGCCGGACCTGGCCATTCCGTTCGCACGTTTCGACGGTTGTCGGCTCCCCTTTCGCGATCGTTCATTCGATTGCGCCCTCTTTTGCAACGTGCTTCACCATGTCAAGCCGGAAGGGAGAATCGGCCTGCTGCGCGAGGCGTTGCGCGTCACCGGCGGAGGGCCCATCGTCATCAAGGACCACCTGGCCGGCCGGCCGCTCGACGGTTTCCGGCTTTGGCTGCTCGATTTTCTCGGAAACGCGCCGCGAGGCGCGATGGTGGCCGCAGACTACTTGGGAGCGCGCGAATGGGAGGAACTGCTACGCGAGCTCGATTGCTCCGGCGCGATTCTTCCGGTTGCTCGATACCGCAGCTCGCTCTGGGCGTGGTGTCTTCCAAACCGGCTTGAGATCTGCGTCACGGTGCGGGCAAACGCCTCACCTTAGCTTCCAGGTCTGGCCGTTCGGTCCGTCGTAGGTGAGCCTGGCGTGCGGGTAACGTCGCGTTATCACTTCTCGATAGTCCCGCAAGCGGCCGTGGGACATCATGAAGATCACCGGATCCCTCAGGAAGGGGTCGTTCTGCACGAAGTCCTGCGCGTAGAACTCAATGTTGGGGGCAATGAAGACGATCTCGCGCGCGCCGCGATCGAACGGCGGCCGCAGTGCCAGCTGGTCCGCCATGAAGAGGTGGATCTGGAACAAGCGCAGTGCGGTGGCGAACACCAAGCTGTAGAGCGCGAGTCGCGCAACGTAGTTCCCGAGCTGGCGAGCGCCGTCGCCTTGGCTAATGGATACCATGGCTGCCGAAGCCAGGATCGGCAGTGCGCTCCAAGCGGTATGAACGTAGCGGGCACCCCAGCCGTAGCCCTGATCGAAGCTCACGAACAGGTATCCGAGCAGGGTGGCGACGAGCGAAAACGCGAACAGGCGCAGCCCGGCGACGCGCCGGCCGAGCACCCACCAGCCGGCAAGCGCGAGCAGCGGCAGTCCGGGAACCGCCCAGCTCCAGAGGCGGACCTGCTCGCCGATCCGCATAGCGAGCGTTTCGGCTCCGGGAAAGGTGAATACCACCCGGAACTCGAGCAGCAGGTACCAGAGCAGGTTCGCCAGGCGATGGACTGGGTCGCCATCTGCAGCGTAGGGCAGCACGCCCGTGGTTCCCTGCAGATGGCGCATGAAGAGCCACCACCCGAGACCGAGGACCAAGGCGAAAGGGGCGTAGCCGGCGCCGAGCGCGATCAGCTGCCGGCGTCCGCCGGGCTGCCGGCCGATCCAGACGACCCAGGGCAGCGCGAACAGCATGTGCGGCACCGGATTGCTAAGGGTCAGCGCGAGCGAGCCGACGACGCCAGCGCCGACAAGCCGTGCACGCGTTCGATCGAGCAGCAGCAGCCAAGCGAACAAAAGGTTCAGAAGCAGTTGCGCGGTCATCGAGAAGTACGACAGCGCCATGCCCGTGAATCCGGGGGATGCCAGCGCGAACAGCATGGCCCAGCCTCCGGCATGGGGGTCCGCGGTCAGGCGCGACGCCACTTTCGACAGCAGAACGAGCGAAAGGGACGCGAGCAGCGGGTTGCAGGCCCATGGCGCGCCGACGAGCGTGAACGGCGCCAGAATCAGCGAGTAGCCAGGCCAATAGGCCGAGGCCACGCGTCCGTCGTCCGCGACGATTAGCCAGCGCTGCTGATACGACACGGGAATCAGGTGAGATACGAGGTCGCGTGGGAATTTTCCCGTCAAATGGCCCGCGGCGAATGCCCGGGCCTGGAATAGGGCGATATGTTCGTCCCCTGCAAGCGGGTGATTTAGCGCCACGGTGAGCATCAGCGCGCAAAGAATGAAGAACGCAACTACAGCCGTGCGCCACGGGTTCAGCGCTAGCAGACGAACGGTGTCGAGCGGCGGTGCGTGTTTCCTGAGCATCCAAGCACCCGCCGCAAGCGCGATGATCAGGACTGAGCCCCCGACGTCCTGACGCCGCAGCAGATGCTCGAAGATGAAAAGTCGCGGCAACGAATCCGGATACGTAGTGTCGTCGAGAATGAAGATGATCGACACTAGGCTCGAAAGGACGGTGAAGGAGGCAAGAACCCAGCACCAGGAGACCCTGGCCGCGGACGCGGGTGCGGCAAGCTGCGCCGTCATCTCGGGCTCACGGCATCCCGCAGGATTTCGCAATAGCGCTGCGTTGTCCGGTCCCAAGACCAGGTCGCGCGCGCGAACTCGGCGACCCGCGGCCTGAGCGCATGCAGCGTGTCGCCCTGGCGCAGCAGGCACTCCAGCCGTGTGCGCCAGCGCTCCGCCGAGTCGGCGGTGCCGAGCGGTTCGCGCAGAAGGAGATCGCGCGCTTCGGGGCAGCCCGCTGCCGTCTCCTCGCTCACCAGGGCCGGGGTGCCGCAGGCCATGGCTTCCTGAACGACGAGGGGAAAACCCTCGCCCACGCTCGGTAGCACGAGCAGATCGGCCGCCTGGTATATGGGCGCCAGCTGCGCCTGACCCAGGTTGCCGCGGACGGAGACGTTGGGGAGGTTCCATTGCGAAGGATCCAATGGCCCCCAGCCGGCAAAGATCCAGTGCACGTCCGGGAAATCCTGCGCGAGGCGATGCAGGAGTCGCAGTCCTTTCTTCTCGACGAAGCGGCCGGCGAACAAGAGCAAGGGCCGATCGGGATCGGCGCCGAGCTGCGCGCGAAGCCTGGCCCTCTCGGCGCCGCTTGCAGGGCAGAAGGTGGCGGAATCGACGCCATTCGCGATGCGCAGCGGCGGGCGGCGGAAGTGGACGAAGCGCTCGAAGTAGCGCAGCACCGCCTCGCTCACGAAAACGGTGCGCGCGGATCTCGCAAGTAGGAGCTTTCCGAGCAACCGGTTCGCGCCCGCGAGGATCCACCTCAGGAGCGGATTGCGGAACGGAATGTGCCCGACGTGCTGCGTGATCACCACCGGGCGCCGGGCGGCCGCTGCCGCCAGCCAGGCGACCACATTCGGCAAGTACAGGCAATCGTGCAGATGGACCGCGTCGCAGGCGCGCACCTGGCGCCAGAGTTGGGCAAGGGCCCTTGGACTCCAGACCGGATACGGAAAGCCTAGGGTGCGCTCCACGATATTGCAGCTGCGCGCTGGCACGCAACGCAGACCCGGAGCGTTTCGCGGCGGCGCGTCAGTGTCGCTTGCGAACCACGTAATCTCCGCGGCGCCGCTCGCGGCCAGGCGTACGGCGATTTCCGCGGCCACGGCCTCCACGCCGCCCCGGTGGGCCGGAAAGAAGTGAGTGACCAGCGTGATCTTGCATGGCGGGAGCGCGCCGGTTGCAGGCCCCGCATGGGACGCGTTCATGGCGAAGCGCCTTCGAGCAATACGGGCGCGGCGCGGATCCCTGGATTCCCTCTCCCCATTCGTGCGAGCTTAGCCGAGATCCGTGCGCGCTGCCCGGGCGCATTTCCTTCAAGTCGATGGAATGGAGCGAGCGCAACGCCTAGCGCTTGCCTCCGAGCAGCACCACCTTGTCGTCGGCGAACACGATGTGCCAGCCGTCGTCGCGGATGTGCGGCATGTGACGTATCCCTTCGTTGAAGTCGCGCCATGTGAGGAGGACGTAGGCGATCTGGTAGCGATTCACGAACTGCCGCAGTGCGGGCTCGTCGCTGTTCAGGCGCAGGAGATCGAGGAGATACTTCTCGCCGTACACATCCACGCGCGAGTCGATGACTGGTTTCAGGCGCGGGTAGAAGCGATAGATGAGCTCTGCGCCGAGCTCGTAGGAGTTCAGCACGTTTCCGCGCACCTGCTCGTTGCCCAGATAATCGACCAGCGCCTTGGAAAAGTAATTCGATTGCACGTAGTAGGGGTAGGCGCCGTCCAGATTGCCGAAGCGGATCAGCAGGCCCGCGCTCGCGACGAGGATGCCGAGTACCGCGCCGCGCGCGTAGGCGGATCGATCTATGCGGGGGGCGAGGGCCGCGATCGCGCTGGACAGCGGATAGATCGAGACGACGGCGAAGAACGCAATGTGCCGCAGCGCGCCGATTACCAGATAACCGAAGGCGAGCAGCAGCAGCCAGCCCGCCGGCGTAACGCCCTTGCGGCCCGCGTAGAGCAGTGGCGCCGCGAGCGCGAGATAGCCCGCGAACGCCCAGAAGCCGCGCGATTCGACGAACAGAGGCGAGAAGATGGGCATCCACTCGTAGACGTAGGAGCGGATGAACGTCGCGTTCTGCAGCTCCCAAACAAACCGGTACAACTGCAGGCCATATGGATTGAGCAACGTGGCCAACGCCATCAACGCCGTCGCCAAAAGATAGGGTCGCGCCGCATGCACCGATGCGCGCAAGCGCGGGCCGGGCGGCGCGCGCAACGCCTCGATCGCGGCGCCGCAAGCGAAGATCGTTCCGACGACGAGGGCGAGCGGAAACGAGCCGTGGCAATTTGCCCACAGCGCTGCGAGGGGGGCGCAGGTGAGCAGATAGGGCCATCGGCGCTGCGCCCGGTATTCGATCATCAGCCAAAGGACTGCGAGCGTGAAGAACAGCGCGAATAGCTCCGGGCGCAGGAAAAACCGGAAGTTCCCCACGACCATCGCCGTCAGCGCGACCAGAAGCGCCTCGGTGAAGCGGCCGGTCAGGCGATACGCCAGACGACAGCACAGCCCGAACAAGGCCAGTCCGAGCACGCCCTTGACGAAAACCAGCGCGTTGATACCGAGCTGATTCACGAGAAAGTAAAGCAGCACCGACACCAGCCATTCGTGTGCGTGGAACGGAAACTGGCTCGCCTCTGTGAAGGGGAACAGGGCGGTGCGGGGAATCTCGCCCGTCGTCCATATGATCCGGCCGATTGCGGCGTGCAGCCACAGGTCGTTGCTGCTCTCCGGCACGAAGCAGAGTAATGCGACGACGATAAGTGCGGCCGCCGTCAGAGCTGCCTTCAGCCAGGATCCCTTGTTGTTCTTGGTCGCTTGATCGGTCAACGGTCTAGGTCCCGGAAGGCCCGACGCTGTCCGACGTGCCGTCGCTAAGCCAGGCCCGGATTGCCTTCCATGCCTATGATACGCGGCACCTCGAGCCGGCGCGGGGCGAGGCTGCGGTGCGCGGCGAGGTAGGTCTCCACGACCGTCCAGATCGGCTCGCCGCTCGCTCCTTCGGCGACCGGCGCCCAGCCGGCCACCTTGTACTTGCGGTCGGCCTCGAGCGGCTTGCCGCCCAGGCGCATGTCCGAGATGCGCGCACCGACGGGTTGGCGCGGGTCGCAGGCGTAGCTCATGCCGCCCACACGCACCATGTCGCCGCCCTGCTGCAGGTAGGGATCCGGATTGAACAGGTTGTCGCACACATCCTCGAGGATCGCCTTGATCTGCGCGCCGGTGAACTCGTTCAGCGTCGCGTAAGGGTAGGTGATCGCGGTCTGGTCCATCAGGTGCTCGCGCGTCAGCGCGTCCCCGGGGAGCAGGGTCGTGCCCCAGCGGAACCCGGGCGAGAACGCGATCTCGGCGCCCCTGACCTCCCTCTGCGCGTCCAGGATCAACTGGTCGAAGCTGCCGTTGAAGTTGCCGCGCCGGTAGAGCAGCCCCTCGGTGACCGCGAGCTTGGCGCCGAGCCGCTCGGCGTACGGGGCGCGCACCTTGTCGATGTAGGCCGCCATCCCGGGATCCGCGGGCAGCAGGTTGGCGAATACGGGCAACAGGCGGTAGCGGTATCCCGCCACGCGGTTCGCGCGCACGTCGAGATCGAGCACCGCGAGGAACTTGCCGTTGCAGCCGGCATTGGTGACCAGCGTCTGGCCGCCGCCGTTGCCGACCACGGTCGGCGCCGGGACGCCGTCGTGCGTGTGCCCGCCGAGGATCACGTCGATGCCGCGCACCTGGCCGGCGAGCTTTAGGTCGACGTCCATGCCGTTGTGCGACAGCAGCACGACCAGCGCCGCGCCCTTGGCGCGCGCCTCGTCGACCTGCTTCTGCAGGTGCCGCTCCTGGATGCCGAAGCTCCATTGCGCGATGAGGTAGCGCGGGTGGGCGATCGGCGTATAGGGAAATGCCTGGCCGATGATCGCTACCTGCACGCCGTTCAGGTTGCGCAGCGTGTACGGCTTGAAGACCGGGTCTTCGAAGTCGACGGTCTTGACGTTCTGCGCCACGAACTCGATCGGCGCGAGCTCCTTCTCGACCGCCTGCTGCACGCGTTCCGCGCCGTAGGTGAACTCCCAGTGCGCGGTCATGACGTCGACGCCGAGCAGTTTCTGTGCGCCGATCATGTCCACGCCGCGCGTCCACAGCGCCGTGGCGGATCCCTGCCAGCTATCGCCGCCGTCGAGCAGCAGCGCGTTCGGGCGCGCCGCGCGCACGCGCTTGACCAGCGTCGCCAGGTGGGCGAAGCCGCCCATGGGGCCGTAGCGGCGCGCGGCGGCCTCGAAATCGAGGTACGTGAAGGCGTGCGCCAGCCTGCCGCCGGGCGCGATGCCGAACTGCCTGAGGAAGGCTTCGCCGACCAGGTGCGGCGGATGGCCGGCAGCGGCGCCGACGCCGATGTTCACATCCGGCTCGCGGAAGTACACCGGCAGGAGTTGCGCGTGCGTATCGGTGATGTGCAGCAGCGACACATTGCCGAAGCGGGGCAGCTCGTACAGCTCGTCCGCGGCTTGGGCCTCGCTCGCTCCCGGGCGCAGGCTCGCACCCGCGGCCGCGGCGAGCGCGAGCAGGCGCAGGAATTCACGTCTTTGCATGGTTCGCCCCGCTGCAAAAAAACGGGGCTTGGCGGTTAGCCAAGCCCCTTGTGTCCACGCTGCGCGCGGCTACTGGTTGACCGGCGAGGCCGGATCGAGCACGTAGGCGGTCAAATCCTTGATCTGCTCTTCGGTCAGCGTGCCCGAGGTCCCGAAGCGCGGCATCTCCGAGCACAGGTTGGAGGCCTTCGAGTTGTAGATCTTGCCGTAGATGTACTTCTGCACCTCGAGGCCGTCGCCGCGCTTCTTGCCCATCGCGGTGAGGCTCGGCCCCACCGTGCCGTACGACGACTCCTTGGGCGAGAGCTGGTGGCAGTTGTAGCACGAGCCTCCGTTCTGCGCGTCGGGCTTGTCCTTCCAGGTCATGCCCTTGCCGCTCTCGGCGATCTTCTGGCCCTTCTTCCAGTCGCCCATGTACTTGCCGTCGGCCGGATACACGATGGTCGCATGCTGGTCGGCTTCCATCTCCTTGACCCGCTTGGCCGAGGGCTTGTTGTGCGTGACCGTGCAGAGGAACTGCAGGTCGTCCTGGTCGACGCGGCTCATCGTCGCCTGGCCCTTGGCGTGGAAGTCCTTGTGCAGCAGCGCGCGCACTTCCATCGGCGACGGATCGGCCTGCGCGGGTTGAGCGGCGGCAAGCGCCGCCGCAAGCGCGCCGAGGCAAAGGTAAATGCTCGTCTTCGTCATGTCATCCTCCTCAGCGCTTGGTGCCGGGGCCGCGGTAGGTCGCCCCGTTGGCGTTCACCGCCATGTACATGGTGAGCGCGATGGTCGCGTCCGACGCGTACTTGGGCTCCGGGAACCTCTGCTGCCTGAAGCAGTCGTTCAGGCGCCACTGCATGGTCTTCAGCTGCGACACGGAGACGCGATAGCCGGGCCAGGTGGTGTAGGTGCCGCGCGCGCCCTTCGGGCTGGACAGCACCGGCAGCTCCTGCATGCGGATGCGCTTGCCCTCGTGGCCGTGGCAGGAGGCGCAGGAGAAGTCCCACGGCCCCGCGCGGTAGAAGAACAGCGCCTTGCCCATCTCGTAGGCCGCTTTTTCCTTCGGATCCTTGGTGCTGACCTGCATCTTCACGCCGCGCGACTTCCCGGCGACGTAGGCCGCGAGATACTCCATGTCGGAGGGCTTGTCGGCGTTGCCGAACACGCGCTTGGTGGCTTCCTGCTCGCTGAAGCCCTGCAGCGTCGTCATGCAGGTGACGAGCCGCGATTCGAGGTCCTGCACGCGGCCCGTATCCTTGAAGTAGCGCGGCAGATGGGCGTAGGCGCCCTTCAGCACGCCGGGCCCCATGCCGAGGTCGCAGTGCTCCAGCGACACGTTGTTCGGGCCGCGCTTCTGCTTCCACAGATCCGCGCCTTCCATCTCCCACAGTTCGACCGGGCTGCTCTCCGCGGTCATGCGCTGGTATTTCTGAATCTCCTGCCTGGTGTCGTCCGCGTGAACGAGGCTCGCCGCGACGCCCAAAGCGGCCCCTGCCAGCAACGCACGGCTTGAAACTCTACGCATTGCTCCCTCCTCCTGGTTTTTACTTCAGGCGACTGCTGTTTCAGTCTGGTTGTGTTCGCCCTTGTTGTCGAACCAGCTGATCTCGACCTTGTCGCCCTTGTTCCCGCCCTTGACGCGGAACGCGAACACCGGGTTGCGCGAGATCGCCTGGCTGATCTGGCCCTCGACCACGGTCTTGCCGTTCACCTTGACCGTGACGTTCTGGATGAAATGTGCGGGAACCAGCTTTCCGTCCGGGCCCTTGCGCAGCCCGGTTTCCATCGGATGGCTCATCAGCACGCGGATATCGGTATAGCCCGCTTCCGCGGTGGCGCGAATCTTCATCGGTCCTGGCATGATGTTCTCCCTTATCCGCCGCAGCCGCCAATAGTCACCTTGACCTCCTTGGTGGCGGAATAGAACTTGCCGCCTGCGTCCGCGACGGCGCGGACCGCGGAGGACTCCCCGACTTTCGCGTTCAGCTTCACGTAGGGCATGGCGCCCTCCATGAAGTCGAATTGCGCCACGAGCGGAAACGGGTTCTTCTCGATCAGCACCGCGATCGAAGTTGTGCCGGGCACCTTGCTGCTGACTTCGATCGGCACCACGGCGCCGTTCTCCGCGATCTGCGGCAGGTCGATCAGCACCTCCTTGCTCTCCGTCGTGCCGGCTGCCCCGATACCCTTGAGCGCGTCGGCGGGGTTCTTGGCGCCGAACGCGACCTTGTTCCAGGTCGCAGCCAGCGCCTGCACCGGCCTGAGCAGGCCCGCGGCCAAGAACGCCGCGAGCGCGCCCGTCGCGCTCGCGCTTCTCAGCACGAATCTACGTCCTTCGTCCATGCACTCCTCCTTAGATTTGCCCGGATCTGACGTCCGGACTGGCACATTGAGATTGCTGCTTGAAACACCATCCTATAGGCAACCGCGGAATTTTGGAAAGCGAGAATAATCAAATGTGCTTATGTCTCGTTCCACTTTTCGAACGCCGGTAGACGCCCGACTTGCCGCCGCGCTTTTCCTCGAGGCGCAGATTCTCGAGCGTCATGCCGCGCTCGACCGCCTTCAGCATGTCGTAAATCGTGAGCAGGCCGACCGCGGCCGCGGTGAGCGCCTCCATCTCGACGCCCGTCTGGCCACGGCATTCGACCGTTGCCAGCACGCGCACCGACGAGCGCTCGGGCTCGGGCGCGAAGTCGACCGCCACGCGCGAGATCGAAATCGGGTGTGCGAGGGGAATCAGCTCGGCCGTGCGCTTGGCGGCCTGGATCGCGGCCACGCGCGCCACGCCGAGCACGTCGCCCTTTTTCGCGCCGCCCTCGAGCAGCAGTCGCAGCGTCGGCGGGCTCATGCAGATGCGCCCGGAGGCGATCGCAACGCGGTGCGTACTCGCCTTGCCGCCGACGTCGACCATGTGCGCCCGGCCGCGGGCGTCGAGGTGCGTCAGCTTGCGCGCGCGCTTTGCTGTCAAAGTGTTCTCCCGCAAGGAAATTCGAGGAACTCGGCTGCCCAGCCGCTATCATAAACGCATGCGCCGAGTCATCCCGCTCCTGCTGGCAGGCCTGCTGCTCGCCGGGTCGGCGCTGCCCGCGGCCGCGCAGAGCCTGCCGGATCTCGGCGGCTCGATGGACGCGGTTCTCACCCCGCAGATGGAACGGCGCATCGGCGAGAACACGATGCGCCAGATCCGCTACCACGATCCAAGCTACGTCGGCGACCCGGAGGTGACCGCCTATCTGCAGAGGATCGGCGAGCGGCTCGCCGAGGCGCCCCCGGGCGCGAAGGAGCGCTTCGAGTTCTTCGGCATCCACGACAACACGATCAACGCGTTCGCGCTGCCAGGCGGCTTCGTCGGGGTGAATACCGGGCTGATCATGGCCGCCGACGACGAATCGGAGCTCGCCTCGGTGCTGGCGCACGAGATTTCGCACGTCACGCAGCGGCACATCGCGCGCCAGCTCGCGCAGCAGCAGCAGATGCAGCTGCCGACCCTGGCGGCGCTCGCGGCGGCGATCCTGCTCGGGCGCTCGCGGCCCGACCTCGCGGTGGGGGCGGCCGCAGCCGTGCAGGGCGCGAGCGTCCAGTCGCAGCTCGCCTACTCGCGCGAATTCGAGCGCGAGGCCGACCGGATCGGCTTCCAGCGTTTGGTGGCGGCGGGTTTCGACCCGCATGGAATGCCCGATTTCTTCGACAAGATGGAGCGCTACACGCGCATCGCCGACGACTCGAGCTATCCGGCCTACCTGCGCGATCACCCTCTGACACCGGAGCGCATCGCCGACGCGGAGAATCGCGCCGACCAGCTGCCGTACCGTCAGCACGTCGACAGCCTGGAGTTCTACCTGGTGCGCGCCAGGCTGCGCGCCGAGAGCGGCGACGCGCAGGACCAGGTCACCCACTTCCGCGACGTGGTGCGCGACAAGCGCTACTCGAACGAGGCGGCGGCGCGCTACGGGCTCACGTCGGCGCTGCTGCGCGCCGGGCAGGCGCGCGAGGCGGACGCGCAGCTCGCGGCGCTGCGCGCCACGCGCGCGCAGAGCCCGATGATCGAGGCGCTGGCGGCGCGCGTCAGGCAGGCGCTCGGAGACCGCGCGGGCGCGCTGGAAATCCTCGAGAAAGCACAGGCGCAGTACCCCGACTGGCGGCCGCTCGTCTACGCCTACGTCGAAGCGCTGCAGGATGCCGGGCGCTACAAGAACGCGCTCGCCGCGCTCGCCGACCCGGTGCGCCGCTACCCGGACGACGAGCGCCTGCGCGTGCTGCAGGCGAAGACCTACGCGGCCCTGGGCAAGCGCCTGCTGCAGCACCAGGCGCAGGCCGAGGTCTACGTGCTGCAGGGGTCCCTGCCGGCCGCGATCGAGCAATTGCAGCTCGCGCGCAGCGCCGGCGACGGCGACTTCTACCAGCTCTCGGAAGTCGACTCGAGGATGCGCGAGCTGAAGGCGCAGCACCAGCGCGAGCAGCGCGAGGAAAAGCAGCGCTAGCGCTTCACCGGCTCGTAGAAGGCGTCGTACAGCAGGTCGAAGGTCTTTTCCGCCTCGCGCAGCAGCTCGTTCTCGCCGCTGGCGCGCCGCCGGGCGCCCTGCAGCAGCGTCTGCACGCCGGCGGCTTCCGGCACCGGCGAGCGCTGTATCTCGAGGAAATGCACGATGCGGCCGATGCGCGCGAGCGCTCGGTTGCGCCCGAGACCGAGCCGATCGAGCATTTCCTCGTAGGTGACGCGCGTCGCGCTGTTGCGGAAATGCGCGCCGTCGAACGCAAAGCCGATCGCGCGCTGCGGCGCAGCCTGACCCTTGTCCAGCCAGGCGATCCTGCCTTCGGGATCGACGAAGCGGCGGATCAGCCACGCGCAGGCCAGGCGATCTGCCCACAGCGGCTTGCGCGTCACCCACACGCGGTTGGCGAGCGGCTCGTCGGGCTGCGGCCCGGCTGCGTCCTGCTGCGCCGGGAACAGCATGCGCTTCACCGCCGCTTCGGCCTGGCCGAGCGCCTTCGCGGCGCGCTCGCGCATCTCGTCGGGAAAGAAGTCGAGCGCGCTGATCGAGTCGAACTCGCGCCGTTGCTTGTTCAGCACGCGTGCGATGTCACCGGGCTCGGATACGCCGAAGCCGATTTTCAGGCTCTCGATCACCTTGATCAGCTCCGCGTAGCGCGCCGTGCGATCGAACAGCCGCCTGAACGCCGCTTCCTGCGCGGCGGAAGACGCGACGGCCTCGACCAGGTGCACCATGGCGCCGCCCTTCGCGATGTAGTCGGCGAGCGGCTTGAGCGCGTGGCGGCGCGCGCGGGAGTCAGGCAGCAGGTACACGCCCTCGCGCAGCGCCGCGGCGCCGAGCGCTTCGAGCGTGCGCAAGGCGTGCATGCGCGCCTCCGGATCGGATGTTGGCAGGTTGGCGATGCAAAACAGCCAGCTTCCTGGCGGGGTCGCGGAATCCGATTTCGTCTTGGCCATCTGCCTGCGGGTTTGCGCGCGCAAGTGTAGCAAGCCGATGAATCAGGGACCCTTATCGCGAAATCAAAACAACGGTGTTGCCCCTGTGGGGTGGGGTGCCGAAAATACCGCGCAATCAAGGGGGAATAGCTTATGCCGGGCCTCGTCAGGCCGCATGGAGGAGGGGCGCTCAAAGCCCTCATGCTCACCGGAGAAGCCCTTGCCGCGGAGCGCGCACGCGCGCGTTCCCTGCCGGCGGTGCGCGTCAGCTCGCGCGAGAAGGGCGACCTCATCATGCTCGGCATCGGCGGCTTCACGCCGCTCGACGGGTTCATGACGCGCGCCGACTGGGAAGGCGTGTGCGACGGCATGCGCACGGCGAGCGGGCTGTTCTGGCCCATCCCGATCACGCTGTCGGTCGACGAGGTGGTGGCCGACGGCATCAAGACGGGCGCCGAGATCGCGCTCGTCGACCCCGATGCCGAAGAGATTCTGGCGACGATGCGGGTGAGCGAGAAGTACCGCATCGACAAGGCGCACGAGTGCATGTCGGTGTTCCGCACGACCGACCTCGAGCACCCCGGCGTGAAGATGGTCATGCAGCAGGCCGACGTGAACCTCGCCGGACCGGTGAAGGTGCTGTCCGACGGCGGCTTCAAGGCGAAGTACGGCGCGCTGTTCATGACGCCGGCCGAGACGCGCGCCGAGTTCGAGCGCCTGGGCTGGTCCAGGGTCGCCGCCTTCCAGACGCGTAACCCGATGCATCGCTCGCACGAATACCTCGCCAAGGTGGCGATCGAGACCTGCGACGGCGTGCTGGTGCATTCGCTGCTCGGCAATCTCAAGCCGGGCGACATCCCCGCCGAGGTGCGCGCGCGCGCCATCGCGGTGCTGGTCGAGAAGTACTTCCACGCCAACACCGTGGTGCAGGCGGGCTATCCGCTCGACATGCGCTACGCCGGGCCGCGCGAGGCGCTGCTGCACGCGCTGTTCCGGCAGAACTACGGCTGCTCGCACCAGATCGTCGGGCGCGACCACGCGGGCGTGGGCAGTTACTACGGCCCGTTCGATGCGCACCACATCTTCGACGAGATCCCGAAGGACGCGCTCGAGACGCAGCCGCTCAAGATCGACTGGACGTTCTGGTGCTACAAGTGCGGCGGCATGGCCTCGGCGCGCACCTGCCCGCACGCCGACGCCGACCGGCTGCTCGTATCGGGCACCAAGCTGCGCAAGTGGCTCTCGGAGGGCTCGGAGGTGCCGGCCGAATTCAGCCGGCCCGAGGTGCTCGAGATCCTGCGCGAGTATTACGCTTCGCTCGATGCGAGCGAGAAGGTTGAAGTCAAGCTGGCGGGGCATTCCGCCAGGTAGTGACGAACCTGCTGTTCGCCCTGGCCTACGTCGTCTTCCAGCGGCGCGAATTCCGCGCCTGAACCCAGGCTGACGCACGGGCGTATGATCCGCGCGTGAGCGCGGAGGAATCCGACCGGCGGGAGTTCTGGCGTGCGCAGCTCGCCGCGCACCTGTCGGGGCTGCTCGGCGCCGTCGACGGCGGGGCGCTGGGCGAGCTCGAGGCGGAAGCCGACTGGGTCGCGTTGCGCAGCGGCGAGCTCCTGTTCCGGCTCGGCGATCCGGGCGACGCCGCGTACATCGTGCTGAGCGGCCGGCTGCGCGCGGTCGACGACAGCGCGGGCGAGCGCGTGCTGAACGAGGTCGGCGCGGGCGAGACGCTCGGCGAGATGGCGGTGCTGACGGCCGAGCCGCGCTCGGCCACCGTGTACGCGGTACGCGATTCGCTGCTCGCGCGGCTGCCCGCGGCGGCCTTCCAGCGCCTGGTCGACCGGCACCCGCGGCTGCTGCGGCGCGTGAGCGCGCTGCTCATCGAGCGCCTGCGCAGGCGCGAGGCGCAGCCCGTGCGCCCGCACGCGGTGGCGCGCACCCTGACCGTGGTGCCGACCGGCGCTTCGCCGCTCGTCGCCGGATTCACGGCGCGCCTTGCCCGCGCGCTCGCCGCGCACGGCGCCACGCTGCACCTGGACGCGCGGCGCGCGGACCTCTCTCTGGGCGAAGCGGGCCTCGTGCAATGGCTGAACGAGCAGGAACTCGCGCACCGCTTCGTCCTGTACGAGGCGGACCCGGCGCCCGGCGCTTGGAGCGAGCGGGCGGTGCGCCAGGCCGACCACGTACTGTTCGTCGCCGACGCGAGCGCAAGTCCCCGGCCCGGGGAGCTCGAGCGCGCGCTCGCCGAGCGCTGGCGCGGTGCGCGCGCGCCGCGGCGCAGCCTGGTGCTGCTGCGCGCCGCGGGGAGCCCCGCGCCGTCGGGCACCGCCGCGTTCCTCGAGCCGCGCGAGGTCGACTGCCACTATCACGTTGCCGCGGAAGTCGCCGACGACTACGCGCGCCTCGCGCGCTGCCTCGCGGGCGCTGGGATCGGCCTGGTGCTCGGCGGCGGCGGCGCGCGCGGCTTCGCCCATCTGGGCGTGCTGCTCGCGCTCGCCGAGGCCGGCGTGCCGCTCGACTGGATCGGCGGGACGAGCGTCGGCGCGATCGTCGCGGCGCTCGCGGCGCAGGGGCTCTCGCCAGGCCAGGCGCATGCGCAGTGCAAGGCGCACTTCTCCGCGCTGCGCGATCCGACCCTGCCGCTGGTGTCGCTGATCGCAGGCCGCAGGATCCGCGCCAAACTGGAGGGCGTATTCGGCGCGTCGGCGATCGAGGATCTGCTGCTGCCCTACCTGTGCGTGTCGACCAACCTGTCGCGCGCCGCGCAGGCCGTGCACGAGCGCGGGCCGTTGGTGCGCGCGATCCGCGCCAGTATCGGCCTGCCGGGCATCCTGCCGCCCGTGGGCCTCGGCGGGGACCTGCACGTGGACGGGGGGCTGGTGAACAACCTGCCGATCGACGTCATGGCGGCCAAGCCCGAGATCGGAGCGGTGATCGCCGTGGACGTGAGCGCCGAGGTCGAGATGCGCGCGCCGCAGGCCCTCGGTCTGGACCTCTCCGGCTGGCGCGTGCTGTGGCACAGGCTCGCCGGCGGTGCGGCGAGCGAACTGCCGTCGATCATGAGCCTGCTCACGCGCAGCGCGCTCGCCGCGAGCGTGTACTGGGGACGCGAGCGGAGGATGACCCAGGCGGCGAGCCTGTACCTGCGCATTCCGCTCGCCGACCTGCGCCTGCTCGCCTTCGAGCGCATCGACGAAATCGTCGCGCGCGGCTACCAGGCCGCGCGCGAGCGCGTGAGGGACTGGCAGAGCGGGCGTTGAGTATACTGCCCCGCTTTCGGCCGTCACGGAGCGACCTTGGCCGGCGTGCGCGTAGACGTCATCGTCCCGACCTTCCGCGAAGTGAAGAACGTCGCGCCGCTCGTCGAGCGCCTGCGCCGCGTGCGCGCGGCCTCGGGCCTGGCGCTGTTCGTAACCTTCGTCGACGATGACAGCGGCGACGGCATCGACGAAGCGGTGCGCGCCGCGGGCGAGGACTGGGTGCGCCTGATCGTAAGGAAGGGCGAGCGCGGCCTGAGCACCGCGGTGATTCACGGCATCACGCGCACGACGCACGAGATCATCGTGGTCATGGACGCCGACTTGAGCCACCCGCCCGAGCGCATCCCGGACCTGGTGCGCAGCCTCGAGGAGGGCGCCGACATGGCCTTCGGCTCGCGCTACGTCGCGGGCGGCTCGACCGGGGAGGGCTGGGGACTTTTCAGGTGGCTGAACAGCCGGGTCGCGACGCTGCTCGCGCGGCCCTTTACGCGCATCAGGGACCCGATGAGCGGCTTCTTCGCGCTGCGCCGCAGCAGCTTCGCGGCGGCCGAAGACCTGAACCCGGTGGGCTACAAGATCGGGCTCGAGCTGCTCGTCAAGTGCGGCTGCAGGAACGTGGCCGAGGTGCCGATACATTTCGTGGACCGCGTGCACGGCGAGAGCAAGCTCAGCTTCGCCGAGCAGCTCAGGTACCTGCGGCACCTGCGCCGGCTGTACATGCACGCATTCCGCCACTCCACCGAGTTCGTGCACTTTGCTGCGGTGGGAGCGAGCGGGGTGGCGGTCAATCTCGGGGTGCTCACGCTCGGCCTTGCCGCCGGCCTTACGCGCTCAGCCGCGGTCGCGCTCGCCATCGGCGTGTCGGTCGCCACGAACTTCCTGCTCAACCGCCGCTTCACCTTCGCGCACGCGCGGCACTATCCGCTCGCGCGCCAGTTCGTGCACTACGTGGCCTCGGTCGCGCTCGGCGCGCTGGTGAATTTTTGGGTCACGCTCGCGCTGCTCGACTGGTTCCCTCGGCTGCTGCCGCACGGCGCGGCGCTCGGCGGCATCGCCGCCGGCATGGTGCTCAACTACCTGACGGCGAAATTCTTCGTGTTCCGCAGGGCGCGCGGGTAGCCGCGATAGTCGCGGCACAGGTAGATGTCGATTCGCCGCGTGTGCCGTCCGAACGCGCGGATCTCGAGCGTGTCGGCATGCTCGAGGGACGCGAAATACGGGCGCAGCTCCTCGAGCGGAAGCTCGGACTCGCGCCGGTCGTCGGTGACCAGAATGCCGGTCGCGCCCTTCAGGTCGCGCTCGAGCGGCATGAAGTCGAATTGCAGCGCGGGATGCCCGAAGATGTCCTTCGAATAAACTCGCGGCTGCCCTGGCACGTAGAACTCGAGCATCGCGCTGATCTTGTAGCTCGGCGAGAAGACGAACGAGTCCTCGCCCTTCGCGCGCAGCTCGGCCTGCAGCCGACCGACCCGGGAGCCCGCCTCCGGCCAGCCGCTCCACAGGTTCGCGTCGCCGAGCGGCACGTTCGGGATGGCGATCACGATCGCGCCTGCGGCGAACAGCGCCGCAGACGAGGCGATGCCCCAGGTGAAGCGCCGGTCGACGCCGCGCGCCTGCAGGATCGCGCGCACGCCCAGGATGATCAGCGACCAGTAGACCGGCGCGGGCCAGTTCATCTTCACCAGCGAGCGCAGGCTCGCTGCGACGAACACCGCGAGCGGCAGCGCGCCCGATGCGAGCAGCAGCAGCCAACGGTCGTCCGCGAGCACCTCGCGCCGCCTGCGCCAGCCTTGCGCGAGCGCGGCGATCGACACGGCGAACAGGTACGGCGTCGCCATGAGCAGTTGCGAGACGATCAGCACCCCCAGGTACCTCGGGCGCCAGTGGCCCATCCCTTCCGCGCGGCGCGTGCTCTGGAAGGCGAACGAGGCCCAGTCGTGCTGCGCGTTCCACACGAGCACCGGCGCGAACACGGCGAGCGCCACGAGGCAGGCGAGCCAGGGATGCGGCGTCGCGAGCCAGCGGCGCTGGCGCGGCGAGAGCACGAGGAAGGCTAGCACCACGGGGGCGAGCAACCCCGCGGGATACTTCGCCAGGCAGGCAAGGCCGAGGAACGCTCCGGCGGCGTACCACCAGCGCGCCTGTCCCGTCTGCGCGACGCGCCACACCGCCCAGATGGTTGCGGCCCACGCGGCGATCAGCGGTGCGTCGGGCGCGATCACGACGCCGTACACCTCGTAGGCCACGGTGGCGTTCAGCGCGACGAGCGACCAGAACGCGAGGCGCCGGTCGCCGAACATGTCGATGACGATGCGCAGCCAGACGAGATTCAGGACCACCGACCACAGCACCGCGGCCGCCTTGATGCCGAATACGGTCTGCCCGAGCAGGGCGGTGGTGAGGCGGATCGTCCAGGCGGCGAGCGGCGGATGGTCAAAATATGACAGCGCCAGATCGCGGCTCCAGGTCCAGTAATACGCCTCCTGCGGCGAGAGCGGCAGCAGCGCCGCGAGCAGCAGCCGCAGCAGCGTCAGGCCGGCGAGCAGTACCGTGATGCGGCGATCATCCGGAAGCACCGCGCGAATCTATCACGCTGCGAGATTGTCAATTTTCTACAGGAACGCGGGAGGGCCGGGGCTTTCGCGTTAGTCTTTCTGTCATGCATGACCTGCGCACTATCCGTCTGATGCTGGTGTACCGCGACGGCGCCGAACTCGGCGAGCTGCGGCGCGTGCTCGCCGCGGAGCGTCCGCCGATGGAGCTCGTCGGCGCGGCGAGCACCTGCGCGCAGGCGGCCGATCTCGCGGCCAAGGCCAAACCCGACGTGATCCTGCTCGATGCGGGCCCAGGGGAAACGGATCACGCCGGGACCATCTTGAAGCTGAGCGCGACATCGGGGGCGCGCGTGCTGATGCTCGCCGGGGAACGCGACGCTGCGGCGAGCGTGCGCGCGGTGCGGGCGGGAGCGCGCGGCGTGCTCGTCTGGCAGGATGCGCCCGCGCTCGTCGGCAAGGCGGTGCGCAAGGTGCTGGCGGGCGAGCTGTGGCTGGACCGCACGGCCACCGCGCGCATCGTCGACGAGCTGCTCGCCGCGAAGGCGCGCACGGCCGAAGGCGCGGGCGCGCTGGACAAGCTCACCGCGCGCGAGCTCGACGTGGTGCGCGCGCTCTTGGAACACGACGGCGCGGCGAGCCGCGACCTCGCCGCGCGCCTGCAGGTGAGCGAGCACACCCTGCGCAACCACTTCACTTCGATCTACCGCAAGCTCGGCGTGCCGAACCGCGTGGGCCTGTTCGCGTACGTTTCCAGGCACTGGGTGGACAGCACCAGCTGAGGCGGGCGCCGCGGCGACGTCTGCGTTAGACTCGTAGGCTCATTTTTCCGCTGTAACGAGATGTGCGAGTCGCTCAGGGAGCAGGGCCGGTGAACGCGCCGCGCGCCCCGGAGGCCGCGGCGCTGATGATCGAGCGCGAGCCGTTCTACCGGCCGCTGCACGGCGAAGTGGAGCTGTTCGAGGCGGCGTGGCGCAACCGCGTCCCGGTGCTGCTGAAAGGGCCGACCGGCTGCGGCAAGACGCGCTTCATGGAGCACATGGCCTGGCGCCTCAAGCGGCCGCTGGTCACCGTCTCGTGCCACGACGACCTGACCGCGGCCGACCTGGTGGGGCGCTACCTGGTGACCGCGAACGAGACCGTGTGGGTCGACGGGCCGATGGCGCACGCGGTGCGGATCGGTGCGCTGCTCTACCTCGACGAGATCGTCGAGGCGCGCAAGGACACCACGGTCGTCATCCACCCGCTCGCCGACGACCGCCGCACGCTGTTCATCGAGAAGCGCGGCGAGGTGCTCAAGGCGCCGCCCGAGTTCATGCTCGCGATCTCCTACAACCCCGGCTACCAGAGCGTGCTGAAGGAGCTCAAGCACTCGACGCGCCAGCGCTTCGTGGCGATCGACTTCGACTATCCGGCGCCCGAGGTCGAGGCGGGCATCGTGGCGCGCGAGAGCGGCGTCGACGCGGAGATCGCCGCGCGCCTGGTGCGCCTGGCGCACATGACGCGCAATCTCAAGGGCAACGGCCTGGACGAGGGCGCCTCGACGCGCCTGCTGGTACACGCAGGCAAGCTCATCGCGCAGGGCGTGGCGCCGCGCGCGGCCTGCCAGGGCGCGATCGCGCTCGCGCTCACCGACGAGCGCGAGATGCTCGCCGCGGTCAATGAGCTGGTCAGCGCAGTCTTCTGAGCCGCGGCTCCCGGCGGCGCAGCTCGAGGAACGCTTCGAGGAGCTGATCGGCGCAGTGCTCTCCTCGCGCCGCAGCGCCGCCGGGATCGCGCAGGCGCTCGCCGGCGAGCCGCGCGCGCTGCAGGACTTCGCGCTGCGCTGGGTCGCGGTCACCGCCAAGTCGAGCCCCGAGCTCGCCTACCAGTTCGCCGCGCTCGCGCCGCGCGCGGTGGCCGAGCTCGGCACCGCCGGCGCCGAGCGCTGGCTGCTTGCGGCGATGGACGTGTACGACCGCGAGGGCCTGTACCGCGCGAGCGCGGAGCTGAAGGACCTCGGTGCCTACGCCGAGCGCGCACGGGAGCGCGGGCGCGGCATCGCCTTCGAGGACGCAGCGCGCGTGCTCGGGCCGTTCGTCGCCGGCCTTTCGGGCAGGCGGCTCAGGCTGGAAGCGTCCGACGCCGCCTGGACCGACAGCGCGATCCTCTACCTGCCGACGCACGTGAGCCTGTTCGAGGCGCGCGAGGACAACTTCCGCGTCTACAAGCTCGCCGCCGCGTTCCTGTGGGCGCAGGCGCGCTTCGGCACCTTTAACCTCGAGCTGGTCGCCTACCCGCGCGAGGCGCGCGAGCGCGCGCGGCTCGCCTTCCTCGAGACGCTGCGCCTCGCGGCGCGGCTCGAGCGCGAGCTGCCGGGGCTGTACCGCGACTACCTCGCGCTCGCGCAGCCGGCGCCGGGCGCCGAGTTCGCCGCCGCCGCGGCGCGCCTCGCCGCGCCCGATGCGCTCGCCTCCGACAGCCTCGCCGAGCTCGCGCGCCTGCCGGCCTCGGCCGAGCCGCCGCGCTGGCCGTTCGTCGGCCGGATCGATCCCGAGCGCGCGGTCGGCGTGCGCGCCGAGCGCATCGAGCGCGAGAAGGCCGCGCTGCAGCGCGCGCTCGCCAGCCTGCCGAGCGACGAGGGAGGGGAATTCGACCGCGATTCGGCGCGGCTGCTCGAGGGCGGAACGTTCGCGCCGTCGCCCGACGTGGCGAGCCTGGTCGAGTCGATCGTGCAGGACCTGGGCGAGATCCCGCAGGATTACCTCCGGCCGGCGGGCGAGGGCGGCTACCGGGCGCAAGGCGGCGAGCCGGCCCAGGCCGAGGCCGGGGAAGAAGGCGCGGACGACGGCGCGCGCCTGTACGACGAGTGGGACTTCCGGCGCCAGCACTACCGCAGGCGCTGGTGCGTGCTGCGCGAGCGCGACGTGCAGCCGGGCGACCCCACGTTCGCGCCGCGCACGCTCGAGCGCTACCGCACGCAACTGCGCGCGCTCAGGCGCTCGTTCGAGGCGCTGCGTGGCGAGGACAAGCGCCTGCGCGGCGAGCCCTACGGCGACGACATCGACCTCGATGCCCTGGTGCGCGCGCGCGCCGAGCTCGCCGCCGGCGGCGAGCTCTCCGGGCGCACCTTCGTGCGCCGCGCGCGCCACGAGCGCGACATGGCGGTGCTGTTCACGGTGGACATGTCCGGCTCGACCAAGGGCTGGATCAACGACTGCGAGCGCGAGGCGCTGGTGCTGCTGTGCGAGGCGCTCGAGGTGCTAGGCGACCGCTACGCGATCTACGGCTTCTCGGGCATCACGCACAAGCGCTGCGAGGTGTACCGCGTCAAGCGCTTCGACGAGCGCTACGACGCGCGGGTGCGCGAGCGGATCGCCGGCATCCAGCCGCTCGACTACACGCGCATGGGCCCCGCGATCCGGCACCTCACCGGGATCCTCGCAGGCGTGGAGGCGCGCACGCGCCTGCTGGTGACGCTCTCGGACGGCAAGCCGGACGATTTCTCCGACGGCTACCGCGGCGAATACGGCATCGAGGACACGCGCCAGGCGCTGATCGAGGCGAAGCGCGCGGGCATCCACCCTTTCTGCATCACCATCGACCGCGAGGCGGGCGAGTACCTGCCGCGCATGTACGGCGCGGTGAACTACACCGTGGTGTCGGACGTTGCGCGCCTGCCGCTAAAGCTCGCCGAGCTCTACAGGCGCCTGACCGGCTGATCGCCGCTTCGGAACGCCTACGGCTTCTTCGGCGTCTTGTACTCGACTTCCTTCTGGAACGGTTTCCAGATGGTTTCGTAACCGACAAACCCCTTTTCGGTCGGCGCCTTCTGACGCGTCGTATAAAAAGGCGTGTGGCCGTCAGGAACCTTGGTGGTAGTGGGTTTCTTCTCCTCGCTCATAAGTCACCTCTAATTGCCGTGCAGTCAGGATTGTAAAGGTCTCATCCGCGACGGGTCGATATCCGCGCCCTCAACGATCGCTCCGCCCGCTCTCGTCTCTTCATCCGTCGCGTCGCGCACGGTCAGTATCTCGAGCGTGAAGACGACCTCTCGGCCGCAAAGCGGATTGTTGCCATCGACAGTCAGCGTCTTGTCGTCGATCCGCGTTACGAGAAAGCTGCGGGTCTGCCCCTTGTCGTTCTCCATGAGGATGGAAGTGCCGACTTGCCGATACTCCTCGGGAACGTTCTCGATGTGATCGGTAAACACCAGCGACTCGTCCCTGGGGCCGAAGATCTGATTGCCATCGATCGGCACCTCGATGACGTCGCCAGCGGACTTGCCCTCCAGCTCCCTGTGGACGGAAGGGGCCAGAATTTCATTGTGTCCGTGCACATAGCCCAGCGGGAATTCGACCCTGGTGAGAACATGCCCCGACTTCTTGTCGGTCACCTTGTAGGTGAGCTCGACAAACTTGCCCGCTCGGATAACTGCGCGGATGGTTTCAGAAGATGGATGCACCGAAAATCCTCACCTTTCCGTCCTCGTAGCCGAGGACCAGCCGGCCAAGCCATTCGCCTTCCTTCTTGGTGCTCCGCTGCCGGTAAAGGACCGTCACGTGTTCGCCCCGGCGGATGATGCCGAGATAGTCGGCGTCCTCGGCCAGATTTCTGGCCAGTTCGCTGTTGGCGAACTGGTGGCCCGCCACCATTTGATTCATCGCAAGCGCCAGGGAGCTGGAGAAATTCCTGGCGAATTCTCCGTATTTGCCCTCGTTGGAATTTTTCACGAGCTCGCGCCACAGGGGGTCGGCGATGGCCCGTATCTCCGCATCGGTCTTTTCGACAATGTTCACGCGCGGCCCTCTACGCGTCGAAGAGGCCAGCATGACTGCCCCGGGGGGATCGCTACTCGTTTTCCCCAACGAGGTGATAACAGGGCGCCTTCTCCATGGTGTATTCACCGGTTTTCGGGTCGCGACGCGAAACGGTCAGTACGTGCCAGTTCTCGTCGTCCACCTTCATGGCGTCGCCCCGGTAGTAGTAACCCGGCCAACGAGTTTCCTTGCGGAACAGCGTGTGCTGCGTGACGCACTCTGCAGCGCGATGACGGTGCTTCAATTCCCACGCACGCAGCAACTCGTGAATATCCTCTGCGGCGAGGCTCTCGAGGTCTTCCTCCATGATTCTGAGCTTCTTGAGACCGATATTCAGGAGCTTCTCGTTGGTCATGTAGTTGACGGTCACGCCGCCGCAATATTCATCCATCAGCTTCTGCAGACGGTCCAGGCCCTGCTTGGGATTGATGTAGTGCGGGTTGACATCGCCCGCCACGATCGCATTGCGGTAGGTCTTGTAATGCTCCAGGGGCTTGAAGATCTCTTTCTTGCGGCGCTCGATCTGCTCTTCGGACACGACGATGCCTTCGGCCTTGCCGTCGTCGATATATTTGCAGGCGGCCTTGGCGGCGAGACGGCCTTCGGTGAACGAGCCGGATGAGAAGGCGTGCGGCGTGCCGCCGACCGCGTCACCGGCACCGAACAGGCCTTCGATCGTCGTCATGCGGTTGTAGCCCCAGAAATACTCGGGAGGGGAAACGTCCTCGGGACCCGAGCACCAGGCACCCGACCCGGTCGCGTGGGAGCCCATGACGTAGGGCTCGGAGGTGGTCAGCTCGGGATTCTCGTTCTTGGGATCCACGTCGGTGGCGGCCCACAGAACCGCCTGGCCGATGGTCATGCCGAGGAAGTTTTCCCAGCCGACCTCTTCCAGATGAGGATCCTGGAAGGCGCGCATGGTCACCATGTGAATGGGGCCGCGGCCGGCATTGACCTCGCTGATCAAGGCATGGTTGCGCAGGCAGGTCGGGATCGGCCGATGGGTCAGGTGGAAGGAGTCCGGATCGAGATATTCCTTGCCGACCATCTTCTGCAGCTCGGGCCACCATTTGGACTCGAACTCTTCGCCCAGGCCGTTCTGCGTATAGGTCTTCAGGTGCAGGAAGTACGCGCCGACCGGACCGTAGCCGTCCTTGAAGCGCGCCAGCACGATGCGGTTTTCCATCTGCGTCATCTTGGCGCCGGCGTCGATCATGAGCCCATAGGCGGACGCGGACGACCAGGGTGCATACCAGGTGCGGCCGGAACCTTCGCCCACTGAACGCGGCTTGAAGATGTTGGAGGCACCGCCCGCGCCGCAGATCACGGTCTTGGACTTGAAGACGTGGTAGTCGCCTGTGCGGACGTTGAAGCCGACGGCACCGGCCACCCTGTTGTCCTTGCTGTCGTCCATCAGCAGGTGGGTGACGCAGATGCGGTTGAACACCTTGTCCGCCGATTTCTTGGCGGCTTCGGACACGATGGGCTTGTAGGACTCGCCGTGAATCATGATCTGCCATCGCCCTTCACGCAGATAGCGCCCGGTTTTCGGGTCCTTCATGATGGGCAGGCCCCACTCTTCGAACTGATGCACCGTGGAGTCGACGTGACGGGCCATGTCGAACAGCAGGTCTTCCCGCACCAGCCCCATCAGGTCGATGCGAGCGTAGCGGACATGGTCCTCCGGCTTGTTCTCGCCCCAGCGGGTGCCCATGTAGCAGTTGATGGCGTACAGGCCCTGGGCGACCGCACCGGAGCGATCCATGTTGGCCTTCTCGGCAATGACGATCTTCTTGTCCTGACCCCAGAATCTCGCCTCCCAGGCGGCACCCGTGCCGCCAAGACCGGCACCGACGACCAGAATGTCGATGCCGTCTTCGATGATCGTTTTGTAGGCCATATCAGTAGTACACGCCTTTCTTCAATTTGAGGCCGGCGGATTGAAGCGTATGCAAGCCGCCGTCATCCATGCGGATAGATTTCGGCTCGTCGTACAGCAGCTCGCCGTCGCGCATGTCCTTGCTGGGTCCGGGAACGTTCCTGAGCTGCGGGATCGCCGTCCCCCAGGGCTTGGTGGTGATGGGCGACAGGAAGTTCTTTTCCGTGCCGTTACGGAACTTGATCCTCCAGGCGATCGTGCCTTTCTGTTCGTCGCGGTGGACGCGAACGCTGTGGCCCAGCGGGGCAAAGTCGGCATATCCGCGCACATCGATCGCATGCTGCGGGCAAGCCTTGACGCAGGAGTAGCACTCCCAGCACATGTTCGGCTCGATGTTGTAGGCACGGCGATAGGTCTTATCGATGTGCATGATGTCCGAGGGACAGATGTCGACGCAGTGTCCGCATCCGTCGCACCGCGTCATGTAGACGAAGGTAGGCATGCTGTTTCCTAGTAGTGGCGGGGTGCTTCGCGCTTGATGCCAAGACCCATGTCCATCGGAGCGTTTCGCAACAGTTCCATGGAGTGTCTTTGCTGTTGTTCGGGGTCGTCGCGCGTCTGCGTCGGCAGGTTCTCGGCCGTGCCACTGGCATGAGTGACTCTCTTCTCGAACGCGGCCGCGGGCTTGAAGAACATGTGCGCGAACTTCGACCACGGCACGCCCGCGAACAGCACGGTCGTGGCGAAAACGTAGAGACCGAACAGGATGCCGACCCCGCCGCCCGCGGCGGCCCAGATCAGGCCGAGCGTGGCGCTGGCGAGCATCGACAGGATGAACAGGTCCGCCTTCACCACGCGGAACGGGGAATTGCCCTCGGCGGCGACGTCGACGCGGATGAAGAACCAGAACCAGTAGCCGCCGACGCACACCATCAGGCCGCCGAGCCACCACAGCTGCGCCCAGATCGCGCTCGCCTGCGCGTCGAACACCATCACGGCGGTGGACAGGCAATACAGCACGAAGCCGTACATGCCGAGCAGGTGCGCGATGCGCCGGCGCGGGTTGCAGAACTCGCCGGAGGTCAGCACGTCGACCACCGCGGTCTGCACCGCGATTGACACGAGCTCGCCGCCGCCGACGCTCTTCGCGCCCTTGGCTCTGCCCGCGCGCCAGTTTTCGAAGAAGTACCTCGCGCTACCCTTGTGCACCACCTCGAACAGCGTGCCGGCCGCGACCAGGATGATCATCAGCACGACGTACCATTGCATCAAGGCAGGCGAGATGGACGCCGCCAGCGCGGCGAACGGATTGCTTGTGAACATCTATGCGCTCCTCCCTGGAGGCCGCCATTGTAGGCGCCGGCCGAACGGCGAGCGGAATAAAAAGAGCTATGCCGCCATAGAGAATATTTCGAAGCGCATCGCCGCGAGGTCGCCCAGCGCCCAGGTCGCCGGCGCCGCGAGGCCCGCCACGGTGCCGGGATTGACGAGCCAGGTCCGGCCGCCCTTGACGTTGGCCACCTGCTCGACCGCCGCGACGTGCGAGTGGCCGCAGCACACGAGGTCCCAGTCTCCGGTGCAGGCCATGGCGTGGCCGTATTCCGGGTAATGAACGACAAAGATCCGCCGCGACCCGAGCTCAAGGCGCGCGTCGGCGCCATGGTAGCGCAGCAGCCCGCCGCTCTTGTCCATCTGGAAGTGCAGTGCCTGCCAATCGCCGATATTGTTGCCGTGGATCAAATGTGTCGGCAGACCGAGGGCGAGCGCCGCCTTGACCGTCTGCGCCCCGATGAGGTCGCCGCAATGGATGACCGCCTGCGCGCCAGCGGCCTTCGCCTCGCGCACGGCCTGCGCCAGCGCGTCGGCGCGATCGTGGCTGTCGGACACGATGCAGATCTTCATGTGCTCAAGGCTACAACGAAAGGACGTACACTCGTTCGTCAGTTTCTCATGATCCTCGACAAGAGCCCCCGGCGGCGCGTTGCGCATCTCGACATGGATGCGTTCTACGCATCGGTCGAGCTGCTGCGCCATCCCGAGCTGCGCGGCCTGCCGCTGGTGATCGGCGGCCGGCGCGGCCACGCGCGGCTCGCCGAGTACTCGGGGCGCGGCGTGATCACCACCGCTACCTACGAAGCGCGCGCCTTCGGCCTGCGCTCGGGCATGGCGCTCGCGCGCGCCGCGGAGCTGTGCCCGCAGGCGGTGCTGCTGCCGGCCGACTTCGACGAATACCGCAAGTACTCGCGCCTGTTCAAGCAGGCGGTGGCGCGCATCGCGCCGGCGATCGAGGACCGCGGCATCGACGAGATCTACATCGACTTCACGCCGTTCGCGCAGTCGCTCGAGCAGACCGCGCGAACGCTCAAGGACGCGGTGCGCGCGGCGACCGGCCTCACCTGCTCGATCGGCGTTGCGCCGAACAAGCTGCTCGCGAAGATCGCCTCCGAGCTCGACAAGCCCGACGGCCTGACGCTCATCAAGGAGGACGATCTCGCGGCGCGCATCTGGCCGCTGCTGGCGCGGCGCATCAACGGCATCGGCCCGAAGGCCGGCGCCAGGCTCGAGGCGCTCGGCATCCGCACCATCGGCGAGCTCGCCGCGGCCGACCCGCGGCTCCTCGTCGAGCGCTTCGGGCGCAATGCCGGCGCCTGGCTGCACGAGGCGGCGCACGGGCGCGACGAGCGGCCGCTGGTGACCGAGCGCGAGCCGAAGTCGCTCAGCCGCGAGACCACCTTCGAGCGCGACCTGCACGCGCGCCGCGACCGCGCGGCGCTGTCGGAGATCTTCACGCGCCTGTGCGAGCGGCTGGCCGAGGATCTGAAGCGCAAGGGCTACCGCGGGCGCTGCATCGGCATCAAGCTGCGCTACGACAACTTCGCGACCGTCACGCGCGAGCTGACGCTGGAAGCGCACACCGACGACGCGCGCGACATCCGCCGCGCGGCGGGTGAGTGCCTGAAGCGCGTCCCGCTCGAGCGCCGCCTGCGGCTGCTCGGCGTGCGCGCCGGCGCGCTCGCGCCCGCGCGCGAAGTCGCCGACCTGTTCGGCTGATCAGGCCGGCGCCCGCGGCCGGCGCGGCAGCGCGAGCGTGGCGACGAGGCCCTTGCCGCCGGGGGCGTTGGCGAGCGTCACGTCGCCGCCGTGCCAGCGCGCGATGTTGCGCGCGATGCTCAGCCCCAGGCCGACGCCGCCGCTCTCGCGGCTGCGCGAGCCTTCCAGGCGGAAGAAGGGCTCGAACACGCGCTCGAGCTGGTCCTCGGGGATGCCGGGCCCCCGGTCGCGCACCGCGATGCGCAGCGTCGCGTCGTCGTCCTCGATCGACACGTCGGCGCGCCCGCCGTAGCGCAGCGCGTTCTCGACCAGGTTGTTGAGGCATCTGCGCAGCGCCTGCGGGTGCGCAGGGTAGGGCGCGCGCGGTGCGCCGCTGATCGAGGTCTCGGCGCCGGTCTCGCGCCAGTCCTCGCACAGGCCGTCGATCAGCGCCGCCACGTCCACCGGCTGGCGCTCGGGATCCTTGCCCAGGCTGCTGAAGAACTCGAGCGTCGAGCCGACCATCGCCTCCATCTCCTCGAGGTCGCGCACGAACTTGTCGCGCAGCTCGCCCTCCGCCATCATCTCGGCACGCAGGCGCATGCGCGTGATCGGAGTCTTCAGGTCGTGCGAGATCGCGCCGAGCAGGCTGGCGCGCTCCTGCACGTAGCCGCGCACCTGCGACTGCATGCGGTTGAAGGCCTCGACCACGCTCGCCACCTCGCGCGGGCCGCTGATCCTGAGCGCGGGCCCTTCCGGGTTGGCGCCGAGTGCGTCGGCGGCGTGCGCCAGGCGCGCGAGCGGGCGCGTGATCATCCCCACGACTACGGCCGCCAGCGCGATGATGATGGCGAGCGGCAGGATCAGGCGCGGCAGCAGCGTCTGCAGGCGCGCGAGCCGCTCCTGCGGAACGCGCGCGTAGAACACGGCGGTGCTGCCGTCCTGCAGCCGGATCTGGGTGACAAGCGTGAACGTGTCCGGAAGGAGGAAATAAAAGTTGCGCCCGAACCACTGGCCGAGCGGCGTGTTCGCCTCGGCGTCCTCCGGCGACGGGCGCACCGAGCGCAGCCGCGCCGTGATTTCCACGTCGGTGTGCCAGGGAGCGCCGAGATTGCGTTCGACGGACGCGGCGAAGATGCGCTCGTAAGGGTTGAGCTCATCGGGGCCCTGCGGCACGACGATCGGCTTGGCGCTCAGCACGATGCGCAGGTCGCGGCTGTTCAGCTCCTCGAGCACCCAGGCGCGGTCGGCGGCCGGCACGCGGTTCAGGACCTTGGCCGCCTCGGCGATGCGGATCGCGACCTGCTGCGAAGCGAGGCGGTACACCGCGCTGCCGCGGTCCACGACGTTTATCAGCATGGTCGCAAGCTGAGCGAGCAGCAGCCCCGCGCCGAGCACGAGCATGGTTCGCCCGAACAGGGACCTGGGCACCAGGCGCATCAGACGAGCCGCTCGACGGTCGCCGCCAGCACGTAGCCGCCGTTGCGCACCGTCTTGATGATGCGCGGCTCGCGCGCGTCGTCGCGCAGGCGCTGGCGCAGGCGGCTCACCTGAACGTCGATCGAGCGGTCGAGCGGCGTCGCCTCGCGCCCGAGCGTCAGGTCCATCAGCTGGTTGCGATCGAGCACGCGGTTCGGATGCTCGACGAACGCCGACAGCAGCCGGAACTCGGTACCGCCGAGCGGCACCACAACGCCGTCGGGCCCGACCAGGTGGCGCGCCGCGAGGTCGAGCGTCCAGCCGGCGAAGCGCACGCGGTGGCCCTCGGCGCGCTCGGGCGGCAGCGAGCGCGCGCGGCGCAGCACGCCCTTCATGCGCGCCAGCAGCTCGCGCGGGCTGAACGGCTTGGCGAGGTAGTCGTCGGCGCCCATCTCGATGCCGATGATGCGGTCGAGCTCCTCGCCGCGCGCGGTGAGCATGATGACCGGGATGTTCGACTTCGCGCGCAAGTCGCGGCATAGCGCCAGCCCGTCTTCGCCCGGCAGCATGATGTCGAGCACCACGATGTCCGGGCGGTTCTTTTCCAGCGCCTGGCGCATCTCGCGCCCGTCGCGCGCGAGCGACACGCGGAATCCCTGGCGCGCCAGGTACTCGGCGAGCAGCTTGCGGATTTCGGCGTCGTCGTCGACGACGAGCGCGTGGTCCTGTTGTTCCATGGCGACGCTTTATACCGCAGGCGGCGGGACGGCATGTAACGCCGTGTAACGCCGCACCGATCCGACATGTTACGCAATAAAACGGCGCCTTCCTGCAATTCCCCAGTTACAGCGCCGCGCTGTAATGCACGTCCAGCAGTTCGACAAATTCCTTAGGAGCCTTTCAATGAGAGTAAAGCTGATGCTCGCCGCGCTTGCGGCGGCCGGCCTGGCCGCCTGCGGCCAGGAGAGCTCGACCGAATCCAAGACCGACGCTCCGGCGGTGAGCACCGCCCCGGCGCAGCCCGCCCAGCCCGCGGAACAATCCGCCGCCGCGCCCGCGGCACCTGCTCCGGCCGCTCCGGCCGCGCAGGAAGAGAAGAAAGAAGGCGACCAGCCGGTCGCCGCAGAAGAGAAGAAAGAAGAGAAGAAGTCCGACTGAACACTCGTAAACCGCAACCGCAAGGAGTCGCCATGAAGAAGTTGTTTGCTGCAATGTTCGCCGCGCTGTTCGCGTTCACATTCACCCACGCCTTCGCCACCAGCGCCATCAAGGCGCCGGTCGGCACCGTCGTAGCCGACGACGACGAGAAGGACCAGCAGAAGAAGGACGATCAAAAGGCGCAAGACGACGAAGATAAAAAGGGCGACGAACAGAAGAAGTCCGATTAAGCAGCACCCCGGGGGCGGGGTCCTCCTTCCTTCCTTCTCCGGTCCCGGGCGCAGTACCTACCCATACGGGGGCTTAGGCCCCCTTTTTTTTCGTGGTATACGTCCGCCTGCAGAAAAAGGAAGGCGGGATGCTGGCCATCGAGATCGACGGCAGAACGATCGACACCGACGACGAGGGATATCTCGTCGATCCGGCCGACTGGAACGGGGCGATCGCCGAGGAGCTCGCGCGGCGCGAGAACCTGCAGCTCGGCCCGCTCCACTGGCAGGTGATCGAATTCATGCGGCGCTATCTGGACCAGCGCCAGATCGCGCCCGACGCGCGCTACGTGATCCGCCACCTCGCCGAAGAAGTCGGGCTGGGCGAAGAGGCGCGCGCCAAGCTGTTCGAGCTCTTTCCCTACGGCTACGTGCGCCAGGCCTGCAAGATCGCCGGCATGCGGCGGCCGCGCGCCTGGAGCACGGGCTAGGGCCGATGAGCGACGCGCTCAGCTACCTGCTCAAGGCGCGGCCCGAGGCGATGGGCCACTACTTCCGCTTCCTCAAGGACGCGGGCAGCCGGCTCGACCCGAAGACACGGTCGCTCATCTCGGTGATCACCAAGGTGCACGCGCAGACCGAGCGCGGGCTACTGCAGTACGTGAAGCGCGCGCTCGGAGACGGCGCGAGCGCCGAGGAGATCCTCGACGCGCTGCTGATGGCGTTTCCGGCGCTTGGGCTCTCCCGGATCGTGTGGGCGGTCGACGTGCTGCTCGCCTCGGACATCCCCGATTTCAAGCTCGAAGCGGCCGGCGCCGCGCCGCAATGGCACCGCATCGGCACGCTCGAAGCCCTCGCTGCGGGAACGACGCGCATCGAGTGCGAGGGCCGCACGCTGCTCGTCTATCGAGCAAACGGCGCCAGCACCGTGTACGACAGCCACTGCCCGCACCAGCGCACGCCGATCCCGCTCGAGGCGCTCAGCGGGCGCGAGCTCAGGTGCCCCAAGCACGGCTGGACCTTCGACATCGCGACCGGCGCGTGCACCGAGAAGGGCGACCGGCCGCTGAAGCGCTACCCGAGCAAGATCGAAGGCGGAATTCTCTACGCCGAGTGGTGAGCACGGCTAGGCCGATACCTATTTGCCATAAGGCTGTTTGCATTCCGGCCTTCCAGGCGCGAACTGAACGATTGTGCCCAGCAGCGGTGCTCAAGCTCATATGCGCCGCGTGCACCGCGTCCGCCGTCAAGTGCGCATCTCGCTCAAGAATTCCCGGCAAGAATGGGAACCGACGTTGCTTATGTTCGGTATCGCACAGAGTGCGCTTAGCCCTTTTTAGTAGCCTTCAAACGCGGTGCCAGCAGCTGAACCACCCGGTTCGCTCGCGTGCAAGGCGTATGAACAGGAATTTGGAGGCTGGATTAGATGACGACGTCCGTTGCGAGGCCGAATTCCCCGACCTTTCGGCTCACCGCGGAAGAGGGAGAAAGGTTGCTGCGCATCCTCACCGACGCGCGGCTTACCCAATGCCACTTCGAACTTTTTCTCTGGCTGCAGGGCGACGTGCAGCATTTCCTTCCCCATCAGATTCTGATTGCGGCCTGGGGCGACTTTCTGAACTGGAAATTGAAGCTCGATGTCGTATCCGCTCTTCCCGGGGTGCGTACGGAGCAACTCGCGCATTGCGACATCGACGATTTCATCAGAACGCTTTTTGCGCGCTGGGTGAATGGCGGGTGCCAGCCGCTCGTGGTCTGCGCCGCGGATGCGCTGCGCCCGCTTCGCGCGTGCACGTGCCCCATGCATAGCGCCTTCCGCGCGCGGCGTTCCGTCTTGGTGCATGGCCTTCGCGACGTGCGTGGTGGGTACGACAGTTTGTACGTTGCGCTGAATTCGCGCTCATTTACCAAGGGGCATCCCAAGGACCGTTGCAGCTACCTTGTGGATTTGCTGATCCCAGAGATCGACGTTGCCTTCCGCAAGGTGGGCGCGTACCGCTTGGTGGATGTGAGGGGAGCGGCAAAAGTTCGTAGCCACTGGCTCGATCTGAGCGCGCGCGAGCAGGAAATCATGGACATTATTTCCAAGGGCAAGACCAACCTTGAAACTGCCCAGGCGCTCCACATCAGCGCCTTTACCGTCAAGAACCACATGCAGCGAATCCTGAAAAAGCTTGGCGCCGGCAACCGCACCCAGGCGTCCGCAACCTATATCCAGGCCTGCCAGGAATCCCGAAGCGCGCTGCTTAGATAGCCCGGCCTCGTGAGTATCGGCGGTAGTATCGGCCCGTGAAAGCCGATTCCGTCCGCAGCGTGTTCTATGCCCTGGGCGCCAATCTCGTCATCGCTGCCGCCAAGACAGGCGCTGCGATCGCCACCGGCTCGAGCGCGGCGCAGTAGTCGGTTGTCGAAGGTGCCCGGCTCGCCCTCGCGAGAGGGGCTGCGGCGTTTTTCTTTTCGGTTCCCGGTCAAATCCGGCGACTGCGACCTCGTGCGCTTCCAAGCCCCTGCGGGCTCGACGCCACGGCTCACTGCCCGCGCGGAATGCGGGACTTTCGGATGAGACGTTGCAGGAAATGCTGCGGCGTACGCAAGCCGAAGCGGTGAAGGAACACGCGAGCATGGGGAAGCTGCAGCAGTATCTCCAACCCCGCATTCCCGTGCTCGAGCCCGAGGCCCTAAGAGCGGCCAGCCAGAAGGCCGACGCCGACATTCAGGATATCGCCGACCTGAATGGCAAATGCGGTTTCAAGTGCGCGCATAGCCCGGACTTCGAAGCGTGTCTCGCAGAAAAATGCGATGCAACGCAACCTGCTGCAACGCTTTAGCGGTTGCAGGGATCCCGGCTGGCTTGCGTTCTAGCCTGAGCTGTTGGCACGGGGTGCCGTTGCCGAGATCGACGCCGGACGCCGAGCTGGCCTGTGCGGATGCGCGCCATGCCGGTGCTTGCGGAGAATTCAGTTTCACAAGACCTGCAACCGCCTTCCGTCGGAATACTTTACACACGGGCTCCAAAGGGCCTGTACCTCAGAGCACATCCTTTTCCAGCTACTTGAATGCTAAACAAATGCTTTTTCGGGGCACGCTTTATGCCTTTAATTCTGAGCGAAGAAGACGATTTCCGTTATGTTCGGCAGCGCACAGACTGCGCCTGTTTGCTCAAGCAGGTTTCGAGAGGCGGGCGACGGAGGAGATGACAAATGAAGACCATGAAATTGGCAATACCGTTGCTCGTCGCACTTGCTTACGGTCCTTCCCAAGCATTTGCCGCGCCAATACTGGGTTCGGATTTGGCGAGCTTCGCGGTCCTGGGTGCGACCCCGAGCGTGACCAATACCGGCGCGACGACCCTCGTCGGAAGTGTGGGTATCAGCCCAGCTGCTTCGATCACCGGCAAGTCCACCCTCACAGTCAATGGGGTTAGCGCGTTGTCCAGCACGGACGTACACGAAGCTGATGCGCTCGCGGGTTCGGCTCAAACTCAACTCACCACCGCGATAACTAATCTGGGACTCCTGGGGGCCGGCACCACATTGCCTGCGGACCTGATTGGACTCACGCTCGGTCCGGGCGTCTATACGGTTCCCGCGGGAACTACCAATTTGTCGGGGACGGTCACTCTGGACGGCCAGGGCAACGCTAATGCGTTCTGGCTTTTCCAGATGCCGAGCACGCTCATCACCTCGTCTGGCTCGGACGTTAACTTGATCAATACAGGTGCGGGCGCCGGAGTGTTCTGGGACGTCGGCAGCTCCGCGACCCTCGGCTCGTCCACTTCGTTCGAAGGAAACATTCTCGCGAGCGCAAGCATCACCCTGGACACCGGCGCAACAATTGGCTGCGGCAGAGCCTTGGCGAGCACGGGTGCCGTGACGATGGACACCAACACGATCAACGCCGTCGACTGCACGGGTACTGGGGCGGTGGGCAGCAACGGCTTGAGCGGCAGCGGCTTGGATTTTGTCGCTGACAAGGGCTGGGTCGTCATTGGCGCAGACCGACCAGGAGAAGGCACGGTTGTGTCCGTTCCAGGCACGGTCTTGTCGGTTCCAGAGCCGGGTACCATTGCGCTTTTCGGCTTCGGGCTGATGGGTCTAGCCCTTTCGCAACGTCGCAACCTGCGCCTACCTGCATAAGGCTGCGAAAGCAGTTCTGCGAACGCTTCGAAGGAGTGCCCCGATTTCGATGACAGCGATCCGAAGGGAGACACTGATGCGAACGAGAAGCGGATTTGTTTCCGGGCCGCGCGGTGCTCTGATCCCGGCGGCGCTCTTGGGTCTGCTCGCACTTGCCGGGTGCGGGGGAGGCGGCGGCGGTGGCGGAGGCACTCCCGACAGCGGTATGCCAATCCCCTTCAACTATCCAACGTCTCTCGCGACCGCGACTTCGACCGACAACGTCGACGGGTTCATCGCCCCCTATGCGCTCGATACTGCCGGCAAGACTATCAGCCCGGTGACTACAACCGTTTTTGGCACCTCACCGAGCGCAGGAAAAATTATGATCGCGGTCGGCGACGTTGTGTTGCCTTCGCCATCGGGACTCACTGAACCTGGCTTTGTCGTCACGTTCAATCCGGCGGACAGCTCTTCGACTTTATTGACGAGTAGCCCGCTCAACAGCTTGTCGCTGACACCACCGTGTAACAATTGCTTGAAAACCGTAACCGCGCCCGCCATTGTCAACGGGGTCACAACCGCGACGGTAACTTTTACCTATCTTGATCCTGGGTCCGCCAGCTTTCCTTTGACTTACTCGGCTCTGGGAATATGGACCAAGCCCACCACCACCACCAACGGTAGTCTGGATTTATCTTGGTCGGAGATCGGCGGCGCATTCTCCGCGGGCGTTTTGACACGGGGCATAGACCTTCCCACCACCGGAACGGCCAGCTATGACGGCTACTTCATTGGTCGTTACGCGACATCGGTTGATAATCTCACCCCCGGTGTTCTGGCCGGCAACTATCTGGTCGGGGCGAATGCCCACGCAGGTGTTGATTTCAGTATCGCTGGCGCAGGAGGTGTGACATTTGCCACCTCAAACTCACAGATAAGTGGAGGGGCGTTGGCGACTCCTGTTGCCGAGTCGCGACTTGATCTCACTACACTCACACCGATGACGATTACCCGAACCTCCACAGGTAACTCGTTCCAAGGAACGGTCGTTAGTAAGGATGTAACGGGGTTTTTCCAGAGCGCGCCTGCGAATCCAAATATCTCCGGGGCCTTTTATGGGCCGCCTGCGACTACTGGTGTCAATCCGGGGGATTTCGCGCCGCGCGAGCTCGGCGGCGCTCTGGGGGTAAGCAACTCCACTGGCCAGGGCATGGTGGGAAGCTTCGCGCTGAAGAAGACGCCGTAGCGTTCGGGCCACGCAACGGTGCCCGGCTTGGCCGGCAGTATTGGCCGAGGCCGTACTATTGGCTTCGTGCTGCGCGCCATTCTCTTTGTTGTTCTCGCCCTTGCGCTGAACGCCTCCGCGCGGGCCGAGTCGCAATCGATCACGATCAATCACGACCAGGCGGTCGGTCTGGCCGCGAAGTGGATCCTGGAGAAGCAGTTCGGTCCCGCGCGGCAGATGCTGGGCGCGCTCGAGAAGGCATATCCCGGCGATCAGCAAGTCCTCTTTCTCGAGGGGCAGCTTGCGTTCGCCGAAGGCGACTACGAGAAGGCGGTGGCGATCTATCGCCGCATGCTCACCAAGAATCCGGGCCTGACGCGGGTCCGGCTCGAGCTGGCGAGAACACTCTTCGCCTCTCGCGATTATGAGGCGGCACGCTATCACTTCGAAATCGCGCTCGGGCAGACGCTGGACGAGCAGGCAAGGGAGAACATCTACGCCTTCCTGCGTGCCATCCGGGGCCGGACGTCCTGGCTGACGTTTTCGGCCGTCTTCGGACCGGACTCCAACCCGAACTTTGCCACCGATGCGCGGACGGTCGATATTCTCGGCACGACCTTCGTGCTGAACCCTGACGCGCGGGCCAAGAGCTCGTTCGGCGCCGACGTCACCGCGCAGGGCCGCTATGCATTCGGCGAGGACAATCGCAACTTCGTCAACAGCGCCCTCGAGTATCGCGACTATGCGGGATCGTTTGCCGATTACGGGGCGCTCGAGCTGACTTTGGGCCGCAGCCTGGTGGTCGGTGAATCGCTGTGGACCGCGGAATTGGGACCGTTGGTCGCGAACTACCAGGATAGGGAGCTCTACCATGGCGCGATCGCCCGCGTGACGCACGCGCGCCCGCTGGGCGAGCACCTGCTTGCGAGCTCGTACGTGAGCATGAAGCGACTGGAGTACCCGACCTACGCTTACCTGACGGGGGATCAATACTGGGGCGGCGCGACCTTGCGCTACGGCCTGGACCCGACATCCGCAGCATGGACCTCTTTGTCGCTCGGGCGAAACCTCGCGCGTGACGCGCCGTACAGCTATCGCACCGTTGGCGCGGTGCTGGGCTATTCGAAGGAATTGCCGGCGCGCTTCAATGTCCAGGTGCAGATTTCAGCGTACCGGTACAGCTACGACGAGCCTCAGCCGCTGTTCGGGGCAGACCGTAGAGACGATCTCCTGCAGCTCGATCTCGGTATTACCGCCCGCGACTGGAGCTATCAGGGTTTCGCCCCCACGCTGATGCTGAGCGACGGGCGCAACGACTCGACCCTCCCTCTCTATTCCTACAAGCGGCGCTTCATAGGCGTCGGCCTGACGCGGGAGTTCTAGGCGGATCCCTCAGCGTCATCCTCAGGCGGGGTATCCGTGTCGAAGAACTTTAGAGCCATCGCCCCGCCTCGGCTTCGCGCTGCAAATTAAGCCTGCACGATCAACAGGAACGCACTAGCGGTCCGAAATATCCGTCGGCACCTAATCTCGGGCGAAATCGGCCTTCCAGGCGCGAACTTGAACGCTTGCGCCCCGGAGCGCGGGCGCTGGATCGCATCTATGCGGCGTTCGCGAAGGATCTGATGTCGCTATGACGACCGTGCCTCGCCCTGGCTGACCTTCCACTCCTATGCCAGTTGCGTGCCGGTCCGGAGCGGGTTGAGTCCGCTAACGAATGGGCGTATCAATGCAAGGCCGTCGCGGGCGCAGGCCCGGGCGGAACCCGAAGGAGACGAACGATGAGCAACGGAACGACCTATAAGGGAAGCTGCTTCTGCGGAGCAGTGCAGTTCACGGTGACTGGCGAGCCGGCCGCCATGGGCTATTGTCATTGCAAGGACTGCCGGCTCTGGTCGGCGGGCCCGGTCAACGCTTTCACGCTGTGGAAACCCGACCAGCTCAAGGTGACCCAGGGAGCGGACAAGATCCGCACCCACAACAAGACCCCCAGGAGCTCGCGCAAATGGTGCGCGACCTGCGGCGGCCATCTGTTCACCGATCATCCTCACTGGACGCTGGTCGACGTCTACGCGGCGACCATACCGAGCCTGCCGTTCAAGCCGGGAGTGCACGTCAACTATGAATCGACGGTGTTGCGCATGAAGGACGGCTTGCCGAAGCTGAAAGACTTCCCCAAGGAGATGGGCGGCTCGGGCGCTGCGCTCGCGGAATAGAGCCACACCTTTAGGAGGGGTCGGGCGTGGTGTAATGCAGGCATGCAGGCCGCAAGGGATCTCTTTTCCTACCGCAAGTTCTGGGCGGCGCGCTTCGGCGCGGCGCCCTTCCTGCCGATGTCGGGCGCGGAAATGGACGCGCTCGGCTGGGATTCGTGCGACATCGTGCTCGTCACCGGCGACGCCTATGTCGATCATCCGAGCTTCGGCATGGCGATCGTCGGCCGGCTGCTCGAAGCGCAGGGCTTTCGCGTCGGCATCGTCGCGCAGCCGGACTGGAACTCGGCCGAGGACTTCAAGCGCCTCGGCGCGCCGAATCTGTTCTTCGGCATCACCGCCGGCAACATGGATTCGATGGTCAACCGCTATACCGCCGACCGGCGCATCCGTTCGGACGACGCGTATACGCCGGGCGGCGTCGCGGGCAAGCGCCCCGATCGCTCGGTGATCGTCTACGCGCAGCGCGCGCGCGAGGCGTTCAAGGACGTGCCGATCGTGATTGGCGGCATCGAGGCGAGCCTGCGGCGCATCGCGCATTTCGACTACTGGTCGGAGAAGGTGCGCCGCTCGATCCTGCTCGATGCGCGCGCCGACCTGCTCGTGTTCGGCAACGCGGAGCGGGCGATCGTCGAGATCGCGCACCGCCTGGCGAAGCGCGAGCCGATCGCGAACATCACCGACCTGCGCGGCACGGCGTTCGTGCGCAAGGCGCCACCCGAGGGCTGGATCGAGATCGATTCGACCTCGATCGACGCGCCAGGACCGCTCGCGCCGCGTCCCGATCCCTACGCGATGGAAGCGCCTGGCGGCGCGGCGCGCTCAGCAGCGGCGCACGCCGAGGCGCAGCCCCGCGTGGTTCGCTTAGTTGCCCATTCGGCGCGCCAGGTGCCGAACGCCCTGCGCGAGACGAGCTTCGTCCGTCTGCCGGCGTACGAGGCGGTGCGCGACGATCCGGTGCTCTACGCGCACGCCTCGCGCATCCTGCATACCGAGTCGAACCCGGGCAACGCGCGCGCGCTCGCGCAGCGCCACAGCGAGGTCGACGTGTGGCTCAACCCGCCGCCGATCCCGCTCACCACCAGTGAGATGGACGCGCTCTACGAGCTGCCTTACCGGCGCGTGCCGCATCCGGCCTATGAAGCTGAAAGACCGGGCGGCGCGAAGATCCCCGCCTACGAAATGATCCGTTTCTCGATCGCCATCCAGCGCGGCTGCTTCGGCGGCTGCACGTTCTGCTCGATCACCGAGCACGAGGGGCGTGTGATCCAGAGCCGCTCGGAGGATTCGGTGATCCGCGAGATCGGGACGGTGCGCGACACGGTGCCGGGCTTCACCGGCGTGATCTCGGATCTCGGCGGGCCGACCGCCAACATGTATCGCCTCGCGTGCAAGTCGCGCGAGATCGAATCGGCGTGCCGCAAGCCGTCGTGCGTCTACCCGGGCATTTGTCCCAACCTCGACACCGACCACTCGGCCCTCATCCACCTCTACCGCCGCGCGCGCGAGCTGCCGGGCATCAAGAAGATTCTCATCGGATCGGGGGTGCGCTACGACCTGGCGGTCAAGTCGCCCGAGTACGTCAAGGAGCTCGCGCAGCACCACGTCGGCGGCTACCTGAAGATCGCGCCCGAGGCGATCTCGGAAGGGCCGCTGCGATTGATGATGAAGCCGGGCATCGGTTCGTACGATCGCTTCAAGGCGATGTTCGACAAGTACTCGAAGGAAGCGGGCAAGGTGCAGTACCTGATTCCCTACTTCATCGCCGCGCATCCGGGCACCACCGACGAGGACATGCTCGAGCTCGCGCTGTGGCTGAAGAAGAACGGCTTTCGCGCCGATCAGGTGCAGGCCTTCCTGCCCGGGCCGATGGCGACCGCGACCGCGATGTACCACTCGGAGAGGAATCCCCTGCGCGCGATCACGCGCGAGAGCGAGCAGATCCACGTGCCGAAAGGCTTGCGCGTGCGGCGGCTGCACAAGGCCTTCCTGCGCTACCACGACGCGAACAACTGGCCGATCCTGCGCGAGGCGCTGAAGAGGATGGGGCGCGCCGACTTGATCGGTCCGGGCAAGCATCAGCTCATCCCCGCGTGGCAACCGGCCGGCACGGGCGGCGAGCGCGAGGGCCGGCGCCGGCCGGCTGCCGAAGCAGCGGGGCGCGCGCAGCCGTTCCGCACCCAGCACACCGGCTTGCCGCGCACGCCGAAGCCGCGCCGCCGCGCGAGTACTTGACGCGCGGCGTGCCGGCACCTCCCGCGTTTCGGAGCGCCCCGTTAGGCAGCAGGTGCAGCGGCTAAGGCTTCTTGCCTCCAAAAAACAGCAACACGCCACCCATCACGATCGCCCCCACGCCAGCCCAAACTGGCACGTTGACGGTCTCTTTGTCTTTCACCGACAGCTCGATCGGTCCAATCTTGGTCTGATGGGTCTCCTTGGTGTAGGTGAAACTGCCATACACCAACCCCAGGACACCGGCCACGATCAGCACGATTCCCGCAATCTTGACTGTGTTCATGTCGTCCCCTCCCATCAAAGGAGCACTTGCATCCCCACCACGCACAGCGCGCCGCGGAGTGACGTCGTTACAGGCGTCGACCCTGAATGACCTGAATCAGAATCACCACGATCGCGATGACCAGGAGAACATGAATGAATCCACCCATGGTGTACGAACTGACCAAGCCCAGAAGCCAGAGGACAACCAAGACGACTGCAATAGTCCAGAGCATTTTGCTTCTCCCTTAGCCTTAGGTAGGGTTCCGTTTATCGCCGATTTAGCACTTCTATGCTCGTCAATGAGCCGCGCATCAGATCAATGCAGTTGCATATTAGATGCCCGTCCGCGGCCAGTCGGTACGACAGCGAACATAATGATTGATCGTAGTCAGTAGATTCGATTGAATGTCAGGAGAGGGTCGAAAGCCTAGCTCGACGAGCGGCCCGCTCCGTCCCTCCGGCATACGAGCAGGACCTCGTCGACCCTCTCGGTGTCGACCATCCCGGGGACCAGGGCGAGCTTCTTCTGGAAGCGCACCGCGAGCGGCATCATCACGCGGTTGTACCACCACATCGCCCGTTCCCGTCGATGGGTGAGACCCCACATCCCGAGATTGGCCAGCCACGAAGACCGCGGACGCATCCCGTAGACGGCGCTACGCTCCACCGAGAGGCCATGCTCCGCGAGCTTCGCGAGGAGTTCCACTGGCTCGTAGCGTCGCCGATGTCCCACGAGCTCGTCGAACGCCGTCCAACGCGAGGGGTCGAGCGGGGCCGAGAGTAAAACGGTTGCGTCGGCCGCTGCGACGCGAGACAACTCATGCAGCGCGAGATCATCGTCGTCGACGTGCTCGACGATGTCGAACGCACAGACCAGATCAAAGGTGCCGGCCGGAAACGGGAGCGATGAAACGGCGCCTTGCACCACGCCCGCCCCCCGCTCCCGCAGCCTCGCGAGGGCTGGCGCGCTGATGTCGAGGAAATGCGTCCCCTCGATCGGGAGGCGCGGCCTCAGCCCCGGTGCGACCTCGAGCCGGCGCCGTGACTGCGGGATGAAGGAGCGCACCAGCGGCCACGTGTTGAAACGCTCCGGTTCGACCAGACGCGCGTCGCGCCACAACGTGTCGTAAAACCGGCGGTTCGCTTCGAGTAGCGCGAGGTCGCTGCGTGCCTTCGAGGGCATCGAGTCTTCGCTCCGCGCAGCTTGACGTTAGCTCGGATGATTCGTTTTCGGTCGTGCTACAGGACGACGCAAGCCCCTGCCCATAAAGCTACCCGCCGATGCGGTCGGGGGCAACTGGTGTTTCGGCCAGGCGCCTACGCGGATCTTTTTCACTTGGCTCGCAGTTCTCGGATTATTTGCCATAGCGCCGCTCGGCGATCCGAAACGCGCCGGCAGGTCGCCGGCCCTAACGCTAAGGGAAGCGGGGTAGGTACAGCCCGGCTCGGGCGAACCCGACGGCTGGCGGCCGCAGGGTGTTTGTTGTGCTCGGCTTACTTCCTCTTATTCGTGAGGACCCATGCCACAAGGCCGACAGCCGCGAGCACAAGCAGGATCACGGCCCACATCCCGCCGTATCCACCCATCCAGCCGAACCCATAGGTCCCCATCATGCCGGGCCCGTAGCCAGGAACTTGGCTTTGACCCGGCCCTTGGACTTGGCCTTGCCCTTGCCCTTGGACTTGGCCTTGGTTGTACATCATGCCGGGTCCCATTTCGTAGCCGCGCGGAGATGCGGCTGGCGGCGCGGTGTTCGGCTCGGGCGTCGTCTGGGCAAACGTAAATGGCGCGCTCACTGCAATCGCAATTGCAGTGATGGTCGCAGCGATTGTCAGCTTCTTCATTTGATTCTCCTTCGTGACCGTTTCGGAGAGCTCGATACGTTGTGGCCATGATGTATCCGACCCCGGCGTTGGTCGGTGCGCTGACACACTTAATTGGATAATTGCCATAAGGCCGTTTGCATTCCGGCCTTCCAGGCGCGAACTCGAACGATTGTGCCCAGCAGCGCCGCTCGGCGATCCCAAACCCGCCGGCACCGCCCGCGTTTCGGCGCGCGGGCGGGAAGGAATTTCCTATCCTTTATCCTTTGCTATCCTTTGAGACATACTCACTCCCTGCAATATGCACATCTTCGCCGATACCTCTCATTTCATAGGAATGCAATCGGCTCTGCCTTCGTCGCGGCATGACTGAGATCCGGCGGGATCTCGTACTCGCGACAATCGTGTTTGTTGCCGCGTGGAGCGTCTATCACGCGAGCCATTCTCACGCGTTTGAAAGCCAGGACACGATACCCAATGCCTTTCTACCGCTAAGCGTCCTCACGTACGGAGATTTCACGTTCAGCTCACTACAAGCTCCAATTATGTTCATTTGGAGCGCCAAGACCGGCCACGGGAATACGCAAACCCTGAGCATCAGCAGGTGGAGTGAGCTCATACCAGGTGTAGGAGTTCCCGCATGGCGGTACCACGAAGCCGGTTTACTCGAAATGCAATCTCCGCGATATTTTCTTCTTCCCACCTCACGCCGCCGCGCCGGCACGGACCAGGCGCTGTTCGTCGGCGCGTTCGGACCAGGGCCCGGGCTGACCGCGCTCCCGATTGCCGCCGCGGCATGGTGGCTCGGATGGCCAGCGTTGAATGACCCATATGTGACGGTGCAGGTTGCGACGATTACCGCGGAATTGCTGGTTGCGGCGTCTGTCGCGATGGTATTCCTGACGGCGATCGCATTTACGACCCGTCGCCGTGCATTTGTTCTCGCAGCCGCATACGGCCTGGGTACTTGTGTATGGACGCTCTCCGCGCAGGGGCTTTGGCAGCAGACCCCGGAGTTGTTCTTCCTGTCTCTCGGAATACTCTGCGTGCTGCGCGGCGATAACGCGTGGGTGCGGGGCGTCGTGGCGGGTTTGGCCTTCTCGGCGGCGGCGGCGTGTCGACCGACAGCCGCTGTCGTTGCAATTGCTGCTCTGACCTTCCTGCTTCTATCGGATCGCCGCGCGGCTCTCGCATTCGTCTTCTCAACGCTTCCGGCGGCGATCGGGGTGCTTGCGTACAACAACTACTACCTCGGCTCGCCGTTCGATTTTGGACAGCTCGCTGCGGGCGCAGCAATCGCAACACAAAAGACAGGGTCGCCGGATCTTTGGCAGACTCCAGTGTGGCAAGGTGCCGCGGGTCTTCTGTTTAGCCCGTCGCGCGGGTTGCTTGTCTATTCGCCTTTTCTCGCCGCCGCATTTGCCGGTGGTCTCCTCGCTTGGAGGCATCATAAGTACACGGCGCTCCGTTTTCTCACGGTGGCCGTACCTCTATTGTGGATTCCCGCGTTCATGTGGTTTGACTGGTGGGGTGGCTGGACATACGGCTACCGTCCGATCGTCGACAGTGTGCCGCTGCTTGCTGTCCTGTGCATACCTGCTATCGACGGGCTTTGCACGCGGAGCGCTTGGCGATACGCATACGCAGCCGCGATTGGCTGGTCGGTCTTCGTGCAGGTCTTGGGTCTTCTGGCCTACACTCCGTCGGGCTGGAATGCTAGAAAGCCAGGCGTCAACAGCGTGATGGAGGACATTGACCGACCCGAATACCGCGCGCGGCTGTGGTACTGGAGCGATTGGCAGATTGGATATCTGATTGCGAGACTTCCTCAGGTTGTTGATGGAGAGAGATGATGACCGAACCCAATATTATTGGGCGCCGCAATCGGGATGTGCCGGAAGCACTTCTGCTGACGTCGGCAGGACAGTTCCGTGCTGCGCGCCTGGACTGGCTGCAGGCGGCCGCAGTGGCCGTCGTGCCGTTCGCAATCTATGCGGCGACGCCGCCGCGCACGGTCTCACTCGAGGACGATGGACTATTTATTCTTTCCAGTCGTATAGCGCCGGTTGCATTCCGGCCTTCCAAGCGCGAACTTGAACGATCGTGCCCAGCAGCGCCGCTCGGCGATTCCAAACCCGCCGGCACCGCCCGCGTTTCGGGGGCGCGGGCGCGAAGGAATTTCCTATCCTTAATGAGCCGCGGCCTTCAATGCGGCCCTCGCCGCGATGCGGTCGTAGTATCGGGCGCGATAGAGCAGGCGGCGGTGCTGCGGCGTGTCGCGAAAGGCGGTGCGCGCGTGCAGCACGTTGTTGCACACGATGCCCATGCCGGGCTCGAGCCGTAGCCTCAGTACGTAAGGAGACTCCAGGAGAACGCGCTCGAGCGCGGCGCGCGCCGCGCGCGTCGCCGCGTCGTCCTTCCACACGATGTTCACCCCGCGCGCGGTGTAGCGCATGTGCAGCGGCCCGGCCGACCCCTCCGCGCTGAATACCGGGCCGCTCTCGGGGGGCCGCGCCAGCGCCTCGCCTTCGAGGCGCGGCGGGATCGTCATCGCGTCCGGCGCCGAGAGCGCGCGCACGAGCTCCGGGTCCTGGTCGCGCAAGAGGATGTAGGCGAGCTCGTGGTCGAGCAGCGCGCTCTCGCCGCCCTCGAGCGCCGCACGCACGCAGTGCAGCAGCATCGCGCGGATGCGCCGGGCGCGCGGGTTGTAATAGCCGTCGGTGTGCCAGCCGATCGCGCGGTCGGTGTAGGGGATGAACTCGCCGCGCGTTCCCGCGCCCGGGGTGATCGACGAGATGCCGTCGTCGTCCGCCAGGAAGTTGCCGTCCAGATGCTCGAGCCCGAGCTGCAAGCCGAGCACGCGAGGGATGTCCTTGTCCTCCTGGGTGGCGGGAGAGCGGTAAACGGCCATGTTGGTGAGCGCGCATCGTTCGAGCAGCGCGTCGCGCTCCGGGACGGTGAGATTCTTGGGGTCGCGCAGTTCGATCACTTCGATCCGCGTCGGACAAGAGGAAATCTTCTTCTCTCTCCAATCGCGGTACGCGCGCGCATCCTCGAGGTCGAAGGGTCCCGGCATGGCGTCAGCTGGCGCTCGGCTGCGCGAGCAGGCCGTCGAAGGTCTTTCGAAGGGTGCCCAGCACTTCCGGCATCTCGACGTCCATCACCTGGTCCATCACCCAGTGCTGGTCGTGCTCCTCCATCGCCTCGCGGATCTGCGCGCCGAGGAGGCGCAGCGCCGGAAACCCCGCCCCGGAGGCGGGAATATCGAGGCTGGCGTAGTCGGCGCCGCGCCGGTTCAGCATGTCGATGAGCTCGGCGCGGTAGTCACGCCCGTCGGCGCCCACCAGCTCGCGAATGTTGCGCTCCATGGTATCGGCGAGACGCGCGCCGATCGCCTGCACCAGCTCGCCGCGCCGCGCGTCGTCCAGGCGGCCGTAGGCCCAGCGGTCGCACAGGTGCAGGCCGAGCGCCAGCACCTCGGCGAGGATCTTGTAGCCGCGCGCCGGGGTGACGATGTCGTAGTCCGAGTGCGACAGGTTGTCGATCAGCTTGTCGGCCAGGCGCCACAGCGTGGAGGCGAGCACGCTCGCCAGTTCCCCCGCCGAGCGCGGCGCCTGTTTCTTGAACCAGACCGTCTTGACGCGTACCGGCTTCATGCGCGGCGCAGGTAGAACTCCCATTCGCCGGCGCCGATCTCGCGCGACTCCGCCAGCTTGACTTGCGTGGCGCGCGTCCAGGCATTCACTTCGTCGCGCGCGGCGGGACAGCTGGTGAGCAGCCGCAGCGTTTCGTCGGGCTTCATGCCTTCCAGCACGCGCCGCGCCTCGAGCACCGGCCCCGGGCACACCGCGCCGCGCATGTCGAGCGTCACCTGCGCGCGCGGCGCTGGTCCCTTGCCCTTGCGGATGTAGAACACGTGCCGCTTGCCGGCTTCGTGCTCGACGCGCAGCAGATCGTTGCCGGTGTGCCGCGCCCAGATGAACAGGTCGTCGCGCGTTCCCGGGCAATCCGACACCAGCGCCAGCACCTGTCCCGGCGCGAGGTCGTCGACCACCTGCTTGGCGCCGACCAGGGGCGCCGGGCAGGTGAGCCCGCAGAGGTCGAGCCGGACGTCCGGCTGGGTCACGATCGTTTCGCTCATGGGGGTCTCCTTCGCGCCGCGCTAGACCGCGGCGATCGACTTGTAGGGAACGACGATGCCGCAACCGTACAGGCGCAGCTCGCCCAGGCCGCGCTCCTGCAGCCGCAGCGAAGCATCGGGCGTCATGCCGTGCAGCAGCACGCTGAAGCCGCGCCGCACGCCCTCGCGCGTGGCGAGCGCGCGCGGCTTGCCGAGCACCACCTGGCAGGCCGCGCCGAAGGTGCCGAGCAGCGCCTCGAGCGCCGCCGCGAAGGGCTGCTCGTCGGCCGGCCCGGCGATCACGAGGCGGGAGTAGACCGTGTCGCTCGACAGGATCGGCCACGGCGCGGCGTCGCCCACGCGCAGCGTCTCGCCGCCGACGCGCAGGCCGCGCCCGCTGAGCGCGCGTGCGTCCTCGAGGCGCGCACGCGGCAGGCGCAGCACCAGGCGCGCGCGGCGCGAGATGCCGAGCAGCTCGCCGCCCATGGCGGCGCCGCGCACCGCGTGGATGCCCGCGTCGCGCTCGCCCGCGAGCCACGGCAGGTGTTCCGCAACCGCTTCGGCGAGCGCTTGTCCATGGTCCGCGGGCAGGCGCTCGCCGTGCAGTGCGAAGCGCAGGTCCGCGGTGCTTGCGGAGGGCTCAAGGTCGCGGTGCATGGTGCTGCGCCGCCCAGGCGACCATCGCCTCGCCCCAGGCGCGCGCGCTCTCCGCGTCGATGTCGAACACCGTGAAGCGCTTGCCCTCGCGGATGCGCACGCGCAGGAGCGGCAGACCCCCGGGCGCGTGCTCGATCTCCTGCAGCTCGATCAATTGCTTGCCGAGCGGCACGATGAAGCTGGCGAGTGGGCGGATTTCGGCCATCTGGCCAGTTTGAGCCCAAGCTGCCGCAGGATGCATTCCCTCCCTTGGAGGGCAGGCACCTACCCGTTCGGGTAGATCGAATTCCACCTCCGGGCAGATGGCGCGGGGCGCGTCTGCCACTAGCATGACGTAAGCGCGAGAAATCCGTCGCACCGACCGGAGGAGGCCTGCATGACCAAGAAGATGCACGAGACGCCCATGCTCGACGAGCTCGAGAAGGGGCCGTGGCCGAGCTTTGTCACGGGGCTGAAGCGCCTGGCGCAGGAAAACGACATGGCCGTCGACCTGCTCGGGCAGCTCGAGGCTTCCTACCGCAACAAGTTCGGCTACTGGAAGGGCGGCACGGTCGGCGTCTACGGCTACGGCGCGGGCGTGATTCCGCGCTTCACCGAGCTCAAGGGCCAGGACGGGAAGCCGGTCTTTCCCGAGGCGGCCGAGTTCCACACGCTGCGCGTGCAGCCGCCCGCGGGCATGCACTATTCGACCGAGGTGCTGAGAAAGCTGTGCGACGTGTGGCAGAAGCACGGCTCGGGACTGATCGCGTTCCACGGCCAGAGCGGCGACATCATGTTCCAGGGCGTGAGCACCGCCAACGTGCAGCCGGCCTTCGACGAGCTGAACGCGATGGGCTTCGACCTGGGCGGCGCGGGCGCCGCGATGCGCACCTCGATGTCCTGCGTGGGCTCGGCGCGCTGCGAGATGAGCTGCTACGACGAGCAGCGCGCGCTGCGCAGCATCATCAACTCGAACCTCGACGAGATGCACCGCCCGTCGCTGCCGTACAAGTTCAAGTTCAAGTTCTCGGGCTGCCCGAACGACTGCGTCAACGCGATCCAGCGCTCGGACATGGCGACCATCGGCACCTGGCGCGACAACATCCGCACCGACGAGAAGCTGGCGCGCGAGTGGTACGCGGCGCACGGCATGGACGAGCTGATCGACAACGTGGTGACGCGCTGCCCGACCAAGGCGATTCGCATACGCAGGGCGAACGGCGAGGCGCCCCCGGCGCACGTATCGCGCGTGAAGCTCGATGACGCGCAGTGCCTGGAGGTCGACAACCACGACTGCGTGCGCTGCATGCACTGCCTGAACGTCATGCCGGGCGCGCTGCTGCCCGGCAAGGAGCGCGGCGTGTCGATCCTGATGGGCGGCAAGGGGGTGCTGAAGATCGGCGCCACCATGGGGATCATGGTGGTGCCCTTCATGAAGCTCGCGAGCGACGAGGACTTCGAGAAGCTGCAGGAGCTGGGGCGCAAGGTGCTCGACTTCTTCGCCGAGAACGCGCTCGACCACGAGCGCGTCGGCGAGACCATCGAGCGCATCGGCCTGGCCAACTTTCTCGAGGCGGTCGAGCTGCCGGTGGACCCGAGCATGGTGCTCTACCCGCGCACCAACCCCTACTTCCGCAGCGACGACTGGGACGAGCAGGTCGCGAAAAGCCGCGCGCACAAGGCGGCCTGAAGGAGAAAACCATATGGCACAAGCACAACCGAGGGCGCCGGTCGAGCACGGGGCGCCGGACCCGATGCCGTACATGCACCCGCTGATGAAGAAGAACTACGGCAAATGGGTGTACCACAGCCACCCGAAGCCCGGCGTTCTGATGCACCGCGCGGCGGGCGGCGACGAGATCTGGACCGTCAAGGCGGGCACGCAGCGGCAGATGGACCACCACACTGTGCGCAAGCTGTGCGACATCGCCGACGAATTCGCCGACGGGCACGTGCGCTTCACCACGCGCTCCAACATCGAGTTCATGGTCGCCGACCAGGCCAAGGTCGAGCCGCTCATCAAGGCCCTGAACGGCGCCGGCTTCCCGGTCGGCGGAACCGCCAATTCGGTGTCGATGATCGCCCACACGCAGGGCTGGCTGCATTGCGACATCCCCGGCACCGACGCCTCGGGCGTGGTCAAGTCGCTGATGGACGAGCTGTACGACGAGTTCGTCAAGTGCGAGATGCCCAACCGCGTCAAGCTATCGACCTCGTGCTGCGAGATCAACTGCGGCGGGCAGGCCGACATTGCGATCATCGTGCAGCACACCAAGCCGCCGAAGATCAACCACGACCTGGTGGCCAACGTCTGCGAGCGCCCGGCGGTGGTGGCGCGCTGCCCGGTGGCGGCGATCCGTCCGGCGCTGGTGAACGGCAAGCCCTCGCTCGAGGTGGACGAGAAGAAGTGCGTGTGCTGCGGCGCCTGCTATCCACCGTGCCCGCCGATGCAGATCAACGACCCCGAGCACTCGAAGATCGCGATCTGGGTCGGCGGCAAGAACTCGAACGCGCGCATCCGCCCGACCTTCCACAAGCTGGTCGCCTCGGGACTGCCGAACAACCCGCCGCGCTGGCCCGAGGTGGCCGAGGTGGTGAAGAACATACTGCACACCTACAAGGCCGACGGCCGCCCGTGGGAGCGCATGTCGGACTGGATCGAGCGCATCGGCTGGCCGGCGTTCTTCAGGAAGACCGGGCTGCCCTTCACCAAATACCACATCGACGACTGGCGTGGCTCGCGTTACACGCTGAACGCATCGGCGCACATCCGCTTCTGAGGCGCGCGTGAAATTCGGCATCCTGGTCAACGAAGGCCCGTACACGCACGAGGCGAGCGACTCGGCGTACCTGTTCACCAGGGCGGCGCTGGAGAAGGGCCACGAGATCTTCCGCGTGTTCTTCTATCACGACGGCGTCAACAACGCGACCAAGTACACCGAGCCGCCGCAGGACGACCGGCACATCGTGAACCGCTGGTCGAAGCTCGCGGAGCAGCACGGGGTGGACCTGGTGGTGTGCGTGGCGGCGGCGCTCAGGCGCGGCATTAAGGACGAGCTGCTCGCGCCGGGATTCCGCATCTCGGGGCTCGGCCAGCTGGTCGAGGCGGGCATCGAGGGCGACCGCCTGGTCGTGTTCGGCGACTGAGGCGGGCGCATGGGCGTTACGAAGAAATTCATGTTCGTGAACCGGAAGGCGCCGTACGGGACGATCTACGCGCTCGAGGGGCTGGAAGTCGTGCTGATCAGCGCGGCCTTCGACCAGGACGTGTCGCTCGCCTTCGTCGACGACGGCGTCTACCAGCTGGTCAAGGGACAGCAGACCAAGGGCATCGAGGCGAAGAACTTCTCGCCCGCCTACCGCGCGCTCGAGGGCTACGACATCGAGAAGCTCTACGTCGAGCGCGAGGCGCTCGAGCGGCGCGGCCTGTCGGAAGAGGACCTGCTGGTCGACATCCAGGTGCTGTCCTCGGGCGAGCTCGCCGAGCTGATGGCCTCGCAGGACGTCGTGATCAGCTTCTGAAGGAGAGCACGTGCTGCATATCGTCAACAAGAGCCCCTACGAGCGCAACGCGCTCGAGGCCTGCCTGCGGCTGGCGCAGCCCGGCTCGGCGCTGCTTCTCATCGAGGACGGCGTGTACGCCGCGACGCGCGGCAGCGCCGCCGAGGCGGGCCTGAAGGACGCGATGGCGCGCATCAAGGTGTACGCGCTCAAGCCCGACCTCGAGGCGCGGGGCGTGGCGGGGCGGGTGATGGACGGAATTCAACTGGTGGACTACGGCGGCTTCGTCGAGCTGGCCTGCGAGCAGCCGAACTGCCAGTCCTGGCTTTAGGCGGGTTTCACACACTGGAGGCGACATGGGTGCATTCGATCTGAACGGCAAGGCCTACGAGACCGACGAGGAGGGCTATCTCACCAACCTGGCGGACTGGAACGAGGACGTCGCGCAGTTCCTCGCGCAGGAGGAGAAGGTCGAGCTGACGCCGAACCACTGGGAGGTGATCAACTTCCTGCGCGAGTACTACAACGAGTACCAGATCGCGCCGGCGATTCGCGTGCTCACCAAGGCGATCGGCAAGAAGCTCGGGCCCGACAAGGGCAACAACAAGTACCTGTACGAGCTGTTCCCCTACGGCCCGGCCAAGCAGGCGTGCAAGATCGCGGGGCTGCCCAAGCCGACCGGCTGCGTCTGATCCCGTGCTCGCCGCGCTGTACGCCTCGCTTTTCTACGCGGCCACGGCCGTGCTGGTGGCGGGCGTGGCGTGGCGCGTCCTGCAGTACGCGCGCGCGCCGGCGCCGCTCAGGATTCCGACCACGCCCGCGCCGATGACGCGCGCGGGCGCCGCGGCGCGCGTGGCGCGCGAGGTGGTGTTGTTCGAGAGCCTGTACCGCTCGAACAAGTGGATCTGGCTGTTCGGCTGGCTGTTCCACGTCGCGCTCGCGCTGGTGCTGGTGCGGCACCTGCGCTACTTCACCGAGCCCGTTTGGGGCTGGGTCGCTTTCGCTCAGCCCTTCGGCGTGTACGCGGGCTTCGCGCTGCTGGCGGGACTCGCCGGACTGTGGGCGCGGCGCTTCCTGGTCGAGCGCATCCGCTACATCTCGACCTGGTCGGACCACCTGATGCTCGCGCTGCTGGCGGGCATCGCGCTCTCGGGCCTCGGGATGAAGTACCTCGCGCACACCGACATCGTGGCGCTCAAGGCCTTCATGCTCGGGCTGATGGTGTTCGACTGGCAGCCTCTTCCGGCCGACCCGGCGCTGCTCGTGCACCTGACGCTCGTGCTCGCGCTCATGGTGGTGTTCCCGGCCTCCAAGCTGCTGCACGCGCCGGGCGTGTTCTTCAGCCCGACGCGCAACCAGGCCGACGATTCGCGCGAGCGGCGCCATGTCGCCGCCTGGGCGAGGGACTGACCATGGTCCAAGCCGCCGTCCTGGCGCCTGCGCTGAAGGAATACCCGGTCATCCCGATCCTCGCGCGCGACGCGATGGCAGCGAGCAAGCCCTACGCCGCCTCGGACAAGATGAACGAGGCGCTCGGCTTCCCGGGCAAGCTGGTCGAGGACTGGCAGACTCGCGCGATCGAGAAGATGGGCGAGCTGCTCGGCAAGTACCGCTCGCTGCGGGTGTATCTGGACGCCTGCGTGCACTGCGGCGCCTGCACCGACAAGTGCCACTATTTCCTCGGCACCGGCGATCCGAAGAACATGCCGGTGGCGCGCCAGGATCTGCTGCGCAAGGTCTACCGGCGCTACTTCACGCTCGCGGGGAAGCTGTTCCCGAAGCTGGTCGGCGCCGAGGACCTCACCGAATCCGTGCTCGAGGACTGGTACAGGTACTTCAACCAGTGCTCCGAATGCCGCCGCTGCTCGGTGTACTGCCCCTACGGCATCGACACCGCCGAGATCACCATGGCCGCGAAGGAGATCATGGACTCCATCGGCATGGGCCAGAAGTACACCAACGAGATCATCGGCAAGGTGCACAAGATCGGCAACAACCTGGGACTGCCGCCGCGCGCGCTCGCCGACACGCTCGAGTCGCTCGAGGAAGAGATCAAGGAAGAGACCGGCCAGGACGTCAAGCTGCCGCTCGACCAGAAGGGCGCCGAAGTGCTGCTCGTGACGCCCTCGGCCGACTTCTTCGCCGAGCCGCACGTCTTCAGCCTGATCGGCTACGCCAAGGTGTTGCACGCCGCCGGCATCAGCTGGACGCTCTCCTCGCACGCCTCGGAGGCGGGCAACTTCGGCCTGTTCATCGGCAGCTACGAGCAGATGAAGAAGATCTCTATGCGCGTGCGCGAGGCGGCGCTCGAGCTGGGTGCGAAGCGCCTGGTGGTGGGCGAATGCGGCCACGCCTGGCGCGTCGCATACAGCTTCTGGAATACGCTGATCGGTCCGTTCGATTTCCTCGACCCGCGCTACCCCGTGCCGCAGCACATCTGCGAGCTGACGCACGACCTGATCAAGCGCGGCGCGATCCGGCTCGACCCGGAGAAGAACGATCACCGCGTCGTGACCTTTCACGACTCGTGCAACGTGGCGCGCGGCGCCGGCATGGGCGGCGTGCCGGGGGGGCAGTTCACGATCCCGCGCGACATCGTCCGCGCCGCGTGCAACAAGTTCTACGACATGGCGCCCGAGACGATCCGCGAGGGCACCTACTGCTGCGGCGGCGGAGGCGGGCTGCTCACCGACGAGCTGCTCGACCTGCGCGTCAAGGGCGCCCTGCCGAGGATGGAGGCGCTCAAGCAGGTGGTAGACGAGCACGGCGTCAACTTCATGGCGACGATCTGCGCCATCTGCAAGGCGCAGTTCACCAAGGTGATGCCCTATTACCAATTCGACATGAGCATGGTCGGCGGCGTGCACCAGCTGGTGGGCGACGCGATCCGGCTCGGCGAGCGGCACTAGAGGAGGACGGCGATGTCACAGGCGACGCCCCAGGCGGACACCAAGCTCAGCTACCGGCGCTACAAGGATGGCGATTCCGGCCACGGCCCCTGGACCGAGCAGATCTTCCAGGCGAGCCATACGTACAAGTGCCCCACGTACCAGAAGAGCACCCCGCCCTGCCAGGCGAGCTGCCCGTCGGGCGAGGACATCCGCGGCTACCTCGCGATCGTGCGCGGCACCGAGAAGCCGCCCGCTGGCGTGCCGTGGCAGGAGTACGCCTGGCGCAGGCTCACCGAGGCCAATCCGTTCCCCTCGGTGATGGGCCGCGTCTGCCCGGCGCCGTGCGAGTCGGGCTGCAACCGCAACGAAGTCGAGGACTTCGTCGGCATCAATTCGGTCGAACACTTCCTCGGCGAGTACGCGATCGAGAAGGGCCTCAAGTTCAGCAAGCCGTCGGTGAGCACCGGCAAGAAGATCGCGGTGATCGGCGGAGGGCCTGCGGGGCTCTCCTGCGCCTACCAGCTGGCGTTGAAAGGCCACGCGGTCACCGTGTTCGACGAGCACGAGCAGCTCGGCGGCATGATGCGCTACGGCATTCCCGGGTTCCGCACGCCGCGCAGCGTGCTCGACGCAGAGATCCAGCGCATCCTCGACCTCGGCGTCGCGGCGCGCGTGAAGACGCGCATCGGCACCGACGTGACGCTCGAGCGAGCTGAAGAACGAACTCGACGCGGTGTTCATGGGCATGGGCGCGCAGGGCGGCCGGCCGCTGCCGGCGCCCGGCGCCGAAGCGCCGAACTGCGTCACCGCGACCGCGTTCCTGCGCGCGTTCAACGACGGGCGGATGAAATCGGTCGGCAAGCGCGTGGTCGTGGTCGGCGGCGGCGACACCTCGATCGACGTCGCGACGGTCGCGCGCCGCCTGGGGCACATCGAGCACCCGCACGCCACCGACCACCCCGAGTCGGTGATCCTCGGCAAGCAGGCGCAGGACGTGGCCGAAATCTCGGCACGCCAGGGCGCCGAGGTGACGCTCACCTCGGTGTTCGCGATCGACAAGATGCAGGCCAACCCGCACGAGATCGAGCACGCGCTCGCCGAAGGCATCGTGATCCGCGACGGCTGGGCGCCGGTCGAGGTCGTGCGCGACGCGAGCGGCCGCGCGACCGGCCTGAAGATCGCCAAGTGCGAGGCGAAGTTCGTCGGCCCGAAGCTCGAGGTCAAGGTCGACGAAAGCACGGCGCAGGTGATTCCCGCGGACCTCGTCGTTTCGGCCATCGGCCAGGCGGTCGACTTCACCGGGCTGGAAGGCTTCGACAACGGCAGGGGGCTGCTGAGCACCGACAAGAACTACCAGATCCCCGGCAAGCCCGGCTTCTTCGCCGGCGGCGACGTGATCCGGCCGCACCTGCTCACCTCGGCGATCGGCCAGGGCTGGATCGCCGCCGAGGGCATCGACCGGCACCTGCGCGGCGAGGAGCAGGAGCGGCGCCCGAAGATCGACGTGCACGCCTTCGACCTGATGCGCAAGCTCGCCGAGCGCGGGCTGGAGCCGAACGAGGCGCCGCGCGAGGCGGTGCGCGGCACCAACGACCAGAACATCGCGGTGCACAACTACGAGGACCGCTCGGCGCGCTACGTGATCCCGCACGACGAGCTGTTCCTCGGCCACTTCGGCTACGTCGCGCGCAACCAGCGCAAGGTCACCAAGCTCACCCCCGAGCAGGCGCTCGGCAACTTCGAGGAACGCCTCGCGGCGCTCGCGGAGAAGGAGGCGGTGGCCGAGGGCAAGCGCTGCATGAGCTGCGGCCTGTGCTTCGAATGCGACAACTGCGTCGTGTATTGCCCGCAGACCGCGGTGTTCCGCGTCAAGAAGGACAAGTCGACCACCGGGCGCTACGTCGACACCGACTACACCAAGTGCATCGGCTGCCACATCTGCAGCGACGTCTGCCCGACCGGCTACATCCAGATGGGGCTGGGCGAGTGAGATGAGGCTCCTCGCCGCGCTCGCGCTCATCGCCTCGCTGGCGGTCCCGGCGGGAGTGTTGGCGGGTGTAGACAAGCCCATACTGGAAAAGGCGAGCAGAGGTCCTTGCGTTGCCTCGCCGGAAGTGATGCGGCGCGAGCATCCCGACATGCTCAAGCACCAGCGCGACCTGACCGTCCACGAGGGCATCCGCGGCGCGAAGGTGGATCTTGAGCAGTGCGTGGCCTGCCATGCGAGCAAGGAGACCGGCAGCGTCGCCGCGAGCAAGCAGGACTTCTGCGAGAGCTGCCACGCCTACGCCGGCGTCAAGCTCGACTGCTTCGAGTGCCACGCCTCGCGTCCCGGGGAGAAGAAATGAACGGCCGGCGTGCGTTTCTCGGCGCGGCGGCTGCGCTCGGCGGTGTGGCAGTTGCGCCAGGCCTTTTCCTGTTCGAACCCGCGCAAGCCAAAGGAGTCACCTCCAAAGTCCGCTGGGGCATGCTGGTCGACACGACGCGCTGCGTCGAGGGCTGCACGGCCTGCGTGAGCGCCTGCAACAAGGAGAACGGCCTCTCGGGCCGTACCGGGCCGGACGACTCGCAGTGGATCCGCAAGATCGAGCTGAAGGAAAGATCGACCGGGCGCACGCTCTCGCTTCCCGTGATGTGCCAGCACTGCGCGAAGCCGCCGTGCGTCGACGTGTGCCCGACCGGCGCCTCGTTCAAGCGCGCCGACGGCATCGTGCTGGTCGACCGCCACATCTGCATCGGCTGCCGCTACTGCATGATGGCCTGCCCGTACAAGGCGCGCTCGTTCGTGCACGAGCCGCTCACCGGCCAGAAGCCCGACGTGCCGCGCGGGCAGGGCTGCGTCGAGTCCTGCACGCTGTGCGTGCAGCGCGTCGACCGCGGCGAAGGGCCGGCCTGCGTCGAGGCGTGCAAGGCCGAAGGGCGCGAGGCGCTCCTGTTCGGCGACCTGAACGACCCGCAGAGCGCGATCGCGCAGCGCATGCGCGAGCGCGGCGCGAAGCAGATCCGCGCCGACCTGCAGCTCGACACGGGCGTGCGCTACCAGGGGATCTGACGTGGCGACAATCGCCTTGCGCGAGATCGAAGGCCGCAGCCGCGGCTGGTGGGCGCTGTTCGCGCTCGCGGCGGCTCTCGTGCTCGGCATGCTCCTCGCCTGGCACGCGATGGAGACGCGCGGCCACGTCATCACCGGCATGACCAACCAGGTGGTGTGGGGCTTGCCGCACGTGTTCGCGGTGTTCCTGATCCTCGCCGCCTCGGGGGCGCTGAACGTCGCCTCGGCCGCCTCGGCGTTCGACAAGCGCTTCTACAAGCCGCTCGCGCCGCTCTCGGCGTGGCTGGCGCTCGTGCTGCTCGCGGGCGGCCTCGCGGTGCTCGGCCTCGACCTCGGGCGCTCGGACCGGCTGGTGGTGGCGATGACGCACTTCAACTTCAAGTCGATCTTCGCCTGGAACATGTTCCTGTACAGCGGCTTCTTCGCGATCGTCGGCGTGTACCTGTGGACCATGCTCGACCGCACCGTCGGGCGCCACGCCACGCTCGCCGGCCGCGTCGCCTTCGTCTGGCGCCTGGTGCTCACCACCGGCACCGGCTCGATCTTCGGCTTCCTGATCGCGCGCGAGGCCTACGCCTCGGCGCTGCTCGCGCCGACCTTCATCGTGCTGTCGATCGCCTACGGCATGGCGATCTACCTGCTCGCGCTGATCGGCGCCTGCTCCGGCAGCGGCCGGGCGCTCGGCCGCGGCGTCGTCGAGCGCATCGGCCGGCTGCTCGGCTGGTTCGTGCTCGCCGGCCTTTACTTCGTCGCCGTGTTCCACCTCACCAACCTCTACCTCGCCAAGCAGGCGGGCGTCGAGCGCTTCCTGCTCGTCGACGGCGGGGTCTACACGCGCCTCTTCTGGATCGGGCAGGTGCTGTTCGGCAGCGTGGTGCCGCTCGTCATCCTCTGGTCGCCGGCGACGCGCGGCCGGCGCGTCGCGACCGTGCTCGCGGCGGTGCTCGTCGTGCTGGGGGGCCTCGCGCAGATGTACGTCACGATCATCGGCGCGCAGGCCTGGCCGCTCGATCTCTTCCCCGGCTATGAGATGCGCTCCTCGTTCTACGACGGCGTGGTCCATCCCTACGCGCCGAGCCTGCCCGAGGCGGCGCTCGCGGCGGGGGGGCTCGCGATCGCGCTCGGCGGGGCGCTCGTCGGCGTCAAGTTCCTCAAGCTCCTGCCGGCGAGCCTGTCGGACGAAACGCTCGCCCCCGGAGACGGCGCGCACTGAGCGCGCTCGCCGCCCGCCATGGGCCACGTCTTCATCTCCGCGGCGCACAAGTCCTCAGGCAAGACGACGCTCACGCTCGGCCTGGCGGCGGCGCTCGCGCGCCGCGGCCTCGCGGTGCAGACCTTCAAGAAGGGCCCGGACTACATCGACCCGATGTGGCTCGGGCTCGCGAGCGGCCGGGCGTGCCGGAATCTCGATTTCCACATGATGAGCCGCGACGAGATCCGCGCGAGCTTCGCGCGCCACGGCGGCGCGGCCGACGTCTCGCTCATCGAGGGCAACAAGGGCCTGTACGACGGCCTCGACCTGCACGGCTCGAATTCGAACGCCGCGCTCGCGGCGCTCCTCGGCTCGCCGGTGGTGCTGGTGATCGATGCGCGCGGCATGACGCGCGGCATCGCGCCGCTGATCCTCGGCTACCAGGCGTTCGACCGCTCGATCCGCATTGCCGGCGTGATCCTCAACAACTTGGGCGGCGCGCGCCACGAGCAGAAGCTGCGCGCGGTGATCGCGCACTACACCGACGCCGAGGTGATCGGCGCGGTGCCGCAGGACGAGAGGATCGCCATCGACGAGCGCCACCTGGGCCTGGTGCCGAGCAACGAGGCGGCAGCAGCCGCGGAGATCGTCGCGGCGGTGCGCGAGCGCGTCGAGAACAGCGTCGACCTCGACCGGCTGCTCGCGATCGCCGCGAGCGCCGCGCCGCTGCCCGATGCCACGGTGCCTGCCGCAAAGATGCCGGCGGGGCGGCGGCTGCGCGTCGGCATCGCGCGCGACGCGGCCTTCGGCTTCTACTACGCCGACGACCTCGATGCGCTCGAAGAGGCGGGGGCGGAGCTGGTGCCGCTCGACACGCTGCACGCGGCCCGGTTGCCCGCGCTCGACGCGCTGGTGATCGGCGGCGGCTTTCCCGAGGAGCGCATGCACGAGCTCGAGGCGAACGAGGCGCTGCGCCACGACCTGGCGCGCGCGATCGAGGGCGGGCTCCCGGTGTACGCCGAGTGCGGCGGCCTCATGTACCTCGCGCGCTCGATCAGCTGGCGCGGCGAGACCGCGCGCATGGTCGGGGCGCTGCCCGGCGACGCGCTGATGCACGCGCGCCCGGTCGGGCGCGGCTACGCGCGCCTCGTCGGCACGCCGGAAGCGGGCTGGCTGCCGGGCGCGCCGGGCGAGGAGATCGCCGCGCACGAGTTCCACTACGCGAGCCTGGAGAACCTGCCGCAGGGCCTGCGCTACGCGTGGCGCGTCACGCGCGGCTACGGCGTGGACGGCGCGCACGACGGCATCGTGCGCGGCAACGTGCTCGCCTCGTTCTGCCACCTGCGCGGCGCGGGCGAGCGCGGCTGGGTGCGGCCCTTCGTCGAGTTCGCGCGCCGGCAGGCATCGTGACGAAGAAACTCTCCATCACCGCGCGCGCCGCGCAGGAAGTGCGCCGCGCGGCCGCGGCGGGCGGCTCCGATGGGCTCGCCCTGCGCGTCGCCGCCAAGCGCGAGGAGGACGGCAGTGTGCTGCTCGGCATCGGTTTCGACGAGGAGCGCGTGCGCGACGACGTAATCGAGACGGCGGGCGTGACGCTGCTCGTCTCGGAACACTCGCGCGACCTGCTCGAGGACATGGTGCTCGACTTCGTCGCGCCGGATTTCGTGGTCGTCCCGGCGCCGCCGGAAGATGGCGCTTGACCTGATCGTCGTCGGCTGCGGTCCCGCCGGCTACAAGGCGGCGGTCGGCGCCGCGCGCCTGGGCGCGTCGGTGGCGGTGGTGGAGGCGGGGCGGCCGGGCGGCAACTGCCTCAACGAGGGCTGCATCCCGACGCGCGCGCTGCACTACCCGGCATCGCTCATCGAGGACTGCAACGCGTTCGCCGGTCGCGGGCTGGTAGGCGCGGTGCGCGGCGACTTCGCCGCCGCCGTGCGCCACAAGGACGCGGTGGTCGCCTCCTTGAGGAACGGTTTGCCCGGCGCCATGCAGCGCCTCGGCATCCACATGGTGCGCGGCGCGGCGAAGTTCGAAGCGCCCGGCAGGCTGCGCGTGGAAGGAGACCTCTTCGAAGCGCCGCGCGTCGTCGTCGCCACCGGCTCGAAGCCGCGCGCGCTCGCGGAAATCCCGTTCGACGGCCGCGTCGTGGTCTCGTCGCACGAGTTCTATTCCACGCTCGCCGAGCTGCCCGAGCGCGTGCTGTGCGTCGGGGGCGGCGCGATCGGCGTCGAAGCCGCCTACCTCGCGCGCCAGTACGGCGCGCGCGTCACGATCGTCGAGCGCGGCCCGCGCCTGCTGCCGTCGGCGCGCGTGCCCGAGCACGTCGCAGACCTGCTCGAGGCGCGCCTCGGGCGCCTGGGGGTCGAGGTGCGCACCGAAACCCAGGTCGCCGCCTGCCGCGTCGAGGATGGCCGCGCGCGCGTCGCGTTCGACGACGGAGACGAAGAAGATTTTGGCCTCGTGCTGGTGGGGATCGGGCGCGCGCCGAACAGCACGGGGTTCGGCCTGGAGGAGATCGGCGCGCGCTTCACACCCTCCGGCCACCTGCGCACCGACGCCTTCCTGCAGACCTCTATCCCCGGCGTGTACGCCGCGGGCGACGTGCGCGAAGGGCCGATGACCGCCAACGCGGCGCTGTACGACGGCAAGCTCGTCGTCGAGAACGCGCTCGGCGGCGAGCGCACGCGCGCGAATTATTTCAAGGTGCCGTTCGTCGTCAACTCCGCGCTCGAGATCGCCACCGTCGGCCTCACCGAAGCGCAGGCCGAAGGCGCGGGCTTCTCACCGCGCGCCGCGCACGCGAGCTTCGGCGCCTCCGGCAAGGCGCGCGCGCGCCACGACTACGACGGCTTCATCGAAGTCGTGCACGACCTCGAGACCGGTCAGCTGCTCGGCGGCTGCATCGTCGGCCCCGAGGCGGGCGAGCAGATCCTCTTACTCGGCGCCGCCTGCCGCTCCGAGCGCGGCCTGTGGTTCCTGAAAGACTTGAGCTACAGCCACCCCTCGTGGTGCGAAGAACTCGAGCGCGCCATCGACCCCTACGCCGCCACGCTGGCGCGCGATGCGGAGAACCTTTTCCGGCCCGGTATCCACGCGACGGACTGACGCACGGTCGCAAACGTCGCGTCAGGAAAACCGTCTAATTCGAGGCGAGGGCGCATGCTATATTGCGCGCAAATGTCAACGCGCATCACGCGCCGCGCCGCGGCGCTTCTCGCCCTGCTCGCGCTGTTCTTCGGGCAGGTCGGCGCGCAGCTCCACGATTTCAGTCACCTGAAGCACGACGTCGCCGTCGTGCTCGACGGACCGAACCGCGCGCCTCCGATCCATCACTCGCCGGAAGTGTGCGTCGCCTATTCCTACGTGTGCAGCGCGCTCAACCACGTGGGCATCTGGCATCTGCCGACGGCGGGCGCCGCGGTCGCGCTGCCCGTCCTTTTCGTCTTTTTCCTGCCGCTTGCGGTGCGCCTCCAGTTCGACACGCGCGCACCGCCCTCGACCCAAACCCTGTAGTCCGTTTGCCCGTTCATCACGGGCGCAGGTCCGCGTGCCCGACGCGCGCGGTGCGTCACGTCCCGCTCAAGCTGGCGTGACGGCTCCCGGCCGGGCCGCGTTCCCATGGCATGCGCGCGGGGCGACCGACGCTCCGCGCGCCCGACGCAAGGGTGAGAAAAATGCGCAACGGTCTTTTCGGAATCGCGGTCGCGATGCTCTTGGCATGCGCGCTCGCGCGGCCCGCAAGCGCCGCCGTGCCGGCGGCAGGAGTGGTCGAAGGATTCGTCAGGGACGCGCTCCAGCGTCCGATAGAGGGAGCCAAGGTCAGGATCGAGGATGCCAGCGGCCGGCAGGTCGCGACGGCAAAAAGCGGCAAGGACGGCCGGTTCGAGTTTTCGGCGTTGGCGGCGGGAACGTACGCGGTTTCGGCCGCGGCACCGGGGTTCGAACCTGGAACCGCCGTGGTCACGCTCGCGGCGGCCCGCGGCGCGACGGTTGAAATAGCGCTCGGCTCGCGTTCGCAACTCGAGATGTCGGTGCTCGCCAAGCGGCTGGAGGCCGCCCGCAACGGGCTGTCGCCACACACCGGCACCAGTCAGTACACGATCGACAACACCTCGATCCAGAACCTGGCCAAGGGCGAGAACACGCCGATCAACCAGGTGCTGCTGACCGCACCCGGCGTTGCGCAGGACTCGTTCGGCCAGGTCCACGTGCGCGGCGACCACGCCAACCTCCAATACCGGATCAACGGGATCATCCTGCCCGAGGGGATCAGCGGCTTTGGCCAGTCGGTCGACACGCGCTTCGCCGACCACGTGGACTTCCTCACCGGCGCCTTGCCCGCGCAGTACGGTTACAGGACGGCCGGAATCGTCGAGATCGACACCAAGAGCGGGGCTTTTGCGCAAGGGGGACGGGTGAGCCTGTACGGGGGCAGCCACGACTGGTTCGAGCCGAGCTTCGAGGCGAGCGGCGCGAACGGCGCGTTGAGCTACTACCTCACCGGCAGCTACCTGCAGAACGACATCGGCATCGAAGCCCCGACGTCCGACCCGAATCCGATCCACGATCACACCAGCCAGGGAAAGGGCTTCGCGTATCTGTCGTACCTGCCGAACCCGACCACCCGCGTGGCGGCGATGCTCGGGAGCTCGGTGGGCCGCTTCGAGATCCCGAACAATCCGGGGCAGACGCCCAACTGGAGCTTGACCGGGGTGCCCAGCTTCGACTCCTCAAACCTCGACGAGCACCAGCTCGAGACCAACCACTACGCCATTCTCGCGCTGCAGGGGGCGAACGGCGCGACCAACTACCAGCTCGCCGTCTTCAGCCGCTACACCAGCACCGAATTCACGCCGGACTACGCCGGGGACCTCATCTTCAACGGGGTCGCCTCGCAGGTCGAGCGCACGGACTGGGCCAACGGCCTGCAGGCGGACGCGAGCCACGCGCTGAGCGAGCGCCACACGCTGCGCTACGGCGCGTTCTTCAGCCAGGAGCGCGCGGTGAGCGACAACACTTCCGCGGTGTTCCCGGTGGACGCGAACGGCAACCAGACGAGCACGGACCCGATCGCGATCATCGACAATAGTTCCAAGACCGGGCTGCTGGGCGGCCTGTACGTTCAGGACGAGTGGAAGGCGACCGACCGGCTCACCGTAAACTACGGGTTGAGGGCGGACAGCGTCGACGCCTACGTGCAGGAGAGCCAGCTCGGCCCGCGCATCAACGCGCTCTACAAGCTCACCGGCACCACGACGCTGCACGCCGGCTACTCGCGCTACTTTACGCCGCCGCCGCTCGAGCTGGTCGCGCCGAAGGACATCGCGCTGTTCGCGGGCACGAGCAACCAACCGGAAGTGAGTGTGGCGAATAACGTGAAGTCCGAGCGCGACGACTACTACGATGTGGGCCTCACGCAGCGCCTGAGCCCGGCGCTGCAGCTCGGGCTCGACTCGTACTACAAGGACGCGCGGCACCTGCTGGACGAAGGTCAGTTCGGCCAGGCGCTCGTGTTCACGCCGTTCAACTACGCGCGCGGCGAAGTCTACGGCGTCGAGCTCAGCGCCACCTACCGCAAGGACAACGCGTCGGGCTACCTGAACCTCGCGCGCTCGGTGGCGCGCGCGACGCAGATCGAGTCGAGCGAGTTCAGCTTCGGCCAGGACGAGCTCGACTACATCGCGAACAACTGGGTGTACCTGGACCACGATCAGCGCTATTCCGCCTCCGCGGGCTGGGCGTACACCTGGAGCGGGACGACCTACGGCGTGGACGGCATCTACGGCAGCGGCCTGCGGCGCGGCTTCGCCAACACCGAGAAGCTGCCCGCGTACACGCAGGTCAACCTGTCCGTGACCCGGTCTTTCAACGTCCCGGAGCTGGGCAAGCTCGACGGGCGTCTCGCGATCATCAACCTGTTCGACGAGGTCTACGAGCTGCGCGACGGGAGCGGCATCGGAGTCGGCGCGCCCCAGTGGGGACCGCGGCGCGCGGTGTACGCGGGCGTCAGCAAGCCGTTCTGACCGGTTTTCACAGCAAGCGGCGGGGGCCTTGCCCTTCCGCCCTAAGGAGCGATTCATGCACGATCTTCACGAAATGCTTCAGGCGATACACGTCGGCGGCGCCTGGCTCTATCCGATCCTGGCGCTGGCACTCGTCGCGCTGGTGCTGATCATCGACAAGTTGTTCGTCTACTGGCGCTACGGCAGGCTCGGCGAAGACCTCGTCGGCCTGATCGAGACGCCGAGCTTCGAGTGGGGGGCGCTCGAAGCGCGGCTCGGGCGCCTGCGCGCCGGCCATTTCCACAGGCGCTTCTTCGAGGCGATCCTCGCCAACCGCTCGCGGCCCGCCTGGTGGGTGGAGTCGCGTGCGGCGGACGAGGCGAGCTTCATCGAGCGCGCGTTCAGCCGGGGCCTGTGGGTGCTCGAGACGGTCGTCACGGCGGCGCCGCTGCTCGGCCTGCTCGGGACGATCTCGGGCATGATCGGAGCGTTCCGCCTGTTCGGGCGGTCCGGCCTGGTGGACCCCGGCGCGGTAACCGGCGGCGTGGCCGAGGCGCTGATCTCGACGGCCTTCGGCATCTTCGTCGCCCTGGTGGCGCTGTTCGGATTCAACTCCCTGTCGCGCCTGCAGGCGCAGGTGCTCGACCAGATGGAGCGCCTGGGCACCCGGATGATGGACCACATCCGGCTCGACCGGGAGGGGAGCGCCGATGAAGCTGCGTAAGTCCAGGCAGCCGCGCCGCGGCCGCATCGAGATCATCCCCATGATCGACGTCATGTTTTTCCTGCTCGCGACGTTCATGCTCGCCTCGCTGTCGATGCAGAACATCGACGCCTTGCGCGTGAACCTGCCGCACGGCACGGCCGACCGCGTCCAGGCGTCGCGCCCGATCACGATGACCGTCACGCGCGAAGGGCGCATCTACCTCGACCAGGTCGAGGTCACGCCGGACACGCTCACCGCCGCGCTCAAGGCGAGGCTCGCCGGGGGCGAACACGCGATCACCGTCGCGGCCGACGAGGCTGCGCCGAACGGCGTGGTCGTCCATTGCATGCTGCTCGCCCGCGCCGCGGGCGCGGAACGCTTCCTGATCGCCGTCAGGCATGAGTGACCTGGCGTTCGCGCGTGCGCCCTTCGACCGGCCGTGGCGGCGGGTGCCGCTCGAGCTGCCGCTCGCGGCGGCATTGGGCGCCGCCATGCTGCTCGGCTTCCTGGCCACGCTCGGCCGCTCGGGCGAGCGTGCGCCCGACGCCAAGCCCATCGTCGCCGAGCTCGTCGAGATCCCGCCGGCGCCGAAGCCCGCAGCGCCTGTCGAGCCGCTGCCGAAGCCGGTGCGGCCCGTCGAGCACCACGTCCGCAAGCCTATCGTTCACAGACCGCCGCCGCCCCGCCAGGCGGCCGAGCCGCAGGCCGCGACCCCGGTCAAGGCCCCGGTCGACACCGCGCCGGCCGCGCCGGCACCCCACGCCGAAGCCGCGCCGCCGGCTCCTTCGGCCGCCGCGGCTGCGCCGGTCGCCGGAACGCTCGGCGCGGACCAGATGAGCGCGCGGGCCATCCTGCGCCCGATGCCGCAGATCCCCGACGAGCTGCGCGCGCACGCGCTGAACACCGTCGCAGTCGTGCGCTTCGAGGTCGCGACCGACGGAAGCGCGACCGCCACGCTCCTTCGCGCAACCCCGAACCCGCAGCTCAATCAACTGCTGCTCGACGCGTTCAGGCGCTGGCGCTTCTTTCCCGCGCTGCGCCACGGCAAGGCGGTCGCTTCGGTCCTCGAATTGCGAGTGCCGGTCAAGGTCGAGTAGGGATCGCGCTCGGCGGCGAGCGCACGCGCGCCATCGACCCCTACGCCGCCACTCTCGCGCGCGATGCGGAGAACCTCTTCCGGCCGGGTATTCACGCCGGAGACTGAATTCCAGGCGCGGTCCGGCGGGCCGCTATCCGGCCGGGTCGCGCGAGTCCGCGGCTTCGAGCTGCAGCTTGCGCATCTTCTCCCACAGATTCTTGCGCGAGATGCCCAGCGCCCTCGCGGTGTCGGCGATGCGCCCGCGATGCTGTTGCAGGCTCGTGGCGATGAACGCGCGCTCGCAGCTCGCGAGAAATACCTCCAGCGGTGTCGCGTCGGCAGAGCCCGGGCCGGCGACCGCATGCGCGGCCGCGCCCTCGAGGTCCTCGACCACGAGTATCGAGTTGGAGCTGAATATGCAGGCGCGCTCGATGATGTTTTTAAGCTCCCGGACATTGCCCGGCCAATTGCGCCCGACCAGCGCTGCCAGCGCCAGCGGGTGAAGCGCCTTGGGACCTTCATTCTGGCGCGCGCAGCTCTCCGTCAGGAACTTGTTCGCCAGCCACAGGATGTCTTCCGGACGCTCCCTCAGCGGCGGGATATGCAAATGCACGAGATTGACGCGGTAAAAGAGATCCTCGCGGAAAGCGCCCCTCCTTACTTCGGCCTGCAGGTCTTTGTTGGTCGCGCAAATGAGCTGGAAGCTCGTGGGATGCTCGTCCTCTCCGCCCACGCGCTTCACGCGCCGCTCCTGAAGGGCGCGCAGCAGCTTGACCTGCATGGGGAGAGGCAGGTCGCCGATCTCGTCGAGAAACAGGGTTCCGCCATTTGCCTGCGCGAAGAAGCCCCGCTTCGCCCTGTCGGCGCCGGTGAACGCGCCGCGCTCGAAGCCGAAGAATTCGGCTTCCACCAGGCCGTCCGGCAATGCACCGCAGTTTACGGCGACGAAGGGCCGTGGCTGTCCGGCAGGACCCTCGGACGCCAGATCGTGAAGTTGTCTGGCGAGAATCTCCTTGCCGACCCCTGACTCGCCCGTAATGAGGATGCTCGATGCGCGCTTCGCGATCCGCGGAAGGTTATCGCAGACTTTGCGCACGGCGGGCGAAACGCCGAGCACCGTCTCCTGGGCGACGGGCAGAACGTCCGCTTGCGTTCCGGTAATGCCGCGGATCTTTTCGACCAGGGCGCTGATGTCGAACGGCTTGGTGACGAAGTCCGTCGCGCCCTGCTTCAGCAAATCGACCGCGCGCTCTACGGTGGCGTACGCGGTGATGAAAACGAAGGGGGGCGAGTGCGTCTTCCTTCCTGCAAGCGCACGAAACACCTCGTCGCCGGGGATGTCCGGCAGCCGCAGATCGCTGATGACCGCGGCGTAGTGCCTCGCGGCCAGGGCGCGCAGCGCTTCGGCGCCGCTCTGGTACCAGTCGACGCCGAATCCCTCCAGACCGAAGCGGTCCGCGAGGGATTCGCCCATGATCGCGTCGTCCTCAATAAGACACAGCCGTGGTCCGCGCATCGCGTGCCTCCGCGTAGGGCAATTCAACCTCGAAAACGGTGTTCCCGGGCTCGCTCGAAGCCGAGATGGTTCCGCCGAGCTGCGTGACGATCTGATAGCTGACCCAGAGCCCCAGGCCATAGCTTCTCCCCGGGACCGCGGCGTCCTCCGCCGAGTACGGCTCGAACAGGCGCTCGAGGGCTTCCGCCGGTATGTGTTCGCCCGAGTTCGAGATCCGGACGGTGAGGCTCCTGCGCGTCGCGAATGCCCGCATCGTCACCCGTCCGCCGACTTCGATCGCTTTGGCGGCGTTCAACAGGAGATTCAGCGCGAGCTGCCGCACCATGTGCGCGGGCAGCCCGAGAGCATCGTCGATATCGCAACCCCATTCGAGGCGCGCCCGCTTTGCGGCAACCTGCGGCGCGATCAGCGTCCTCAGGTCCTCCCAGTCTGCCGGCTGCATCGCCGGGGAGTCGAGCCTTGCCTCGAGCAGCAGCGCCCCGACCGTGGAGCGGATCTGGGTGAGCCCCCTTTGCAGCAGGCCCAGGGTCTTCTGCCCGAACGCATCCAGGTTTCCATGGCGCGACAGCGTATCCACGGCGTTGAGCATCCCTCCGAGCGGGTTGTTGATTTCGTGCGCGATCCCGGCCGAAAGCCGGCCCACCGCGGCGAGGCGCTCGGCGACCAGCACCTGCCGCTCGAGCTGGTCCTTCTCCTCCAGCTGCAACAGCATGCTCCTGAATTGCTCGGCCAGCTGACCGGTTTCGTCCGCCCCCTGCAGCTTGACCTGGGCCGCGAGCTCCGCCGGCGGCTCATGCCCGACCCGGCGCATGACGGCGGCGAGATTGGTCAGGGGCTTGACGATCCTGTTGCCCCAGATCCATCCTAGCGGAAGCAGGATGAGCAGGCCCGGAACGCTGATCGCGACCACGTCCAGCAGCACGAGCGCAGCGCGGTCGTAGAGCCGGTGCGCCTCGTACGACAGCACCACGTATCCGATCGTGCTTCCGTCGTCGGAATCGAGGCGCACCGCGGCAGCGGCATCGCGGCTCGCGAGATATCCGGGAAAATCGAAGGAGAAATCTCCGCGCTGCTCCGAAAGCGACTGCAGCACCAGCCTCATTTCGGGAGGCAAGGCGCTCTCAGCTGCCTTGATGCGGATGCGCGCGGGCTCCGAGGAGGCGTAGACCTCGCGGTGCGCATCGAGCACGACGATGTCCTTCAACGGGCTGGACGGGTCCTTGGTCGCGATCGGCGCGCGCACGATCTCGTAGGTCCTCCAGACGTCCTCCTTCATCAGCGGATCCCGGACGGTGAGCGCCAAGGTCCTGGCCAGACTGTTGGCGCTCGCCCGCAGATCCCGCTTGGCGTCGGCGAGCGCCCGCGTGAGCAGCGCGGTCGTGAGCACGATCTCGGTGAGAAGGATGACCGCCGTCAGGGCAAGCGGGACTTTGAGGCGGTAGCTCAGCGTCTTGAACAAGGGGCCCGGCCTACAGATCGCCCACCAGCTGGAGATTGGCCTTGACGCTGGCGAAGACGCTCGGATCCTCGCGCGCGAATCCGTCCAGATTCAGCTTTTCGAGCAGAACCCGGCCGGGCGCGCTGTCCGTCATCGCGACGAACGCCTGCTGCAGGGACTGAAACCTGTCCTCCGGCAGGTTCGCCCTGGCGACCAGCGGCGGGAACCCGTAGTGCGGAGAGCTCCAGGCGACGCGCGTCTTGTCGGTGCTGCCGGGCAGCTCTTTCTTCATCGTGTCCCATACGTACCCGTCGACCGAGCCGCCGTCGGCCAGGCCGACGCCTACCGCGTCGACCACGCGGCGATGTGAGTACGTAAAGAAGTACTTCAGAAAGAATTGCCCGGGCGTGAACCCTGCGTGCAGCAGCTCCACCTTCGGCACCAGGCAGCCCGAGTTCGACTGGGGGTCGCTGAACGCGTAGATGCGGCCGCGCAAGTCCGTGATGTGCCGCGTGTGCGTATCGCTCGAGGGCACGATCAGGTACGAGTGGTACAGCGGCCGGCCTTCGTAGACCGGGACGCACAGCAGCCGCAGGTGCGAGACGTTCATCAGGTACGGCGGGCTGCACACCCACGCGGCCTCGATCTGGTCGGTCAACAGCAGCTCCGTGATCTCCTGGTATGAGCGGCGCTGCACGAAGCTCACGCTGCGGTCCAAGCGTTCCTCGAAATACTTCTTCCAAAGGTTGAGCACATTGAACTGGTCGTCGAGGAACACCGGAGTCGTGCCGATTCGCACGTCGTCGCGCGAACGCGCGAGGCCTTGTGCGCCTGCAGCACGCGGAACCGCGGCAAGGGCGAGTCCCGCAGCGAGGATTTGACGTCGCTTTGTGACGTTACCGTTCGGAAACATTTTCCCTCCCGGACCGCGCGCGGCGGTTACCTGTAGCTCCCGCAACGAGGACCGCCGCCGGATCCGTCTTCGCGCCCGCACAGTGAAAACAGCCGGGCGGGGCCTCGTGGCACGTCAGTTGCAGGATGCGCAGAGACGTTGCGGACAAGCATAACGAATTTTCCGAAGAGGAGGAGACATGTCTACGGAAATCAGCCGGCGCAGTTTTCTCAAGCTTGGAACGGGCGCGGTAGCCACGGGAACCGTGGCGGCCGTGGCTCCCGGGATCGCGCAGGCCGCGCCGACGGACACGAGCAAGACCCTGTTACCGTATCCCAAGAAGCACATCGGCACCGCGCATCAGCTCGCCGAACACAGCCCGCTCAAGTTCAGCTACCCGGACCCGGCCTCGCCATGCCTGGCCATCAAGACGGGAGCGGCGGTGCCGGGCGGCGTCGGACCGGAGCGCGACATCGTGGCCTACAGCACCCAGTGCACGCACATGGGCTGCCCGCTCGCCTACGACGCAGACACCAAGACCTTCAAGTGCGGCTGCCACTTCAGCATGTTCGACGCGGAGAAGGAGGGCCAGATGATCTGCGGCCAGGCGACGGAGGACCTGCCGCGCATCGCTCTGGAGTACGACGGAAAGACCGGCGGGATCATCGCGGTCGGCGTCGACGGCCTGATCTACGGCCGCCAGGCAAACGTACTCTAGGCGAAGCGAGGAGGCGATCATGGCCCTGCACAAAGACCGCATCACGCTGCCGCCGGTATCGGCTCAGCGCTCCAATCTGACCTGTCACTTCTGCATCGTCGGCTGCGGCTACCACGTCTACAAATGGCCCGAGACCGAAGAGGGCGGCCGCGCTCCGCACACCAACGCGCTGGGACTCGACTTCCGCAAGCAGCTTCCGCCGCTGGCGACGATCATGACGACGGCGATGACCAACGTCGTCACGGACAACGACGGCAGCCGGCACAACATCATGATCGTTCCGGACAAGACCTGTCCGGTGAACAGCGGCCTGAGCTCCACGCGCGGCGGAAAGATGGCCAGCTACATGTACGCGCCGGACGGTATCGGCAAGGCCAGGTTGCGCAACCCTATGGTCTATGCGGCCGATCAGTGGGTGGAGACGACCTGGGACAACGCCATGGCGATCTACGCCGGGCTGGCGAAGAAGGTGCTGGAAAAGGACGGGCCGAGCGGCATCGTGTTCTCGGCCTTCGATCACGGCGGCGCAGGCGGCGGTTTCGAGAATACCTGGGGCTCGGGGAAGCTCATGTTCACCGCGCTGCAGACGCCGATGGTCCGGATTCACAACCGTCCGGCGTACAACTCCGAGTGCCACGCCACGCGCGAGATGGGCGTGGGCGAGCTCAACAACTCTTACGAGGACGCCCAGCTTGCCGATTGCATCATGTCGATCGGCGGAAATCCCTACGAGACGCAGACGAACTATTTTCTCAACCACTGGGTTCCGAACCTGCTCGGCTCGACGCTCGACAAGCGCAAGCAGCGCTTTCCGGGCGAGACCCACGAGAAGGCGCGTGTCATCTTCGTCGACCCGAGGTACACGCCGACCATCGCCGTCGCGGAGAAGATTGCCGGCAAGGACAGGGTGCTGCACCTGGACATTCAGCCGGGCACCGATATCGCGCTGTTCAACGCGTTCTTCACCTACGTGGTGGACAAGGGCTGGATCGACCGCGCTTTCATCAGTGCGCACACCAAGGGCTTCGACGAAGCCGTCAAGGCCAACCGCCTCTCGATGGATGAAGCCAGCCAGATCACGGGGGTGCCGGCCGACAAGCTGGTGATGGCGGCCGAATGGGCCTACAAGCCGAAGGCCTCCGGGCATGCCCCGCGCACGATGCACGCCTATGAAAAAGGCATCATCTGGGGCAACGACAACTATCTGATCCAGTCGGCGCTGGTGGACGTCGTGCTCGCAACGCACAACGTCGGGCGCCGCGGGACGGGTGTCGTGCGCATGGGCGGGCACCAGGAAGGCTATACGCGCCCGCCGTATCCGGGCAACACCAAGATCTACATCGACCAGGAACTGATCAAGGGCGCCGGCCGCATGATGACCTGGTGGGCCTGCAACAACTTCCAGACCAGCAACAACGCGCAGGCACTGCGCGACACCGTGCTGCGCCGCTCGCAGATCGTGAAGGACGCGATGCAGAAGGCGCGCGGCGCGAGCGCGCAAGACATGGTCGACATCATTTACGAGGCCACCACCAAGGGCGGCTTGTTCGTCGCCAGCATCAACATGTATCCGACCAAGCTGGCGGAGGCGGCGCATCTGATGCTGCCGTCGACCCATCCGGGAGAGATGAACCTCACGTCGATGAACGGCGAGCGGCGCATGCGGCTCTCCGAGCGGTTCATGGACCCGCCGGGCACCGCGCTGCCGGATTGCCTGATCGCCGCGCGCATCGCGAATACCATGCAGAAGATGTACGAGGCCGAGGGCAACGCCGAAATGGCGAAGCGCTTCGGCGGATTCGACTGGCATACGGAAGAGGATGCGTTCAACGACGGCTTCCGCATGGTCGGTCAGCCGGGCGCCGGGCACATCGACAGCCAGGGCGGCGACACCGGGCACCTCGTCACCTACGAGCGGCTGCGCAAGATGGGCAACACCGGAGTGCAGCTGCCGACCAAGGCGTGGGAGGGCGGCAAGCTCGTCGGCACCGAGATGCTCTACGAGGACAGCAAGTTCAGCACCTCCGACGGCCGCGCCGAGTTCAAGACCTCGCCCTGGCCGGGACTGCCCAAGCCCGTCGCCGATCTGAAGGCGAAGTACCGCTTCTGGATCAACAACGGGCGCACCAACGAGGTCTGGCAAACGGCGTATCACGACCAGTACAACGAGTTCGTGCGCGGGCGCTATCCGATGTCCTACATCGAGATGCATCCCGAGGATGCCGCGGAGCTCGGCATTGGCGCGGGCGACGTCGTCGAGGTCTTCAACGACTACGGCTCGACGGTCGCCATGGCCTATCCGAACCCGTCGACCAAGAAGAACCAGACGTTCATGGTGTTCGCGTACTTCAACGGCATCCAGGGGGACGTGACGACGACCTGGACCGACCGCAACATCATTCCCTATTACAAGGGCACGTGGGCGGACATCCGCCGCGTCGGCGCGATGGAGGACTACAAGCGCACCGTGAGCTTCAAGAACCGCCGCTTCGCCTGAGCGCGCGAGGCACGCCTGCTCGGGGCAACGTTGTGACGCCGGTGTGGGACCGCTCGATCTCACTCCTCCTCAGCCCACACCGGTGTCGATCTTTTTCCTCCTCCTCGGCGCCTCTCGCCGCGCCGAGCGCGGGCTGAGATTCCTGACAAACCTCAGCTACAGCCACCCCTCGTGGTGCGAAGAACTCGAGCGCGCCATCGACCCCTACGCCGCCACGCTGGCGCGCGATGCGGAGAACCTTTTCCGGCCCGGTATCCACGCCGGGGACTGATGGCGGCAGAGCACACCCGTGTAAAAATCAAAACCGCAAAGGTCAGAACGAAAACGCGTTTCATCTCTGCCTCCTTTCCGACGTCGACGCGTCGCGAGCTTTTACAAAAAGGCCGACTTTGCGTTGTGAACCGATCAATGAAGCATAGGGCGTGCCGTTTTCCGAAGTATCTGTAATTGGCCGCGTTTCGGAGATCGTGTTCTTGGGCCTACTCGGCGACTGTAAGCGTATCCGACGCTCGCGGGTTGGACGAGGGCATCAACCGCAACGAGCGCCTGCCTCTCTTGTGTCGGCCTTCGTAGAGTAATTGGGAAGATAAAGCGTGGATTCAGTAGGCAGCTCTCTTGGAGATTTGCTACAAACAAGATCCACTAGAGGTCACGCACTCGGTTGCCAAAGCTTAGCTGTAAGTTTGAGGTCGAGAGCTGGAATTGCCATGCCGTTATGCTGATGCGCCTCGGCGCATGAGGAGGGATCGAGCGTGACGAGGACGCTCTCCACGTGGACTTGACGGTGTCGACGCCGATGCCGAGCCCCCGGGGCGACAGCCTTATGTCTTTTGCCTCGCGCGAGGCGGGTGGGGTCGCCTAGAAGGTAACGGTCGCTTGCTGGCCGCTGAGCTCGATCTTCGGTCGCGGGCCGCCTAGCTGCCTCACGCGCACGTCGGTTCCGGACACGGAGACGGTCGCCGAGGCGCTCCTGATGTTGCCTTGCATGAGCATGGTCTGCTGAGAGCAGGTGGACTTGGGCTGGGCGAGCGTGGTGGTGCACGGGGCGAGGACGCGGGCCGAGACTTGCACGGCGACGACGGCTTGGGCGTAGGTGTCGTTCGCGGCAAGGAGCGCGCTCAAGGCGAGGAGGGGCCACAGCGCGTTCTTCGCCGGCTTCACTCGCGCCTCCTCAGTCCGTGATGGATTCGAAGATGTCGCGGAAGCGGCCGGTGCAGCGCCCGAACGCGGCGAGCACGTCGGGATCGAAGTGCGAGGGCATGGTGCGCCCGTCGCCGACGGTGATGATCTCCAGGGTGCTGCCGTGCGACAGCGCCTTCTTGTACGGGCGCTCGGAGCGCAGGGCGTCGTACTGGTCGCAGATGTTCATGATGCGCGCGGAGATGGGGATGAGCTGGCCCTTGAGGCCCGCCGGATAGCCGCCGCCGTCCCAGCGCTCGTGGTGGCAGAGCGCGATCTCGGCGCCCATCCGCAGGTAGGGCGACTGGCCCGCGCCGATCAGCCGCGCGCCGAGCGTGGTGTGCGACTTCATGATGTCCCACTCTTCCGCGCTGAGCGCCCCGGGCTTGCGCAGGACCGCGTCGGGAATGGCGATCTTGCCGATGTCGTGCATCGGGCTCGCGTGGTGGATCGTCTCGCAGAACGCGGAGTTCATGCCGAGCGCGGTGGCGATTTCCTCGGTGTAGAAGCTGATGCGCCGCACGTGGCTGCCGGTCTCCTCGTCCTTGTAGCCGGCGGCGCGGCACAGGGTGGTGATCGTCTCGCGGTAGCTGGAGAGCACCTCGCGCGAGCGCTCCTCGACCATCTGCTCGAGCACCCGGTTCTGCTGCGCGAGGAAGTTGCTGTACTCCTTGAGCATGAGCACGTTGCGCACGCGCAGCGTGACCTCGTTGCGGTCGATCGGCTTGGTGAGGAATTCCTGCACGCCGGCCTTGAGCGCCCGGAGCTTGGAGTCGTGGTCGTTCAGCGCGGTGACCATGATGATCGGCGCGTTGCGCGCGTGGTCGCTCGACTTGAGGGCCTCGGCCACCTGCGAAGCCGTCCATGCCCGGCATCAGCGCGTCGAGCAGCACGACGTCGGGCGGCTCGCCCGCGGCCTTGACGATGGCGTCGGGCCCGCTCTCGGCGACGGCGACCCGGTAACCCTCGCGCTCCATCTGCTTTTGCAGCAGCGCCCGCATGCTCTCGTCGTCGTCGACGACGAGCACCAGAGGCATCTTTTCGGCTACTCGGTTCATTTTCGGCTCGCAGATCCGCCCATGACAGATGTCATTTCACGCGCCCAACTTAACAAGAGCTTGTGCGAGTGTCTTATCCGTGCTTCCGGTTCTTGTGAAAGCTTGTGAGTCGAAGGCAATTGGCGCGAGTGCCGCGCAAAGCCCGCGGCGCGCCATAAAACCAGCTTGTCAGGGCATTTTCACGTGCGCGTGAAGCTCCCCGCAGCCGTTCGGGCAGTAGTGGCGCGCGGTGTCGGAGGTCACCAGGACATAGCCGCACTTCTCGCAGACCATCCTTGGCTCCTTCGGGCTCGCGTCCGGCTCCGCGGACAGGCCGCGCACCTCGTCGGCGAGCCGGCGCATCAATCCGAGCCAGTAGTCAATGGTGGTCATAATGCAAACATCGTAGCGCACTACGCGCCTCCGCTGCCTGCGCCTGGCCCGGATCGAGGAAGCGCGTATGATTTCCCGGGAAGGGGGGAGCAACGGCGTGTCCGTTCAATCGCGCACCGAAGCGCAGCAGCGCACGGACGAGATCCACGCGTTCCGGCGCGAGCTGCTGGACCTCGAGCGGCGCGGAGTCCTGGCTCTCACGGCCGAGCAGCGCCGCGCGCTCGAGAGCCACCACGGCGCGCTGCTTGCCGAATACGCGCGCCAGTTCGACGTAGACCGGGACGCCCAGGCGAAGCAGCTCTCGTGGGGAATGCGCATCGCGTCGCTCGCCGGCGCGCTCGCGCTCGGGGCGAGCGTCTTCTTCCTCTTCTACCAGTTCTGGGGGCGCTTCCCGACCGCGCTGCAGGTCGCGATCCTGATTGCGGCCGCGCTCGGCAGCTTCGCCGCCACCGCCTGGATACAGGGCAGGGACGGCTCCGGCTATTTCAGCAAGCTCGCCGCGATGGTGGCGTTCGTGTGCTTCGTTCTCAACGTCGCCATGCTCGGGCAGATCTTCGACATCACGCCCTCCGACAAGGCGCTCGTGCCCTGGGCGGCGTTCGCGCTGCTGCTCGCCTACGCCTGCGACGCGCGCCTGCTGCTGGGCGCGGGGATCCTGTGCGCCGTCGCTTTCGTCGGCGCGCGCACGGGGACCTTCTCGGGAGCGTACTGGCTCGACTTCGGCGAGCGGCCGGAGAACTTCTTCCCCGCGGCGGCGGTCCTGTTCGCGGTGCCGCAGCTCGTGCGCCACGAGCGCTTTCCCGGTTTTCCGCAGACCTACCGCGTATTCGCCCTGCTCACGCTCTACCTGCCGATGCTCGTGCTCGCCAACTGGGGGCAGCTCAGCTATCTGGACTTCGACCCCGGCCTCGTCAAAGGCGGCTATCAGATCGGCGGCTTTCTCGCGAGCGGCCTCCTAACCTGGCTCGGCGTGCGGCGCGGCTGGGCTCACGTCGTGAACACGAGCGTGACCTTCTTTCTCATCTTCCTCTACACCAAGTTCTTCGACTGGTGGTGGGACTGGATGCCGAAGTACCTGTTCTTCTTCGTGCTCGGGCTGACGGCGGTGCTGTTCCTGCTCGTCCTGCGCCGGCTGCGCGCGCGATGAACTGGTCGCGGCGCCATACCCTCGCGCTCGGCGCGGCGCTGATCGTCGCCACCAACGCGGTCGCGCTGCTCGGGGTGGCCTATAACCGCAGCGGCACGCCCGAGAGCGAGCTGCGCCTGAGCCAGCGCGAGCTGCGCCCGCCCTATCAATGGGGCTTGCAAAGGGAAAACAGCGGGCTGTCCCTCACCCTGGTGTGGCAGGCAGGCGAACCCTACGGCTCGACCGCCGCTTGGCTCGATCGCGCGAAGCTGACGGAGCTTGGCTTCGACGTATCGCGATCGGCCGGCAGGCGGCACTACGAGAAGGTCCGGGACAGGGAGGTGTATCTGGTCCTCGAGCTCGCGGGGTCGGCCTACCAGGCGGCGCTCGACGCGGCGCGCGAGCGCGCGGAAAAGCGCAAGGCCGAGGCGCTCGCGCACCCGGGCGACGCGAAGCTGAAGACGCAGGCGGACTTCTCGCAAAAGCAGCTGTTCCATGAAGAGCACGAGGCGAGCCGCCTGTTCGTCATCGATGCGGGGCTGGACGCCGGGGCGCTGCGCGCGAAGTATGCGGACCGCAGCCGCTACGCGATCGTGCGCGGGCGCGTCAGGCCGACGCTGCAAGGCGACGGCGACGCGCGTCGGCGGCTACGTCTCGGCAGTGATCAACGACAGCGTCAACGTGCCGCTCGACATGCGCAAGGCCTTCGAAGGGGTCCCGCCCCGCTCGTACGGATTCGGGCCGCGCTACACGGGCCCGACGATCGAGGCGACGGTGGCGTTCGGCAAGCGCTTCGAGCCCTGGCTCGTCGGCGTCGTGCGCAAGCCCTAGACGACGATTAGTCGAACCCCGGCGGCGGGACGAAGCCGCCGCAGGTTTGCTCGATCAGTTCGGCGAGCTTCAGCGTCGTGCGGTCCTCCAGCCACGGGCCGACGATCTGCGCGCCGACCGGCAGCCCCTCGGGCGAGAGGCCGAGCGGAATCGCGGTGGCGGGCAGGCCGGGACAGGTCGCGATGCCCGGCCAGACGAGCTGGTCGACGTAGCAGTATTCCTTGCCGTCGATCACGATGCGGCGGGCCTCCTGCTCGAGCGAGTGGTCGTGCGGGTAGGCCGGGGTCGGCATGACCGGGCAGATCACCGCGTCGAACTCACGGAACAACGCGCGCCACTGCGCGCGCAGCCCCGCGCGCCTGCCGTCGCACAGGATCCAGTCGCGGTGGCTGAGCAGGGCGCCGCGCAGGCGCTCGGCCGCGAGGCTCATGTCGTCGGGCTTGAGCTTCGCCGCCGCGGCCTGGTATCCCTCGCGCACTTCGGCCGGCAGCGCCACGGTCATGACCGCATACAGCAGGCGCATGTAGAGCCGCGCCGAGTCGGCGAGGTCCGGTAGCAGGGCGCTTTGGCGCGCGACCTTCGCGCCGGATTGCGCGAGTTGCGCCGCGAGCCGGTCGATCGCCGTGCGTACGCTCGCCGCGGTCGGCAGCAGCGGATGCGTGTCGAGCACGAGGAGGCGGAACCCCTCGATGGTTGCGTGGCGCGCGGCGGGCAGGGCGAGCCGGTAGCCGCGGCCGGCCTCGAGCTCGTCGGGCTCGGCGATCAGCTCGAGCAGGTCGGCGAGATCGCCGGCCGAGCGGCTCATCGGGCCGACCACCGCGAGATCGCGCGCGTACGGCAGCGGCGGCAGCGGCGGCGGCGTATGGCCGCGCGCCGGCACCAGAGCGTGTGTCGGCTTGTGGGCGTAGACGCCGCAATAGTGCGCGGGCGAGCGCAGCGACCCCCCGATGTCGGAGCCGAGCGAAAGCGGCCCGAAGCCGGCCGCGAGCGCGGCGGCCGAGCCGCCCGAAGAGCCGCCGGGCGTGCGGCCGGGGTCGAACGGATTGCCGGTCGTGCCGTAGATGTCGTTGTAGCTCTGCCAGTCGGCCAGGCCGACCGGAACGTTCGTCTTGCCGAGGAGGACGGCACCGGCGGCCTTCACCCTCGTCACGATCAAGGCATCTTCCTTCGGCACGAAGTCCTTCTGCGCGACGAAGCCCCAGGTCGTCGGCAGGCCGGCGATGTTGAACGACTCCTTCACCGTCATCGGGACCCCGGTGAGCGGCCGCAGCTCGCCCTTGGCGATCGCCGCGTCGGCCGCGCGCGCCGCGTCCAGCGCGCGCGCGAAATCGCGCACACAGACCGCGTTGATCCTGGAATCGTGCCGCTCGATGCGGGCGATCGCGTCCTCGGCCAGCTCGAGCGCCGAAACCTTCTTCGCGCGCAGCGCCTGCGACAGCTCGCGCGCAGTCTTGAACGTCCAATCGGACTTTGTCATGGTCGTCACTCCGTTCGTCCGCGCGATGAGGCGCTTACGCGTTCTCGGCCTCGGGCAGGTCGTTCGCGAGGAACCCGCCCGACTGGTAGCGCCAGAGGTTCTCGTAGATCCCGCGCCGCGCGATCAATTCCTCGTGGCTTCCCTGCTCGACGATGCGCCCGCCGTCGAGAACGACCAGCCTGTCCATGCGCGCGACGGTCGAGAGGCGGTGGGCGATGGCGATGACCGTCTTGCCCTCCATCAGGTCGAGCAGCTGCTCCTGGATCGCCAGCTCGACTTCGCTGTCGAGCGCCGACGTGGCTTCGTCCAGGACGAGGATCGGCGCGTCCTTGAGGATCACGCGGGCGAGCGCGACGCGCTGGCGCTGGCCGCCCGAGAGCTTGACGCCGCGCTCGCCGACGTGCGCCGCGTAGCCCGGGCGCCCTTTCCAGTCCACGAGGTCGACGATGAAGTCGTGGGCGTGCGCCCTGCGCGCCGCCTGGATGACCTGTGCGTCGCTCGCGCCCGGGCGGCTGTAGCGGATGTTCTCCGCGATCGAGCGGTGCAAAAGCGAAGTGTCCTGGGTCACCATGCCGATCGCCGCCCGCAGGCTCTCCTGCGTCACGCCGGCGATGTCCTGATCGTCGATCAGGATGCGTCCGGACTCGGGCTCGTGAAAACGCAGCAGCAGGTGCACCAGCGTCGACTTGCCCGCGCCCGAGCGTCCGACGAGGCCCACGCGCTCTCCGGGGCGCAGCACGAGCGACAGGCGATCGAGCACGGGCGGCGCGTTCTTCCGTCCGTAGGCGAAGGTCACGTCCTCGAACCGGACTTCGCCGCGCGACACCTCGAGCGGGCGCGCTCCGGGCCGGTCGACGCCGGCGAGCGGCACCGCGATCGTCTGCATGCCTTCCTGGACCACGCCGACGTTCTCGAATATCGAGCTGACCTCCCAGCTCACCCAGCCGGCCGAGGTCGTGATCTGCCAGGCGAGCGGCAGGGCGGTGGCCACCACGCTCGCGGCGATCGCTCCCTGGGCCCAGAGCGCGAGCCCGACCGCGACGGTGCCCACGAGGAGCGCGGTATTCATGATCGTCAGGCTGAGCATGAAGCGCGTGATCAGGCGCATGTGCGCGGCGATCGCGCCCTGGTGCGCTTCGATGGACTCGCGCACGTACGCGTCCTCGTCCGACTGGCGCGCGAAAAGCTTGACCGTCAGGACGTTCGTGTAGCTGTCGACCACGCGCGCCATGACCCTCGAGCGCGCTTCGGAGCTGAGCCTCGAGAGCTCGCGCAGCCGCGGCACGAAGTGCCGCAGGAAGATCACGTAGCCGGCGAACCACAAGAGCGTCGGCACGCCCAGGCGCCAGTCCGCCGCGGCCATGAGGAAAAGCGCCGCGACGCCGTAAACGGCGATGTACCAGACCGCGCGAATGCTGGACATCGTGCTCTCGCGCAGCGCCTGTGCGGTCTGCATGACGCGGTTCGCGATCCGCCCCGCGAAGTCGTTCTGGAAGAACGTCCAGTTCTGGCGAATCACGTGCCAGTGGCTCTGCCAGCGGATCAGGCTGGTTACGCCCGGAATCAGCGCCTGGAGGCGAACGGCGAGATCCGCGTAGACCGCGAGCGGGCGCACGAGCAGGAACAGCGCCGCCATGCCCGCCAGGTACAGCGCGTGCTGCGTGAGCGCGGCCCGGCGATCGACCGCCTCCATGATGGCGACGACCTTGCCGATGAACAGCGGCACCACGGTATCGAGCAGCGCGACCGCGAGGCTGGCGGCGAACATGGCCGCGTACCAGCGCCGGTGCTGCCGGATGAAATGCCAATAGAAAGCGAGCAGGCCCTCGGGGGGCGCCGCCGCGGAAGTGGGTGACGTCACTCCAATGCGCGAATTGAGGCGCACTAACGCGATACCCGGCCTGTCGCGCCCGACTGCGAATCGGGTACCGGCGTGAGCGTCTCTGCCGTCATACGTGGTCTATTTTAACCGTCGCCGAGGCGAGGATCGGCGCAGGCCACGAACGAATTATTTGCCCTTCCGCAGGTCGCGCCTTGTGCCGATCAACGTCCGCTTGCGGCGGCGGGTTCAACCGGTCAGTGCGGGCGGGCTAGTGCTTCTTCCAACTGGCGTCTGGATCGAACGCCTGCACCTTCTCGGCGATGCCCCGCGTGTTCTTTCCGAGGTCCTTCTCGAACACATCCCCGTCGCGGCTCACCAGGAACGTCTTCACCCCCGTGTAGCCGTAACGTGCGGGGTATGCGAGGACCGCGAAGCCGCCGATCATCATTCCGTGAGCGACATACGAGTACGCACCGCCCTTGGCATTCTTGCCCTGCCGGGCGAGGATCCGATAGAAGTAGCCATGGTACGGACCGCGCTGAACCGCGGCCCGGCCGCCAGCGGGATCAACTCCGGCGGCGGCCGCGAATGGACCGAGCGGGCTTAGCGGTTCACCGGCCGCGCTTTCCCAGTACAGGCCATCGTGCTTGCCAGGCGTGCTGACGAACCTCGGCGTGTATTTCAGCGCTTGGTCCTTGTCGTGCGGCGAAGAGGCGTATTCGCGCTCGGCATCCACAATGGCGAGACATACCTGGATCGCGGCGAGCTCGTTGCGTCCCAAGCGACGCGCGAGTACCTCCTGCTCACCAAGACTCGCATCGAAGCGCCATCCGTCTGCGACCTTGATCAACGGAATCGGAAATGGCCAGTCGTCCTTGCCGACTTCCAGCACCGCCTTGTGATCGCCCTCGAGCGCCAGCTTGTTCGACTCCGCATACGCCGTGAGGAAGCGCTCGTGAGGATTCTCGCCGGCGGTCCGCTCGCGCCTTTCAATCAGGGCGACACCTCGCCGGCCGAGGATATCGCGTAATGACGCTTCGTCATTCGCCTTAAGCGCTTCGACGAGCGCGGTGGCTCCGGCTTGAGGAGAAGAAAAGAGTCGTTGCGAGGGTACGCCGGTCTGGCCCGATGCAGCCGCCGCGAACAACATCAACGTGCACAGTATGCCCTTCATCAGCGCCTCGCCCCTTGTCATCGCGTTCATTGACGCCGCCCTCCGCCGCCGGACGGTGCAGCCCGTGCCGGTGCGGAATGCGGAGCGGGCGCGGCGCGTGCAGGTGCGGACGGCCGGGCAGGCGCGGCGTGCGACTGCATGCTCGCGTGCCCGCGAGCACTGAATTCCCGAGTCTGGGCGCCGCCCGCGCGGATGCCCTCGAACGCTCCTGGCGCCGGTGCCGGTGCTGCGGCCCGTACCGGGGGGCGCGCCACCGGCGCCGCAGGCGCCGTGACGGCTGGTCGCGTGGGCTGGCCGAACGATGCTCTCGGCGCTGGCTGAGGAGGCACTGCGTGCGCCTGCGGACGTGCCGGCCGGGCCGCGGGAGCCGCGATGCTGGGCTGCACGGGTCGCCCAACGGTTGACGGCTCGCGGCCGCGGAATTCACTGCGCGAGCCGCTGACTGCCGGGGTGACTGGGCGGCTGTATCGCTGCTGAACCGACGCGCCGCGATACGGCACGCCATGGCGATGCTGTGCGTCGTGCTGCCACGGCCCCGGCGCGACGTTAACCCTGCCCGGATGATAATAGTAGGTGTTGACGTGGGCGACGTCGACGCGATGGTAATGCCAGTCCAACGCGCCGAAGAAGAATCCCGTAGAGATCGCTACGCCAACGCCCCACGCGAACCCGTAGTAAATTCCGGGGCCGACGTAATAGCCGGGCCATGCTGGCCAATAGACCGGCGGATAGTTTGGCCACCACCACGGCCCGTAGACGACCAGCGGATCGTAATACGGAACGTATACGACCTGCGGACTGGCGGGCTCCAACGCGATGCTGCCGTCCTGATCTTCAACCAGAAGCCGGTCGCTTGTGCGCAGGTCGCCCGTGCTGCTCGCCCTGCTGCGCAAGGCCTGTATCGTATCCATCACCTGGGTCTGCTGTGCGAGGAACGCGTTGCCCAGGCGCTGCGTCCAATCGAGCCGCTGGTCCATCACCGCGAGAATCTGCGGAAATGCGACCAGCGACTTCACGCTGGGATCCCACGGCTGTGCCTCCACGGCTCGGACAGCTTCGTCTCCCTGCAAGCCGGGATTGGCGTTGACCCAGCGTTCGGCTTCGACGATCTCCAGAGGATAGGTCGCGGCCATCAGGATTTGCGAAAGCAGCGGATCAGGGTACAGCGCGATCGGAGCCAGCATCTGGTCGAGTTCCGCCTGGCTGAACGGAGCCGCCTCTTCCGACGGCGGTGGCGGCGGCGGAGAACCTGGGGGCGGCGGAGGTATCTGCGCGAGCGCCGTGCAGGCGGCGAGCATCAGCGCCACACACCGAATGACGAAGCGTACGAGCCGTAAGCTCATGGGTTTCTGCACCTCGATGCAGAGGCTGACGCGAGTGACCTTCTATCCCTAGGTCGCATCGTAGATATCGGCGGCGGGCCCTGATTGATTTGCGTCAAAGGACCGACTCGGCGAGCCCTTTCAGGTCAAACATCCCAACGTTGCGAGAGTCCATTGCGACCGTCCGCAATTGAGGGGCACAAATTGCCCGCGGCTTTCCGGTGCCTAGCGCGGTGCCACCAGCGCCGGGGACGCATCGCTGCGCTGCAACCCTGGACACCCAATACCAGGACCATCAGGGCGGCGGTCCACGCCACGCCGAGAGCTATTCCCGTACCGGGGGGCTTACGCACTACGGCCGCGCCTCGTCGGGGAATACTCGCTTCCAGTCGGTCCTCTCGCTGATGATCGTCCAACGGCTCTTCCTCGCCCCGGTCGCGCACGTTAAGCCATGTCTGAGGGCAACCCTGTGACGCATCGCCATTGGTTGAGTAGGATGGAGCCGAATGAGCGCGGGCGAAGCGACAGTATTCGTAGTTGACGACGATGCCTCCGTGCGGCAGGCGCTCGCGCGGCTGCTGCGCTCGGCGGGCTGGAGGGTCGAGACTTTCCCATCAGCGGATGAGTTCCTCGGGCGCACGCCGGGTGCCGTGTCCGGGTGCCTGGTTCTCGATGTCCGCATGCCGGGGACGTCCGGGCCGCAGCTGCACGAGCGCATGGCCGAGCGGGATATCTCCCTTCCGGTCGTCTTCCTGACCGGCCACGGCGACGTGACCACCGGCGTGCGCGCGATGAAGCAGGGCGCAGTGGACTTCCTGCTCAAGCCAGTGGACGACGAGGTCCTGCTGCAAACGGTCCGCCGCGCGCTGGACCGCCACGCCGCGCAGCAGGCGAGCGAAAGCAAGCGGCGGGAAGTCCAGGCACGCGCGGCGCGGCTTTCGCCACGCGAGCTCGAGGTCATGAAACGCGTGATTCGCGGCGCGCTGAACAAGCAGATCGCGGCCGAGCTCGGCATCGCCGAGAAGACCGTCAAGGCGCATCGCGCCGCGGTCATGGAAAAAATGGCCGCCGGCTCGGTCGCCGAGCTGGTGCGCCTGTGCGATACGGCCGGCATCAAGCCGCGCTAGTCGCCTGGTCCGGGTTGTCGAGCGGCAGCGTGACGCAGACGCTCACGCCCCGGTCGGCGTTTGGCTCCATCCAGATCGATCCGCCGTGCGATTCGACGATGGATCGGCACACCGAGAGCCCGATACCCATGCCCTGCGGTTTGGTGCTGCGGAAGGCATCGAACACCTTGCCGATGTCTTCCGCCGGGACGCCGGCGCCGGAATCCCGCACCGTAATTCGTGCATTGCCGCCTTCTCGGGCGACGCTGATCCGCAGGCGCCGCTCGCCCGGCGGCTGCCCGTTCATCGCATCGAGCGCGTTAGTCACCAGGTTGAGTACGACCTGCTGGACCTGACCCTTGTCGGCCATTGCCATGCAACCTTCCGCGAGCTCCGTCGACAGCTCAACCTGCCGTTCCAGCAGCTCCCCATGCAGCATGCCCAGCAATTCCTTCACGGCGTTCGAAAGGTCGACCCGCAGGCGCACGGTCTCCTGCCGCCTGACCATGGCGCGCAGGCTGCTGATCACGGCCGCCGCGCGCTTGTCGTCGCGCACGATATCCTCAAGGATTTCGTGAATTTCCCGTGGGTCGGCCTTGCCGCTGTCGAGAAAGCGCAGCGCGGCCTGAGCATTGCTCAGCACCGCCGCAAGCGGCTGGTTCAGCTCGTGCGCGATCGAGGCGGACAGCGCGCCGGCTCGCGCCACGCGGTCGGTGTGCCAGATGCGCTGCTGCAGCGAGCGCGCCTCGCGCTCTGCCTTGCGCAGTTCAGTCACGTCGGTGGACACGCCGCAGATCGCGTAAGGCTGGTCGTCGGAATCCAACAGCGGAAACTTGAGCGAGACGAAGGTACGTGCTCCGCCGTCGACATCGTAGACATCTTCGAATTCGACGCCGCGGCGGGTTTCGAGCACTTTGCGGTCGGTCGCCAGGAGAGTCTCGGCCTGCGCCGCGGGGAGTATGTCGCGCGCAGTCCTGCCGACGATCGTGGAGCCGGGTTGACGATACAAGGCTTCGAAATGGCGATTGACCAGCAAGTAGCGCCCTTCCAGATCCTTCATGAACACCACCGCGGGGACGTTGTCGAGTATCGCCTGCCGCCGCCGTTCGCGCTCGCGCAGCTCCTGCGTCAAACCGAGGCTCATCACGAGCACCGTGCCGAGGAAGCCCAAGTCCGCCGGATGGACGAACCTGACGAGACCGAAATTCACGATCTCATTGAACGCCGCGAACACCAGGAAGAACACGGTGGCCAGCCCGAGCGTGAGTGCGCGCCGATGGACGCCGCGCCGGTATTGCTGAACGCAGGCATCGATGCTCCAGGCGAATATGGCGACGATCGCGAGCCACATTACGCCGTGCCATGCGCTGTGCTGATGTACTCGCAGGTCCACGACCTGCTCACCCCAGGGCAGCTCGAAGTGGTTGAGCTCGGGAAGCGAGACATAGCTGATTCCGTACGGAAGCGCGAAATTGGCTCCCGCCCCGAGCAGCACGATCCAGGCGCTGAGCGCAGCGGGCACCCAACCGCGCGTCGTGCCCGTGTAGCTGGCGACAAACCAGACGTAGGTTCCTAGCCCCAGCGTGCCGAAAAGAATCTGCCAACGGCGAAAGGCGACCAGCGCCTGCGCTGTTTCCACCCGGTAAGCGCCGGCTTCGGCAATGGCATACAACGCCACCCACAAGCACACCGCCGCGAACAGCAGGTGCGTGCGATCCACGGGCCGCCGCCAGGCGATGAGGACATGACTCAGCACGGCATAGGCGCAAACGCCTGACAGGCCGTACAGAACCGGCACCAGTATTGCGTTCATCGTACGGCGGGAAAGCGCCTTGGAGGGATGGAAGCCGTAAGTTTACTTCGCCCCCTCAGGCGCCCGGCAGCCGCATGGGACTAAGGTCCAATACCGCACGCGCTGCCCCGGCAGTACCTTCCACGGAGGGAAAAATGTCTAAGCACCTTCTCGATTTCGGCAGCCGGTGAACGCGGCCGCGGTTGCGCGCGTCGTCTACATCGTTGACGACGACGCTTCGATCCTCACCGGACTTTCGCGCCTGATGCGCTCGGCGGGCATCGAGGCGCGCACGTTCGCGTCGGCCGGCGAATTCCTGGCCGCAGTCAGGGATACACCCTTTGCGTGCGTCCTGCTCGACATCACCATGCCCCGAGTGAGCGGCCTCGAAGTCCAGCGGCGCCTCAAGGACAAGGGCATTAGCTTGCCCGTGATCGCGGTGTCGGCACGTGACGACGACGATACCCGCGCCATGGCGCGCTCGCTGGGCGCGAAGTTCTTTCTGCGCAAGCCGGTCGACGACCGCGCCTTGCTGGACGCCGTCGGCTGGGTGATGGACGCGACGAGTGGCGCCTAGTCCACATGGTGCGGAGTGCCAGGGAATGGGACCAAGGTCCAATACCCCGCGCGCCGCACCCGCACTATCTTCAGCCTTGGGGGCGCGACGAAAACTTTCGGCGGCCGCTTTGCATGAGTAGCGGAGAGACAGACATGAAACGATTCATCCAATGGCAGGCGATCATGGATCACCTGCGCAGCCTGCCGGTCGAGAACAAAGGCGAATTGCGCATGACTCGTACCACCCACTCAACAGTATTCTGATTAGGAGACCCAGATGAAAAACTTCTTGCCCGTCGTCATCGCCGCGCTGTTCGCGGCGGCCAGCGTTTCTGCCTTCGCCGATGAAAAAATGAAGGAGAGCGAGCACGCAAAAGAGTCGATGAAGGAAAGCGACCACGCAAAAGAATCGATGAAAGAGAGCGAGCACGCGAAAGAGTCGATGAAAGAAGGCGTGCACCCGAAAGAGTCGATGAAGGAGAGCGACCATGCAAAAGAGTCGATGAAGGAAAGCGACTACGCCAAAGATCCGAAGAGCCATTAATTGACCTGCCCGTGTCGACCCGGTGCGCGTCGCGCGCCCGGGCGATGCATGCCGCGGAACCCGGAGAACCCCATGCCAGCTTTCTCGAAGCTTCCACGAATGCTCTTCATCGCCCTCTGCGCGCTGGTCTTCGCCTCGAGTGCGACGGCGGCGACGAAGGTCGCGCCCGGCAGGCCGGGCAAGGTCCTGATCGAGTACGTGCCGCCGATCGATCCGAAGCACGAGGAGCTCTACAAGTTCCTCAAGGAGCGGCAAGTCCTCGAGAACGTGCAGAGGGTGCTGAGTCCCTTCAAGCTCACCTTCAGCATCACGCTGCGGCTCAAGGGCTGCAAGGGCGTGCGTAATGCCTGGTACGACGATGAGGATCACAGCGTGACGGTGTGCTACGAGTACATCCAGGACGTGGTCGATCACGCGCCGAATGAAACGACCCCTGCCGGAATCACGCGCGACGACGCGATCATCGGCCCCACGGCCGAGGTGTTCCTGCATGAGTGCGGGCACATGCTGTTCGACCAGTACAAGATGCCGCTGCTCGGGCCGGAAGAAGATTCCGCCGACGCGGTCGCCATCTACACCATGATGCAGTTCGGCCCCAAGTTCTCCCGCGCCGCGATCGGCGGAGTGGCCTATATGTACGCGCGCAAGGCGAAGGAGCAGGCGAAGACCTTCGAAAAGGAGGACCTGGCCGAAGAGCACCCGCTCACGCAGGCGCGCTTCTACACGCTCTTATGCTTTGCCTACGGCGGGCAACCGAAGAACTTCGCCATGGTGGTCGACGAGGGCTACTTACCGAAATGGCGCGCCGAGAACTGCGACGGCGACTACAACCGGATCAAGTACGCGTTAGAGACGCTGTTCCGCCCGCACATGGATCAGGCCAAGGCGAAGCAGGTGCGCGAGTACTTCACCAAGAAGTTCTCGACCCTCGACACCAACCCCCCCGTTCTGCCCTCACGCTAACGCGAGATGAGAGAGTCGCAGCATCACTGGGCCGTCGCCGCGTTCGCGGCGCTGGCGTTCGTCGGACCGGTGCCCGCATCGGCGCAGACGGCCTCTGACGGGTGGACTTACTCGGTCATGCCTTACCTGTGGCTGCCGAGCGTCGAGGGGAAGCTGAATTACGGGCCGCCACCGGCGGGCGGAGGAAGCCCGAACGTGAGTATCGATGCGAGCACCCTGCTCGACAACCTCGCGTTCGCGTTCATGATCAACGGCGAGGCACGCAAGGACCGCTGGCTGATCGCGACCGACGCGATTTATCTCGACCTGTCGGGCGCGGGTAGCGCCGTCCGCAACGTCAATTTCAATGTCGGATCTGGCCCCATCGACATCTCCACCTCGACGCTCGACGCAGGAACCCAGACCGACCTCAAGGGCACGGTGTGGACGCTGGTGGGTGGCTACGCCGCCGTGCAGGACTCGCGGACGAGCCTCGATTTGCTCGGCGGCTTCCGCTACCTCGGCTTGAAGGCGTCGACCAACTGGCATCTGACGGCGACGGTCACGGGCACCGGGCCACTCGGCAACACGGCGACCTTCGCCCCCACGGGCGGCGTGGATCAGTCGGAGGACATCTGGAGCGGCATCGTCGGAGCAAAAGGGCGCGTCAAGCTCGGCGAGGGCCGCTGGTTCGCCAACTACTACGCGGACGTGGGAGGCGGGTCCTCTACCTTTACCTGGCAGGGGGTCGCGGGCATAGGGTACGCGTACAACTGGGGTGAGGTCATCCTCCACTACCGTTACCTCTACTACAGCCAGAGCGGCGACAAGTTGATCGACAATTTGAGCCTCGGCGGATTTGCGCTGGGCGCCAACTTCAGGTTCTGAAGACGCCGAATACGAGACGGACGGCAGTGCGGTTTCCGGTTACGACGGCTCTCGCACTTGCGGGCGCATTGCTATAGCCGCGGCCTCAGCCACACTCCAGGCAAAAAACCGAACCAAACAGAGCAATCAAAGAAGGGTGACAGCCGTGAGACGAAACACACGACTAGATAGCGCAGCCCTCACGGGCCTGGCGGTGATCGGCTTCGTCCTCGTGGCTGGCGGCTTCAGTCACTTCGCCGCGGCCCAGGATTCCCGTCCGGCCGAGGTTGCGCGCAAGCCAATCGAAGCAAAGAAACCCGATTATTCGCCCTTCCCGGACCAGCAGTTCCCGAACCGAGTCTACTGGGGCGTCGCCCACGTCCACACCGGCTACTCCTTCGACGCCGGAATGTTCGGGATAACGCTGACTCCCGACGACCTCTTCAAGGTTGCGAGGGGCGGGGAAGTCGTCATGGACAACGGTGTGCGCTTCAAGCAGGACCGGCCGCTGGACTGGGTCTCCATCACCGACCATGCCGAATACATGGGCATCGCCGATCAGATTCGCGCCGGCAGCCCCGATCTGCTCGCCAACCCGCAGGGCAAGCGCTGGTACGAGATGTCGAAGACGAGCCCTCAGGAGGGTGTCAAAGCCGCCATCGAAGCGGTCGTCTCCATGCAGACCGGCAAGCCTGTCTTCGACGCCAGCAAGCTTGTGGGCGACGCCTGGGCGCACGCCACCGCGGCCGCGGAGAAGTGGAACCAGCCTGGCGTTTTCACCACGCTGCACGGCTTCGAGTGGACTTCCGCGCCCGGCGGCAACAACCTGCATCGCACTGTCATCTTCCGCGACGGCGCGGACCGCGTGAACCAGGTTCTTCCCTTCTCCACCTTCGACAGCCAGGATCCGGCCGACCTTTGGAAGTACATGGACGCGTACGCGAAGAAGACGAGTGGCCAGGTGCTCGCCATCCCGCACAACGGCAACCTGAGCAATGGCTTCATGTACTCGGCGGAGACGTTCGACGGAAAACCCATGGACCGCGCCTACGCGGAGGCGCGCGCCAGCCACGAGCCACTCCTGGAGGCGACGCAGATCAAGGGCGACAGCGAGACTCATCCCTACCTCTCGCCGACCGACGAGTTCGCCAATTTCGAGCGCTGGGACATCAATTTCACCAAGATGGAGCCTGCGCAGAATAGCGTGCTGCAAGGCAACTACGTCCGCTCGGCGCTCAAGCTGGGGCTGGAACTGGACGCCAAGCTCGGGGCCAACCCCTATAAGTCCGGCGTGATCGGCGGCAGCGACGCCCATGTGGGCGTGGTCACGACGAGGGAAGACAACTTCTTCGGTGAATTTGCCAACGGATTGCCTTCGCCTGACCGTTGGAAAACCCCGCTCGCAATGGTCGACAATGATCCGAAGAAAGGACCGTTGATATCGGTCTGGCAAGAACAAGCCGCGGGCCTGGGCGGCGTGTGGGCAACCGAGAACACCCGCGCGGGAATCTGGGACGCGCTCAAGCGCAAGGAAGTCTACGCCACCACAGGCGACCGGCCTGTCGTGCGCGTGTTCGCGGGCTGGGACTTCGTGCCGGCCGATCGGGATCGCCCCGAGCCCGACTTCGCGGCGAACGGCTACGCGCATGGCGTGCCCATGGGCGGTGATCTCAGCAAGGCGCCGGCCGGCAAGCGACCCGCCTTCTTGGTCTACGCGCTGCGCGATCCGGACGGCCCCAACCTAGACCGCATCCAGATCATCAAGGGCTGGCTCGGCAAGGACGGCAAGACGCACGAGAGAATTTTCGACGCGGCTGTCTCCGGCGGGCGCAAGATCGGCACGGATGGCCGCTGCAAGACCCTGGTCGGCAGCACCGTGGACGTGGCCAACGCGACCTACACCAACACCATCGGCGCCGCATACCTGTCGGCGTACTGGAAGGACCCTGCGTTCAATCCTACGCAGCGCGCGTTCTACTACGTGCGCGTGATCCAGATCCCGTCGCCGCGCTGGACCGCGTACGATCAGAAGCGCTACGGCGTCAAGATGCCCGACTACGTTCCGATGACGGTCACCGACCGCGCCTACACCTCGCCCATCTGGTATACGCCGAGAGGGTGAGCTGATTGCTCCTGTTCAAGTGTGAAACGAATCCTTAAAGAACCTCTGCTTCACTTCCTCGTGCTCGGCGCGTTGCTGTTCGCGGGCTACGGCTTGCTCAATCGCAACGGCGCACCCGCGCCAGGGCGGATCGTGGTCTCACAAGGGCAGCTCGCGTCCATGTGGGAGACGTTCACCAACACCCGGCAACGACCGCCCACCCGCGAGGAATGGAAGGGTTTGATCCGGGAGCGGGTGCGCGAGGAAGTGTATTACCGCGAGGCGCTGGCGCTGGGCCTGGACAAGGACGATCTCATCATCCGCCGCCGCCTGGAGCAGAAGATGCAATTCATCTCCGACGACATTGCCGCGCAGGCTGCGCCGACCGACGCCGAGTTGAACGTATATCTGCAGGCGCACCCGGACAAGTTTCGCGTGGAGCAACAGCTCACCTTCCGCCAGTTGTATCTCGACCCGCAGAAGCATGGCGCAAACCTGGCACGCGATGCCGCGCAAGTACTCGCGAAGTTGAACCAGGCCGGCGGCGATACCGGCTGGGCGGCGGAGGGGGATCCGTTCATGCTGGATCATGACTTCACTGCGTTGCCGGCTGGCGAGATCGCGAGGCAGTTTGGCGAAGCGTTCGCGGCAAAGCTAGGAGGACTTCGGCCCGGCCATTGGCAAGGGCCGATCGAGTCCGCCTACGGCGTGCATCTCGTCTTCATCAGCGAACGCACGGAAAGCCGCCTGCCCGCGCTGGCGGAAGTGCGCGACGTCGTGCGCCGCGAATGGGACGATGCCCGGCGGCAGGAAGCAAACGAGAAGTTTTACCAGAAGCTGCTCACGCATTACACCGTGACGATCGAGCAACCGGCGGCGGAGGCGGCGAAACAGGTCGCAGCCATAAAATAACTATGAAACGCGTGCTGCTCATTTTGGTTCTGCTCGCCGCGTTTGCGCCCCGCGCGTTTGCGCACGAGGTGCGCCCGGCCTATCTCGAACTGCGCCAGACCGCGCCGGAAACCTACGACGTGCTGTGGAAAGTGCCGGGCCAGGGCGACTTGCGCCTCGGAATCTACGTGGAGCTCCCGGCGGCCTGCACGAAACTCACCCAGCCGCGCGGTTCGATGATCAACAATGCCTATAGCGAACGCTGGACGGCGAAGTGCCCGGGCGGACTGAACGGCGGCACGATTCACATTGCCGGACTCAGCGGCACGGTGACCGACGTGCTGGTGCGCCTGCAACATCTCGATGGTCGAACGCAAGTGACGCGGCTCACGCCGTCCGCTCCATCGTTCGCCGTGGAAGCTGCGCCGCGTCCCATGCAGGTCGCGGCGACGTATTTGGAACTTGGCGTCGAGCACATTCTGGGAGGCATTGACCATCTCCTGTTCGTCCTCGCGCTGTTGATTCTGGTAAAAGGCACGCGCCGGCTCATCGCGACCGTCACGGCGTTCACCCTCGCGCACAGTCTCACTCTCGCGGGCGCGACGCTCGGCTTCGTGCACGTGCCGGGGGCGCCCGTCGAAGCCGCCATCGCGTTGAGCATCGTATTCGTGGCTGCGGAGATCATCCACAGCCGAGAGGGCAATGCGGGACTGACGGAGAGATTTCCATGGGTCGTCGCCTTCACGTTCGGCTTGCTGCACGGCTTCGGCTTCGCCAGCGCGTTAAGCGAAGTCGGACTGCCGCAAGCAGCGATTCCCGTCGCGCTTCTGTTCTTCAACGTCGGCGTCGAGCTCGGACAGCTGTTGTTTATCGCATCCGTCTTGGCCGTCATCGCGCTGGGGGGTTACGCCGTCCGGCGATTCTGGAGCTCGACTCTGAACCCGCAACTTGCAACCCGCCTCCGCTTGCTGCCCCCGTATGCCATCGGCAGCTTGGCAATGTTCTGGGTCATTCAACGAATCGCCGCCTTCTGAACCGGTCAAAGACGGTACGATCGTCGGCGGCTCCCGCGCTGGCGAAGTGCAACGACTCACTGTTGACGTAGCGCAAATGCACGCCCCTGTGCCGGAGCTAGTCTGAAACAATTCAAGTTATCGGAAGTCTTCGCCGGCGGACCCATGAACCCGTGGCGTTTCCCACCCTTGTTCGTTGTCGTCGTGCTGATGATGCTCGGCGGCTGCGCAACGCGCCCGATCAACCCCGCGATCGAGCAGGTCGACCTGAGCAAAGGGTATCGCTTTGACACCCGCTGGCAGCACCGCAGTAACTATGATGCCGAAAACCTGGTCATTCTTGCGTTCTCGGGTGGGGGCACGCGAGCGGCCGCATTCTCCTATGGGGTGCTCGAAACCCTGCGGCGCATGGAGGTGGTGGGACCCAAGGGCAGGAAGCTCCGCATGCTCGACGAAGTGGATCTCATCAGCGGCGTGTCGGGGGGCAGCTTCACCGCGCTGGCTTACGGCCTGTACGGCGACAAGCTGTTCGACTTCTACGAGACCAGCTTCCTGAAGCGCGACGTTCAGGGTGAGCTGGTCGGGCGCGCCCTGAATCCGGCGAACTGGGGAGGGCTATTGTCAGCAAATTGGGGCCGCTCCGAACTGGCGGCGCAGCTCTACGACGAGATTCTCTTTCACGGCGCCACCTACGCAGATCTCGATCGCGGCACCGGCCCCCTGATTCTCGCGAGCGCGACCGACATCTCGACCGGCGCTCGTTTGGGCTTCCTGCAAGGCGCCTTCGACTACCTCTGCTCGGACCTCGACGCGGTGCCGCTCTCTCGCGCCGCTGCTGCATCGTCGGCCGTGCCGTTCGCGCTTTCGCCGGTCACGATCAACAACTACGGCGGCCGCTGCAGGTTCGCTTCGCCTCCCTGGACCGAGAGTTTCGGCGATCCCGACACTGCGCCGCGGCCGGCCGCCCGCGTCCTCAAGACACGCCAAGACCTGCAGGCGTACCAAGATGGCGTCCACCGGCCGTACATCCATCTCGTGGATGGCGGCCTGGCCGACAACCTCGGCATGCGCGCCGCGCTTGAGACGCTGGAGGGACTCGAGGCTTTAAGTATCTTAGGTCAGCCAACACCGTTCGACCACGTGCGCAGGATCATCTTCTTCGTCGTCAATTCGCGTTCCTCGCCGGAGACCAACTGGGACGAGGTGGAGAGTGCGCCCGGTAACGTGGCGCTCTTGATCAAAGCGACTGGCGTGCCGATCGACCACTATTCCTACGAGGCGGTCGAGCAATTGAAAGATACCGCGGCCCGGTGGCAGACCATGCGGCGGATTCGCGAATCGGCCACCTTGCCCGGCAACCACGATCCCGAGCTCGCAGAACTCGGAAAGGCGCCGAACATCGATCTTTATGTCATTGACGTGTCCTTTCCCAAACTCAAGGACAAGGCGGAATTCGAGTACCTGAATGGCTTGCCAACATCGTTCGTCCTGCCTCCCGAGGCGGTCGACCGTCTGCGCGCTGCCGCGGGGACGATCATTCTCTCATCGCCCGATTTCCGCCGGCTGCTGAAGGACGCCGGCGCCAAGCTGGTCGTGGAACCGGCGCCCGCCGGCGGCCCGGCGACGCTGCACTGACGTCACGGCTCCGGGCGGAGGCCCGGGATCAGAACGAGACCACGCCGTATACCGTGGGGCCGTTGAATTTGTAGCGAATGTCGCCGTTGAAACTCGACTTCGTTACGCTCAGATCGTAGTCCACGTACCGGTAGCCCGCGCCAACGCCGAAGTTCCGGGTAAGCCGGTAATCGATGGCGGCGGTGAAGTTCTTCAGCGAACCGTCGTAATCACCATAGTTCAACGAAAAGTAATCCACGCGCCCGGACAGCAGCCATCTCGGCGAGAAGGCATACGCGCCATAGAGCCCGATCGTCGGCAGCGGCGCCAGCGTGTCTCCCTTTTTGCCCCCCACCGTAGACGCCGTAAGCGAGGCGGTGAAATCGGTGACGAACAATCCGAGTGCGGCGCCCACCTCGGCCTGCTCGTTCTTCACGAACGAATAGCCACCGCTCAACCGGTATACGGTGGACTCAAATTTCCCGTCGACGACCGTGTTGATGGGATAGGTATTGTTGCCCCAAACGATGGTCCGGTTGATCGCCCTTGAATTGCTGCGATTCAGTTGAAAGTACTCCGCCTCGATTTTCCAGCGCTCGCCGAGCCGCGCGCCGGCGAAAAAGGATCCCAGGGTCTGGCGGTCGGAGAATCCTAGGTCGTCTTCCAGGTTTACCGACGTCCCGATCCCACCCGTCGAGCTGTTCAGGCTGGCGGTGGTGTCCACCGTCGGCATGAACGCCCCGAGCTGGAACGTCCATGTGTCCTGCAAGGCGGGATGAACCTTCCAGGCCGCCTCCTGGCCGGCCGCGAGGCCAGAAGCAAGCATTCCCATCAGCACCGAACCCAGTTGCACGGCGAATCGACTACGGGCTCGCGTGCAGGTCGTGCACGGGACTTGTACGTCGCTCATCGGAAAACTCCCTATCGTCGAGTCGGAACCACGGCGCTCCGCAATCGTTACATATATCCGCTTGCCTCCCGCCGGTCTTGATCGTAGTCAAACCCGTCCGGGGCTGACGGGCGGCGCGAACGGTCACTTGCTCGCGGGTGGCATCGCCCCGACCAAAACAGCAGCAATGTGGGTACGGTCGCGCGTACGACCTCAACGCCACTTCGGGCCCGCCTTCGTCATCGTAAATATCGACCGCACCGACGTGCCCGGGCAGGCCTCGGGCGTCGGGGGCCCGGACAACATCCGTTCGTTCTGAGCGCCGATCGCGGTGTTCTCGTAGCACGCAGCGGCGATGCCGTCCAAGCCGAAAGATTCGCCGCGGTTGAGGGGCCGGCGGAAGACTATCCAGCTCGTACGTCGCGGAGGAGGCAGACTCCGGCACTGGTCGGAATTATCCAAGGGCACAAGGTCATGCAGGGCGCGTTTACTTGCCTTTGCGCAGGTCGTGCCTGACCGCGTAGACGGCGGCTTCCACGCGCGAGGAGAGGTTCAGCTTGATGAGCACGTTCTTCACGTGCAGCTTCACGGTGTCGACGCTGATGCCGAGCTCCTGCGCGATCGCCTTGTTGCTCTTGCCGCGCGTGAGGCAGCCGAGGATCTCGCGCTCGCGATGGGTGAGCTGGTCCATGAGCGAGCCGGCGGCGCCGGGCTTGGCATCGAGCAGCCTGACGAGCTTGGCGGTCATCGCGGGCGCGACGACGACCTCGCCGCGCGCGGCGCGCAGGATGGCCTCGATCACTTCGTCGGGCTCCATGCTCTTCAAGAGATAACCTCGCGCGCCGGCGCGCAGCGCCGCGGCCATGTCATCCTCGGATTCGCTCATGGTGAGCGCGAGGATGGGGATCTGCAGGCCTTCCTCGCGCAGCTGCCGGATCGCCTCGACGCCGTCCTGGTCGGGCAGGTTCAGGTCGATGACGAGCACGTCGGGCTTCTGCGCGAGCAGCGGGCGCGCGGCGGCGAGGCTGCCGGCGACGCCGGCGACGCTAATCCTTCCGTCGTGCTCGAACAGCTCCGCCAGCCCCTTGCGGAACAGGGGATGATCGTCAACGAGGACTGCTTTGAGCGCTTGCATGCTGGCCGCGTGCGGGAAACGACAGGCACAGGCGCGCGCCACTGCCCGGCGTCGAGGTGATCTGCAGCCAGCCGCCGAGGCGCTTCGCGCGCTCGTGCATGATCGCCAGGCCGAAGTGCTCGTAGCGGTCCGCGCCGTCGGGGGCGAAACCGGCGCCGTCGTCCTCGACGCACACGCGGCACTGTCCGCCGGCCAGCTCGAGCGAGAGCCGCACCGCGTTCGCGCGCGCGTGCTTCTGCACGTTGGCGAGCGCTTCCTGCACGATGTGGAACACGTGCATCTCTTCCTCGGCCGAGAGGCTCGGCTCCGGGCCGCGCACGTCGAAGCTCACCCGCGCGCTGCTTCGCCGCGCGAAGGCGTCGAGCGCCGCCTGCAGCGCGGCGACCAGCCCGCGCGGATCCATCGGCTGGCGGAAGCGCCCGATCAGCTCGCGCAGCTCGCCGTAGGCGGCCTCGATCGCGTCCTCCATCTCGGCGAGGTAGCGCTCGGCGCGCGCCGCGTCGCCGCCGCGCTGCGCGTCGCGCAGGGCCGCGGCGCGCATGCGCGTGTAGGCGAGGGTCTGCGCCACCGAGTCGTGCACCTCGTTGGCGAGCAGCTGGCGCTCGTTGACGAGGGTCGCGCGCGCGTTCTCGCGCGCGAGCTGCGCGTTCTCGAGCGCCACGCCCAGGTGCTCGCTGATCGCGCCGAACAGCAGGCGCACGTCCTCGGAGAGCTTGCGGCCTTCGGCGAGGAACAGGTTGTACACGCCTTGCACCGTGCCCTGGTGACGCAGCGGCACGGCGATCACTTCGCCGCAGCCGGGAAGGAAGGCGCCGGGGTTCATGCCGCGGCACACGCGCGGCTCGCCCGACCAGGTCACGCGGTCGCCCTCGAGCGATTCGCCGCACACCCCGCAGTCGCGCGGCACCAGGCGCTCGCGCTCGACCATCTCAGGCGGCAGGCCGACCGAGCTCACCAGACGCATCTGCTTTCCGTCCGGAGTGAGCAGGCGCACCGTGCCGGCGAGCGCGCCGGAGACGCGCACCATGGTGGTGAGATAGCGGGAGACGAGCTCGTCCAGCGTCGCGTCGGTCGAGAGGCTCGACGCGATCTCGGACAGCACGCGCAGCGCCGGGACCTTGTAGCGGCCTTCCTCGGGCGCTTCCCCTGCGGTGTTCATCTCAGTCTGGTGGCCGGACCCGCCGGCGAGCATCACCGAGCGCCCATTCTAGTCGCGCCGCAGCAAGAGCGGATTACGCGATTGCAGGTAATATGGCTATCGGACCATAGAGCATTCAAATAATCGAGACCCATGGCCGCGCTCCTGCAAGTCGAGAACCTGCGCACGCAATTCCGGACCGCGGCCGGCACCGTCCGGGCGGTCGACGGCATCACCTACACCGTGAACGAGGGCGAAACGGTGGCCATCGTCGGCGAGTCCGGCTGCGGCAAATCGGTTTCCGCCCTGAGCGTGATGCGCCTGGTGTCCGAGCCGGCCGGGCGCATCGAGTCGGGCAGGATCCTGTACAAGGGCCGCGACCTGCTCAAGCTCAGCGAGGAGGAAATGCGCGACGTGCGCGGCCGCGAGATCGCGATGGTGTTCCAGGAGCCGATGACCTCGCTCAACCCGGTGCTCACCGTCGGCCGCCAGCTGACCGAGGGCCCGGAGATCCACCTCGGGATGACGCAGGCCGACGCGCGCGCGCGCGCGGTCGAGCTGCTCGGCATGGTGGGCATCGCGGACCCGGAGCGGCGCCTCGCGCAGTACCCGCACCATTTCAGCGGCGGCATGCGGCAGCGCATGATGATCGCCATGGCGCTCGCCTGCAAGCCGTCGCTCATCCTCGCCGACGAGCCGACCACCGCGCTCGACGTCACGATCCAGGCGCAGATCCTGGAGCTGATGCGCAGCCTGTCGCGCCGTCTCGGCGTGGCCATGGTCATCATCACGCACAACCTCGGCGTGGTAGCGCGCTACGCCGACCGCGTGAACGTGATGTACGCGGGCCGCATCATCGAGCAGGGCAGCGCGGCCGAGATCTACGCCCACCCGCGCCATCCCTACACGCTCGGCCTGCTGCGCTCGGTGCCGCGCCTGGACGAGCCGCGGCGCGCGCGCCTCGTGCCGATCGAGGGTCAGCCGCCCGACCTCGCGCGGCTGCCGCCGGGCTGCGCATTCGCGCCGCGCTGCGTGTACCGCACGGCGCGCTGCGAGGCCGAGGCGCCGTCGCTCGCCGCGACCGGCGCAGCGGGCCACGTGGTCGCGTGCTGGGAGGCCGGGCGGCTCACGCCGAAGGAGCGCGCCGCATGAGCGAAGTGCTCCTTCAGGTCGAAAACCTCGTCAAGCACTTCTCCGTCGGCGGCGGGCTGGGCGGCGGGCGCGCGGGGGTGGTGCGCGCCGTGGACGGCGTGAGCTTCACGATCCGGCGCGGCGAGACGCTCGGCCTGGTGGGCGAGTCGGGCTGCGGCAAGACGACCACCGGCCGCTGCATCCTGCTGCTCGAGCGCCCGACCAGCGGGCGCATCGTGTTCGAAGGGACCGACCTCGCGTCGCTCGGCAGCGCGGCGCTGCGCGCGGTGCGCCGCCGCATCCAGGTGATCTTCCAGGACCCCTATTCCTCGCTCAACCCGCGCATGACGATCGGCCAGATCCTCGCCGAGCCGCTCGAGGTGCACGGCATCGTGCGCGAGAAGAAGGCGCGTGCCGACCGCGTGCGCGAGCTGCTGTCGCAGGTCGGCCTGCTGCCGCAGCACGCCCTGCGCTATCCGCACCAGCTCTCGGGCGGCCAGCGCCAGCGCGTCGGCATCGCGCGCGCGCTCGCCATGGAGCCCTCGCTCATCGTGTGCGACGAGCCGGTCTCGGCGCTCGACGTCTCGATCCAGGCGCAGATCATCAACCTGCTCGAGGACCTGCAGGCGCGCTACGGGCTCACGTACCTCTTCATCGCGCACGACCTGTCGGTGGTGCGCCACATCTCCGACCGCGTCGCCGTCATGTACCTCGGCAGAATCGTCGAGATGACCGACCGCACGCGCCTGTACGACGAGCCGCTGCACCCGTACACGCGGGCGCTGCTGTCGGCGGTGCCGATTCCGGATCCGGGGCTTGAGGCACGCAGGGAGCACACCGTGCTGAAGGGCGAGGTGCCGAGTCCGCTGAATCCGCCGTCAGGTTGCGTTTTCCATCCGCGCTGCCCGAAAGCGATCGAGCGCTGCGCGGCGGCCGTGCCGCCGCTGCGCGAGATCCGGTCCGCCCACCTGGCGGCCTGCGATCTGGCTTGACATAACCGCAAGATCCCCTTTAACTAGCCGTCAGCTTCAGAACACCGGAGGGCTCCCCGTCGCAGGGCGCCCCCGCTACTTAAAGGAGGAGGTACCCCATGGCTCGACTCGCGCGTCTGCTGGCCTACGCGGTCGGCGCGTTGCTCGCAATTCCTGCGCTCGCCCAATCCCCCCACTACGGCGGGGAGCTGGTGTTCCCGGTCCCGTCCGAGCCGCCTTCGTACGACGGCCACCGCGAGGAGACCTTCGGCCTGATCCACCCGATCGCGCCGTTCTACAACACGTTGTTGCGCGTCGACCCGACCGACCCGAGCGGCACCAAGCCGTACCCGTCGCTCGCCGAGAGCTGGACGGTGTCGCCCGACGGCAAGACCTACACCTTCAAGATCCGCACTGGCGTCAAGTTCCACGACGGCAGCGACATGACCGCGAAGGACATCAAGGCTTCCTACGACCACATCATCTTCCCGCCGCCGGGAGTGGGCTCGAGCCGCAAGGGCCAGTACATCGTCGTCGAGTCGGTCGAGGCGCCGGACGCGACCACGGTGGTATTCAAGCTGAAGCACCCGTCGGGTTCGTTCATCTCCTCGCTGCTGTCGCCGTACAACTTCATCTACAAGGCGGACATCCTGGCGAAGGACCCGCACTGGTACGAGACCCACATCATGGGCACCGGCCCGTTCATCTTCGTCGAGCACGTCAAGGGCTCGCACCTGGTCGGCAAGAAGAACCCGAACTACTGGGACAAGGGCAAGCCGTACCTGGACGGTTTCCGCGCGATCTTCATCAAGGACTCCGCGGCGCAGGTCGCTGCGATCCGCGGCGAGCGCGCGCAGATCCAGTTCCGCGGCTTCACGCCGGCGGCGCGCGACGACCTCGTGCGCACGCTAGGCAAGAAGATCACGGTGCAGGAGTCGCCGTGGGACTGCATCCTGATGGTCACGCCGAACCACAAGGTAAAGCCCTTCGACGATGCGCGCGTGCGCCGCGCGCTGACCCTGGCGCTCGACCGCTACGAGGGCTCCAAGGCGCTATCCAGGATCGCCATCGTCAAGGAAGTGGCCGGGGTGCAGGTACCCGGGACGCAGTTCGCGACGCCGCCGGATGTGCTCGCCAAGGTCCCCGGCTATTGGCACGACATCGAGAAGTCGCGCGCCGAGGCCAAGAAGCTGCTCAAGGAGGCGGGGGTGCCGGAGGGCTTCTCCTTCACCTTTACCAACCGCGGCACGCCCATGCCGTACGAGCCGCTCGGCGTCTGGCTGATCGACAGCTGGCGCAAGATCGGCCTCAACGTCGACCAGCGCGTGGTGGAGTCGGCGGCCTACTTCGGCGTCCTGCGCAAGGGCGACTTCCAGGTCGCGATGGACTTCCAGTGCGGCTACATCGTCGAGCCCGACCTCGACATCTACCGGTTCACCTCCCGCAGCCGCAATCCGGCGAACTACGCGAACTACGAGGACCCGGTGCTGGACAAGCTCTACGACGAGCAGAGCCAGACGACCGACGTCGAGGCACGCAAGAAGCTGATCCAGGAGTTCGAGATGCGCGTGCTCGGCGAGCAGGCGCACTACTTGATGACGCTGCAGTGGCACCGCATCATCCCGCACTCGTCTCGGCTGCACGGGTGGCAGATCACGCCCAGCCACTACCTGAACAACACGCTCGATACCGTCTGGCTCTCGCCCTGACGGCCGTTCCCCCGGCGGCGGACCCGGATCCGCCGCCGGCATGACGCAGGCATGACGCGCTACATCGCCAAGCGGCTGCTGCTGATGATCCCGACGCTGGTCGGCGTCGCGATCCTCGTCTTCGTGCTGCTGCGTGTCGTGCCCGGCGACGTGGTGGAGGCGAAGTACCTGACGCAGGGAAGCCAGTTCCAGTCCCAGGAGTTGATGAACCTGGAGCGCCACAAGCTCGGCCTCGACCAGCCGCTGTGGAAGCAGTTCACCACGTACATGGCCGGCCTCGCGCGCCTCGACTTCGGCCTGTCGATGTGGACCGGCGCGCCGATCACCGAGGAGATCAAGCTGCGCTTTGCGCTGTCGCTGCAGGTCGCGATCATGGCTTCGATCATCGCCGCGCTGCTCGCGATTCCGCTCGGCATCATTGCGGCGGTCAAGCAGGACACCTGGGTGGACTATGCGGTGCGCGTGTTCTCGATCGCGGGGCTCGCGATGCCCTCGTTCTGGCTCGGCATCCTGATCATCCTGTGCATGCTGCTCGTGTTCCACTGGGTGCCGCCGCTGGAGTTCACGCCGCTGTGGGTGGACCCCTGGAACAACCTGGCGCAGCTCATCTGGCCGGCGCTCGCGGTCGGCTATCGCTACTCGGCGGTCTCGACGCGCATGATGCGCTCGACGATGCTGGAGGTGCTGCGCGAGGACTACATCCGCACCGCGCGCGCGAAGGGGCTGCGGTTAAAGCTGATCCTCGCGCGCCACGCGGTCAAGAACGCGATGCTGCCGGTGATCACGGTGCTCGGCCTCGAGTTCGCGTTCCTGCTCGGGGGCCTCGTGGTCACCGAGCAGGTATTCAATCTGAACGGGTTGGGGCTGCTGTTCGTCGAGTCGATCTCGCGCCGCGACTACACCATGACGCAGGCGCTGGTGATGCTGGTGGCGGCGGTCACGATCCTCGTCAACTTCCTGATCGACATCGCCTACGCGTGGGTCGATCCGCGCATCCACTACCGCTGATCATGGCCGCGACTCCCGGGACGCTCGAAGACCTGCGCGCCGCACGGGCCCCCGGCCCGCTTGCGACGGCCTGGCGACTTTCGCGCGAGCGGCCGCTGGGCGCGATCGGGCTGCTGATCATCGTCGCGATGGTGTTCGCCGCCGCGACCGCCGGCTGGATCGCGCCCTACGACCCGCTTAGCAACCACTATGACGCGATGCTCAGCCCGCCGGGCCTGAAGCACCTGCTCGGCACCGACGCCTTCGGCCGCGACGTGCTGTCGCGCGTGATCTACGGCTCGCGCACCGCGCTGGCGGTCGGCCTCGGCGCGTCGCTGCTCGGTACCTTTTTCGGCGCGATCATCGGCGTCGCCAGCGCCTACTTCGGCGGCCGCTTCGACCTCTACATGCAGCGGTTCATGGACATGGTGCTGTCGTTCCCGCTCATCGTGCTTGCGCTGGTCGTGATCGCAATCCTCGGCACCGGGGTGGAGAACGTGATCCTCGCGATCGCGGTGCCGATGATTCCGCGCTGCGCGCGGGTGGTGCGTTCGAGCGCCCTCGCGGTGCGCGAGATGCCGTACGTGGACGCCGCGCGGGCCTCGGGCTTCAGCGACGCGCGCATCATCCTGCGCCACATGCTGCCGAACGTCATGGCGCCGACGCTGATCATGCTCACCTCGTTCCTCGGCCAGGCGATCCTTCTCGAGGCGTCGCTCTCCTTCATCGGCCTGGGCGTGCAGGAGCCGACCGCGGCCTGGGGCCTGATGCTGCGGGGCGCGGCAGTCGAGTTCGCCGAGACGGCGCCCTGGATGGCGATCTTCCCGGGGCTGGCGATCAGCCTGGCGGTGTTCGGCTTCAACCTGTTCGGCGACTCGCTGCGCGACGCGCTCGATCCGAAGCTGCGCGTGCGCTAGGGCGCTACTTGCCCCGGCCCGGGGCGCTCGAGTACACCTGCATCTCGCTGCGGTCGCGCCAGTTGGACTCGTCCAGCAGGCCGCCTGGAATGAGGAAACGCGCGGCCGCGGCGACCGGGTGCTCCTCGACGATGCGCTCGACCACGTCGTAGCCGATCTTGCGCAGCAGCCCGTCGCCGCTCGTCGAGCGCGCGACCATGAACTTGTCGTACACGCGGTACACGTACACGTTGGCCGGACGCGCGCTGCCTTGCGCATCGCGCAAGACGAGCACGTAACGCGTGTCGGGCTTGAACTGGCTCTTGTCCATGTGCCGGTCCTCGAAAGTGGCGCGCATGATAACCCATAAGGAGGGTAGGGCGACCCCTCTTATGACCAAATCAGATTATCTCGTTGGCGATCGCGCGGCGCGCTGCGGACAATGACTCCTGTACACCGGGGAACCGAATTGAGCACCTCTGCGCCGTCCGAGGTCAAGACCACCACCTGCTACATGTGCGCCTGCCGCTGCGGCATCCGCGTGCATCTGCGCGACGGCGAAGTTCGCTACATCGAGGGCAATCCCGATCATCCGTTGAACCGCGGCGTGATCTGCGCCAAGGGCTCGAGCGGCATCATGAAGCAGGTGTCGCCGGCGCGCCTGACGCGTCCGCTGAAAAGAAAGGAAGGCAGCGAGCGCGGCGCGGGGCAGTTCGAAGCCATCGGCTGGGAAGAGGCTTTTTCCCTGCTGGAAGATCGGCTCAGGAAGATCAGGTCGACGGACCCGAAGAAATTCGCCCTGTTCACCGGCCGCGACCAGATGCAGGCGCTGACCGGACTCTTTGCGCGCCAGTTCGGCACGCCGAACTACGCCGCGCACGGCGGCTTCTGCTCGGTGAATATGGCCGCCGGCATGATCTACACGATCGGCGGCTCGTTCTGGGAGTTCGGCGGCCCGGACCTCGAGCGCGCGCGCCTGTTCGTCATGCTCGGCACGGCCGAGGACCATCACTCCAACCCGCTCAAGATCGCGATCTCCGAGTTCAAGCGCCGCGGCGGGCGCTTTGTGTCGGTCAACCCGGTGCGCACCGGCTACTCGGCGATCGCCGACGAGTGGGTGCCGATCCGCCCCGGCACGGACGGCGCGCTGCTGCTCGCGCTCGCGAACGAGCTGATCGCGCAAGGGCTGTACGACCGCGAGTTCGTCGCGCGCTACACCAATGGCGGGCAGCTGGTGGTGGTCGACCCGCATTCGCCGCACCACGGGCTGCTCGCCGCCGACGAGGATGCCGACCCGGTCAATCCGCTCTATCCGCAGAACCAGCTGTGGTGGGACCGGCACTCGAACGGGCCGTGCCTGACTCACACGCCCGAGACCGATCCGTTCCTGTTCGGCGATTTCACGCTGGCCGACGGCACGCACGTGCGGCCCGCGTTCCAGCTGCTCGCCGAGCGCGTCGCCGCCTACACGCCGGAGTGGGCCGAGGGCATCACCGGCATCCCGGCGGCGACGATCCGCCGCCTGGCGCACGAGATGGGGGTCACCGCGCGCGACGAGAAGATCGAGCTGCCGATCGCCTGGACCGACTGCTGGGGCAACGAGCACCAGACCATCACAGGCAACCCGGTCGCGTTCCACGCGATGCGCGGGCTGGCCGCGCATTCGAACGGCTTTCACACGGTGCGCGCGCTTGGCATCCTGATGAGCCTGCTCGGCACCATCGACCGCCCGGGCGGTTTCCGCCACAAGGCGCCGTTTCCGCGCGGCATCCCGCCCGCGGCGAAAACGCCCACCGGCCCCGAGGGCGTCAGGCCGAATACGCCGCTCGCCGGGCTCGCGCTCGGCTGGCCGGCCTCGCCCGAGGACCTGTTCGTCGACGAGGACGGCGAGCCGGTGCGCATCGACAAGGGCTTTTCCTGGGAGCACCCGCTCTCGGTGCATGGCCTCATGCACAACGTGATCACCAACGCCTGGCGCGGCGACCCGTACCCGATCGACACGCTGCTCATCTTCATGGCCAACATGGCCTGGAACTCGACCATGAACACGGTCGAGGTGCGCAAGATGCTGAACGACCGCGGGGCGAACGGTGAGTACAAGATCCCGTTCATCGCGGTGTGCGACGCGTTCCAGTCGGAGATGACCGCGTTCGCCGACCTGGTGCTGCCCGACACGACCTATCTCGAGCGCCACGACGTCATGTCGATGCTCGACCGGCCGATCTCCGAGTTCGACGGGCCGGCCGACTCGGTGCGCGTGCCGGTGGTGCCGCCGCTCGGCGAGTGCAAGCCGTTCCAGGAAGTCCTCATCGAGCTTGGCAGCCGGCTGAAGCTGCCGGCGTTTGTAGATGGCGGTGGTAACAGGAAATACAAGGATTACCCCGACTTCGTCGTGCGGCACGAGACCGAGCCCGGCTCGGGCATCGGCTTTCTCGCCGGCTGGCGCGGCCAGGACGGCAAGAAGTCGATGCTCGGCGAGCCCAATCCGGATCAGTGGGCGCGCTACGCCGAGAACAACTGCGTGTTCCACTACCGGCTGCCGCCTTCCTACCAGTACATGCGCAACTGGAACCGCGGCTACATGGAGTGGGCGCAGCGCGTACGCGTGCGGCGCTGGGGCGATCCGATCCTCGTGCACCTGTACTCGGAAGTGCTGCAGAAGTTCCGCCTCGCGGCCGAGGGCAAGTGGCCCGGGCGCCAGCCGCCCGAGCGCCTGCGCGCGCGCGTCGCGACCTACTTCGATCCGCTGCCGTTCTACTACGCACCGCTCGAGGCGCAGGTCACCGACCCGGAGAAATATCCGCTCGCCGCGATCACCCAGCGGCCGATGGCGATGTACCACTCCTGGGACTCGCAGAACGCGTGGCTGCGGCAGATCCACGGCCATAACTATCTGTTCGTCAACCCGCGCAGCGCGCGCGCCGCGGGCATCGCCGACGGCGCCTGGATGTGGGTCGAGTCGCCCTGGGGCAAAGTGCGCTGCATGTGCCGCTATAGCGAAGCAGTCGAGCCGGGGACCGTGTGGACCTGGAACGCGATCGGCAAGCAGCCGGGCGCCTGGGGCCTCGCGCCCGAGGCGAACGAGGCGCGCAAGGGCTTCCTTCTCAATCACCTGATCGCCGACGAGCTGCCGCTCGAGGGCGGACGCACGTCGAACTCCGATCCGGTCACCGGGCAGGCCGGCTGGTACGACGTGAGAGTGAGGATCTACCCGGCCGAGGAAACCGGAATTTCCCCTCAATTTGAAATTCTCCCTCCTGCTCCCGGAACCCGCAGCGCCCCGCGCAAGTGGCTCGCTTACGTCGCCGGAAAGAGGATCGAGCGATGACGCAGCTCGCCCTCATCATCGATCTCAACGTGTGCGTCGGCTGCCAGGCCTGCGTGACGAGCTGCAAGCAGTGGAACACCTCGGGCGAGGCGGGCTACCTGTCGGACGACAACCCCTACGGCGCCGACCCGACCGGCACGTTCTTCAACCGCGTGCAGACCTTCGAGGTGGGCGAGTTTCCGAACACCGAGACGGTGCACTTCCCGAAGTCCTGCCTGCATTGCGAGGACCCGCCCTGCGTGCCGGTGTGCCCGACCGGCGCCTCGTACAAGCGCGCTGAGGACGGGATCGTGCTGGTGGACTACGACAAGTGCATCGGCTGCAAGTACTGCTCCTGGGCCTGCCCGTACGGCGCGCGCGAGATCGACGAGCACCAGAAAGTGATGAAGAAGTGCACGCTGTGCGTGGACCGCATCTACGACCCGGCGCTGCCGGAAAGGGAACGGAAGCCCGCCTGCGTGCTCGCCTGCCCGACGAGCGCGCGCATCTTCGGCGACATCCACGATCCCGACTCGCAGGCCGCAAGAGCGATCCGCGAGCAGGGCGGCTACGCGCTCATGCCCGAGTGGGGCACGCAGCCGGCGAACCACTACCTGCCGCGGCGCCGCACCGAGATCCGCCTCCATCCCGACGAGCTCGAGCGCCACGACAACCCGCTCAAGGTCGACGGCCTGCTGCCGCGGCCTTCGCCGAAGGACCCGGCGCTGGACGACGTGACGAGCTGGTAGCCGTGCGGCCCGCCTGGTCGGTCATCCTGCTCACCACGCTCATCGGGGCGGGCCAGGGACTCTTTCTTGCCCTTACGGGGGTTGAGGTCATTGGAAACTCCACGCGTATGTTTTTTGCGGGCGGTGCAATCATTTCCCTCTGCCTGCTGGGCGCAGGCCTGATCGCGTCGTTTTTCCACCTCGGCCATCCCGAGCGCGCCTGGCGCAGCGCGGCCAAGTGGCGCACCTCGTGGCTGTCGCGCGAGGTGATCGTGCTGCCCGCGTTCATGGCGGCGGTGTTCGCCTGGGGCGCGGCGCACTGGCTGGGCTGGCCGACACGCGCGCTCGCTGCGGCGGGCATCGTGCTCGCCCTCGCGCTCTACGTTTGCACGGCGATGATCTACGCCTGCCTGCGCTTCCTGCAGGAGTGGCACAGCCCGCTCACCGTGGTGAATTACCTCGTGCTCGGCTGCGCCTCGGGCTTCACCCTCGCGGCGGCCTTCGCCGCCTGGGCGGCGCCCGCGCTTGCGCCGGCGCTCGCGCTCGCAGCGCTCGGCTGGACGCTTGCCGGCCTCGCTACGCGCGGCGCCTCGCTCGTGCGCAACGCGCGCCTGAAAGCGCGCTCGAGCCTGCAGAGCGCGATCGGCATCAAGCACCCGCGCATCGCGCAAAAAGCGCAGGGCGCGATCGCCGGCTCGTTCAACACGCGCGAGTTCTTCCATGGGCGCACTGCTTCTGCGCTGCGCTCCGTGAAATGGATCTTCCTCCTCACCGCGTTCGTCTTGCCTGCGACCCTGCTCGCAGCAGGGTTGCCGACGCCCGCGTTTTTCGTCCAATTCGCCGGGCTGATGCTCGAGCGCTGGTTTTTCTTCGCGCAGGCGAACCATCCGCAGAATCTTTACTACCAGGCGGTGTCTTGAGATGAGAGCGCGGAAATTTGCTGCGCCGCGGCTTGCCTCCCGTGACAGCGCTGGTATATTAACGAACCCTAATATTCCCCTGCTCGCAGCCGGGTTTTAACTGCGGTCAAAAGCGGATGGAAACGAGGTGGTATAAGCCCATGACCACCACCGAACGAAAGGAATTGACGCAATGAACTTCGACAAGGAACTCGACGCCCGCGGACTCAACTGCCCGTTGCCGATCCTGCGTGCCAAGAAATCGCTCACCGAAATGCAGTCCGGCCAGGTGCTCAAGATCCTCGCCACCGACCCGGGCTCGGTCAAGGACTTCCAGGCGTTCGCCAAGCAGACCGGCAACGATCTGCTCGAGCACTCCGAGGCGAACAAGGAATTCACCTTCTTCATGAAGCGCAAGTAACGAGGGGCGGCCGTGGCGACCTACGCCGAGATGCAGGAGATTTTCGAGGATATTCGTAGCGATTTTCGTTACGAGCACGAGCTCAACGGCTGCCTGAACTGCGGCATCTGCACCGCGACCTGCCCCTCGGCGCACTTCTACGACTACAGCCCGCGCGAGATCGTGCAGCTGCTGTGGACCGAGAACGTCGAGCAGGTGTACGACGCGATGCAGGAGAAGATCTGGGCCTGCGCGCAGTGCATGACCTGCGCGGCGCGCTGCCCGTTCAAGAACTCGCCCGGCGGCCTGGTCGCCATCATGCGCGAGGTCGCGATCAAGCACGGCTTCCAGTCGGCGAAGGACGTGCTGCGCCCCTTCGGCCGCGTGATGCTCAAGCTCATCACCACCGGCAACCAGCTCTCGCCCGACATGATCCAGCCGGATCACTTCCCCGACTGGGGCCCCAACATCCAGAAAGTGGAAGGCGACCTGAAGACGCTCAGGAAGGCGATCCCGATGAAGACGCTGCAGACCACCGACACCGCGTGGGAAGTGGCGCTCAAGACTTCCGTCGAGATGTACACGATCTGGGAGATGACCGGCGTGCTGAAGCAGCTCGAGACGATGGACGAGAACCTGTTCGACGTGATCGAGGACTTCATCGACGAGAAGCGCGAGGAATACGAGGAGATGCTCGAGGAGCAGGAGGAGGCGAAATGAGCGGAATCGCGGGACACGGAGAGTTCTTCCAGCCGACCAATCTGTCGGCGGCGGACGCGGAGAAGGCGACCGAATGGGTCAAGAAGCGCGTCGACCGGCGCGAGCTGGACCTCGGCGAGCGCATGGACGACGTGCGCGAGCACATGTGGGAGCTGGAGAAGGAGGGCGAGATCATCGTCCACCGCATCACCGACGCGCACAAGCCGGCGATGGTGAAGACGCTGTTCGGCTGGGACAAGAAGATCCCGACCCTGCAGCTCTGGCACCACAAGAGCTGCGGCCAGTGCGGCAATATTCCCGGGCTACCCGACCTCGCTGCTGTGGACGATGAACAAGCTGGGCATGGAGCCCGGCAGGGATTACCTGGACGAGACCGACCAGACCTCGTGCACCGCGTGGAACTACCACGGCTCGGGCATCGGCAACGTCGAGTCGCTCGCCGCGGTGTTCCTCAGGAACTTCCACCAGGCCTACGTCTCGGGCAAGAGGCTGGGCCACGACACGGGGCATTTCTACCCGCTGGTGCATTGCGGCACCTCGTTCGGCAACTACAAGGAGGTCCGCAAGTACCTGGTCGAGAACGCCGCCCTGCGCGAGCGGGTGACGAAGATACTGGGCAAGCTCGGCCGCCTCGTAGACGGCAAGCTCGTGATCCCCGAGGAGATCGTGCACTACTCCGAGTGGGTGCACGTGATGCGCCGCGACATCGCGAGCAAGCTGCAGAAGATCGACGTTTCGCACCTGCGCGCCACCGTGCACATGGCCTGCCACTACTCGAAGATGGTGCACGAGGACGCGATCTACGACCCGGAGGTGCTGGGCGGCAACCGCGCCGCGGTCGGCACCTCGATGGCCGAGGCGCTCGGCGCGCAGGTGATCGATTACTCGACCTGGTACGACTGCTGCGGTTTCGGCTTCCGCCACATCATCTCCGAGCGCGAGTTCACGCGCTCGTTCACGATCGACCGCAAGATCAAGGTGGCGCAGGAGGAGGCAAAGGCCGACCTGATGCTCGGCATCGACACCGGATGCGTCACCACCATGGACAAGAACCAGTGGATCGGCCGCGCGCACGAGCAGCAGTACACCATGCCGATCATGGCCGACATCCAGTTCGCCGCGCTCGCCTGCGGCGCCGACCCGTTCAAGATCGTGCAGCTGCAGTGGCATGCGAGCCCCTGCGAGGACGTGGTCGAGAAGATGGGCCTCTCCTGGAGCGAGTCGAAGAAGCGCTTCGAGGAGTACCTCAAGGAAGTCAAGGCGGGCAAGATCGAGTACCTGTACAACCCCGAGCTCGCGCTCAGCGCCTGAGGTTCAAGGTAGATGAACGACACGATACTGGTGGTCGGCGCAGGGCCGACCGGGCTGTCCGCGGCGCACGGCATCGCGTCGGTGGGCCGCAAGGTGGTGCTGGTCGAGAAGAGCGACCGCCTGGGCGGCGCGCCGATCCACTCCGGCTACGCGAAGCTGGTGCCCTCGGGCGAGTGGGCCAAAGATGCGATCGGACGGATGGTCGAGCGGGTTGAAAAAAATTCCCTAGTGACCGTATTCAAGGAAACCAAGGTCGCCAAGCTCGATGGGGAGCATGGCAACTTCAGCGCGACGCTTTCCGACGGGCAAGCGGTGAAGGCGGCCGCAGTGGTGCTCGGCACCGGCTTCACGCACTTCGACTCGATCAACAAGCCGGAGTGGGGCTTCGGCACCTACGAGGACGTGGTCACCACCACGCAGGTCGAGCAGATGGTGGGGGCGCACAAGATCGCCTGCCCGTCCGACGGGCGCACGCCCGAGCGCGTGGCGATCCTGCTGTGCGTGGGCTCGCGCGACCGGCAAATCGGACGCGAGTGGTGCTCGAAGATCTGCTGCACGGTGTCGACCAACCTGGCGATGGAGATCAAGGAGCTGTCGCCGAAGACGGACGTGTACATCTACTACATGGACATCCGCACCTTCGGCCTGTACGAGGACAAGTTCTACTGGAAGTCGCAGGAAGAGTTCCGCACCAAGTTCGTCAAGGCGCGCATCGCCGAGGTGACCATCGCGCCGGACGGCAAGAGGCTGCTGGTGAAGGGCGAGGACACGCTGGTCAAGCGCCCGATCGTGATCCCGTTCGACCTAGTGGTGCACGCCATCGGCATGGACCCGAACGAGGACAACCCCGAGATCGCCAAGGTGTTCGGCGTGGGACTTGAGAGCCACGGCTTCCTCGATCGCGGCGAGCACTACACCAGCTCCTTCTCCTCGACGCGACCCGGAATCTACGTCGGCGGCTCCGCGCTCGGGCCCGAGGACATCGACACCTGCGTGTCGCACGGCCTGGCGATGGCCATGCGCGCGGTCGGCGACCTGGCGGCGCTCGAGCGCAAGGCCGCCTGAGCGGCGCAACTGCGATGCTGCAGCTCGACGCCGAGCGCTTCGCGAGGCATTTCTCGGAGTTCGTCGCGCTGGCCGACGCGGGGGCGGGCCTGCAGGCCTACGTCGGGCTGCTCGAGGCGAAGCACCGGCTGTTCGCCGCGCTGCTGGCGGCGCCGGCGCGCATCGACCTCGGCGCCGCCGAGACGCTGCTCGAGTCGGTGTTTCCCGCGCGCCGCAAGCTCTATCCGCTGATCGAGGCGCTCGGCGCGGCGCGCTTCTCCGAACGCGTGGCGCGGCTGCTCGGCGGCGAGGCGACGATCGAGGCGTTCTGCGACTCGCTCGACTATCCGCACGAGCGCGCGATGCAGAGAAAGCTGCGCGGCGCTGCGCGCGACTTCGCTGCAGAGCTGCTGCATTTCGCCGACCCGCAGGCGCATCCGCTCATGACGCGCTGGGTGTGGGACGCCTCCTCGGGCAGCGGCGCGCTGCGCGAGATGATGAACGCGGAGCACGCCGGCGGCGTCGATCATGCCGCGGCGCGCGATTGGATGTACGAGCGCTTCGGCGAGCAGGGCATCTGGCGCGAGCAGCACTGGCTCGCCGATCTGGTGCTCGCGATGGCCTACGTGGGTTACTTCCGCGCGATGACGGGCGGCGTGCTCGGCTCGGACTTCACGCGCGCCAGCACGCCCGACGAGCAGCTGCGCAAGCTGCTCGGCGTAGACGGCGGCAACCGCTCGCGGGTGAGGAAATCTTCCGCGACGATTCACTAGGAAAGACGAATGCCGATTCACGAAAAGTCTCTCATCGATCCGAACCAGGTCCTCACCGCCGAGAAGCTGGTGGTCGAGGGCGTCGACGTGTCCGGGCACTGGAACACGATGATCCTGCCGCGCACGGTGGCGGACTACGATCCGGAATTCGCCAAGACCATCGGAGCGCTGCCGGGCGGCGAAAACGCGCACCGCTGCTGGCAGTGCGGCTCGTGCACCAACTCCTGCACCATGTATGCGATCAACACCGACTTCAACCCGCGCTACTGGATCTACTGCACCAACCTGGGCCTGCAGTCGGAGATCGTCAAGGACAAGGACATCATCTGGCAGTGCGTGTCGTGTAACAAGTGCACCAGCATCTGCCCGAAGGACGTGCGGCCCGAAGGCGTGATGAAGGCGCTGGCGCACTGGCTCGAGATGGAGGGCCACACGCCGAAGTCGAATTCCTCGGTGTTCGACGAGGAGTTCACGCGCCAGTGCATCGAGCGCGGGCGCATCGAGGACAGCGAGGTGATGTTCAACTTCTTCAGGAAGACCGGCGTCGACATCGTCGAGCTGGTGAAGAAGGGCTGGCTCGGCGTGTTCATCGCGCGCATGAACAACCTGCCGCTGCTCAAGGAGCGCAGGATCGGCAAGTTCCTCGCGCGCCTGCCGATCACCGGCCCGCTCAAGATGGGCTGGATGATGCTGTTCAAGCCGCGCACGCGCGGCTGGGCGAAGACCGGCGCGGTATTGCAGGCGTATCTCAAGGAACAGAAACATGGCTAAGGTCGCTTACTACCCCGGCTGCGCGCTGGAGGGCTCGGGCGGGCCCTACGACCGCTCGACGCGCGCGCTCGTCAAGGAGCTGGGGCTCGAGATGCACGACTTAAACGACTGGAACTGCTGCGGCGCGATGGAGGTAAAGAACGTCCATCCGATGCTGCAGACCTACATGTCGGCGCGCAACCTCGCGATCGCCTCGGAGAAGATGGGCTTCGACACCGTGATGGCGCCGTGCAACGGCTGCTACCACAACCTGAAAAAGGCCGAGTACGAGTGCGCCACCTCGGCCGAGACCATGCATACCGTGCAGGATCTGGCCAAGAAAGCCGAAGACCCGGTGTACAAGGGCGACGTGCGTACCGTGCACCTGCTCGAGTGGCTGATGGAGGAACTCGGCACGGACGGCATCAAGGCGAAGCTGAAGAACTCGCTCAAAGGCGTGAAGATCGCCAACTACTACGGCTGCATGTACACGCGCCCGCGCCAGATCTTCCCCGAGAAGGACCAGGGGCCTGGCTCGGAGTCGAGCATCAAGCCGCATTTCATGGACGACCTGCTCGCCGCGGCCGGCGCGGTGAACGTCGACTATCCGCTCAAGACCGCCTGCTGCGGCGGCGCGCACACGCTGTCGGACTCCGACACCTCGACGCAGCTGGTGCTCAACCTGCTTCAGGCGGCCGAGGACTGCGGCGCCGAGGTGATCGCCACCGAGTGCCCGACCTGCCACTCCGGTCTGGAGATGCACCAGGTGCGGGCGGAGACGAAATTCGGCATCAAGACGAAGGTGAAGATCCTCTACTTCACGCAGCTCCTGGGACTCGCGCTCGGGCTGTCGGCGCGCAAGGTCGCGATCCACGAGAACGTCAGCGACTCGATCGACCTGCTCGAGGAGAAGGGCATAATCTAGCGGATGGCGATCTGCAACGGCTGCGAGGTGCGCCCCGAGCTCCACTACGACGCCGAATTCCAGATCTGGGTGCGCGTGGAGGAGGACGGGGCGGTGAGCATCGGCATGACCGACATCTCGCAGACCCGCGCGGGCAGGATCATGCACGTGCGCGTGCGCCGGCCGGGCAGCCTGCGTCCGCGCGGCAAGCCGGTGGCCACCGTCGAGACCGGCAAGTGGGCCGGCCCGGTACCCAATCCCTTCGACTGCGTGATCGAGGCGGCGAACGAGGCGGTGCTCGAGTCTCCCGAGCGCATCAACCGCGACCCGTACGGCGAATGGATCGCGCGCGTGCGCCCCTCGGCGCCGATCGCCGAGGCGCTCGCCGGCCTGCTGACCGGCGCGGCCGCCGAAACCGGCTTCTGCGAGCGCTGCCGCGCCGACAAGATGGAGTGCAAGCGCCCGTGAGCGGAAGATACGTCGAGCACGAGGAGAAATCGGTGGTCATCGTGATGACCAGCGGCCCTTCCAGCCCGGGGCGCTGCGGCACGCCGTTCTACCTGGGCGCGCTGCTTGCCTCGATGGACGCCGAGGTGACGATCTTCTTCACTATGGAAGGCGTGCGCCTGGTGCAGACCGGCGTCGCCGAGAACTTGACGGCGGTGGAAGGCGGGAAAAGAATCATCGAATTCATGCGCGACGCGAAGTCCGCGGGCGTGAAGTTCCACGCCTGCCGGCCCGCGCTGCCGGGCTACGACATCGAGCCGGTCGACCTGATCCCGGAGATCGACGAGGTGTCGAGCGGCGGCGCGCTCGCCGACATGATCCTTTCCTGCGACAAGGTATTGTTTTTCTGAGGAGGAATTACCGATGGCTTCGGTCAAGAATTGCAACCTGCCCGACGACCTGTACTACAACGTCGAGAGCAACGTGTGGGCACGCAAGGAGGCCGACGGCACGGTGACCATCGGCATGACCGCGTACGCCTGCGCGCTCGCCGGCGAGGTCGTCGCCTATACGCCGAAGAAGGTCGGCCGCTCGGTCGAGCTGAACAAGTCCGCCGCGACCATCGAGTCGGGCAAATGGGTCGGGCCGGTCAAGACCCCGGTGGGCGGCGAAGTGGTGGCGATAAACGACGCGGTGAGCGCGAATCCGAAGAGCATCAATGCCGATCCCTACGGCAACGGCTGGCTCGTCAGGCTCAAGCCCGGCAACTGGGACGGCGACGCCGCTGCGCTCGTGACCGGAGCCGCGGTGACCAAGGCCTTCGAGGCCAAGATGGCCGCCGACGGCTTCGCCGGCTGCCCCTGACGCGTGAGCGGCTGGGCCGAAATCGCAGCGGGTATCGAAGCGCTCGAACCCGCAATTCTGGACCCGGATCTCGTCGCCCGCTTCGCGCGCGCCGAGAGGTCTGGAAGAGCGATCAACTTCTATACGCCGACCTTCAAGGCGTACGCATCGAGCGAGATCTCGTCCTGCGGCAAGAACGCCTGGCCGGCGGTGTCGATCACCGGCGGCGCGTGCAAGCTGCAGTGCGACCACTGCAAGGCGAAGGTGCTCGAGCCGATGATTCCGGCGACGACGCCCGAGGCGTTGTGGCGCGTGGTGAACGAGCAGCTCGAGCTCGGCGCGAAGGGCATGCTGCTCACCGGCGGCTCGAACCACCGCGATGAGGTCGAGTACGGGCCGTTCCTGCCGGTGGTGCGGCGCGTGAAGGACGCGCATCCCGCATTCCGCATCGCGATCCACACCGCGCTCGTCGACGCGGGGATGGCGCGCGCGATGCAGGACTCGGGCATCGACGCCGCGATGCTCGACGTGATCGGCGCGCAGGACACGGTGTCGCAGGTCTACCACCTGCGCCGTCCGGTCGAGGATTTCGAGCGCTCGCTCGAGACGCTGGTCGCTACCTCGATGAAGGTGGTGCCGCACATCGTCATCGGCCTGCACTACGGCAGGATGCTCGGCGAATGGCGCGCGCTCGAGATGATCGCGCGCCACCGCCCCGCGGCGCTGGTGCTGGTGGTGGTGATGCCGTTCTACGCGCCGGCGGGCAGGCCGTTCGCCACGCCCTCGTCGCGCGAAGTCGGGCGCTTCTTCCTCGACGCTCGCGCGGCGCTTCCCGAGCTGCCGATCCTGCTCGGCTGCGCGCGCCCCGCGGGGCGCGCCAAGCTCGAGATCGACGCCTACGCGGTGATGGCCGGGCTGGAGGGCATCGCGCACCCGGCCGAGGGCTCGGTCGAGCTCGCGCTCGGGCTCGGGCGCGAGGTCAAGGTGACGCCCGCGTGCTGCTCGATCGCGGTCGGCGAGGAAGTGCTGGCATTCGAGGATCCGGCCGCGCCGCGCATCGATCCGCGCCTGGTGGTCGAGGCGGAACGGCGCGCCGCCTCGAGGATCGCTCGCATCCCGGTGGTTGCCGCGTGAAGACCTGGCGCTGGACCGACACGGGCGTGCTGCCTCCGGCGGAGAACCTGGCGCTGAACCGCGCGCTGCTCGAAGCGCGCCAGGCGGGCGAAGCGCCGAGCACACTGCGCTTCCTGCGCTTCACGCCTTCGGCGCTCGTCGGGCGCCACGGCGATCCGGCGAAGGAGCTCGACCTCGCGTACTGCAGGGCCGAAGGCATCGCGGTGCAGCGGCGCATCACCGGCGGCGGCGCGATCTACATGGACCCGAACGTGCTCGGCTGGGAGCTGTACCTCGACAAGGCCGAGGCGGGCAGCGCGGAGATGGCGGCGATTTCGCGTCGCATCTGCGGCGCGGCGGCGCGTGCGATCGCCGCGCTCGGCGCGCCGGCGGAATTCCGCGCGCCGACCGATATCGTGGTCGGCGGGCGCAAGATCTCCGGCACCGGCGGCGCGCTCGACGGCAACGCGCTCGTGTACCAGGGCACGCTGCTGCTCGACTTCGACGTGGCTCGCATGTTGCGCGCGCTGGGTATCGTCGACGAGAAAATGCTCGCCGGCGCGCGCGCGGCGACGGTCAACCTGAAGGAGCTCGTCGCGCCGCTGCCTTCGGCCGCTGCGCTGCGCGGCGCGTTCATCGGCGCCTTCGCGCGCGAGTTCGGCGTCGCGATCGAGATGGGCGAGCTGAACGCCGCCGAGCGGGCGCATCTCGCCGCGGCGCTCGCCGAGATGGACACCCCGGAATGGGTCGGAGCATGCGAGCCTGCGACCTCCTCGTGATCGGCCTCGGGCCGGCGGGCGCGAGCGCTGCGGCAATCGCCGCGCGCGCCGGGCTCGCGGTGATCGCGATCGAGAAGAAGAAGGTGGTCGGCATCCCGGTGCAGTGCGCCGAGTTCATCCCGCTGCCGATGTCGGGCTATGCGCGCGCCGAGGTGCGCGCGCAGCCGATCGCCGGCATGTCCACCACGCTGCCCTCGGGCAGGCGCGCCGCGCGCGCTTTCGGCGGGCTGATGATCCGGCGCGAGCGCTTCGACCAGGCGCTGGCGAAGAACGCCGGCGATTGCGGCGCGCTCCTGTGGACCGACACCGCGCTGCGCGCGCTGGACGACGGAGCGGGCGTGGCGCGCGTGAGCACGGCCTCCGGGCTGCGCGAGATCCGCTACCGCATGCTGGTGGCCGCCGACGGGCCGCTCTCGTCGGTCGCCGCCTGCCTGGGGCTGCCGCGCCTGCCGGTCGTGACCACGCGCCAGTACACCGTGCCGCTCGCGCGGCCGCAGAACGACACCGACATCTGGCTCTCCGCCCGCTATCCGGGCGGCTACGCCTGGCTGTTTCCCAAGGGCAGCGTCGCCAACCTCGGCCTGGGGCTCGACCCGGCGCTCGAGAACGACATGAAGGAGCCGCTCGATGCGCTGCACGAGTCGCTCGTGCGCGAGGGGTGCGTCGGCGCGGAAGTGCTGCTGCGCACCGGCGGGCCGATTCCGGTCGGCGGCTTGCGCGAGCGTCTGGTCGAAGGCCGCGCGCTGTTCGCCGGCGACGCGGCGGGCTTCACGCACCCGATCACCGGCGCGGGCATCGCCCCCGCGGTCGTCTCGGGCGAACGCGCCGGCGCGGCCGTCGCGCGCGCTCTCTCGGGCGATGCGCACGCGCCCGCTGCCTACGAGGAAGAGATGCGCGAGGAATTCGGCCCTGCGCTCGAGCGCGCGCTCGCGGCGCGCCGCCGCATGGCAGGCATTTGGAACACCCCAGCGGCCGAGGAGGATGCCGAGCATCGCCGCGGCTGGATCGCTTTTCCGGAGTACTTCTCATGAGCGCCGTGCAACCGCTGCAGTTCTACCGCCCCAACTACCACGTCAAGACGCCGGAGATGCGCTCGCCCGAGTACGTGCAGATGAGCACGGCGGCGGCGATCACGCTCGGGCTCGTCGCGGGCAAGATGCACCGCACCTCGTGCACGCACTGCCTGAACCTGCTCGTCACCTATCCCGAGGGCTGCCGCGCGAACTGCGCCTACTGCGGCCTGGCGCGCCACCGCGAGGAAGCGCGCGACTACGCCGACCGCAACTTCATCCGTGTCGACTGGCCGACCGCGCGCTACGACGAGGTGGTCGAGCGCGTCAAGGCCGGCTCGGACAAGGGGCGCTTCGAGCGCATGTGCATCTCGATGATCACGCACCCGAACTCGAACGACGACACCTTCGTGCTGCTCGAGCGCTGGGTGCGCGAAGTGCCGGCGGTTCCGGTGTCGATACTTTCCAATCCGACTACACTTGAAAAACATCACCTCGAAGACATGAAGCGCATTGGCGCCGATATCTTTACGGTGGCGCTCGACGCGGTGACGCCGGAGATCTTCGACCGCACGCGCGGGCGCGGAGTCGACAGCCCGCACAGCTACGAGCGCTACTGGCGCGCGCTCGAATGGGCCGCCGAGGTGTTCGGCCCGGAGAAGTTCGGCGCGCACCTCATCTGCGGCATGGGCGAGACCGAGGAGGAGATCCTGCGCGTGGCGCAGCAGATCCGGGATTTCGGCGGCCACAACCACATGTTCGCTTTCTTCCCCGAGCGCGGCTCGCTCATGGAGGACTGGCCGGCGGTCGACCGCGGCCAGTGGCGCCGCGTGCAGCTGGCGCGGTTCCTCATCGACTACCGCGGCCGGCGCGTCGAGGACATGCGCTTCGACGCCTCGGGGCGCGTCGTGGATTTCGGGGTGGCGCAAGAGGTCCTGGAAACCGAAATCGCGTCCGGGACGCCGTTCCGCACGTCCGGCTGCCCCGGAAAGGACGACGAGGTCTCTGCCTGTAACCGGCCCTACGGGGATTCCAGCCCGACCGACATCCTGTCGTTTCCGTTCGCGCCCGCCCGGCGCGACCTCGAGCGGATCGTGAAGCAGATGGAGGGCCGGCCGGTCAAAGCGGGCAGGTAGCCCGGGGCAGAGCCTTATCCCGGGATAAGAAAGCCTGACTGGAAGGCCAGCAAGTTCTGGCACACTATTTCGTTAAATTCGAATATTTGGAGGAGCGACCATGGAAGCCTCGCCGAACGCCGCACTCATCGACGATCTGATCAAGCGCCGCATCGAGGAACTGCTGCCGCAGAAGCTCGAGGAAGCGCTCGCCAAGCGCCAGGAGACGCGCACGCCCGCGATGTCGATCATCGCCACCAAGGGCACGCTCGACTGGGCCTACCCGCCGTTCATTCTCGCCTCGACCGCCGCCGCGCTCGGCTGGAAGGTCGACATCTTCTTCACGTTCTACGGCCTGCAGCTGCTCAAGAAGGACATCTCCGACCTGAAGATCTCGCCGCTCGGCAATCCGGGCATGCCGATGAAGATGCCTTTCGGCCCGGAGTGGTTCAAGCACATCAACTGGAACATCCCGAACGTGGTGCAGGCGGCGATCCCCGGCTTCGAGTCGGTCGCCACCACGCTCATGAAACAGACGATCAAGAACAACGGCGTCGCCGACATCACCGACCTGCGCAACCTGACGCTGGAAGCGGGCGCCAACCTGATCGGCTGCCAGATGACCGTCGACCTGTTCGGCTTCAAGCACGAAGATTTCATTCCGGAAGTGAAGGAGTACTGCGGCGCGGCGTCGTTCCTCGGCATCGCCAAGGACGCCGACGTCAGCCTTTTCATCTGAAGCGAATCTCCTGGAGGGGGAATCATGAGGAAGCTTGCAATGGCGGCCCTGGTGGCCGCGGTCTTCGTGCCGGCGCTCGCCTCGGCGACGGACGGATATTTCTCGCACGGCTACGGCATGAAGGCGAAGGGTATGGGCGGCGCCGCCACCGCGATGGCTGACGACGCCTTCGGCGGCGCCAACAACCCGGCTAGCATGGCGTTCGTCGGCGACCGCCTGGACGTCGGCGTCGACTGGTTCCGGCCGCAGCGCGCGGCGAGCCGCGTCGGCAGCGCCGGCGGCACGGGCTTCCTCGACGGCTCGGCCGACGGCAACGAGACCTCGAACTTCCTCATTCCCGAGTTCGGCTACAACAAGATGCTGAACCCGAACCTCGCGCTCGGCGTGACGGTGTACGGCAACGGCGGCATGAACACCGACTATCCGACCGGCCAGCTGGACCAGGGCGTGTGCATGGGCGGCGCGCCGAACGGCGTCAAGGTCAACCTGCTGTGCGGCCAGGGCAACCTGGGCGTCGATCTGTCGCAGCTGATCATTGCGCCGACCGCGGCCTACAAGGTCGCCCCGCAGCACTCGCTCGGCATCTCGCCGCTGATCGGCTATCAGCGCTTCAAGGCCTACGGTCTGCAAGCCTTCTCGGCGATCTCGTCCGACCCGAATAACCTCACGCAATAACGGCTATCGACGACGCCTGGGGCTATGGCGTGCGCGTCGGCTACTACGGCCAGCTGAGCCAGACGGTGTCGATCGGCGCAGCGTACTCGAGCAAGATCATCGATGGGCAAGTTCGACAAGTACAAGGGCCTGTTCGCCGACCAGGGCGGGTTCGACATTCCCGAGAACTACAACCTCGGCGTCGCATTCAAGCCCTCGTCGCAGTGGACCTTCGCCGCCGACTATGAGCGTATCAACTACAGCGGCGTGAATTCGGTCGGCAACCCGAGCAACGTGCCCGGATGCGTGCCGACCTTCCCCATTGGCCCGGGCGTCGGCTCGGCGTGCCTGGGCGCGAGCGGCTCGAGCATCGGCTTCGGCTGGAAGGACATAAACGTGTACAAGCTCGGCGTCGAGTACCGCATGAACCCGCAATGGCTGCTGCGCGCGGGCTACAACCACTCCGACAACCCGATCCAGGCGCGCGACGTGACCTTCAACATCCTTGCGCCCGGCGTGGTGCAGGATCACATGACGCTCGGCTTCACCTACACGCTGGCGGACCGCTCCGAGATCACGATGGCCTACATGCACGCCTTCGAGAAATCGGTCTCGGGCCCGGCGACCAACCCGTACTTCAACGTCGGCGGCACCGAGACGATCAAGATGTACGAGGACTCGCTCGGCATCGCCTGGGGCAAGAACTTCTGACCGGGCACGTTCTCGGGTAGACGCGGGGCGCGTGCTGCGAAATAATCGCAGCACGATGAGCCCCGCGGGCAACATTCCGGTCACCGATGTCGGCGCGCTGAAGAACGAGCTGCGCAAGTACAAGCACGGCAAGAAACTCGACATCAGCCAGTTCAACCAGGCCGCGCGCCTCGCCTGGCTCGGGCGCATCGTGCTCTCGCCGCTCGATCCCGAGGACCCGGAGTGCCGCGCCTGGCTGCTGCACCTCGAGCGCCCCGAGGGCCTGGCGGGCGAGATCCTGCAGTTCGATCCCGAGCTGCTCGGGCGCATCCACGTGCTCGACGGCGAGCAGGGCGAGCGCCTCGCCGAGATCCTGCGCGAAGGCTTCGACGCGCGTGCGCGAGAGATCGGCGCGCTCGCGCACAAGGATTTCTACCTGGAGAAGTTCTTCCGCTCGGGAGGCGCGCGCTGATGGGCGCGCAGGCTGCGCGCTGGATGCGCTTCGGGCTGGTCGAGCCGCTCGATCTGCACGCGACCTACGCCGGCCTGGCCGCGGCGCAAGGCGCAGACGCGGGCCCGATCGTCGTGTGGGCGCAGGCGAAGACGCACCTGTGCCTGGGCCAGAGCCAGGGGCTCGCCGAGGTCGATCAGCGCGCCGGGCTGCCGGTGGTGCGCCGCCCGCTCGGCGGCGGCCTCGTCTGGGTGGACGAGTCCCAGTACGTCTTCGTGGTGATCGCGCCGCGGCGCCTCGCGCCGGGCCGGCCGGCGCGCTGGTTCTCCTGGGCGCTCGCGCCCGCGGTCGCCACCTACCGCCAGTTCGGCCTGCCGGCGTACCTGAACGAGCAGGACCTGTGGCTGCACGGCCGCAAGATCGCCGGCAGCGGCGCGGCGAGCATCGGCGAGTGCGCGGTGGTCGCCTCGAGCTTCCTGCTGCGCTTTCCCGCCGAGCGCTTCGCCGATAGCGTGGCGAGTCCGTCGCCGGATTTTCGCGCCTGGCTGCGCCAGGGCCTGGCGCTCGCGATGACCGAGTGGGCCGACCACGGCGCGCTGCCGGCCGAGCGCGAGCTTGAGGAGGTGTTCCGTGCGCGCGTCGCCGCGCAGCACGGCTGGTGCTTCGAGAACTCCTGGCCGGTCGAGGCGGAGCTGGCGGCGATCGCCGAGGCGCGCGAGGAGCTCGCCGAGCCGATCGAGCAGGGGCGCGTGGGCGCGCAGGTGAAGCTGAACGCGCGCCGCGCGCTGTCGCGGGTCTAGGCGGTGGCGAGCGTCGCGGCGCGCCTGGTGCGCAGGCTGGTGCTGCTCAGCGGCGACGAGGCGCTCGCCGGGCGTCTCGAGCAGGCGCTGCCCGAGTCCTGGCAGCTCAGCCGCGCGCGCGAGATCGGCGACGTGGGCGAGTTCCAGGACGTGCTGCTGCATCGCTTCGTGCTGGTCGACCTGGATTCGCCGGGCGCGCTCGAGGCGATCGCGCAGATCCGCGGCGAGATGATGCTCAACGTGCCGATCTTCTGCTTCGGCGGCGACGCCGCCGCGCGCGACGCGGCGCGGCTGGCGCGCGCCGACCGCTTCTTCGCGCGCGAGGAGATCGCGGCGCTGCTGCCGAAGCTGTGCGAGCAGTTCGCGTGGTGACGCGCCGCTACTGAGCCGGCGGCGGTCCGAGGATGCCGAGCCGCTGGTAGAGCGGGCGGATCTCCCTGCGGATGGCGGGCATCTTCGAGGCGTAGAAGGCGGCGGCGAGCGCCGCGCACAGCCCGCCGAGCGCGAGCGTGAGCGGCGGCGCCAGATATTGCGACACCGTGCCGGCGAGCAGCGCGCCAAGTGGGCTCGCGCCGAGGAAGGACATGATGTAGAGCGAGGCGACGCGCGCGCGCAGCCGGTCTTCGACGATGGTCTGCAGCACCATGTTGGTCGCCGCGGCGGTCAGCATGATGCCCATGCCGGTGAGGAACACGAGCGGCAGCGCGAGCCAGAGGACGTGCGCGAAGGCAAAGCAGGCGAGCGACAGCCCGGCGAGCGCCGCCGAGAGCGGCAGCAGCCGCAGCAGCCCGCGCACCGAAGGGCGCGAGGCGAGGTACACCATGCCGGAGACCGCGCCGAAGCCGCCCGCGCCGATCAGCATGCCGAGGGTCTCGGAGTTGCCGTGAAACACCTCCTTGGCGAACCAAGGCATGAGCGACTGGTAGGGCTGGCAGAAGAAGCTCACCGCAGCGAGCAGCAGCAGCGCGCTGCGCGTGGGCAGGAAGCCGAAGGTGTAGCGAAAGCCCGCGAGCAGCTCGTGCGCCCAGGACTTTGCGCCCGGCGCGGCGAGCGGGGGATGCGCGCGCATCGCGGCGAGCGCGCCGAGCATCGCGAGGTAGGACAGGCTGTTCAGCCCGAAGCCCCAGACGACGCCCGCCGAGGCGATCACTACGCCGCCGATCATCGGGCCGATGAAGCGCGCGCCGTTCATGAGCGCCGAGCTCATGGCGATCGCGTTCGGCAGGTCCTCGCGGCCGCCCACCAGCTCGACCAGGAAGGACTGGCGCGCGGGGCTGTCGAATGCGTTTACGATGCCGAGCACCAGATTGCCCGCCACCAGGTGCCAGGGCTGGACGTGCCCGGTGGCCACCAGCGCGAACATGACGAGCGACTGCGCGAGCGCGATGCCCTGCGTCGCGTACAGCACGCGGCGCTTGACCAGGCGGTCGACCAGCACGCCGCCGAAGGGCGCCAGCACGAGGAACGGGATCTGCAGCGCGAAGCTCGCCAGCCCGAGCAAGAAGGCCGAGCCCGACAGGCGGTAGACGAGCCAGCTGGTCGCAATCAGCTGCAGCCAGGTGCCGATCTGCGAGGTGCCTTGGCCAAAGAAGTACAGCCGGTAGTCGCGGTGCCGGAACGCCCTCAGGCTAAGCGGCAGCCGCATCGGACGCGCCTAGGCGCGCGCCGCGAGCTTGTCGAGTTGCTCGCGCAGCTTGCCGAGCGCGGCCTCGAAGCCGGCGAGCCGCGCGCGCTCCTGCTCGACCACCTTGGCCGGCGCGCGCTCGACGAACGACGGGTTGCCGAGCTTGCCGCGCGCCTTGCCGATCTCGCCCTCCAGCCGCGCGATTTCCTTTTCCAGACGGGCAATTTCCGCGGCAACGTCGATCTCGACGTGCAGCATGAAGCGAGCATCGCCAACCACTGCGACGGGAGCTTGCGCAGCAGGTAATTCCGTGGAAATAGTTATACTCGATGTTCGCGCGAGGGCCTGCGAATAGGATGCGTTTGCCTGCAGTTCCGGGTGGTCTTGCGTCTTGGCCGCAATGAATACGGGCGGCTTCACCGCTGGCGGGATATTCATTTCGCTTCGCAGATTCCGCTGCGCTTCAATTCGCGCCTTTAGACGAGCAACCCACGCCTCCGCTTCTGTATCGATCTTCTCCGGCTGGGGCTTCGGATAGGGCGCGAGCATGATTGTTTCGCCCGTCCTACCGGCGAGAGGCGCAACCTTTTGCCACAACTCTTCGGTGATAAATGGGATCACCGGATGCGCCAGCCGCAGTACTGCCTCAAGCACACGAATCAATGTTCGGCGAGTAGCCCGTTGCCGCGCTTCGTCCGGCGCTTGCAGTTGAACTTTCGCAAGCTCGAGGTACCAGTCACAGTACTCGTCCCACACGAAGCGGTAGATCTCGTTGGCAACGTTATCGAGTCTGTAATCCGCAAAGGCTTGCGCCACTTCGGACTCCGTCCGCTGCAGCGCGCTGATGATCCAGCGGTCGACGTGCGATAGCGTCGTCGGCAGCGACGCATCCAGCCCGCAATCCCTGCCTTCGGTGTTCATCAAGACGAAACGCGTAGCATTCCACAGCTTGTTGCAGAAGTTACGGTATCCCTCGCAGCGCTTGAAGTCGAAATTTACGTTGCGCCCGAGCGTGGCGTAGGCCGCCATGGTGAAGCGCAGCGCATCGGCGCCGTAGGCGGGGATGCCGTCCGGAAACTCGCGCTTGGTCCGCTCGCGGATCTTGGGCGCGTCTTCGGGCCGGCGCAGCCCCATGGTGCGCTTCTCGAGCAGCGCCTCGAGCGCGATGCCCTCGATCAGGTCCACCGGGTCGATGGTGTTGCCCTCGGACTTGGACATCTTCTTGCCTTCGTGGTCGCGCACGATGCCGTGGATGTACACGTCGCGGAACGGCACGCGACCGGTGAACCAGGTGGTCATCATGACCATGCGCGCCACCCAGAAGAAGATGATCTCGTAGCCGGTGACGAGCACGGAGGAGGGCAGGTAGAGCTCGTAGGCGAGCTTGTCCGCGCCCTGCGGCGCCGGCCAGCCGAGCGTCGAGTGGCACACGAGCGCCGAAGAAAACCACGTATCGAGGACATCGGGGTCACGCTTGAGGGGTTTTCCTGCAGACAGCTTTAACGCTTCTTCGTGGCTCCTCGCGACATAGACCTTCCCCTTATCGTCGTACCAGGCCGGGATCTGGTGGCCCCACCACAGCTGGCGCGAGATGCACCAGTCCTGGATGTTGGCCATCCACTGGTTGTAAGTATTGACCCAGTTCTCGGGGAAAAACTTCACTTTGCCCTGGTCGACGACTTCGACGGCGGTCTGGGCGATCGACTTGCCCGCGGGGCCGGGCTTGGACAGCGCGACGAACCACTGGTCGGTGAGCATCGGCTCCACGACGGCGCCGGTGCGACCGCAGCGCGGCACCACCATGCGGTGCGGCCGGACCGATTCGAGCAGCCCGGCGGCCCTCAGGTCGTGCACGATACGGTCGCGCGCCTCGTAGCGGTCCAGATCCCGGTAGCGCTCCGGCCCGTTCTCGTTGATGCGCGCATCGAGCGTGAGGATGCCGATGCTCGGCAGGCCGTGGCGCTGCCCGACCTGCCAGTCGTTGAAGTCGTGCGCCGGGGTCACCTTTACGCAGCCGGTGCCGAACTCGCGGTCGACGTAGGCGTCGGCGATCACCGGGATGCGCCGGCCGGTGAGCGGCAGCTCGACCTCGCGGCCGATGCAGGCGCGGTAGCGCTCGTCCTCGGGATGCACCATCACCGCCACGTCGCCGAGCATCGTCTCAGGGCGCGTGGTGGCGACGGTGAGCGAGAAGCCGTCGCCCGGATAGCGGATGTGCCACAGGTGCCCGTCCTCCTCCTCGCTCTCGACCTCGAGGTCGGACACCGCGGTGAGCAGCACCGGGTCCCAGTTGACCAGCCGCTTGCCGCGGTAGATCAGGCCCTGCTCGTACAGGCGCACGAAGGTCTCGACCACCACGCGCGAGAGCTTCTCGTCCATGGTGAAGTACTCGCGGCTCCAGTCGCAGGAGTCGCCCAGGCGGCGCATCTGCTCGGTGATCGTCGAGCCCGAGCGGCGCTTCCACTCCCAGACTTTCTCGACGAACTTCTCGCGCCCGAGGCTCTCGCGCGTGGTGCCCGTCTGCTCGAGCTGGCGCTCGACCACGATCTGCGTGGCGATTCCGGCGTGGTCGGTGCCAGGCAGCCAGAGCGTGTTCGCGCCGCGCATGCGGTGGTAGCGCGTGAGCGCGTCCATGATGGTCTGGTTGAAGGCGTGCCCCATATGCAGCACGCCCGTGACGTTCGGCGGCGGCAGCTGGATGCAGAACGCCGGTCGGCCGGGCGCCGCCCCTGCGGCGAACCGGCCGGCTTCTTCCCAGCGCCGGTACCAGCGCTGCTCGATGGCGCGCGGATCGAAGCTCTTGTCGAGCGACACCGCCTTATTTCCCCGTACCGAGCGCCTGCGCGACCGAGGCGGCGATCGCCTCGCGCACCAGCTGGTGCACGTTCGCGCTCAGCTCGGCGCGCATCTCGTTCAGCACCTGCTCGAGGATCTCGCCCAGCCTGCCGGCGAGGCGCTCCTCGAACAGCCGGTCGAGCTCGGGCGCGAGGCGCAGCAGCACCGCGGTCTCCAGCTCGTTCGCGAACGCCTCGACCAGCTTGTCGTCGACCTGCGGCGCCGCTGCGGCGCGCGCATCCGGGTCGACCACCTCGGTGAGCACCGGCACGTCTTCGTCCGCACGCGCGGGCCCTGCGTCGTTCTGGTGGCGCCGCAGTAGCGCATCGACCCGCTCGACCAGCGGGTTCTGGTCCGGACGCCGCCCCTCATTCACCGCGCGCCTCCCGCGCCAGATCGTGGTCGCTGATCGCGTAGCCGCGATCGCGGTAGAAGCGGTAGCGCGCGCGGCCGCTCGCGCGCTCCTCGTCCTCGCGCGCGACGATCTCAAGCAGGCGCTCGAAGCGCTCGAAATGCGGCGGGCACTCCGCCGCGAGGTTCAGCAGCAGGCCGCAGCCCGCAGGCGCGTCCGCGTCGGCGGCGATCAGCACCGGCGTGTCCGCCGCGAGCGGGTCGTGCGCCAGGCAGTGCGGTACGAAGCCGGTCGCCGGCCAGGTCCACAGCAGGCGGTCGATGCGCTGCACCGTGTCGGGCTGAGGTGCGTAGATCAACAGCCGCTTTCCCTGCGTCAGCGCCTTGGCCGCGAGGCGGCAGGCAACCTGCAGCTTGTCCTGGGCGTTGAAGTAGAAATCGATGCTGGTCACTTGACGCGCGCATGCCGCAGCACGAAGCGCACCAGCAGCGGCACCGGCCGCGCGGTCGAGCCCTTCTCGCGCCCGCCCTTCCACGCGGTGCCGGCGATGTCCAGATGCGCCCAGCGCATCTTCTTCGCGAAGCGCGACAGGAAGCACGCCGCCGTGACGCTGCCCGCCGGACGCCCGCCGATGTTCGCCATGTCGGCGAAATTCGAGCGCAGCTGCTCCTGGTAGTCGTCCCACAAGGGCATCTGCCAGACGCGGTCCCAGGATTCCTCGCCCGCGGCGCGGATCTCGTCGGCGAGGCGCTGGTCGTTCGCGAACAGGCCCGTGGCCACGTGCCCGAGCGCCACCACGCAGGCGCCGGTGAGCGTCGCCACGTCGATCACGACCTCGGGCTGAAAGCGCTCGGCATAGGTGAGCGCGTCGCACAGGATGAGCCGCCCCTCGGCGTCGGTGTTCAGGATCTCGACCGTCTGACCCGAGAGCGTGGTGACCACGTCGCCCGGCCTGGACGCGCCGCCGCCCGGCATGTTCTCGCAGGTCGGTACCAGCGCGATCGCGTTCACCGGCGCCTTCATGGCCGCGAGCGCGGCGAGCGCGCCGAGCACGCTCGACGCGCCGGACATGTCGAACTTCATCTCGTCCATCTCGCCGGCCGGCTTGAGCGAAATGCCGCCGGTGTCGAAGGTGATGCCCTTGCCGACCAGCACCACCGGCTTCTTCGTCCTGGCCGCGCCGTGGTAGCGCAGCACGATCAGCTTGGGCGGCTGGTGCGAGCCCCTGGTCACGGCGAGCAGCGCGCCCATGCCGAGCTTTTCCATGTCGCGCCGCTCGAGCACCTCGACGGCGAGCTTGAAGCGCCGCGCCAGCTTCTTCGCCTCGTCGGCGAGGTAGCTCGGGGTGCAGATGTTGGGCGGTAGGTTGCCGAGCGTGCGCGCGAGCTCGGCGCCCTGGGCGACGGCCGCCGCCTCGGCGAGCGCGGCCTGCGCCGCGCGCGTGACCGGCCCCGCGCTCTGCGCGAGCGTCACCGCGGCGAGCGCCGGCGGCAGCGCTTTCTTCTGCGTCTTGAGCTGGTCGAAGCGGTAGAACGCCTCGCTCACCGCGAGCACCGCCTGGCGCACGCTCCAGGCCGGGTCGCGCCCGGACGGCTTCGTCTCCGCGAGGTAGAGCAGCGCGTCGCGCGCGCCGAGCTCCTTGAGCGCATTCGCGGCTGCGCGCAGCGCGTCGCGGTACGCCGACTCGCCGAGCTCGTTCTCGTCGCCCAGGCCCACGAGCAGCACGCGCTCGGCGGCGAGGCCCGCGACGCCGCGCAGCAGCAGCGTCGAGCCCGCCTTGCCAGACAGGTCCCCCTGCGCGAGCGCGGCGCGCAGCGCGCCGCGCGCCGCGCGATCGGCGAGCTGCGCGGCGCGCGTCAGCGCGCCGCCAGCGTGCACGCCGAGCACCAGGCAGCCGGTCTTGGAGCGCTCGGGCGAGATGCTTTTTATGCTAAATTCCACTGCGTACTCCACTCTCATCGGCCGGCGCAGATGATCGCATGATTTGCGCCCCGCTGTGAATCGCCCGAGGCGTTCCGAGAGCATGATCTTCCAGCGCACGCTGCTCAGGGAATTCGCCAACCTTGCGGTGGCGGTGTTTCTGACGCTGTTCGCGATCGCGCTCACCACGCAGCTCATCCGCCTGCTCGGACAGGCGGCCGGCGGCAAGATCCCCTCCGACGCGGTGCTTGCCTACCTGGGCTTCTTCTCGCTCGGCGTGCTGCCGGTGCTGCTGTCGATCACGCTGTTCATAGCCGTGCTGCTGACGCTCGCGCGCAGCTACCGCGACTCGGAAATGGTCGTCTGGTTCAGCTCGGGCCTGTCGCTCGCCGCCTGGCTCAGGCCGGTGCTCAGCTTCGCGCTGCCGATCGTCGCGGTGATCGCGGCGCTGTCGCTGTTCATCTCGCCCTGGGCAATGGAGCTGAGCGGCCAGTACGCGAGCCGCATCAACGCGCGCGACGACGTCTCGCGCGTCGACCCGGGCACCTTCGGCGAGTCGGCCGGCCGCGACCGCGTGTTCTTCGTCGAGTCGATCGCCGGCAACAAGACCAGCGTGCGAAACGTGTTCGTCAACTCGCTGCAGCAGCATCGCGACGGCGTCATGTTCAGCCGCACCGGGCGCACCGAGACGGCGCCGAACGGCGACCGCTTCCTCGTGCTGGAGGACGGGCGGCGCTACGACGGGCTGCCCGGGCAGGCGGACTACCGCCAGATGGAGTTCGAGCGCTACGCGACGCGCATTCAGGAGCAGGCGGCGCGCGAGCCCGCGCGCTCGCGCCAGGCCCTGTCCACGCTTGCGCTGCTGCGCAATGCGACCAACGAGAACCGAGGCGAGCTGGTCTGGCGCATCGGCCTGCCGCTCGCGGCGCTTCTGCTCGCGCTGCTCGCAATCCCGATGAGCTTCGTCAACCCGCGCGCCGGCCGTTCGGTGAACCTGGCGTTCGCGCTGCTCACCTACGTCGTGTACTCGAACCTGCTGTCGGTCACCCAGTCGCGCGTGGCGACGGGCAGGCTCGACTTCGCGGTCGGCGTGTGGCTGATGCACGGAGTGATGCTCGTGCTGCTCGTCCTCATGTTCGCCTACCGCCTGCAGCCGCTCGGCATGCGGCGCAGGATCCGGGTCGCGCGCCGCGCGTGAAGATTCCGACCCTCGAGCGCTACCTGGTGCGCCAGATCTACGGCGCGGTGGGCTTCGTGCTCGTAGGATTCCTCGCGCTGTTCGCTTTCTTCGACCTGATCCACGAGCTGAACGACATCGGCAAGGGCAGCTACGGCCTGCGCGATGCCTTCGCGTTCGTGCTGCTGTCGCTCCCCGGACACGCCTACGAGCTGTTTCCGGTGGCGGTGCTGATCGGCACGCTGTACGTGCTGGCTCACCTGGCGAGCAACTCCGAGTACACCGTGATGCGCGGCGCGGGACTGTCTCCGTGGCGCGCCGGCGCGGTGCTCGGCAAGGCCGGGCTGGTGCTCGCCGCCGTCACCTTCGTCATCGGCGAGTGGGGCGCCCCCGGCGCCGAGGAGGCCGCGCAGAAGCTGCGCATGCGCGCCATGAGCTCGGTGATCGGGCAGGACATGCGCACCGGGCTGTGGTTCAAGGACGAGCGTTCGTTCATCAACGTGCGCGAGGCGCGCCACACGAGCGCGCTCGATGGGCTGCGCATCTACGACTTCGACCCGCAGTACCGGCTCGCGCTGGTGCGTGCGGCCGCGAGCGGCGAGTACCTCGGCGGTGGCAACTGGAAGCTGCTGGACGTCGCGCAGACGACGTTCACGCCGCAGGGCCCGCGCGTGGAGCACCTGCCGGAGATGGAATGGCACTCCGCGCTCACCCCCTCGCTGCTCGAAGTGCTGATCGTCGCGCCGGACCGCATGTCGAGCTGGAACCTGTACCAGTACACCCGGCACCTGGCCGGCAACCGGCAGAAGACCGAGCGCTACGCGATCGCGCTGTGGAAGAAGCTTTTCTACCCGGTCGCGGTGATGGTGATGATGGCGCTCGCGCTGCCGTTCGCGTATCTGCAGGCGCGCGCGGGAATGGTGGGCGTCAAGGTGTTCCTCGGCATCATGCTCGGGGTCTTCTTCCACCTCATGAACAGCCTCTTTTCGCACATCGGCCTGCTGCGCGACTGGCCGCCGTTCGCCGCCGCCGCGCTGCCGAGCGCGGTGTTCTTTCTCGCGGCGCTGGCGGCGATGTGGGCGGTCGAGCGCAGGTAGCGCGCTCAGCCCGCGGTGCGCGGCTTGCGCGGCAGCAGCACCAGGCGCGTGCCGGCGAGCCGGTCGTGCAGGAACTGCCGCTCGCGATCGAACAGCGCCCACAAGATCGATACGCCGGTCGGCACGAGCAGCACCGCGAGCGCGAAGCGCGCGAGGGCGCGCGCGGGCGGCACGCGAGCGCGCCCCGGGTACACCAGGCGGATGCGCCAGGCCTTCATCGCCAGGGTCTGACCGCTGCGCAGCCAGCACCAGAGGAAGTAGGCCGCGAATACCGCGAGCAGGTAGGCCTGCAGCGCGTGGCGCAGCCCGCCGCTGGCGGAAGCGGCGCCGCTCGCCACGAAGAACAGCCCGGTCGCGGCGAAGGCCACTGCGAACAGCAGCAGGCTCTCGTACAGCATGCTGGCCAACCGCCTGGCGATGCCCGCTACGGGCGCCTCGTCGGGGCCCGCCGCGCTCACTTCCGGTCTTTGGCCTTCGCGTCGGGCGGGACGCCCTGCGGCTCCTGCGGATGAAGCGACTGGTACTCCGACCACTGCTTGCTCAGGTCCTTCTTCTTGCGCGATTCCTTGTGCAGCTTGCGGTAGTTCTCGCGCGCCTGCTCGCGCTGCTGCGGGGTGAGCGCGGCCCACTTGCTCATGCGCGTTTGCACGCGCTTCTTGCCGGTCGGGGTCATCTTCGGGTAGCGCTTGGCGACCCCCAGCCACTCCTTCTTTTGCTCCGGCTCGAGCTTGTCCCATTCGCCGGCGAGCGGCGCGAGCGCCTCGCGCTGCGGCGGGCTTAGCTCGGCCCAGGACGGCGCGCCTTGCGCCGGCGGCGCGGCCGCCCCGGCGAGCGCGGCGCAGCACAGCAGCGCGGCGGCGAGCAGCGCCCCGCAGGCGCGGCGCCTCAGCCGCCGGACTGTTTCTTGAGCCAAGCCTGGAAGCCCTTGTCGAGGTAGGCGTCGATCGGTAGATCGCCGCTCAGCAGCTGCGCATCGAGCTCGGCGCGGTCCGCGGCCTTCTGCTTTTGCTGCCAGCCGTAGATGCCGAACAGGCCGACCACCAGCAGCACTACGGGCAGCGCAACTCGCGCCCAGAACATGAACGACCGGCCGCTGCTGCCGCCTGCCTGGCCCGCCCACGCGAGCGCCGGGGCATGCTCGGGCCGCTTGCGGGCGAGCGCCAGCTCGCGCGCCTTGCGCAGGCGCTCGAGCGTGCGCGCATCCGGCTGCGCGTCGTGCTCCAGGATCTTGCGTACCTTGTCGCCGAACTGATGCTCGTTCATTGGCTAATGTTCCCGGACGCCGTTGTCCCTATAACTCTATCCCGCGCGCCTTGAGAGCGCTCGCGAGCGCGTGCGTAGCCCGGGAGCAATGCGTTTTCACGCTGCCCTCCGAGCATCCCATCGCGAGCGCGGTTTCGGCGACGTCCAACTCCTGAAGGTAACGCATGAGGAACGCCTCGCGTTGACGTGCCGGCAGCCGCCCTATCTCTTGTTCAAGAATTTCAACCACTTGCGATCGCTCCAGGCGCTCCGACGGCGCCTGCGCGCCGGCCTGGTCGCCGGCCGGGACATAGGTTTCGAGCGGGTCCTCATGCTCGTCTTCTCCGCTCCGGCCGCCGAGCAACGCCGTGAAGGGCGAAATCCAAAGCGCGCGCACTTTCTGCCGACGGTACCAGTCGCGGATCGCGTTCTGCATGATGCGGTGAAACAGAAGCGGCAGATCCGCGGCCTGCCGGTCGCCGTACTTTTCCGCCAGCCGCAGCATGGCGTCCTGCACGATGTCCAGCGCCGCATCGTGGTCGCGTACTGCGAAAATGGCCTGCTTGAAGGCCCGCCGCTCGACGCTTTCGAGAAACGTCGCCAGCTCGCTTTTTGATGCCAGGGGTGGGCCCTCGCGTTTTGCCTGCGCGATGTTACCAAAAGCGCTGCGCGCCGCCGCGCGCGCTCCCTTGACCGCATCGCAACAAATCTTTAATGTTCAAGGTTTTCCGCAACTTTCACCCGCCCGGAACGCCATCATGGATCGAGTCAAGGGGATAGAGCTCACCGGCGCCGAGATCGTCGTGCGCTGCTTGCAGGAGGAGGGCGTCGAATACGTCTTCGGATATCCGGGTGGCGCAGTACTGTTCATCTACGACGAGCTTTTCAAGCAGGACAAGGTAAAGCACGTGCTGGTGCGCCACGAGCAGGGCGCTGCGCACGCCGCCGACGGCTACTCGCGGGCCTCGCAGAAGGTGGGCGTGTGCCTGGTCACCTCCGGGCCGGGCGTCACCAACGCGGTGACCGGAATCGCCACGGCCTACATGGACTCGAGCCCGATGGTGATCATCTCGGGCCAGGTGCCGACGCACGCGATCGGCCTGGACGCGTTCCAGGAAGTCGACGCGGTCGGCGTGACGCGTCCATGCGTCAAGCACAACATCCTGGTGAAGGACGTCAAGGACCTCGCGGTCGCGATCAAGCGCGCGTTCTACCTCGCGCGCACCGGCCGCCCGGGGCCGGTGCTGGTCGACGTCCCCAAGGACGTGACCATGCACAGCTGCGAGTTCGACTACCCGGAAAGCGTGGCCATGCGCTCGTACAACCCGGTGAAGAAGGGCCATGCCGGGCAGATCAAGAAGGCAATGCACCTGCTGCTCGAGGCGAAGCGCCCCATGATTTACACAGGCGGCGGCGTGATCCTGTCGGACGCCGCGCCGCAGCTCGCCGAGCTGGTGCACGAGCTCGGTTTCCCCTGCACCAACACCCTCATGGGGCTGGGCGGCTTCCCGGCGACCGACCGCCAGTTCCTCGGCATGCTCGGCATGCATGGCACCTACGAAGCGAACATGGCGATGCAGAATTGCGACGTACTGCTCGCCGTGGGCGCACGCTTCGACGACCGGGTGATCGGCAACCCGGCGCACTTCGCGCAGAATCCGCGCAAGATCATCCACATCGACATCGATCCCTCGTCGATCTCCAAGCGCGTCAAGGTGGACGTGCCGATCGTCGGCCACGTGCCCGAGGTGCTCGCCGACCTGCTCAAGATCCTGCGTGCCTCCGCGCAGCGCCCCGACCCGGCGGCCATCGGCGCCTGGTGGGGACAGATCGAGCAGTGGCGCGCGAAGAACTGCCTGCGCTACGACCGCAGCTCGAAGATCATCAAGCCGCAGTTCGTGATCGAGAAGCTGTACGAGGTGACCGGGGGCGACGCGATCATCACCTCCGACGTCGGCCAGCACCAGATGTGGGCGGCGCAGTTCTACAAGTTCGACAAGCCGCGCCGCTGGATCAACTCCGGCGGCCTCGGCACCATGGGCTTCGGGCTGCCGGCGGCGATGGGCGCGCGGCTCGCCAACCCCGGCGCGACGGTCGCCTGCGTGACCGGAGAATCGAGCATCCAGATGTGCCTGCAGGAGCTCTCGACCTGCAAGCAGTACCGCCTGCCGATCAAGATCGTCAATCTGAACAACAAGTACATGGGGATGGTGCGCCAGTGGCAGCAGTTCTTCCACGGCAACCGCTACTCCGAGTCTTACATGGACGCGCTGCCCGATTTCGTCAAGCTCGCCGAGGGCTACGGCCACCGCGGCGTGCTGATCGACAAGCCGGCCGACGTCGAGCCTGCGCTGCGCGAGGCGTTCAAGCGCAAGGACGAGCTCGTGTTCATGGACTTCATCACCGACCAGACGGAGAACGTCTATCCGATGGTGCCGGGCGGCAAGGGCATCTCGGAAATGATCCTGGCGGAAGATCTGTGAGCCAGCGGCACATCATCTCGATCCTCGTCGAGAACGAGGCGGGGGCGCTGTCGCGCATCGCGGGGCTGTTCTCCGCGCGCGCCTACAACATCGAGTCGCTCACCGTGGCGCCGACCGAGGACCCGTCGATGTCGCGCATGACCATCGTCACCAGCGGCTCGGAGGACGTGGTCGAGCAGATCACCAAGCAGCTGAACAAGCTGGTCGAGATCGTCAAGGTGGTCGACCTGTCGGAGGCCGAGCACATCGAGCGCGAGCTGATGCTGATCAAGGTGCGCGCCGGCCAGAAGGAGCGCGAGGACATGAAGCGCATGGCCGACATCTTCCGCGGCCGCGTGATCGACGTGTCCGACAACACTTACACGATCGAGCTCACGGGCAACGGCGCGAAGCTCGACGCGTTCATCCATGCGCTCGATCCGGCGGCGATCCTCGAGACGGTGCGCACCGGCGCCTCGGGCATCGGGCGGGGCAACCGCATCCTGCGGGTCTGAGGGAATTATCGGGGTCGGAGTCGCTTTGCTTCCTGAAGCGACCCTGACCTTACATCTGCAAAGAGGGGAACTGCATGAAGGTCTATTACGACAAGGACGCCGACCTGTCGCTCGTCAAGGGCAAGAAGGTCACCATTCTCGGCTACGGCTCGCAGGGCCATGCGCACGCGCTGAACCTGAACGACTCCGGGGTCAAGGTCACCGTGGGGTTGCGCAAGGGCGGGGCCTCCTGGGACAAGGCGAAGAAGGCCGGGCTCAAGGTGGCCGAGATCGCCGACGCGGTGAAAGGGGCCGACATCGTCATGATGCTGATGCCCGACGAGCACATCGCGGCGGTGTACAAGGCCGAGGTCGAGCCGAACGTGAAGAAGGGCGCGGCGCTCGCCTTCGCGCACGGCTTCAACATCCACTACGGCCAGGTGCAGCCGCGCGCGGACCTCGACGTGTGGATGGTGGCGCCCAAGGCGCCGGGCCACACGGTGCGCTCGACCTACGCCGGGGGCGGCGGCGTGCCGATGCTGATCGCCGTGCACCGCGACGCCTCGAGGAAGGCGCGCGACATGGCGCTGTCCTACGCCGCGGCGATCGGAGGCGGCAAGGCGGGCGTGATCGAGACCTCGTTCAAGGAGGAGACCGAGACCGACCTGTTCGGCGAGCAGACCGTGCTCTGCGGCGGCTGCGTCGAGCTGGTGAAGAACGGCTTCGAGGTGCTGGTCGAGGCCGGCTACGCGCCCGAGATGGCGTACTTCGAGTGCCTGCACGAGCTCAAGCTCATCGTCGACCTGATGTACGAAGGCGGCATCGGCACGATGAACTACTCGATCTCCAACAACGCCGAGTACGGCGAGTACGTCACCGGGCCGAAGGTCATCGACGCGCGCGTCAAGGACGCCATGCGTGCGGCGCTGGCGCGAATCCAGTCGGGCGAGTACGCGAAGGATTTCGTGCTCGAGAACCGCGCCGGTGCGCCGACGCTGCTCAGCCGGCGCCGTATGACGGCCGAGCACCCGATCGAGACCGTTGGGGCCAGGCTGCGCGACATGATGCCCTGGATCCGCAAGAACCGCCTGGTCGACCAGTCAAAGAACTAGCCGACTGGCGATGGCGGCGAGTTACCCGCATCCGCTGATCGCGCGCGAGGGCTGGCCGTTCCTCGGCGCGGCAGTGCTCGCCGCGGCGCTCGTGTGGTGGCTCGCCGGCGGCTGGTGGTCCGCGCCGCTGTGGCTGGCGGTGCTGTTCGTGCTGCAGTTCTTCCGCGATCCGCCGCGCGAGGTGCCGGAGGATCCGCAGGCAGTGGTTTCGCCCGCCGACGGACGCGTGGTCGCGGTGCACAAGGCGCGCGACCCCTGGCTCGAGCGCGACGCGCTCAAGGTGTCGGTGTTCATGAACGTGTTCAACGCGCACTCGAACCGCTCGCCGGTCGACGGCACGGTGAAGCAGCGCTGGTATCACGCCGGCAGCTTCGTGAACGCTGCGCTCGACAAGGCCTCGAACGAGAACGAGAGGAACGCCCTTTGGCTGCGCACGCGCGACGGCCAGGACGTCACCTGCGTGCAGGTCGCGGGACTGATCGCGCGTCGCATTCTGTGCTACGTTGACGCAGGCAGCGAGCTCGGCAAGGGGCAGCGTTACGGCTTCATCCGCTTCGGCTCGCGGCTCGACGTCTACCTGCCGCTCGACGCCGAGGTGAGCGCGGCGCTGGGCGAGAAGGTGTACGCGGGGGAGAGCGTGTTGGCGAGGCTGGCGCGACATGGATGAGCATCTCGAGCACGAACCCGGCATCCGCCCGCCGGTCGGCGCGCTGCGCCGCCGCGGCATCTACCTGCTGCCCAACCTGTTCACCACCGCGGCGCTGTTCGGCGGCTTCTACGCGATCGTGCAGGCGATGAACCAGCATTACGAGATCGCGGCGGTGGCGATCTACATCGCGATGGTGCTGGACGGCCTGGACGGGCGCATCGCGCGCCTGACGCGCACGCAGAGCGAGTTCGGCGCGCAGTACGACAGCCTGTCCGACATGGTGTCGTTCGGTGCTGCCCCGGCACTGGTGGTCTACGAGTGGGCGCTGAAGGGCCTGGGCAAGCTTGGCTGGGTGGCGGCGTTCGTGTACTGCGCCGGCGCGGCGCTGCGCCTGGCGCGTTTCAACACCAACATCGAGGTCATCGACAAGCGCTGGTTCCAGGGGCTGCCCAGCCCCGCCGCGGCAGCGCTGGTCGCCGGACTGATCTGGGTGATGAGCGACCTCGGCCTCGGCGGCGAGGCCTGGCTCATGTGGCTCGCCTGGGTGGTGACCCTGTTCGCCGGCATCACCATGGTGACCAACGTGCCGTTCTACAGCTTCAAGGACATCAACCTGAAGAAGAGCGTGCCGTTCTGGGCGGCGCTCGCAATCGTCGCAGCCATGACCGTGATCGCCACCAAGCCCGCACTGATGCTGTTCCTCCTGGTGGTGGCCTACGCGGTCTCCGGCTACGTGCAGTGGGCGCTCGGCAAACGCCCGCGCAGGATCGTGTGAGCGTGCGCACGGCGCTGTTCAACCTCGGCTTCCGCCCCTTCTACCTGCTCGCCGCGCTGTTCGCGGCGCTCGCGGTGCCGGCCTGGGTAGCCGATCTCTCCGGGCACGGCTGGCCCGCGCGCTACCTCGAGGGCTTGATCTGGCACCAGCACGAGATGGTGTTCGGCTTTGTGCTCGCGGTGATCGCGGGCTTCCTGCTCACCGCCGGCCGCGTGTGGACCGGGCGCGCGACGCCCTCCGGTGCACCGCTCGCGCTGCTCGCGGCGCACTGGCTCGCCGCGCGCGTGCTCATGGTGACCGGGCCGGGCTGGCTCGGCGCGCTCGTCGACGGCGCGTTCCCGTTCGTGCTCGCCGCGGTGCTCGGGCGCGTGATCTTCGCCGCGCGCAACGCGCGCAACTACTTCGTGCCGGCTCTCATCGCCGCGCTCGGCCTGGTGAACGCGGGCTTTCACCTCTCCGCGCTCGGGCTGATCGAGGCGCCGTCCTCTTTCTGGACGCAGGGCGGGCTGTACCTCGAGGTGCTGCTGCTCATGGTGATGGCGGGCCGCGTGGTGCCTTCGTTCACCGCGAGCGCGCTGCCGCAGGCGAAAATGCGCCGCTCGGCGGTGCTCGACTACGCGGCGCTTGCGGCGTCGGCGGTCGCGTTCGCCTGCGCGCTCGGCGAGGTCGACGGCTGGCTCGGCGCCGTCCCCGCGTTCGCCGCCGCCGCGCTGCATGCGGCGCGCCAGGCGGGCTGGGCGCCGTTCGCCACGCGCGGCCGCCCGATCCTCTGGATCCTGCACCTGTCGCACGCCTGGATCCCGGTCGGCTTCGTGCTGCTGGGGCTCGCTGCGTTCGGGCTGGTGATCGGCGCCGCGCCGCTGCACGCCTTCGCGGTGGGTGCGCTCGCCGGCACCATCATCGGCATGATCACGCGCACCGCGCTCGGCCACACCGCGCGGCCGCTCGCCGCGGGGCGCTCCGAGCTCGCCTGCTACGTGCTCGTGCAGTGCGCGGCCGTGGCGCGCGTCGCCGCCGCGCTCGTGCTGACGGCCTACATGCCGCTGGTCTACCTGTCGGCGACGCTGTGGAGCGCGGCGTTCCTCACCTACTTCTTCGCCTACGCGCCGCGCCTCGCCAGCCCGCGCCTGGACGGCCGCCCCGGCTGAGCGCTTGCGCGCGCCCGGGGTGCGCGCTATATTCGGTCGCATGGCTTCGACCTTCCGGCTCGAGCTTCCTCTTTCCGGCCTGGCGCTTCTGCTGGCCGGTCTGCTGCTGCGCCCCGCGCGCACAAACTAAAACCCCAATTCGGCAGTACCCCTTTCCCGCCTCTCGCGGCGGACGGGCATTCGTGCATCTGCACCCTAGGAGCGGACCATGAGCAACAAGCAAAAACTCATCATCTTCGACACCACCATGCGCGACGGCGAGCAGAGCCCCGGCGCTTCGATGACCAAGGACGAGAAGCTGCGCATCGCCAAGGCGCTGGAGCGCATGCGGGTCGACGTGATCGAGGCGGGCTTCCCGGCGTCCTCGAACGGCGACTTCGAGGCGGTGCAGGCGATCGCGCGCGTGGTCAAGGACTCTACGGTGGCGGGGCTGTGCCGCGCCAACGACCGCGACATCCAGCGCGGCATCGACGCACTGACCGGCGCCAAATCCTGGCGCATCCACACCTTCATCGCGACCAGCGCGTTGCACATGGAGAAGAAGCTGCGCATGACCCCCGAGCAGGTGCTCGAGCAGGCGCGCCTGTCGGTGCGCTACGCGAAGAACGCCTGCCCAGACGTCGAGTTCTCGCCCGAGGACGGCAGCCGCTCGGAGCCGGATTTCCTGTGCCGCGTGCTCGAGGCGGTGATCAAGGAGGGCGCCACCACGATCAACGTCCCGGACACGGTCGGCTACGCGGTGCCGCAGCAGTTCGGCGAGTTCATCAAGCGGCTGCGCGAGAGAGTTCCGAACTCGGACAAGGCGGTGTGGAGCGTGCACTGCCACAACGACCTCGGCATGGCGGTCGCCAACTCTCTCGCCGCGGTGATGATCGGCGGCGCGCGCCAGATCGAGTGCACCATAAATGGTCTGGGCGAGCGCGCGGGCAACACCTCGCTCGAGGAAGTGGTGATGGCGGTGAGGACGCGCAACGACTTCTTCCACCTCGAGACCCAGATCGACACCACGCAGATCGTGCCGACCTCACGCCTGGTGAGCCAGATCACCGGCTTCGTGGTGCAGCCGAACAAGGCGGTGGTGGGAGCGAACGCCTTCGCGCACGCCTCGGGCATTCACCAGGACGGCGTGCTCAAGGCGCGCCAGACCTACGAGATCATGACCGCCGAGGACGTCGGCTGGAGCACCAACAAGATCGTGCTCGGCAAGCTCTCGGGCCGCAGTGCCTTCAAGCAGCGCCTGAAGGAGATCGGCATCGAGCTCGACTCCGAAGACGCATACAACAAGGCCTTCCAGCGCTTCAAGGACCTCGCCGATAAGAAGGCCGACATCTTCGACGAGGACCTGCAGGCGCTGGTGTCGCAGGAAGCCGGCATGGCGAGCGACGAGCACTGGCAGCTGGTCACCATGAGCCAGGCGAGCGGCATGGGCGAGCGCCCGCACGCGAGCGTGGTGCTCGCCGAAGGCGGCGCCGAGCGCCGGGCCGAGGCGCAGGGCGACGGGCCGGTAGACGCCACCTTCAAGGCGATCGAGTCGATCGCGAAGAGCGGGGCGGAGCTGCTCCTTTACTCGGTGAACGCGGTCACGCAGGGCACCGAGTCGCAGGGCGAGGTGACGGTGCGCCTGGCGAAGGGCGGCCGGGTGGTGAACGGCGTGGGCGCCGACACCGACGTGATCGTCGCCTCGGCGAAGGCCTATGTGAGCGCGCTCAACCGTTTGCAGAGCAAAATGCACAAGCTCAATCCCCAGCACCAGCTATAGCATTTGCAGCATGAGCATGAAGACCGGCCCGCAGCCTTAGGCACGCAATGCACGTCGTCTTCGGCGCCGGGCAGGTCGGCACACCCCTCGCGGCGAAGCTGATCGAGGAAGGCCGGCGCGTGCGCGTCGTGCGCCGCTCGCACGGCGAGGTTGCGCCCGGCGCCGAGCTGCTGCCGGGCGACGCGTTCGACGCCGGCTTCTGCGCGCGCGCCTGCGAGGGCGCACAAGCCGTGTACCACTGCATGAATCCGCCGTACGACTCGGCCGCGTGGGCCGAGGCGGTGCCGCGCGTGCTGGACAACCTGATCGCCGCGGCGGGCGGCGCGGGTGCGCGCCTCGTGGTGCTCGACAACCTGTACATGCTCGGTCGCCCCAACGGGCGGCAGCTGAGCGAGGACACGCCTGTCAATCCGTGCAGCAGGAAGGGCGAGATCCGCGCGCGCGCCGCCGAGCGGCTGCTCGATGCGCACAGGAGGGGCCAGGTGGTGGCGGTCGCGGGCCGTGCCTCCGACTTCTACGGCCCGCGCGGCACGCTCACCTACCTGGGCGATTTCTTCTGGAAGCGCGCGCTCGCCGGCAAGGAGGTCTGGTCGCCGGTCGACCCGGACGCGGTGCACACCTACCACTACATCCCGGACGTCGCCGCGGGCCTCGCGCAGCTCGGGCGCGCGCACGCCGACGCGCTCGGGCGCGCCTGGATGCTGCCCTGCCAGCCGGCCGGAACCCTGCGCGATCTGGCCACGCGTTGCGCGCAGGCGCTCGGGCGCCCGATCCACGTGAGCAAGATCCCCAAGGCGGCGCTGCGCGCGATCGGCCTGTTCGTGCCGCTCGCGCGCGAGATGAACGAGATGCTGTACCAGTGGGACGAGCCGTTCGTGGTCGACGACCGCCGCTACCGCGAGCGCTTCTCGGCCAGGCCGATCGCCGCCGAGACGGCCGCGCGCGCCACGGTCGTGTGGGCGCAGCAGCATTACCGCACGCCGCAACCTTAGGGAGACGTCGCACGATGGGAAAGGTCTACGCGGAAATCACGCCCGAGCTTGCCGCCTGGCTCGCACAACAGAAAGTGTTCTTCGTCGGCAGCGCGCCGCTCTCGGGCGAGGGGCACGTGAACGTCTCGCCCAAGGGCCTCGATACGCTGCGCGTCCTCGGGCCGCGCCGCGTGGCGTACCTCGACCTGACCGGCAGCGGCGCCGAGACGGTCGCGCACCTGCGCGAGAACGGCCGCATCGTGCTCATGTTCTGCGCGTTCTCCGGGCCGCCGAAGATCGTGCGCCTGCACGGCGCGGGAAGCGTCGTCACGCCGGCCTCCAGGGAGTGGCCGGCGCTGCATGCGCGCTTTCCCGGGCACCTCGGCGCGCGCGCGATCATCGACGTCGAAGTGAATAGGATCAGCGACTCCTGCGGCTACGGCGTGCCGACCTTCACCGGGGTCGAGGAGCGCGTCGCGCTGCCGCGCTGGGCGGAAACGCGGGGCCCGCAGGGATTGCGTGCGTACCGCCGGGAGAAAAACGCGCGCAGCATCGATGGGCTGACCTCGCTCGCCGCTTCCGACGAAGAGGGTTCCTGACGACTCGCGCGGGGAACCACGATGCTGATCAGCGGACGTTGCCACTGCGGAAACATCAAGTTCTCCCTGCGCTGGGAGCCCGAGCCTTCGCAGATCCCGGCGCGCGCCTGCACGTGCTCGTTCTGCACGAAGCACGGCGGGGTGTGGACGTCCTGCCCGACCGGATCGCTCAAAGTCACAGTGGCCGATCCCTCGCACGTCAGCAAGTACGCGTTCGGCACGAAAACGGCCGACTTCCACGTCTGCTCGAGATGCGGCGTGGTGCCGGTCGTCACGAGCAACATCGGCGGTCGCATCTACGCGGTGGTCAGCGTGAACGCGTTCGAGGGCGTTGACGCGGCGCTGCTAAGCCGGGCCTCGACGAGCTTCGATGGCGAAGGCCGGGACGATCGCCTTTCCCGCCGGCAGCGGAACTGGATTCCCGATGTCGAGTTCATTGCAAGCGGCGCCTGAGCCCGCCGCCTTGTCCTCAGGGCGTCGCGGGCGCGCTTACTCCCGCGCCGTGGCGCTGCTCGTCCTCGCCGTCGTCGCGCCCCGGGCCTTCGGCAATGCCGCATGCGGCGTCCCCCCGGACCCGGGCCGGCCGCAGTACATCGTCGGCTACGGCAGCCTCATGCAGGACGAGTCGCGCGAGCGCATCTCGCCGCACGCCGGCGCGGCGCATCCGGTCGAGATCGCGGGCTTCAAGCGCGGCTGGTTCGCACGCGGCGCGTCGGTCGGCTTCAGCACGACCTTCCTGGGCGTCCTGCCCGACCGCAGCAGCCGCCTGAACGCGGTGATCTACCAGGTCGATGCGGCCGAGCTCGCTGCGACCGACGGGCGCGAGCGCTCCTACTGCCGCACGGGCGTCGCACCCGAGGACGTCAAGCCGCTCGAGCACGACGTGACTTCGGCGCCGGACGGGCAGATCTGGATTTACGTCAGCAGACCCGGAGGCGTCGCCCGGCCGGACGCGAAATACCCGATCGTTCAGTCGTACGTCGACGTGTTTCTCACGGGATGCCTGGAGCAGCAGGAGCGCTTCGGCCTCGCCGGGTTCGCCGCGCAATGCATCGCCACTACCGCCGGCTGGTCCGCGCACTGGGTGAACGACCGCATCTATCCGCGGCGGCCGTTCGTCTTCCAGCCCAGGGCCGGGCAAATCGACAGGCTGCTGTCCACGCAGCTTCCGCACCTCTTCGCGCGCATCAGGATCGAAGGGGGAGGATGACTATGCGTCGTGACCTGAGGCAACAATGATCTTGGAAATTGCGATCCTGAACGTGATTCAGGGGCAAGCCGCCGCTTTCGAACGCGCTTTCGCCGAGGCGAAAGGCATCATTGCGTCGATGCCGGGGTTCAAGTCTTTGGAGCTGCAGCGGTGCGTCGAGGCGCCGAACCGCTACGCTCTGCTAGTACGCTGGGAGAAGCTCGAGGACCACGTCGTCGGGTTCCGGCAATCGCCGCAGTATCAGAGATGGAAGGCCCTGCTGCACCACTTCTATGACCCGTTTCCCACGGTGGAGCACTATGAATCGCTCTTCGAGGCATGACCCGCCGACCTCAGGGCGGACTGCGCTGCGCGGCGAAGGTCGACTGACCGGCGCGCGTCGGAGGCGAGCGTGGCGATCCGCCTGACGCAGCCGCGGTCCGAGGACCAGTGGCGCCTGGCGCGCGGGCTCATCGAAGAGTACGCGGCGTCGCTGAACGTCGATCTGTGCTTCCAGGACCTGGATCACGAGCTCGCCAATCTGCCGGATGAGTACGGCCCGCCAGGCGGCGCCTTTCTTCTCGCCGAGGAAAACGGCGCCTGTCTCGGCTGCATAGGCTTGCGGCGGATCTTCGACGGCATCGGCGAAGTCAAGCGCCTGTACGTCAAGCCCGCCGCGCGCGGGCGCGGAGCGGGGCGGCTGCTGGCGGAGGGCATCGTTGCGGCCGCGCGGCGGCTCGGCTACGCTCGACTGCGTCTGGATACGCTGCCCGACATGCAGGAGGCTCAGGCCTTGTACGCGACTCTGGGCTTCGAGGCGATTGCGGCTTACCGCTTCAACCCCGTGCCGGGCACCGCGTTCCTGGAGCTGAGCCTGGCGGGGAGAAAGGAACCTTGAGGATATCGATGCAGATGACCGTGGTGATCGCGACGGTGTTCGCGGCGCTATGCTTCGCGGTCGCGATCGGCGGCTTCGTGTCGATCGGCGACATCGCCGACCCGGTGCGAAGGGCCGACGGCAGGGGCTTCGCCTGGTTCTGGACGTTCTTGGGCGGCGTGGCCGTCGCGTTCGCCCTGCTGGGGACGTGGTTCCTGAGGACGGACAAGTCGAACGAATAGTGCTGAGCACGGGCAGGGGGGATGGGCAAGCAGAGGATGGAGGCGTTCAGCGACGGCGTGATCGCGATCCTGATCACGATCATGGTGCTCGAGCTCAAGGTGCCGCACGGCGACAGCTTCGCGGCGCTCGCGCCGTCGATCCCCGTGTTCCTGAGCTACGTGCTGAGCTTCGTGTACCTGGGCATCTACTGGAACAACCACCACCACATGCTGCATGCCTGCGGCAAGGTGACCGGCGCGATCCTGTGGGCCAACCTGCACCTCCTTTTCTGGCTGTCGCTCATCCCCTTCGCCACCGGCTGGATGGGAGAGAACCACTTCGCCGCCGCGCCGACGGCGTTGTACGGCGCGGTGCTGCTGATGGCGGCGATCGCCTACTGGATCCTGCAGCAGCTGATCATCGCCGCGCAGGGCGAGGGCTCGCTGCTCAAACGAGCGGTGGGCGGGGACTGGAAGGGCAAGCTCTCGCCCGTGGCCTACCTCGCCGCCATCGCGGCAGCATCCTGGTCGCAGTGGGTCGCGCAGACGCTGTACGTGCTGGTGGCGCTGATCTGGCTGATCCCCGACCGGCGCATCGAGCGGGTGCTCCCGCAGTGAGCGCAGCGTGAGCCGCAAGCTCATCTCCTCCGGCTCGAGCTTCGAGCGCGAGATCGGCTACTCGCGCGCGGTGGCCGACGGCGACTGGGTGTTCGTGTCCGGCACCACCGGCTTCGACTACGCCAGCATGACCATCGCCGAGGACGTGGTCGCGCAGGCCGAGCAGTGCCTGAAGAACATCGCGCAGGCGCTCGCGCAGGCGGACGCGTCGCTCGCCGATGTGGTGCGCGTCACCTACATCCTGCGTGAGGCCTCCGAGTTCGAGCGCTGCTGGCCCGTGCTGCGCCGCTGGCTCGGCGAGGTGCGCCCGGCAGCGACCATGATCGAGGCGCGCCTTGCCGATCCCCGCATCCGCATCGAGATCGAGGTCACCGCGAAGCGCGCCGCGCGCGGGCAGGAGCGATGAGCCATCCCTTCGCCGAGCGGCTCGGCCTGCATTTCGTCGAGCGCGCGCGCGGCCGCAGCCGCTGCACGCTCGCCGTCGGTCCCGAGCACCACAACCCGCATGGCGTGGCGCACGGCGCGGTGCTCTTCGCCCTGGCCGACAGCGGCATGGGCGCCGCGCTCTACCCGACGCTCGATCCGGGCGAGATCTGCGCCACGATCGAGGTGAAGATCAACTACTTCAAGCCGGTCGTGTCGGGAACGCTCGACTGCGTCACCGAGCTCGTCAACCGCGGCAAGACGGTCGCCAACCTCGAGTCGAGCCTCTACCTCGACGGCAAGCTGGTCGCCAAGGCGAACGGCAACTACGCGATCTTCAGGCCGGGCGCGTCAGTTCGCGGCGAAGCAGTAGAGCAGCCCGGCACCGCCGGTCGAGCGTAGCGCCTCGTCGCTGCAGCCGCGGCTCGGGTGCGACGAGTTCCACGAGCGCGAAGGCGCGTCGTCGCGCAGGCCGAGGCGGTCGTGGTGCCCGAGCTGCGCGCTGCCGTCCGCGCCACTCCCCCAGTTGCGGCAAGTGTGGTCCGCGGCGCCGGCGGCGGCGGCGAGCGCCTGGCGGTGCCGGCAAGGCCCAGAACGACGAGTGGGAGCACGGTCCACAGGCGAACGGAAGCAAAGGTCATGGCGTTCCTCCTTTGCATGGGTATCAGTTTATATACACCCTGACGTCGAGTACCATTCCCCGGCCGTTCGCCGCCGTGCGCGGCGCACCATAACAACGCCGGGGAGAGGGAGGGTGTGGGACCACTGTCGCGGGCGAAGCTTCTGGCCTGGCTGCCGGTGCTGCTCCTGTCGGCTTGCGCCAGCATGAACAAGAGCCAATGCCTGAGCGCCGACTGGTACGCAAGCGGTCGCGCGGGACACGGCCGACCGACCGTCTGCCCCGAATCGCTCGCGGCCAACTTCGACGCTGGCTACGGCGACGGCCGCCAGCGCTACGATCTGACGCGTCGGCTCGATGCAGTGCACGAGCAGATGCGCCAGTCCAAGGCCGCCCTCAAGGCCGGCATCCCGGATTCGCGTCAGCGCGCGCGCGAGGTCGAGCGGCTCGAGCAGGCGCTCGCCGGCCTGCCGGGACGCTAGCGCCGAGCATGTCCGGCGGGTTCATTTTCTGGCGCGAGCGGCTGACGGTCGCCGGGGCGCGACCGCCGCGCGAGGCGCTCTTGTGCCTGCGCGCGCTCATCGAAGGGCGGCGCTTCGCGATCGGTCAGCGGCTTGCCGGCTCGATCCGCGGCTCCGAGGCCGCCCCGGCGATAGCGCTGTGGCGCCGCGGGCCGCTGTCAGCGGCGGGCGACGTGGTCGAGTTCCGCGGCACGCTGCACGCCGAGGGCGCGGGCAGTGCCTTCGAGGGCACTCTCGCCTATGCGCTCGGCACCAAGCTGCAGTTCGTCGGGCTGCTCGCGATCGGCGCGATCCTACTGCTCGCGGGCGCGGTGCGCGAGCTCGAGGGCGCGCCGCACGACGGAAGCATGCTGACGCTCGGCATGGTCGTCGCCGGCGTGACGGCGCTATGGATCTACGCCAGCAGCCACATGCGCGCCGACCAGATTGGGTTCATCGAGAGGCATCTCCGCTTGTGCGTGGAGCGCGGGGCATGAGCCGCACGCGGCGCAGCTGGCTGTTCGTGCCGGGTGCGGACGAGCGCGCGCACCAGGCGGCCACGCGCTCGCGGTGCCGACGTGCTGATACAGGAACTGGAGGACTTCACCCCGCCCGAGCTGCGCCCGCGGGCGCGCGCCCTCGCGCAAGCGCTCTATGCGCGCTGGCGCGCCGCCGGGGCGCTCGCCGCGGTGCGCGTCAACCCGCTCGAGACCTGCGGCCGCGAGGACCTGGCGGCCGTGCTCGCCGGCAAGCCCGACATCGTGCTCATGTCGAAGGTCGCGCGTCCGGAGCAGGTGCAGGCGCTCGCCGCGCTCGCGCACGGCGTCGAGCTGGTGCCGAACATCGAGTCCGCGGCCGGGCTGGTGCGCGCCGGCGAGATCGCGCGCGCCAGTCCGCGCGTCACGGCGCTGCTCATGGCGAGCGAGGACATGGTGGCCGACCTGGGCGCCGAGCGCACGCGCGGCGCGTCCGAGCTCGCCTACGCGCGCGCGCGGTTCCTCGTCGAGTGCCGCGCCGCCGGCGTCGAGGCGGTCGACTGCCCCTACACCTTTTCGGATGCGCAGGGCGCGGCGGCCGAAGCGCGCGCTGCGCGTGCGCTCGGCTACCGCATGAAGAGCCTCGTGCACCCGGCGCACGCCGCGGCGGTGAACCGCGCGTTCACGATCGGGCCGGCGGAGCTCTCGCGCGCGCGGCGCATCGTCGAGGCCTTCGAGCGGGCGCGCGCACGCGGCGCGGAGCGCGCGCGCGTCCGTGGCCGGCTGGTCGAGCTGCCGGTGTACGCGGCGGCTAGGCGGTTGCTCGAGAGAGCCGCGAGTACGCCAGCGCCGCGGCGAAAAAAGCGAGGCTGAGCGCGATCTCCGCGCCGGCGAGCAGCTGCGACGGGCCGTGCTCGGCGAAGGCGCGCGTCACGCCCTCGGTGAAATAGGCGAGGATCAGCATACCGGACCACTGGTAGGTGTAGCGCCGGCCGGAGAAGATCCCGGCGAGCGGCAGCGCGAGCGGCAGCGCCTTGAGCGCCATAAGCGAGCCGCCGGGGCGCAGCGGCGCGAGCCACAGCTCCCAGGCGAGGCACAGCGCGATGAGCGCGACGAGCGACGCCGCGGCGGCCGCCCGCGCGAGCCTAAGCGAGCGCCTCATCTTGCGAGCTTGAGCGCGGCCTCGGCCAGGCGCCGCCCCTGCGCGACGCACAGCGCGCGCTCGGCATCGGCGACCGGCCGGTCGTCGGCGGTGCCGGCGAAGTGGCTCGCGCCGTAGGGCGTGCCGCCGTCGCGCGTCGCGTTCAGCTCGGCCTGCGTGTAGGGCAGGCCGACGATCAGCATGCCGTGATGCAGCAGCGGCAGCATCATCGACACGAGCGTCGTCTCGTGCCCGCCGTGCAGGCTGCCGGCGGAGGTGAACACGCAGGCCGGCTTGCCTGCGAGCGCGCCCGCGTGCCACAGCGTCGTCGTGCCCTCGAGGAAATGCTTGAGCGGCGCGGCGATGTTGCCGAAGCGCGCCGGGCTGCCGAGCGCGAGCCCCGCGCAGCGCTCCAGGTCGCCGAGCTCGGCGTAGGGCGCGCCCGCGGGCGGCACCGGCGGCGCCGCAACCTCGGTCGCCGGCGCGACGCGCGGCACGGTGCGCAGCCGCGCCTGCGCGCCCGGCACGCGCTCGACGCCGTCGGCGATCAGCTCGGCCATGCGCCGCACGGAACCGCCGACGCTGTAGTAGAGCACCAGGATCTCGGCCACGGGCAGGTATCATACCGGCATACCATGGCAGAGCCCTCGACCGATCCCGCGCGCGCGCGCGAGCCGCGGCTGAACGTCCTGCACGAGGCGCGCGAGTTCCTCGCCGCCACCGCGCGCCACTTCGTCGACAGCCGCAGCCTGCAGACGGCGGGCAGCCTGACCTTCACCACGCTGCTCGCGCTGGTGCCGCTCGTCACCGTGGCGCTCGCACTGAGCACCGCCTTTCCCGCGTTCGACGAGGCGATCGGCGCGCTGCAGGGCTACGTGGTCGAGCACTTCCTGCCCGACGCGCGCGGCGTGGACATGATCGCGGAGCAGATCAACGCGTTCACCCAGAAGGCCGGGCGCCTGACGGCCATCGGCCTCGCCTTTCTCGCCATCACCGCCGTCATGCTGATGCTCACCATCGACGGGGTGCTGAACCGCGTGTTCCGCGTCCAGCGCCGCCGGCCGCTCGCGCAACGCCTGCTGATGTACTGGAGCGTGCTCACGCTCGGGCCGATCTTCGTCGGCGCCAGCATCTCGATGACCTCGTTCCTGGTCGGCGCCTCGCTCGGGGTGCTCGCGCTCGGGGAGTTCACCGAGGCGGCGCTGCGCCTGCTGCCGTTCGTGTTCACGCTGGTGGCGTTCACCTGGCTGTACCTCGTCGTGCCCTACCGCAGGATCGAGCTCGTGCACGCGGTGACCGGCGGACTGGTCGCGAGCGTCATGTTCGAGCTCGCCAAGCGCGGCTTCGGCCTGTATATAGCCAGGTTCCCGACCTATTCGATGATCTACGGCGCCTTCGCCACGCTGCCGATCTTCCTGCTGTGGCTGTACATCTCGTGGCTCGTGGTGCTGCTCGGCGCCACCATCACCGCGATGCTGCCCGGCTACCGCGCGGCGCGCGGCGAGCGCGAGCGCCCGCCCGGCCAGGACCTGCGCGATGCGGTGGCCGTGCTCGGGGCGCTGGCGCGCGCGCAGCGCGACGGCGAGGTGCCGGGCATCGGCCGGCTCGGCGCGCAGCTCGGGCTGCTGCCGTACCGCTGCGAACGCGTGCTCGAGCGCGCCGCGGCGCTCGGCTGGACCGCGCGCACCGAGAAGGACGGCTGGCTGCTCGCGCGCGAGGCGGACGCGATCAAGCTCGCCGACCTGTACCGCGCCTTCGTGCTCGATCCTCAGGTCGTCGACGGCGCCGCGCCCTACGACCAGCACTGGAAGCACGTCGACGCAGACCTCGGCCTGACGCTGCGCCAGCTGGCGCGCGAGGGGAGGACCGCGTGAGCGCCGTGCCGCCGCGCCAGGAGCGCCTCATCGTGGCGCTCGACGTGCCGACCGCGGCCGAGGCGCGCGCGCTCGTCGAGCGTCTCGGCGGCGCGGTGCGCTTCTACAAGATCGGACTCGAGCTGTTCACCTCGGGCGGCTACTTCGAGCTGCTCGAATGGCTGGTGGCGCGCGGCAACAAGGTGTTCGCCGACCTCAAGCTGTACGACATCCCCGAGACCGTGCGCCGCGCGACCGCCAACCTGAGCGCGAGTGGCGCAAGCTTCCTCACCGTGCACGGGCACCGCTCGATCATGCAGGCGGCGGCGCGCGAGAAGGGGCCGATGAAGATCCTCGCGGTGACGGTGCTCACCAGCTTCGACGCGAGCGACCTGGCGGAAATGGGCGCGGCCGGCGACGTGACCTCGCTCGTGCTGTCGCGCGCGCGCCTCGCCGCCGAAGCGGGCTGTGACGGCGTCATCGCCTCGGGGCTCGAGGCGCCGCGCATCAAGGCCGAGCTCGGCGGCCGGCTGCTGGTGGTCACTCCCGGCATCCGCCCGGCGGGCGAGAAGCCCAAGGACGACCAGAAGCGCACCGTCGACGTGGCGCAGGCCTTCACCAGCGGCGCCGACTACATCGTCGTCGGCCGGCCGGTGCGCGACGCGCCCGACCCGCGCGCCGCGGCCGAGTCGATCCAGGCGACGATCGCGTCGCTGTTCGCGCGCTAGCGGCGCGCGCCGCCAAGGCCAAGGACGGCGCATCCAGGACAAAATATTTCCTCGGCGGGGTCACGCGATTGTAAACCTGCGGCGTACGGCCTGCGGGGACGGGCCAAGTTCGGCTATCCTTCGCGGCATCGCAATCTGCTGGAGGAGGTAGGCCGATGTTCTTCAACCCCATCCTCGCCGACGACATCGGCAAGCTGCTCCTGCGCCTTATGCTCGGCACGGTGATGCTGTTCCACGGCGTGTACAAGGTGTTTCATCCCGCAGCGCTGGATTTCATCGGCGGCAAGCTCACTGCGCTCGGCCTGCCGATGGAGCTTTCCTTCGCCGTGTACCTGGGCGAGGTGCTCGGGCCTCTGCTCGTCATCGTCGGCATGTTCTCGCGCATCGGCGGCCTGCTGATCGTGATCAACATGATCTTCGCGATCGTGCTCGTGGATCGCACGGCGCTGCTGGAGATCAACAAGGTCGGCGGCTGGCAGGTCGAGACCCAGATGCTGCTGCTCGTCTGCGGCCTGGCGGTGCTGTTCGGCGGCAGCGGCAAGTTCGCGGCGCGCCCGGACTGACCCTCGGGGCCCGGCGCGATGGCGTCGCAGTGGGCGCGCGAGCACCGCAAGGCGGCCGCGCGCGCCGGGCTGCGCTACGTCACCGACGGGGTCGCGGGCATCCGGCGCAAGCGCTCCGGCAAGGGCTGGGCCTATTACGCGCCCGATGGCGCGCGCATCGCCGACGCAAAGCTCAGGCGGCGCCTGAACGCGCTCGCCATCCCGCCCGCGTGGACCGACGTATGGATCTGTCCCGATCCCGACGGCCATATCCAGGCCACGGCGCGCGACGCGCGCGGGCGCAAGCAGTACCGCTACCATCCGTCCTACCGTGAGGCGCGCGACCGCTCCAAGTTCCGCCGCATGCTCGAGTTCAGCGAGGTACTGCCGCTCGTGCGCGAGCGCGTCGAGCGCGACCTGCGGCAGGAGGATCTGTCGCGGCGCCAGCTGCTCGCGACGGTCGTGCGCCTGCTCGACAGGACGCTCATCCGCGTCGGCAACGACGAGTACGCGCGCGAGAACCGCTCCTTCGGCCTGACCACGCTGCGCCGCAAGCACGTGCGCGTCGAGGGCGCGCTGCTGCGCTTCGGCTTCCGCGGCAAGAGCGGCGTCGAACACTCGATTTCGCTCTCCGATCCGCGCCTGGCACGCATCATTCAGCGCTGCCAGGACCTGCCCGGGCAGGAGCTGTTCCAGTACCTGGACGAGGCGGGCAAGCGCCAGACGGTGTCGTCCGACGACGTGAACGCCTACCTGCGCGAGATCACCGGGCGCGAGGTGACGGCCAAGGACTTCCGCACCTGGGGCGGAACGATGCTCGCGGCGATCGAGCTGCGCGCGGCGGGCCCGGCGGCGAGCCGCCGCGAGGCCGACCGCAACGTAGTGCGTGCGATCGACGCGGTGGCCGAGCGCCTGGGCAATACGCGCGCGGTGTGCCGCAAGTATTACGTGCATCCGGTGCTGGTGCGCGCCTACCTGCTCGGCCTGACGGTGCCGCAGCCGCCCGCGCAAAGGGAGCGCCGCGTCCGCCGCGCCGGCCCTGCGCTGCGCCGCGACGAGGTCGCGGTGCTGCAGTTCCTGCAGCAGAAGCTGCCCGACGAGGGCTAGGGAACGGGTACCGCGGCGAGCAGCTGCGCGCCGACGTCGACGCGGCGCGCCTCGTCGTGCGCCGGCCGCAGCCTGTGCGCGGCGACGCCCGGCAGCACCGCCTGCACGTCCTCGGGGATCACGCTGTCGCGCCCCTCGAGCAGCGCCCAGGCGCGCGCCGCGTGCAGCAGCCCGAGCGCCGCGCGCGGCGACAGCCCGGCGGCGTAGTCCGGCGAGCGGCGCGTATGCGCGACGATCGCCTGCACGTAATCGAGCAGCGCGGGGGCAACGTGCACCGCGCGCGCCTTCGCCTGCAGGGCGGCCAGCTCGGCCGGCGTCATGCAGGGCTCGAGCGCAGCGAGCAGGTCGCGCCGGTCGGTTCCCGCGAGCAGCGCGCGCTCCGCGTCGCGCCCCGGATAACCGAGCTCGATGCGCATCAGGAAGCGGTCGAGCTGCGACTCGGGCAGCGGGAAGGTGCCGACCTGCTCGGAAGGATTCTGCGTGGCGATGACGAAGAACGGCTCGGGCAGCTTGCGCGTCTCGCCTTCGGCGGTCACCTGGTGCTCCTCCATCGCCTCGAGCAGCGCGCTCTGCGTCTTGGGCGTCGCGCGGTTCACCTCGTCGGCGAGAATGAGCTGCGCGAAGATCGGTCCGGGGTGGAACTTGAAGCTGCCCGACTCGCGCTCGTACACGGACACGCCGATGATGTCGGCCGGCAGCATGTCGCTGGTGAACTGGATGCGCTGGAAGTTCAGGCCGAGGAGCTTCGCCAGCACCTGCGCGAGCGTGGTCTTGCCGACGCCGGGCAGGTCCTCGATCAGCAGGTGGCCGCGCGCGACCAGGCAGGCGAGCGCGAGGCGCAGTTGCACGGGCTTGCCGAGGATCACGCGGCCCGCGGCTTCGAGCACGCGCTCGGCCGGCGCGTGCGCCGCGGGCTTGAGCTGGCGCTGGAGCAGCATGCGATGATTGTACTCGAAAGCCTTCGCGTTCCTTCGCAGCGGCGGCGCGCTTTCGGCTAAGATTCCGTGACGGATTGCACACGCATGACGACCGCATTCATCGCGCATCCCGACTGCCTCAAGCACGACATGGGCGCGCACCATCCCGAGTGTCCCGATCGGCTCAGCGCGATCGAGGATCAGTTGATCGCCTCCGGCGTCGCGCAGTACCTCGCCCGTTACGAAGCGCCGCTCGCGAGCGATGAGCAGCTCGCGCGCGTGCATCCGATCGAGTACGTGCGCGCGATCCGCGAGGTGGCGCCCGCGCACGGCACCGTGCACCTCGACCCGGACACGGCGATGAATCCGTACAGCCTTGCGGCGGCGCTGCGTGCCGCGGGCGCGGCGGTGCTCGCCACCGACCTGGTGATCTCGGGTGAGGCGGAGAACGCCTTCTGCGCGGTGCGCCCGCCCGGGCACCATGCCTGCCGCGCGCGGCCGATGGGCTTCTGCATCTTCAACAACGTCGCGGTCGCGGCGCGCCACGCGGTGCGCATGCACGGGCTGGAGCGCGTGGCGATCGTCGACTTCGACGTGCACCACGGCAACGGCACCGAGGACATCTTCGCGCACGACGAGAACGTGCTCATGGCCTCGACCTTCCAGCACCCGTTCTATCCGTACTCGGGCACCGAGGACCCGGCGCCGAACATGGTGAACGTGCCGCTCGCCGCGGGCGCGGGATCGAAGGAATTCCGCGAGGCGGTGAGCGAGGCCTGGATCCCGGCGCTCGATGCCTTCCAGCCACAGCTGGTCATCTTCTCTGCGGGCTTCGACGCACACGCCGAGGACGACATGGCGATGCTCAGGCTCGCCGACGCGGACTACGGCTGGGCCACCGCGCAGGTGAAGGCCGTCGCCGAGCGCAGCGCCGGCGGGCGCATCGTCTCGGTGCTCGAAGGGGGCTACGCGCTGTCGGCGCTCGGGCGCAGCGTCGTGCAGCACCTGCGCGTGCTCGCCGGGCTGAACGCGTGAAGCCGGCGGGTAACCGCCAGGTCGTCGTTCGCACGCTCCCCGAGGGTGCGTTGAGCGAAGCGAATTTCGAGTTGCGCGATGCTCCGCACCCCGCGCCGGCGGAGGGCGAAGTCGTGATCCGCACGATCCTGATGTCGATCGACGCGGCGAACCGTGCCTGGATGCAGGGCGCGACCTACCGCGATGCGGTCAAGGCAGGCGACGTCATGCCCACGTACGCGATCGGCGAGGTGGTGGAGTCGCGCGACGCCTCGCTCGCGCCGGGCGATATCGTCGCGGCGGAATCGGGCTGGGCCGAGCTGGTCGCCGTGAAGGCGCGGCGCGCGCGCAAGCTGCCGCTCATCCGGCCTCTGTCGAATCTGCTGTCGGTCTACGGCATCGCCGGCAAGACCGCGTACCACGGCCTGCTCGGCGTCGGACGCGCGCAGGCGGGCGAGACGGTCGCGCTGTCGGCGGCGGCGGGATCGGTGGGCATGTACGTCGGCCAGATCGCGAAGGCGCTCGGCTGCCGGGCGGTGGGCATCGCGCGCGGCGCGGACAAGTGCGCCTGGGTGAAAGGGACGCTTGGCTTCGACGCATGCGTCGACTATTCGGCCGGCAACCTGTTCAAGGACCTCAAGGCGGCTTGCCCTGCGGGGATCGACGTCTACTTCGACAACGTGGGCGGAAGCATTCTCGAGACTGCGCTGTTCCAGATGAACCCGAAAGGACGCGTCGTCTGCTGCGGCGCGGTCAGCCAGTACGACAGCGCCGCGCCCGTCGGCCCGCGCAACGTGCCGGGCATGATCGTGGTGAAGCGCTTGCGCATGGAGGGATTCATCGTGATGGACTTCGCCGCCCAGGACGCGAAAGCCGAGGCCGACCTGCAGCGCTGGGTCGCCGACGGCAGGATCAAGGTGGTCGACGACATCGTCGACGGCCTCGAGAACGCGCCGGCGGCCCTCGTCGGTCTCCTCGCCGGCGAGAACCGCGGCAAGCGCATGGTGCGCGTTGCGCCGGACCCGTCGTGAGGCGGGCTAGCCGCGCTTCGGCGCGATCCCCAGTTCCTCCGAAATCCGCGACACGAGCGCGCGCAGCTCCTCCAGCTCGCGCTCGAGCCGCGCGACGTTGGCCTTGAGCGCCGCCATCTCCCCGAGCGAAACATCGCCCGCGACCGCCGCCTGCGGCAGCGTCGCGTCGGTTTGCGGCGCGCCGCTCAGGAGATGGGCCCAGCGGTTCTCGCGCGCGCCGGGCAGGCGTGGCAACTGCGCGACGAGCGCGCCCGCCGGCCGGGCCGCGAGCTCCTGCATGAACCCCTCCACCGCCGAGATGTCGGCGAAGCGGTGCATCCGCTCACAATTGATGCGCAGCTCGCCCGCAGTCTGCGGCCCGCGCAGCATCAGCGCGGTGAGCAGCGCGGCGGATTGCGCGGGCACCTGCAGCATGCGCTCGAGGTTGTGGGCGTAGCGCGCTACACGCCCGCCGCTCGATTCGACTGCCAGGTTGTAGCGCTTGAGGCTGTCCAGCGCCGCCTGCACATCGGCCTCCGAAGCGTGCAGCACCGGGTCCCGGCTGGTCTTCTGGTTGCAACCGGACACCAGGGCGATGAGCGTCAAGGGATAGCTGTCGGGTACGGTGCGCTCCTTCTCGAATAGGGTGCCGAGCACGCGCGTTTCGAGAAGCGACAGTGCGGGTATCGGGCCGGCCATGACTAGGTCTTGAGGCGGTAGCCGGTGCGGAAGATCCACGCCACCACCGCAAGCGAAGCGGCGAGGAAGGCGAGCGTCATGCCGAGGCTCACGGCGACGCTCACGTCGGCGAGGCCGTAGAAGCTCCAGCGAAAGCCGCTCACCAGGTACACGACCGGGTTGAACAGCGTCACCGTCTGCCAGAACGGCGGCAGCATGTGGATCGAGTAGAAGCTGCCGCCGAGGAAGGTGAGCGGCGTGACGATGAGCAGCGGCACGAGCTGCAGCTTCTCGAAGCCGTCGGCCCAGATGCCGATGATGAAGCCGAACAGGCTGAAGGTCACCGCGGTGAGCACGAGGAACAGGACCATCCAGACCGGGTGCTCGATGCGCAGCGGCACGAACAGCGCCGCGGTGGCGAGGATGATGAGGCCCAGCAGGATCGACTTGGTGGCCGCCGCGCCGACGTAGCTCAGCACGATCTCGACGGTGGACACCGGCGCGGACAGCAGCTCGTAGATCGTGCCCGTGAAGCGCGGAAAGTAGATGCCGAACGAGGCGTTCGAAATACTCTGCGTGAGCAGCGAAAGCATGATCAGGCCGGGCACGAGGAAGGCGCCGTAGCTCACGCCCTCCACGTGCTGGATGCGCGAGCCGATCGCCGCGCCGAACACGACGAAGTATAGCGAGGTCGAGATCACCGGCGAGACGATGCTCTGCATCAGCGTCCTGCGCGTGCGCGACATCTCGAACCTGTAGATCGCGCGGATGGCGTGCAGGTTCACGGCCGCTCGCTCACCAGATCTACGAAGATGTCCTCGAGCGAGCTCTGCGTGGTGTGCAGGTCGCGGAACGCGATGCCCGAGCCGGCGAGCGCCGCGAGCAGCGTGGCGATGCCTTCCCGTCCGGCGTTCGCGTCGTAGGTGTAGATCAGCTCGCTGCCGCCGGCGGCGAGCTCCAGGCCGTAGCCCGCGAGCGACGGCGGGACGCGCGCGAGCGGCGCGGCGAGCTGCAGCGTGAGCTGCTTCCTGCCGAGCTTGCGCATCAGCTCGGCCTTGTCCTCGACCAGGATGAGCTCGCCCTTGTGGATCACGCCGATGCGGTCGGCCATCTCCTCGGCCTCGTCGATGTAGTGCGTGGTGAGGATGATCGTCACGCCGCCGTCGCGCAGCCGGCGCACGAGCTGCCACATGTCGCGCCGCAGCTCGACGTCGACGCCGGCGGTCGGCTCGTCCAGGAACAGGATCCTCGGTTCGTGCGACAGCGCCTTGGCGATCAGCAGCCGCCGCTTCATGCCGCCCGAGAGCGTGATGATCTTGCTGTCCTTTCTGTCCCACAGCGACAGGTCCCTGAGCACGTTGTCGATGTGCGCCGGGTCGGGCGCCTTGCCGAACAGTCCGCGGCTGAACGACACCGCGTTCCACACCGACTCGAAGGCATCGGTGGTCAGCTCCTGCGGCACCAGCCCGATGAGCGAGCGCGCGGCGCGGTACTCGCGCGCGATGTCGTGGCCGTCGACCAGGATCCTGCCTGCGCTCGGCGTGACGATGCCGCAGATGATGCCGATCAGGGTGGTCTTGCCCGCGCCGTTCGGCCCGAGCAGCGAGAAGATCTCGCCGCGGCGGATCTCGAGGTTGACGTGCTTGAGCGCGCGGAAGCCCCCGGCGTAGGTTTTCGACAGGTCGCTGACGGAAATGACCGTGGACATCGGTGCAAAGATACCCGATCAGCCCAGCAGCTCGCCGAGCAGAGCCGCGAGGGCGCGCTGTTCCGCGGCGGGGGAGAACAGGCTGCGTCGCGCGCGCAGAGCGCGCCCGAGCCTTACGTAGAAGGCGCGCTCGCGCGCGGCGCGTTGGATCAGGCGCGCGAGCCCGCGCTCGTCGCCGAGCGCGAAGTAGCCGGGGTAGCCGCGTCCGAGCATGCCGATGTTGCCCGCGATGCGCGAGGCGAGCACCGGGGTGCCGATGCGCGCCGCCTCGGAAATCACGTTGGCGCCGCCCTCCATCAGCGAGCTGACCACCAGCAGGTGGCTGCGGGCGAGCCACGCGAGCGCGCGGCCGTGGCTGCGCGCCCCGAGCCAGCGGTAGGCGGGCTCGCGCCGCGCCCAGTCCTCGGCCTCGGCGCGCATCGGCTCGCTTAGCGCCGCGCCGAGCTGGATCAGCTCGAGCCGCGGCAGCGCGCGCAAATGCGCGAGCGCCGCGGCGGCGCGAAACGGGTCTTTTTCCTCGCGCAGGTGCCCGCTCACCAGCACGCGAAAGCGGTCGCGTGGCCGGGCTGCGCGCAGCGGCGTATCGGCCGACTGGTAGATCACGCGCAGCTTGCCGCGCAGGCGCGTGGGCAAGGCGCGCCGCGCCTCGTCCTGCAGCGCCACGAGCCGGTCGGCCAGCGCGAGCGAGTGGCGCGCCTCGGCCGAAGCCGGCAAGTCGCGGTACAGGTCGGTGCCGGTGAGCACGACGACGAGCGGCGCGCGCGGATGCGCGGCGCGAAAGCGTGCCACCGAAGCATGGCTGCGGCGCGCGTGCAGCGCGACGAGCAGCTCGCAGGCGCGCCCGTCCCACTCGGTGCCGACCGAAACGCGGTGGCCGAGCGCGCGCAGCAGCCGCGCCCAGCGCTGGGCGGTGTGTCGGTTGCCGGTGCGGCTGCCCGCCGCCGCCGGCGTGACGATCGAGATTCTCGCCATCGCGCGGATTCGCTAGACTGGGGTGCCATGTTAGTCGATCCGCGCCTCGACCCGCGTCTCGATGCCCGGGTGCTCGCCGACGACCTCGTGGCGAGCCGCGCGCGCACCGCGCGCGTGACGAGCGGCCTGGAGGGCGAGCGCCTGCTCGGGCCGAGGCTCGAGATCGTCAATCCGCCGCTGTGGGAAATCGGCCACGTGGCGTGGTTCCAGGAGCGCTGGTGCCTGCGCCTGCAGCCCTCGGGGTCGCTCGGCGCGCCGCGGCGCGAGGGTGCCGACGCGCTGTACGACTCTTCGGCCGTGCCGCACGATGCGCGCTGGGAGCTGCCCTTGCCGGACCTCGCAGCCACGCGCGCCTACGCGCAGGCGGTGCTCGATGCGGTGCTCGAGCGCCTCGCACGCGAAGGCGACGACGTCGCGCTGCGCTACTTCGTGCGCCTGGCGACCTTCCACGAGGACATGCACGCCGAGGCCTTCCACTACACGCGCCACACGCTAGGCTACGAGGATCCCTTCCCGGGCGAGCCGTGGTTCCGCGCGGGCACCGCGCCGCAGGGTGACGCCGAATGCGCCGGCGGCCGCTTCGAGCTCGGCGCGCGGCCGGGCACGGGCTTCGTGTTCGACAACGAGAAGTGGGCGCACGAGGTCGAGCTGGCACCCTTTCGCATCGCGCGCGCGCCGGTGAGCAACGCGCAGTACCTCGCGTACGTCGAGGACGGCGGCGCGGCTCCGCGCGACTGGCGCCGTGCGGGCGGCGCCTGGCTGCAGCGGCGCTTCGACCGCTGGATCGCGCTCGCGCCGCACGAGCCGGTGGTGAACGTGAGCTGGGAGGAGGCGCAGGGCTGGTGCCGCTGGGCGGGCCGGCGGCTGCCGCAGGAAGCCGAGTGGGAGTTCGCCGCGCGGCAGGGGGCGCTGGGCGCCGGTGCTGCGGGCGTCTGGGAATGGACCGCGAGCCGCTTCGAGCCCTATTCCGGCTTCGCTGCGGATCCCTACCGGGACTACTCCGTGCCCTGGTTCGGGACCCACAAGGTACTGCGCGGCGGCAGCTTCGCAGCGCCCGCCCGGCTGCTGCGCCCGGGCCTGCGCAACTTCTACACGCCCGGGCGGAGCGATATCTTCGCCGGGTTCCGCAGCTGCGCCGTGGACTGAATCAGGCGGGCGGCTCCTGGCCGAAGGCGATGCCGTCCTTGCCGCGCGACTTGACCTGGTACATCAGCGCGTCGGCCGCCGACAAGGCGTGCTCGGCGTCGTGGGTCGGCTCCATGAATGTCACGGCCCCGATGCTGAAGGTCGGCCGCGCGCTCTCGGTGCGGAACGCGTGGTACAGCGCCTCGCGCGTCTTGGCGATCAGGTGCTCGGCGCCCGCCCGGCCGGTGTCGGGCAGCAGCAGCGCAAACTCGTCGCCGCCCAGCCGGCCCACGGCGTCGGTGCGCCGCAGCGACTTGAGCAGGGTGCGCGCGACGACGCGCAGCACCTGGTCGCCGACGACGTGCCCGTGCGCGTCGTTCACGCCCTTGAAATCGTCGACGTCGAGATAGGCGAGCGTGAGCGGGCGGCGCTCGCGCGCCGCGAGCGCGAGGACGTATTGCAGGCGCTCGAGGAAGGCGCGGCGGTTGTCGAGCCCGGTGAGCGGATCGGCCCTGGCGAGGCGCTGAGCGAGATCGAGCTGCTCGCGCAGCGCGCACAGCAGCTGCGCGAAGGCGAGGAAAATCCCCGTCCGCACCAGCCCGTTCCAGGCGAGCACGGTGCGGCTGCTGTAGAGGTGGTCGGCCCCCGCGTTGGCGGCGAGCCAGGCCGCGGCGCTCATCAGCACGAGCATGAGGCCGGCTGCGCGCCCTGCGTACCAGCATGCGGCGGCGATCGGCGCGAGGTAGAAGAGCGAGAACGCCAGCTCGAAGCCCGTGAGCTTGTCCGCCAGCCCGACCAGCGCCACCGCCACCAGGGCGGCGAGCAGCAGGGCGTTACGCGACAGGCGCGAGACGGCGCGGTCGAAGGCCTGCAGCATGTCCGGCGAGCGATTGTGCGAGGCGCTCGAAGCTCGGCTCGTCCGGCGCGCCCGCGCGCAGCACGGCGGCCTCGCCCAGGCGTGTGAAGTTGCGCTGCGCCGAGCGCCGGTACGCGGGATCGTAGTGCTCGACGAGCAGCCGCTCCACGAGCTCGGGCCATGCCGCGCGCGCGGCGAGCGCCTTCCATTCGTCTACCCTGGCGCGGCCGTGCAGGGCGGCGAGGCAGTCGAGCTGCGCGCCGAGCGCCGCCGGGTCGGCGAAGAAGTGGCGGTATTCCTCCATGAGCAGCGCGACGCGCGTCATGACGTCTGCCTCGAGCAGCAGGCATTCGGAGGCGCGCATCGTCTCGATGAGCGGCTCGGGCACCTGCAGCTGGCCGATCCTGCGGCTCTCGCCTTCCACGAACACGGGGTGCGAGGCGTCGAATTGCGCGAGCGCGGCGCGCAGCAGGCTCTCAAACCATTTCTGCGAAGGCTGCGCGCGGTCCGGGAGATCGCCCAGCACCGAGCCGCGGTGCGCGGCGAGCCCCTCGAGGTCGAGCACTTGCGCGCCGGCGGACTCGAGCGCGCGCAGCAGGCGGCTCTTGCCGCTGCCGGTGGCGCCGTGAACGACGCGAAAAGTCAGAGCGCGGGGGCGCGCGGCAAGCTCGGCCACCACCCAGCGCCGGTAGGACTTGTAGCCGCCCGCGAGCGTCTTCGCGTCCCAGCCGACCTCGCGCAGCACGTGCGCCATTGCGCCAGAGCGCTTGCCGCCGCGCCAGCAGTACACCAGCGGCCGCCAGCCGCGGGGCTTGCCGGCGAGCGCGCCTTCCAGGTGGCGCGCGATGTTGCGTGCCACGAGCGCCGCGCCGAGCCTGCGCGCGGCGAACGGGGAATCCTGCTTGTAGAGCGTGCCGACGTGCGCCCGCTCGGCGTCGTCCAGCACCGGGCAGGAAAGTGCGCCGGGAATGCGGTCCTCGGCGAACTCGGCAGGCGAGCGCACGTCGATCACCGCGTCGAACTCGCCGGGCGCGAGCGACTCGATCTGCACCGCGTGGCCGGGAGGTCTCATGCGTTAGAATTTTACCCTTATGAACGCTCCCGAACCGATTCGCCTCACCGCCTTCACCCACGGGGGAGGCTGCGGCTGCAAGATCGCGCCCGCCGTGCTCTCCGAGATCCTTGCCCAGGCGCCGCTGCGCGGCCTGCCCGCCGAGCTGCTCGTCGGCATCGAGAACTCGGACGACGCCGCGGTCTACCGCCTGAACGACGCGCAGGCGATCGTCGCGACGACCGACTTCTTCACGCCGATCGTCGACGATCCGTACGATTTCGGACGCATCGCAGCGACCAACGCGCTGTCCGACGTCTACGCCATGGGCGCGCGTCCCATTTTCGCGCTGGCGCTGGTCGGCATGCCGCTCGACAAGCTGCCGTTGTCGGCTATCCGCAGGGTCCTCGAGGGCGGCGAGTCGGTGTCCGCCGCGGCCGGCATCCCGATCGCGGGCGGACACTCGATCGACACGCTCGAGCCGATCTACGGACTGGTGGCGCTCGGCCTCGCGCATCCCGAGCGCGTGCTGAAGAACAGCGGCGCGCGCGCGGGCGACGTGTTGGTGCTCGGCAAGCCGCTCGGCGTCGGCATCCTCTCGGCGGCGCTCAAGAAAGGCGAGCTGAGCGAGGCCGGCTACGCGCGCATGATCGCCGTCACGACGCAGCTCAACACGCCCGGCATGTCTCTCGCGGCGATAGACGGCGTGCACGCGCTCACCGACGTGACCGGCTTCGGCCTGCTCGGGCACCTGCTCGAGATGTGCCGCGGCGCGCACCTGTCCGCCGAGCTGCGCTTCGACGACCTGCCGGTGATCGGCGAGGCGCTCGAGCGCGCCAAGCGCGGCATCGCGACCGGGGCCTCGGCGCGCAACTGGACGAGCTACGGCGCCGCGGTGGCTCTGCCTGCGGGAGCGCCGTCGTGGATGAGGACCCTGCTCACCGACCCGCAGACCAGCGGCGGCCTGCTGGTGGCCTGCGCCCCGCAAGCCGAGCGGGCCGTGCTCGAGCTGTTCGCGCGCGAGGGCTTCGCCGAGGCGCGCACGATCGGGCGTTTTGCCGACGGGCCGGCGCGCGTCAGCGTGCTCTAGGCTTTCCCGCGAGCAGCGGCGCGAGCCCGCGCCACACGTTCTCGAGCACGAGCGGCTGCGCCTCGGCGCCCGGGTGCATGCGGTCGCCCTGGAACAGCTCCTCGCGCTCGGCGAAGCCTTCCAGCAGGAACGGCACCAGCGCGACGCGGCGCGCCCTGGCGAGCCCGGTAAAGACGGCGGCGAAGCCCTGCGTATAGTCCGGGCCGTAGTTCGGCGGCATGCGCATGCCGACGAGCAGCACCTTGGCGCCCGAGCGCTGCGCCGCGCGGATCATGGCATCGAGGTTCGCCTTCATCTGCGCCAGCGGCAGGCCGCGCAGGCCGTCGTTCGCGCCGAGCTCGAGGATGACGATCGCCGGCCGGTAGCGGGCGAGCACTTCGGGCAGGCGCGCCAGGCCGCCGCTCGTGATCTCCCCCGAGATGCTGGCGTTTGCGACGCTATAATCGAAGCCCTCCGCCGCGAGCCGCTTGCCGAGCAGCGCCACCCAGCCTCGATCCAGCGGTATGCCGTACGCGGCCGAAAGGCTGTCGCCGTAGACCAGGATGGTTTTCCCCGCAGCGGCCGCGGATGAGGCGGCCCCCAGGACGAAGATGACGACCCAGAAAGCGGTCTTGATCGCGCGCGGCATCGGCAAGACGGTGAGGAGCGGTGACGGCGAGCTCGTCATTCTGCGCGACATCGACCTCGCGGTCACCTCCGGCGAGGCGCTCGCCATCGTCGGCGCCTCGGGCTCGGGCAAATCGACGCTGCTCGCGCTGCTCGCGGGCTTGGATACGCCGAGCGCCGGCACCGTGGAGCTGGACGGCCACGATCTCTTCGCGCTGGACGAGGACGCGCGCGCCGAGCTGCGCGGGCGCATCGTGGGCTTCGTGTTCCAGTCCTTCCAGCTGCTGCCGGCGCTCTCGGCGCTCGAGAACGTCATGCTGCCGCTCGAGCTCGCTGGGCGACCCGACGCCGAGCGCGCCGCGCGCGAGGTACTCGCGCGCGTCGGCCTCGGCGAGCGCCTGCAGCACGCGCCCAAGCACCTCTCGGGCGGCGAGCAGCAGCGCGTCGCGCTGGCGCGCGCCTTCGTCGTGCGGCCGAAGCTGCTGCTCGCCGACGAGCCGACCGGGAGCCTGGATGCCGAGTCGGGCGAGGGGGTGATCGAGCTGCTGTTTGAGCTGAACCGCGCCGCCGGCACCACGCTCGTCATGGTGACGCACGACGAGCATCTCGCCGCGCGCTGCGATCGCGTGGTGCGGCTGGCGGCGGGCAGGATCGTGCCGTGAGGCTGGCCACGCGCATGCTCCTGCGCGACTGGCGCGCGGGCGAGCTGCGTGTGCTCGCCGCAGCGCTGGCGGTCGCGGTGGCGAGCGTCACCAGCGTGGGCTTCTTCGCCGACCGGGTCGGCCAGGCGCTCGTGCGCGACGCGCACCAGATGCTCGGCGCCGACCTGGTGCTCATCTCGGACCACCCCTGGAGCGAGGCGATCGCGCGCGAGATCGTCCGGCGCGGGCTGGCGCGCGCCGAGGCGGAGAGCTTCATCAGCATGGCTTCGCGCGGCGCGGGCGACGCCGAGCACAGCCAGCTCGCCGGCGTCAAGGCGGTGAGCGGGAACTACCCGCTGCGCGGCAGGCTGCGCATCGCGCCGGCGCCCGGTGCGCCGGATGCGCCTGCCGCGCAGGGCCCCGCGCCGGGCAGCGTGTGGCTCGAGGAGCGGCTGGTGAGCGCGCTCGGCGCGCCGGTCGGCACCCGTATCCGCCTCGGCGCGTCAGAGTTCAGGGTCGCGGCGGTGCTGACCCTCGAGCCCGAGCGCGGCGCGAACTTCTTCAATATCGCGCCGCGCCTGATGATGAACCTGGCCGACGTGCCGGCGACCGGGCTGGTGCAGACCGGCAGCCGGGTGACCTACACCCTGTACGCCGCCGGCCCGGCGGACAAGATCCGCGCCTTCGAGAAGTACGCGCAGTCGCGCCTCGAGCGCGGCCAGCGCGCGGACGACCTGGAGAGCGGCCGCCCGCAGGTGCGCGACTCGATCGAGCGCGCGCAGCGCTTCCTCGGCCTCACCGCGCTGCTCGCAGCGATCCTCGCTGGCGTCGCGATCGCGCTCGCCACGCGGCGCTTCGTCGAACGGCACCTGGACGGCTGCGCGGTGATGCGCTGCCTTGGCGCCACGCAGCCCAGGCTGCTCGCGCTGTACGCCGGCGAGTTCTCCCTGCTCGGGCTCGCCGCCTGCGCGGCCGGCTGCCTGGCGGGCTTCGGCGCGCAGCAGGCGCTCGCCGGCCTGCTCGCCGGCCTGCTGCAGGCCGAGCTGCCGGCGCCGACCCCGCTGCCTGCGCTGCAGGGATTCCTCGTGGGCCTGGTGCTGCTGCTCGGCTTCGCGCTGCCGCCGCTGGTGCAGCTGAAGAACGTGCCGGCGGTGCGCGTGATGCGGCGCGAGGCCGGGGCGCCGCGGCGCGCAACGCTCGCCGCGTACGCCGCGGGCCTTGGCGCGCTCGCCGCGCTGCTCGTCTGGCAGTCGGGCGACGCGCGCCTCGGGGTCTACGTGGTGGGCGGGTTCGCCGTCGCGGTGGCCGTATTCACTGTGGTGGCCTGGGTTGCGCTGCGCACGCTCGCGAGCGCGCCGGTGGCGCGCGCCCTCGGCGCGAGGCGCCCGGCCGTGCGCTACGGGCTCGCCAACCTCAGGCGCCACGCGCGCGGCAACGCGGTGCAGGTGGCGAGCCTCGCGCTCGGACTCACCGCGATGCTGCTGCTCGGCTTCACGCGCAACGAGCTGGTCGACGCCTGGCGGCGCGCCGCGCCGCCGGATGCGCCGAACCGCTTCGTGCTCGGCATCCAGCCCGATCAGCTCGCTCCGGTGAGGCGCTTCTTCGCTGCGCAAGGCATCGGCGAGCCCGACATCTACCCGATGGTGCGCGGGCGGGTGATCGAGCGCGACGGCAAGCCCGTATCGGAGAAGGACTTCCAGGACGAGCGCGCCAAGCGCCTGGTCGAGCGCGAGTTCAACCTGAGCTACGCGGACGCGCTTCCCGGACACAACGAGGTCGCCGCCGGCGCCTGGTGGACGAAGGGCGGCGACCCGCACCAGTTCTCGGTCGAGCAGGGCATCGCCGAGCGGCTCGGATGGAAGCTGGGCGACGTGCTCCAGTTCGAGGTCGGCGGCGAGCCGGTGCGCGGGCGCATCACCTCGCTCAGGAAGCTGCGCTGGGACTCGATGAAGGTCAACTTCTTCGTCATCGCTCCGCCGGCGCTCCTCCAGCGCATGCCGACCAGCTACATCACCGCGTTCCGCGTCGGCCCGGGCGGGGAGCGCGCCATGAACGAGCTGACGCGCGAGTTCACGAACCTCACCGTGGTAGACATCGGCGCCGCGCTGCGCCAGGCGCAGAGCATCATCGACCAGCTGATCAACGCGGTGCAGTTCGTGTTCCTGTTCGCGCTCGGCGCCGGCCTGCTGGTGCTCTACTCGGCGCTCGTCGCCACCGAGGACGAGCGCAGGCGCGAGGCGGCGGTCATGCGCGTGTACGGCGCCTCGCGCGCCCAGGTGGCCGGCAGCCAGCGTACCGAGTTCCTCGCCATGGGGGCGACCGCGGGCGTGCTCGCCGCGGCGGGCGCGGCGGCAATCGGCCAGCTGCTCGCCACGCGCATCTTCGACCTCGACCTGCCGCCGAGCCCGCTGCTCATCGCCGCCGGCCCGCTGGCGGGCCTGCTGCTCCTGTCGCTGAACGCCTGGCTGTCTTCGAGGAAAGTATTGCGCGCGTCGCCCGCCCTGACGCTCAGGGAATCCGCATAAATTCCTGAGTCGCGCGCGATCCGGAAAGCTATACTCGGGCCCCGGCCGCGTCGAGCGTCGGAGAGACGACGATGGACTTCAGACTGCTCGGATTGCGCATTCCCGGCCGGCTGTTCGGCACCCGGCCGGCCGAGCACGCTCCCTCGCGGACTTCGGGCGCCGCGCCGCGACTCACCGAGATGGCTGCGCTGACCGCCGAGGACGCGCTCGCGCGCTTGCAGAGTTCCACCGAGGGACTGCTCGAGCGCGAGGCGCAGGAGCGCCTCGAATCCCACGGCGAGAACGTCGTCGCGCACGAGGCGAAGAAGCACCCCCTCGTCAGGCTGCTCGAGATGTTCCTCACGCCGCTGCCGCTGCTGCTGTTCGGGCTGGCGATCATCACCGACCTGACGGGCGAGGTCCCGGGGGCGATCGTAATCACGATCATGGTGGTGGCCTCGGTGGTGCTCGCCTGGGCGCAGGAGTCCCGCTCCAGCCATGCGGCGGAAAAGCTGCGCGCGATGGTGAACACCACGGCGACGGTGATGCGCAAGGACAGGCGCAAAGGGGTGCCCGAGGAGGTGACCCGCTACTTCGAGGTGCGGCTGCGCTACGCGGGGCCGCAGAGCGTCGAGGTGCCCTTGAGCAAGGTGGTGCCGGGCGACGTCGTGCGGCTTTCGGCCGGAGACATGATCCCGGCCGACGTCCGGCTGCTCTCGGCAAAGGACCTGTTCGTAAGCCAGGCGGCGCTCACCGGAGAGTCGCTGCCGGTGGAGAAGTTCTCGACGCCCGTGAGCGAGCCGGGCAAGTCGGCGCTCGAGCTGCCGAACATCTGCTTCATGGGCAGCAACGTGGTGAGCGGCAGCGGCGCCGCGCTCGTCGTCGCGACCGGCAGGGACACCTATTTCGGCTCGATCGCCTCGACCGTGGCCGGCCAGCGCGTTCTCACGAGTTTCGACAAGGGGGTGAACCGGTTCATCTGGCTCATCATCCGCTACATGCTGGTCATGGTGCCCCTGGTGTTCCTGATCAACGGCTTCACCAAGGGCAACTGGATAGAGGCGTTCCTGTTCGCGGTCTCGGTGGCGGTCGGCCTGACGCCCGAGATGCTGCCGGTCATCGTGACCATCAACCTGGCGAAGGGCGCGCTCGCCATGGCGCGCAAGAAAGTCATCGTCAAGCGGCTGAACTCGATCCAGAACTTCGGCGCGATGGACGTGCTGTGCACGGACAAGACCGGCACGCTGACCCAGGACAGGGTCATCCTCGAGCGGCACGTCGACCTCGCGGGCGCCGAGAGCCAGCGCGTGCTGGACTACGCCTACCTGAACAGCTACTACCAGTCCGGTCTTAAGAACCTGCTCGACGTCGCGGTCCTGCAGCACGGCGAGGTGAAGGAGGCGCTGCACGTCACCGAGCGCTTCGCCAAGGTGGACGAGGTGCCGTTCGACTTCCAGCGCCGGCGCATGTCGGTCGTCGTGGAGAAGGACCACGCCACGCACATTCTCATCTGCAAGGGAGCGGTGGAGGAGGTGTTCAGCGTGTGCTCGAGCGCCGAGATCGAGGGTACGCCGACGCCGCTGTCGAAGGACGACTACGCGAACCTGCAGGGCGTGGTGCGCGAGCTGAACGAGGACGGCTTCCGCGTCATCGCGGTCGCCTACAAGGAGGTGCAGGCGCGCCCGCAGGCCTACAGCGTCGCCGACGAGTCCGGGCTCGTGCTGCTCGGCTACATCGCCTTCCTCGACCCGCCGAAGGAGAGCGCCGCGGCGGCGGTCAAGGCGCTGGCCGAGCACGGCGTCAGGGTGAAAGTGCTCACCGGCGACAACGAGATCGTGACGCGCAAGGTATGCCGCGAAGTCGGCCTGGACGTCGAGCACATCGTGCTCGGCAGCGAGGTCGATGCGCAGAGCGACGAGGCGCTCGCCGAGACCGCGCAGAGCGCCACCGTGTTCGCCAAGCTCTCGCCGGCGCAGAAGGCGCGCGTGATCAGCGCACTGCACCGCAGGAACCACGTGGTCGGCTTCCTCGGCGACGGAATCAACGACGGCCCGGCGCTCAAGACCGCCGACGTCGGCATCTCGGTGGACACGGCGGTGGACATCGCCAAGGAGTCGGCCGACATCATCCTGATGGAGAAGAGCCTGCTCGTCCTCGAAGAGGGCGTCGTCGAGGGGCGCAAGGTGTTCGGCAACATCGTGAAGTACATCAAGATGGGGGCGAGCTCGAATTTCGGCAACATGTTCAGCGTGCTCGGGGCCTCGGCCTTCCTGCCGTTCCTGCCGATGGCGCCGGTGCAGATCCTGCTGAACAACCTGCTGTACGACGTCTCGCAGACCGCGGTCGCCACCGACGACGTCGACAAGGAGTACGTCGAAGCGCCGCGCAAGTGGGACATCGGCAACATCGGGCGCTTCATGCTGTTCATCGGGCCGATCAGCTCGGTGTTCGACTACGCCACCTACTTCACCATGCTGTACGTGTTCGGCGCCTGGCACAATCCGAGCCTGTTCCAGACCGGCTGGTTCGTCGAGTCGCTGCTGTCGCAGACGCTCATCGTGCACGTCATCCGCACCGGGAAGCTCCCCTTCATCCAGAGCCGCCCAAGCTGGCCCCTGATGGCGACGACGGTGGCGGTGTGCGTATTCGGCATCTGGCTGCCGTTCTCGAATTTCGCCGGCGCGCTCGGGCTCACCGCGCTGCCGCATGGCTACTGGATCGCGCTCCTGCTGATCCTGGTCGGCTACATCGCGCTCACGCAGGTCGTGAAGGGCTGGCTCATCCGCAGGTTCGGCCTGAGCTAGCTCGGCGTGGGAGAATCGCGCCACGCCATGTCGAAACAGGCCACGCCGTACGAATTGCTCGGAGGGGACGAGGTGCTGCGGCGCGTGGTCGAGCGCTTCTATGCCCTGATGGACTCGGAGCCGGAGTTCCACGCGGTAAGGAAGCTCCATCCCGCCGACCTCACGAATTCGACCGAGAAGCTGTACATGTTCCTGTCGGGCTACCTCGGCGGGCCGCCGCTCTACCACCAGAAGATCGGCAACCCGATGCTGCGCGCGCGCCACCTGCCGATTCCGATCGGCAAGGCGGAGCGCGACGCCTGGCTCGCGTGCATGCGGCGCGCGCTCGACGAGTCCGAGGTCGAGCCGCCCGAGCTCAAGGACTGGCTGATGCAGCAATTCTTCGGCACCGCGGACTGGATGCGGAACAAGGCAGGCGACATGCCGGGGCAGGCATGAGCGAGCTCCTTTCCGTGCTGACGCTCGTCGCCGCCGTGGTGGCGGCGGTGGCGGTCGTGGTGATGCTCGGGCGCGAGCGCGGCTCGGCGCGCGAGGCGCGCGAGGAGCTGTCGCGCGGCCTGTCGTCTTTCAGCCAGAACATCTCGACCCAGATGACCTCGATCGCCACCGTGCAGAACAACCAGATCGACAGCTTCGCGCTGCAGCTGGAGAATTTCCGCCGCACGCTGGAGGAGCAGCTCGCGCGGGTGCAGGACCAGCAGCGGCTCGCCGCCAAGGACACGCGCGAGACGCTCGAGCAGCGCCTGGAAAAGCTGCAGCAGGACAACGCCGCGAAGCTCGAGCAGATGCGCCAGACGGTCGACGAGAAGCTGCACGCGACGCTCGAGCAGCGCTTGTCGGAATCCTTCAAGCAGGTTTCCGAGCGCCTCGAGCAGGTGCACAAGGGCCTGGGCGAGATGCAGGTGCTCGCCGCGGGGGTCGGCGACCTGAAGAAGGTGCTGTCCAACGTCAAGAACCGCGGCGTGCTGGGCGAAGTGCAGCTCGGCATGCTGCTCGAGCAGATGCTCACCCCCGAGCAGTACGCCACCAACGTCGCGACCAAGCCCGGCTCCAAGGACCGCGTCGAGTTCGCGATCCGGCTGCCCGGGCGCGACAGCGAGGGCCCGGTGTGGCTGCCGCTCGACGCAAAGTTCCCGACCGAGGATTACCAGCGGCTGCAGGAGGCGCAGGACGCCGCCGACCCGGTCGCGGTCGAGGTCGCGGCCAAGGCGCTCGAAGCGCGCATTCGGCTGGAGGCGAAGACGATCGCCGAGAAGTACGTCGAGCCGCCGGCGACCACCGATTTCGGGCTGCTCTACGTTCCCTTCGAGGGTCTGTACGCAGAGGTGCTGCGCCGCCCGGGCCTGTTCGAGGCGCTGCAGCGCGACTACCGCGTCACCGTCTGCGGTCCGACCACGCTAAGCGCGCTGCTGAACTCCCTGCAGATGGGCTTCCGGACACTCGCGATCGAGAAGCGCTCTTCCGAGGTCTGGCAGGTGCTCGGCGCGGTGAAGAGCGAGTTCGGGAGGTTTGCCGAGGTGCTGGCGCGCACCAAGGCGCAGCTGCAGACGGTGGCCAACTCGATCGACGCGGCCGAAGTGCGCACGCGCCAGATCGAGCGCAAACTGAAGGACGTGGAGGCGCTGCCGGGGACCGAAGCCCCGCCGCTGCTCGGCGAGCGCGATCTCTAGCGGGGTGTTTCTTCCTCGGCCGGCTGCGCCGCGCCGAGCGCGCCGGGGCGGTACCAGCCGAGCTTGTCCTTGAGCCTGACCACCTCGCCGACGATGACGAGCGCCGGCGGGCGCACGTGCTCGCGCTCGGCGAGCGCGGGCAGCGACTCGAGCGTTCCGGTGACCACGCGCTGCTTGGGCAGCGTCGCCTTTTCCACGAGCGCCGCGGGCGTCGCGGCCGGCAGGCCGTGCGCGACGAGCTCGGCGCACAGCTGCGGCACGCCGCGCACGCCCATGTAGATCACCACCGTCTGCCTGGGGTGCGCGAGCGCATCCCAGTTGAGGTTCAGGCTGCCGTCCTTCAGGTGGCCGGTGACGAACACGCAGGAGTGCGCGTAATCGCGGTGGGTGAGCGGGATGCCGGCATAGGCCGCCGCCCCGCTCGCCGCGGTGATGCCCGGCACCACCTCGAAGGCGATGCCCTCGGCGGCGAGCGACTCGATCTCCTCGCCGCCGCGGCCGAAGATGAACGGGTCGCCGCCCTTGAGGCGCAGCACGCGCTTGCCTTCCTTCGCCAGGCGCACCATGAGCGCGTTGATCTCGTCCTGCTTGAGCGCGTGGTTGTCGCTCTGCTTGCCGACGTAGAGGCGCTCGGCGTCGCGCCGGGCGAGATCGACGATCGCCGGCGCGACCAGGTGGTCGTACAGCACCACGTCGGCGCGCTGCATGACGTGCAGCGCGCGCAGCGTGAGCAGATCGGGGTTGCCCGGGCCGCCGCCCACGAGATAGACCATCCCGCGGGGGACTTCGGTGCTCTCCCCGGAGGACAGCGCCTGCTGCAGGCTGAGGGCCGCCTGCTCCTCGCGCCCGGAGAGCACCATCTCGCCCAGCGGGCCGTCGATCGCGTCTTCCCAGAAGCGGCGCCGCGCCTCGGGATCGGGGAAGCGGCGCTTCGACTGCGCGCGAAAGCGCGCCGCGAGCGCAGCGAGGCGGCCGAAGGCGAAGGGCACCAGCGCCTCGATCATGCTGCGCAGCTTGCGCGCGAGTACCGGCGAGGCGCCCGCCGTGGAGATCGCGATCTGCAGCGGCGGCCGGTCGATCAGCGACGGCATGATGAAGCTCGAGAGCGCCGCGTTGTCGGCGACGTTTACCGGGATGCGCAGCGCCCTGGCCGCGTTGGAGACCGACTCGTTTACCGAGGGATCGTCGGTCGCCGCGATCACGATCTCGGCGCCGACCAGGTCGCCCGGCTGGAAGCGCTTCGCCTCGTGGCGCAGCGCGCCGACGAGCGTCAGCTCGGCGAGGCGGGCGCACAGCTCGGGCGCCACCACCGTCAGCTTCGCGCCGGAGCGCAGCAGCGCCTCGGCCTTGTGCGCCGCGACCGGTCCGCCGCCCACCACCACCGCGGGCTTGCCGCGCAGGTCGAGGAACGCGGCGAAGTAGGCGCGGTCGGCCTGCGGTGCGATCGGGGAGGACATGTCGAGACCCTAAGGCGGCAGGGGGTTGCGGCGTTTGATCTATGTTAAGTCCAGATGGCGCTGCTCAGGCAATCTTCGAGCATGAAGACGACGGCGCTCCTGCTTGCGGCAGCGGCGATTGCCGGCGCTGCGCGCGCCGCCGAGCCGTCCGCGCCGCGCCGCGCGCAGCTCGTCGAGATGGTGCGCGAGGACTGCGGCTCGTGCCACGGCATGACGCTCAAGGGTGGCCTCGGGCCGTCGCTGCTGCCCGAGGCGCTCGCCGGCAAGGCCGACGCGTCGCTCGAGGCGACGATCCTCGAAGGCCGCCCGGGCACGCCGATGCCGCCCTGGCGCAGGTTCATGACCGAGGACGAGGCGCGCTGGATCGTCGAGTCGTTGAAGAAGGGATTTCCCCGTGCCCCTTAAAGCAATCGTTGTCCTGTCACTTCTCTTGGTCGGCGCGTGCGTGCCCCTGTCGGAGCTGCGCGGCACCGGCGACCTGGGCCTCGTGGTCGAGCGCGCGAGCGGCAGCGTGATGCTGATCGACACCAGCACGCGCTCGAGCTACGCGACCGTGACAGGCCTGGGCGACCTGTCGCACGCCACGGCGGTGTACTCGCGCGACGGGCGCTACGCCTACGTGTTCGGGCGCGACGGGGGTCTCAGCAAGGTCGACATGCTGCGCGCGCGCATCGACGCGCGCGTGCTGCAGGCCGGCAATTCGATCGGCGGCGCAATCTCGCAGGACGGGCGCGTGATCGCGGTGGCGAACTACGAGCCGGGGGGCGTGCGCCTGTTCGACGCGGCGACGCTCGCGCCGCTCGCCGACATCCCCGCGACTTACGGCGACGGCACGCGGCGCTCCAAGGTGGTCGGCATCGCCGACGCGCCGGGCGAGCGCTTCATCTTCAGCCTGTACGACGCGGGCGAAATCTGGATCGCGGACTGCGCCGACCCGCGCCATCCCGTGGTGACCAAGTTCCGCGACGTCGGCCGCCAGCCCTACGACGGCCTGATCACGCGCGACGGGCGCTGGTACCTCGCCGGGCTGTTCGGCGAGGACGGCGTGGCGCTCCTAGACCTGTGGCACCCGGAGCGGGGCGTGCGCCGCATCCTCGACCACTACGGCCGCGGCGAGCAGAGGCTGCCGGTGTACAAGATGCCGCACCTGCGCGGCTGGGCGGTGGTCGGCCGCTATGCGGTGCTGCCGGCGGTCGGCCATCACGAGGTGCTGATCGTCGATACCGAGACCTGGAAGGAGGTCGCGCGCATCGCGGTGCACGGCCAGCCGGTGTTCGCGATCGCGCAGCCCGACGGGCGGCGCGTATGGGTCAACTTCGCCTTCCCGGACAACGATACGGTGCAGGTGATCGACCTGCCGAGCCGCGCGATCGTGAAGACGCTCAAGCCCGGGCGCGCGGTGCTGCACATGGAGTTCACGCCGCGCGGCGACCAGGTGTGGATCTCCTCGCGCGACGACAACGTGGTGCGTGTCTACGATCCCGCGAGCTTCGCCGAGCTCGCGCAGCTGAAGGCCGCGCACCCGAGCGGCGTGCTGCTCGGCACGCGCGCCTTCGCCACGGGGTTCTAGCGGTGGCAATCGCGCAGAATGCGGAATTTCCGCTGCTGAACGAGTTCCAGCGCGATTTTCCGCTCGTCTCGCGGCCGTTCGCCGTGGTCGCCGCGCGCTGCGGCCTCACCGAGGCGCAGGCGCTCGGCACCTACCGCGCCGCGCTCGCCGACGGCCTGCTTAGCCGCATCGGCGTGGTGTTCGCGCCGCACGCGGTCGGCGCGAGCACGCTCGCTGCGATGGCCGTGCCGCCCTCCAGGATCGGTGCCGTGGCGGGGATCGTGAGCGCGCAGCCCGAGGTGAACCACAACTACGAGCGCGAGCACCGCGTGAACCTGTGGTTCGTCGCCACCGCGCCCTCGCAGGAGGCGCTCGAGGCGGCGCTTGGCCGCATCGCGCGCGAGTCGGGCATCGAGGTGCTCGCGCTGCCGCTCGTCGAGGAGTACCACATCGACCTCGGCTTCGACCTGGCGGGGCGCGCGGCGCCGCGCGCACCGCGGCCCCCGTCGGCCACGGCGCCGCTCGACGCCGCCGGGCGCAGGCTGCTCGCCGCGGTCGAGGACGGCTTCCCGCTCGAGCCCGAGCCCTACGCCGCGCTCGCGCGCGCCGCGGGCCTGACTGAAAGCGAGGTGATCGCGATGCTCGGAAACTGGCTCGCCGCGGGGATCGCGCGCCGCGTGGGGGTGGTGCTGCGCCACCGCGAGCTCGGCTACACGGCGAACGCGATGGCGGTGTGGGACGTGCCCGATTCCGAAGTGAGCGCGGCCGGCATGCTGCTCGCGCGCCGGCCCGAGGTGACGCTGTGCTACCGGCGCGCGCGGCAAGCGCCCGTCTGGCGGTACAACCTCTACTGCATGATCCACGGCCGCAGTCGCCGGGAAGTGAGCGCGCAGCTCGCGGCGCTGAACGAGGAGGAAGGGCTCGCGCGCTATGCGCACGCGGTGCTGTTCAGCCGCCGCGCCTTCAAGCAGCGCGGCGCACGCTATGCGGACACCGGAGCGGAAGATGGATGAGCTCGACCGCGCGATCGTCAACGGCCTGCAGGGCGGCTTCCCGGTGTGCGAGCGACCTTTTGCCGAGGCCGCGGCGCGCCTGGGCACCGACGAGGCGACGCTCATCGCGCGCCTCGAGGCGCTGCTCGCCGACGGGACACTCACTCGCTTCGGCCCGCTGTTCGACGCGGTGGCGCTCGGCGGAGCCTTCACGCTGTGCGCGCTCGCGGTGCCGCCGGGAGACTTCGAGCGCGTCGCGGCAATCGTGAACGCCTTCCCCGAGGTGGCGCACAACTACGAGCGCGCGCATCGCCTGAACATGTGGTTCGTGCTGGCGACCGAGAAGCCCGGGGGCATCGCCGACGCGCTGCGGCGCATCGAGGCCGCGACCGGCCTTCCCGTGCTCGAGTTCCCCAAGCTGGACGAGTACTTCGTCGAATTGAGGCTGACGGCATGAACGACACAGACCTCGTGCGCGCGCTGCAGGGCGGGCTGCCGCTCGTGCCGCGGCCCTATCACGCGGTCGCCGAGGCGCTCGGCGCCGCGCCGGGGGAGATGATGGCCCGGATCGCGGCGATGCTCGAGGACGGCCGCGTGCGCAGGATCGGCGCGGTGCCGAACCACTACGCGCTCGGCTACACGGCGAACGGCATGTCGGTGTGGGACGTCGAGGACGCGGCGCTCGCCGAGCTCGGCCCTGCCGTCGGCGCGCTGCCCTTCGTCAGCCACTGCTACCGCCGCCCGCGCCGGCCGCCCGAATGGCGCTACAACCTGTTCGCCATGGTGCACGGCCGCACGCGCGCCGAGGTGGAAGCGAAGGTCGCCGATATCGCCGAGTTGCTCGGGGCGCGCTGCCGCGCGCACGAGGTGCTCTACAGCGCGCGCATCCTGAAGAAATCCGGGCTGCGGTTCGGAATTTGACGTGCATCAATTCCGCGCCGGCCGAAGAGCATAGGCTTCGAACATGTTCCGTGTCTCTCAATTCATGCGGGAAATCGAGCGGCCCACGCCCGCCGGGCCGCGGCGCGACCCGCCCGGGCCGGTCGTGATCTGGAACCTGATCCGGCGCTGCAACCTCGCCTGCAAGCACTGCTACTCGATTTCCGCCGACGTCGACTTCCCTGGTGAGCTGAATACCGCGCAGGTGTTCAAGGTGATGGACGACCTGAAGGCGTTCCGCGTGCCGGTGCTGATCCTCTCGGGCGGCGAGCCGCTGTTGCGGCCCGACCTGTTCGAGATCGCGGCGCGCGCGAAGAAGCTCGGCTTCTACGTCGGCCTGTCGACCAACGGCACGCTGATCGACGCGCCGACGGCGCGCCGCATCGGCGCGCTCGGCTTCGACTACGTCGGTATCAGCCTGGACGGCCTTAAGGAAACGCACGACCGCTTCCGCAGGAAGGAGGGCGCGTTCGACGCCTCGCTCGCCGCGCTGCGCCTGTGCCGCGAGGAGGGGGTGAAGGTGGGGCTCAGGTTCACGGTGACGCAGGACAATGCCGCCGACCTGCCGGCGCTCATCGAGCTGGCCGAATCCGAGCGCATCGACAAGTTCTACCTCTCGCACCTGAACTACGCCGGGCGCGGCAACAAGAACCGCGGCTCGGACGCGCATTTCCAGACCACGCGGCGCGTGATGGACTTCTTCTTCGACACGGCCTGGGACTACCAGCGCCGCGGCCTGGAAAAGGAGTTCGTCACCGGCAACAACGATGCCGACGGCGTCTATTTGCTCTTCTGGGTGCGCAGGCGCTTTCCCGAGCGCGAGGCGCAGCTGCGCGCCAAGCTCGCCGAGTGGGGCGGCAACGCCTCCGGGGTGAACGTCGCCAACATCGACAACCTGGGCAACGTGCATCCGGACACGATGTGGTGGAATTACTCGCTCGGCAACGTGCGCGAGCGGCCGTTCTCCGCGATCTGGCAGGACACCTCCGACCCGGTCATGGCTGGGCTGAAGAAGCGCCCGCGCGAGGTGCGCGGACGCTGCGGCGCCTGCGCCTACTTCGACATCTGCGGCGGCAATACGCGCGTGCGCGCGCTGCAGCTCACCGGCGACGCCTGGGAAGAGGACCCGGGCTGCTACCTGACCGACGAGGAGATCGGCGTCGCCGCAGGCGAGCGCGTGCCGGTGCTGCCCTACCGCGGCAAAGGGGTGACGTGGCAGCGCTCGGCGTGACGCTCGCCGCCGCGGCGCTGTACGCGGCCAATTGCGCAGTGTGCCACGGTCCGGACCGGCTCGGTCTGACCGGTCCCGCGCTGCTGCCCGAGAACCTCGAGCGGCTTAGCCCGAGCGCGGCGCTACAGGTGATCGGCCAAGGCAGGATGGCGACGCAGATGCCGGCCTTCGGCGACAAGCTTTCGGCCGACGAGATCCGCGAGCTGGCCGACTACATCTACACGCCGGTGCGCGAGCCGCGCTGGGGCCTGGACGAGATCCGCGCCTCGCGCGTCGTGCATGCGCCCGCCAAGCCCGACTCCGACCGGCCGGTGTTCCAGGCCGATCCGCTCAACCTCTTCGTCGTGGTGGAGACGGGCGACCATCACGCGACGATCCTCGACGGCGACCGCTTCGTGCCGCTGGCGCGCTTTCCGACGCGCTTCGCGCTGCACGGCGGGCCGAAATTCTCGCCCGGCGGCCGCTACGTCTACTTCGGCTCGCGCGACGGCTGGGTGTCCAAGTACGACCTGTACAACCTGCGCATGGACGCCGAGGTGCGCGCCGGCATCAACCTGCGCAACATTGCGGTGTCGGCCGACGGGCGCTGGGTGATGGCGGCCAACTACCTGCCGCACACGCTGGTCGCGCTCGACGCGGCGAGCCTCGAGCCCGTCAAGGTGATCGACGTGCGCGACGTGCACGGAGAGTCCTCGCGCGTCTCGGCGGTGTACGACGCCGCGCCGCGCGAGAGCTTCATCGCCGCGCTCAAGGACGTGAAGGAAATCTGGGAGATCCCCTACGGGCCGAAGACCGGGCCGGTGTACAAGGGGCTGGTGCACGACTATCGCATGGGCGAGGGCCTCGCCGAGCAGGGCCCGTTCCCGGTGCGTGCGATCGAGACCGACGACTACCTGGACGACTTCTTCTTCGACCGCGGCTACCACAACCTGCTCGGTGCTTCGCGCAATGCGAAGACGAGCGAGGTGGTGAATCTCGACGTGCGGCGCAAGATCGCCTCGATCGACCTGCCCGGCATGCCGCACCTCGCTTCGGGCATTACCTGGGACTGGAACGGCACCACCGTGCTCGCCACGCCCAACCTGAAGACGGGCGTCATCACCGTCATCGACACGAAGACCTGGAAGGTGGTGAAGCACATCCATACGCTCGGGCCCGGGTTCTTCCTGCGCAGCCACGAGAACACGCGCTACGCCTGGACCGACAACTTCAACAGCCCGTACCGCGACACGCTGCAGGTCATCGACAAGCGCACGCTCGAGGTGGTCAAGAACCTGACCCCCGCGCCGGGCAAGACCGCGGCGCACGTCGAGTTCACGCGCGACGGGCGCTACGCGCTGGTGAGCATCTGGGACATGGACGGCGCGATCGTGGTGTACGATGCCGCGACGCTCCAGGAGGTGAAGCGCCTGCCGATGAAGAAGCCCTCCGGCAAGTACAACGTCTGGAACAAGATCACCCGCTCGGACGGCACCAGCCACTGACATGCCCGCCAGGCAGATCAAGGTGCAGGCGTTTCTCGCCAACCTGCCGATGTTCAGCGAGATGAGCACGGCGGAGCTCGACCGCATCGCCGCCGGCACGCTCGCTGTGCACGCCGCCAAGGCCGAGACGATCGTGCACACCGGCGATCCCTGCACCGGCTTTCACGTCGTGGTCTACGGCCAGGTGAAGCTCGGCTTCGCCTCGCCGCAGGGAGTCGAGAAGGTGGTCGAGATCATCCGCCCCGGGCAGACCTTCGGCGAGGCCCTCATGTTCCTCGACAAGCCCTACATCGTGTACGCGCAGGCGCTGGCCGACTCGATGCTGCTGCACGTTTCCAAGCAGACGGTGCTCGACGAGCTCTCGCGCGACCCCCTGTTCGCGCGCCGCATGCTCTCGGGGCTTTCGCGCCGCCTGCACGGCCTGGTGCGTGACGTCGAGGCCTATACGCTGCGCTCGGGCGCCGAGCGGGTCATCGGCTACCTGCTCGCCGAGATGCCGGACCCCCCGGGAGAAGACGGCAAGGTCGAGGTCAATCTCACGCCCGGCAAGAGCGTCATCGCCTCGCGCCTGAACATGACCCCGGAGCACTTCTCGCGCATCCTGCACGAGCTGGCCGAGTCCGGGCTGATCGAGGTGAGCGGCCGCACCGTGCGCGTGCTCGACCTCGAGCGGCTGCGCGGCGGCGGCGCCTACTCGGCCAAGGTCGGATAGCGCCGCGCGGCAACGCCGTTATCGGGTAACATGGCGCCCCTTGTATTGTCAGACCTTTCGGAGCAGCCATGAAACGCAAGACCGGCGCCGCAAAAGAGCGCGAAACCATCGCCGAGCAGCGCATGCGCGAGGCGGCCCAGGCCGCGGGCGCGAACCGCTACAGCTTCGGCTCGGAGAAGCGCAAGGGCTCGCCCAACCGCGGCAAGAACCGCACCAAGGGCTAGCCGTCACGCGGCGATGAGATAGACCGCAAGCAGAAAGCCGACCGCTGCGGCGGCGAGCGCCAGGAACGAGGTGAGCCAGGGCATCGGCAGCTCGGGCAGGTCCTCGGCGGGCAGCAGGCGGACGTAGGCGCGGTGATTGTGCAGGGCGCCGAGGATCGTCAACGCGCCGAGCAAGACGAGCACGATGCCGAGCGCGCTCGACAGCCAGTGGCCGTGGTGCTCTCCGGCGGCGGGCGCGCGCGAGGCCGAGATCAGCGTGAGGAACAGGCCGAAGCGCGCCACCACGAAGCCCATCGCGATCACCGTGAGCCCGGAGCGCACCCAGGCGAGCAGGGTGCGCTCGGCGGCGAAGTACACTCGTGGGTCCGACATCGCCGGCGATCAGACGCCGAGGTAGCGCTGCAGGATCTCGGGCTGCGCCTTGATTTCCTGCACCGGGCCTTCGTGGACGATATGCCCGTTGGCGAGCATGTAGACGCGCTGCGCGAGGGCGAGCGTCGCGGCGATGTTCTGCTCCACCAGCACGATGGTCTGTCCGGCCGCCGCCAGCTCGTGGCACGCTTCCACCAGGTAGCGCACGATCGAGGGCGCGAGCCCTTCGAAGGGCTCGTCGAGCAGGACGATCTTCGGCTCGCGCACGAGCGCGCGCGCGATGGCGAGCATCTGCTGCTCGCCGCCCGAGAGGTCGGTGCCGCGGCTGCGGCGGCGCTCCTTGAGGCGCGGGAACATCTCGTAGACGCGCTCGAGCGGCCAGCGCGAGGACGCCGTCAGCGCGGCGAGGACGAGATTTTCCTCGACGTTCAGGCTGCCGAAGATGCGGCGCTCCTCGTGCACGAGCTGCATGCCGGCGCGCGCGATGGCGTGGCTCTTCTTGCCGGCCATCTCGACCCCGTCGAGCAGGACCGAGCCCGCGCGCGGCGTCACCACGCCCATCAGGCTCTTCAGGGTCGTGCTCTTGCCCGCGCCGTTGCGGCCGAGCAGCGCCACCACCTCGTTCTTCTCGACGCGCAGCGAGACGTCGAACAGGATGTGCGAGTCCCCGTAGTAGCTGTGCAGTCCCTTGACCTCGAGCAGGCTCATCGCGCAGCCGCCTCGTGAACGCCGCCGAGGTAGGCTTCCTGCACCTGGGCATTGCTCTTGATCTCGTCGGGCGTGCCCTCGACCAGCACGCGGCCTTCCTGCAGCACGGTGATGCGCTCGGCGAGCTCGAACAGGGAAGCCATGTCGTGGTCGATGATGATCATCGTGCGCCCGCGGCTGATCGACTTCAGCAGCTTGACCGTCTCGATGCGCTCGCGCGGGCTCATGCCAGCGAGAGGTTCGTCCAGCAGCAGCAGGCTGGGCGAGGAGGCGAGCGCGAGGCCCACTTCGAGCCTGCGTTTCTCGCCGTAGGCGAGCTGCGAAACCGGCGTGTCGGGCCGCTGGGTGAGGTTCACGAGCTCGAGCGTGCGCTCGACCTGCTCGCGCAGGCCGGGGATCTTCCACAGGCTGTGCAGCATGTCGAGTCTGAACTTGCCGCGCAGTTCGGCGAGCGCGGCGATCGTGAGGTTCTCGCGCACCGTCAGGCGGTTGAAGAGCTGGTTGACCTGGTAGCTCTTGGTGAGGCCGAGCTGGCACACGTCGGTGACGCTCATGCCGGTGATGTCGCGCCCCTCGAAGGTGATCCGGCCGGAGCTCGGCGGTACCTCGCAGGTGAGCATCTTGAAGAAGGTCGACTTGCCGGCGCCGTTCGGCCCGATGATGCCGCGCACCTCGCCCGGGTTCACGCTGAACTCGATGTCGACGTTCGCGGCGATGCCGCCGTAGTGCTTGGAGAGGCCCGTCGTCTGCAGGATCGGCCCGCTGAAGCTGCGCGAAGCGCGGTGGCTCGCCAGGGTGGCGGACACGGCCGGCCTCGCCTCGGCAGCGGCGGCGCGCTGCGCCTCCTCGGCGGTTTCGGCGAAGCCCGCCGCCTCGTCCTTGGGCTCGGCGGGCGCCGGCTTCCCGGTCGCGAGCTCGTACAGGTCGCGGATGCCGCCGATGAGGCCGTGGCGCAGGAAGAAGACGAGCAGCACGAAAACCACGCCGAGCACCAGCTTCCAGGTGGCGCCGAGCTTGAGCGTGTCCTGCAGGAAGTCCTGCAGGAACAGCCACACGGAAGCGCCCAGCAGCGGCCCGAAGAGCGTGCCGATGCCGCCGATCGCGGTCTGCATCACGAGCTGGCCCGAGGTGTCGAACATGAACGCGTCGGGCGGCATGAACCCCTGCATGACGCCGAGCAGGCCGCCGGCGAGGCCGGCGTAGGCGGCGGCGACGACGAAAGCGCACAGCTTGTAGGCGTGCACGCTGTGCCCGACCGCCGCCGCGCGCAGCGGGTTCTCGCGGATCGCGCGGAAGATCGCGCCGACCGGAGAGCGCACGATGCGCAGGGCGATCACGATGCCGATGAAGTAGAAGAACGCGAGGAAGGGGTAGAGCGTCCAGCCGGCGTTGAACTTGATGGTGGTGAAGCCGAGGTAGAGGGTCGGTGCCGGAACACCAGGCAGGCCGTTCTCGCCGCCGGTCCAGTGCGAGAGGGGGTTGAACTCGATGAAGAAGAACACTTCGGCGATCGCCACCGTGATCATGGCGAAGTAGATCCCGGTTCGGCGCAGCGCGATCAGGCCGACCAGGTAGCCGACGACGGCGGCGACGACCATGCCGATGAGGAGCGCGGTGACGACGTGCGGGAATCCCGCCTGCGTGAGCAGATAGGCCGCGACCATGCCGCCCGTGCCGTACAAGGCCGACTGGCCGAAGGACAGCAAGCCCGTGTAGCCGAACAGGATGTCGAAACCGATGCCGAGCATGCCCCAGACGAGGATCCGGTTGACGGTATCCGGCGCCGCGTTCAGGTACGGCAGCACGAACGGCGCGGCGATCAGCGCCGCCGCCGTCAGCGCCTCGACCAGGAAGGGGCGCTGGGTGTTGCCCAGCCGATCGGCGTTCATTCGCGTCCCTTGACGCCGAGCAGGCCGTGCGGGCGCACCATCAGCACCAGGGCCATCGCCGCGAACAGCATGACGTAGGCGTATCCCGGGTTGAACATCGAGGTGATGCTGATGATCTCGCCGGCGATCAGGCCGCCGAGCACGGCGCCCGGGAACGACCCGACGCCGCCGATGACGACCACGACGAAGGTCTGCACCAGGATCGCCTCGCCCATGTCCGGCGCGAGCGAGACCACCGGGCGCGTTCACGATGCCGGCGAAGCCGGCCGCCATCGCGCCGATGCCGAACACGAGCATGAACACGCGGTCGACGTTCACGCCGAGCGAGTCGACCATCACCGAGTCCTCGATCCCGGCACGCACGATGAGGCCGAGCCGCGTCTTGTACAGCACCAGGAACAGCGCGATCAGCGCCAGCGCGACGATGCCGACCACCGCCAGGCGATAGGTCGGATAGAACATGAAGCCCAGATTGGTGATCCCCGAGAACACCGCGGGCGCCGGCACGGTCTTCGACAGGCTGGAGAAGAAGTAGCGCACGATCTCGACGAAGCAGATCGAGAGTCCGAATGTCACGAGGAGCTGGTCCTCGGGCGGCCGCTTGTAGAAATGGCGGATGATGACCCGCTCCATCACGACGCCGACGACCAGCAGGAACAGCGTCCCGGCGATCACCGCGACGACGAACGAGCCGGTGTACTGGTACGCGACGTACCCGGCGTAGCCGCCGAGCATGAACATCGCGCCGTGCGCGAGGTTCAGCACGCCGAGCGTGCCGTAGATGATCGTCAGCCCCGAGCTGATGAGCGCGAGCAGCGCCCCCAGCGCCAGGCCGTTGAACAGCTGTGAGAAGAAATTAGACCAGGTAACCATGCGGCATGCGCGCACAAAAACGCTGCAGGCGACGACCGCCGCCTGCAGCGCCGATGCAGCCCTGCAATGTTACCCTAGGTGTAGTCGCCGAGCTGGCAGCCGAATGCGTCGGGCTTCTGCATGAGCGGCGCCCCGGGCACGACCTCGGTGATCTGCCAGTAATCCTCTTTGTTGCGCATCTCGCTCGGCTTCTTGCCGCGCACGATGATCACGGGGCGCACCAGCTGGTGGTCGGCGGCGCGGAAGTGCACCGGGCCCACGGTGGACTCGAACGGCTCGCCCCTCTCGTAGGTCTTGATGACGTCCGGCGGGTAGAAGCTGCCGGCTTCCTCGACCATGCGCGCCCAGATGGCGAATTGCATGTACGCGTTGTTCGCGCCCCACTCGGGCTTGTAACCGTATTTCTTCTCGAACTCCTCGACGAACATCTTGGCGAGCGGATACTTGTCCTCCAGCGTCCACCAGAAGTCGGTCGCCGCGTACACGCCCTCCATGATCTCCGGGCCGACTTCCTTGGTGAGAAACGGGATCTGGTAGGGGATCACCAGCTTCATCTTGGGCAGGATGCCGAACTGGTGGGCCTGCTGGATCGACAGCACCGCGTCACGTCCCCAGTTCACGTTGATCAGCACCTCGGCGCCGGAGTTGGCGATGTTGGTTAGGTAGGAGCTGAAGTCCGACGTACCGAGCGGCGAGATCTGGTTGGTCACCATCGACCAGCCGCCGTGCTGGCTCAGGTAGTCGTTCATCGACTTCGTGACGGTGTGGCCGTAGGTGTAGTCCGGCGTCATGAACGCCGCCTTCTTGTTCTTGCCGAAGGTCTTGAGCAGCACCGGACCGATCGCGTTCGCCGCCGTCTCGCCGTAGAAGCACTGGCGGAAGCTGTAGCGCGCGCAGTCCTTGCCGGTGGTGTCGTTCGAGCCGGAGATCGCCACCAGGTACAGCACCTTCTCGCGCTGGGCGAACTTGTTCAGCGCCACCGCCACCGCACTCGAGGTCGAGCCGGTCATCGCGATGATCTTGTTCTCGTTGATGAAGCGCTGCTGCGCCTGCACCGCCTCGTTCGGCTTGGCGCCGGAATCGGCGACGAGCAGCTGGACCTGCTTGCCGAGCACGCCCTTCTTGAGCTTGGGCGCAATCTTCCTGACCAGCTCGTTGCCCTCGTTGATGTGCTCGACGGCGAGCTGCATGCCCTTGAGCTCGTCTTCGCCCTGCACCGCATACGCGCCGGTACGCGGAACCGCCGCGCCGATGTAAACCGTGTCGCCGGTCACCCCGGCCGGCCAGGTGCCGAGCGGGCCGCGCGCCTCGGCGAAGGCGCGCGTGACGAATCCCGCGGGCAGCGCGAGCCCGCCCGCGACGGTAAGGCCCGCGCGCATGAAGTCGCGGCGCCCGTGCATTGTCGTGTTGCGATCTTTCATGACTTCTCCTCTGAGTGAATCGTCAGGCTAAGATGTGCCGGAATGGCATTCTTCTAGTTATGTCGTGGCGCGATATTACCCGCATCACGCGCGCAGATGCATGTAAGCTTCATGCAAGCCATCCGCTCATGGAGCTGAAGCGAGCTGAGAAGCGATTCAGGCTGAGCACGCGGGACTATGCGCGGCTCGCGGCGTTTCGCCGCGCGCTGCGGGAGTACCTGCACTTCAGCGAAGCGGCGGCTGCCGAGGCGGGGCTCACCTCGCAGCATTACCAGGCGATGCTGATCCTGCGCGGATGCCCCGAGGACAAGCGCATCGCGATCGCGGAGCTGGCGCAGCAACTGCTCATCAAGCACAACAGCGCGGTCGGCCTGGTCGACCGCCTGGCGCAGGAAGGCCTGATCGTGCGCGGGCACTCGAGCGCCGACCGGCGCAAGGTCGAGCTGCGCCTCACCGCGCGCGGCCGGCGCGTGCTCGCGAAGCTCGCGGCGACGCACGGCCGCGAGCTGCGCCGCATCGGTCCCGGGCTGAAGCGCTTCCTGACGACGCTCGCGCGCAGGGAAAAGCTCAGCGCGCGCTGACGTGCCGCGGCGCCGGCGCCTTGCGGGGGCGCCTGTACAGCGCGCGCAGCTCGTCCTTCGCCGCTTCCAGCCGCCGCCGCTGCGCCGGCGGCAGATTGGCGCCGGCGCGGTTGATGTAGAACACCAGCATCGACATCGCCGAGCGAAAAGGGCCGGCCTTTCTGCGCGCGCTGCGCTCGGCGGAACGCTTCAGCGAGCGCGCGATGCGACGCGGATCGTCCAGAGCGAACACGCCGGCCTCCAGATCGAGAGCGTTGCTGCCTTCGGTCACCTTCTGCGACCAGCGTTGTCGCTTGCGGGCCGGCATTCCTTCCGACGCGGAGCGATATGCCAGGCCGTGCAACGTCACCTGAGCGATGCGTAGACCGCGCGCTCGAACTTCCCGTACACATCCATGAACGGCGGTTCGACGAAGGGCAGCGTCTGGGTCATGATCGTCGCGGCGACGTTCTTCGCCGGGTCGAACCAGAAGTGCGTGTTGAGCACCCCGGCCCAGCCTTGCGAGCCGGCCGAGCGCATTCCCGGGACGTCCTTCTCGACGCGCAGGAAGCCGAGGCTGTGCGTCTTCGGTGTGCCCGGGAACAGGTCGACGTCGGCGGTGACCGGCGGAACGACGCTGGTCATCTTGCCCATCCGCAGATTGCCGATGTGGTTCGCGAGCATCGTCGCGACCCCCTTCTCGCTGAGCACTCGCTTGCCGTCGAGCACGCCCTTGTTCAGGAACATGCGCAGGAAGCGCATGTAGTCGCCGGCGCTCGAGTACAGGCAGTGGCCCATGCCGTAGAACTCGGGATGCGGGGGCGGCGCGAGCTCGAACGGCGCGAATTTGCCGTCCTCGCCGCGCGCGCTGACCGCGGCTAGGCGCGAAGCAAGCGCGCCTTCGCACTCGAACGCGGTGCTGGTCATGCCGAGCGGGCCGAAGATCTCTTCCTGGCAGAATTTGTCGATGCGGCGCCCGTCGATGGCCTCGACCGCCTGGCACAGCCAGTCTATGCCGATGCCGTAGTCCCAGCGGGTTCCGGGGTCGAAGACCATCGGATAGAGGAGCGACGCCTTCAGCCCGGAGAGGATGCTCGGGTGCCCCGTTTTCTGCATCCAGCGCGGCACGTCCGGGTTCCAGAACTCGTACACCAGTCCCGACGTGTGCGTCGCGAGCTGCCGGATCGTGGCACGCGATTTCGGTGCACGCATCCGCGGGGTATCGCCGTCGAAGCCTTCGAGAACGCGGATCTTCGCGAAATCGGGAAGGATGCTGTCGACCGGAGCGTCCGGTTTGAGCTTGCCGCGATCCATCAGGATCATCGCCGCCGTCGAGCCGATCGCTTTGGTCATCGAAAAGATGCGAAAGACCGTGTCTTCGGTCATTGGATTGCCGGGCGCACGCTCGCCGGCCGTACCACTCCATTTCAGGCCGGCACCGTTCCCGGTCATCGCAACCAGGCCTGGCGCAGCGCCGGATGCCACGCCCGCCTTAAGAATGTCATCCAACACGCTCATGATCGCCTCCTGTTCTTTCCATCATTGATGAGAAAGCCCGCCGGCCATCTACGTATCGCGCACATGGAGGCGAGCCATGCTCCCCCCGCGTGCGACGTGCGTCAAGCTGACGCCTGGTGTCCGGCGCGGGGCGTGTCGACCCGCGATTTTGTTGATGCGCATCAGGTTCCTCGAGGCGATGCGCCGCGCAGCGAAATTACAATTGACGGGTGGAGCTCGTCTGTCCCGCCGGCGGCCTGCCGGCACTTAAGGCCGCGATCGACAACGGCGCCGACTGGGTGTACCTGGGCCTGCGCGACGATACCAACGCGCGCAACTTCGCGGGGCTGAACTTCGACGACGCCGCGCTCGCCGAGGGCGTGCGCTATGCGCACGCGCGCGGCCGCAGGCTGGTGCTCGCGGTCAACACCTACCCGCAGGCCGCGACCTGGCGGCGCTGGACGGCGGCGCTCGAGCGGGCCGACGCGGCGGGCATCGATGCCGTGATCGCCGCCGACCCGGGGCTGATGCGCCACGCGGCGCGCAGCCATCCGCGCCTCGCGCTGCATCTCTCGGTGCAGAGCTCGGCCACCAGCCACGAGGCGATCAATTTCTTCCACGAGCACTTCGGCGTGACGCGCGCAGTGCTGCCGCGCGTGCTGTCCCTCGCGCAGGTGGAGTACGTCGTGAAGAACACCCCGGTCGAGATCGAGGTGTTCGGCTTCGGCGGGCTGTGCGTGATGGTCGAGGGGCGCTGCGCGCTCTCGGCCTACGCCTGCGGCGATTCGCCGAACACCTTCGGCGCGTGCTCGCCGGCGCGCGCGGTACGCTGGCACGCGACGCCGGCGGGGTTGGAGTCGCGCCTGAACGGGGTGCTCATCGACCGCTACGCGAAGGGCGAGGGCGCCGCCTATCCCACGCTGTGCAAGGGGCGCTTCGAAGTCGACGGCGCGACCTACTACGCGATCGAGGAGCCGGCGAGCCTGAACGCGCTCGAGATGCTGCCCGAGTTCCTCGCCATCGGCGTGCGCGCGGTGAAGATCGAGGGGCGCCAGAGGAGCCCGGCGTACGTCGCGCAGGTGACCAGGGTGTGGCGCGAGGCGATCGACGCCGTGTGCCGCGAGGGCGCGCAATTCGCGCCGCGGCGCGAGTGGATGGCGGCGCTCGACCGGAATGCCGAGGGCAGCCAGCACACGCTCGGCGCCTTTTCCAGGCCCTGGAAATGAAGCTCTCGCTGGGACCGCTTCTGTACTACTGGCCGCGCAGCCGGGTGCTCGAGTTCTACAGCGAGATCGCCGAGGCGTCGGTCGACACGGTGTACCTGGGCGAGGTGGTGTGCTCGCGGCGCCACGAGCTCGCGTTCGAGGACTGGCTCGAGATCGCCGATCTGCTCGCCGCGCACGGCAAGGAGGTGGTGCTCTCGGCGCAGGCGCTCGTCGAGGGCGCGGGCGACCTGAAGCTCGTGCGCCGCGTCGCGGACAATGGGCACCTGCGCGTCGAGGCGAACGACATGGGCGCGGTCAGGCTGCTTTCCGGCCGCTCCGGCTGGGTCGCGGGGCCGCACCTGAACATCTACAACCCGGAAACGCTCGCGCTCATGGCCGAGCTCGGCGCGACGCGCTGGGTGGCGCCGGTCGAGACCTCGCGCGCCATGCTCGAAGGCGTGCTCGGCGCGCGGCCCGCGGGCCTCGAATGCGAGCTGTTCGCCTGGGGCAGGCTGCCGCTCGCGTTCTCCGCGCGCTGCTTCACCGCGCGGCGGTTCAAGCTGCAGAAGGAGTCCTGCGAGTACCGCTGCCTCGGCTATCCGGACGGGCTGCCGCTCGACACGCGCGAGGGGGAGCCGTTCCTCACGCTGAACGGCGTGCAGACGCAGTCGGCGCGCGTGTACAACTTGATCAACCAGATCGCGTCCATCAGGGAGGCCGGCGTGGACGTGCTGCGGCTCAGTCCGCAGTCCGAGGGCACCGTCGAGGCGCTGCGCGCGTGGCGCGCCGCGTGCGACGGTGCCCCGGCGCCGGTGCGCGACGCGGCGAACGACTGCGACGGCTTCTGGCACGGTCGCCCGGGGCTCGAGCGGTCGTGATGCTGCCCGAGCTGCCGCCCGCGCTCGCGCTGTGCGCGGCTCTGAACATCGCGCTGCGCGCCGGCCTGCTGTCGCGTTCGGCGCTCGAACCCGCAGTGAACAGGCGGGTGCGCATCGAGCTCGACTCGCCGCGCCTCGGCGTGACCGTCTCGCTCGCCGGCCGCAGTTTCCTTCCGGCGCGCGGCCAGCCGGACGTCGTCATCCGCGCGGCGGCGCGCGACTATCTCGCGCTCGCACTGCGGCGCGAGGACCCCGATACGCTGTTCTTCACCCGGCGCCTGGCGCTCGAGGGCGACACGGAGCTGGGTCTCGTGGTGAAGAACGCGCTAGACGCCGTCGACTGGGACGCGCTGCCTCGGCCGCTTGCTCGGCTCTCGGCACGCCTGGCGCGCAGATAAAAGAAAAGGAGCAGGGGTTTTGCCCCCGCTCCCTCGTCCGACACGCGCCTTATGGGCGCGCGGCGATCAGCCCTGCTTGAGAATCCACTCCACCAGCGCCTTGACGTCGGCGTCGGGCACTGCGGTATTCGGCGGCATGGGGATCGGGCCCCACACGCCGCTGCCGCCCTTCTTCACTTTTTCGATGAGCTTCGCCTCTGCGTCGGCTTGCCCCTTGTATTTCTTCGCCACGTCCTTGTAGGCCGGGCCGACGACCTTCTTGTCGACCGTGTGGCAGGCGAGGCAGTTGTACTTCTTCGCCATCGCCTCGTCCGCCTTGGCGGCGGGTGCGGCGATGAGTGCGGCTGCGCCGAGCGCGGCGAGCAGTGCGGTTGCGTTGCGTTTCATGCGCGTTCCTCTTTCAGTACACGTCGTGCTGCGTGTTGTAGACGTTGAACTTGCCGGTCGGGGTGATCAGGCGCTTGTCCTTGATCACGGCCTTGAGCTTGAGCGTCTTGTCGTCGACCACGACCAGCGCCGACTCCTGCTCCTTGCCGTTCCAGACCGAGAACCAGACCTCGTCGCCCGCCTTGTTGAACTCGGGTTGCACGACGCGCCGCGGGCCGTCCTTGATGCCGCTCCAGTCGGCGATCGGCAGCACGGTGAAGCCCTTGTCCAGGTTCCTGACGTCGTACACCGCGACCGTGGAGCTGATCTTCGGATCGGGGTTGAGCGCGTTGTCGACGTACAGGTGGTGCGACTTGGGGTGGGTCTTGATGAACAGCGAGCCGCCGCCCTGGCTCTTGAGCGTCCTCACCATCTTCCAGGCGTTCGCCTTGTGCTTGAGCGGGTCGGTGCCGATCACCGCGATCTCGTCGTCGCCCAGGTCGCCGGTGGCCCACACCGGCCCGTACTTCGGATCGACGAAGTTCGCGCCGCGGCCCGGATGCGGGATCTTGCCCACGTCGACCAGCTTGACCAGCTTGTCGTCCTTCGTGTCGATCACCGCGATCTTGTTGGAGGTGTTGGCCGCGACCAGGAAGTAGCGCTTGGTCGAGTCGAATCCGCCGTCGTGCAGGAAGCGCGCGGTGCCGATCGAGGTAACGCGCAGGTTGTCGATGTCGGAATAGTTGACCATCAGCGTCTGGCCGGTCTCCTTAACGTTCACCACGAACTCGGGGTGGAAGTGCGACGAGACGATCGAGGCCACGCGCGGCTCGGGGTGGTACTCCTGGCTGCCGACGATCATGCCGCGCGTCGAGACGATCTTGAGCGGCTCGAGCGTGTCGCCCTTCATGATGGTGAACTGCGGCGGCCAGTACGAGCCCGCGATCGCGTACTCGTCCTCCCAGCCCTTGTACTTGGAGCTGTCGACCGAGCGCGCCTCGAGCCCGACCTTGATCACCGCGACGTTGGCGGGATGCTCCATCCACAGGTCGATCAGGTTGATCTGCGCGTCGCGCCCGATCACGTACAGATAGCGGCCCGAGGACGACAGGCGCGAGATATGCACCGCGTAGCCGGTGTCGATCACGCTGACGATCTTCTTCGTGTCGCCGTCGACCAGCGCCACCTGCCCGGCGTCGCGCAGCGTCACAGAGAAGAGATTCTGCAGGTCCATCTTGTTCATTTGCTTCTTCGGTCGCTGGTCGGGCGGCACGATCACTTTCCAGCTGGCCTTCATTTCGGCCATGCCGAACTCGGGCGGCACCGGAGGCGGCTGCTGCAGGAAGCGCGCCATGATGTCGACCTGCTGCTCGGTCAGCTGGCCCGAGGTGCCCCAGTTCGGCATCCCGGCGGGCGAGCCGTAGTTGATGAACACCTTGAGGTAGTCGGTGCCGCGAGCGAGCGTGATGTCGGGGGTGAGGGGCTTGCCGGTGGCGCCCTTGCGCAGCACGCCATGGCAGCCGGCGCAGCGCTCGAAGTAGATTTTCTTCGCGATCTCGAACTCTTCCTTGGTCATCGGCGGCGCCTTCGGCTCGACGACCGTTTCCGCTTCGCCGGGCTTGATCGGCACCGGCGCGCCCTTGTACATCAGCTCGGAGGGCGGCGTGCCGGGGTGCACCGGCTTCTCGTCTTTCGACTGCCCGTAGGCGGAGGTCATCGCCAGCGCGACTGCCGCGGCAAGCGCGGCGCGCTGCAGGCGTTGGACAGAGGTCGTCATGGTGGTTCCTCAGCGGTTGGTTTTTAATCCCTTACTGAGGCGTCAATCTAGGCTTTGGGGCGCGGGGGCGACTTGACGTGTATCAAAGGATGCGCAGCCAGCTTTCGGGCCCGCTCTTCGCGCTTCAGGCGGCGCTCGATCAAGGGGGCGCACTTTCGGTCGCTGTAGTAGGTGACCTGGCAATCCAGGCAGTAGTGGCACTCGTTGGCGTTGATCTCGCCGGTCGGCCGGATGGCGCGCACCTCGCACTCGTTGGCGCAGGTCTGGCAGGGGCGGCCGCACTCCTTGCGGCGCCGCAGCCACCAGTCGAACACGCGGAAGCGCCCCGGGATCGACAGCGCCGCGCCCAGGGGGCACAGGTACTTGCAGAAGAACTTGCGGTTGACGAGCGACGCCGCGAGCAGCCCGGCGGCGTACAGCACGAACGGCCACTCGCGGTCGAACCTGAGCGTGATCGCGGTCTTGAACGGCTCGATCTCGGCGTAGCGCACCGCCTGGCCCATCGACTGGAGCGACAGGCCGAACAGCACGATCAGGATTACGTACTTCACGCCCCACAGCCGCTCGTGCACCACGTCCGGAAACTCGAGCTGGGGGACCTTGAAGCGCTTCGCGGCCTGCTGCAAGAGCTCCTGCATGGCGCCGAACGGGCACAGCCAGCCGCAGTACACGCCGCGGCCCCACAGGAGCAGCGTCACCGCGACGAAGCCCCACAGGATGAACAGCATCGGGTCGATGAGGAAGTTCTCCCACTTGAAGTCGCGCAGCGCGGCGTGCATGAAGGTGAGCACCTGCACCACCGAGAGTTGCGCCAGACCGAACCAGCCGATGAAGAAGATGGTGTAGAGCAGGAAGATGCGCCGGAGATAACCGAGGAAAACCGGGTAGCGCGCCAGCCAGTCCTGCAGCACGAGGATGAGCGTCAGCACCGCGAGGCCGGCGATCAGCACGCCGATGCGGAACTTGCGCTGCTGCCACACCACCGTCCACAGCGGCTCTTCGGCGCCCTTGCCGCCCGCGGCGGAGCTTCCCCCGCGGCGAGGCCGCGCGACTCGGCCACCAGGCGTGCGGCCTGCATCACGGTCTGGTTCTGCACCATCACCGTGATGGTGGCGCCCGAGATGGTGTCGACCGCGACGTAGCCCGGGCGGGCGGCGCCGATCGTGACGCGGTCGAACACGCTCTTGCCGCGGTACTGGTCGCTGAAGGCGCGCAGCTGCGCTTCGCTCACGCCGGCCGCGAGGATCGGCTCCTCGTGGGCGACGACGGCGATGCCGCGGATCGTGCCGGAGAGGTCGAAGCCCACCAGGCTGTTGATCGGCTTGCCCGAATAGGCCGGGATGCGCACCACGTCGCTGGTGAGGAACAGCCAGCCGAGTAGCTTGCCGCCCTGGTACGCCGGCGCGGCGCGTGGCGAACCCTCGAACGCGCCGAAGCGGTCGGCCTCGGGAAAGAAGCTCTTCGCCTGCGGATAGGCCGAGGCGACGTCTTCGGCCTGCGCCGGCGCGAGCACGAGGGCGAGCAGGATCGCCGCAAGGAATCTTGCCATTCGAGCAGTCTCGCGCCCGGGCGCCTGCTCCGGATTGATCCGGATCAATTTCCCCTGCCGCCTATACTCGGCGCATGAGGCGACTCGTTGCGCTATTCCTGGCGTTCTTTGTTTGCAATGCACAAGCCGCGCGCGTCGACGAGCAGCGCCCGCTGATGGGCACGCTGGTCGAGGTGATCGCGGAGGGTGCGGACGACGCCTCGCTGCATGCCGCGGTCGAAGCCGCCTACCGCGAGATGGGGCGCCTGTCGGACATGATGAACCACTACGATCAGAAGAGCGTCGTGAGCGCGATAAACGACGCGGCGGGCAGGCATCCGGTCGCGGTACCGCCCGAGCTGATGCGGGTGCTCGAGCTCGCGCAGCGCATGTCCGCACGCACGCAGGGCGCCTTCGACGTCACGGTCGGCGGACTGACCGGCTGGCGCTTCCGCGCCGACGACCCGCGCATGCCGACGGCCGCCGAGATCGCGGCGAAGCTGCCGCGGGTCGGCTGGCGCAAGCTGCGCCTGGACGTCCACGCGCAGACGGCGTACCTCGAGCGGCCGGGCATGCGCATCGATCTCGGCGGGATCGCAAAGCTCTACATCATTCAGGCGGGAGCAGAGCTTCTGGAACAGCACGGCGTCAGCCGTGCGCTGGTAAACGGCGGCGGCGACGTCGCCTGCTTCGCGCGCGCCGGCGCGCCGCCCTGGCGCGTCGGGCTGCGCGACCCGCGCGCGCCGGAGAAGCTTCTCGGCGTGCTCGGCATCGAGCGCGGCATCGTCGCCTCCTCCGGGGACTACGAGCGGTATTTCGAGCGCGGCGGCCGGCGCTACCACCACATCCTCGATCCGCGCACCGGCTACCCGTCGACCGGCGTGCACGGCGTGACGTTGGTGTCCGAGCGCCTCGAGGCGCTGGACGGCCTGGGCGTGGCGATCATGGTGCTCGGCGAAAAGGCGGGCAAGCGCCTGGTCGAGGCCACGCCGGGGCTCGATGCGCTGATCGCCGGACGCGACGGCAGCCTGTGGATGACTGAGGGAATGCGGCGGCGCCTAGCGCCCTGAGCGCCGGATGAGCAGTTCGTAGCTGCCGTCGGCGAGCGGCGTGCTGCGCCAGCCGAAGCCGCGCTCGGCGAGCAGCTCGTAGAGCGGAAACGGCTCGCGGTGGATGCGCACGCGCAGCGCCTGTTGCGGTGCGCGCGCGAGCGCTTCCATGATCCGCATCATCGGCGCCGGCGGCTCGAGCCCGCGCACGTCGAGCTCGGGCGTCGCCTCCTCGGCCGGCGCTTCGGGCAGCGGCACGTGCTCGAAGGCGCGGTACAGCATGCCTTCCTCCTGCGCCGCGTGCCGGCGCAGCGTGAGCTCGAGGCTCTCCAGCTCGGCGCGGCAGCCCTCCGGGTCGACCGCAGGCGCCGCCGCGGCGAGCCGCGCGAGCTGGGTGCGGATCTCGGCATGCTCCGCACGCACCGCCTCGGTGACGCGCGCGGCCTGCGGCGTGGCGCGCTCGAACGCCGGCAGCAGGTGGCGCTCCTCGAGCTCGATGTGCGCCTCGAGCACTTCGCGCAGCGCGGCGACGCGCACGCGGTACGCCTGCCAGTCGCGCGCTGCGGCCGCTTCCTGCGCGGCGGCGATCTGCCGCTCGAACTGGCGGTGGTGCTCGCTAAGCGATTCGGAAATGCCCGGCATCGGCGCAGTGTTCGGCGCCGGCCGCGCTGCGGCCTTGATGTGCGTCAAGCGATCCTGGCGGCGAGCTGCGCGAGCGCAGAGAGCAGCAGCGCGGTGGCGAGCGGATGCGCGAGCAGCGCGAGCGTTGGCAGGTCGAGCAGCAGCGAAGCGGCGCCCGCGGCGAGCGCGAGCGCGGCCAGCACGATGAGCGCCGCGCCCGAGCGCGCGAGCCCGGTGCGCGCGAGGCGCAGCCCGAGCCAGGCGGCGAGCGCCGCCGCGGCGACGCCGGTGGCGGCGTGCACCCAAGGAACGAGCGAGGGCGGCTCGACCGGCACGCAGGTCGCCAGCCAGCCGCCGAAGGCGGCCTGCGCCGCCGTGACGGCGAGCACGGCGAGCACGAAGCGCCGCGCGGACGCGGCGGCCGGCCAGCGCGCCATGGCGCGGCCGAAGATCCAGGCGAGCAGCGTGGCGAGCGCCAGGCCGCCCGCGAGATTGCCGAGCGCCGCGGGAGGCGGCGGCGCCGAGCCGGTCGCGCGCCCGAGGACCGCCAGGAAGACGATGAGCGCGAGCGCGCCAAGCGCGCCGGCGACCAGGCGCCGGCGCCACAGCGCCCATCCAGCGAGCAGCAGGACCGCCAGGCCGGCGAGCGAGGCGCTCGCGCGGTGCAGACCGCGCGCGAGCTCGACGTCGGCGCCCGGCGCCGGGCTCATGCGGATGTAGGCGCTCGCGCCGAGCACCGCGAGCATCAGCGCCCAGCCGGCGGCGGCGAGCGCCGCGCCCGCGACGAGGCGCTTCTCAGGCGAAGGCGCGCGCATTGACGGGCAGGGCGCGGCGCAGCTCGAACGCCGTCCACAGCGCCGTCGCGAGCAGCAATACGGCGCCCGCCTGGTGCGCCGCGGCGAGCGGCACCGGCACGACGAGCAGCAGGGTGGCGATGCCGAGCGAGATCTGCAGCACGAGCGCGGCGAGCATCGCGTCGCTCGCCAGGCGCGCGCGCGGCTCGAGCCCGGCGCCCTGCACGCGCAGCCAGAAGATCGGCACCAGCAGCGCGAGCAGCCAGGCGATCGAGCGGTGCACGAACTGCACGGTGGCCATGTTGTAGAGGAAGTTCTCGTACCAGGGATCGAGCATCATGATTTCGGGCGGCACGATGTGCCCGTTCATGAGCGGGAAGGTGTTGTAGGCGTGTCCGGCATGCAGGCCGGCGACGAACCCGCCGGTGAGCGCCATCAGGAACACGAGCGCGGCGAGCGCGAGGCCGGCGCGCGCGAGCGTCGGGTGCGGCGCGCGCCGCAGCCGCGGCGCAAGCAGCCCGAGCGCCAGCCACAGCTCGGCCGCGAAGATCGCCAGCGCGATGCCGAGGTGCGCGGTGAGGCGGAAGTGGCTGACGCGCGGATCGTTTACCAGACCGCTCTTTACCATGAACCAGCCCATGCCGCCCTGCAGCGCGCCGAGCAGGAAGATGCCGCCGAGCTGCCAGGCGAGGCGCCGGTCGACCCGGCGGCGCGCGAGGAACCACAGGAACGGCACCAGGAACACGACGCCGATCGCGCGGCCGAGCAGCCGGTGCGCGTACTCCCACCAGAAGATGCTCTTGAAGCCGGCAAGCGGCATGCCGAAATTGACCTGCTTGTATTCGGGCGTCTGCTTGTATTGGTCGAACAGCGCATTCCAGTCGGCGTCGGTGAGCGGCGGCACCGTGCCGACGAGCGGCTGCCACTCGACGATCGACAGTCCGGAGTGGGTGAGTCGTGTCACGCCGCCGACCACCACCATCGCGTACACCAAGGTCGCGCACACGAGCAGCCAGCGCGCGATGCTGCGCCGCGATGTCTCTTCCGGAGTCACGAAATGCATGGTTTTACGGGTCCGGCCGGGATTGCTTGATACGTATCAAGTTTACCCGGGAACGCGCCGCGTACCGTGCGCTGGCATGGGACCGAAAGGTCCGCGTCAACCATCCACAGGGGGAACACATGGCCAATGCGACCGAGACGCATCCGATGGACGAGGTTCCGGACGAGCCGGTGCCCGTGATGCAGCAGCTGCTCGACAACCCCTTCTTGCTCCTGTTCCTGGGGATCGCGATGCCGACGGTGCTCTACATCATCTGGGGCGTGATGGAAATCGTCTCGCTGCCGATCGCCAAGTGAGGAGAGATCCATGAGCGCCATCCTGCCCCCGCCGGAACGCGTCTGGTGGAAACAGCCGCTCGACCGCGCCGAATTGTTGTGGATCGTCATCGCGCTGATCTGGTGCATGGTGATGTTCTTCATGATGCCGTACTGGCACCTGTACGGAAAACAGAATCTCGCCAACGAGGCCTACCGCATGTCGGCCGAGCAGTACTCGAAGCTCACCGCCGACATGGTCGACAAGTACAAGGTGCGCGAGGAGGGCGGCGACCTCAAGGTGCCGGTGGTGCGTCCGCCTGCGGGCGGCGACGCCTACCTGATCGCGCGCCTGTGGAGCTGGTACCCGATCCTCGAGCTCGAAGCCGGCAAGTCCTACCGTATCCACCTGATGTCGATGGACTACCTGCACGGCTTTTCGCTGCAGCCGGAGAACATCAACATCGAAGTGCATCCCGGCTACGACCACGTCATCACGGTGACGCCGACGCATCCCGGCGCGTACTCGATCGTCTGCAACGAGTACTGCGGGATCGGCCACAGCACCATGACCAGCAAGCTGTACGTCGTCAAATAGGGGGGGCGAGCATGGCAGTCAATCGAATGTTCAGGACCTGCCCGACCACCGGGCTGGTGTTTCACGAGCCCGCCGAGCGCCTGATCAAGGCGAATGCGGTCACGGCGGTGGTGTTCCTGCTGATCGGCGGCATCCTCGCCATCGGCGTGGTGCTGACGCGCTGGCCGGCGGTGCACTGGCTGCCGGCGGACCGGTTCTACCAGGTGCTCACGGCGCACGGGCTCGACATGCTGATCTTCTGGGTCATCTTCTTCGAGATCGCGGTGCTGTACTTCTGCTCCAGCACGCTGCTCAGGTCGCGTATCGCGACGCCGCGCATCGGGTGGGCGGCGTTCGGACTGATGCTCTTCGGCGCCCTGATGAACAACTACTCCGTGACGCGGGGCGACTCGAGCGTGATGATGACCTCGTACGTGCCGATGGGCGCGCACTGGACGTTCTACCTGGGCCTGATCCTGTTCGCGGTGGGCGCGCTGATCGCCTGTTTCGTGTTCTTCGGCACCCTGATGGTGGCCAAGTCCGAGCGCACCTACGTCGGCTCGGTCCCGCTGGTGACCTTCGGCGCCATCACGGCCGCGATCATCGCGGTGTTCACCATCGCCTCGGGTGCGATCATCCTGATTCCAACCTTTCTCTGGTCGGTCGGCCTGATCAGCCACATCGACACGCTGATGTACCGCACCGTCTGGTGGGCATTCGGCCATTCGTCGCAGCAGATCAACGTCGCGGCGCACATCTCGGTGTGGTACGCGATCGCCGCCATCGTATTCGGCGCCAAGCCGATGTCGGAGCGGGTCAGCCGCACCGCGTTCCTGCTCTACATCCTCTTCCTGCAGCTGGCGAGCGCCCACCACCTGCTCGCCGATCCGGGGCTGACCTCGAACTGGAAGATCTTCAACACCAGCTACGCGATGTACCTGGCGGTGCTCGCGTCGATGGTGCACGGCCTGACGGTGCCGGGCGCGATCGAAGTGGCGCAGCGCGAGAAGGGCTACAACCACGGCATGTTCGAGTGGCTGCGCAGGGCGCCGTGGGGCAACCCGGTGTTCTCCGGAATGTTCATCTCGCTGGTCGGGTTCGGCTTCCTGGGCGGCATCTCGGGCGTGATGATGGGCACCGAGCAGCTCAACCTCATCATCCACAACACGCTCTACGTGCCGGGGCATTTCCACGCCACGGTAGTGATCGGCACCACGCTCGCGTTCATGGCGCTCACCTACTTCCTGATCCCGGTGCTGTTCCGGCGCGAGATCATGTTCCCGACCATGGCGAAATGGCAGCCGTACGTGTTCGGCCTGGGGATGGCGGGGGTAGCGCTGTTCCTGATGGCCGCCGGCACGCTCGGCGTGCCGCGCCGCGAATGGGACATGACCTTCGCGGGCAATGCTTTCCCGTACGAGTTTCCCGGCGCGGCATTCCTGATGATGGGGTTGGCGGGGATCAGCGGCCTGATCGCGATCGTCGGCGGCGCAATGTACCTGCTGAACACGGTCGGCTCGGTGTTCCTGGGCAGGAAGATCGCGACGCCCGGCTTCGCGCACGTGCGCGCAGCCGCGGGCGTGGCGCCGGCCCCCAGGCTCACGGCGCAGCCGTCCACTGTGTCGGCGGCGATCACCGGCCACGGCAGCACCGGCATCGGAGCCTGGGGCATGGTCGCGCCGGGAACGTTCTCGCTCGCGCTGGTGTTCCTGGTGTCGTTCGTGCTCTATTACTTCATCAACTGGAAGTACCTCGCTACGGTCTGGCCATTGAAGTAGGGCCGCACCCATGAGCGCCTTTCTCAACCTGTTCAAGCTGCGCATCGGCGTGGCGATCGCGGTCGCCGCGCTCGCCGGCCTCGCGGTGCAGGCGGGACCGGCGCTCGCGGCCTGGCAGGTGCTGGCGGTGACGCTCGCCGTGCTGGTCTCGTCGTCCGCAGCGGGCGCGTACAACCAGTACGCCGAGCGTGACCTCGACGCGCGCATGAAGCGCACGCGCGGGCGCCCGTTCGTCACCGGGCGGCTGGCGCACGGAACGAAGTGGCTGTGGCTGATTGGCGCCATGATGGTCGGCTCGTTCGCGCTCGCCGCCTGGGCGGCGAACTTCGCCGCGGCGACCTACGTGTTCCTCGGCGCCTTCACCTACGGCGTCGTGTACACCGTGTGGCTCAAGCGCCGCACCTGGTGGAACATCGTGGTGGGGGGACTCGCAGGCAGCTTCGCGGTGCTGGCGGGCGCTGCCGCCGTGTCGCCCGTGCCGAACCCGGACGCCCTGGCGCTCGCGGTGGTGCTGTTTCTCTGGACGCCGCCGCATTTCTGGAGCCTGGCGATCGCCTACCGGGAGGACTACGCCGCCGCAGGCGTGCCGATGCTGCCGGTGGTCGTCGGCGAGGCGCGCGCCGCGCGCGCCATCCTCGCGAGCGCCGCGCTGCTGGTCGCAGCCTCGCTCGCGCCGGCGTTCTACGGGCTGGGATGGATCTACCTCGTCGCGGCGGCGGCCGGGGGAGCGTTCTTCCTGTGGAAGTGCACCGTGCTCGCCGCCGCGCCCGTACGCCGCAATGCGCTCGCGGCCTTCTTCGCCTCGCTGGTGCAGCTGTGCTGCGTGCTGTTCGGCGCGATGCTCGATGTGGCGTTCAACTAGAGGCGTCGCGATCCTCACGGCTAGCCTGTTGGCTTCGCCGGCACTTGCCGGTTTCGACCAGGATGCCGCCTTGCGCGAGAGCCAGGCGGCGATCGGCAGCCAGGTGGGCGGTTACGCGCTGTACGACACCTCGGGCAGAGAGGTGCGGTTCGAGTCCTACCGCGGCAAGCCGCTGGTGGTGAACTTCGTCTACACCGGATGCTTCCAGGTGTGCCCGACCGCGACCAAGTTCCTGCAGGGCGCGGTGCGTGAGGCCGAGCGCACGCTCGGGCCGGGAAGCTTCCGCGTCGCTACCATCGGCTTCAACCTGCCGTACGACACGCCGCAGGCGATGGCGGAGTTCGCGCGCAAGCAGGGCATCGACTCGCCCGACTGGAAGTTCCTGAGCCCCGAAGCCGGCACGGTGGAGGCACTGACGCGCGACTTCGGCTTTCGCTACGAAGCGACGCCGGCCGGCTTCGATCACCTGCTGCAAGTCAGCATCGTCGACGCGCAGGGGCGCATCTACCGGCAGGTGTATGGCGACGCCTTCAGTGTGCCGCAGTTCACCGGCGCGCTGCTGGAACTCGCGCAGAACGCGCCGCGCCCCGCGGCCGGGATCGTCGGCCTGATCGACAAGGTGCGGCTGCTGTGCACGGTCTACGACCCCGCGTCGGGGCGCTACCGCTTCAACTACTCCGTGCTGATCGAACTTTTTGTCGGCGCGAGCATCATCGTGTTCGGCTTCGCCACCGTAATCGTCGAATGGCGCCGCAAGCGCCCGGGCTGATCCTCCTTAGTTGATTCACATCAATCAGCAGGCGGCGCCTGCCGCCTAGCATCGTCTCTGGGAGAACGACGGTGCTGAAGCGCATTCACCTGCCGATTCAATGGTTATTTCTCAGGGTTGAGGCGCTGTTCAACCTCGCCTTTGGCGAGCGCCTCAATCCGCTCTACTACCTGGGGCCGATCGCGTACTACCTCATGTGGGTGGTAGTCGCGAGCGGACTCTATCTGTACGCCTTCTTCAAGACCGGCGTGAGCGAAGCGCACGCCTCGGTCGAGTACCTCACCGTCCAGCAGTGGTACCTGGGCGGGGTGATGCGCAGCCTGCATCGCTACGGCTCGGACGGCGTGGCGCTCACGATGCTGCTGCACATGGCGCGCCACTGGAGCTTCGACCGCTACCGCGGCTTTCGCTGGTTCTCCTGGGTGAGCGGCCTTGCGCTGGTATGGCTGGTGTACGCCGCCGGCATCAACGGCTACATGCTGCCCTGGGACCGCCTGTCGCAGTTCGTCGTGGTGGCGACGGCCGAGTGGTTCGACCGGCTGCCGATGTTCGGCGGCGCGCTGGTACGCAACTTCATCTTCCCCGAGGCGGTCAACGACCGCCTGTTCTCGCTCCTGTCGTTCATCCACATCGGCTTGCCGCTCGCCGTGCTCGCCGTGCTGTGGGTACACACGCAGCGCGTGCCGCAGGCGAAGCTGGTGCCGCCGTGGCAGATCACGCTGACGCTGAGCCTTGCGCTGGTGGCGCTGTCGCTGATCGAGCCCGCGGTGAGCCAGGGTGAGGCGAACCTCGCCGCCGCGGTGACCACGATCGGCCTGGACTGGTTCTACCTGCCGGTGTACGCGCTGCTGTACCGCTGGACGACGGGCGAGGTGTGGGCGCTGGTCGGCGGACTGACGGCTTTTCTCGCACTCATGCCCTGGCTGCCGCCGCGCCGCCGCACCGGTCCCGCCGAGGGCTACCACATGCTAGTGCGCCCGGACAACCGCATCGTCGCCGTGCGCGAGGGCGAGACGCTGCTGGACGCGGGCCTGCGCGAGGGCGTGCCGTTGCCCTACGAATGCCGCAACGGCGGCTGCGGTCAGTGCAAGGCGACGCTCGCCTACGGCCGCGTCGACTACGGCGCCTACCAGCACGCCATGCTGACCGACGCCGAGCGCGCGGCGGGCAAGCTGCTCACCTGCTGCGCGACGCCGCTGACGGACATCGAGTTGGAGTACGTGCCCACCGCGGCGCCGGGCGGCATCGCGCAGCGCGTCTGGACCTCCACGGTCGAGAGCCTGGAGCTGCTCGCGCCCGACGTGATGCGCGTCGTCCTGCGCATCGAGGGCGGCGAGCGGATCGAGTTCTACGCCGGGCAGTACATCAACGTGCTGCTCGAGGACGGAGAGCGTCGCAGCTTCTCCTTCGCCACCGCGCCCCACGTCAACGATCGCGTCGAGCTGCAGATCCGCCGCATTCCCGGCGGGCGCTTCACCGGCCAGGTGTTCGAGCGCATGAAGGTCGGCGACATCGTGCGCTTCGAAGGCCCGGTCGGATCGTTCTTCCTGCGCGAGGCCTCCGACAAACCGATCATCTTCGTCGCCGGCTCGACCGGGTTCGCGCCGGTGAAGAGCATGGTCGAGTACGCATTCCATCGCGGCCTGAAGCGCAGGATGATCCTGTACTGGGGCGTGCGCCGGCCCGAGGACCTGTACCTCGGCGAGCTCGCCCGCCAATGGGCGCGCGAGCACGACAACTTCGACTTCGTGCCGGTACTCTCCGAGTCGCGCCCCGGGGACGACTGGCAGGGGCGCACGGGCCTGGTGCACGAGGCGATCCTGGCCGACTTCCCCGACCTGTCGAGCTACCAGGTGTACGCCTGCGGCTCGGTGGGCATGGTCGAGGCGGCCTACCCGGCGTTTTCGGCGCACGGCCTGAAGCAGGACGACTGCTTTGCCGACGCGTTCCGCCTCGCCCCGCGCATCCGCGCGCGCCAGGCCGAGCTGGTCAAGCTGGGAGGCGGAACATGAGGCAGGCGCTGCGCTTCCTCGCCCAGTTCGCGCTCTACGTACCGCTCATGGCGCTGATCGGCACCTTTGCAACCTGGCCGCCGTTCACCGACGTCGGCCCTGGCGAGGCGCTGGTGCGGCTTTCGTTCATCCACGCCGCCGAGCGCAAGCAGAAGTGCCGCGAGCGCAGCGCCGCCGAGCTGGCGAAGCTCGCACCGAACATGCGCGCCGCGCTCGACTGCCCGCGCGAGCGCGCGAATATCCTGGTCGAGCTGGAGCTGGACGGCAAGGTGGTGCTGCGGCGCGAGGTGCCGCCCGCGGGACTCGAGCGCGACGGCGCTGCAACCGCGTACTTCCGCATCAAGGTGCCGGCCGGGCGCCACAAGGTCGTGGCGCGCATGCGCGACCGGCCGACCGTCGGCTTCGACTACGAGCGCAAGGCGACGCTCGAGCTGGCGCCGGGCAGCGCGCTGGTGATCGACTTCGAGCCCGCGGCCGACGGGTTCGTGTTCCGGAGCTGAAACGCCGTGCGCGCGCTCGACCGCATGTTCGGCGTGGCCGCCAACCCGCTGCGCAACCTGGGAGCGCTCGGCTACCTTTTCTTCTGGGTGCTGGCGGCGACGGGCATCTACCTGTACGTCTTCTTCGACACCAGCGCCGCGGGCGCCTACGCGTCGATCGATCGCCTGTCGAACGGGCAGTGGTACCTCGGCGGCGTGCTGCGCAGCGTGCACCGCTACGCCGCCGACGGCATGGTGGCGGTGAGCTTCGGGCACCTGGCGCGCGAGTGGACGCTGGGCCATTACCGGCGCAGCCGCGCCTTCCTGTGGGTCTCGGGCGTGCCGCTCATGTGGCTGCTGTACGCCTCGGGCGTCGTCGGCTGCTGGCTGGTGTGGGACGCGCGCGCGCAGTTCTCGGCGCTGGCAACGGCCGAGTGGCTGGACGGCCTGCGCGTCGGCGCCGAGCCGCTGGCGCGAAACTTCCTCGGCGCCGAGGCGACCGCCGACCGCATGTTCTCGCTTTTCGTGTTCCTGCACATCGGGCTGCCGCTGCTGCTGCTCGCCGGCTTGTGGATCCACGTGCAGAGGATGGGGCGGCCGCGCACCGTCGCGCCGCGCGCGCTCGCGCTCGGCACGCTCGCGACGCTCTTGGTCGCCGCGCTCGCGGTGCCGGTCGGCTCGACGGCGCCGGCCGATCCCGCGCGCCTGCCGGCGTCGCTCGACTTCGACTGGTACCTGCTGTTCGCGCACCCGCTCATGTACGCCACGTCGGCCGCGATGCTGTGGGCGCTCGCCGGCGCGGCGACGATCGGCCTGTGCGTCATGCCCTGGGTTTCACACAAGAGTTCTCAGGAATCCCTGAAGAAGAAGCTTCCTTCCCGGCGCTGGCCCGGCCGCAAGACTGCGCCATACTTCCGCGTCGGCGTATACGCCGCCTTCGGCGGCCTGATCGCGCTTTTCTCGCACCGCCCGGCGTACGCGCCGCTCGCGCCGGGACAGGCGCTGCTGCTGCTGAGCATCGCGCATGCCGGCGCGCGCCTGGAGCCGTGCCGCGCATTGAGCGAGGCGGAGCTCGCCGCGCTGCCGCCCAACATGCGCGCGCCGCTCGCCTGCCCGCGCGAGCGCTCGCCGGTGCGCGTCACGGTCGCGCTCGACGGACGCCTGCTTCTGGACGAGACGCTCGCGCCTTCGGGGATCGCGCGCGACGGCGCGGCGTCGCTGTACCGGCGCATCGCCGTGCCGGCGGGGCGGCACCGTCTGCGCGTGACGCTGGACGACGACCTGCGCCGCCCGGGCGAGTACGCGCGCGCGCAGACGGTCGATCTCGCCGCCGGGCAGGTGCTCACCATCGACTACCGGCCGCGCCGGGGAGGGATCGTGCTGTCATGAACGGGTATACGCTGCCGCTGCTGCAGGACGCGCGCCGCACGCTCGCCACGGGCTGGCTCGCGCTCGCACTCGTCTCGCTCGCCGCCGCGGGCGTGCTCTCCGTACTGCTCGTGCTGTCGCGCGCGCCGGCGGTGAAGGACGTGTTCCCGCTGGTCGATTTCTTCCACGTCGCGCTGGTGGCGCACGTCGACCTGTCGGTGCTGGTGTGGTTCCTCGCCTTCGCCGGCATGCTCTGGACGCTGAACAGCGCGCCGCGCCTGCTCGCACTCGGCTGGTGCGCGCTCGCGCTGGCGCTCGCGGGCACGGCGTTGATGGCGACCGCGCCTTTCGCGGGCGCCGGCCGACCGGTGATGAGCAACTACATCCCGGTGCTCGACGAGCCGGTGTTCCTCACGGGCCTGGCCGCGTTCGGCGCGGGCGTGGCGCTTTCGGTTGCGCGCGGCATGCTCTCGGTGCCGCGCGTCGGCGTGCGCCTGGACGGCACCGGGGCGCTGCGCTTCGGCCTGAACACCTCGCTCGTTTCCGCGGGCGTCGCGCTCATCGCCTTCGCCTGGTCGTTCGCGCAGGTGCCGCACGCGCTCGAGCCGAAGGGCTATTACGAGCTCGCGTTCTGGGGCGGCGGGCACGTGCTGCAGTTCACCTACACGCTGCTCATGTTCGTCGCCTGGCTGTGGCTGGCGGAGGCGGGCGGCGCCCCGCTGCCGCTCACGCCGCGCACCGCGGCGCTGCTGTTCGGTATCGGCCTCGCGTCGGTTTTCTTGACGCCCGTGATCTACCTCGCCTACGACGTCGGCTCGGTCGAGCACCACCGGATGCTCACCTGGCTCATGCGCTTCGGCGGAGGCCTCGCGATCCTGCCGTTCGCGCTCGCCGCGGTCGTGGCGCTGGCGCGCGCCGCGCCGGCCGTGGGCGAGGAGCGCGTGCTGCGCGCCGCGCTGCTCAGCTCGTTGATCCTCTTTGGCGCGGGCGGACTGATCGGCCTCGCGATCAGCGGCAGCAACGTCAAGATTCCGGCGCACTACCACGGCTCGATCGTCGGCGTGACCCTGGCGTTTATGGGGCTCGCCTATTACCTGCTGCCGCGCCTCGGCTTCGGCGCCGCGCGCGCGCGCTGGGCGGTGGCGCAGCTATGGCTGTACGCGGGCGGGCAGCTGCTGCACGTGCTCGGGCTCCTTTGGTCCGGCGGCTACGGCGTGCAGCGCAAGGTCGCGGGCGCCGCCGAGACGCTGCGCGGCGCAGGCGAGATCGCCGCGATGGGCGTCATGGGGCTGGGCGGACTCATCGCCGTGATCGGCGGCACGTTGTTCCTGGTGCTCGCGATCGGCGCGCTGCTGCGAGGCCGCGGCCGCCGCGCGCACGCACCGGGCTGAGGAGGGCGCATGGACATCGTCTATTTCACCGTCGTCGCCGCGGGGCTGTACTTCGGCGCGGACGCGCTGCTCGACTGGATCGAGCGCAAGCGCGGCGCGCGTTTCGAGAACCGGCAGGTGGTGTTCTTCGCCATCATCCTGCCGCTCGCGCTCGCGGCGTTTTGGCTGATGCGCGTGCTGTCCGGATCGCCGCTATAATCGGAGCGGACCTTGCCGGTGCGCGCGGCGAGGACCGATTCCGATGCGGCTATCCCTGCGCTTCATACTCCCTCTCGGAATCGCGCTGGCGGCCATCGCCTACGCGGTGGTTCCGCTCGTCGACCAGCTGACGCTCAAGTGGTTCGTGCAGGATCTGGAGCGGCGCAGCATGCTCATCAGCAATGCCACGCAGGAGCCCTTCGCGAAGCTGGTGCACGAGCGCTCGCGCGTGGAGGTTGCGCGCTACTTCGAGCGCATCATCCGGGACGAGCGCGTGTTCGCGCTCGGCATGTGCGAGGCGAACGGCCGCCTGCTATACGCGACTCCCGGCTTCCCGCGGCAGGTGCGCTGCGATGACGCTTCGCTCGCGGCCGAGCGCGATCGTGTCCTGCAGCTCAAGGACGGGCCGCTCTACATCTCGGCCAACCCGATCGAAGCCGACGGCAAGGCGGTCGGCGTGCTGGTGATCGCGCAGGACATGAGCTTCGTGCAGAAGCGCAGCGAGACCACGAAGAGATACATCTTCTACCTGTTCGCGGCGATCGCCGCGGTGGTGGCGTTGATCACGGTGGTGATCGCCGAGATCAGCTGGCGCGGCTGGGTGGCGGGCCTCAAGGCGATCATCTCCGGCGAGGCGCTGCTCGGCTCGCGCGGGCCGGTGCGGGTGTCCGCGCCCGAGCTGCGTCCGATCGCAAGGGACCTGCAGGCACTGGTGCGCGATCTCGAGTCCGAGCGCCTTGGGCGCGACGAGAGCCAGATGAGCTGGGGACCCGAAGCCTTGAGACGCATTCTGCGCGAGGACCTGAAGGGCGACGAGGTGCTGATCGTGTCCAACCGCGAGCCTTACATCCACGAGCGGCGCGGAAACGTGATCGAGATCCGCCGCCCGGCGAGCGGCCTGGTGAGCGCGCTCGAGCCGGTGATGCGCGCCTGCTCCGGCACCTGGATCGCGCACGGCGCGGGCAGCGCGGACCGCGAGGCGGTCGACCGCTACGACCGCGTGATGGTGCCGCCGGACAAGCCGGCCTACCGCATCCGCCGCGTGTGGCTCACGCGCGAGGAGGAGCAGGGCTACTACTACGGCTTCGCCAACGAGGGTCTGTGGCCGCTGTGCCACATCGCGCACACGCGCCCGGTGTTCCGCGCCGCCGACTGGGAGCACTACAAGAAGGTCAACCGCCGCTTCGCCGACGTGGTGGCGGGCGAGACGCGCACCGACAATCCGATCGTGCTGGTGCAGGACTACCACTTCGCGCTGCTGCCGCGCATGGTGCGCGAGCGCCTGCCCCGCGCCACGATCATCACCTTCTGGCACATTCCCTGGCCCAACCCGGAGGCCTTCGGCATCCTGCCCTGGCGCGAGGAGGTGCTCGCGGGCCTGCTCGGCTCGTCGATCCTCGGCTTCCACACGCAATTCCACTGCAACAATTTCTTCGACACGGTCGACCGGTTCCTCGAAGCGCGCGTCGACCGCGAGACCTTCACCATCTCCTACGGCGGCGAGCAGACCGAGGTGCGGCGCTATCCGATCTCGATCGAGTGGCCGCCGGCGGCGATGGCGCAGCAGCCGCCGGTCGAGGACTGCCGCAAGAGCGTGCGCGAGCGCCTCGGCATCGCGCCCGAGGTCCGCATCGGGGTCGGCGTCGACCGGCTCGATTACACGAAGGGGATCCTCGAGCGCTTCATGGCGGTCGAGCGCCTGCTGGAGCTCGAGCCTTCGTGGGTCGGCCGCTTCTCGTTCGTGCAGGCGGCTGCGCCGTCGCGCTCCTCGATCGACGAATACCGGCATTTCGAGGCGCGGGTGCGCGAGCTCGCCGGGCGCATCAACGAGCGCTTCGGCCGGCCCGGCTACCAGCCGATCGTGCTGAACATCGAGCACCACAGCGCCGAGCGGGTATTCGAGCTGTACCGCGCGGCCGACCTGTGCTGCGTCTCGAGCCTGCACGACGGCATGAACCTGGTCGCCAAGGAGTTCGTCGCCGCGCGCGACGACGAGCGCGGCGTGCTGATCCTGTCGCAGTTCACGGGCGCGTCGCGCGAGCTGCACGAGGCGCTGATCGTCAATCCCTACGACATCGAGCAGAGCGCCGCGGCGCTGCTGCTCGCGCTCAGTCTCTCGCCCGAGGAGCAGCGCGCGCGCATGCGCAGCATGCGTGGACTGGTACAGGAGTTCAACGTATATCGGTGGGCCGGACGCATGCTGCTCGATGCCGCGCGCATACGCCACCGCAACAGGGTGCTGTCGCGCGTGCGCAGCGCGCAGCTCGAGGCGGGGCACGGATGACGGCGCAGATGCTGCCGCAGATCGCAGCCGACTGGGCGTTCTTCCTCGATCTCGACGGCACGCTGCTCGAGCACGCCGAGCGCCCGGACGCCGTGCGCGTCGATGCGCCGATGCGCAGGCTGCTGGCGGACCTGCACGAAGGCGCCGGCGGGGCGCTGGCGCTGATCAGCGGGCGCTCGGTCGCGGACATCGACCGCCTGTGCTCGCCGCTCGTGCTGCCGGCCGCCGGGCAGCACGGCGTCGAGCGGCGCGACGCGGCCGGGCGTATGCACCGGCACGCGTTTCCCGAGCAGCCGGTGCGGCGCGCCGCCGCGCGCCTGGCCGCCTACGCCGCGCAGCACCCGGGCCTCGTGTTCGAGGACAAGGGCTACAACCTGGCGCTCCACTACAGGCTCGCTCCTTGGCAGGCCGATGCGGTGCGCGAGCTGGTCGAGGGCGCGGCCACCGAGCTCGGCCGGGGCTTCGAGGTGCAGGCCGGGAAAATGGTGTACGAGCTGAAGCCCGGCGGCCGCGACAAGGGCACGGTGATCGGGGACTTCATGGCGGAGCGGCCGTTTCGCGACCGCACGCCGGTATTCATCGGCGACGATCTCACCGACGAGTTCGGCTTCAGCGTGGTAAACCGGCTCGGAGGACGGTCGATCAAGGTCGGCGACGGAGCCTCGGCGGCGCGCTGGCGCATCGCCGACGCGGCGGCAGTGCGACGCTGGCTCGCCGCATGGGTCGGGCGCTTCGGGCGCCGTTCCGCATGACGGCGCAATCGCTCGAGCTCGCGCTGATCGGCAACGGCGCCATCGCCGCGCTGCTCGACGAACGCGCCGAGATGGTGTGGACCTGCCTTCCGCGCATCGACGGCGACCCGGTGTTCTGCTCGCTGCTGCGCGAGCGCAACGACGACGGCGCGTTCGGCTTCTTCGCAATCGAGCTGGAAGAGTTCTCGCACAGCGAGCAGGCATACCTGCCCAACACAGCGATCGTCGCCACGCGCCTGTACGACCGCAACGGTGGCGCGGTCGAGATCGTCGACCTCGCGCCGCGCATGCGCCAGTTCGGGCGCCTGTTCTGCCCGATGGCGCTGGTGCGGCAGGTGCGCCCGCTCGCCGGCAGCCCGCGCATCCGCGTGCTGCTGCGGCCGGCCGCGGACTACGGCGCGCGGCGACCGACCATGACCTACGGCAGCAACCACGTGCGCTACGTCGGCGCCGAGTACGTCCTGCGCGCCACCACCGACTGCTCGATCGTGGCGCTGGTCGACGAGGTGTCCTTCGTACTGCAGCGGCCGATCGCCTTCGTGCTCGGTCCCGACGAAACGCTGCAGGGATCGGTCGCCGAGGTGGCGCGGCGCTTTCACGAGGAGACGGCCGACTACTGGATCGACTGGGTGCGCGACCTGTCGATCCCGTTCGAGTGGCAGGAGGCGGTCATCCGCGCCGCGCTGACGCTCAAGCTCTCGGGCGTGGACGATACCGGCGCGATCGTCGCGGCCGTGACCACCTCGGTGCCCGAAGCGCCGGCGAGCGGACGCAACTGGGACTACCGCTACTGCTGGCTGCGAGACGCCTATTTCACCGTAAACGCGCTCAACCGCCTGAACGCCACGCGCACCATGGAGCGCTACCTCGGCTACATCATCAATATCGCCGCGGGCGCGCAGGGCGCGCGCCTGCAGCCGGTGTACCGCGTCAACGGCACCGCGCAACTCGACGAGCTCGTGGTGCCTGCGCTGCCCGGCTACCGCGGCCTGGGGCCTGTGCGCATCGGCAATCAGGCCTACCGCCAGGTGCAGAACGACGCCTACGGCTCGGCGGTGCTCGCCGCGACCCACGTGTTCTTCGACAGCCGCCTGATTCGCCCGGGCAACGAGGCGCTGTTAGCGCAACTCGAGAAGCTGGGCGAGCGCGCGGTCGAGGTCTGGTCACAGCCGGACGCGGGCCTGTGGGAGCTGCGCGGAACGCCGCGCGTGCACACCTTCTCCAGCGTCATGTGCTGGGCCGCCTGCGACCGCCTGGCGAAGATCGCCGCGCGCCTCGGGCTGGCGGCGCGCGCCGTCTACTGGCGGGAGCACGCCGATCGCATCCACCAGGGAATCTGCGAGCGGGCGTGGAGTCCCGGGCGCAAGAGCTTCGTTGGCGCCTTCGGCGGCGAGGCGCTCGATGCGAGCCTGCTGCTGCTCGTCGACCTCGACTTCCTGCGCGCCGACGATCCGCGCTTCGCCGCCACCGTGGCGGCGGTCGAGCGCGAGCTGCGCCGCGGGGAATTCGTGTTCCGCTACAGCGAACCGGACGACTTCGGCGCGCCGCAGAATGCCTTCATCGTGTGCTCGTTCTGGTTTGTCGACGCGATCGCCGTGCTCGGCCGGCGCGACGAGGCGCGCTCGCTGTTCGAGAGCCTGCTCGCCTGCCGCAACCGCCACGGCCTGCTCGCCGAGCACATCGACCCCGCGACGCGCGAGCAGTGGGGCAACTTTCCGCAGACCTACAGCATGGTCGGGCTGATCAACTCGGCGACGCGCATCAGCCTGCCCTGGGACGACGCGTTCTGAATACGCCTCAAACCAGGCCGTCGAACAGCTGCACCTGCACCGGCTCGCCGGCCTCGACCTTGCCGCGCTCGTGCTCGAGCACGATGAAGCAGTTGGCCTCCGACATCGAGCGCAGCACGCCCGAGCCCTGCTGCCCGGTCGTGCGCACGCGCCACTCGCCGCCCTCGCGAAACAGCACGCCGCGCTGATACTCCGTTCTTCCCGGGACTTTTCGTATGGCATGGGAAGATTCCACCCTGAACAGCGGAACCGCGCAGTCGCCGGTGCGGCCCGAGAGGTTCAGCAGGGCATCGCGCACGAACTGGTAGAAGGTGACCATCACCGCGACCGGATTGCCGGGCAGGCCGAAGAGGAACGCGTTGCCGATGCGACCGAAGGCCATCGGGCGCCCCGGGCGCATCGCGATGCGCCAGAAGAGCACCTCGCCGAGCCGCGCCATCATCTGGCGCGTGAAGTCGGCTTCGCCCACCGACACGCCGCCCGAGGTCACGATCGCGTCGGCATTGGCGGCGGCGCTCGCGAACGCGGCCTCGAGCAGGGCAGGGTCGTCGCGCACCACTCCCATGTCGCGGATCTCGACGCCGAGGCGGGACAACATGCCGTACAGCGTGTAGCGGTTCGAGTCGTACACCTGGCCTTCGGCGAGCGGCGCGCCGACCGAGGCGAGCTCGTCGCCGGTGGAGAAGAACGCCACGCGCAGGCGGCGCCGCACGCGCACTTCCGCCAGGCCGAGCGAGGCGATCAGGCCGAGCTCGGCCGGGCCGAGCGCACGCCCTGCATTGAGGACGGGCACACCGGCCTTGAGGTCTTCGCCGGCGGCGCGCGTGTTCTGTCCGCGCTTCTGCCCGGGCGGCACGACGATCGAATCGCCTTCGATGCGCGCCACTTCCTGGATGACCACGGTGTCGGTGCCGGCGGGCATCACCGCGCCGGTCATCACGCGCACGCACTCGCCGGCGCCGACCTTGCCCTTGTAGGGCCGGCCGGCGAGCGCGCTGCCGATCTCCTCGAGGCGCGTTTCGGCGCCGGCGGCGAGGTCGGCGGCGCGCACCGCGTAGCCGTCCATGGCGGAATTGTCGTGCGCCGGGACGTCGATCGAAGGCACCACGTCCTCGGCGAGCACGCGCCCGAGCGCAGCGCGCGTGGCGACGCGCTCGTCGTCCGCGACCGGCACGAGGCAGGCGCGAATCGCTTCGCGCGCCTTGTCCACGTGCAGCGCGTTCGGGTCGTAGCCGTCGAGGCAACTGACGACCTCAACGATGTTCTTCATGCGTTCTTCAGCTCGTCGAGCGTGTTGATGTTGCGGAAGGCGTCCGGCTGGTCGTCGAAGGATACCTCGACGACCGCGAGCGTCGCGTACCAGGCGTCGATCTTGCGCCCGCCGCCGGCGAGGAAGCGCTCGAGGTGCGGCAGCACCGCGCGGCGCACGAGCGCGAACACGGGATGGGGCTGGTCTCCGGTCTTCGCGACCGCAAGATCGTTATCTGCCAATGAATCATGTAGGCGAACCACGAGATCGAGCGGCAGAAAGGGCGAATCGCAGGGCACCGTGACGGCGAGCGGATGAGCGGCGGCCTGGAGCCCGGCGTGCAGGCCGGCGAGCGGTCCGGCGAAGCCGCCGAGCGAATCGGCCACCACGCGATGGCCGAAGCCCGCGTAGACGTCGAGGTTTTGATTGGCGTTGACCACGATCTCGTCGACCTGCGGCGCGAGGCGCTCGAGCACCCAGGCGATCATCGGCTTGCCGCGCAGCGGCTGCAGGCCCTTGTCTACGCCTCCCATGCGGCTGCCGCGGCCGCCCGCGAGCACGATGCCGGTTACTCGCTCCATGCGCCGATTCTAAGGGAAGGGGGCGGCGAAACTCCCTTGCTCGCCCGGGTGCCAAGTGACAGACTCTTTGGCAAATGAAGAACGGCAGGTACCTCGTCCCGTTCCTGAACCTCGGCCACCTGCTCGACCACCTGTCGATGCTGGTGTTTCCCACGGTGGTGGTGGCGCTGGCGCGCGCGTGGCACCAGTCGTATTCGGAGCTGCTGCCGCTCGCGCTCGGCGGCTTCATCGCCTTCGGCGCCTTCGCGCTGCCGGCGGGCTGGCTCGCTGACCACTGGAGCCGCCACCGGATGATGGCGGTGTTCTTCTTCGGCATCGGCGCTGCGCTCTTCCTCACCGGGCTGGCGCAGTCGTCCTGGCAGATCGCCGCGGGCCTGACGCTCACCGGCGTGTTCGCCGCGATCTATCACCCGGTCGGGATCGCGATGCTGGTGTCGACGCCGTCCACCTCTAAGATGGGCAAGGCGCTCGGCTGGAACGGCCTGTACGGCAATCTCGGGCTCGCCTCGGCGGCGCTGGTGGCCGGGGCGCTCATGGACTTCGCCGGCTGGCGCGCGGCGTTCTTCGTGCCGGGGCTCGCGTCGATCGCGGCCGGCGCGGCGTTCCTCGCGCTGGTGCCCGATCCAGGCCGGACGGCGAAGACCTCGCGCTCGATCGGACTGCACGTCGACCGGCGCACCATGACGCGCATCTTCAGCATCCTGCTGATCGCCACGGCGTGCGGCGGCATTATCTTCAACTCGACCACCGTGTCGATGCCCAAGGTGTTCGACGAGCGGCTGCACGCGCTGACGCAGACCAACTTCGGCATCGGCGCGCTGGTGGCGCTCGTATACACGATCGCGGCGTTCGCGCAGGTGCTGATGGGCACGCTCATCGACCGCACCGACCTGCGGCGCCTGATGATCGGCGTGGCGCTGGTGCAGATTCCGCTCTTGTATCTCGCGGCCAACCTGGAAGGCTGGGCGATGCTCGCCGCGGCGCTCTTCGTGATGCTCGCGGTGTTCGGCCAGATCCCGCTAAACGACGCGATCGTCGGGCGCTACATCGCCGACGAGTACCGCGCGCGCGTGCTCGCAGTGCGCTACGTGGTCTCGCTCGGCGTCGCCGCGGTCGGCGTGCCGCTGGTGGCGGGGCTGCATGCCACCAGCGGGGGCTTCAGGTACGTGTTCTACGTGCTCGCGGCGCTCGCCGCCGGGATGCTGGCGACGTCGCTGTTCTTTCCCACGCGCCGCGAGCTCGACATGCAGCGTTCCCTTACGGGATCGGCTTCAGCGCCAGCTCCTGCGGTGTCGCGTTGACGAAACCGTACTTGCCGTAGGCGGCGTGCGCCGCCGGCGTCGCGAGGAATTCCAGATATTGCGCCGCGGCCAGCGCATGGCGCGCGTTCGACAGCGCGCCGATCGCGTAGGCGACCTCGTCGCGCAGGCTGTCCGCGGGCGGCAGCCGCACCGCCTCGACCGGCGCGCCGTGGCCCTGCGCCTGGATCGTCTCGGTGATCCACACGAAGCCGGTGTCGGAGCGGCCGTCGCCGATACGTTCGGGCGTCTCGCGATGGTGCACCGAGGTGAACCAGTTGTTGGGCGTGGTCTGGCAGGAGTTGCACATTTTGCCGGCGGACACTTTCTGCCACAGGCCGTGGCGCTCGAGCACCTTGCGCGCGTAGAACACCATGATGCCCTCGCTCACGGGGTTCGGCATCGAGGTGCGCACATCGTCGCGCGCGATATCGGCGACGCCGCGGATGTTCTTCGGGTTGCCCTTGGCGACCATCAGCACCAGCTCGTTGTGCATGTAGATCGCGTAGCGGTCCATCCGGCCCTCGGCCTTGAGCTTCTTCAGGTGGCCGAGGCTGACCGAGGCGTACACGTCGGGCAGCCCCGGGTAGTCCTTGCCGCCGTAGCTCCAGCCGCCTTTCTCGATCGCCGCAAGGAGCAGCCCGGGCGGCAGGGTGATGAGGCCGACCGCGGTGCCGGGGTGCTTCGCCTGGAACGCGTGCACCACGTCGTCCATGGCGAAGAACTGGTTGCCGGCGAGCCACAGGATGAGCCCGGCATCCGACTGCATGCGCGCCATCGCCTCGGGGCCCCTGAGGATTTTTCCGTCGGCGGTGTAGAGCTTCAGATCCTCGTCCTTCTTCGGCGGGATCGCCGCGTAACTGGACGCAGTGTTTTGTACAGGTTGCGGCTTCGTTTCATGGCCTGCACAGGCGACGAGCGTCGCCGCGAGCGCGAGCATGCCCGCCCATTTCGCTGTTTTCATGTTTACCTCCTCCTCGGCGCGATGGTATCGGGGGAGGATTAGGAGCCGATTTGAATCGGCTTATGGAGCGATTAGCTTCCTGACGCACCCGTCAGTGTGCGCCAGGCGCTCGCACTGCGCTGCGCGCGCGCCGTCGAAGCGACGTTGAGCAGCTCGCGGTCGCGCAGCCAGCGTGCGCGCGCGGCGTGCTCAGTCGCGGAGTTCGCGCGCGCTGATGCTGTAGCGGAAGTCCTTGGGGTCCAGCGGGTCGAGGCGGCCGCGCGCGGTCTCGCCCTGCGGGTACATGAGGAACGGGACTTCCGGGCCTTTCGACCCAGGCAGCGCCACGTCGTGCGCGGTGTTGTAAGCCATCCAGTTCATTTCCCAGTGGCCGAACAAAGTGCGCCGCGCAGCGGCGACCTTGGGGTCGTCGAGCGCAAGCCCGCCCGGCGGCTCCTCGAGCACCACCTTGCGCACGTCCGCCGGATCGACCGGTACCCAGCCGTAGCCGGTAACGAAGACGTCGGCGCGGCAATGCTGGGCCTTGGTGATGTCGGGGCCGCCCGCGCCCAGGCTCTTGTAGCCGAAGGCGCTCTTCGCCACGCGCACCCCGTACATGTCGCGCGCGGCGAGTCCCACGGCGCGCGCCAGGCCGACGTACAGGGCGTTCAGATCGGCGCACTTGCCGCCCAGGTCGCGCGTTTCCAGCATGGCCTCGATGTTGCCGGTGCCGCAGCCTTGCACCTTCGGGTCGCGGAACGTGTTGTCCACGATCCACTCGTATACGGCGCGCGCCTTGCCCAGCTCGGTCTTCTCGCCGCGCACGATCTCGAGCGCGGTCGTGCGCACGATGCCGTCGGTGGGAATGAGCGCGGTCGGCGCGGTGTTGAAGCGGGCGTCGGCGGGGGACAGCCGCAGGGCGGGATCGGGCCGCGCGAAATCTACCGCACGGTCGCGCGTCGCGACGCGGCTGACCACCTCGAGCCGCGGCGCCACTCCCGCGGGCCACTCCGCGGCGACCATCTGGGCGCCGTACTGGCCGTCCGTCGCGAGGTGCGCCGAGGCGGCATTGCCCGACCACTCGTTGCCGAGCACGCGCTGGAAATCGCCGGTCTCGGAGGGCAGCGGTATCCAGGCGCGCGTCGTGCCTGCGGGCCGCAGGATCTCGACCCGCGTAGTGACTTCGAATCTGCGCCAGGCGCCCGGCTCGGGATCGAACGCCGTCGCGCGGGCGAAGCGAGGCAGAGCGCTGGCGACCGAAGCCGCCGCACCGGCTTGCAGGAATGCGCGTCGTTTCATGCGAGCTCCGTAGGTTGTAGGGCGGTGCGCCGGAGGCGCTGGCCGCCGGTGAAAAGCAGGTAGTGCCGGCCGCTCGCGCGGCCGAGCATGGTGAGTCCGACCTTCTGCGCGATCTGGTGCCCCATGTGCGTGAGCCCCGAGCGCGACACGAGGAACGGGATGCCCATCTGCGCGCACTTGATCACCATCTCGCTGGTCAGGCGCCCGGTGGTGTAGAAGACCTTGTCGCCGCCATCGAGCCCCTGCAGCCACATGAAGCCGGCGATCGCGTCGACCGCGTTGTGACGGCCGACGTCCTCGACGAACATCATGATCTCGGTAGAAGCCGGGCCGGTGGCGCGCGCGAGCGCGCAGCCGTGCACCGCGCCCGCCTGCTTGTAGATGGTCTCGTGCTTGCGCACCTGCTCGACGAGGTCGAAGAGCTGCGCGTCCGCCAGGCGCGCGTCAGCGGGCAGGCGGATCGAGTCGATCTCCTCCATCAGGTCGCCGAACATCGTGCCCTGACCGCAGCCGGTGGTGACGGTCCGCTTTTGCAGTTTGTTCTTTAATCCCTTCTTGGGATTTTTTCTTGTTACAGCAACTGAATCCGTTTCCCAGTCGACCTGCACGGCTTCGATCTCGTCGATCGATCCGACCAGGCGCTGGTTGCGCAGGTAGCCGATGGCGAGCGCTTCCGGCGCGTGGCCGAGCGTCATCAGGGTGACGATCTCGCGCTTGTCGAGGTACAGGGTCAGGGGGTGCTCGCCGGCGATGGCGGTGGGCACCATCTCGCCGCGCTCGTTGTAGGCCTCGACCTCGTAGGTCGCGGGCCGCGCCGCATTGGTGAGCTTAACCACCTATGTAGGACATCTCGACTTTCGGCAGGCGCCCGGTGTCGGCGGTGCGGATCTCGGAGTAGCGGTCGCCGCGCGCGCGCCACACCGCGGCGATCTCGTTGCGGATCTCGTCGTCGCTCGCCCCGCCGCGCACGAGCGACTTCAGGTCGTGCCCGCTCTGCGCGAACAGGCAGGTGTAGAGCGAGCCTTCGGTCGACAGGCGCAGCCGGTTGCAGTCGCGGCAGAAGGCCTGCGTGACCGAGGAGATCACGCCGATCTCGCCCGCGCCGTCTCGGTAGCGCCACCGCTCGGCGACTTCGCCGCGGTAGTCCGCCTCGACCGGCTCGAGCGGGAAGTGCGCGCCGATGCGCTCGAGCACTCCGGCCGAGGGCAGCACCTCGTCCATGCGCCAGCCGTTGGTGCTGCCGACGTCCATGTACTCGATGAAGCGCACGATGTGGCCCGTGCCGCGGAAGCGGCGCGCGAGGGGCACGATCTCCCGGTCGTTGGTGCCGTGCTTGACCACCATGTTGATCTTGATCGGGCCGAGACCCGCTGCGGCGGCCGCGTCGATGCCTTCCAGCACCCTGGCGACCGGAAAGTCGGCGTCGTTCATCGCCTTGAATACCGCGTCGTCGAGCGCATCGAGGCTCACCGTAACGCGCTTCAGGCCCGCGGCGGCGAGCCGCGCGGCCTGCTTGGCGAGCAGCGAGCCGTTGGTGGTGAGCGTCAGGTCGATGTCGAGCTCGGCGAGCATCGCGACCAGCCGCTCGAGGTCGCGGCGCACGAGCGGCTCGCCGCCCGTCAGGCGGATCTTCTTCACGCCGAGACCGACGAATACGCGCGCCAGGCGCGCGATCTCCTCGAACGTGAGGATCGCGCTGTGCGGCAGAAACTTGTGCTCGGAGTCGAATACCTCGCGCGGCATGCAGTACACGCAGCGGAAGTTGCAGCGGTCGGTCACCGAGATGCGCAGGTCGCGCAGCCCCCTGCCGAGCGTGTCGGCGAGCGGCGCGCCGTCGTAGCGCGGTGCCGGAGTCCGCGCAGGCGCTGCGCTGCGGATGGGAATAACCTTGTCCATGATGGTGCCTTGTCCCCCAAAATCATAGCAGAGGGTATATTGCGCGGCATGGAGAAGCCGAAGAGAACGCTCGCGGTGATCATGCAGCGGCGCGCGCTGGCGAACCGCTGGCAGAGCGAGGCCTGGGAGCCGTGGGGCGTGCTCGCGGATGACTCGGCTCGGGGCGAGGCGCGGCTGCTCGTCGACCAGCAGGACGTTCAGCAGTGGCTGCACCCCGGCTTCGAGCTCGTCCTGCACCGCGACGAGCTGGACGGCTATTACCTGAACGTGTCGAGCGAGCGTCCCAAGGTGTTCGTGCTGTGGCTCGCGGAAGACGGCTATCCCCGGCCGCTGCAGCTCACCGCGAGCTATCACGAGGCGAGCCGCTGGATGGATGCCGGATCCCCGATCGAAGGGGTCGGAATGCCGGCGGAAATTTTCGCCTGGGTGGGAAAGTACGTGGAGGACAACTACCGGCCCGAGCCCGAGAAGCGAATCAAGCCCCGCTCGTTCCTGTCACCGAAAGACCGCACGGTGCGATGAGCGACGACAAGGAACCCTTCCTCGCGCGCTGGTCGCGCCTGAAGCACGAGCGGCCCGCCGACGAACAGTCTGCCGAGCCGGCGCCGCCTCCCGAGGAGGCGCACGCGCGCGGCGGTGCCGCGGCGCAGCTGCCGCCGCCGGAGGACCTTACGCCGCAGTCGGACTTTTCCGCTTTCATGAGCTCGAAGGTCGCGGACGCGTTGCGTCGCGCGGCGCTGAAGAAGCTCTTCGCCCATCCGGATATCAACGTTGCCGATCCGTTCGAGCCGTTCTCGGGGGACTGGACGATCGGCAAGGCGATCCCCGAGGAGATGTTGGCGCGGCTGCAGCAGGCGCGCGCGGCGCTGCGGCAGGAGCCCGGCGCGCAGGCCGAACCGTCTACGGCGGATGCGGAGGCGAACGATCCGTCGCCAGAAGAACAACAAGCGAGGAGCGACAGTGCCCCTGGACGGCAAGACGCTTAAGCTCTGCAACTGTAACGATACGGTCCCGCTCGATGCCAAGGCGCTGGCGGCCGCGCTGAAACTGGGCGAGCCGGTGACCGTGCATCGAGCCCTGTGCCGCACCGATGCCGCAGCGTACCAGGCGGCGCTAGGCGACCCCGAAGTCATCGTGGCCTGCACCCAGGAAGTCGCAGCTCTTCGGCGAGTTGGCCGAAGCCGCGGACGCGCATCCGGGCTTGCGCTTCGTCAACGTGCGCGAGCTGGCCGGCTGGTCTCGCGAGGGCAAGCGCGCGCTGCCCAAGACGGCAGCGCTGCTGGCGGCGGCGGCGCTTCCCGAGCCCGAGCCGGTGCCCTCGGTGGATTACAAGTCGAGCGGCCAGCTCCTGATCATCGGGCCATCCGGGGCCGCGCTGGACTGGGCGGAACGGCTCGCGCCGCAGCTCAGCGTGAGCGTGCTGGTCACGCGCAGCGACGCAGGCGAGCTGCCGCTCGAGCGCAAGTACCCCGTGTGGTCGGGGCGGCCGACGCGCGTCGCCGGCTGGCTCGGGGCCTTCGAGGTCGAATGGACGCAGGACAACCCGATCGATCTGGAGTTGTGCACGCGCTGCAACGCCTGTGTCGCGGCGTGCCCGGAAAACGCGATCGGCTTCACCTACCAGATCGATCTCGAGCGCTGCAAATCGCACCGCGCCTGTGTCAAGGCGTGCGCGGCGATCGGTGCGATCGACTTCGCGCGCGCGGACCGTGCACGCAAGGAACGCTTCGATCTCGTGCTCGACCTCTCGGCCGAGCCGCTGGTGCGCACGCCCGACCTGCCGCAGGGCTACGCCGCCCCCGGCGCCGATCCGCTCGAGCAGTCGCTCGCGGCGGCGCAGCTCGCGCAGCTGGTGGGCGAGTTCGACAAGCCGAAGTTCTTCGTCTACAGGGAGCGCATTTGCGCGCACAGCCGCTCGGGCCGCCTCGGTTGCAACCGTTGCATCGACGTTTGCTCGACCGGCGCGATCCGCGGCGCCGGCGACGCGGTGCACGTCGAGTCGCACCTGTGCGCGGGTTGCGGAGGCTGTTCGACCGTATGCCCGTCGGGCGCGATGGGCTACGCCTATCCGCGTGTGCCCGACACGGGGCGGCGGCTGAAGACGTTGCTCGCCGCCTACCATGAGGCGGGCGGCAAGGACGCGTGCCTGCTGTTCCACAACCTGGAGGACGGCCGCGCGCTGGTGCTCGGCGTGGGGCGCCACGCGGTGCGCGGCGGCAAGGGGTTGCCGGCGCGGGTGATCCCGGTCGAGACCTTCCACATTGCTTCGATCGGCATCGACCTCCTGCTTGGCGCGATCTGCTACGGCGCCAGCCAGGTGGCGATCGTCACCACCGGCCGCGAACCGCAGGCCTACGCTGCCGCGCTCGAGGAGCAGATGGGCCACGCCGAGACGATCCTGAACGCGCTCGGCTATGCCGGGAAGCACTTTGCGCTGGTGCGGGCAGACGACGCGGCTGACTTGGAGCGCGCGCTCTGGTCGCTGGAGCCCGCGCGGACGGTGGCGACGGTCGCGAGCTTCAATCTCGCCGCCGAGAAGCGTGGTGCGCTCGATTTCGAGCTGGAACATCTGGCGCGGCATGCCGCGGCGCCTCAGGAAGCGATCGCGCTCGCGAAGGGCGCGCCTTTCGGCACGTTGAGCGTGAACAAGTCGGCCTGCACGCTGTGCAAGGCCTGCATCGGCGCCTGCCCGGAGGGCGCGCTGCTCGACGCGCCCGAGACGCCCACGCTGCGGTTCATCGAGCGCAACTGCGTGCAGTGCGGGCTGTGCGCCGACACTTGCCCCGAGCACGCGATCTCGCTCGTGCCGCGGCTGCGGCTCGGTCCGCAGGCGAAGCAGCCGGTGACGCTGAACGAGGCCGAGGCGTTCAAATGCGTGCGCTGCGGCGAGCCTTTCGGCACCCGTCAGATGATCGACAACATGCTCGGCAAGCTCGGCGCGCACTCGATGTTCGCCGGCGGCGGCGCGCTCAGGCGGCTGCAGATGTGCGCGGATTGCCGCGTAGTCGACATGATTGAGTCGAAGGCCGAGGGCTCGATCCTCGACTATCCGGGGCGCAAATGAGCGGCGAGGCGGCACCGCTGGAGTTCGTACCGAAGTTGCCCGAGGAAGAGGCGGCGCGGGCGAATTTCTATGGGCTGCTCGCGCGGCTGTTCTACGCGCCGCCCGACGCGCAGCTGCTCGCCGCAATCGCGGCCGCAAAGGAGGTCGTGGCCGAGCAGGAGAGCGGTCGCGCCTTCGCGCTCGCTTGGCGGGACCTGATGCTCGCTGCCGCGAAGGCCGACCCGTCAGCCGTCGCCGACGAGTACGACGCTCTGTTCGTGGGTACGGGCAAAGCGCCCGTATCGCTCTATGCTGGCGCCTATCTTGCGAAGAGCGGGGTCGACAATCCCCTTGTCGCTTTGAGAGTCTACCTGGCCGCGCGCGGCCTCGCGCGGCGTGACTCGGTCCATGAGCCCGAGGATCACGTCGCGGCGATGTGCGAGGTGATGCGCCATCTCATTGCGCAGGAGCAGGCGCCCCTGGCAGAGCAGCGCTCCTTCTTCGCGCGTTTTCTATGGCCGAGCTTCGGTCCGTTGTGCGATGCGATAGGACGCGCGGAGCAGGCGCGCCTCTATAAGCAAATCGTGATGTTTACGTGCAGCTTTCTCCAGGTCGAGCACGACGCATTCGAAATGTGATTTGACGCACAAGCGAAGCGGACTACAATGCTTCGACAAGCGCGGAGAGATCGCGACAGGCGATCGCGCCGCGACAACAAAAGGAGGAGGCGGCAATGAGCGAAAGCACACGGCGCCTGTCACGGCGTCATTTCCTTCTTTCCGTCGGTGCCGGCGGCGTGGCAACTGCGGCCGCGATCGCAGTGAAGAGCTCGCCGACCGCTCCTACGGTCACGACCGGTTCCGGCAAGCGCACGACGCGCGGCTACCAGGCCTCGGAGCACGTGCGCACCTACTACCGCACCACCAGGGTCTGAGGAGGGTGCCATGCTGCTGACGAGAAAATCCGCTTCCGCCGCGGTGGCCCAGCCGCGCCTGGCGCGCAGCCTGTCGGGCGTGCTTGGCAAGTCCATCGACCGCCGCACGTTCCTCAGGCGGTCCGGGTTGACGGTCGGCGCCGGGGCGCTCGCGACCCAGCTGCCGTTCAACATGATCGGACAGTCGCAGGCCGCCGACGCGCCCGCCGCGAACGGCAACGTCGAGGTCAAGCGCACGGTGTGCACGCACTGCTCGGTCGGCTGCGCCATCGACGCGGTGGTGCAAAACGGCGTATGGACCCGGCAGGAGCCGGTGTTCGATTCGCCGCTCAGCCTGGGCGGGCACTGCGCGAAAGGGGCTTCGGCGCGCGAGCACGGCATCACGCACGACTCGCATCGGCTCAAGTACCCGATGAAGCTCGAGGACGGAAAGTGGAAGAGGATCTCCTGGGACCAGGCCTACGACGAGATCTCGAAGAAGCTGCTCGACATTCGCAAGGAGAGCGGCCCCGACGCGCTGTTCCTGGTCGGCTCGTCGAAGCACGGCAACGAGCAGAGCGAACTGCTGTGCAAATGGATCCGCCTCTGGGGAACGAACAACGCCGACCACCAGGCCCGCATCTGCCACTCGACCACGGTGGCGGGGCTCGGCCAGACCTGGGGATACGGCGCGATGACCAACTCCTACAACGACGAGCAGAACTCGAAGTGCCTGTTGTTCCTCGGGTCCAACGCCGCCGAAGCGCACCCGGTGTCGATGATTCACACGCTGCACGCGAAGGAGAACGGCGCCAAGGTGATCGTCGCCGATCCGCGCTATACGCGCACGGCCGCCAAGGCGGACATCTACGTGCGCCACCGCTCGGGCTCCGACGTCGCGCTGCTGTTCGGCATCCTGTACCACGTATTCAAGAACGGCTGGGAGGACAAGCAGTACCTCGCCGGCCGCGTCTACGGCATGGACCAGGTGCAGAAGGACGTGATGGCGAAGTGGACGCCGGACAAGGTGACCGAGGTCACCGGAGTTCCGGAGGCGGAAGTGTTCAACATCGCCAAGACGCTCGCCGAGAACCGTCCGGGATTCATCATCTGGGCGATGGGCCAGACGCAGCACAACAATGCGAACGGCATCGTGCGCGCGAGCAACATCCTCATGCTTGCCCTGGGCAACGTGGGTGGCTCCGGCGGCGGCTGCAACGTATACCGCGGGCACGACAACGTGCAGGGTGCGACCGACATCGGTCCCAACCCCGATACGCTGCCGGGCTACTACCCGGTGGCGGTGCCGGGCGCTTGGGCGCACTGGTCGAGGGTATGGAACATCGACCTGAAGTGGCTCGAGGGTCGCTACGCCCCTGGGATGATGGGCAAGCCCGGCATGACCGTGTCGCGTTGGATCGACGGCGTGCTCGAGAAGAACGACGCCATCGACCAGGGCCCGAACCTGCGGGCGATCATCTACTGGGGCCACGCACCGAATTCGCAAAGTCGCGGCCGCGAGATGGTCGAGGCCATGAAGAAGCTGGACCTCATGGTGGTTATCGATCCTTATCCTTCGGCGAGCGCATCGATGTTCGCGATGGTGAGGAAGGACGGTGCCTACCTGCTGCCCGCGGCGACTCAGTACGAGACCTACGGCAGCGTGACCGCCTCCAACCGGTCGCTGCAGTGGCGCGAGCAGGTGATCGAGCCGCTATTCGAGTCGCGCACCGACCACATGATCATGTATCAGCTTGCGCAAAAGCTCGGCTTCGCCGACCAGTTCCTCGGCAAGGCGAACGGCAAGCAGGTCGTCCGCCTGGCCAAGGGAAAGGGCGGCATGGACGAGCCGAACCTGGAAGACGTGCTGCGCAACGAGGTCAATCGCGGCTGCTGGACCATCGGCTACACGGGCCAGTCGCCCGAGCGCCTGCAGGCGCACATGAGGAACATGCAGGTCTTCGACGTCAAGACGCTGCGCGCGCGCGGCGGCAAGGACGCCAAGACGGGCTACGACCTCACCGGCGACTACTACGGCCTGCCGTGGCCGTGCTACGGCACCGCGGAGATCAAGCATCCGGGAACGCCGAACCTGTACGACACACACAAGCACGTGATGGACGGCGGCCACACATTCAGGGCCCTGTTCGGGATCGAGAAGGATGGCGTCAACCTGCTCGCCGAGGACGGCGTGTGCTCGAAGGGGAGCGACATCACCACGGGCTATCCGCAGTTCAATTCGGTGTTCCTCCAGAAACTGGGATGGTGGGACGAGCTGACCGACGAGGAGAAGAAGGAGGCCGAGGGCAAGCTCTGGACAAACGATCTCTCGGGCGGAATTCAGCGCGTCGTCATGAAACACGGTTGCGTGCCGTTCGGCAACGCGAAGGCGCGCGCGGTCGTATGGAACTTCCCCGACGGCATCCCCCAGCACCGCGAGCCGATCTTCAGTCCGCGCGCGGACCTGGTGGACAAGTACCCTGCGAACGACGACGTCAAGGTACTGTGGCGGCTGCCGACGCTGTTCAAGTCGCTGCAAGAGAAGAACAAGGATGCAGGCAAGCAGTTCCCGCTGATTCTCACCAGCGGCCGCAAGGTCGAGTACGAGGGCGGGGGCGAGGAGACGCGCTCGAATCGGTGGCTCGCCGAACTGGTGCAGGAGAACTATGTCGAAATCAACCCCAAGGCGGCGGCCGACCGCGGGCTGCGGGATAACGAGTACGTCTGGCTGAGCACGCCCGAAGGCGCGAAGCTCAAGCTCAGGGCCATGGTGACCGATCGCGTCGGCCCGGACACCTGCTTCGTGATGTTCCACTTTTCCGGCTGGTGGGAGGGCAAGGACATGCTGCCCTACTATCCGGAGGGCGCCCATCCGATCGTGCGCGGCGAGGCGATCAACACCGCGACCACGTACGGCTATGACCGGGTCACCATGATGCAGGAAACGAAGACGACGCTTTGCCAGGTCGCGAAGGTATAAGGAGAAGGCCATGGCCAGAATGAAATTTCTGTGCGACGCCGAGCGCTGTATCGCCTGCAACGGCTGTACCACCGCGTGCAAGAACGAAAACGAGGTGCCGTGGGGCGTGAACCGGCGCCGCGTGGTGACGGTCAACGACGGCGTGCCGGGCGCGGAGAAGTCGATTTCGGTCGCCTGCATGCACTGTTCGGACGCGCCGTGCATGGCCGTGTGCCCGGTGGACTGTTTCTACCACACCGAAGAAGGCGTGGTGCTGCACGACAAGGACCTGTGCATCGGCTGCGGCTACTGCTTTTACGCCTGCCCGTTCGGCGCGCCGCAGTTTCCCCAGGCGGGCGCGTTCGGGCTGCGCGGCAAGATGGACAAGTGCACTTTCTGCGCGGGCGGGCCGGAGCCCGATCGGTCGGAAGCGGAATTCGAGAAGTACGGCCGCAACCGGCTGGCAGAGGGCAAGCTGCCGTTGTGCGCCGAGATGTGCTCGACCAAGGCGCTGCTCGCGGGTGACGGCGACGTGATCGCCGACATCTACCGCCAGCGCGTCACGGTGCGCGGCAAGGGCTCGGAGGTCTGGGGCTGGGGCACGGCTTACGGCCCGCCGCCCGCGAAGCCGACAGCCGGGAGCAAATCATGAGCGCGCGCCTCGCGGTTGCAGTCGTCTCGGCACTGTGCCTGGTCGCATTAGCCGGCTGCGGCGAGCGGCCGCAGACCGAGGCCTACAAGCAAGGCAAGTACCAGGGCAAGCCCGACACGCTTCCGTGGGACGACGCCCCGCTTGCCTACGGCAGCGCCAAGTGGACCCAGGGCGACAAGCGCAGCTGGGAAGACGAGATCAAGACGCGCACCCTGAACCAGAACGAATACGTGCGCATCGGGCAATAGACCGCGGCTCGCTGCGAGGAGGACGAGATGATTAGGCTAGGCAAGCTGTTCGGCGTGCTGCTGGCGATCGCGGTCTGCGCGCTGCCGAGCGCGGTGCTCGCGCAGCAGGCCGGCGACTCGGCCAAGGCGCAGAGCGAGCGCCGCATCGCGCAGCCGGGCAATAACGCTCCAGTGTGGCGCGACGTGAAATCGGGCGCACCGAACTACACCGGCATCCCGGGGCGTGAGACCGGCGTGCTGATCCAGGAGCCGCTCAAGTTTCCGGGGCAGAGCGCCTTCGCCACCGCGGGCGAGGCGTGGCGCAATTTCCGCAACGGCCCGCTCATGTTCTACGGCGGCTGGGTGCTCGTCGTCGTCGCGCTGGCGATCATCGCTTTCTATGCGCTGAAGGGCGCGATCCGCCTCAAGGAGAAGCCTACCGGGCGGCTCATCGAGCGCTTCAACGCGCTGGAGCGCGTCGCGCACTGGAGTGTCGCGATCTGCTTCGTCATCCTCGCGCTCTCCGGGCTCACTATCCTGTTCGGCAAGTTCGTGCTGCTGCCGGTGATCGGCTACACGCTGTTCGCCTGGCTCACGGCGCTCGCCAAGAACCTGCACAACTTCGTCGGGCCAGTCTTCATACTGAGTGCGCTGCTCATGATCGTGGTTTACGTGAAGGACAATTTCTGGCGCGCCGGCGACGCTCGCTGGATCGCCAAGGCCGGTGGAATGCTCACGGGTGAGCACGTGCCCTCGGGACGCTTCAATTTCGGCGAGAAGGGTTGGTTCTGGATCGGCGTGGTATTGCTCGGCATCGTGATGAGCGTTACCGGGCTGATCCTGCTGTTCCCGAACTTCGATCAGCTGCGCACCACGATGCAGCAGGCGGACGTGCTCCATGTCATCGGCGCGATGGCGTTTGTCGCGCTGTCCTTCGGCCACATCTACCTCGGCACCGTCGGAGTCGAGGGGGCCTATCAGGCGATGCGCACCGGGTACGTGGACGAGACCTGGGCCAAGGAGCATCACGAGCTCTGGTACCAGGACGTCAAGTCCGGGAAGGTTGCCGCCAAGTCCGGCGGCTCGGCAGCGGGCGCGCCGCAGGCTCAGCACTGAGGAAGGGAACTGCCATGAAGCGCATGGTTATCGTGACTTCGATTGCCGCCGGCCTGATGCTCGGCGCTTTTGCCGCGCAGGCGAAGCTGCCGCCCGCACCGCCCAAGAGCGAGGCGGAGAAGGCAGCTGAAGCCGAGAAGGCGAAAGCAGCCGCCGCTAAGGGCTCGCAAGAGCTCGCCCAGGCAATGGAACGCGCGGTCGCGAACTATCGCAAGAACAAGGGCATCGAGGAGCCGAAGCCGGTCGCGCACCCCGCGAAGGCCAGCAAGAAGAAGTAACTTCGCCTACAGGCCCTCGGCGAGGATCAGCCGGGAGTTCGACGCCTTCTTGCGGATCGCGAGCACCGGGGCGTACTCGCGCGAGTCGTAGAACTTGCGCGCCTGCTCCATCGTCGGGAATTCGACGATCACGAAGCGCGGCGGAGCCCAACCGCCTTCCTTGCTCTCCACCTTCCCGCCGCGCACCAAATACTTGCCGCCGTACTTGGCGATGATCGGCGGAACCTGCTTGCGGTAGTCCTCGTAGGCGGCGGGGTCGATGACCTCGACTTCGGCGATCAGGTAAGCGGGCATTCGCATCCTCCTTTGCGTGCGGAATTCTAAGCGAGCCCGGCGAGCCGCAGCACGGCGCCGGCCGCGGCCATGGCTACGACCAGCGGGATCAGGCCGATCCTGAAGCGCACGAGCAGGACGAGCGCGAGCGCCGCGGCGACGAGCGCGACCCAGTCGGTCGCACCGGCCATGCCATGCGGCCAGAAAACGTGCTGCGCGAAGAACGCAGCGAGGCTCACGATAACGCCGACCACGGCGGCGGTGATGCCGGTGAGCGGCGCAGTGAACTTCAGATCGCCGTGCGTCGACTCGACCAGCGGCCCGCCGATCAGGATAAACAGGAACGAGGGCAGGAAGGTGAAGAACGTGGCCACCGCCGCCGCCGCGGCGCCCGCGAGGAACGGCTGTCCCGGGCCGAACAGCTCCTGACTCCAGCCGCCGACGAAGCCGACGAAGGCGACCACCATGATGAGCGGCCCGGGCGTCGTTTCGCCGAGCGCCAGTCCGTCGATCATCTGCGGCGCGCTCAGCCAGTGGAAATGCTCGACCGCCGCTTGGTACACGTAGGGCAGCACCGCGTAGGCGCCGCCGAAGGTGAGCAGCGCCGCCTTGGAAAAGAACAGCGCCATGCGCGTGAGCGTACCCTCCCAGCCAAAGGCGGCGGCGAGCGCGAGCACGGCAACGAGCCACAGCCCGATGCCGGCAGCAAGGTAGGCCGCGAGGCGCCGTGCGTTGTAGCGCGCGTGCGACGGCGGCGGCGTGTCGTCGTCGATCAGCGCCGGCCCGTATCCGCTCGAGGCCTTGTCATACGCCGGACCCGGAGCGAAGGCGTACGGAAAGACCCGCGCGCCGAGCGCCCCGAGCGCTGCGGCGGCGAGCACGATCGCCGGAAACGGCAGGTGCAGCAGGTAGATGGCGACGAACGCCGCGAGGCTGATCGCCCACAGTGCGGGGTGGCGTAGCGCGCGCGAGCCGATGCGCCATGCCGCGGCGAGCACGATCGCTACCACCGCCGGCTTGACGCCGTAGAGCAGCCCGGCGACCAGCGCGACGTGGCCGAATGCCATGTACAGGTACGACAGCGCGATCAGGATGAACAGCGACGGCAGCACGAACAGCCCGCCCGCGACGATCCCGCCCCAGGTGCGATGCATCAGCCAGCCGATGTAGGTGGCGAGCTGCGTCGCCTCCGGTCCTGGCAGCAGCATGCAGTAGTTGAGCGCGTGCAGGAAGCGTCGCTCCGAGATCCAGCGCCGCCGCTCGACCAGCTCCTGGTGCATGATCGCGATCTGGCCCGCCGGCCCGCCGAAGCTGATGAAGCCCAGCTTGAACCAGAACGCGAGCGCCTGGCGGAAGCTCACCGGTACGCGGCCGGATTCCACGTGTGCACCTCGTCCTTGCCGTCCTTGCACCACGCGTACAGCGCGTCGTACAGCAGCATGCCGTGTTCGAGCATCTCGTGGTCGTCGCGATACAGGCGCGACAGGCCGATCGAGACCGCGGCGAGCCCGGCCGCCTGCGGCGCCAGCTCGAGCCGCGCGGTGTCCGCGCCGCGCACGATGACCGCGAGCTGCGCGAGCGCGGGATCGCGCAGGCGGTAGGCCGCGAGGAAGGCGTCGAAGCTGCAGCGCTCGCCCTCGTGCGAAAACTTCACGTCGGGAATGTCGTAAGGGGTCGCATCGCGCGTCGCCGCGATGCTGCGCACGTCGGCGGCCGGCACGTAGAGGAACTCCGCCTGCGGATCGACGAAGCGCCTGATCAGCCACGGGCAGGCGATGCGATCGATCTTGGGCCGCTCGCGCGTGACCCAGCGCGTCGTGCCGCCCGCCGGCTTGCGCTCCAGCTCGCCGCCCGCGTTGCGCCAGCGCTCGATGCCGCCTTCGAGATACCGGGCCTCGATGCTCGTCGCTTGCAAGGCGCCGGCGACGCTCGGACTCGTCTCGCGACCCTGCGCGCAGTAAACGACCACGCCGGAGGCGCGCGGCAAGGTCGAGCCCCATTCGGCGACGTGCAGCGGATCGCGGCGCAAGGCGCCGCGGATCGTGTCGCGCGCGCCGACGAAGGACGCCAGGGGCCGCACATCGATGACGAGCGAGGGATCGTCGGATTGCAGGGATTGCCGCAATGCGGCGGCGGTGATGAACGCGTCCATAGCTCCTCTCCTTCGGAGTCGACGCAGAGCTTGGACGGACCGCCGTCTTGGAAGCGCCGGGAGCCTGCGTCCCGACGTCGTACGCGAAAAGTGTAGAACACACGGCTGCGATCGGCAAGCGTCGCCGCGGCGCGGATCATGCCCAGCCGACGCTGTGCCGGTCGATGGCCACCGACTTGATGAGCGCGTAGACCGGCAGGCCCGGCGCGAGCCGCAGGGCTGCGGCCGACTTGCGCGTGACGCGCGCGATGAGGGCGGTACCCGCGACATCGAGCTGCACGTCCACGCTCGCGCCGCTCGGTTCGCCGAGTGCGGCGACCTTGCCGGCGAGCACGTTCAGCATGCTGATCGACTCGGGCCGCGCGAGCGCGAGCGAGACGTCGCGCGCGCGGATGCGCACGCGCAGGCGCTCGCCGACCAGCGCGTCGACGTCCGGCGCGTACAGCGTGCCGCCGGCGAATTCGAGCCGCGCGAGCCCCATTTCCAGATCGTGCTCGGCGACGCGCGCCTCGATGACCGCGCCGCCCTCGAAGCGGCCGAGGAACGGGCGCAGCTCCATGCGCGCCATGGTCTCGCCCACGGCGCCGCACTCGAGCACGCGTCCCTCGGACATCACCACCAGCGTGTCGGCGAGGCGCACGACCTCGTCGAGCGCGTGGCTGACGTACACGATCGGCACGCCGAGCTCGTCGCGCAGCCGCTCGACGTAGTACAGGATCTCGCTCTTGCGCGGCGCATCGAGCGCCGCGAGCGGCTCGTCCATGAGCAGCAGGCGCGGCTCGGCGAGCAGCGCGCGGCCGATCGCGACGCGCTGCTTCTCGCCGCCCGAGAGGTCCTGCGGGCGGCGCTCGAGCAGCGCGCCCAGGCCGAGCAGCGACACCACGCGCTCTAGCTCGCCCTCGCCCGAGCGTCCGGCGAAGCGCCGGCCGTAGAGCAGGTTCTGGCGCACGCTCAGGTGCGGCAGCAGCCGCCCCTCCTGGAACACGTAGCCTATGCGGCGCCGGTGCGCCGGCAGGTCGACCCGCGCCTGCGCGTCGTAGAGCGGCTCGCCGTCGAGCGCGATGCGCCCGCGCGAGGGCCGCAGCAGACCGGCGATCGCGTTCAGCACGCTCGTCTTGCCAGAGCCCGAGCGGCCGAAGAGCGCGGTCACGCCGCCCTCGGCGGCGAATTGCGCGTCGAGCGCGAAGGCGCCGAGCTGCGCTCCGATCGAGACTTCGAGCTTCATGCGCCCTGCGCGCGGCGCCGCGCGCGGCGCAGCAGCAGCTCGGAGACCATCAGCGCCGCGAGCGAAAGAAGAATGGCGAGCACGCACAGGCGCATCGCGGGCGCATCGCCGCCCGGTACCTGTGTCAGGCTGTAGATGGCGAGCGGCAGGGTCTGCGTCTCGCCCGGGATGTTCGACACGAAAGTGATCGTGGCTCCGAACTCGCCCAGGCTGCGCGCGAAGGCAAGCAGCATGCCGTTCAGCACGCCGGGCATGACGAGCGGCAGCGTGACGCTGGCGAACACCGCGAGCGGAGGCGCGCCGAGCGTCGCCGCGGCGGCCTCGAGGCGCCGGTCGACAGACTCGACCGACTGGCGCATGGCGCGCACGGCGAGCGGCAGGCCCATGAGCGCCGAAGCGAGCGCCGCGCCGGTCCAGCGGAACGCGAACACGACGCCGAGGTGATCGGCGAGGAAGGCGCCGAGCGGCGCGTTGCGGCCCAGGGCGACGAGCAGCAGATAACCGATCACTACCGGCGGCAGCACGAGCGGCAGATGCACCAGCCCGTCGAGCAGCATCTTGCCGGGGAACTCGAAGCGCGCCAGCACGAAGGCCAGGCCGAGCGCAAGCGGCAGGCTCGCGAGCGCGCTCGCGAGGGCGACCTTGAAGCTCAGGCCGAGAATCTCGAGTTCCGCCGGGGTGAGTGGCACGCCGTCAGTTTAGCGGGGTGAAGCCGTGCGCCGCGAATGCGCGGCGCGCGCGCTCGCGGTGCAGGTAGGCGAGCAGGTCGGCCGCCGCGGGAGGGGCGCCCTCGAGCAGCGCCACCGGATAGACGATCGGCGGGTGCAGCGAATCGCCGAAGGTGCCGACGACCCGCACGCGCGGATCCTCGCGCGCGTCGGTCGCGTACACGATGCCGAACGGCGCCTCGGCGCGCGCCACGAGCAGGAGCGCCACGCGCACGTTCTCGGTCGCGGCGATGCGGCCGCGCACCGAGTCCCAGACGCCGAGCGATTCGAGCGCCGCCTTCGCGTACTTGCCCGCGGGCACGCTTGCCGGATCGGCCAGCGCGAGCCTGCCGTCTTTTCCGAGCCAGCGCGCGAGCGGCATGCCTGGCGCGATCTGCGCCTCGAGACGGCTGGACGTCGGCGCGATCAGGACCAGCCGGTTGCCGAGTAGATCGCTGCGGCTGCCCGCCACCAGATGTCCTCGCTGCTCGAGGTAGTCCATCCAGTCGCGGTCGGCCGAGATGAAGATCGAGGCCGGCGCGCCGCGCTCGATCTGCCGCGCGAGGACAGAGCTGGCGGCATAGGACACGACCGGCTTCGGTCCGTGGTAGGCGGCGACCGCCTCGTCGAGCGCGTTCTTCAGGCTCGCCGCGGCAAAGATAACGACTGGCTCCTGCGCGCGGGCGGGCAGGGCGCAGCAAAGCAGCGCGAGCAAAGCCGCGACGAAGCGCATCAGGCGCCCTCCGCGAGCGCCTCGACGCCGCAAAGTTCCCCCGTGCCGCGCACGTCGTAGCCGACGAAGCCCTGCGCCAGGCGCCGGAAGGCGCGGCCGGCGAGCGCGGCGCAAAACCGCTCGACCGGCGGATCGCCGGCGGCGCGCGCGCGCAGCGCGAACCAATAGCGCTCGCCGCGCAGCGGGATGAATTCGAGCCCGAAGCGGGCCGCGGCGGCGTGCACCCCGAAGCCCGCGTCGGCGCGCCCCGCCGCGACGCTCACCGCGACGGCGAGATGCGTGAATTCCTCGTCCCCGTAACCGCGGATCCTGGCCGGGTCGAGCCCCTGTTCGGCGAGCAGCTGGTCGAAGAGCAGGCGCGTCCCCGAGCCGCGCTGGCGGTTGATGAAGCGAACCCCCTTGCGCGTCAGGTCGGCCAGCCCGCGCAAACGCTTCGGATTGCCTGCCGGCAGGATCAGCCCCTGCTCGCGGCCGGCGAAGCGGATCAGGCGGTCGCGTCGCGCGCTCAAGCTCCCGCGCAGCGACGCATCCGCAGCCCCTTCGGGTACGTGGAAGCCCGCGAGATCGGCGCGCCGCGCGGCGAACTCGGCCAGGCTGTCCTGGCTGCCGCGGAACTGGAGCTCGAGCGCGACGTCCGACTTGAGCGCAGGCGACTCGGCGAAGGCGGCGAGCAGCGGGTCGTGGCTCGCGCTGATGCGTAGCGCGCGCCCGGCGGCGCCGCGCTCGCCCGCGGCGAGCGCGACCGCGAGCTTCGGCTCCAGCGCGAGCAGCTGGCTGCGCGCCGTGTCGTCGGCCGCGAGCAGCCGCTCGGCGAGTGGCGTAAGACGTGCTCCGCGCCCCTGCTCGAGCGTTACCAGGCTGCCGCCGGCCGCTGCCGACTGAGCCAGCAGCAGATCCCACGCAGAGCGGTAGGAGATGCCGAGATGCGCGGCGGCTGCGCGCAGCGTCGCGCGGCGAGCGATTTCGCGCAGCAGCGGCAGCAGCCGAGGATCGAGCGTCGCGCCACCCTGGCCGGCGCGCCGCCAGGCGATCTCGGGTACGAGCCGTGTGGTCACACGCGTATCCTGCCGTCCTCCGTACATATCATATATGCAAAGCCGCGCCTATTTGATGCGAGCGTCGCGGCCGCTATGATCGCTGCCTCATGCTTTCGGGCAATTATGCACCGAACAGCATATTGACGGTCACCAGACCCCCAGGAGGAAGGCATGGCACACCGCACTTTGCGCAAGATCGCATTCGCCGCGCTCGCGCTAGGCATGGCCGGCAGCGCGCTGGCGATGAAGGACATCAAGATGGCGACGACCACCAGCACCGACAACTCCGGCCTGCTGCAGTTCCTGCTGCCGAAGTTCGAGGCCGACTGCCATTGCAAGATTCACTACACCGCGGTCGGCACCGGCGCGGCGCTCAAGCTCGGCCAGAACGGCGACGTCGACGTGGTGCTGGTGCACGCGCGTCCGGCGGAGGACGCGTTCGTCGCCGCCGGCTACGGCGTCAACCGTCGCGACGTGATGTACAACGACTTCGTGATCGTGGGGCCTTCCGCCGACCCGGCCGGCGTGAAGGGCATGCACGACCCGCTCGCCGCGCTGAAGAAGATCCACGCATCGGGCGCCCTGTTCGTGTCGCGCGGCGACGACTCCGGAACAAACAAGAAGGAGCTCGCCTACTGGAAGGAGCTCGGCATCGATCCCAAAGGTCCGCACTACCTGGCGGTCGGCCAGGGAATGGGGGCGACGCTTACGCTGACGGGCGAGAAGCAGGGCTACACGCTCTCCGACCGCGCGACGTATACGACCTACGCGGCGAAGACCGGCCTCGAGATCATGGTGCAGGGCGACAAGCGGCTGCTCAATCCCTACGGCGTGATCGCGGTCAATCCCAAGCGCTATCCGAAAATCAACTACAAAGGCGCGATGACCTTCGTCAAGTGGCTCACCTCGCCCAAGGGCCAGAAGGCGATCGGCGACTACCGCTTCAAGGGCGCACAGCTGTTCCACCCCGACTACAAGAAACCGTCCTGATTGGACTTGCTCGAGCCGACGCGCCGCGCGTTCGCGCTGCTCCTTGCGGGCGACCCGCGTCTCCTTCAGGCGATCTGGCTGTCGCTGTGGGTGTCGGTCGCGGCGATCGCGCTCGTCGCGGCGCCGTCGGTCGCGCTCGGCTTCCTGCTCGCCAAAAAGCGCTTTCCCGGTCAGCGCGCGGCGGTCGTGCTGGTGCAGGCGCTGCTCTCGTTCCCGACGGTGGTGATCGGCCTGATTCTGTACCTGCTCCTGTCGCGCCGCGGGCCGTTCGGATCCTTCGAGCTGCTGTTCACGCCCACGGCCATCATGATCGGCTACATGGCGATCGCGTTTCCGATCCTGGTGGTGTTCACCATTTCCGCGGTGCAGGGCGCCGACCCGCGCGTCTACGAGACCGCGCGCTCGCTCGGCGCGGCGCGCCTGCGGGCTTCGCTTACCACGCTGTGGGAGGTGCGCTTCGGCATCCTCGCGGCGGTGGTGAACGGCTTCGGGCGCGCGGTCTCCGAGGTCGGCTGCGCGATCATGGTGGGCGGCAACATCGAGGGCCTGACGCGCAACATCCCGACCGCGATCGCGCTCGAGACGACCAAGGGAGATTTCGCCCAGGGCATCGCGCTCGGCCTGGTGCTGATGGTCGTCGCGCTCGGCGTAAACGTTGTGCTCGCGCTGCTGCAAGGGACGGGAGGCCTCAGGTGAGCGCGCCGCTGCTCGAGCTGCGCAGCCTGCGCAAGTGCTTCGGCGAGCGCAGGCTGCTCGACATCGACCGGCTTGCGATCGAGCAGGGCGGCGCCTACGTGCTGGTCGGCGCGAACGGCTGCGGCAAGACGACGCTGATGCGCATCATCGCCGGCCTGGAGCCCGCGCAGCGCGGCAGCATGCGCTTTGGCGCAGAGGAGTTCGGCGTCGCGCAGTATCCCGAGCCGCTGCGCCACCGCATCGTGTACGTGCACCAGCACCCGTATCTGTTTCGCACCAGCCTGCGGCACAACCTCGAGTACGGCCTGAAGTGCCGCGCGCTGGCGCCGGCCGAGCGCGCGCGGCGCGTCGAGGAGGCGCTCGAGTGGGCCGGACTGCGCGATCGCGCGGCGACTCCACCGGCCAGGCTCTCGGGCGGCGAAAAGCAGCGTGCGGCGCTCGCGCGCGCGCGCGCCCTTGCGCCGGAGCTGCTGTTGCTCGACGAGCCGACCAGCAACCTGGACCGCGAGGGCCGTGCGCAGGACGCTCGCGTTGCTCGCCCAGCTGCGCGACGGGCGGCACACCGTGATCGTCGCCTGCCACGACCAGGAAGTGATCAACCTCGTCGGCTACGCGCGGCTGCGCCTGGAGGACGGAGGGATCGTGCTGCAATCCGGCTAGAATGTGCGCTCCGCCCGCGAGGGCAGAGGATGCGCATGAAAGTCTTTGGTTTCGCAGGTTATTCCGGCAGCGGCAAGACCACCCTGATCGAGCAGCTCATCCCGCGCTTCGTCGGGCGCGGCGTGCGCGTGTCGCTCATCAAGCACGCGCATCACACGTTCGACGTCGACCAGCCGGGCAAGGACTCGTACCGCCACCGCCATGCGGGCGCCGGCGAAGTGCTGGTGACGTCTTCGCGCCGCTGGGTGCTGATGCACGAGCTCCGCGGCGAGCCCGAGCCTTCATTCGAGGAGCAGATGAAGCACCTGTCGCCCTGCGACCTGGTGCTGATCGAGGGCTTCAAGTTCGCGCCCATCCCCAAGCTCGAAGTGTGGCGCGCCGTGACGGGAGAACCGCTGCTGCACCCGAACGACCCGCATATCGTCGCGGTGGCGAGCGACGCGAAGGTCGACACCAAGCTGCCGCTGCTCGACCTGAACGACGGCGAGCGCATCGCCAATTTCATCCTCACGGAGGTTCGACTCGCATGAACGGCAAGGGCCTTCTCTCCGTAGACGAAGCGCTGGCGGTGATGCTCTCCGGCGCTCGGCCGGTCGCGGAGATCGAGGAAGTGCTTACGCTCGAAGCCGCCGGCCGGGTGCTCGCGCGCGCGCAGACTTCGACGATGGACGTGCCGCCGATGGACAACAGCGCGATGGACGGCTACGCGGTGCGTCGCGCGGACGTTGCGGCGCCGGACGCGCGGCTGCGCGTCGCGCAGCGCATCGCCGCCGGCGCCGTCGGCCGGCCGCTCGAGCCGGGCACTGCGGCGCGCATCTTTACCGGAGCCCCAATCCCGGCCGGGGCCGACGCCATTGTGATGCAGGAGTTCTGCGCCCCCGACGGCGACCACGTGGTGGTGAAGAAGGTGCCGCAGGCGGAAGAGTGGGTCCGCCGCCGCGGCAGCGACATCTGCAAGGGCGCGACGATCCTCGAGGCGGGCATCCGCCTGCGACCCCAGGATACCGGGCTCGCGGCTTCCGTCGGCATCAAGTCGCTGCCGGTCTACCGGCGCGTGCGCCTGGCTTTATTCTTCACCGGCGACGAGCTGGTGATGCCGGGCGACCCGCTGCCGCCGGGCCGCATCTACAACTCGAACCGCTTCACGCTGAACGGGCTGGCGAACACCTTCGACTGCGAAGTGCGCGACTTCGGCATCGTGCCCGACAGCCTGGCCGCGACGCGCGAGGTGCTGCGCCGCGCGGCAGCCGAGAGCGACATCATCGTCACTTCGGGCGGCGTGTCGGTCGGCGAGGAAGACCACGTCAAGCCCGCTGTCGAGGCGGAAGGGTCGCTGCTCATGTGGAAGATCGCCATGAAGCCCGGCCGGCCGCTCGCCTTCGGCAAGAGTGGGCCAGGCGTCGTTCATCGGCCTTCCCGGCAATCCCGTCTCGAGCTTCGTCACCTTTCTCGTGTTCGTGCGCCCGTTCCTGCTGCAAGCACGCAGGGCATCGCGCAGGTTGCGCCGCGCGCGATCGAGGCGCGCGCCGACTTCGCCTGGCCGCAGCCCGATCCCCGGCGCGAGTTCCTGCGCGTAAAATGGAACGCACGGGGCGGGCTCGACCTGTACCCGACGCAGGATTCGGCGGTGCTCACTTCGACCGCCTGGGCCGACGGCCTGGTCGACAACCCACCGAACCATCCGATCGCGCCGGGCGACCGGGTCCGCTTCCTGCCTTTTGCGGAGCTCTACGGGTGAAAGTAAAGCTGCTGTTTTTCGCCGCGCTGCGCGAGCAGCTCGGCAGCGCTGGCGAAGAGATCGAGCTGCCGGCGGGCGTCACCACGCTCGGCGGACTGCGCGAGCACCTGCGCGCGCGCGGCGGCAATTACGAGAAGGCGTTCTCCGAGAAGGCGCTCGTGCGCATGGCCGTGAATCACGAAATAGCCAAGCCGGGCGCGAGCCTCGGAGCGGGCGACGAGGTGGCGTTCTTCCCTCCGGTGACGGGAGGCTGAGGTGAAGATCTCGGTGCAACGCGAAGACTTCGACGCCGGCGCGGAAATCCGGGCGCTCGCGCACGACCCGAAGGTGGGCGCGCTGGCGAGCTTCGTCGGCGTGGTGCGCGAGGTGCCGATGACGCTGGAGCACTACGCCGGCATGACCGAGCGCGAGATCGCGAAGATCGTCGAGGAGGCGAAGGCGCGCTGGCAGGTGATGGACTGCACCGTCATCCACCGCTTCGGCGCGCTCGAGCCCACCGATCAGATCGTGCTCGTCGCGGTGTCGAGCGCGCACCGCGGCGACGCCTTCGCCGCGTGCGAGTTCATCATGGATTACCTGAAGACGCGCGCGCCATTCTGGAAGAAGGAGAACACGCCCGAAGGCGAGCGCTGGGTCGAGGCGCGCGCAAGCGACGATCAGGCGGCCGAGCGCTGGCAGCCCCAGATTGCCCAATCGAAAAAGCTCGGGTAGAGTCTGGCTCACGGGAGATGGCATTCCTCCCTCGAAAAACCGCCGCAAGGCTGATGATGCCTACGTGAGACGCCGGAGACAGGCGGCACCGTAGGCATTTTTTATGCCTGCCTCCGACGTGTACGCGCAAGCGGAACAACAATCGTCGGAGGATCTCAAATGACGTTTCTCGGTTGGCTGGCAGTCGGCGCGGGAGCCGCCGCCGGCGCCTGGCTACGCTGGTGGCTAGGCATCGTCCTCAACCCGGTCTTTCCGACCGTGCCGCTCGGAACCTTCGCCGCCAACATGCTCGGCGGCTACCTGATGGGTATCGCGCTCGGCGCGTTCACGAGCTACCAGGCGCTGTCGCCCGAGCTGCGCCTGTTCGTCACCACCGGTTTTCTCGGCGGGCTGACCACGTTCTCGACCTTCTCGGCCGAAGCCACGACGCTGATCGCCCGCCAGCAGTTCGGCTGGGGCGCAATAATGATTGCGGGCCACGTGGCGGGATCGATCGCCCTGACCTTTGCAGGCATCGCGACCGCGCGCCTGCTGTTTCGCATCTAGACCCGGCGGAGGCCATATGCAGGGCACTGCGTTGCGCATCTACATGCACGAGAACCGACGCCATCGCGGGACGCTGCTCTACGAATGGCTGCTCGAGCAGGCGAAGAAGATGGGTATTCACGGCGGCTCCGCCTTTCGCGCGATCGCGGGCTACGGACGGCATGGGGTGCTGCACGAGCAGCACTTCTTCGAGCTTGCGGGCGACGTGCCGGTGGTGGTCGAGTTCATCGTCGGCGCTGACGAAGCTCAGCGACTGCTCGAGCTCCTGCAACGCGAGAACGTGCACGCGTTCTATACGAAGACGGCGATCGAGTTCGGCACGCTGAACGGCGGGCGCTGACCCGGAGCCGCAGCCTGGGTCAGCGCTTGATCGGGTCCCGCTTTGCGCGCCTCTGACGCCGCTCGTAGAGGGCGTAGCTGCCGACCACGATGCCGGCGAGCGCAGCGATGCCGAGCGTCGCGAGCAGCTGCTGTGGAATGTGCACCAGCATGCGCGTGCTCCTGCGTGGCACGGGCATAGCCTGCCACGGGGCGCTTAAAAGCCTCTTAAAACTGGCGCCGGAAGATGCGCAGCTTCAGGAAATCGAGCGCGAGCAGCATGGCGAGCACGGCGACGGCGAGCGCGGCAAGCAGCGCGGGCGCCACCGGCGCCATGAAAATGCCCTCCAGTGCGAGCAGGGCCACGAGCGCGATGTCCGCCGCGGTCGCAGCGAGCAGCCAGGCGCTCGGGCGCGAGCGCCAGAAGTGGCGCCGCTCGCGCACGACGTAGACCGTCCCCTGGCCGCTCAGCACGAGCATCACGAACACGAGCGTCTGCAGTTGCGCGAGCGGCAGGTGGAGCCAGTCGCGCCCGACGAAGAACACGGTGAAGGAGAGCGCGAGAATGACCGCGGCGAGCGCGGCCGCGGTGCGCATCAGCTCGGGCACGCGCCAGCGGTCCGGCTGCGGCGAGAACGACACCCGATCGGTGGCGATCGTCATGGTGACGAAGTCGTTGGTGAACAGGAGCAGCACCATGAGGAGCGGCGTCACGACGAAGACCCCGGTGAGCATGACGCCGACGCTCAGGAACACCGCGATCTCCAGGGTCTTCACGATCTTGTTCAGCGTGTAGGTGAGCATGCGCTGGTAGATGCGCCGGCTGGTCTCGACCGCGGCGACCACTTCGGCCAGGCCGGCGATTGGTGAGCACCACGCTCGCCGACGCCTTGGCGACGTCGGTGGCCGACGAGACCGCGATGCCGACCTCCGCCTGCTTGAGCGCCGGGGCGTCGTTCACGCCGTCGCCGGTCATGCCGACCACGTGGCCGGCGCGCTGCAGCGCGCGCACCAGGTTGAACTTGTCCTCCGGCAGGACGCCGGCATAGACGTCGCAGTCGAGCGCCGGCGCGGCGCCGCCCTGGCGCAGCGCTTCCGCCGTGCAGGCGCGTGCGCCGATGCCGACCTGCGCGGCGACCGCGCGCGCGGTCTCGAGGCCGTCGCCGGTGACCATGATCACGCGCACGCCGAGCGTGCGCAGGCTGGCGATCAGCTGCGCGGAGTCCGCGCGCGGCGGGTCGCTCAAGGCGAGCAGCCCGATGAACTCGAGCGCGCCCTCGGGACCGGCGGCGACCGCGATCACCCGCTGTCCGCCCGCGGCGAGCCGCTCGGTGGCCGCGCGCACGTCCGGCATGCCGGCGACGAGCGCCGCAACCGCGAGCGGCGCGCCCTTCACGACGCGCAGGCGCGCGTCGCCCTCGCGCACCAGTGCCTCCGAGCGCTTGGTCGAGGGGTCGAAGGGCACGAAGCTCATACGCTCCGCGGCCTCGCCCAGCGCCCCCCGCGCGCGCGCGGCGGCGAGCACCGCCAGGTCGATCGGGTCCTGCGTCGCTTCGTCGCTCGCCAGCGCGGCGAAGCGCAGCAGCTCGTCTTCCGTGCGCGGCGTGCTCGCCTGGAGCGCGGTGAGCGCGAGGCGGTTCTCGGTGATGGTGCCGGTCTTGTCGGTCGCGAGCACGTCCATCGCCGCGGCCTCCTCGATCGCCGACAGGCGCGTGACGAGCACGCCGCGGTGCGCGAGCTCCTGCGCGCCGAAGGCCTGCGCCAGCGTGAAGGTCGCGGGCAGGGCCGCGGGCACCGAAGCAACGAGCAGCACCAGCGCGAAAGGCAGCGTGTCGGTGAGCGGCAGCCCGGTGGCGATCGCGTACGCGAGCAGCGCCACGACGAGCGCGACGTCGAGCGCCACCAGGTAGCGCACGATGGTGAAGATCAGGCCCTCGAGGTGCGTGACCGTCTTCGCCGTGCGCACGAGTTCCGCGGTGCGCCCGAAGTAGGTGCGCGTGCCGGTCGCCGTCACCTCGCCGGTCGCCTCCCCGCGGCGCACGGTCGACCCGGCGTAGGCCGCCGCGCCGGCCGCTGCTTCCACGGGCAGCGATTCGCCGGTGAGCGCGGACTGGTCGAGCAGCATCTGCCCGCTGCCGATGCGCACGTCCGCCGGCACGATGTCGCCCAGCCGCAGGTGGATCGCGTCCCCGGGAACGAGCTCGCCGGCGGGAATCACCTGCCAGCGTCCGTCGCGCAGAACGCGCGCGCGCGCCGACAGGCGCCCGCGCAACAGTGACAGTGCGCGGTCGGCGCGACCTTCCTGGGCGAAGGCGAGCAGGGCGTTTAGCACGAGCAGCGCGGCGATGACCGCCGCCTCGTCCAGCTTGCCGAGCGCGAGCTCGAGCACGACCGCCGCCTCGAGCATCCACGGCACCGGCGCCCAGAACTTGAGCGCCAGCGCGCGCAGCGGGTGGCGCTTTTCCTGCGGCACGCTGTTCGGCCCGTGCTCGCGCAGTCGGCGCGCGGCCTCGGCGCTCGACAACCCTTGCGGTTCGACGGTTCTCGTCTCGCTCATCGCGGCCGGCGCTAGCTGCGCATCCAGGCGTGAAAGCGCTTAAGACCCCACAGCAGCGCCTGCGGTGCGTGCGCGCGCTTCCAGGCGCCGGCCGCGTACTTGTTCGCCTCGGCGAGCGTCGGATAGACGTGGATCGTGCCGAGGATCTTGTTCATGCCGATGCCGTGCCGCATCGCGCTCACGAACTCCGCGATCAGCTCGCCGGCACGCTCGCCGACGATGCTCGCGCCGAGGATGCGGTCCTTGCCCGGCACCGTGAGCACCTTGACCAGGCCGTAGGCGGCCTCGTCGGCGATCGCGCGGTCGAGCTCGGCGAGGTCGAAGGTCGAGACCTCGTAGGGCACGCCGCGCTCTCTCGCCTCGGTCTCGCTCAGCCCGACGCGCGCGACCTCCGGGTCGGTGAAGGTCGCCCAGGGGATCACCGAGTAATCGGCGCGGAACTTCTTCAGGCGGCCGAACAGCGCGTTGACCGCCGCGTACCAGGCCTGGTGCGAGGCGGTGTGCGTGAACTGATACGGCCCGGCGACGTCGCCGCAGGCGTAGATGTTCGGGTAGAGCGTCTGCAGGTACTCGTTCGTCGCCACGGTGCCCGCCTTGGAAGTGGGGATGCCGAGCGCTTCCAGGCCGTAGCCTGCGGTATTGGCGGCACGCCCGAGCGCGAGCAGGAGCGCGTCGAACTCGATGCGCAGCTCGCCTCCCGCGTGCTCGCAGACCAGCACCTTGCGCCCGTCGGCCAGCTCGCAGCGCTTGGCGCGGTGCCCGACGAGGATCTCGATACCCTCCTCGCGGAAGCGCCGCGCGACCAGCTCCGAGATCTCTGGATCCTCGCGCGCGAGCAGCCGCGGCAGCATCTCGACCTGCGTGACCTTGGAGCCGAAGCGGGAAAAAGCCTGCGCGAGCTCGCAGCCGACCGGTCCGCCGCCGAGCACGAGGAGCCGCGGCGGCAGGCTTCTCAAGTCCCACAGCGTGTCCGAGGTCAGATAGCCGACTTGCTCCAGGCCGGGAATGCGCGGCACGAGCGGGCGCGCCCCGGCTGCGATCACGATCGCACGCGTCGTCAGCCGGCGCGTCCCGCCGCCGGCCAGCTTCACCTCGATCTCCCACGGCGAAACGATGTTCGCCTCGCCGCTCAGGCACTCGACTCCCAGCTCGGTGTAGCGCTCGACCGAGTCGTGCGGCGCCACGCTGCGCACCACCCGCTGCACGCGCTCCATGATCTCGGCGAAATCGAAATCGGCGCTCGCCGAGCGCAGGCCGTAGTCGCGCGCGCGCCGGATCTGCGCAAGGAGGCGCGCGCTGCGGATGAGCGCCTTGGAGGGCACGCAGCCGGTGTTCAGGCAGTCGCCGCCCATGCGGTGCTTCTCGACCAGGGTGACCTTCGCGCGCACCGCGGCGGCGATGTAGGCCGCGACCAGTCCGGCCGAGCCGGCGCCGATCACGATCAGGTTGCGCTCGAACTTCGCCGGGCGCTTCCAGCGCGCATGCCTTTGCGGACTAGTCATCGCGCGGCCTGCGTCGGTTGCGCTTCGACGGCGAGGCGCTGGTCGAAGATGGGATACGACAGCGGGGCTTCGGGCTGGTAGCCGATCCGCTTGCGGCGCGCTTCGCCGAGCAGGTGATAGCGCACCCGTGCCTCGACCGTGCGTGTCTGCGCGGGAAGCTCGAGGCTGTAGCGCCGCGGCGAACCGCGCTGCAGCCGGCTGTCCCACAGGTCGACGATGAACGGTCGCCACATGACGGTACGCTGCAGCGTGTCGTCGGTCTCGGCGAGCACTTGGCCGCGCGCATCGAGCGCGCGCAGGCTGACGCTCAGATGGCGGTCCGGCGTCCCGGTCGGCAGGAAGTGCGCGGCGCCGGTATTTTCCAGCACGAGCTGCGCGCTGCGCGCGCCGTCGGCGGATGATTGCGAAAGCGACGCGCTGAGCGCCGAACGCACCATCGCCGGATCGTGTCCGCCGCGCCACAGATGGCGGCCCTCGGGCATGTGGCACTGCACGCAGCCCAGCCCCGCGACGTCGCGCACCGTGTATTCGCCGCTGTGCTTCTTCAGTCGCCCCTCGGTCGCTGCGATCTCGGCGACCGTCCCGCACGGCGGCATCTTGTAGAAGGTGTCCCAGCGGTTGCCCTGTACGACGTGGCAGCGCAGGCAGACCTCGTTCGGATCGGAGAATTTCTCGGTCGGGTGCGGCGCGTTCGCGCTCTTGCCAGGCCCCAGGATCTTGCCGTCACGGAGGTGGCAGCCGGCGCAGGTGACGCCTTCCTTTTGCAACGCCGCATCGTAATCTGGGTTGGGCGCGAGGACCGGGTCCCACTTGGCGCGGTCGCGGAATCCGAGCACGCGATGCTCCTGTTGCCGATCGAGCGGGGTGTGGCAGTTCCTGCATATCTGCTGCCGGCCGTCGAACATCCAGTCGACCTGGAAGTACGGATCGGTCCAGGCGCGGCTGTGCACCGTAGTCTGCCAGTCGCGATACCGCTGCGGGTGGCAGGCGGCGCAGTTCTCGGCGCGTAGCTTGCCTAGCACCGCGGGGCTCGCGCCGCTGTCGACCGGGCGCTCGAAGGCCGGCGACACGACGAAAATGTTCATCGGCCGGAACGACCGCCAGGCGAGAAAGGCCGCCAGCGCGGCGACGGCTCCCAGGACGATCCAGCGGCGCGGGCGCATTTTTTTGTGCGTGCGACTACGCCCTCGCTTGCTGCTGCGCCTTGAACCAGCCGAGCATGCCGTCGTTCACGAGCAGCACCTGGCTAAAGCCGGCCTTGCGCAGCAGCTCGACCGCGTGCACTGACTTGCGGTTGGTGCGGCAGATGACGGCGAGCGGACGCTCGCGCCTCGGCTCCAGCTCTGCGAGGCGCCTGGGCAGCTCCTCGAGCGGGATGTTGAGCGCGCCTTCGACGTGCCCGAGCTCGCCCGCGTAGTCCTTGGCCGAGCGCACGTCGAGCACCACGATGTCCTCGCCGGCGGCGAGCCGCTGCCTCAGCTCGGCGGCGCTCAAGCCCTGTTGCGGCCGCGCGCGCAGGCGCCGCACGAGCCGCGGCAGGAACGCGACCACGCCGAGCAGCGCGAGCGCGAGCAGGGCCTTGCGAATCATGCCCTCGCCGCCGCCGATCGCCTCGCGCCCGGCGTAACCGAGGTAGGTGTATGCAACCGCTCCGGGAAGCATGAAGACGTAGGACGCGACGACGTACTGCGCGAGCGAGATGCGCGTCAGCCCGAGCGCGTAGTTGAGCAGGTTGAACGGGAACAGCGGCACCAGGCGCACGAATGCGACGAAGCGCCAGCTTTCCTTTTCCACGCCTTCGATGAGCTGCCGGGTCCAGCCGCCCGCCTTGCGATGCACCCAGTCGGAGGCGAGGTAGCGCGCGATCAGGAAGGCGACCGCCGCGCCCGCGGTCGCTCCGGTGAGGTTGTAGAGGGTGCCCCAGACCGGGCCGAAGAGTGCACCGCCGGCAAGCGTAATGACCGAGCCGGGCAGGAACAGGACCGTGCCGAGCGCGTAGAGGGCCATGAACACGAGCGGCCCCGCGGCGCCGGAGCGCTGCACCCAGGCTTCGAGCTCCCGGGTGCCGAGCGCGCCCTGGTAGGTGACGGCGAAGATCGTCGCCGCGGCGAGCAGCGCGAACAGGCCGAAGCGCATGAGCGTCGCGCGGTTCATGCCTTCGTCCCCCAGCTGCGCCGGTTGATGGCGTAGCCGGTGACCGCGCCGCGGAACGGCAGCGCGAGCATGCCCGGCAGGCGATCGACCTCGCGCTCGTCGCGATGCTCGCGGATGCCGATCGTCATGCGCTCGTGTCCGGCGTCCGGCTGGGCCTGGTAGGTTCCGAACAAGCGGTCCCAGAGCGACAGGTTGAAGCCGAAGTTGCTGTTCGTCTCGTGATCCTCGATCGAATGGTGCACGCGGTGCATGTCCGGAGTGACTAGCGCGAGCCGCAGCAGCCGGTCCAGGCTGAGCGGCAGGCGCACGTTGCCGTGGTTGAACATCGACGTGGCGTTGAGGGCGACCTCGAAGATCAGCACCGCGACGGCCGGCGGGCCGAGCAGCAGGATGGCGGCGAACTTGATCAGCATCGAAAGCAGGATCTCGATTGGGTGGAAGCGCGCGCCCGTGGTCACGTCGTAGTCGAGATCGGCGTGATGCACGCGGTGCAGGCGCCACAGTGCCGGCACGGCGTGGAACGTCACGTGCTGCAGCCAGATTGCGAAGTCGAGTGCCGCAACTGCGGCGGCGATCTTCAGCCATGTGGGCAGCGCGAGGTGGTTCAGCACGCCCCAGCCACCGGCCTCCGCGCTTAGCGCGAGCGCCACCGCGGTGGTGGGGAAGACGACGCGCACCAGCGCGGTGTTGAGGAAGACGATGCCGAGGTTGTTCGTCCAGCGCCAGGCCTTGGAGACGCTCGGCGCGCGCCGCGGCGCGAGCAGCTCCCACAGCGCCATGGCGGCGAACACGCCGAAGAAGAAACCGAGCCGGATGGCCGGCTCGTGCAGCAGGAGCTTGCTCATAGCGTTCGCGTCGCTGCGGATTGTGCGCCGCGCTTGACAGGCGCGGCACAGTATTCAAGAATTCGCTTGAATACTAGGCAGGACGAGGACCCATGTCAAGCCAGAGCGTCAAGAAGCAGCTGTTCGAGCAATTCGCGCGCGTCGGCCGGGCGCTCGCAAACGGCCACCGGCTCGAGGTGCTCGAGCTGCTCGCCCAGGCCGAGCGCACGGTGGAAGCGCTCGCCGAGCTCACAGGGCTGTCGGTGGCCAACACCTCGCAGCACCTGCAGCAGCTGCGCCGCGTCGGCCTCGTGGCCGCGCGCAAGGAAGGCCTGCACGTGCACTACCGGCTCGCGGATCCGGCCGTGTACGAGCTGCTCGCCGCGATGCAGCGCATCGCCGGGCAGCAGTTCGCCGAAGTCGAGCGCATCGTGCGCAGCTATCTCACCGCCCGCGACAGCCTCGAGCCGGTGTCGCGCGCCGAACTGGTCGAGCGTGCGGCCAAGGGAACCGTGACCGTGCTGGACGTCCGTCCGCCGGAGGAGTTCGCCGCCGGCCATCTGCCGGGAGCGCTGAACGTGCCGCTCAAGGATCTCGAGGCGCGCGTCGGCAAAGCCTCGCGCAAGCGCGAATTCGTCGCCTACTGCCGCGGCCCCTACTGCGTGCTGGCGTACGAGGCCGTGGCGCGCCTGCGCGCCCGAGGACACCGGGCGCGCCGGCTGGAGGAGGGCTTTCCGGAATGGAAGGCCGCCGGCCTGCCGGTCGAGCAAACCCGCCACTAGCACAGAACGATGCACGCGACCCTTCCGCTGCTCGGCGAATCGTTTCCCGCCATCCGCCGCGCGCGCCTGGAGACGCTTCAGGTCAACCTCGGCTACCGCTGCAACCAGTCCTGCCTGCATTGCCACGTAAACGCCGGCCCTACGCGCAAGGAGCAGATGACGGACGAGACGATCGACCAGGTGATCGCCTTCATGGACGCGTCCGGCGTCGCCAACCTCGATCTGACCGGCGGTGCGCCGGAGCTCAACCCGGGGTTTCGCAGGCTGGTGCGGGCGGGCCGCGTGCGCGGGGTGCACGTGATGGACCGCTGCAATCTGACCGTGCTCGAGCTGCCCGAGCAGGCCAATCTGCCGGAGTTTCTCGCGCAGCACGAGGTCGAGATCGTCGCCTCGCTGCCCTGTTACCTCGAGAAGAATGTCGACAGCCAGCGCGGCGAGGGCGTTTTCGCGGCGAGCGTGCGCGTGCTGAAGAGGTTGAACGCGCTCGGTTACGGGCAGCCGGACGGCTCGCTCAGGCTGAACCTCGTCTATAACCCGCTCGGGCCTTCGCTTCCGCCGCCGCAGGGCGCGCTCGAGGCGGACTACCGGCGCGAGCTCGGCACGCGCTACGGCATTGTTTTCAATCGGCTCCTTGCCCTGGCAAACATGCCGATCCAGCGCTTCGGCAGCACGCTCGTGTCGCGCGGCGGGTTCACGACCTACATGCGGCTGCTCAAGGCGGCGCACCGCGACGAGAACCTGGCCGGCGTGATGTGCCGCTCGCTCATCAGCGTCGATTGGCGCGGCTACGTGTACGACTGCGATTTCAACCAGATGCTCGACCTGCCGCTCGGCGCGGGAAGCCGCACGCGCACGCACATCAGCGAGCTGCACGTCGAAGATCTGCCCGGGCAGCCGATCCGGGTGGCGGGCCACTGCTACGGCTGCACGGCCGGGCAGGGCAGCGGCTGCAGCGGAGCGGTGACGTGACGGCGCGCATTTCCGTGATCGTGCCGGCGCTGGACGAGGCGCGCAGCCTGGGTGCGACGCTGCGTGCGCTCGGGTCGCTGCGACGAACGGGGCACGAGGTAATCGTGGTAGACGGCGGCAGCGGCGACGATACGCGCGAGATTGCCGCGCCGCTCGTCGATCGCGTGCTCGTCGCGCCACGCGGTCGCGCGCGGCAGATGAACGCCGGTGCGGCCGTCGCGGCCGGCGAGGTGCTCTGGTTCCTGCACTCGGACACCGTGCCTGGCGAAGGTGCAGGCGAGACGATCCTCGCCGCGCTCGCCGCGAGTTGGCGCGGCTGGGGACGCTTCGACGTGCGGCTCTCGGGACGCCAGCCGATGCTGCGCGTGGTCGAGGCGATGATGAACCTGCGCTCGCGCCTCAGCGGCATCGCGACCGGCGATCAGGCGGTCTTCGTGCGGCGCGCGCTGTTCGAGGCCGCGGGCGGATTTCCCGACATTCCGCTCATGGAAGACCTCGCCCTCTCGCGCCGCCTCAAGCGGCACGGCCGACCCGTCTGCCTGCGCGCGCGGGTCACCACGTCGAGCCGGCGCTGGGACGAGAACGGCGTGCTGCGCACCGTCGCGCTCATGTGGCGGCTGCGGCTTGCGTACGCGCTGGGCGCCGACCCGGGCAGGCTCGCGCGCCGCTACCGAGGCTAAGCGTGGACGCGCGCATCCTCGTATTCGCCAGGGCGCCCGTTCCGGGGGAGGTCAAGACGCGCCTCGTCCCGGCCCTCGGCGCGCGCGCGGCCGCCGAACTGCATGCGCGTCTTGCACGGCGCACGATCGACATGGCGGTGGCCGCGCGGGTGGCGCCGGTGGAGATCTGGTGCAGTCCCGACGACGCGCATCCGTTCTTCCAGGCGCTCGACCTGCCGCGGCGCGTCCAGCGCGGCCGCGACCTCGGCGAGCGCATGGCGAACGCACTGCGCGACGCACTAAGCGAGTGCAGCTTCGCGGTCCTGATCGGCACGGACTGCCCGCCGATGAGCGGCGATTACCTGCGCGAGGCGGCCGGGCACCTGGCAAACGGCGACGACGCCGTGCTGGGGCCGGCGGAGGACGGCGGCTACATTCTCATCGGACTGCGCCGCCCGCAAGCGCGGCTCTTCGAGAGCATCCCGTGGGGAACGGCGCAAGTGCTCGCCGCCACCCGCGCGCGGCTGGCCGAACTCGGGCTTCGCTGGCACGAGCTGCCGCGCTTGTGGGACGTCGACCGCGCCGAGGACCTGGCGCGCCTGCCGTGCTGAGTCCGCAGGGGGGCTATCCCGGAATGATCCTGAACTCGATCACCGGCAATCATTTCCCCGGCGGGACCCAATTCCCCGCCTGACGAGGTTCAATACCGTGCACCGCCCATGAGGGGGGCCAAGACGTGTTCAACGGGCATCACGTGGCGCGCGACACGGACTTGACCGATGTCAATTCGGGCCCCGCGCCGTGGCGGAGAATTCCACCAGCTTAAATCGAACATCCGGGCAGAAGTCGGTTCGCTCGAACGGCTAGTGCTGCGGCGAGTCACACAAGAGCAAGCAAGAGCCACCCATGACGAGCTTCGACGTACTGGTTATCGGCGGCGGGCCGGGCGGCACGCCAGCCGCCATGGCGCTAGCGAGCTCGGGGCGGCGCGTGCTCCTGGTGGAGAAGGGCGCAGGGCTCGGTGGTACTTGCCTGTTCGAGGGCTGCATACCGTCCAAGATCCTGTACGAGAGCGCCAGGCGCTTGCAAGCCATCAGGCGCGCGCAAGAGTTCGGCCTGCGCGTTCCGGCGGGCGAGATCGGTGTCGACTGGAGCGCCGTCATGCAGCGCAAGACTGTCATCTTGCGCGGCCGCGCCGAAGGTGCCCTGCAGCGCGCGCGCGGGATTCCCACCATGAGCGTGCGATTCGGCACTGCCACGCTGCTCGGTCCGCGTCGTGCCCGCATCACCCCTCATGAAGGGACGCCGGAGGACATCGAATTCACAAACGCGATCATCGCCACCGGCTCGCTGCCGAACCTCCTGCCGGTGCCGGGCGTCGATCTGCCGCAGGTGCTGAACAGCGAGCAAGTGCTCGAGATCGATCGCTTGCCCAAGCGCCTCGCGGTGATCGGAGCCGGCCCCATCGGGGTGGAGATGGCGCAGATCTTCGCCGCGTTCGGCAGCGTCGTCACCCTGCTCGAGGCCGGGCCGCGCATCCTCGCCCCGGTCGACGAGGAGATCGCCCTCGCCCTGCAGGATCACGTCCGGCGGCAGGGCATCGTGCTCGAGCTCGCCGCGCAGGTCGCGGCGATTACCCGCGACGGCGAGGGGGTGCGCGTGCAGTACCGCGATGCCGCCGGAGCACGGCGCGAGGTGCAGGCGGATTTTGTTCTCGAGGCGACCGGGCGCCGCCCCAACGTCGACGGCCTCGGACTCGAACTCACAGCGGTGCGTTTCGACCATCGCGGCGTCAAGGTCGACGGCAAGCTGGAGACCGACGAGCCCGGCATCTACGCCGTGGGCGACGTCATCGGCCATCCGATGTTCGCCCATTGGGCGAGCGCGCAGGCGCTGGCGCTCGCCGCGCACCTCACGGGCCGGCAGGCCCGTTTCCCGGCGCCGGCCGTCAACACCGCGGTCATCTTCAGCGCGCCCGAAGTGGGCATTGCGGGGCTGACCGAAGCCGAGGCCCGCGCCGCGGGGCACGAGGTCGGCGTCGCGCGCTACGACTACCGGCAGGATGCCCGGGCGCAGGTCTCGGGCCACGCCGAAGGCATGCTCAAGCTCGTCTACGACGAATCGAGCCGCGCGGTGCTCGGCGTTCACGTGCTGGCCGAGGACGCCGCGCCGTTGCTCGGCGAAGGCGCGCTCGCGGTGCGCGCGGGAGTTCCGGTGGAAGCGCTCGCCGCGGCCATCCATCCCCACCCGACGCTGAGCGAATCGATCGGGGCAGCGGCGCGCGAAGCGCTCGCCGCGGAGCGCCGGGGCGGCGGCCCATGACCGAAGCGAAGCCTCTTACTTACGCGGTCCGCACGCGGCGCATGGACGCGCTCGGCAGCGAGGCGGCGTGCAAGGAAGCGCGCATCACGCTCGATACCGGCATGGCGGGCCGCAGCGACACGTTCAACCCGGCCGAGTTGCTGCTCGCGGCGCTCTCGGCGTGCATGGTGAAGGGCATCGAGCGCGTCTCACCGATCATTAAATTCGACTTTCGCGGCGTCGAGGTGCGCCTGAGCGGAGTGCGACAGGATGCGCCGCCGAAAATGGCGCGCATCGATTACGAAATCGTGGTCGATACCGACGAGCCCGAGCGCAAGCTCGAGCTGCTGCACGAGAACGTGCGCCGGTACGGCACCGTCTTCAACACCGTGGCGCCCGGTACGGCGCTCGCCGGGATTCTTCGCCGACGCATCGAAGGAGATTGACATGGCAGGTACGGAAGTAGTCCTTTGCAACCCCGTTCGCACGGCGATCGGAACCTATGGCGGCGCTTTGAAGGACTCGCCCGCGCCGGCGCTCGGCGCCGCCGCGATCCGCGAAGTGCTCAAGCGCTCGGGGCTCGCGCCCGACAAGGTCGACACGGTGGTGCTGGGCAACGTCATCCAGGCCGGCGTGAAGATGAACCCGGCGCGCCAGGCGGCGATCGGCGGCGGGCTGCCGGTGCAGGTTCCTGCGCTCACCGTCAACCGCGTGTGCGGCTCGGGCGCGCAGGGCGTCGCGAGCGCCGCGCTCGAGATCATGTCCGGCATGATCCGCTGCGCGATCGCGGGCGGCATGGAGAACATGGACCAGGCGCCGTACCTGATGTACGGCGGGCGGTGGGGCTACCGCATGGGCAACGCGCAGATCTACGACGCGATGCTGCACGACGGCCTGAACGACGCGTTTAGCGGCGAGCATTCGGGCTGGCACACCGAGGACCTGGTGAAGAAGTATGGCGTGTCGCGCGCCGACCAGGACCGCTGGGCGCTGCGCTCGCAACAGCGCTTCAGCGCGGCACAGGCCGCGGGCAAGTTCGCGGCCGAGATCGTCGGCGTGGAAGTGAAGGGAAAGAAAGGGCCGGTGACCTTCGACAAGGACGAGCACAACCGTCCGGAGACGACCGCCGAGACGCTGGCGAAGCTCAGGCCCGCATTCCGCAAGGACGGCACCATCACCGCGGGCAACGCGCCGGGACTGAATAGCGGCGGCGCGGCGATGCTCGTCGCCGAGCGCGGCTGGGCGGAGAAGAACGGCCTCGCGCCGATGGCGCGGCTCGTCTCATACGGCGTCGCGGCGGTCGAGCCCGGCATGTTCGGAATCGGCCCGGTGCCCGCGGTGCGCCAGGCGCTCGAGCGCGCCGGCTGGAAGGTCGGGGACGTCCAGCGCGTCGAGATCAACGAGGCGTTCGCCGCGATCGCGCTCGCCTGCCTGCGCGAGCTGGGGCTGGCCGAAGACGTGGTGAACGTCGAGGGCGGTGCGATCGCGCACGGCCACCCGATCGGCGCCACCGGCGCGGTTCTCGCCACGCGTCTCATGCACTCGATGAAGCGCGACGGCCTGAAGCGCGGCGTCGCGACCCTGTGCATCGGCGGCGGGCAGGGGATCGCGCTGGCGCTGGAAGCTACCTGAAGGCGCAGGTCGCCGGCTGCGCGTTCCCGGCTTTGCGCCTCCGATCAGGCCATGTACTGGCCGCCGTTCACGGTGAGCGTCGCGCCCGTGATGAAGCCCGCTGCGTCGCTCGCGAGGAACACCGCCGTGCGCGCGATGTCGCCCGGGTCTCCCAGCCGGCCGACGGGAATGGCCGCCACGATGGACTTGAGCACATCGGGCGGCACGGCGGCGACCATGTCGGTATCACAATATCCGGGGGCAATCGCATTCACCGTGATGTTCTTGTGCGCGCCCTCGAGGGCGAGCGCCTTGGTGAACCCCAGGATACCGGCTTTCGCCGCCGAATAATTCGCTTGGCCGAGCTGGCCCTTTTGCCCGTTGATCGAGCTGATGTTGACGATCCGGCCGAAGGCGCGCGCGCGCATTCCGTCGATGACGTTGCGGCACATGTTGAACATCGAGCCCAGATTCGTGTTGATCACCGCCCACCACTGCTCTGGGGTCATGTGGTGCAGCGTCGCGTCGCGGGTGATGCCGGCGTTGTTGACGAGGACTCCGACGGGCCCCAGCTCGGCTTCCACCCGCTGGATTCCAGCCTTGCAGGCCGCGAAGTCGGCGACGTCCCAGCGGTACGTGGGAATCGAGCTCTCGCGCGTGAACTTCGCCGCCGCCTCCTCGTTGCCGTAATACACGGCGACAACCCGGTGTCCGGCCTCCTTGAGCGCCAGGGCGATTCCCCGCCCGAGGCCGCGCGTGCCGCCCGTGACGATCGCCGTGCGTGTCGTATCGCTGGACATCGTTCCTCCGGTCGCGCTTCCCACCCCTGTGACATGAGAGTCTGATTGCCCCGGATCGGTTCGTGTTGACGGGAATCAAGGCGCAAGCATTTGAGAAGATTGATCGAAATCAACAGGCGACGGGCGCAATTTGAAAGAGATTTTCCTACGCGAATCTGGCCCTTATCAGCGTGCCGCTGACCTTGACGCCGCGGGCATTCGGTCCCCGCTTCGCGCGCCTGGGCATCGTCCAGGTGCACGCGCGGGCGCTGGGCGCCGCGCGCAAAAAAAGGCGCGCGAACTGTTCGAGAGCTTACTTGCGAGATGTATGCAAGGCTGAAGTCTTGCCGAACGCGCGGCGCTCGCCGCGATCGAATATTGACAACGACATCCGATATCATTCACCGCAATGCTAGCCAGGGACGGCGCTTGTTGCCGTCATTTTCTTAAGCTCGCCGGAACAGCCACGCCCGGTTGCCGCCGAACCAAGTCATTGGGATGACCGAACCCCACGTGCAGAAGCGGCAAGAGGCCGCGCTCGTGTTCTGGAGGGTGCCGCCGCTCGCGGTCGTGGCTGCAGCGGCGCTCGGCGGCGCGATACAGGTTCTGTGGTAGAGACGCCGCGGCCCGACTCGCGCAGCCGGCTCGTGCTGCGGTCCTTGCTCAATGCGGCGGCCATCGCTGCGCTGGCGGGCGTCGCGGTGCTGTTCACGCTGGTTCTCGCCGCGATCCTGCTCTACCCGAAGCTGCCGGCGCTCGATTCGCTCACCGACTACCGGCCGCAGATCCCGCTGCGCGTCTACGCGGCGAACGGCACGCTGATCGGGGAATTCGGCGAGGAGCATCGCGCGCTGGTCAGGATCGGCGACGTTCCCGCAGTGCTGAAGGAGGCCATCCTCGCGGCGGAGGACGCGCGCTTCTACCAGCACGGCGCGATCGACATCAACGGCGTGCTGCGCTCGGCGTTCGTCGACACGCTGGGCGGCGGGGCGCGCCAGGGCGCGAGCACGATCACGATGCAGCTCGCGCGCAATCTCTACTTCTCGTCGGAGAAGACGCTGCAGCGCAAGTTCGCCGAGGCGCTGCTCGCCTACAAGATCGAGCACGCGCTCAGCAAGGACCAGATCCTCGATCGCTACATAAACCAGATCTACCTCGGCGAGCGCGCCTACGGCTTCGCGGCGGCCGCCCAGGTGTACTTCGGCAAGCCGCTCGGCGAGCTGACGCTGGGCGAGGCGGCCACGCTCGCCGGTTTGCCGAAGGCGCCCTCGGGGTACAACCCGCGCGCCAACCCGGCCGCGGCGGCGCGCCGGCGGGGCTACGTTCTCGGACGCATGCGCGCCCTCGGCTACATCGATGCCGCGCAGTACCGCGCCGCGCTCGCGGAACCGATCGAGACCACGCGCGCGCGCGTGCACTACGCGCTCGATGCGCCCTATGCCGCGGAGGAGGTGCGCCGCATGATGTTCGCGCAGTACGGCGAAGCCGCCTACACGAGCGGCTACTCGGTGTACACGACGATCAACGGCGCGGACCAGGCGGCCGCGGACGCGGCGGTGCGCGCGGCGGTGCTCGCGTACGACCAGCGCCACGGCTACCGCGGCGCCGAAGGCGAGGTGGAGCTGGGCAAAAGCACCGCCGACGCCAAGGCCGCGGTCGAGCTCGCCCTGCGCAAGCGTGTCGCCGTGAACGGGCTCGAGCCGGCAGTCGTGCTGCACGCCAGCCCCGTATCGCTCACTGCCCTGATGCGCGACGGCAAGACAGTGCTCCTGCGGGGCGAGGCGCGCAGGTTCGGCAGCTCGGCGCCGAAGCTCGCGCGCGGCGCGCTCATCCGCCTGGAGCGCGCGGCGGGCGGCAAGTGGCAGCTGGCGCAGCTCCCCGAGGCTCAGGCCGCGCTGGTGGCGCTCGGTCCGGCGAGCGGCGCGGTTCTCGCCCTGTGCGGCGGCTTCGACTTCGACGCGAATCAGTTCGACCACGTGACGCAGGCCTATCGCCAGCCGGGTTCGAGCTTCAAGCCCTTCGTCTATTCGGCCGCGCTCGAGAAAGGATTCTCGCCCGCGACGGTCGTGCAGGACGAGCCGCTCGTCGTGCCGGCGTCTTACCCCGGCGGCGAAGACTGGGAGCCGCAGAATTACGAGAACGACTTCCTCGGGCCGATCACCGTGCGCGAGGCGCTCGCCGACTCGCGCAACGTGGCCGCGGTGCGGGTGCTCCTGTCGATCGGCATCCCGTACGCGCGCGACTACGCCACCCGCTTCGGCCTGCCCGCAGACCAGATTCCGCCCTATCCGACGATGGTGCTCGGCGCGGGATCGTTCACTCCCATGCAGATGGCGACTGCCTACGCGGTGTTCGCCAACGGTGGCTACCGCGTCGCACCCTACCTGGTGAACCGCGTGGTCGATGCGGGGGGCAAGGTGATCTTCCAGGCGAGCCCGGCGCGCGCGGGCGAGGGCGCGCCCCAGGCGATTGACGCGCGCAATGCATTCCTGATGACGAGCCTGCTCAAGGACGTGGTGCGCCACGGCACCGCCGCGCGCGCCCAGTCGCTCGGCAGGACGGACCTCGCCGGCAAGACCGGCACCACGGAGAACTTCGTCGATGCCTGGTTCGACGGATTCAACCCCGACCAGGTGGCCGTTTCCTGGATCGGGTTCGACAAGCCGCGCAGCCTCGGCAAAGGCGAAGTCGGCGCGCGCGCGGCGCTGCCGATGTGGGAGGACTACATGCGCGCTGCGCTCAAGGGCGTGCCGGACCGCACTAATCCCATGCCGCCGGGTATCGTGCGCGCGGGCGTCGTCATGCCCGAGAATTCCACTGCGCAGGAAGGCGTGTGGAACGAAAGCGAGGATTACTTCTACGCCGAATACGCGCCGCCGCCGCCGGCGCCCGCGCAAGCATCCGCGCCCGCGCAGGGTCCCGCGCCCACGCAAGCCCCGGCGCCGGTGGAAACGGCGACCCCGACCGAAAACTCCCCGACAGCGGCGAGCGCAGCGCCGGTGTCCGCCGCTCCGGTGAACCCTTGAGCAGGAGGGGGTCTACTGCAGCCTATAAGCGGCGTGGCAGGCGACGCAGGCCTGCGTCACATCGTTCAGCGCGCCGAGCGCGTGTCCGACGTCGTTGTCGACCGCCGCTTCCTGGGTCGCGATCGCGAAGCGGCTGGCGGCGCGGTGCATCGCGGTTCCCGCCTCCTGCATGCCCTTCGGCATGTAGGGGGCGACCTCGTGCGCGCCGTGCAGGCCGAAGGAAGACATGCCGAGGCGGTCTTCAGCCAGCTTGCCCGCCTTGTCGAACTCGTGCTTCGCGAGATACTCCTGAATGCGCGAGAGCGTCAGCAGATGATCGCGCATGTTGGCGAGCTCGCGCTCGCGCAGGGGCGGAGGGAAATGCACCAGTTCGCGCGTGTCCGGGGCGGCGGCAGCGTGCATGGCCGCGTGGTCCATCGGCATTCCGTGCTGCTCGTCCATCGGCGCGGCGCCCGCGCTGACCGCGAGGGCGATCGCGCCGACGGCTGTATAACGAATCAAGTTCCTCATCGTGCTCCTCGGAACCTATTCTAGCCTTGCCCCGGGCCAAAGCGCCGCGGCCCGAAGTGCCCGGGACCGTAACCGCGTCCGGGGCCGTAGCCCGCGCCGGGGCCGGCCTGGTCGAAGGCCGCCTTCTGCTCCGGCGTCAGCACCGCGTAGAGCTGCTTCGCCGCGCTGTCGACGGCCTGCATGTTATCCAGGCCGAGCTTCATGAAGGCAATGCGCTGATCCATGCGCTCGGTCGTCGTGCCGGCCGGGGACTGCATCGAGGCGCGCATCGCCACCATCGTCTGCGCCCGTTGCTTGACGGCATCGGCGAAAGCTTGCCACTTGGGGTCCTGCGCCGGGGTGACGTTGAGCTGACCCTTCAGGTAGGCGAGGTGCTCATCGGCGCGCGCCGTCGGGTCGCCGAACATCGGCCCGCCGTGCATGTAGCCCATTTGCCCGGGCATGCCCCCGTAAGGCCCGTGCGCGTAGGCGGTTGCCGCGAAGCCGGCCGCGAGCGCGGCGGCGAGTGCGATCTTGAAGGAACGTTTCATGGTGCTCTCCTGGTTGGTTAAAGGGCGGCGCGGAAGCGCCGGTCAACGGAGTCCATTGAAGCACCGGCGTGTCGCCGCTTGATGGCAGAAACCCTGTTTGTTGTGGCAAACCGTGGCAGCGAGGCGCCGGGTAACATTTCGTGACCATTTGTCCGCCGCCTGCGGGTATAACGCGTCCATGGCCGCCGCAGATCACATCCTCATCGTCGACGACGAGCTGGAGATGCGCCGGCTGCTCGCCGACTACCTGGGGAAGAACGGCTACCGGGTGAGCACCGCCGCCGACGGCCGCGCATTGCGCGCGGCGCTCGAGCGCTCGCGCGTCGATCTCATCGTGCTCGACCTGATGCTGCCGGGCGAGGACGGCCTGACGCTGTGCCGCGATCTGCGGGCGCGCTCGCAGGTGCCGGTCATCATGCTCACCGCGCGCGGCGAGCAGACGGACCGCATCGTGGGACTCGAGATGGGCGCCGACGACTACGTCGCAAAGCCCTTCAGCCCGAGGGAGCTGCTGGCGCGGATCAAGGCGGTCCTGCGGCGCACCCGCGCCTTGCCGGAGAACCTCGAGCCGGAGCAGATCGGGCGTTTTCGTTTCGGCGGCTGGCAGCTCGACACGGCCACGCGCTACCTGACCGCGCCCGACGGCGTGGTCATCCCGCTGAGCGGCGCGGAGTACACACTGCTCAAAGTGTTTCTCGACCATCCCAACCGCGTGCTCACGCGCGACCAGCTGATCGATTTCGCGTTCGGGCGCGACGCCGAGCGCACCGACCGCAGCGTGGATTCGCAGGTGAGCCGCCTGCGCCAGCGCCTGCGCGACGATGCGAAGGTACCGACGCTCATCAAGACGGTGCGCGCGCAGGGCTACGTGCTCGCGGTCCCGGTGGAGGCAAGGCGATAGTGCGCCTGCTGCCGAAATCCCTGTTCGGCCGCGTCGTCGCGGTGCTGGTGGGCGGCCTGGCGCTGGTGCTCTCGATCGGCGTCGCGGTCCACGTGCGCGAACGAACCGACCTGCTCGAGCAAGCCGGGGCAGTCGGCATGGCGCGCCAAATCGCCGACGCGGTGCGCGTGCTGGACGCGCAGAGCCCGGCGGCCCGCGCGGCCACTGCGGAAAGCCTGGCGACGGCGTCGCTGCAGGTGAGACTCGAGCCTGCGCCGAGCGCTCCTGCCGACGCCGCGCGCCGCGCTCCTCACGCCGCGCGCTTCGAGGCGCTGCTGAATGCCTACCTGGGCGACCGGCGCGAAGTACGCGTCGGCGGGCTCGGCATGCCTTCGATGCGCATGGGCGGGGCGCCGATGCGCCACGCCATGCCGGGCATGGGCCCTACGAGCGTCGAGGTGCGGCTGCGCGACGGCAGCTGGGCGAGCTTCTCGTTCCTTGCGCCGCCGCTGCGCGTCGCCTGGCCGGTTCATCTTCTCGTCGAAGCGCTGGTGCTGATGCTGCTCGTGATCGCGGTCTCGGTCGTTGCGGTGCGCCGCGCGACGCGGCCGCTCGCCGTGCTGGCGAGCGCCGCAGACGAGCTCGGCGCGAACATCAACCGCGCGCCGCTCCCCGAGGACGGACCCGACGAGGTGCGCCGCGCGGCGCGCGCTTTCAACAGCATGCAGGCGCGGCTGAAGGACTATATCGAGGACCGCGGCCGCATTCTGGCGGCGATCGCGCACGACCTGAAGACGCCGCTCGCCTTGCTGCGGCTGCGTACCGAGGCGCTGTCGGGCGACGCCGAGCTGAAAGCGAAGTTCGAGGGCGACCTCCGACGGATGGAGCGCCTGGTCGCCGAGACGCTCGACTTCGTGCGCACGCTCGACAGCCCGGAAGCGGCGCAGCCGGTCGACATGCAGGCGCTGCTCGAAACCCTCAAGGCCGACAGCGCGGCGCTCGGCTGGCAGGTAGAGATAACAGGCGGCGCGAAACCCTATCCGGGGCGCGTGCAGGCGCTGCAGCGCTGCATCACCAACCTCGTCGAGAACGCGGTGCGCTACGGCAAGCGCGCGCACGTCGCGCTCGAGGACTCGGACGACGCGCTGCGCATCCGCATCCGCGACGAGGGGCCCGGAATTCCGGAGGCCGAACTGGAGCGCGTGTTCGAGCCGTTTTACCGGCTCGAAGCCTCGCGCAGCCGCGCGACCGGCGGCACCGGGCTCGGCCTCGCCATCGCTCGTACCATCGCGCGGGCGCACGGCGGGAACGTGACGCTGCGCAATGCCGAAGGCGACGGGCTGGAGGCGCTGCTCACCCTGCCGCGGTCCCTCAGGCCGGCGTGAGCGCGGTGTCGGGATCGACCGAGTTGCCTTCCGCCGTCCTGCGCCTGATGGCCGCGCGCGCCGCGCGCAGCGTCGGACAGGGTGCGCTGGTCGCGGCGTTCGCACTCTACCTGCACGCACTCGGCTGGCCGGCCCCAGCGATCGGTGCCACGCTCTCGGCGGCGCTGGTGGTGGGCGCCGTGCTCACAATGACCGTCGGGCCCCTGAGCGACCGCCTCGGCCGGCGCCGCTTCCTGCTCGCCTACGAGCTGCTGCAGGCCGTGGCGGCGCTCGTCGCCCTGCTCACCGCCTGGCCGCCGGCCCTCGTGCTCGCGGCGATCGCCGGCGGCTTCGGCCGCGGCGCGAATGGCAGCGCAGGGCCATTCGGCCCGCTCGAGCAGGCGTGGCTGGCGCAGGCACTGCCGGCGGGAAGGCGCGGCGCGGTGTTCAGTGCCAACGCGGCGATCGGCTTCGGCGGCATGGCGCTCGGTGCGCTGCTCGCGGGTGGCGTGCAGTTCCTCATCGGGCCGCTCGGCGAGCTGCTTGCCTACCGTCCGCTGTTCCTGCTTTCGCTCGCGGGATCGGTCGCGGCGTTCGCGCTCATCGCGCCCCTGCGCGAGCCGGAGCGGCCGCGCCCGGTCGAGCGCGCAGCCGCAGCTTCCGAGCGCCGCAGCGAGAACCGCATGCTCGTGCGCCTCGTCGCCGCCAACACACTCAACGGCCTGGGCATCGGCATGATCGCGCCGCTCATCGCCTACTGGTTCGCGCTGCGCTTTCAGCATGGGCCCGGGTCGATCGGACCGGCGCTCGCGGCGAGCTTCGTCCTCGGCGCGCTCGGCTCGGTCGTCGCGGGGCGGCTGGTGCGCCGCTATGGGCTTATCGGACCCGTGCTGATCATGCGCGGCGTCGGCCTCGCCTTCCTGGTCGCGGTGCCCCTCGTGCCGTCGTTCGCGGTCGCAGCTGCGCTGTATGCCCTGCGGGCCGGGTTCAACCAGGGCACTGCCGGCGTGCGGCAGGCCCTGGTCGTCGGGCTCACGCGCGACCGGCGCGGGCTCGCGGCGAGCCTGCAGAACGTCTCGATCCAGATTCCGCGCGCGGTCGGGCCGCTGGTCGCGGGCTTTATGCTGCACGCGGGCATGCTGCGCGCGCCGTTTTTCGCGGCGGCGGTCCTGCAGGCGAGCTATCTGGTGCTCTACGCGCGGTTCTTCCGCGGCTACGCGGCGGGCGGGGTCGAATGACCGGGCGGGCCGCTACCGCCGCGCCCTCAAGCCGGCTGCAGGGCCGATTTCAGCTCGGCGAGCTCGGGCTCGGCGAGGGTTTCCTTCGCCAGCAGCATCTGCGCGCCGCGCTCGAGGATGTCGCGCTGGCCCTGGATGATGACGACCGCACGGTCGAAGGCGTTCTTGACGATGTCGCGCACCGCGACGTCGATCTCGCGCGCCGTTTCCTCGCTGTACTCGCGCTGCTGCGCGACCGGAACGCCGAGGAGATTGGGCCGCTCGTCGTCGAAGGACACGTAACCGAGCTTCTCGACCATGCCGTAGCGCAGCGCCATGCTGCGCGCGATGCCGGTGACCTTGGCGAGGTCATCGGCGGCGCCGGTCGACAGGTGGCCGAATACCACGTGCTCCGCGGCGCGGCCGCCGAGCAGCACGATCATCTTGTTCTCCAGCTCCTCGCGCGTCATGAGGAAGCGGTCCTCGGTCGGGCGCTGGATGGTGTAGCCGAGCGCGCCGATGCCGCGCGGGATGATCGAGATCTTGTGCACGGGGTCCGCGCCCGGCACCGACATCGCGACCAGGGCATGCCCCATCTCGTGATAGGCGACCGTGCGCCGCTCCTTCTCGTTGAGCACGCGGCTCCTCTTCTCCAGGCCGGCGACGATGCGTTCGACTGCCTGGGTGAAGTCGTCCAGTGTCACCGAGTCGGCGCTGCGGCGCGTCGCGAGCAGCGCCGCCTCGTTCACCAGGTTGGCGAGGTCCGCGCCCGAGAAACCGGGCGTCAGCGCCGCGATCTGTTCGAGCTCCACACCGGGCGCGAGCCGGATCTTCTTCACGTGCACCGCGAGGATCTGCAGGCGCCCCTTCTTGTCGGGCCGGTCCACGAGCACCTGCCGGTCGAAGCGCCCGGCACGCAACAATGCCGGATCGAGGATCTCGGGGCGGTTGGTCGCCGCGAGCAGCACCAGCCCCGTGCTCGGGTCGAAGCCGTCCAGCTCGGAAAGCAGCTGGTTTAGCGTCTGCTCCTTCTCGTCGTGCCCGCCCATCAGGCCCGTGCCGCGCGCGCGGCCCAGCGCGTCCAGCTCGTCGATGAAGATGATGGCCGGCGCCCGCTGGCGGGCCTGCTCGAAGAGATCCCTCACGCGCGCCGCGCCCACGCCGACGAACATCTCGACGAACTCGGAGCCCGAAATCGAGAAGAACGGCACGCCGGCCTCGCCGGCGACCGCGCGCGCGAGCAACGTCTTGCCGGTACCCGGCGGGCCGACCAGCAGCACGCCCTTGGGCACGTGCGCGCCGAGGCGCCCGTAACGGCCCGGGTCTTTCAGGAACTCGACCACCTCCTGCAGCTCGGCTTTCGCCTCGTCGACCCCGGCGACATCGTCGAAGGTCACGCCGGTCTGTTTCTCGACGTACACCTTGGCCCGGCTCTTGCCGATGCTCATGAAGCCGCCCATGCCCTGCTGGCCGGCGAAGCGCCGCACGAGGAAGAACCAGACGCCGAAGAACACCAGCGCCGGCACCACCCAGGACAGCAGATCCCGCAGGAACGTGCTCTCGTAGACGCGGGTGAACTTGACGTTGTACTTGGACAGCCGGTCCGCGAGCTGGGGCTGGACGATGTTCGCCACCACGGTGCTCTTGCCGGCCTGGGGCGTCTTCAGCTTGCCGGTGACGGTCTGGTCGGAGACGATGACCTCCGAGATGCGCCCTTCGCTCAGCAGCTGCTCGAACTGGCTGTAGGGCACCACCTCCACCGTCTGCACCTGGTGCCACCACTGCTGCACCATCATGATGGCGAAGAAGGCGAAGATCAGGTAGGCGATGTTGACGAGGGTGCGCTTGTCCATCGTTTTCTTGGCTCTGCATGTCATTTTGGGGTGAACGCGCGGCTTCGCAAGACCCGAATTCGGTTGCTGACGCTTGAATCCCCCCGCAAAGGCCCCATCTCTGCCCCAGGAATTCGATAAGGATCAAGGCGATGCGCTTCGACAAGTTCACCACCAAGTTGCAGGAAGCCCTGGCGGAAGCCCAGAGCATGGCGGTCGGCCAGGACCATCAGTACATCGAACCGCAGCACCTGATGCTCGCGCTGCTCGGCCAGGAAGACGGCGGCGCCTCGGCGCTGCTCGCCAAGGCGGGCGCTAACGTCAACGCCCTCAGGCAGGCCCTGGCGCAGGCGGTCGAGCGGCTGCCAAAGGTCGAGGGAACGCCCGGCGAGGTGCACATCTCGCGCGAGCTGACCGCGCTGCTAAACGTCGCCGACAAGGAAGCGCAGAAGCGCGGCGACCAGTTCATCGCCTCGGAGATGTTTCTGCTGGCCGCGGTCGCCGACAAGGGCGAGACCGGCAAGCTGCTCAAGCAGGCGGGGGTCGCCAAGGGCGCGCTCGATAAGGCGATCGAGCAGGTGCGCGGCGGCGCCAGCGTGACCGGCCAGGCCGACGAATCGCAGCGCCAGGCGCTCGCCAAGTACACGCTCGATCTCACCGAGCGTGCGCGCCAGGGCAAGCTCGACCCGGTCATCGGCCGCGACGACGAGATCCGGCGCGCGATCCAGATCCTGCAGCGGCGCACCAAGAACAACCCGGTGCTGATCGGCGAGCCGGGCGTGGGCAAGACCGCGATCGTCGAGGGGCTCGCGCAGCGCATCGTCAACGGCGAAGTGCCCGAGACGCTGAAGAACAAGCGCGTGCTGGTGCTCGACATGGCCTCGCTGCTGGCGGGCGCCAAGTACCGCGGCGAGTTCGAGGAGCGGCTCAAGTCGGTGCTGAAGGAACTGGCCCAGGACGAGGGCAGCACGATCGTGTTCATCGACGAGCTGCACACCATGGTCGGCGCCGGGAAAGCCGAGGGTGCGATCGACGCCGGAAACATGCTGAAGCCCGCCCTTGCGAGGGGCGAATTGCATTGCATCGGCGCCACCACGCTCGACGAATACCGCAAGTACGTCGAGAAGGACGCCGCGCTCGAGCGCCGCTTCCAGAAGGTGCTCGTGGGCGAGCCCAGCGTCGAGGCGACCATCGCCATCCTGCGCGGGCTGCAGGAGAAATACGAGCTGCACCATGGCGTCGAGATCACCGACCCGGCGATCGTCGCCGCGGCGGAGCTCTCGCAGCGCTACATCACCGACCGCTTCCTGCCCGACAAGGCGATCGACCTGATCGACGAGGCGGCGGCTCGCATCAAGATGGAGATCGACTCCAAGCCGGAGTCGATGGACCGGCTCGACCGGCGCCTCATTCAGCTTCGCATCGAGCGCGCGGCGGTGAAGAAGGAGAAGGACGAGGCCTCGCAGAAGCGCTTTGCGCTGATCGAGAGCGAGATCGCCCGGCTGGAGAAGGAATACTCCGACCTGGAGGAAATCTGGAAGGCGGAGAAGGCGCAGGTCCAGGGTAGCCAGCACATCAAGGAAGAGATCGAGAAGCTGCGCCACCAGATGGCCGAGCTGCAGAGGAAGGGCCAGTACGACAAGCTCGCCGAGCTGCAATACGGCAAGCTGCCGCAGCTCGAAGCGCAGCTCAAGAAAGCCGAGAAGGGCGAGCAGGGCACGAAGACCAGGCTCGTCCGCACGCAGGTCGGAGCCGAGGAGATCGCCGAGGTGGTGTCGCGCGCGACCGGCATCCCGGTATCGAAGATGATGCAGGGCGAGCGCGACAAGCTGCTCAAGATGGAAGACAAGCTGCACGAGCGCGTGGTCGGCCAGGACGAGGCGGTGCGCCTCGTCTCGGACGCGATCCGTCGCTCGCGCTCGGGCCTGTCGGATCCCAATCGGCCATATGGAAGCTTCCTGTTCCTGGGCCCGACGGGCGTCGGCAAGACGGAGCTGTGCAAGGCGCTCGCCGCGTTCCTGTTCGACTCGGAGGAGCACCTGATCCGCGTCGACATGTCCGAGTACATGGAAAAGCATTCGGTCGCGCGCCTGATCGGCGCGCCTCCCGGATACGTCGGCTACGAGGAGGGCGGCGCGCTCACCGAGGCGGTGCGCCGGAAGCCTTACTCGGTGATCCTGTTCGACGAGATCGAGAAGGCGCACCCGGACGTGTTCAACGTGCTGCTGCAGGTGCTCGACGACGGGCGCCTCACCGACGGCCAGGGGCGTACCGTGGACTTCAAGAACACGGTGATCGTGATGACCTCCAACCTCGGATCGCACATGATCCAGCAGATGGCGGACAGCGATTACGGCGTGGTCAAGCTCGCGGTGATGAGCGAGGTGAAGACGCATTTCCGGCCCGAGTTCATCAACCGCATCGACGAGGTGGTGGTGTTCCACGGCCTGGCCGAAACGCAGATCGCCGCGATCGCCAAGATCCAGCTCGGCGTGCTCAGGCAGCGGCTGGCGAAGATGGACTACGCGCTCGACGTGTCCGATGCGGCGGTCGCCGAGCTGGCGAAGGTGGGCTTCGACCCCGTGTACGGGGCGCGGCCGCTCAAGCGCGCGATCCAGTCGGAGATTGAGAATCCTCTTTCGAAGGCGATCCTCGAAGGGCGCTTCGCGCCCAAGGACACGATCGTGGTCGATTTCCGCGGCGGCAGGATGTCGTTCGACAAGGCGCCGTCGCGCGTTGCCGCCTGAGCGGCGCGCCCTAGGGCGCGCGCGCGAAGACCCCCGCCGGGCGCGCGACGCGCTCTGCGCTCGCCTTGCGCAACAGCTCGCTCCAGAGCTCGCTCGTGTCCGCGCGGAAGATCGCCTGCTCGTCCGCCGGCAGCACGTACCAGTCCTTGCGCAGCAGCTCGCCTTCGAGCTGGCGCGGCGCCCAGCCGGAAAATCCCATGTACAGGCGATAGCGCTGCCCGGGCTCGCGCAGCAGCGCCTCGATGTTGTCCCGGTGCATGGTGAGATAGACGTGCTCGAGTACGTGGTACGCAGGTGCCGCTGGCTCCTCGGCGGCATGGAAGACCGCAACGATCGCCTGCAGCAGTACCGGGCCGCCGAAGTAGATCGAGTCGCGGTAGTTTTCGGCAGGAAGATCGGGCGGCAGCACGTCGCTCGCCTTGAAAGGCGTCGGCCGGTTCAGGATCACGCCGATCGTCCCCGCGTCAGGAGTGCGCGTGGCGAGCACGACCGTGTGGCTGAAGTTCGGGTCGCGGAGTGTGGGCTTGGCAACCAGGAACACGGCGTTGGCGTGTGCCAAGTCCGGCGCCTGCCCCCGCGCACCCTGAGGCACGGCGAGCGCCACGACGCACAGCATCAGGACGATATGGCGGGACACGCGGCCATTATCGGGCCCTCGGCTGGCCGCATGCCGCGCGAGACGTAGGGGGATCGGCGAATAGGCGCCAATGCTGCATAGCAGCATCCTGCCTTCACAAGAGCTTACACACCATAACTTGAGAATCCGCTAGAAAGGTCTGGTCCGGTGGCTTTGCCGCCGGTCGGGGAAGGGCAAGCTTATGACCAGCGCCTCAAATTCAGCGGTCGCGCGGGGAGTGGCGGCAGACGCGCAGCCTTCGCTCGCCGAAGCGGTTTTTCACGAGCGCGTGTCCGGCGCGCGCGACGAGATCTCGCCCACCGCTTTCCTGATCGTCGTCGGCGCGCTCAGCCTCGGCTGGGTGCTGCGCAATAGCATCCCGGTAAACGAGCTGTACACCTGGGTGAGCCTGCAGACGGCATTCGCCGCGGCGTGCTTCTGGCTCGCGCACGCGTACCGCAGCGACAAGAATCGCGCCGCGCGCGCGCGCATCTGGGCATGGCGCATCAACGGCATGGTGGTCGCCGGCGGCCTGCTGTGGTCCTGGGTGCCGGTGTGGCTTGCGACCATGGAGCACCCGCTGCTGCAGCTCGTGGCGGGCGCGATCCTGGTCGGCGTTCCGCTGCTCGGCGTGACGACCAACCGGTACTTCGCGGCGGGGCAGGCCGGGCTGGTCGTCGTCTTCCTGGGCAGTTTCATCGCCTATCTCGCATTCGTCTCCGAGGCCCAGTTGCGGCTCGAGCTCGCGGTCGGCTGCGTCATCTACGCGGTCGTGATGGTCTGGATGGGGGTGCGGGCGCAGCTCGCGTCCACGTCGCTGTTGACCGTGCAGCTGCAGCGCGAGGGGCTCATCGACCAGCTGCAGCGCGCGAAGGAGCAGTCCGAATCGGCGAACCGAGCGAAGTCCGAGTTCATCGCCAACATGAGCCACGAGTTGCGCACTCCGCTGACCGTGGTGCTGGGAATGGCGCAGTTGCTAAGGCTCTCCGAACTGGATGCGGAGCAGCGCGAGGGGGTCGACCTGATCGAGCGCTCCGGGCAGGCACTGCTCTCGCTGGTCAATCACATTCTCGACCTGTCGCGCATCGACGCGGGGCGCCTCGAGCTGGCGCACACCGACTTCGACATCCGCAAAACCGTCGACGGCGTGCGGCGGCATTTTGCGGAGGATGCAGCGAGCAAGAACCTCGAGCTGAGCGTGCGCGTGGCCGAGGACGTTCCTCAGTGGGTGCGGGGAGACGAGCTGCGCCTGCGCCAGGTGCTGCTCAACCTGTGCGACAACGCCGTCAAGTTCACGCTCGCGGGCAGCGTGTCGCTGTCGGTGGACGTCGCGAGCAAGGACGGTCCGGCGGGCCACGTGATGCTCGGCTTCGCGATCTCCGACACCGGCGTCGGCATGGACAAGAGCGCGCTCACGCACGCGTTCGAGCCGTTCTTCCAGGTGCACACGTCCGCCGCGCGCCGCTTCGGCGGAACCGGCCTGGGGCTCGCGATATCGCGGCGGCTCGTGCGGCTGATGGGGGGCAGCATCTCGCTCAAGAGCGAGCTCGGCCGCGGCACGACGTTCAGGTTCACGGCGGCACTCATGCCGGTCGCGACGCAGCCGCGCTCTCAGAGCGCCGCGAGCCGCGAGCGCTTCCCGGTGCGAGTGCTGCTGGTAGAGGATGATCCCGTCAACTCGCTGGTCGCGGCCTCGCTGCTGCGCACGCTGGCCGCCCAGGTGGACGTCGCCGACGGCGGCGAGGAGGCGGTGCGCGCGGTCGAGTCGCATCCTTACGACGTGATCCTGATGGACTGCGTGATGCGCGGAGTCGATGGCTACGAGGCGGTGCGCCGCATCCGCGCGCTCGAGCACGCCGGCACGGTACGCCGCAGCCACATCGTGGCGCTGACCGCGAGCGCGCTGCCCGAGGATCGCGAGCGCGCCCTGCAAAGCGGCATGGACGCCTACGTCAGCAAGCCCTACACGCTCGAGGACCTGAAGGAAGCGCTGCTCGGCGCGCCCGCCGCGCTCTAGTTGGCGAAGGCGGCGATGCCCGTCTGAGCGCGCCCGAGGATGAGCGCGTGCACGTCGTGCGTGCCCTCGTAGGTATTGACCACCTCGAGGTTGACCAGATGGCGCGCGACGCCGAACTCGTCGGAAATGCCGTTGCCGCCCATCATGTCGCGCGCCAGGCGCGCGACGTCGAGCGACTTGCCGCAGGAGTTGCGCTTCAGGATCGAGGTGATCTCGGGCGCCGCGCCGCCCTCGTCCTTCATGCGCCCGAGGCGCAGGCAGCCCTGCAGCCCGAGCGTGATCTCGGTCTGCATGTCGACGAGCTTCTTCTGGATCAGCTGGTTGGCGGCCAGCGGCCGCCCGAACTGCTTGCGGTCGAGCACGTATTGCCGCGCGCGGTGCCAGCAGTCCTCGGCGGCGCCGAGCGCGCCCCAGGCGATGCCATAGCGTGCCGAGTTCAGGCAGGTGAACGGGCCCTTCAGCCCGCGCACCTCGGGAAAGGCGTTTTCCTCCGGGCAGAACACGCCGTCCATGACGATCTCACCGGTGATCGACGCGCGCAGGCCGACTTTGCCGTGAATCGCCGGAGCGCTCAAGCCCTTGAATTGCTTTTCCAGAACAAAGCCTCTAATGGCCCCTTCATCGTCTTTCGCCCACACGACGAACACGTCGGCGATCGGCGAGTTGGAGATCCACATCTTCGAGCCGCTGAGGTTGTAGCCGCCCGCGACCTTCTTCGCCCGCGTCTGCATTGAGCCCGGGTCGGAGCCGTGGTTCGGCTCGGTCAGGCCGAAGCAGCCGATCCATGCGCCCTGCGCCAGCTTCGGCAGGAACTTCTGCCTCTGCGCCTCGGTGCCGAATTCGTAGATCGGCAGCATGACGAGCGAGGACTGCACGCTCATCATCGAGCGGTAGCCCGAGTCGACGCGCTCGACCTCGCGTGCGATGAGGCCGTAGCTGACGTAGTTCAATTCCGGCCCGCCGTACTGCGCAGGAATCGTGGGCCCAAGCAGCCCCACTTCGCCCATCTCGCGGAAGATCGAAGGGTCGGTCTTCTCGTGCCGGAAGGCCTCGAGCACGCGCGGCGCGAGCTTGCCCTGGCAGTAGGCGTTCGCCGCATCGCGCACCATGCGCTCGTCGGCGGTGAGCTGGTCGTTCAGCAGCAGCGGGTCATCCCAGACGAATGCCGCCTTCGCTTTCGCTTTGTCGGGCGCGTTCATCGATCTCTCCTCAGTTGACTCTTTCGAGGATCACCGCGAGCCCCTGGCCCACGCCGATGCACAGCGACACCGCCGCGTAGCGGCCGCCGCTTTGCTCGAGCTCGCGCGCCACAGTGAGCGCAAGGCGCGCGCCGGAGCAGCCGAGCGGGTGGCCGATGGCGATCGCGCCGCCGTTCGGGTTGACGCGCGGATCCTTGAAGTCGACCTGCATCAGCTTCAGGCAGCCGAGCACCTGGCTGGCGAAAGCCTCGTTTATCTCGATGATATCCATGTCCTTGAGCTTCAGGCCGGCGCGCTCGAGCGCGAGCGGAATCGCGTAGGCCGGGCCCACGCCCATGATGCGCGGCTCCACGCCCGCCGAAGCGGCGGACAGGATCCTGGCCATCGGCTTCTTGCCGCGCTTGTCTCCCCAGGCCCTGCTGCCGACCAGCAGGGCCGCGGCGCCGTCGTTCACCCCGGACGCGTTGCCGGCGGTCACCACGCCGCCTTCGAACAGCGGCTTCAGGCGCGCGAGCGACTCCATCGTCGAATCGCGCCGCGGGTGCTCGTCGGCGTCCACCAGCAAGGATGGAGCGTCTTTCTTCTTCGCGGGCAAGGCGATCGGCATGATCTCGCCCCTGTAGAAGCCCTCGGCTTCCGCCTTGGCGTATTTCTGCTGCGACGCGAGCGCGAACTCGTCGGCCTGCTCGCGGGCGATGCCGAATTCCTTGGCGACGTTGTCGCCGGTCTGCGGCATCGAGTGCTCGCCGAACTGCTTGGCGAAGCGCGGATTCGGGAAGCGCGAGCCGATGGTGGTGTCGTACATCTTCACGTCGCGGCTGTAGGGTGACTCCGACTTCGCCATCACGTAGGGCGCGCGCGTCATGCTCTCGACGCCGCCTGCCACGTACAGCTCGCCTTCGCCGCAGGTCACGGCGCGCGCCGCGTCGGTCACCGCCTGCAGGCCGCTCGCGCACAGCCGGTTCACGGTGACGCCGGGGGTGGTGGCAGGCAGGCCCGCGAGCAGCGCCGCGAAGCGCGCCACGTTGCGGCAGTCCTCGCCCGCCTGCGTCACGCAGCCGAGCACGACGTCGGAAATCTCCTTGGCGTCGACCTTGTTGCGCGCGACGACCTCGCGGATGACCTCGCCGGCGAGATCGTCCGGCCGCAGCGGCGCAAGCTTGCCGGCGTGCCGGCCGATGGGGGAACGCAGTCCGTCGTAGATGTAGGCGTCGAGCATGGATTCACTCCGCTGTAAGCAGGGAAACGCCGAGCTTGGCGCGGCGCGTGAGCCAGGGGCTCGGCCGGTAGCGCGGCTCCTTGTAGAAATCGTACATCGCCTCGAGCACGGCGAGGATCTTGCGCGCCCCGACGGCGTCGCCCATCGCGAGCGGCCCGCGGGGATAGTTCAGGCCCAGCACCACCGCGCGGTCGAGGTCCTGCGGCGACGCGATGCGCTGCTGCACGATGTCGCAGCCGACGTTTACGATGTGCGCCACGACGCGCTGCGCGACGAAGCCGGCGGAGTCGCGGATCACCGATACCGGCACGCCGTCGGCGGCGAGCAGCGCATGCGCCGCGTCGCGCGCCTCGGGGCGGGTGACCGGGGTGCTCATCAGGGTGCGCCGCTTGCCGAAGCCGAACAGCGGATCGATCGCGAGGGTGCGCGCGGGGTCGAGCCCGAGGTCGAGCGCGCTCGCGGTGGCATCCTGGCCGAGCGGCGCCACGAGACAGACTGCCGCCTTCGACGCGTCCTTCGCGAGACGCGCGCCGAGCTTGCCCGCGAACTCGGTCAATTCGGGTACGCACCACACCGATTCGGGCTGCGTCACAGGCGCCGGCGGCTCGGGTACGCGCTGCGCCGCGCCATCCTTGTCGTACACGTACCAGCCGCGCCCGGTCTTGCGCCCGTGCAGGCCCGCGGCCACGCGCGGCTCGTTCAGGTACGAAGGCTTGTACTTTGGCTCCTCGTAGTACTGCTGGTACATCGAGCGCATGACCGCGTGCGTCACGTCCAGGCCGACGAGGTCCATCAGGCCGAAAGGGCCCAGGCGGAAGCCCGCGGCATCCACCAGGATGCGGTCGATGGTGGCGAAGTCCGCGACTCCCTCGGCGAGCACGCGCAGCGCCTCGGGCACGTAGGCGCGCCCGGCGTGGTTGACGATGAAGCCCGGCGTGTCGTTGCAGCGCACCGGCGCGTGGCCGAAACGCTTGGCGAGCGTCGCGAGCGCCTCGCCGACCCAGCGCTCGGTGAGCACGCCGTCGACCACCTCGACGATCTTCATGACCGGCACCGGGTTGAAGAAGTGGTAGCCCGCCACGCGCCCGGGCTTCGCGCACGCGGCGGCCATTGCGGTGACTGAGAGCGAGGAGGTGTTGGACGCGAGGATGCAGTTCTCGCCGACCACGCCTTCCAGGGCACGGAACAGCTCCTGCTTGGCGTCCAGCTTCTCGACGATCGCCTCGACGACCAGATCGCAGGGCGCAAACGCGGCCAGCGAGTCGACGAGCTCGATGCGCGCCAGCGCTGCCTCCGCCTCGGGCTGCTGCATACGGCCTTTTTCGACCAGCTTGCCCAGGGCCTGGGCGACGGCGTCGCGTCCCTTCCGGGATGCGCCCGCCTGCGCGTCGTAGAGCAGCGTGCGCACGCCGCACTGGGCGAGCACCTGCGCGATGCCGCGGCCCATGGTTCCCGCTCCGGCTACGCCGGCTACCAGGTCGCTGCGGGAAGGGTCGAGCATGGGACTTCCGGAAAAGCGCCATTATAATCGTCGAGGCATCCTCGGCCGAGGCGGCCGGGGGTGCCAGGAGGGAGCCCCGCAAAGCAGAACAATCGAACGCGTCGCTCGCGGCGCAAGGAGCCGGCACATGAAGTATCGCAAGATCCTTCTCGCCTACAACGGGTCCAACGAAGGCAAGCGCGCGCTCCTCGAATGCGCCGAGCTCGCCAACTTCCTCGGCGCGGAGACCCACTTGCTCGCGGTGGCGAGCATGCCTCCGAGCCTGTTCCTTACGGAGGGCTTCGTGCCCGAGGAGCTGCTCGAGGAGGAGAAGAAGCGCACCCAGACGGTGCTCGACGAGGGCATCCGCGCGCTGACGGAGAAGGGGTTCAAGGCCGCGGGGCACCTCGCGGTCGGCGAGCCGGTGGAGGAGATCTGCCGCATGGCGAAGGAGCTCGCGGTCGACCTGATCGTGATCGGCCACAACCAGAAGACCTCGTTCGCTGCGCGCTGGTGGAAAGGATCGGTTGGCGCGTCGCTGCTCGATTACGCTCCCTGCAGCATCCTGATCGCGCTGTCGCACGCCTGAGACCGGTTTCGCGCGGGCGCGTGCGGCGCGCCGCCGCCGGCTTGTAGAATGCCGGCATGCAGGCTTTCGGCACCAAGGGCAGGCTCGAAGACGAGCGCATGCTCAAAGGGCAGGGGCGCTACGTCTCCGACTGGGAGCTGCCGGGGCAGGCGCATGCCCATTTCCTGCGCGCCGACCGGCCGCACGCGCGCATTGTCTCGATCGATGCGAGCCCGGCGCTGGCGATGCCGGGAGTGCTCGCGGTGCTCACCGGCGAGGATGTCGCCGCCGCGGGCGCGCTGGGTCTGCCGGCGGCCGCCCCGGTGAAAGCGCGCGACGGAGGCGAGCAGCCGAAGGTGTACCGACCCGCGCTTGCGCAAGGCAGGGTGCGCCATGTCGGCGAGCCGGTCGCGCTGGTGGTCGCCGAGTCGCGGCTGCAGGCGCAGGACGCGGCCGAAGCCGTGCTGGTCGAATACGAGGACCTCCCGGTGGTGGTGAGTGCCCAGGACGCCATCGCGCCGGGTGCGCCGCTGTTGCACGATGGGATCGCGGGCAACCTGTTGATGGACTTCGCGGGCGGTGACGACGCGGCGACGCGCGCGGCGTTCGCGCGCGCGTCGCGCGTAGTGTCGCTCAGCGCCTACCACACGCGCGTCGTCGGCAACCCGATGGAGCCGCGCGCGTGCACCGGCGTGTACGACGCGGCGGCCGACATGTATCGGCTGTATGCCTGCACCCAGGGCGTCACCGCGATGCGCGGACAGATCGCTACCGTGCTCGGCGCATCGCCGGACAAGGTACGCATCATCGCCGAAGAGGTCGGCGGCGGCTTCGGCGTGCGCTTCAATGCCTACCCGGAGCACTGCGCCGTGCTGATCGCGGCGAAGAAGCTCGGCCGACCGGTGAAGTGGGTCGGCACGCGCTCCGAGGTGTTCCTCGCCGACGAGCAGGCGCGCGACGTGGTGCACCGCGGGGAGATGGCGCTCGACGCCTCCGGACGCATCCTCGGCATGCGCTTCGATTTCGTCTGCAACCTGGGTGCCTACGTCGCGTTTACCGGCACCTTCGTCAACACGGTCAACCTGGTGAACGTCGCGAGCGGAGTCTACGACGTGAAGGCGGTGCACGTGCGGGCGCGGCTGGCGCTGACCAACACGCTGCCGACGGCGGCCTACCGCGGTGCCGGACGACCGGTGAGCTCCTACGCGATCGAGCGGCTGGTCGACCAGGCGGCGCATGAGCTGAAGATGGATCCCGCTGAATTCAGGCGCAGGAACTTGGTGCCGAAGAGCGCCTTTCCCTACAAAATCGCGACCGGCTTCGAGTACGACTGCGGCGATTTCGAGGGCGCGCTAGACGATGCGCTCGCGGCGGCGGACTGGAAGGGATTCGCGGCGCGCCGCGCGGCGTCGGCGAAGCGCGGACGCCTGCGTGGCCGTGGCATCGCCACCTACATCGAGGCGAGCGGCGGCGGGGGCTTCGCGCCTTACGACCAGGTGCAGGTGAGCTGGGACGAGGCGGCGCGCATCACGCTGCGCGCGACCTCGCACAGCCACGGCCAGGGGCACGAGACGGTGTTCGCGCAGATCGTGGCCGGCGCGCTGGGCGTCCCGATGGAGTCGATCCGCCTGCGCACCGCCGACCCGGACATGAACCTGACTGGCAATCCCACCGGCGGATCGCGCTCGCTGCATGGCGTCGGCAGCGTGATGCTGCTCGCCTCGCAGGAGGTGGTGAAGAAGGGCCTGGCGCTCGCCGCCGACGATCTGGAGGTGGCCCAGGCCGACATCGAGTTTGTCGACGGCCGCTATCGCGTGAAGGGAACGGACCGGGAAGTCGCGATCACAGCGCTGGCCCGCAAGCACCGGGGCGCGCTGGACATCGACCTGAAGGACCGGAAAGTGGGAGCGACGTTTCCCAACGGCTGCCACATCGCCGAGGTCGAGATCGAGCCAGAGACTGGCATCGTGGAGGTGCTGTCGTACGTCGCCTGCGACGACGCCGGCACGATCATCAACCACCAGCTCGTCGAGGGACAGATGCAGGGCGGCATCACGCAGGGCGCCGGCCACATCCTCGGCGAGCGGGCGATCTACGACGAGTCCGGCCAGCTGCTGACCGGCAGCTTCATGGACTACCCGATGCCGCGCGCGCTGCTGGTCGACGGCCTCAGGGTGATGCACCACCCAGTGCCGACCAAGACCAATCCGCTCGGCGCCAAGGGGGTGGGCGAGGCCGGCGTGACGGGGTCGATGCCGTGCATCATGAATGCGATCATCGACGCGCTGCGCACGGCGGGCGTCACGCATTTCGACATGCCGGCGAGCCCGCATCGCGTCTGGCAGGCGCTCGAGGCGTCGAAGGCAGGCAGGCCGCGCGCACTGGCGGTGGAGGACCTGCCGCCGATCGCCTGACCCGCGCCCCGGCGTCCTCCCCGCGATGGACCTCATCGAGCGATATCTCGGGCTGGCGCGCAGCGCCCCGAAGCGCCTGGTGCTGCCCGAGGGCGAGGATCCGCGCATCCTGATGGCCGCGCGCCGTCTTTGCGACGGCGGGTTCGCGCGGCCGCTGCTGCTCGGCCGTCCGGATCTTGTGCGCGCGGCCGCGGACGTCGCGGCGGTGCCACTCGAGGGCATCGGCGTCGTCGATCCCGAGCAGAGTGAGCGCAGCGGCGCGTACGCCGAGAGCTACGCGGCGGGACGGCCCAGGGCGAGCCCCAAGGTCGCGCTGCGGTTGCTGCGCAAGCCGCTGTTCTACGCGGGCATGATGGTCAAGCAGGGTGACGCCGACGCGATGGTTGCCGGCGTCGCTCATCCCACCGCGCGGGTGATCGAGGCCGGGCTGATGACGGTCGGCATGGCCGAGGGCATCCGCACGCCTTCGAGCTTCTTCCTGATGATCGTGCCGCCCTCCGGGGAGCGCGCCGAGCGCGCGCTACTGTTCGCCGACTGCGCGGTGAACGTGGATCCCGACCCGCAGGCGCTCGCCGACATTGCGCTCGCCTCCGCCGAGAGCTTCCGGGCGCTCCTCGACGAGGAGCCGCGCGTGGCGCTGCTTTCGTTTTCCACAAAGGGCAGCGCGCGCCACGCGCGCGCCGACAAGGTCGTCGAGGCCCTGGCGATCGCCAGGGCGCGCGCGCCTCGGCTCGCGATCGACGGCGAGCTGCAGGGCGACGCCGCGCTGGTGCCCGAGGTCGCGGCGAAGAAGCTAAGGGACGGCAGCCCGGTGGCGGGAAGGGCGAACGTGCTCGTGTTTCCCGATCTCGACGCGGGCAACATTGGCTACAAGCTGACGCAGATTCTTGCCGGCGCGCGCGCGATCGGGCCCGTGCTGCAGGGCTTCGCGCGGCCGCTCAGCGACCTGTCGCGCGGCGCGAGCGTGGAGGACATCGTCGCCACCGCGGCGATCCTCCTCGCGCGGGCCTAGGCGGGCGCGGACCTGCGGTCGATCGGCTGGTAAGCGCGCGGCTGGGCGCCGTTGTACAGTGTGAGGGGCCGGATGAGGATGTTGTTCTCGAGCTGCTCGAGCACCTGCACCGTCCAGCCCGGCACGCGCCCCACGGCGAAGATCGGCACGAACAGATCCTCTGGGATGCCGTTCAGGAAGTAGACCACGCCGGCGTAGAAATCGACGTTTACGTTGACGCCGTGCCGGCCGTAGGGCTTCATCGCTTCGACCAGCGCCTCGAGGATCTGGTACCACTGCGGCTGACCCATTTCGCGCGACAGCTTTTCCACTCCCGCGCGCATGTGGCGCGCGCGCGGATCCTCGGCGCGGTAGACGCGGTGGCCGAAGCCCATGACCGGCTCCTTGCCGGCGCGCTTGGTCTTGACGTACGCGGCGGCCCTGGAGGCATCGCCGATCTCCTGCGCCATGCGCATCACGTTCTCGGCGGCGCCGCCGTGCGCCGGACCCGACAGCGCGGCGACCGCGGCAGTGACGGCCGCGTGCAGGTTTGCCTCGGTGCCGGCGACCACGCGCGCAGCGAACGCCGAGGCGTTCGCGCCATGCTCGGCGTGCAGGATCATGTCGGTGTCCATCAGCTTCGCGGCATCGGCGCTCGGCTTGCTGCCTTTAAGCATGTACAGGAAATTCGCCGCGTGCCCCAGCCCCGGGTCCGGCGGCACGGGCTCGCGCCCGTTGCGGATGTGCTCGTGGGCGGCGACGATCATCGGCACCTGCGAGGTGAGGCGCACGCCCTTGCGCAGCGTCGCCGCGAGGGAATTGTCGGCCACCTCGGGATCGAACGCCGCGAGCGCCGAAACCGCGGTGCGCAGAACGTCCATCGGGTGCGCCGCCTTCACCGCGCGGATCACCTCGTAGATCGCCCCCGGAAGCACGCGCGCCGCGCGCAGCTCCGCCGAGAACTGCGCGAGCTCGCCCGCGCTCGGAAGCTCCCCGCGCAGCAGCAGGCAGCAGGTCTCCTCGAACGTGGAATGCTCGGCGAGGTCGTGGATCGAGTAGCCGCGGTAGCGCAGCTCGCCCGCGCGGCCGTCGATGTAGCACACCCGCGAGCGGTCGAAGTAAACGCCCTTCAGTCCGCGGTGGATTTCGACCTTGTCGCTGTCTTCGCTCATACGGCTCTCTCCACGGAGGCGCAGCGCGCCACTACGCGCGGCATCCTAGAGGGGCAGACCGGCAATTGCAAAGCCGGTTTCATGTTACGTTCATCCGCTATGGGCGCGGTTCAATACGACTTCATCATCGTCGGCGCCGGCTCGGCGGGCTGCGTGCTCGCGAATCGGCTGAGCGAGCACGCCAAGTACCGCGTGCTGCTGCTCGAGGCCGGTCCCGAGGACCGCTCGCCGTGGATCCACATCCCGATCGGATACGGGAAGATGATGTTCCACCCGGTCTACAACTGGGGCTTTTACACGGATCCCGAACCGGGGCTGAACGGCAGGAAGATCTACTGGCCGCGCGGCAGGGGCCTGGGAGGTTCGAGCTCCATCAACGGCTTGATCTTCGTGCGCGGCCAGCCCGAGGACTACGACCGCTGGGAGCGGCTCGGCAACCCTGGCTGGGGCTGGAAGGGCGTGCTGCCGTATTTCATCCGATCCGAGCACAACACGCGGGGCGAGAGCGCCTTCCACGGAAGCGGCGGTCCGATGTGGTCGTCCGACATCGGCGACCGGCACGAGCTGATGGAGGCGACCATCCGCGCCGCCAATGCGCTCGGCGTGCCGCGCAATGACGACTTCAACGGCGCTTCGCAGGAAGGGGTCGGCTACTACCAGCTGTTCACGCGCAACGGATGGCGCAGCAGCTCGGCCGTCGCCTACCTTCGCCCGGCACGCAGGCGCGCCAATCTGCGCCTCGAGACCGGTGCGCACGCCACCGGCGTTCTGCTGCGCGGCGCGCGGGCGTTCGGCGTTCGCTATGAACAGCACGGCAAATCGTTCGAGGCGCACGCCGCGCGGGAGGTCATTCTGTCGGCGGGCACGCTACAGACTCCGCAACTGCTGCAGCTGTCGGGGATCGGCGAGCCTGGCCTGCTGCAGTCGTTGGGCATTCCGGTCGCGAACCCGCTATCGGGGGTCGGAGGGAATCTGCAGGATCACCTGCAATTGCGACTGCTCTACAAGGTGGCTCGGCCGATCACCACCAACGACGATCTGCGCAGCCTGTTCGGCAAAGCGAAGATCGGCTTGCAGTGGCTCTTTTTCAGGACCGGGCCGCTGGCGATCGGTATCAATCAGGGCGGCCTGTTCACGAGGGTGCTGCCGGCGTCACGCACACCGGACATCCAGTTCCATTTCGCAACTCTGTCCGCGGAGCTGGCGGGCTCGAAGCCGCACCCATGGTCGGGGTGCACGTTCTCTGTGTGCCAGCTTCGCCCCGAGTCGCGCGGAACAGTCGCGATCCGGTCGCGTGATCCGAAGGAGCCTCCGTCGATCCGGCCGAACTATCTGGCGACAGAGCTCGATCGGCGCTGCGCGGTGGCCGCGGTCCGGTTCGCGCGTCGGCTCGCAGCGGCCGCGCCGTTGCAGCCTTACCTCGCGGAGGAGTATCGGCCCGGCGCCGCGGCCCGAAGCGACCAGGAGTTGCTGGAATTCGCGCGGCAATACGGCGCGACCATCTTTCACCCGGCGGGCACCTGCAGGATGGGCCAGGACGCGGCTGCGGTGGTGGACCCTCGCCTGAGAGTGCACGGCACCGCGGGGCTGCGTGTCGTGGATTGCTCGATCATGCCGGTGCTCACATCGGGCAACACGCACGCGCCCGCGGTGATGATCGCGGAGAAGGCGTCGGATCTGATCCTGGAAGACGCGGCGCGCGCCGGCTGACCGGCCGCCGCTTCAGCCGAAGGTGGTGGACATCGCGCCGGCCGCGCGCACGAGCGCCGGGAGATGCGCCAGGGCGCGCTCCAGCGGCATGCGCGAGAGCGGAGCATGCACCGCGATCGCCGCGGACACGCGCCTGCGCGCGCCGCGCACCGGGACCGCGACGCATACCAGGCCGGCGTGATATTCCTCGTCGTCGGTGGCGTATTTCTGCGCCCTGATGTGCGCAAGCTCCCGATCGAGCCGCTTACGCTCGGTGATCGTGCGGTCCGTGTGCGGGGCGAGGGGCAGCTGCGCCACCAGCCGTTCGCGCGCGGGCTTCGGCAGCATCGCGAGCAGCAGCTTGCCGCTTGCGGTGCAATGCAGCGGCACGTGCGAGCCGGCCGACAAGTTGATGCGCAGCGGCCAGGCCGCCTCGACGCGGTCGAGGTAGATGACCGAGGCGCCGTCGAGCATGGTGAAGTTGCAAGTCTCGCCGATCTCGCCCACCAGCCGGTCGAGAATCGCGTGCCGCGCAGCGCGGAAATTGCCGCTCAGCATCACGTCGCGCGCCAATCCGCTGAGGCGCGGCCCCGGCGCGTAGCGCCGCAGCCCGGGCTCGCGCATCACCAGCCCGGCGTTTTCCAGCATCGCGAGCATGCGGTACACGGTCGGCTTGGGCAGCTGCGTGCTCTCTGACAGGTCGGCAAGCGATACCGGGCGGTCCGCGCGCCCGAGCGCCTCGACGACCGCAAATGCGCGCAGCGTCGCGGGAACGTTGCCTTCCTTGCGCGGCATGCCGCGAGTTTATCGGATTCTGAAACGAAGCATTCGAAATCGACGTGAACGGTCGTTGCCTCTCCCCGGGTCCTGTGGGACACTGCCGCGGGCGCGCGCGCAGGCAACTCCGCTTGGTGCCGACGCGGCCGCGCACCTTCCATCTGATGCGGAGTGCTAGCCATGACCAACGTCTCGGACGTCAAACGCATCGTGGTCTCCGGGCGGACCCGGATGACCCCTTCTGAAGCCTTCGTCGAGACGCTCGTCGCGCAGGGCGTGACGGACGTCTTCGGCATCGTGGGCTCGGCCTATATGGACGCGCTCGACCTGTTCCCGGCGGCCGGCATCCGCTTCATCCCGACGGTGCATGAGCAGGGCTCGGCGCACATGGCCGACGGCTACTCGCGCGTGTCCGGGCGGCACGGCGTGTGCATCGGCCAGAACGGTCCCGGCATCACCAATTTCGTGACCGCCATTGCGGCGGCGTACTGGGCGCACTCGCCGGTGGTCGCGATCACGCCGGAAACCGGCTCCATGTCGATCGGACTGGGCGGGTTCCAGGAAACCGACCAGCTGCCGATCTTCTCCAAGATCACCAAGTTCCAGGCGCACGTGAACAATCCGGCGCGCATGGCGGAGCTGACGGCGCGCGCGTTCGACCGCGCGGTCCTCGAGCTGGGGCCCAGTCAGCTGAACATCCCGCGGGACTACTTTTACGGCGAGCTGGAGTGCGAGATCCCGCAGCCGATCCGCATCGAGCGCGGCGCGGGCGGCGATAAGGGCCTCGACGCCGCGGCCGAGCTGCTCGCGCAGGCCAAGTTCCCGGTGATCATCTCGGGCGGCGGCATCGTCATGTCCGACGGCGTGCAGGACTGCGTTGCGCTCGCCGAAACGCTCGGCGCGCCGGTGTGCAATTCCTACCTGCACAACGACTCATTCCCTGCCAACCACGCGCTGTGGTGCGGCCCGCTCGGCTACCACGGTTCCAAGGCCGCGATGTCGGTGCTCTCCAAGGCAGACGTGGTGGTGGCGCTCGGCTCGCGGCTCGGGCCGTTCGGCGTGTTGCCGCAATACGGCTTCGACTACTGGCCGAAGAACGCGAAGCTGATCCAGATCGACGCCGATCCCAAGGTCCTGGGACTGGTGAAGAAGACCGCCGTGACGGTGTGCGGCGACGCCGCCGCGGCGGCGCGGGCGCTCACGGCGCGCCTCAGGCAGCGCACGCTCGCCTGCAGCGCCAACCGCGAGCAGCGCATGCGAACGATCGACGCGGACAAGCAGGCCTGGGCGAAGGAGATCGCCGGCTGGGAGCACGAGAACGACGCCTGGAGTCTCGAGGTCTCGAAGGGTTCGAAGTACATGCATCCGCGCCAGATGCTGCAGGAACTGGAGAAGGCGATGCCGCAGGATGCCATGGTGTCCACCGACATCGGCAACATCTGCCAGGTGGCGAACAGCTACCTGAAATTCAACCGGCCGCGCAGCATGTTCGGCGCGATGATGTTCGGCAACTGCGGTTACGCCTTTCCGACCATGATCGGCTGCAAGGTCGCGGCGCCGGATCGCAGCGCGCTCGCCTACGTCGGCGACGGCGCGTGGTGCATGAGCTTCGGAGAGATCCTGACCTGCGTGCGCGAGAAGATTCCGGTCACCGCGGTGGTGTTCAACAACCAGCAGTGGGGCGCGGAAAAGAAGAACCACGTCGATTTCTACAACAACCGCTTCCTCGGGGTGAATCTGGAGAACCCGAGCTTCGCCGGCATCGCGCGCTCGATGGGTGCCGAGGGCGTCACGATCGACAAGCTCTCGGACGTCGGCCCTGCACTGCGCGACGCCTGCAAGGCGCAGCGCGACGGCAAGACCACGATTCTCGAGATGATGTGCACGCGCGAGCTGGGCGATCCGTTCCGCCGCGACGCACTCAAGAAGCCGGTGCGCCATCTCGACAAGTACAAGGCGTACGTCTGAACCCAACCAGGAGGAGGGCAACATGAGAACAGTGGCACTGCTACACAGGGGCCTGTTGGCGGCCGGCCTTGCGCTGTGCGCATCGGCCGCCTTGGCGCAGGAGCACTATCCGTCCAGGCCCGTCGAGATCATCGTGCCCTGGGGTCCTGGCGGCGGTGCCGACCAGCTCGCTCGGCTGACGGCCAAGTTGACCGAGCCGATGCTGAAGACTTCGTTCCCGGTAATCAACGTCCCCGGCGCGACCGGGGCCACGGGGATGACGAAACTTCTGACGGGCCAGGCGGACGGTTACGCGATGGCCGTGTACATCGCGGACACGAACGCGCTGCTCGCGGGCCCGTCGCCGCGCTGGTCGCTCCCGGAGCTGCAGCCGATCGCGGTGATGATGCAGGTGCCCTCGTTCCTGTTCGTGGCCGAAAACAGCCCGATCAAGGACTGGGCGCAGTTCGAGAAGGAGGCGCGCGCCAAGCCGGCCACGCTCAAGGTCGCGACGCTCGGCTTCGGCAGCGTAGACGACATGACGCTCAGCTTCCTGGCGTCCAAGGGAATCAAGGTCGTCGAGGTCCCTTACGCCAAGCCGAGCGAGCGCTACGTCTCGGTGATCGGCGGCCACGTGGACGCTTTGTACGAGCAGGCGGGCGACGTGCGCCAGTTCGTCCTGAACAAGCAGATCCGTCCGATCATCATCTTCGGCAAGCAGCGCCTGGCCGCGTTCAAGGACGTGCCCTGTTCCTATGAGCTCGGATTCCATATCGCGCTGCCGCAGTTCCGCTCGTTCATGGTCAAGGCGGGCACGCCGCCCGACCGTGTCAAGGTCCTGAGCGACGCGATGGCCAAGGTCGCGGCCACGCCCGAGTACAAGAAGTTCCTCGAGGAGCAGTACGCGGACAAGAACAGCTACATCCCGTCCGGGAAGGCCGAGGCGTTCCTGAAAGCGCAGCTCGCGGACATGAAGGGCACGATGGTGAAGAAGCCCTGAGTCCCTGGGCGCTTCGCTCATGACCGGCAAGCTCAAGGGGCAGCTCCCCTACCTGGCGCTGCTGCTCGGTGCTGCGTATCTGTACCACGCTGCCGGGCACTTCGCGTACGCCCCGAGACCGGGCGCGCTCGGGCCGGGTTTCTGGCCCAAGGCGGTCCTCGCGCTGCTGATGGCAGTCTGCGCCTACGAGATCGTGCGCCGCGCGCTGTTCGTGCGCGCGCCGCGGGTTCCCGACGCGGTTGGTGGCCCCGAGACCCAGCCCGCGGAAGGCGCGCGGTATCCGCGTCTGCTCGCCGCCGGGGTCGGCCTGACCGTCCTCTATGTGCTGGGGCTCGACGCCGCGGGATTCTTCCTGTCGACCGCCCTATACCTCGCGCTATTCATGCTGGTCGGACGCTACCGCCGCTACGCAGTGATCGCTGCAACCAGCGTGCTCGGCAGCTTGACGTTCATCTACGTGTTCATGAAGATCGTGTACGTGTCGCTGCCCCTCGGGGTCGGGCCGTTCAAGCAGGTCTCGGTCTGGATCCTCGCGGCGCTCGGCATTCGTTGATGGCGCCCCGCCATGCATGACGTCGTGCATCAGCTCGCCCTGGGGTTCCTGCACCTGCTGTCGCCGGCGAACGCGGTTGCCCTGGTCGTCGGGCTGGTGGTCGGGATGCTGGTGGCGGTCCTGCCCGGGCTCACACTGGTGATGGGCGTGGTACTCGCGCTGCCGTTCACCTACGGCATGAGCGTCACGCCCTCGATCATCCTGCTGACGGCGATGTACCTTTCGGGGACCTACGGCGGGGCGTTCACTGCGATCCTGTTCCGTATCCCGGGCGAGCCGCTCGACGTCCCCTTGCTGTGGGACGGCTATCCGATGGCGCGCCAGGGCAAACCCGCGCAGGCGCTGGGCTGGACCCTGCTGGCCGCGCTCTGGGGCGGCCTGATCACCGCCGTGTCTGCGGTAGCGCTCGCGGTGCCGTTCGCCAAGTTCGCGCTGCGCTTCGACGCGCCCGAATACTTCGCGATCGTGCTGTTCGGCTTGTCGGGGGTCGTCGCCCTCGGCGGCGGCTCGATGGTGAAGGCCCTGATCAGCCTGTGCGTCGGCCTGCTGCTCGCGACGGTAGGAGTGGACGACACCTACGGCGCGGACCGGTTCACCTTTCACGTGCCGATCCTGAAGGACGGCATCGAGTACCTGACCGTGATGGTCGGCGCCTACGGCCTGGGCGAGGTGCTAGCGCGTATGGAGCTGGGTTTCGTTACGCCGCCAATGAACGGCGGCGGGAGGATCCAGACGCGCCTGCCGCGATGGCGCGAGATCTGGCGCCTGCGGCCGACGATCGCGCGCAGCTCGCTGATCGGCGTGCTGTGCGGGATCGTGCCGGGCGCGGGCGCCACCGTCGGCTCATTCGTCGCCTACGGCACCGAGGCGCAATACGGAAAGCGCCGCGACAAGCTGGGCAGCGGGATCCCGGAGGGGATTGTCGCGCCGCAGATCGCCTCCACCGCGACCGTGGGCGGTCACATGGTGCCGCTGCTGGCGCTCGGCATTCCCGGGAGCGGGGCGACGGCGGTGATCCTCGGCGCGTTTCTGCTGCACGGCGTGCAGCCCGGACCGCAGATCTTCCAGACCGAGGCCGGCATGGTGTACACGATCTTCGCCTCGATGTTCGCGGCCGTGCTCGGCATGTGCCTGCTCGGCTACTTCGCGATCAAGCCGCTGATCCGCATTCTGCAGCTGCCGGAGGCGGTGACTTCGGCGTTCGTTGCGCTGTTCTGCTTCGTCGGCGCCTACAGCGCGCGCAACAGCGTCACCGACCTGTGGATGATCGTGATCTTCGGCGTGGTGGGCTACCTGTTCGAGCGCCACCGCTTCCCGATCGCGCCGATGGTGCTCGGATGCATCCTCGGCCCGGTGGCCGAGACGTCGTTTATGACCAGCATGATCGCGTACAAGGGGGACTGGACGGTGTTCTTCAGCCGCCCGATAAGCGGTACAGTGATGGCTCTCACCATCATGGCCCTTGCCTATCCACTGATCCGCCGGCTGCGTCGCATGTACCGCGCGCACAAGACCCCGCCGGGGCTCGCTGCCGTCGAGCGCGAGCTGCAGCCGTGAGTTCCGTCGCCGAGGCGACCAGGCCGGCCGCCTTGATCGTCGAGCCGCTGCTGCGGCGCGCGCGCGCCGCGCAATCCGAATACGCACGCTGGCCGCAGGAGCGCGTCGACGAGGCCGCGCTGGCCTGTGGCTGGGCGATCATGAAGCCGGAGAACAATCGCGCGCTGGCCGAGCTTGCAGTGCGCGACACGGGCCTCGGCAGCGTGTCCGACAAGATCACCAAGAACCACCGCAAGACACTCGGCCTGCTGCGCGACATCCGGGGCGTGCGCACCGTCGGCGTAATCGCCGAATACCCCGAGCGTGGCATCACCGAGATCGCGCGCCCGGTGGGCGTGGTCGCCGCGATCACGCCATCGACCAATCCGGGCGCGACCCCCGCCAACCAGATCATCAACGCGCTGAAGTGTGGCAACGCGATCATCCTGGCGCCCTCGCCCAAGGGCTACTCGACCTGCGAGGCGCTGCTTGGTTTCGTGCGCGCGGAGCTCGCCAAGGTGGGCGCCCCGGCGGATCTCGTGCAGATGCTGTCCGCGCCGGTGACCAAGGACACGACCCACGAGCTGATGCGCCAGTGCGACCTGGTCGCCGCCACCGGCTCGCAATCCAACATCCGTGCCGCCTACTCGAGCGGCAAGCCGGCGATCGGGGTAGGGCAGGGCAACGTGGTGTCGCTCGTCGATACGAGCGCCGACCTGGCCGACGCCGCCGCGAAGATCGCGCTGTCCAAGACCTTCGATCATGCGACCAGCTGTTCGTCCGAGAACGCGGTCGTGATTCTCGCGCCGGTGTTCGAGGGGATGCTCGCGCAGCTCGCTGCGCAGGGCGGGGTCATGCTCGATGCGCGCGAGAAGGCCAGGCTGCAGGCGTTCATGTTTCCCGGCGGCAAGCTCGGGACCGCCGCGACCGCGCAGTCCGCGCCTCGCATCGCGCGGCTCGCCGGTCTCGAGCGACCCGCCGCGCTGGCGGCGCGCTTCCTGATGGTCGAGGAGACCGGCACCGGTCCGTCCAGCCCGTTCTCGGGCGAAAAGCTCGCGCCGGTGCTGGCGGTGTACCGAGCGCGCGACTTCGACGAGGCGTTCGCGCTCACCTGCCAGATCTACGAATACCAGGGCAAGGGCCATTCGGTGTCGATCCACACGCGGGACGAGGCGCAGGCGATGCGCTTGGGACTGGAGATGCCGGTTGCGCGCGTGATCGTGAACCAGGCGCACTGTATCGCCACCGGCGGCAACTTCGACAACGGCCTGCCGTTCTCGTTATCGATGGGCTGCGGCACCTGGGGCGGCAACAGCTTCTCCGATAACATGCACTGGCGCCACTTCCTCAACATCACGCGCATCGCGCGCGTCATTCCGGAGAAGGTGCCAGCCGAGGACGAGATCTTCGGCGCGTATCACGGCAAGCACGGCAGATAGATGCTGGACACGATTCGCGGCATCGTCGACGATCAGGCGGCGGCGAGGCAGGGGCGCGCCTGGCTGGTCGCTCCGGAGACCGGCCTGGTCCTCAGCTTCGCGGGCCTGCGCGACGCTTCACTCAAGCTCGCGGCGTTTCTAGCGACGCGCGGCATCGCCCCGGGCGAGCGCGTTGCAATGTTCATGCCGAACGGGCTGCAGACCGCGCGCCTTTTCATCGGGGTGATGTACGCGGGGCGCGTCGTGACGCCGCTCAACCTGCTCGCGCAGGCCTCGCAGCTCGACTACGTGCTCGCGCACTGCGACGCCAGGCTGGCCTTCGTGGCCCCGGGCGGCCGCGAGCGGCTGGCGGCGGCCGCCGCGCGGGCAGGGCGCGCGATCGAGCTGGTCACGGTGGATCCCGATTGCGCGGAGTTCATCTTCGATGCGCCGGCGCCGCAAGCCGGGCTCGCGCGGCTTGCCGTGGGGGACGCCGCCCTGATGATGTACACCTCGGGGACCACAGGTGTTCCCAAAGGCGTCGTGCTCACTCACGGCAACGTGCTTGCCGGCGGCAGGTTCGTGTCCCAAGCGCACGCGCTCGGCGAGGCGGACCGCGTACTCGCCGTGCTGCCGCTCTATCACATCAACGGGCAGATCGTGACCGCGGTCGCGCCGCTCGTGCATGGCGGCAGTCTGGTGATGCCGCGCCGCTTTTCGGCGACCGAGTTCTGGCCGATGGCGTGCGCGCATGGCTGCACCTGGATCAACGTCGTTCCGACAGTCATCTCCTACCTGCTCGCCGGGCCGGACCCGCGGTCGGCGGGCTACGACCTGTCGGCGATCCGCTTCTGCCGCTCGGCATCCGCTCCACTGCCGCCCGAGCACCACCGTGCGTTCGAGGACAAGTTCGGCATCGGCGTCATCGAGACTTTGGGTCTCACCGAGACGGCGGCGCCGGTGTTCACCAATCCTCTCGAGCCGCAGAAGCGCAAGATCGGCAGCCCCGGGCAGGCGTACGGAAACGAGGCGAAAGTGATCGACCCGCGGAGCGGGCACGAACTGCCCGACGGCACGCCGGGCGAGATCCTGATACGTGGCCCGAACGTGATGAAGGAGTACTACAAGTCGCCCGAGGCGACGGCGAAGGCGCTCGAGCCCGACGGCTGGCTGCATACCGGCGACCTGGGGCTGCGCGACGCGGACGGCTTCTTCTACATCACCGGCCGGCTCAAAGAGCTGATCATCAAGGGCGGCGAGAATATTGCGCCGCGCGAGATCGACGAGGCGCTGTACCGCCATCCGGCGGTGCTCGAGGCGGCGGCCGTAGGCATTCCCGATGCGCACTACGGGCAGGACATCCTCGCCGCGGTCGTTCTAAAGCCCGGTGCCGCGCTAACCGAGGCGGACCTGCGCCATTTCTGCGAGCGCGAGCTGGGCCGCTTCAAGACGCCCAAGACGATCCGCTTCCTCGCCGAGCTGCCCAAAGGGCCCTCGGGCAAGGTGCAGCGCCTCAAGCTGCTCGATCCGTGATCCGGCGGCGGCTGTCCGCGCGGACGGGTTGCAGTACACTTGCGCCGAACGTACGCGAGGAGGGCTCATGGACGCGAAGCGCCGCAGCATCGTGAACGAGTTTCCGTGGGGCATCATCGAATGGCTCGCCAACGACGAGGTCGGCAACAGCCGCGAGCTCTCGCTCGCCAGGATGACGCTGCCGCCGGGCAATGCGACCGACACGCACATCCACGCCAACTGCGAGGAATCGATCTACGTGGTGCGCGGCGAGGTGGAATGCCGCATCGGCGAGGAGCGCGTGCGCATGTCGCCGGGCGGGCAGTCGGTGGTTCCGCGCGGCGCGGTGCACGGCATCCGCAACGTGGGCGACGCGCCGGCGGAGATCATCCTGTCGTATTCCTCGGCTGCGCGCGCGTTCGAGCTCGCCTGAGCAGCGGCCGCCTGATCGACGCGCTGCGCGACCCCGCGCGCTTTCCGCATCCGGTCGAGCGCGTCGAGGTTCTCGAGACGCACATTTCCTGGGTGCTGCTCGCGGGCGAGTATGCCTACAAGATCAAGAAGCCGGTGACCCTGGGGTTTCTCGATTTCAGCGCGCTGCAACTGCGCCGCTTCTATTGCGAGGATGAACTGCGGCTGAACCGCCGCACCGCGCCGCGCCTCTATCTCGAGGTGGTCCCGATCACCGGCAGCGAAGCGGCGCCGCGGCTCGGCGGGCAGGGCGAGGTGATCGAATACGCGGTGAAGATGCGGCGCTTCCCGCAGGAAGCGCTGCTCAGCCGCATGGCGCAGGACGGCACGCTCACCGCCGGGCACATCGACGCGCTGGCGCGGGCCACCGCCGCGTTGCACGCGCAGGCCGCACGCGCCGACGCCGGGCGACCGTTCGGCACCGCCGCCGAGGTGCTGGCGCCTGCGCTGCAGAACTTCGACCAGATCGAGGCCCTGATCGGGCCCGGCGAGGAAGCGTCCGAGCTCGAGCGCCTGCGCGCCTGGACCCGGGACGAGCATACCCGCCTGCGGGAAACTCTCGCGGCGCGCAAGGCGGGCGGCTTCGTGCGCGAGTGCCACGGCGACCTGCACCTTGGCAACGTCGCCCTGATCGACGGTCAGCCGACGCCCTTCGACGGCATCGAGTTCAGCGAAACGCTCAGGTGGATAGACGTCATGAGCGACGTGGCGTTCATGGTCATGGATCTGACCGACCGACGCTTGCCGCGACTCGCCTACCGCTTCCTGAACGCCTACCTGGAGGAGACCGGCGATTACGCCGGGCTCGCGGTGCTGCGCTTCTACCTCGTGTATCGCGCACTGGTGCGCGCCAAGGTGGCCTGCATTCGCGTGCACCAGCGGGGAGTGCCGGCAGAAGAATTGCGGCGCGGCGAGAGCGAGCACCTCGAATACCTGCGCCTGGCGCGATCCCTCGCGGGCGAATCGCGCCGCGCGCTGGTGCTGATGCACGGCCTGTCGGGCTCGGGCAAGACCACCGTCGCGCAGCACCTGGTCGAGGCGCTGGGGGCGATGCGCGTGCGCTCGGATGTCGAGCGCAAGCGCCTGGTCGGGCTCGAACCGCAGGCGCGCAGCGGCTCGGCGCTCGGCGCGGGGCTGTACGCGACCGATCTCACGGCGCGCACCTACGCGCGCCTTGCGGAGCTCGCGCGTGCGATCGTCCAGGCGGGCTATCCGGCCGTGGTCGACGCGGCTTTCCTGTTGCGGGCGCAGCGCGAGGCATTCGCCGCACTCGCGCGCGAGCTCGGCGTGCCGAACGCGATCGCCGACTGCCAGGCGCCGGAGGCCGTGCTGCGCGAGAGGGTCGCGGCGCGCGAGCGGGCGGCACGCGACGCCTCGGAGGCCGGCATCGCGGTGCTCGAGCACCAGCTCGCCAGCCGCGAGCCGCTGGCGGGCGACGAGCTGAGCGAGCGCGTCGTCTTCGACGCGGCGAGCGCGCCCGACGCGGCGACCGGCGCGCTCGCCGCGCAGCTCGGCCTGGCGCGACTCTGAGCGGCGATGAAGCACTTCGACGTATTCAACGGCGACGCGGACGGCATCTGCGCGCTGCACCAGCTGCGCCTGGCCGAGCCGGCGCAGTCGGAGCTGGTGACCGGCGTGAAGCGCGACATCGCGCTGCTCGAGCGCGTACAGGCAGCGCCGGGCGACCGCGTCACGGTCCTGGACGTCTCGCTCGAGCGCAACCGCAGTGCGCTCCTGCGCCTGCTGGCGCAGGGCGCGCGGGTGCGCTACTTCGATCACCACGCCGCCGGTGCGCTGCCCACGCATCCGGCGCTCGAGACGTTCATCGACGAGGGCGGCGGCGTATGCACCAGCATGCTCGTCGACCGCTACCTGGGCGGCCGCTTCCGCGCCTGGGCGGTGGTCGCCGCCTTCGGTGATCAGCTCGCGCAATCGGCGCTCGGCCTCGCGGCCGGTCTCGCGCTCGATGCGGGCCGCGTGCAGGCGCTGCGCTCGCTCGGCGAGAGCCTGAACTACAACGCCTACGGCGAGACCGAGGCGGACCTGCTGGTTCGGCCGGCCGAGCTTTACCGGGCGGTCAGCCGGTACGCAGACCCGTTCGAGCTGATCGCGAATGAAGCGCTGGTCGGGCGCCTTGCCGAACAGCGCGCGGCCGATATGCGGCGCGCGCTAGAAGTCTTGCGGTACCGTAGCGCCGGCGGCTTCGACGCCTACCTGCTGCCCGACGAGGCCTGGAGCCGGCGCGTGAGCGGCAGCTTCGCAAATCAGCTCGCGCGCAACGACGCGTCGCGCGCGCACGCCGTGCTCACGCCCGGCTCGCACGGCGGCTTCGCGGTCAGCTTGCGCGCGCCGAGCGCCGGCGGCGCTTCAGCGGCCGACGTCTGCCGGCGCTTTCCTACCGGCGGCGGGCGGCGCGAGGCGGGCGGCATCGACCGACTCGCGCCCGGCGAGCTCGAAACCCTGTTCGCGGTACTCGCTGAGAGCTACCCGCCGCGCGGCTAGAGCCCGATCGCCACGAGCGGCACGGGATCGTTGGCGCCGTCGACCGTGCAGCTCGCCACGGACGCGCGCGTGTTGCCGGTGGAGAAGTTGCCGTCGTCGGTCTTGGCGTCGAGATCCTGCGCGATCTGGCAAGGCACCGTGGCCACCTCGATCAGATTGCGCGTCGACGTCGGGAAGCTCGTCGCTAGCGCGCTCGCCGAGCGCGCGATCACGCGCATCGTCACGATGCCCTTGGTGCTCGAGAACGAAATCGGCGCGTTCGACTTGATCAGTCCGGCGCGAAACAGGTGCTCGGTGACGCACGGCGCCTCGGACGCGTCGACGCGGCCGTCGCCGTTGCCGTTTGCGGTTCCGCTAACTGTGTTGCAGGCCAGGACTCCGGGCAGGCGCACCGAGGCGTCCGGCATGTCGCCCGGCAGATAGCCGTAGGTGGAGCGAAAGCGCGCCACCGCGGCCGCCAGGTCTTTAGTCGCGGCGAGCACCTGCTGCGACTGGCCGGTACCGATCAGCGAGGTGCCCTTGAACAGCACCATCAAGATGAGCGCGATGATCGTCATGACGACGGCCAGCTCGACCAGCGTAAAGCCACCTCTGCGCATCAGGGTAGAGCGCCGCTCAGCAGGCTTTGCAGGTCGGAAACAGAATAGGTCTTGTAAATGTCGTCGGCGGTCCCGGGTGTGCGATCAGGACCGAAGGACTGGAGCGTGTAGGCCGTCAAGGCTCCACTTGGCCAGGCGCTGCCTACTCCGCCTTGAGAGCTGCCCCCGTTCGCGAGACTGGTGGTGTTGATCGTGTAGCGGATCGGCCGGCCCCACGGGTCCCACGCGTCGGAAAGAACCACGCCCGTCAGGTTTTGCCACGGGACCCCTCCGTCATACAAGCCGCTGTTGTACAAACCGTCTCCGTAATAGTAATCGGCGTAAGGGATGACACGGCATTTCTGGCCCGAGAATGAACTTGTGCAGTTCGAGTTGCCGTAGGACCCGGCGTTGGCGATGGCGTACTGGCCGATCGCGAGCCTGATCTTCTGGAACGTGTCGGAAAGCTGCGCCGCAGGCGGCTTGAGCGAGCCGTCCTTGAACAAGGGGTTGAGCAGATCCTCGGCCTTCAAGAACATCACTCGGTCGTCGAAGGCACCCCCGGTCACCGTATCGTCCGTTGTCGCTGTTCGCGCGAAGTAGACCGTATCCCCGTCGGTGTTCTGGAGTTCATCAGCTCCCGGAGGCGCCGAGTTCACGGTTCCGGAAATCGTGTGCGCGCCGTAGCCGTTGGGTCCGTACGAGACGATCACTACAACGACGTTGGTCGCCGCGGCAATAACGGTTCCGGTCGCGTCGCGGTCGTTCACCGTGATCTCGCCCGTGTTGCCGGTACGAAAGTTGGCGGTCAGCGTCCAGTCGCGGTAGTAACCCGGAATCGGCGTGTTGTACGAGGGTGTTCCCGGGTTGAATGCGTCAGAAGAGACGGAATTCGAAACCTGGTAGCCGAAGAAGTTGCCCCAGCCGTCCACCGCCGCGTCGCGCGCCAGGCCGAGCGTGTTGTACGGCACGAGCCCGAAGCGTGCATTGCTCGGCGTGGTCGCGCAGGCGGTTGTCGGGTCACCGGCGGTAGAGCGATTCTCGATCCCGTCGGGCGAAGAAAAGTCGATGTCCGCGCAGGGCAGCCGCCCGTTGCGGCGCAGGTAGCCGATCAGCGCGTCTTTGAGGGCATTCTGCTTCGCCAGAGTGGTGCTGACCGCTTGCGCGTCCTGGCTGGCGCGGAATGCCGCGAGCCCCATGGTGAGGAAGATGCCAACCAGCAAGGTCACCACGGCCATCTCGACCAGGCTGAAGCCTGCCGAGCGGCGCGCTGCTGAAGCGGTTGTTTTCCACGGGATTTCAATCACCTGCCCAGTATAGCGGAACCGTTTCGGCGGCCATGCGTAAGACTTGGTTAGGGCCGTGAACAAATGCTCCGCCCCGCACCAACGCCGGCCGCATCATGACGGCGTCGCCACGCGGGGTATGTCATGACGGATATTGAGTCCATCCAGCCGCGACACCAGTTCGCGGCCTCCGCCTTTGCATTTCTCGTGGGCCTGTCGCTCATCTCCACGCTGGCCTGGAACATCAACGTCGGACACGGCCGCCCCCCGGTGCACGACGTGTCGGCGCCCGAAGCGAGAGCGATGCTCGACGCAGGCGCGATCGCGATAGACGTGCGCGACAAGGCGACGGCCGCGAGCGCCCATGTGCCGAGCGCGCTACTCAGCCGGGCGGGGTTCGCCAAAGTCGTGAACCTGCGCGACGGCTTCGAGAGCTGGCGCAGCGCGGGGCTGCCGACCGCGAGCGACGGCTGAGCGTCGAGCGCTCAGTCCCAGCCCGCGACGACCAGCTTTCCGATCATCGTCCCCGATTCCATGCGCCGGTGCGCGGCGCGCAGGTTCGCCGCGTTGATCGGCGACAAAGTCTCGCGCAGCGTGCCGCGCACGCGGCCGGCGTCGATCCATTGAGCGACGCGATCGAGCAACCGGTGCTGCTCGATCATGTCGGGCAGGCCGAGGCGCGGGCGAGTGAACATCGCTTCCCAGCACAGGGTCGCGCTCTTCGCGCGCAGCGCGTCCTGTGCCAGCGGGCCGCGCGGTGCGACGATCGACACGATCGCGCCCTGGGGGCGTACCAGCTCGCAGACCTCCTGCCAATGGCGGTCGATGTCGTTGAATACGGCGACGTAGTCGGCGTGCCGCATGCCGAGGGCCTCGAGCTGCGGCTGCAGCGGCTGTGAATGGTCGACGACGTGCTCGGCGCCGAGCTCGCGCACCCAGGCCGCCGACTGTGGCCGCGAGGCGGTGGCGATGACGCGCAGTCCGGCGATTCTCGCCAGCTGAATGCCGATCGATCCGACGCCGCCCGCGCCGCCGACGACGAGAATGGTCGCGCCGCGCTGCGCGCCGCCGGGATCGATCCTCAGGCGCTCGAAGAAGGCTTCCCAGGCGGTGATGGCTGTGAGCGGGAGGGCGGCCGCCTGCGCGAAATCCATGCTGCGCGGCTTCGACCCGACGATGCGTTCGTCTACCAGCTGCAGCTCGCTGTTGCTGCCGGGACGGGTGACGTCGCCGGCGTAATACACCTCGTCGCCCTCTTTGAACAGCGTGACCTCGGGGCCCGCAGATGCGACGGTGCCGGCCGCATCCCAGCCGAGTACGCGCGGGCGCGCCGCGGGCGCGCCGCCTGCGATCCGCTGCTTGGCGTCGACCGGGTTCACCGACACCGCGCGCACGCGCACCAGCAAGTCGTGTCCCTGCGGCGGGCCCGGGTCGGGAAGCGTTAAGTCGACGAGCGATTCCGGGTCGTCTATCGGCAGACTGCGAGTGAAGGCGACGGCTTTCACGTGTCTTGCGCTCCTGCGCGCGGCGTGCGTGACGATGACATGTTGTCAGTTAACGGCTCGCGAGGGAACGCCCGGATCGCTGCGCGGTCCGAGTCGTAGAGCAGGCACCCCCAACGTCACGACTGGAGCCGAACGATGAACAGCATGACATTCGACAGGACATTCGCCGCAGCGGGCATCGCGCTGTGCGCCGCGCTGCTCGGCGGATGCGCCACGACCGGCGAAGCGACGAGCGCCGAGAGGGCCGCGAGCAAGGCCGATCAGACGGCAACGCAGGCGAAGCAATCCGCCGACGCGGCTCAGAACCAGTCCGCGCGCGCTACGCAGACTGCCAATCAGGCGGATCAGAAGGCGAGCCAGGCTCAGCAGAAGGCGGACGCCGCATCGTCCAACGCCGACAAAGCGATGGACAAGGTGGCGCAGCTAGAGCAGAAGATCGACCGCATGTTCGAGAAGACGATGCGCAAGTAGCCGGTTCGCCGGCGGCCGTGGCGCGACACATCGCTCGCTGCTCGGCGCTGATCGCTCTTCTGCTCGCCGCCGGGCACGCTTCGGCGGCGAACTTTGTGCTGCCCGCCGGCGACGCCACCGTCGTCGGCCATGTGCTATCCGTGCGGCTGGACGATGCGCGCAATACGCTTCTGGACGTCGCGCGTCACTTCGATCTCGGCTACGACGAGATCGTTGCGGCGAATCCGGGCGTGTCTATCTGGTTGCCGGGCGCGGGGAAACGAATCGTCGTCCCCACGGAGTTCGTCCTGCCGCCCAAGCCGTGGGTCGGGATCGTGATCAACGTCGCGCAGCGGCGGCTGTTCTACTTTCCCGCGCGGAGGCGCAGCGTGGTCACTTTCCCGATCGGCATAGCGCAAGCGGGCTGGCCGACGCCCTTGGGCCGGACGCGCGTCATCGCGAAATTCAGGGATCCATCCTGGATCGTGCCCGAGGATATCCGCGCGCAGCACTTGCGCGCGGGCGAAACGAACTTCCCAAGGTACTTTCCGCCCGGGCCCGAGAATCCGATGGGCATGCTCGCAATGGAAACCGGATTTCCCGAGATCTTCATTCACGGCACCGACCGGCCCTGGGGCGTCGGCATGCGCGTCAGCCACGGCTGCCTGCACCTCTATCCGGAGGACGCCGCGTACCTGTTCGAGCGTCTGCGGGTCGGTACCCCGGTGCGCATCATCGACGAGCCCGCTTCGGTCGGCGACCGGAACGGGCGGCTCTATCTCAGCGCCTCGACGCCGCTCGCCGAGTATTCGCGCGGGCGCGATTACCTCACGCGCGCCGTACGCGCGGTCATCCGCTTTCAGGGCGAACGCTCCGGTGGTGCGCGCGCAGTGGACTGGGATCGCGTAATCCGTGCCGCCGAAGCGAAGCGCATTGCGCCTGCGCCGATCAGTCCCCGGCGCAGCCTCGCAGTGGCAAGCGCCCCGCAACCGTCGCCGAATTACGACTTTGCGCCCTACGGCTTGGCCGCCAACGACGCGCGCGTGCCCGCAACGCGCTGAATTGGTGGACGGCGCCTAGCGAATCCTAGAGCGAAAACCGCGCCAACTTAGCGATTGTTGCCCCCAGACTTGCCCTACGGTTAAGGCGCTATAGGGATCTAAGCAGCGCTGCCACTTTGACCCGCTTCAGCTACGAGGCACCCGGGCCCCCATTTCGCCTTCCCGTCGTAGAACGTCGCATTCGAGATTCCCAGCTTCCTGCACGGGTCCTTGACTGGCACCCCTGCCTCAGCCTGCTCGAGCACCCCGACAATCTGCTGCTCCGCAAACCGCGACTTCTTCATTCGAACCTCCTTCACCGCGTGCTCAGCAACGATCAAGCGTTGAACGCTTTCACGGTGGCGTGCGCCCACGTTGACGCAGATCAAACCGACCGCGGCCATCTGGGATATGGTCCACGCGAAGCGAGGGACCGATTCGTCTTCGCCGGAGCCACGAGGGGGCGTATGAATGCGCACCCTCAAATTTGCATGGTGGATTCGGCGAGGGCCGCCTTACTTCAAAAGGGAGAGAGTCATGAAATACGTCGTTCTCTGTTTGGTTCTGTTGGTTGGCTGTAGCCCTACCCCCCCCACGGTTTCCTTGTCGGGTAGTCCAGCCACTGTCAAGCAGGGTGAGTGCGCGACCCTGACCTGGTCGTCGAAGAATGCTTCCACGGTCTCGATCGACCAGGGGGTCGGGAAAGTCGATCCGAGCGGGTCCAAGCAGGTCTGTCCCGGGAGCACTACGCAATATACGATCACCGCAGCGGGTGACGGAGGATCCCAGATGGCATCCGCGAAGGTCAGCGTGATGGCGCTCGGCTCGAAAGTCATGATATTCCCCGAAGCAGCGCTGTTTGAGTTCGGCAAGTCAGATCTGAAGCCGGAGGGGAAGGAGAAGATAAAAGAGTACCGCGAACAGGCGAAAGATGAGTTCAGCCGCGCCGACAAGGTGACGATCACTGGCTACACCGACAACGTAGGTGAGGCAAGCTATAACTCGACGCTTTCGCTGCAGCGTGCGGAAGCGGTCCGCGATTATCTGATCAGTCTCGGGGCCGATGCCGCGAAGTTTCAGGTCAGCGGTGCGGGCGAAGCTATGCCGATCGCCGATAACAGCACAGAAGAGGGTCGCGCGAAGAACCGCCGTGTCGAGGTCGGAGTGATCGGCGTAGGAAAATGAGGTAGTTGTTTTTCGTTCGAAGCGGAAATTCGATGGCGCCGCGCCTTGCGTGCAGCGGCATACAGCCGACGATCCACCTCGATTCCGACTCGGGCGTTGTCGGCGTTCCAATCGATTCGGGAGAAACCCACGAGAATTCGTGGGCGTTGAGTGGTTTCCGGTGGTCTACACCGGACTCCGATTTGGTGGAGGCGGCGGGAATCGAACCCGCGTCCGTAAGCCCTAGACAGTCAGGACTACATGCTTAGCCTGGTCGTTTGGATCTCGCCTCGCGCCCGCCGACCGGCAGGCTGACGCTCAGCCAGCCGCTTCGACGGATCCCCCCGGCCAAGCGGCCAGACCCGGAGGAGAGGCTGATGTGAATGACGCTGCACCCCTTTCGGGGCCTAGCCCATCAGCAGACTAGTGCAGCGTCTAGCCGGTGTTAGGCGGCTAGAGCGAAACGCTCGTCGTTGGCGTTTGTGTGTTTCCAGACTGGATTTACGAGGTGATCTGGTCCTCGGCATGCCCTGCGCTGCTTCGCGACCCACGTCGAAACCAAGTCGCCCCCGTGTTCGTTGCAACAATTTCATTATCCCATATGGGGCCGATGCGGTCGCGCTTCAAGCCTACAGCTGCGCGATGAGATCGGTCGGCTGCTCGATGACGGCATCCGCGTTCCACGTCGCGGGGCCGCCGTTGTCGACGCCGTGATAGCCGTACAGCACGGCGATCGCGCGCATGCCGGCCGCGTGCGCCGCCTGCACGTCGCGCAGATCGTCGCCGACGTAGCAGCAGGCGCGCGGTTCGAGCGCGAGCTGCTTCGCCGCTTGCAGCAGCGGCGCGGGATGCGGCTTGGAGTGGGGCGTGGTATCGCCGCACACGACGCAGTCCGGCGCGATACCGAGCGCCGCGACGATTGGCGCGGTGAAGCGTGTCGCCTTGTTCGTGACGATGCCCCACTTCAGGCCGCGCGCCCCGATCTCGGCGAGCAGCTGGGAGATACCGGGGAACAAGCGCGTATCGACACACACGCGCTCGGCGTAGTGCGCGAGGAAGGCGTCGCGCATCGTTTCGTAGTCCGGATCCCCGGGATTGAGGCCGAGGCCGACGCGCAGCAGGCCGCGCGCCCCGCTCGACGCGTAGGCGCGCACATCGCGTGTCGCGAGGTCGGCGAGGCCGCGCCCTGCGCGCAGGCGGTTCACCGCGGCGCCCAGGTCGGTCGCCGTGTCGGCAAGGGTGCCGTCCAGGTCGAACAGCACGGCGCGCGTCGCGCCGCGACCGCCCGCGTCAGTCATCGCGCTTGCAGCGAAGGATGTAGTTGACGCTCGCGTCCGCTCCGAGGCCGTAACTGCGCCTGACGGGGTTGTACGTCATGCCGACTACCTCGACCGGGCGCAGTCCGGCGTCGCGGCTCCAGCGCGCCAGCTCGTGGGGTTTCACGAAGCGGGTGTAGTCGTGCGTTCCCTTCGGCAGCAGCTTGAGGAGGTACTCGGCGCCGATGATCGCGAACAGGTAGGACTTCGGATTGCGGTTGATGGTTGCGAAGAACACGTGGCCGCCGGGTTTGACGAGGCGCGCGCAGGCGGCGACGGTGCTTGCGGGTTCGGGCACGTGCTCGAGCAGCTCCATGCAGGTGACGGCGTCGAACTCGCGCGCGTGCCGTTCGGCGTATTCCTCGGCCGAGGCCTTCGCGTAGTCGACCTGCGCCCGGCTCTCGAGCAGGTGCAGCTGCGCAACTTTGAGCGCCTTCTCGGACAAATCGATCCCCGTGACACGCGCGCCGAGGCGCGCCATCGACTCGGCGAGAATGCCACCGCCGCAGCCCACATCGAGCACCGACTTTCCTGCGAGCCGGGCGTGCTGGTCGATCCAGGCCAAGCGCAGCGGATTGATCTCATGCAGGGGCCGGAACTCGCTCTCGGGATCCCACCACCGATGCGCGAGCTCGCTGAACTTGTCGAGTTCCGCCTGATCGACGTTCGGGTTCGTGCTCATGATGTCTTCGAGCGGATAGTTCGCGTCACGTTTCGACGACGCAAAAAAAAAGCCCTGCCGAGGCAGGGCTTCCCGAGGCTTACGCAATTACTTGCGCGTGCCGACGGCTTCGAGCTCGACGCGACGGTTCGGTGCAAGGCACGCGACGCGCTCCTTGAACTTCATCTTCGGGTTGCAGTCCTTGACCTGCTGCGAGGCGCCCTTGCCCTCCGTATAGATCCGGTTCGGATCGATACCCTTGGACACCAGGTACGCCTTCACCGCATTGGCACGGTTCACGGAGAGCTTCTGGTTGTACGAGCCGCTGCCAATCGGATCCGTATAGCCGGTCGCAACGACGACTTCGAGGTCCAGACCCTTGGCCTTCGCAGCCAGATCATCCAGCTTCGCCTGACCATCAGGCTTGATGACCGCCTTATCGAAGTCGAACAGCACGTCGGACGTCACCGTGACCTTCTGCGGCGCGGCTGCCGGGGCAGGCGCAGGCGGCGGAGGCGGCGGCGGGGTGGGCGCTGCCATAGGCATAGGCGCGGGCGCTGCCGGCTTCTTCACGAGGTCGGGATCGCACTGCTCGACCGCCATCGCCGGGCTCCAGTAGCCTGAGCGCCAGCACTGTCCGGAGCTGTTGCGCCACGGCTGGCCGCTTGCCGGCTCGACCCAGTTGCCTTGCGGCGCGGACTGTGCCGCCACATTGAAGGACGCCGCCGAGAGCAACACGCTCGCGGCTGCGATCGGAATCCAGAGTTTATTGCGCATTTTTTCCTCTCAGGAGGGGGATCGGAGGGGTGCCTAAAACTTCTTGCGGTTCAATAGCCTGCAGAAGTAAGAGAATTTTGCCACATTTCAATTCGACTGTACAAGGCACCGAAGATCGGATTTTTTAGAGCGCCGTCAACAACTAAGGCGCGGCCGGCGATCCAGACATGCGTGACGTGCTCGCGCCCGGCGGCATAAACGAGGTGCGAAACCGGTTCGTAACAGGGACTTAGCTCAGGTCCGTCAAGGCGCACCGCGACCAGGTCGGCCGCCTTGCCGGCCGCGATCGACCCGATGGTCTTGTCCAGTCCAAGGGCGAGGGCGCCTCCCATCGTGGCCGCCCGCAGCGCGGCGCGCGCCGGCACCGCGGCGGCGTCCCCCGCCGCGGCCTTGCCCAGGAGCGCCGCCTGGCGCATCTCCTGGAACATGTCGAGTCGGTTGTTGCTCGCCGCACCGTCGGTACCGAGCGCCACGTTTACGCCTGCGGCGAGCAGCGCGGCGACCGGGGCGATGCCGCTCGCGAGCTTGAGGTTGGACGAAGGGCAATGCGCGACCGAGCAGCCGTGGCGCCCCAGCAGCGCGATCTCCGCCTCGAGCAGGTGTACGGCGTGCACGGCGATCAGGTTCGGGCCGAGCAGCTCGAGGCGGCGCAGCCTCTCGAGCGGCCGCACGCCGTGCTCGGCCACCGAGCGCGCGACCTCGTCCTCGGTCTCGTGCACATGCAGGTGCACGGGCACATCGAGCTCCGCGGCGAGACGCGCTACCTTGGTGAAGCTGTCATCGGAGACGGTGTATGGCGCGTGCGGCGCGATGCAGAACGACAGCAGCTCGTGCTCGCCGTAGCGGTCGCGCAATGCCAGACCCTTGCGCAAGTAGTCGTCCGGATCGGAAGCGTATACGGAGGGAAACTCGATCACGATGGCGCCGAGCGCGGCGCGCATGCCCGCCTCGAGCGCCGCTTCCAGCGCCGCTTCCGGAAAGTAGTACATGTCGTTGAAGCACGTGACGCCGCCGCGCAGCATTTCCTCGCACGCGAGCAGCGTTCCGTCGCGCACGAACTCGTGCGAGACGAGCTTCGCCTCCGCCGGCCAGATGTGCTCCTTCAGCCAGCGCATCAGCGGCAGGTCGTCGGCCATGCCGCGCATGAGCGACATCGCCGCGTGCGTGTGCGCGTTCACCAGGCCCGGGATCAGCGCATGGCGCTCGAGGCGGATTTCCCGGTAGTCCGGAAAGCGCATCGTCGCCTGGTCGCTCGGCAGCACGGCCTCGATGCGGCCGTCGCGCACTGCGACTGCCGCGCGCTCGAGAACCGCGCCGTCGGGCTCGACAGGCACCACCCAGCGCGGCGCGATCAGGAACGGTTCGTGCACGGATTCAGAGCATGAAAGGCCGGGCTCGGCGCCCGGCTGCGAATGGGCGCGAGCTTAGCGCGGCGTGGCGTGCGCGTCGACTTCAGCGTGTAGGTCGGGCAGGGTCCGCATGCTAAAATTTCGCGTTTTTGCAGCTCCAACCCGGCCGGCATTTACGGGCGCAGCGGAGCGCTTGCCAGGACTCCGCAATCCGCGAACCCCGCATGGATCAATTCGCAAAAGAAACGCTCCCGGTCAGCCTCGAAGAGGAGATGCGCCGCTCGTACCTCGACTACGCGATGAGCGTGATCGTGGGCCGTGCGTTGCCCGACGTGCGCGACGGGCTGAAGCCCGTGCATCGCCGCATCCTGTACGGCATGAACGAGCTCGGCAATCACTGGAACCGGCCCTACAAGAAGTCGGCGCGCGTTTCGGGGGACGTGATGGGCAAGTACCACCCGCACGGAGACGCCGCGATCTACGACACCATGGTGCGCATGGCGCAGCCTTTCAGCCTGCGCTACCTGCTGATCGACGGCCAGGGCAATTTCGGATCGGTTGACGGCGACAACGCCGCGGCGTCGCGCTACACCGAGGTGCGGCTCACCAAGTTCGCGCACGAAATGCTGGCCGACATCGACCGCGATACGGTCGATTTCGTGCCCAATTACGACGGGCAGGAGACCGAGCCGGCGGTGCTGCCGGCGCGCGCACCGAACCTGCTGGTCAACGGCTCCTCCGGGATCGCGGTGGGCATGGCGACCAACATCCCGCCGCACAATCTGTCCGAGGTCGTCGACGCCTGCCTGCACGTGCTGCACCACCCGCAGTGCGCGATCGAGGATCTGATCAAGTTGATGCCGGCACCCGACTTCCCGACGGCGGGGATCATCTACGGCGTGTCCGGCGTGCACGAGGGCTACCGCACCGGCCGCGGACGCGTGGTGATGCGCGCGCGCACCCACTTCGAGGAGATCGGCAAGAGCGACCGCCAGGCGATCATCGTCGACGAGCTGCCCTACCAGGTGAACAAGAAGGCGCTGCTCGAGCGCATCGCCGAACTCGTCACCGGCAAGAAGATCGAAGGCATCTCCGACATCCGCGACGAATCGGACAAGTCGGGCATGCGCGTAGTGATCGAGCTCAAGCGCGGCGAGCTGCCCGAGGTCGTGCTGAACAATTTGTACAAGCAGACGCAGCTGCAGGACACCTTCGGCATGAACATGGTGGCGCTGGTCGACGGCCAGCCGAAGCTGCTCGATCTGAAGTCCATGATCGAAGCCTTCATAGCCCACCGGCGCGAGGTGGTCACGCGGCGCACCGCGTTCGACCTGCGCAAGGCGCGCGAGCGGGGCCACGTGCTCGAGGGCCTGGCGGTGGCGCTGTCGAACGTCGACGAGGTGATTGATCTGATCAAGCGCGCGCCGACTCCGGCCGAGGCGAAGCGCGGGCTGATGGCGAAGAGCTGGCCTTCGCAGCTGGTGCGAGACATGCTGGCGCGCGCCTCGGCGGCGCAGTTCCGCCCCGATGGGCTCGCGCCCGAATTCGGCCTGAAGGACGAAGGCTACCGCCTGTCCGACGAGCAGGCGCAGGCGATTCTCGAGCTGCGCCTGCAGCGCCTCACGGGCCTGGAGCAGGACAAGATCCGCGACGAGTACAAGGAAGTCATGACGACGATCGCGGACCTGCTCGACATCCTCGAGAGGCCCGCGCGCATCGTCGCCATCATCGGCGAGGAACTGGCGCGCGTCCGGGAGGAATTCGGCGACGCGCGCCGCAGCGAGATCGTCGCAGTCGCCGAGGACATCTCGCTCGAGGATCTGATCGTGCCGCAGGACATGGTGGTCACCTTCTCGCACGGAGGCTACGCCAAGTCACAGCCGCTCACCGACTACCGCGCGCAGCGCCGCGGCGGGCGCGGCCGCATGGCGGCCGCAACCAAGGAGGACGACTTCATCGAGCGGCTGTTCGTCGCGCACTCGCACGACCACCTGCTGTGCTTCTCGAGCCGCGGGCGGCTGTACTGGCTCAAGGTCTACGAGGTGCCGCAGGGCAGCCGTACCAGCCGGGGCAAGCCGGTCGTCAACTTGGTGCCGCTCGAGGAAGGCGAGAAGATCACCGCGGTGGTCCCGGTGCGCGAGTTCGACGAGCAGCACTACGTCTTCATGGCGACGGCCAACGGCACCGTGAAGAAGACCCCGCTCGCCGATTTCTCGCGCCCGCGGCCCTCGGGCATCATCGCTGTCGGCCTGGAGGAAGGCGACTACCTGGTGGGCGTGGCGCTCACCGACGGCCACTGCGACGTGATGCTGTTCTCCTCCGAAGGCAAGGCGGTGCGCTTTGCCGAGGGCGAGGTGCGGCCGATGGGCCGGCAGGCGACCGGCGTGCGCGGCATGCGTCTCGGGGAGGGCGCGCGCCTGGTGTGCATGCTGGTTGCGAAGAGCGAGGAGCGGACAGTGCTCACCGCGACCGAGAACGGCTACGGCAAGCGCACTGCGGTGCACGAATACACGCGCCACGGCCGCGGCGGGCAGGGCCTGATCGCGATCCAGACTTCGGAGCGCAACGGCAATCTGGTCGGCGCCGTAATGGTCGAGGATCGCGACGAGGTGATGCTGATCTCCACCGGAGGCGTGCTGATCCGCACGGCGGTCGCGCAGATCCGCGAGCAGGGGCGCAGCACGCAGGGCGTTTCGCTCATCGCGCTCGGAGAAGGCGAGCGGCTCGCCGGGATCGAGCGCATCGAGGAGCGCGACGATCAGGACAACGGCAATGGCAACGGCCACGGCGCCGAGGGTGAGGAGCCCGGCGGGACGCCGCAGGAGGGCCCGTCAGGCGAGACCTTGCACTGATGGCGCGCCTCCACAATTTCAGCGCCGGCCCAGCGATGCTGCCCGAGGAAGTGCTGGCCCGCGCGGGCGACGAGATGCTCGACTGGCACGGCTCGGGCATGTGCGTGATGGAGATGAGCCACCGCGGCAAGGAGTTCATGGCGATCGCCGAGGAGGCCGAGAAGGACCTGCGCGAGCTGCTCGCGATCCCGGCCGCCTACAAGGTCCTGTTCCTGCAGGGCGGCGCCACGCTGCAATTCGCCCAGATTCCGATGAACCTGCTCGGCGGCAAGACGGCGGCCGATTACGTGCTCACCGGCGAGTGGTCGAAGAAGGCGGCCAAGGAAGCGCAGGCGCTGTGCGAAGTGCGCACCGCGGCGAGCTCCGAGGACCGCGGCTTCACGTACGCGCCGCGGCAGGAGGCCTGGAAGCTGAACCGCGACGCGGCGTACGTGCATTACTGCTCGAACGAGACCATCGGCGGCGTCGAGTTCAACTGGATCCCGGACACGGGCGCGGTGCCACTCGTCGCTGACGCCTCGTCGCACATCCTGTCTCGCCCGCTCGAGGTGTCGCGCTTCGGGCTGATCTACGCTGGAGCGCAGAAGAACATCGGGCCCGCGGGATTGACGATCGTCATCGTGCGCGAGGACCTGGTCGGCCGGGCGCGCAAGGGCACGCCCACGGTCATGGACTACAAGTTGCAGGCGGATGCGGACTCGATGCTCAATACGCCCGCCACGTATTCGATCTATGTCGCCGGGCTCGTGTTCAAATGGCTCAAGCAGCTCGGCGGGCTGGCCGAGATCGAGCGGCGCAACATCGCCAAGTCGCGCCTGCTGTACGAGTGCATCGACGGCAGCGGCCTGTTCCGCAACCCGGTGGCCCGAAGCGACCGTTCGCGCATGAACGTGCCGTTCACACTGGCCGACGCACGGCTCGATGCCGAGTTCCTGAAGGGGGCCGAGGCGCGCGGCATGGTGCAGCTCAAAGGGCATCGCTCGGTCGGCGGCATGCGCGCGTCGATCTACAACGCCATGCCGCTCGAGGGCGTGCAGTGTCTGGTCGCGTACATGAAGGAGTTCGAAGCGCGCCATGGCTAGCGCCGGCCCGGAGCAACGGCTGCAAGTGCTGGTGCTGAACCAGATCGCGCCGCGCGGGCTCGAGCAGCTGCCGCCCGAGCGCTACGCGGTGGTCAAGGAATCACCCGCGCCGGACGTCGTATTGGTGCGCTCCCGCGAGCTGCACGGCTACGACTTCGGCGCGCGCATTCAGGCGGTGGGGCGCGCCGGCGCGGGGGTGAACAACATCCCGGTCGCCGAGCTATCGGCGCGCGGGGTGCCGGTGTTCAATGCGCCCGGGGCAAACGCCAATGCGGTGAAGGAGCTGGTGCTCGCCGGCATGCTGATTGCTGCGCGCAATCTCGCGCCGGCGCTCGATTTCGTGCGCGCGCTCGACCCGGCCGCGCAGGATCTCGCGCGTGTGGTGGAGGACAGCAAGAAGCAATTCGCCGGAATCGAACTGCCGGGGCACACGCTCGGCGTCGTGGGGCTGGGAAAGATCGGCAGCCTGGTCGCGGACGCAGCCATCCGGCTCGGCATGAACGTCCTCGGCTACGATCCGGAGATCACGGTCGACGCCGCCTGGAGTTTGCCCTCGCAGGTGCGGCGCGCCACTTCGCTCGACGAGGTGTTGAAGGCGAGCGATTTCGTCACGCTGCACGTGCCGCTGGGCGAGCGCACGCGGCACCTGATCGGCTCGGCGAGCTTCGGGCAGCTGCGACCGGGGGCGATCCTGCTCAACTTCTCGCGCGAGGGCGTAGTCGAGGACGAAGCCGCGCTCGCCGCGCTGCGCGGCGGCAGGCTCAAGTATTACGTGACGGATTTTCCGAGCGCGCGGCTCGCCAGGCAGCCCGGCGTGGTCGCGCTACCGCACCTCGGCGCGTCCACGGGCGAGGCCGAGGAGAACAGCGCGGTCATGGTGGTCGCCCAGGTGCGCGACTACCTCGAGCACGGCAACCTGCGCAACGCGGTCAACTTCCCCGACGCGGCGATGGGCCGCGAATCGCCCTTTCGCCTGGCGATCGCCAATGCCAACGTGCCGGACATGCTGGCACGCATCTCGCACGTGATCGGTAGCCGCAAGCTCAATATCCACAACATGCTGAACAAGTCCAGGGCGGACATGGCCTACACGCTGGTGGACGTCGATAGCGCCGTGTCGCAGGACACGCTGAAAGAACTGCAGCACATCGACGGCGTGCTCGGCGTGCGATATCTTCCGCTCTGACCGGAAGCTGCCTGGAAGGCTCATGCGGGACGTGGACGAGATCGGAAAGCTGCGCGGCGAGATAGACGCCGTGGACGACCAGTTGCTCGCGTTGTTCAACCAGCGCGCCGGGCTCGCGCGGCGGATCGGCGAGCTGAAGGGGGGCGATCCCGCCTATCGCCCGGAGCGCGAAGCGCAGATCCTGCGGCGCATTGCGCAGTCGAACCCCGGGCCGCTTGCCGCCGAGCGCGTCGCCACGCTGTTCCGCGAGGTCATTTCCGCCTGCCGCGCGATGGAGCTCGAGCTGCGCGTCGCCTACCTCGGGCCGGAGGGCACGTTCAGCGAGCAGGCGGTGCGCAAGCACTTCGGGCGCGCCGTCGAGGCACTACCCGCCGCGTCCGTCGACGAGGTATTCCGGCGCTGCGAGTCGGGCGCGGTGCAGTTCGCAGTGGTGCCCGTCGAGAATTCGACCGAGGGCGCGGTCGGCCGCAGCCTGGATCTGCTGCTCGTCACGCCGCTCAAGATCTGCGGCGAGATCGAGCTGAGGGTGCAGCAGAATCTGCTGTCGCGCGCCGCCCTGAAGGACGTGCGGCGTGTCTACTCGCACGCGCAGTCACTCGCGCAATGCGCCGCTTGGCTGAACAACAATCTGCCGGGCGCGGAGCGCGTCCAGGTGGCCTCCAATGCCGAGGCTGCCCGGCGCGCGGGCGAGGAGCCGGGCACTGCCGCGATCGCCGGCGAGGGCGCCGCGGAGCGCTACGGGCTCGCCGTGCTCGCGCGCTCGATCGAGGACGATCCGAACAACACGACGCGCTTTCTGGTGCTCGGCGCGCTGGAGGCGGCCGCGACGGGCAACGACCGCACGTCCATCGTGCTCTCGGCGGAGAACAAGCCCGGCGCGGTGCACGCGCTGCTCACGCCGCTCGCGGCGAACAAGGTGAGCATGAGCCGGATCGAGTCGCGCCCGGCGCGCGCCATGCGCAGCGCGCTGTGGGAGTACGTGTTCTTCATCGACGTGCAGGGCCACCAGCGCGATGAGCGCGTCGCAGCCGCGCTCGCCGAGCTGCGGCAGAAGGCACCTTTCATGAAAATCCTCGGTTCCTACCCCGCGGCCTCCACATGAACATCGATCTTTGCGAACTCTCGCCGTCGCACGTGCGCAGCATTGCGCCGTACCAGCCCGGCAAGCCGATCTCAGAGCTCGCGCGCGAGCTCGGGCTGGACGAGAACAAGATCGTCAAGCTGGCCTCCAACGAGAATCCGCGCGGCATCGGCCCGCGCACGCGCGCCGCGATCGAAGGCGCGCTCGGCGACATCGCGCGCTATCCAGACGGCAGCGGCTACGAGCTCAGGCTCGCGCTCGCCAAGCGTCACGGCGTCGACATGTCGGCGATCGTGCTGGGCAACGGCTCGAACGACGTGCTCGAGCTCGTTTCGCTCGCCTTTCTCGGGCCGGGCCGCTCCGCGGTGCTGTCGCAGCACGCCTTCGCCGTCTATCCGCTCGCCACGCAGGCGCGTGGCGCTCGTCTGATCGCGGTGCCCGCGAAGCGCTACGCACACGACCTCGAGGCGATGGCGCGCGCGGTCGATGAGGACACCTACGTGCTGTGGGTTGCGAATCCGAACAACCCGACCGGCACCTACGCCGCGCCGGACGCGGTCGAAGCCCTGCTGCGCGCGGTGCCCGAGCGGGTCATAGTCGTGCTGGACGAAGCCTACAACGAGTACCTGCCCGCGGACCTGAAGGGCGATTCGGTCAAGTGGCTCAAGCGCCATCCGAATCTGGTGGTGGCGCGCACCTTCTCCAAGGCCTACGGCCTCGCGGGCCTGCGCGTCGGCTATGGGCTGGCGCACCCCTCGGTCGTCGACGTGATGAACCGGGTGCGCCAGCCGTTCAACGTCAACAGCGTTGCGCTCGCCGCGGCGACCGCCGCGCTGGGCGACATGGAGTTCGTCGCCAAGAGCTACGCGGAGAACCTGCAGGGGCTGCGCCAGATCGAGCAAGGGGTCGCGCGGCTCGGCCTGGAGTACATTCCCTCGCACGGCAACTTCGTGACGGTACGCGTCGGCAGGGCGGGCGAGATCTACAAGCGGCTGCTGCGTCGCGGAGTGATCGTGCGTCCCGTGGCCGGCTACGAGCTGCCCGAGCACCTGCGCGTGACCGCGGGAACGCCCGAGGAAAACGAGACCTTCCTCGCGGCGCTCGCCGCAAGCCTCAGGGAATGACGCCTTTCGAGCGCGTCGCCGTCATCGGCGTCGGTTTGATCGGCGGCTCGTTCGCGCTGGCGCTCAAGCAGGCGCGGGGCTGCAAGCACGTCGTGGGCTTCGGCCGCAATCCCCGCAATCTGAAGCTCGCGCGGGATCGGGGCGTCATCGATGCGATCGCAGGAACGATCGCGGAGGCGGTGCGCGGCGCCGACCTCGTGCTGGTCGCGACGCCCGTTGCGCAGTTCCCCACGGTCTTTGCGGCTCTTTCCGCGGCGCTGTCCGGCGCAGCGCTGGTGACCGATGCGGGCAGTACCAAGCGCGACGTCGTCGCGGCGGCGCGCGCCGCGCTCGGGGTCAAACTGGCGCAGTTCGTGCCCGCGCATCCGATCGCCGGCGCCGAGTTGAGCGGCGTGGCGGCGGCGAAAGCGGACCTGTTTCGCGGCCGAAAGGTCGTGCTCGCGCCGCTCGCAGAGAGCGCGCCGGAGGCGGTGGCGCGCGTCGGCGCTGCGTGGCAGGCCTGCGGCGCGAGCGTCCACACCATGTCGCCCGAAGAGCACGACCGGGTATTCGCCGCGGTGAGCCATCTGCCGCACCTGCTCGCGTATGCGCTGGTGCACGTCATCGCCGGGCGCGACAACGCGTCCCAGCTCTTCGGCTACGCCGCGGGCGGGTTCCGCGATTTCACGCGCATCGCCTCGAGTCACCCGGAGATGTGGCGCGATATCTGCGTCGCCAATCGCGACGCGCTGCTCGCCGAGCTGGATCACTATACGGACGAGCTGAAGACGCTGCGCGCGATGCTCGCGGCGAACGACGCGGCCGGGCTCGAGGCGCTGTTCCGGGACGCGCGCGAGGCGCGCGACCGCTGGCTGCGCGGCGCATTCGATCCGTGATGGATACGCTCGAGCTCGCGCCGGTACTGCGCGCCGCGGGAACGGTGCGATTGCCGGGCTCGAAGAGCATCTCGAACCGCGTGCTGCTGCTCGCCGCGCTCGCCGAAGGCGAGACCGTTATCCGCGACCTGCTCGACGCGGACGACACGCGCGTGATGCTGCGGGCGCTCGCGGCTCTAGGGGTGCGCTGCGACGCCGGCGGGGTCTCGGGCGTCGCCGGCTGTTTCCCCGTCAAGGACGCGCAGCTTTCTCTCGGCAATGCGGGCACGGCGTTTCGCCCGCTTACCGCGGTACTCGCCGTCTGCGGCGGCGAATACCGCCTCGCGGGCAGCGCGCGCATGCACGAGCGGCCGATCGCCGACCTGGTGGACGCGTTGCGCCGCATCGGCGCGCGCATCGACTACCAAGGCGCCGAAGGCTATCCGCCGCTCGCGATCCATGTGTCGCGCATCTCAGTGGAGCGCCCGGTGCGCGTGCGTGGCGACGTATCGTCGCAGTTCGTGAGCGCGCTGCTGATGGCGCTGCCGCTCGCCGTCCGGCAGGCGCGCCTGGAGATCGAGGGCGAGCTCATCTCGCGGCCCTATGTCGAGATCACGCTTGCGCTCATGCGCCGCTTCGGCATCGAAGTCGCGCGCGACGGCGCGCAGGCGTTCGTCGTGCCGCGTGGCGGCTACGCGAGCCCCGGAACGCTGCACGTCGAAGGCGACGCCTCTTCCGCGTCGTACTTCATGGCGGCCGGCGCGCTCGGCGGCGGACCGGTGCGTATCGAGGGCGTCGGGCGCGACAGCATCCAGGGCGACATGCGCTTTGCCGAGGTGCTCGAGCGCATGGGAGTCGAGGTGCGCGTCGGCGCGGATTTCGTCGAGACGCGAAATCCCGGCAAGGCGCTGCGCGCGATAGACATGGACTTGAACCACATTCCCGATGCGGCCATGACGGCCGCGGTGCTGGCGCTGTTTGCGCGGGGACCGAGCACGCTGCGCAACATCGGCAGCTGGCGCGTCAAGGAAACCGACCGGCTCGCTGCGATGGCGACCGAGCTGCGCAAGCTCGGCGCGCGCGTCGCAGAGGGCGCCGACAGCCTGCGCATCGAGCCCCCCGCGCGCGTGGCGGCCGGCGTCGCGATCGACACCTATGACGACCACCGCATGGCGATGTGCTTTTCGCTCGTCGCCCTGGGCGGCGTGCCGGTGCGTATAAACGATCCCGCCTGCGTCGCCAAGACGTTCCCCGAGTATTTCGCGACGCTCGCGCAACTGGTCGCGACGTGAGCGTCCCGGTCATCGCCATAGACGGGCCGTCCGCCTCCGGCAAGGGCACGGTGGCGCGCAAGCTGGCCGCAGCGCTCGGCTTTCACTATCTGGAAAGCGGGGCGCTGTACCGTCTGGTGGCGCTCGCCTCGCTGCGCGCGGGTATCCCGGGCGACGACGGGGCGCGTCTCGAAGCACTCGCCCGCGGGCTCGACCTGCGCTTCCAGGATGGCAAAATATTCCTTTCTCAGCAAGATGTTAGCCACGACCTGTACGAGGAAGACTGCGCTACCCGAGCCTCCGAGGTCGCGCGGCTGGCGCGCGTGCGAGCGGCGCTGCTCGCGCGGCAACGCGCCTTCCGCCGTCCGCCTGGGCTGGTCGCCGACGGACGCGACATGGGTACCGTGGTGTTTCCCGACGCGTCGCTCAAGGTATTCCTCACCGCCGGCCCGCAGGTGCGCGCCCAGCGCCGGTATAACCAGTTGAATGAAAAAGGAATCCATGCTAACCTGCACGCCCTTTCTCGTGAGCTGGAAGCGCGTGACGCGCGCGACGTGGCGCGGGCGGTGGCTCCGCTGATAGCGGCGACCGACGCGGTGCAACTCGATTCCTCGACGCTGTCGATTGAGGAAGTCGTGAGCCGGATCCTCGCCTGGTGGCGGGATCGCGGTGCGCGCGAGAGCACCTGATTTGGAAAGGAATTTTGGTGGGCCGCGGCGAAAGCTGGGCCCGTTTTAGCAACCTGACCCGCGCACCTCGATTCGGGTTCGCGGCCTTAGAGGTCCTACTTTTTCATGTCCAGCATTTCCCCCGCCGTATCCAAAGCCGTCCCATCCAACGAGTCGTTCGCCGCACTGTTCGAAGAAAGCCTGTCGCGCAAGGAAATGCGCATTGGCGAAGTGATCACCGCCGAGGTCGTGCGCGTCGACCCGAATTACGTGGTCGTCAACGCGGGGCTCAAGTCGGAAAGCCTGATCGCGACGGAAGAGTTCAAGAACGACGCGGGCGAAGTCGAAGTGAAGCTCGGTGATTTCGTCGCGGTTTCCATCGAGGCGCTCGAGGACGGCTACGGCGAGACGCGCCTGTCGCGCGAGAAGGCGAAGCGCCTGGCCGCCTGGCTCGATCTGGAGAAGTCGCTCGAGAAAGGCGAAAAGATCGACGGCGTCATCACCGGCAAGGTGAAGGGCGGGCTGACCGTCATGGTGAACGGCATCCGCGCCTTCCTGCCCGGCTCGCTCGTCGACCTGCGCCCGGTCAAGGACACCACGCCCTACGAGGGCAAGCAGATGGAGTTCAAGGTCATCAAGCTCGACCGCAAGCGCAACAACGTGGTCGTGTCGCGCCGTGCGGTGCTCGAGGAGACGGTCGGCGCCGAGCGCGAGCAGCTCCTCTCGACCCTGCAGGAAGGCGCGGTCGTGAAGGGCATCGTCAAGAACATCACCGACTACGGCGCGTTTGTCGACCTGGGCGGCATCGACGGCCTGCTGCACATTACCGACCTCGCCTGGAGGCGCGTGAAGCACCCCTCGGAAGTGCTGAACGTCGGCGACGAGGTGACCGCCAAGGTGCTCAAGTTCGACGCCGAGAAGAACCGCGTATCGCTCGGCCTGAAGCAGCTCGGCGAGGATCCGTGGGTCGGCATCTCGCGCCGCTATCCGCAGGGCACGCGCCTGTTCGGCAAGGTTACCAACCTCACCGACTACGGCGCATTCGTCGAGGTCGAGGCCGGCATCGAGGGCCTGGTGCACGTCTCCGAGATGGACTGGACCAACAAGAACGTCCACCCTTCGAAGGTCGTGCAAGTGGGCGACGAGGTCGAGGTGATGATCCTCGAGATAGACGAGGAGCGGCGCCGCATCTCGCTCGGCATGAAGCAATGCATGCCCAATCCCTGGGAAGATTTCGCACGCGAGTACAAGAAGGGCGACCGCGTTAAGGGTCAGATCAAGTCGATCACCGACTTCGGCGTGTTCGTCGGCCTGCCCGGCGGCATCGATGGCCTGGTGCATCTGTCCGACCTTTCCTGGAGCGAGCAAGGTGAAGAGGCCGTCAAGCATTTCAAGAAGGGCGGCGATGTCGAGGCGGTGGTGCTGTCGATCGATGTCGAACGCGAGCGCATCTCGCTCGGCATCAAGCAACTCGAGGGCGATCCGTTCACAAACTTCCTCGCCAGCCACGACAAGAACAGCATCGTTAGCGGCACCGTGAAATCGATCGACGCCAAGGGTGCGGTGATCGCCATCACGGCGGAAATCGAGGGTTACCTGCGCGCCTCCGAATTCTCGCGCGACCGCGTCGAGGACCTGCGCACGCTCCTGAAGGAAGGCGACAAGGTGAGCGCGATGATCATCAACGTGGACCGCAAGAGCCGCTCGGTCAATCTCTCGGTGAAGGCCAAGGACCTGTCGGAGGAGACCGAGGCGATGAAGCAGCTGCGCAGCGAGAACGCCGCGGCGAGCGCCGGCGCGACCAATCTCGGCGCGCTGCTGCGCGCCAAGCTCGACACCCGCAAGGAGCAGTAGGCGGGTCGTCGGACGAATAAGAAAACGACAAAGAGAACGCTCAGGGAGATGGGTCGTCCATGACCAAGTCGGAACTGATCGCTCGCCTCGCGCAGCGCTACCCGCAGCTGGTGGCCAAGGACGCGGAGTACGCGGTGAAGATGATCCTCGATGCGATGACGCAGTCGCTGCTGACGGGCGATCGCATCGAGATTCGCGGCTTCGGCAGCTTCGGACTGAATTACCGGCCACCGCGCATCGGTCGCAATCCGAAGTCCGGCGAGAAAGTGCAGGTGCCGGAGAAGTACGTGCCGCATTTCAAGGCCGGCAAGGAGCTGCGTGAGCGGGTCGACACCGCCGAGGCCGAGGCCGCGCAAAGGGCGCACGAAGCGCCGAGCCATACATAGAGTAGCCACTAGGGGCGCGGCTGCGCTGCGCAGCGCCCCGGCGGGGCAAGGCACTAGGATCCGAGCATGCGTATCGTCACCTGGGTGCTGTGGCTGGTCGTTTTCCTGTTCTTGCTCGCCTTCGCGGCCAAAAACCTCGACCTGGTCACGGTGCGCTTCTATCTGGATCATGACTGGCAGGCGCCGCTCGTCGTGGTTTTGCTAGGATTCTTCGCGGTGGGCGTGGTGCTTGGCATGCTGGCGATGGTCGGCGCGCTGCTGCGCCAGCGGCGCGAGATTTCCCGTCTCAAGCGCGATGCGCGTCGCCAGCAACGCAGCGGAGCCGAATCGCAAGCCCGCGCCGACGCGGCCCGGCCTCCGGCCGTAGACGCCTAGGGGCCGCGCGCAATGGAGTTCGAGTACTGGTGGCTGCTCGGCTTTCCGCTGTTCTTCGGCCTGGGCTGGCTCGCCGCGCGCATCGACGTTAAGCACCTGGTGTCCGAGTCGCGCGCGCTGCCGCGCTCGTACTTCAAAGGGCTCAATTTCCTGCTTAACGAGCAGCCCGACAAGGCGATCGAGGCATTCATCGAAGTGGTGCGCGTCGATCGCGAGACGATCGAGCTGCATTTCGCGCTTGGCAGCCTGTTCCGGCGCAGGGGCGAGTACGACCGCGCGATACGCATGCATCAGAATCTGCTCGAACGCGCCGACCTGGACGCCGAGCGGAAGGTGAACGCGCTGTTCGAGCTCGGCCAGGACTACCTCAAGGCGGGCATTCTCGACCGGGCCGAGGACGCCTTCAGCCGCTTGGCCGAAGGCGCGCATGGCGTGGAGGCGCGGCGCTACCTGCTCGAGATCTACGAGCAGGAGAAGGACTGGACGCGCGCCATCGATATGGCGCAGCGCCTGGAACGCGACTCCGGCGAGGCGCGTTCCAAGCAGGTGGCGCAATACCGCTGCGAGCTGGCGGCGAGCGAGCTGACCCAGTCGCACCAGGACGCGGCCCGCACGCAGCTCGAAGCGGCGCTCGAGGCGAACCGCAAGTCGGTGCGCGCCAGCCTATTGCTCGGCGATCTCGCGCGCGCGAGCGGAGACGCGAATGCCGCGATCGAGCACTGGAAGCGGATCGAGTCGCAGAACCCCGCCTACCTGGCGCTCGTCGCCCAGCGGCTGCTCGAGGCGCACCGCGAGGCCGGCCGCACCGAGGAGGGCTTGCGCCTGCTGGCGGGCTACCTGGAGCGATACCCCTCGCTCGATCTGCTCGATTCGGTGTTCCAACAGGCGCTCGAGGTGAAGGGCGCGGACGCCGCCTACCGGCTGGTGCGCGACGAGCTGCGGCGCAATCCGACGCTGCTCGGGCTCGACCGCTTGCTCGAGGCCCAGATCATCGGCACCGAGTCCGCGGATCGGCGACGCGATCTGGAGCTGGTGCGCAACCTGGTGCACAGCCACACGCGGCGGCTGGCGCGCTACCGCTGCGAGAATTGCGGCTTCAAGGCGCGCCAGTTCTACTGGCATTGCCCAGCATGTGGGGGATGGGAGACCTATCCGCCGCGGCGCTCGGAGGAGTTCGACCTGGCACCATGAGAGCATTCGAATGAAAGTGAGCATCGTTGGTACCGGGTATGTCGGGCTGGTGACCGGCGCCTGCCTGGCGGACATGGGCAACGACGTCCTATGCCTCGACGTGGACGCCGGCAAGATCGCGGCGCTGCAGGCCGGCCGCATCCCGATCTTCGAGCCGGGCCTGGAGCCGATCGTGCGCCGCAACCGCGATGCTGGTCGACTCGGCTTCTCGACGGACGTCGCGGCGAGCGTCGCGCACGGCGAGCTGCAGATGATCGCCGTTGGCACGCCGCCGGACGAGGACGGGTCGGCGGACCTGCAGCACGTGATCGCCGCGGCGCGCTCGATTGGCCGCCTGATGACCGGCTATCGCGTGATCGTTGACAAGTCGACCGTGCCGGTGGGCACCGCGGACAAGGTGCGCCAGGCGGTCGCCGAGGAGCTCGCTGCGCGCGGAAGCAGTGTGCCTTTCAGCGTCGTGTCCAATCCGGAATTCCTGAAGGAGGGGGCGGCGGTGGAAGACTTCATGCGCCCCGACCGCATCATCGTCGGCTCGGACGACGAGCGCGCGACCGAGATGCTGCACCGGCTGTATGCCCCCTTCCAGCGCAATCGCGAGCGCTTCATGGCGATGGGCGTGCGCTCCGCGGAGCTCACGAAGTACGCCGCCAATGCGATGCTCGCGACGCGCATCTCCTTCATGAACGAGCTCGCAAACCTCGCCGAGCGCATCGGCGCCGACATCGAGGAAGTGCGCCGCGGGATCGGCGCCGATCCGCGCATCGGCTTCCACTTCCTCTATCCCGGAATCGGCTACGGCGGCTCCTGTTTTCCGAAGGACGTAAAGGCGCTGCAGCGCAGCGCGGACGAGGCGGGCGCGCCGCTCAAGCTGCTCGCCGCGGTGGAAGGCGTGAACGAGAGGCAGAAGCACGTGCTGGCGGCGAAGATCCGCGCGCGCTTCGGGGCGTCGCTCGCCGGACGCTGCTTCGCGCTCTGGGGCATCGCGTTCAAGCCGAACACCGACGACCTGCGCGAGGCGCCGAGCAGCGTGCTGATCGCCGATCTGCTCGAGGCGGGGGCGACGGTGCGCGCGTACGATCCGGCGGCGGGTGCGGCGGCTGCGCGCCTGTACGCCGGCGAGCGCCGCGTCTCGATCGTCGACTCGGCGCGCGCCGCGCTCAAGGGCGCCGACGCGCTCGCGATCGTGACCGAATGGCAGGAGTTCCGCAGCCCCGATTTCGGCGCCATCAAGGCCGAGCTCGGCACGCCCGCGGTCTTCGACGGCCGCAACCTGTACGAGCCAGCGGTGCTGCGCGAGCTCGGCATTGAGTATTACGCGGTGGGGAGGCGCGCATGAAGGCGCCGAATACATCGGCGGCCCGCATCCTGGTAGTCGGCGACGTGATGCTGGACCGCTACTGGTTCGGCGAGGTGTCGCGCATTTCGCCGGAAGCGCCGGTGCCGGTGGTGCTCGTCGGCGCGCAGGAGGAGCGCCCGGGCGGCGCCGCGAACGTGGCGAGGAACTGCGCCGCGCTCGGCGCGCGCGTCCAGCTGCTGTCGGTGATCGGCCGCGACGAGTCCGGCGCGCGCCTGGCGCAGCTCGTCGCCAAGGAGGGCGTGCGCGCGAAGCTGCACCGGGACGCGTCGCTGCAGACCACCCAGAAGCTGCGCGTCATCGGCCGCCAGCAGCAGCTGCTGCGCATCGACTTCGAGACCGCGCCCTCGCGCGAGGTGCTCGCCTCCAAGCTCGCGGACTTCGAGCAGGCGCTGCCCGATTGCGACCTGGTGATCCTGTCGGATTACGGCAAAGGGGGGCTGACGCACATCGCCAGGATGATCCGCCTCGCGCGCGCCGCCAGGAAGCCCGTGCTGGTGGACCCCAAGGGCGACGACTATTCGCGCTACAAGGGCGCGACGATGGTTACGCCAAACCGTGCCGAGCTGCGCCAGGTGATCGGCAGCTGGACGAGCGAGAAGGATCTCGAGCGGCGCGTGCGAGGCCTGCGGCGCGCGCTCGGCCTGCAGGCGCTGCTGCTGACGCGCAGCGAGGAGGGCATGTCGCTGTTTCGCGCCGGCCGCAGCCTGCGCGTGAGGGCGGTCGAGCGCGAGGTGTACGATGTGAGCGGCGCAGGCGACACGGTGATCGCGACGGTCGGCGTCATGCTGGCGTCCGGAATGAAGCTGGAGGACGCCGTGCGCGTGGCGAACCGTGCGGCCGGCATCGTGGTCGGTAGGCTCGGCACGGCCGTGGCGACGCTCGAGGAACTCTTTGGATAGCTGCCCATGCTCTACATCGTGACCGGTGCGGCCGGATTCATCGGATCGCGGCTCGTGGGCGCGCTGAACCGCGCGGGAGTGAGCGAGATCATCGCGGTGGACAATCTGGAGAACTCGGGCAAGTTCCGCAATCTCGCCGACTGCGAGATCGAGGACTACCTGGACAAGCGCGACTTCTTGCGGCGCCTGGTGGCCAACGAATTCGACGACGCCGTCGAGGCGGTGCTGCACCAGGGGGCCTGCTCGGACACCCTGCAGGCCGACGGCCGCTACATGATGGAGAACAACTACCGCTACTCGCGCGAGCTGCTCGACTGGTGCCAGGACGAGCAGGTACCGCTGCTGTACGCGTCCTCGGCGTCGGTGTACGGCGCCGGACACGAGTTCCGCGAGGAGCGCGCCTGCGAGGCGCCGCTGAACGTCTACGCCTACTCGAAGTTCCTGTTCGACCAGCACGTGCGTCGGCGCCTGCCCACGCGCAGCGCGCAGATCGCGGGCTTCCGCTACTTCAACGTGTACGGCCCAAACGAGGCGCACAAGGGGCGCATGGCTTCGGTCGCCTTGCACGCCTTCAATCAGCTCATGGCCGAAGGAAGCGTGAAGCTCTTCGTCGGCAGCGACGGCTACGCGAATGGCGAGCAGCAGCGCGATTTCGTCCATGTGGACGACGTGGTCGACGTGAACCTGTACTTCCTCGAGCATCGCGAGCTCTCGGGCATCTTCAATTGCGGCACCGGGCACGCGCAGAGCTTCAACGACGTGGCGCGCGCCGTCGTGAACAGTGTGCGCGTGGCGCGCGGCCAGAGCGCGCTTGAGCTCGCGGAGATGGTAGCGCAGGGCCTTGTGCAATACGTGCCTTTTCCCCCGCAGCTCGTCGGCAAGTACCAAAGCTATACCGAGGCCGACCTGGCGTTCTTGCGCCAGGCGGGCTACGGCGGCGGATTCATGTCAGTCGAGCAGGGCGTGGACGCCTACGTGCGCGGGCTGCTCGCGGCGCACGGCTGAGGCACGCCGGTGCGCCGGACGATCGAGGACTACATTGGCGAGACGCCGCTGGTGCGCCTGCAGCGCCTGCCGGGCGCGCAGGCGGAGGAGCGTGGCAACCTGATCCTCGCGAAGCTCGAGGGCAACAACCCGGCGGGCTCGGTGAAGGACAGGCCCGCCATCTCGATGATCCGGCGCGCCGAGCGGCGCGGCCGCATAAAGCCCGGCGACACGCTGATCGAGCCCACCTCGGGCAATACCGGGATCGCGCTGGCGATGGCCGCGGCGGTGCGCGGCTACCGGCTGCTCCTCGTCATGCCCGAGAACCAGACCGCCGAGCGCAAGCGAACCATGCGCGCCTACGGCGCCGAGCTGGTCCTCACGCCCAGGGCGGGCGGCATGGAAGGCGCGCGCGACCTCGCCGAGAAGATGGTGCGCGAGGGCAGGGGCGTGATGCTCGACCAGTTCGCCAACCCGGACAATCCGCTCGCCCACTACGAGACCACCGGTCCGGAGATCTGGCGCGACACCGAAGCAAGAATCACCCACTTCGTCTCGAGCATGGGAACGACCGGCACCATCATGGGCTGCTCGCGTTTCTTCAAGGAGAAGAATCCGGCCATCCAGATCATCGGCTGCCAGCCCGAGGAGGGCTCGCAGATTCCGGGCATCCGCAAGTGGCCCGAAGCCTACCTGCCGAAGATCTACGAGCGGGCGCGCGTCGACCGCCTGGAGTACGTGAGCCAGGCGGATGCCGAGGAGACGTCGCGCCGCATGGCGCGCGAGGAGGGCATCTTCGGGGGCGTCTCGTCCGGCGGCGCGCTGCACGTGGCGCTGCGCGTGGCGCGCGAGCTCAGAAACGCCGTGATCGTCACCATCGTGTGCGATCGCGGCGACCGCTACCTTTCCACCGGGGTGTTCCCCGACTGACGTGGCGCCGGTACTCGCCTTCGACATCGAGACGATTCCGGACGTCGCCGGACTCCGGCGCCTGCACGGCCTGCCGGAGGGGCTTGCCGACCAGGAGGTCGCGGAAGTCGCCTTCCAGAAGCGGCGCGCGCAAACGGGCAGCGACTTCCTTCCGCCGCACCTGCAGCGCGTGCTGGTCATCTCCTGCGTCCTGCGCGACGCCGAGCAGCTTCGCATCTGGTCGATCGGCGCGCCCGCGGAAGACGAAGGCGCCGCCATCCAGCGCTTCTACGACGGCATCGAGCGCTACGTGCCTCAGCTGGTGTCCTGGAACGGCGGCGGATTCGACCTGCCCGTGCTCAACTACCGCGGTTTGCTGCATGGCGTGTCCGCACCGCGCTTCTGGGAGCAGGGCCAGGAGGACCGCGACTTCAAGTGGAACAACTACGTCAGCCGCTACCACACGCGGCACCTGGACCTGATGGACGTGCTCGCCATGTACCAGCCGCGCAACAACGCGCCGCTGGACGAGGTGGCGCAGCTCGCCGGCCTGCCGGGCAAGATCGGCATGGAAGGCGCCGCGGTGTGGCAGCAGTACCAGAGCGGCGCGATCGCGCAGATTCGCAACTACTGCGAGGCCGACTCCGCGAACACCTATCTGCTGTTCCTGCGCTTCCAGCTGCTACGCGGCGCGCTCGAGCGGGCGCAATACAAGCGCGAGTGCGCGCTCGTGCGCACCACGCTGGAGAAGCTCAAGGAGCCTCACTGGCGCGAGTTCCTCGAGCGCTGGAGCGACCCGCTCGCCCGGTGAAGCTGCGCATCGAGTCGCTGGACGCCGAAGGGCGCGGCGTGGCGCGCAACGACGAGGGCAAGGTGGTGTTCGTCGAGGGCGCCCTGCCCGGCGAGCTGGTCGAGGCCGAGATCCTGCGCCGCAAGGCGTCCTTCGACCTGGCGCGCACGAGCGCGCTGCTAAGCGCTGCGAGCGGACGGCGCGCGCCGCGTTGCCCGCACTTCGGCGTCTGTGGCGGCTGCGCGACGCAGCACGCGGACGCGCGCACGCAGCTCGCGGCCAAGCAGCGCTGGCTGGAGGACTGCCTCGCGCGCCTGGGCAAGGTCAAGGCCGAGACCATGCTGCCGATCGTCTACGGCGAGGAATGGGGCTACCGGCAGCGCGCGCGCCTCTCCGTGCGACGCGTGGCGAAGAAGGGCGGCGTGCTGGTGGGCTTTCACGAGCGGCGCTCGAGCTATGTCGCCGACATGAGGAGCTGCGAGGTGTTGCCGGCGCGCATCTCGGCACTGCTCCCGGCGCTGCGCGAGCTCGTCGAAGCGCTGTCGATCCGCGAGCGCCTGCCGCAGGTCGAGGTCGCGCTGGGCGACGCCTGCGACGTGCTCGTGCTGCGCATCCTGGAGCCGCTTACCGCGGATGACGAGGCGCGTCTGCGCTCGTTCGCCGACGCGCACGGCGTCTCGCTCTGGCTGCAGCCGGGCGGGCCGGCGAGCGCGCATCCCTTCCATCCCGTGCCGGCGCCGCCGCTCGACTACGCGCTGCCCGAGTTCGGCGTGCGCATCGCCTTCCTGCCGACCGACTTCACGCAGGTGAACCACGCGGTGAACCGCGTGCTGGTGGCGCGCGCGGTGCGGCTGCTCGATCCGCGGCCGGGAGAGACGATCGGGGATTTCTTCTGCGGGCTGGGCAACTTCTCGCTGCCGCTCGCGCGGCTCGGGGCGCGCGTACTGGGGCTGGAGGGCAGCAGCGCACTGGTCGAGCGCGCTCACCGCAACGCCGCAGCCAACGGGCTCGCCGATGCCGCGCGCTTCGCCGCCGAAGATCTGTTCGCCATCGACGCTGCACGCCTCGCGCAGCTCGGTCCGCTCGACAAGCTGCTGCTCGACCCGCCGCGCGAGGGCGCGCTCGAGGTGGTGAAAGTGCTGCCGGAAGGCTGGCCGCGGCGCATCGTGTACGTCTCCTGCGACCCGGCGACGCTCGCGCGCGACGCGGGCATCCTCGTGCACGTGAAGGGCTTCAGGCTCTCCGCTGCGGGGGTGGTGAACATGTTCCCGCATACCGCCCACGTCGAAAGCATCGCGCTGTTCGAGCGGGGCTGAGAAACGAAAAGGGCGCCGCGGGGCGCCCTTCTTCGGTGATGCGGAATGCCGCTTTTATCTGCGCTCGCCCGCCAGCATCATAAGGATCGACAGCAGATTGGCGAAGATGTTGAACAGGCTCAGGTACACGCCCGTGGTGGCGACAATGTAGTTGGTCTCGCCGCCGCGCACGATGCGCGACAAGTCGTGCAGCAGGAACAGCGAGAACACCACGATCACCAGCGTGGAGATCGTGAGGGCCAGCGCCGGAATTTGCAGGAACATGTTGGCCAGCATCGCCAGCACGAGCGCGATCATGCCCACGAAGAGGAATTTCCCCATGAAGCTGAAGTCGCGCTTGGTGGTCGTTGCGATGGCGCCCATGACGAAGAACACCAGCCCGGTGCCGCCGGCCGCGTAGCCGATCAGCTCCGCGCCGTTCCTAAGCGTCAGCGCCATCGACAGCAGCGGTCCCAGCCACCAGCCGAGGATGCCGGTCATCAGAAGCAGGAGCACCACGCCGAGCGAGCTGTTGCGGTTGGCGATCACCGCATACTGCAGCCCGATCACCGCGCCGAGCATGATCAGCGTGGCTGCCAGCGGGTGCTGCACGATGACCGCACCGGTTGCCATACCGATATAGGCGCCGATGATCGTCGGCACCATCGTGAGCGCGAGCAGCAGGTAGGTGTTGCGCAGGACGCGATTGGTCGCGATCCCGGGCAATTCCATGCCCGGCGCATAACGCGGGCCGCCGCCCTGGTTGTCGGTACGGATCGGTTGCAAGTCAGGTTGCATCTTGTTGCTCCTCTTCTTTATAGGGCACGGAGTACGTAGCTAAGACTACCAGACATCGATGAAGTTTCAACCCGAAAACCCTGATAAATCCGGGTTATTCGCTCAAGAGCTAGAATGCGGGCGCAAGCGCGTGATTACAAGCGGAGAGTTGGCAGAGCGGTCGAATGCACCGGTCTTGAAAACCGGCAGGGCCTTAAGGCCCTCGGGGGTTCGAATCCCTCACTCTCCGCCACCCGCACGCGCGAAAGCGCAAGCATTGTCCGGTAAAATCCGCGCTTTTTCGCGGCTGCTGCGCTCAGATGGCGTTGATCGTCCAGAAATTCGGCGGTACCTCGGTCGGCTCGGCCGAGCGCATCCGCAATGTTGCGCGCCGGGTGGCGAAGTGGAAGGCGGCCGGGCATAGCGTGGTGGTGGTGCCCTCGGCCATGGCGGGCGAGACGAACCGCCTGCTCGCGCTGGCGCGCGAGATCCAGCCGCAGCCCGCGGCGCGCGAGCTCGACGTGGTGGCTGCGACCGGCGAGCAGGTGACGATCGGCTTGCTCGCGATGGCGCTCATCGAGCTCGGCCTGAAGGCGAAGAGCTATGCCGGCTGGCAGGTGCGGGTGCACTGCGACTCGGCGTTCGGCAAGGCGCGCATCGTGTCGATCGACGACGAGCGGCTGCGGCGCGACATCGCGGCGGGGACAATCCCGGTGGTGGCGGGATTCCAAGGCGTGGATGCGCACGAGAACGTGACCACGCTCGGGCGCGGCGGCTCGGACACCTCGGCCGTGGCGCTCGCCGCGGCGCTCAAGGCCGACGAATGTCAGATCTACACCGACGTAGACGGCGTGTACACCACCGATCCACGCATCGTGCCCGAGGCGCGCCGCCTGAAGACCATCACCTTTGAGGAAATGCTCGAGATGGCGAGCCAGGGCTCGAAGGTGCTGCAACTGCGCTCGGTCGAGTTCGCCGGCAAGTACAAGATGCGCCTGCGGGTGCTCTCCAGCCTGACCGACCCGATGCTGCCGGTCGCCGAGGAGGCGCACGCCGGCACGCTGATCACATTCGAGGACGACCCGAACATGGCGATGGAAAAGGCAATCATCTCCGGCGTGGCTTTCAGCCGCGACGAAGCGAAGATCACGGTGCACGACGTTCCCGACCGGCCGGGGATCGCCTACGCGATCCTGGGCCCGATCGCCGACGCGAACATCGACGTGGACGTGATCGTGCAAAACGTCGGCCACGACGGCATGACCGACCTGTCGTTCACGGTCGGCCGCGCCGATTACGCGCGCGCGCTGAAGATCCTCAAGGACCAGGTGCAGCCGCACATCAAGTGCCGCGAAGTGAGCGGTGACGACCGCATCGCCAAGGTGTCGCTCGTCGGCCTGGGCATGCGCTCGCACGTCGGCATCGCCTCGCAAATGTTCCGCACGCTGGCCGAGGAGGGCATCAACATCCAGATGATCACCACCTCGGAGATCAAGATCTCGGTGGTGATCGAGGAGAAATACCTCGAGCTCGCGGTGCGCGTACTGCACGACGCGTTTGAACTGGAGCGCGAATAGGGGATAATCGGCCCCACAGGAGAGATGCCCGAGAGGCCGAAGGGGGCGCCCTGCTAAGGCGTTATACGGGCAAAACCCGTATCGAGGGTTCGAATCCCTCTCTCTCCGCCAAGATTCAGGCTATTCGCCGACCAGCTCGCGCACCTGCGCCGTGCTGGAGAGAACCTGCTTCAGCCATCCAAGGATCGATTTCGCCTCTTCGGCGAACCCGTAGGGCGGATTGAGGACGATCATCCCGCAGCCCCCGAGCTTGCCGGCCTCGTGTTTCTTCAGCCTCAGCTCCAGCCATAGCAGGCGTCTCATGCCGCTATTGGCGAGATCGCGCGCGAACGTGCGCATCGCGCCGGGTTCCATGAGCGGGAACCAGAGCGCGTAGACGCCGGTCGCCCAGCGCCGGTGCGCGTCCTGCAGCGCTTCGACGAGCCGGTCGAATTCGTGCGCCCGGTCGAAGGACGAATCTACGAGCACCAGCCCGCGACGCTCCTTGGGCGGCAGGTACGCCTTGAGCGCCTGGTAGCCGTCCATGAGGTGCACGCTGACCTGCCGGTCGCGCGCGAACAGCCGCGCGAGCCCGGCGCAATCCTTCTTGTTCAGCTCGGAGAGCACTGCGCGGTCGCCCGCGCGCAGCAGGCGGCGCGCGATGCGCGGCGACCCGGGGTACCAGCGCATCCCCCCATCGGGGTTCTCCGCGCGCACCGCGTCGATGTAGGGCTTGATCAGCTCCGGAAATTCTTCGCGCCGGAGGAGGCGCGCGATGCCGTCGCGGAATTCGGCGTTCTTCAGCGCCCAGGGGTGCTCGAGATCGTAGCGCCCGGTGCCGGCGTGCGTGTCGAGGTAGAAGAAGGGATTGTCCTTGCGGGCGAGGGCGAGTAGCAGCCGCGCAAGAAGGCTGTGCTTGAAGACGTCGGCGAAGTTGCCCGCATGGAACTGATGCCGGTACGCCAGCATCGCCTACAGCTTGTTGTACTTGGTGGCCCTTCCGCGCGCCTTGTCCACCGGATACTTCTGCGCATTCAGCGCGAGCTTGCGCTCGGCGGCGGCAAGCAGGTCGACGTTCAGCCGGTCGGCGAGCTCCACCAGGAAGATGAGCACGTCGGCGATCTCGTGCTCGACTTCGGCCAGCGTCTCGGGAGGCAGCCGGTCAGCCTGCTCGGCGGTGAGCCACTGGAAATGCTCGACCAGCTCGCCCGCCTCGGCGACCAGCGCCATCGTCAGGTTCTTCGGGTTGTGGAACTGCGCCCAGTCGCGCTCGGCGATGAACGCGCGCAGCCTCGCGCGCAGCAGGTCCAGTCGGTCGCCTGCGGGGGAATTGCTCACGTCAGCAGCCTTGCACGGGGCACTTTGAACACGGATCGCGCAGGTTACCTCAAGCGCGCGGTTTACGGTTCTTAACGGTACTTAATCTTGCCGAGATGGTCCAAGGTTACTATCCGTTGATCCCGGATCGCTCAGATGATCAAAGTCAAGACTCGCTGGATGCTGCTTTCCGCGGCCGTGCTCGTGCTCGCGGCAGGGGCGGTGTTGTGGTGGCGGCTCGACAAGCCGCAAGCCCCGAAGTACGTCACCGAGCGGGCCGGCAAGGGCGACGTCGTACGCACGGTCGTGACCACCGGCTCGGTCAACCCGGTGGTAACCGTGCAGGTCGGCTCCTACGTCTCGGGGCCGGTCCAATCGCTGTACTGCGACTTCAATACCAAAGTGAAGGCCGGACAGCTTTGCGCCAAGATCGATCCGAGCAACTACCAGGTCGCGGTCGACCAGGCCAGGGCGAACCTCGCCACGGCCAAGGCGCAGCTAGTCAAGGACCAGGCGAGCCTCGCCTACGCCAAGATCAACTACGAGCGCGACCGCGGGCTGGTCGCGCGCGGCATCGTCTCGCAAGACACCGTGGACAGCGACAAGAGCGCTTACGAGCAGGCCATCGCGCAAATCAAGCTCGATGAAGCGACGATCGAGCAGCGCCGGGCGGCGCTTGCGGGCGCGGAGGTGAACCTGAAATACACGGACATCGTCTCGCCCGTCGACGGCGTCGTCGTTTCGCGCAACGTAGACGTCGGGCAGACGGTGGCGGCCAGCTTCCAGACGCCGACGCTGTTCCTGATCGCCAAGGACCTCACGAAAATGCAGGTCGATACCAACGTCAGCGAGTCCGACATCGGCGCGGTCAAGCTTGACGACAGGGGAATTTTCACGGTCGAGGCGTATCCGCAGAAGACTTTCGAGGGACGCGTGACCCAGGTGCGCAAGGCCCCGATCACCGTGCAGAACGTCGTCACCTACGACGTAGTGATCAGCGTGGACAACCCCGATTTGCTGCTGCTGCCCGGAATGACCGCCAACGCGAAGATTGTCACCGAAGAACGAAAGGACGTGCTGCGAGTGCCGGAGCAAGCACTTCGTTTCGAGCCGGGGGGCCTGGGCGCAGCCAAAGTAAAGGGCGGGCGCGGCTCGCCGCGCGGCTCGCAGCTTTGGGTATTGCAGGATGGCCGCCCGGCAGCGGTTCCCGTGACCGTCGGCCTCGAGGACGGCACCTGGGCGCAGATCACCGGCGGCAAGCTCAAGGAGGGAGATGCCGTGATTACGGACGAGGTCTCGGCGGGCGGCGCCACCGCGGCGCGCCGGCCGGCGCTCGCGCCGTTCCGATTCTGAGCGGCTTGTCCGGAGCAGACGTCGTGTCCGACACCGTCATCGAGGTGCGCGACCTTGCCAAGGTGTACCGCATCGGCGACCTCGAGGTGCACGCGCTGCGCGGCGTCAGCCTGACGATCGAGCGCGGCGAGTTCGTCGCGATCATGGGCGCGTCGGGCTCGGGGAAGTCGACGCTCATGAACATCCTCGGCTGTCTCGACCGGCCGACCGGCGGCCGCTTCCTGCTCGAGGGCCGCGACGTCGCCGAGGAGGACGAGCCCGCCCTCGCGCAGATACGCAGCCGGCGCATCGGCTTCGTCTTCCAGAGCTTCAACCTGCTCGCGCGCACCAGCGCCGCCGAGAACGTGGCGCTGCCGCTGTTCTACTCGGGCCGCTACGCCGAGAGCGCGAGCCGCGCCCGAGAGGCGCTGCGCGCGCTCGGCCTGGCGGGGCGCGAGCGCAACTACCCCAGCCAGCTCTCGGGCGGCCAGCAGCAGCGCGTCGCGATCGCGCGCGCGCTGATCAACGACCCGGCCATCCTGCTGGCCGACGAACCGACCGGCAACCTCGACTCGAAGACCGCCAACGACATCATGACCACCATCCGGGCGCTCAACCGGGAGCAGGGTCTGACGGTCGTGCTGGTGACGCACGAGCCGGACATGGCCGCCTTCGCCGACCGCGTCGTCACGATGCGCGACGGGCTATCGTGTCGGACGAGCGTAGGGCGCAGGTCCCGGCGCGCACGCAGACGCCGGCTGTCGCCAGAATTCCGGCGCAGGCGGCCGAGCGCGGGCTCGGCCTGTCGTTCGCGCGCATGGCGCTGATGGTCGCGGCGCGCGCGATCGCGCGCAACAAGATGCGCTCGGCGCTCACCATGCTCGGCATCTTCATCGGCGTCGCGGCGCTGATCGCCATGGTGGCCGTCGGCCAGGGCGCGAACGCCGCAGTCGAGGCAAACATCGAAAGCCTCGGCACCAACCTCCTGATCGTGATTCCCGGCGCGACGACCGCGAGCGGCGTGCGGGCCGGCTTCGGCAGCGCATCGACCCTGACCGTGGCCGATGCCGAGGCGATCCGACGCGACGCGCCCTCGGTCGCCAACGTGGCCTACCTGATCGCCAGCTCGCGCAGCTCCAGTACGGCGACAAGAACTGGAGCACCAGCGTCCAGGGCGTGACCCCGAGCTACCTCGCGATTCGCAACTGGCCGGTCGCGAGCGGCCGTCCCATGAGCGAGCAGGACGAGCTCGACGCGGCCCGCGTCTGCCTGCTCGGGCAGACCGTGTACCAGAACCTGTTCGGCGAGCACGAGAACCCGGTCGGCGCCACGATTCTGGTCAAGAACGTGCCGATGCAGGTGATCGGCGTGCTCGAATCCAAGGGCCAGTCGGGCTTCGGCCAGGACCAGGACGACGTGGTCTTGATTCCGTTCAGCACGGCCGAGCGCAAGGTGCTCGGCGTGGCCGCGCCGACGAGCGCGCAGTCGCCCTCGAGCTCGATCTACGTCGCGCCGCCCAACCCCTTCGGCATCCAGCCGAAGCTCGCCGGGTACGTGAATATCATGTACGTGCAGGCGAGGAGCACGGCGCAGGTGGCTGCTGCCAAGGACGAGATCACCCGCATCCTGATGCGACGGCACCACATCCAGTCCGGCCAGACGAAGGACTTCGACGTGCGCAACATCAGCGACATCACACAGGCCGCGGAGGGCAGCAGCCGCATCATGGCGCTGCTCCTCGCCACGGTCGCGTCGATCTCGCTGATGGTCGGCGGCATCGGCATCATGAACATCCTGCTGGTGTCGGTCACCGAGCGCACGCGCGAGATCGGCATCCGCATGGCGATCGGTGCGCGCCGCGTGCACGTCCTGCTCCAGTTCCTGGTCGAGGCGGTGCTGCTGAGTGGGATCGGCGGTCGCGCCGGGATCATCGTGGGCATCGTGATCTCGGAGATCGTTTCGCTCGTCGCCGGCTGGCCGACGCTGCTCTCGCCGGCCGCGATCGTGGGCGCCTTCCTGTTCTCCGCCGTGGTCGGAGTATTTTTCGGCTACTATCCGGCGCGGCGCGCCTCGCTGCTGAATCCGATCGAGGCGCTGCGCTACGAATAAGGCGCCCTGCGTTGCGCTGCTGCTCGCGTTCGCGCTGTAGCGGCTGCGCCGTCGGACCGGATTTCAAACGCCCCGCCGCCGCCCGTCACGGGCTTCACGGCGACGGCGATGCCCGATGAGATCGCTCCTGGACGGAGGCGGAGCAGCGACTGCGTCGGGAGACGCGCTCTCGGCCGAGTGGTGGGAGCTCTTCCGCTCCGCAGAGCTGTCCGACGTCGTGCGCCCGGCGATCGCGGGAAACCAGACGCTGGCCGCGGCCGCGCCACGCTCGCCGCGGCCAGGAACGCGCTCGCGGCGCGCGCGGCTTCTATCCGCAGATCGAGCGTCGGCGAGCGCCGAGAGGCGCCGTCAGACCGGCCTTCAACCTGTACTCGCTCGGAGCGACGGTGAGCTACTCGCCGGACGTATTCGGCGGCACGCGCGCAGGTCGAGCAGGAGCACGCGCTGGCGGAGCAGCGGTTACCAGCTCGGAGCGGCCTATCTCACGCTCACCGGCAACGTCGTCTCGCAGGCGCTCGCGATCGCGCGCGCTCGGCCAACTCGAGGCGACGGCAGAGGTGGTCGCCGACGACGAGCGCAACCTCGAGCTCGTGCGTGTCAAGTTCGACGCCGGCAAGGCCGCGCAGACCGACGTCCTCACTGCCGAGACGCAGCTCGTGATCGACCGCACCGCGCTCCTGCCGCCCTTGCGGCAGCAGCTCACCGCTGCGCGCGACGCCCTGTCGATCCTGCTGGGCGTTCGCCGGCCGACTGGTCGCCGCCGGAGTTCGATCTGAACCGGCTCGACCTTCCCGGCGAGCTGCCCTTCAGCCTGTCGTCCGACCTCGTGCACCAGCGTCCGGACATCCTGGCGTCCGAAGCCAGCCTCCACGCCGAGAGCGCGGCGATCGGCGTCGCCACCGCGCGGCTCTATCCCAACATCACGCTCACGGCCTCGGGCGGCCAGCAATCGCTCGACGGCGGCTCGCTCTTTCAGGGCGCCAATACCTTCTGGACCCTGGCTGCCGCGCTGACCCAGCCGATCTTCCACGGCGGCACGCTGCGTGCGCAGCGCCGCGCGGCGATCGACAACTACCAGGCGTCGCTCGCGACCTACGAACAGACCGTGCTGCAGGGCCTGCAGCAGGTCGCTGATATCCTGCAAGCGCTCGCCCAGGACGCCGAGCTGGTAGATGCCCAGCGCCAGCTCCTCGAGAGCGCGAGCGCGGCGCTCGCCCTGCAGCGCGAAAGCTACGCCGCGGGCAAATCCGACGTATTGCAGCTGATCATCGCCGAGCGCGCCTACCAGCAGGCGCGCCTGGGAATGGTTACGGCGCAGGCGCGGCGCCTGCAGGACACCGCGCAGCTGTTCGTCGCCCTCGGCGGCGGTTGGTGGGAGATGGACCTCTAGGCCGCCTTTTTTGCCCAGCGCTCGAGGTCTTCCCAGCCGCCGATGCGCTCGCCGTTAATGAACACCTGCGGCACCGTCTGCGCTCCGGCGATGGCGCCTAGCACGCGGCTGCGGACCCTGTGGCCGAGCGGCACTTCGGCGTAGTCGTAGCCGAGCCGCTCGAGCAGCGCTTTCGCCTTGGCACAATACTGGCAGCCTTCGCGCGTCAGGATCGCCACCTGGTCTGGCTTCTTCGCCCCCGGGTTGAGATAGGCGAGCATGGTGTCGGCGTCGGACACTTCAAAGGGGTCACCCGGCTTTTCCGGCTCGACGAACATCTTTTTCACGATGCCGTCCCGCACCAGCATCGAATAGCGCCACGAGCGCTTGCCGAAGCCGAGCTCCGACTTGTCGACCAGCATGCCCATGCCTTCGGTGAACTCGCCGTTGCCGTCCGGCACCAGGATCACGTTCTGGCACTCCTGGTCCTTGGCCCATTCCTGCATGACGAAGGCGTCGTTCACCGACACGCAGGCGATGGCGTCCACTCCGTTGGCGAAGAACGCTGGCGCGAGCTCGTTGTAGCGCGGCAGATGCGTCGACGAGCAGGTCGGGGTGAAGGCGCCGGGCAGTGAGAACACCACGACGGTCTTGCCCTTGAAGAGTTCGTCGGTCGAGAGGCTGCGCCACTCGCCGTTGCTGCGGGTACGGAAGGTGACCTGGGGTACCGGCTTGCCTTCGCGGTTTGCGATCATGTCCTTGCTCCGGGTAAGTGATTGAACATACCTATCAAGATATGGCCCGCGCCGCGATAAATCCAATGAGTTGTCCCCATGGCTGCCATAGCGGAGCGCTATGGCTCCGGCGCGCACCTGCTAGACTGCGCGCCTTCCGTTTTCCCCCTGCGTATGAAAAGCGACCGCGCGCCGCTAGACGCCACGGCCTTGGGCATCATGGTGTTGTGCACCGCGTTGTGGGGCTTCCAGCAGGTCGCCATCAAGCTCGCCGCGCACGACGTGTCGCTCGTGATGCAGGCGGGAATCCGCTCGGTCGTCGCCACCGTGCTGCTCTTCGTGTGGGCACGGATGCGCGGCATCGCGCTCTTCCGGCGCGATGGCACGCTGCTGCCCGGGATCGTCGCCGGCTTGCTGTTCGGCGGCGAGTTCGTCTTTATCTACGCCGGCCTCGGCCACACCAGCGCCTCGCGCATGATCGTGTTCATCTATCTGGCGCCGGTCGTCGCAGCGCTCGGATTGCATCTGTTCGTGCGCGGCGAGCGGCTGGTGCGCGGCCAGTGGCTCGGGGTGCTGCTTTCGTTCGCCGGGGTCGTGCTCGCGTTCGCCAACGGATTCGCCGTGGGGCACGACGCCACGCTGCTGGGGGATCTGTTCGGCGTGATCGGCGCGGTGCTGTGGGGGGCCACCACCGTGCTGGTGCGGGCATCGAAGCTCTCCGGCGTCACCGCAACGAAGACGCTCTTCTATCAGCTGGCGGTGTCCGCGCTGATACTGCCTCTCGCGTCGGCGTTGATGGGCGAACCCGGCGTTGTCGCGCTCACCCCGCTCGCGTTCGCGAGCCTCGCCTATCAGGGCGTGATCGTCGCCTTCGCGAGCTACCTCGCTTGGTTCTGGCTGCTGACGCGCTACTTGGCCGCGCGGCTGTCGGTGTTTTCCTTCCTCACGCCGATGTTCGGCGTGCTGGCGGGCGTGCTGGCGCTCGACGAGCCGCTCACCCCGGCATTCGGCGCAGCGGCCCTCCTAGTGGGCGCGGGCATCGTGCTCGTCAATCTGCGCAGCCGCTAGCGCCAGCCCGGTTCCTCGGCGCCGCGCAAGCGGGCCGCATCCTCGCGCAGCAGCGCATTCAGATCGGCGCGCGCCTGCTGCGACACGGCGATCAGTTTCTTCTCGTCGTGGCGGTGCGGCGCATGCTCGACGAGCATAGCCTCGTCGCGGCGCTTGAACTGCGCGGCGATCCTCCAAGCGGAGTGCGGATGGAAGCCGAGGACACGCAGCGCAGTCTGCGCGGCGTCGAGCGCCGAGCCGAGCGTCTCGCGCACCGCGGACACCCCCATCTCGACGTATTCGAACGCATCCGTGCGGCCGTGCGCGCGCACGAGCAGGCGCAGGTGCGGAAAGTTCTCGCGCGCGAGCCGCGTGATCGCGAGCGCGGCCTCGACGTCGTCGACCGCCACCACCAGCAGCGCGGCCTTATCCGCGCCGGCCGAGCGCAGCAGGTCGAGGCGGGTGGCGTCGCCGTAGTAGGCCTTGGTGCCGAAGCGGCGCACCAGGTCGACCTGATTCGGGTCGTGATCGATGACGGTGGTGGCGATGCCCGCGCCGCCGAGCACGCGCGAGACGATCTGCCCGAAGCGCCCGAAGCCGGCGACGATGACCGGGTTGATCTCGGAGATTACATCGGCCGCGCGCGCGCCGGGGCGCGCAAGGCGCGGTGCCAGGAGGCGCTCGTAGGCGAGCATGAGCAGCGGCGTGCTCAGCATCGAGGTGGCGACCACGGCATTCAGCAAGTCGATCGTGGCGCGCGGCAGAATCTGGCCCGCGGCGCCGAACAGCACGAAGGCGAACTCGCCGATCTGCGACAGCGCCAGGGCGAACAGCGCGGCGTCACTGCGGCCGCAGTAGAACGGGCGCGCGATCGCGTACTGCAGAGCCGACTTGAGCGCCACCACGCCGAGCGCGAGTCCGAGCACGAGGAGCGGCGCGTGCAGGAACAGGCCGACGTCGATCGACATGCCCACCGCAATGAAGAAGAGCCCCAGCAGCAGCCCCTTGAACGGCTCGATGTCGAGCTCGAGCTCGTGGCGGTACTCGCTGTCGGCGAGCAGAACGCCCGCGAGGAACGCGCCGAGCGCCATGGAAAGGCCGACGACCTGCATGAGCGCGGCGATGCCGAGCACCAGCAGCAGCGAAAAGCCGACGAACACTTCGCGCAGCCCCGTGTTGGCGACGAAGCGCAGCAGCGGGCGCAGCAGGTGGCGCCCGGCGACCACCAGCAGCCCGATCAGGGCAACCGCCTTCGCCGCGGAGACCCAGTCGAAACCGGCCGCGCCGCCCTTGCCGCCGCTCATCAGCGCCAGTAGCAGCACGAGCGGAATGACCGCCAGGTCCTGGAACAGCAGCACCGAGAACGAAGCCTGCCCGCCCGGCGTCGGCAGGAGGTTCTTCCGGCCAGCGTGGCCAGCCACCGCAGATCGCCGTCGAGGACATCGCGAAGCCCATGCCGGCCACCAGTGACACCGCGAGCTGCTGGCCGAGCGCGACGCCGAGCGCGGCGACCGTCGCCACAGTCGCCAGCACCTGCGCGCTGCCCAGCCCGAAGATCGACCGGCGCAGGGCCCACAGTCGGGCGGGATTGAGCTCCAGCCCGACCAGGAACAACAACAGCACGATGCCGAACTCGGCGAACTGCAGCACCGTGCCCGGCTCGGCGATGAGGCGCAGGCCCCAGGGTCCGATGGCGACGCCCGCTACGAGATAGCCGAGCACCGAGCCGAGTCCGAGGCGCTTGAAAACCGGCACGGCGATCACGCCGGCTGCGAGGTAGACGAGCGCTTGCTCGAGGAAACCGTGGTCGTGCATGGCTCACTCCGCGGATGGGATCGTGTCGAAGGGGGCGGGCGGCTCGCCGGCCGCGAGCGCGGCGACGCGCGCGCGGTAGGCATCGGCCTGTGCCCCGAGTGCGCGCTCGTCGATCAGCCGTGCGGCGTGCGTCACGAACGGCGGCAGGCAGCGCATGCCGCAGTAGTGCGCCATCTGCTCGAAGGGGCGAAGCAGCTCGGCGATCTCGAAGTGCGCATGGCCGCCGTGCCGGTACGACGCGGCGTACCCGCCGGTGGTGAGCGCCTGCATGAAATGCTTGCCGTGCAGCTTGTCGCCGCCTTCGCCGTAGGCCCAGGCCGAGGGCTCGAGCACGGCGTCCTGCCACTCCTTTAGCAGCGCCGGAACGTTGTACCAGTACATCGGGTGCTGGAAGAGGAGCAGGTCGTGCTCTTCGACCAGCCGCTGCTCGCGCCGCACGTCGATGAAGAAATCCGGATAGGTGTCGTACAGGTCGTGCAGCGTCACGCTCGCGAGATCCTCGATCGCCGCGCGCAGCACCCTGTTGGCGCGCGAGCGGTCGTGCGCGGGGTGGGCGTACAGGACGAGGATGCGGAGCGGCATGGTGGGCGCGCGCACAATCTAGCACGCAAAAGGTAAACTCCGTCGCATGGAGAAGGAGCACGCCGCACAGCGCGTCGACGCCAAGCAGTTCAAGCTCGGGATGCGCACGCTCGCGGGCGCGGTGACGATCGTCACCACGGCGCACGCGGGGCATCGCTACGGCATGACCGCCTCCGCGGTGTGCTCGGTGAGCGCCGATCCGCCCACGCTGCTGGTGTGCATCAACCGCGCGGCCGCCACGCACGGCGCGATCCAGAAATCCGGCGTGTACTGCGTCAATCTGCTGCGCGCCCAGGACGCGGACCTGTCGACCGCGTTCAGCGGCGCGCAGAGCGGTAGGGGCGCTTCAAGTCACGCGACTGGACGCACCTCGTCACCGGCTCGCCGGTGCTGATCGAGGCGCTTTCGTCATTCGACTGCCGCGTGGTGAAAAAGCTGGCGCACGGCTCGCACACGATCTTCCTCGGCCAGGTCGAGCAGGTCATGTTCGGCAAGCGCGGCAAGCCGCTCCTGTACTCCTGAGGGCCAGTACGCCAAGCTCGCCTCGCTCAGCCACGGCGAGCCGCTGCCCGAGGGGCTGGACTACTGGGGGTTCTGAGGGCGGCGCGTGGTCAGTCGGGCAGCTTGCCAGGCAGCGTGAAGCGCTGGCGCGTGGTGCAGTAGCGGTTGGCGTACAGGCGCCCGATCGGCCGGTACAGGATCCGAATATTCTTCGTCTGCGGGTCGATCACGCCCTCGCGCGCGTGTACCAGCAGGATTTCGCCGATAATGAAGACCAGCCCCGGTACGATCTCCAGGTGCCTGAACACGCGGCACTCGAAGCAGGCC